>OZ244812.1:0-2932672 GCA_965220205.1 Dehalococcoidia bacterium | reverse complement strand
GCGGTCGCTGGTAGAATTACTCCGCGAGCGCCGGAGGGCCTCCGTACGCCGCTGAATCGAGACCTCATGGCGGTCAAAAGGAGGAGGTAGGTTTATGGACTCACGTGAGCGGATAGACGACTCTTACCCGGAGCTCTTCCCGAAGGACTATCCGGAGCGGCTGGAGAGGCTCATAGAGCTCGCAGGGCTGACATGGGAGGAGTTCGCCGAGCGCCTCGGCGTCCCGGACGACCGCGTGACGGCATGGCGTGAAGGGGCGATCCCGACTGGCGGGGAGGTCTGGCACATCATGCGCCTGGCCTATTCTGTTCCTGGCGGCATGGAAGTGATGCTTCCAGAGGCCGCCGGGGGTGCGGAGGGCGAGAAGTAGGCAGTATGACTCGCGCCAGACTACGGCGGGGCCACCGCATCCCTCTTGCGTTCCTCCACCTAGTCACCCGATGCTACTCAGGCCGAGGACCTCATAGCTCACACTGCTCCCAGCCACATCTCGAAAACGGTTCTGCCTACGGTCAAAACAGGCCCACCAACGTGTATGGAAGCTAGCACCGAGCCGTTAAGGGGCACCTTCTCGGTGACCCCTCCAGCTAAAAAACTGTCCTCGGGCATAGGCACGGTGTAGCGCATCAGGGCGTTGTCGGGCATGACGATGACCTCTTTGACGAAGGACTCGATGAAGGTCCTGCGCTCGGTAAGCTCACTCTCCTTCAGGAACGCGCTCATGTCCTGGGCGTAGGCGGCGATGGTGTTCACGTCGTCGAGGACATTCCGGCGCTGGGCCAGTGCCGCCCTCGCCTGGTCAGCGGAATACTCAAGCCGCTCCTGCCGCTCCCGGTGCTGGCGTATGCGGGGGGTGAAGTCGGCCATTTCCACCTCAGTGGTCTCCACGAGGTTGTAGATCGTATCCAGCCTGCGGCGCACGTCGGCAAGCTCCTTCTCGATGGTCTGGAGCTTCTTGCGCTGATCTCCGGCCACACCGTCCATCTGCTCGTCCACGACCTTCACCAGGGCGCGGATGTTGCCGTCGGTGAGGATATTGGATCGAATCTTGGTGACGACCATCTCCTCGAAGCGCCGGGCTGCGAGCCTGGGAGTCTTGCAGGCTTCCTTGCCCTGCTTCATAAGCGACTGGCAGACGTAGTAGGGGAACTGGCCGCTCTTGGAATACTGGCCGGTGAGCGCCCGGTTGCAGGTCTTGCACTTGACCAGCCCGCTGAGCAGGAAGGAGCTTCCGACCCTTCTGGGGTTGACGACCTTGGGGGCGCGGCGGCGCAGCTGCCGGTTGACGCGGCGGAACCGGGTTTTGGAGACGATGGCGGGGAATGCCTTCTCCACCCGCACGGGGTCTGCCCCGTCCTTTGCGTTGGCGCCCCAGACCAGGGTCCCCGTGTACGCCTCGTTGGTGAGGACCTTGTGGATGCTGGTCTTGCCCCAGACCTTCCCTGCGGGGCTGGCGATGCCCTCGCCGTTGAGGGTGCGGGTGATGTCCAGCATCCCCTTACCGGCCTCGGACATCGCGAAGATGCGCTCGACGATGGGGGACGTGGCGGGGTCCGGTTCCAGGGTGGGGCGCTTCTTGGGTCCGTCTTGGACGTAGAGCTTGCTGAAGCCGTAGGGCACTTTGCTGCCGACCCAGAAGCCTCTGGATGCGGCCTCTCTCATTCCCCGCAAGACCTCTTGCGCAAGATTTTCGCTGTAGAACTCGTCCACGCTCTCGATGATGCCCTCAAGCAACCTGCCGGTGGCGGTGTCCTCGGCCTGCTCGGTTATGGAGACCACCCGGATGCCCTTGCGCCGGAGCATGGACTTGAAGGCGACGGCGTGCTCGCGCTTGCGGGTGAACCGGCTGAACTTCCAGACGAGGATTTCCCGGAACGGGGCGTTGGTCCTGCTGGCCTCGTCGATCATCTTGCGGAACTCCGGGCGGTTGGCGATGCGTCCGCTCTCCGCCTCGTCCACGTACTCGCGGGCGACGATGTAGTCGTTCTTCTCGGCGTAGTCCCTGAGCGCCCGCAGCTGTGCGGCCACGGACAGGTCCACGTCCTGCCTTTCGCTGGACACCCTGGCGTAGAGCGCCACCGGCGTGTAGTCGTGTCGTTCAATCATCGGTTCCTCCTCCTTCTGCTTCTTGCCGTTCGATCCTGTTCTCGTCCCACCGGGCGCTCCACGTCTTCGGGGGCGATGCCCTGCCCGCGGGCGGGCCGTTGTCCGTACCGTTCGAGGCGTCTCCCCTCCGCCTCCCGCATGTACAGGCGGAGGGCCTCGCGGACAAGCCCGCTCATGGTGCGGTCCTCCTCCACCATCAGTTGCCTGACCTGCTCGGCCATCTGCGGGGGGAGTGAGATGGTGATGACCTCGGTAGTTCTGGGCATGTTTTTTTGCCTCGCTTGGTAATACTGAGTCTTACCCTTATCATGAACGAATCCGGCTTCCGTTGTCAAGGGCCGCGCGCCTGTAAGAGGCAGTCCAAATCGGGTAAAATGGGGTGGTAGACACTTAGACGGAGAGGCTTCCTCTATGGGGACATTCAAGTGGCCGCTGCGGATCGCCAGCATGGACGGCCAACGGGTGCGGGAGATTGAGGCGACGGTGGACACCGGAGCCGCCTACACCACGCTGCCGGGCAGCCTGCTGCGCGAGCTCGGGGTCGAGCCGATGGGACAGCGCAGGTTCCTGCTGGCGGACGGGCGGCGGGTGGACATGGAGTACGGGAGAGCCTGGGCCACCATCAATGGCGACAGCGAAGTGACCATCGTGGTCTTCGGAGAGGACGACGCTCCGGCCTTGCTGGGGGCCTACACGCTGGAGGGCCTGGCCCTGGCGGTGGACCCTACCTCGCAGCGTCTCGTCCCCACTCATCTCATCATGTACTAGGACCGGCGCCGTCTCCCGGGGCTCGCCGGTCTCTCAGCCGCTCCACCCCGATTCTCCGGTCGCCGCCGGTAGTCCTTCCCGTAGCACCTGAGTCTGCACCACCCCTCGGTCCCGGCGTTGCGCCGGAATCGGCGGTAGTAGACCCTGCCGCACTCCCTGCATACCTTCTTCCTGTACTCGACCATCGTTTGAACCTCCTGGGTCTTGCGGGGGATCAGGTCCCCTCCTCTTCGCCGCCGTCCTCGGTTGGGTCCCCGGCGTCCGCGCCAGCCTGCCGCTTCATGTGGGTGCGGATGGCGACATCGGCCAGGATGCGGAACCCCTTGATGAAAGCGTTCCGCTGCTTGGGGGTGTAGGCGGACAGCAGCTCGGCCAGGGACTCGTCGGGGACTTCCCCGGCGGGCCTCCGGCGTCTGTCGTGCTCGTTGTGTCCGGTGGTGTCTTTCATGGTGCGTAGTCGCAGCGGCGGGTCGTCGGTCCGCTGGCCTCTCGTTTGCAGGTCTTTGGATTTCGCCTCCCGGCGCGGACGGAAAGGGCGAGCGCCGGTCGGCGTCTATGCCGGCTCAGGCCCCGCCGTTGCGGTTGCGCGGGCGGGGCGGGCCGGTCAGTTGCTGAAGAAGGTCAACTGGAAACCCTCGCCCATGAGGATCTGCAGTCCGCCGGGGAACCGGGCGGCGTACATGTAGAGGGCGTGCAGGGCTCCGCCGGACGGCTCGACCCCCTTGCGCCACCGGTACATCTGCTTGTAGTCGACGCCGATGGCGGCCGCGAGTCCGCTCCAGGTGAGGCCGGTGACCTCCTTGAAGCGTTCGAGGCGCTGGGGGAAGTCCTTCGGCAGCAGGCTGACGAAGGGCAGGCGCTGCGCGTCGTCCGGGTCCAGTTCCAGGCTCCCGCCGAGGCGGGGCGAATCTTTGGTGTTACTCGTCATCGCTCTCCTCCTGTGTAAAGAGTTCGTGGAAGTTCTCCACGCCTAGGGCCTTTTGCATCCGCCGTCGGATGCGTCCCGAGGGCGCTCGCCCCTCGTTGACCAGCATGGAGAGGTAGCCGGGACTAATCCCGATCTCCCTGGCGAGCCAGTTCTGGGAGCGGTTCAAGAGGTTGAGCCGCCGCCAGAGGGCTGCTGCGTCCAGCCGGACGACGGTCCGTCCTGCACGCCTCGGGCGTCCCTTCATTTGGTTGGCGTCTCGTGAACGCATGACTTTTTCAATCTCCTATATTCAGCAAAATTGGGAAGGCGCTTCTGCTCGCGCTCCCGCCGGTTTTCCCCGGTTCACCGGGGCGGCAGGGGCTGGGGCGACTCCCACTCTCCGGGGGATCGCCAGGCGCTGCCCAGGGGTCCCAGGGCGTCTATCGCCTCCCTGTGGGACACCCACAGGGGGACGGCGACCCCGTCCGCCCGCATCTCCTCCCGCGCCACGCGCAGGAAGTGGGTCTGGGCGATCTCGTCGTCGAAGACGACCAGGACGGCGGGCCTTGCGCCGTGGTCGTCCAGGGGCCTGTGAGATGAGTAGTAGCGCAGATAGGGGGCCAGGCGCTCCGACATGGTTGATGGCCGGACGGCGCGGCGCTCCCACTCCAGGAAGAAGGGCCACGTCGTATCGCCCTTCTTGAGGACGCCGAAGGCGTCGGGGTTGACGGCGCGCATCCGGCCGTCGTGCCTGAAGTGCCTCGACGCCCTCCGGGGCGGGTCGATCTGGACGATCTCCCACCCCAGGAGGCGTGCCTGGGCGGTCATGGCCGCCAGGAAGCCGTGGACGGCGTCGGTGTGCTCGATATTCCTGAGCAGCTGCCGTGTTCTCCTGCCGGTGACGTTGCGCCACTCCAACGGGGCCTCGGCGTCCTCGGGGGCGAGGCTCCACCGCTTCTTCGCCACGCCGACCGAGGTGCGGTCCCTGCGGGCGAGCAGGGAGAGGCCCCGGTCGGTGAGGGCCAGCCGGCGGCCCGCCTCCGGCACGCGGGCGGCGAGGCCGAAGCCTTCCAGCGGTATGACGGTCTGGGAGGCCCTCTGGGGCGAGACGCCCATCAGCCCGGCCAGCTCCGTGAGGGCTATCCACGGCCAGTCCGAGATCAGGTCGAGGGCGCGCTTCTCGGCGGGCCGGACGAAGAGGGGCAGCATGTGGTCGGAGATGTCCGACGCGGCGGCCCTTTCGGGAAGATCGGCGGGTGGAGAGGCGAGCCGCGACTCGTCCTCTACGGGAAGCTCTCCGCCGGGCTCGGCCCGGTCGAGGACGTAGCGCAGGCTGACGTCGCCCCCGACCTTGAGGGGTCTCCATATGGCGTCGTCCGGTCCGGCCAGCACCGCCTCGCGCTCCAGGGCGAAGAGGGCGGGAACGTCCGTGGTCGAAAGGAGCCTGCGGGCGTGCCTGAGCCTCACGTCGTCGGCCATGAGGACGAGGACGGCGCCGGGCATCTGCCCCTCGCGCAGCCGCCAGAGGCGCTTGGCGAAGCCCGACCGGTCGGCGGTGAGCCCCTGCCTGACGATGCCCAGGGTCCTCCCGTCCGGGAGGGTCACGGCGGCGTCCAGCGGCAGGGCGCGGTACCAGCGGAACCGGATGGGGAAGGCGACGCCGGAGAGGAGGCAGGCCATGCGGTAGACGGCGGCCAGTGCGTCGAGGCGCTCCATCAGGCTGCGCCGCCACTGGGCGGAGAGTGGGCGGTCCCGCAGCAGCGCCTCGAAGGGCCTGTCCTCGTCGTTCGCGAGCCTTCGCAGCCCGGCGGCGGTGAGGTGGAACCTCCGGGCCGGGGGGAACGGGTCGGCGGCGTGGAGCACGGAGGCGCAGAGCCCGCCGGTCTCCAGCCTCTCGACGGCCTCGTGGACCGCGGCCTTCGACCAGCCCGACACGGCGACCATCTCCTGGCGATCGAGGAAGGGCATCGAGGCGAGGGCGCGGAGGAGGTCCGGTTCACATCCTTCGGGTCTCATTCTCCGGCCTCCTCTTCGGTGTCCTTCCCAACGGAGTCGCTGGTCTCATCCTCCCCGGCCTCCGCAGGGGCCGTCTTGGGCTTTCCGGTCTGCTTCCCGCCTTCCGGGCCCTGCTTCGCCTCCTCCTCCTGCGCGGCGTTTTCGATGTCCTCGACGCCCTTGCGGTAGTCGTCCACCTTCTTATGGCCGTCGGCGTCGGCGTAGTCGGCCTGCCGCTCCGAGACGGTGTAGGCGGAGGACGCTGCGCGGATGCGGTCGGCGACGGCGGGGTCTCCGTCCTCGGGCTTTCTGACCATCATCGAGAAGGCGGGCATCCGCTCCTTGCCCACGGTGGCGCGGACGTAGCACTGGTGGACGGGCAGCGAGGTGATGTCGTCCTCGGTCACCCGCTCCTTGCCCAGCTCCCAGACCAGGGTCCGGGCGTCGTTGCCCGCCACCTGGAAGACGGCGAGGCATCCTACGTTGGCGAGGAGGGTGTCCCGCATGGTTCGGGAGAGGTCGTCCAGCTTGGCGAGACTCTGGGTGGCAAGGATGAAGCTCGCCCCGAACTTGCCCAGCTCGGACAACATGCTCTCGTAGTCCACGCCGGGCATGGACTGCATCTCGTCCACCACCACCAGTGCGCCCCTGCGCCTGCTCAGCGGCAGCCGCCCCTGCTCCCGGATCACGGCGTCCACGAGGTTGAGGAGCGACGCGCCCACCAGGGCGGCCACGTCCCTGCCGACGGTCCCCTGCGACGTCGATACCAGCAGGACACCGCCGTCGTGGATCGTCCGGCGCAGGTCGATGGTGGAGCGGCGCTGGCCGAGGATGGCCCTTGCCCGCTTTGACGATGCGTAGTAGGAGAGGCGGGTCTGGACGGGGGCCAGGGAGTCGGCCCTGTAGTCGCGGCTCCAGCCGGTGAAGGTGCTGCCCCACCACTCCAGGAGGTAGGGGTCGGAGACCTTCTTGAGCACGTCCTTGCGGAACGGCTCGTTGGACAGCAGCTTGAGGCCGTCGAGGATCGTGTACTGGGCCTCCTCCTCCACCTGCTCGTTTGCCTCGTGGAGGGTCTTGACGGTCTGTTCGAGGATGGACTGCATCCTCGGCCCCCACTGCTCCCACAGGCCCTTCGCCACGCGCACCACCGAGTCGGCGGTGCGGTCGCGGTCTGCAAATATCCTCGTGTCCAGGAGGTTCACGCCTGGGGAGCGGGTCTCGTCGGAGAGGTCGATGAGGCGCACCCGGTCGATGAGAGCCTCGGGGACGTGCTCCATCAGCCCGGCCACCAGGTCGGTGTGGGGGTCCACGACGACGATGGCGTCGCCGTCCCTGCCCGCCGCCTTCTCGCGCATCTTGTGGACGGCGACGTGGTGCATGAGCGTGGACTTGCCCATGCGGGTGCGTGCGACGTAGAGGTGGTGGCGGCGGAGCAGGTCTTCGGGGAAGCGGATGTCCCGCTTGGCTCCGGCGGTGGTGTCTCCCACCAGCGCCCCTCCCTTGACGCCCTTCGCCGAGGGGTTGAGCGCCCTCGCGCCGGAGCGCTCCACCAGGGGCGTCTCGTCGCCCGCGCCGGGCGGGTGCCAGAGGCAGGCGACCTCGCGGACCCCCAGGACGCTGCGCCCCCCGAACAGCCCCGGACCTGCGGGTTGGAGCATGTCGGGGTCCGGCGCTATGGGCCGGACCTGGCCGACCTTGAACCGCGCCCCGGCGGGGTTGTCGTAGTGGCGGTAGGCGGCGGCGAGGGCGCCGAGAAGCTCCCCGGCCCGGTGATGCTCCGTGCCGGCGGGCAGCACGGCGACGATCTGGAGCTCGGCGTCGAAGGCGATGCGCGACACCTTCTCCTTGATGAGCAGGGGGTCTTCGACGCGGGACCGGGCCTTCTTCCAGCGGTGCCACGCCCAGCCGCCCGCGGCCATGCCAAGGGCCGTGACCGTGCCCAGGAGGGCCGCCTTCCATATCTCCCCGTCCTGCACCCACAGGTAGCCCTTGAGGGCGGCGAGAGCGCCCAGGCCGAGGACGGCCATCGTCATGCCGTCCATCTGCAGGGGCTTGGTCTGGTAGGTGTAGGCGGGCTCCCTCGGCTCCATGCCGGGCCGCTTGTGGGCCTTGTCCATGTGGGCCTGGGACCAGTCGGGGCCGAGGGAGCGCAGCATCAGCCTTGCCACGACGCGCTCCCTCTCGTACAGGGCGGACAGAGCGCCCATGAGGGCGATGAGGGGGTCGGAGCCGGGGTCGAGCAGGTCGTCGTCCCTGAAGGTGCGCAGGGGCACATACTCGGGGGCGTCGGCCCGCAGCGTGATGGACCACGCCCTCTCCCCCTCGCCCAGCCTGAGCGGGTCGTCCTCCGGGTCAACCCTCTGGATGCGGGCCTGGGGATAGTGTGCCGAGAGCTGGCCGCGCACCACCTTGTCGTCGAGACAGCGGGCCATCAGGGTCACGCCGTCCATGTCCCCGGCCAGCTCCAGGGAGAAGGGTTCGGGGACGGCGATGGACTGGAGGAGGTTCTCGACGCCCAGCAGGGTGCGCTCGCCCGCTCGCGGCGGCGTCACCGCCAGCAGGACGGGGCCTCTGTCCTCTTCGTCCCTTCCGAAAAGCAGGTTCTTCGGGTTCAGCTTCATGGGTGTCAGTCCTTTCTCTAATGGGCTCCGGGCCGCCACTCGATGACCGCCGTCTCCTCCGGGGTGGCCTCGATGCGCACGGGGAAGCGGTTGCCCCGCGCGAGCAGCAGGCCGTCGCCGCGGGGGCACGAAAGCAGCCAGCGTTGGAGGTCTTCGGGCAGGTCGAAGGCGTCGCCGACGGTGCTGATGGCCGCCGCGTCCTGCTGGAGCAGGAGCTTGAAGGCGGCGTTCTGTAGGAGCGCCCTACCGGAGTGTCCGGTGATCGTTCGTGAAGAGTCCTCGGAGAGGAGGTCCTGGACGTCCTGGGTGATGAACTGGAGACCCAGCCGGTGCTTGCGGGCGCGCTTCGCCATCGAGACCATGAAGGCCGCGCCTTCGGGGTGCTGCATGATCGACCACACCTCGTCGACGACAAGCAGGCGGGGCTTGGGGTCCTGGGCCGCGGCGGCCCACACCGTCTCGGTGCAGACCATCGCGGCGGCGGGCCGGAGCTCGGGCTCCAGCAGACGCAGGTCGAAGACCGTCACCAGCGCCTCGGTTCCCAGCAGGTCGTCGCCCTCGTCGGAGAGCAGGTGTCTCAGGCTGCCGGTGGCGAAGGGCCGCAGCAGTCTTGCGAGGCTGGGGTCTCCCGCCTCGTCCTTTTGCAGATATGAATAGAAATCACGGAAGCCGGTGCGGTCGCGGGGTTTGGCGTAGTAGCCCGCCAGGGCATGGTCGAGGGAGGCCCTGCGCTCCGCGCCGAGACTCTCTCCCACCATCACCTCGATGAGCCGTCTCAGGCTGCCGATGCGCTGGAGCATCTCCTCGGAGTCGCCCCGCTCGATGACGAAGGGGTTCATGCCCTCGCCCGGCACGCCGGGGGACAGCACCCTGCCGCCCGCTGCGCGGGCCATGTCGGCGTACTCGCCCTCCGGGTCGATGACGTAGGCGGTGATGCCCCTGGTCAATCCCCTGAGCACTCCCAGCTTCGTGGCAAACGATTTTCCTGAGCCCGAACGGGCCAGCACCGCCGTGTTCGCGTTGAGGTGGGTGCCGTCCCAGGGGTCGTAGACCACCGGGGAGCAGGCCCGCATGTCGATGCCGTAGAGGGTGCCGCTCCTTGTGTCCAGGTCGGGCGGCGAGAAGGGGAAGAGCCTCGCGATGCTGGAAGTGTCCAGGCTGCGCCACTCGGCCACGGCGTTCAGGGCCAGGGGCAGGGTCGAAAGAAGCCCCTCGCGCTGCCGGAAGGCCAGGTTGTCCAGCTTGCCGAGCGTCGCGGCGAAGTGGGCCTTTGCCCGCTGGGTCATCTCCCTCAGCGACGCCTCGTCTTTGGCATGGAGGGTCACGGACAGGGAGGCATGAAACAGCCTCTCCCTGCCCCGCTGCACTTCGTCGCGCAGGCGGGTGATGTCCTCCAGGGCGATCTCCGCCTCCGGGGACATGGTGCGGCCCCGCTTGAAGGACAGGGACTGCGCCGACTCGAAGCGCACCTTCTGCCACTCCAAAGTCCTGGCCGCCTGCTCCGCCGGTATCGGGCCGACGTGGACGGACAGGTCCATCGGCGCGCCCGCCGCCATGAGTCCTTGCAGGAAGCCGGGGGCCAGGGAGCGGGGCCACTTGCCCAGGTGGAGGGAGCGGACGAGCCGGTCTCCGACGCGCGCGTCGCGGCGGTTGATCTCGACCTCGACGGGGGTCTCCTCGTCGAACTCGGAGGGCGAGCCGCCGAGGGTTGCGGCCACCAGGAACATGCGGAGCTGCCTGCCCTTCAGCAGGTGGACGGAAAGTCCCGCCCTTGCAAGCAGTCCGCGAAGATCGTCGATGCGGGCCGCCTCGCACACGGCGTAGAAGCGCCGGTCGAGGATGCCGTCGCGGGCCTCAAGGTCGGTGAGCAGACGCCCGAGGGACTCGGCGGCCGCTCTGGTCTGCGGGGGAAGGTCCTCCGGCTGGGCCTGCCCGAGCTTCTCCCGCATCCGTTCCAGGCGCGGCGGGTGCTGCCTGATGAGCAGCTGGGCCGGGAAGTCCAGGGCGTTGAGCGCCCCGGCGAATGCGCCGAGCTTCGGCTCGTCGATCTCCAGGCCCATCACCTCGCACACGCCGAGCTTCACCCCGTCCAGGCGCACCGGGCCGTCGTCGTCCAGGTGCGACAGCATGAAGAACAGGGGCAGCTCGGGCGGGAGCTTGGGAGCCGGGGGCTCCCGTTCCGCGTCCTGCGGATTGGCCGGGATTCCCGCTTCCGCCGTCTCAGGAGGAGCGGAGGCCCCGTCCGGGATGCTCCCCGTTCCTCGCTTCGTGATTCGTTCAATCAGCTTCTTCAACTCGATGGCTTCCTTTTCTCTATGGGGTTGGGATGACGCCGTGCTTCAGCAGGGCGGCGACGCCCTTGGCCGACAGCACCAGGACCAGGCCCACCACCGCCAGCGCCACCGCGCTCTTGGCCCTGCCGCCGCCCCGCTCCTCGCCGCCCTCGGCCATCAGGACGAACCCGGCCCAGACGATGGCGAAGAGGCAGAGGCCGGAGGCGGCGTAGGCCATCGCCGTGAGCACGCGGTCGAAGGCCGCCAGCATCTCCTGCTCCTCCGCCGGGGCCGCGCCGGTGGTAGCCAGCGCGACCCCGGCCAGAAGGGTTGCCGTCAGCCCGCGCCTCACCAGGGCCACTCCCAGCCCAGCAGGTCGAACCACTGGCGCAGGCCGTCCGCGGGCTCCTGCTCTGCGGGCGGGTCCTCCGGCTCGGGCTCCGGCAGGGCCAGGACCTCGAAGGTGTCGTCGGAACCGACTGCGGCCGCAAGGCTCAGGGAGTCCTCGCGGCTGCCGGTGACCGGCTCCCGCTCTACCGTCTCGGCCTTGACGTGCTCCTTGTGCAGGACGTCCACCGTCACCGCCTTGGCGATGGTGGCGCTGGGGACGTAGGCGTAGGCCGTCGCGGTGGCGGACGCCGTGGCGCCGTCCTCGCAGGTGGCCGTCGCCGTCTGGCTGTCGGAGTCGCTGTCCCCCGGGCGATGGAGGTGCACGGTCCTGGTGACCTGCTCCACCCGCTCGGGGTGGTGGGTGAGCACGGTCAGCGGGGGGATGGGGATGCGGAGGCTCGCCTCAAGGCTCGCGTCCACGGTCACTGCGTGAATGTCTGCCCCATCTCCCACCGGCAGCGTGAACCGCGTCTCCCCGTTGGGGACGAAGGCGACGCTGGTCTGCGATGCTCCCGTCGCTGCCGAGACCGTCCCTCCGATGGCCGTCACCGCGGCGTCCATGAGCGCGGTCTGGGTGACGCTCTGGTGCCCGGCCACCGTCTGAAGCTCAACCGGGTGCTCGATGCTCGTGACGCACTCGGACTCGACCACGCCGCTGACCGCGCCGGGCGTCCAGCCCAGGGAGGTCACGCGAAGGTCGCACAGCTCTCCCTCGACTGCGGGCAGCGGGTGCGGTATCCACTCGTGGGTTACGGTGAACGCCCCGGCCTGGCCGAGGCCGTCCTCCCACGAGAAGGTGAAGGACGGCGCCGGGCCGTGCAGGGGGAGCGAGTACTGGACCCGCTCCCCCTCGTCGAGGGTGGCCGAGCCCCAGAACCGGAGCCAGGTCCCTTCCGGGCCGCCGTATGCCCTCGTTCGCAGGTCTATGTTGGTGGCTGCTCTCAGGGTCACGGCGGCCCGGTCGCCGGAGACGGTGAGCCCCTCGACGAATATCCGGCGTCCCTCCACCGGCTCGGTCAGCTCGAAGTCGATCTCATCCCGCCAGGGCTCGTGGTCGTCGGCCAGCGCCGCCTGGGGGACGGCCACGACAGCGGCCATCAGGACGGCCAGGGCCACCACCGGAATCCAGCCCATGCGGGGCTTCCTGCGTCGGCTCTGAAGGGTCTCGGCCCGGTGGTCGTGACGCTGGTCCCTCCCTGCGTCCTTCCCCCTGCGCTTGCCGAACCAGCGCATCCGCCCGTTGCGGCGTTCCTTGTTCTTGCGGGTCTTCCCCTTCTTGCGCAGCCTTGCCAGGCCGCGTCCGGCGCGCTTCGCCATCAGGCTCACGGGGCCGGGGCCGCTCCCGACCGGCTGCGCCGGCGCGGGCGGCTCGGCTCTCACCAGCTGGGACACCGGCCCGGCGTAGACCCGCGCCCCCAGCCGGTACTTCAGAAGGTCGGCGGCCACCAGGGGCAGCCGCCGACCGCCAATCTTCCCCACGACCATCGCTACGCCGAAGAGTCCGAAGACGACGGCCAGGGCCATGCGCACCTCGGAGGGGCCGACGGGGGCGTAGCGGTATGCGCCGTAGGAGATGGCGCACACCGCCGTCACCGCCACGATCTGCGGAAAGGTCAACCCCAATAGCACCCGGTCCTCGGCCTGGACGTGAGTCGGTACCTCGTGTTCTCTCATGTCTCTCTCCTTCCTCACGTCGGCCTATCCGCCGCCGTCGCCGCCGCCGTCGCCGGCGTCCGGGGCTTGCGGGTCGGGCAGCACGTCGTCGATGTCGATGCCGGGGTCCACGACGGCGTTCATCACCAGCTCCACGACGCCGTAGGCGACCAGGGCCAGGACGATGCCCGCCAGGGCGGTCATCATTGCGCTCTTGCCGCGCTCCATCTGGTGGGGCGCTCCGCTGGCCGTCAGGTACAGGTAGGCCCCGTAGATGAAGAAGCCCACGCCGATGGCCCCCACGACGCCCAGCAGGATGCCCACCAGGTTCGAGATGGTCTGCGTCAGTTGTTCCATTCCTATTGCTCCTCTCTTGCGCCGGGCGGGTCTCCCCCACCCGGCGTTCATCGCTTCGTCTTGTCTCCTCGGTGGCTCCCGTTAGCTGCACATCGCTGCGCCTCCGTCGTGGTATCGGCGGCCCTACCGGGGCCGCGCCGTTGGTCCGTCGTGTTCGGGGCTACTCGCCGCTGCTCCTGGGCTCTCCGCCCCCGTCTCCCCCGGCCGATGGGGTCGCCATCGAAGCCGCCGAGCTGAGGCCGGAGGAGGCCGCCGACAGGCCCGCGCTGGCGGCCATCGCTCCCACGGCCATGCCGCCCGGCCCTCCCGCCGCGCCGCCAGCCACCAGCCCGATGGTCTTCGCAGAGCGCACCATCGACGAGGGCAGGTTCATGCCGAAGTAGAGCATCGAGAGCCAGGAGTCGAAGGTGCCGGAGTTGCCCAGCATCGAGGGCACGCGGGTCGCCATGTAGACGAAGGCCAGGGACATGAGCAGCTTCCAGATCAGGTCCTGCACCGGTTCGAACGCGCCGATCGCGGCGACTTCGTTCAAGAAGCCGAAGCCCAGGGCCAGCGCAATCAACTGGATGGCCTGCTGGAAGGTCGTCGTCATGAACAGGCGGAGCCAGTGGCGGCCCCAGCCCGCCGTGTGAGGCAGAATCCACAGCCCCAGCGCGATGGGGGCCAGGGCGAGGAGGATGTCGATGAGGGCCAGGCGCAGCACCATCTGCACGATGACGTAGAGGACGAAGAAGCCGTAGACCAGGTAAAGCACCGCGAGAAGCAGCGCCATGCCCACGCTTCCGGCGTTGACGGCGTTGAGCAGGGTCTTCAGGGTGGAGCGGAGCATGTCGCCTGCCGTCACGTTCAGGGAGACGGCGACGAAGCCGGACACGGCGTCGGCCACGTCCAGGACCAGGGCGCACCACCACAGGGACGACGCGGCGGCGACGAGGCCGAGCACGAGCCGGGGCACCATCTCCCGCCATCCCGCCTGCCGGCTGCCCAGGTGCTCGGACATGATGAGCGTGAGGCCCATCCAGCCGAGGATGACCACCAGGGCGCCGGTTGTTATGGCCCAGACGACCATCCACGCCTGGCGCACCAGGTCGTTGGCGTACGTGAGGTCGGGAGGGGTGCCGGTGAGGATGTCGCTCATCGGCTACCCACCCCCACAGTTGTCGGCGTCCTCGCCCGACGCCCGCTCAACCACGCCGCAGAGCGTCCCGTGGGCGCCCTCGACCATCCAGCCGGCGAACGCCCTCGCCCACCGTCCGGGGTTGAGGGCCGAGAGAATCTTGTCCCAGATGCGCCCCGGCTGGTGGATGGGGACGACGGCGTAGAACTCGCCCCGCTTGCCGTCCTCGGCGACGGCCAGCATCACCAGCAGGTACGCCCGGTCTCGGTCGAGGTCGGGCTGCTCGTCCAGGTCGGGGTACTCCCAGGAGTACTCCCAGCCGTCCGAGCGATTCTTCTCGCCCCCCTTGACCCGGTACATGGCGCTTATCCAGTCGCCGGTGTCGGCGTCGCGGACGGCGTAGAAGAGATCGACGATCTTGCGGTCGAAGACGGGCCGGGCGACGAACTCGCCGCCGCCCTTGCGCTCGACGAACTCCCGGTCGGCGTTGACGAGGGTCAGCTCGTTACCGGGCGGGGCCTGGGCGAGGGCGGTCCCGCTGGACGGGATTGCCACAAGCGCCGCCAGGAGCAGCGCGGATGCCAGGGGTAGAAGCCGCCTTGCCGACCGGATTTTCGATTTCAGCGCCAAGATGTTCACCTCTCTGCGGTTTGCTGCGATTCATCGGAATCGCGGCGTACGCCAGAGAGTCTGAACAAACGAAATCCGGCAGGAAACTACCTATAGGGTGCAACAAATGATGCACCTTATAAGGGGATTGGAAATCGGCCTCCGCCGTGCAGTAATGGGGGTGTACAGGAAAAGGACTTTGGTCGAGAAGTCGCAAGTCGGGCCGTGGGCAAGCTGAAACAGGGGTAAATCACCCCCCTACAGGACGTAAACAGTGAACACTTTGTTGAAAGGCCCCAGGTCGGTTTCCGGGGCCGAAACCCGCTGGATGTGGGGGTGCAAACAGGGCCTCAAAACGGCGGGTGCGTTGGAAAAGGGTGTTTCAAAAGCCGGTGGACGTGGGGGTGCATGACGCCGGTCGGAAACGCGGGCGGAGACCGGGCCAAAGCTGGGGGCAATTCCCAAGAAGGAGGAAAGTCGATGAAAACCACCGAACACGGCATCGAGAACAGCCGGGACGTGGAGAACGTCTACCACATGCGGCTCATGGCGCTGCTGCAAGAGCTGGTGCGGGAGAAGGGCTACAAGGGCGCCGCCAGGGTGCTGGAGATCGACCCGCAGACGGTGACGGAGAGCGCCAAGACCGGGCAGCTGACCCGGCGGGTGCGCCAGGCGCTGGAGCGGGCGTTGCAGGAGGGCGTCGGCTCTGCTGCGGAGCGGCAGCGCAGGCGCAACGAGGAGCTGGAAGGTCGGCTGCGGGCGGTTGAGGAGGGCCACGACGAGCTGGGCAAGGAGGTGCGCAGGCGTCTGTCGGGCATCGAGCGGGAGGTGGCGGCCCTGCGTCGGGACGGACCCCAGGGGACCGGGGCCGGTCATGCCGGCGCCGGTCCATCCCAGGATGGTTCAGCCGAGGCCGAAGCCGGTTCATCAGGCCGGGACAGAAAGCCTCCGACGAAGCCGTCGATGCGGCGGGAGTACCCCGACCTTGCGACGCTGGAGCCTGCCGACGACGACGAGGAGATATTCGGCGATGCGTGGCCGCTGATCGTCGAGTGGCGGGCCATCAGGGAGACGCACCCCAACGACGGCGGGGGCCTCGACTGGCTGACCGACCATGTGCGTCTGCTGGAGGTTGAGCTGGCGCTGCTGGAGGAGCACGGGATGACGCTTCCGCCGGAGAAGCAGCCGCTGCGGGGCCTCGACCGGAGCGGGCAGATAAGCTGGCGCAGGACCGCTCTCTTCGACACGCGGAGAGAGCGGAGAAAGGCCGAGCTTCTGGACAAGGTATGGAGCGTCGTCACCCTCCGATTCTGGCGGAAGTGACCGGGGCGAACGTGCGCCCTTGTTGCCGGACGGTTCATGTGAACTTTTCTGGAACTAGATGTGAACTAAACCTGACCTGGATTGAACGATTTGTGCGGCAACGCCCGAAAGGTCTTCACATCGGGTTTCCGTTGCGGTAATAATGGTTGTGCTGTTGGCTTTCTCCAAGGTTTCCGACCTAGAAACCTGGGTGCGTGATCCCTGTTGCACGGGTTGACCTTAGAGTCTCCCACGAGGGAATGCTGGCAATGCGGAGTTTGACGTTGGTCCTTCGCAACCAGCGCGGGCTGAATCGACGAAGTTGACACTGGTCCTTCGTCCTCGGTCCACGTCCATCGGGTGAAGTTTGACGTTGGTCCTTCACCCGCAGGGCATCTGTCTGGTGGTTGGAGTTGATCGCTTCACCCGCTGGACATTGAGGACGGAGCGCATCCTGTGCTACGTCCTCGGCAGGCTGGTCGGAGTGCGTCTTGCGCTTCGACTGGCTCAGCATGTCTGCGGCACGGCTGACACGCAGTCTAGGCCGCAGCTTCGACACGCGCCGGTCTGCGGTTTCGAGCAGGCTGGCCGCTTCACGTCTCGCAGCGTTCCCCAACTTGGACGGTATCCGCCCTGGGCGGGCTGCGTCTTCTTTCACCCCACTCCGTCTTCCGCGTTCGACATTCGACCGCGGGCGGAGTGCGTCTTCGGCACGGAGTCACGGGTTCAACGGCATCGGCATACCAATCAGCAAGGAGGTACATAGACATGGACGAAACACGGACACAGGAGCGGTACACGGGACCGAGCGCGCTCAGGATCGCCAACCTGCTGCCGCACCGGGTCAGCTTCGAGCGGGGCTGGTTCTGGACGACGACGGCGGTCTGTCACGGCGGCAAGTCGGACGGGCTGGCGTTTCGGCAGCGACCGGACGGCAACGGCATCGAAACCCGCTGTCACACCGGGGGCTGCTCGGCCGGCGTGGTGATAACCGAGCTGGAGGAGCTCATCGGGCTGCCCATCTGGACGGCGTACGAACCGGTGCGCGACGCGCCAGTCACGCCCCCTGAGAAGCAGCCCTGGTGGAAGCAGAGGCGGGTCGTCGTGCCTGCGGTGGTCGCCCTGGTGATTGCGGCGCCGCTGCTGACCCTCGACGTGGAGCTCTTCTTCCTGAACCTCGTCGGGCTGGGCATCGGCTGGATGCTGCTACGGCGGTTCATGCCCCGGCCTCCGGTGCGCAGGTTCAGACGCTGACGCCTCTGGCTCACTCATACCCATCCCAACACGCAAAGGGTCGTCTCCATCCGGGGACGGCCCTCTTTCTTTGCCCGCAAGCGGGCGCAATCGGCAAGGCAACAAAGCACAGGCACTAAGGAGGTGCACGATGACGACGGCAACACTGGTAGCAGGCAATCGGACGGATACGGCGGTGGACAGGCCCCGGCGCAGCCTCGAAGAGCTGGTCGACCAGCTCATGGCGGCGATGTTCAAGGTGGAGGAGGCGGAGACGGCGGAGCCGAGCGCGGCGCGCTCGATCCACGAGGCCCGGCGGCTCCGGCAGGCCGGGGACGTCGACACCGCGCTGGCGGTGATGGGAAGCGTGGACGCTTCTAAGGCAACGCCGAGGGAGGCTCGGTGGGCCTTCTCCGAGTGGATGCAGCTGGTCAGGCGGCGGTTCGGCGGTGACGTGATGGTCTACAGCCAGGGCACGGGACGGGCCTCTGCGCTGGTTCCCCACGGCGACGGGACGCTGGAGGTGGCGGCGGTCCTGGGGATGCGCTGGCGGCCCGGCAAGGTCGTCTCGGGTCGCAGCCTCCGGGGCCTGCGGCCCCTGAACGGAGGTGCGTGATGGTCACGGCCAACGTGGACATTCCGACGCTGAAGGCCCGGCACCCGCTAGGCGACACGGTGGAGGCGTCGGGAGTCAGACTCAGGGGAAGGGGCAGGGTCCGCCAGGGCGTCTGCCCCTTCCACGACGAGGCGGAGGGCAGCTTCACGGTCTACGCCGACTCGGAGCGGTTCTACTGCTTCGGGTGCGGACTCGGCGGGGACGTGCTGGACTTCATCCAGCAGGCCGAGGGGCTGTCGCTGCCCGATGCCATCGCGCGGCTGGACGGCAGCCCTGGGCTTGCGCCCAGCGCCGCCATTCGTCCAGCCCGAACGCGGCGTCCCACGTCCGCCGCGCTGCCTCCCCGCGACCCCGCCCTGCTGACGGCGGCGGAGCGCTTCTACGCCGGTAATCTCCGGCGTTCCTCAGAAGCGCGGGAGTACCTGGCCTCCCGGGGCGTCGGCCCGGTCGCCGCAGCCCGCCTCCGTCTCGGCTATGCGCCGGGCGTCGGGCTGCGGCAGGCCCTGGAGTCCCTCGGCTTCTCCCAGAAGCGCATCGGGGACTCCGGGCTGTTCACCGAGCGGGGAGCGGAGCGGTTCGCCGGCATGGTGGTCGTTCCCGACCTCTCCGGCGGCCTCGTCCGCTGGCTCGCCGGGCGAGCGGTCGATCCCGGCCGGACTCCCCGCTTCCAGGCTCTCCCCGGCCCCAAGCCGGTGCTTGGGCTCGGCAGGCTCGGCCCCGCTCCCCCCTGGGCGATTGTCGCGGAGGGCCTGTTCGACTGGCTCGCCCTTACCGGATGGGGCATCCCAACCGTCGCTGCCCTGGGCACCCAGGGCGTCGAGCGCGTCGCCTCCTCTCTGCGGGGCTGCCCCCGCGTCTTCCTCGCCTTCGACAGCGACGACGCGGGCCGTGAGGCGACGGAGCGGCTTCTGACCCTGCTGGGTCGCAGGGCCGCCGTCGTCGCCCTTCCCCAGGGCGTCGGCGACGTGGGAGACCTTGCGGCCCTCCCCCACGGACAGGCCGCCTTCATCCGCCTGCTCTCGCTGGCGGCACGCTCCGCCCGCTAGCGGCTCTCCGCCGCTCCCCGGCGGGCTTTCCCCGCCCGCTTCTCTCCCATTCCCACTCTCACCCACCCAGGAGGTCCTATGCCCGATTCACGACGGGCTTCGCCCGCACACGGCTTCCCGTAGGGGAGTCCGCCCATCGGCCATTCGCTACAGGAACAAGACACAAGCAAGGAGATAGAGATGTTCAACAAGAACGGAAGCAACAACGGAACCGGTAACGGCGTGGTGCACGCCAACGGCAACGGGCACAAGCCCGACGCCGCCATCCCCGCCGAGCACGACCTGCTCTGGGACGGGCTCTCGCCCGCCGTCAGCCAGGCGCTCGGACAGCCCATCGACCCTGCCATCGTCTCCCAGCGCAAGGGGCGCGGCGGCAGGTCCTTCGACTACCTCGAAGGCCACATCGTCATCGCCCAGGCCAACGCGATATTCGGCTACGGGGGGTGGGGCTACGAGCTTGTGGGCGACGTGACCCTGCGCCGGATCGAGACGGTCAACCCCCAGACCGGCGAGGTGAAGGTGGAACAGGGCTACAGCGCACCGGTGCGGGTCTCCGTGGCGGGCGCTCTGCCCCGCACCGACGTCGGCGTTCACCCGGTGGCGGAGGAGACCTTCGACGGGCATGACACTGCCATCAAGGGCGCCGTCACGGACGGATTGAAGCGGGCCTTCCGCAGCTTCGGCGTCCAGTTCGGCAACGCGTTCTACGGCGACCAGCCGCAGGTCGGCACCGCGCCGCAACCGCAGCGCGTTCCCGCCCCGTCCAACGGCAGGTCCGGGCAGGCCCAGGCCAACGGCAAGGGCCCCGTTCGGCAGGCTCAGAGCTTGCCCTCGACTGGATCGGGGGACAGGCGCAATGAGTCCCAGATCGAAAAGCTGCGGAAGCGGCTCATCGAGATCGCCGCCGAGCAGGGCCTCGACGAGGACCAGGTGCGGACGGCCGTCACGGACCGGACGGGCAAGAGCCTCGACGACCTGGACGGCACCGAGCTTGGCCCGCTGGTGGAGGCCGCCGCCAACAAGCTCCGGCAGATGCAGCAGGCCCAGGCCGCCTAGCCTGCCGGTCGATTCGGGTTCGGAATGGAGCGGGGTTGTCTCCGATGGGGGCAGCCCCGCTCTCTCATCTACAGGACGACAAGGAGGTCTGAAATGACGACGAACGTTACCTACACACCCTGGGGCTGGACCAAGGACGTCAAGGAGCTTGCCGAGGGCGTCTGGCGGGTCTCGACGCCGAGCCACGGCGGGCTGAAGCTCAGCCGGGAGCGGTGGGACTCGCTTCCCCCCGCATTGCGGGACGCCATGTACACCCAGACCTTCGCCGAGGAGGACTGCGAGGAGCCCATCGTCAGGACGCTCCTGGGCCTCGGCGACGAATGCGAGAGGGAGATGGCGCTGAAGGTGGCGGGCTACTTCGACCGCTACGCTCCGGCGCTCCCCCACCTCCGCGACTGCCCGCCGGGCATCCACCACCACGCCGTCGCCCGCTGGGGCGGCCTCGGCACGGACCCGTTTGAGCGGTTCGACACCTGCATCGAGGCCGAGTCGTTCGTGGGCGACCCGGAGATGGTGCGGAAGTACGGGCGGATGGAAGCCGTCGAGTGCGCCGGGACGCGCCCGCTCTGCCTCGGAAAGGCGGACAGGCCATGACTACGGAGACACGGCCCAGGCCCCGCAGCCTTCCCAGCACGACGACCAAGCTCCAGACGGAGATGGGGAACCTCTACGTCACCGTTTCGACGGACGAGGCCGGCGAGCCCTTCGAGGTCTTCGGCTGGCTGGGCAAGGGCGGCAGCTTCCAGCACGGAGTCACAGAGCTGGCCTGCCGGTTGATCTCCCTGCACCTGCGGCGCGGGACTCCCCTGGAGGAAATCATCGACCAGTGCCGGGGGATTCAGGAGATGCAGCCGTTCTTCAACCAGATGGCCGACGGCACGAGCGTGGCGATCCTCGGACTCGGGGATGGCATCGCTCACATCCTCAAGGCCCACCTGAAGGCCAAAGAGGAGCGAGAGGCGGCCGAGGCGGAACAGGCGGAGGAAGTAAAGGCGGCTGCCTGAGCCGCACAAACGACGGAATCGAGGCGGGGTCTCTCCTTCGGGGGCGGCCCCGCCTCTTCATTACAGGAGGAACGACATGACGACAGAGACTATCGACAGGGCGGAGGTCTTCTCCCGCCCTTCGGCGCGGTTCGACGACGACGGCAACATCGAGGTGCGGGCCTCGTCAGCCCTGGGCTGCCGCCGCGCCCTCTGGTACGCCGCAACGGGCTACGAGCCGACGAATCCCCCCAGCGAGGAGTCGCTGACGGCGATGGAGGCGGGCAACGCCCTGGAGCCGGTGGTGGTGCGGGCGATGGAGCGGGCGGGCTGGGAGGTGGACGCCCCCGATCCCCGGGACCCGCAGACGGTGGCGGTCAGAGTCGGCCCGAACATGATCGTGACCGGCCACCCGGACGGCACGGTGCGGATGCCGGTGGAGGACGACGGAGCGGCCCCGCCGCAGCTCTTCCTCTTCGACGGGGAGACGGATGTCCCCGCCTACTACGGCGACCCGATGGTGGTCGAGATCAAGACGCGGGGGCCGGAGGCGTTCAAGCGCTGGCAGACGTTGGGCGCGGAGCGCAGCCACCCGGCGGCGGTGGCCCAGGCCGCCTTCTACACGCTGGGCGAGTTCGGCGACCTGCGGGACGCGGTGATCGCCACGATGGACACGGGGGCTCGCACCTGGGACTGGGAGCGGATTCCCGCCCACCGGCTGGAGCGGGCCTTGCACGACGCCAGCGAGTGGCTCGGCGAGGTGGCGAGCCACCATCTACTCAACGGGCCGGACCCCGACGCGCTGCCGGAGCGGGACTTCTCCGCAACCAGCTGGCAGTGCCGGTCCTGCCCCTTCCTGGCGGTCTGCCTGCCGGGAGCGGCGGCAGAGGTCGAGACAGGCGAATCCGAGATAGAGGACAAGGAGGTGAGCGACCAGGAGGCACGGGACGCGGTGGCGGCCTACTCGGAGGCTCAGGAGTCCCTGAAGGAACCTGAGAAGGTCAAGCGCACCGCACTCGACATGCTGAAGGCATGGATGCGCCGACAGGGTGATTCCAAGGCGACGGTGGGGGGCCGCACGGTCACCCTCGTCAGCTCCACCAGGTACTCCGTGAACCACCGCAGGCTGAACGAGGCCCTCGACCCGGAGGTCCGGGCCGAGATCGTCACCGAGAGCGAGTCGGAGTACGTGCGGGTGACATAGACGCTCCGATGCCGGAGCGCCGGACGGGGCCGTCTTCCCCATCTACGGGGAGTCGGCCCGCTGAGTTCGGACAACCTCAACGATAAGGAGGACATATGAGCAGATTCGCTCGAAAGACCCTGCGGAGGCTGCCGCCCACGACTCGAGAGATCGCGCGGCTGGCCAACGAGCTGGCATCGGTGCAGACCCGCCTCTCCAACCGCATCGAGGTGCTGGCAAGCACGGAGATGATGGCCAAGGCTTCCCTACGCATCGACTGCACCAACGGGGCGCACGCGAACGTGATAAACGCCGCGCTGACCTACTTCAAGGCCGTGGACAACCCGAAGGCGCACGCAGGCGAGGCGGTGGACGCCCTCGCCTGGCTCAGGGGCGCAGTGGAGCCGTTCGACCCGGACAAGCTCTTCGACGACGACGGGCCGGAATCGCACGACTTCGAGTTCAGCTAGACGCTTCCCCTGTTGGGAGCGCAAGACGGGGCCGTCTCCCCTCCATTGGGGAGTCGGCCCGCTTTTGTTCAACCGGGCGCGGCAACACCGCGCCACTACACACACAAGGAGAATCACATGTCACGCACCATCAACAAGGTAGAGCTTCTGGGCAGGGTCGGAACGGACCCGGAGATGCAGTACACCCCCGGCGGCACCGCCGTCACCAAGCTGCGGCTGGCGACGGACCGCTACCGCAAGGACGCCGAGAACGAGACGGATTGGCACAACATCGTGGTCTGGGGCGCCACAGCGGAGGCCGTGAACCAGTACGTCGGGACGGGCCAGCGCGTCTACGTCGCGGGCCGCCTCGTTCAGAACAGCTGGGAGGGCGACGACGGCCAGCGCCGCCACCGCACCGAGATTCACGCCTCCGAGGTCGTGTTCCTCGACTCCCGCAACGGGAACGGCAACGGCGACGCCGCGGACATCGAGCAGCCGGTCGGCGCCTCTCCCTTCTAGTCCCACGACCGAATAGCGATGCCCTCCTGAAGGGCGCAACCACGTGGCCGTCTCCCTCTACAGGGGTCGGCCCCGCATTCGTTTCCAATCCCACTACGAAGGAGGCCGACGTGATAACGAGCATAACCATGTGGCTGGCCGTGGGAGAGCGCGGCCTTTCATCGGAGGCCATAGCCCTGACCACCCTCGGCCTGCGTCCCACCGGCCTGCGGGCGTCGTGGCCTCACGACCCCGCCGACCTGCGGCGTTGCTTGCTTCTCTTGGACAAGGTGCCTGAAACCCGCGAGGAGGGACTTCTGGTCCTGGCGGAGCGGTGTCCCAAGTGGGCCGCTCTGGTGAAGGTCTGGGACCGCCTGTCGGAGACGCTGCGCTCCGAGACCGGCGAGAACCTCCCCCCAAGGGGCTCAGCGCCCAGGACGTACGCCCTGATGCGGGAAGCATTGGACTCGACCACCGCGGGGCGTGACACCGGATAGGCCATAGCAGCCTCGCCTTCCGAGCCGGTCAATCATCACCCGACGCCTCTCCCAGGGGCGCATCACCCACGGGGCCTTTCCCATCTACAGGGAGGCGGCCCCGCCCTTTGTTCTAACCGATAGCAAGGAGGCCGACATGCCCAGGAAGAATAAGCAGACCAAGAACCTCGCGTTCACCTTCGACCCGGCATCTCCGCCCAGCGCGGAGGGACAGGCGTTGCTGGACGCCCTGCGGAGCAACCTGAGCCTGCTTGGGGAGATCGCTATGCGCTACGAGGTCAACAACAAGCCGGAGCGCCCGGAGGACCCGCCCTCCATCAGCACACCCGGGGACATCCACAGCCTGCTGGGGCCGGAGATGTCCTCCCTGGCCCAGGAGCAGCTGCGGGTGCTGCTGCTCGACACCCACAACAACGTCATCGGCCAGAGGGTCGTCTACCAGGGAAACGTGAGCTCGTCGATAGTCCGCGCCGCGGAGGTGTTCCGGCCCGCCGTGGTCGAGGCCGTTCCCGCCATCGCCATCGCTCACAACCACCCTTCGGGGTCGGCCGACCCCAGCCCGGAGGACGTGCTCATCACGCGAAAGCTGAAGCAGGCGGCGGACCTGCTGGACATCGAGCTGGTCGACCACGTGGTCATCGGCAGGGGGCGGTTCGTGAGCCTCAAGGAGAGGGGCCTGATGGCCGCATAGGGCCTCCAGATTCATCAGGACGGAGGCCAAAGGAGGAAGCCATGACAGACAGAGACATTCAGAACGCGCCCATCAGGTGGAAGGTCCCGGGGGCCGGATTCGTCGGAGCGGGCGGGTTCGTGGCCCTCATCGACAGGGACCCGGACCCCTTCCCCTGCGTCGTCTACGACGGCCCGGAGGAGGGGAGGGAGACCCACGAGAGGGCGTGCCGGGAGACCTGGGCCACCGCATGGGCACTGGAGGGCGACACTTTGGAGGAGGCAAGGCAGGCCCTGGAGGAGTCCCGATTTCTGGGCGCCGCCTACCACCTGAGCGACTGCGAGCTCCTGGACGACCGTCCTTCATAAGACTCGCACGAGCCCTAGCCGGGCTCATCGACCTACCGGGCTTCACGCGAGGGAAACGCTCCCCCGCGCATCGTTCCCAATCCACACCACGAAAGGAGACTGCTCATGTTCCAGACGCACACCATAGACCCCGAGGACCTGTTCACCATCAGCGCCGGGGGGTTCTCGGCCACCGTGGACGCCTTCGCCCGGGACGACCGGACCGAGGGCCTCTGGTTCGTCTCGATGGTCGGCTCCCAGACCGCGCTGAAGGCGATCTGGGCGTCGCTGCTCAAGCAGCCCCCCGACACGGCCCACATCATCAGGGGCGCGGACGGGATGGCGCTCCACGGCGGATACGAGCGCTGCATCATCCCGTACGAAACCATCGGCACGTGGACGACCAAGATCGCCCGCCTGCACGCGACCGGCGGCTGGCACGCCCTCGTGTATACGAAACAGGCGGAGTTCGGGTTCGAGAAGGACTCGTTCCTCCTGCTGGCCCAAAGCCAGGACGAGGCCCCGGCCCTCCACCACCGCTTCCTCGACAAGCGCAGCCCGCTGCCGCTCCACGACTCCTGGGCCGGATGGCTCTGGGAGCGGGGCATCGAGGAGGAGGAGATAGTTCCCCTTCAGTCGGTCGGCGTCTCCGCCTACCGGTGCTCCCCAAAGGCCAAGAAGCTCCGCGAGGACCTGTCCGGCGCTGTGGCGTCGGGCAGTCTGACGCTGCCCAGGGAGGCGTTTGGGGCGGCGGGAGACGCGACGCCATGATCGACTACCGCTATGACGACGGCGGCCGGGCGGCGGCGGGATACCGAGGCAAGACGGGCGACTGCGTCGTCCGCGCCATCGCCATCTGCGCCCGCGAGGACTACCGCGCCGTCTACGTGACTATGGCCGAGCACATGAAGCGCAACGGCTACGCCGCCAGCGGCAACGCCTACGCGACACGGGAGCGCAACCGCAAAGCGCCCCGCCGCAGGGACCAGCTCACCGCCAAGCGCGTGCAGGACCGCGTCCTCGAAGCCTACGGCTTCCGGAAGGTCCGCCTACCGGCGGGAGAGCGGCCCACGTTCACGGAGGCGCACCACCGGTTCGGCGATTGCGTCATCGGCACAACCAAGCACGTGGCGGCCATCGTGGACGGCGCCCTCAGAGACACATTCGACGGCCGCACCTACGAGTGGGCCGAGCCCTGGTCGGAGTCCGGCGTCGAGACGCGCGAGCGCAAGGCCCAGTCCGTCTGGGTGCGGCCCCAGGCGACAGAAGAGTAAGCAAGAAAGGAGAGACGACATGAGACTGGCTGCACAGGCGAAAGGGGGCTACTACCCGACTCCCGAGCGGGTGGTGGACCTGATCGCCGAACTGATACACACCCCGAACGGCAACTACTACCGGAACGCGGAGACCATCCGCATCCTCGACCCCTGCTGCGGGGCCGGGGACGCGCTCCGGAGGCTGGCTGAGAACCTCGACCGGCCCAACTCGATGACCATCGAGACCTACGGCGTGGAGCTGCACACGGACAGGGCGGAGGAGGCCGAGAAGCGGCTGTACCGCACCCTGGCCGCCGACTTGTTCCAGACCTCGATAGCGAACGGGGCCTTCGGCCTGCTGCTCCTAAACCCCCCCTACGATTGGGACTCGGAGGACAAGCGCGTCGAACACGCCTTCCTGACTCAGACGACGCGCTACCTGGCCGAGAGCGGCCTGCTGGTATTCATAGTCCCCCGCCAGCGCCTCTCGTACTCTGCCCGCTACCTTTCCACCCACTACGGGCGGATGCAGTGCTGGGCCTTCCCCGACCCGGAGCGGGAGGTCTTCGACCAGGTTGTGCTCTTCGGCTACCGGAAGACGGACCCCGTTCCCGACGCCCACGCCGAGGGGATGGTGATGGAGTGGTCGGTGGGGGAGCCGGAGCCTTTGCGCTCCCGGCGCAACTCCTACTCCTACCCGGAGTTCAGCCCGGCCACGTCGCCCAGCGGCGACGTCCTGTTCACCACCCGCACGGTCGATCCGGTGGCGGCGGCTACGGAGGCGCGGCGCTCGGGGCTGTGGACGAACACGGACATCACCGACACCCTCTGGCCCGCCGGGGACGCCCGCACCCGCCCGCTGATGCCCCTCAGACGGGGCCACATAGCGATGCTGGTGGCGGCGGGGTTCCTCAACAACCTCGTCCTCGAAGGCGACGGCAGGCGCATCCTGGTCAAGGGGCGCACGTCGAAGGAGATGGAGCTGGTGGAGGACTCCCCGGAGAAGGAGGTCCACCGCGAGAAGCTCAAGACCACGGTGGTGGCCCTCGACCTCGAAGACGGGGGGATAGAGGACATCGCCGCCTAGCCCGAATCGGACGCCACTCAACACACCCCTCTATAGGGAAAGGAGAAGAAGATGCAGACACAGACCGTCATGGTGCTCGAATCCTGCTCGCGCTGCGGGCAGCCCATAGCGCCCGGCGAGCCCGCCATGCAGACCGCCTCGGTGGACCTGGACGAGTACGGTAGGGCCGTATCCTCGCCGGTGAAGTCCTACCACCTGAGCGGACGCTGCTACGAGGACCACAGGGAGTCCTTGCTCGCCGCTTAGACGGCTCGCACAGAGCCGCACTCACGAGGCCCGCCTCCGGCGCGGCCCCGCGACGTTCAACCACAGCCTGGGGACGTTTCCAGGAACCTGTCGCAGAAGCGTCCCCCACAGGTGGGGGCGTGGTGCGTCTCGGTTCCCGGCGTCCGCCAGAGCCGCAAGGAAAGGAGACGCTGAGATGAATCTCGGAGATTTCATCGACAAGTTCAAGGAGGCCATCGCCCGGCGGGTGGTGGAGTCCTACCCGCCCCTCTACCGGCCCTCGGAGAACGGCGGCATTCTCCCCCGCCTGCTCCGCAGGCCCCTGGGGGCGCAGGCCGATACCATCAAGGGCGCAGCCCTCTCGCTGGAGGCCCACCGGGGCACGACGGTGGTGGGAGAAATGGGCACGGGAAAGACCTTCATCGGGGCGGCCGCAGCACACATGGCGGGCTTCAAGAGGGTGCTGGTGCTCTGCCCGCCCCACCTGGTGCCCAAGTGGAAGCGGGAGGTGGAGATGACGGTGCCCGGCGCAAGGGCCGTCATCGTAACGTCCATCACCGACCTGGAGAGGCTGCGCCTCTCCATCGGCCCCGGCCCGCTGTTCGCGGTGATGAGCCGGGAGCGGGCCAAGCTGTCCTACCGCTGGATGCCCGCCGTCATACACCGGTGGGCCACGTCGAAGGGCAGGCTGATTCGGGAGGAGGAGACGGGAGAGCCGTTCCGGGTCCCCTGCTGCCCCTCCTGCACGGCGCAGATCGTCGACAAGGACGGCGTGCCGCTGACGCACAAGGACCTGAACCGCAGGAAGCACACCTGCGACGCCTGCGGCGAACCCCTGTGGCAGGCGGACAAGACGGGCCCGGCTCGCTATCCGCTGGCCGACTACGTGAAGCATCACATGAAGGGCTTCTTCGACCTGCTGGTCGGGGACGAGGTCCACGAGTACAAGGCTCGCGGCTCGGCCCAGGGCATCGCCGCCGGCACCCTCGCGGAAGCCTGCGGCAAGTCCCTCAGCCTGACGGGGACCATGATGGGCGGGTACTCCTCGACGCTGTTTCACCTGCTCTACCGGTTCTCGCCTGAGATTCGCACGGAGTTCGGGCGCTCCGACGAGCACCGCTGGATTCAGCGGTACGGCTTCGAGGAGGTCTCCATCGGCAAGCCCGACGACGACGCCCTGGAGGACGGGCGCAACAGCCGCCGACGCAGCTACCGCAAGGTGGTCAGGGAGAAGCCGGGCCTGGTGCCCTCGGCCCTCTTCCACATCATTGGGAACACCATCTTCCTCAAGCTGGCCGACGTCGCCTCGGGCCTGCCGGACTACGACGAGCAGATCCTCCTGTCCTCGATGGACTCGGAGGAGGACGCGACGGGCTACTCCCAGCGGTCGGCCTACAACAAGGTCTTCGAGGAGCTGAAGAGGGAGCTGTCCAAGGCCCTCAAGTCCGGTTCCAAGCGGCTGCTGGCGACCTACCTCCAGACGCTCCTCGCCTACCCGGACGGCTGCACCAGGGGGGAGACGGTCTTCGACCCCAGGTCGGGCGACGTCATCGTCGCGGTGCCTCCCCTCTCCGAGGAGAAGCTCTACCCGAAGGAGAAGGCGCTGGTGGACCTGGTGGCGGCGGAGCGGCTCGCCGGACGCCGGGTGCTGGTCTACGTCACCCACACGGGGACGCGGGACATCACCGGTCGGATGGACGACTTCCTCACCCGGCACGGCTTCCGGGTGGCGGTGATGAAGGCGGACGCCGTGGCCCCGGAAAAGCGGGAGGCGTGGGTGGCCGAGAAGGTCAAGCAGGGCATCGACGTGATGGTCTGCCACCCCAGGCTGGTGCAGACCGGCCTCGACCTCATCGACTTCCCAACCATCGTCTGGGATGAGATCGACTACAGCACCTACGTCATGCGGCAGGCGTCGCGGCGGTCGTGGCGCATCGGGCAGACGCGGCCCGTCAAGGTCGTGTTCATGTCCTACCGGAACACCCTCCAGGCCGACGCCCTGAAGCTGGTGGCGAAGAAGCTGCAAAGCTCGCTGGCGGTGGAGGGGGAGCTGCCGGAGGACGGGCTGGCCGCCTACGGTGACGACGGCGACGACCTGATGATGGCCCTGGCCCGCAAGATCGTGAGCGGCGACGAGGAGGAGGCCGGCGACGAGACGGTGGAGGAGGCGTTCGCCCAGGCGCGGGACGCCGAGGCGACCGCCGAGGAGCTGCTGGTGGACGACGGCTGGAAGACCGTCGAGGTCGAGGCTGAGACGGCGGCGGTCAACGGCAATGGCAACGGCCACGGGTCCGACATCTTCGGGCCGACGGTCGAACTGGTCCCGGTCAACGGTCACGCCAACGGCAACGGGGCCAACGGCCACCACGAGGAGGCTGAGGAGCCGCAGCAGTCGCTGTTCTCCTGGGCCGAGTTCATGTCCGAGGAGCCGGTGAAACCGAAGCGCCGCAACGGGAAGCCCCAGCCCGCAAGCCTCTCGATGTTCGAGTGGGCGATGGAGCAGGAAGCAGAGACGGTCGGCGCGGGACGCTAGACCGCAGATGCACGGGGGAGGTCATCGCATTCGGAGCGGCGGCCTCTCCCGCAAACGGCAACGCAGGAAGACAGCAACTCTTACAAAGGAGATTAGTCATGGCAAGAGTGTTCGTATACGACGACAGAGAGTTCCCGGACCCCGACCCCGAGATGAGCGTCGACCAGGTGAAGGCAACGCTCAGCGACTTCTACGGCGAGATCGCCAACGCCTCGGTGAAGGAGACGACCAGGGGCGACGACACCATCTACGAGTTCCAGCGCAGGGTGGGCACCAAGGGCGCCTTCACCCGGTAAGGAGGGCATCCGATGGACACCAGGACCTTCGCGGGCCTGCTGGCGGCGACCCCGCCGGCGGGCCTCAGCATCATCGAGCTCACGGCGGAGCTCACACGGCCCGACGGCTCCCTCGACCTGGACGCCGCGGCCGCAAGGCAGAAGGATGTCGAAATGGCCTGCACGCAGGCGCAGGACTACGCCTCTGCCACGGGAAGGCTGAAGGAGGCGCTGCGGTGGCAGCTGCGACCCCGGCGCTCCTGAGCGGTCTCGCCCAACTGCTCCTGCGGCGTCCGCCGTCGCTGCGGGAGCTGGTCACCATCGTCGGCTACGCCGACGACTACGCATGGTTCGCGGAGCTGGTGCGCCGTCTCTTTCCCAGTGAGGCGGAGGCGGCGCTCTCGGCCCCCGACGTGCGCACCAGGGTGGAGCGCTTCGCCAACCTCTTCGGACAGAAACACTTCCCCCTCTACGCCCCGTTCATCGAATACTGGATGGAATGGGAGGGGGATGAACCCCCCTGGAGCTGGATGCGCAGGGGCATCCCCTTCGACCTGATGGGCTTCGGCTACGACGGCCTCCACGAGCTGTGGAACGGCTACCGGGACGGCATCTCGGCCCTTCTCCTATTGACCAGGCCCCCGGACTCCTTCTACGGGGAGTCCGACGAGATACGGGTGGCCTGGCTTGAGTCGGCCGCCGAGCGCATCCCGCAATCGACCCTGGAGAGGATTCCCCAGGGCGGCATACCTGTCGAGGACCTGACGGAGGCGGTGAAGGAAACCCGGTTCGAAGGGGCGGCGAAGGCCGCCTCCTGGGTCTTCGCCGAGACCGGCAACTTCTTCCTCGACCACTGCTACGAAGACGGCAACTATGACGGGTTCTGCGACCCCTGGGAGGACGAGATTATCGCCGAGGGGACGGAGGAGTGGCGGAAGGCCAACGCCCTGATGGACTCGGTGTGCAGGCTGGCCGACTGGCTGGAGGAGGAGCTCCCAGGCCGCTTCGCCGAGATGCTGGACACCGTCCTGCCCCGGCTGCCCGAACAAGAACAAGGAAAGGAGGACGACGACCATGACGACTGAAACGGAGAAGACCGAGTGGTCCCTGCCGGGACCGGCGGACATACCCAGGGACAAGCTGAACCTCCAACTGGAGGTCTACGAAGAGACGCTGCTGCTGCGGGGCTTCGAGGGAGACTCGACCTGGGTGAGGACCGTCTCGGCGGACGAGATCGCCAACGTGTTCATCCAGCACCTGGGGGCCTCCTCGGGGCTGCTGCCACAGGAGGCCCTCTGGTGGAACCAGGGCGAGACCGGGCAGGTGGTGGCCCTCTGGAGGCCGACACAGGTCTGGCCCGTTGCCCTGCAACGGGAGGCGTTCAAGGCCCCCGCACGGCTCCGGCTTCCCATGCCGGGGCTGGTCTTCGTCTGCTCGCCGGGCCGCGCCCCCTGGGTCTACGCGGCCCAGAGCAGGCCGGCCGACCCAGAGCAGATGCTCTACAAGATGCCCGCCTTCAACGTCTTCCGGGACGGGCGGGTCTGCCCCGGAAGCCACCGCTTCCCCGAGGAGGTGGAGCTGATACCGGAGTCCTTCTTCCAGTCCTACTTCTCCGGCACCGGCGACACCACGGACCGGTCGAGGAAGCACCCCGACAACCTGCACGCGCTATGGGAGGAGATAGATGGAAGGACTGAGTACCCGGTTGAGGACCTTGTTCCCCAGTGCACGGTGGCCCAGGTCATCGCGGCCTCCCAGGGGAGGCGGCTTGGCTACCGCTAGCGCGGGGCCTGCCTCGAACGACCGACCTGCGCCGGTGGGCTACCTCGTAAACCACAGGGACGGACTGACCGGCTCACACGGCATCGGATTCGACTACGTTCTCGGAGCGGGCGGCGTCTACGTCCAATCCGAGAGCGCCAACCTGACGGCGCGGGTGCTGGTCGCTCCCTGCGAGGTGCGGGGGCTGGCTTCCGTCACCGAGAAGGTGGAGCTTGCCCACGGCCCCATCCCGGCCCGTCTCTTCGAGATCGGGCTGCGCTGGTTCCAGGACGACCCGCACACCGAGCGGTTCTTCGCCGTGCGGTGGGACGGGCGAGCCTACCGGCTGGTGGTGCCCCAACAGGAGGGGACGGCTTCGTCGCTCAAGTACACGCCGCCCCCAGGGGTGGTGGCCGAGTTCCACTCCCACGGAAGTTCCCGCGCCTTCTTCTCGAAGACCGACGACGGCGACGAACAAGGCTTCCGCGTCTACGGCGTCGTGGGACGCCTCGACACGCCCGAACCGGAGCTGAGCCTCCGGGTGGGCGTCTACGGCCACTTCGCCCCGGTGGACTGGCCGCAGGTCTTCGACGGCCCACACCCCGGCGTCCGGCTGGTGGGTGAGGGGCCGGACTCGACCGATGAAATCACAGAGGAGGTGATCGAATGCCTTACCGACTGGACAACGCTTTTCTGCTGGACAACCCCTGGATAACGGTGGTCGGCTGCGGCGGGACCGGCGGCTTCGTCGCCGAGGGCCTCTGCCGCCTCTTTCAAGGGCGGGAGGCCAACATCGTCCTGGTCGACCACGACCGGGTGGAGCCCCACAACCTCCTGCGCCAGAACTTCTACCCGGGGGACGTGGGGCAGTTCAAGAGCAAAGCCCTCGCGGACCGGCTGGCGAAAGCCTACCGGCGTCCGGTCGGCTACTCCGTCTACCCCTTCCGGGAGTACGAAGAACGCCCGAAAGGACCCGTCTACCCCGGCCTCATCGACTTCGGCGAGAGCTTGATCATCGGCTGCGCCGACAACGCCGCCGCAAGACGGGCGATGGCCGAATGCCTGCCGGGACACCCGGCCCGCTGGCTCATCGACGCCGGCAACGACACCAACTGGGGACAGGTGCTGGTGGGCAACGTCTCCGGCCGGGTCGACTGGGAGGAGCCTCCATTCGAGGGCGATACCTGCTACCTGGCCCCCGCGCCCACGCTCCAGCGCCCCGACCTGCTGACCGCCGTGTCCACCCGTCCCCCGGACGTGGACTGCGCGGCGGCCCTCGACCTCACCGACCAGGACCCCACCATCAACCAGATGATGGCGTCCCTGGTGCTACAGGTGGTCCGCCGCATGGTGGCGGGAACCTGCCCCTTCATGGCCCTCTACCTGGACATGGACCTGGGGACGGTCACACCCACCTACGTCACCCCGGAGGCGGTGGAGCGGACAGTGGGGACCTACGTCGAGTGATCGGCGCAAGCAAATCCACACTCAGCGAAGACAAGGAGAGACCGATGACCGACAAGAACGGAACCACCACGACCACGACCATGTGGCAGGACAACCACAGCGGCCTGCGCAGGCACAAGCTGATGACGAAGGAGCTCGGGGAGACCATCCCCGCCCTCTACGCCAACGAGAACGCCGCCGACTACGACTCCGTCGTCGCCCACGTCAAGCTGTTCTCGCCCTACGCCAACTGGACCTGGTACATCACGGAGTGGAACGCCGAAACCGGCGAGTGCTTCGGACTCGTCGAGGGGTTCGAGACCGAGCTTGGCTACTTCGATCTCACCGAGATGGCGGAGGCGACCGTGCTCGGGGGCGTGCCCGCCGTGGAGCGCGACCTCTACTGGAAGCCGACCACCCTCGGCGAGATCAAGAGGCAGTCGAGGATGGCGGCCTAGCCAAGAGGGACGAACCATATAAGGAAAGGAGAAGACCATGCCAGACGAGATCGGAACGGAAGCAACGCGCCCGGACGCGCCGAGCGCGGACGACGCTCTCTTCGGCGACTCGGCGGACAAGGCGGACGACACGGCCGCTACGGTCGCGGAAGAACAGGACACCCAAGGCTCCGACGCCACCGGGGAACCTGCGGTTGCCGAGGAGCAGGACGCCGACAAGGAGGGCGCACAGGATGGGCAGGATACCGGCGACGCCGGGGAAGCTGGCGAGGCGGAGGCCGCTCCATCGGATGAGTTGAAGGTCGTCGTCTCCATCAAGGGAGGCCGGGCCGTCATCGGGGTGCAGCAGCCCGCGTCGGACCCGCACATCGAGACCTTCGATGACGTGGACGAGTCCGCGCTGGCCCAGGAGGTCCCGGCGGTGATCGAGCGGGCCAGGGCCAGGTGGGAGGAGTCGCCGAAGCACCCCGCCTACGAGCGGCCCGCTCCCCCGCCCAGACGGCGCAACAGGCGGGGCCAGGAGACGGCCCAGGCCGCGAACGCCGAGACCGAGACGGACCAGGCACAGCAGACGCTGAGGCTCTTCTAGGAAGCCTGAGCGCGAAGCACGGGGGAGGTCGTCGCAGCCATTGCGACGGTCTCCCCCGCCCATCCATATGTGCGGCCTTTTTTGCGTTTCAGGCCGGTTGCGCGTCCATGTATGGGGTCTCTTTTCATTTCGGGGACAGTTGGGAAACATAGAAGGGAGAGTAGGACATGAGAACCAATGGAGATGGGTCATTGACGTGGGCAGTCGAAACCTGTAAGAGGTGCGAAGTCATGGAGATGCACCTGTTCGACGAGAATGCGCGCAGTGAAAGGGCCTTCTGCGGAGCCGACACCTCAGCCGAGGAACGGAGGAACGTGAGCGGTTACCTGGAGGACAGGCTGAACGGGATTGGACTCGGTAGCGTCTGCGAGTCGTGCAAGGCGTTCGCGCCGCCATTCGCCCTGCGCCTCAGCCGCGACCTGGAGGCCGAGGGTGTGCCGGATGAAGGGGAGGAGTATCGGCGGCTCGCCGAGACGCTCCTGAAGGAGACCGGCCAAGACCGGAGCGGCGACTAGGAAACAACGCCTGACACATCCATATGTGGGCGCTTTTTGCGTTTGCGGAGTGTACGGCCGGTGGCGCCGGCCATGTATGCAGCCCTTGTTGCGTTTCAATAGAAGGGCGACGCGACCTCCGGGTCCCCGCGCCAGACGGCATCCAGCGTGTCGGGGATGTGTGCGTTGGTCAGCTCGCCCTGCCAGTAGGCGGCGCGCTCAGTCCTGGCGAGGGTGGCCGGCTGAATCTTCCATCCGGGGTTGGACTCCCGGATCGCGCGGGCGATGTCCGCGAGCGTCGCTCCCCGCGTGCAGAAGTCGTCGACGACTAGCACAAGGCCGGGATCGCCTCCGATGGGGGCAGCCAGGTACACCCCGTCCACGGTGGCGTCCCGCTCGGCCGCGGAGGCGATGCCGCTGATTCTGGGATGCCGATCCTTGGTGATGTGATGCGGAAGCCACTCCCAGCCGCGGGATCGTGCAAGCGCGGACGCCAGTGTCGACGCCGGCGTGTCGTATTGCACAATATTTTGCCCTGAAGAGACCGAGGAGACGACGACGACGCGCGGGTTCCCGGCGGGGTGGAAGCCCTCGAACGCCGCGCAGAACGTGCGGGTGGCCGCCCTGGCGGCGGTAGGTTCGCCGTACTTGAACCGGTTGAAGCGCCGGGTCCACTTCTCGTAGGGCCGGTCCGTGATACGGAACCCGACCGTGAGCAGCCCCAGATCGCCGACCGGGAGGCGGTAGATGCGGATCAACCGGCCATCTACGACGTATTTGCCCCGGGGCTCCTCGCCGAATAGGCGCGCAGCCAGGCGCGCAGCCTCGTCGCCCGCTGCGTTGGCGGACGGCGATTGCGTTGCCGGTCTCGTTTTCTTGTCCATGCGTTCTGCTCCTGCACGGTCCCGTATACGACCCCAGCCGCAATGCGGTCAGCGGTCCCCCACCGGCCATATATGCGGCCTTTTTGCGTTTGCGGCACTGCCGCCGCGCCGCCTCAGTCCGTGAAGATGTAGGCGAGGCCCAGGTCGTCGGCCAGGTCAAGCAGCGCCACCTGATGGGCCAGGTTGGGCCGCACGCCCTTGTACCTCCAACGTCGTATGGTGAGAGGGTAGGTTCTGAGACGGCGGGCGATCTCCGCCCACGACAGGCCGGACTCCACCTTGAACCTCTCCAGACGCTGTGGGAAGTCGTGGGGGAAGACGTGGATCCTTCGCCTGTAGTATGTGCGCTCTCTCAGCATGGCGCAGCCGGCCTCCCGCAGGACGCATCGGGACTCTTTCAAACACGAGCGCAGGCATCGCCTTTCCCGTCCGCCTCAGACCGAGGTCGTTCCGTATCCCGGTCGGTACGTTTGCCTCCCCCGCTCTATCCATGTGTGCGGGCTTTTTTCGTTGCCCTCTACCGGCCCGGACCGCTGACGGTCGGCGCCGACTCGCCGGGCAACTTTCTGCCGTCGCTCGTGCGGATGGTTCCCTCGCGTTCGCAGTCCTCGATACCTGCTACGGGGCCGCCGGGATGTCGATGTGGTACCAGCGGGACCGCTCGCTTGTTCCGTGCTCGTTGATGGCCTTGATCCGGTAGGTGTAGGTGGCGCCGGCCGCCACCGTGTCGTCGGTGTAGGTGGTGGCGGCCGTGCCCGTGTCCGCGACCAATACACTGAAGTCGCCCCCGGTATTGTTCTCGCGGACGCGCCTCAGGATCACGTAGCCGGTGATGGAGTCGTCGCCGGGGTCGTCCCAGGTGAGGACCACTTGGCCGTGCGACTCCGTGGCTTCGAGGCCCGTGGGCTTATCGGGTACGGGCGCTGCCGGAGTGTCGATGTGGGACCAGCGCGAGCGTTCACTCGTTCCGGCCCCGTTGATGGCCTTGATGCGGTAGGTGTAGCGAGTCTCCGCCGACACGGTGTCGTCGGTGTAGGTGGTGGCGTCCGTTCCCGTGTCCGCCACCAGCACATCGAAGTGGCCCTCCGAGTCGACCCCGGGAATGCGCCGCAGGATCACGTAGCCGGTGATGGAGTCGTCGCCGGGGTCGTCCCAGGTGAGGGTCACCGAGTCGTGGGTCGCCGTGGCTTCGAGGCCCCTGGGCTTGGCGGGCGGCTCCGTGGGTTGCGTACCGGCCACCATGTCCGTAGCCGCGCTGGTCAGCGTCTCCTCGTTGTCGGCGTCGTCGTTGAAGGTGACCCGCACCGTGATGGCCTTGCTTTCTTCGCTATCGGTCAGGGTGTAGGTCGCGTTGGTCGCTCCTGCGATGTCGGTATCGTCTGCAAGCCACTGGTACTCGTATTGGACGTTGCTAAGCCCGTCGGCGTCGGCGATGCCCGACGTGTCCGCCGTCAGCGTCTCGCCCACCTGGGCGGTCCCGCTGATGGTGGGCGCGCCGGTGGCCGGACTGTTGGTAGTGGGCGCCGCCTCCACCGTGTCCGTTGCTCCGCTGGTCAGCGTCTCGTCGTTGTCGGCGTCGTCGGTGAAGCTCACCCGCACCGTGATGGCCTTGCTTTCTTCGCTATCGGTCAGGGTGTAGGTCAAGCCGGTAGCGCCTGCGATGTCGGTATCGTCGGCAAGCCACTGATAGCCGAAGGTGGCATTTGCAAGCCCGTCCCCGTCGGCGACCCCAGACGTGTTCGCCGTCAGCGTCTCTCCCACTTGGGCGGTCCCACTGATGGTGGGCGCGCCCGTCGCCGGGCTGTTGTCAGGCGTGTCCGCGTCTTCTGAGCATGGCTCGATCTCGTCGCCCTCCGCCACCTCGGGTACGGGCACACCCTTCCAGTCCGATGCGTTGGTTCCGTACGACTCCTCGATCTGCGACCACTCCGATGCCCCGTCGCAGCTCGCCGCACCAACCCGCAGCCACGAGAGCCCATGCAGGTTGCTCACCACCGCGCTTGATCCGTGGAACGCGATGTCCACTCCCTCGGCGGGCAGGTCCAACCACTCTTCGCCTTCGAGGTGGTAGTACTGGACCACGTACCAGCCGGCGTCCTCTATGTCCTGCCAGTCCAACTGCACCATGCCGTGATGCAGGATTTCCGTGTCCGACAGCACCGGAGTGCCCAGGACCACGGGGCATGGCTCGATCTCGTCGCCCTCCTCCACGTCGGGTACGGGCACTCCCTCCCAGTCCGATGCGTTGGTCCCGTACAACTCCTCGATTTGCGACCACTCCGATGCCCCGTCGCAGCTCGCCGCACCAACCCGCAGCCACGAGAGCCCATGCAGGTTGCTCACCACCGCGCTGGAACCGTGGAACGCGATGTCCACTCCCTCGGCGGGCAGGTCCAGCCACTCCTCGTCTTCGACGTGGTAATACTGGACCACGTACCAACCGGCGTCCTCTATGTCCTGCCAGTCCAGCTTCACTATGCCGTGGTGCAGGGTCTCCGTGTCCGACAGCACCGGCGTGCCCAGGTCCACCGCCGAGCCGGAGGTGGGAGTGGAGCTCACCTCCTCGGAGGACGGTCCATATGGACCGTAGCTATTGCCGTCATCGTTCTCGGCCTTTACCCGGAAGAAGTACTTGACTCCATTGGCCAGGTTGGCCTGGGCGTTCGTCGTATAGGTCGTCTCTTGCGATGTGCCCCAATCGTTTCTGTCGTAGTCCTTGCCGTCGACCCTCCACTCGATGCGGTATCTCGTCGCGGGCGGGTTGCCGTTGTCGTCGGGCGGGTCCCAGGACAGGGTGACCTCCCGGTTTCCTGGGGTGGCGGTGAGGTTGCGGGGCGCTCCCGGCAGGGCGTCGCCCAACACCGGCTCCTCCTCCGGCCCGGCCCTCACCCAGTCCGATTCCTCGCCCGGGCCGGACTCGTTGTGGGCGCTGACCTGGTACTCGTACTCGACGCCCTGTTCCGCGCTTTCATCGACATAGCTCGTTTCGGTGTTGCCGGTGTCCTCCACCAGGGTGTGGTGGTCCCTGGGCTGCCCATGGGAACGCTGGGGACCGCTGCCCTGCCCGCCGGCGCGGCGACGCTCTATGCGGTAGCCGGTGACCGCGGCGCCGTCCGGGGACTGCCAGGTCAGCCTGACCCCGCCCTTCTCCTCGACCGCACGCAGGTTTTTGAGCCCCTTCCCGCCGTTCGTGCCGTCCCCCTCGTCCCCGTGGTCCCCGTGGTCATCCTCCGTGATGTCTTTGACCCACAGCTTGTAGGTGCCCCACTCGAACGACTCGCCGCTCGCCGCGATGTAATAGCTGCGATTGCTAGAGGCGGTAAACGTCACCCGGAACAGGTAGTGGGAGTCTGATTCGTCGCTGTACCACGTGTTGACAATGAAACTCCCTTTCGAATCGTAGATCGCGTTGATCTGCGGGAGGCGCAGGGTGAGACCGTTCGCGGTAGTGTGGCCCCACATGTCGATCCGGTAGGTCTTGTCCGCCTCCAGCTCCACCTCGAACCAGTCGGTGTCGAAGTCCCAACCGTCTACCTCGTTGGGGCCGTCCCCTTCCGAGAATTCCGGGGCGAAGATGTCTCCCCTGACCGCGGCCTCGCCCACCTCGACCGTTCCGGTGGTGGTGGTGTCGGCGGGCAGGTCGTCTTCCTCGGTCCCTGAGTCGTCAACTGGAGGATCGTCGTCGTCCAGGATCGTGCCCTTGGCCGTCGGGTCCGCCGCCAACTGCGCGTTCGACGACACGCCCGACAGCGTCACCGTGAAGGTCTCGTTATTCTCGTCGATGGTGTCGTCGTTCACCGGCACCGTGAACTTCGCCGACCTGGCGTTTTCTTCGAACTCCACCTCCCCCGTCTTCGTCGTCGCGAGGTCCGCCGCGACCGCCGTGTCGTCGCTCTCAATCGACGCCGTCCAGGTCGCCGTCACCTTCCCCGAGACCCCCGCCGTCAGCGTCGCCGTGAACTCCACGCCGTCGTCCTCGTCCCCCGCGGCATCGGCGATGCTCAGCGTCGGCAGGACCGCTGGCGTGATGTCGCGCACCGACAGCGTGTAGGTGCCCGTCTGGTCAACCCTCGCTCCACGTGCCACTAGGTAGTACGTGCCGGTTGCGGTCACGTCGTAGACTATCGCGCTGTTGAGGTTCGTGGGGGTGAGGTCGTCGTTGCCCTCAATAGCGGTTGCAGACCTGTCGTAGAGCAACAGAAAGGGGTCTGGTTGGGTGCCGCGACCGTTAGGCGCACCCTCTAGGTCGAACTGGTATCTCTTGCCCGCCTCCAGATCGACCGCGAACCAGTCGCGGTCAGCCGCGGATTCGACGTTTCCCGTGGCCGAGGCCCCGACCTCGACCTTGCCGGTGGTCGTGTTGTTGTTGGGAAAGTCCGTGTCCGCCTCCGAGTTCCCGTTCGCGCCCAGCACGATCACCGACAGCGTGTAGGTGCCGGTACTGGTAGTTAGGTCCCTCACTTGCACAAAGTACGTACCGCCCGCCGTGGGCGCGTAGATCACCCGGGCGTTCTTGCCCACGCCCGAGTCGGTGTCACCCACGCTGAGGCTATTCACGACCAGGTCTCCTCCCATCGGATCGAGAACAGTTGCGGTCGGGTCTGCCACGGTGCCGCGGCCGGTGTCCACCCCCTCCACGTCGATCTGGTATCTCGTGTCCGCCTCCAGCTCGACCTTGAACCAGTCCCGGTCCCCTGCATCGAGCGTGCCCGTGGCCGAGCCGCCCACGTCCACCTCGCAAGTGGTGGTGGTGTCGTGGGGACAGTCGTCGGGCGCCGCCGCGTCCGTCGTGCCGCTGCCCGAGTCCGACCAGTCGCCCGTGCCCTCGGCGTTGGTCGCCCGCACCTGCACCTGGTAGGAGGTGTCCTCCGACAGGCCCGTCAGCGTCGCCGTCGTCGCCGTGCCGACGTGGCCCCCGTCGCTCCAGTCCCCGCTGGTGCCCGCCCGGTACTGCACGTCGTAGTCCGTGATGGCCGGACCCGCGTTGGACGGCGCCGACCAGCTCACGCTCAGGCTCGTCGCCGACGCCGCCGACACCGTCGGCGCCCCCGGCTTGCCCGGCGCCTCCGTGTCCACGTCGGTCACCGTCACCGTGATCGTCTGCGTCGCGGTCATCTCCCGCGTCCCCGTGCCGCTGGTCGCCGTCACGTCCACCACGTAGCCGTTGCCGGTGTCCGTATCCTGCGGGTCCTCGAAGTTCGGCGCCGACTTGAACGTCAGCTCGCCTGAGGTCGCGCCGATCTCGAACAGGGCCTGGTCCGCCCCGCCGGTGATCGCGTAGCCCGTGACGCTGTCGTCCGAATCGCTGTCGGCCGCCACCACCGTGCCCGCCGCGGTCTGGTTCTCCGCCGCGTCGAAAGTCGCCAAAGACGTGAACGACGGGGCGACGTTGTCCGTTGTCCGCGAGCCGTCCACCTTGTGGTCGGACAGCACGCCCGGGCTGTCATGGTCGAGGTCCGCCGCCCGGTCCGTGACCGCGCTCGTGATCTCCCCGTTCTGGGGCTCGCCGTTGCGGTTGCCGACCAGCGTCCGGTCCTGTTCCCCGATCCAGATGCCGCTGTCGTCGTCGTCGCTCGCCACCACGGTGTAGCCGAACACCAGCGTCGCCGTGCCCGAGCCGCGCAGCAGCGGCGCGCGCTTGGCGCCGCCCACGCTCAGCACGAAGTCCGTGTCGGTCGTGGCGTCCACCGCGGCGCTGAACTCCACTTCGATCTCGATGACCTCGCCGAGGCCGTAGGTGTCCGTCGCCGCGACCGGGCTGGAGATCACCGACACGCCGTCCGAGACGATGAAGGGGTCGCGGTTCACCCGGTGATCGGAATCCCTGCCCAGGTCGGCGTGGTCGAGGACCGCGTTCGTGCTGGTGTCGCCGTCCTTGTGGATCGCGCCGCCGTTCAGCTCCAGCGCGTCGGCGTCGATGGAGACGCCGTTCTGGTCGTGGTCGTCCGCCGTCACCTCGTAGACGAACGCCAGTTCGTCGGCGGAGCTGTCGCTCGCCGAGTAGTCGGCGTAGCGGGTGTTGGAGCCGACGGTCAGCGCGACGCGCGGCGTGCCGCTCGTCGTGTCCACCGTCACGTCCTCGGTGAAGGCCACGGCCACCTCGATGTCTTCGCCGACGCCGTAGCTGTCGTGCGCATCCGGGTCGGACTCGATCCGCACGCCGCCGGTGGCGACCCGCGGCACGCCGTCGATCGTGCCCCGGACCCGCATGGCGAATTGCTGGTTCCAATTGCTCCAGCTCGAGCCGCTGGCGCTGTACTGGGATCTGTCCTCGATGCTCCACCCGCTCTCGGCGCTCGTCTCGTCATCCGGGCCGTCCGTCATTCGGAGGTTGTCCGTGTCGCCGTCGCGCCACCGCACCCGGACGAAGTACGTTCCGGACGCCAGCGCCGTCCCCGCGGGCGCGGCGAACGTGTTGTCGCCGACGGCCAGCGCCCCCGACAGGTCCAGGTTCCCCAGATATGTTCCCGGTTTGCTGCCGTTCCGCGCGTGCAGCGACACCGTCACGCGCGAGTTGTCGGGCACGCTGGTGAAGGGGATGTCGACCGCGGTCAGGGTGAACCCGGCGCCGGCCGTGAACGTCTGGGTGAAGTAGTGGCGCTGGTTGGCGCCCACCGTGGAATGAAAGTTCAATGAGTAGTCCGACCCCGAGCCCTCGGGGTAGTTGCTGACCAGCACGTCGAGGGGCATCATGGCCACCGCCGCGTTGGTGCTCACCGCGTCGGAGGCGTCCGACCAGTCGCTGTCCGTCTCGCCGTTCTTGGCCAGCACCCGCGCCTGATAGGACGTGTCCGCCGTCAGCCCGGTGATGGTCGCCGTCGTCACCGTCGCGCCGTAGCTGGTGGAGCTCGACCACGTGCCCGTCGCGCCCGCGCGGTATTGCAGGTCGTAGCCGGTGATGTCCGGGCCGCCGTTCTTGTCCGGCTTCGTCCACGTCGCGGTCAGGCTCGTCGTCGAGCCCGAAACCGCCGCCAGCGTCGGCTTGTCCGGCTTGGCGGATTGCTCGGCCACGTTGGTCACCGTCACCGTGAACGTCCGGGTCGCGGTCATCTCCCGCGTACCCGTGCCGCTGGTCGCCTGGACCGTCACTTCGTACGTGTTGTCGGCGCCGGAGTCCTGCGGGTTCTCGTAGTTGGGGGCCGCGTCGAACTGCAGGTCCCCGAAATCGACGCCCGCGAAGAACAAATTGTCCGCGCCGCCGGTGATCGCGTAGCCCGTAATGTCGTCGCCCGCGTCGTTGTCCTCCGCCACCACCGTTAAGTGCGAGGTGTTCTCCGGTATGCTGAGCGTCGCCGAAGTGGTGAAGGACGGGGCGACGTTGTCCGTTGTCCGCGAGCCGTCCACCTTGTGGTCGGAGTCCGTGCCGAGCAGGGTATGGGCGATGACCGCCGCCGCGCCGGTGGCCACGCTCGTGATCGTGCCGTTCTGGGGCTCCCCGTTGCGGTTGCCGACCAGGGTCCGGGTCTCGTCCCCGATCCAGATGCCGTTGGTGTCCTCGTCGCTCGACACCACGGTGTAGCCGAACACCAGCGTCGCCGTGCCCGAGCCGCTCAGCAGCGGCGCGCGCCTGGCGCCGCCCACGCTCAGCACGAAGTCCGTGTTGGACGTGGCGTCGACCGCCTCGCTGAAGGTCACCGAGACCTCGATCGTCTCGCCCGCCCCGTAGGTGTCGGTCTCCAGCACCGGCATCGAGGTGACCGCCACGTTGGTGACCCTCGGCCTCGGGAACTCGCGCAGGCGCAGCGTGACCGTGGTTTCCGACGACCAGTCCAGGCCCGTCCGCGCGGGCCATCGGTAGGAGCGGGGGATCACCGCCGTGCTGTCGCTCCACACAAACGGGTCGCTCTCGCCGTCGACATGCAGCGCCAGGCTCTCCACTTCGGTGTCCGTCAGACCGCTGTCTGTCACGAAATACAGTAGTTCGCTGGCGACCTGAATCGCCAGAATCGTGTAGTTGTTGGTGGTCCCGGTCTCGAACATGAGCGAGAACGTCTCGTCCGACAGGCCGCCCGTCGTTCCCAGGAATCCGTGCCGGTCATTGGTGATATCTCCCACCGTCACCACGCCGCACCAGATGTCCCCTTCGTTCAGCGCGCACGGCAGGACCTCGCGCACCGACAGCGTGTAGGTGCCACCTGAGCTCGCTGAGGCCCCCTTGGACGCCGAAAGATAATGGATGCCGCTATAGACCGCAGTCAACTCGAACCGGCTGTTGAGGCCCTGGCCACCGTCATCGTCTTCGAAATATGAGATCCTTCCTGAAGCATCAAGGAGCGCTAGGAACGGGTTTGCCAGGGTTCCGGAGCTCGTCTCCGAACCTTCCAGGTCGAATACGTAGGTCTTGTCATACTCCAGCACGACACGGAACCAGTCGATGTCGCTGGCGGGGTCGATTTCTCCCGTGGCCGAGTCGCCGACCTCGACCAAGCCGAGGGTGGTGGTGCCTTTGATGAAGTCCGTACCGCCCTCCTCGGTTCTCGTTTCCAGCTCGGTGACCGACAGCGTGTAGGTCCCCGTGTCGCTAGCGCCGCCATATCCGCTTGCTACCAGGTAGTAGGCGCCGGCCTCGGTCGGGTTGAAGATCACCCGGCTGTCGGCATTGGAGCCGGGATCGACGTCGTCGTTCTCGGTCTCGGAAATCTCGGCGCCGGATGAGTCGCGGATATTGCGCAGATAGGGGTCTTCCAGGGTGCCGCCGCCGCCAGCATCGCCCTCCAGGTCGATCTGGTAGAACTTCCCCGCCTCCAGGTCGACCTTGAACCAGTCCCGGTCCGTCACGGTTTCGATGTTCCCCGTGGCCGAGCCGCCCACGTCCACCTCGCACGTGGTGGTGGTGTCGCCGGGACAGTCGTCGACGGGATCGTCGGACGGCGGCGTCCGCAGGCGAGCTGTGACGGTGGTCGCTAACGACCAGTCGAGCCCCGCCGAGGTCCAGAGGATCAGGCCGGTGGCCACGCCGGAAACGGCGTCGCTGATCGCCCGTGTGCTGCTGGTGCCATCGACATCGATATGGAGTTCCAGGGCCTCTTTGTCGTCGTCGCTGAAGAGGGCGACCGTTTTGAAGTTCAGCGCGCCAGTGGTCCCGCCAGTAGATGAGACATATATTCCTTCGAACGTGTAGTTATTGGACCCAACAGTGAATTCCGTTTCGCCTTCAAAGCTGCCCCCGCTGATCCCACTGAATTCTATGTACCCGTGTCCTATCGTATTTGTTCCGCTCAGGATGGGTCCCACCGTCACCACGCCGCACCAGAAGTCGCCGTCGTTCAGCGTGCACGGCGGCTCCTCCGTCTCGACCTCGCCCACCGACAGCGTGTAGGTGCCACTGTCGGCCGCCCCGGCTGCTACCAGGTAGTAAGCGCCGGCCGTGGTCGGCGTGTAGGTTATCTGGCTGTCGTAGATGTCGTTATCCGCATCGACGTCGTCATTCCCGGTGTTGCTAATCCCGGTGCCGGATGAGTCGCGGATGTCGTGCAGATAAGGGTCTCCTATGGTGCCGCCGCCGCCATCTAAGCCCTTCATGTCGATCTGGTAGGTCTTGCCCGCATCCAGCACAACCTTGAACCAGTCCACGTCAGTTATGGTGCTGAGGTTGCCCGTGGCCGAGGCTCCGACCTCGACCCGGCCGGTGGTGGCGGTGGTTTCGGGAAAGTCCGTGTCCGCCTCCGAGGCGCCGTTCGCGCCCAGCACGATCACCGACAGCGTGTAGGTGCCGGTCTCGCCGTCCAGTTCACCTGCTCTTGCGTAGTAAGTGCCGGTCGCGGTAGGCGTGTAGATAATCCGGGAGTTAGCGCCCACGCCACTGCTTTCGTTGTCCTCTACTCGGCTCCCGCCCGCATCTGAGAGGGTCAGTTTCGGGTCCGGCAGGGTGCCGCGGCTAGTCGGCGCCCCCTCCAGGTCGATCTGGTAGCGCGTGCCCGCCTCCAGATCGACGCGGAACTGGTCAAAGTCAGTGCGGCTGCTGATGTCGCCCGTGACCGAGCCGCCCACGTCCACCTCGCAAGTGGTGGTGTTGTCGTTGGGACAGTCGGTGCCGCCCTCGGAGACGTTGGCCTTCTTGCCGGGCGCGCCGGGCGCGCCGGGCGCGCCGCCGCCGTCGCCCTCCCCGTCCTGCTCGTCGCCTTCGGCGGCCTCCGGCGCGGCGGGGACGTTGATGTGGGACCAGCGGGAGCGCTCGCTCACCCCGTGCTCGTTGATGGCCTTGATGCGGTAGGTGTAGCGAGTCTCCGCCGACACGGTGTCGTCGGTGTAGGTGGTGGCGTCCGTTCCCGTGTTCGAGACCAGCTCATTGAAGTGGCCCTGGGGGTCGACCCCGGGAATGCGGCGCAGGATCACGTAGCCGGTGATGGAGTCGTCGCCGGGGTCGTCCCAGGTGAGGGTCACCGAGTCGTGGGTCGCCGTGGCTTCGAGGCCCGTGGGCTGGTCGGGGGCCGAGCCCTCCTGGGCCTGTACCGGGGAGAAGAGCATGGCCATCGCCAGGGCCGCTATGACGGCGAGCAGGATGGGGAATCGTCTTCTATCGGTGCGAGTCAACATCGTTCCTCCTTGTGCTGGTGCGGGTGTGCGGGACGCAGCCCGTCCGGTCCGCGGGCGTCAGCCGATAGAGGAGCGGCGCGCAGCGGCGTAGGGCGTTGCATGGTTGAAGGCTGTTTCGGGTGAGTGCGGGACGTGCGAAGTCCGGGGGAAGGCGTCCTTCGAGGACTCCGGTTGCTTCGGGCGCGCGCTCAGAGGGAGCGGCGATGGGGGAGAATCGGGCCTGCCGGCATGAGCCGGAGGGGGCTCGGGTGCTAGAGCGGAGGGAAAATCGGGGGGGGGGGGGCACATCTGTGCTAGGCGGAAGTCGGGCCGGGTCGCGGAGACCCCGGCAACACGGGCCGCCGCGACCGCCGTCTCCACTCCGTCTATGGGCCTATCGAATCCCAAATGAACGCCTCCCCGCCGTACGTTGGGGCAAAGTGCCCATGAGTATGGCAGAGAATGTTGTGGAAAATCAGTGTAATATATGCACTTTTGCCACCAATTTGCGAGCAATCTTGGCTTGTGTAATGCGCCGCACCACCCTATAATGGGCGCGCCGGGCCGTGCGGGACCAGGGGAACCGCGGGTCGCCCATGCTTGAATGGAGGTCGAGAGGATGAAGGACGCCGGGGAGCTTGAGCGGGAGAACGAGGCCCTGCGCGACCGCCTCTCCAGGCTGAGCCAGGCCAGCCTGCGCATCAACGAGAGCCTGGACTTCGAGGGCGTCCTTCAGGAGGTGGTGGACAGCGCCCGCGCCATCACGGACGCCCGCCTGGCGGGGGCTGTTGCGCCTGCTCAGTCTCTGAACAGGTGGCCGAGTCCCATGCTGTCGGCCAACGCCATGAGCGCCCTGCGGTGCTGATAGTTGGGCCGGACCTTGCCTTCAGCCCAGCGCCATACGGTGTGGCGATACGTCCCCAGCCGTCGGGCGATCTCCGACCACGACAGGCCCGACTCCACCTGGAAGCGCTTCAGCCGCTCCGGGAAGTCGGCAGGGAACTCGTGGGTGTTCCTCTTGTAATTGTTGCGCTGTCTCGGCATGGGTCCTTCCGGAAGACGGCTGCAATCTCCCTTCAACCGCCGATGTCCGGGCCGTCCGGAAACCCCAGGCGGGACGGCGTGCGGGCTTTCCTGGCGCCCTTCTTGCGGGAGAGGTCGCCGGCTAGGAGTAGTTCACCGACAGCGTGTAGGTGCCCTCGTGGTTGCCGAAGGCGCCGACCGCGATGTAGTAGATGCCCACCGGGAGATCGAGGGTGATCCGGGCGTTGTAGCCCTCGCCGCCGTCTTCGTTCCTGGTGCCAGAAATGTAGTTCCCGTCCGCGTCGTAGACCCCGCGCAGCAGCGGGTCCCGCAAGGAGCCGCGCCCGGTTGCCTGTCCCTCCAGGTCGATCTGGTAGGTGTCGGCGACGGTTTTGTTCAGCCGGAACCAGTCGACGTCGCCCGAAAAGTCGATCTTGCCCGTGACCGGGGTCCCGCGCTGCGCGTGCTCGGTCGTGCTGCGGTCGGCCGGGTGCTCGTCGGCATCCTCCGTGATGTCGATGACCGTCAGCTCGTAGACGCCCCACGTGAACGACTCGCCGGTCGCCGCGATGTAGTACGTGCCGTCCGCGTCCGGCGTGAACTCCACCCGGGCCAGGTGGTGGGAACTGTTCGCATGGTCGGTTGCATCGCGGGACGACGTGTTGGGAAGGTAGTTGCTGTCCGCATCGTAAATCGCCTCGATCTCCGGGAGGCGCAGGGTGAGCTCGTCGTCGCCGGGAGTTGCGCCCTTCATGTCGATCCGGTAGGTCCGGCCCGCCTTCAGGTCCACCGCGAGCCAGTCGGTGTCGAAGGTGTAACCATCTACGTCGTCGTCGCCTGTCCTTTCCACGAAGACCGGCTCTGCGATGGCTGCCCTGGCCGCGTACCCGTCCGCGACGAGCACGCCGTTGGTGGTCGCGTTGGCGGGCAGGTCGGTGTCGCCCTCGGCGGGGACTTGCCCGGGGACCGCGGCGGCCCTGACTCTGAACTTCAGATGCTCGGTTGCTGATACTCCCGCCCAACTGCCACCGTTGCCGCTCTGACGTTCGAGACGCTTACCGGTGACCGTCCAGTTCGTCGATGCGTCATCAGCGGAGAGTGTTCTTGTGACCTCGAGGTCGAGCCCCGGTCGGCCGCCGCTGTAGGACACAACCACGAAGTATTTCGTTTTGGCCGCCAGGACCTTGCCCGGCGGGGCACGGAACGTATTGAGGCCGGTGGCCCAGTTCCCTGTGGCATGCTTCAGCGTGGCGATCGATGCGTCAGGGTTCCCGCTGCTCGCGAACCACAGCTCGACAGTCACGTCGGCCGGGGTGTTGGGGACCGTTTTCACGTCCAGCGTGATGCTGTCAAGGAAGTATCCGTTGCGCTCTCTGCCGGTGGTGAACCCCTGGGCGCTGTCGTACGTTCCAATGCCTGCGAAGGAATTTATGTCGGTGCCTTGCCCGAGGTTGCTCAGCAGGTCGGCGACGCCTTCGCCGAACCCTGGCGTGGACGGCGTCGTGACCTCACGCACCGACAGCGTGTAGGTGCCACCTGAGGTCGCTGAGGTCGGCGTGGTTGCGGTAAGGTAATGGATGCCGTCCGCGGTCGCCGTGTATTCCAACCGGCTGTTGGCGCCGTCGCCACCGTCATCGTCTCCCTCAAGGGTGCTTCCGGAAGCATCACTGAGCAATAGGATCGGGTCTGCCAGGGTTCCGGAGCTCGTCTCCGTGCCCTCCAGGTCGAACACGTAGGTCTTGTCTTTCTCCAGCACGACCCGGAACCAGTCGCCATCGGCAACGTTCTCGATTTCTCCCGTGGCCGAGCCGCCGACCTCGACCCTGCCGAGGGTGGTGACGTCACTGGCGAAGTCCGTATCACCCTCCTCGGTTCTCGTTTCCAGCTCGGTCACCGACAGCGTGTAGGTGCCCGTGTAGGTGCCGTCAAATCCGCTTGCTACCAGGTAGTAGGCGCCATCCGCGGTCGGCGTGAAGACCACCCGGCTGTCGGCAACGCCGCCAACGATATCGTCGTTCTCGGTCCCGGAAATCTCGGTGCCGGACGAGTCGCGGATATTGCGCAGATAGGGGTCTCCCAGGGTGCCGCCGCCGCCAGTATCGCCCTCCAGGTCGATCTGGTAGGTCTTGCCCGCTTCCAGGTCGAGCCTGAACCAGTCCTGGTCGAAGGAGCGGTCGATGTTGCCCGTGGCCGAGGCTCCGACCTCGACCCGGCCGGTGGTGGCGGTGGTGGCCGGAAAGTCCGTGTCGGCCTCCGAGGCGCCGTTCGCGCCCAGCACGATCACCGACAGGGTGTAGGTGCCGGTAACGCTTTCCAAAGAATCTTCCACAAATAGGTAGTACGTGCCAGCCGTGGTCGGCGTGTAGATCATCCGGGCGTTATCGCCTACGCCGTTGTTGTCGTCACCCAGAAGGTAGCTATCGGACTCGTCATAGAGTACTAGGGCCGGGTCCGCCAGGGTGCCGCGGCCGGTATCCGCGCCCTCCAGGTCGATCTGGTAGCGCGTGCCCGCCTCCAGATCGACGCGGAAATAGTCCCCATCGCCTAAGAAGCCGATGTTGCCCGTGACCGAGCCGCCCACGTCCACCTCGCAAGTGGTGGCGGTGTCGTTGGGACAGTCGGTGCCGCCCTCGGAAACGTTGGCCCGTTTGCCGGGACCGCCGCTGCCGCCGCCGCCCTCCCCGTCCTGCTCGTCGCCTTCGGCGGCCTCCGGCGCGGCGGGGACGTTGATGTGGAACCAGCGGGAACGCTCGCTCACCCCATGCTCGTTGATGGCCTTGATGCGGTAGGTGTAGCGAGTCTCCGCCGCCACGGTGTCGTCGGTGTAGGTGGTGGCGTCCGTTCCCGTGTTCGAGACCAACTCATTGAAGTGGCCCTCCGGGTCGACCCCGGGAATGCGGCGCAGGATCACGTAGCCGGTGATGGAGTCGTCCTGGGGGTCGTCCCAGGTGAGGGTCACCGAGTCGTGGGTCGCCGTGGCTTCGAGGCCCCTGGGCTTGTCGGGCGGTTCGGCAGCCTGCTCCTCCTCCGGCTCAGGGGCTGCCGGGACGTTGATGTGGGACCAGCGGGAGCGCTCGCTCACCCCGTGCTCGTTGATCGCCTTGATGCGGTAGGTGTAGGTGGTGCTGGCCGCCACCGTGTCGTCGGTGTAGGTCAGCGCCGCCGTTTCGGTGTTCGCCACCAGCACATCGAAGTCGCCCCCGGTGTCGTTCACGCGGACGCGGCGCAGGATCACGTAGCCGGTGATGGAGTCGTCGCCGGGGTCGTCCCAGGTGAGGGTCACCGAGTCGTGGGTCGCCGTGGCTTCGAGGCCCCTGGGCTTGTCGGGGGGTTCGGCAGCCTGCTCCTCCTCCGGCTCAGGGGCTGCCGGAGTGTCGACGTGGAACCAGCGGGAGCGCTCGCTCACCCCGTGCTCGTTGATGGCCTTGATGCGGTAGGTGTAGGTGAGGCTGGCCGCCACCGTGTCGTCGGTGTAGGTCAGCGCCGCCGTGCCGGTGTCCGAGACCAGTACGCTGAAGTCGCCCCCGGTGTCGTTCACGCGGACGCGGCGCAGGATCACGTAGCCGGTGATGGAGTCGTCCTGGGGGTCGTCCCAGGTGAGGACGACCTGGCCGTGGGTCGCCGTGGCTTCGAGGCCCCTGGGCTTGTCGGGGGCCGAGCCCTCCTGGGCCTGTACCGGGGAGAAGAGCATGGCCATCGCCAGGGCCGCTATGACGGCGAGCAGGACGGGGAATCGTCGTCTATCGGTGCGAGTCAACATCGTTCCTCCTTGTGCTGGTGCGGGTGTGCGGGACGCAGCCCGTCCGGTCCGCAGGCGTCAGCCGATAGAGGAGCGGCGCGCAGCGGCGTAGGGCGTTGCATGGATGAAGGCTGTTTCGGGTGAGTGCGGGACGTGCGAAGTCCGGGGGAAGGCGTCCTTCGAGGACTCCGGTTGCTTCGGGCGCGCGCTCAGAGGGAGCGGCGACGGGAGAGAATCGGGCCTGCCGGCATGAGCCAGAGGGGACGAGGGGGCTAGAGCGGAGGGAAAATCGGGGGGGGGGGGGTGAACATCTGTGCTAGGCGGAAGTCGGGCCGGGTCGCGGAGACCACGGCAACACGGGCCGCTGCGACCGTCGTATCCACTCCGTCTATTGGCCTATCGAGTCCCAAGTGAATGCCTCCCCGCCGTACGTTGGGGCAAAGTGCCCATCAGTGTGGCAGAGAAAGTTGTGGAAAGTCAGTGTAATATATGCACTTTTGCCACCAATTTAGGACTAATCTTGCTTGTGTAATGTGCTGTATGGCCTCTATAATGGGCGCGCCGGGCCGTGCGGGACCAGGGGAACCGCGGGTCGCCCATGCTTGAATGGAGGTCGAAAGGATGAAGAGCGCCGGGGAGCTTGAGCGGGAGAACGAGGCCCTGCGCGACCGCCTCTCCAGGCTGAGCCAGGCCAGCCTGCGCATCAACGAGAGCCTGGACTTCGACACGGTGCTCCAGAGGGTGCTGGACTCAGCCTGCTCGCTGACCGGGGCGCGCTACGGCGTCATCACCCTCCTGAACGAATCGGGGCGGATACAGGACTTCCTCTATTCCGGGCTGACTCCCGAGGAGAGCCGGCGGTTCGCCGAATTTCCCAACGGGATGCTGTTCTTCGAGTACCTGAGCAGCATCGGCGAGCCGCTGAGACTGCGGGACTTCCACAGCTACGTCAGGGAGTTGGGCCTGCCCGAGTTCCACCCGCCGATGGCGGTGAGCTCGCCCCTTCCCTTCCTGGCCGCGCCCATCCGCCACCTTGGGGAGAGCGTCGGGGCCTTCTACGTCGGCGAGAAGGAGCTGGAGTTCACCCCCGAAGACGAGGAGACCCTGGTGATGTTCGCCTCCCAGGCGGCGCTGGTCATCGCCAACGCCCGCAGGCACCGGGAGGAGCAGCGGACGAGGGCAGACCTGGAGACTCTGGTGAACACCACGCCCGTGGGGGTGTTGGTCCTCGACGCCGGCACTGGCGAAGTCCGCTCCATCAACCGGGAGGCGAGGCGGATCGTCAGCGGCCTGTGCGAGCCGGGCGGGACGGCGGAGCAGCTACTCGAGGTGCTGACCTTCCGGCGGGCCGACGGGCGGGAGGTCTCCCTGGTGGAGTTCCCCCTGGCCCAAGGGCTGCGCACGGGGGAGACGGTGCGGGCGGAGGAGATCGTCCTCCAGGCCCCCGGCGGGCAGAGCGTCACCACCCTGATCAACGCCACGCCCATCTTCTCCGAGGATGGGGAGGAGGGCGAGGTCGAGTCGGTGGTCGTGACCATGCAGGACATGACGCCGATGGAGGAGCTGGAGCGGCTGCGGGCCGAGTTCCTGGGCATGGTGAGCCACGAGTTGCGGACCCCGCTGGCCGCCGTCAAGGGATCGGTGGACACCCTTCTGGAATCCGCCTCAGACCTGGACTCCGCCGAGATGACGCAGTTCTTCAGGATCATCCGAGACCAGTCCGAGAACATGCGCCACCTGATCGGCGACCTGCTGGACGTGGCACGCATCGAGACGGGCGCCCTGCCGGTCTCCCCCGAACCCGTGGAGGCGGGCGTCCTGGTGGACGAGGCCAGGAGCAGGTTCCAGAGCGGGGGCGGCCGGGCCAACCTGGTCATCGACCTGCCGCCGGACCTGCCCCGGGTCATGGCGGACCGGCGGCGCATCGTCCAGGCGCTGGGCAACCTGCTCTCCAACGCGGCCAGGCACTCGAACACGCTGTCCCCCATCCGGGTGGCCGCGGCGCGGGATGGCGTCCACGTCGCCTTCTCGGTGGCGGACGACGGCGTGGGCGTGCCCGCCGAGCGGCTGCCACACCTGTTCCGCAAGTTCTCCCGGCTCGACGGCGAGGAGCGGGGACGTGAGATAGCCGGGTCGGGCCTGGGACTCGCCATCTGCAAGGGCATCGTGGAGGCCCACGGGGGCCGCATCCGGGCCGAGAGCGACGGGCTTGGCCTGGGAAGCCGGTTCACCTTCACCGTTCCGGCGGTGGAGGAGACCATCGCCCTCCCCCCTCCACGGTCGCGCCGGCGCAGGACGAAGACCAGGGAGCGGCCCCGCGTCCTCTGCGTGGACGACGACCCGCAGACGCTCCGGTACGTGCGGGACGCCCTCACCCAGGCGGGCTACGCGCCCGTCGTGACCGGGGACCCGGAGGAGGTCCCCCGGCTCATGGCGGAGGAAACGCCCCGCCTGGTGCTGCTGGACATGATGCTTCCGGGCAGCGACGGCATGGAGCTGATGAAGGACATCCGCGAGGTCTCCGACGTGCCGGTCATCTTCCTGTCCGTCAACGGCCAGGAGGAGGTCGTGGCCCGGGCCTTCGACCTGGGAGCGGCCGACTACGTGGTCAAGCCCTTCTCGCCGACGGAGCTTGCGGCCAGGATCAGGGCGGCCCTGCGCAAGCGTGCGGCGCCGGAGCTGGCCCAGCCCTCCGAGCCCTACGTGCGGGGAGACCTGACCGTCGACTATCCCCACCGCAGGGTGACGGTGGCCGGAAACCCCGTGGAGCTCACCGACATCGAGTACCGGATGCTGGTCGAGCTATCGGTGAACGCGGGGCGGGCGCTGACCCACGAGCATCTGCTGCAACGGGTCTGGGGACCGGACAAGGGCGAGGACACCGGGCCGGTGCGGAACATCGTCAAGAGGCTGCGCCGCAAGCTGGGCGAGGATGCGTCCAACCCGGCCTTCATCTTCGCCGTGCCCCGCGTCGGCTACCGGATGGAGAAGGGGGAGGAGCAGGGTGAGGAGAAGGCGGAGGACATCACAACCCCGCACGAGGGCGCACCTCACGTTGACGACGCCAACGACATATCTTGACTTGAATGGAGGACAGCACGGCCAGGCAATTCACCTCAGCCGACTGGAAACTGATCAGGGCTCGACTGGACGAGGACAATCGTTATGATGGGCGAGACCGGCGCGACGATCCAGCGGGTGCCGGATTGATTCGGACCGTCCTGCTCATCGGGGTCGTGGCTCTCGCCGCAGTGGTCCTGACCGGGTGCGAGCGTCTGTTTCCTGACGTCGAGGACTGGATTGCCGACTCGGAGAAGCTCGCACGACGCTTCGACGCGCGGTTGGGCGACCTGAAAGACTGTGTCGAGGAGGACAGCTGCGAAGAGGCGCTTGATGTGGAGAGAGGCGTCTTCGTCATGTGCTCGTGGGTCATGTCGCGTGGAGATCTTGCTCCGGAGGGTTTCGAGGCGGCGGAGTGGCCGCGGTTCGACACGCTCTGCGAGGGGCTGGAGGGGGTGCTGGAGCTGCCGAAGGCGGACGCGCTCCTGCGCATTGAGGACCTCCAAAATGAGACAGACCGCATCAGTGAGAGAATCCGTGACGACATCGAACCCCGAGAGCGGGAAAAGGCGGAATGAGACGAAGGTCAGGAACTGGCTGAGACTGCCTATCGCCCATCGGAATGGATGTCCCCTTTGAGCAATATGCTCAAGCTATACCCACTAAGGAGCCGCCAATTGGCGTTCGCTCTCGGCTTGCGAGACAGACTGCTCAAAACCATTCACCCGACCGCGCGGATTGCGCTGTCGGGTTTGATGGCCGTCGCCGTGATTGCGGCATGTGACGACGGAGACATACCTACTCCGACTCTGGAGCCAACAGTGGCCCCGACGCTGGAACCGATGCCCACGCCAATTCGGACCACCCGGCCCGGCGCGGCAGGGCTGGACGACCCTCTATTCCCCGGGCTGGGCAACGGCGGATATGACGTTTCCCGCTACACGGTGACCCTCGACATCGACGTGGAAGCCAACGAGATCTCGGGCCGGGCTCAAATCGAAGCCGACGCTACACAGGACCTCTCCTCGTTCAATCTGGACTTTCGAGGCTTAATGGTTACGCAGGTCGCCGTGGATGGCCGCCCAGCCGACCACTCTCGCGCCGGATACGAGCTGACAATCAAACCTGGTGCGCCGATCCCCATAGGAACCACCTTCAATGCCGTGGTCTCTTACGAGGGTCGGCCTTCGACCAGCCCAGTGCCTGGGACGAGCCTGCTAACCGGCTGGGTAGACTACGAGACCGGGATACTCGCGTACGGCGAACCCTGGGGGGCGTCGCACTGGTTCCCGGTCAATGAGCATCCATCAGATAAAGCCTTGTACACCTTCATCATCACGGTGCCCGAGCCCTATGAAGCGGCCTCAAACGGTGAATTGACCAGCACGACCGACCACGGGGAGACTGTGACGTACGTATGGGAGAGCGTCCATGAGATGGCCAGCTATCTGGCGTTCCTGGCGGTTGCACAGTTTGACGACGTCGCCAGTGAAAGTCCTGGGGGGATAACCGTCGTTGACTCGGTTGAAGCGTCGATAGACGAATCAGCAAGGGGTAGTCTGGATAGCGTCCCTTTGATAGTCGATTTCTTCAGTGAATTGTTCGGGCAGTATCCATTCGAGTCCACCGGCTCCGTCGTCATTGACGAGGCGATTCCGCCGCTGGAAACCCAACCCCGGCCCGTCTACGGGATAGGGGCCCTGGAGAATTTCGGCGACAGGTTGATAGCCCACGAGTTGGCGCACCAGTGGTTTGGGAACCTGCTTACTCCCGCGTCATGGCAAGACTTATGGCTGAGCGAGGGGTTCGCCACCTACGCTGAGTGGCTGTGGTTAGACCACAAGTCCGGCGATGGCTGTTTCGAGGAGTTCTGGGAGATGGTCTGGCGTCCTGGCTATGGGCCGCCGGCGAATCCCGACCCCGACTCTCTTTTCAGCGGCAGCGTGTATGCAAGAGGCGCAATGGCCCTTCACGCACTGCGTGGCGAAATCGGCGACGAGGCGTTTTTCAAGACTCTGCGTGAGTATGTGTCCCGCCATGCCGGGGGTAACGTGACCACCGAAGACTTTGTGGTCGTGGCTGAGGAGATTGCGGGCAGGGAACTGGACGACCTTCTCGATTCCTGGCTCTTCGGTGAGACCACTCCACTTCCGCCGGGAATGAACAGCGGTCTGGGAAATCAGCCAACCCCTTCTCCGGTTCGGGCTATTGGGGAGGGGTGTCTACACGGACATCGGTAACAGCCCCACGGTCCAACTATATCTTCACCACGCCGCTCGTCAGCTACCCGATGCCAGATGGAGGGAGGTGGGAAAGGGCGGAGGCATGATTGTGAGGGGCGGAGGGCAGGGTGCTGGCGGAACCTTTCTTGAGTCGCTTTGCCCCGGCCCACCACAATTGCCGGAGAGGGCCTTGGGGGGCCTCACAGTTCCCCCAGCCACATCTCAAAGATGATTCTGTCTGCCGTCCACCTAACAGAACGGCGAACCTATTCGTTTGACTCCAACATCGACTCCAGCGCGTCTGTTAGGTTCCAGATGGGGGGTTGTTCTCCGCTCTGGAGCATTTCGACTACGTGAGGCACACCGGCAGCCGCCAACCCGTTGGCAATCGCCATCATACGATTCGGACGCTCCACAATAGCCACATCATCTTCAACAGCTATGGCGGTTAACATCAAGAATTGGACCCTCCAGCTATCTTTGCCATCAAAGATAGCACCTTGAATCATATTGGAAGTCTTCCTTCCTGCAAGGTCGATTGGAGACAATCCCTTTCGCGTAGCAACGGACAAGCCCGCAAACCATAGGTCCACCATACGTCCAAATGGGCTTTGGTCAATTGGCTCACGACCGCCGGTCTGACAATACCTATGATATTCTGGTTCTTGCTCAACTGGATAGACAAGGTAGATGCCAGCAAATGGATTGTAGTATTGTGTCACTTCACGTCCTCCACGAGAGGGACGGCTTTCCCCTCTGCGTCATGTATCATCAGCAATCCTTCTACATTGGTCGCAATGTCGTCGATGATCACATTCGCACTTCAGGATGGTGCGTTCTGTCACTCCTGGGTCATTGGCCAGCATGACGGGGTAATGGGCAGGATTCGTCAACGTGACGACGAGCCCTGACTCAGCATCGAGAATCTCCTCGCAATCAGTGATCTCTGATCGAGTGAGGAATAGAATGAGCTGCGAGCTCTCCCGAATGGCGGTTGTCAGTACCGAACGTTTGACATACCCACTCATCATGCCTAAGGGAGTATCAATGACATTCGGCGCCTGAACTTCGCTTACTTTGGTGAGGGCAAGAATGAAGGCCAGAGTCAATGCTCGCCGGGAGGCGCCATTCAAGTCACGATCCGGGTTCAGAGTGCGATCACTAGGACCAAAGACCTTGATTTCAAAGTCTCGTGTGATCATCGCGCCTCGAATTATTGCGCCCTGTTGCGGGTCAGCACCAATCATTTCCAAGAAGATCGTATTCATTCGAGAACTGACCTTATCCAGCTCCTCAGTGGTCAGTCGGTCGTAGGCCTTGCTAAGGACAGTTTCTATGTCCTGGGCCACCTCCAAGTCCGCCATAAAGCGTTGACCCTTGTCTTGCCGTCGGAGAATCTGATCGCGGTTCCTTGAGAGTTGCTCAATCTCTCTCTGTAGATTGCTGACATCTCCCCGGAGCCGGGAACGTGCCGCGTTGGCTCGGTCACGCTGGTCCTGGTATTGTCGCCGGGCATCTCTCAGGCCGGGGACATCGCTATTGGGGATCTGTTTTAGCTTGGAGTCTATAGCCTTTGATTGTTTACCAAGGTCCTCCCGCAATCGGTCCAATCGGTCGCGCTGGGTAGCAACCTCGGCGCTTGAGGCGCGCCAAGTTGGCTGCTGTGTCGTTTGGGTTGGCAACAGCGACACTGAACCGAAATACAGGTCTGTGATTATGCCCTGGAGAGCGTCTGCCTTACGACTCTCCTCGATGAGATGTTGGATATGGTGTCTTCGCCGTATCGACCCCGGCTCTTCCTCCTGAAGAGCCTCCCCACATATGCAGGTGGATGCACTCAGCCTCTCCTCGAGGACTGGAATGGTCGCGTTGGGTATTTTCCCCTGATCCCTCAAGTCATCCAACTTAGCAAAACCCTTTGCCAATGTAGGAGCCATCATGTCTCGGGAGAGTTCTAAGGTCCTAAAAAGCTCCGAGTGTCTCTTTCTAACATCCTCCTGCTGAGCATTGACACTTCGGATTTGGTTCTCTGTTTGCGAATACTGTTGTTGCAATTCCTCCCGGTTCCCAAGCAGCAGAGCTTCCTCAATCTTCTTCCCCATCTCTGCGTACCGCTCATCGAAATTGGCGAATTGTTCCTCCGCGTCCTTAATGGCTTCCCGCATTGTAGAGGCCTCTTCTTCCAATTTGGAGAGGCGGTCCAGGGTGTTGGTGAGCTCGCCGTGTGTAGAAATGGCCTTTGCTTGCCTATTGACCTCGGAGGCTGCCTTCTTCACACGATCCCTCGCATCTTGGATTACGTCGAGGCCCAGCAACGACTGTATGGCATTGCGAACCCGAGCCTGCTTGGTTGACAAGGATACGTCCGCCTCGATGAAACTCAGCGCACGGTCCCCGTCGGTGAAGAAGACTTCCCGAAGTTCATTCGGCAAATGTTCCCTGATCAGGGCCTCCGGCGGCTCAATGGGGACTGCGCCGGAATCTCCAATCTCAAAGAGTTGAACAGACGTAGGACCGGGTTCCCACGATTCGCCCGTCACTCGCTCGTAGGTAGATTGAAGGACACGGTATGTCTGTGTGGTCTCGATGTCCCCGCGGTCCCTAGAGTGGCGTGTCGTTGTGACCTCATAGTCAATTTCTACGGCTATTTGCACTCGCTCCCCTTCCGTCGGGTCCCAGTCGATAGGGTGAAGCCGATAGTTCTGGCGACTACCGCCAGGCAGAGCCTTATCACCATAGAGTGCCCACTGAAGGCCGTTCAGAATTGTAGTCTTCCCTGATTCGTTCTCCGCCCGGATGACTGTGAGTTTCCTCTCGTCATCGGTAGAGAAATCAAGTATCAGGTCGCGCAATAATCTGAAGTTGGTGAACTCAGCACGTAGAAGTTTCATGACTCGGAGACTCCCTTTCTCCGCGCCGCCAAGAACGAACCGGCAGCATTGCACTTCTCGGCAACCTGTTGCTGAATGTTCGTCCCTCTTACCCGATGCTGGTTCTCAGCAGCCAGAATCTCTACGACAGTGTCGGTTAACATGTCATGGTAACCTTCACAACGTTCATCCATGGTATGAACTTCTTGAAGGATGATATCGACCACCTTACGCTGGTTGGCAGGCATAAACTTCTCCCTTTCAATAGTATGCAGCCGCGATCAACCGATCGACGACCAGTAGTGGTCCATCCACCTTGCCAGCATTCCGTGCCAATCGGGCGAACTCTTGAACCCTCAGAAGCTCGGACCGAATGAGGCTGCGAGCATCGTCGTCGATATCGTCCGCCTCGGGTGGGAGAGCGACGAAGTCGTGTATCACGCTATGGGTCTTTCCTATGTCCTCGCATCTGCGTAAGAGCCGGCCTCGTCGTTGTATCCATTGACGTTCCACCGTCGTACTAGCAAGAATGAACGCCTTCTGGATCTGAGGAATGTTTATGCCCTCGTCAAGCACCCGCTTCGCAGTGAGGACGCGCAAAGTCCCTTCTTGAAATGTGCGGAGGATGCGCCTAGTTTCGTCCAGGTTTGCTGTCTCCTCGTAGGTCAGCTGGTGGAAGAGGAGACCGAATTGCTTGACCAAGGCGTTTACGGATTCCAGTTGAACTGGAGCCTTGTCGGATGTATACACCAAAGTGTGACGAAGCGACCGCAGGTCCTCACGGTTTAGACATTCGGCCAACACGTCAATCTTGTTGGCGGCGTTCTCCAAGATGGCTCTACGGTCTCTGAGGAGTTTGGCAATGAAGTCGCTCGGGTCTTCACCGTCAAGGCGCCAGGCGTTCTGCTTTATGCGGGCAGTGAGGCTTGACCATCGGTCCATCTCCTCCGTGGTCAATTCGACTGGGTGCACGTAGTAGTCGTATTCGACGAGACATTTGCCAATGGCCTCTTCGAGCCCAAACCGGAATACAACTGGCCCAAGAAATCGAAACAAGGCTTCGGTCCCTGTCTCGTCGTACTGCCGCACAGGAGTGGCTGAGAGACCAAGGCGGTAGTCAAAAAACTTAGGTGGATTCGCCATGAATCCTTCGCTACCAAGATTGTGGGCCTCGTCAGCAATGAGCAATTTGGCGCAGGTAAATAGTTCGAGTTCAGTTTGGAATGCAGGTGTCGATAGGGTTTGCTGTGTAACAACGAGGGCCGCAACGTCCGTTGCGCCACGCTGGAACTGGCGACGTAGCTTGCCTAGTGCCTCTGCACGACCTCTAGCGCCAGCAGCTAGGTTAAGGTTGATCGGACTAATCCCGAACGCTTTGATCTCTTCGCACCACTGCTGTATAAGCGGGATGTATGGTGCAGACACGACAATGAGCAACGGCTGCTGCGCTTGGTAGAGTCTGTGTGCGCAGATCATTGCGGTGATGGTCTTGCCAGAGCCGGTCGCCATTTCTAGGACACCACCATAGCCTGCATCGCACCAAGCTTGGACTGCTTGCCCTTGATGGGCAAATGGTGCGTCCTCGTATCGAAGTCCAGATGGGATGGTAAATCGGTCTTCGTGCCGACCGCTCTCTGGCAAAGAATAGGAAGAGTCCCCAAACTGCGACCCGGCACGCTCATAAAGTGACCGCAGTTCAGTTTCCGATGGTGGGATGTCGGATGTATAGGTTTTCAAGAGTCGCTGCTTGATAGCCACTGGGAGTTCAACCACAATGCAGTTGTCATCCTGGTTGGACCACATCTTAAGGAACTGGTCGTGAAGCTTTTCCGTGGTATAGCGCTGTTCTGGCGAGCTCCACGACTTAGAAACTGCAATTTGCTCAATGTTCTTGTGAAGCCCGGCCTGGGTTAAATTGCTCGATCCGTGTGCTGAAGTGATCTCATTGTCGGCGCCACGGAATAGCCAGACCTTTGGATGAAAGAGAGCATCCTTCATCAACGCGATTTTGATTTCGATTCGCTGTATGCGGATTAACCAGATTAGACACTTTAGGGTGTGCTGCTGGACCAAGTCCTCCGTCATTACGAGATCGTCCAAGTATTCTTGAACGACCGATTCGGCGTAAGTCACGCTTCCTTTGATGGCCTCTATGTCCTCTGAGCGAAGCATCGGACTGATGATGAGGCGAAAGCGCCCCTCCGAGAGGTTGATGAATGTGGCGAGTCCAGGCGCCAGCGAAGCTAAGACTTCACTGGAGAAGAAGCCCATCATGCTGTCTACGGCGGAGGCAGCTGAGAAATTGGGAATAAGGACCTCTTCCACAAAAGGGTCGTTTGGCAGCAGATAGAGTGGGCGCATGCCAGAAATATCCTTTAGAGAAGGGTGGTCAAGCGAATCCTGTTTATTCAAAGGGGAGTTGTCCTCGTCCTAGAGATTCTTACTTGTGGCAAGCTATGCAGACCTTCGCCTGGCCGTATAGGTCGTCAATGTCCAGCGGCTCTGCGTCAGGCCGGAGCGGGTTGACTTGAATCCTGGCGCGCATCCGTTCAAGGCGCCGTTGGTGCTCCTCCCTAATCTGCGCGATGCGCTCGGGCTTAGCTAGCTGTTCCAGCGACTCGCCCCGACTCCAGGTAAACGGCGAACCGTGGTCAATCGCGTTCTTCTCGTAGCTCTTCGCCTCCTCGAAGTACCCGGGATGCCGCTCCATCAACCGCACCCACTCAATCTTCTGTTGGAAGAAGCAGAAGGTGCAGCCTGATCGTGTTCGCCACTCGTAGTACTGCGGCAGGCCCAGCCCCGCGCCCTCCAGGATGTCCAAGACACCGCCCTTATCGATGCCGGCCTCCTTTAGGGGCAATCGAACGATGAGGCTGTCATGCTTAGAAGCGTACCCCTCTCGGTATTCCTCGTCGGCGCGGATGGCGACATAGCTGTACACGGTGTCGCCACCTTCGAGCATCGGGCCGACCCACTGCTCGAACGGACGGAGCTTCAGTTGGCGAGTGCACCATCGCGTTTGGGCCGACGGCAAGAAGTTGTTGTACTGCTTGAGCCAGAAGTCGAAGTCCCGGTCCGGGTTGAGCCGAAGGATGGGTTTCCCCAAGAAGCCTTCCAGCTTGACTAGGAACTCATAGACCTCTGGCAACTCCTTGCCGGTGTCGGTGAAGAAGTACTCGATATTCAATTCGGGGTGGTTCTGCCGCATGTAGACCGCAAGGGCGGCGCTGTCGCGCCCTCCAGACAGACCCAAGACGTGTCGCTCCCGTTCCATGATGCTCAAGAGAGTTGCTCCTTCATTGTCGCCGGCCCGTCCAAGTCTTCCTTGTTACTAGTGATGTACCTAGCACTGAGTTCGGCCAACGCCGCGAGGACGATGTTGCGCCGCTCCTCGCCACTGTTCTCAAGGACCTCTTCCACCCGTGAGACCAGATCGTCGACGCCCTGTCGTTCCAAGTCGGTTACGTCGAAGTAGTCGTGGAGGGGCTCCGGTCGTCCACTCATGCTGACTACCACGGCCATGGCGTGGCGCCTGTCCGGGCGTCCTTTGACGTGGGCGTATGCTTCCACGCGGTTGAAACGCTGCGCCAGATCCGCCAACTCAACGGCAGCCATGTCGGCATCGGCGTCCACCCACTGCCGGATTGGCTTGTTCGTGGCGAGGCTGGCCAAGCTTTCCACGTCCTCGTCGGTGCCTTGGAATAGGGCCAACCGCATGATGAACGCTTCTAGACGGTGGTCACCACCCAACTCACGTACGTTGTCGGCACGAGATCGCAACTCCGCCAGCGTCGCCGCCGAGGCGTTGGGCGCCTCCAACTCGTTAAGGAGCGTCTCCCGGAGTCGGTGGAGCAAAGTGCTATAGGCCGTGCGCAACTCGTTCAGACCATCGCGGACATTGTCGGTGATGCGCCGCAAAGCCTCGTCTTCTCCATTGGGTGGCCCGTCGGACAGGGCCTCCGGAATCGCGTCGAAGATCAATCTGTTCGGGTCGCTGGCCTGCTTAAATAACTGTCGCAGGCGTTTGGCGTTGGCTGACAGGCGTTGCGTCCTGCCAACCCACTGGGGCAGCCGGTCATAGATGGAGATCAAGCCCCTAGCCACATCAATGGGTTCCATCGGTGCGAGGTCGTGCTCCTCATCCATGGCGCGGACAATGTCGGCCATGTTGGAAAGGAGGACGCGGGACTCGTCCGAAAGGTTCATCCACCTAACGCGGACATCCGATGGGTCCTTGGCGAGGTAGTCGGTATCCAGGTCCGTCATCCGGGCCTGAAAGACACCTTGCCTGTAGAAGACGACGTTGGCGCGCATTGAGAGGATGAAAGCCACACCCAATACTGGGAGCAGGCCGTCCTTGATTCCGAAGGGAGAGTTCCGCCAGATGTCATAGACCTCCGCGACCGAAACGCTTCGGTGAGCGTTGTCCCGAAGAAAGCGCAGGGCTTCCCCCCAAGCAGGTGCGAGGTTGCAGGGGTCGCCATCACAAGAGTCGCTTGCAATGGGGTCGGGTGAGACGAAGCTCCATCCAGCGGGTGTCCGCGTGTACAGCTTGGTGCCCTCTAGAAGTGACTCGAACAGGCCTCCTTCGGTAGAGAATCCCTCTATGCTCAACCGTTTCTCGCCTTCGTGCAGGGCCATCCGCCGAAGTAGGACGTTCTGGGCGGCAACGGCGCTGCTCGATGGCTTGCCGCGGTTCAGAAGCTCGTTCAGGAGGCGCGGCGCTTTAGGGAAGCGGTTGTCAGCTAGCTCCGAGGCAAGGGCGTTAAGCTGCCTGCGCGGCAGCGGTTCAGGCTCATGCCCCTTTCGATGCCAGAGAGCGGAATCGAACACCTTGATCAACTCGCTCTCGAGACGCCCCTGCAAGTAGGAAATGCGAGCATCCATCTCCCTCCGCGCTACGCGGTCTCCTTGTAGTTCGGGGGACTCGTCTCGCACCTGTTCCAAGGCCAGGAGCTCTCGCGCCAGCGCGGCGACGTCCCACGGTCCTTGTGGTAGACCCACGACGACATCCCAATCCGCGGCGTTGTCCACAGCGCGGCGGCTGGCGGCGCGGGCTTGGTCGTCTGACTCTCCCTGGGTCGGTAATGCCAGAAAAAAGGCTCCGATGGCGCCGTTGCGGGGAGCGTAGGCGCGGGCGGCCCCTTCAACCTCCGCCAAAGGCGCGATCCGCACGTCGAACCAGCGAAACGCGCCTGTTTCGTGGTAGTGCCGTTTGGCGACGACAGGCTGAAGCCCGGCGAGGGCTTCAAGTCTGCCGAAGTCCACGCCTCCAATCGACTCCAATGCCTTGGTCACGGCGTTTTCTATGTCGAAGTCGCTGCCGTCGAAAACGCTATAGGAGTCGTCGAACTTTCGGTAGACTACCAGCGACCACCCCAACAGGCGTGTAAGGTCGTCAACTATCTCTTGCCCTGTGGAGTCCGTCAGTGCCCATTGCAGGAGCTCTTTGCTGGCCGTCAGCCCGGAACGCTCTCTGAACATGCCGATGAGGGCAACGACCTTGAGCAACCGGAGGCTCCGTTCCTCGCCGCCCATCGCCTGGCATCGTTCCAGAGCGTCGACCGCCGAGGCCCAGCGATGGCCGTCGGGTGAAGCCATAATGGAGGGTTCCAGGTTGATTCGCAGGTAATCCCATAGAAGATCGGGCGTGTAGAGGTCGCCGTCTTCGGAATTGCGGAGAAAGTCTCGGAACCCCTGGGGCTCCGAGGAGTTCAAGAAACCGAAAAGACTGCGCTGGTTCTGGCCAAATCGCCTCCGGGAGATGGGTCCCAGCAGGCAGGCGACGATGGGATGCAGCGGCCAGCACTCTTCCAGAGTTTGGGCCAACTGCGGCGACGTGTAGGCGCGAGCCAACGCCGCAACTCCCCGCGCTATGGGTCCCGACTCTTTCGCTCCCCGGTCGCTCACAATTGCGCGGCTCAGCAGGTCTATCTGCTCGTCGCCGTGGGTATTGACTGCCAGGTCGACGAATCTCCCTTGAATCTTCGCCCATTCGTCCCGCGACTCCCGCGAGATCCGATGGGCGTACTCGTCGAAGGCTTGGTGGAGGATGCCCACGACCACCAGTCTGTTGTCGCTGCGCGAGGCGATCTCGGCCAGCTGCTGGAAGAAGTAGATGTCGGAGCTGTCGTAGGCGGCCGACTCCAGGAACTTCCCCATCTCGTCGATAATCACTATGAGGCCACTGCCGGCGCGGGGATGCTGGGAGGCGACTTGACTCAGGGCGTCCAAGACCTGCATGTCACTCCAGTTGACCGGGAGGCCAGTGGCGAGCCCGCAGGATTCCATGGCCTGGGCCACTACTTGGGCGGGACGCTCCCGACGCCCGACGACAGGCAGGACCTGCCAGCCTTTGCTGCGCGGGGGCAAAGCGTCCCAGACGACCGATGCGGTCTCCTCGCCAAGGGCCATCTCCGCAGACTGCCTCAGCGCGGCGTTGCCGTTGAGGAGGGCGCCGAGGGCCACAGCTAGGCTGGATTTCCCGCTGCCGTAGGGTCCGGTCCAAGTGAACGCCCCTTGCCCGCCCTCGGAGACGTGGCGCGCCATGGTCTTCAGGACCTCGGCCGACGACGGCGGGCAGATGAATCCGTCCAGGGCCTCTGGGGCGCGGAAGTCTAGGTCGATACGGACAGCTCGCTGAAACCGCCGAGCGACGTGGACGCGATCAGCCAACGCCATCACGCCACATCCCGCTGACGAGTAGGAGCGTAGCCTCCGGCAACTTGCTCAATGGCCCATTCACGTCCCAACTGAGCGCTGCGGATGAGCTGCTTGAGGCCGGCTGTCTCAGACCACCGGTAGGCGCCCTTGGTCGCGTCTTCCATCTGAGCAAGCATGTCCACCACGTCATTCTCATCGAGTAGGAACACCCGACCGGGGGACCCGGGCTCGTGAGTCAAGGCTTCGAGGGAAAGGGTGTTGACGTTGGGAAAGCGTTCGTTCCAGAAGTCGGTAACCGCGTAGCAGAAGGCTTCAACCCCAAGGGACGGCTTCGGCCCCCGGACAAATCTGAAACCGCTGCGCCGGCCGACGGGCTTGATTAGGCCAAGTTCTGTCAAAGGGGATTCCAAGCTGTCCTCTTGGTTAGCCTTGGCGGCGGGGGACTGCGCCACGTAGGTGCGCACGAAGCAGGCCACGTCGCTCTTGATGGTGGCGTGGGAGGCGCGTGGCCACTTGCGGTCTTTGGCAAGCCTGCCTATGGCCTCCGTCAAGCCCTCGCGCTCGAAGGTGAGGGCCGGGTAGTGGCTGAAGGCCCAGAACCACGTGGTCTTCTTGGATCGACCGGCGAGGTGCCAATGGACTAGCCACGACGACATCGGGTCTTCCATGTAGGGGTCAAGTCCGTGGTCGTCGAATAGCCGGCGTCCCAGAGAGGTCGTCGCGGCATGGTTAGCGCGCGTGTCTACGACGACTACGCTTGCGGCCTCCGCCCAATGCCGCATGGAGGAGACCATGTTCTTGCCGACGCCAAAACGGGCGATCGCGTCAGGGCCACTGAAGACCTCGCCGTTGTCTGCTTGGCCTTCGAGTTTCCGCACAGCATCGTAAGCCTTCTTCAACCACCCGTATCGGAGCGGGAAGGTTTCATGGCCCGACAACTGCGGCCGATAGCCGTCCTCGTACAATGGCCCTCGGAGCATCTGCCCTCCCATCTGGATGCTATGTCCAGGTAGACATTAGCACATTTTCTGTGTACTCTGCAATTGGAGGATTCCGGCGATGGCGTATGAGACAGGTCGGTCCAATCCCGCGAGCGACTTCAAAGCGAACGGTCGTAAGGTGACCATCTACGCCGACTATCAAGCGACGACGCCCGTCGATCCTCGCGTGCTGGAAAAGATGGCCCCGTATTGGAACGAACTGTTCGGCAATCCTCATTCCAGCGATCATGTAGTTGGGTGGCGTTCGGCGGAGGTCGTCCGAGACGCGGCATCTTCGGTCGGTGCGCTCATCGGGGCAGACCCCGACGAAATCGTCTTCACCTCCGGGGCTACGGAGGCCAACAACCTCGCTATCCTCGGCTTGGCCCGGCGCGCTCCGCCGGAACGCAAGCGCATTCTCGTCAGCGCCATTGAGCACAAGTGCGTTTTGGCCGCCGCCAGGTCTCTCGAAGAGCGCGAGGGTTTCACGGTGGAGACCATTCCAGTTGATGGAGAAGGCTTCGTGGACTTAGAGGCGCTCGCGGCTATGGTGGACGAGACTGTCCTTGTCGCTTCCGTTATGGCGGTCAACAATGAGATTGGTACCATTCAAGACCTGCCGCGCATCGCTACTCTGCTCAGAGAGCATGATGTCCTGTTCCACTGCGACGCCGCGCAGGCCCCTTGCGCTATGGACGTCGGGGACCTCGCTCTTCATACCGACCTAATAAGCCTATCAGGGCACAAGGCGTACGGCCCGCTGGGGATCGGAGCTCTGTATGTCCGCCGCGACATACAGGAGTGCGTTGAACCGATTATCTATGGTGGTGGACAACAGGGAGGGCTGCGGTCCGGCACTGTGCCACTCCCGCTGTGCGCCGGCATGGCCGCGGCGGTCGAAATCGCACGCACCCCAGAGGCCGTTCAAGAGCGCTGGCGATTGGCGCGGCTACGCGATACATTCGTGGAGACGCTACAAGCCGGACCATTCCAAATGGCCACCAATGGACCTGTTGGTGATTGGCGTCACCCAGGCAATGCAAACCTTCGCTTTGACGGCCTTTCGGCTCATGACATCCTCGGCAAACTCCAGCCCCGGGTTGCCGCATCCACGGGCGCTGCCTGCGCGTCAGGCATTCCCGAGCCTTCTCACGTGCTCCGCGCCCTGGGTCTCAGCGCAACACAGGCCGACTCCTCCATCCGCTTCAGTTTTGGACGGTTTACAACTGCTGAAGAGATCCGCGATATCGCACACTTCGTCACGGTAACCCTTGAATCCCTAATTGGAGAGAGCCAGCTGCTTCCGGCTAAATCAAAGTGCTGAAATGAAGCGTACCCACTTTACTATATCTGTAGGCTGGATGCGGTGGCATATCGTGGTGCGCATTAGGCGACTATTCTCGACTCCGAGGAAGCTCCTACGGAAAGAGTAACCATGACTAACTTAGACCTGCACAATGAATACAACTCCTCTGGAGAAAGTATCCACGACTTTTTCGATCAAATAGAGGAAGGGTTCCTGGTGCCTCTTTATCAACGTGAGTATACGTGGGAAGAGGAGAACATCAACCAACTCTTTGATGATCTTGTTTCCGGAATACGGGAACTGACGGACCAAGCAGGCGAGAACACAACCACGTTCCTCGGCACCACAATTCTCACGACATTGGTTGACAAGAAGGACACAGTAAAGACAGGGGAAGATCGGGCACAACCAACTGCGGTCAAACTCGTAATCGACGGACAGCAACGCATCGGGACCATTTCTTTACTGTCGATCGGACTTACCTCGCTACTAAACGCCCTTGACGCCGCGTTGCCCGCCCACCCAACCTATAAGCCTCTGAAGGCTCATTGTAGGGATTTGTTGGAGACGTTGAGGCATTTGTATGCTTTGAGGTTAGGACGTGACGCACACCCGCCGCACAAACCCAAAATTATTCGCGCGGCGGAAGATCGTTGGACATTCGACGGGGACGACAACTCATACAATTCACCTGTGGCGCACTATGTGGCCACATACATCAGGACAGGCGATTCGCAATTAGCGTTTCAATCACTTGGCTCCACAGGAGGCGCACGTGTCCTTGGCAACGCTAAACTGATAGAGCAGTGGCTACTCGATGTGTCCAGCGCCCATTGTCCAGACTCACCTCTCCATGAGCAATTCCCGATTGGTGCAGCGATCGCTGACGATAAGATTCAGACGGCCATACTTGGATTCGTAGACAACGATGTCTCCGAAGTAATCAAGAAGCGTGAAACAGACAAGACGACGGGCGACTACGCTGCTGTTGCCATGTACAATCTATTCCTCTTCGCCCATTACCTCTTGCGTAGGTGTGGCGTAAATCGTCTCCAACCAAGACATGAGGAATGGGGCTTCGACATGTTTCAAGCCCTCAATTCTACTGGCACTCCGCTGACTGCCTTTGAAACATTCGTCCCCGACGTAATGCGGTCAGAACGACAGGCCGGAAGCGATTGGGTCAAGACACCGTCTAAAGAACATCTGGACGACATCGCAGAATTGTTTGAAGCTGCGGCCACCAATGAACAGAAAACTCAACGCACCAATGAGCTTCTTAGTACCGTGGCCCTTTCTCATAAGGGCAAGAAGCTAGGTAATAAGTTTAGTGCGCAACGAAAATGGTTGGAGGACGCGTATGTACGGGAGCTCGCTACCATCGACGAGAAGCGCGAGTTCCTCAGCAAAGTCGCACAAGTAGCAAATTTCTTCTATAGCGCTTGGTATATGGAGGAGTATCCAAAGGCAACCGTTATTCAATCGTTAGAGGACCATCCCGAAGTTGAACTCGCATCGTTACTGGTGCAGTATCTGAGGAGCGCACGATCTGCTCTATCGGCACCTGTCATTGCACGTTTCTACGGTTCTCAACTCGGTGATGACCAAGTGCAGGAGTTCGTCGAAGCTACAAAGGCTTGTGCCGCATTCTACACATTGTGGCGTTCGGCAAACTCTACTGCTGGCCTTGACGACATATATAGACGGTTCTTTAGCGGAAGCGAGATGCCCGTCAAGGTGGCTAGTCACGGATGGGGCAGCAACGGGTCGTTGGTGTCCTCCGAGAGCCTCAAGAAATACTTCCGGGAGGTGCTCGAGACAAGTGGAATAGGAACTAAGGAGTCCTGGGTCACACAATCTCACCCGTTCTTGCGGTATTCCGAACATAAGACGCTTTGCCGCTTCGTGCTCTTTGTAGCCGGGCAAAATCAAGTGCCAGACCCGCAGAATCCGGGTCTGACGAGGTTGGGAACACCAGGGGTTTGTAATCTTCTGACTCTAGAGCGATGGATGGCGAAGGATCACAAGAGTCTCGAGCATGTTGCTCCGCAATCACCACCCCTCCAACACACGTGGGACTCCAACATCTATACGGAGAATAGGGTTCAGGAGATAGGCAACCTGTTGTTACTCCCGACAGATATAAACGAATTGGTCGACGACAAGAACTGGGAAGTAAAGTTCCTTCATTACGCCCACATAGGTACAAGGACGAAGGAGGAAGTAGATGAACTCGACCAAAGGGCCAACGTGAAGGGGATAGTTCTTAGCAAGAAGGCCATCAAGGCCTTGGCGGGGACTAAATACAGTTGTGCCGTGGAGCCGATTCTTGAACTAGGTGAAGGTGGCCCGTGGGACTACGACATGATTTCCCGGCGTACGAGACAAATTAAGGAGATTGCGTGGGACACTCTCGCCCCATGGCTAAGACTAAACTAAAAGCTTGCAAAAGGCCAAAACAGATTCCGTGACGAGGGGAGTCCACTCTAAGGTCCAGAGCCGCCCTGAACAACACACATGAGTAGCAACCCTAGCGATGACCTCCTGACCAGGATCCAGAAGATTCGCGTTGACTCACGGTATGGTCGGCGCTCCCCTCACAAGCCGTTGCTGCTGCTGTTGGCTATGGGGCGTCATTGGAAAGGGTATGACAGACTAGCAACTTTCGGCGACATAGAAGGGGATCTGAACAGGCTGATCCGACGATTTGGTCTACCCGATAGCAGGGAGAATGCGTATCACCCATTTTGGCACTTGCGCAATGATGGGCTGTGGCAGATTGACAGACCAGAACTCGTGAGGATGACTTCAGCGGGACACGCCTACATTTCTGACTTGCGAGAACACAGCATCCGCGGAGGATTGTCGCCGGATTTCCTGAGTCTCGTGGAGAGGGCCCCTGACGTTGCGTGGCGCATAGTGCGAAGTCTCCTCAACGATTACTTTCCTCCATCCTTACATGAGGACATATTAATGGATGTGGGACTGGGCGGCAGAATGGGCCTAAGTGAGTGGCCTGCCCCGAACTTGAAGAATGAGGGTCGCGACCGGAGATTCCGTGAAGTGGTGCTCGGAGCTTACAAGAGTCGTTGTGCCATCTGTGAGTTGGATGTTCGGGTCGACGGACAGCCCATCGGGCTTGAAGCGGCCCACATCAAATGGCACTCTGCCAAGGGACCGGCGGAAGTGGAGAATGGCGTGGCTCTGTGTGTGCTGCACCACAAGTTCTTCGATTCGGGCTTGTTTACAGTATTGTCCAACCTGACGGTCTTGGTAGGAGGCATCGCAGTCGGAGACAGTGTGGAAGATTCCCTAAACAAGTATGGGGGATCGGTTCTCGCGGTCATTCCAGACTGTCCTCATCAACGTCCGGGCACTAGATATCTGGAGTGGCATAGACGGGCGGTGTTCAAGGATACGACAGCAGGATAGAGCGACCGGGTGTGGGGTTGTTGAGGTCGGCCGTCGCCTCTGTCCGCCTGTGCAATCGATACAGCCCCACCCTCTCCGGCAGGTACGCTACTGTCTAGCAATTGTGAATGGACCCAACCCGAACGCCCACGAGCATTTGGGCTTTCCGTGTCTATTCGAGTCCAGACAGTTAATGTTCTCGACTTGTCCGTTTGGTGGCCGCAACCGTCACAAAACAGGAATCGCTAGCCCTGTGTGCTTTGACAGGCTGCCAAGCCACATCTCGAAAATCTCCACCTTCTATCCATGCCGACCCGCCCGAAAGGCTGATCTACCTGCTAAGAGGGCACGGCGCTGGGGTTCACAGAGGTCCCAGCCAAAGCTCGAAGATGGTGCTAGCTTCCGTCCACGTCGGCCCACCATGACGCACCCTACTGCGAACTCGCCCGTTCAGGGCTATCTCCGCGGCGTCCGCTACCCCTATAGGACTCTCCTCCGGCGTGGGCGCGCTACACGACCGCCGACCTGGTGGAACGGGCAATCAACCGTCGCAAGCAGTTCCGAAGGACCGCCACCCGGTACGCGAAGAAGGCTGGGAACTACCTGGCGATGCTTCACATCGGGTCGATTCTACTTGGTGGGTCTAACCTGACGGCAAACCAGTATTCCGAGTGGCGCAGTAAGACGTGGCGCACGTAAACGACTACATCCTCTATCAACCGGATGAGCAGCCAAGCCATCCGGCGTCTCTGGCTCTCGGCTTCCAGAATGTCATGACCCGCATAGCGGGCATGGCTGCCACGGCATCGATCATCGCTGTTGCCGGCGGACAATCGCAGGGTTATCTATCCTGGATATTCTCCTCGGCCCTCGTGATTTGCGGTCTGGGTTCGATGTTGGACTGTGTCGGCCTGGGTCCACGGAAGTGCCTGGAGGTGAACGGCCGGTTCTTCTACGAGGGCATCGATGGGTTCAAGCATGAGGAGGGCTACACCTATCGGTTGAAGATCGAGCAGTACGACGCATTCCCGGGCGAGAAGTAGCCTCCTCAAGACGCCTCCAGGTACGGCTATCGCCTCATCGAAGTCATAAGCAAGACCGCTCGTTAGGCTGAAGCCGCCGCTCAAGGTCGGCGTCCAGCCCGGACTCGCTAGTGTAGTTGGCGATCCGGATACAGGTTTGAGACTAGTCGCTGGCCATCCAACCCATCGGAGGGTCCGTGTATGACAACAGGTGACCCAACCCCACCCACTGCGTGGGTGTCTCCCAAGGTGAAGATACGGGACTCTCGGGTTCACGGCCGGGGTATGTTCGCGACATCGCCTCTCAGCACAGGGGAGACCGTCGCGATATGGGGAGGTACTGTTACGGATAAGGCAGCAGCGGAACGCGCCCGAGCAGCAGGCAAGTTAGCCATGCAGATCGACGACAATCTCTACAGCGTTGAAGAGCGCGGGGAGGATGAAACGTATTTCATGAACCACTCGTGCGATCCGAACGTCTGGATGACGGATGCCGTGACAATAGTCACGCGCCGGAGCATCTCGTCCGGCGAGGAGCTCACCATCGACTATGCGCTCTTCGAGGCGGTCGAAGATTTCACCGCAGAGTGGGAGTGCGTCTGCGGTTCGAACAACTGTCGCAAGCGGGTGACGGGAAGAGACTGGAGACTCTCGGACCTTCAGGAGCGATATGCCGGGCACTTCTTGCCGCTCATCGGCAAACGTATAGCCAGGCTGCCATGAGAGTATCCCTGATTACCGCCCTGCCGGTGAGGAGCGCCGCAGCCCCTCTTCGCCTCGGACTGCGCGAGAATGGGGCCGCCCCATCGGGGCATGCACCGGGGCGCGACGCCGAAGACGGCGCACGCTGCGATTCGACCCCATGGGAGCACGGGGCGATCGCCTGCGTGACGAGCGGGAGCGAGCCTGTCCAAGCCTGCCGCTGTTGCTGGACGACACGCTATTGGGCGGTCTGACGCTTGTGGAGAGCCCTGGCCTCGGGGCCTCCTGCCCGGCCCCGCCTCCTCAGCTCGGCTTTCGCCGATGAGGAGCGGGGTCATTCGACACTCCCCCGAACTGCCGCTATCCGGCCGGCAGGGGTCGGGCCTGGCGGCCGGGGCCGCCGGCGCCCTCGCGCACGTCCTTGGCCGTGGCCTCGTCGACGCCCTTGGGCCAACGGCGCTCGAGCGGGTCGCTAACCGTGAAGGTGAATCTGCCCACGCCCTCGACGCCCATCTCGATGGTGTCGCCGTCCTGCATCGCGCCGAGGCCCTGGTGGTTGGTGCCCATGAAGAGCACGTCGCCGGGGCTGATCTCCTCGATAGCCGCCACGTACTCGATCGAGTCGGCGATGGAGTGGGCGAGGTCGTCGGTGTTGTAGTTAACGCGCAACTCGCCGTCGACGCTCAAGGTGACCTGCAACTTCTCCGGGTCCGCGATTTCGTCCTTGGTCACTATGCAGGGACCAAGGGGACAGAAGGTGGGGTGCGACTTGTGCTCCGAGATGGGCAGCGTGTTGGGCGCCCGGCCGCCGCCAGTTGCCGGCATTCGCGCCGAGACGTCCACACCCGCCGTGTAGCCGAAGACGTAGTCCATGGCCTCCGACGCCGGGATGCCCTTGCCTCCCTTGCTGAAGATCAACACGAGCTCCGCCTCATGGTGAAAGATGTTGGCGTCTATGTCAGGGAGGACCACGGCGCCGCCCGGGCCTAGAATGCTGTGGGGGCTCTTGGTGAAGCCCCACATTGGTGAAGGCTCCCGTGCGCCGAACTCGCGGTAGTTGCCGCCCATACAGAGGATCTTGCTGGGGCGCGGCAGCGGCGCCTGCAGTTGCGCGCCAGCGACCGGCGTGCCCTCGACGGCGCGGGTCTCAAGTTGGGACTTCAGGTCGTCGTAGTTGGTGACTAGATGGACAATTGCGGCCTGGCCGCCGCCGGGGCAGAGGTCGCCAATGTCTATAACGCCCGCATCAGTCAGAATGCCCGGCTGGTTGTCGTTGTACATCACGAACTTCATTGATTCCTCCTTGTTTCCTTATGCTTTTCCGATTGGCCGTTGACATAATTGTCCCGTGAGGGCCGCCAAGCCGTCGGCCGAACCAGGGCGGCCACACTGCGTCAGGAGATGGCCGGTAGGGTCCGGTCGCCTCGTGTAGCTGTCGCAGCAGATGACCTACCCCTGCTGCGCCCTCGATGGTCCATGGGCCCGGGTGGGTAAACTCTCCCTCGATGTAGGTGAGCGTCTCCCGGCCGTCCGGGGCGAACCCCGAGCCCACGACACGCGGAGCGCCGGAGAATCCAACCTCTTCTAGGTGTCGCAGAAGCGAGTGCACGGTTGGCGTCCAAGGGCCGGCGGGTCGGAGAACGACGTTGCCCCGCCGCTGCACCCCGGTACTTCCCGCACCACGGACCCTGAGGATCGTTTCTTTCTCTGCTTCGGCCATGGCAATCATTCTCTCGATGGGACGCGAAGAGCGTCAAGGGCGGGCGATCTAGCCAGGCCAGGCGGCATGGCGCCCTGGCTCATTCGCGGGTGGGCGCGCGCATAGTGCTCAGACCGGTTTGACGAAGTTGGCAAACTCCGTACGTTCCCGAAAGCCGACCTTGGGGTAGAAACCCTTGGTATGACTCTCGATCGACGCGGTTGTTCAGCGTCAGCCGGACGCAGCCTCGTAGAGCCGCCTCCTTCTCCACCGCCCGAACAAGGCTGCCGCCGACCCCCTTCCCGCGCAGTCCGCTCCGACGATGAGGTCAGAGACGTAACCCTCTCGGCCCGGCAGCATCGGCATGGAAATCCAGTGGACCGCCGCGTACCCGGCTAGCGAACGGCCAGCCTGCGCTACAAAGATCGTGTGGCCGCTTGCACCGATGCACTCGACGATCATCGAGTCGACGACTTCGCCTTCTGGCGCCTGCCCACGCTCCTGGGCCAAAGCAACCACCAACGACCGTATGGGGTCGATGTCGGAGTGCTGCGCCTCTCGAATCAGCACGTCCGCCACGACGGACCTCCTGTGAGTTCTTTTGAGCATGTCCCGCGCGACGAGTACTCCGTTCCTCATCAGTCGCGCACCCTTGCCCTATTGTACGAGGCGTGCCTGCGAACGCGCCGTTCGTCGCTTCGGGCGCGCTTAAGACCATCTACCTCGTCGGCCTGTACCTGGCGTTCAAGGACGTCCACCCGCCAGAGGAGCGGGAGCGCGCCGAACGGAGGCGGAACGCGAAGCGCGGCGCTCGTGAGCTGCGGACGCCTAAGGCTGAGGCGAGAGCTCGGCCCGTTGGAGCCTCAGACCCAGGTACGACACAAGTCACAGTTGGCGCGCCAAGCCTCTGAGGCGCGCCGGTCGCTACCCCTGGGAGGATCTCATCGCCAGGAACGAGGCCGCGGTCGGGAGATCTCGTCGTCCTCCATCTTGAGCGGACGCTTGGCTTGGAACAGGACGCGAGGAGTGGGAACTGGTCGGCATGGGACGCTAACCGGCAACCTTCGTGCTAAGGTTCCTCCAGCACAACGACGAACCGGAGGGCCGGTTCGCTGTCATGGCTGACCTCGAGGGGAACGAATCCTGCCTCGTGAATACAGCCGATTCCTTGTAAGAGACGAAGCGCCCTTCGGCTCAGGCCTGCGAAGCCCGCGATCGGCGAGTCGCCTCGGCATCAACCGCTAGATCGTCGCCAAGAACCACGCCGTAGTCGTCTCGCGCCGAGTCCCGCGACACGTACCGTTGTACTCGCGGGACTATGAGCGAGACGGAGTTGGGTGTTCACCATCATCGGCCGCCGGACTGGTGGGCGTTGCCGAGGGCCCCTCCTTACCTGCTAGACCGGCAACACCGGCTCCGTCGTCTCCGGCACCTCCAACTCGAACGAGTTGATGAACCCGGCGTTTGTCATGTACTGGCCCATCAAGGCAATGACGTCGATTGTGTTCTGTATGCCGAACTGGGCAACCGCCGCCTCAAAGGTTGCGTCCGAAACGTGGTGGGCCGACAGCATCTCCGTCGTGAACCCCATGACCGCCGCCTCGTCCTCGCTCATGGCGGGGAGGAGCTGACGGTCGCGGATAGCGTCGATGAGCGCGTCGCTGACGCCGGCCTTACGCGCCATGCCCGCGTGGGCATTCCAGACATACGGGCAGTCCATGTGTCTGGCGGTCGCGAGGATCGCCAGCTCCTGGACATTCTGCGGCATCTTCAGTTCCCAGCGCACGTAGTTGCTCAGGGGGCGGCGGCGGAGGGCCATCTCCGGGCTCATTGCCGCGACCATGCCGGGGCCGATGGGCACGGCGCCGTCGTTGGCGGCGATCAGCTCGTCGAAGGCGGCACGCAGGTTCTCGGGGACGGCGTCCCGGTTGACCGATGGTAATCGCGACATCTCTATTCGCCTCCTAGCGGGATTCTCGAAAGTACGGGGGAGGAACCCTGACCGCGACCGGCCGTATCGACTCACCCGAGATGAGCGAGTAGCTTGCGAGGGCTTGCGGTTGCCACGGTTAGTAACTCTGGCGCGCATCTTGAACGAGTGGTCTATGGGCTTGGCCTCCCTCATTGAGAGCGTTCTGATTCTGTGTTGGAGGCTGACCTACGCCCGTCGCTGCCGTGTGTCCCACTCGATCTCTCGAGCGATTCCCATCGCCAGGACGCTCGTCGCCTCGGACTGCGCGAGAACGGGGCCGCCCGTCGGGGCATGCGCCGGGGCGCACGCCGAAGACGGGGCCCGCTACGATTCGACCCCATGGGAGCACGGGGTGGCGCGGTCGGGTCTAGGAAGCGCGGCGGGAGGCTACGCGACCGGGTTCTTGCGGGGCCTGCCGCGTCGCCGGACCTCCGGCGCCCAAAAGTAAACGCCGTTGGCGGAACGGCGGACCTGCAGTTCCTTCCCCAGCGCTTCAGCCGCTGCGGTAAGCCTGCGCCGGACCGCCTGGGTCGTCTCGCCCTCTCCCGGTTCCAGCTTCCCCGCTTGTCCGGGGGCTAAGCTCTGGATGTACCCCATGTACTCGCGAAGCAGCGCCGCGCGCTGGCCGGTTGCGCTGTTCGCGCGCGCTTCGTGCAGCGGAAGAGTGTCAAAGGTGGGCATGTCTCTTACCTCCTGGTATGAGCGGTGGACCGGGCAGGCGTCATTGTAGCAAGCAGCATAGCCGCATGAGCCCGACGAGTCGATGCCTCTCATTCGGTGCTTGTCGCGGTCTGACGCCTGCGGAAGTTGCCTCGCGTGGACTCTATGGCGCACGTGCGCGCGCCATGTGAGGCAGGGATAGGGGTAGACTGAGGGCATGGCTGGCCGGTTCAGTGCGCTGCGTCATCGGGATTTCCGCCTGTATTGGGTGGGGTTCGTCGTCGCCGTTTCCGGTCAGCAGATGCAGTGGATGATCGAGGGGTGGCTGATCTATCAGCTCTCCGGGTCGAAGTTGCTGTTGGGGCTGAACGGGGCGGCGCAGTTCATCCCGTCCACGGCGCTGACGCTGTTCGGCGGGGCGCTGGCGGATAAGTTCGACCAGCGCCGGTTGCTCATCGCGGTGCAATTGCTGTTCATCGCGGTGCTGGGAATCCTGTCGGCGCTGGGAGTGCTTGGGCTTCTGACGGCGTGGCACGTGATCGCGGGCGGGTTCGTGCTGTCGGCGATAGGTTCGTTCGAGGGACCGGCGCGGATGGCGATGTTCCCCCATCTGGTGAACCGCGAGGCGATGCCGAGCGCTGTGGCGTTGAACGCGATGATCCACCCGGCGACCCGGGTGGGCGCGCCGGTGGTCGGCGGGTTGGTGAGCGCGTTCGTGCTCGACTTCGCGGACTCGGCGAGCGTCGCGGGCGGGGTCGTGTTCGCGATAACGGCGCTGGCGGTGGCTGTGTACGCGGCGATGCTGTTGCGGGTGCATCTGCCGCCGGTGGTCCGTTCGCGCGGACGGAGCGTGCTGGCGGACATGGGCGCGGCGCTCGGGTACATCCGGCGGGAGCGGGCGTTCATGTTCCTCATCGGGACGGCGTACTACAACATGGCGTTCGGCGTATCCCTGGCGGTGCTGTTCCCGGTGTTCGCCAAGGACGTGCTGGGCGTTGGGCCGGAGGGACTGGGTTTCATGTGGGGCGCGATGGGCGTAGGGAGCGTGGCGGGAGTGTTCATCGCGTCGAGCATGACGGGGCCGCATCAGCAGCGGGCGTTGCTGACGGGCGGAGCGGTGGCGATGGGCGTGTTCATGATGGCGTTTGCATTGTCCGAGTGGTACTGGGTGTCGCTGGGGCTCTTGTTCGCGGTGGGGACGGGCGCGTCCATGTTGAACGTCGGGGTGCAGACGAACCTGCAGATGCTGGTGGCAAACGAGTTCCGGGGACGCGTGATGGGCGTGTGGAGCATGATGCACACCAGCGTGCGTCCGATGGGAGAGTTGCAGTTCGCGGGCGTTGCGGCCTTGGTGTCCGCGCCGTTCGCTGTCGCGGCCGGCGGAGTTGCAGTGCTCGTGTTCGCACTGGGGTACAGTTGGCGCAGCAAGCAGTTGGCGCGTCTTGGGGACCTGCGAGAGGGCGCACAGTCAAGGGAGGGTTAGTGTAGGCGGAGCGGCAGTTCTAGGACCGGATGAAGAGCGGCCATGTCCAAGCCGTGACGGTTCGGAAGCCAGGCGCGACTGGAGAAGCGTCGGCGCCGGGCAGCCCATATCGAAGATCGGTGACAACGGGGGGATAGGCCGCCCTGTTCCGAGACCAACGGGCTTTCCGTGGCCGCTGGCCTCCTCACGGAGGGCGCGACGCCCCCCGCTCGAAGCTCCTTCTCGACAATCGAAGCCCGAGCTCACCCACTGTTGGTTGCCGAGCGTTCCCAGGCATCGACCCGCCCGGTCTCGATGGAGATCGGGCGGGCCCGTTTCGCATGGAAGGGACTCGACTCCCTCCCGGGCGATGGCTAGCTGTCGTCGCTGCCGCCGGCTGCGCGCATCCACATGCTCTGGCTCACAATCACCAACCACGACACGCCAACGACGCCGAAGTAGGCGATGTGCCAGATGAGCGGCGTCGGGCGGGACGCCGTAACGACATTCGACAAGGCGAATACGGCGAAGATGATGGCGCTGACGAAGAGCCCCAACAGGATCCATGGCTGACGTGCTGCCGGACCGGTGCGCATGAAGAACTGGATCAGCGCCCATGTGAAGACGAGCCCGACGAGCAGTTCAACGACGCCCGTGAAGTAGAAGGCAAGTCGCCGAGGTCCGTGCCCCAGCCCATCTTGTCCAGCGTGACTGCGAAGGGGTCTACGTCGCCCTTCTCCGCGAACTTCACGCCGACATGGGTCCCGGGAATGAGCTTAGCCAATCCGTTGGCGAGCCAGAATAGCATCCAGAAGATGACCGTTCCGAACTCGAGCGAACCCAACCTGACCATGGAGTTCTTCAACTATCCATCGCGCGGCCTCTTTGAGCGACTACAGCGTTGTTGTCGAGCCGCTTCCGACCAGATTTGCTTCCAATGCGCCACCGGGAAATGGTGAAGACCATGCTCCGCAATATCGACTTGGACTTTCCCAGGCGCTCCGGGATGAGCTCATCGGGCGGGTTTACCGGCGTCTCGAACCGGAGTTCGCCAGCCTCGCAGGGGCCGTCTCCACCTACTCGGTGAAGGCGTCATCCAAGACTCGCGCTAGGCCCTCGGGCGCCCAAGGATGACCTGAGGCTGCTCCAAGCAGGGGACGGCGCCCGGCTGCGGCAGGAGATGATCGAGCCGGATTGGCGCTATCGAACGCTTACAACGCCATAACGAAGCTCGAAAATGGCAAGGCCTACAGTCCTCCCCCCTGAGTATGGACGCTATGACGAGCCTATGCTGCAAACAACTCGTCCAGCGTCCAGCGCTTGCGGATCAGCTCCGTCTCGTATAGCGAGTCCACGAGCGCGAGCACTGAGGCGCCATGCACGGCAAGTCCCTGCCCGCGCGGGAACAGTCCGAGGCGGCGCAGGTCGCCGACGCGCAAGCCCTGATGGACGGCGTCGTCCGGCTCCTCCGCCATGTAGATTGCGGTCGCCTCATCCATCGCCTTGCAGACAGCGCCCGCCAGCGCGGGATGCTCCGCCAGCGACTCCTCCCGCATCACGAGCAGCGTGTTGATGGGGAAAACGCCCGTCGCGGCGTGGTAGCTCTCCAAGAGCGGGTAAGGGTCGGCGACCAGCAGCTGGACCGTATCGGCGAGCGTCGCGTTCCCGCCCGCGACGACCAGCGCGTCGATATCTCCTGCCGCGAGGCGCTCGTCGAGGCCGGTCATCTGCTCGCGCTTCAGCCGTTCGGGCCTGGGATAGGGGATGTCGCGCAGCGAGTCGTTCTCGCCCTCGACCCACATGATCGAGTCAGCCGCGACGCCGTACTGGCTCGCCAGGATCGCGCGAAGCCACACCGCCGGGTTGGACGCGAAGCCGAGGGGCACGCCGACGCGCTTCCCCGCCAGCTCCTCCGGCTTGGCGACGCCGGCCCCCTTGTTCACCGTGACGCCGGTGAGCGGGAAGAAGAGGTTCGGGAAGACGGGCAGCCCCACGAGCCCCACGCCCTGGTCCTTGGCGATGATGAAGTTTCCGACGGTCAACTCTCCCACGTCGTAGGGGCGCGTCGTCACCATCGCAGGGAAGATGGGCGCCGGAGCCGGCCCCGCGTCGACGAGCTCGACGTCTATGCCCTCGATGGGGACGCGTCCGCTCAGCAGGTGGCGCGTTTCGAGGCGGTTGCCTACTGCTACGGAGACTGCCATGGCTATGCGTCCGTCGTCGTGGCGGAGGAGAAGACCGCGCTGCGACCGCTCTCCACGTCGTACCGGTGACCCTGAACGTTATCCAGGTCCATGCTCGTGATGCGGGCGTAGATGGTCTCTTCGGTGGTGGAGCCCTGCACGCTGTGGATCTCACTGGGGAGGAAGTAGTCCACGCATCCCGAGGTCTGAAGCACCTCCTGCACCTTCTCGAACGACGGCATCTGTGTGCGGTCGTCGGTGTGCTTGTAGGAGTACCTCGTCTGCATGTTGGAGCCGCTCTTCACCCCATAGACGACCCAGCATACGCCGTGGTCGTGCGGCGCGGGGCGCTTGCGCTCCTGTGGGCCCTGGCGGTACGCGAGCACGACGAAGCCGGGGCCGGGGTGGCCGTACTCGGTGTCGCGGTAAACCTCGAACGTGCCCTCGCCGTCGCCGAACTTCTCGCTGTTCTCCGGCCAGCCGCTCTCGAACGCCCGGCGCAGCAGGCCGGCGACGGCGTGGGCCTGGTGCATCGGGTCGCGGTTCGATGCGAACGTCTCGCGCATGTCCGCGATGAACTGCTGCTCCGTATACGTTGCGGTCTGTGTCATGGCTGTCTCCTGTCTAGGGTGACGAGGGTGACGAGAGAAACTGACCCCGATGCAAATCGTGCTGCTCGCTAGATGATCGAGCCTCCGCCGTCGTTTCGAAGGGTCTGGCCATAGAGGTGCCGGGAGTCGTCGCTGGCGAGGAAGAGGGCGACGCTGGCTTGCTCCTCGGGGTATCCGGCGCGTCCGCCGACGAGGTTGTTCGTGCTCCGGTCTTCAAAGGCGATCTGCCCGCCGACCTGCGAGCCAGTGATGCCGGGGGCGATGCAGTTGGTGCGGATGCCGTACTGGGCGAGCTGAGCGGCCATGTCCATGGTGAGGGAAACGATCGCGCCCTTGGCCATGTCGTAGGCGACGCGGCGGGTGTTGCCCTGGAAGGCGGAGCCGGAGGAGAAATTGACGATTGCGCCGCCGCTGCCCTGCTTCACCATCTGCTCGGCGACGTACTTGCAGGTGTAGTAGGTGCCGTTCATGGTGACGTCGACGATCCGCTGGTACTCATCGTTGGAAAGCTCCAGCATGGGGGAGCGGTCCGAGATGGCGGCGCAGTTGACGAGGATGTCGATCCGGCCGTAGCGCTCGACGACCGTGGAAATCATGTCCTGGACGTCGTTGACCTTCTGGACCTGGCCGATGACGGACATACACTCGCCGCCTAGCTCGGCAACCTCAGCGGTCACGCCGGCTGCGCGGTCTTGGTCGAGGTCGAAGATGGCGATCTTGGCGCCTTCGGACGAGAAGAGCTTGGAGGTGGCGCGCCCGATATTCCTGCCGCCGCCCGTGATGACCGCCACCTTTCCGTCTAGCCTGCCCATGGTGTTGTCCTCCCGCTCCGCTAGTTGATCGTCCCGCCCGTACAAGCGTGGTCCTTAGGTTTCCAGGGTCGTCTCGAAGAAGAGGTCCTCAACGGCGAGCGGTCCGGGGATGAGTCCCTGCTCGACCTCGTAGCGAATGAACCGCTCGAGGTTGGCCCGGTTCGCCGCGACGCCTGACGGCCACGGGTCCGGCCCGAGCACGCGCCGCTCCTCTTCCAAGTAGTGGAGCCCCCACGTGAGTCTGCTCCAGTTGGGGTCGTCCATATAGTGAGCCCACTGCCGCTTTGCCTGCTCGAAACCGTCCAGCAGGCTCACCGCGGCCCAAGGATGCTGCTCAGCCACCTCCGACTTCATCGCGACCACGTGCATGATGGGGTAGAAGCCGTTGCGCTGATAGTAGCGCGCCTCCTCGGCGCGCGGGTCGTCGAACAGCCGCCCGACCTCAGCCGCGCCTTGGAGGTACGGCAGCGGCGGACGCGGCGAGAAGTACGCCGACACCTCGCCCTCGACGAGCGCGTCGCCGAGGTTGCGCTGCGCGTCCATGCGCTCGACCGTAACGCCGGGCGGGGGGTCGAACGGGACGGGCTCGCTGGCGGTGGTGACCCACGTAACAGCGTCGAGCGGCACGCCGTACTCGCTGCCCAGGTCGCCCTTGGCGAGCACGGAAAGCGTCGTCTGGAAGGAGCGCAAGGCGACCCGCTTGCCGATGATGTCTTTCGGTCCGCGGATGCCCGACTCGGTGTTCACGTACATCTGCGACTGGCTGAACAGGCGGCGTGGGAAGACGGGGATGGCCGTGAGCGCCGCGCCTCGCGCCTTTGCCATGACATAGGAGCCGAGCGACAGCTCGCAGACGTCGAACTCGCGGTGCAGGAGCATGCGCTCATGCCGCCTCCCGCCGGGGCCATCCTGCCCGACGATCAGCACCCTGGGCTCGATGCCGTTCGGCCGCACAGCGCCTTCCACCCACGGCACGTGCCTGTCGTAGTGCTCCAGCGCGATGCTGAGAGGAAGGTTCGCCATCTATATCTGCTCTCCGTACTCTCTTGCCATCGCTCTGATGCTCTCTTCCTGCAGCAGGGTGGAGCGGCCATGCTCCCAGAACGACTGGCCGTCCAGCTCTATCGTCTGGTCGGAAATATAGGCGGAGAGGGGCGTTGGCGTCCTGCCGACGTGGAAATGCATCACGTCCTGGTTGCTCTGCTGGCCGGGGCGTTTCACTGCCTTGGGATGGAACCCGCCGTGGAAGGAGTCCACGGCGTAGGCGGGACCGCGCCCGTATCGCTCCTCGTTGGCGTCCAGCAAGCGTTGGAGATGCGCGCTCGTCCAGACGGTATTGCCAGTGGGGTCGTCCTTCTGGTCCGGGCGCGCGGGCTCTTCCCGCCACTCGACGCTCTGCAACGCGTTGTCCCGCACCTGCAACAGTATCGGATTGTGGAACTGCTCGCGGTCCGCCATGCCGGGATGGTCGAACGCGATCGTGCCGTTTGCGTCCGCGCTGCCGATGGGCGCATACACTTCGCCCGGGAAGACGCGCTCGGCGCGGCTCATCTCCGCGTCCTGCACGAAGAAGGCGTCCGCGACCTCGCTCGCCGACGCAACGCGCCCCGATACGTCGGTGCCGCGCGGGCTGGTGACGCGATACGTCGAGGCTTGGGACGTGCGGGCCTCGATGCTGTGCGCCAGCGCCATCACGAGGCGCCAGTCGAACCGCGCGTGGTCCGTCGTCATCCCCTCCGCAGCACGGATGCGGTTGTTGACGCGCACCAGTCCGGCCGCGCCGTTGGCCCGGAGGTGGTCGAGCAGCACGGCGCGGTTGAGATTGCAGTTCAGCAGCAGTTTGTCCGCGCCCAGCACCGCGCCCGCTACGGGCGGAGGCAGCTCTCCGGCGCGGGCCAGGGAGTCCACCCACAGCGAATAGGGCGCCCCGCCGGCCTCGGCGATGGCCTGTTCGAGCAGCGCAACGAACTCCGGGTCCAAGCTTCCCCGTTCGTTGAGCAACAGCACCGATTCGCCACGCTCGACTGCGGCGCAATGCTTCACTAGGTTGTCCACACCCGCCTGGACGTCCGCACGATCAGTCATCACGCCTCCTCTCTATTGCCGGACCTAGGCGTCTCGCGCAAACGCGGCGCCAAGTTCGTACGCGACCGGGCATGCCCCGCGCCGCTGCTGCCGCGACCGTCGAAGCTGGACCAAATCGCTCCTGCAACCCAATCTCCTATCGCCGGGTCTGGCGCCGCCAACGGCCATCCGTCATGCCGACCTCATAAGGGCGAACGAGTTGGGCGGGGCGCCGCCCTACCCTTCACGCATGGACCGTTGCGGCCATCGCCTGCAGCGCTGGCGCAGCGTACGCAAAGGCAAGGCCCCAATGCAAACCATCCCATTCACCACGCTTCCTTCTCGTCGTTCCCCGGACCTCTCAACCCTCCTCCGGAATCCGCAGCCGCGCGGGCCCCTCTCCCTGCCCGTGCGCTGCGCGGTAAGAAACCCAGCTGGGGCCCCTTGCTCGTCCATCCCAATCCGCCTATACTGTCGCCAGACAACCGAACACACCTGCAATCCTTTAAGTCCAGTCCCGTGAGGCTGGGAAGGTGAGGGGTGGCACGGGGCAACGGCGGAGTTGACCGCCCGAGCGCCGCGCCGCAACCCGGAAACCTCTTAGCCTCGGCGTGAGAGGTTTTTTCTTGCCCCGCGAGCGTCTGCTCCTGACCACCGACGACATGCGGCGCGTCCTCAGCCGCATGGCCCACGAGATCGTCGAGCGCAACCACGGCGCCGACGACATCATGCTCGTCGGCCTGCAGCGGCGCGGCGTCCCCCTCGCCCAGCGACTCGCAGAGCGCATCGCCGAGTTCGAGCACGTCCACGTCCCTGCCGGCGCTCTCGATATCAACCTCTACCGCGACGACCTCACCAGCCGGCCGCAGCCCCTCGTCCTGCCGACCCAACTCCCCGCGAGCGTCGACGGCCGCGTCGTCGTCATCGTCGACGACGTCCTTTTCACCGGCAGGACCGTCCGCGCCGCTCTCAACGCCCTCATGGACCTGGGCCGCCCCAAACTGGTGCAGCTCGCCGTCATGGTCGACCGTGGCCACCGGGAACTCCCCATACGCGCCGACTACGTCGGCAAGAACGTCCCCACCACCGGGAACGAGGAGATCCAGGTGCGCGTCCGTGAGTTCGACCAGGTCGAAGAAGTCGTCCTCATCGCGCACGAGGAACCGGTGCTGACATGACCACCCGAGCGCCCACGCCGGCCCCGCTCGCTCTGGAGCAGCAGACCGCCGCCCGCCGCCACGTCCTCGACCTCGACGACTTCACAGAAGCGGAGATCGACAGCATCCTCGACTCCGCGGAAGCCATGCGTGAAGTCCTCGACCGCGACATCAAGAAGGTCCCCACGCTCCGCGGCAAGGTCGTCATGACCATCTTCCTCGAGCCGTCCACCCGCACCCGCGTCTCATTCGAGCAGGCCGGCAAGATGCTCAGCGCCGACGTCATCAACATCTCCGGCTCGGGCAGCAGCGCCGAGAAAGGCGAGTCGCTGCTCAACACAGCCCTCACGCTCCAAGCGATGCGCGCCGACATCATCATCCTGCGCCACCCGCACGCGGGCGCCCCCTACCTGCTGGCGCGAGAGTTGAAGTCAACCGGAGTCATCAACGCCGGCGACGGACGCCACGCCCATCCGACGCAGGGGTTGTTGGACCTCATGACCATGCGCAGACGCCTCGGCTCGCTAAACGGCGCCAAGGTCGTCATCATCGGCGACGTCCTTCACAGCAGAGTGGCCCGCTCGGATATCCTCGGACTTGCCGCGACGGGCGCGTCGGTCGTGCTCTCCGGGCCTCCCACGATGATGCCGCTCGACCTGCTCCGCGCTCGTCCGGCAGTCGGCGAGCAGCGCGCCGGCCTCCCGAACGTGACCGTCGAACCGGAGCTCGACCGCGCCATCGAAGGCGCGGACGTCGTCATGGCGCTCCGGGTCCAGACCGAACGGCAGGCCGGCGGCATGCTCCCCAGCATGCGCGAGTACACCCGCAGGTGGCAGGTCACCGAGTCCCGGCTGCGCGCCGCGAAGCCGGGAGCGCTCGTCATGCACCCCGGACCGATGAACGAAGGCGTCGAGATTGCCTCCGCCATCGCGCACAGCCCTGCCGCGCAGATCGAGGAGCAGGTTACGAACGGCGTCGCGATACGCATGGCGCTGCTCTATCGCCTACTCACCGGCGCGTCCGGAGCCGGTACGCCATGAGCGTTGACGCCCTGCTTCGGGGCGGCCGCGTCGTCGACCCAATAGACGGGTCCGACGCTGAAGCCGACCTCCTCATCCGCGACGGCCGAATCGTCTCGCGCGGGCGGGTGTCCGCGCCGAACGGCGCCACGGTGATAGACGCGGGCGGGCTGGTGATCGCGCCCGGCTTCATCGATCTGCACACGCACCTGCGCGAGCCCGGGTTCGAGGACAAAGAGTCCATCGCCACAGGGACAGCCGCCGGCGCGCGGGGCGGCTTCACGACTCTCTGCTGTATGCCCAACACCCGCCCAGCCATCGACAACGCGACGGTCGTCGAGTTCATCGCGGGCCAAGCGCGCGCGGCGGGGCCGGTCCGCGTCCTCCCCTTTGGCGCCGTCTCCCGCGGCCGCGAGGGGCTCGAACTCACCGACATGGAGGAGATGGCCCGGGCCGGCGTAGTCGGATTCACCGACGACGGCAGTCCCGTCGCCACGGGGCGCCTGATGCAGATGGCGCTGCTGTACGCGGGCCAGCTCGGCCTGCCTGTCATGGACCACTGCGAGGACTACTCCATCGTCCGCGGGCTCGGCGTCCACGAGGGTTGGGTGTCGTCGCGGCTGGGCCTCGCCGGATACCCCTCGGCCGCCGAGGAATCGATCGTCTCGCGCGACATCGCGCTCGCCGAGTTGACCGGCGGACATGTGCATATCGCGCACATCAGCGCCGCCGGCAGCGCCGAGCAGGTCCGCCGGGCCAAGGAGCGCGGCGTACGCGTGACCGCGGAGGTCACGCCGCACCACCTCACTATGACGGAGGAATGGGTGTTGGGAGGCCACGGAGGCCCGGCGGGGGCCGCGCCGTTGAGTCCCGCCGCCTACGAGACGCGCGCGAAGGTGAGCCCGCCGCTGCGCTCGGTTGCGGACCGCGGCGCCTTGGTGGAGGCGCTGAGCAGCGGCGCCATCGACGCCGTCGCGACCGACCACGCGCCCCACACCTTCAGCGACAAGGCGGTCCCGTTCGACGAAGCCGCGGTCGGCATCTCCGTCCTCGAGACGGCGTTCGGGTCGCTGATGGGCCTTGTGCACGCAGGCGAGCTCGACCTGCGCACCCTGGTGCACCGGCTCACAGCCGGTCCCGCCGCAGTCCTGGGCGACCGCTTCTCCGAGCTGGCGACCCTGCGGGAGGGGACGCCCGCCGACCTGGTCGTGTTCGACCCCGGCGAGGAGTGGACGGTCGACGCCGCGAGCTTCGCGTCGAAGGGCAAGAACACGCCTCTGGACGGCCAAACGCTCCGCGGCAAGGTGAAGCTCACGATCGCTCGGGGCCAGATCGCCTACGACGGGTTGGGGCTGTGACGACTCGCGCCCACCTCGTGCTCAGCGACGGCTCGGTGTTCACGGGCCAACCCTTCGGCGCGCTCGTCGAAGGGCAGACGGCGTTCGGCGAGATCGTGTTCAACACATCGATGTCCGGCTACCAGGAGATGCTCACCGACCCGTCGTACGCCGGCCAGATCGTGATGCCGACGTACCCGCTCCAGGGCAACTACGGGATCAACGACCAGGACATCGAGTCGCGCCAGGTGCAGGTCGCCGGGTTCGTCGTCCGCGAGCGCTCGCTCACGCCGAGCCACTACGACTCGCTCCGCACGCTGCACGACTACCTCGCCGCGAACGGCATCGCGGGCCTCGCCGGCGTCGACACGCGCGCCATCACCCGCCGGATCCGCTCGCAAGGCGTCATGATGGGCGCCGTCACCGCCGGCGAGCCGCGGGACGCCTTGCGAGAGCTCACTTCTCGCCCCGCCTACGACACGGTCAACTTCGTCGAGCGCGTCACGGTCGCCGAGGGCTACCAGTGGAGCGGCGACGGCGCCAAACACGTGGCGGTCGTCGACTGCGGCGTGAAGTACAACATCCTTCGACTGCTCACAGACCGGAGCTGCCGGGTGAGCGTGCTGCCCGCGACGGCCTCGGCCGACGACATCCTGGCCCTCAAGCCCGACGGCGTCGTCTTCTCGCCTGGGCCGGGCGACCCCGTGCACAACGCGCTGACGGTCGCAGCCGCGCAGCGCGTCGTCGAGCGCGTGCCGACCCTCGGCATATGCCTCGGACACCAGATCATCGCAAGGGCCCTCGGCGGCGAGACCTACAAGCTGAAGTTCGGGCACCGCGGCGGCAATCATCCCGTCCAGGACCTCGAAACAGGCCGCGTCTGCATCACGGCCCAGAACCATGGCTACGCCGTATCCGACGATGGCCTGCCCAGCGGCGTCATCGTGACCCACCGCAACCTCAACGACGGGACCATCGAGGGCCTGCGTCACCGCGACCTGCCCGTCCTCGCCATCCAGTACCACTCCGAGGCGTCGCCGGGACCGCGCGACAACGAGTACATCTTCGACCGTTTCGTTGAGATGGTGTGTGATGCTTAGCTATGGTGTAGCATAATGATGCGTCATAGCGATGCGGCAAGAAGATGCGAACGATGCTCGGCGAGTGACGCGTGAGAATGATGCGGGCGAGGCGATGAGATGCGTACGACGCTCGACATAGACGAGAGGCTTCTGAACGACGTGGTCAAGGCGGTGGGGGTGAAGGGCAAGAGCAAAGCGGTGGAGGAAGCCTTGCGGCTGTACCTCAGGGGGTGGGCCACCAAGCAGCTGATTGAGTCTGCCGGCAAGCTTGACCTCATCGACTATAGGGAAGAGTTCAGGCGCGCCGATGCCCAGAGGGAAGAGTGGCTCGACCAAATGAGGATGACTCCCTCAGAACAGCACTCTGTGCGCGCCGGGTGAAGAGCCTCGGTGCGCGAGCATGATGTTGGCGAGGCGATGAGATGCGTACGACGCTCGATATAGACGAGAGACTCCTGGACGACGTGGTCAAGGCGGTGGGGGTGAAGGGCAAGAGCAAAGCGGTGGAGGAAGCCTTGCGGCTGTACCTCCGGGGGTGGGCCGTCAAAAGGCTGGCCGAACTCGCAGGCACAATCGACATCGACTATGACAAGGAGGAAGAAAGACGCCTCGACGCCCTGAGAGAAGAGAAGCTCGACCGGATGCGGATGGCTCCCTCCGAGCAGCGCTCTGTGAGCGCCGGGTAAAGAGCGTCATGGTTATCGCGGACACCTCGGTGTGGATACCGTACTTTCGAGTCAACGATTCGCCGGAGCAGGCGGAACTTCGACGCCTGCTCGAACGGGGGGAGATAATCGTTGCCGGAATAGTTCTTGCCGAACTGCTCCGGGGCGCCCATTCGGCACGGGAGTTCGATTTTCTGGCTCAAACCATGCGTCCGCTTCCCCAAGCGGAGATCACCGGGGATACATGGGTGCGATGCGGCGAGATATCCTACGAGTTGAAGCGATTGGGAATCACTATCGGGATAGTGGACGCGCTGATTGCGGCGCTTGCCATTGAGGGCAGTCACTACGTCTACACGCTCGACTCTGATTTCCAGCGGATACCCGAACTACGCTTCCACCAGCCCGCTGCAGCATGACACTCTCGACCAAGGGGCCTACCAGCCCATGACACAAGCAAGCGCGGCGCCCAGCAAAGTCCTCGTTATCGGCAGCGGGCCCATCGTCATCGGCCAAGCGGCCGAGTTCGACTACGCGGGCACGCAGGCGTGCAAGGCGCTGCGCGAGGAGGGCGTGAGCGTCGTCCTCGTCAACTCCAACCCGGCCACGATTATGACCGACGAGGAGATCGCCGACGCCGTCTACATCGAGCCCCTCACGGTCGAGGTGCTGACGCGGATCATCGCCAAAGAGCGTCCCGATGGCCTGCTCCCGACCCTCGGCGGACAGACGGGCCTGAACCTCGCGGTCGAGTTGCACGACGCCGGCGTGCTCGGCCGCTACGACGTGCGCCTCTTGGGCACGTCCATCCAGACGATCAAGACGGCCGAAGACCGTGAGCTGTTCCGCTCCCTCCTCCGCGACCTCGGAGAGCCGGTCGCGGAGAGTGCGATAGTGAGCTCGCTCGACGAGGCTATCGCCGTTGGGCGCTCGCTGGGCCTACCGCTGGTGGTGCGCCCCGCGTACACCCTCGGCGGCACCGGCGGCGGCTTTGCGACCACGCTAGACGAGCTCCGCCAGGTCTCGGCGAGCGGACTCGCGGCCAGTCCCATCCGCCAGGTCCTAGTCGAGCGGTCGGTCCGCGGGTGGCGTGAGATCGAGTACGAAATGATGCGCGACTCAGCCGACACGTGCATCACTATATGCAACATGGAGAACCTCGACGCGATGGGCGTCCACACCGGCGACTCCATCGTCGTGGCCCCCAGCCAGACCCTGTCCGACAAGGAATACCAGATGCTCCGCTCCGCCAGCACGCGGATCATCCGGGCGCTCGGCATTGAGGGCGGCTGCAATATCCAATTCGCTCTCTCCCCCAACCCCGTCGTCGGCGACGTCCTGCCGGACGGCGCGCCCGAACCGATGCGATACGTCGTGATCGAGGTCAACCCGCGCGTCAGCCGCTCGTCCGCTCTCGCCTCCAAGGCGACCGGCTACCCCATCGCGAGGGTCGCCGCCAAGATCGCCGTGGGCAGACGCCTCGACGAGATACCGAACGAGGTCACCCAGCAGACCAAGGCCGCGTTCGAGCCCGCCCTCGACTACTGCGTCGTGAAGATACCCCGCTGGCCCTTCGATAAATTCGGCGCCGGCGACCGCACCATCGGGACGCAGATGAAGGCGACGGGCGAGGTCATGGCCATCGACCGAAGCTTCGAGGCCGCGCTGCAGAAGGCCGTCCGGTCCCTCGAGACCAGCGGCCGCTCGCTCCTGTGGGAGGACCCCGAGTGGGCGGGCCGCGACGTCGATGGCCTGCCCCTCGCGCCGACCGACCTGCGTCTATGGGCAATCGCCGCTGCCCTGCGGCGGGGCGCCGATGTGCTCACGCTGGCGCGCATCACGTTTATCGACCCCTGGTTCATCGACGCGCTAGCTCGCATCGTCGAGATGGAGCGCCGTCTCGCCTCGGAGCCAACCACCGGCGACCTGCTGCGGGACGCCAAGCGCATCGGCATGCCCGATGCGGCCATCGGAACGCTCATCTCGCAGACGCCCGACGCGGTGCGCCATCTGCGGCTGAGGGATGGCCTCCGTCCCGTATACAAGATGGTGGACACCTGCGCAGCCGAGTTCGAGGCGGTCACTCCCTACTTCTACAGCTGCTACGACGAGGAGAACGAGGCCACGCCGCTCGCCGGCCGGCGAGCGCTCGTCGTCGGAAGCGGCCCGATTCGCATCGGCCAGGGCATCGAATTCGACTACTGCTCGGTGCACGCCGCCTGGGCGCTGAACGGCGCCGGCGTCCGCAGCATCATGGTCAACTCCAACCCCGAGACCGTCTCCACCGACTTCGACGCCAGCGACCGCCTCTACTTCGAGCCCCTCGACGACGAATCCATCCTCGACATCCTCGATAACGAGCGCTCGTCCCCGGCCGGCGCCGAACTCGTTGCCGGGGAGTACCCGCCTGCCGTCGTGCAGTTCGGCGGGCAGACCGCCATCAACCTCAGTCAGTCGCTCGACCGAGTCGGCATGCCCATCCTCGGCACATCCGCCGAGGCCATTGACCTCGCCTCCGACCGCGAGCGTTTCGGGGAGGTGATGGCCCGGCTGAACATTCCCCAGCCGCCCGGCGCGACCGTCACGACCATCGAAGAGGGCTTGGAGGCCGTACGCAGCCTGGGGTTCCCCCTCGTCGTGCGGCCGAGCTACGTCCTAGGCGGACGCGCCATGGAGATCGTCGACAACGCGACCGAGTTCGTCCGCTACCTTACCCGCGCCGTCGAAGCGGCCCCGGGACGCCCCATCCTGGTCGACACCTACTTCGAGGGGCGCGAGGTCGAGGTGGACGCCGTCGTCGACGGGAGCGACGTGCTGATCCCGGGGATCATGGAGCACATCGAGCGCGCCGGGGTCCATTCGGGCGACTCCATGGCCGTGTTTCCCGCCGTCCACCTCACCGCCCACGAGTCCGACACTATCGTCGACTACACCACGCGGATCGGGCTCGCCCTGGGCGTGCGCGGCCTGATGAACGTCCAATACGTCATCATCAACCGGAGCCGCCCCTATGGCCTCATGGTGCCCGCCGACCAAGGTCTCAGCTCGATCTATGTCATCGAGGTCAATCCGCGGTCCAGCCGCACGGTGCCCTTCATATCGAAAGTCACCGGCATCCCGCTGGTGAAACTCGCTACGGGCGTCATGCTCGGCAGTTCGCTCAGCGATCAGGGCTACGCGCCCGGTCTCGCCCCGGCGCCCCCGATGGTGAGCGTGAAAGCGCCCGTGTTCTCCATGTCCAAGCTGGCCGGCGTTGACACGTACCTCGGGCCCGAAATGAAGTCCACGGGCGAAGTCATGGGGATCGACCTGCAGCTGCGCCCCGCCGTCGCCAAGGCCCTGATGGCGGCCAACCTCATGCTGCCCACGTCCGGATCGCTGCTCGTTACGATCGCCGACCGGGACAAGGCCGAGGCCGCTCCCTGGCTCAAGCTGCTGGCCCAGCTGGACTACCGCCTTTACGCCACCTCAGGCACCGCCGCGCTCATGGCCGGCCTCGGCCTCAATGCGACCGTCGTCCACAAGGCGGGCGGGCCCGAGCCGAACGCCTACTCCGTCGTGGCCAGCGGCGAAATGGACGCCGTCATCAACACCGTGGAAGAAGTGGCGGCGGCCCGGCGCGATGGGTTCGAGATCCGGCGCGCCGCCACCGAGCGCCGCATCCCGTGCTACACGTCGCTCGATACGGCCAAGGCCGCGCTCGAGTCGCTCGTATTCGGCCGCGGCGAGTACTGCGTCGCGCCGACGGTGGACTACGTCCGCGGCACGGTGAAATCAGCGACGTGAGGCCGACGACCGTTCGATAGCGACCCGTTAGAATGGAGCCGACGCGAGGCGAGCTGCCTTCCCCGAATGGCTCGCCCCTCCGCAACCTGCGAGGAGTCGATTTGGCGGAACAGACCAACGAGAGCGAGCGGCCCGGCGCCATAGCGCCGGACCAACCAATCCAGCAGCCGGCGCCCCGGCGCCGCAGAAGCCCACGGCGCAGCACGACGGACGCTCAGCCAGGCGTCACCGCGAACGAGGCCGCCGAGACTACCCCGACCGACGCGACGGTCGAATCGCCTCCGCGGCCCCGCCGCCGCCGTTCCCCCGCCGCATCGCAGTCCGACTCCCCGTCAGCGGCCGAGGCCCCCGCAGACCCACCGGCCCCCGCCGAGAGTCAGCCCGCTCCATCCGCGCCCAAAGCTCCGGCGCGGCGGCGGCGATCGCGAGCCGCAGCCCCTGGCACATCACCGCAGTCCGACGCACCGTCAGCCGCAAAGGTCCCCGCAGACGCGCCGCCTCCCGCCGAGAGTCAGCCCGCTCCGTCCGCGCCCACAGCTCCGGCGCGGCGGCGGCGACCGCGAGCCGCAGTCCCCAAGGCGGCCGCTCCGCCCGTCGACGCGGCTCCGTCCGACGTCGGCGTCGAGCCCCCCGCCGCCGACACCGCGGCGCCACCCGCAAAGACGTCCCGCCGCCGCGGCCACCGGGGCGGCGTTGGCAGGCGCAGGCACAGCGCCGAGCAAGCGCTTGCCGGCGTTCCCCCCGCTGCCGAGCCAGACGACGATTGGCCCAAGGTGAAGACGGACGGCGCTAGGGACGCCGTGCGAGGGGGCGGAGCGCGGGAGCGCCCCCGGCAGCCGAGGCGTGGCGCCCGCGCCCCCGGCGAGATTGACGCGACCCCTTCGGACAGCTCGCAGATTTCGTTCATGCACCCCAGCGAGCGCGAGTTCGCCAACCTCCTCGACTACTACCAGATCAAGTACCTCTACGAGCCTCGCTCCTTCCCGCTCCGGTGGGACGGCAACCGGGTCGTGGAGATGCACACGCCGGACTTCTACCTGCCCGAGTACGACCAGTACTTCGAGCTCACCACGATGAAGCAGAACCTCGTGACGCAGAAGAACCGGAAGCTGCGCCACGTCCGCGAGATGTACCCAGAGGTCAACATCCAGCTCCTGTACCGCCGCGACCTCATGCGCCTCATGGGCAAGTACGGGTTCGGGCCCCTGGCGGACGCCAGCGTCGAGGGCGCCGAGCGCGTGCTCTTCAGTGAGGAGACGGTCCAAGCGCGCGTCCGCGAGCTCGGCAAGCAGATCGCCGCCGACTACGAAGGCCGCGAGCCCGTCCTCATCGGCGTGTTGCGCGGCGTCGTCGTGTTCATGGCCGACCTGATGCGGCAGATCGACCTGCCCATGCAGATCGAGTTCATGGAGATATCCCGCTACGGCGAGGAGCGCGAGGGGAGCATCGAGGTCCTCCGCGACGTCGGCGCCGACGTCCAAGGGCGCCCCGTCATCCTCGTCGAGGACATCGTCGACACCGGCCTAACGCTCCGCTACCTGCTCGAACACCTCCGCAGCAAGAAGCCCGCGAGCGTCAAGGTCTGCTGCCTTCTCGACAAGTCCGTACGGCGCATGGCCGACGTCCCGCTGGAATACGTGGGCTTCGAGGTCCCGGACGAGTTCGTCATCGGCTACGGACTCGACTACGGCGGCCGTTACCGGAACCTGCCCTACATCGGCGTGCTCAAGCCCGCGGAGCCGAAAGAGGTCGCGCAGCGGTAAAGCGCCGCAGGACGTGGGCGGCTTGTTCGCCCCTCGCCGAGGCAATCTTTCCCACGCGGGACTCTGTTCGTTGTGTGTTTCGGGCCATTGGAGTAGGCTTCAGGGCAAACCTCACCCATAGGAGTGGCGAACCATGGTTATGCAAGGCACCGACATGAAAGTCGCCGAGACCCCGACCGAGGGTCTCACCGACTACCGTACCCCTGACGCGTACGAGGACTGGCTCGAGGACGAGAAGGTGATGGTCCACACCACCTTCTACATCCCCGACATGCACGACATTGAGGTCGGCCCCTGGGAGCGAAAGGGCGGGCAAGGCGCTGTCTGCCATATCGACAACGCCCACATGCCCAACGACCTCCACGTCGTCGACATCAACCCCAGCGGCAAGTCCGAGCCCGAGCACCACATGTACGAGATCAACTTCTACATCGTCTCCGGGCGCGGCGCGACCACGGTCTGGTTGGACGAGAAGAACAAGCAGACCTTCGAGTGGAAGACGGGCAGTCTCTTCACCGTGCCGCTCAACGCCTGGTACCAACACTTCAACGGCTCCGGCAACGAGAAGGTCCGCTACATCGCCACGACCAACGCCCCGCCGATGATGCGCCTCTACCGCGACCCCGAGTTCATCTTCAACTGCGACTTCATGTTCAAGTCGCGCTACAGCGAGGACGAAGAGTACTTCAGCGGCAACGGCAAGCTCTTCAACAAGCGCATCTGGGAGACCAACTTCATCCCCAACGCCCCGGACATGCTCCTCTACGGCTGGAAGGAGCGCGGCGCCGGCGGCATCAACGCCATGCTCCAGATGGGCAAGAACGACATGGGCAACCACATCTCCGAGTTCCCCATCGGCACCTACAAGAAGGCCCACCGCCACGGCCCCGGTGCCCATCTCGTCCTCCTCAGCGGCGACTCCGGCTTCTCCCTCCTCTGGACCAAGGACGACCGCTCCGACATGATCAAGTGCGACTGGAGGGTCGGCTCCATCGTCATCGTCCCCAACGACGGGACGTACCACCAGCACTTCAACTCCGGCACCAAGCGGGCCCGGTACATGGCCCTGCGGTCGGGCAGCGGAGGCTTCAACGCCCCCAACCGCCGGCAGTCCGCCGACGTCAGCATCAAGGAAGGCGGCATCCAGGTCGAGTACGAGGACGAAGACCACGAGATCCACGAAATCTTCGAGGCCGAGCTCGCCAAGTCCGGGGCCCAGTGCAACATGAAGGCCTTCGTCCCCTACTGCACCGGCATCGCCGGCGTGACCGACGAGCGGATGACCTAGGACCGGACCTGCCTCGCCCGACCAACGCAACGGAGGAGACCCTATGACCTCAGATCTGAGAGAAGCGGCAGTCCCCGACGATATTGAGCTCTGGGAGACGACCGACCCCTACAAGCAGTGGCAGAAGGACGAGGGCGTCCCGGTCATCGTCGACTACAAGTTCGAGGACCTCGACCAGGTCGAGCTTGGAGACTGGGAGCGCAAGGGCGGCAGGGGGGCCATCATCAACATCCCGAGCAAGGCGCTCCCCAACGACGCCCACCTCGTCGAGATCAGGCCCGGCGGCAAGTCCGAGCCCGAGAGCCACATGTACGAAGAGACGATGTACGTCGTCTCCGGGCGCGGCGCAACGAGCGTCTGGTACGACGAGAAACAGAAGTCGACGTTCGAGTGGGCGGCCGGCAGCCTCATCGTGATCCCGCTCAACGCCTCCTATCAGCACTTCAACGGCTCGGGCGCGGAGCCCGCCCGCTACGTGTCCATGACCAACGCCCCTCCGGTCCTGCGCACCTTCAGGAGCCAGGACTTCATCTTCAACAACCCCTACCACTTCAAGGACCGGTTCTCGGGCGAGGACGAGGACTTCTTCAGCGGTCAGGGCAAGCTGTACCAGCGCAGGGGCACGAACTTCGGGACCATCTGGCGCACGAACTTCGTCCCCAACGCGGACACCATGCGGCTGTGGCAGTACCGGGCGCGGGGCGCGGGCGGCATCAACACCCACTTCGACCTCGCCGGAAACGTCACGGGCGCCCACATCTCCGAGTTCCCTGTCGGCACCTACAAGAAGGGCCACCGGCACGGGCCCGGCGCTCACCTCGTCATCCTCGGCGGCGTCGGCTTCTCGCTCCTCTGGTGGGACAACGAGAAGCAGGACTACGAGATGGCGCCGTGGAGCAAACGCGGCATGGTCATCGTCCCCGCGGAGGCGACGTTCCACCAGCACTTCAACACCGGCCCCGAGCCGGCCCGCTACCTGGCGCTGCGTTCAGGCGACGGCCAGCCCGGCGGCTACGGCGAGTCAAACGTCAGCATCCAGGAAGGCGGGATGCAGGTCGAGTACGAGCACGAAAACCCGGAGATTCACCGGATCTTCGAGGAAGAGCTCGGCAAGCACGGGGCGGAATGCCGCATGAAGGCCTTCATCCCCTACTGCACCGGCGTCGTCGGCCCCACCAACGAGCGGGACACGTAGGGTCTCGTCCCTACACTTCGCACGCCACACAACAGAGGGGCCTCCCGTTGGGAGGCCCCTCTGTTCGTTCCGGGCCGGTCGGGGATCGCGCCTACGTCTCGAACGATGCCTGCGCGAGCGGCCCTAGCGCCGCAGGCGCCCGCCGCTCAGCCTCCGACGGCTTGGGCAATTCCGCTGCCGTGAACAGAGGCCCGGCGCACACATCTTCCAGCAACTTCGTTCCCTCCGGTTGTAGGCGCACCGTCTCCTCCAACACCCACAGCAGCTCCAGCAACTCCTCCGTGAACTCCCAGCGCTCTGGCCCAATGGCGTCCAGCACCGAAGACTTCCGCCCGCTCGGCTCCCGCTTCCGGCGGTCGAGCCACGACTTCACGATCTGCATGCCCGACACCGAGTAGTCCCACACGTCTCGCGACACCGGCGCGAATTCCCCGTCTCCAACGTACAGCACACCTGTTCCAGGGTCGTAGCCGTGCCCCTCTGGGTACTTGTCCAGCGAAACGCCGCGCGTACAACGCGCCTCGCCCTGCGGGACGTTCCCGCCGTAGCGTTCCCCGTACGTGTGCAGGGACAGCAGCCGCGACCCCAGGTCGGCGCCGCGCTCAAACAGCGCGGCCCCTTTGGTCAGTGGCAGGCGCGGCGGAGGCTGCTCCAACTCATCCCAGAATCGCTCGACGTACGCGGGCTGCGCGAGGATGCCGTAGGCATAGGCGAACAATCGCTCCGGCGATACGTCCGTGCCGTATTCCGCGCTCAGGAGCGCGAGCAGGCCGCCCGCGACGTTCGGCGCCGTCGCGTCCGCGTCCCGCCAGAGCGGGATGACGTCCTTGGCTCCCCGTGCGCAGAAGTGGTCCAAGTCTGGGATAGCATTGGCTGCGGTAACGGCAGGGCCAGCGCCCAAGACTTTGGTGAGCAAGCTTGTGATGTAGACCTGCCTCGGCCCGTGCGCACGCCACAACTCAGGCCTGATGAAGTCCCCAAGGCGCGAGTCGGCTATCATCAACTGCCGGTCAAACGAACGGTAGGCGTATCGCTCTGTGTGGGGCACAGGGGAGCCGGGTTGGAGTGCGGCGATTGAGGGCTCACGCTCTCCATCGCCGCTAAGGGTTTTGTAACTGTTGGTGATCTTGCGGTCTCTTGTTTCCTTGAATGCAGTGCGTCGTTCGCTGCCATCCTGTGACAGGAGGGTCACCCAGCGTCGCTCGAGCACCTCGCGTGTAGGTCCAATGGGCCAAGTCCGTTTGAACTGTGCCCCCGAGTGCTGCCAGGGGAACACTTCCGTTACCGGTGGCCACTCGGAATAGGCTCCTGAGTCCCTTGGGAAGAAGGACTCATCCCATCCTGCTGAGCACTCCCGCCAGTGCAAGCTGCCGAACGACTCCACCGCATCGAGGCGCGCTAACTTCTCCTCGGCGCTGCCGGTGAATCGCACCTTCAAGACCCTTGCAGGCTGACCGGGACTGGGCTTGCCGTTGCGAACGCCTATGGCAATCGCAACCGGCGTCTGAATGGCGAAGACGTTCTCTGTCTTACGCGCCCCCAGATTGTCTCCCTCAAGGTCGATGATCCACAGCTCGTCGAACGCTTCGCGCATCTTGCGCCGCATGCCGGCGAACGCTGGACCCCGCAGGTAGGACGATGCGGTGATGAACGTAACAATGCCGCCGTCTCTCTGGCCGAACGTCTCGAGCACCTTCCAGAGCGCCCACCGCCAGAAGTAGACGTAATCGTTGTAGAGGTTCTTGAGATGGATGCCTTCGCCCGCCTCGCGCACCGGCGCAATGAAGTCCTCGAGGATTGGCGTGGCGCCGCCGGCCCCTGGCTCCCCGTGGCGCACCCAGCCGCCCTTGCGGCGGCTCTCGTCGTTCTCCGCCGGATCGCGCGACTCTCGGTCGTAGGGTGGATTGCCGATGCAGACTAGGACGCGGGTGTTCTGCTTCACCAGCTGGGCGCTGGCGCGCTCCTGCGTCAGCTGCTCCTGCATGATGCTTTGCCGGAACTCCGGCAGCCGGTTTGGGGACTCCAAGGTATCGGTGAGGTACACCTTGGGCGGCTTGTCCGTTACTCCGGCCTCTTGCAGGCGTTGAGTGAGCCTAAGGTGTGCAACCGAGTAGGCCCCGGCGAGCAGTTCAAATCCGAACAGCCGGTCGGCGAGGCGAGACATCCGCCCTGCCACCGCTCCCTCGCCGTACTGTAGCCGGACGGCGTCGCGGGCGTGCTCGATCACGCTGAGGAGGTATGTGCCGGTGCCGGTAGCGGGGTCGAGCACGTTGACCCCTTCCTCGGCAAACGCAAGCGGCTTGCCGAACCGGGTCCGCAGCAGCTCCGCCGCGAGTCGCGTCTGCGCGCCCACGACCTCTACCGGCGTATAGTAGACGCCCCTATCGTTCCGGAGTTTCGAATCGTACGCGGCGAGGAAGTATTCATAGAAGTAGATCCAGGGGTCTCCCTGCCGGTTGAGGCGCAGCGTGTCCACTGCGCCGATGGCCCGTTCGAGCAACTCTATGGGCATGCGGAGCTGTTCGCGGACGGAGTCGGCTTCCAAGAGGCTCACCGCCTCGGCGAGCAGTGCATGCTTGCGCCGCAGCGCCTCGCCGGCGAAGGCAGGCCGCAGTTGCTCGGCCCCCTCGAACCGCGCTAGTAGCAGGGCGTACGTCAGCGTCTGCGCATAGGCGTCCGCGAACTGCGCGTCCTCCCCCTCCGGGAACAGCAGCCCCGCCCACTCTGTTGCCAGCGCCCGCAGCGGGCTGCCTCCCTGCGCCAGCGACCCGAGCACCTCGTCCCGCAGGATGCGCGTCAACGGCGCGAGATAGGCAGCCAGCCCTTCCGCTGTCGCGGGCGCCGTCGGACCCCATTCGAGGAAGCTGACGAGCAGCATTTCCAGCGACTGCCTCTCCCTCGACACGAGAGAGCGCGCACCGCCGTTGCGTATGTCGTCGCTGATGCTGAGGCGCGACATGCGCTCGCCATTCTGGTAGAGGCTCCACTCGGCGCCGTCGGTGTAGATGAGGTTCGGGAACTCCTTGAAGCGCTTCCACTGCTCAGCGTTGCGCCCGGTGAACGTTTCGGGCCGCGCCCCGATGCCCGGCGCTTTCAGTTCGATGAGCCCGATGAGCAGTCCGTCGAGAGTGACTCCGAGGTCGGGCCTGCCTTCGACATCGTCGACGCGCACCTCCGTGCGGTAGTCCGCCGCCTTCCCTGCGGCGCGGCCCATCGCCTTCACGAGCTCGCCGACGTGCGCCTTCAGCTGGTCCTCCGGCGCCGCGTCGACCTGTTGGCGGAAGTTCGCAGCGATGGCGTCAGCGTATGCAGCGATATGCTCGCCGAAGCGGCCCGTGATGCCCGGTCGATTTGCCATGGCCCGCAGGATAGTCGCCGCCCGGTGGCTGTGGCGAGTGGTTGGGCCTCCGCCCTGTGACATCTGCCCGTGCCCGGTGGCCCCCTCTCCTCCTACCCTGTCCCCAACGGCCCAACTCCGACGGCGGCCCCGACAACCGGCTCCGGCCCGGCCCCAGAGGAGCAATGTCACTACATGTCACCGAATGTCACCATTTTGAAAAAGCGTCTCCGGCCCGCATGCCGGACAGAGCCGACCGCGCCCCCAGCGGGTCTCACGCCCGAGTCACCGCGCGACCTGTCGCGCGCAGGTCGTTTGAGCGCACACGCTGGGGGTCACTGGGGACGCGAGACGACCGCTAGGCGACGATCTCGTTGCGCCAGTAGGTGCGCCAGTCCTCAGAGGCGGGGAGCAGCTGGTCGGAGCAGACGAGCTCGCGCGCCGCGCGCCCGTCGCCGTCCTTGAACGTGCCGGGCGCATCGCCGCCCTCCTGGACGTCGCTCACCGCCCGCAGCAACAGCCGCCGCGCCGCCGCGACCGCCTTGTCCGTGTAGCCGAGGCGCTCCGTCGTCCGGTCCTGGACCGCGCCCTGTGATTCGGTCGCGAACAGGTCGTGAGCGGGGAAGAACGATCCCATGCCGATGAAGCTGCGCGTCGCCATCTCCTCGCGGTCCTGCAGGAAGCGGTTCGCGAGGCTGCGCGTCGCGCGCCACTCGGCGTCGACGTCGGCGAAGAACTGCGCGCGCAGCTTCTCATGATCGAGGGGGTTCCGGCGGTCGATCGCGATGCGCACCTTCCAATGATGCGTGTCGTCGATAGGCACGTGCCAGTTCACGTTATAGCCGTTGACGCCCTGCGGGTTCGTGGCCAGGTTCGGGTACACGAAGTTCGTCACGCGCACGTACTTCTTCCCCTCGTCGGCCTCGCGGATGGAGAAGATCCGTAGACCGAAGTCCGCCTCCTCCACCTCGATCGTCGGGCAGACGTCGCGTCCGAAATAGGTGTTCGACGACGTGTTGTTGCTGCCGGCCACCGTCCGGGCCGAGTTCTGCCCGCCGGTCGCGCGGGCGTCGTCGCGGAAGAACTTGTGCAGGTACGACAGATGGACAGGGTCGATATTACCCTCGTTCCCCTGCAGGTAGTTGCACTCGCTGTAGACCTTGGAGACGAACCGATGCTCGTCCGGGACGACCATGAACTCGTACTGCGGCAACGCCGGGGGCGCGTCGGGGCCCATGTACGTGAGCAGCAAGCCGCCGGCCTCCCGGACGGGGTAGGCCAAGTGACGGACCTTGTCGGCGAACCTGCTGCCCGCGGGCTCGCCGGGCTGCTCCAGGCAGCGCCCCTCCACGTCGTAGAGCCAGCCGTGGTAGAGGCAACGGAGACCGCCGTCCTCAACTCGCCCGTAGCTGAGGTCGGCCGCGCGGTGGGAGCAGTGGATGCCAAGCAGACCGGGGCGTCCCTCCGGGTCGCGGAAGAGCGCCAGGTCCTCGCCGAGGATCCGCACCGGCTTGGGCGCGCCCCCGATGGGCAGCTCCTCGGCAAGCGCGACGGGCTGCCAGTACCGGCGCAGCAACACCCCTCCGGGCGTCCCCGGTCCCGTCTCGGTCAGGAGCTTGTTGTCCTCGGTGCTGAGCACATTCCACCTCCGGGCTGGCGCATTCGCGTGACCAGGCTCGCGCAGCCGCGAGTCTACGAACGCCTCGGAACGAGTGTCAATGGCGGCGCCCCTCCGTCATTCTCGTGCCCTCCTTCGTCATCTCGAAAGTCCTCTCGACCGCCTGCGAGACCACTGCCTAACTCGCAGGGGCCGCTCTCGTAGTCGCCCAATGGGGAGTGCAGAGGGCTGAGCCCTCTGCTGGGGGCGTGGGGGTGTCCCCCACACCCAAACGTTCGGGCGGGTGGGCGGGAAGAACAGCGCTCGTCGAGCAGAGGTGCGCAAAGGTCCCCGTCTGCGGGGGAGCGTTAGAGAGGGAGCCGTGCCCCGTTCCCCTACTTTCATCGGTTGTGGTGTGGGCCGAGAGGCCCACATGAGGGATTCTCGTACTTGATACGGGAGCCCACGCCCCCGGCCCGCGAGCCCAATGCGACATCCGCCCCTTCCCCCCAACGGCCCCGCCCCCTACCATCCGTGCAGCGAGTCCCCGCCTGCCGCCCCGAGCCCTCCGGCCCTATCTACGAGTAAATGACGCACAATGACTCTAAATGACGCACTTGAGAAGAAACCGTCTCCCGCCCCACTCCTAAACCCAAGCAATCTACGGGTAAACGGCCTGCGTCATTCTGATGCATTCCTGCCCGTTTCTCGTGCATTCCCATCATTCCCATGCGTCATTTCCGCGCTCCCGTCTTCGGGCCGCGCGCGGGCATCCACAGAGGGTGGAGGGTATTCCACCCCTAAGTCTGCACAGCTACTGGACGACACATCGCCTTGAAGGCCCCCGGCGCGTTCGACTATGCTCGGCGTCGTGGCAGAGTCCGCCACGGTTTAGGGAAGGGAGCCTCCGATGCTGAGTACGCAGGACAACGAAACGCTGTGCAGGGTCGGCCCCGGCACGCCGATGGGCGACCTGATGCGGCAGTACTGGATGCCCGTCATGCTGAGCTCCGAGCTGCCGGACCCCGACGGCGACCCCGTACGCGTGCGCCTGCTGAGCGAGGACCTCGTCATGTTCCGGGCGACGGACGGCCGCGTCGGACTCTTCGCCGAGAACTGCTCGCACCGGGGGGCGTCGTTGTTCTTCGGGCGCAACGAGAACGGCGGCCTGCGCTGCGTCTACCACGGCTGGATGTACGACGTGACGGGACGCTGCGTCGACATGCCCAGCGAGCCGCCGGAGAGCAACTTCAGGGACAAGGTCCGCCAGCGCGCCTACCCTTGCCGCGAGTACGGCGGCATGATCTGGACGTACATGGGCCCGCGCGCGGAGCCCCCTGCGATGCCGCAACTCGAGTGGGCCGGCCTGCCTGCGACCCATCGCAGACTCAGTTCGTTCCAGCGCGAGTGCAACTGGATGCAGGCGCTCGAGGGCGACATCGACACCAGCCATCTCTACTTCCTGCACGCGCGGCTCGACCCAAGCAACGACGCCGGCGTGGGTTCGTGGCACTCCGACCGCCACCCGCGCTTGGAGGTCGTGCAGACCGACTACGGCATGGTCTACGGAGCGAAACGGGAGGAGAGCGAAGCCCTCTCGTACTGGCGGATCACGCAGTTCATGTTCCCTATCCATACCCTGTTCCCGGGCTACCCGGACGGCACAGTGCCCGGACACATCTGGGTCCCGCTCGACGACAACCACACGATGGTCTGGTCGTTGGGGTGGAACCCGGTCGTGGCGCTCGACGACCTGCCGGCCTCGGGGCGAGGCAGGGCCGGCAACGCCGGCGTCGGTGAGTTCCTCCCCGTAGGCAGCGACGGTCTCGGCAGATGGCGTCCCAAGGCCGGCCGGCTCAACGACTACGAGATCGACCGCGACGTCCAGCGAACGACGACCTACACGGGTATCCCGACCATACCGTTGCAAGACCAGGCGGTGACCGAGAGCATGGGCGCGGTGAACAACCGGACCCGAGAGCACCTGGGTACCTCCGACGCCATGATCATCCAAGTGCGGCGGCGCCTCATACAAGCGGCCAACGCCCTTCGCGACCAGGGCGTCGTTCCCCCCGGCGTCGACAACCCGGAGTGGTACCGCGTTCGTTCGGGCTCGGCGACCATCCCCAGCGGCGCGCCCTGGCTCGAGGAGATGGGCGGCTGGCTCAACGCTCGCACCAGCGACATCCCCGAGGTGCGCCTGGCCGTCCCGGGCTGACGCCGAAGGCGGCGGCCTACGTCGCTGCCGTGACCCGTCCCAGGTGCTCCGCGAAGAACGGCGTCATCCGCCCCCACGCCATGGCCGCCGCATCCTCGTCATGGACCGAGCTTGTCGGGTCAAGGAAGCCGTGGTTGGCGCCCTCCACGGCGATCACCTCGCCGGGCGTCCCCGCCGTCTCGAACGCCTCTTTCACCTGCGCGATGACCTCCGGCGAGCAGTGCGTCAGGTCCAGCGTCGGGAAGAACCCCAGGATGGGCACGCGGACCTTGTCGATGTCGTCGATTGGCGGCCGCGCTTCGGAGCCCCCGCGGGCCTCCGAGGTAACGAGACGCGTCGGGTAGTACATGATCGAAGCGCCGATGCGCTCGCAGTGGGCGGCCCCGAGATAGGCGATGCGTCCGCCCATGCAGAACCCGGTGATGCCGACGCGCTCTCCGGCGACGTCGTCCCGCGCGACGAGCCACCTGGCGATGCAGTCGATGTCCGCCACGTCGCCCTCGTTCGTCATGCCCTCCTGCATCACGGCCCGCACGTCCACCGGCGTGTCGCGGCTCACCGTCTGCAATCGGCCCGTGCGGTAGAACATGTCGGGCGCTGCCGTCACGAAGCCCTCGCTCGCCAGTCGTTCGGCCAAGCCGAGGATCCCGTCCGTCAGTCCGGGCGCGCCGTGCACCATGATTACGGCGGGACGGGGCTCCGCGTCCGCCGGCCTGAACACAACGACCGCCATCGTGCCGTCGGTCGCCTCGATATCGATCGTCTCGCGGACCGTCTCCATAGTCCCACCTCGCTCCATCCACGCCCGCCGAGTGGGCGTCGCTGGCCGCTCCCGCGCCTCTGTCGTGCCCGTATCGCGTCCCCTCTATCACAGAACGCGCGACGGGGCAATCGAGGCCCAGCGACGCACGGCGGCTAAGGGGGTACCCTCTCCCCCCCCCCCCGCGTCGCCCCCATTCGCCACCCACCCCCGCCAAGACATCCGCCCCTCGCCCCAACGCCCCCCAACCCCTACCATGCCCGTTGAAGCCTGTCCTGAGCCGGTCGAAGCCTGCCCTGAGCCCGTCGAAGGGGGGCCCCCGAAACCACCTGGCGCTGGCGCGCCGGGGTCGCCGGCCCGATTTACGAGTAAATGTCTCAAAATGTCCCAGAATGTCCCACTATTTCGCCCCTCCACTCGTAAACCCCCTACATTTACGAGTGAAAAACCTCACGTTTTGGGCCGATTCCCGGCCATTTTGGCCCATTTTCGTTTCATTTCCGGTCTGCCCACCGTCATTCCCGTGCGCAGACACGGGAATCCATGCCGCCGCGACCGGGGAACCACGGCGACGCCTCGCCGCGCGCGGCCTGTGCCATCAGCCGCTTGCGGCGCCCAGCGCCAGCGCGCAATCATGGCCTTACACCATCAGAGGAGTGGGCGATGCCTGAGATTACGAAGCACGAGCCGGGGATGTTCAGCTGGGTGGACCTGACCACCTCCGACGCCGCCGGGGCCAGGGCCTTCTACACGGCCCTGTTCGGGTGGGAGCCCGTCGACAATCCGGTCGACGACACGACCGTCTACACGATGTTCAACAAGAACGGCAAGAACGCCGCCGCCATGTTCCAGATGACGCCCGACATGGCCGAACAGGGCATGGTCACCTGCTGGAACGCCTACGTGACCGTCTCGGACGCGGACGCGACAGCCGCCAAGGCGGCGGAGCTCGGTGGGACCGTGCTCATGGGGCCCATGGACGTCTTCGACGCCGGCCGCATGCTCGTCCTCCAGGACACGACCGGCGCGGTGTTGTCCGCGTGGCAGCCGAAGGAGAACATCGGCGCGGAGGTGATGAGCGAGCCCGACGCGTTCGGCTGGACCGAGCTCTATACGCGCGACACCGGCGCGGCGGCCGCCTTCTACGAGGGCCTGTTCGGCTGGACGCGCGAGGTCCACCAGATGCCGCACGGCGAGTACACCGAGTTCCAGAGCGGGGGCAAGGCCGCCGGCGGCATGCTCGCGATCAGGCCCGAGTGGGGCGAGGTCCCGCCGAACTGGACCGTCTACTTCGTCGTCGAGAGCATCGGGCCTGCGCTCGAACAGATCAAAGAGCTCGGCGGCAGCGTCCGGACGCTGCCCCAGACCATCCCGACGGTCGGGACGTTCGCCCTCGTCTCGGACCCGCAGCACGGCTACTTCATGCTCATCGAGCTCGACCAATCGTCGCAGCCGGCGTAGGGTCCCGCTTCCGTGCGGCCGTTGCTGGAGCCGACCGGACGGAGAGCAAGCCGGTGTGATAACATGCGCCGGCAGAATAGCCTTTACTATATGGGAGGCAGTGGTAGGACATGCCGCCACTTCCGAAGCGCAAACGATCCAAGTCACGCCAGGGCACGCACGCGGCACATTTTGCCAGGATTCTCCCCAGCCTGGTGGAGTGCACCCACTGCCACCGTCCGATGCGCGCGCACCACGTATGCCCCGCCTGCGGCTACTACCGGGGCAAGAACGTGCTGAGCGTGGAGACCGATCTCGATTGAGCCCGCCACGCGTCGCCGGCCGGCCTCTCCTCCCCCATGGGGGGAGGATTGAGGAAGGGGGAGCCTATCTTCCTCCGACGATAGGCGTTCCGCAGCGCCGGCCCTACCGGCCTCTCCTCCCCCACGGAGGAAGGACTGAGGAGGCGGGAGCCTGTCTTGCTCCGGTGATAGGCGCTCCTCGGCACCGACCCTACCGGCCCCTCCTCCCCCACGGGGGGAGGATTGAGGAGGGGGGAGCCTATCTTCCTCCGACGATAGGCGCTCCCCGGCGACGGCCCTACCGGCCTCTCCTCCCCCACGGGGGGAGGATTGAGGAGGGGGGAGCCTATCTTCCTCCGACGATAGGCGTTCCGCAGCGCCGGCCCTACCGGCCTCTCCTCCCCCACGGGGGGAGGATTGAGGAAGGGGGAGCCTATCTTCCTCCGGTGATAGGCGCTCCGCGGCGACGGCCCTACCGGCCTCTCCTCCCCCACGGGGGGAGGATTGAGGAAGGGGGAGCCTATCTTCCTCCGGTGACAGACGCTCCGCGGCGTCGGCCCTAGCTCCCCATGGTCGACGGTCCTGTCGCCGCATTCCTCTTTCCCGGTCAGGGCGCTCAGTCCGTTGGCATGGGCGCGTCCGTGTTCGAGGCGTCCACCGCCGCGCGCGCGGCGTTCCAAGAGACCGACGACGTCCTGGGCGTCCCCCTCAGCCGGACGATCTTCGAAGGCCCCGCCTCCGACTTGGTGCGCTCAGAGAACGCACAGCCCGCGATCTTGTGCGTAAGCGTCGCGCTCTTGCGAGCGGTCCAGGAGCGCCTCGGGGCCGCCGCGCCCCGACCCGCATTCGTCGCCGGGCATAGTCTCGGCGAGTACACCGCGCTCGTGGCCGCGGGCGCGCTCGACTTCGCCGACGCGCTGCGGCTCGTCCGGCGGCGCGGCGAGCTCATGCAGGCGGCCGCGGCCACGACTCCCAGCGGGATGGCCGCGCTCATCGGCCTGGGCTTCGAGGACGCAAGGCGCGCCTGCGAGGGAACGGGCGCGCAGGTGGCCAACGCCAACAGCGCCGAGCAGGTCGTCATCGCGGGGCCCAACGACGCGCTCGCCCTCGCGATCGAGCGCGCCAAGGAGGCCGGCGCCCGCCGCGCTCTGCCCCTGGACGTCGCGGGCGCTTTCCACACCGAGGTCATGCGCCCCGCGCAGACCGCTCTCGACGGCGCGCTCCGAAAGGCCGCCGTCCGCGCGCCGTCCGTCCCTGTCGTCGCCAACACCACCGCCGAGCCGGTGACCACGTCCGAGGGCCTGCGCGCGGAGCTGGCGGGCCAGCTCTGCGGGTGCGTCTTCTGGCAGCAGTCCATCGAGTACATGGCCGCGCAAGGCGTAACCCGGTTCATCGAGATTGGCCCCGGCGCAGTCCTCAGCGGCCTCGCCCGCCGCATCGTCCCCGGCGCGCAGACCGCATCCGTCCAGGACCTGGACGCCGTGAGCGCGCTCGCGTAGCGGACAGCTCAAGCTTGACGCGCCGACGCCCGCCGCCTAGCCTGCCCATGCGACCGACGGACTCAGGGAGGGGCGATGGCTGAGGAGCGGACTCTCGACAGTGGGATGCGGGTGTGGACGGCGCGCCCCGATAAGCCCGGCAGGCATCCGGCAGTCCTCATGCTCCATGAGCGGTACGGCCCGGTGCAGTACAGCTTCGACGCCGTGGACCGCGTGGCCCGCGAAGGCTTCGTGGCCTGTGTCCCCGACATGTTTCACCGGTACGACGGCGACCGGGCCCCGATCGAGGCTTCCCAGGCGCGGGTGGACCCGACCGACGCCGAGGTGCTGGCCGACCTCGACGAGACGATTGCCTACCTGCGCACGCTGCCCGACGTCGACGGCGACCACATCGGCATCGCCGGGTTCTGCCTCAGCGGGCGCGCGCCTATCGTCTACGCGGCCTCGCGCGACGACGCGGCGGCCATCGCTGTCTTCCATGGCGGCGTGTACCCCCGCGACTACGTGCCGATCTACCCCGGCCAGCAGACGGTCGCGGAGCTCATCCCGAAGCTGACGTGCCCGGTGTTCGGCGGGTTCGGCGAGCTGGACCCTGCCGTGCCTCTGGACCACATCCAGCGCTTCCGGAGCGAGCTCGAGCAGCACGGCACGAGCTACACGATTCAAATCTACGCGGGCGCGCCGCACGGTTGGATGAACCATACGCTCCCCAACCGCTACCGGCCGGAGCAGTCCGAGGCGGCGTGGGGCGACCTGCTCGGCTTCTTCCGGCAGGTGTTCGCGGGCGAGTGGCGATCGGACCGCGCGCTGTGGCGGTTCGCGTCCGACCGCGCCATCGACGCCGCGCCCGCCGAGCGCCGCTGAGCGCAAGGCGCGACGCGCGCCAATGGCGGCTCCGGCGTCGCTCAGCTATACTGGCTGACGGCCTGGCCGCAACCCCATCCGCGTGGCGCATTCGTCTAGTGGCCAAGGACATCGCCCTCTCAAGGCGAAGATCACGGGTTCGAATCCCGTATGCGCCACCATTTGCGGCTACATGCGCCTTGCCCCCCCTCCGTCGGCAGGCCAAGCCCCAAGGCTGGACGACGGCGCGGACAATCCCACCGACATCTTCACAATACGGCGAGCTGCGTCTCAAGATGGCAAGGGGCATGTGTCAGGCAAAGTGCAGAAGTCAATGAGCTGAACGGCGGAAGGAAGTAATGTCGGATCAAAGAAACATATCGGGGTCAAAGCCACCTCTAAAGTTTGCCAAGACAAGGGGAAGCCTGCTCACGGGACGACATAAGGAGAAGGGAGAGAGAATCCGTGAAGCAATGAGCGATCTCCAGCTTGCCATTCGCGGATGCAGTGCTCAACTAGCGCAACCGATGCAGCCAGGTCAGTTTGGTCAAACAGTGGCAGCTTTCGCCCGGGCAAGTTCCATTTTCCTGAGGAAGGTAGCAATTGGAGACCGGAATGAACGAAAGACACGCTTGTTGGACGACGACATCTGCCAAGCTGCGGCACTGAGCTTTCACAGGATCCAGAAGCTTGCCGGGCCCCGGAGACTCCTCAACATTTCTCTTAATATCAGTGGTGGTCACATGCAGTTGGTGAAATTGGATGACCATACCTTGCTGCCCCAGCATGTCTACAATTTGCCCATCGGACCTCAAGGATTCGACCTTTCCATCGCGTGGCCGTTGCCAGGTATGGCAAGTTGGACCGAACAGCCAACCTGCCAAGACCCGTGGCGGATAGGGGCAGAGTCATTGTTTGAAACGCAGTCGAGGTCAAGACTCAACTGCGACGGCTGGCTGGGCCAACAGCTGGTAGTATTCGACGACAAGGGAGTAGCGCTCAAGGAGGTCATTAGAACTACAACAAACACAGAAGGGGCGCATTCCCTAAACGTATCTCGTTTGATGACGACAGAGAACGAGGGCGAATCTAAGGCTGCGCAGAGTCCGGAAATTCATATCCTGAGCAACATTAGCGTATTCGGTGTGAAGTACAACCATGTAATAGTAATCGAGTGTGCACTCTATCTGTACAAGACACTAGCTCAAAATGAGTTTTTCCAACGGCCAAGTGGCGACATAGAAATACCGACGTTCTGCATTGTGCCAGAATTACAGGGTGACGTGTTCTCGTCTTACCAAGGTTGGCTTGCCTATGATGGTGGGCTCATTGTTTCCTTTGGCGGCGAGCGGCAGCCTATATCGCACAGAGTTAGAGCGCCGAGGTAATTGCGGTCATAACGCCCTGCCCTGCCCTCAAAACGCGTTCCGCTTTCCTACCCGCACGCCAGTGATGGGCATTGGGCGTGCGGCAACCGCCGAATCATCGGGATCACCCAGCTGTCTGGCCTGCGTACAGTCGGTTGCCCAAGAGCCAGCGCCGATCGGCGAGAACGACCCCGCCCTCAGCTTGCGTTGCCAGCATGAGGCGGGAAATGAGGCCTCGTACTGCCTCAGCCAATCGCCGGTTTCGCGCTTTCGTCGAGTATGCCATCCCGACCGCCGGGACCGGCTTCGCCAGCCAGCTCGAGAGGCCGACGGCGGAGGATGCGGTTGAAGAAGTTGGGGATGCTCTCGTTGAAGAATAGGTACACAATGGGCAGGGCGATAAGCGTCAGCCCCGTGGAGCTCATCAAGCCGCCGATGACCACGGTTGCCAGCTCCGCGCTGATAAGACCGCCGCTCCCCTCAGCGGCAACGGCGAGGGGCAGCAAGGCAAAGCTGGTGGTGAGGGCGGTCATGAGAATGGGGCGCAAGCGTACGCGCGCGCCGGAGATCAAAGCGTCGTACACGGCCATGCCTTTGGCTCTCTGCTGCTCGACAAATGCGATGAGTACGATAGCGTTCGTGACGACGATGCCGATGAGCAGGAGTATCCCCATCATGGCGGGGAGTCCTAGCGAGCGGCCCGTTACGGCGAGGGCTACGAGCACTCCAATGAGCGCCAGCGGCAACGTGAGTACGATGACAAAGGGGTTTCTGAGAGAGCCGAGGCTGGCGACCATGACGAGGTAGACCAGCACGATTCCGACGATCATAGAGATGAAGATGGCTTGGAAGCCCTCTGCGATGTCGGCAAAGATGCCGCCGCTGGAGACGCTGACGCCCGGCGGGAGCTGAAGGCCTGCGATCTTCTCGTCTACCAGGTCCCCGACGCCTTGGGTGTCTTCCCCGATGACGTCGCCGGTTACGCTGGCCGACCGTACGCCGTCGGTGCGGCTGATGGAGACAGGGCCCTGCCTGACTACGGGTTCGGCGAGGTCGCCTAGAGGGGCAGAGCCGGTCGGCCCGAAGATGGTCAGAGACTCGATCGCGTCGATGCTTCCCACGGACCGGTGGTCCCCGACCAGGATCACGTCGACCGTCTCTCCGTCGATGGTCATGGTCGTGACGGTCTGACCGATGAGGTACTGGCTGAGCTGGAAGCCGACCTGCCGCGTGGTGAGCCCAATGCGGGAGGCCTCCTCCGGGTCGACCTGTATGGAGATCTCGTCGCGAGCCTGCGAGACGCTGCTCTCGAGATTGGCTACACCGTCTATCGTGGACAGGGCGGCGACCAGCTCCGTGGACACGGCGGATATATCGTCGTAGTTGGAGCCGGTAACGAAGATCTCCACACCGCCTGATGGGGGCCCGTCCTGAACCTCAGCGATGCTCAAGGAGCGTCCGGGCCTGTCGAGCTCGTTTCTGAGTATGTTGGCGATGTCGTCGGGGGCATCGTGGGCGAGGTTCGCGAAGAAGGCTGCCTGCCCGGGGCCGCCCGGCGCGGCGCCGAAAATTAGATCGGTCGCGCCAATGCTGACCGTGTACACCTCGGCGACATCGCGTAGCCGGTCCTCGATCTCGGTCACCTGGACGAGCGTCTCGCTCACGGGCGCGCCCGGCGGCAGCGCGAGCTCGATCTGGAGGAAGCGATCGCCGCCGCCGCCGAACAGGTTCACCGGGATGATGGCAGTCAGCCCAAGGCTCGATACCGTAAGCAGGATGGCAATGAGCATGGTGAGAAGCCTGTGCCCGAGGACCCACCTGAGTATTGCGATGTACGCGCGCTGCATCCAGGTCTCCTCGGTCCGGATCTCGTCCTCGTCTCCGGCGCCCTCGGGCAGGTCGCCGGGCCTGAGGAGATACGCGCCCAGAACGGGCACAGCCGTGAGGGCGACGAAGAGGGACGCAATCAGCGCGAACGTGACGGTGAGGGCGAAGGGAAGGAAGAAGGACCCGACGAGGCCCTGGATGAACGCCAGAGGAACGAAGACGACTACGGTGGTCATCGTGGAGGCGAATATCGCTGGGCTGACCTCCGTAGTGGCTTCGAGCGCGGCGCGCCATCTCTCCCGCCCGGCCTGAATGTGGCGATAGACATTCTCGAGCACGACTATGGAGTCGTCCACGACGCGCCCCACGGAGATGGCGAGCCCGCCGAGGGTCATGAAATTGAGCGACATATCCTGCCATGACATCAGGAGAATGCCCGTGAAGACGCTCAACGGAATCGACAGGGCGATGACGACCGTGGGGCGGAGCGTGTTGACGAGGCCGCGGAAGACCGTGGGGCGAATCGTCAGCATGAAGGCAAAGACAACCGACACGGCGAAGAGGAACCCGAACATGGCCTCCGTGACGAGCGTGTCGACCTGCTCCTGAATGTCGGGGCCTTGGTCGGAGACGACAATGATTTCGACGTCCGACGGGAGTCCTGTGACGCCGTCGAGGACGTCGTTGACTGCCGTCGTTACGTCGAGCGTGTTGGCGTCGGGCTTCTTGGAGACCGCTACGCCTATCCCGGGCTTGCCGTTCGTGCGGGAGATACTCTTGGGCCTCCCGTCGCCCAAGGTCACGTCGGCTACGTCGGACAGCCGGACGAGGCCCGACTCGGAAGCGCCGACGACGAGGTCTCGCACGTCCTGGACCGAGTCCAACGTGTGGGTTGTCTTGGCGATGACGGCCTGCGTGCCGTCGAAGACCACGCCGGCGGGCAGCGTGAGGTTGTTCTCGCTGAGAGCGGCGGAAACCTGGAAGAGGGAGATTCCAGTCGACGCCAGCTTATCGACGTCCGCGACGACCTGGACGCTCCGTTCCACCTCCCCGGTCAGCACGACGTCCATGACGCCTTCGACCCCGGAGATTGCGGGCAGGATGCGGGATTGAACGATGCCTTGGACCTCGGAAACATCCCTGTCCGAGACGACGCTGAACTGTATGACGGGGAACTGATCGGGGTTGAAGCGGCCGACGGTGGGCTCTTCCACTCCCGCTGGGAAGGCGATGTCGTTCACGGCGGCGGCGATAGTGCTCTGCGCTTCCGCCATGTCTGTGCCGTACTCGAAGGTAGCGAAGACGGCGGAGTTGCCCTCGAACGACGTCGACTGTGTCGATTCCAGACCTAGAGTATCCGCAACGGCCCTCTCTATCGGTCCGGTGACGTGCTGGACGACGGCCTCGGGGTCTGCAGAGGGGTAGGTTGCGAATACGGTAACGAGGGGGAACTCGATCTGGGGGAACAACTCGACCTGAAGCGTGCGGTAGGCGAATATGCCTGAGCCGAGCACCAGGAAAATGGCCAGCACCGCCACAGTCGGCCGGCGCAGAGCCATCGACGTTAAGAAACTCACTCGGACAACTCCATGGCGCCTAGCCGCCAGGCCCAACGGCCCCGCGTGCGTCCAAAGTTCGAGGACAGACCGGCACAGCACGGCCTGGCCGCATTGTCTGTGGGGAATCTACATCTGAGAGAATCAATACTAGGTTACGCCTCACGGCTTCACAAGGATTCACGCCTCGCGCTCGGACGACGGTCTCCTAGCAGAGAGGGCGCGCCCCCGTAGTCCTACCTCTCCGAGTCGCCCGTTCCACAGATGACGGCCCGCGGCGAGGGCAACGACTACGAAGAGTGCGTCCACGACCGGGAAGTAGATCAGATGCGAGGTCACGGCGTCCCCGGTTTCGCTGTCCAGGTTCAATGTCCAGAACCACCCCCAGAAGAAGGCATGGTCAACACGATGGCCCGTAATAGGCCACGCTGGCCCGTGAGTACTCCAGAGCGCTGGTTTCCTCGCTTCTCAGCGCCCGTCTCCGCAGATAGCTCACGACCAGCGCCACGATCACCGCCCCCGCCATGAACCAGTTCAGGACTTCCCACGCGGGGTAGTCCGGCGACCCGTCGTGGTAGACCGGCGTGAGCATGAGGTTGAGGGCCACGGCGACCGCCGTCGCCACGAGGAGCACTGCAAGAAGCCGCTTCACCATATTCATCGTGGACGATGCCTCCTCTGTACTCGAGTTGTAGGACTCGCCTGCATCTCATCCCTCAACGATGCCCGTTGTGACCCGTTGGACCATCGACGCGCACCGTAACGATGTCCACGCCGTGGTACTTCTGGTGCCGCACCGAAGAGGCGTAGTGCCGCAGCAGACGGAACGATATCTCTTGGACATCCGGCAGGTCCGGCGTCTCTCCCAGGTACGCCAACCGGTCCTCTAGATTCTCCCCTCCCGACGCCGACACGAACTCCAACTCCGCCGCGCCCCCGTCGGCGCGGGCCGTGACGACCAGCCGCCGTCCCCTCGCCCTCTCCTCCTCATCGCCCTCTTCCGACAACAGGCTCGCCAACGTCTCCTCTCCCACCAAGACCAGACGCCCTTCCGTCAAAGCAGCGTTCCATCCAGCCTTCGACGCGAACCCGCGAAGGAACTCGCTCAGCTTCGGCAGGGCGTCCGTGTCCAATGCGACCTCCAGACGCTTGCGCCGAGGCCCCGTCAGCTCCACGAACATCATCATGACGACGGCGGCGAGGGCGCCCGAAGTCATGCCGTTGCCAAGCAACACGCCCAGGAATCCGTCTCCCAGCAGGTTCGCGAAGATCCACTGGTTCTGAAACCCCACGCCGATCCAGAACGACAGTCCCACAACGGCGGCCTTCCGGTGATCGACGCCGTCTTGGACGATGATCTTCATGCCCTGCACGAACAGCAGCGCAATGAGAACGGTGACATAGGCGGCCGCCACGGGGCCGGGGATAGCAATCAACAAGGCCGCAACCTTGGGGAAGAACGCCAGCCCCACGAAAACGACGCCGATAACGACTCCCACTCGCCGTGCGGCGACTCCCGTAACCTCAGCAAGCGACACGCTGGATGAGTAGGTCGTGTTGGGAGGCGCTCCTGCGATGCCGGAGAGCAGGTTGCCCACGCCGTCGGCGTTGAGGGCGCCCTGCACCACTCGGAAATCGGTTGCCCGGGGTCTCCGCCGGGAGACCCGCTGAATGGCTACTCCGTCGCCTATGGTCTCTATGGCGCCCACCAGGGTGACCACCACGAACGCCGGGAGGAGCGCCCAGAACTCCGGGCCAGGGGTCAGGTCAAGTCCCGGCCACGAGCCCAAGGGAACGCCGATCCAAGGCGTTTCCAGCACCTGCCGGGCGTTGTACAGTCCGAAGAACGCGGCCACCGAACAACCCGCCGCTATGCCGATGAGCGGCGACCATAGCCGCAACCCTGGAGGGGCGCGCAGGACGAGCGCCGCGATGACGACCAGGGTGGCTAGAGCCGTTACAGGAGCGGCGGCTGGCGATGCGTCGTCCGGAGCCTCCGTCAGCATATTGAACACGAGGGGCATTACCGTGGCCGCTATCAGCATGATCACTGTGCCGGCGACGGTAGGCGTGAATATGCGGCGAAGCAGCGAGAGCCGCGCCGCCAGCGCGAACTGAAACAGCGACGAGACGACGATGAGGCTCGCCATCACGGACGGGCCGCCTTCTACGAGGGCCGCAACGCAGACCGCGATGAAAGCCCCCGACGTGCCCATAATCAGCACGTGCCCGGCCCCGATCCGCCCGACCCGGACAGTCTGGAGAACAGTCGTGACTCCGCTGATCAGCAGCGCCGCAAAGACAGCCCACGATGTGTAACTGTCGGGTTGCTCGGCGATCCGGGCAACGATAACAACGGTCAAGACCACCGGCGCAATAATGACCATGGCGGCCTGAACGCCGGCGCCAACGGCCACTAGAGAGGGAGGGCGCTCGTCCGGCTCGTAGCGGATGTTCTCGTTTGTCTGTGCGGTTGCCAACTCTTCTCTCCAACGCTAAGTCTGACTTGTCTCCGACCAGACCTCGAAGAACCTTGGCATCTTTCACGTTGGGCTAACGCCCCACACCACAACCGACGAAAGTTGGCGGGCGGGGCGCGGCCCTCTCTCTAACTCTCCCCCGCAAGGGGAGAGGACTTCGAAGCAATGACGGAGGGAGGGGCTTCCGGGAGCCCCCTAACCGCTCGTGGGCCCCGTTTGACGGGCTCATGGGGAACGGACGACGAGTTGTTCAGAGGAGCCCTAGCCATTTCGGGGAGCCACGACCGGTAGATAGGGATTTCGCGCTTCGGCGCCGGTTGGCCAGCCTATTTCAGCCCATGCTTCGACGGTCTGCTCGTAGGCTGAAGACCAAGACGCGCTCGACGCCCAGCGGCGCCGGTCATAGGGACTTGACCGCATTCTCGATAGCTGCCGTTGCGTCCTGGTAGTCCGTCCCGGGTGGGAAGTTCAACGGCTCTCCAAAGCTGACCTCGACGCTGCCCCGCCTGAGGAAGGGGAATCGTGTAGGAGAGCCAAGCCGGTGAATGTGTAAGCGGAGCGGGACGACGGGAATCCGCCCCTCGACGGCGACGAGGCCTGTTCCGTTCATGAAGGGTTTGATCGGCCCTCCGACGGTGAGCTCGCCTTCCGGATAGATGAGCACCGACCAGCCGTCGTCCATAATCTTGCCCATGTTCTCGAGGCTGGGCCTGACGGAGCCCTCCTTGGCGAGCGGGAAGCCGTTGCCCAAGAGCGGGTTCATGATCCACCAGACCGGGTTCCGCCAGAGGTTGGCGGCCCCCGCGATGGCCATCCGGCGGCGCCACTCGATGGGGACGGCCTTGATGATCAACGGGTTATCCAGACCGAGGTTGTGGTTCGACGCGAAGAGCACGGGGCCGGTGATTCCTTCCAGGCGCTCGCGGCCCGTCACCTTCAGGCCGTAAGGCAGGGCGACGAACGGGAAGACGACTCCTCGTTGAAGCGCTCCGCGAGTCATACGGCACCACCATCGCATGCCCCAACGCGGGAAGCTCAACCTCGGCGGGTTCTTCGACCCCTCCTCTACGAGATCAACCAGTTGCCGGACCGTCGTCTCCGGGCCCACCTGTCCCTCGTCTATGTAGACGCCGAGCTCCGCTTCGACTGCCGACAGCAGCTCGACGCGGCCCAGCGAGTCGAGTTCGAGGTCGTCGCCGAGGACCCCCTCGTCCAGGATGTCCTCGACGTCTCGTTTGCTCACTTCCGCAATGATGTGGAGCAGGCTCCTCGCCCCTCCAGCTCGTCTGCCGCCGGGAGGCGCCGCTGCCGGAGGCTCCGGCTGTATCTTCCCGAGGATCGTGTCGATCACGATCTGTTTCTTTACCTTGAGCGTGTGGGTGCGCGGAAAGTCCTCGTCCGACCAAACGGTGAAACCGCGTATCCGCTGCTGTTCGGCCAGCTGGCCATTGGTCCACGCAACGGCCTCCTGGGCCGCGCCGGCGTCCTCCAGGATTAGGGCCGCGTGCACCTCGACCGATGAGCCCCTCGTCAGTCCCACCACGGTCGCATCCTTCACCCGAGGATGCTTCGTCAGCACCGCTTGAACGTCCTCCGGGAAGACGTTCTGGCCGCTCGGCAGCACGATCATGTCCTTCACGCGGCCTTGGATATGCAGGAAGCCCTCGTCGTCGAAATACCCCAAGTCGCCCGTCTTGTACCAATCGCCGTCGAAGGCTTTGGCGGTCTCCTCTGGGGCGCGCCAGTAGCCCGGGGTGACGTTCTCCCCACGCACCAATATCTCGCCGGCTTCGCTGATCCTCACCTCCACGTTTGGCAGCGGGCGGCCGGTGGAGTCGTGGCGGCGTCCCTCGATAGTGTGGTTGCTGATGACGGGTGACGCCTCGGTGGCGCCGTAGCCTTGTACGATCTTGACCCCAAGCAGCTCCCACTTTCGCCCCAGGTCCGGGTCCAGCGCCGCCCCACCCGACACGATGAAATCGAGCTTTCCGCCGAACTGCTTGTGGACCCGGCGGAAGAGTCGGCGGCGCAGACGAAACGGCAACCGCTCGGCTATCTTGAGGAGCTTGTTCCACAGGGCCTCTCTGCCCTGCCGGGCCACCTCTCGCTCGATCCCGTTCATGAGCAGCTCCAACCCCTGAGGGACGAGCAGCATGATCGTGATCTTGCGCTCGCGCATCGTCCGGGCCAGAACGGTCGGCTGACGGCTGGTCGGGTACGTGACGCTGGCGCCATAGTACAGAGTCACGAAGAGCCCGCCCATCTGCTCGTACATGTGGCTCAGCGGAAGGATGGACAGGAGCCTGCTCGAGGGGTCGCAGAAGATGTATTGGGATATCCCCTCGATATTTGCCGTCAGGTTCCGATGGGTGAGCATGACGCCCTTCGGATCGCCCGTCGTGCCGGAAGTGAACATAATCTCGGCGAGGTCATCCCGCTGAATGTCCACCTCCTCCGGTTCGGGCAGACCGGCGATAGCGCCTTCCAACTCCTCGAACGCTACCTCCGGGACTCCGAGGTCCGCCTCCCCTTTCGGCGTGAACCGCGACGTGAAGGCCAGTTTCGGTTCCGTCCTGGACACGACCCTTGCGACGTAGTCGGGCGCGCTGCGAAGGTCGAGGGGGACCACGATGACTCCCGCCCTCAGACAGCCGAAGAAGATGAGCACCCAGTGGGGAGAGTTCGGGCCCCAGAGGATGACTTGGTCCCCTTTCGTCAATCCCCGGCGTTGGAGGAGGGTTGCAACCTGGCCGGACTCGTCCCATAGCCGGGAATAGGTCCAGCGCAGGTACCGAAATGCCGGCTTGAACAGGAGAGCATCGCGGGACCCGTACTTCTCAACTACTCCCCTGAGAAAGTCGACGACGGTGTCGCTGGCTGGAGCTCCGGACGCACGAGCATGGTTCATGGTTGCCTCCTGGTTGCTGCAGGCAGGCTAACAGGGTGAAGCAGCCTGCCCCAGGCGTAAGTGCAGCGTTCCGACGGCCAACCTCGTCGCGTCCAACGATGGGCCTGTCAGGCGGCCCGCCGCTGAATGAGCTTCCTGAGGGCCTCGCGTGGGTCGCCCCGCATGGGAGGGAAGTGACTGAAGCATATGACGCCGAAGTCCAAATCGAGGAGCTTCTCGACCGACCGCATCGCCTGCCGCGGCCGCTGCGTGACTCCCGGCGCCGGCGGGCCGAGCCTCCAGCCAAGCTTGTACTGCAACGCGTCCCCGATGATAACGGCCCGTTTCGCCGGTAGGTGGAGGGCGATGCTGCCGGGAGTGTGCCCGGGAAGATGGACCACGCGCACTTCGGTCCCGAACGGAACGACGTCGCTGTCGTCGAGGCGGTCGTCAACGGGGACGGCGTCACCCGTGAGCCTGGCAAGGACGGGTCGCGCCGCCATCGCGAGCAGTCCGTTCTGCAGCGGACTCGGGGCCGGCGCAGCGCCCGCGACGATGCCCGCTTCCAGCCGGTGCGCGGCGACCCCAATGTCTCTTCCCGCTACCAGCTCGGCGAGGCCGCCCGAATGGTCGGGGTGAGCGTGGGTGACAACTATCCGCCCGATCCGGTCGGGTGACAGCCCAAGGGCCTCCAGGCCCTGGGTTATCACGCCCGCGCTTCCACGGAATCCCGCGTCGACCAACAGTGCGTCGCCGTCCTCGACCAGCAAGGTCACACGAGCGCCGATAGCCTGTATCTGGAAGACTCCGTCAGTGATTGGTATTGGCTGGCCGAATCTCATGAGCCTCGCTCGGCGGCTGTTCTTACCCCAACTCTGGGGTGGTCGGCAATCCCATCGTCCTAGACGATACACCGTTTCCCCAAACCTAAACCGCGGCAGCGCGACATCCAGCGGTTCAGCCGAAAGCTAGGCCCCGCGGGGACGGCTGCTACGGTTCGGCAGCCGTCTTGGTCCGCAGGCATTCGAAGAACCGGTCAATCTGAGACTTCGCCACGTTGCCCATGAGCCTCTGCCCGACTCTCGCCAGGACGCCGGTAACTTGCACGTCGCCCTGGAAGCTCAGCTCCGTGGCGTCTTCTTCCGCCGACAGCGCAACCGTCCCACTCCCCGTGATGATCGTCCGTGCCCCGGCGCCCTGGACGGTCATGCGGTAGGAGGCGGGGGCGGCCTTGTCCGCAACTTCGAGCATGCACTTGTAGGCGCCGGAGATGGGGCCGACGCTGACTCCCAGCTCGATCTCGTACTTGTCGGGGGAAAGGGGAGTGAACGCGCGGACTCCGGGGATGCACGACCCGACGACGGCCGGATCCATCAGCGTATCCCACAGCCGCTCTCTCGGGATGTCGAATCGGTACGATCCGCTCAGTCTCATGGAGCTTCCCCTCGTCCGTGGCCCGGCGCCCTTAAGAATACGCGAGCATCCGAGAATGTCACACTCCGTGACAAGCGGACCCTTCCCCGACCGCGTGGCCTTAGAGGCCGCCCCCCACAGCGCGCTTTCTGTCGGATTGACAAACAGGCGGCTGGGGGTACCCTTGCCCCGCCAGACGCGCCTGCGCGAATCCAAACGCTGCGTCGAGGAGGAGGTCCACTGTGAGAGTCCCTGTGGAGATTGTGATCAATGGGCGGTCCTATAGCGGCGAAGTCGAACCACGGCAGTTGCTCGTCCACTTCATCCGGGAAAACGCAGGACTCACTGGCACGAAGGTAGGGTGCGACACCAGCCAGTGCGGCACGTGTACGGTGAAGCTGGACGGGGTAGCCGCGAAGGCGTGCACGGTGCTCGCCGTGCAGGCGTCAGGCTCCTCGGTCACGACGATCGAGGGGCTGTCGGACGGAGTCAACCTTCACCCGCTCCAAGAGGCGTTCTGGAACAACCACGGTCTGCAATGTGGCTTCTGCACGCCGGGCATGATCATCGCGGCGGACGAACTGCTGCGGACGAACCCATCTCCGACGCGCGAAGAGATACGCCACGGCCTGGAAGGGAACGTCTGCCGCTGTACGGGCTACCAGAACATCGTAAAGGCTGTCGAGGATGCTGCCGGGGTTATAGGAGGCAGTTAGGCCATGACTACGCGAGTATTCAGTTCCGGCATCCGCCGCCGCGAGGACCCGAGACTCATTACGGGCCGCGCGGCGTACACCGACGACATCAAGCTGCCGGGGATGGCGTACGCCGCGATTTTCCGCAGCCCGTACGCGCATGCGTCCATCAGCTCCATCGACGCGAGCGCGGCAGCGAGCCAGCCGGGCGTCATCGCGGTCTTCACCGGGGAGGACACCGAAGGCGCGTTGAACGGGCTCCCCTGCGCGTGGCTGATTCCAGGCTCCGACCTCAAGACCCCTACCCATCCCGCCATCGCCAAGGACAAAGTCCGCTATGTCGGCGACGCCGTGGCGGTGGTCGTGGCGGAGAGCCGCTACGAAGCTGAGGACGCCTTGGAGCACATCGCGGTCGAGTACGAGCCGATGGACGCCGTCACCAATCCGAAGGAGGCCGCCCAGGACGGCGCTCCGCAGCTTCATGACGACGTTCCGAACAACATCGCCTTCACATGGGCGGTCGCCGGCGGAGACACGGACGCGGCCTTCGAGCAGGCGGACGTGACGGTGGGCGACACGATCACGCTCCAGCGACTGATCGCGAATGCGATGGAGCCGCGCTCGGCGATAGCTCAGTGGTCCGCCCCCATGGGCGAGCTGACGCTCTGGAGCACATCGCAGAATCCTCACATCGCGCGCTTCCTTACCTCGGTCGTTACAGGCGTGCCGGAGCACAAGGTCCGCGTTATCGCCCCTGAAGTGGGCGGAGGGTTCGGGAGCAAGATCCCTTACTACCCGGACGAGGCGATCACGGCGTTCTGCTCGATGCGCTTGGGTGTGCCGGTGAAGTGGACGGAGACGCGCAGCGAGAACTATCAGGTGACGACACAGGGCCGCGACCACATCGAAGAGGTCGAGATGGCGGCTACGAGCGACGGCAAGATCACCGGCCTTCGCACGACCGTCTACGCTGGGATGGGAGCATATCTCTCCACCGCCAGCCCCGGCGTTCCGACGATTCTGCATGGTCTGATGTACTCGGGTTGCTACGACATCCCGAACATCAGCGGCACGGTGCACGGCGTGTTCAACAACGGCACGCCGGTGGACGCCTACCGAGGCGCGGGCCGGCCGGAGGCGACGATGCTCATCGAGCGCCTCGTGGACTTGCTCGCCGCCAAGCTCGGCGCCGACCCCGCGGAACTGCGCCGGAAGAACCTGATTCCCAAGTTCGACAACGGTCACGACGTGGCTACGGGCATCACCTACGACAGCGGGGACTACGAGGCAACGCTCGACGTCTGCTTGACCGCCGCGGACTACGGTTCGCTGCGGGCGGCGCAGGAACAGGCGCGGGCGGAAGGCCGCTGCGTGGGCATCGGCGTCTCCACCTACGTTGAGATATGCGGCCTCGGTCCTTCGCAGGTGGCGGGCGCCGTCGGGTTCCAAGGCGGACTCTGGGAGAGCGCCATCGTCCGCTTCCACCCCACGGGCAAAGTGAACGTCATGGTCGGGTCTTCGCCTCACGGTCAGGGCGAGGAGACCACGTTTGCTCAGATCGTCGCCAACGAGGTTGGAGTCGACGTCGACGACGTCGCGGTCATCCATGGCGACACCGCCCTGACGCCGATGGGATGGGGCACCTACGGGAGCCGCACGACGGCAGTGTCGGGCGCTGCCCTTGCGTTGGCGACCAGGAAGATCAAGGAGAAGTCCAAGGCGTTGGCCGCGCACCTCCTCGAAGCGGCGCCCGAGGACATCGAATACGAGGACGGACGGTTCTTCGTCAAGGGGTCGCCCGACCAGCACAAGACGATCCAGGACATCGCGCTCATGGCCAACGTGGCGTGGAACATGCCGGAGGGCATGGAGCCGGGGCTGGAGGCCAGCGCGTTCTACGACCCGCCGAACTTCACCTTCCCATTCGGCGCCCACCTTGCGGTCGTTGAGGTGAACCCGACGACGGGTCAGATCGATCTGCAGCGGTACTACGCGGTGGACGATTGCGGCATCCAGATCAACCCGATGATCGTCGAGGGTCAGGTGCATGGCGGGGTTGTCCAGGGGATAGGGCCGGTGCTGTGGGAGGGCGTGGTCTATGACGACGATGGCCAGCTGTTGACGGGAACGATGCTCGACTACGCGCTGCCGCGCGCCGACGGCCTGCCGGATATCCACGTGCAGTCCAATACGACCCCCTCGCCGCATCACCCGCTAGGGTTGAAGGGCGTGGGCGAGGCGGGCACGATCGCGTCGACGCCAACGGTCTACAACGCAGTCATGGACGCGTTGAGGCCCTTGGGCATAGCTCGGATCGATATGCCGTTGACCCCGGAGAAGGTGTGGCGGGCAATCAACGATGCGCGGAACGGAGGCTAGGCCATGTACGCAGCACAAACGACCTACCATCGCGCGAGCTCGGTGTCCGAGGCGGTGCAGCTCCTCTCCGGCAACGAGGGCGCCAAGGTGCTGGCCGGCGGTCACAGTCTGATCCCGCTCATGAAGCTGCGCCTCGCGTCGCCCGCCGTGCTCGTTGACATCGGGCGCATCGAGGCGTTGAAGGGCATCGCCGCCAACGACAGCGGGCTGTCCATCGGAGCGCTGACGACGCACGCGGAGATCGCGTCGTCCGATCTCGTGAAGGAGCACGCCCCGCTGCTGGCCGAGGCGGCCGCGCTCGTCGGCGACCCCGCCGTGCGAAACCGTGGCACCATCGGAGGCAACGTGTCTCACGCAGACCCGGCGTCAGACCTGCCGACGGTGCTGACAGCGCTGGGCGCGACATTCAGCGTCGCCGGGCCAGGCGGAGAGCGGACCATCGCGGCGTCCGACTTCCCCACAGGCCTTCTGGAGAACGCGCTCGAAGAGAATGAGATCCTGACCAGCGTATCCGTGCCTTCCGGACCGTCGGGCGCGGGCTCCGCATACGTCAAGTTCTCTCATCCAGCCTCACGCTACGCAGTCGTAGGCGCCGCCGCGGTCGTCTCGGTTGACGGCGGAACGTGCTCATCGGCAAGCGTCGTCATCGGTGGCGTCGAGACGACGCCGACCAGGGCCTCGTCCGTCGAGTCTGCGCTGGCGGGGTCGGACCTGAGCGACGGCGCGCTCGACGCCGCCGCGGCAGTGGTCGCGGGAGACTTCGGCGGAGAGGCGGTCGGCGACATCTTCGCCTCCGCCGAGTACCGGAAGGCCATGGCGGCGGTCTACCTGCGCCGCGCCCTCGGCATCGCCTGCTCCCGAGCGGGCTAGGGCAGGACTCACATGCGGACGAATGGGCGCGAGGGCAAGCCGAGCTTGCCCTCGCGCGTCTAAGAGACCACCCCGTTCGACCCCGGAGGACGCAGAAGTTGGACGAGACACGCATCGCTCCTGTGCCTGCGTCCGTCGACGAACTGCAAGCGACGCTTCGGGACGAGTTGTACGTCGCCGACCGGGGCTTGGCGATGTCCGTCTATCTTGCGTTGAAGCTCAAGCGTCCGCTGTTTCTCGAAGGCGAGGCGGGCGTGGGCAAGACGGAGGTTGCCAAGGTCCTCGCGTCCGCGCTGGGCGCGCGCCTGATCCGGCTCCAGTGCTATGAAGGGCTGGACGTGAGCCAGGCGGTCTACGAGTGGAACTATTCACGCCAGCTTCTCCATATCAGGCTCTTGGAGGCGTCCGGCGGCGTTGACAGGGAAGAGGCAGAGCGTGAGCTGTTTAGCGAAGAGTTCCTCATCAAGCGGCCTCTCTTGCAGGCGCTCGACGGGGACGCGGGTCCTACGGTGCTCCTGATCGACGAGCTCGACCGCGCCGACGAGGAGTTCGAGGGCTACCTGCTCGAGATGCTGTCAGACTTCCAGATCACGATTCCGGAGATCGGCGCCTATAGGGCCGATGAGCCGCCCGTCGTCGTCATCACGTCGAACCGCACCCGCGAGATCCACGACGCGCTCAAGCGGCGGTGCCTGTACTACTGGATCGATTACCCGGACCTCGAAAAAGAGATGCAGATCGTGAGAAGCAAGGTCCCCTCGGCGTCACAGACGCTCGCCGGGCAGGTAACCGCCTTCGTCCAGGAGCTCCGGACGACCGAGTTGTACAAGGTCCCGGGAGTCGCGGAGACGCTCGATTGGACGGCCGCGCTCGTGAGCCTGAACGAGAACGAGCTCAGTCCGGCGGTGATCGACGATACTCTGGGCATCATGCTGAAGTACCACGAAGACGTGCAGGCGGTGCGGGGCGCGCAGACTCGGGCGCTTCTGGACCGAGCCTTGAATCGCGGGACCCAACGCGGCGGTAGGCGTGGATAGCGCGGAAGCCGGCCACATCCTCGACAATCTCCTACTGTTCGGGCGCTTGCTCAGGCGGCTCGGACTCGACGTCCACGTCGGAAGGATGTTGGACGCCATCCGCGTGCTCGAGGACATCGGCGTCTCCCGCCGGACCGACGTCCGGTCGGCGCTGCGGACTCTGCTCGTGCATCGAAGAGACGACCTTCCCGTGTTCGACGAGGCGTTCGACGTGTTCTGGCGACAGCGCAAGGACCCTACGTCCACGATGGACTTGCGCTCTATGGGCGAGCAGCGCCGGTATCGCAGGATCGAGGCTGGTCCGCCTCCGCCGGGCCGGTCGCCGGATGGCTCTGACGAGGGCGACGCCGGATCCGAGGAGGGTCTCGACCGAATCGAGCTGACCCGGACGTTCAGCGCCCGGGAGGTGTTGCGGACGAAGGATTTCGCGGAGTTCACGCCGGAGGAGGCGTTGCAGGCGAGGCAGCTGCTCACCGAGTTGCAGTGGCGCCCCGGTGTAAGGCGCACGCGCCGCAAGCAGCCGGGAAGAGGGCCGGGGCTCGACCTGCGCCGGACGCTGCGGGAGAACGCTCAGTTCGGGGGCGAGCTGGTGCGCCTGACGCGCCGCGTGCGGAAGGAGAAGCCGCGTAGGTTGGTGGTTGTCTGCGACATGAGCGGCTCGATGGAACGGTATACGCGGATGCTGCTCCACTTCATTCATAGCCTATACGGAGGCTTGGACAACCAAGTCGAGGCGTTCTTGTTCGCGACGCGGCTTACGCGAGTGACGAAGCACTTGGGCCAGCGGGACATCGATCGGGCAGTCGCGGAGGTCGCCAGGGCCGTTCCCGATTGGTCGGGCGGGACGCGCATCGGCGAAGTCCTCAAGGAGTTCAACTTCAGGTGGGCACGGAGGACCCTTGGCTGGGGGTCCGTCGTCCTCATCGTGTCGGACGGGTGGGACCGGGGCGAGCCGGAGATGCTTGGCCGCGAGATGGCGCGGTTGCAGCGGAGCTGCAACCGCCTCATCTGGCTGAACCCGCTGGCGGGCAGCGAGGACTACGAGCCATTGACACAGGGAATGCAAGCCGCCGCGCCGTACATCGACGATCTGCTGCCGGTGAACAACCTAGCCGCGCTGTTGGACCTAGCGCTCTACCTGAACAGCTTGCCGTCGAGCCGGCCGGCGCGCCAGCAGCAGGCCCAACGCGCAGCAGAGGCGGGGCCGCCGGCGGCCGGGTCAAGCCAGCGCTCATGGCACGCCGGCGCGAACCCTACGTTCCGCCATCCGATGTGGGGTCGCGGGACGCCGGTCGAGCAGGCCTAGCAGACACAGTTCGATAAGGGTCGTTGGGCACGGACGAGCAGGTGAAGCCGCCTGTGCGATGGCCTCCCCTGCTGCCTACTGATCAGCATTCAGCGCCGACCAACTCTCTCCGCGTTCCTCCGTATTGGCGTCGTCCGCGTCTCCGCCCCTGCCATGCTCTTCCGCGCTGGCTCCAACATCAGGTCATCGTCTTGGGCGGACCAGCTGCGGTCGGCGACATGAACGAGGCATGCGCGGAAACCCCCTGGCTGAAAGAAACGTAGTACGAAATACTGCAAGGAGCGGCGGGTGGCGCTCCCCGTCCTGCCCCGGCACGAAGTCTCTCGGGTTCGCTGACGTTCTAAACCGTCTCCTGGAGCTAGAGGTGATCGGCGTGTTCGGAACAAGAAGACTCCTCTTTCACATCAAGCTGCCTGCTCTCCTGCTTCTGTCGGCCGCGCTGTCATTGGGGCAGGCCGGATGTGACGCGACGCCCACGCCTACAACGGAGGCCGACGGCACAGAATCGCCTGCAACCTGGCCCGCTCCTCCTCCAACCTTCACCCCTACCTTCGCCCCGACTCCCGGCGTCGAGCGACCCGACCCCTCGCACGCGACTCCCACTCCGCAACCTACCGCGACTCCCGACGAGGTCTCGCCGGCGCCCTTCCCCGCGGCGCTCATGGCGTTGCGCTCTACCAAGACCCGGGCCGCGTCGCCGGGAGCGACAGGACCGGAGCTGACCGACCTCACCCACGGAAACACGGCCTTCGCCTTCGACCTGTACCGCGCCCTCGCGCAGGGAGAAGGCAACCTCTTCTACTCCCCCTACAGCGTCTCCCTAGCTCTCGCCATGACTTACGCAGGGGCCAAGGGCGAGACGGAGCGCCAGATGGCGGATACGCTCCGCTTCGACCTTCCTCAGGACCGGCTGCACCCCGCTTTCAACGCCCTGGACCTTGCACTCGCTTCCCGAGGCGGAGGGGCAGCGGGCCAGGATGACGGCGAATTCCGGCTGAACATCGCCAACGCCGTCTGGGGCCAGGAGGGCCACGAGTTCTTCGCGGCGTTCTTGGACGTCCTGGCCGAGCAGTACGGGAGCGAAGTCAGGCGGGCGGACTTCCGACGCGCTCCGGAAGAAGCGCGCGTCCGGATAAACGACTGGGTCGCCGAAGCGACAGAGGACCAGATCGAGCAGCTGATCCCGCCCCGCGCGATAGACGCCGAGACGAGACTGGTGCTCGCCAACGCCATCTACTTCAACGCGGCGTGGCAGCTGCCCTTCGACGAGCGGGCCACGGCCCACCGTCCCTTCCACCCGCTGGGCGGCGGCGAAACCGAAGCGCCGATGATGCGGCAGGAAGGGAGATTCGGCTACGCGCGCGACAACGGCCTCCAAGCCGTGGAACTGTTGTACGACGGCGGCGAGATGTCCATGACCATCCTGCTTCCCGACGAGGGGCGGTTCCACGAGTTCGAAGGGTCGTTGGACTCCACCGTGGTCGACGAGGTCCTGAAGGACCTGGAAACCCGGCCAGTCCTGTTGACCATGCCGAAGTTCGAGGTGGAAGCCGCCTTCAGCCTCGCCGATACGCTCAAAGCGATGGGAATGCCGAACGCCTTCGACGAGAAGGCCGCCGACTTCTCGGGGATGGACGGGACGTCTTGTCTTGCCGGAGACGATGAGTGCTTGCTGATCAAGAACGTCGTCCATCAGGCGTTCGTGTCGGTTGACGAAGCGGGGACGGAGGCCGCAGCAGCCACTGCTGTGATAGTGGGCATCCCCAAGTCGGTGGAACCCGAGCCGCCGATAGCGCTCACCATTGACCGGCCCTTCGTCTTCCTGGTGCGGGACCGCGCGACGGACGCTGTCCTGTTTGTCGGGCGCGTAGTAGAGCTAGAGCAGTCGGGATGAACTCGGACGGACGTCTCTCCTATTCCCTGCGCCGCTCGGGCGTCATCATCGTCCTTCTGCTCGTCGGCGCCGCCTCAACGCCCATCGGCCGTCGGACGGCGCTCAACGAGCCTAATCCGGCCGCATCGGGCGCCGTAGGACTTTGACTCGGAGGTTTGAACGTACTAGATTCTCAGTTGTCGGCCCTTGATTTGTGGAACACTCCTTGGAAGGTGGACGTCATGCGAGCCCTACCCGGAAAGTGGTTGATCCCGCTCATGTTGCTGGCTCTGGTAGCGTCACTGACAGCCGCTTGTGATGGCGACGATGAGGAGGACACTTTCAAGATAGGGGTGATGGAATCCGCCACGGGCCCCGGAGAAACCTATGGGACCGTGGCCATCCAGGCCAAGGAGCTGGCCGTGGATGAGATCAACGCCGCAGGCGGCGTCAACGGGCGAATGCTGGAGCTCGTGGTCGAAGACTCGAAGTGCAACGCCCAAGACTCGATCACGGCGTACAACAAGCTCACTGACGTGGATGGCGTGAAGATCATCCTCGGCACCTCCTGTAGCGGGGCCATGCTGGGCGCGGCGCCCCTGGCCGAAGACGATGGAGTGGTCCTCTTCTCGGGCTTGGCGACCAACCCGGACATCGCCAACGCCGGGGACTACATATTCCGGACGTCGATGAGCGACGCTCAGCTCGGCGTCGACACCGGAAACGTCATGTGGGCTGACGGCGTCCGCACCCTGGCGACCATCACCGAGACGACCGACTACGCCGAGGGCGTGCTGCAGAGTACGGTCGCGCAATTCGAGGAACGGGGCGGCCAGGTGGCGGCCCAAGAGCGGTACACCTCCGACGCCACGGACTTTAGGAGCCAACTGACCAAGCTCCTCAGCGCGAACCCGGACGCCGTCCACATCGCCTCCCAGTCGGAGTTCGCCGGCGGGACGGTCGTCAAACAGATACGTGAGCTGGGCTACGAGGGCCGGCTCTACTCCGAGGTCGTGCCGGTTGGGGCGACGGCCCTGGAAGTGGCAGGCGACGCCGCCACAGGCCTGAAGGCCATCATCGCCGACCTCGACCCGGGCAACTCCAAGGCCCAAGAAGTCCTCACCAACTTCAGGGAACGTTACGACTACGTCACGCTGCCTTGGTACATCGGCTCCGCCTATGACGATGTCTACATCGCCGCCGAGTGCTTGGAGAAGACCGACGACGACCAGGACGCGGACGGGTTCAGAGACTGCCTGTACGAGATCACCTGGAGCGGAAGCATCGGAGACAACTACAGCTTCGACGAGCAGGGCGAGGTCGTGGGGCTCACCAATCTGGTCGTAGAGGTCCTGCCGGCGGCCGAGAGGACCGAGGCCAACTTTGGCTACAAGGTCTTGGGCGGCGCTCCGGCTGGGTAGGCGCGCTTGCGGGGCCTCCTCTCCCGTTTGCGGAGAGGACCGAGGAGGGGTTCCACTTGCTTAGACGCCTCAGCGACCGGGCCCGTCTGGCGAGAGGCTTCCCGTCCTCGGGCTCCCAGCTCCTAGCGATCGTACTGGCCGTAGCGGTCTTCGCCTACGTTGGCTGGAAGACCAGTCAGTCCTCGGAACAAGCCCTACAGTTCGCCTTCAACGGCCTGTCCGTCGGCGCCGTATACGCTCTGCTGGCGATGGGGTTCACCCTCGTCTACAGCACTGTCTGGTTCTTCGATATGTACTACGGCGCGGCCGCCGCCATGGGCGCCTACGGCGTCTTCTATCTGAGGTCTCAGCAGGTTCTGGGCGGCCAGTACGAGGTCAACAACCTCTACGTCAACATTGTGTTTGCCGCGGTGATCGCCGGAGTGACCGCGTGGGCTCTCCACGTTGGCCTCTACCCCAGGCTCCGGCGCCGTTTCAATCACGTCGCATTGCTCTGTAACGGAGGCCTCCTGGCTGCGGGCGCAGGCGCTTACATGGGGGTTGTCCTCTCCTTCCCGGACGAGCTGAACGTCGTGCTAAGTCCAGCGGTTGGCGTGCTGGTTGCGACGGGGACGGGCCTGACGCTCCACCGGGGCTATCGACGCCTTTCGTCGGCCGGCGGCCTCGCGCCGCTCTTCCTTATCGCCCCGGCGGCGGCGCTCTTGGGAGCGTACTGCGCAGTCCTCATTACGGACGCTCCCGGGTCGAAGCTCTACCTGAGCTGGGGAGTGTCGTGCCTGCTGGCGGGGTCGGTCGGCCTGGCCCTCTACAGGGGCCTGTACGCGCGCATGCGCCGGCAAGCAAGATCGCCGCTGGTCATGCTCGTCGCCTCTCTCGGCATCCTGCTGAGCATCACCGCGTTCACCAGCATCGTCTTCCAGAGCGCCCCCCGCCCGCTTCCGCAGGCCTTCGGCAGCGACCCTTGGACCATCGGCGGAGCGTTCATCAAGGGATTCAACGTCTTCACGATAGGCGTCGCGCTCGTCGGGTTCGCGGCCTTGCTGCTCCTCCTCAAGAAGACCACCTTCGGCAAGGAGGTGCGCGCCATCGGCGACGACGAAGAGGTGGCGAAGGTAGTGGGGATAAACACCACCGTCGTCATCGCCATGGTGTTTTTCATCGGCGCGGTGTATGCGGCCCTAGCCGGGCTGCTGAGCGGCCACGACACCGCGATTCAGCCCAGGATGGGCCTGCTGCTATTGCTGAAGGGCTGGATATCCTCCGTGGTCGGAGGCATTGGGAACCTCTACGGCGCGCTCGTCGGGGGCTTCGCCTTAGGCATGGTCGAGCAGTTCGGCATCTGGGACTTGGCCGGCGCGTGGAAGGACGCCATCTCCTTCATACTCCTGGTCCTCTTCCTTTCGTTCTGGCCCAAAGGTCTGTTGCCGAGGAAGTAGGCCGTGCAAACGAACAGAGGCCTGGGCAGACTGGCGCGCAACCCTCGCGAGCTCTTGCGGTCCGGCAAGGGCAACGTGGAGTTGTGGGCGAACCTGCTGATCATCACCTGGGCAATCGCCTTCATGCTATGGCAAGGAGTCGGGTTCGCCGCAACCGTGGGCGCCGTCTTCGCCATCTGGGCGATATTGGCCGTCAGCCTGAACCTGGTCGTCGGGTTCACCGGCCTGCTGTCGGTGGGGCACATAGGCTTCTTCGGCATCGGCGCCTACGCGATGGCCATCCTCAGCTCGGACCAGGCCTACGAGCAGCTGCGCACCGAGGCCATCCCCACATACGGCTTGCCCTTCTTCGCCGCGCTCCCGGTCAGCGTACTATTGGCCGGACTCGTCGCCCTCGCGGCGGGGGGCGTGTTCAACCGGTTCCGCGACGACATCTTCGTTCTCGTCTCCTTCGGTTTCGCCATCATCTCGTACAACGTCTTCTTGAACTGGGGAAGCGTCACGAGGGGAGCCTTCGGCATTCACGAGATTCCCAGACCGCAGATAGGCGCGTGGGTGTTCGACGGCGAGTGGGAGTTCCTACTCCTAGCCCTCGTCTTCCTCGCCCTGGTTACCCTGGTCTCGTGGCTCATCGTGACCTCTTCGTTCGGCCGAGTGCTTACCGCTATCCGGGAGGATGAGCAGGCCATCGAGGTTTTCGGCTACCAGGCGACGCATTACAAGCTGGCGATATGGGTCGTCTCGGCCATGATGGCGGGGCTGGCAGGCGGCCTGTTCAGCAGCTGGACCAGCTTCATCGATCCTAACTCCTTCATCCTGCTCGAATCGATCCTCCTGGTGTCCATCGTGATTCTCGGAGGGCTGGCCTCGATCTGGGGCTCCCTTCTCGGCGCGATGGCCTTCGTGCTGCTGGAGGAGGGAATGCGCTTCCTGCCCCTACTGCCTGCGGAGCACGTGGGTCAAGCGCGTCAGGTGGTCCTCGGCATACTCTTAGTGCTGCTGATGCTGTTCCGGCCGCAAGGACTGGTGGGGAGGTACAGGCTATGAGCGCAGCCGATGGCCCCGGCCCCTTCGCCCTGGAGACAGACTCCATCTCGAAGCGCTTCGGCGCCGTTCAGGCCATCGACCGGCTCAGCCTCTCCATTCCACGAGGGAAGACGACCAGCATCGTCGGCCCCAACGGCTCGGGGAAATCGACTCTGGTAAACCTCCTGAGCGGGACGTTGCCCCTCGACGGAGGGATGGTCATCATCGACGGCGTCGGTCTCAGGGTCGTGAAGGCTCATGAGACGCCCAGCCACGGCCTGACGCGAACTTTCCAAGAGGTGAGGCTCTTCGACCAGATCAGCGTGTGGGACAACATCATGGTCGTCCTGACCGAACGCCGGCTCTTCCCCGCCATGATGGAGCGCACGGGCTCCGCCCATCGAGAGAAGGCGCAGCGGGTCCTGGAAAAGGTCGGGATGTGGGAGAAGCGACGCTCCCTTGCGATGGACCTGTCCTACGGTCAGCGCAAGCTGCTGGAAATCGGCCGGGCCATAGCGTTGGACGTCAACACCTACCTGTTCGACGAGCCGTTCGCCGGACTCTTCCCGCACATGATCGAGCCGGTCAAGGAGATCATGAAGGAGATGCGGGCTGATGGCCGCACCCTGGTCTTTATCTCCCACAACATGGACATCGTCCGAGAACTGCCCGACCGTATCGTCGTGCTGGACAGCGGCGCCCTCCTGGCGGAAGGGAACGTGAACGAAGTGCTAGGCAGCGAAGAGGTGATCGAGGCTTACCTGGGGACCTAGCGCCTGCGGGCGCGGAGCCTCCAGCGGGCTCGGCAGTGACGTCATGCTTCTAGAGCTTACCGACATATCGGTGCGTTACGGGGCCGTAGTGGCCTTGGACAAGGTGTCGGTGGGAGTGGAGAAGGGCGAAGTCGTGGCGGTGATGGGGCCCAACGGGGCGGGAAAGTCCACCGTCCTCAAGGCTGTCATGGGGCTCGCCCCCGTGGTGCGCGGAAGCATCCACTGGCGCGAGCGCCCGCTGGCGGCGGCCACCCACGAGATTGTCAAAGAGGGCATTGCATTCGTGCCCCAGGGCAGGCGGGTGTTCACCCACCTGACCATCGAAGAGAACCTCGATATGGGCTGTCTGCACCTCGACGATAGAGCGGAGAAAGAGCGCCGGTTGGAATCGGTCATGGAGCTCTTTCCTATCCTCCGCCAGAAGCGCGGCGACATGGCCAGCCAGATGTCCGGCGGGCAACAGCAGATGCTGGCCTTGGGCCGCGGGCTCATGGCCGCTCCGGAGCTGCTCCTGCTCGACGAGCCCACGCTGGGACTGGCGCCCATCATTGTGACAGAGGTGTTCCAGAAAATCGCCGAGATCAGCGAGAGGCTCCAGACCACCATCCTCATCGTCGAGCACAACATCAAAGGCGTCCTGAGCATCGTCGACCGGGCTTACGTGCTGGACAAGGGGCATGTCGCGCACAACGGCTCCCCCGAGTCCATCAGGGAAACCAACATACTGACCGATGTCTTCTTGGGCAGAGTCAACGCGGACAACTCAGAGGAGGAGGCGAGTTCGGGTCAATAGGGCCGGTCTCGATTGGCCTCGTCCTCGTCGACGTCGACCTCCCTGGCGTCCGCGCCCTTGGTCTCGTCCACCAGCGCCTGCCTATCGTTGGAAGCTGGAGCGCTCCCTACCCTTGTCGGTGTACATAACCAGCGTTACAACTATCGGAGGCAGGTCGGAATGTCCCGGAAAGGACTCCTGTGAGTAGGCTCTTGCGTCATTTCGGAGTGCTGCCGGTGGGGCTTATGGCGGCTGTTGCCGTGGCTTGCTCGGGGACGGGAGAGCCGACCGGACCGGTCGAGAGCGCGCCGACGGCTTCACCGACACAGACTGCGACGGCTGCCCCGACACAGACTGCGGCCGCTGCCCCGACCCCCGCGAAGGACTACGACTCTACCGAGAACATGTTCCGGCTCTTCTCGGGCCGGGGCTACATCCCCAACGACGCGCGCGAGGCCATCACACTCGCCGCCGCCAACAACGACAAGTCGATGGTCCCGGTGATGATTGAGATGCTCCGCTTCTTCGGGAACCGGCAGCTGGTGGTGGAGACCCACGCGGCCATCTCGGCGATAACGGGCCAAGAGTTCGGGAGCGGCCCGGGCGCCTGGAACGAGTGGATGGAGTGGCTGGGCAAGAACGCCGACGAGTACGGTCCCCCCGATGGCTACGTGGAGTGGAAGAGCGCGCTCATGAGCCTGATCGACCCCAGGTTCGGCGAGTTCCTGGCCCCGGCAGCGCAAGGCTCGCGGATAAACGTATTCGAGATCGCGTGGGGAGGCGTCCGGCCCGACGGAATCCCGGACCTCCAAAACGCCCCGGTCGTTTCGGCGGGCGAGCAGGACTACCTGCTACCGAGCGACCGGGTCTTCGGCGTGTCCATCAACGGAGAGCACAGGGCGTACCCGCTCCGCATCGTGAACGCCCATGAGATGGCCAACGACGTGTTGGGGGGCGAACCCATCGCCCTGGCCTACTGAACGCTCTGCGGGACCGGAATCGTGTATTCCGCCAAGATCAACGGAGAGCCAACCACCTTCGGCACGTCGGGGATGCTGTACCACAGCAACAAGGTCATGTACGACCGGCTGACCAACTCGCTCTGGAACCAGCTCACGAGCGAGCCCGTCATAGGGCCGTTGTGGGACTCGGGGATCAAGCTCGACTTCTTCCCAGTCGTTCTCACGACGTGGGAGGAGTGGCTGGAGCTTCATCCCGACACCACGGTGCTGAACCAGGAGACGGGCCTGTACCCCGCCGCATTCTACGCGCCGGAGGAGGATCCGCAGGCGATCTACTACGACTATTTCAATGCGCCTGAGACGATGTTCCCGGTCCCCTCCCGGGACGACCGGCTTGACACAAAGGACGTCGTGCTGGGGGTCCAGCTGAACGACAGCTACAAGGCCTACTCCTCCGAAGCGCTGCGGGAGAGCCGCATAGTCAACGATGTGGTGGGAGGCGAGGCGATATTGGTGCTGGCGTCGGCCGCAAGCCAGGGCGCGAGGGCCTACTACCGCGGCGGTAGGTCGTTCACGCTGGCCCCGAACGACGGCGACGGTCGCCTCGGCATCCCGTCCGTGATAGTGGACGCCGACGGTGAGACGTGGCAGGTGACCGAGGAGTCTCTGGTCAACACGGCAGACGAATCGGAGAAGCTCGCGCGGATACCCACGCACATGTCGTTCTGGTTCGGATGGTTCCAGTTCCACCCGGACACGGAGTTGTACACCGGGCCATGACCGGGGCCAGCCTCGAAGGGGCTGGTTGCCGCTGAGGCGGACTGCTACTGCTGCTGGACGGCGCCCCAGACCTTCGTTGCGGTAGCGACCACCAGTTCGAGCTTCTTTAGCTCGTCGTCCTCAGTGAGAGGATTGCCCTGGAGGGTCGAGGCGAAGCCGCATTGCGGGCTGAGCGCCAAGTCCTCCGTCGCCACGAACCTGGACGCCTCGTCGATCCTCCGCAGAAGTAGGTCCTGAGACTCCAGCGTCGCGACTTTCGTCGTCACCAGCCCAAGCGTGACGGTCTTGCCCTTGGGCATGTGCCGCAGCGGCTCGAACGTCCCCGCCCGCTCGCTGTCGTACTCCAGCAGGAACGTGTCCACATCCAGCCCGGAGAAGACAGGCTCGGCGATGCGGTCGTAGCCGCCCGAGGTGTGCCAACCGCCGCCCGCCGAGTTGCCGCGGCAGAAGTGCATGGCCAGCGTGACGTTGGGGCCGTGGAACCCGCGCAGGCTGGCGTTGTCGGCCTCGACATCCTCCAACAGCGCCTTGTCGGGATCGACGCCGATCCTGCGCCACTGCTCGCAGCGCTCCTCATCCACGTAGTCAGGGTAGTGCGGGTTGTCGAGCTGGATGTACGGCGCGCCCTCGGCCAGCAGCGCTTCGATCTCCTCGCGGATGATCGCGACAGCGGCGTCCAGCACAGCCTTTCGGTCCGCGTAAACCTTGTCCGTCACTCCCGGCTTGTAGCCCCGTGCAACCACGTAGGAGGCGGCGGGCATCGTCACCTTGTAGGGTGCGCCGCCAGCATGCTGCCTGAGGAACCCGGACTCGTGCTCCGTAAGGCGCTGCCGCTTCACGAACTTGGCCCCGATGACGCGGCCGCCCGGTCCCGCAACCCCGGAGCCGGACGCGCGGACGCCGCCCAGTGCAGGTCTCGTGACCGGCGGCTCGCCGTCCACGAAGCCATCCACCGCTTCGCCGAAGCCTGCCGACCACCCGCCGCGGCGCTGCTCGCCGTCGCTGAGGACGGCGATGCCGGACCGCTTCTGGATGCCGAGAACGCGTAGCACTGCGTCGTCCTCGACCTTCCGCAGGTCATCGAGCGTGAGCCTCCCGTCAAGGTAGGCCTTCCGGGCCTCGTGGACCTCGGGGGGCCGGAGGAAGCTGCCGATCTGGTCTGCGCGATATCTCATCTAGCCCACTCCTCTGCTCTGGGTTGGTCCGCTGGACCTGCCAGGGCTCGCACTGACCCCGCCGCCACCCTGAATCTTCCGGCGGCACCCTGCCGGCTGAGCGATCTCTACCCATCGACCGCCGACAGCCGGGATAGCCCCTTCTCCCGACGGGAGAGAGTTGGGGGAGGGAGAGCGCTTGCCGGATATGCGTTCTCGTCGTACCGGGGCCGTCGGATGCAGCCCCCGCTACAGCACCGCCAGCGTGTTGACCGGGGAGAGACCGTCAGCCGCTACGACCCAGGCATCTGCGTTTGAGGCCCGCGCGAGCACTTGCCCGCCGTGGGTGCCTGCGAAGACCGTGCCCTCCCCGTCTACGGCGAGGGCGTCGATGGCCTCGACGAGGCCCTCGCTCATCAACGGCTCCCATTCGCCGCCCCCGTTGTCGCTGCGGTAGACCTTGGCGACAGCGCCCTCGGGGCGGCGGCGCCAGTTGCGGGGCCTGCCCGCCGTGGCCGACGCGAAGAGCCGCTCAGGCTCGGTAGGGTCGTTCGCGATGGCGATGGTGTAGAGATGCTCGAAGCCGTCGCAGCGGGACTGCCACGATTGGGCTCCGTCAGTGGTGCGGAAGAAGCCGACGCCGGTGACGGCGAAGACGTGGTCCTGATCGCCGGGCGCCGCGGCCAAGCCGTGGATGTCGGGATGCATGCTCTCGCGGGCCTCGCGCCAAGTCTCGCCGCCGTCCTCGCTCACCATCACTCCCCCCACCTCGACGCCGACGTAGACGCGCTTGGGGTTCGTCGGCGATACGGTGATGGCGCGGAGGTTCGGCAGATGGGGCGAGCCCGGGAACGTCCACGTCCAGTAGGTGGGCAGGTCCTTGAAGCTCAGCACCTCGGTGAACTGCTCGTCCGCGGGGCGGCGACGGTAAAGGACCGCTTTGTCAGCGCCCGCGAACACCGTGCCGTCTATGGCGACCGCAAGCGAGCGAAAGTCGACGCCGTCCAGCGTCGCCCTCCACGTCGCGCCTTCGTCGTTGCTCTCGTAGACGCCCTGCTCGGTGGCGGCAAGAATACTGCTGCCGGCGCGGCCCACGGCCTCGACGCGGGACCCGTCGAGCGCCTGCCTGACGACCTGCCAGGAGTCGGCGCTCTTCTCCAGTACGGCGAAGCCATTGCTCGTTCCTACGGCAAGCATGAGTCTCCTCCCGTCCCTGAGTGGGAAGACTATACCACTCCTCGCGGGGCGGAGACCGGTCCCGTCGGCGCGCCGAACGCAGTTATAGGACAGATCCGCGCCCGCCCATTCCCTTGACGCGACCGACCCGGACGCCAAGAATGCGCGGCGAGCGAGGTGAGCCATGTCGGAAGCGAACAAGGCCGCCATCCGGCGGCTGTACAACCAGGTCTATAACGAGGGCGACATCGGCCTCATAGACGAGATGTACTCCCCTGATGCCGAGCTGCACATCGCGGGCATCCCGGAAGACCCGTTCGGCCCGCAGCCCATCAAAGAGCTGGCGACGATGACGCGCACCGCCTTCCCCTCCGTCCACGTCACCATCGACGACCTCGTCGCGGCGGACGACAAGGTGGTGGCGAGCGTCTCGTTCAACGGGGCGTTCCAGGGCGCATTCAACGGCCACTCGCCGCGCGCGAACCTGTCGTGGTGGCGGCGGATCGACATCTACCGGCTGGCGAACGGCGTCATCGTCGAGCAGTGGGGCGACCGGGACGACTACACGACGCTCCAACGCTTGGGCGTAGCCGTCCCCCACTTCGAGGACAGCCGCCCGAACGCCCGCACTGGCGGCCGGCTGTAGTGCGGAGGGCTCCGCGCGGCCCTGGGATCGCCGGGTCGTGCGTTCGGCGGCCGCTTCGGGGATCAGAGGCAGCACGATCGGGGACCCACCCTTGGACAGTCGTATCGGACACGACGGAGACCGCAGCAACAGGCGCACGATCGGCCTGCGCTGGACGTTCGTTGAGGCTGCGGACAAGCGTCCGTCGCGCCGTGGAGCAGACTGATGCGCATTGGCGTGCCGGACCTCGTCTCGAACTCGTACTTCCCTGCCATCGCGGCCGTCGACCTGGGAGCGTTCCGAGCTGAGAGTCTCGATGCCGACATTGAGCTCGTGTTTCCCGTCCCGCGAGCGATGGAGATGCTTCGCGACGGACAGCTTGACTATGTGGCCGGCTCGGCGCACGCGGTGCTGACGGCCTTCCCACAGTGGCGCGGCGCGAAGCTTATCGCTGCGCTCGCGCAGCATATGTACTGGTTCCTGGTGCTCAGGAAGGACATCGGCGCACAGCGCGGCGAAATCGAAGCAGCGAAGGGCCTCCGCATCGGCGCGGCGCCGGGACCCCGCGACGGCTTGGAACAGATGCTCCGCGAGGCAGGCATCGACCCTGTGCGCGACGGCGTCCAGATAGGCCCCGTGCCGGGGGCGCTCACGTCGGGGGTGTCGTTCGGGGTGCAAGCAGCGAAGGCGCTGGCCGATGGCGTCATCGACGGCTTCTGGGCGAACGGCATGGGTACGGAGGTAGCTGTGCGCTCCGGCGTAGGGTCCGTCGTACTGGACGTACGCCGGGGCGACGGACCCCCAGCGGCTCGCGGTTACACGTTCCCGGCGTTGGTGACCACGGACCGCAAGATCGCCGACCAGCCGGACGAGGTCGCCGCAGCGGTGCGGGCTATCGTGACGGCGCAGCGCCTGCTGAAGGCCGCCCCAACGCGGGCAAGGGAGGTCGGCGATAGGCGGTTCCCCGCTCAAGAGGCAGCGCTGATCACGGAGCTCATCGAGCGCGACCTGCCGTACTACGACCCATCGATATCTGAAGAGGCAGTGGCGGCGATGGGCCGGTTTGCGCAGGACATCGGGCTGCTGTCCGAACCAGTCCCCTATGCGGAGGTCGTTGCGAGCCAGTTCGCCCGGCTGTGGGCGCCCGAAGAGAGGAGTGCGCGCGGTGAAACCTGAGCTGGAGTTCTTCGACCCCTGCGACATCCCGAGCGAACCGATTGCGCCGGTGCAGGGCCTTAGTCAGCAGATACTCTCTCGTGACGAGGAGACAGGAGACTACACGCGCTTGCTGCGGTTCGAGCCGGAGACGGACACCTCGCCGATGGGCCCGCAGGTCCACGACTTCTGGGAGGAGGTCTGGATCATAGAAGGGAGCATCCACGACATCCCGCTGGACAAGACGTTCACCGCCGGCATGTACGCCTGCCGGCCGCCGGGCATGCCTCATGGGCCTTGGGTTTCACGAAACGGGTGCCGGACGTTCGAGGTGAGACGCTATGAGCGGTGAGCCGGGAAGAGGCGCGCCGACTCGGATGAGAACGCCCCGCCGAACGCTCACCTTCAGCCATGCCGGAGCCACGAAACGCTTCACTGCCCGCAGACTGCTCGTCGTGGGCTACACCGGCCGCCATCCGGCTGCGGTGGACGCGCACGTAGCGGAGCTCGCGCGCCAGGGTGTGCCGCCCCCGAAACACGTGCCTTGGATATTCGTGGCGAACCCGGCCACGCTCCAGATCGGCGGGACTGTCTGGGCGTACGACGACACGTCGTCCGGCGAGGCTGAATACGTGCTGCTCATCGACAGAGATGGCGTCTTTGTATGCATCGGAAGCGACCATACGGACCGCGGCCTCGAGACACTCTCCATCGAGAAGTCCAAGCAGGTCTACCCACGCGTGCTGAGCAACCAGGTGTGCCGCCTCGACGAGCTCCTGCCACGACGGGACGCGCTGCGGCTACGGAGTTGGACCGGCGAGGGCAGCAGGCTCACGAACTACCAGGACGGAACGCTCGGACAGCTCATCCGGCCCGAGAAGTTGCTCGACCTCGTTGGCCCGGATCTCGGTACTGGAACCGTGGTCTTCTCGGGCACGTTGCCGGTGCTCGACGGCCAGATGCGCGCGGCTCCCCGCTTCGAGGCTGAACTCACTGACACGGGCGGGCAGTCGCTCGCTACTCTGGGGTACGACACGGCAGTGTTGAAAGCGCAGCCGCAGCCTGACCGCGCAGCCCCATGAATCGCGCCCTGAGAGGGCGGAACGATTGGACGAAGAGAGCACGATGACCTCAACGAAACCGCAATCAGAGACGAGCGGCGCGGCGGTGTTGCGCGCGACCGGGAGGAGCCGCGACGATTGGTTCGCGATTCTGGATGCCGCCGACGCTCCCAAGCTGGCGCACAGGACGATCGCGGCCTATCTGCGTGAGCAACAGAGCGTCTCCCCCTGGTGGAGCCAGGAAGTGACGGTACAGTACGAACGCGCACGCGGACTGCGGGAGAAGCACCAGAGCCTGAGTGGCTATCAGGTCAGCGTGAGCAAGACCATCGCCGCGCCGCTCGACGCCCTCTACGCCGCCTGCGCCGAGGACAAGGGGCGCAGCAACTGGTTGGGCGAGGCGCCGCTGACCGTTCGGAAGGCAACGGCGTCAAAGTCGGTCCGCGCAATCTGGGACGACGGCGCCTCCAGCGTCGACATCAACTGTTACGAAAGAGGACCGGCAAAGAGCCAAGTGACCGTCCAACACTCGAAGCTGGCAGACCAGCGGAAGGTCGAAGAGATGCGGGCCTACTGGAAGGCAGCGCTCGGTCGGCTAGCGGGCGTCCTGACAAACGGCGGCGCGGGCTAGAACGGCCCGCGGCGCAAAGCAGCTGTCGTCTCCCACGAACGTTGTTCAGCGGGTGGGAGCACACGTGCCCCATCCAACCTGACGCCGCCGAGGGTTAGGGCGCTTGCCACGCCGAGCTTACCGAATGTCGTTGTCGCCCGTGTGTCTTCTTGCTAGTAGCCGCGGGCCCAGTCGACTTCGTTGATGAGGGGAGCGCCGGCCAGGAAGCGTTGGATGTTCTCTTTGAGGATGTCTATTGAGAAGGTGGAGGGAACGTCAACGTGGCCGGAGTTATGGGGGGTCATGATGACGTTGGGGAGGGCCATCAGCTCAGGATCGGGGAGGCGCGACCATTCGTCGTCGTAGACGTCGAGGTAGGCCCCGCGCAGTTTGCCGGAGCGCAAGGCATCCTTGAGGGCATCCTCGTCGATGAGTTCGCCGCGGCCTACGTTGATAAGGACGGCGCCGTCTCTCATGGAGGCGAGCGAGGCGTGGTTGATCATCCGCAGCGTGTCGTCAGTGAGGACGGGGGCCAGGGCCACATAGTCGCACTCGGGGAGCATCGCCGCCAGCTCGGACGGTGGGTAGAGGAGGTCGACGTCGCCGATGTTCTGCGCGCGGCGGTCCGCGGAGCGGCGGGTGGCGAGGACGCGCATGCCCATGGCCTTGGCGAGCCGACCGATCTGTAGGCCGATGCCGCCAAGACCGATCACGCCCATGGTTCTGCCTGCGAGGAGGCGGAGGTCGTAAGGGGCGGCGTCCAGCTCGCCGTCCGCGGTCTGGCGGGCAGCGAGGCCGAGCTCCTTGGCGAAGTAGAGCGCGGCGGCGATGACCATCTCAGCGATGGGGAGGGTCTCGACGTGCCCGCGGGACGAGCCGACGCGGACGTGAGAGCCCCAGAGGTCGGAGTAGCGGAGGTCGGAGATGCCGGCCCAGAGATACTGCGCCCAGAGCAGGTTGGGCATGCGGGGCAGCAGGCGCTTGGGGTATGGGAGCGTGACGACGAGGATGTGGGCCTCGCGCAGAAGCCGCTCGCATTCCTCAGGGGTGAAGTCAACGTTCCACGGCTGCTCCTTCCACAGGCCGGTCGTCGGGGGGTGCATGCCGGCGTCGTCTACGAACGCTTGGCCAGGCGCGGCGGCAACGCTCAGGCGTCCGGGGGCCACGGCCTCCAGCTCCGCGATGAGCGCGTCGTCGGGATCCATGAAGAGGAGCAGATTGAGGTTGTTCGGGAGGTCAGGCATGGGAGAGATTCTAGCGCGTCCCAGGGTAAGACCTTGGACCCAAGTGCAACATCCAGCAACATCCCCTGAGCCAACCGGGACGTCCAAGGGCGGGGCTGTCCCTACTGCGCCACCCGCTCAACCATCGGTGAGAGGGCTCCTCCGTGGCGTCATGCGGCCTCGATATCGGTAAGCGCGAAGTCCTCGCCCTTGAACAAGAGGGGCTCACGGGTAGCCTCCGCCAGCGCGTAGGCGAAGCAGTCGCCGAAGTTCAGTTCTGCCGGGTGGTTTCCCTTGCCGAATCGCCGCCAGGCCCGGCGCGCGGCCTGCGCCTGGTCGGCGGTGACCGGCACAAGCTCGATCGGCGCTCTTTCCACAAAGAGGTCAAGCTCATGTCCGCCCGCCGCGCCGCCGCGGCTTTCGAGGACAATGGCCGCCTCCAGAAAGCTAGCGACCGACATGCGGCAACGTGAAGCTCCGGCTATCGCCCTCTCGTAGCGCTCGGCGTCCGGCTCGCCAAACAGGACCGCCAGGACCGCTGACGTGTCGACAATCACTTGGGCAGGCCTCGCTCGTCATAGAGGAAATCGCCGTGCTCAACGGCCGACGGCCCGTCGAGCAGCAGGCGAGCGCAGCGTTGCCCGATGGCGTGCAACTCCCGGGTACGAGCCTCGATGCTGCGTTCGCGCCTCTCGCGCTCCAAACGTTCCCTGAGCGCGACCGTGATCGCGCCGGTCATGGTCTCGCCGGTAAGGTTGGCCAACTCACTGGCAAGCCGACAGGCCTCTTCGTTCTTGATGTTGAGGCTCACTGGACCTCCCTTAGGGTAGAAGTAGAGTCAGCATGTCTACCATACCACCGTCCCGCCGCCTTGCTCAACGTCGTCCGCCGACGGGCCGAGTCCTATCCAGAACCCAATCATCCACTTCGTCAAGCAAGGCTGTCACGTCAGCGGCTTCCGCTTCCTAGCCGTATCGTCTCTCAACGCCAGTCGTGGGCGGCGGGCATCGGAACCCGTGTGTCTATGCGCTTCACGCCGGAAACAATCACGTTCGTCGTGCCATCCCACCGGGACACCACGCCCCACGCCAAGAGCACCCGGCTCCCCAACTCCCTCCGGCATCGGGCGAAAACGCGGGGCCAGAGGATGAGCTGAACGTCACCCGTTTCGTCTTCGATGGTCACGAACACCGTGCCGTCCTCGCCGCGGGGGTGCTGTCGGGCGATGGGCCAGCCCGCCACCAGCACCTCCTCCCCCTCGCCGGCCTCTTCCACAGCGGCCGTGGACAGCACGTCAGAGGCCAGCGTGGGCCGCACGAACTCCATGACGTGCCCCCTCGGGTAAACGCCCATGACCCGGTACTCCCCCATCATCCGCTCGTAGTCGGTGAAATCGGTAAGATCGGGGGCGTCCTCCGTGGACAGCGGGAAGGCTCGCTGCCCGTTCCGGGAGGGACGGACGGCAAGTCCGGCGTCCCACAGCGCCTCCCTCCGGTTGGGCTCGACGGCGTCGAAGGCCCCGGCCTCCACCAGCGACAGCATGGCCTGGGGCTTCAGGCCCGTCCGGCGCGCGAGGTCTCCCGCGCCTGTGTACGGGCCGTGCCGCTCCCGCTCCGCCACGATGAGCTCCGCCGACTCCCGCCCCACGTCCTTGATGAGCTGCAGGCCCAGCAGCACGAAGTTGTTGTCGGACACGCACCTCGCCTGGCTGCGGTTCACGCACGGGTTCAGGAAAGGGACGCCGAAGCGCCGGGCGTCCTCCTTGAGAGTCTCCACCGGGTAGAAACCCATAGGCTGGTTGTTCATCAGCGCAACGAAGAACTCCAGGGGATGATGGCGCTTCAGCCAGGCTGCCTGGTACGCGGTGACGGCGAAGGCGTGGGAGTGGGACTCGGGGAACATGTAGTGGCCGTTGATCTTGGAGAAGATCTTCCGCGCGGCCTCCTCCGGCACGCCCCTGCTCCGCGCCCCCTCGAGGAACCGCTCCCGGTGCATGGCCACGAGGTGCTCGCCGTTGGCCCTGGCGAAGGCCCGCCGCAGCTCGTCGGCCTGGGCGGCGGTCATCCCCGCCACATCCATGACGAGTTGGACCACCTGCTCCTGCCAGACGATGATCCCGTAGCCCCGTTCCAGGGCGCGCTGCTCCAGCGGGTGGTCGTACTCCCAGGCCGCCCCGTGGCGGTACCGCTCGACGAACTGGGAGACCGCGCTCCCCTGCACGCCGACGCCGGGTCGGATGAGGGCCACCTGGTAGGCCAGGTCCAGGAGGCTGCGGGAGCGGAGGCGCTGGGCCATCTTCAGCTGGGCGGGCGACTGGAGCAGGAAGACCCCCTTCGACCTGCCTTCGTTGATCATGCCGTACACCTGCGGGTTCTCGGGGTCGATCTTGCTCAGGTCCGGCCTGCTGCCTTCCCGCTCCTCGACGAGGTCGAGAGCCTCCTCGATCTGGTCGAGCACCGGCAGGGAGAGGAGGTCGATCTTGGCGAAGTTGGCGTCGGCCACGCTGTCCTTGTCCCAGTCCATGATGAAGCGGCCGTCGATGGCCCCGGCGCGTATGGGGACCATGCCGGAGAGGGGGGCGTCGCTGAGGACCATGCCCCCGACGTGCTGGCCCAGGCTCCGGGGCGCGCGCATCAGCTGGGGAGCCAGCTCGACGAGGTCCCGCCAGCCCGGCGCGTCCACCCGGTCCCGGAAGGCGGGAAGAGCCAGCATCTCCTCCTGCAGCCGGGCTCCGTCCTGCGAGTGGAACTGCTTCGAGAGCAGCCGCAGGTCATCCTTCGGGAGGCCGAGGGCCTTGCCCAGGTCCTGGACGACGCTCTTCACCGAGTAGGTGGAGACCGCCCCGGCGAGGACGGCGAACTCCGAACCGAAGCGCCGGTGCACCCGCCCGATGAGCTCGTCCCGGAGGGCGCGGGGGAAATCCAGGTCGATGTCGGGCAGCATGGTCATGTCCTCAGGGATGAACCGCTCCAAAGTGAGGTCCCACCGCAGCGGGTCGACGTGGCTGATGCCGACGAGGTAGCCGACGAGCAGCGCAACCGACGAGCCCCGCCCCCTCCCCGGCGGCCGCTCCTCCAGGGGGGTCTCCGGGCGCGTCATGCCCTGCTCTTCCATGACCTCCTGAGCGATGAGGACGATCTCCCGGTAGAGGAGGAGGAAACCGGCCAGCCCATGCCTGCGTATCAGCCGGAACTCCTCCTCCAGGCGCTCCTCCACCTGCGGGGAGGCCGGTCCGTAGCGGCGCAGGGCAGCCTCGGAGCAGAGCCTTCTGAGATAGCTCTCCGTGGTGTACCCCGCAGGCACGTTGGGCTCGGGGAGGGAGTAGCCAAGGTCCGTACTCAGCTTGAAGGCGCACTGCTCCGCGACTCGCAGCGTGTTGGCGAGGGCATCGGGACAGTCCTGGAACAGACGCTCCATCTGCGCCGCCCGTTTCAGGGAGAGGTGGTGGTTGGGCCTGATGAAGGGGAGGGCCTGGTCGATGGTGGTGTTGCGCCGTGCGGCCGTCAGTGCGTGCTGCAGCCGGTAGCGCTCCGGGGAGTGGTACAGGACATCGTTGGTCGCCGCCACCGGCGCGTCCACGTCGCGGGCCAGTCCCATCAGTTCCCGGTTGCGCCGGGTGTCGCCCTGCAGGAAGTTCTGCTGCAGCTCCACGTACACCGAGTCCGGGCCGAACCACTCCCGGTAGTCCTGTAGCAGCGCCCTGGCCTCCTGACGGCGGCCGTCCAGCGCCAGCTTCGCGAGCGGGCCGTCGCGTCCTCCCGTGAGGAGGACGGTCCCATCGGCGTGCGCGGGCAGATGCGCGGGGTCGAGCCGAGGCGCCCTGCGGTCGACGGCGTTGGCCAGGGTGAACAGCCGGGAGATGTTGGCGTATCCCTCGCGAGTCTTCGCCAGCAGGACCAGCCGGGCGCCGTCCGTCAGGGTCAGCTCCCCGCCGGTGATGGGCTGGACGCCCAGGCTGTCGGCTAGACGCGCGAACTCCAACGCCCCGCACAGGTTGGCGTCGGTCAGCGCCAGGGAGGCGTACTCGTACTCCTTCGCCTGCGCCAGCAGCTCATGGGTGTGGGACGCCCCCTCCCCGAAGGAGTAGAAGCTCTTGGCGTGCAGCTCAACGTATCCGGCGGCCACGGCAGTCCTAGGAGCCCTGCCGGCGCCAGGAGTCCTCTCGCTGGTCCCGGAACAGGGTGGCCTGCCCCCCGTCCTCCCAGCTCACCCGGTAGTAGGCGCGGGTCAGGGGCTTGGGGAGCCACCAGAGGTCGAAGCACCACCGGTCTTCGATACGGGCCACCCGGCGCCACTGCTTCCCCAGGCGTGCGGCTACCGGCTCGCGTTCAGGCCCCTCCCGGACCGTCACGGGCGAGGGGACGGCGAGGGGACGGATGGCGTCCCTGCCTGATGGGTCGATCGGCGTCTGCAGGGCGCGCATCTCCGGCGCCGGGTGCCAGGGAGCAATGGACGCTATCCGGTAGAGGGCGTGCTCCCCCTTCATCCGGTCTTGGAGCTGCCGCTCCGCCTCGATCAGGCGGCGCTCCCGCCCCTCCCGCACGTCCGGGAGCAGGCTCCCCTGCACGCCCAGTCCCCCGCTGAGATTGGCGAGGCCCAGCGTGACCTCCTCCACGGGAGCCGGGGGATGGTCCGCCTCCAGCTGGCCCCTGATGATGGTGGAGGCTCGCTCCCAGGTCCCCACCGCCTGCTTGAAGTGGAACGCCTTCTCCCAGGGAGACGCCCGGTAGAGGACGCACTCGAGGTCCACCCTCCCCGCATACCGGCCGCGCATCCGGGGCCGCGAGTAGCCCCGCCTGAGGAGGGCGTCCACCGCCGCCGTCAGCAGCTCCATCGAGGCGGAGGCGAAGGGAAGGGAGACGTGCTCGACGATGGACTCCTCGTACGCCAGCGGGACGACGGGACTGTCGTCCACGCCGTGGCAGAGGTCCCATGCCCTCCTGCCTGCAAGGCCGAACTGGTCGAGGAGGAGGTCTCGCCTCATCGAGGCGATGTCTCCCATGGCGTGCAGACCGAAGCGGCGCATGGCGGCTTTCACGTCGGAGGAGAGGGGGAGGAGGTCGATGGAGTGGGGCGCAAGGAAGGCAACCGCGTCGATGGGGACCCATGCCGCTTGGAGGGGCTTGCTCGTCCGGGCTGCGACGAAGGCCGGGAACTTGGCGTCTGCCACGCCAACCCGTGGGGTCAGGTCTCGGGAGACGGCGGCCAGCAGGGCGTCGACGACCCGGTCCTCGCCGCCGTGCAGAGCTTCCAGGCCGTCCAGACGGGCGTAGGCCGTGCCCAGCTCCGAGCCCTCCACGCGGTCGCTGACTCCCTGTAGGGCGGTGAGCGCCCGGCGGTACACCCGCTGGTAGGAGGGCTCGTCCGCTTCGAGCACGACGGCGCCGGCATGGCGGGAGAGCGCCTCCTCCAAGGTCATGCCCGCATCCGCTCCGGAGGCCGCCGGGAAGTGGTCAACGACCCGGGGCCTCCCTTTCGAGCGGTCGACGATCACGGCGGGGCTGTCCCTCAGGTCGGGCTGCCGTCGCAGCTCGACCTTGGCCCGCAGATGGGAGATGAGAACACAGGCGACCCTCAAGGCGTCTCCCGGATGAAGTAGTCAGGGCGGCAAGCACCGCGAGACGCACGTTATAGAACATACGTTCGATACGTCAACCGGCTCAAGGCAAGCGAGAGGCCGGAGGAAGACGGGGTTGCCGAAGGCGGTGCTATCGGCTAGGGCCCCTCGCGGTAGACGGTCAGGCCCGCGATTTCAAGAAGGCCCTGACTGCCTCGTCGTGCTGTTCCGGTTGTTCCCACTGCGGCCAGTGGGCCGCGTCCGCTATCAAGCGGTACTGCGCCCCCGGAATCACGCTCGCCAAGTACTCGCCGACCTCCGAACCGGCGCCGCGGTTCTGATCAGTCCAGAGCACCAAGACCGGCGGCTTCAACGTGGCCGCGACCTCCTCCTCGTAGTGCATCAGTCGAGGCCTGGGCGCGGAGATTCCATAGACTCTCGCCATCGATTCGCGAATCTCGGGGACGGCGTACATGCGGTACTGGACTTCGATCAGCTCCTCGGTGAGGTGGTCGGGGCTGGCGACCAGGTACTCCATCCGCCTCCGGACCGTCTCCCGGCTGAAGTTCGTCACGGAGTCCCGGCACAGCGGCATCAGGAGGTTGCCCTCGGGCATGTCGGGAAACTCACGCTTGAAGTTGACGTAGTAGGAACCCGAGTTCAATACGAGCTTGCCGCACCGCTCGGGGTGATGGAGGCCGATGTGAAACGCCATGCCCGCGCCCATGGACTCGCCCTCTATGTGGGCCCAAGCCAAGCCGAGCGCGTCCATGAGATCCACCACCGCCTCCGCCTGGCGCTCGACCCGATGCTCGGCGTCATAGGGCTCGAGCGACGAATACCCGTGATAGAGCGCGTCGATCGCATATACGTGGAAGTCGCGCGCCAGGCTCATGATGTTCCTGCTGAACATTTCGGCGCTGCCGCCAACCCCGTGAACGAGGATCAAGGGGTCTCCCGAGCCAGCCTCGATTACCCGGGTCCTGTATCGGGCGCCCGCCACGACGCGCACAGTGGCTCCCAGTAGGCCAACCCAGAGGGACGACCACGAAGGCAGCGTCTGAAACTCGCTCATGCCACGACTCCCGGTTGGCTGCAGCAGAATCAATCGTGGTGGGCCTAAGTTGACGGTAGGCAGAACTATCTTTGAGATGCGGCTGGAGCTCTGAACCGTCGGCAGGCTACCATCGGGTGTTGGTTAGCTCTTAGACCCCTCCTCAGTAGTGTAGCTGCGGCTTGTCGTCGGACCCCATCAGGTTAGCTTCAGATCATCCGAAACTTCTGACAGTAGGGAGTTGATCTTGTCTACGACTGTCTGGTCTGGCGCAGCGTCACCGCCCAACTCGATGCGAATATTGAAGCTGAGAGCACTCCCTGCCGCTGCCTGGGTTAGTCCAGGGATGTGGTCGGCTAGGTCCTGGATGCCGTGCGCTTCCAGTGGCGCCTCTGCTACAAGCATCCCCAGCGGCCGATGGGTGTACCGATTCCCTTGGGGGTCACGAATCATACCGGTCGTAGGCGCCTGAAGCACAACATACTGAGCGCCTGCCAAGTCGGTCGGCCAAGAAGCGCCTTCACTACTTGCCTCAAGCCACCGTGTCCGAATAGCGGACTCGATTGCGGTTTGCACAGAGGCCCAGGGCAGAGTCACGCCTCGCTTGGCGGAGAGAGCTGTCGCGACGGCTAGGGCGTTGGCCCTCTCTTCCGACCAAGCTTCAGGAATCGACGATGGCATCAACTCATCGACCGAGATGGGTTCGGGCGGCGGTCTCAGCCTCGCGGATGAGCTGAGGACCCCTAGCGGTACCGGCTCCCCAAGGATGGAAGCCGGGCCGTTGATCATCCACAGCAGTCCCTGCTCCACAGCGTCTGCAATTGCCTCGTCTACATGGGAAGAATCGCATTGAGGGATTGGGAAAATGTCGTCATAACCTTCTCTCGGCACGGTTACCGTGTGCCCTCCTGAGAAGTAGTCGTGAATGTCTTTGACTGAAGTCTCCTTGGTGGGCCAAAGTCCTGGAAGCGCGCCGTAGCCGAGGAGGACATGGCCAACATCGCTGAGGGTCGCGGCCTGTGGCAGAAGCACTTCGAGACTTGGGTCCTCGAGAGCGTGCTGCTCAATGGCGGTACGCCAGTATGTCTTGATCGTCCGGTCCGGGCGTACTACCTGCGCCACAAGGATTCCCGAGAGGACGCCCTGCGCCACGGTATTCAGTATCTCCCTGCGGCGCAGCATCTTGGGCAGCTTAGGGAACCGCGCGAAGGCATCGACCAGGTCCTTCACTCGACGGGAACTCTCACCCTCTCCCCACAGGTCGTACGGGCCGCCCGGCATCATCGCCTCCGAGCTGATGGCCGTCTCCTGGATGCGTGCTCGCCTATCGGCCTTGACGATTGTGAATAGAGGCTCTTCAGTCACCGCGACCTTGAAAGCCTGGATGTCGTTGGCCTCATTGACGGTCACGACAATGGAGTACGCTTGCTTGACAGCCTCTGGAACGTGCCTGCTCGCCGTCTCGGTCTCGCTGGCCAGCATCTGCTCCCGTATGGGGTCGATAGGCTGGCCCTTCAACTGGTCCCTCACTTCCAGCCACCCGATATGCTCCCGAATGCGAGTGCGGGCTGCGTCGAGGCCGTCCCTTGATGGCACCGCGAGAACGACCGCGTTACGATTCGCGCGCGGGCGGTCTGGCCCGGTCGTCTCGTCGATGAACCGCCGCGCCTCCGAGTTCGGTTTGCCCGACTCGGACGCAGCGCTCGGTCCAAGAACGGCGTAGTGAAACTCGCCGTCGTCCTGAACGTCACGCGGGCTCTCAGGCAGCGTGTGGACCCTGGCCCCCGCCGCTGCGGCTCCCGCCGTCAGGGGCCTCAGCTTCTCGATAGCGAGAACGAGCTGCTGCTCCACCAGAGCGGGCGGCACACGGTTCGCGCATGCGTCGTCGTGCATCTGGCGCAGGTTCGGACGATTGCCCAGCCGCCACGCCTTCGGGAGGGTCTGACCCCCATCCGCGTTCCTTCCTGCCGTAGCTACGTCCGCCTCGTCCAGGAACCAGGAAACGTCCGTCCATCGGAGAAGCGCCTTCTCCAGTTCAATCTTGTCCGGGTTTGCCGTGCCCAGCAGGAGCATCAGCTCCCGGGTAAGCGCCTTGTGTCCGATGGGCTGCGAACTCAGAAATACCGAGATGACGGCCTGCTCTATCTCGCGGTGGTTGAGTCCGGTGACTTCGGACTGTATGTCGCGAGCCTTGGCCAACTCGCCTTCGAGGATAGGCGTCCACGCTTGGTTTCTGCCCTCGCCCGAATCGACGCTCGCAGAGGCGGTCAACTCGTTCGCCGCCTCTGCCAAGACGCTCTTTTCGGGTGCAACTTGGGGTGTGTTGAGAAACACGTTTGGCCCTATGAGCGGGCTTGTGTCCCATTTCTCGGCATCCCGTAGGGCGATAGCGAACGTTCGCAGGACGCCGCGTGTCCGCTGGAACCCCTCCAACTGTGTCCAGCGTGTGTAGAAGACCTCGGTCATGTCCGGGTGAAAGGGATAGCTGCTCAGGAACCGCTCTTCGACAGACGGCTGCTCCTTGCTGGTCTGTGGGTCGAGCTTGGCGATGCTGCCGACGACCGATGTAACGTGCGGACGGAACGCGCCGACATCACGGATGGATTCCGGCTCGAAGAAGCGACGCCGCAGGACCTCCGCCACGTCATCCTTGCTCACCGGGCTGGCTTCCACCTCCATCTGCCGGCCGAATACCTCGGACACGTCCCTGAGCAGTTCTGCCCCGATGTCGTCATACCGTCTCGGGTCGGAGGCGAGGAGCGAGGCTACCATGGCGCACCTGTCCACCTTCACCACTGCCTGGGTGAGGTACTGGAAGAAGGCGAGCAGGCGGCCCCGCGATGCAGGGTCGGCGTCGGCCTGCGCCCGCATGTACATCAACACCTCGTCGAGGAGCACCAGCGTAGATAGCCCCTTCTCTTGCGGCTTCGACAGCAAAGCGGCCGTGAGAGGCTCCGCCGGCGGCGTCTCACGCTCCGCGTCTCTGCCTTCGGCATGGATCAGCCTGAGCCCATCGGCCCCGGCGAGCTGATATGCCAGGATGCTCCACGGATGCTTGAGCATCCTGACGGTACCGTCGGGTCCCGGTGTCTCGACTCCCGCCTCAACGTCGATCTTGTCGAAGCACAGCGCAGCGACTCGAGCCCTGGGGGGCCTGGACCCAATGTGCGCCTCGAACTCCTGAACGGCCGGCAGACCGGCCAAGGCGTCTGGATCATGCAATAGGTGCCGGAGCGCGATGAGCGTGTGAGTCTTGCCTCCGCCGTAGTTGACGGACAGCTTTCGGTACGCCTTGTCACTCCTGCCGTCCAGCCGCAGTACCACGTCCTTGACGAGCTCACGAAGGTTGTAGGTGGGATAGGTCAGCGCGAAGAACTGGGCAGGGTCCTCGTACACGGGTCGGTGCCCCTTCTGCATCACCACGTCGTACAGGTCCGCTGCGAACACGGCCAGCGAGAGCTCGCCAGTCCTCACGTCTTCCCGCAGCTTCACAACCTCATGCCAGGGTCTTGGCGCCGGTCTCTGTGCCATGATGACTTCGCCTCCTACTGACTCACCGCGGAACTGCGGTCAATTGCTGTTCCACTCGAAATCTATTCTCCTCACACCCAACTGCAGCCGGATGTGCCGGGAGCCGCACTTCGCGGCCGCTTGCTTCAACTGTCATGATCCTCTTCGCCATCACATGCCTCCCAACGCCAGCGGCCGCTGGCGCGGGGCACGCACGTCCCCGCGCGAGGCTACGTGGTTGCTGATGGCTTCGAGAATGGCGCGCTCCTCGGAGCCGGAGGCGGCCAACTCAATGAGTGCTTGGAGTATCTGGCTGAACAGGGCGTTGCTCTGGAGGCCCCGCGCGTCCACGTAGTCATCCACTTTGGCCTGGTCGCCGGCGCGCCACAGGTGCATCAGCCGGTGCACCTGGTCAATGAGCGGCGCTGGCCACCCTCCGGAACCCTCCAGGCCGAGGTTGCGGTTCTGGCGCTGGCTCCATGGCTTGAGCCTCAGCCGGGCACCCGACCCGGCTGTCTCCTCTGGCTCATCCTCGTCCGAACCCTCGTTCTCCGCCGCCTCGTCCTCCTCCTCGTCTGCGGACGCCGCTTTGCCCGTTTGGACCAGAAGGTCGTGCTGGCCCACCAATGCTGAGTCGGAGAGGTTACACGACATGGCGTAGAGGATGCAGGCACCCACCGGCGCGTCGTCCATGCCGAAGTCGTTACGGTGCAGCAGGTAGTAGGTGGTCACGTCGTCCAGCCCGCTCACGGCCTCCTGGCCGCCGGCGGCGGTCAGAACACGCCCGACGACGAAGTCGACGACCATCCGCCGAACCTCGCGCAGGAACTCCGATACCGTCATGAGCCAGTCCGGGTCGTTGGCTTTCTTGACGGCGGGGTGCCTGCTGAGGGCCTCCAGCGCCGGCCCAGTGGCTGCCCACACAAAGTCCGGCCCGCGAATCCCCGCGTCCCAGAAGTCGCGAAGCTGTTGGGTGATGTTGGTGCGCATCTCGTCAAGCACAATGTTGTCCCAACCGGGCCGGGCGAGGACGCGTTTCCGGCAAACCAGCCAGAGGGACGACGAAAGTGCCGCCGACCCGAGCGAGCGCGTCCGGTTGCTCATCTCTGTCTGTACAGGCCATGAGCCATCCACCACGAACCCGGCGCGAATCAGGGCGCCAACCAGAGTTTCCCAGGCGTCGGGCTGCTTGTTGGCGAACACTACAACCAACCGCCCATCCGTCGTCAGAGCGGAGTGGCAGGCTTGGAACGCCCGGGCCATACCGTTTTCGTAGTTGCTCTTTGAAAGCTCCCTGTCGCCGTTGAACCGCCTGGCGTCGTCGATTAGCTCTCCGTCGCCGGCGTCGTGATCCCACTTGGGACCGAGAGGGTGTACGAAAGCGGCGTCCACCTCTGGCGACAACCCCTGGGTGGACCTTCGCAGCCACACGTGAAAGAAGTCCATACAGTCTGAGTATGGGATTGCATCGTAGTAGGGTGGGTCAGTGATGATTACATCGTACTCCCCTAGTACCTGGGTAGCGCTATCGCTTAGCACGTTAGTTGAATCTGCGGATTTGGCGGGCTGTAGGACATGACCAATAGAGCGGGATACCCATTCAAGCGCGCCGAGGAAATTTCCAGAGGTGTCTGACAAGAGATTGACCTCGGTGTAGTCCCAGACGATTGGAAGCGCAAATCGAGAAAATGTATTCCTAAGCTTTTCTCCGCTGTTGTGCCAAGAGCAAATCGCGCTGGAGTAATCGGCAAGGCGGTCGGTCACAAGGGCGAGGTTTGTGATAATGGCTTCCCGCCAGACATCGGGCCGGTCGTCCAGCTCTTGCATAAGGCCCCGGACTGCCAGGACAAACTCTCCCAGCGCCAACAGCTGTCGGTTCGTGAACAGCTTGCGCCACGTGTCGAAGCCGTAGCCGTCAACTGAGAACGCGCGGGATGCGCCGATTCCTGCCTTGGGCGTTGGCTCCTCCGGCATGCCGAAGGGGATGTCCGCATAGAGGGCCTGAAGCTGCTCCTCGGTCACGTCGGCCGCCTCGACCTCGTGACCCGTGGGCAGGCGGTATTCCTTGCCCTTTGGCCCATCGACCACCACGGCGGTCATGATTGCTCCCATACGACCGGCGCGGCCTTCGTAGCGGATGTCGCTCATGGTCATAATGGCGCCACAGCAGGGGCAAGTTGTGCCGGTGCGGGACATGGTCCCGGCCCCAATGCGTCTGTCGTTCTCCCGTCGCTGCGCGGCGTTGCCACCGTTGCGTGCCACGTTCGGCTGCACGCCAAAGACCACGCCGCCCCCCTTGGCGTCCGGTTCCATGGTCAGCAAGACGCGCTTGCTGTCCTTCTTGCACAGCCAGCGCGTCTTGAGCAAGGGCAGCGTGGCGCGGCACTGCTTGCACCGGACGGTGCGCGCCCAGAGGTAGGCGACCGTTGGCTTGGCGACCCATCGCGGGTTGCGTGGGTCCCGCAGGTATGCGGCGTCGAACTCGGCGTTCAGTGGGTCCAGCATAGAGACGCCGTCCTCGTCCGTGTCCAAGAGGCGCATGGGCTGCGCCTCGAAGTCGGCGTCCGGCGCGAGCGGCTGGAAGTCGGCGTAGGTAGGGTAGTAGGCGGCCAGCTCCCTGCGCGCCCTCGCCAGAACCCACCGGCCCCAGGCGCGCACATGCCAAGCGAGGTCGGCCTCCGTGACTAGATCGTTCTGGGGCAGCGCATCAAGCTGGCCCTCTCGGTCGCCGTGTCCGATCCGTTGGAGCTGCGTCTGCAAGCGCGCGCCCTTGAAGCCCTTGGCCTTGAGGAACGACTCCATGAAGTTGCGGTCCTCCACGGCGAAGGCGGGCAGCGGGCGGGTCTGGCCGGCGAGCCGCTGTGGGTATTCCAGGGTACATTTGAGAATGACCCAGGCGACGGGGTTGATATCCATGGCGGTGACCTCGCAGCCCAGCCGCATGGCTTCGAGGGGAATGGCGCCACCACCGGCGAAAGGGTCCAGCACCCTAGGGGCGCGACCGCCGTAAGCCTTGCGAATCTCGTCGCGGAACCACTGGAGGTCAGGGCCGTTCTCCCGGCCCCAGTGGAGGATGCCGCCCTCGGTGACCTCCTTCACCTTCTCGACAACGCGCCCGTTGAGCCGCTTGCGTTCGATCTTCTCGACAACACGCCCGGCCATGCGCTCCAGCAGCGCATGGCGCTTGTCGGAGTCGCCTGAGTCCGGCAGCAACGTGGCGATAAGCGCAGCCCGCGAGGCCGCCAGGGGCCGCCGTGCCGGCCAGATGTGCAGGGTGGAGATGTGCCCATGCCGCACGCTCTTCTCGTGCACCGAGTCCAGCGACGCCTGCTTGAGGGGGAAGGCTACTTCTATGAGGCGTTTGGGGTTGTGGGTAGTCATTCGGCTTCCTTACTACTCACGGGAGCAAGTTCGATTTTGAAATCTCCCATGCCTGCATTGGTATTATGATCCACGTACGAGATTCTCCTATTCTGGCCAAGCATCTCTAAGATCCCAATAGCCGCCTTAAATTCGTTCCCTTTTTGGCGCTCGAAATGTTGGATCGAGAAAACTCTGGCGATTGATGGTTGAGCTATATTCAAACGCGCTTGTATCTGCTCAGACTGCCAGTCTGGATTATTTATGACCGTCTGTTGAAGCTCATGAATATAACCACTCAGGTACTTGCGGAGGACGGGCTCAACGTCCACATCGTCCTTGGATGGCAAATCACGCACAACGTCGTATAACTCGCCGTAACGCGATGACAATTCTGCCTCTGTCATTGGCTTCGATAATTCCCATATCTCATCAATGGCAGCCTGCCGCTTAGCCTCATCGGGAAGCTCGTAAACATCACTGGTATAGCAAGGCAGGTATCTCTCTATGGTTCCTCCAGGTAGGACGTGCACGTTTTTCTGGCTCAAAGCAGTGAGGATTTGCCCCAAGTGACCTTCAATATCCGTCACCGCTTGTTCTGAAACCGCTGCTACAACGTCGTCCCTATACCGGCTTATGGCCGTCATTACCGCCGTCCGGGCCTTTGTCAAGCTGGCATTACTCCAGGGCCATGTGCCAAAGGTTCCCAGCAACTCTCCCAGTCGGGTAAGCCGAGGTGGCAGTGATGCATTGAGCAATTGAGTCTTAATGAGATCTGCCAGCTTTCCCTCCAACTGTCCACAGTATTTCACAAAGTCGTTCCCTAGCCCTGCGGAGGCCAAGAAACTCTGGATAGATTGGTCATCGCCTATACACTTACGAAGGCTTCCACGAAAGAGACTGTCTAAGTCGTAAAGGAAATGAGCTTCTTTCCTGAGACCTTGGCATAGTTTCAGATAGTGATCGACTTCTTCAGCTCCACCAGCATCAATGACGCAACTTCCGGCTCCTGCGACCGAGACTCCGCGAGCCTCCATCATGGCATTTACCAACTGAGCATCAAGGATGCCCTCAACGAAGATTGGATTGTCCGAGAAAAACAGTTGCTTGTGATGTGAATTCAAGCGTCTAACCAAAGAAGGAATCCCATTCCCATCTAGGTCAAGGTTGTATACTTGCTTTGGAACCGAGTAATCCAAGCCAAAAGAAATGACGGATTTCAGATCGTCCTCAGACTGAAAATCGAGAACGAACGGAGAGTGTGTGATGAGAAATACGCTCTTCTTTTTGGAGTCGATGGTTGGATCGCCTGCAACCTTGCGAACTTCCTGCATGAAGAACGCTTGATATTGGGGGTGTAGGTTGAGTTCTGGTTCGTCTATGATGAGATATTGATTCTTGTCATCATAAAGATGTGTCAGGAGGACCAGAATCTCTTTAATTCCATGGCATTCGTCCCGATCCAACCTGTAGGCATCGCTATCACCCAGCCGTCGAATCTTGGCCATGAGGCGGCCAGAGTCCCACTCAAGAAGAATCTCCCGGTCGAACAGATGACTGAGTGTAGCCTCGACTTGAATACGAAGGTCCATTCTTTCCTCGAGAAGTACAAAGGTGTCGATTCCCGACCCTTCTGCTCCTGCCTGTTTAAAATAGTCGAACTGACTTTTGTCAAATCCATTCTCAAAATGGTCACCAATGAAGCGCCTAAAAGCCCTGACCTGCTCCATGCCGCTGAGCCGATCAGTCCCAAGTAGACGCGCATGTCCTTGCTTTCCTCCCAAGTGAGTGAAGAGTTGACGGGCGAATTGAGATTTGCCACTCCCGTTTGGCCCTACCAGAAAGTTGATCTCCCCTATGTGGTCAGTTTGGAAGGTCTGATCTGCCCAGGGTGCCGGCAGAGGAATAGACAAGCTAAGGTTGATCATTGCTGGGTGACACCCCTCTCTTATAGTGCTCTGGCTCGTAAATGAGTGTTCCGTCCTCTGCCTGCCAGACAACGCTGCCACCCTTGAGAATGGCCACTGAGCCTGTGGTGTCGAAGGCCCGTCGCCGCGCCTTTGCTGCAGCTCTTCGCAACGCGGCCAAGGCACCTATGAAGTCGGTGTCCTGGGACTTCATAGGCCGGTGTCCGTCGTGTTGCTCTTGCGTTGTCATGTCAGCCTCCCTTCTTCCACGAGTACGGGTTGGTCGCCTGAATTGTCGTACACGGCCCATTCGTCCACCAGACCCTTGTAGATATGCTCAAAGTTGCGGAGTCCGGCTTGTAACCTTCTACGAATGACCGCCTCCGGTACATCGTGCCCGCCCTCCGATACCCGTTGCCTCACACGGGCGATGGCAATCTCTGGCCTCGATAGTCGCAGGAAGAACAGCTTTACTCTGTACCCCTCATTCCGCCAGCTTGGTATCAGTCTGGTATAGCTCCGCCCGCTAAGCGTAGTCTCGAAGGCAAAGCTCTCTCCCCTCCTCACGTAGTCGTGGATCATGTTCAGCATCAGCCTACCCGCCCGCAATGCGGTGAGGTCTGGCCGGAACGGACTCAGGCCCGCGGCGATGAGGTCGGCGTTGATGAAGATCGGGCAATCAGCCTCGTTGGGAAGGAACTCCGTGGCGAATGTAGTCTTGCCTGCGCCGTTGGCACCTGCGACTATCAGTATTCTCTTAGAACTGGTCATGGGATGTTCCCCGAGTCGGGTTCAGCCGCTTGAAGCAACTCGCTCTGAGGTATGCTGTAGACGAGCGATTCGTGTCCACGTGCGAGTAGCTTGGCAAAGGGGTCTTGTACCCGTACCAAGCGCGGGTGTGGTGTAGCGCAGTCGAAGACCACGTATAGCCAGTAACCGCCGCGGAGGTTGCAGGCCTTTGCCCACTCATTCTCACTCAATTCGATGTTGCCGGATCCGGCACGGCCCTTCACCTCTATAGCCAAGCGCTCGGCACTTGGACGGAGGGAGAGGAGGTCGAATCCTGGCCAGTCAGTCAGGCCCGCCCTGCGCGCCAGGTTGGGCCGCGTCACGTCCTTGACGTCGGCTCCCAATCCCTCCTCCCAGGAGACTGCGACGTCCATTGCGACCGACTCCACCTCCGCGTCGAACCCCTCCGCCTCCTCTGGGACCTGAGCGGGCACCACTAATGCGTGGACGAGGAGCTCGACCGCTCTGGGCCGTACACGCTCCGGCTCCGACCGCAGCTCGGCGATGCGGCGCTCTCGGACCGCCGTAAGGCCCCGCTGTCGTTCCCTAATCTTGGAGTGCTCGATTCTGGCGACGGGGTCGCCGGCCCGCGCTCTCTCATTGAAGCGAGCGCGGGCAGCGGCGAGCTCGGCTGTCTGGAAGTCGAAGCCCAGGTTGATGAACGTCAGGCGAGATGGCAACTCGTCGAGGATCCGGCGCCGGTGCAACTGCACGAGCCGTCCAGCCACCCCGTCGCGTGCGAATGCGACTGCCTCCGTGACCAGTCCTCGGGCAAGAGCGGCGAGCGGCGCCCGCCCGGGTGCGAAGTCTCTGGTTCCCTTTAGGAGAAGCAAATGCTCCACTGGCCACTCCTCGACAGATCCGTCCTCCGTCTGACGCAGCCCTACCAACCGCGAATCAAGCAGCGTGGCGTCCCCAGAGGAGGACGCTTCATCCTCATATCCGTCTGACCCGCTCTCGACCGATACCAACGCGATGTGAAAGAGGTATGGTTCCGACGCGTAGGGATCGACGAAGACGGCGCCCTTCAGCCCGTCTCTTCCATAGCGGTCGATGATTGATGCGGAGATGCGGTCGAAGACGGGCTCGCCGGGATGCAGCCACACCGCTTCCTTGCGGTCTTTCGGACGATATACGGTCAACCGCCCACGGGCCTCCCTGGGGTAAGCCTCGAACACGGTGAGTAGCGAGTCGATGGCACGGGACCGTAAAGGGGCCAGTGTGAAGGTGGTCTCCAAGTCCCCCTCTATTCGCAGATCGAGCAACGGTGCAGTCTTCTCCACGAACCGGCGCACGTAACCGGGAATGAGTCTCCGATAGGTCTCGTGGTCCGCCTCATCCTTGAGACCGTCCAGTTCACGGCGGACCTCGCCACCCTCACCATACAACGCCCTTTCTCTATCTCCGAGTGCCAGTAGCTGCTCTTGGGTTAGCGTCCCCTCCAAACGGTGGACGGCTTCGTCCTCTCCTTCCGCAATGGCCTGATCAAGATAGTCCTTCATTGACACACCCTCGAACAGGCGGCCTATTACGTCGAATACCTTGTCGGAGCGCAGCTCTCTGCGGATAGCCTCCAGCTTGTCGAGCAGGGTCTTCATCACCCGACCCTCGCGGGTGCCTGTAGCGACCAAGTTGATGATGATAACGGGGTCGTGGGTCTGGCCGTATCGGTGGATGCGGCCCATCCGCTGCTCCAAGCGTGCTGGGTTCCACGGAATGTCGTAGTTCACCATAAGCCAGCAGAACTGGAGGTTGATGCCCTCGCCAGCGGCGTCAGTTGCTACGAGATAGTTTGCGCCGCCCTCGCCTATTGGTCTCCGGAAGAACTCGACCTGCCGCTCGCGCTCCTGGTAGTCCATGCCACCGTGAATAGACGCTACCTGACCGGTATAGCCCAAGCCTTCGAGTCGGCGCACCAAGAAGGTAGCGGTATCGCGATGCTCGGTGAAAACGATGAGCTTCTGGTTGGAGTGCGCGGGGTCTCGGAGCACCTCTTGGAGCTTTTCGAACTTCGACTCTAGACCGGCTGCCACTAGGCTCCGCGCCTTGCCCAGCAGTTTTTCAACCTTCAGACGCTCTGCCTCGAGCTCGGCAAGGCTGACCGCCACGATACCGCCTAGTGCCTGGTCTTCAAACGCCTCGTTCTGCTCCTGTTCATCTCCATCCGCAGGGTCCTCGTCGGCAGTCTGGGTTTCGAACGGGTCCTCGATGGAGTCGAGCCGACGCTGTTGTCGGGCGACCTGCTCCTCGGTGAGATGGCCGTTCCTGATGTCGTCGATCATGCCTGCAAGCTTCTCGCTGCGCCGTTCGAAGGAGCGCATGAGCGCGTAGGTTGAACTGACGAGACGCCTCTGGAAGACGCTCATCGCCAATTTCGCCGCTGACCTGTTCAGCAGCCGTGCCCGGTTGTAGTAGCCCAGGATGTAGTCGGTCGTCTCGTCATAAAGCTCCCGTTCGCTGCCAGGACCCCGCGTGAGTTCGTAGCTCAACGTGTCGCAGTTTCGTTGGGGATAGAGGGGCGTCCCGTCGAAGTGAACCATCTCCTCTTTGGTGCGTCGCACGAAGTGATTCCGTCGGGAATCTGGAGGAAATCCATCGAAGGCGTCCTTGGTCTGGAGCGAGTCGGGAAGCAGCAGGCGCCACAGGAAGTAGTAGGGGTAGTCCCGACCCATGTGCGGCGTCGCCGTCAGCAGGAGCAGGTGGTGGGCCGACCAAGGAAGCGTCCATCGCTCGTCGTCCACATCGGCGCCGGCTATGGCCTCGGCTAGCCTGTACCGGCCCGTCTTGCGCACTCGGAAGTCCGGCTGACGATTTGCTGATAACTTGTGGGCCTCGTCGAAGACGACAAGGTCGTAGGCTTCGGTCTCGGCAGCTCGGAGATGGTCGAACATACGCTGGCTGGTCAGAGTATCCAAGCTCACAATCACGAGGTCGCCTTCCGGGCCGATGAACGGATTACCGGCCCGCGCATCTATCCCGCCAACGATACGGAACTGCAGGCGAAAGAGGCTCCGCATTTCCCTTTCCCAGTTCCCGACCAGCCCGGCCGGCGGCACGACGAGCACTCGCCGGACGAGACGCCGGGACAGCATCTCCCGAACATAGAGACCGGTCATGATGGTCTTGCCAGCCCCAGCGTCGTCGGCCAGCAAGAAGCGGAGGGGAGATTGTTCGAGCATGCGCTGATAGACGGCAATGCGCTGGTGCGGGAGCGGATCGATCAGTGATGTCTCGGTAGCGAACGCCGAGTTGAATAGGTGTCCGTAGGCAAGTCGGTGAGTCTCTGCAACGGCCAAGACTGCATCCGGGTCCGCAGAGAAGTCCGAGCCATGAACCGCCGGTGAGGCGTTGTCAGTGGTAGACAGGTCTGGGGTTCCATGGTCGTCAGCCGAACTCTCAAGCTGCAATATACGTGCCCAAGCCAGGTTGTTAGGACGGGACTGTCTGTTCTCCCAGCGGTTGACAGTGGCGTAGGAGACGCCGACGAGCTCCGCGAACTTGGCCTGGGTCAACCCCCTGACTTCCCTAACGTCTCTTATACGCCGTGGGAAGTCCATTGGCAGGTCCGTGGAAGTAATCAATGACATGACATCAGTCTAGCATACACTTCGTGTGGTATGCAAGAGGTGTTATAGCATATGTTACAAGTGTCTGCTGCATGGCATGGGAGAACAGCGCCTGCTGCCTGTCCTACTAACTCCGTGGCCTCGCTGCCGTGGCCCTCGCCCCTACCACAAAACCACCTCCTACACAATGCCTTGCAAGGCCTTACATTCGACGAATTTCCCGTTCAGAATGAGATGTTGAGCTACAGCTGACGGGAGCAGTCGATTGCTTGTCACAGAGCCACGAACGCGCACGTTGAACGGCACCGCACAGACCGGCTCGGCCCTCACGAGGGCGATCCGGGGCTACGTGCGCGCCTACGCGTCGCTGCACGGACGGCGCAAGGCAGCCGAGGACCTCGGCGTGTCCCGGCACACCCTCTGGCGATTCCTCGAACGGGGCCACACGGGGCGCGCCGTGCCCTCCGCTGTCCTGAGCTCCGTCGGCGGGAGCGTGCAGGCGATTGAAGCGGCCACGTTCGAGGTCATCATCGATCTGGAGGGCCTGCGGCCAGACCCGGCCCTGCGTTCTCTGCGCCAGGGCCTCGAGGAGGCGCTCCTGCTGCTGTGCGCCACGCCCCTGGCCAACGTGGAGGAGCTTTCCCGCTTCGGGCGACTTCCAGCCTCCACGCTCCGAGACCGGTTGAAGACGCTAACCGAGCGGGGCCTCGTGGACTCCGTGGCGCACCACCTGAGCGTCCTGGGTTCTCGCCCACAGCGCCGGTACTTTCCTACGGAGAAGGGCGTCACCGCAGCAGGCGCAGCCACCGAGGGCAGGGCGCACATGCTAAGGGCCTACCCGGTGTCCAAGCAGTGGTTCCGGCTGCTGGCCGAGCGGCTGGACGCCGTGGCGGTGCTTTACCGCGTCGCAGCCATGGCCGCCGACGCCGACCCGCACGACGATCCCGTGCGGGTGGACCACTACCGCAACGGCCCCTACGACATGTTACTCACCCTGTCCGGGGGACGCAGCATCGGCCTGATTCGCCAAGGGCCGACGCTGCCCACGTCCAGGCTCCGCTACCGCCTCAGGAGCATCGAGCGGCTGGACAGTAGCGACACGCCCTTCGTCACCCTGGTGCTGACCCATGCAGACCAGGCCACCCGCAGGGCCATCCGCTCCCTGGGTGATCCGTCAGAGCACCTCAGGACCTTCGTGGCGACGGAAGAGGAGCTCCTAGCCGGAGACCAGACGGGAGTCGTCTGGCAGCAGTGCGGGAGCGGCGTGGGCGAGGCCGTGCGCATTGACGCCGACGCATCCCTGACGGGCATCCTGGCCTTGGCGGAGCGCCTGCTGGACTCCTCCTACTCCTTCCTTCGGGAAAGACCTAAGCCGAGGCCCAGGACTCTGTACCCTTCCGGGGTGCAGGCCACCATGCCGGAGCCTACTGAGCAACTCACACCGGCCCTCTCGGTGCAGCTGACCCGCGCCGAGAAGGACGCCCTCGACCTGCTGGCGGCCTGGTCCCTGTGCACCCGTGAGCAGCTCGCAGGACTGATGGGCGGCGTCACCCTGCGCAGGGTCAACCAGGTGCTTCGTTCCCTGACCCAGCACGGCCTCGTGCGGACGGACGAGCCCCTGCACATGCTCACCGACGAGGGGCTGACGTACCTGGCCCGCAGGGACCGTGCCGCCGTGGGGCTGACCCTCAATCGCTGGAGCGCCGAGCCTCTGTGCCTGAATGCCGACATCTACGCCGGGACTGCCGTGCGCGCCTTGGCCTCGCAACTGCGCCACCACGCCGGCGTCATCGACTTCGCAGCCGCCCTGTCAACCGAGGTCGCCCGGTCCCCCGACCACGACCTATTCGACCTGCTGCCCACGTCCCGCTCCAGCATCGGCTACCGCTACGACTGGACCACCTACGTCATTCACCCCGACGCCTCCTTCACCCTGGAATACAAAGGCCGGTGGCGTCCGTACCTGCTGGAGTTCGAGCGACGCGCAACGACGCCGAAACGTATCCGCTCCCGCCTGAAGTCCTACCAGCGGTACTTCCTGAGCGGATGGGCTGAGCGAGACCACGAAGGTCGTCCGCCCCGGGTGCTCTTCGTCTTCGAGTCCCCCGGCAGCGAGAACGCCTTCCTCGACGTCGCCGACACGGTGAAGGGGGCGCCCATCATCACCTCCAACGCCGAGACCCTCGCCGAGCGGGGCATCCTGGGGGACGCATGGGTTCTTCCGCCCCCGCACTCCCTCGACAGAAGGCCGCTCTCCGTGATGCATCAGGCAGGACAATGACCACCAAAGCCGTTCCGACCACTTCCTGTAGGGGTGGTCCCAGCATGGCTGCTGGGACCATTTCCAGACAACTTGCAACCGCTCTTGCCTCTTACGTCCTCCCACTTACAAAGTGGTGCAGATCTGATACGTCAGGGGAGGCCCCGTCCACCTCATCTCTCCGTTGCACTTCAGCTTTGGCTCGTAGCGACACACGCCTCGCCCTGGACACTGATGACCAGCCCCATCATGGCCACTGGAACATGTACCACCATGGCCCCAGCCCGTTCCGACTACTTCCTATAGGGGGACAAAAGGGCAATTCTCTACCTACGGTGTCACCCCCCAACAGGTCGAAACGTGACAATTGTTGCAGCGCCCGGCGGCGGTTGAAGATCGGTCGCCCGGTGGTGTATAGTAAGACTCAGTGCTATAATAGTCAGTGGAAAGAGCAATCATGTCCCCCAAGCTATCGAGGAACACCGAGACCATCACCTTCTCCCTGCCCCCGGAGATGGCAGAGCATCTGCGGCGGGTGGTCAGGGAAGAGGAGCGCACCGTGAGCGAGCTCTTGCGGGAGGCGATCCGCCTGTACATGGAGGAGCGGGAGTGGCGCAAACGGGAGCGGTTGGAACGGCTGCGCTCCCGCCGAGACGAACAGGAAGACACGACGAGGAGAGACTGATGAATGACCGACTCGATCTAATACCGGCGGCGCTCTATGCCAGGGTATCCAGCGACCGCCAGGATGTGGACCTGTCCGTGGCCGCCCAGCTGCGGGCGCTCAGGGACTACGCGGAGAAGAACGGCTACCATGTCGCCCGCGAGTATATCGACGAGGCCGAGAGCGGGCGCATCGCCGACCGGCCCCAGTTCCAAAAGATGCTGGACGAGGCCGCCAAGCCTGAGGCCCCGTTCAAGGAAATCTTGGTCTGGAAGTTCAGCCGCTTCACCAGGAAGCGGGAACACGCCGTCGCCTTCAAGTCCATGCTCCGCAGGCGGGGCATCCGTGTGGTCTCCATCACCGAGCACGCCGACGACTCCCCCACCGGCAAGCTCATGGAGGCCATCATCGAGAGCGTGGACGAATTCTACAGCGAGAATCTGGCGCAGGAGGTTGTCAGGGGGATGCGTGAGTCTGCTTCTCGGGGCTTCTGGGTGGCCAGTCGTGTGCCCTACGGCTACCGTAAGCTCATGGTGCAGGACGGAGCCAAGAAGCGGCCCACCCTGGAACCCGATCCCACGACAGCGCCCGTGGTGGAGCGCATCTTCGGGATGGCCGAGGCAGGCAGGGGAATCCTGGACATCACCCGCACCCTCAACGACGAGGGCATCGCCAACCCCACCGGCAGGCTCTGGTCCAAGAACGGCGTCCACATCATCCTCCGAAACGAGGCGTATACCGGAATCCTGCTCTGGGGCGTCGACGCCAAGGACAAGGCGGACCCGGTGCGGGTGGAGAAGGCCTTCCCCGCCATCATATCCAAGGCCCGGTTCCGCCGGGTGAACCGGAAGCTGCGCTCCCGCGCACCCAGGAAGAGCCACCCCCGCAGGGTGGGCAGCACCTACCTCCTCAGCGGGCTCGTTCGGTGCAAGACGTGCAACAGGGCGCTCAGCGGCCAGGACGCCAAGAGCGGGAAATTCGCCTACTACGTCTGCCAGTCCCTCCTCAAGCGGGGCAGTGGCACCTGCGACGCCCCTAGGCTCAACGCCCGCCGCTTCGAGGAGCAGGTGGTGGGCAAGATTCGGGAGAACGTGCTCACCGAGTCCAACATCCGGACGTTGGTGAAGCTGGTGGACGAGGAGATGGACGGGGTGGCAAAGGAGCAGCGGCAGAAGCTGGAGACCATTGAGGCGGAGGTGGTGGACGTGAAGCGCAGGTTGGGACGGCTCTACGACCTGGCGGAGACCACCGACCTGGACATCGACGACTTCAAGCCCCGCATCAGAGAGCACCGGGAGCGGCAAGAGAAACTGGAGGCTACGGCGGAGGAGGCGAGGGCGATGCTCTCCCAGCGCAGAGAGGTCCTGGACGACGTGGAGACCATCACGGCCTACGCCCTGGACATGAACATGTTCCTGAACGAGAGCGAGCTGACGGAGCGCAGGGCCTTCATCGAGAGCTTCGTGAGGGAGATCGTCGTCATGCCCGACAACGCTGTAGTGCGCTACACCATCCCCATGCCGGACGACAGCCCCATTCCGGGGAGAGACGTCGAGGAGATGGCGCTGAACGGCTCGGTTCTGTCTACCGTCAAGTTTGGTGGGCGAAGCAGGGATCGAACCTGCGACCTCCTGTGTGTAAGACAGGCGCTCTAACCGCTGAGCTATTCGCCCGTGTTGATCGGAGCCGCGTGCGCGGGGGCCGGGGCGACGCCGCCGCTGGCCGCTGCGTGGTAGGCTGAGCCCGCAGCGCTACGAGCGCCGCAATCCTCCCGGGCCGCGTGGCCCACGAAGACTGGACCCGTGCGCCGCCCGACCGTTCTGACCGCCATCCTGGTCATCTACTTCCCGTCCATGCTCATCAGCCTGGGCCAAGGGATGATCATCCCTGCCCTGCCCCAACTGGGCGAGACCTTCGACGTCTCGGGCGCCGTCGCGGTCCAGGTCATCACCGCGCAGCTCATCGGACGCACCATCGCACTCATGCCGGCGGGGGCGTTGGTCGACCGCTGGGGCGCCAAGACGGCGATGGTCATCGGGGCGGCCGTCGCCGCCCTCAGCGCGCTCGCCTCCGCCACGGCGCCCAACTTCGTCGTACTGCTTATCGCGCAATTCACCTGGGGGGCCGCCGCCAGCGCATGGAGTTTCGGGCGAGAGATCGCCGCGTTCGACATGGTACGCCGCGACCAGCGAGGCCGCCAGATGAGCGCGCTCATGGGCATCAGCAGCACCGGCATGGCCATGGGCCCCGCGATCGGCGGCGTCCTCACCGACTTTCTCGGCATCCGGTGGCTGTTCGCCATCTACGCCGGCGCGCTGACCCTCGTGCTCGTCATCTCGGCGCTGCAACCGCGCAGCTTCTCGAGGGCGCAACGGCGGGAGGGGCCCATGCTCGACTTTCGCCTCGTCAAGCAGATCCACCCCTACTACCGGGCGACCTACGCCATCCTCTTCCTATCGACGTTCGGTCAGATGATCCGGGGCCAGGTGACGAACTCGATGCTGCCCCTCTACACGCAGGGCGACTTGGGCTACTCCGCGACCACCACCGGACTCATCTTCAGCACCATCGGAGTGGTGACCTTCCTCATGATCGTGCCGACCGGGTTCATCTCCGACAAGCTCGGGCGGAAGTGGGCGGCGGCGCCCGCGGCGGTCTTCTCGACCGTCGGGTTCGTTGCCTTCCCACTCGTGCATAGCGTGGCGATGCTCAGCCTCGTCGCCGGGATCCTCGGACTGGCCAACGGCCTGGCGTTGGGAGCGATGACGATCTACACCTACGATATCGTGCCGGACCACGCGAGGGGCCAGCTCCAAGCGCTCCGGCGGACGATCGGCGAGTTCGGCGCGATGCTCTCGCCGCCAACAAGCGGGCTCATCGCCACGGCGTACGGGCCGAGTTCGGCGTTCTGGGTGTTCGCGCCGCTGCACGCCGTCTCGGCGTTCCTGCTCATCTTCGTGGCCAAGGAGAGCCTTGGACGCCATATCTATGCGGACACCCGTACGGACGCGCCGCCGCGTCCAGGGGAAAGCGCCCAGCCCGAGTAGGCGTTGACTGCCTCTCGACGCCATCGGTATCATCAAAGTTCGCGGCGGATCGAACGACTGGCTCTTCGCTGCGCGGCGGCAACGTAGCTCAGCGGCAGAGCGGGCGCTTCATAAGCGCTAGGTCACAAGTTCGAATCTTGTCGTTGCCACCACACGCGCCCCCCTGCCCCACTCATCGCAAGTTGCCTGCCGGTCCCCGCTGCGGCAGCCGTTACAAGGCCAGCTTGGGCTTGCCCAGATGCCCGGGCAGGAACAGCGCTGCGATCGTGGCGGCGAAGGTGAGAATCGCGACGTAGGGGAAGATAAGCGCGAACTTGTTGGCGTCTACCGCATCCGAGGCGAACACGGCGATGATGGCGCCGACCAGGAGGGGGGAGAGCGCGCCGAACGTGGCGTTGTTGCCCCAGAGGAGCCCAATCATGCTCCCCTCGAGCCGCTTGCCCTCCGCGATGTCGAGCGATGCGGCCTGTGTGAGGTTGGTGACGGCGAACCGCACGGCGCCGAGGAGTCCAATCAGGACCGTGAACGCCCAGCCCATCTCACCCACCATGGCCAGCACGACCGTCACGAGCGTCGTAGCAAGCAGCGTGGCGATCATCACGGGCTTGCGGCCCGTGCGGTCCGCCAGCAGTCCGATGGCTGGCGGAACCACAATCGACATGCTCGACATGAGGGTGAGGTGGAAGCCGACTACAAGCGCCACGCGCTCGATGCCGACGTCCGGGTCGTCGATCCGCATCGCCCTGCCGATGAACAGCGGGAGGAACAAGACGAATGCGCGGTCTGCCATGCCGCGCAGACCGGAGACGAGCAACAGCGTCGGCAGCGCGCGCTCCTTGAACAGCTGACCGATGGACCGTATCTGCTCGCCGACGCTCCGCTGCTCGGTCGCTTGGCTCTGCAAGCCGAGCCTGCTCAGGACGATCAGCAGGATGAGCGAGACGGCTGTCATGAGAACGAACCCGGCGAAGAGAACTTCGCGCCAGGTGATGAGGAACAGGGCGGCGCCAACGACAAGCGGCGTGACAGTCTCCCCCACGCCTCCCGATGAACGATGGAGAGACATCATGAGGGCGCGCCTGTTGGGGAAGGACGTGGAGAGAATCCCGAGCCCAACGGGATGCCAGAACGAAGCGGCCCCCGAACCGAGAGCCAGGGTGATGAGCAGCACCGTGTAGTTCGGGGCGGCGGCAACGAGCAGGTAGCCGAGCCCCATCGTGAACAGACTCCCAGCCAAGAGCAACCCGCGCTTGCCGGCGAACATGTCGACGACGAACCCGCCGCCCATCGTGAGCAGTCCACCGGCCCCTTGACGCACAGCCGAGAGCGCGCCAACCGATAGGGGGGTCAGCCCGAACGCATGGTAGATGGGGTCGAGAAGCACCAAGAAGCCGTCCGCGTACATGTGCTGGAAGGCGTGACCGGCGATGATGGAGCCGGCTATCCGCTTGGGCTTCTGCTGGACTGGGCCTGTCGAAACTGCGGCCTGCGAGGTCGCCAAGAATCACCTCGGTCGATAGGGGTCGTCTCCGGGGAGCGGGCCCATCATACATTACGCGCATTGCGCGCACGTCCACGATGCGCATTGGGGGGGGACGTGGGTTCCCGTGTCGGGGCACGAGAATCTCTCACGTGGGCCTGTCGGCCCACACCACAACCGACGAAAGTAGGGGAACGGGGCACGGCTCCCTCTCTAACTCTCCCCCGCAGCCGGGACCTTTGCGTATCTCTGCTCGGCGAGCGCTGTACTTCCCGCCCACCCGCCCGAAACGCTTGGGTGGGGGGGGGACACCCCCACGCCCCGGCAGAGGGCTCAGCCTCTGCACTCCCATTGGGCAACTACGAGAGCGGCCCCTGCGAGTTAGGCAGAGGTCTCGCAGGCGGTCGAGAGGACTTTCGAGGCAATGGCGGATTGGGATCACACGGCGACCCGGTTGTCCTCGGTGCGCATGCCGAGATAGACGTTCTGGGCGGGGTCGCGGAACGTGTTGAGCGGGTCGCCGCCGTCCTGCGCGATCCTGATGTTCTCCTCGAGCATGTGCCGGAAGAGGATGATGCCCTTGTCCGAGCGGCCGAGGACCTCCTGTGAGCGGTCGGCGATCGGCCCCTGGGTCCACCACGCGGCGAAGTCCTGCGGCATCGTGTAGTCGATCTTGCGCCACTCGGGTTGGCCGCGCTCGTCGAGCATAGACAACGGCGTCACGACGAACGGGACCTCATCGTCTCGCTGGGCGGGGCTCCCGACCGGCCTCGTGTAGTTCCTGACGCGCCAGTGGCCCGTGTGGGTGTCGTCGATCGGGACACGGACCTGGGCGCCGGGGCCCGCATTGCCGCCCCACCGGGCGCGGTCGAAGCCGTCGCCGAACTGCCGCAGCGTGTTGGGGAATACGATGGGGTGGCCGTCGGCCCACCGCGTGTGGTCGTCCGTGGCGTCGGCGTAGCCGTGGCGCTTGTAGATGCCGTACTCGAACACGTCGAAGCCGACCTTCTCGTGGGCCCGCGTCCTGCCGGGCCGGGCGGGGTTGCCCTTCATCTCTTCGATGTAGTTGGCGAAGTGGCCATGCAGCCACTCGACGTGGACCGAGTCGAGGGAGTTCTCCTGGCACTGGAGCCAGTTGTTAGGCAGCTCCGTGTACTCGACCTCCCGGACTACGTCGTCGATGACCAACCAGTCCCAACGGGGCACCAGCGGCGCCGGCTCCGGGCCCATGTAGGCGAAGATCAGGCCGCCGACGGCCTCGACGCGATAGGCCTTGATGCGGACCTTCTCACGGAATCGACCGTCCGGGTCCTCGCTCCCTCGAACGGCTGCTCGATGCACTGGCCCGTCTCGTCGTACACCCAGCCGTGGTAGGCGCACCGGATGCCGTGTTGTTCAGGGATGCCGTAGATCATGCCCATGCGGCGATGGGCGCACTGCGGCTGAATGAGTCCGTACTGCCCGGAGCGGTCCTTGTAGAGGACCAGGTCCTCGCCGAGGAGGCGGATGGGCGCCGTGTAGTGGTCCTTCATCTGGGAGACGGTGGTGATGGGATGCCAATAGCGTCTCATCAGCTCCCCGCACGGAGTCCCCGGGCCGACGCGGGTGTACAAGTCGTTCAGCTCCTGAGTCAGCATGGTCCCTCCGGACATCGCCGCCGGCCTTGGCCGGGCAACGCAACTCGTTTCAACGCTAACCTGCCCGCGACTATACAACCGGCGCCCGGGAGCATCAACGGCGCATCGTATGCGCGCCCCCTCCTCAATCCTCCCTCCGTGGGGGCGGAGGCCAACTGCCCCGCAGACGAGACCTTTGCGTTTGCATAACTGTGCATTGAACGAGCGCTGTTCCTCCCGCCCACCCACCCGTAACGTGTTGGTGTGGGGGACACCCCCACGCCCCCGGCAGAGGGGCTCTGCCCTCTGCACTCCCGTTGGGCGACTACGACGGAGGGGAGATAGGAATGAGGCACATTCAGCTGCGGGCGCTTGTCCTGTCCGCGCGGGGGGCCGCGCGAGCGGTTCCCCCTCCTCAATCCTCCCCCACCTGGGGAGGAGGTCAGGCCGGGGAGTGCTATTCGTCGTCGTCGTCGTCGTCGGGGTCTCTCTTGGGGGGCATGAGGTCGGCGCGAGCGAGGCAGGCGCAGGCGCGGGGGGCAAAGGGGTTGCGCTGCTCGCCGACGCCGTGGAGGAAGGAGTGGATGATCCGGTTGCGGGCTGGGACGCGGCCGGCGTCCTCGCATCGGGTGAGGTATCGGAAGAGGGTCGGGGCGTAGGGGAGTGCGACGCCTTCGGCAGCGGCGGCGGCGACGAGGGCGTGGACTTCGGGCGGAAGGACGCCGTCGGCGACGGCCTGGCGCCAAGCGTCGACGAATCTGTCGACCAAGGGGGCCAGGATGAATTGGGCGCGCTGGCAAGCAAGGAGGCGTTCGAGGGCGCGAAGACGATGTTTCATGGCCGTGAGAGCTGAGCCCGGAGGACGGAGAGGGCGCCGTCGAGGGTGTCGAGGCGTTTGTGGAGCTCTCTGTCTTCGCGTATGCGGAGGAAGATGGAGGCGGCGGAGCGGGCCGCGGCGACCCTGACGGACTCGTTGGGGGAGTTCATGGCGTCGGTCAGGGTGAGGACGGACTGGAGCAGCAGGCCTTCGAACTCGGTCTGGACCAAGGCGGCGGCCTCGCCTCGGAGGCGTTCGACCTCGCCGCGAAAGGTGGGGTCTTTCATCCACCGCTCGAAGGTCTTGCGGGCGATCTTGGCGCGATCGGCGCCAGCGGAGACCGATGGGGCGCCGGCAAAGTAGGGGAGGGCGCGGAGCTGGCGGGGAGACAGGCTGTTGGACATCGGGACATCCCTTTCTCTCAAGCCGGGTCTGTGTTCGGCGGGCCGCCGGGTTCGGGTTACAGACCATGGTAGCGAGGAGAGCGCCGTTGATGCAACGGTGTGATGTCATATATCTGACTGTCCGGACGCGGAAACGAACGGAAATGGCCAAAATGGCCGGAAATTGGCCCAAAACGTGAGGTTTTTCACTCGTAGATCGAGGGGTTTACGAGTGGAGGGTCGAAATAGTGGGACATTCTGCGACATTTGCGACATTTACTCGTAAATCGGGGCGGCGGCCCGAGGCGCCAGCGCCGGGTGGTTTCGAGGGTCTCCCCTTCGACGGGCTCAGGACAGGCTTCAACAGGCATGATAGGGAGTTGGGGGCGTTAGGGGGAGGGGCGCGTGTCGCGCCGGGGGGGGCGCCTTGGGCGGCGCGGTACGCGGGGGCGTGGGGGTACGCGGCGCCCCCCTCCTCAATCCTCCCCCGGTGGGGGAGGAGGCTAAGCAATGGGGAGGAGGTCAGGCGGCGGGGAGGAGGTCAAACGGCTCCCGTGCATCGTCTGCCTGCTATCGGAGCGTGAGGGGGGCAGCCTCGTCTGCCGTCTCCTCGCCGGGGACGTGCAGCCCGCACTCGATCTTGTCCGTCCCGGACCAACGGCCGGCCCTTGGGTCCTCGCCCTCGCGTACTGCCCGCGTGCAGTGGATGCACCCGATGCTGGGATAGCCGCGCTCGTGCAGGGTGTTGTACGGGACGTTATTGGCTCGGATGTAGTCCCAGACCTGCTCTTCGCTCCACGCCGCAAGCGGGTTGACCTTAACGAGGCCGAATTTCTCGTCCCACGCGACGATGGGGACGGCCTTCCGCGTATCGGCCTGGTCCCGCCGCAGGCCTGCGATCCACGCGGCGCGGCCCTCGAGAGCGCGGCCGTTCGGCTCGACCTTGCGCACGGAGCAGCAGAGGTCCGGGTCGCGCGACCAGAGCGCCTCGCCGAACTCGACCGCCTGCTCGTCGAGGCTCCACTGGAAGCGGTAGGCAACGGGATCGATGCCGTAGCGGCGCTTCACGTCGTCGATGAGGTCGTAGGTCTCGGGGAAGAGCAGGTCGGGGTCGAGATAGAAGACGCTGACGTCGGGGCGCAAGCGCGCCGACATGTCGAGCAGGGCCATGCCCGTGGGACCGCCGAAGCTGCACGCGAGGGTAATGTCGGGGTGGTAGGCGTCGAACGCCCAGCGCAGAATCTCCTGCGGCTCGGCGCCCTCCAACTCCTCAGCTCGCCGCTGCAGCAGCTCGCGGTCGATCGTTCCTGGCTCTAGGCTCATTGTTGCTCCCCTGCATCGGGACTCAAGTACGTTTCAGACACAAGAAAACCCCCTCGGCCTGCCGAGGGGGTCCACAGTCGCTTTCGTCCGAACTAGGCGGCGCTGCGTCAGTCCGCGTGTTGCCGCGCGCGCCCCGAGGCGAAGGCCGGGTGGCCCCCTCGTGGGTACAACAACAACACATGGCGCAGTAGTTCCGCATTTCACAAGTAACCATAGGGAGGCGTATCTCGTTGTCAACGCCCATTTTCTGGGGCCAGCGCCGGCGGAGACCCTTGCGTAAATGCTGCTTAGCAGGTGTTCTTCTTGCCACCTGCCCTGACTGAACTCCGGGGCGCCCTGGATTCCCGCTTTCGCGGGAATCTCTCATGTGGGGCTGACGCCCCACACCACAACCGACGAAAGTTGGCGGGCGGGGCGCGCCCCCCTTCGCCGGGCTCGGGGGCGTGGGTCCCCGTGTCAAGCACGAGGATGACGGATGGGGGCACGGAGAGGACTTTCGGAGCAATGACGGAAGGGGTTATGCAAGTCCCGCGCCGTGTGGGTCACACGGGGAGCTGCGGCGCGTCCGCGGGAGGGGCCATCTCGAAGGCGTCCAGCGTACACGCCAGCATGGAGTAGTAGCCGACCGTCGCTGTCAGGTCGGTGACGCCCTGCACGCCGAGCCAGTCGAGCGCGGCGCGGAACGTCGCCTCCGGCACTCGGCGCGTCGTGAGCAGTGCGTGGACGTAGTCGAACACGAGCGCCTCGCGCTCCGTCAGCCCCTCGGGAGCGGCGCGGTCCCTGATCGCGGCCAGGGCCTCGGGGCGGACTCCCGCCTCCGTGGCGATAGGAACGTGCATCCCCCATTCGTAGCGGCAGTCCCACACGCGGGCCACGATGGCGATTGCAAGCTCGCGCACGTCGGGGTCCAGCGGGTTCTCGAACCGGATGTAGCTGCCCACGTGAGCGATGCGCGCCGCGACGTCGGGGCTGTGCATGAGCATGGCGAAGGGGCCCCGCACGGCGCCGCGACTGTCGGCGATGGCGTCGTAGCGCGCCTGGTGCTCTGGGGGCAGATCGTCCCTCTGGATCTCGGGTAAACGCACCATGGAGTCCTCCGTCCAAACGATTGCGAACGCTGTCTCACACTGGATTCCGGCTCGGGGGCCGGAATCTCTCATGTGGAGGTGACGCCCCACACCACAACCGACGAAAGTTGGCGGGCGGGGCGCGGCCCCCTCTCTAACTCTCCCCCGCAGACACGGGGGAGAGAACTCTTGAAGCAATGACGAATCGATCATTGCGATACGAAAGCGCGAGACGGGCGGGCCATCACCTCATCGGGAGATGCCCCCAGGTGTTCTCGTAGTCGCGCTGTTGCTCCTTGGGCAGGTAGTCCGCCTCCAGCTGAAGCACCCTCTCGGCGGATGGGACGAAGAGATCGTGGGGGTCGAGCGCGCCCCATTTGCTCTCGCGCGCCTGGCGTCCGGCGTCGCGGAGCGCCTCGACGCCCCGCTCCTTGAAGTCGTTGAGCAGCTGCCACGTCGCCTGAAAGCCGACGGTGGTTGTCATGGAGGGGAAGAGGACGCCGCTCGCGCCGAACTGCTCGAACTCCTCCAATGTGGGCGTCGGCGGGCCCCCGCCGTAGAGCGGGATGACCGGGCCGGGGATGAGGCGGCAGGCCTCGGCCATCTGGTCGAACGTCTCGACGGTGTTGATCCATACGACGTCGACGCGCGCCTCCTCAACGAAGGCGATCGAGCGCTCGATGGCGGCCTCGTAGCTGCCTCCCTCGCTGCCGATGAGGTCGGTGCGGGCACAGATCAGCATGTCGGACTCGGCGTCGTCGCGCGCGGCCACCGCGGCCTTCAGCTTGCCGATGGCCTCCTCGTACGATATGCATCGGCGGCCGGCGGAGGTCCCCGACTTCTTGGGCGCCTCCTGGTCCTCTATCGAGATGCACGCGACTCCGGCCCACGCCGCCTCCTGCACCGTCCGATAGACGTTCAGTACGTTGCCGTACCCGGTGTCGCCGTCCATGAGGACGGGGATGCTGCTCGCGGCGGTGATCCGCCGGGCGGCGTCGACCATCTCCCGCATACTGATGAGGCCAATGTCGGGCAGTGCGAACTCGTAGGCGTTGGTCTGCGAACCCGCCATGAACATGCCGCCAAACTCCAGCCGCTCGAGCATCCGCGCCATCAGCGGGCTGAACCCGCCCGGCATCAGCAGCGGGGCGGGCGCGGCGAGCCGTTCCTTCATCAGCGTCCCTGCGTTTCTCGGCATGGCCGGATTCTCCTTGTCGTGCGATTCGTTTGGCACGCGAAGCTTACTCGTTTCGCGCCGGGCGGGTGGCGCGCCAACCCATCCAGGCGCGCGGGGCCGGCCGGCGAACGGCCTTGCGTATACTGCGCCGCACGCGGAACTTCATCTTTTCTTGACACGCTCGACGCCGCCAGGCCCATCGGCCCGTCGACGCGTCAGATTCGGCTGACTCCGACGGAGCTGCGCCTCTCCGCCTGCTGTTGAGCGAGCAGGGCCGCGTGTTCAGCCACGAGGGCGTGAGAAACAGGCAGCGTCCCAGGCGCCGGAGCGATACACGAACATTCGTTGGACTGCCTTCCGTAGGGGCCGTCAGGCGCGCAGTTAGGAGAACGGGGTGCTCACCAGGAAACTCGGACCATTCACCGCGATGCAATTCGCCGTGCTCATCGTGGCGTTCGCCACCGCAGCGGGCGGCTCGTACTCGCTCCTCCGGTTCATCGATGACGGGACCGACGACGTGTTGGCGGCGGACGAGCAACTCGTGCCCGCACAGATCGGCGACCTGATCACGACCGTCTCTACGGACGGCAGCCTCGTGTTCCCCATCTCGGAGCTGGTGGCGTTCGAGAGCTCGGGCGTCATCGGCGAGGTCCTGGCGGCGGAGGGCGACATCGTCGCCGAGGGGCAAGTCCTCGCGACACTCGACGCGGCTTCCGTCGCCGGTCTGGAGAAGGCCGTCGTGCAGGCCCAGCTCGACCTCGATGAGGCGCGGGAGTCCCTGGCCGAGGCGACCGCGGACCCCGACTCGCTGGACATCGCGAACGCAGAGACGACGCTCGAGGAGGCGCTCGTCTCGCTCCAGCAGGCGCAGGACGACCGCGACGCTCTCGTGGCCGAGCCTCCCGACTCGTCCGAGCTCGCCGCCGCCGCGGCCTCGCTGGCCAACGCGGCGCTCGCAATTCAGGACGCCGAGGACCTGCTCGCCGATCTGACCAGCGGACCGACGCCGGAGGCGACAGCCGACGCCGAATCAGCTATCGCCGCCGCCATGACCGCGCTCGCAAACGCGGAAGGCAGTTACGCCATGGTCTACGGCGAGGAGAACGAGGCCGTTGCGGAGGCCCGCGCCGACCTCGACGCCGCGCTGGAGGCGTACACGCAGGTCTTCGTGACATGGCTGGGCGTCGACCCTTCCCTGATCGACCCGGCGGAAACGCCCGCCGATCATCTCACCGCGTGGGAGGTCGATCTCGACGCGCTGTTCGACATCGCCAAGGTGCCGGACCTCGCTTCTCGCATCATCACGCCTCCCGACGACCCGGCCACCGTTTGGCACGAACCGACCATCCACTTCTACATCGCATTCCTTCCCGGCGGCTTCGTCGGGACGTGCGACGATGGCAACCCGCCCCCCACGTACACATGCGTGCTGCTCGAGTTCAACACGGCGTGGGACGCGGTCGAAGAGGAGCGCGTCAACGTCGACACAATCAGCCTCGGCGCCTCCAAAGCCATCGCCAGCGCCGACTCCACGGTCGCATCCGCGCAGGACTCGTCGGAGGCTGCCCACGAGGCGCTCGCCGACCTGATGGCTGACGCCGACCCCCTGGAGGTCGCAGCCGCGGAGGCGGATCTTGTCCTCGCCCGCGAGAAGTTCGACGACGCGAAGGTTGCGCTGGCGGAGCTGACGGACCCAGAGGGACCCGAAGACATCGCGATTGCGAAGGCCGAGGCCGCAATCGCGCGGGCCAACGTAAACGTGGAGAAGGCGCGCGAGGCGCTGGCCGAGCTCACGCCCGACCCGAACCCGCTTGCCCTGGCGCTGCTCCAAGCCGAAGTGACGGCGGCGGAGTTCGCACTCGAGGCCGCAGTCACCGCCCTGGACGGGACGACGCTACTGGCCCCCATCGGCGGCGAGGTAATCTCGGTGGAAATCGAGCCCGGCGACAATGCGACTAGAGGCGAGCAAGCGGCGAACCAACAGACGGAAGGCATCCTCATCACCGACCGCAATGTCGTCGAAATCGAGGGGACCGTCGACGAGATCGACATCCTGGCGATCGACGTCAACGTCACGGCCGACGTGACGATGGCCGCGTTGCCGGGCGAAACGCTCAGCGGCTCCGTGACCGAGATCGGGTCGCCGACCAATCAGCAGGGGGTCGTCTCGTTCCCCGTCAACGTGCGGCTGGAAGTCCCCGAGGGCCTCGTCTTGATCGAGGGGCTCACGGCCACGGCGTCGATCGTCACGAGCGAGGTTCGGGGCGTCCTCTTGGCGCCGACCGCGGCGGTCCAGGGCAGTTTCGTGCAACCGTTCATCCGGGTATCCGTCGCAGGGGTGGTGGAAGAACGGCCCGTGGAGCTCGGCGCCAGCGACGACTTCTGGGTAGTCGTGCTTTCGGGCATCGCTGAAGGCGAGCAGGTCATCATGCCCGCGCCCGAGTCCGGGCCGGGGTTCGCGACCTTCGGAGGCGGCTTCGGCGGCGGGAGCGCGCTGCGCGCCCTTCAGGGCGGCGGCGGCCGCAGGGGCCGAAACTGATGGCCGCCCGCGGAAGCCGGCGAGGAGGCGCCCCATGCCGCTGATTGAGTTGGAAGACGTGACCAAGGCGTACCGTATCGGCGACGTGGACGTATTCGCGCTGAACGGCGTCACCGTCGATTTCGAGCGGGGCGAGATCACCGCGATCATGGGGCACTCGGGCTCCGGCAAATCGACGCTGATGAACCTCATCGGCTGTCTCGACGCGCCGTCCACGGGCGCGTACCGGCTCGAGGGCGAGAACGTGGGGGCGTGGAACGACAGCCAGCTTGCCCAGGTCCGCAACCGGAAGATCGGGTTCGTGTTCCAGACGTACAATCTGCTGCCGCGGCTGACGGCGCTCGACAATGTGCAGCTCGCGTTGCTCTACGGCAGGTGGAAGAACGCGCGGAGCAGGTCCCTCGCCGCGCTCGAGGCCGTGGGCCTCGGACAGCGCGCAGGCCACAAGCCCGCGCAGCTCTCCGGCGGCGAGCAGCAGCGCGTCGGCATCGCCCGGGCGTTGGTGAAGGAGCCGGTGCTGCTCCTCGCCGACGAGCCGACCGGGAATCTCGACAGCCATTCCAGCAACGAGATCATCGCGACACTTCAAGGGCTCAACCGCGAGCACGGCGTCACCATCGTGCTCGTCACCCACGAGTCCGACATCGCTCAGCACGCGCACCGCATCGTCAGCATTCACGACGGCCGCGTCGTGGGCGACGAACGCATCGCGCGCCCGCTAATCGCCGTCTCGACAGAGGCGCCGGACGGAGGGAGCGAGGGATGAGCCCGTTCGCCGTCCTCAAGACCGCGTGGGCCTCCATCGGCGCCAACAAGCTCCGAACGGGGCTGACGTTACTCGGCATGATCATCGGGGTGGCGGCGGTGATCTCGCTCATGGCCATCGGTCGCGGGACGCAGAACTTCATCACGAGCCGCATCGAGGCGCTCGGGTCGGAGCTGCTGTTCGTCCGTCCGCTCTCGACCGGGGGCGGCCAGTTCGGCGGCGGGGGCGAGCCCGCCAACCTGACGCTCGACGACGCCTACGCGCTGCTCGATCCCCTGTTCGCGCCGTCGGTGCTGGCCGTGGCGCCCGAGCTGCAGAGCAGCGGTCAGGTTGTGGCCCCGAACGCGAACACATTCGCTCAGATCACCGGCGTGACCCGCGACTGGACCGACGTGCGGAACTTCACCGTCGCGCTCGGAGAAGCTGTCTCACCGGCCCACGTCCTCAACGGGTCGCGCGTCGCCGTGCTCGGCTCGGACGTTGCCGAGACTCTGTTCGGGACGCGCGACCCCGTCGGGCAGACCATCCGGCTGAACGAGAAGGTGTTCACCGTTATCGGCGTGCTCGAGAGCAAGGGGGCGGGCGAGGACCGCCGCGTGCTCGTGCCCATCACGACCGCGGCCGACCGGTTGGCCAGCGAGCGCACCAGCGAGGGCGACGTCAACGTCGAGTCGATCAACGTCAAGGCCACGGGACCGGACACTGTCGACTCCGCGATGCGCGAGGCAGCGACGGTGCTCCGGATCCGCCATCGCATCACCGACGAGGACGACTTCATCATCACGAACCAGCAGGAAACGCTCGACGCGCTCAACGAGACGACCGAAACGTTCGCCTTGTTCCTTGGCGCGATCGCGGGCATCTCGCTGCTCGTTGGCGGCATCGGCATCATGAACATCATGCTGGTCTCGGTAACCGAGCGCACGCGGGAGATCGGGATCCGCAAGGCGTTGGGGGCCCGCCGCAGCGACGTGCTCACGCAGTTCGTGACCGAGGCGCTGCTGCTGAGCGTCGCGGGCGGCGGTCTAGGCGTCATCCTGGGCGCGGCGCTGACACGGCTCGCCAACGGTCGGAGCATCGCGGGCCAGACCGTCGAGACGGTGTTCAGCACCGACATCGCCCTGGTCGCGCTGGGCGTCTCGGCGGTGATCGGCCTTTTCTTTGGCATCTACCCTGCGGCCCGGGCCGCGAGTCTGCACCCGATCGAGGCCCTGCGGCACGACTGAGCGCGCAACCCGGCGCGTCCTCTCTACCTCTCCCCCGCAGACGGACGAGAGGACTTTCGAAGCAATCCCGCGGCCCGTCGGAGAAGGACAACAGGAGGAGCAGGTGGGCGCGAAGACATTCATGTGGACGCTCGCGGCGGTGGTCGTCGTGGGGGGCGCGGCTGGCGCAGGCGCGTACGCCGTGACCGGCCCCGACGAGGCGGCCCCGGCGTCGGCGAGCGAAGCACTTGGCCTGCCGCCCGGCGGCGAAGCGGGCCAGGCCGGAGCGCTGCCTAGTCGTGGCCAGCAGCGGGACGGCGCCGGCGCGCAGCCGGAGATTCCCGAGACTGCAGCGTCCGATTCGCCTGCCGATTCGACCGAAGAGGCGTCGGCCGACGCCAACGCGCCAGCCGACGACGGCGCCGACGCCCAGCCGGAGCGCATCGTGGGCGTCGTCGATTCGATTGACAGCTCGGGCCTTGTGCTCGCGACGAGCGACGGACCGGTGGCCGTCACGATTGCGGGCGACGTCCCTGTTCAGCTCGCCAAGACGGCCGGCGACGCCGTCGACGAGCTCGTAGCCGGCGCGGACGTGACGGCAGTCCTCGCGCGGACCGAAGCGGGCGTCGTGGCGCGCAATGTCGCCATCGGCGGCGCGGGAACCGGCGGCCCGGGATTCGGCGGGGGCGGACGCCAAAGGGGAGGCGCGGGCACCAACGTCGTCACCGGGACAATCGCTTCGGTAGGCAGCGGCACGCTTGTGATCGACACCGCCGAGGGCCCCGCCGAAGCAGCGTTGGCCGACGACACGCCCGTCCTGATCGCGCGAAGCTTCGCCGACGCGGCGGGCGACCTCCCGCAGGGAACGGAGATCACTGTCGTTGGGCAACGGACCGACGACGGCGGGCTCCAAGCGATCGCCGTCACGACGGGAGCGCGAGGAGCGCCGGGAGCGCCACGAGGCGGCGCCCGCGGGGGGCGCGGCAGTCAATAGCCGACGGGGGCGCGAATGCGTGTCGATGGGGGCGCCTATTGTCGAAGCAATCCCTCATGTGGGGCTCATGCCCCACACCATAACCGACGAAAATGGGGGGCGGACGCTGGGGAGCGGACGCCTATTTTCGAGGCAATGATGGGAGGGGCGCTTTCCAGTCCCTTCCCCAACGGGGGGAAGGTTAGGAAGGGGGGAACCTTGCCCCCGGGAGCCTGGCTCCGATGGCGCATCCGAGCTTATGTTGTTCCCCCCACCTCAATCCTCCCCCCGTGGGGGAGGAGGCCAGACGGCGCAGGAGCGTGGATTCCCGTGTCGGGGCACGAGAATGACGGGATTCGGTTGCGCCCGAGCGCGGCGCGTCGTAAAACGGCCGCATGCACGAGCAGCGGAGCAGCGTCCACGGTGTGAGCGCCGTCACGACCGAGCCCGGCGAGCGGCGCGCCGCGTGGCGTCTCGTCTACGCGCCAGGCGCCGGCTCCGGCATCGACGACCCCTTCGGGAACTACGCATGCCGGAGCCTCGCCGAGGAGGGCGTCTCCTCTGTGCGCTTCCAGTTCCCCTACATGGAGGCCGGCTCGCGCCGCCCCGACCGCGCGTCTGTCCTCGAAGAGACGTGGCTTGCGGTCCTCGACGCCGCGCGCGAGGAGGGGGTGGCGGTCATCGCGGGCGGTCGCTCCATGGGCGGGAGGTACGCGTCGGTCGTGGCGTCGAAGCACATCCCGAGCCCGGAGGCGGAAGGCGCCGCGACGATGGCCGGCCTAGCGCTGTTCGCGTACCCCCTGCATCAGCCGGGACGCCCCGACCAACCCCGCACCACCCACCTCGAACAGATCTGCGTGCCGACGCTGTTCTGTTCAGGCGATCGCGACGTTTTCGGCGCGCCGGACGAACTCCGGGCGGCGGCCGCGCTCGTGCCGGGCTCGCGGCTGCATCTGATGGCGGGCGCCGACCATGGGTTCGCCGTCCTCAAGAGCAGCGGCCGTACGCGCATGGACGTGTGGGAGGAGGCGGTCGGCGCCCTGCTCGCGTGGGCGAAGGAGTCGCTCGATGCCGGATGAGGAACCCCTGCAGGTCGACGTCGACGGGAGAACCCTGCGCATCACGCACCCATCCAAGATCATGTTCCCGGACGAGGAGATCACGAAGGCGGAGATCCTCCAGTACTACCTGACCGTCGCCGACACGCTCATGCCGCACATGATGGGGAGGCCCGTAATCATCCACGCGTTTCCCCACGGCACGAAGGGACGCCCCTACCACCGGCGGTGGCTCGCAAACCAGGCGCCGCGCTGGCTCTCGCGGGCGCATGTCGAGGAGGAGGGCGAGGACGCCCCGGTGATCGGCAGCGTCGCGGACCTGATGTGGGTGGTCAACCAGGACTCGGTCGAGCTGCATCCCTGGCAGTCGCGGGCGGACCACCTGCACGAGCCGGACCTGGTAGTGTTCGACCTCGACCCCGGCCAGGGCACGCCGTTCGAGCGGACGTGCGAGGCGGCGCTGGTGATCAAGGAGGTCATGGACCAGCTCGGTCTGGAGTGTCAGGCCAAGACGACCGGCGGCAAGGGCATCCACGTCATCGCCGGCATCGAGCCGGAGCTCGACCACGAGGTGGTCCGCCAGTGGGTCATCACCGTGGCGGCAATCATCCGTCAGCACCGCGGCGACCTGTTCACGACGGACTACGCGCACCACCGTCGCGCGGGGAAGGTGCTCCTCGACTACAACCAGAACGGGTACCGGCGTTCGACCGCCGGCATCTACAGCGTGCGCCCGATGCCCGGCGCGACCGTCTCGGCCCCGGTGACGTGGGAGGAGGTCGGCTCGGGAGCGATCTCGCCCGCGCTGTTCACCATCGCCACGATGCCCGAGCGCATCCGCGAGCGGGGCGACATCGCCGCTGCCGTCCCCAACATGCGCCAGCGCCTGCCGCTGCTATCATGAACCCGTGCGATACGCTGCTGTTGTGTTCGACCTGTTCGGGACGCTCATAGACGAGGGCGCCGACGCCTACTTGGCCATGATGCGGCAGACGGCTGGACTGCTCGACGCGCCGCTCGACCGGCTCTACGCGGCGACGGCGGCGGACGCGGAGGCCCGGACCGTCGGGGCATACGAAAGCGTAGAGCAGCAGTTCGACGTGCTGTATGAGCGGCTCGGAGTCGCGCCGGACGCCGAGCGCCGAGCCGCCGCGGTCCGCGCGTACATGGATGCCCAGCGGTCGCGGCTCGTTCCGCGCGACGGCGTGCTCGATACGCTGCGGAGGCTGGGCGAGTTGGGCCTCAAGCGAGGGCTCATCAGCAACGCGTCCCAAGCTATCGTCGACCTCTGGCCGCACACGGCGTTCCCGCCCTATTTCGAGAACGCCACGCTCTCGGCCGCGGTGAAGACGGCCAAGCCCGGCCCGGCCATCTATCGGATGTGTTGCGAGTCCCTCGACGTGGCCCCGGAGGACTGCCTCTACGTCGGCGACGGCGGGAGCGACGAGCTCACCGGCGCTGCGCGAGTCGGCATGCACGCCGTGCTTATCGCGCCGGGCTACGACGACCCAACGGCCATCGGCAACACTCGCCAAGCGTGGGACGGAGACGCGATCACGTCAATCCGGGACGTGCTGGGCTTGGTGGAGGGGTAGGGATCTCTGAACAAGCATCAACACGACCACGCTGGATTCCCGTGTCAAGCACGAGAATTGTGGAGAGGGGCGCCCATTCGAGGCAATCCCTCATGTGGGCCTGTCCACACCACAACCGACGAAAGTAGGTGGGGGCGGCCTCCTCTCTCACTCTCCTCGCAGACGGGACCTTTGCGTAACTCTGTTTGACGACCACTGTTCTTCCCGCCCACCCGCCCCAAACGTTGGTGTGGGGGACACCCCCACGCCCCCGGCAGAGGGCAAAGCCCTCTGCACTCCCGTTGGGCGACTGCGCGTTACGCAAAGGTCTCCCGCGCGCGGCCCGCCGGGGGGCGTGGGTTCCCGTGTGAAGCACGAGAACGACGGAACTTTCGAGGCAATGATGGGGAGGGGGCGCATCCAGTCCCTTCCCCCACGGGGGGAAGGTTAGGAAGGGGGAGGAGGCCGGACGGCGGAGGCTGAGGCGCCTACTCGCCGCTGATGGCGCCGATGGTGCACTCCCGCGCGCTCACGTCGGGACGGAGACTCGTGAACACGGGGAACCGCAGGTGGCGTTGCTCGGTGAACTCTCCGTAGTTCACCTGCACCACGAGCACCGGCTCGCACCAGTAGAGGAACCGCTCAACGCGCGGCGCTTGCGCGAACGGCGAGCGGTCGGCGTGCAACTGCGTCAGCGCCGCGTAGGTGATCTCGAGGTCCTGCTTGGTGAACCCGCCGCCGACGCTGCCGACGAACTTGAGCTCGTTGCCCTGGTAGGCGCCCAAGAGCAGGCTGCCGAACAGCTCCTTGCGCGCTCCCCCGCCGAACGTGTAGCCGCCGACGACGAGGTTCGCCGTGCGCGAGTGTTTGATCTTCAGCCAGTGTCTGCTCCGCTTGCCCGGCTCGTAGACGCTGGCCTTGTCCTTGGCGACGATGCCCTCGAGTCCCACGTCGCACGCCGCCTCGAAGAGCGCGACGCCCTCGCCGTCCTCGAAGTGGCACACGTGGACTCTGGAACTGGGCTCGACGGCGTCGTTCAAGTAGGCCTTGCGGCGATAGAGGGGCTCCCGGAGCAGCGGCTGACCCTCCGCGTACAGGATGTCGAAGACCTCGAAACTCGCCGGGATGCGACGCCGGGTGTGCGGGCCCTGATGCCAGCGCTCCATGACGCGGTGCAGGCGCGGGACACCCTCTTCGTCGAGCGCGATGAGCTCGCCGTCGAGGACGACGCCGTCGTGGCGGACCGTCTTGCGCAAGTCGTCCGCGATGTCGGCGAACGGCTCGGAGATGTCCTTCATCCCACGCGTCTGTATGCGGACGCGGCCGTCCTCGATGACGGCGATCGCGCGGATGCCGTCCCACTTGATCTCGAAGAGCTTGTCGGGAGAGTCGAATGGCTCGGGCGCCGCCACAGCGAGCATCGGCTCGATGTGCTGAGGGATGAGCGCGGCGCGTCTGGCGGCCCCGATGTTGGCCATCACCCCGCCTTGCGGGCCCTCTTCTTGGGCGCGGGCTGGGCCTCGCCCTCCGCGGACGACGCCTGCTCGGCCACAGCGTCGCCGGCAGCGCGCTCCGACTTCGCCGCGGCGATGCTCTCGCGCAGCGCCTCCATCAGGTCGCGCACCTTGCCCGGGGGCGCCGCCGGGGCCGCCGCCATCGGCGCGCCGGACCCGAGTTTCGCCTCGATCACCTGATGCAAGGCCTCGCGGTACTCGTCCCTGTACTCCGCGGCGTCGAACTCGCCGGTGAGCTGGTCGATGAGCATGACGGCCATCTGCAACTCGGCGTCGGAGACGAGCGTGTCGTTGGCGGGAAGCTCGAGCTCCGCCGTGCCGCGAATCTCGTCGGCGTAGTACATGGTCTCCATGACGAGCCCTTCCTGGTACGGCCGCACCAGGCAGAGGTGCTCCTTCTGGCGGAGCGCCACCTTCGCGACGGCGACGCGGTCCGTGGCCTCGAGCGCGCGTTTGAGGAGATAGAACGGCTTGACGCCGACGCTCTCGGGCTCGACGTAGTAGCTCTTCTCGTAGTGGATAGGGTCGACCGTCGCGATGTCGACGAAACGCAGGATCTCGATGGTGTGCGTGGAGTTCAACGGCAGCTCCTCGAAGTCCGTCTCCTCCATCACCATGTACTCGCCCTTGGCGAACTCGTACCCGCGGACCACTTCCGCCTGCTCGACCTCGATCTCGTGGAGCGGGCACCAACGCTTCTGGCGCAGCCGCGAGTGGCAACTCGCGTGCAGCGTCACGAACGCGATGTCCTTGCTCTCAGTCGCGATGTAGAGCTTCATGGGGATGGCGACCATGCCGAAGCTGATCGCTCCCCGCCAGATGGCGCGAGCCATGATGCGTCGTCCTCTCTATCCCGCCGCCGGGGCGTGCTCCGCGAGTATAGGAACGCCCTCGGCCACAGGTCAACGAGACGAGGCTGCGCAGAATCGCCCCTTCGGTCCGAAGTCTCGTCAGGACGGACTTTGATGAATGCCCCCCGCTGATGCAAGAGGGACTACCTAGGCGTCGCGCCTAGGGGCTTGGGCCGACCGTCGGAGCGGACTACAGGCGCCTTGGGCGACAGTGAGCACGGTTGGGCGGGTTGCGAGGAGGACGCGACCTACGAGTGGGCCCGCATGTGAGAGCCGGACGCGCCGCCGACATGCGGGAAGAGGCCATCGAAGCCGTCAGGCACAGGCAGGACACCAGTGGCCTCGAAGAGGACGAGCGCGACATCATCGAGTTCGTACGGCAACTCCTGCAGAAGAACGAGGTCGAGCAAGACCCCTTCGACGCGCTGGAGGGCCGCTAAGGCGTCCGATGGTTCGTCGAGCTCGCTGCCACCGTCGGCCAGCACCAATACATCTCGGCGATTAACACCGCGTTCGGCGTCGTTGCGGCCCGGACGCCGACCAGCTCCCCGTCTGAGAAAGGCTATTCCCTGACCAGCGCCAGCGCGCGCACGCCCGCTTTGTAATGCTCCTCCGGAGTCACGATGGGGCCGGGGCGGTAGGTGTAGCCGGCCCCCGGAGTAAGCACCTCCTCGTAGAGGACCTCCCTGTGGCCGGGATACGCGACGATCACTGAGTAGTAGGCCTCGTCCGGCACGAAGAACCTAGCCCGGCCTTGGGCGTCGGTCTTCGTGCGGCCTATTCCTGCGACGATGACTTCCGCGCCGCTGACCGCGCCCCCTTCACGATTGAAGACCCGCAAGCTAATGGTGGGGCGCGGCAGCCAGCCCATCGTGATGGCCCGCTGGAGTCTGCGGGCCCGGCTGAGCAGTGTGCCGTCTTCAATCTTCATGACGACGTCGGCCTCGAAGCCAGGCCCTTTCGGTGTTCGCCACTCGGGGCCGTACTTCAGCCGCAGGTATTCCTCGGGCGGGTCCGGAATTCGGAACTTCTCGCCGATAAACTCGATCTCTCTCGGGTGCTCGAAGATGCTCAGGGGCAACTCGACCCCAGGGAACTCGTAGGCCTTGCCGTCGACGATCTGGTGGCAGGTCCAGTCCACCCTGATGCCGTCCTTTATGAAGTTGACGATGGAGTAGCGGGAGTTGTGTTTGACAGGGCAGTAGAAGCCGCGCTCTCTGAACGCCTCGGCGACCCGGTCGAGCGTCTCGACAGTGAGGCCGTGCATTCCGATGACCGCGGCCGTGTCCATCTCGTCGTCCCAGGGTATGAAGCGCCCCTCGCGAACGGCGCCAAGGCACGTGCCCGAGCCCAGCCAGAAGAAGACGCCCAACTCGTCGAAAACGCGCTTGACCTCTTTCAGCCGCTCGGCGGCAATGGCCGGGTCCAAGGGCTTTGGGTCCTTGATCGTCTTCGCGTACGCTGCCGCGCCTGCATCGTCGCGCTCCGCCATGATGTCCTCCCGGGGGCCAGGATGGTCAGGATACTAACATCCGTTTGGGGTTCTCCACCCACAGGGCGGTTGACCTGATCCACTTCTGGGCACCGGAGGTGGGCACCAGAGGCCCGCGTCGCGGCAGGCCTCGTAAGGGCCCGACCGCGTAGTCTCCGCCGCGCCTCCTATCCCCGACCACGCACATGCTCACTGATAGCAGCTAGTTGCTATTGCCCAACCAGCCTCGTTGGAACCCGGCTTTTGCACCAAAACAGGCCGCTGGTGCAAGAGTCACCGCAGTCTAGGCGTTTTCATCAAAGCTCGTCAGGGGACGCGTCACGGCGCGCCGGAACGTGTAGAATCACGGACACTATGATTATCGACGTGCACGGACACTACACGACAGCGCCGCCGGCCCTCGGAGCGTGGCGGAGGCAGCAGATCGCGAGCATCCCGGACCCGTTCGACGAGCCGCTGTCCATCGACGACGACGCGGTGCGCGAGAGCATCGAGAACGGACAGCTGCGGTTCCAGCGCGAACGCGGCACCGACTTGGCGCTGTTCTCGCCGACCGCCGGCGGCATGGCCCACCACTACGGCGACGCAGGGACGAGCCTCCAGTGGTCGCGGACGACGAACGACCTCGTGCATCGCGTGACGACGATGTTCCCCGACAACTTCGCCGGCGTCTGCCAGTTGCCCCAGTCGCCCGGAGTCTCCCCCGAGAACTGCATCGACGAGCTGGTCCGGTGCGTCGAGGAGTTGGGGTTCGTCGGCTGCAACCTCAACCCCGACCCGACGGACGGGTACTGGACCGACCCGCCGCTCACGGACCGCTGGTGGTACCCCCTCTACGAGGCAATGGTCAAGCTCGAAGTGCCGGCGATGATCCATGTGAGCTCGTCGTGCAATCCCAACTTCCACGGCTCGGGGGCGCACTACCTGAACGGCGACACGACCGTGTTCATGCAATTGCTCACGGCGGACCTGTTCCGCGATTTCCCCGACCTGAAGTTCGTGATACCGCACGGCGGCGGCGCGGTCCCCTACCACTGGGGACGCTACCGGGGCATCGCCCAAGACCTCGGGCGGCCGCCGCTCGACGAGCATCTGCTGGGCAACGTCTTCTTCGACACCTGCGTCTACCATCAGGCGGGCATCGACCTGCTCACCAAAGTGGTCCCCGCTGACAACATCCTCTTCGCTTCGGAGATGATTGGCGCGGTCAAAGGCGTCGACCCCGAAACGGAGCGCTACTTCGACGACACAAAGCCGTTTGTCGTCGGGGCGCCCGGCCTGGCCGACGAAGAGCGGACGAAGATATTCCAGAACAACGCGCTGCGCGTGTACCCACGCCTGCGCCAACGCTTACCCGAGGGATTGGAGGCATAGACGTGAGCGAGCTACCCCGACTGAATGGCGTCATCGGAGCGTTGGAGGCCGGCAAGACGGCGTTCACGACGTTCTCCGCGGCCAGCATGGAGAACGCGCAGGCGCTCTCCAGCAGCCCCTACGACGGCGTCGTGTTCGAGATGGAGCACAACCCGTTCGACGTCAAGGGACTGCGCGACACGCTCCAATACATGCTGAGCCGGAAGCAGTTGGTGGACGGCGGCACGCTGGCCCCGGCGGTGACCCCCATCGTGCGCATACCGCCGAACGGCAGCGAGCAGAACCAATGGCTCGCCAAGCAGGTGTTGGACGTGGGCGTCTACGGCGTCGTGTGGCCCCACGTGAGTACGGTCGGGGAGGCGTACAACGCCGTCTCGGCGTCACGCTACCCGCGTCCCCTGGACCGTCCGTACCTGGAGCCGCGAGGACAGCGCGGGGACGCCCCTGTCGCCGCCGCCCGCTACTGGGGCATCTCGCAGCAGGAGTACTACCAGAAGGCCGACGTGTGGCCGCTGAACCCGCAAGGCGAGATTCTGGTCATCATCATGTGCGAAGAGGTGAAGGCGATCGGCAACCTGCCCAGCATCCTCGAGGAGGTGCCGGGCATCGGCGTGGTGCTCATCGGCGAGGGAGACCTGTCGCAAGACCTGGGCCACCCGCGGGACTACGAGCACCCGGTCGTCGTCGAGGCGATGGCGGAGATACGGAAGATATGCAGGGAGCACGACGTCCCCTGCGGGCACCCCCACGGGGGAACGGACAACATCGACCAAATCATCAGCGACGGTTACCGCTTCGTGATGGCTGGGCCCACGAGGACATACGACGCGTTGGACCAGGGGCGCAAGCTCGCCGGGAGGGCGTAGCAGCGGCTAAGGAGGCTCTGAACAAAGCTTCCTCCCTCCTCAATCCTCCCCCATGGGGAGATCTTTGGGTAACTCTGCTTGACGAGCGCTGTTCTTCCCACCCACCCGCCCGCCCGCAACGCTTGGTGGGGGACACCCCCACGCCCCCGGCAGAGGGCAAGCCCTCTGCACTCCCGTTGGGCGACTAGGAGAGCGGCTCCTGCGAGTTACGCAAAGGTCTCCCGCGCGGCCCTCCGGGGGGCGCGTGGGTTCCCGTGTCAAGCACGAGAACGACGGAACTTTCGCGCGGACTCACGAGCGAATGGCGTCCTCGACGAACGACCTGTCGATGTAGGTCTCGATGTCCGGGCCCATCGGCGGCGTCAGGCCGAACTGCACGCGCAGGCCCAGCACGACCTCGAGTCCCTCGACAGGCAGTGTGAGGTCCCGGGGCAACCGGGCGAGCGCGGCCCCGACGTCCTCAGGGGTCCCGCCCGTTTCGGCGGCGACGCGGCGCGCGGCTAGGTCTGCCGTCTCCGGGTCGTGCGCCCACGCGACAGTCCCCGCCAGTGCGCGCACGAAACCCACGACGGCGTCGCGGTTGCCGGCGGCCCAGGCCCTGTTGACCGCGTACACGCCGCCGGGGTAGTCGGGGAGCACGTCGCGGTGGTCGCCGAACGCTTTCATCTCCGCCCGCGCCGCGGTCTCGTTCCACGGCGGGTTGAGGATTGCGGCGAAGGTCTCGCCGCTCTCCATCGAGGCGAACCGGTACCCCGTAGCGCCGGCGGGCACGAGCGTGTAGTCGCCTTTGTCGAAGTCGAGCCCGTGCGCCAGCAGGATGCGGCGCAGCACGAGCGCATAGGCAGTGTCTACGGCGTCGACGGCCAGCGGCCTGCCGCGCAGGTCTTCCCAGTCCTCGATCTCCGGCCGCACGACAACGGGCAGGCGCACGCCCAACGACGCTGGGGCGATTGCGGCGAACTCGGCGCCCTCCCTGCCCGACCAGGCCAGAACGTTGTCGAACGCCGTGGACGCCAGCTCCCATTCGCCGTTGCCGAGGCCGCGCATCTGCGCCGTTGAGCTCGGCGTCTCGACGCTCTCTACGTCCAAGCCCTCCGCTTCGAGCAGGCCATGGACCCGCGCCGCTGCGATCGCGGGACTCGCGCCGAAGGTAATCAGCCGGAGCGTCCTCGCCGCCATTCGTCTCCTCCACGTCGCCGCTAACCGATGACGCTCTGAATGCAATGCCCAGCATATACTACGTCGATGCCAATTACGCTCGGAAGGTTGACGACACCGGACGGTCGTCAATAGGATGAACCGGTCCCAAAAACATGGGACACGGTCCGTCTGCGCGCCAAGCAGGCGTACGGGCGGCCTTGGGCAGGGATCGGGAACGGTACTGGAGTGTCCCTCTCGACGGGTGCAGACGGGACAGGGAACCTTGCGGAGACAATAATAAATGGAGAACGCCATTTACACCCCAGAGGGCTACGCGGATCGAATACGACAAGAGCTCGGCAACTGCCTCATTGAGACGAATATTTCTCAAGGTGAGAAGTTCATAGGCAAAGTACGGGATCGATACGATCTTGGGGATCGCATGGTACTCATAACCACCGACCGACAGAGTGCCTTCGACCGGATGCTGGCCGCTATCCCTTTCAAAGGGCAGGTCCTCAACATGACGAGCGCATGGTGGTTTGAACAGACCCGCCATATTGTGCCAAATCAGGTTCTATCCATACCCGACCCAAACGTCACAATTGCCAAGAAATGTACCGTCTTCCCGATTGAGTTCGTGGTGCGTGGATACATCACCGGAACCACGAACACCTCCCTCTGGACGGTCTACCAGAGTGGTCGGCGTCGCTACTGTGGCCACGATTTGCCCGACGGCCTAATGAAAAACCAGAAGCTCCCGACGAATTACGTCACACCGACCACCAAGGAAGAGGATCACGACCGTCCGATCAGCCCTGACGAGATCGTGTCCGAGAACTGGATGACGGCCGATGATTTGGAACAATGTAGCCGCATCGCGCAGGAACTCTTCGCTTTCGGTCAAGCCAAGGCAGCCGAGCATGGCCTGGTTCTCGTCGATACCAAATATGAGATGGGCCGTGACGAGAACGGCGAGATCCTTCTGATCGACGAGATCCACACCCCTGACTCTAGTCGCTACTGGATCGCCGACTCTTATCAACAGCGCATGCGGGAGGGACAGGAACCCGACAACGTCGACAAAGAATTCCTCCGCCTCTGGTTCAGGGAGAACTGCAACCCCTACGAGGATGAGGTCCTACCACCGGCACCGTATGACCTTGTAATCGAGCTCTCAAGACGCTACATCTACCTTTACGAGAAGGTCACCGGTCGCTCTTTCGAGTTTCCAGAGGCGGACCAACCGATCAAGAAACGTTTGGAAAGCAACCTTGAAGGAATCACATGAAGGTATACGGAGGGCAACAGGGCCAAGGTGATTCTGCTTCCACTTCAATTGACAGAAAGCCCCACCCAATAGATATGAAGTGTAGGCTAACCAGGCGCTCAACTTGACCGAGTCAGCGAAGGTTCTTCAAAGTTTCGCTTCGCATCGCAAACACCGTAACTCTTCTCCGACGGTTCGTCGCCGGGGCCCGTCAAGTTAGCTTGATCGTTAAGCCGAAATTGAATCGAGCACAAAAGTGAAAAAATACATTCTCTTTGACCACGATGGGGTTCTAGTCGAAACAGAACATTGGTATTACCTAGCAAACAAACGAGCGCTGGCATCTATCGGCATTGATCTCCCACGGGACGCATATTTGGTGAATATGGCCAATGGAGTTTCCGCGTGGGAGGCGGCACGAGTTTCAGGAATATCCGAATCTGCAATTACACGTGGTCGAGAACTAAGAAACCGATACTACCAGGAATACCTGATGACCGAAGACATCGAGATCGAGGGTGTCCTGCAAACACTAGCCGAACTCGCAGATACGTATAGGATGGGTATAGTTACTACATCCAAACGAACTGACTTCGCCTTAATACACGAAAAGCGATTCATTCTAGACTATATGGAATTCTATTTAACCTTGGAGGATTACGAGCGAGCTAAACCACATCCCGAACCTTATCTGAGAGGACTCCAACGCTTTGGTGCTACTGCCACTGAAACGGTAGTTATTGAAGACTCGGCGAGAGGGTTGAAGTCGGCAATAGCGGCGGGTATTGACTGCATCGTAGTTGCAAACGAGTTCACTGCAGCTCACGATTTGTCCAAAGCAACTGCCAAGGTCGCTACGTTTAGGGAATTGCCATCTACTATAAAGGGCTTAACAAGTTTAGCCAGGCGACGCTGAAAGGCGCGCGCCTGCTAAAGGCGTTAGGTCTTAGAAGACGAGAGTCATAGTATCGCTCAGCGTCTCCCAGCTATGTCCAAGTTGGAGCGTGGGCTATGCGAATCTGGCAAAATACCTAGCCCGCGAGTTGTCGCAGAAGATCAAGAACCACGAGATTACAAATATTGAAGGGGGTTTTCTGGCCAGTCAGAATATCCGACGAATTGAATTCAATGATAGAGGGGAGGTCATTGTTCCTTCATCGCCCGATATATCGATATTTCGCTACAATCCTTAGGGGCATAGTCTGATAACGACACCACTTCGATGTGAGGCGCGGTGGGACGTGACTTACATTGATGTGTTGCCGAGGTTGCTTCGGATGCGGCGGCACTGCTTAGTCGAACGGATCTGAGTTCCTCACAGCCCCACCTCCGGCGAACACCTATTATTCTCGAGGCATTCCGCCCAGCATACCCGAGCCAGCCGCGATAGTATGGCGCAGAGCGGCGCGCCCATCGCGCACGCGGAGAGGAACGCCGGCGATGGCTGAGCCGAACATCACGCGGGAAGCGCTGCGGGCTGCCCTGCCCGACCTGACCTCGGACATTGCGGTCGCCGGGCTCGACGGCGCCGTGAGCCTGTGCCGCGACGCGCTGGGCATCCCGCACGTGGAAGCGGTCAGCGCGAGCGACGCCTTCTTCGGCCAAGGGTTCGCCGCCGCGCAGGACCGCCTCTGGCAGATGGACCTCGACCGCCACAAGGCTCACGGTAGGTCGGCGGAGCTGCTCGGCCCCGCCGCCCTGGACGCGGACGTACTCGTGCGCCGCCTCGGTCTCGCCGCGAGTGCCCAGGCCGACTACGCGAGCGTCAGTTCCGGAGCCAAGGCCATGCTCAACGCCTACGCCGCCGGCGTGAACGCGTTCCTCGCCACGACCCGCAGCTTGCCCATAGAGCACCGCCTGCTCGACCTGAGTCCCGAGCCGTGGCTTCCATGGCATTGCCTCTCCGTGTTCAAGATACGCCACGTGTTCATGGGCACGTTCGAGGCCAAGCTATGGCGGGCGCGCGTCCTCGCCAAGGCCGGCCCCGAAGTGACGGCGCTGCTCTTCCCCTCCTCGAAGCCGGGAGGCCTCGTAATCATCCCGCCAGGCGCCGAGTTCGAGGGAGAGGACGAGGACATCGCCGCGCTGCGCACCAGCGCGAACGCCGGCGGACGGCAGGTTGGGGCGGACTCCGGAGAAAGCGAAGGCGGCAGCAACTCGTGGGCGCTGGCAGGGTCCCGCACCGCGTCGGGCAAGCCGTTGCTCGCAGGCGATCCGCACCGCGCTCCCGACACCCCCAACGTCTACTACCAGAACCACATCTCATGCCCCGAGTTCGACGTGATCGGCCTCTCCTTCGCCGGACTGCCCGGCTTCCATCACTTCGGCCACAACCGTTCCGTGGCCTGGTGCGTCACCCACACCGCCGCTGACTATCAGGACCTCTACGTCGAGCGCTTCGCCGAACGCTCGGACGACGGCCCTCTCCGATACGAGTTCTGCGGCGAGCGGCTCGACGCGGCGACGTCGCGCGAGACGGTCCGCGTCCGGGGCGCTCGCGACGTCATCATCGACATCGTAACGACGCGCCACGGGCCCATCGTCGCCGGCGACCCGGACGCCGGCGAGGCCATCGCGCTCCGCTATACGGCAACCGAGGCTGGGCGGCCGTGGGCGAACGCTATCCTCGACATGATGCTCGCGAGCAACGCCGATCAGTTCGAGGAGGCGATGCGGCCCTGGGTCGATCCCGCGAACAACATGCTCTGCGCCGACGTCCACGGCAACATCAGCTATCAGATGCGCGGAATGCTGCCCATCCGGTCGCGCGGCAACGGGTGGGTCCCCGTTCCCGGCTGGACGGGCGAGCATGAGTGGCGCGGTTTCGTCCCGTTCGAGGAGGCGCCGCGGACGCGCAACCCGGAACGCGGCTTCATCGTCACGGCGAACAATCGCGTCATCGGGTCGTCGTACCCGCACTACATCAGCATGGACTTCGCCCCCGACTACCGCGCCCGCCGCATCGCGGCGCAACTCGACGGTCTCAGCGGGGCGACAGTCGAGGCCATGGCGACGCTACACGCGGACACGACGTCCATCCTGGCCCAGCGCCTCGCGCCCCTGCTGGCCGGGGCCGGCGTGTCCGACAGCGCCGCCGCCGCCTTGGTCGAACGCTTGCAAGGGTGGGACTGCCGCATGGACCGCGACCGGGTCGAGCCGACCATCTACGCCGCCGTGCTCTCGGCGCTCGAACGGCGCGTGACTTTCGCGCTGCTGGGGGCCGAGCTCACCGAAGACGCCATGACGGGCGCCGGACGCGGCGGATTCACGCACCTGCGCTCGCTGAGAGGGTTCCTCGCCGACCTGATCGAGCGCGACGACCGCTCGTTGCTGTCCGGCGGCGCGTCGTGGCGCGGGCTGCTCGCGGAGGCGGTCGGCGACGCGGCGGCGTGGCTGCGCGAGACGCTGGGCGACGACCCTGACGGATGGCAGTGGGGCGTGCTGCACCGCTCGGCCCACGCGCACCCATTGTCGGCGGCGATGCCCGAGTACGCGGCGCTGCTCGACCCGCCCTCCGTACCCGTGGGCGGCGACGCCGACACGCCCCAGCAGGGGGCCTACGCGCCTGCGCGTCCGTTCGCCCTCATATCGACGTCGGTGGCGCGTTATGTGTACGACCTCGCCGACTGGGGCAACAGTCGTTGGGTCGTGCCGCTGGGCTCGTCGGGACACCCCGGCAGCCCCCACTACGCCGACCAGATGGAGCGTTGGGCCAACGTCGAGCTCTACCCCATGCTGTACGACTGGAGCGCCATTCGCGCCCAGGCGGAGACGACGCAACGGCTGCTGCCGGGCTGACGGTTCCCGGCAGTTCCACATCCCGCCGCCGCCCGCTAGACTTGGCCCGCTATGGCAGACCGCAGCGGCGCCCTCCAAGCATTCCTCGACAACAAGCTGCCCCCGGCAGTCGACGAGGCGCGGCTGTTCGCCGGCTCGGCCGGCGAGTCTCCTTCGCGCTACTCCCGCAGCCCCGGCATGTGGAACGCCGCCTTCCGCGAGTTCGGCCTGGACGCCGCCTACGTCCCGTTCGACGTCACGAGCGAGAACCTGGCCGGGTTCATCGCAGCCGTGCGCCAGGACCCCGGGTTCATCGGCGGCAACGTCACCGTCCCCCACAAGCTCGCCATCATGGACCTGCTCGACGAGGTCGACCCGATGGCCGAGCAGATCGGCGCGGTCAACACCTACGTCCACACGGGCAACGGCCGCCTCGTCGGCTACAACTCCGACGCTGACGGCCTCCTCGGCTCGGTTCTCCGCACGATGCCCGGTCAGGCGGGCCCGTTCATCGAGACGCTCTCCGGGATGAGCGTCCTGCTCCTGGGCGCAGGAGGGGCCGGTAGAGCGTGCGCCTTCGCCATCGCCAGCCGGCTCGGCGACGGACGCCTACTGATCGCCAACCGCACGGCGGACCGAGCGCTGGAGCTCGCCGCGGACGTCCGGCGCGTCTACCCCGTCGCCGCTGCCGTGAGCCAGGAGGAAGGCGTCGCCGTGCTTGGCGAGATCGACCTGGTCGTGAACGCGTCGTCCGTCGGCCAATCGGGGCTGCGCCGCCTGCCGAATGGGCGCGCGACCTGCCTCGAGCCGTTCTCGCCGCTGATCGCGGCAGACCCGGCGGTGCTGGACGCCGAGCAGTTGGACGAGCCTGCGTTCTACCGGCGGTGGTCGGAGGAGTCGCTCGCCGCGATCGAGGCCAACCAGGCGGCGGCCGCCCGCGCCCTCGCCTCGTGCCGACCGGCCACGGCGTTCGTCGACGCGGTCTACTCGCCGGACGAGACGGTGCTGCTGCGGCAGGCGCGGCTCCACGGCCACCGGACGCGGAACGGCAAGGGCATGCTGGTCATGCAGGCGGCGGAGTCGTTCATCAAACGCATGACGCGACCGCACCTCATCGAGGCCGGCTACGACCCCGACGCGCTGTACGATCGTGTGGTCTCGACGATGGAGGCCGCCTTCTAGCGCGGCGAGGACCCACATGGAACTCGGACAACTCGAAGCGTTCATCGCAGCCGTGCAGTTGCACAGCTTCAGCAAGGCCGCCGAGTCTATCGGCGTCACGCAGCCCTCGCTGAGCGCCCGTATCCTCGCGATGGAGAGCGAGCTCGGAGAGCCGCTGTTCCACCGAGTGGGCCGCGGCGTCCGGCTGACCGACGCTGGGCGAGCGTTCCTCCCCTACGTCCAGCGGGCGCTCGATACGCTCCGGGCGGGACGCGAGGCGGTCGAGTCGAGCAAGACCGCGAGCGCGGGCAAGCTGCACATCGGCGCCGCCCGCAGCATCTCGGCCAACGTGCTGCCCGGCATCCTCGAGACATTCCGCGAACGCTACCCAGGGGTCGACGTCGCCATCAAGACGGGACGTTCGAACCAGGTGCTGGACTGGGTGCTGTCCGACGAGATCCAGGTCGGCTTGGCGCGGGCCATCCACCACCCGGGAATCGTCACCACTCTGCTCTACGACGAGCAGATCGTGCTCGTGACGCACCCGAGCCATCCGTTCGCGCGGGCCGGCTCGGCCAGCATCTACCATGTCGCGTCCGAGCCTCTCATCGTCTACGACAAGGAGAGCACCTACTTCGTGCTGATCGACAAGGTGTGCCGCGAGGCCGGGATCGCGCCGAACATTCAGATGGACCTCGATTCCATCGAATCGACGAAGCGCATGATCGAGCGCGGCTTGGGCGTGAGCTTCCTGCCGCTGAACGCGCTCCGACGGGAGATCGAGTTGGGCACGCTCGCGCGGGTGCCCCTCAACGAGGAGTACGACATCACCCTCCCGACGGCGGTGATGGTCCGTCGCGCCGCGACGTACGGGGCCATCGTGACGGCGTTCCTCGCCCTGCTCGGCGAGCTGTACGAGCGGCCCGTGCCCACGGTCGACGAGGGGCGGCAGGCGCAGCAGCGGAGCGCCGGTTGACGAGGCCGCGGCCCGGACTCACAATGGCGCGCATCCGCTGCGAGGAGGGCGCCGATGGCCACCGAGACTGTTGACCGGACGTTCGTGGACTCGATCCTGAACGAGATCGTACGGCCCGCCGCCGACAAGCTCATGGAGAGCCGGTACTTCACGGACCTCCGCAACGGGACCCTCACGATACGGCGGATGCAGGGGTTCTCGCTGTCGCACACCTGGTTCAACCGCGCGTTGCTGAAGGGCAGCGCCATCCGGATGATCAAGGCGTCCGACAACGACAACGCGTTCATGGGCGCGGCGCGGGGCCTCGAGGGCGAGATCACTCACCCCGACATGTGCAAGAAGTTCGGCCTCTCGCTCGGGCTGACGGAGGAGGATTTCCGTGACTTCCTGCCTATCCCCGAGGTGCTGGCGCACACGAGCATCATCGTCGCGTCGGCGCTCATCCTCGGGGGCAACGCGGCCGCCGGACGGGCCTCAGGCATGACGAACGAGACGATCGTGCAGCGCTACGCCACCGAGTTCTACAACTACCTCTCGGAGGCGCCCTACAATATCGACGACGACGCGCTGGAGTTCTTCTACGTGCACGGCGAGGTCGACATCGAGCACTCGGCGCAGGCCGCCGACGCCGTCGCCCGCAACGTCTCCACCGACCGCGACCGCGAGCTGGTCCGCTACATCGCCCAAAACCAGGTCCGCCTCAAGCTGGCCAAGTTCGAGGGCATCTACGACAACTACGCGTAGTTGGGGGCGGCGAGGCAGGCGTCTTGGGGGAGATCGACAGCGAGCGCGACCTGGCTGGCAGTAGGCCTTCCGGCACAACAAGGAAGGCATCGTCCGCCGTGCGGGCGGGAATCGTGGCGATGGAGCCGCGAGCCGAGCGAGGGTGTAAAATTGGGTTGTGGCGCGTTCTTCGCCCAGGAGCCGCCTTGACCAGAATCGGTCCCGGCTCTATCCTCGCGCGAGCAAGCGCTGAAGCGTAATATGCTGTTTCCATCATCAGATAGGCTCATCTTCGAGCACAACCCGCTTCAATCCGTGGTTTGCCAGTTGCGGTTTCCGTCCATCCTGGAGATTGGCACTGCGGATCCAGCTTCGTTCCAGAATAGGATTCGGAGCGTCTACTTTGAGTATCACCGAGACGACGGGATCCCTCTAGGCCTCCCGGTTGGGGTGCCCGAGGAGTTGTCGCGTCTCATCAGCCAACTCCCTAAGGGGTTCGGCCCGGGACTCGGCCGGCCTACCCACCGGTTCGTTAATCCGGATACCGCTACACGGGTCTCCCTCACGACGGATTTTGTAGCCATTGAGACGAGCAAGTACACACGTTGGGAGCCGTTCAGAGAAGAGATTGTTCGTATGGAACAGGCATTCGAAGCAGAGTATAACCCTGCCCTCTATACGCGTATCGGTCTTCGATATCTGAACGTCATTGACAGAAACGCACTGGGCATAACGGAAAGCTGGGACACTCTAATCAATCCAGTACTGCTAGGACTCCTTGGGGTAGAAGGATTGAAAGGGAGAGTTAAGGAAAACCAAACGGAGACGCTGCTTCAGGTTCCTGATATTCCCGATGCTCAGCTTCTCCTGAAGAATGGGCTCGTAAGACTCCAGCCGGATAATCGTGAAGCGTACCTAGTAGACGCGGATTTCTTTGTGTTAGAGAAGAGGAGGGATCGCGATGGCATTCTCAGGGATTTGGACACATTCCGAGAGACCGCTGGAAACCTCTTCCGGTGGGTTGCAACTGATAAACTTAGGCGAATCCTCAATCCTATGGAAGACGACTCCTGATTCAAGCGAAGTTGAGACTCCTACCCTGTGCCGCATGCTTGATGACCAGTTAGGCATAGTTATGCGGGCAGCCTTGGAGGGAGAGCTTGACGCACTGAAACGCATCATCGGCTGCGCAGTGTTCTGCTATATGCCGCCGAACGGCCTAGAGCCCGCGCTGGAGACCCTTCGCGAGGAGTACAAGTACGCTTGCGAGTCGCTCGGCATGGCTCAGCCTTCGGAGCGCGAAATCGTCACGTCAACAGGCAAAATTGTACTGAAGAAAGAGCGCCATGACCTGGTAGTGGCAGAGTAAGAGGGGCCGAGAGGTTACCCTTGGCATCTCGCCTCCCATTTTATGAGCCTTCTTCCCGCATAGGCCCTCTCGCCCAAGGCGAGCTCCTGCAAGACGTCTGGGAGCATAGGGCCATAGCGTTGCCTAATGAGCCAAGTCCAAATGACTTGACGCCAGTTGAGTCTGAACGCCACGATTTCGCGTTCGTTCTGAACGCGGCGTGCGATCTCCAGTGGGACTACGAAGCGCGACAGAAGCTCGCAGAGACTCAAGGTCCAGGATTGAGGAGCGCAGAGGCTGCTGCTTCTAATACTCTCGTGCCATGCGTACTGTTGTGCGACGCATATTTGAGGGAATCGATTCGCCCTCTAGTTGAAGGCAGAGACATATGGAGGCGAATAGATGGCAATACGGACATTCGCTACCACCACTTTGCGTCGGCACCAGTAAGAGAGGGCAACGAAACGATCGACGAAGTATTCGTTGACTTCAAGAAAACCTTCAGTGTCCCGACCCAACTTCTATACGATGCTATCGGTGCCGACGGCATCACGCGCGTCGGCGTAGTGCCGCCAGTGTATGTCCACGACATCCAACGCTACTTCGCGTTCCACTCAAGAGTCGGTCTACCAGACCCCTAGCTCGCGCCCCCAACCTACACCTACGCCTTCGGCTTCACGGCCCATGGGGTCTCGTTGGCCCAGGTGGAGAGCAGGCGTTGGAGGGCCTCGACGTGGCTGTCGGGGCGGCCGGCTTGAGCGGGCGTGTACTTGCCGAGGCGGGCGGGGTGCGCGAGGTTCGACCAGCGTTCCAGCGGCAGCTCGATGTTCTCGTTCACTGCCGCATCGCGCACCGTCCCCATGGGCTCGCCGCCGTCGGCGACCAGGTCCATCTGGTCGCGCAGCAGCTTGCGGTACAGGATGATCCCCTTGTCGGACTCGCCCAGCTTCTCGGCCGAGCGGTCGGCGTTCGCGCCCTGCGTGATCCAGGCCACGAAGTCCTGATGGTTCACCAGGTCCGCGATGAGCCGTCCGTCCGGCTCGTAGATCGGCACGTTCCAGTGGGGGACCCGCGTCTGCCGCTCGACCGTCGTGCCGGGCGCGGTGCGGAAGAAGTACCACGTGATGTGGTTCGTGTGCTCGTCGTCGATGGGGATTCGGAACTGGAGACTGCAGTTCACCGTGCTGCCCACGAACAGGACGGACGGGAACAGAATGGGGTGGCCCACCTTCCAGTCGTTGTGCTCCTCGTCGGACCCTTCGGTCACGCGCCGCTTGATGATGCCGTAGTCGAACACGTCGAACCCGATCTTCTTGTGCGCTTGGGGGATCGTGGGAAACGGGTCGGCCTCGGTCTTGCCGAGCGCCTCGGCCTTCTGCCGTTGCTGCCAGACGCCCCAGTAGCCGTGCAGCCACTCGAGATGCACCGGGTCGAGCGAGTTCTCCATGCACTGCAGCCAGTTGCAGGGGAGCTCGGCCGTGCCGATGTCGCTCCAGCCGTCCTCCCACTGGAACGGCTCCCAGCGCGGGAGCAGCGGCGCCGGCTGCGGGCCGAGGTAGGCGAACACGAGGCCGCCAAGCTCCTCGACCGGGTACGACGCGACGCGCACCTTCTCCTTGAAGCGGCCGTCCGGATGCACCGTCTCCTCGAAGGGTTGCTCGATGCACTGGCCGGTCTCGTCGTACAGCCAACCGTGGTACATACAGCGCAGGCCATGCTCCTCCGGGATTCCGTACGACAGATCGACGCGACGGTGGGCGCATAGGCGGTCGATCAGTCCCAGCGCGCCGCTGCGGTCCTTGTACAGCACGAGGTCCTCGCCGAGGACGCGCACGGCCTTGGTGGGCCGTCCCTCCGGCGCGGGGCCGAGCTCCGACGACGCCGCGATGGGGTGCCAGTAGCGGCGGAACAGGTTGCCCATCGGCGTGCCGGGCATGATGCTGGTGAGCCGTTCATTCTCAGTGGAGCTCAGCATGTCGTCCTCCCGCGTACCTCACCGGATGGCGGCATAGTACCGGGAGCGCACGCGAAGGGCAACGCGTTGTCAGCCGCGTTGGTGGGGCGTGGGCGCCCGGTTGAGCAGGTAGTAGCGCCGTGGTAACGTCGTTCACCGGGCGAGGCGTTGACGGGAACCAATCTTGGCAGCAGCCTACCGGGAGAGCAGTGGCGGGACTGGCGTGGGATAGGCCAGGCAAGCGGCATCGAGTCAGGTGCTCACTTCTGATTCTCGGCGAAGACGGTCTGCTGCTGGCCAAACACTGGGATCCCAGTTTCTTTCCTCGACCGTATTGGACTCTGCCTGGCGGATCGCTTGAGAGGGGCGAATCGATTGTCGACGCCGCCATGAGGGAGGCGAGAGAAGAGACTGGGCTGGATGTCGATATCGAGAAGTTGGCCTACATACAGCAGCTTTCGAGTCCCCGGCACGACTTATCTCAGGTGGAGTTGTTGTTCCTAGTGACCCGGTTTCGTGGTCGCCTCAGCCGGGATGGCTTGGCGCCGAACGAGCGAGAGAGCTTGACCGAGCTCCGCTGGTTCAATGAAGTTGCCATGAGCGCCGCAGGCGAGGATGTGTTCCCACGGGTTCTTCAGCGCCGTTTCTGGACCGACGTTAAGGCGGGGTTCCCGGAGACGGTGATTCTGGCCCCCGCAGGCCCCGAGGATGAGCGCAATGTCCGCGCTGACCACGCGTCAGCGTGACGAGATGGCCCACCAGACTCCGCGATGCCCCCTTTGGTGTCCGACGCCCGCTTGACGGGGACGGCGACCAAAGCCGTTCCTATAGGGGACGGCGCTACGCGCCGACGGATTGGGCAAACCAGTCGGCCGCGGCCTGGGCGAGCTCCTCGTCGAGGTCCGGGGCGGCCCCGCTGACGCCGACCGCGCCTACGGCGCCGCCGCCGCTCTTCAGCAGCGCGCTTCCCTGAGCGTAGACAACGCGGTTGCCGTAGAGCTCGCTGACGTACTGAAAGACGGAGCTCGCTTCGCGGCCGGCGAGCCGCGCGCCGGGCATGCCCCAGAGCAGCGTGCCCATCGCTTTGGCCCTGGCCGTGTCGGCGGTGAATGGGCGCGCGCCGTCCATGCCGATCACGAGGACGGTCCCGGCGATCTCATTGATCACAGCGATGCCCAACGTAAGCTCGCGTTCTTTCGCGCGCGCCAATAGGAAATCGGCGACGCCGCGGGCCTCCTCCAACGTGACGCGCATGGCGTTCCTCCGGTCATCTGGGAATCGAGCCGATGGTACCCCGTTTGCCCGCGGCGCGTCAGCGCTCGCCGCCTCTGATATGCTCACGCCATCCGGACTGAGGGGGACGCGGAATGAGCACGGCCAACGAGATCGTAGTGGGCGTCTCGCTCCCGTTCACGGGCCGCTACGAGCGGTCGGCCGGGGTGTACTACAATCGCGCCTACGGGCTGTGGGAGCGCGCGGTCAACGCCTCGGGCGGTCTGCTGGGACGGCAGGTGCGGCTCCTCACCTACGACGACGCAAGCGAGCCCGACAACGTCGCCGCCAACTATCGCCGGCTGGTCCACGAGGACCGCGTCGATCTGCTGCTCGGCCCGTGCCACAGCGTCCTCGTCGAGGCGGCCGCGCCCGTCGTCGAAGAGGCGGGCAAGCTGCTGATCCAGGGCAGCGGGAGCTCGCATGAGATATTCGAGAAGGGCCGACGCTACCTGTTCCTCTGCTGGTCCGGCTCCGACTTCGACTACCCCAAGAGCTTCCTCGAGTTCATGACGGGGCCGGAATCGCCCGCGCCGGCGCGCAGGATCGGCCTCGCGTACACGGACGGGCGCATCGGCAGCGCCGTCGCCCTCGGCGTGAAGCACTATGCGAACGAGTTCGGCGTGGAGCTTGCGCGCGTCGAGACCATCGGCCCGGCGCCGGTGGACTACCCAGCGATGTACCGCCGGCTGAAGGACGCGGGCCCGGACGCAGTGCTGATCGGGCTCGACCACACGCGCCCGGACAGGCCGATGCACGAGAGCGTCGCGGCGGCGATCGAGGCCGGGTTCGAGCCGACGCAGCTGTGGCTTTCGGACAATCCATCGCCCCGCGACCTCGAGGCCGGCCCGGGCATCGACGGCGCCTACATGCGCGGCAGCTGGGTGTGGTCCGACCGCTCGCCGCTTTCCGTCGAGTTCGCCCGCCAGTTCGAGGAGGCGTTCGGCGGCAAGCCCGAGTACCACTCGGCCGGCGGTTACGCATGCTGCCAGGTGCTGACGCAGGCGGTGGAGGCGGCGGGCACGTGCGATGACGAGCCGGTGCGCGAGAAGCTCTTGTCCATGACCTTCGACTCGGTGATGGGACCGCTGCGCTTCACGGAAACGGGCCTGCCGGACGCCACGATCCAGCTCTGCCAGTGGCAGGGCGGCGAGCTCCAGATCGTCTATCCGGAAGCGGCCCGCACAGCGGCGGCGCGGGCGTAGCCGGTCCGCCATGCTGAGGCCAGGCGAGAAGGCCCCCGACTTCACGGCGACGCTGCACGACGGGAGTCCGCTCCGCCTCTCGGACTGGCTCACGGAGGCCAACGTCGTGCTCTACTTCTTCCCGAAGGCGTTCACGGCGGGCTGAACGATTGAGGCTCGTGGCTTCCGTGATCACTTCGAAGCCATCTATAGAGCGGGCGCCCGAGTGCTGGGCGTCAGCTCAGACACGCCCGAAAGGCTGAGCAGGTTCCGCGACGCGAACGACGTGCCTTTCCCATTCGCTTCGGACCCGAAACGAGAGATCATCAGGCTCTACGGCGCGCGCCGACGCGGGCCGCTGGCGGCGTTCACCAAGCGCGTGACGTTCGTGATCGACCGTTCGGGGACCATCCGAGGGGCGTTCCAGCACGAAATCCTGATTCCGTGGCATACGCGCGACGTCCTGGACTGCGTCGCGAGACTCGGGCCAGCCGGCGACTCCGCGTGTTGACGCTGGTGCTCTTCGCCGGCTCCACGGGCTCGGGCAAGACCACGATTGCCCAGAGCGTCGGGCGTGCGCTGCAATGGCCCGTCGTCGACAAGGACACCTCGAAGTCGACGCTTCTCGCGGGGGGCGTGTCGGAGGAGGCCGCCGGCCCGCTGGCGTACGACCTCATGTTCGCTCACGCGAGCGACCTCCTCGCTCAAGGCTTCTCGGTCATCCTCGACAGCCCAGCCAGCTACGCCGAAAGCGTTCGGAACGCCGAGCAGGTCGCGCGGGATGGGCAGGCCCGCCTCAAGGTCGTCCTGTGCACGGCCGACAGGACCCTGCGCGAAGCGCGCCTCCGAGCGCGAGAGCCACGGCTCTCGCAACCCAGCGTTCCGAACGAACGGCCGATGGACGAGGCGCGCCGGTACGCCCACCTGCCCGAGGGCGCGCTGACGATAGACACCGGGCAACCCGCGGACGAGACTCTGCAAGCGGTCGTCAGCTATCTACAGGCCCCGTAGCCACGCATTTCTCGCGCAACCGCCGCACTGCACACCCACCTATCCGCCCCGAGTATGACCTATCGTGAGCGGCAGTATCTGAAAGGCCCTATCGCCGCGGAGCGGCAGCACAAGGCCAAGGCGCTGGCCTCTAAGGGAAGTTGGTAGTAATAATGAGTCATGCCCACGAGCGCCTCTCTCGACGCTGCGCGCGTCCGCCGTCCGGCGCATGTAGCGACGCTCGCCCTGTTGCTTTCCGCACTGGCCTTCGCGGCATGTTCGCAGGAGGCTCCTCCCACGCCTGATATCGAGGCTACGGTCGGCGCAGCCATGGAGGCGACGGCGACCGCAGAGCAGGCGGCAGTGGACAGGGTGACCGCTGCCCTTGCGGCCACCGCTACGGCGGAGGCAGGCTCTCGCGCCGCCATCGACGCGTCCGTCGCGGCAACAATCGCGGCCCAAGCGCCAACCCCAACGCCAGTCCCCACGCCAACGCCGATAACCCCGACGCCCACGGCGACTCCGACGCCGACGCCGCTTCCACCGACGCCAACCCCCACTCATACGCCGACGCCCACGCTCACGCCCACACCAACGCCAACGCCCACGCTCACGCCCACGCCGACACCCACCTTGACGCCAACGCCCACGACTGTGCCAACGCCTGACCTGGCGTCGATTGTCGAGAGCGTGCGATCGAGCGTCGTCAGGGTGTCGACCATCTCCAGCACTGGCTCAGGCGTTATCGTGGAAGTGGAGAGCAACGGACGCGCCCTGATCGTCACCAATCACCACGTTATCGATGGCGGCGGGAATGTCGAAGTTTTAGTGAACGACGCTAACCGCTACCCCGCTGCGGTCCTTGGCTTCGACGCGAGCAAGGACCTCGCGGTCCTGAGCATCTGTTGCTCGGCCGGTTTTCGCGCGTCGCCGTTGAGCAGCGAGACTGAGCTGGCGGACGGCAGCACGGTGTTCACGATGGGGTATCCGCTGTGGGTAGGCCGCGCGACGGTTACGAGGGGCATCGTGTCCGGCTCCTGGTTCGATCAGGAGGCGGGGCGATGGATGGTCCAGACGGACGCGGCCATCAACCCCGGCAACAGCGGCGGCCCGCTTTTCACGTTGGCCGGCGAGATTGTCGGCATCAACACATCGGTCGTTCGAGACGCCGGGGCAGGATTCTCGATAGAGGGGTTCGGGTTTGCCGTCTGGGCGCGGACGGTGCGGGAATCGCTCCCCGCCATGATGGCCGGCTCGAAGTTGAGCGTTACGCCCACTCCCACCCCCATGCCCGCGTCCGGCTTCGGGCCGGTGGACGGCGTGCTGTTGGACGAGCCCGACGGCTTAATCGCGACTTATCGTGCTCGCATCGATGTGAACGATTTCAACGCCGTGGCTACGTTCGAGAACCCGTCTAGCGCGGAGTGGGACTATGGGTTTCTCTTCCGCTACGGGCCGAACCGATTCCATGTGGTTGTGATTGACGAAACCGGCTATTGGTATCACTACGTCAGGGAGCAAGGAACCGGCGATAGCGACCAGCTACTAGACAGCGGGCGGGCGTCGTCCTTCCTGAGCGGAGACTTGAACGCCAACGAGCTCCGCATCGTGGACCTGGGCGATGGCTGGTTCTTCCTCAATGGGGAGTTCGTTGCGGAGCTCGATCTCAGCAAGGACGATTGGACAGGCGACGTTGCCGCCATCAGCGGGTACTTCCGCAGCAACGACATGACCACCAAGACGGTCCCCTTTCGCAGTTTTACCGTTCGCGAGCTGAAGTATCTTAGCGATGTGGGAGAACTCGAGCACCTAGACGATGGTCTCATCGAAGTGTCCTACCTCGACTTAGACGTAGCCGACTTCTCCGTTCACGCGACGTTCACCAATCCATATGGCCGAAACGTCGGAACGTGGGACTACGGGATCGCGTTTCGGGACGAACCTGGCGTCCGGGACACGTTCCACGCGGTAACCCTCAGCAGCAACGGAATATGGGAGTACTACGTCCGGGAGGGCAGCACGACGCCCACCCATCGCGAATCAGGCAGCGTATCGCTGAATACCGTGGCCGGTGGAACGAACCGGTTCTTGCTCATAGGCGTCGGAGACACGGCATTGCTCTACGTGAATGGCGCGTTCATCAAGGAACTGGACATAAGCCGCGGCCCAAGCAGCGGCGATATAGGGGTTGGCACAGGCTTCTACATCGGCAATGTGATACCTGGGCGTAGCACGGGGTACGATTTTCTGGTGTGGCCTTTGGACTGACTCACGAGGCCCCGTAGCCCCGCATTTCTCACGCAACCGCCGCCCACCCGTCCGCCCCACGCCTGTGTCCAAGGCTCACCGGTCGTGAGCGGCAGCATCTGAAAGGCCTCGCCGCCGCAGAGCGGCAGCCCCAGGCCAAGGCGCTGGCCTAGAGCGCATAGAGGCGGCGTGGGTTGTCGTCGAGTATCTTGGCCGCGGCCTCCGGGCTGATCTTGCCGTCCTCGCGCAGCTTCCGCATCGCCAGTATCTCCGACGATGTGTCGTTATGGCCGTAGTCGGTGCCAATCATGATGTTGTCGTCGCCGGCCTGCTCGAGCACATAGTCGAGGTCGTCGGTCGTTTGGCAAGCGACGTAGATGCGGTTGTCCTTGAGGAGGTCGCGACCGGCGAACTCGCGGCCTGAGTTCCCGAAGCGGATCGACAGGTCGTTCATCGCGTAGGGCACCCACTGCGAGCTGATCTCGACGAAACCCCAGCGCAGGTCGGGGAACCGGTCGGGGACGCCGCGCATGAGCAGAGTGTGGAACACGCTGATGGGCGGCAGCTTGAAGTGCAGCCCGGACTCCTGCTGGTCCCATATCCCGAAGTTGCCTATGGAGGCGTGAATGCAGATCGGCAGGTCGAGCGCGCTGGCCTCCTCGTAGAGGGGGTAGAAGTAGGGGTCGGCGAGGCTCAAACCCGCCTCGCCGGCGCGCAGGAAGACGCCGCAAGCGCCGTGCTCCTTCCCAAAATGGACCTCCTCGATCGCCTTGTCCATGCTGTGGACGGGGGCGATGACCGGCCACCGCAGGCGTCCGCCGCCCTCGCTCCAGATATCCGCCATCCATCGGTTGTAGCTCCGGCTCAGCGCGTAGTCGACCTCGGGGCGCGGGCTCAGCGGCCTGAGGAACAGCGTCGGGTAGAGCACCTGGATGTCCACGCCCAGCTCGTCCATGTGCGCGAGCCGCGCCTGCACGTCGGTCAGCTCGCGGGACTCGTCGCTCGTGCCGGTGCCGGAGTTCGTGTTCTTGGCGAACGAGCGGCCGCCCGCGCGGTCGCCGATGATCCAGAACGCTCGGCGAGGCCCCTCCTTGTTGACCGTCTCCACGATCAGCGGCCGGAACGCCTGGTCCTCGCTCCGCATGTAGTCCCAGGTGTGGTCGGTCTCGATCACGTGCGCGTCTGCGTCGATGATTGCCATGGCCTGCTCTCCCTTCGTCCTGCGCGCCAACTGCGACGCGTTGCGTAGCACAGCGCCCGCGCGGTGTCAACGCTCGCCCCGGCGCCGTAACTTTCAGAGTTGAGGAGGCAAATGCCTACGGAGAGGGTGGATGACGACCTAGTCAGGGATACACCGTGCTATCGGCGACACCTTAGGGCGAGACGGGTCTCAAGAAGTTTGAACAGTCAGCGGCAGGGCGGGTGTTTTCGGGGGTACTTCGGCTTCTTGATGGGGATTTGTACTCGTAAATGTTTGGTTCTTGTGTCGCCGGTGGGGTACCTTCGGCTTCTTAATCGGGGCTGTTTAGCAGGCCACGGCCTGCTTCCTGCGATTAAGGATGCGTGCGAAACGCGCAAACACACTCTTCGGCATGGCTCTCTCTATGGGCGGCGGGTGAGTTATAGGACACGGTAGAGGGTTCGGAGCGGACGGCCACGGAGGAGCGTGCGGTGAGCATACCGGAGGGGGAGGGTTGGGGTAAGGGGCAAGTGTCGTGGGCAACTGTTCAGGGTTGATGAGGCGAATGCCTGCGGAGAGCGTGGATAACGACCCGGTCAGAGGTCAAGCGTGCTATGGGCGGCGCCCCTGGTCGAGGCGGGTCTCACCAACTCTGAACAGTTACCCGGCGCCCCGAGAGTAGTCGAGAACGTCTACTCGAAACCCCCCTCCCCAAAACTTCAGAGAATCGAGGACCGCGACAACTAACGACCGCTATCTAGGCAGCTTGGCTTGCAGCCATTGCGCCCCGAGTCCCGTCTGCTTCGGGCCGAGTATCTGCTTTAGTGTCGATTGAGGGATAATCTCCCGCGTGTTCTTAACCGTGGTGAACCGCACCCTGTCATCGAGATTCTTCCGCAACCACACCCCATGCTTACTGCTCCTTACGATTACCCAACCATCGGAAAGTGAGGAGCTGGATGAGCCGCCTGCCTGCTATCTGCATGCGGAGGCTTTAACCGACGGCGACGGTGGGCATCGGGAAGATGCAGGGCTGGTAGAACTGGTGTTGGACGTCGCCGGATTCGCGCCCAGCGGGGACTGGGATGCGGAATTCGAGCGGCGGCGAGTCGGCATGGGAATGGAGGACGATGCCATGTTCCGCGAAGAACCGCTGCCGCTCTTGCGCGTCTTCCAACAGGTCCAGGTGCTCGATGACGAGCTGGCGTATGCTCTCCTCAACGCGCTCCAGTGTTCTCCCGTAGGCGCTTGTGCCTAGCTCCAAGCAGGTCGCGACCCACTTGTTCCCCTCGCGCTCGAACATCAGCGTGAGTTTCACATAGGGGTCCTGCATCGGCTGTCCCTCCATTCAATGTGGCACGACTATCGTCGGCGCGGCCCGCAGCGTCAAGTCTAGCCCTTAGTCTCGCCCCCGGCCGGGAAGGCTTGGAACCTCTGAACAAGTCGCTGATGCCCTCAGGATAGCGAAGGGGGAGACTGGGAGCCCCCTCAATCCGTTCGTGGGACCCCCTTCGACAGGCTCAGGACAGGCTTCGACGTGCTCAGGGCGAACGGATTGGGACGGAGTTATTCAGAGATTCCCTAGCCAGCGTGTAGGGCCGCCGCTCCCACCTTGCCCGTCAGTTGCGGCTTGAACTGGATCTCGTAGAGCGTCGAGTAGAGGCCGTCCCGCTCGATGAGCTCGGCGTGCGTGCCGGACTCGGCGAGCCGCCCCTCGTCGAGAACGAGAATCTGGTCGGCGGAGAGCACCGTGGAGAGACGGTGCGCGATTGCGACGGTGGTGCGCCCCTCCATGAGCGGGCCCATCGCCTCCTGAATCTGCGCCTCGGTCTGCGAGTCGAGCGACGACGTCGCTTCGTCGAGCACCAGGATGCGCGGGTCCTTGAGCAGCACGCGCGCGATGGCCAGGCGCTGCTTCTCGCCGCCGGACAGACGGTACCCGCGTTCGCCGACGACCGTGTCGAGGCCGTCGGGCATGTGCTCGACGACGTCGTCGAACCGCGCGACGCGGCAGGCGTCGAGAATCTCGCGGTCGGACGCCGCGTCCCGGGCGTAGCGCAGGTTTTCGCGCACCGTCGCATTGAACAGGTACGTCTCCTGCGTGACCAGGCCCATCTGCCCGCGCAGCGAGTCGAGCCGCAGGTCGCGCACATCGACGCCGTCGACCGTGACGGCGCCCTCGGTGACGTCGTAGAGCCGGGGAATGAGGTAGGTGGCGGTGGTCTTGCCGGCGCCGGTCGGTCCCACGAGGGCGACTAGCTGGCCCGGCTCGGCGGTGAACGATACGCCGCGCAGCGCCCACCGCCCTGGCAGGTACTGGAAACCCAGCTCGCGGAACGCGATCTGTCCACGGGGCGGCGACCGCAGCGCGACGGCGTTCGGCGACTCGGCCACGTCCGGCTCGATGTCGAGGTACTCGAAGATCCGCTCGAACAGCGCGAGCGCCCCCATGATCTCGACGTGGACGTTGGCGAGCTGCGACATCGGCTGGTAGAGCCTCACGAACAAGGCGGCGAAGGCGAACAGGGTGCCGATGGACATGTCCCCCTGCATGACCAGGTAGCCGCCGTACAGGTAGACGAGCGCCGGTCCTATCGCCTCGAGGACCTGGAGCACCATGCGGAAGTACCGGCCCAACATGCTCGTGCGTATCTGCACGTCCATGACCTCGGCTGCCTTGCCGTCGAAGCGGATGCGCTCGTAGCCCTCCTTCGCGAAGGCCTTCATCAGCAGGAAGCCGGAGACGTTCAACGTCTCTTGCATGATGGCGTTCAGGTCGGCCAGCTTGGACTGCGCCTCCTTCTGGAGGTCGAACCGCCGGTAGCCGACGCGGCGCGCGGATGCGATGGCAAACGGCAGGACGACGAAGGCCGCGAGAGCCAACCGCCACTCCAGGTACAACATCACGCCGACGGTCGAGACGAGGACGAACGCCTGCATCACGCTCTGGGTGATGGTGTCGGTGACAACGCGGTTGATGTTGGTGACATCGTTGCTGAGCCGGCTCATCACCTCGCCGGTCTTGGCGGCCGTGAAGAAGCGGAGGGAGAGCCCCTGGAGGTGACGGAATAGCCCGGTGCGGAGATCGAACACGATGCGCTGAGCGATCTGCGCGCTGAACCGGGTCTGGACCACGCTCACGATGCCCGCGAGCGCAGGCCCCGCGACCATCCCTCCTGCGAGAACGAGCAGCAGCATGAAGCGGTTCTCGGGAATCGCCACGTCGACGATCGTCTTGATCAGCAGCGCGGGCGCCAAGGCCAGGACGGCCATGATCAGCACCGTCACGAGAACGAGCATGCCCTCCCGCCAGTAGGGGAGGAAGTAGCTGCACGCGCGCAGGACCAGCGCTCGCGTCACGCGCGTGGGCTTTCCCTGCTGCCGCCCCCGCCAGATTCCTGCCATCATGCCGCCACATCCTTCCGTCGGCGAGCGGACGCCGCGCGGCGCCCCCCTTGCTCTGTCCAATGCCGCCGGCCATCGCGCGCCGGCAAACCCTATCCGCAGATTCTACTCCGAGCTGCCCGCCGTACTCCCGGCCTTCGCCAGCGACAGTTGACGCATCGCGGGGCTCCAGGCGACGAACGACCAGACGTACACGAGAACGATCACGCAGCCTCCCGTGAGCGCGAGCTGCGGTCCGATGAGGTCAGCGACGATGTTGAGCAGCGTGCCGCTCACGAGCATGAGGCTCCACAGCATCCCGTACAACGCCATGACGCGGCCCCGGAGCTCCTCCGCCACGAGCGTCTGCAGCACCACCTGCGCGGACGTCTGGTAGTAGACATGGCCGACGCCCACAAGCGTGAGCAGGGCGAGCGACACCAGGAACCAGGGGCTCTGCGCGAAACCGATGCAGCAGACGCTGAAGAGGGTCAGCCCGAACACGATGAGGGTCCGTGGGCTGACCCGGCCGTTCAGCCACTGGAACGACACGAGCCCCGCCACGGACCCGACGCCCGTCGCGGACGCGAGCAGGCCGAGTCCCTTCGAGTCCACGCCAAGCACGTCGGAGGCGAACACGGGAAGCATGAACACATAGCCCATCGCAAACGTGGAGTGGACGAACGCGGCGCTGATGATCTTGAAGAACACCTCGTCCTCGCGCACGTAGCGAATGCCGTCGATGAGGTTCCTCACCATGTTGCCGCGCGCTCGGCCCGGGGCGCCGTAGGGACGCACGACCTGGAGCGCGATCACCATCACGCCGGCGCCGATCGCGGAGAGGAAGAAGCTCGTGTCCGCGCCCGCCGCCGCGATGACGAACCCGGCGAGGGCCGGGGCCACGATCCTCGTGCTCGACCACGCCAGCGACATCAACGGCACAGCCGACGCGATGTGGGAGCGGTCGGGCAGCAATCGCGGGAAGAACGCGGTGCGGCTCGGCTCGTCGACGGCCTGGGCGACGCCGACGACGAAGGACGCGGCTGCGAGGTGCCACACCTCGACGACGCCCATCAAAGTGAGCATCGCGAGGCCGACCATCGTCACGCCCGAAACGAGCTGCGCGCCGACGATGAGTTTGCGCTGGTCCATCCGGTCGGCAAGCACTCCGCCGAACAGGACGAGGGTCACCCGAGGGACGGCGCCGACGCCGTTCACGACGCCCAATGCGAAGGCGGACCCGCTGATATCGAACGCGAGCCACCCCAGCGTCAGCATGAACATCTGCTGGCCGACGATCTGGACCGTCAAGCCCATCCAGTAGTACCGGAACTCGCGCAACCGGAGCGCCGCGAATATCTGGAGCCGGGCTACGACGGCGTCGAGCATGCATCCTCAATCGTTCTAGCGTTCGCGCGCCGCGGCCACGGGGGGAACGGCGCAGCGACCGCTGAGTGACAGCTTAGCAGAGCGCCGCTACGGGCCGCGCGACCCGTCTCCGCCGGGCTGTCCAAACGCCCCTCCGTCATTCTCGTGCCCCGACACGGGAATCCACGCCCCTTCCGGACAGGTCGCCAGACGGTACAGGCTGGGAAGAAGCCGACTTAGGGAGGGGCCAATCGACGAGGCTGGCTCACACCTCCCCCAGTGGATACCCGCTTTCGCGAGTATGACGGTGGCTGCCTCCGCCGGGGCGCCTTGAAGCCGGGCGGCGGCTGGACTAGAGTGCGCTCGCACACCATGGGCCGACAGGCCACGAGTAGAACGGAGACGCGCCATGACACAGGCAGCCGCAACCGGAGAGTTCGTGGAGGTTGAGGGCCTCAAGACATTCTACGTACACCGCGGCGAGGGGCCGCCGATCATCGCCATCCACGGCGGCTCCCCGGGGGCCTGCGCGTTGATCAACTGGGGCGCCAACATCGAGCCCTTGGCGGCGCTCGGATTCAGCGTGTACGCGTACGACCAGCCCGGCTACGGCTACACCGACATTCCCGCCGACCACTCGATAGAGTTCCGCGTCCGGCACGCCCAGGCGTTCATCGACGCCCTCGGACTCGACCGCTATCACGTGATGGGCAACTCGCAGGGCTCGTACATCGCGGCGCGCATCGCGCTCGAGGACCCCAAGGTCGACCGGCTCATCCTCGTGTCGAGCGGCACGCTTGCTCCCGAAGGGTCGGAGGCTGCCAAGCAGCTGTCGCGCGAGCACGCGGAGGCGATCGGCTCCTACGAGCCCGGCCTCGACAACATGCGCAAGCTGTCGCTCGGGACGATCTACCACCCGGAGCTGGTGACTGACGAGTTCGTACAGCTGCGCTACGAGATGAGCATCGGCAGCAGGTTCGAGGCCTCGCAGGCGAGACGGGGCGCGGGCCGGGCCACGCCCATCCTCGACCGGCTCCCCAGCCTCGAGCCCAAGACGCTGATCCTATGGGGCATGCACGACGGCGGCGCGGCCCCGGAGCGGGGCCTGCTGCTGTTGGAGCGCATGCCCGGCGCCGAGCTCCATGTCTTCTCGAACAGCGGCCATTGGGTGCAGCGAGACGAGGCCGACCGCTTCCATGAGCTCGTGGCGGGTTTCCTGAACCGGTAGCCTCCTGCCGCTACGCCGGAAGCACCGGCGTCTGCACCTGTAGGTAGGTGCCGGGGATCTGCTGCCAGCAGATGAACCGCAGCGGCTCGTCGTTCGGGTTCAGCGTCTCGTGCCTGCTTCCCGCCGGGATGCATGTGAAGTCGCCGCGCCGCACCGTCACGCGCTGCTCGCCGATCTCCTCGACGCCCTCCCCCGATAGGTAGTAGCGGACCGCGTCGCACGACGTTTGCGGCTCTCCGCCCTCCGTCTTGCCGGGCACGTGCTCCATGAACAGGTGGAACGCGTAGATGTCGAACCCCTGCTCGGGCGAGATGATGTGGTGACGGCCGGGCCCCCACTCCATCAGCGGCGCGTCCTCCGCGACGACCAGCAACCGCTTCTGCTCGCGGCGGCGCTGCACCTCGAGCGCCACACGGCCGAACGCCATCTGCTCCGCGAGGTAGCGCAGGTACAGCGGCCACGGCTCGAGCTTGGCCAGCTCCTCCTCCGACAGGTCCTTCACTTCCGGAGGCGCTTGCGGGGCCGTCAGGTGTACGAAGGGCGTCGCCACCTGGCGGTACGTGCCGGGGAACTGCTGCGCCGCGAGGAACACCAGCGGCTCCGGGCTCGGGTTCTCCGTCCCGTGCCATACGTTCGCCGGCACGTGGCAGAAGTCGCCGACCTTCACCTCGAACCGCTCCTCCTCGATCAGCTCGTAGCCGCCGCCCCTGATGTAGTGCTTCAGCGCGTCGCCGTGCGTGTGGTAACGCTCCGATCCGCCTGCCCGGCCCGACGTGAACACGTGCAGGTTGTGGACGTTGAACCCCAACTCGGGGCCGACGATTATCCGCTGGTCCGGGCCCGCGTTGTCGACGTTCGCCTCGGCCGCCGGCACGTGCACCCGTCCCTCGCGGCGGCGACGGTCGAGCGCGCGCCCCGCCATGCCGAAGCTCGCCTGCTTCTCCATGTAGAGCGCATAGAGCTCCTCGGGCGAGAGCTCCGCCAACTCCTCGGGCCGTACGCCGTCGGTCGTCATCCGTCTCCTCCGCTTCCAAGCGCCGCGTCCCCAACGGTCCATCGCTGCCCCGCAGCAGCGCGAGGCTAGGCGCGCCAACGAGGAGTGTCAACACACGGGGGGGCCGGGCGCCGTCGGCCGGCTCGCATTCCATACGTCCCGCCATCCGTTTCGGCCGAGCGTCCAGCGCCGCGAACTCTTCTCCCGCAGCTTGCTAGGCAGCAAAGAGTGGACAGGGTTCGCATGAACGAATCGGGGCGAATAGCGTACGGTACGTGGGAGTCAGTGACCGCCTGCTGCGTTCTCGGCGTCACGCAGCGATGAAACAGCAGGGTGCAACGACGGATGGAAGGACGAGCCGGCTCATTTCATCCTCTCCCGCAGCTCGCCGAAAGTGAGCGTGGAAGGCTCCTCCCGCGAATGCCGAACCTTCTCTCCCTATGGAGTGACCCGGACGGCTACCGGGCGCTCTGGACGGGATCGAAGCCGTTGCCTTCGGGGTCCGCCAGGCGGGCTAGGATGATGCCCTCCCCGGCGCGTTCCTCGGGGTCCTGGATGATCCTGCCGCCGCCGCGGCTCACCTCTTCGCACGCCGCGGCGACGTCGACGACGTGAAACCCCAGACCGGTGGAGCGATACTCGCCGCTGTCCCCGCCGTGCAGAGCCACTACCGCGTTGTCGCGGCCCAGCTCGGCCCAATCCTGCTCATGCAGCCGCAGCTCGAGGCCGATGACGTCTCTGTAGAACGCCACAGCCCGGTCCATCTCCTGGCCCATCAGCATAAAGACGACTCTCTGGACATCCACCTCGGGCCTCCTCGTTCAAAGGCTCTGACGTACTCGCCCAACTGCTCAGCAGCGCCGACTCGGGTTCAATAGGCATCGAGGACAGCGCAACAGCCATCCTGGATGACGCAGACCCCGACTCCGAAGGGACGTTGGTCTGCTGATGCGTAAAGAGTCTGTGTTAGCTTACCTTTATGGCGAGCGGTAGCCGCCGATCAAGGCATGACTGCCGTCGCGCCAGAAGCACTCAGCCTCGTCGAATCCAGCGGCGCGGAGCCAGTTGAGGTGGTCTACGAGCGTGGCGCGCCGCCGCTGGTCTCCTTGGCCGCCGGGCCATGAGGCCCGTTGGCCTGCTTGCTCGGCGGCCAACTCTTCGAGGGGGGGCTGGACGCCGGTCTCTTCGAACCGGCTCCATTGCTCCATCACCAGCCCCGCCCTTGCGTTCGCCGCCCCGGCGATAGCCCCAGGCCAGACGAGCTCCCAGTTGAGGAAAGCGCCTCCCGGCTTCACGACTGTGAAGATGTCGGCATAGACACGAGCGATGGTCTCGGGGTCGCGAAGGTTGTGGATGGCGATGGCGGAGACGACGCCGTCTGCTGGGTCGCCAAGCGCCTGCGTCCACGCCGGGTCTTTGAGGTCAGCCATCACCTGGGAGGTCCGGTCCTCATAGCGTCCGAGGCGTTGTCGTGCGTGCGAGAGCATGGGGACCGAGAAGTCGTGGAGGACCACGTGCGCTTTGGGGAACGTCTCCAGCACCGCCTGGCTTACGGCCCCATAGCCCGCGCCGACGTCAAGGACGCGGATTTCTGAGTCAGGCCCATACGGAAGCAGCGCGGCCATCCGCCGCAGGTGCTGTTGCCTCTCCTCGTCGCGGGTGACGTCGCGCCCTATCCAGTAGTCGACGTACTCCTGCGACTGCCAGTCGTGCTCATGCCGGTGTTCGGCGTTGGTCGTCATAGCCATGCTCCTTGTGTTGGTGCGCAGTGTGGCAGGCTTGTCCCGCGCCCTAGACGGACGCAGCCACGGAAACTTCCCTTGGCGCTTGATCGGAGTCGGGAGCCTCTCTGGCCGACGGCTCGCACATGAAGAACGGCAGGCTCAGGTGGAAGCCCATCAGCAACGCTTCAACAGGATCGACCGGTGTTCGCCAGACGAGGCCGACGCTGACCAAGACCAGGGAGAAGCGCGCCCGGTCGTCGACGACTTCCACCATCACCTCCGTGTACTGGCCGTCGACTAGGGCGCCAGCGGACCACAGTTCAAACAGGCTCAGTCCCCTGGAACGGCCCTGAAACTCGGCCCGGACCGCCGCCACCTGCTCTTGCGGGATGTCTACCGAGAGGTCCCGGCTCTGCCCCGCGAACACCACTCTGCCGCCAAGGCCCTCCGGGCAATCCCGGACATCGATCGGTTTGAGTTCGATCCTCACTGCGTCTCCGCTTCGTCCCCGCCCGCGGGGCCCGGCTGCTGGGAGGGACAGCCCGGACCCCGCGGGTGGATCCATGTTGTTCAATCGCCCTGACAGCGGCGCTGCGCAGCAGAGGCAATGCCGCCGGCAGATCGTCGGCCGAGAGGCCAGAGCACCCTTTCACGATAGAGCCCCAAGCATCGGCGACGTCGCCGATGCGGGAGGTCATGGATGTTAGGCTGACTGTATTACATTGTTCGTATGTACTGCTTCTTGTAGTATGTATGTAAGCACTTGTCAAGAGGGACGCGCCGATCCGATGTGCGCTTCTGGCGCCGACGTGGCAAGACAGTGAGAGTGCGCGCCTATGCGCACGGCCGCTGCCGGAGGGTCGGCGGCCACAGAGCGCGTGAGTCTTCTTCTACCGGCGTCTACTGGCGTGCCGCGGATCGGCGACATGGGTCATCGTGGCGAATCGCTGTACGCGGCCCGTCTAGCCGCGCTGGGCGTGGCGGGCCTTAGGTCTTGCTTCGCCGTTGTAGATTAGTGCTATTGTAGTATTGACTTCGTATATACATATTATATTATCTGTGCGTACTGATTTTCAGAACTTCCAGAGAGGATCCGACGCATGATCCAGCTCAGGCCGGTAGAGGTTGCCGCCCGCGGCTGCGATTCCGCGCCCGCGGTCGTGTTCGAAGTTCCCTACAGTCCCGCGCTCAGTGTGGAGGTCGCCGGCGAGCACGCGGCCTCGATCAGGGCGGCCTTCCGCGGCGGCAAGGCGAGCCTGAGCCTCTTCGAGCTGTGGAGCGTGCCCATCCTGCTCTGGGACGGCCCGCTCACCGAGGTGATCGTGGAGGTCCGCGAAGATCAGTCGTTCTTTTCGGTTGTCTTCATATCCGGCGGCCTGATCTGGCGACTCCCAGTCGACCCCGTCGATGCGCTGCTGATCGGATTCCGCCTCGACCTGCCCTTCTTCATGGAGGAGCCGTCGCGGCCCGAACAGCTCCCCCTCTTGGTCGCGCCGTCATCCGACATGGCCGGAGCCAAAGCCACCTGGCTCAAGTCGCATGCGTACCTCGCCGATACATGGGACGGCTTCGCGCAACTGAACACTGAAGACAGGAGTACGAGATGAGGAGAGCACTACCCTTGAAGGCTGCCGTGAGCGCCATGGCGCTTGCCTCCGTGATACTGCTGGCTGCGTGCGGCAGCGAGGCGACTCCAACGACGACGCCCCGCGCCGCAGTTTCCGTCGCGACGCCGCAAGCGGCGCCAACAGCAATCCCGAGCCCAAACCCAACGCCTACGCCAACGCCGACCCCGAAGCCCACGCCTACGCCAACGCCGGAGCCCCCAGACCCGCTGGCCCCTCAGTTGCCTGCGCAGATTACCGACGTTCACGGCAACCAAGTCACCGTGACGGACATCAGCCGGATTGTGGTCATGAACGGCGACTTCACGGAGGTGGTCTACGCTCTCGGACTTGGGGAGAACGTCGTCGCGGTAGACACCAGCGCGACCTACCCCCCGGAGGCTACGGAACTCCCGCAGGTCGGCTACCAGAGGAGGCTTAGCGCCGAGGGCGTCCTGTCGATGAACCCCACCTTGGTCATAGGGAACACCAATGCAGGCCCGCCGGAAGTCCTCGAACAGATTCGCGCGACGGGCGTGCCGGTGGTGGTCCTTGAATCAGTGACCACCATCGACGGTGGAGCTCGGAAGATCCGCGGGATTGCTCAAGCGCTCGGAGTCCCCGCCAGGGGAGAGGCGCTCGCAACCGAACTCGAAGCCCAGATTAGCGAGATCCAAGCGCTTACGGCCCAGGCGCAGGAACGGCCAACCGCCGTGTTTCTCTACATGCGCGGGCTCGACACGCTCTTCCTGGGCGGAGAGGGGCACCTGAGCCACGGGCTATTCGAGGCCAGCGGGGCGGTCAGCGGCGGGGCGGCCTTGGGGGTAACGGAGATCACCATACCACTGACGGCCGAGTCCCTCGCCGCGGCGGACCCTGATTGCATCGTCGTGCTCACTAGGGGGCTCGAGTCAGTCGGAGGGCGTGAAGGAATCGTGACTATCCCCGGAGTGGGAGAGACCGCCGCCGCGGACGAAGGATGCATCCACGACTTCGATGACCAGTACTTCATAGGCGGCGGCCCCCGCATGGGTCAGGTATTGGTGGAACTGTTGCGGGTATTCCAGCCGGACCTAGCGGCGGCCCAGTGATGACGATGATTGGAGCGAGAGTGCTAACGCCGCTGCGTGTGCTCCGGCGGGCGGCAAGCCGACGCAAAGCTACGCCGCGGCTCACCGCCTCCACTCTGCTCGTGGTCATGCTGGCGCTCTTTACCGCAGCCCTGTTCGCGAACGTCGGCATGGGAGCGGTGGAGATTCCACCGGCGCAGGCGTTTTCTATCCTGCTCAGCCACGCAGGGATCGAGATGGGCGCATCGTTCGAGCCGCGGACCGATGCGATCCTCTGGAACATACGCCTGCCCCGGGTCGTCCTGGGCATCCTCGTAGGCGGGAGCCTGGGCGTGGCGGGCGCCTCGCTCCAGGGCGTCTTCCGGAACCCCCTCGCCGAGCCCGGCATCATCGGCGTATCCAGCGGAGCGGCCGTTGGCGCCGTGGGCGCAATCGTCCTCGGATTCACCATATTCGGCGCAACCAGCATTGCGGTGGCGGCGTTCGTTTGTAGTTTCATCGCCACCGTCATTGTCTACATGGTCGCGAGGACGTACGGCCAGACTGAGGTGACGACGCTGATCCTCGCCGGGATCGCTGTGAACGCGACGGCAGGCGCCGCCACCGGCATGCTCACGTTCATCGCAGACGACGACCAGCTGCGCAGCATCACGTTCTGGACGCTGGGCAGCGTGGGGGGAGCGACGTGGCCCGTGGTCAGCTCGGTCACGCCCTTCTTCCTCGCAGGCCTCGTACTCCTGCCGTTCTGGGCCCGCTCGCTGAACCTCCTGACCCTCGGAGACCGGGAGGCCCGCCACCTGGGCGTGTCTACAGAGCGCGTGCGATTGAGTGTGATCGGCCTGAGCGCTCTCGTCACCGGGGCGGCCGTTTCGGTGGCGGGCATCATCGGGTTTGTGGGGCTGGTCGTGCCGCACGTCATTAGGCTCATCGTCGGGCCGGACCACCGATTCCTCCTACCGGCGAGCATCCTTGGCGGGGCGACGGCGCTGCTCCTAGCCGACCTCTTCGCCCGGACCGTCGTGATCCCTGCGGAACTGCCGCTCGGAGTCGTCACCGCAATGGTAGGCGGCCCCTTCTTCCTATGGCTCGTCCACCGGACGCGTTCGAGTTGGGGAGGCATCGAATGACACTAGGTCTGAGAGCGAACTGCGTCAGCTATGCCGTGCAGGGCAAGGCGCTCGTGAGCAAGGTCGAACTGGACCTCCGCCCTGGCGAGATGCTGGCAATCGTAGGCCCGAACGGCGCCGGCAAGTCGACGCTTTGCGCGCTTCTGGCCGGCGACCTCCCGCCCATGGAAGGCGATGTCGAAGTGTGCGGTCGGGCGGTGCGCGCCGCCAAGCCCGCCGCCCTTGCCCGTCTGCGATCGATGCTCAGTCAGCAGACGCCCCTGCGCTTCCCGTTCACCGCGCGCGAGGTGGCGCTGATGGGGCGGCATCCGCACATCCCGCGGTGGAGGTCCCCCGCCGAGACCGACTTCGCGCTGGCGGAAGACGCCATGCAGAGCACCCAGGTGCTGCACTTGGCCGAGCGTCTCTACCCGACCCTTTCGGGAGGCGAGCAGCGGCGCGTCTCGCTTGCTCGCGTCCTCGCCCAAGACGCGCCGGTCGTCTTGTTGGACGAGCCCACCGCCGCCTTGGATATCGGCCATCAGCAGTTGGTCATGTCTCTGTGCAGGCAGCTCGCGAACGACGGGCGGGCCGTTCTCGCAGTGCTCCATGACTTGAATCTGGCCGGCGCCTACGCGGACCGGGTGATGGTCATGTCGGAGGGCGCAGTCGCTGCGGTCGGCACGCCGGAGGAGGTCCTATGCCCCGACCTCCTGTCCACCGTGTTCCATCAGCAGGTCATGGTCATGCGGCACCCGCAGACGGACAAGCCCGTCGTGCTGGCGTCGTACGAAGAAGAGGCGAGCGTTTCCGTCTTGGGGAGCCCGCAGACATCGAGTTGGAAGAACTAGAAGGGAGAGAGACATGAGCGTCGTGAAGATAAATGCCATAACCCCCGCCGAGGGAGGCGGGCCGGAACTGGAGGCGCGGTTCGGCGACCGCGTACGCGAGGTGGAGCACATGGAAGGCTTTGAGGGCTTCCAACTGCTCCGCCCCGTGGCAGGCGAGACCCGCTACTACGTCTACACCAAGTGGCGCTCCGAGGAGGACTTCCAGCGCTGGGTGAACAGCGACGAGTTCCGCCGTGGCCACGCAAAGACGGACGGTGAAAAACCGGTCGCCACGCACGCCACGCTGCTCTCGTTCGAGGTCGTGGAGTGGTCTGCTGCGGTTGGCGCGGCGGAGGAAGTGGCCCGATAAGCCGCAGGCACGCGCGTCAACGAGGAGGCCCCGGATGGATGTCCAGAGAGTCGTCTTCATGCTGATGGCCCAGGAGATGGATCGAGCCATAGCGTTCTACAGAGACGTCATAGGCCTTGAGCTGCGCCTCCATGAGGGGGATTGGGCCGAGTTGGGCCACGACGACGCAGTGGTGGCTCTGCACGGCGGGGGCAACGGCGAGTATCACTCCACCGGTCTGGGGTTCGCCGTCGCCGACATCACCGCGGCGTGCGAAGAAGTGAGCGCGGCCGGCGGCGGAATCATCCAGGCCCCCGAGGAACGCGCCGGGGAAGGCATCATCCTCGCCCGCCTAGTGGACCCCGAGGGCAATGGCTTCGATCTCTCCCAAAGCGCCCGGTAACCGTCTGGACCGCTCGGACAGCGCACGCAACAGACCCGCAGAAACAACATAGGGAGAAGCGTTACATGACATCTTCGAATCCCACGAGCAACCCATCAGTCCCATTCAAGCGTCCGCCTCCGCGGACCGTCGAAGTGCAGCGCGTAACGCGGCTGACGCCGCACATGCTGAGGATTACCTTGGGAGGAGAGCAGATGACCGGCTTCGCCACCACAGGCGTTGCCGAACACGTGCGCGTCTTCATGCCTCGTCCCGACACCGGCGTCCTGGAGCTTCCTGTTCTGGGACCCGACGGCTACGCCTTCCCTGAGGACCAGGAGCGCCCGCCGAGCCGGGCGTTCACGCCCCGGCGCTGGGACCCCCAGACCAACCAGCTGGATATCGACGTCGTCATCCACGGCGAAGGTCCCGGCTCGGCGTGGGCTTCGAGCGTCAAGCAAGGCGACACCGCTGTCATCAGCGGCCAACCGGGAGGCCCCTATCAGCCACTCACCGATGTCGACTGGTATCTGATTGGTGGGGACGAGGCGGCCTTGCCGGCCATCGGAACGCTCTTGGAAGCGCTCCCCGCTTCGATGAGCGCCTATGTCTTCGCGGAGACGCTCAACGAAGACGAAGAGCTAGAGATGACTTCCCCCGCCCAGATGCAGATCGCCTGGCTGCACCGCAACTCGACCGAAGAGCTTCCGGGCCGGAGGCTGGCGGTCGCGATGCGGAATGTGGACCTTCCCCAGGGCAAGGGCTGCATCTGGGTGAGCTGCGAGGCGTCCATCATGCGGGAGATACGTGCGCACTTCCTGCATAACCGCGGCCTCGACCGCTCCATGCTCCGCACGCAAGGCTACTGGAAGGCCGGCGCCGCGAACCACCCGGACCATGACTTGGGCGACGACGTATAGCCCCTCCCTATTCGCGCCGGGTCCAACTCCTGGCGGGATTCCCCCGCCGGGAGAGGCCCATGGCGCCGGGCTCCCGGTCCAGGGATGACAGCTGGGGCCTGCTCGCCGTAGGCGGGCAGGCCCGGCGCCGCGTCCGAGAGCCGGCAGAGCTGCGGGCCTGAGTCCGCACATCTTGCGGCTTGCGGGCGTAGCTGGCGAACGCGACAAATAAGAGCTGGTGAGTAGCGAGAGCTTAGCCGGCGACGATAGGTCGCCCTAGCGATTGGCGCCTCCGGCGGCGCGACGCCGCTCGGGGCGGTTTGGGGCGGGACGCCCGCGTCCAAGTCTCATCGCGCGCCTCCGGCAGGCACGACCAAACGCTCGGCATCGTCGATGAGGGAATCCAACTCTTCCACGCAGCGCCCACAGCAACTGTCGCTGTAGAGCTCCAGCCTCTCGGCCAGGCGGTCCATGTCCGGCTGCGTCTCTGCCCAAGCCTCAGCCAACTGACGAACAGAGATTCTGTTGCATACGCATGCGTACATGAAGAATGATCCTGTGGCCGGACTATCCTCCGTACTTAGTACACCCTAACATGAGAACTTGTCAATACTGATTGCACTGTGGCGTTACTTTGCTCTATGGTGGGCGCCATAGGTAACAACGGCCACATGCTTGGTCGACGAGGAGGGACCCTTGAGAGCGAAGGATGGCGTGGTTGACCGCCTGAATACGATCCTGACGATAGACCTGACTGCAATCAACCAGTACTTCGTCCAGTCCGAGATGGTGCGGAACTGGGGGTTCCAGCGAACGGCCGAGAAGTTGCGCGGGATAAGCATGGAGGAGATGCACGACGCACAGACGGTGGTGCGGCATATCCTCTTCCTCGAGGGCCTGCCGAACCTCCAGCGCCTCGGCCCAGTCAAGGTTGGCGAGAGCGTAGAAGAGAACCTGGGGGCGGACCTAGAGAGCGAGGCGGCGGCGCTGGAAACGATTGCGGAGGCCATCGCGCACTGCGAACAGGTGGGCGATTTCGGCACACGCGAGATTCTGGAAGACATGGTGCGCGAGGAAGAGGAGCACATCGACTGGCTAGAGACGCAGCAGGAGACCATCCGGCAAGTCGGCATCGAACACTACCTCGCGCAGAACATCAGGGAATGAAGATGAGGGAGCCGTAGGCGCGAGGGACCCTCCATCCGCGCCGCCCTTCCCACGGAAGCCTGTTGCCGAGGGAATCCGGACCGCGCTGCTGAGCAAGTTGGCGGAGATGCGTCGCCAGAGCCTGGTCAACGAGGGGCGCAAGGTGGATGTCCAGAGAGTCGTCTTGATGCTGATGGGCCAGGAGATGGACCGGGCTGTGGCGTTCTACAGAGACGTCATCGGCCTCGAGCTGCGGCTGCATGAGCAGGATTGGGCCGAGCTGGGCCCCTACAACGCGGTAGTGGCTCTGCACGGCGGGGGCAGCGGCGAGTATCGCTCCACCGGGCTGGGGTTTCACGTCGTCGACGTCGCCGCGGCGTGCGAAGAGGTGAGCCGCGGCGGCGGCAGGATCATCCGGGACCCCGAGGAACGCGCCGGGGAGGGCATCATCCTAGCCCGCCTGGCGGACCCCGAAGGCAACGGCTTCGATCCCGTCCAGAGCGCCCGGTAGCACCGCGCCACGGCGGGGGACGCGTCGAGTGCTTGGGGCGGGCGGAAGCGTCCACGGTCAAGCGCGCGCCCCGCCATGCCAAAGCTCACCTGCTTCTCCATGTAGAGCGCATAGAGCTCCTCGGGCGAGAGCTCCGCCAACTCTTCGGGCCGTACGCCACCGGTCGTCATTCGTCTCCTCCGCTCCCAAGCGCCGTGCGCGAGGCTAGGGGCACCAGCGAGGGGTGTCAACTGCGAGCGGGGGCGTCGGGCGGCGCCATTCGGATCGTGCGGTGCGCAGGTGTGAGGGACGTGGGGGAATTCGTCAACCTGAGCCCGCCCCGATCGGGGGCACTCCCACGGTGCCGAAATGGGGGCTCCCTCCTCTTCCTAAACTTCATCTGGCTCCGAATCAAACCCCTCTTCCAGCGCCGCTTCATCTTCACCGTTCGGCGATGGCAAAGGGACTGCCCGCAGACCGAAAGCATTATAATATACATTCACGTCCATGGTGCTACCAGCAACGGGAGGGAAGTTCCTCAAATCACTGTAATCTAGGTGTATCTGGCCATCAATACTAGGTATGGTCAGATAAGCCTGGCGGAGGCGAACATCAGTCACTTCTGCCGTAAATATCGCACTATTTCCGAATTCATCCCTTAACCAAAGTCTCGGCTTCGACTTCAACGAGTAGGGAATCTTGGCGGCGCGCAAATTGGCAAAATGATCTTCAGCCTCAGAAGTCCGTCCCGTCCTATGCAAATAGATTGCTAGATCCAATTCTGGGTAGTGACCACGCACCGGTTCAGCGATGGCGAGCCGATAGGCCCGTTGGACAGCATCGTCGTCAATCGGCTCTACTCTTTCTAGCACTCTAGCCAATTCATAATTCAGTGACGGATCTACCGGGTTCAGGTCTATACCTTGATTCAAAGCGACCACTGCGGCTTCGGCCCCTTGCTGGCGTTCAAGGAAGCGCGCGTAGGTGATCCAGATATAGGGTTCGCGTCCTGCAGCGATCGAGGCCTGCCTGAAATCTCGCTCGGCAACACTAACGTTCCCCACTGCCTCCGCAATCTTGGCCGACATATCAAACATATGGGCAGTGGGCGCACAGTTTTGAAAGGCCGACGCGATAGTCTTCTCAGCTTCAGTAAACAGTTGTACCTTTCTGTCCGCCGCAGAAACCACCTCGCTACGTGCCAGCATCAATCTTGCGAGGCCTACATAGGGTGCGCTATTGTCAACTCTTCGCCGAATCAGCAACCGAAAGGCCTCCTCCCCCCGGTCGAAGAGAGTCTGTTGGCGAGTTTCGTCCCCCTCATTCTTAGCATCATCCAAAATCAACAGAGCCTGGCTGTGGCGAATTGTTTCGTCCTGAGGGGCCAACATCTGTGCCTCGTGAAGCAACTGCGAAGCCAGAGTCGGGTTGTCGAAACGCCGCGACAAACCCTCTTGTTGAACAACAGAGGCGTCGTTTGGACGCAATTCTCGAGCCAAAGCCAATACCTCTTGTTGTTCACTTCCCTTAATCCCTATTTCACCTAGCCAGCGCGGAGAGATCAATCTGATGAATGCTCGCCGATCATCTCGGTACCCGTAGTCAAGCTGACGCAGCAATTGCTTGATCTGGTCTGCACGTTCCCTTACCGTCCGAAGCGCGCGACGGAACACTACCGCAGCAATTACACTATGCCGCGCAGTGTAAATCGGCTCCTCACGTGGGCTGCGTTGCAAATCCATTATCACACGTGAAGCTGGCCGTAAGATCGCCTCTCCAAACTCATCAAATGGAACTCCCGTGGTACGACTCAGCACTCCAGCCCTGATCGGAATTCCAAACTGGAACAGCGTACAGACCATAACGTATGCTCGTCTAGCAGCTTCTCGTGGAAGACCATGCACCTCGTCTTCGATGATTGTGTCAAAATCCCTTCCTTCGGTAACCTCGCGCAATCCAACCAACAATTGTCGGCCTGCCCTGTCAATCAATCGCTTCAGTTGCTCCTCATGCGGAAGGGCCCGCAACACGCCTAGCTCACCGGCAGCCGCGAGCCTCTGTAGAATCGATACCGCTTCCCTGTCAGAAATGCGACGCAATTCATATTCGTTATCGGGTGCAAAAGGAGAACGTGCTGTGGCCGCCAACCACTCATTCCTCCGTTCCGATACTACGAAGGTCAGTGGAAGTCCGCGCCGACGTGAACTTTGTATTACGTCTACAACCGAAGCCCCTGCATCCGCAGCGCCATCAACAAAGACGTAAATGCGTTCATTAGCTACTTGCAGCGCTGCTTCGATAAGGTCCAGTTGAAGACGGGATGGTTGCTTCACCCAGACGACCGGTTTACTCCAAGGGTTCGCAAGTGTCCAGGCAATGCGTTTCGCAAGTGTAGTCTTTCCTGAACCTGCGTAGCCCGTAAGCAAAGCAAAGTGTGTTGCATTACGATTTCCCCGAGGAGGTTCGTCGGCCTGATCTATCAATAGATCCTCCGTGATGGTATCAGTTACGTCACGTACAGCATCAATTCTTTCGCGAATTGCAGCCCAGTTGGGAGGTGCACCTCTGAAGAAAGCGGTAGGGTTAGGTTCTCCTCTATCGAGATCTGGGAAATCGAAGGATCGTGCGAACTCATCAGCCTGGTCGGAAGCTGGATTTACACTTGAGAGAAAGCGTCCAAGAATAGGAGCACTGCCTATTGGTATAGCCTGGAAATGTGTTCCTGACCGCAATTGCATCAAGGCTTGGGTGAAGTTTTCCATAGTCGTGTCAACAACCGTAATCTTCTTGGTGTCCCAGTAGGCCTTGGCAAAAGATGGGGGATCTGGAATTACTGCATACCCCCGGGGCACTAAGTTTTGTTGGTTGTTTACGGATTCATGCAATTCAGTGATGACACGGCGGAAATCCGAATCTCCAAGCGCAAACCCAACGTAGACTATCTCGTAGGACTGAAGACTAGCGGTCAGTTGGTGATAGAAGGTTGCCCGTTTCGTTGCGGCCCGGATAAGGTCATCCTGGGTGAGTACGAGTCCCATATTTGGATCATTGGGACTCTTGATTGATCCATGCAGCATATAGATGGGTATTCGATCAACTGTGGACTGCTCCAGGTTAGCAGGCGAATAGTAGACGACTGGGTTCTGCCCATGAAGTCGTTTGGCTTGTTCAAACAGGTTATCGAAATTGACAGAGAACACACGTGGCCAAGGGAGAGATGCTAGGTCGACGAGCGACTTGGAGGGCGAAAGGGATTCGAGGCATTCAACAATGACCTTGTTGACTTCCCGTCGCCCAGGGCCACCATCAGCATAGTCGACCATGTCTGCGAGTGAATAGCGTTCGTCGGTCTGCAATACTTGTTTGCCTATTGCACTTGCGAGCTCATCGCTGCTTGGAGCTCCTGAGCCAATGGAAGAACCCGCACCGAGGAAAACGGCAACATGCCCAGTCAGCAGCCTGCGTCCGAGGGCTCTGAACGATTCTTCTTCTAGCAGTTGCTCCGACGTTAGGCTCATCGGTCTTTTCCTTGAACGGAAGGATTCACTCGCCCCCAGAAGTGTCTGGGTAGTTGCTCTAGCTGACCTTGCCCCAAGTTTAGAATCACCGGCTCGGAGAGTCCAGTATTGCGTCAACGGACCGGTACCGGGTCCGTCGGCTCCACATGCGGTCACGGACCAGGATTGCGCCTCTGTTCCATCTGAGCGCAACGCAAGGCCATAGCGTCATCCAGCAACTGCAAGCTCGATTGCGCCAGCGTCCGGATATCGGTCAGCAGGATGAGGTCAGACATTCCGACCTTGTTAGCATCAGGGGCTATCTCCTCAGGGTGCAGACAGCGATGGAGGCTGAGGCGGCTGCCAAGACCGGGGCCGACTTGGGCGAGCGCAGCTCGGAGCGGACCGCCCCACCATGACATCCGCCCGTTGTGCGGTCGCCCCTCGCCTCCTACCCTGTCCTCAACGGCCCAACTCCGGCTGGGGGCCGCCGGAATGACCGAGAGGCGTCCCCCTGGACCCACGAGCGGTAGGGCGCCCGATGAGCCTAAATGATCCTAAATGAGCCACTTGAGAAAGCCCTTCACTCGTAAACCTGCGCCATCTACGAGTGAGCGCCCGGTCCATTTCGGTCCGTTTCGCGCTTTCGGCGTCATTCAGCGTCTCCCCAGCCGGCGTTCCCGCGTCAACGCACGGCGTCAGACGCTCGGAATGACGGCTGCTCCTTCGGGCACCCAACTGGCTATCCACTCCCGCAACGCCTCTGCACGGCGCTTCTGCTCGGGGTCGCCGGCGTCCAGCACGCAACGGCACGTGCGTGTGTATGAACCGATGGTCTGTAAGTCCGACCTGTGCGGCGCCCACTTCCAGGGAGCGCCCGAGGCGGTCCTGAACACCCTCTCGCAAATCTCCCTAGTTACCGGGACCGCCCGCTCGAACCTGCGCGACTCGTTCGAGCCTCCGAACACCCAGAACCCGTTCCAGGAACCGGCGCAACGCCCTCGGACGACGTGGGCGTTCCGAGCGGAGCGCTCGCCGTCCCGCCCGGCCGGCTCCTGTGCAACGCGCGGAAGCATCCAATCTATGCGAAGGCCGCCGACCAGGAAGAAGCCGTACTGTCCCGTCCGCTCATCGCCGGCCCAATGCTCCAGTCCGGCCAGGAACAGCAAGACGTCGCCCGGCTGCATGCCCCTGAGCCCGACCGCTCGCGCATGGTTGTCGCACTCGTCGCCGTAGGTGAACGTGTCGAACTCGGGATCGTTGTGGCACGCTCTATCCCAGAGCCGTGGCGGCACGTAGCGGCTCAGATCGCGGCGGGAGTCGTGCGGGAGGAGGTCGCGATAGCGGACCGCATGCGGAGAGTCCAGCCCCGGGGACTCGGGGATGGGTAGGAACTCGAACGCGCCGTCCTCGAAGATAGGACTCGCGAAGCGGTGGCTCGTGTTCGCGCCGACGTTGGCGAGGTAGATGCGCGTCACACGCCCTCCATAGCAGGCGGGGAGAGGAGACTACCCGCCCTCGCGCGACGCTCGCCTGACCTCTTTCCGGACCTTGCCGTCCGCCGTGAAGAGCTCCGGCCAGCGAGCGCGCAGCTCCTCCGCCTCCGCCTGCGTCTTGCGGGCCACGGCAGGGAACGTGTCGAGCTGCTCGTAGGGGCGGCAAGCGTCGATGATCATGCGGTTGTTGTAGTAGCGCGCGCTCCCATCGACCCCGTAGGCCATGGGGTCCAGCGACGTGCTCCACATCCGCTTCACGATGTCGATGTCCTCGGTGACCTCCGTCCGCGTGCAGAGCGCCCAGAGCACCTCGTTGGTGTCCGTCGGATCGATATCGTCGTCCACGACGACGACGAAACGGTTGGCGTAGGCGCCGGCGTGCACCGACGTCGTCGCGTGGCCCACCTGCTTGGCGTGGCCGGGGTACATCTGCTTGATGGCGATGACGTTGAACAGGCGGCCGCCTCCCGCCTCGTGGGACCAGGCCCCGACGACGCCCGGAATCCCGGCCCGCTCCAGCTCGTTCCACAGCAGCGCGGCGCGCAGCGGGCTCCGGAAGTAGGTGTTGTCGTTCGGGGGCTTGCCGGGCAGGCAACCGACCACGATGGGATCGTTGCGGTAGACCACCGACCGCACGTTGATGACCGGCATCTCGCGCTCGCCGCCCGCGTAGTAGCCGGTCCACTCGCCGAACGGGCCCTCCGGCCGGGTTACGCCGGGCGGTATCTCGCCCTCGATGATGATCTCGGCGCTGGCCGGCGCCGGCAGCCCGGTGTACGGCGCGGCGATGACCTTCAGCGCTTCGCCGCGGATGCCGCCCGCGACCGCGAACTCGTCGGTCCCGAAGTCCACTTCGAGCCCGCCCAGCAACAGCAGGAGCGGGTCCTGGCCGAACGACACGGCAACGGGGCACGCCTCGCCGCGCGCCCAGTACTTCTCGCGGATGATGCGTCCATGCTTGCCGGGCGAGATCATGATGCCGGCGGTCTTGGCGTCGTGGAGCTGCACGCGGTAGGTCCCCGCGTTCACCCAGCCGGTGTCCGGGTCGCGCATGATGACGATGTTGCCGGTCCCGATGAACCGTCCGCCGTCCTCGGTGTGCCAGAACGGGGCCGGGAACTGGGAGATGTCGACGTCGTCGCCGCTCTGCCGGTTCTGGAGCACCGGGCCGTCCTCGACCTGCTCCGGCGGGACCGGTTCGAACTCCTTGAGCCGGTTGCGCCACTCCTCGACGAACTGCCTGCGCGTCAGGTCCACCGGCAGGCCGAGGCTCAGACAGACCCTCGGCAACGAGGTCAGGACGTTGGCGATGAGCTTGTACCCGTCGGGATACCCCTTCATCTTCTCGAACAGCAGCGCGGGGTTCTCCATCTCCCACTGATACAGGTCGACGAGCCCGCCCAGCTCGAGGTACGGGTCAGCGCCCTCGACGCGCGTCAACTCGCCCATCGCATCGATTCGGTCGATCCACTCCCGCAGGTCCTCCACCGGCATCGTCTCACCCCTCTCGCCCGAGGGCGGCGCCCTCGTTCGCACGTCTTACGTCCTATCAGACCGGCTATCAGACCGGACCCGCCGACCGGTCTAGGCGACCGGCGCCTCGAGCTCCGCGACGATCCGGCGCGTGAACTCGGCGATGTTCTCTTGGGCCTTGCGCTTCACCATCGCGCTCCCGAGGGTGGCGATGCGGCCGAACAACTTGAAGTCCACGGCGTAGCTGATCTCCGTCTCGTCCGCCGAGCGGGGCTGGAGCTCCATCGCGAGCCGGTCCAGCCGCAACGTGTTGCCCATGCGGTCCTTGCCGCCGCCGGTGACCACGACTCGTTGGCCTTCGGCTACCTCGTCGACCTTCAGGTCGAGGTCCATGGCCACCTGAAACGGACCGACCCGCTGCGCCATGCGCGCCCGGTAGGTCGTCTCGTCGAGCGCGCGGATGTCCTCGCACCCCGGAAGGCAACGCGCAACGCGGGGGAGGTCGAAGAGCAGCTCCCACGTCCGCTGGGGCGTAGCCCTCACGGTGAACCGGTCGGTCAGCTCCATGCCCGCCGCCCTCCTCGTCCGCTCACGCCCGTTCCCTCCCGCGTCATGCGTCGCGCATCGCGACGGCCGCCGCCTCCACCGACGCGAGGATACCGGCGTAGCCCGTGCACCGGCAGATGTTGCCGCCCATGTAGCGCACGATCTCCTCGCGCGTCGGCGTCGGGTTCTCCGCGAGCAGCGCCTTCGTGAGCAGGACCATGCCGGGCGTGCAGTAACCGCATTGCAGGCCGAAGTTGTCCACGAACGCCTGTTGAATCGGGTGGAGAGGCCCCTCCGCCGCAAGCGCCTCGATGGTCGTGACCTCCCGGCCGCGGACCTGCGCCACGAGGACGCTGCACGAGCTCACGGCTTCGCCGTCCAGCAGGACGGTGCACGCCCCGCAGATCCCGCTCTCGCAGTACAGCTTCGTGCCCTTCAATCCGACGACGTCGCGCACGAACTCGAGCAGCGTCTTCTCCGGCGAGACGTCCCGGCGCTCGAGCGTCCCGTTCACGAACATCTCTATGCGCACGGAGGACTCCAGCGTTGCATCGTCATAGACCGCGTCATCGCTCGTTCCCCGAGTCCAGCGCCTCGAGGACCATATGGGGCAACAGCGGCAGGTCGCGCATCAGCACGCCCGTGGCATCGTACACCGCATTGACGACGGCGGCTGGGACGACGACGCTGCCGATCTCGCCCATCCCCTTCGCCCCGAACGGTCCTCCCTCGAAGGGATGGTCGACGAAGGTCGGGTGGTACCGCGGCATCGTTTGCATCGTGGGGAGCGGGTAGTCGAACAGCGCGGAGTTCTGCAGCTGCCCCCCTTCGTCCCACACCAATCGCTCGAAGAGCGTTGGGCCCAACTCCATCCCGACGCCGCCCTCGAGCTGCGTCTCGACCGAGCGCGGGTTGACCGCCGTGCCGGTTGTCGCCGAGGCCGCGGCCTGCAACAGCGTCACCTGGCCAGTCTCGGCGTCAACCTCAACCTCGGCCGCCGCTGAAGCGAAGGTCCAGAACGTCGATGCGATGGGGTACTCCTTGCCGTCTGGGGCCGGGTAGGAGCCGCCGACGACGCAGTCGCCCACGCCCGCGATCTCCCCGCCGCTGCGCCGCGCCAGCTCCGCGAACTCGATGCTCGCGCCGCCGCCCTCGACGGCTACGCCTGAGCGCGTAATCGACAGCGACCCCTCGCCGCGCTCCAACAGTTGGGCGGCGGTCCGGAGCATCCGCTGCCTGAGCTGGGCGGCCGCGTTCACAACGGCGACGCCCATGTGGTAGGTCGAGCGCGACGCCGTGGTCGAGCTGTCGACAGGCACTCGGCCGGTGTCGCTGTGCACGATGCGGAGCTCGTCGAGCCCGACGCCGACGGCGTCGCCCGCTATCTGGGCCATCGTCGTGTCGGAGCCCTGGCCGATGTTCACCGTGCCGATCCTGACCTCGAACACGCCCTCCTCGGTCAGCGCAATCTCGGCGCTGTTCTCCGACATGCGCGTGGCCGGCGTGAGCGTGTACTTAATCGTGCACGAGACGCCCTTGCCGCGGAGCTTCGCCCCGTCCTCGGCGCGGGTTGGCTCGGACCATCCGAGCGACGCCACGGCCTGCTCCATGCACTCGAGGCCGTAGGCGCCGCGGAGGTAGTCGCCGGTGACGTGGATGTCTCCGTTATGCACGAGATTCCGCCGCCTGATCTCGAGCCGATCGATGCCGAGGTCGCGCGCGATCCGGTCGAGCTGGGTCTCGTAGGCCATCGTGTGCTGCGTCGTAGGCAGGCCACGGTAGGGGGAAGAGGGCGGCTTGTTGGTGTAGACGGCGTAGCAGTCCACGAGCGCGTTGGGGACGCGGTACGGCCCCGTCGCGACCTTGATCGTGTTGTTGGCGCTGCGCGCGCCGCTGATGGCGTACGCGCCGACGTCGACCTCGAACCGGAGCTGGCGCGCGACAATCGTGCCGTCCCGCTTCACGCCGGTCTTAATCCAGCCCGAATAGGCGGGACGAATGAACGTCTGGAACGTCTCCTCCTGAGTGAGCACGAGCCGAACGGGCCGTCCGGCCAACTTCGCGGCGGCGGCGACGACAACCTCCATGCGGTCGCGGCTCTTCGAGCCGAACCCGCCGCCGACGTACGGGACGATGACGCGCGCCGGCTTGTGGAAGATACGCTCGAGCTCGCGCTGGAGCGGGAACGGCGACTGGCAGTTCGTCCACACGATGACGCCGTCGGCGTCCACCTGCGCGATGCAAGCGTGCAGATCGAGGGCGCAGTGCTGGACCGCGGGCGAAGAGTACGTGTCCTCGTACACGAAGTCGGACTCGGCAAACCCCCGCTCGACGTCGCCCATCGCCAGCGTGCCGTGATGGCATATGTTCGTGCCCGGCTCAGGCCGGAGCTCGGGCGCGATGGGGTAGAACTCGTCGTGGACCCGCGCCGCCCCATCGGCCATCGCCGCCGCTGTGGTCATCACCGCCGGGAGCTCCTCGTACTCGACGTCCACGAGCTCCACGGCCACCGCCGCCGTGTCCGCGTCTTCGGCCACGACGACAGCGACGATGTCGCCGTGGTGGCGGACCTTGTCAATCGCGACGATAGGGGCGTCGCGGTAGACGAACCCGTAGACCGGCTCAATGTCCGGGTCTGCCAACAGTTCGTCGCGGGTGAGGACGCACACGACGCCGGGCGTCGCCCTGGCCGCGGCTGCGTCGATGGCCACGATCCGGGCATGGGCGAACGGGCTGCGCACAATCTTCGCGTGCGCCATGCCCGGCACGACGATGTCGCCCATGTATTCGACGCGGCCCGCCGCTTTGTCGGCGGCCTCCAGCGACGGCATCGACCGGCCGACCAGAGGCGCTACGGGCCGGCCTTCGCCTTCTGCAGCGCACATGTCAGAGCCCTCTCCACCAACACCCGGCAGATTCGCCGCTTGTACCACACGGGGCCGCGCAGATCATCGTAGGGGTCCGCTTCGTACGAGGCCGCGTGCGCCGCCTCGGCGATCAGCTTCGCGTCCGGCGCCTCGCCCACGAGCCGTTCCGCGGCGCGGGCGGCGACGGGCGCAGGTCCAACGGCGCCCATCACCACGCGCGCCGCGGAACACGCCCCGCTAACCTCATCGATAGTCACCGACGCCGACACGTTGGCGACCGGCTTGTTCTCCGGCGAACCAACGGTGAACTTGAGGTGGCAACCCGCCGAGCCGTGCGCCGGCGCCGGCGCCAGCACGCTCGTGACGATCTCGCCCGGTTCGAGCGCGGTCTCGTAGGCGCCGCGGTAGAAGTCAGCGACCGCAATGTCCCGCGAGCCGGCCGGCCCCGTGACCGTCACGACGGCGTCCAGCGCCGTAAGCGCCACGGGAGTATCGGTCTGCGGTTCGCCGTAGGCAACCGTGCCCCCCACCGTGGCGACGTTGCGCACGCGCACGTTGGCGACCTGCGCCGCCGCCTCGGCCAACAGCGCGTGACCCCGCGCCACCGCCGGAGCGCGCTCAAGCGCGCGCAACGTCGTCAGCGCCCCGAGGCGCAACGCGCCGTCCCGCTCTTCGATCCCGCGCAACTCGTCGAGGCCTCCGAGGTCGACGACGTACGATGGACGCAGCACGCCGAGCTTCATGAGCACGACCGCCGCCGTGCCGCCGCCCAACACCAGCGAGTCGTCGGGATGGTCGGCGATGAAGCGCGCTGTCTCAAGGACTGTCGGCAGCGTGATGTACTCGAAGGCGCGCATGCGTGCTCGCTAACGCATCCGGTGGATGACGGTCTCGGCGAACCGTTGCAGGTAGCGCTTCCGCTCCTCGAGCGTCGCGGGCAGGTTATAGAAGGTCGCGCCCACGAAGTCGACCCCCTCCTCCCCGAGCCGCTGGAACCCCGCGACGCAGTCGTCCGCGTTGCCGGCGACGGCCCAATCGGCGACGGGGGAGTCGGACTCGATGTTGATCCGGACCATCGTGTCTTCCTGCATGTTCCAGGTGCTGTACATGCGGTAGGACGCTTGCGCCGACTCGGTCGCCTCCGCGATAGCCGTCGGTTTGTCGGCGCCGAACGCGACGCCGCGCGAGACGGCTACACGGCCGGCGTCCTGACCTGTCTTCGCGCGCTCGTCGCGGTAGGCCGCGATGAGCGGCGGCAGGTCGTCGAACCCGACCTGCGGCGCCAGGTAGCAGGCGTCCGCGATACGCGCGGCCCTGCGCACGGCGCCGTCGCTCTGGCAGGCGATCCAGATTGGCGGATGCGGCTGCTGAACGGGCATGAACCCCATCCGCGCGCCGTGGACCGTCCAGTAGCGCCCCTCGTAGTCGGTCTCCTCACCCGTCCACAGCCGCTTCATCAGGTCGATGGACTCAGTCAGACGCGGCACGCGGTCCCTTCGCGTCGCGCCGACCGCTTCGAGCTCGGTCTCCCGGTAACCGATGCCGACGCCGAGGACACAGCGTCCCTTGCTGATGTGATCGAGGGTGGCCACGTCCTCCGCGACCTGCACCGGGTTGTGCAGCGGGAGGAGAACGATGCCCGTCATGAGGCGCATGTCCCCGGTCTCGGGAGCGAGCCTCGCCAGCATCTGGAACGGCTGCGGCCACGTCGTCGGGTATGAGACCCAGTGCTGCGGCATGGCCACGGCGGAGAACCCGGCGTCGCGCGCAACGTGGCAAATCTCGACGGCGTCGTCGATCTGCTCGTGCAGAGGCCGAGCCCGGTTGGTCAGGAATGAGCGTAGGTAGAGTCCGAATTCCATGGCTTAGAGAGCGAGACGCCAGCCTATCGGCGCTCCGGCGCGCCGTCAACGGCGGCCGGCGTTGCGTAGGGAATCTCTGAATAACTCCGTCCCAATCCGTTCGCCCTGAGCACGTCGAAGGGTCGCACGAACGGATTGAGGGGGCTCCCAGTCTCTCCCTTCCGCTATTCTGAGAGCGTCAGCGACTTGTTCAGAGATTCCGTAACTGTTCAGAGTTGGGATGAGCGGCGGCAAGGCATGGATTCCCGTGTCGGGGCACGGCAATGACGGTGGTGGGTCACTCGGGGGCGTCGTCCAGGAACTCGCGAACGATGCGCAGGTAGAGATCCGGACTCTCGAGGTGCGCCCAGTGGCCCCCGTCCGGAATCTCGGCGAGGCGGCAGTTGGGGATCGCCCGCTGCATGCGCTCGGCAACGTCCCGCGTCAGCAGCGTGCTGTCTACGCCGCGCACGATGAGCGTCGGCGCCCCGATCTGCGGCAGGCAGGCCCAGGCGTCGGGCCGGTCGTACTGCGTCACGACGTCGCGATGGCGCTTCCACCGGAGACGGCCGTCCGCCCCGGGCGTCGTCAGGTCCACAGCGTTGGCCTGCAACACGTCCTCGGTCGAGCCGGGTTGGCGCGAGCGCAGACGCTCGACGACGCCGGCCAGGTCGTCGTACTCGTCGGACTCGCCCTTGTATCGCGAGATCATCGCAACAGACCCGGGGTTGTAGGCGTCCGGATCCATGTCGGTAATCACCAGCTTCGCGACGTCGCCAGGGTGCTCCGCCGTATAGATGAATGCGTTCTTACTGCCGGCCGAGTGGCCTATCAGCACGACGTTGCGCAAGCCCAGCGCGTCGATGACGCCGCCGACCTCTCGGACGTAGTCTTGGAGGGCGTAGGACGTAGCGCGAGGACTGTCCCCGTGCCCGCGGTGGTCGAGCGCGACGACGTGGTAGCTGTCGCGCACACTCTCAGCAAAGGACCTCCAGAGCCCTGCGCAGTCCTGCAGGCCGTGCAGCAATAGCATCGGCGGAAGGTCGTCGTTGCCCCAGTCGAGATAGTGCAGGCGCAGGCCGTGGGCGTTGACGGTATGGGAGGTCAGGGGCGCAGGCATGGTTGTGGTCACGCTCCGATTCGAGAGTGAGCTAAGGAGATGCGCCAGGCTGCGGTTCGATCCCTTGGATCCAGATGATTTCGGCGTTTTCGATGGAGTAGGCGACCAAATAGCCACCCGCCCCTAGCGCGATTGTGCCGTACCGGAACGGAGGAGGCAACGCAACTTTGCTTACGCCGTCGGGATGAGGGTCGTCCAGCAGACCTCGGATGGCAGTCATTACCTCCGCGCGCCGACGGGGAGGCAGATTGCGAAGCATCTCCCAGACCGCGTCCTCGATAACTAGGTCTGATGGCGTAGGAAGTCCTTCCCACGGAAGAACAGGGCTGGCTCGCCGCGCTCGGCGCGCCGGTAGGCTTCTTCCGTGGCGGCAATGAGTTTCTCGTTCGCAAGGGCGGCGCGAACCAACGCCTCCCCCTCGAGCGGCTCGGCAACGCGTTCGGGGTTCTTCTCCATGCCGGTCTCCTCCAACGGCGCGATTCTACCACGCCCCGCCGACTGTGCAGCGACTCCCAGACGCTCGCCGGACGCGCGAGGCTCGGCATCACAGATGACCCATCCCGGCCACGTTCTATCTAGGGTCGGCCCCGACCACTGGAGCTAGCGCCGTCTGCGCGCCTTGCCCTCGCCTGCTTACGCGGATAGCATCGCCCGCGCTGGCGCCATGCTATGAAACCGTTCCAACTCCACGAACCGGCCACTGTTGAACAAGCCGTCGGCCTGCTGTCGCTTCTCGGCGGCTCGGCGTCGCTGTACGCCGGCGGCACGGAGCTGCTGCTGGCGATGAAGGCGGGCCTGCTCGCCTACGAGCACCTGGTGAACGTGAAGACCGTCGACGGTCTCGACGCCATCGCGGTCGACACGGCCACGGGCGCTCTGCGCATCGGCGCCGCCGCGTCGCATCGAGCGATCGAGTCGTCGCCCGAGGTGCGGGCGTCCTTTCCGCTCATCGCAAGCGTCGAGCGCCGAGTCGCCAACGTACGCGTGCGGAACGTCGGCACGCTCGGGGGCAATCTCTGTTTCGCTGAGCCGCACGCCGACCCAGGGGCGCTGCTGTTGCTGTACGACGCGCAGGTTGAAGCCGCCGGGCCAACAGGTCGGCGGACGTTCCCACTAGAGGAGTTGGCGATAGGCCCCTACGAGACGAGTCTGGCCGAGGAGGAGCTGCTCACCGCAGTCGCGGTCCCGCCTCTGCCTGCCGACATGCGCGGGGCCTACCTGAAGTTCGGCCACCACCACCGGCCGACGCTCGGTGTCGGAATCGCGGTGCGCGTGTCCGATGGGCGCGTGGCCGAGGCCCGCGTCGCCGTGGGGTCGGCGTCCCCGCGACCCATGCGCGTGCGCGCCGCGGAAGACGCTCTCGCCGGGGAGCGCGCCGACGCGCTCGACGGTTCGACGGCGGTCGCGGAGGCAGGCAGGCTCGCGGGAGAGGCGGCAGACCCGATGGACGATCTGCACGGGTCGGCGGAGTACAAGCGGCGCCTCGTCGAGGTGTTCGTGGCCAGGGCGCTTGCGGAGGCCCTCGATGGCCGAGCCGGGTAGCGGAGGAACGGTGGAGCAGAATCTGGAAGGCGCGCGGGCGCTCACTATCGAGTTCACGCTCAACGGGCGTCCCGTCGAGACTGATGTGGCGGCGCACGAGCAGCTCATCGATATGCTCCGGGGCCGGTTCGGCCTGAAGGGCGCGAAACGGTCGTGCGACATGCAGGTCTGCGGCGCGTGCACGGTCCTGCTGGACGGCGCGCCGGTCAGCTCGTGCACCATGCTGGCGTTCGAAGCGCGCGGGAGAGAGGTGCTGACGATCGAGGGGCTCGCCGCCGACGGCGCCGGGCGCACGCTCGCGCAGGCCTTCGTGGACAATGCAGGCCTCCAGTGCGGCTACTGCACGGCCGGCATGGTCCTGACGGCCAAGTCGCTGCTGGACGCGAACCCGTCGCCGAGCGTGCCGGAGATTCTGGACTACATGCAGGGGAACCTCTGCCGGTGTACGGGCTACAAGAAGATCGTCGAGGCAATCGTCGAGGCGGCCGAGGCGTAGGAGAGTCGCATGGAGACAGTCGGCAACTCAGTCCCGCGGGCCGACGCCTACGAGAAGGTGGACGGACGCGCCGCGTTCACGGGCGACCTCGAGGTTGCCGGCATGGCGTACGCCAAGCTGGTGACGAGTCCTCTACCGCACGCGCGCATCACCCGCATCGACGCGAGCAAAGCCCGAGCGGTCCGCGGCGTGTACGCCGTGCTGACGGGCGCTGAACTGGTCAACATGGAGACGCACTACGGCTCCGACAAGAAGGACCGGCCCATCGTCGCGTTGGAGAAGGTCCGCTTCCAGGGCGAGCCGGTCGCGGCGGTGGCCGCAGTCGACGAGGCGACCGCAGAGGCCGCGGCGGAGCTGATCGAGGTCGACTACGAGGAGTTCCCCGTCGTGGAAGGGGTGCTCGGCGCGCTGGAGTCCAGCGGCGAGCCCGTCCACGAGTCGAACCTGTGCCACGAATACCACTACGAGTGGGGGGACATCGACGCGGGGTTCGCGGAAGCCGACCGCGTCTTCGAGGACACGTTCACGTTCCCCATGGTGTACCACTACGCCATGGAGCCCCATACCTGCATCGCGAGCCACGAGGGCGACCGGATTCGCGTGTGGTCGTCGGCGCAGCACCCGTTTCTGGTGCGGGCCGAGCTCGCGCGCATCTTCCGCTTGCCGCTCAACCGGGTGCAGGTGACTGTCCCCTACGTCGGCGGCGGATACGGCAGCAAGTCGTACACGAAGATCGAGCCGCTGACGACGGCGCTCAGCCGGGAGGCGGGGCGTCCCGTGCGGCTGGCCCTCACCGTCGAGGAGGCGTTCCGCACGGTGCGCAGGCACGCCGCCCGCGCGACGGTCAGGACGGGCGTGATGATGGACGGGACGCTGGTCGCGCGCGACTGCATGGTGCACGTCGACACGGGCGGCTACACGGACAACGGGGTGCGCGTGACGGAGCAGTGCGGCAACCGCATCCCCGGCCCCTACCGCATCCCACATCTCCGCGTCTCCTCCTATGGTCTGTACACGAACAGCACTCCCGCGGGCTCTTACCGGTCGATCGGGGGCCCGCAGGCCGCGTGGGCGGGCGAGTCCCAGATGGACATCATCGCGTCGGCGTTGGGCATCGACCCCGTGGCGATGCGGCTGAAGAACCTCGTCGAGCCTGGGGAGGTCGTGCGCCACGGCAGGCGCCCCATGGAAGCGGACCTGGCGCAAGGTTTGCGAGCGGTCGCCGACGGCATCGGCTGGGACGCGTTCACGCCGCACTCTCCACGACCCGGACTGAAGCGCGGCATCGGCATCGCGTGCTCGGTGTCCAACTCGGGCGCCAGTCCTACCTCGACGTCGCTGGTGCGGCTGAACGCAGACGGCAGCGCGAACGTCTACATCGGCACGGCCGAGATGGGCCAGGGGTCGCGCTCGGTGATGACGCAGATTGCCGCGGAGGAGCTCCGCCTGCCTCTCGAGTCGGTGCGCGTGATCGCGTCCGACACGGACGCGGTCCCGTTCGACCGTTCCACAGGCTCGAGCCGCTCGACGACGCTGATGGGGCTTGCGGTGCACGAGGCGGCGACCGAGGTGCGCGAGCAGCTGTTGTCGCTCGCGGCGCAACGCTTCGAGACGTTCCCCGACCAGGTCTCGGCCGCCGCCGGCCAGGTGAGCTTCCGGGGCGAGTCGGTCGGCTACGGCGCCCTGGTCCGCGAGATGTTCGGCGGCTCCGGGGGCGAGCTCATGGGCCGCGGGTATGTGACCCCGGGCTTCCGCGACGGCAGGTTCGAGCAGGACCCAGTGTTCTGGGAGGTGAGCATCACCGCTACGGAGGTGGAGGTCGACGAGGACACGGGCGCGCTCCGCATCGTACGGCTGGTGTCCGTGGCCGACGTCGGGAAGGCGATCAACCCCAAGCAGGTGGAGGGCCAGGACGAGGGCGCAGCCACGCAGGCGATCGGTCATACGCTATTCGAGGAGATGCTCTACGAGGACGGTCAGCTGCTGAACCCGAACCTGATCGACTACCGCGTGCCGACGTTTACGGACATGCCGGAGGTGTTCGAGACGATTATCATCGAGAACGGCGACGGGCCGGGGCCGTACGGCGCCAAGGGCGTAGGCGAAGGCGGCATCGTGGCAGTGGCCCCCGCGGTGGCGAACGCGCTCCACAACGCGACAGGCGTCCGCATCCGAGACCTCCCGCTCACGCCCGAGCGCGTTTGGCGCGCCCTGGAATCCCGGTCACAGACGGCAGGATGAACCTGGCATGACGAGCAATCCCAATCTCGATCCGCTGCGCGAGCAGGCGGCGTTGGCGAACCGCCTGCTCCATCACTACGGTTTGGGCGCGTACCTCGGACACGTGAGCGCACGTGTGCCCGGGACCGACTTGGTCTTGGTCCGTGGGTTTCCGGCTATCGGCCTCGACCGCGTGCAAGCGGCCGATCTGATGGTCATCGACCTCGACGGGAACGTCGCGGAGTCGAGCGAGTCCTACCCTGCCCGAGTGCCGAGTTGGGCGCTCCACACCGAGATATACAAGGCGCGTCCAGAGGTGCAGTCGGTGGCGCACACGCATCAGAAGTGGTGCACGGTGTTCGGCGTCGCGGGACGCGACGTGCTGCCGGTCCTCCACCCGCCGACGGCGTCGATCGCGCACGAGCCGTGGCCCGTGTACGACGAGACGCACGGCGCGATCGGGACGGTCGAGCAGGGCAAGCGCGTCGCGGAGCTGTTGGGCGGCGGCGTGGCCTGCCACCTGCGCCACCACGGCATGGTGTTCGTCGGGACGACCGTAAGCAAGGCGACGCTGGCCGCGGCCGACGCCGAGCAACAGGCCGAGATCACCTGGCAGGCGATGGTCGTCGGGACGCCGGAAACGATCCCGTTCTCGTACCTCGAGGACGACGTGAAGAAGCGGTTTGCCCCGGCCGAGGAGGACGTCCGCGACGGCGTAGCGAGGGGCGAGTGGGGCAACCAGACGTGGCTGGACGACCACCGAGACGCAGCGTGGGCGCGGGGGATAACGTTGTGACCGGGAACACGACAGACAGCGCGGACCTGAGACGGCTCCGGGAGGACGTGGCCCTCTCCCACCGGCTGATGTACCTGACGGGCCTCGGCACGACGCGCGGGCATTCGTCCGCGCTGCTGCCCGGCGGCGAGACGTTCCTCATCAAGCCCTGGCCCCACATCCAGATGCACCGAGTCGAGGCGGACAACCTGATCGTGATGGACCTCGACGGTAGTATCGTCGGCGGCGACCCCAGCAAGATTACGAAGGTCAGCGAGTGGCCGATCCACGCCGAGATATACCGCCGCTCGCCCGAGGTTGGCGCAGTCACGCATACGCACCAGCGGTGGGCGTCGATGATGGCGCTGGCAGGCGCGACGGTCCTCCCCGTGGTCGGCGTCGAGCTGGCCGCGCCGGTCGCCGACCCGCCGCCCGTCTACGACGAGGACAAGTCGCTGATCCGGCGCGTCTCGCAGGGGAAAACCGTGGCGGCGGCGCTGGACGGCGCTGTCGCCTGCCACCTGCAGAACCACGGCATGGTGTTCGCCGGACCCGATGTGGCTACGGTTACGATGGAAGCGATCCAGATCGAGTATCAGGCCGAGATGACGTGGCGAGCGATGGCCATCGGCGAGCCCGGATCGATCCCCAAGCTCGACCTGCAGCCGGCGCGGGACCGGCGCGACGCGGGCGAGGTCGCCGACGCCTGGGAGCACTACTGGCGGTGGGTCGACCGCCATCCCGATTCGCTGCGCCCCCGCTGGTCCGACATCTAGGCGGACGCTCCTCCGGCCGGGCGTAGTTGACGGCGGTAGGCCGCCTGCGTAGGCTTCCGAGCGAGGCCGCCCCCGTACGCCAACGGCCACGGGCACGTTTCGGAGAGGAGGAGCCATGCTCACACAGGCGCAGAACGAACGCTTCACCCAGGTCGGGCCGGGGACGCCGATGGGCGACCTGTTCCGCCGCTACTGGATGCCGGTGGCGACCGTCGCTCAGCTCCACCAGCACCCGACCAAGGCCGTCAAGGTGTTGGGGGAGAGCCTGGTCCTCTTCCGAGACCGGTCTGGCAACTACGGCCTCGTTCAGGACGCCTGCGCCCACCGCAACGCCAACCTTCTGTGGGGCATCCCCGAAGTCGAAGGGCTGCGATGCCCGTACCACGGCTGGATGTACGACACGACGGGGCAATGCGTTGACCAGCCCGCGGAAGCGCCCGACAGCACGTTCAAGCACAAGGTCCGAATCAAGGCGTACCCGGTGGAGGAGCTTGGCGGCATGCTCTGGGCATGGCTGGGCCCGGAGCCGCGCCCCCTCGTGCCGCGATGGGAAGCGATGGTGCAACCCAACGTGGTCAGGGACATCGGCTGGGCCGTGCTCCCCTGCAACTGGCTCCAGATCATGGAGAACTCCCTCGATCCGGTGCACGTCGAGTGGCTGCACCAGTACTTCTCGAACTACGCCCTGGAACGTCTCGGGCGCGGCGGCGAGAGCGACTCCGGCTACTGGCGGACCGAGGCCCTCGTGCGGCGGCACGTCAAGATCGGCTTCGACGTGTTCGAGCACGGCATCGTCAAGCGGCGCGTCCTCGAGGGGGACGACGAGACGCACTCCAACTGGGCGAACGGCCACGTGATCTGCTTCCCGAACATGCTGCGCCAGGACCAGATCCGCGTGCCCATCGACAACACCCACACGCTCTACTGGTGGTACAAGACGTACCCGAAGCGCGCGGGCGACGCCGATCAGGCGCCGGAGGACATCCCGCTCTACAAGGTCCCTCTCCCGGGCGTCGACGAGGACGGCCTCCCCATCTGGGAGGTGATGGACAACAACGGCGGCCAGGACAACTACGCGTGGCAGTCGCAAGGGCCGGTCACGCCGCGCTGGACAGAGATGCTCGGCGAGTCCGACAAGGGCATCATCCTCTACCGCAGACTGCTGCGCGAGCAGATGGCCATCGTCGCGGACGGCGGCGACCCGATGAACACGTTCCGCGACCCCGCGACCAACGTCTCGGTCCACGTCCCGCACGAGAACGACGACGCGAACTACCGGGGGCGGTCCGGCGAGGCGGTCCAACGCCGGCAGGAGGCGGGCGCCATCGGGACGGGACAGTCGGTGAAGTACAGCCCCATCGCGCAACAGCGGGCGCGCGAGGCTGGGTTCGGCACGCCGAGCGAGATTGAGAAGCAGGCCGCCGGCGCCGGCCAGATCGCCCCGCGCTAGTCCGCCCGGCACGAGCGGAGGAGACCCAACGTGAACGTCGAACGCCTCTCGGCCGGCGACCAGGTGACGCTTTCGGACGGGAGCGTGGCCGGGGTGCTGCGCGTCGCTGACGACCATCAGGCCGTCCGCGTGCGGTATGTGGACAGCATGGACAACCCGGACATACCCGTGGGCACGGAGAGCGACGTTCCCTCGGAAGAGATCATCGCGCTGTTCATGGGAACACACGCCGAGGGGGACACCTAGGCGGACCCGCACGGAGCCCGGACGCGCGCGGCCGAACCAACCAGCGGCTGGAGAACATAAGGAGAAGCACATGGCAACAGACACTCGCCCGCAGCCCATCGATTACTGGCGCAACCACGCCTACGACCTCTGGCTCGAGACCCAGGACGTCCCCATCTTCAAGGGATACTACGTCGAAGACGCGCGGAACCTGGAGCGGCGCCATTGGGACCTGCGCGGGTGCCCCGCGACTGTGATTAGTCTCGAAGGCCACCGGGGCCTCGAGCATGTGCACGTCCTGGAAATCCCGCCGGGCGAGACGATCCCGCCCTTCAAGATGGCGTTGGAGGAGGTCGTCTACGTCTTCGAGGGGCAGGGACTGGCAAGCGTTTGGGCCGAAGGTCAACCGAAGATCAGCTTCGAGTGGCAGAAGCACAGCCTCTTCCGCATCCCCCCGAACTACCACTACCAGCTCAGCAACGCGCGGGGCGACCAGCCGGCGCTGACGCTGCACGTCAGCCTGCTCCCGCTGGCGCTCGGCACCAACCCCAGCATCGACTATTTCTTCAACAACCCCTACGTCGACCTCAGTCAGCTGTACGGGGAGGAAGGGAACTTCTACTCGGCGGCGGCGCAGCCCGTTCATCTGTCCGGGACGGGGACGTTCTCTTCCGGAGCGCGGGCCGAGGCCTACGGCGCGGACGCGCCGGAGCCGACGCAGTCCTCGCTGCCGCGGGCCAACATGCGTTGGTACGGCAACTTCTTCCCCGACCTCTCCGTCTGGGACAAGCTCGAGGTCGGCGGCGGAGCGGGCCGCCTCTCCTACCGCGGCGGCATCTTCTTCCCCGGGTCCGCGTTTAGCACGAGCCTGATGGTGCTCCCCGCCCGCAGGTACCGGGCGGCGCACCGCCACGCGGCCGGCGTGACCATCGTCGGCGTCCAGGAGGCCGACGGGTTCGTCCTGATGTGGCAGGAGGACGGCGAGTACATGGTGTGCCCCTGGCAGGAGGGGGCGGTGTTCGTGCCGCCCTACCACTGGTACCACATGCACATGAACTCCGGCGCCGTCGAGAACCGCCAGCTGCGCATTCGGGCGCCGCGTCCCGGCGCCAATCCCTCCGCCGACCCGAACCGGTCGATCCCGTTCTTCCAGCAGGACCCGTGGATCCGGCAGAAGTTCGAGGAGGAGCTGGCGAAGCGGGGGCTGACCTCCCTCATGCCCGACGGGGCCTACACGGACCCGGACTACCAGTGGGATGCCGGGTGGCTGGAGGAGGACTAGGGAACCTCTGCATAACTCGCTGACGCCCTCAGTAGTCGCGGAGGTTCCCCCCTCCTCAATCCTCCCCCCGTGGGGGAGGAGGCCAGAACGAGGGAGTTAGCGGGAGGGACAGACGAGGGGTCTCATCCCTGCGCGCCCGTGTTGGCGCGGAAACGACGCTGGAACTGATGTGATTGACGCAAGATGTGCCGGAGAAAGGCCGGAATGGCACAGGCGCTTCACTCGTAGATTGCATCGATTTACGAGTGGGCGGCGGGAGATATTTTCCCCAAGTGCGCCATTTGGGCCATTCTGCGCCATTGCTCCTCTGAGGCCGGCCCGCTGGGGTACGGTTCCCCCCTCCTCAATCCTCCCCCGGCGGGGGAGGAGGCCAAACGCGGCGGGGGAGGAGGCTAAACGCGGCGGGGGAGGAGGTCAGGCGACGGGCGGGTCGTTGCGTGCATGGTCCTCCGTCGGCAATAGGGTAGGCGGTGGGATGACGGATGCGCAACGGGCAAGTGTCGCAGACCCGTTACGCTCCGGCGGCCCTGGATTCCCGGTCTAGGCGCCGGGAATCTCTCACGTGGGCCTGTCGGCCCACACCACAACCGACGAAAGTTGGCGGGCGGGGCGCGCCCCCTTCGCCGGGCTCGGAGGCGTGGGTCCCCGTGTCAAGCACGAGGATGACGGAGGGGGGCGCGGAGAGGACTTTCGAGGCAATGACGGAGGATGGATGGGAGCGCCAGTGCGATTCGACTTCGGCCGCGAGCAGCCTTACGAGAGCGAGCAGTTCCTTGGCATGTTGCAGGAGGAGGTGCGCGAGGGCAACGCGCGGCTCGAGCACCCGTTCGTCCGGCTGTTGTTCGAGGGGGGCCTGTCGCTCGACCAGGTCCGAGGGTGGGCGAAGCAGGACTTTGCGCTGAAGCGGTGTCCCACCTGGTGGAACGCGGGACGCTTGCTCAACTCGCCGACCCTCGCCGTCCAGCGGAAGGTGGCGCACTCGCTCATCGAGGAGCTGGGGGACGAGGGCGGCGGGCACACCGAGATGTACCTGCGGTTCGGCGAAGCGTTAGGCGTGCCGGAACGCGAGATGTACGGCGCGCCGCTGCTGCCCAGCACGGTGCTCGTCGTCGACGAGCTGATGGGGATCAACCGCCACCGCTCAGTGATCGAGTCGCTCGCCTCGGGCAGCGTCGCGGGCGAAGCGATCAACGTCGATTTCTGCACGCATTTCGTCGCCACGAACGACCGCGTCTACGGCATCGCTCGCGAGGGGATGGACTGGTTCTACGAGCACATCGTCGCCGACGCCGGGCACAGCAGCCTCGGCGAGCGGCTGGTGCTCGAGCACGCAACGACCGTCGAGGTCCAGAACCGGGTCGTGGACGCGGTCATCCGCAGCAAAGCGGCGTACTGGGTCTTCTTCGAGGGGCTCTACCAGGCCTACGTGCTGGGCGAATCGGCCCCCTACCCGCACTACAGCCCCGGTCGCCACCTGCCCGCCGACTACCCGTTCGCGGTGCCGTAGGGGGGCGCGTCGCCTGCCGCTTACGGCTGGTCGTCTTCACGCACTACAACGGGCCAAGTTTCCGCGTCGCTCACGCGGCCCGACGCCCTTAGTATGAAATTATACGTCCGTATACGCTCAGTTCAGCGAGCACTCTTAGACCGAGTCGAAGTCACTCTTGTCTATGCCAAGGTCGCGGATGATTGCTCGGACCGTACCAGGTCGCAACTCTCTACTTCCCCTATTGGGAATCGTCGTTCGTTCTCCACTATCCCTTCGCCATATCTCATGGCTGCCCTTTGCTTGCCGGTCGAGTGAGCATCCGAATGCCTTCAGTCTTCGAGTGAGTTCTCGGTAAGTCACACAGCAACCACCAATCTCATGGCGTTGTGTGTACTCTCAGTGTTGTCCGGCCCTACGCCGGCGGGGAGCCTATCCCCGTGGGAGTAATACGACTGTATGAACTCAGTGGCCACGCTCACGAGATTCTCATGGGCCTCCGACTCAGTTCCGCCCCATGCCCGGCAACCTGGCAACACTGGTATTTCGGCAAGATACATCCCATCGGTTTCCTCGGACGGTCCTTTCATGATGTACTCAAACCGATATTCAACCATTCCAATCTCCATGGTTTCATGAACCCAGAGTCTAAGCCTAGGCTCTGAAGACTAGGAGGGTACACCAAGCGTATGTGAATGTCTGCGCCTCTCCCCTACATTGACTTGAGCGACCTCACGACACGGCCCTCCCAGTGACCGACGCCCTACCGTCGTTCCCGCCGCCGCGACACCGGCCGTTGCGCAGTCCCCTCCTCGCGCCCTACCCTGTTCTCTTCGGCCCAACCCTGGCGCTGGCCACGCCCACTGGCGTCCGGCCCCGGCCTCAGAGGCGGAATGGCTCAAATGTCACACCTGGGAACAACGTAGCGCTCTGCCGCCGGACAGCCCCACTCGGGAATCCAGAGCGCCCCTTCCGTCATTCCCGCGCAGGCGGGAATCCAGAGGGGCGGGGCGTGGGTTCCCGTGTCGAGGCACGAGAACGACGGGACAGTTAGGCAAAGGTCTCGCAGCGGGGGAGAGGACTCTCGAAGCAAATGACACAGAATGATACAAATGTTACAGAGAAAAAAGTTCCCGCCGCCAGTGACGGAAGGGAGACTCGGCAGGGCGTCCATCGCCCACCAGCCGGCTTTGGCGCTTGGGGCCCCCGTCCCACGCTTGACCGCGCCCGCGCTCCCTCGTACGCTAGCCCGAACCAGCGCGGAGGCCGACCATGCTCAGCCGTGAAGAGAACGATCTAGTCACACAGACCGGCGCGGGGACGCCGGGGGGCGACATGATGCGGCGCTATTGGCAGCCGGTGGCGCTCAGCACTGACCTCCCGGAGGGAGGCGCTCCGGTCCCCGTACAGGTGATGGGCGAAGAGCTGGCGCTGTTCCGGGACGAGTTCGGGCGCATCGGGCTGCTGGGCATCCATTGCGCTCACCGCGCCGCCGACCTGAGCTACGGCCGCATCGAGGACGGCGGGCTCCGCTGTCTCTACCACGGCTGGCTCTACGACGTGACGGGCCAGTGCCTCGACCAGCCGGGCGAGCCGGAGGGGAGCAGGTTCAAGGAGAAGGTCCGGCACCTCGCCTACCCGTGCCAGGAGTTGGGCGGCCTGATCTTCGCCTACATGGGCCCGGGCGAGGCGCCGCTCCTCCCGAACTACCACTGGCTCATCGCAGCCGACGAGCAGCGCATCGTGCACAAGGTGCATCAGTCCTGCAACTACCTGCAGGGCAACGAGGGGAACATCGACCCGCAGCACCTCTCGTTCCTCCACCGCTACCTGCGCGAAGACCCCTCCTACTCGGGGGCCGCCTCGACGGACCGGGTGGGCGGCGGCGGTGCGACCGCCAACACGATGTTCGGGAACGACCTCGCGCCGTCGATCGAGACCGAGGAGACGAACTACGGTTTCCGCATCTACTCGATCCGCAACGCCGAGGGAGGCGACCGCTACGTGCGCATCTCGAACTTCGTGCACCCCAACGCGGGCTCCTTCCCCGCGCTGCCCGGGATCTACGGCATCAACTGGCACGTGCCCATCGACGACACGCATCACTGGAAGTACCAGTTCATGGTGAGCCTGGCCGGGCCGCTCGACAAAGACCGGCTGGGACCGCTCCTGTTCGCCGACCTCGGCCCCGACTACCACCTGACCCGCAACGCGGAGAACCGCTTCCGGCAGGACCGGGAGGAGATGCGGACGCGGAGCTTCATCGGCATGGGCCCGTCGTTCAACGTTCACGACGTGTGGGCGACGGAGGGCGAGGGGGCGATCCAGGACCGGACGACGGAGCGCCTCGGCTACACCGACCAGGGCGTGATTGCGGCGCGCAAGCTGCTCTTGAAGGCGATCCGCGAGCTGCGGGAGGGCGGCGACGCGCCGTTCCTCGTGCGCGACGCCGCGGCGAACGACTTCACGCACCTGCGGTCGGTCGACGAGGTGGTCCCGGCCTCGGCCGACGCGAGGGCCACGCTGGAGAAGAGCGGCGCCGGTTAGCGCTTCCCAAATCGCGGCTTTCGATAGAGAATGAGCGGAGCGCCGTCCGCGAGCGGCGCAACGACGCAGCAGCAGGAGGACGGCATGCTCAGCGTACAGAACAACGATCTCATCACCCGCGTTGGCCGAGGCGCCCCGATGGGGGACTTGATGCGGCGGTACTGGATGCCGGTGGTCCCCGCCAACGACATCGCCGCCGACGGCGACCCTCAGCGCGTTCGGCTGCTCGGGGAGGACCTCATCCTGTTCCGCGCGACGGACGGCCAACTCGGCCTCGTCCCCGAGGCGTGTCCGCACCGGGGGGTCTCGCTGTTCTTCGGACGCAACGAACAGAACGGCCTGCGCTGCGTGTACCACGGGTGGAAGTACGACGTGTCGGGGCGGTGTGTCGACATGCCGAGCGAGCCCGAGGAGAGCAACTTCAAGAACAAGATTCCCGCTCAGGGCTACGCGGTCCGCGAGCACGGCGGGGTGGTCTGGGCGTACATGGGCGACGGCGACCCGCCCGGCCTGCCGGAGTTCGAGTGGACGATGGTCCCCGAGGACCAGCGCAATCTGTCCATCGCCCAGCGCCATTGCAACTGGCTCCAAGCGCTCGAGGGCGACATCGACACGAGCCATCTCTTCTTCCTGCACGGACGGTTGAACCCCGACGACTCCTCCGCCGTCGGCGTGTGGCACAACGATAAGCACCCGCGCCTCGAAATCGTCCCGACGGACTACGGCGTCGTCTACGGCGCGAACCGGGACGAGAGCCCTACGACGACGTACTGGCGCGTGACGCAGTTCATGTTCCCGATCTTCGCTCTGTTCCCCGCCAACCCGGACGGCAGCGTGCCCGGCCACATGTGGGTCCCGCTCGACGATTACACCACGCGGGTGTGGTCGCTGGTCTGGCACCCGACCGTCCCGCTCGCGCAGACGTCGATGGGGGTACGGCTGACCGCCGGGTCCAGCGGGGATCTGCTCCCCGACGAGACCACCGGCCTCGGGCGCTGGCGCCCGCGCGCCCGCAAGGAGAACGACTACGAGATCGACCGGGAGGTCCAACGCACCAAGACCTTCACCGGCCTCCCCTCGATCTTCATCCAGGACCAGGCGGTCACGGAGAGCATGGGGCCGATCGTCAACCGGTCGATCGAGCACCTTGGCACGTCGGACGGGATGATTATCCAGGTGCGCCGCCGCTTGCTCAACGCGGTCATTGCGCTGCGCGACTCCGGCACGACGCCGCCGTGCGTCGAGCATCCGGAGCTCTACACGGTCCGGTCCTGCTCGGCGACGCTCCCCAAGGGCGCGTCGTGGCACAAGGAACTCCACGACTGGCTGTACGCCAAGAGCAGCGACATCCCGGAGTGCAACCTGGCCATCGCCCGCTGAGCCGGCGCGTGCCCTGGCCCCGCGCGGTTCTGTTCGACCTCGACGACACGCTGGCCTCGGACGACGGCGTCACTGACGCGTGCTGGATGCTGGCGTGCGAGCGGTACTGGCGGCAGACGCCCGCCCTGAGCGCGGCGGAGCTCCGGGAGGCGGTCCGGCGCCAGGCCGACTGGTTCTACTCGAGTCCGGACCGGTTCCGCCAGGGCCGTCTGCGCCTCGACGAGACTCGCCGAAACATCGTCTCCGAGGCGTTGCACGGGCTCGGCCTGCCCTCGCCGGAGCTGGGCAGCGCCATCGCCGGCGCCTACGCGGCCGAGAAGGACCGCGCCATCACGCTCGTTCCCGGCGCCGTCGATCTGCTCGTCAACCTCCGCAAGGCAGGCGTGCGGCTCGGGCTGGTCTCCAACGGGTCGGGCGCTAACCAGCGGCGGAAGGTCGACCGGTTCGGCCTTGGTCCGCTGTTCGACGCCATCCTCATCGAGGGCGAGTTCGGCCTCGGCAAGCCCGAGCCCAGCGTCTACGCCTCGGCGCTCGCCGACCTTGGCGCCGACCCCAGCGACGCCTGGATGGTCGGCGACCACCTGGAGTTCGACGTCGCCGCGCCGCAGCGGCTCGGCCTGCGCGGCGTATGGGTCGACTATCGCGGACACGGAGTCCCGGCGGAGTCCGACGTGCGGCCCGACCGGATCATCCGGGCCGTGACTGAGCTCGACGACGCCGTCTGACGGGCCCACGCCCGCAACGTAGTGGCACCATCACCCGTCGCCGGACAACCCGGCAAGGAGGCGTACATGGCCAAGCCTAGGATCGCGGTCTTCTCGGGTCCCGACTCGACGATCGCCAACTCGCCGACGCTGGTGACGAGCCGCAGGGCGCGCCTCCCCGGCGACCGCGAGCTCGAGGGTCGACTCGACCATCTCGCGGCGCAGCGGTTGTACGAGCCGGTGACAGTGCGCATCGCCAAGTATTCCGCGCACCCGCTCGAGTCCGACGCCAAGGATGTCTATCACGACGACGGCAGGGACTACTACGAGGCGGAGCTGCGGCCGGAGGACGGCGCGTACCTCCTCCCCTACATGGCGCGGCGCGCGGACGGGTCGCCCCATGGCGCGCCCTTCGAGGAGTCGGACCTGACCGACCGCTCGATGGCCTTCGGCGGCCGTCAGTTCTTCTATCCCGACGCCTCGCGCATCTTCGAGGACATCGACCGCACGATCACGGGGCGAGACGAGCACGGCGAGGCGAACGAGCTGGACCGCATGGCCGACTTCGAGTTCGTACGCGCGTTGCCTCCGGCCGGCTACACGCAGCAGGGCGAGGTCTCCGGAGTGGACTACTTCCCGTACAAGCCGTTCCTGGCCTCGCATCAACCCACGGCGGGCGCGCTGGCCCGGGTGACCAACGTCGTCGCCTCGACGCTCGCCTCGGGCTCATTCGCGGGGGGCGTTTGGCTCGAAGGCAGCCCCACAGTGGAGGAGACGGTCTACTGGCTGAGCCTCGTCGCCGGCACTGACCTGCCCATCGCCGGCATCGCAGCGCAGCGCCCGCACGGCCAGCTCGCGAACGACGGCGACCGGAACATCGTCGACGCGGTGAGCTACATCCTGTCCGGCCGCGGGAACGGGCTCGGCGCGGTGGGCGTGCAAGACCAGCAGATTTTTGCCGCACGCGAGTTCAAGAAGGGAGACGCGCGCCCCGGAGGCTACAAGGCCACGGGCGGGCACGGCGGCGTGCTCGGCACGGTCGGTCCGCCTGTGACGGTCTGGTACGCGCCGACCTACCGGCGCGGCGCGACCTCGGAGGTGCGGCTGGAGCTGATGCCGTCCGCACACGGCGACGTGCGGATCAAGGACGAGAGCGGCGCGCTGCTGGCCTCGGCAATCCCCCGCGTCCACATGGTCAAGTACGGCCACTACATGTCGGAGGACGCGACGGGCAACCCCGACTACGAGGTCGATATCATGGCCCGGATACAGAAGGGGCTCGCCGACCGCGCCAGCGCCGACCCCGGCTCGCCGAAGCTCCATGGGTTCGTCCTCGAGGGGCTGAACCCGTACGGCCAGGGCACGGAATCGCAAGTGGCGGCGCTCACCATTGCCGCGTTCAGCGGCATGCCGACGGTCCAGGTCGGGCGCGCAGACCCCGGCGGACGCGTGCCGTCCAGGCCGGGCGGCGTGCTCGTCAAGGGGAGCAACCTCGACGCGAACAAGGCTCGGATGCTGCTGATGGCTTCGCTGCTAAGGCTGGGAAGCCTTCCCGCCGCGAAGGACCCGCGCAACCCAACCGCCGACGAGCGTCGGGCAGTGCTCGAGAAGGTCGCGGCATACCAGGATATCTTCGAGACTCACTAGCTCTCTTCCCCCTGGCCCCGGGGAGGAGGGCTCCCTGACCGATACCCGAGAGAGGCGCCGAGGTCGCCCCGCACATGCCGCACGCGCGGACACCCTTCTTCCACGGCTGGTTCATCGTGGCCGCCGCAATGGCCTTCTCAGCCTTCATGGTGGGGACGAGCATCTTCAGCATCGGCGTGTTCGCGACGCCCATGGAGGGCGAGCTCGGTTGGAGCCGGTCGGTGCTGTTCGGCGCACTCTCGGTACGGCTGGTCGCCGGAGCGCTGATTGCGCCGGTCCTCGGCGCCTGGTCCGACCGCCGAGGCGGCGCGCGGGCGGTGATGGTGGCCGCGACGCTCCTGATGGGCGCTTCGCTGTCTCCGCTCAAGTGGACCGATTCCGTGCTGGAGTACTACCTCATCTACGGCGTGACGGGCGCGGTGAGCAGCGCGGCAGCCGGCGCCGTGCTGCTTGGCGTCGTGCCCAAGTGGTTCGTGCGCAGGCGCGCCGCGGCGATCGCGCTGGCCTCCGCCGGCGGGGCGCTTGGTCCCCTCGTGTTCCCGGTGGTCACAGCGGAGCTCGTGGGCGCAGCCGGTTGGCGCGACGCCTGGTTCTTCCTGGGGCTACTCTCCGTGGCGGTGCTGCTGCCGCTGAGCCTACTCATCCACAGCTCGCCCGAGGACATCGGTCTGCGGCCCGACGGCGACGCGGGAGGCCTCGACGCACCGGGCGCGGGCGAACGGAGGGTTCCCGCCCACGCTTTCACTCGGAGCGAAGCGCTGCGGACGAGGGCGTTCTGGCTGACGACAGCCGCGTTCTCGATCGGCCTGTTCGCGGTGAACGGCTGGCAACCAAGCTGGGTCGCGTACCTGCAATCGGAGGGCTACTCGCTGCGGGTCGCCGCGAACTCGATCCTCGTGTTCGGGGTGTTCAGCTTCCTGGGCCGATTCGCGTGGGGGATCGTCGTCGGACGGGTCGCGCTCCACACGGCAACCCTCGCCGAGCTGAGCTTGGCGTCCATCGCCGTCGTCGTTCTCCTATGGGTCAGCGGAACGCCGGCGCTGTTCGTGTGGTCGGTTGTCTACGGGATCTCGTGGGGCGGGTTCTGGCTGCTCCAACCGCTGATGTTGGCCAACTACTTCGGCACGCGTCACCTGGGCGCGATCCGCGGTGTGAACCAACCGTTCATGGCCATAGGCGGCGGCTTGGGGCCGGTCGCGGCAGGCGCAATCTTCGACCTGACGGGCCGCTACACGTGGGTGCTCGGCCTCGCGGTGATCGGCGGTCTGCTCGCGGCGTTCATCGGCTTCGCGGCCCGTCCGCCCGGCCCTCGAGTCAACCCGCCGCCGCGCGCCGAGGACGCAGCCGAGCAGGCATAGCGGTCATTGTCTCTCGGACGCGCATCTGGACCCGACGGCGACGTTGTCGTTCGCCATCTTCCGGCATGCAGAGTTCCCCGCGAGCACTCCCTTATTGGACGGCGCAACTGACCGGGGGCATTCTCGGCGGACTCGCGGTGCTCTGGTTGTTCGGCCCGTTCATCGCGCACTTTGAGGCGGCGAAAGGAGGCGTCAGATGGCAGAGGTCCTGTTCGTATGCGTCCACAACGCCGGCCGAAGCCAGATGGCCAAGGCGACGTTCAACCGGCTGGCCGCCAATCAAGGCCTGGCGCTGAGGCCGGAGTCGGCCGGCACGGAACTCCTCGACGGCATCCACGAGGTCGTGTCCGCCGCGATGGACGAGACGGGATTCGACCTGCGCGCCGAACGCCCCAAGCTCCTGACAGACGAGTTGGCGGCACAGGCGCATAGGCTTGTCACTATGGGTTGCGCAGCGGACGCCGATGCCTGCCCCGCGGTCTTCCTGAGGGACGTCGAGGACTGGGGATTGCCGGACCCGAAGGGACAGCCTCTCGATGAGGTCAGGTCCATACGGGGCGTCATCGGAGAGAAGGTCGCGGCGTTGCTGAGCGAGCTCGCCGCTCAGGCCCCCTCGCCTCCCGAGTAGCCAAGGCCGGGGCGGGAGCGCCTCGACCCGTCGGCGTGGGCGCAGACGCAACTCAGCAGAAACTGCCTAGCGGGGGTAGTATAGGCGGAGCCTGCACGGGCGAAGGAGGCGCACGATGGACGACCACTACGCGGACGAGAGCAACCGGCTCATTGCGGCGGCGGGGCCGCGGTGGATGCAGAGCCCCAAGTGGGTCCGCGCCTTCTTCGGCGGCGAGGCGGTCGCGGACAGCAAGCGCGCCCGCCTGCTGAGGGACGGCGGGCCCCCGGTGTACTACTTCCCGGAGGAGGACGTACGCTCGGACCTGTTCACGCCGAGCAGCTTCACGCGGGCCTTCCCGCGCAAGGGGGACGCCTCCTACTGGAACATCGAGGCGGCCGGGCGCGTCGCCGAGAATGGCGCGTGGGCCTTCCGCGAGCCTCCCGAGGAATCGAGCTTCGTGACCGGATATGTGGCGTTCGACTGGGGAAAGATGGACGCTTGGTTCGAAGAGAAGGAGGAGGTCTTCGTCCACGCCCGCGACCCGTTCAAGCGCATCGACACCGTGAAGAGCGGGCGCGAGGTGCGCGTGATCGCCGGCGGCGAGACGGTGGCCGAGACCAGCGACGCGGTGATACTGCTCGAGCCGGGGCACCCCATCCGCTACTACGTGCCCAAGGCAGACCTCCGCCTGGAGCTGCTGCGGCCAAGCGAGACTGTGACCCGGTGCCCCTACAAGGGCGAGGCGCACTACTACTCGCTGGAGGCCGGGGGCGAGACGTTGAAGGACATCGGGTGGTCCTACGTCTACACGACGCCTGAATCGACGAAGGTGGCCGGTCTCGTGAGCTTCTTCAACGAGCGGGTGGATGCGATCTACGTCGACGGCGAGGAGTCGCCGAAGCCGCGGCCGAGGTGATGGCCGCCACGGGGGGCCCATCCACCCCGCGAGCGGACGCGCTCGGCAAGGTGACGGGCGCCGCCCAATACACGGCGGACGTGCTGCTGCCGGACGCGCTATGGGCTAAGGCGCTCCGCAGTCCCCTGCCCCACGCGCGCATCCTGCGCATCGACGCGTCGAGGGCGCGAGCGCTCCCCGGCGTGCACGCCGTCGTCACCGGCAGCGATGTCTCACGGGTCCTCTTCGGACGCAAGATCAGGGACCTGCCCGTCATCGCCATCGACGTTGTCCGTTTCGTCGGCGAGCAGGTCGCCGCCGTGGCGGCGGAGGACGAGGAGACGGCCGAGCGCGCTCTGCGTCTCATCGACGTCGACTACGAGGAGCTTCCCGCCGTCTTCGACGCGGCCGAGGCAATGCAGCCGGACGCCGTCCTACTGCACCCCAATGTCCACGAGTACGGCGGCCTGCCGCATCCGCTGGAGGGGCCGTCGAACGTCTTCGTGACCAACCGCTGGGGGAAGGGGGACGTGGAGGCCGGGTTCGCGGCCGCCGACGTCATCGTCGAGAACACGTTCACGACGCAGTTGATGCACCAGGCCTACATGGAGCCGAACTCGTGGCTGGTGTGGGTCGACGGAGAGGGCCGCGCGCAGGTGTGGGCGTCGAACAAGACTCCGCACCCGACGCGGCGCCAGGCGTCGGGGGCGATGGGGCTCACCGAGGAGCAGGTGCGCCTCAACCCCGTCACGATCGGCGGCGACTTTGGCGGCAAGGGCCAGCCGCGCAACATCCCGCTCTGCTACTACCTGGCCCGAGCCGCGGGCCGTCCGGTGCGGATGGCGCTCGACTACGACGAGGAGCTGCAGGCGGCGAACCCTCGTCACCCGGCGTCGGCGCGCATGCGGACCGGCGTACGGCGGGACGGGACGATCGTCGCGCACGAGGCCGAGCTCATCTTCAACAGCGGCGCGTACGCCGGGTTCATCCCGCAGGGGTTCGTGCCGGGCGCCTCCACGGCGGGAGGCCCGTACCGGATTCCCAACACGCGCATCACCTCGAGTCACGTCTACACCAACAACGTGCCCCGGGGCTTCATGCGCGGCCCCGGACGCCAGCAGGCGACGTTCGCCATGGAGTCGCAGCTCGATTGCGCAGCCCGGGCAATCGGCATGGACCCCGCAGAAATCCGGCGGCGCAACGCGGTGCGCGAGGGCGACGAGACCGCTATCGGCGAGCGGTTCGTCGACGTCAAGGCAATCGAGACGCTCGAAGCGGCGGTGGCTGCGTCGGGCTACGGAGCGCCCAAGCCCGCCTTCCGCGGGCGCGGCGTGGCGCTGAGCCACCAGGAGGCGAGCGGCGGCGAGACCAGCGCCATCGTGTCGCTCGCCCCGGACGGCGCGGTGACGCTCTCGACGCCGGTCTTCGAGCAGGGCACGGGCACGTATACGATGCTCCAACAGGTGGTGGCGGAAGCCCTCGGCCTGCCGCCGTCGCGGGTCACGGTGCGCGTCATGGACACGGACGAGGCGGAGTTCGACTCCGGCATCTCTGCGCAGCGCGGCACGAGGCTCGGAAGCCAGGCGGCGTACGCGGCCGCTAAGGAGGTCGAGCGGCAGCTCGCGCGTCTGACGGCCGACCTGCTCGGCTGGCCCGAGGAGCTGGCGCACGTTGACGGCGATACGGTCTCGCGCGCCGACACCGGCGAGTTCCAACCGTGGCGCGAGGTTGTCGCCCGGACAGGCGCCGCTGTGACCGGTCACGCCTCTATCAACGACGAGGAGCAGCCGGGCGTCACTGCCTTCACTGCGCAGGTCGCGGAGGTCTCCGTCGACCCGGAGACAGGGAGGGTGTCGCTGCTGCGGCTGACGACCGCCCACGACACGGGGCGCATCCTCAACCCGCAGGGCCACCAGGGGCAAATCAACGGGGCCGCCGTCCAGGGCGTAGGGTACGGGCTGATGGAGGAGATGCTTACGGAGAACGGCCGTGTGTCCACACTCTCGTTCGCCGACTACAAGGTCCCGACGGCTGCCGACATTCCGGAGCTCCGCACCGTGGTTATCGAGTCCGAGACCGGGATAGGACCGCTGGGGATCAAGGGCATCGCCGAGAACGCCAGCACGCCAGCCGCCGCGGCCATCGCCAACGCCGTGGAGGACGCCTGCGGAGTCCGCGTCCGACAGTTGCCCATCACGGCCGAGCGGGTGCACCGCGCGCTGCGCGGCCAGGCCGGCGAGGCGCAATAGTGGCAACGCAGCCCGACCATCCACAACCGCGGGCGAAGGCTCGTTGGATCGACATGCGAATCGTGCTGTCGATGCACCTGCCCGCGATTTCGATGGGGTTCGGCATGGGCGCCACGGCAACGGTGCTGCCCGAGCTGACGCAGGACTTCGGTCAGACCTTCGTCGCGGCGATGATGGTGTTCGTCCTGCAACAGCTCGGCACCGCCGTCGCGCCCATTCCAACGGGGTTCCTGATCGACCGCATCGGCCGGCGCAAGATGCTCTTGGCCGGCCCCTTCGTCGTCGCGGCGGCGTCCCTGCTTACCGCGCGGGCGGCGCTCGCGGGCTCGTTCGAGGAGATTCTCGTTTACCGGTTCATCAGCGGCATCGGCGATCAGATGTGGATGCTCAGCCGCATCACGGTCATCGCCGACACGAGCGGAGCGCAACAGCGCGGGAGGCAGATCACGTCGATGTTCGGCGTGGCGCAGATCGGCGCACTGTCCGGTCCCATCATCGGCGGGCTGACGGCCGACCACTTTGGGTTATGGGTCCCATTCGTGATGCACGGCGTTATTGTGATGGTTGCCGTGATTCCGAGCTTCTTCATCATCAAGGAGACGATGGCCGCGCGCTCGCCGTCAGGGCAGCCAGGAGGCCAGCGGCAGGGCCTGAGCATGCCGGACCTGCGGAAGCCGCCCATCCCGTACGTGTTCTTGATCCAGTTCCTGGCGAACGTCACGCGCGGGGGCATCTTCGGCGGCGGCGTCATCATCGTCTACGCGGCATTCGCCTACGACATGTCCCCCACGGACATCGGCGGGCTCCGGAGCGCGATGGCCGTTGCCGGCATCCCTATGACGTTCACCGCGGGCTACATCATGGACCGGTTCGGGCGCAAGTTCACAATTGTGCCAGGTCTGACGCTCTCCGGTCTGTCGATGGCGTTCCTCGCGCTGACGGATGTCTTCGACCTGTCCCGCGCGCTCTTCATTGTTGCGTTCGTGGCGGTCCATCTCTCGGTGAGCCTCATCTCCGGCAACATGCAGACGCTGGGCACCGACGTAGCTCCGGCCCACGCCCGAGGGGCGTTCTTCGGCGTATCGCGCTTGATCGCGCAGGTGGGATCGCTCGCCTCGCCCTTGAGTTTCACCGTCCTCGTATCCTTCGCCACGTACGGCGCGGCCTTCGCGTTGCTAGCGAGCACGGCACTCGCGGGGGGCCTCGTTATGTTGGCGCTGGTCCCGGAGACGCTCCGAAAGGAAGGGAGCACACCGGAGGCTCAGGACGCCAGCCCGCAGTCGTCGTCGCCGCCCGACGGCCCAGCGTCGCGCTAGGGTCTGAGCGTCTTCCCCCTGCATTCCGGCTCGGGGGCCAGTGACAGGGAGAGGCGCCAGCTGCCCACTACCGCCCGTCGCCCCGCCCTATCAGTGGACTCGACACGAACGCTGCTCGCGTGGCCGAGACTATGTGGTTCCCCCCACCTCAATCCTCCCCCCGCGGGGGAGGAGGCTAAGCGGGTACAGACCCGGAAGAGAGGCAACACAAACCGGGCACATGGGTAACAGCTGCGCCATCCTAGTCCCGCCGCTTGGCAGGAGGGGACGGAGACGGTCGCTGGTACAGACGGCGGTCGGGCGAGCGCTCACTGGGCGCCGAGAGGAGGGCGCTTCGCGGGCAGGCCGACGGCGATGAGAAACATCACGCTCTGACCCGCGGCGGAGGGCGAGAGGTAGTCGATGACCTCGTCGTCGTAGAAGGTGAGCCCCGTTGCGCCGAGCCCTGCCGCATAGGCCGCCAGGTATATGCGGCCGGCGGCGACGCTCGCCTCGAGGTGCGCCGCGCGGTAGGCCCGGTTCCCCAGCCGGGGCAGCAGCGCGCGCAGGTCCGCGGTGAAGTAGACGTTGAACGCGGCGTCGCCGCCAAGCGCCTGGTCCAGGTCGAGATGCCCCGCCGCGTCCCTCGTCTCCTCCGCGCGCAGCAGCTCGAGGCCGCGTCCGCTCCCCTGTTCCCGATGGTACAGGTACACGCCAGACGCGAGCCCATCGACGTCGTTCACGATGACGTATGCGCTAGTCAGCGCGCCAGCGTCCGGCGTCGCGACGTCGAGCGACACACGCGGGCCGGCAGCGGCCAGGACGGTCGATAGGCGGTCGAAGCTGACAGGCCCCCGCTCGAAGCGGCGGGACGAGCCCCGGCGGACGATGACGGTCTCGAGCGAGCGCCCGTCTCCATCCGAGGACGGCGTCAACGGCGTGAGCGAGCCGGTAGGAGCGCCGCCAGTCCCGGCTCCCCTGCCCCGCCACGCCGCGACGTCGCTGGGCGACCCGAGTGACGAGGCTGCGTGCATCTCGGTTATGGCTGGATACGCGACCTCGCGCTGCGACAGCGGCTCGGTCTCCAGTACGAGCGGAGGGGCGGCCGACGAAGCCTCAGGCGCCTCAATCGGGCCGCCCACGGGGACGAGCGCGACCGCAGCTTCGCGGTCCGAGTCGAGGCCGAGCAGCGCGTTTACGCTGTCGTCGACGAACCCCGTGACGACCGAGGCGCGCAGCCCGTGAGCCTCGGCAACGGCGAGCGTGTTGGCGATGATCGTGCCGCTGTCCCAATAGGCGTGACGGTACGCCCGCGCCTGGTACTTCCAGGCGTTCCGCCAGAAGGTGCTCGTGTAGACGATGACCGTGGGCGCGGCCGCAGTCGATGGTTCGCCGCCGGCCGCCTCGGCTAGCGCCGCCCGGTGGTCGCCGTCGCGGATGCGGCGCAGCGTGTTGTCATGCGCGCCGAAGTGGTACACGCCCGCAGGCAGGGCCGGGGTCTCGCTTGCGGCGTCGCCGACGGTCTCGCCCATAACGACGTACAGCTCGATGTGGTAGAGCGCGCCGGTACAGGCGGCGGCCCTGAAGCGCATGCTCCCGCCGAAGACGGGGAGCCGCTTGGTGACGCCGGCGGAGAGCAGCAGCAGTGCGGCGAGCTGCGCGACCGACGGGACCGCGCCGTCGGCGGGCGCCGGCGCGAGGCCGTGCAGGACCGGGAGCGCGGCGCTGCCCGAGGCGGCGGCGCGAGTCAGCGGGACTTCGGGCAGGGCGTCGCGATAGAGCTTATAGGGGCGGGGCTGATTGGCGAAGTCTAGGAAATGACCGCCCGAACGCACCGAGGCCCACGTGTGCTTGGTGGCGTCATGGTAGGCCCATGCGGCGGCGGTTTCGTCGTTCGAGGCCATCGCCGCCGCCTCAGACGCCGAACAGCTCAGCCGCGGCGCCGCCCATGATGGTCTGCTTCTGTTGCTCAGTGAGCGACGTTGCGTTGATAGCGTCGACCGGGCGCATCTCGCCCATGCCGAACGGGTAGTCTGTGCCGAGCATGACGTGATCGGCGCCGACCCATCCGACGAGCCATTCGAGCGCCTCTGAGGAGTGCACGAGCGCGTCGTAGTAGAGCGATTCGAGGTAGGCGGAGGGGAGCTTGGTTATCGTGGATTCGACGGTCTTGCTGACGAGGCCGTGGTCCCACCTGCCGCGGATGTAGGGACAGCTCCCGCCGCCGTGGGCGAGGTAGATCACGAGGCGCGGGAACTCGGCGAGGACGCCGCCGAAGATGAGGCTGGCCGCCGCGACGGCGGTCTCGGTGACGTTGCCGATGAGGTTCTCAAGGCGGTAGCGCCCGAGCCGTTCGACGCCGAGGGTCGGGTTGACGGGATGGATGAACATGGGCACGCCGAGCTCCTCCGCCTTGCGGAAGAGCGGGCCGAACTCCGGCTCGTCGAGGTTCCTGCCGAGAACGGAGCTCCCAATCTCGACGCCTCGCATGCCGAGCTCCCGCACTGCGCGTTCCAGCTCGGCCGGAGCGTGCTCCGGCTCGGCCATCGGGACGGCGGCGAGGCCACGGAACCGCGCGGGATGCTTGCTCACCGACTCGGCCAAAGCGTCGTTGTGACGGCGGGCCACGGCCAGGTCTCGAGCGAAGAAACCCATCCACGGAGAGATTATCTGGACGTCCACGCCCATGCCGGTCATGTCAGCGATGCGTTCGTCGAGGTCCGTCATCGATCCGACCTGCCTCGAGGGCACGAGGTCGGTCGCGAGGTCGAGCAGAGTCTCGGGGATATGGTGGGCGTGAACGTCGATGACGGTCATGGCGTCTCCTCGAAAGGGTTAGGCGCTCGGCGCCGATGATGGCTGGGACGATGACTGAAAGGCCTGGCTGGTGTTGTGCTCCAGGTGGTAGCGATGGCGCCAGGCCTTGTCGAGGTCCGTGCTCGTGACCCGCACGTAGACCGTCGCCTCGTCGGTCGAGCCCTGGGTGGAGTGAATCTCCCCGGGCAGGAAGTAGGCGGCGTCGCCGGGCCGCTGCACGATGCGCTGGGTCTCCCGCAGCGTAGGCGGCAGGGCGCTGTCCTCGTCGTATTGCCATGCGAACCGGGTCTGGACGTTCGAGCCCTTGGCGACGCCGTAGACGACGAAGCACGCTCCGTGGTCGTGCGGCGACGGAGGCAACTCGGGCCGAGGGCCCTGCCGGTAGGCCAGCACCATGAAGCCGGGGTCCGGGTGCCCGAGGTCGGTGTCGGCGTGGATGAGGAACGTGCCGTCGCCGTCGCCCATCTTGTCGCTGTTCTCAGGCCACCCCGTGGCGAACATCCGGCGCATGAGGTCCGCGATGCGCTGCGCCTGGCCCCGGGCGTCTCCCGTGGACGCGAACGCGTCGCGGATGCCGGCGATGAACTGCTCCTCCGTGTACGTGTCAGCCGTTTGCGTCATGGCTCTCCTCGCTCCCAAGGTGTGTCGTCGGGGAGCATTCTAGCCCAAGCGGACGCCCCAGGACGCCCGGCCGGTCGAATAGCGATAGTACGGAGGAGAGGAGAACGCGGTAGACTGCGGGGCGACCGAGAGCAGGGGAGCGATGGATAGCGCTGGGTTCGTCGATGAGTTGGTCTACGCGGTCGACGCGTTCTGCGCGACGCTGGACGAGAAGCCGCCCGCCTACAGCTACGTCCCGCTGACGACGGACGAGCAACGCATGATGGTGATGCGGAGCCGTCTGTTCAACGAGCTCCGGGCCGCGGACTTGTACGGCGGGTGGCTCCGATCGACGCCCGATATCGAGGTCAAGACCATCATGGCCCAATCGGCGCACGAAGAGACGGAGCACGCCGGCCTGCTGGCCGCGCGCATCCGCGAGACGGGACGCGAGCCGTTCGACTACCGTCCGCTCCCGGCGCAGACGGCGATGTTCAACGCCCTCGAGGGTCTTAGGTCCACGGGCCAGCGCATCGCCGGGTTCCCGTTGGCGGGCGAGACGGTCGCTACGTACTTGATCAACAAGTCGCTGGAGGCGCCGTCAGTACCGGAGTGGATCAAGCAGCCGTACCGCCGCATCACGGAGGACGAGGAGCGCCACGGCAGCGTCCCGCAGGCGCTGTTGCGGCGGCTCATTACGACGCCGGAGGAGCAGGACGAGGCGCGGCGAGCGGTGGCGATGCGCCTCGTGCTGTTTCGGGAGTACTTGGACAGCCTGGACCGCTGGGTGCTGACGGACGCGCCCTGGTAGCGGGACGGGTCGGCGGCCGGCGGGGGAGCGGCTAACGGGCGGGAGAAGACGTCCGCACGAGGGGAGAACGCGATGGCATCGTCGGACACCGGAAGCAGGATCGAAGAGCTGAACCTCTTCTATGAGGAGGCGCGCCGCAACCACAGCAGGCCGCTCTGGCTGTCCGAGGGCAACGAACCGCCTCCTTCGGCGGTCCCGTTCCTCTGGCGTTGGAGCGACTTCCGGCCGCTGATGTACCGAGCGGCGGAACTGGTGGACATGGACCACGCCGAACGCCGTGTGCTGGTGCTCGCGAACCCGGGCCTCGCGGGCCGGCCGGCCGCCACGAACACGCTGGTCGCGAATCTTCAGATCATCAACCCGGGCGACGTCGCGCGTTCCCACCGGCACACCGCCTCGGCGCTGCGCCTCGTCCTCGAGGGCACGGGCGCATACACAGCGGTCAACGGCGAGAAGACGTACATGGACCCCGGCGATTTCGTCACGACTCCCAACTGGACGTGGCACGACCATTGCAACGAGGGCGATCGGCCAATGGTGTGGCTCGATGGGCTCGACGTGCCGCTCGTGAACTATCTCGGCGCCATGAAGCAAGAGCAGGATGTGAGCCGTCAGCAGGCGTACACGAAGTCCGACGACGTCTCGATGCGGCTCTACGGCGGCACCAACCTGACGCCCACGTGGGTGCAGCACAATGGGCCGCACTCCCCGCTGCTCAACTACAAGTTCGAGCAGACGTACGCGACGCTGGCGAAGCTGGCCACCGAGAGCGAGGGCAGTCCCTTCGACGGCGTGTGCGTCGAGTACACGAACCCGCGCACCGGCGGGCCGGCGATGGCGTCGATGGCCTGCTTCGCGCAGCTCCTCCAGCCCGGACAGCACACCTTGGCTCACCGCCACACGGGCAACGTCGTCTACCACGTGGTCCAAGGCAAGGGGCACTCGATCATCGACGGCACGCGCTTCGACTGGACCGACAAGGACACGTTCGTCGTCCCAAGCCGCGCGCACCACGAGCACGCCGCGGAGCTGGAGTCGGTGCTGTTCTCGTACACGGACGCGCCCGTCCTGCGACCGTTCGACCTCTATTGGGAGGAGGAGTACGGCGAGAACGGCGGCCGCCAGGAAGTCCGCGAGGTGTTCGTGGCGGGGCCCACTTCCTAATCTCCCAGGAGACCCCGCCTACTCTCTCGTCGGTTCTGGGGCTCCCTCGTCCCCCCTCCCCCGTTGTTAAACCAACCTTGAATAGGGTCAGGCTGTATTCAAGAATACGCGCTATACTTGAATATGTATGGCTGTTACGGACAAGTTTGCTCGACAACGCGCAACCAAGCCACAGCAACCTGCCGTAGGGCCTCTCGGCCTCTCTCCCCTTGCTGAACCAAGCTTGAACAAGGTCTGTCCATATTCAATGATATGTGTTATTCTTGAATATGGAGGGTTGTCATGGCAAGTTTGCAGGAGCGGCGCTGGGAGAGCGACGCCGCCGGGCTGACCCGGCGCGACCGTCGTCCTTGCAACTACGCCGTCTACATCCCCGACCCGTTGGACGGACGCCGGTTTGCCCTCGACGGCGACGTCGCCGCGGATGTCGCTGACGCCGAGGGCGCGCTCGTCCGGCTCAACGCGTCCGCGGAAGCGCTGGCCGACACCGAGGCCCTCGCCCGGCTGCTCCTCCGCGCCGAGTCCGTCGCTTCCTCTCGCATCGAAGGCCTCGACGTGGGCGGACGGCGATTGCTCCGAGCCGACGCGGCGCGTCAGCTCGGCGAAGACCCCCGCGACGTGACGGCCGCGGAGGTGCTCGGCAACATCGACGCGATGGCGTGGGGAGTGGACTCCGTCGGGCCCGGCGGCCCGATCACCATCGAGGTCCTGTTGGAGGCGCACCGCCGCCTGCTGGCGGGGTCGCGCCTCGACGAGCATGGCGGCCGCATCCGCACCGTGCAGAACTGGATCGGCGGCAGCGACTACAACCCCTGCTCAGCGGCATTCGTGCCCCCGCCGCCCGAGGCTGTGTCCGGCCTCTTGGACGACTTGGTCGCGTTCTGCAACGACGATTCGCTCCCGGCGCTGGCGCAGGCAGCGGTCGCTCACGCGCAGTTCGAGACGATCCACCCCTTCGTGGACGGGAACGGGCGTGCGGGGCGGGTGTTGCTCCATCTGGTCTTACGCCGGCGCGGGGTCGCGCTGCGGGTCCTGCCGCCGGTCTCCCTCGTCCTCGCGACATGGTCGCGGGACTACGTCGGCGGCCTGACGGCGACGCGCTACGTGGGCGCGCCAGACTGCGCGGAGGCGCACGGGGGAATCAACCGCTGGATCGCCCTGATGGCCTCGGCGTGCCGCCGGGCGGTGGAGGACGCCAGCCGCTTCGAGGAGCAGGTGCGCGCGCTGCAAGCGTCCTGGGTCGAGCGCGCCGGAAACCCCCGCCGCGATTCGGCGGCGCGCCTGCTCATCGGGGCGTTGCCCGCCGCGCCGGTGCTCACGACATCCACTGCGGCTGAGCTCACCGGCCGGTCGTTCCAGGCGGCGAGCCAGGCGATAGACCGGCTCGTGGGCGCGGGCGCGCTGACGCAGGTCAACGTGGGCCGGCGCAATCGCGCCTTCGAGGCGCCGGAGCTGATCGACGCCTTCACGGCGCTCGAGCGGCAGCTCGCGAGTCCCGCAGGCGACACGCGCGTTTCCGCGCCCGCCCGCCGCGTGCCCCGCCAGCGGGGGTGACGCGCTGAGCGACGCGTTGACGAACGGGCACGGCTTGCCGGGTGTTATCGCTTGACGATATTAATGCGTGCCGTTATTATGCAACCCAGGTGAATCGATTCCGTGATAAGGATGCAGAGAGGCTCTTCTACGGCGAACCTGCGCCTCGTTTGCCGCCTGACATCCAGCGACGAGCATTGATGAGATTGCAGAGAGTGATTGCGGCCACAAAACTAGCTGACCTTCAGACGCCCCCGTCCCATCGGCTCGAACCTCTGCGGGGCGACCGAGTTGGTCAGCACAGCATCCGCATCAACGAGCAGTGGCGAGTGTGCTTTGTATGGACAGGCCAGGGCGCAATGGAGATAGAGATTACTGACTACCACTGAAACAACTACCTGAGATTGAGATGCTGAACAGGAATATCCATGACTGCTACTACACTAGCCCCAATCCACCCAGGAGAGCATTTGGCTGAAATGCTGGAAGAACTCGGCATCAGCCAGTACCGATTGGCAAAGGCAATCCACGTGCCTCCGATACGCATCAACGACATCGTCCACGGCCGCAGGTCCATTACGGCGGACACAGCACTGAGAATCGGACAGGCCCTGGGCATGACTCCGGAGTTCTGGCTGAATCTCCAGCGCATGTACGATCTAGACGTCGCCCGGGCCTCGACGGACACCAGCGCCATCGAGCCTCTCGTTCCGGCTTCCAACTGACTCCAGCCGACGGCCGGGACAGAGGCTAAAGCAGAACAGCGCAGGTCAACGTTGACGATTGGCCGTGCCTCGGGCGCCGGTCTGATTGCCCGCCCCGCGTCCCGCCGGCGGGGGTGACGCACTGAGCGACTGCAGGCTCTACGTCGGCGTCGTTCTCGACGCCTTCTCCCGCCGAGCGATTGGATGGGCCAGGGACGAGCGCCCAACCCCCGCGCCTACGGCGAGCGAGGCTGCGCTTCTAGCGCCTCCCTCATGCGGGAGAGGAAGGCGGCGCGGTCGGCGGGTTTGATGACGATGTTCCTGGAGCCCTGACGCTGCACCATCAGGGCAACCCCTGCGTAGGGTTGCCTCGACTCGATTACGCCGAGCACCTCGATCAGCGGCACGACGATCATCCGGGGGCCCATGTAGTGAATAACGAGGGCGTGGGGGAACAGGTCGTAGCGCTTATGGCGGGTGTACAGGACGTATATCCCGGCGGCCACGCCGATGATGATGTACAGCGGGTTGCCGACGCCAAGGCCTTGGATGATGGCGAACATGGCCACGAACGGGAGTGCGTAGTCCCATAGAGAGGCGTTGTGCCGGTCGCTGTGGATGAGCGTCACGCCCTCACGGTACCACACGCAGCCGCCGCGCGGGCGCGCCAGGCCTGTTACGAGGGGTCGAACCACTCAATAGGCACACGCACCGCCACAATCTCGGCTGTGGCGCGCTCCTCGCCGTCCGACTCGAGGGTGGCCGAGACGACGGTCTTGCGCGCGCCTGTTTCGGTCGCCTCTGCTCTGAGGGTCAGCGGCCGGTCGATGGGCGTCGGCTTGCGGTAGGAGACGCTGAGCGAGCCGGTGACGAACCAGATGAGGGGCGCAGTCCCGATGGCCCTGCCCTCGCCGCGGTACGCGGAGGCGATCGCGGTCCAGATTCCATGACAGTCAAAGAGGCTGCTGATCGTGCCGCCGAAGAGGAGGTGGCGGGGTCCGGCGGCGAACTCGGGCCTCGGCCGCCACTCGCAAACTGCGACTCCGCCAGACCAGTAGCTCTTGATTCCGAGCCCCTGGGGCACGTCGGGGCCGCAGCCCCAACAGTGGTTGCCGGGCATCTGGTCCTGGAACGGAATGGGCAGGTCGGGCATGGGTCGCGCTCCCACTCGATCGTGTTGGGGTCGTGCTGGCGAGCAGTCTACCGCAGGCGTTGGAGGTTGACGCGAGACGGTGGGCCGGTATGCTGTGACAAACCGCCTGAAGGAGGCGCCCCGTGACCACAGAATCCTTGGAACGGATCATCGATGGCGACGGCCACGTGATGGAGGACCTCGCGGGCATCGTCGCGCACTTGCCGGAGCCCTACCGGCTTCCGTCCGCAGCCGTGCGCGACCCCTTCCCGCCTGGCGACCACTTGCACAGTTCCAACCGGCACTTCACGCCGCCGGGGGCATTTGCCCGCGTCGGTCCCGACGGCTGGGTGGAGTTCATGCAGGACCTGGGCATGGACAGCGCAGTGCTATACACGACGCGAGGCCTGACGTTCGGTAAGATTGTCAGTCGCGACTGGGCTATCGAGTTGGCGCACGCCTACAACGATTGGCTGTACGAAACGTATCTGTCGAAGAACCCGCGCTTCATCGGGATGGGGTTGATTCCGCTGCAAGAGCCGGCCGAGGCCGTGGTTGAGTTGCGCCGCATCGTCATAGAGCTCGGCATGGCGGGGGCGATGCTGCCGTCGACGGGCGCCGACGGTCTGCAATCGCACTTGGGCAACGAGCGCTATTGGCCTATCTACGAGGAGGCTGACCGTCTGGGCTGCGCTATCGGCATCCACGGCGGCGCCCACGACAACATGCTGATGGACGATATGAGCCCGTACGCGCCGGTGAACGCGCTGGGACACCCCTACGGGCAGATGGTCAACTTCGCCGGGATCATCTTCAACGGCGTGTTCGACAAGTACCCCAACGTGAAGATCGGTTTCATGGAAGCGGGGTGCGGCTGGTTGCTGACCTGCATGGAGCGGTTCACCAGCGCTTGGGCGTCGCACGTGCAATACGACCCACGCGGGCGTTTCCTCCAGCTGCGCCAGGGCGAGACGGTGGGGGACTACATCAACCGGCACATCGACGAGGGGCGCATCTACGTGGGCGTCGAGGGCGACGAATTGACGCTGCCGTTCGCTGTGCGAGTGACGAGCAATAAGCCGTACATCTTCTCATCGGACTTCCCGCACGAGGTCAACAACGAGACGTGCAAGGAGGAGATCGCGGAATTGCGCGAGAACCCCGACCTGTCGTCCGCGGACAAGGAGGCGGTGCTGCACGGCAACGCGGAGCGCTTCTACGCTCTCAAGTAGCAGTTGACGCGAACGGCAACGCATGTTCGGGGCCGAAGAGTCCTACGACGCGCGGCCGCTGTGGCAGCGGATGTCGATTGAGTTGCTTGGCGCGCGGGAGGAGCCAGCCCCTCGCGGCGAGCCGACGCCCGTGACCCTGGACACGACGCGCGGACCCGTCCGCTGTCTGATGCACCGGGGCGATGCCGGCGGAGACACAGCCGTGCTCTGGGCGCCGGGATCGCGAGGAGGGTTCGCTGGACCCGCGAACGGGCTCTACGCCACGCTCGCGGAAGAACTGACGGCGCTGGGCATCGCGTCGCTGCGGGTGGACTACCGCCAACCGGCGGAGCTCGACGAGTGCGTGCTCGACGTGTTGGCGGGGGTATGGCGACTGGCCGCCGTCGGCTACCCACGCGTGGCACTCGTGGGCCACTCGTTCGGCGGGGGAGTCGTCATCGCAGCGTCGCGTTACACGAGTCACGTGCGAGCGGTCGCGGCGCTATCCAGCCAGACGCTCGGCGCCGAGGAGGTCGTCCTCCTGGCGTCGAGGCCGCTGCTGATCGTGCATGGCGAGTCGGACGCCGTGCTTCCGTTGTCCAACGCACAGACCATCTACGACTGGGCGTTCGAGCCTAAGCAGCTCGTGACCTACGCCGGCACGACGCACGGCCTGCGCGAGTGCGCCCCGGAGCTCACGGCGCTGCTGCGGGAGTGGCTTCTCCGCTCGCTCGATCTCGCGGGGGCACGAGCGTAGCTGAACGATTCATGGCGAGGGCCGAGCGGTCCCGTGGGACGATGACGCCGGCCCAGCGATAAGGAGGACCCGATGAACGAGCACGAACAGGACGACGGGCGGGAGACGGCAACCCTGGCGGGAGGCTGCTTCTGGTGCCTCGAGGCGGTATTCGAGCAGGTGCGCGGCGTCGAAAGCGTCGTCTCGGGGTACTCCGGAGGCCACACCGCAAACCCGACGTACCAGATGGTGTGCAGCGGACGGACGGGCCACGCTGAGGTGGCGCAGATTACGTTCGACCCGGCAGTGGTCTCGTACCGAGAACTACTGGGCCTCTTCTTCACGATGCACGATCCGACGACGCTGAACCGGCAGGGACCCGACTCCGGCACGCAGTACCGGTCTGCCGTCTACTACCACTCCGCTACGCAGAAGGCGGTCGCCGAGGAGGCGATCGCGGAGCTGACGGCGTCTGCCGTCTGGCCGGCGCCTATCGTGACGGAGGTCGCGCCGTTCGACGTGTTCTACTCAGCGGAGGAGCACCACCAGGAGTACTACCGCCGGAACCTCGGCCAGCCCTACTGCCAGGTGATCATCGCACCGAAGGTGGCCAAGCTGCGCAAAGAGCATCTCGCGGCGCTCAAGGCCTGACGAGCGCCGACAGCAAGAGACGGGCGGCCGTGGGGCCGCCCGTCTCTTCATTCGCCCAGGTGCGGGAGCGACGCCAATCCTGCGCGGCGCGGGCTAGACCGCATCCTCATCGAAATCGGACCTGTGCCAGTCCGTGGACCACGCGCTGTGGCCCTCGGGCCTGAGCCTCAGCCAGACCTTCCCCGCCTCCTCGATGGGGTTGTGCCGCTCACCGTAGACGGTGATCGAACCCTGCTCGGGGATGCCGACGACGTACTCGACGCGCTCGCCAATGAACAGCGCCGTCTCCACCTGCGCGCTCAGGTGTCCGGAGGGGACCGTGTCGGAGGTCGCGGCGACGATATCCAAGTCCTCAGGGCGGACGCCCATGTAGACCGACTGCCCTTCGGCAAAGCCCGCGGGCTCGTAGCCACGCCCGAACACGACGCAGTCGGGAGCTCCCTCAATGGCGATGGCCACTTGGCCCGAGGGGTTGCTGCTCCGGACCGTGCCCTTGAATAGAACGGTCTTGCCGACGAAGTCGCGGACGAACTCGTTGGCCGGCTCCTCGTAGAGAATGCGGGGGTGCCCAAACTGCTGCACGACGCCCAGGTTCATGATGGCAATCGTGTTCGATAGGCTGAGGGCCTCAATCTGGTCGTGGGTGACGAACAGGATGGCAATGTTCAGCCGCCTCTGCAACAGCTTGACTTCGATGCGCATCTGCTCGCGGAGCTTGGCGTCGAGGTTGCTGAATGGCTCGTCAAGCAACAGAACCTTGGGCTCGGTGACCAGCGCCCGCGCCAGCGCGACGCGCTGCTGCTGTCCGCCGCTGAGCAGCGGACCCGGACGCTTTTGGAGGCCCGGCATGCCCACGAGGTCGAGCACGCGGGCAACCCGGTCGCTGATCTCCGACCGCTTGAAGTGACGCGACTTCAGCGGGAACGCGATGTTCTCTTCGACGGTCATGTGCGGCCAGATGGCATATGACTGGAACACCATACCCAAGTTGCGCTTGTCCGGCGGGAGGCGGAACCGCTGGTTGGTGACAACGATGGGCCTGTCGCCGAAGTAGATGTCCCCTTCGTCGGGTACCTCGAGCCCCGCGACCATGCGCAGGGTGGTGCTCTTGCCACAGCCGCTGGGCCCCAGCAACGTGACGACCTCGCCGATGTCCACGTTGAGCGAGAGCTCGCTCACCGCGGGGACAGTGGCGCCCGGGTAGGTCTTCGAAAGACCTTCGAGCCGCATTGCGGGCTCGGCCTGTTGTACCGCCGTCCCTGCCCCGGCTTCCTGATTATTCTGCAACTCAGCCACGATCTCCCCCTTTTTGTCGGTGCTCGGCCAAAGGCCGCTCCTACGCTAGTCCCTCGGACGTCGAGTAAACGTATCCCGCGCTCCCCGGTTCCGAGGAACGAGACGCCATTGATGCCCCCACCTCGTGCAGGCAAGCGCCAACGGTAGTGGTTTTCGAGCCGTGCGTCAAATCTAGCGGCCCCATTCGGGCCCGGCCGACGGCGACGTGGTTCTCGATGTCGATGATCATTGAAGAGGCCATGCTTAGCTACCGCACCTGCTCCGCAGCGTTCTGAGGCCCCCGGGCCCGATACTGCTGCGCCATGCCGTCTTCGAGGTTGGTGCCGATGACGGCGTGGACAGGGTCGCGTTGGACGCCCATGGGATCCTCGCCGCGTTGGACTTTGGCGATCTCCTCGCGCGTGACCTTCCGAAGGAGGGCGACGCGACGGTCGGAGAAGCTGAGGTTCTCGATGCTGCGGTTGGCAATGGGGCCCTGCGTCTCCCACGCCATGTGATCCTGCGGAATCACGTGATGCAGGGTGAACCGTGTGTACGGGTGGAGATTGTCCGGCGGGTCCTTGTAGGGCGGCTGGTAGGTCACCGGAGGGTCGAACGCGTCGGCCATGTCGTCATCGGCATCGGCTGTCGAACAGAACACGTGGATGTGAATCGTGTGCGTGTCGTCGATAGGCACGCGGAACTGCGTGCTCGGGCCCTGGCGAAGGATGTTCGGGAAGATGAGCGGGTGTTCGTCGGTGAGCCCGTTCTTGTACTTCCGCTTCTTCATGATGCCGTAGCCGGTCATGTAGAACTCGAAGCTCTCGACATCGTCGGTGAAGCCGCGGGTCGTGCTTTCAGGCTTGCGCCCGCCGCGTCCGGCGAACTCTTGGTGAAGCACCTGCAGGTGCGCCGGGTCGACGGAGTTCTCCATCGCCTGGAACCAGTTGCAGTCGAGGACCGGATGGACGGTGATCGTTCGGTGGACGTCGTCCCGGAAAAGCGTGTCGTAGCGGGTCATGACCGGCGCGGGCAGCGGCCCCATGTACGTCCAGATCAGGCCGAGGTATATCTGCACCGGATACGTCTTGGCCTTCACGCTGCGCATGATCGCGTCGTTCCGCTCCGGCGGCGTCTCTAGGATGTTGCCTTCGCAGTCGTACAGCCATCCGTGGTACGCGCACGCGATGCCGCGCTCTTCGACGCGCCCGTAGACGAGCGACGCGCTGCGGTGCGCGCAGTGGTCGCCGATCAGGCCGGTCCGCCCGGACTTGTCGCGGAACAGGACGAGGTCCTCGCCCATGATGCGAACGAACTTCGTGGGATGCTCGTCGTCGAGCTCCTGGGCGATGGCGATGGGGTGCCAATAGCACCGCAGCAACTCGCCCGCGGGCGTGCCGGGGCCGACGCGGGTCAGCAGGTCGTTTTCTTCAGCGGTTAGCATGCGCCCCCCCATCCGGCTAGGCACGGTTGCCGGGTCGTGCGGCTACGTTCCCGACGGCTGCGCGCTACGGAGGGCCGACGGAGTGAACCCTCTCTGTTGTTCCATGCCGTCCTCGAGGTTGGTGTTGATGATCGGATGGTCCGGATCGCGCGAGACGGAAATCGGGTCCTCGCCGCGCTGAACCTTGGCGATCTCCTCGCGCGTGACCTTCCGCAGGAACGCGACTCCCCGGTCGGAGAAGCTGAGGTTCTCGATGCTGCGGTTGGCGATCGGGCCCTGCGTCTCCCACGCCATATGGTCCTGCGGGATCACGTGGTGCATCTTGAAGTGCGTGAAGGGGTGGAGCCCGTCGGCCGGGTCCTTGTAGGGCTCCATGTAGGTCACAGGCGGGTCGAAGGCGTCGGACATGTCGTCGCCGTCTTGAGCGGTCTTGCAGAAGACGTGGATGTGAATCGTGTGGGTATCGTCGATAGGCACGCGGAACTGCGTGCTCGGGCCCTGGCGAAGGATGTTCGGGAAGATGAGCGGGTGCTCGTCGACTCTGCCGTTCTTGTAGGTGCGCTTCTTCATGATGCCGTAGCCGGTATGGTAGAACTCGAAGGTCTCGACGTCGTCGGTGAAGCCGCGGGTCGTGCTTTCGGGGACCCGGCCGGGCTTGCCGGGATACCACTGGTGCAGTATCTGAAGGTGGGCCGGGTCGACGGAGTTCTCCATCGCCTGGAACCAGTTGCAGTCGAGGACGGGGTGCACCACGATGTAGCGGTGGACGTCCTCGCGGAAGAGCGAGTCGTAGTGGGTCATTACCGGGGCGGGCAGCGGCCCCATGTACGTCCAGATCAGGCCGAGGTATATCTGCACCGGATACGTCTTGGCCTTCACGCTGCGCATGATTGCGTCGTTCCGCTCCGGCGGCGTCTCTAGGATGTTGCCTTCCCAGTCGTACAGCCATCCGTGGTACGCGCACGCGATGCCCCGCTCCTCGACGCGCCCGTAGACGAGCGAGGCGCTGCGGTGCGCGCAGTGGTCGCCGATCAGGCCGGTCCGGCCGGACTTGTCGCGGAACAGGACGAGGTCCTCGCCCATGATGCGGACGAACTTCGTGGGATGTTCGTCGTCGAGCTCCTGGGCGATGGCGATTGGGTGCCAGTAGCGGCGCAGCATCTCGCCCGCGGGCGTGCCGGGGCCGACGCGAGTCAGCAGTTCGTTTTCTTCAGCGGTTAGCATGAGTCGCCCCTCTCTCCGCTAACTCTCGCCGCCCTCGTCGTAGTCCCACTCGAACGTCGGGTCTTGGTAGGCCTCTTCCGGCATGAGCGTCGTGAGCCCGCGCTTGGCGAGCTCGGCCTCGAAGGTCTGCCTGACCAATGGGTCTTCCTCGGGGTACTCTATCTGGTCGCGGGAGAGGTCTTCGATACGTTCCGAGGCCCTGTTGAGGAAGCGCGGGGAGTGCATGGCTAGGTAGCGGCCAGGCGTTTCACCGACGTTGAAGTGTTGGTGGAACCAGCGGTCGGGGGGCACGAACACGCTCGCCTCATGCCAGGGAATGACGACCTTCTCCCGTCCCTCGGGCCACATAATCGAGAAGCCCTCGCCTCCCGGGATGACGATGACGACGCCAGGGCCGTGGCGGTGAGCCTTCTTGTAGGTCTTTGCGGGGAACACGGACATGTGGCTCCACAGCGGCGAGTCGGGGAACTGGATCCATACGGCGTGACCGCCGGCTCCGCGCCCCTTGAACGGATCGAGTTGGTCCCACGCCTGCATGTCGGGGAAGAAGTTGCCGAACCAGACGTTTCTCGTGCCGCGGATGCCGGATACCTGTGAAGCGCGGGCGGGTTCGTAGAGGTCGGGCCCCCGTTCGAGCCGGGCCGGCGGCTGGAATGGGCTGTTGAAGTAGAACTCGGGCTCGGGAGCGAGCCCCATGGCCAGCGGGAGGTAGTTGTAGTGAAGCAACAACGCCCGGTCCGTGCCGCTGGCGTTGGTGATCTGGTGAGTGCTGTTGCGCGGCAGCATGAAAATGCTGTGCTTCTGCCATTCGAACGTGCGCGGGGCGGCGCTCTCCCCTTGCCATACGGTCGTGAGGCCGCGTCCCTCGACGACGTAGACCGATTCGTCGAGTGCGAACCGAAGCCGCGGCAGCGTGGCGCCGGGGGGAACCTCTGTGACGCGGGACTCTGTGACGCCCTCCTGGCCCGCGAGCTGGAGGAACGCGGCGCGGCATTCCCGCTCACCCCAGTCGCCCAGGTCGATAGTGCGTAGATCGTCGACGAAATACCCTTTATGCACGGGCAGGTCGAGCGAATCTAGCCAGCGGTCGTAGGCGCTGCGCTGGCCCCAGAGGGACTGGCTCGTGGCGTCCTGAGTCCCTTCGCTTGCTTGGCTCGTGGTCATGCCGTTCTCTTCCTCTTTCCGGAATGTTTCCGGTATTCGTCTCGTCCGGAACGCGGGACGGCCCAAAGACTCGCACGCCCATAGGCGTGTGTCAACTTTGCGCACGTTGCGCGCCCTCCCGCGATTGCGGTCCCGCGGCGTTACCCCAGCTGCGCGCTAACGACCTCAGCGTAGTAGTCCCAAACGCCGTCTGTTCGCGGGCGCCCGCTCTCCCGCACCTCGTCGGCGAAGTGGGGGAGGGTGTAGACGTTCGGACGGTCCGTCATCTCGTCGATGAGGGCGTCGGCGATGCGCGGGTGGTTGGGTCCCGCTGCGCAGTAGGCAAGGTAGTTCAGCCGGGCGATCTCTTCGAGGCGCACCATGCCGAGGACGGTGTCGGACAGCCTTTCGCCTGCGGTCGTCGCGCCATGGCCCTGTAGGATGATGGCGGGCGCCGAGCCCATGAGCCTCGCGACTTCGGTCCCCTCGTCATCGCTCCAGACTGTCTTGACATGCGGGTAGACGGGGAGCGGCTCGCGGACCATCTGGATGCCCTCCTGGCATATGGGCATCAGGGGCTGCTCGAGCACGCTCATGAGCACGACGTAGCGCGGGTGGATGTGGACGACCGACTGCACGTCGGGCCGGGCCTTGTAGATGCACGAGTGCATCTTGACCTCGCGGGGCTGGGACGAACCCGGAGGGCCGTCGACCTTGAAGGCGTCGAGGTTGCACGTGACCATGTCGCTGGCTCGCATCTTGGCGAGCGCGTCGATGTCGTAGCCTCGGCCCTTTACGACGAAGTGCTCGGGGTCCGACGGCAGCCGCATGCTGGCGTGGCCGAGGGAGGCCGTGATCCCGGTGGCGAGCCCGAGCTCGGCTAGGATGCGGTTCCCGATTGCTACTTGTTCCTTGACCTCATCAATCTCAGCCATCGTTGCCTCCTGGGCGGTCGATTCGACCCCCGCGGTTGATGCGGGTGATTCTACGGCGTAGAGTGCACGGCGTTCCAACCGGCTGGCGGTCGGATGGGCGGCGCGCCGCGCCGACGAAGGAAGGGAATAGGAGGAGGCGGGTCATGGCAGAGTTCGTTCTCGGTCTCGCAAGCTCACACGGTCCGCAACTGAGCGTTCCGGCGGAGAACTGGGGGTTGTTCGGCGAGAAGGACAAGAACGACCGGAGGATGGACTACGAGGGGTTGCTCGCGCGAGACATCCCGGGCATCGAGGGCCAAGTCACGCCGGAGCGCATGAGGGCGCGATACGACGCGTGCCACGACGCGATGGCCACGCTGCGGGACAAGGTCGCGAGCGTGGCCCCGGACGTGCTGATAGTGGTCGGCGATGATCAGCACGAGCAGTTTTTGGACTCGAACATGCCGATGTTCTCGGTCTTCTACGGGGACTCGGTCTCGACGGTGCGGCAGCGGCGCGCGGAGCGCCCGAGCCCGATCGCCGCGCCGGCGGGCGGCGGCAGGGCCGCCTGGCAGACGGCGTCCGAGCACGTCGTCGAAGACCGCGACTACCCCGGCGACCCAGCGCTGGCGCGACATCTTATCTCGCACTTCATCGACGCGGACATCGACGTCGGGGCGTCCAACGCCCTCAATGCAGACATCGGCGTCGGGCACGCCTTCACGTTCCTCTACCGCTACATCACGCCCGAGGGGAACATCCCGGTCGTGCCTGTGTCGGTGAACACGTTCTTCAAACCCAACCAGCCGACGCCCAAACGGTGCTACTACGTAGGCGAGGCGCTGCGCGACGCGATCGAGTCGTGGGACTCGAACGCCCGGGTGGCGGTCATGGCGTCGGGGGGCCTGAGCCACGTGATCATCGACGAGGAGATCGACCAGATGACGCTGGCCGGTCTACAGGGGAAGGACGAGGCGGCGTTGCGTTCGTTGCCGGTGGACCGGCTGGACCTGGGGACGTCGGAGATCCGCAACTGGATCGTGCTGGGCGGCGTCGTTCCCGATAAGAAGATGGAGCTGCTGACGTACGAGCCCTGCTACCGCTCGCTGGCGGGAACCGGCTGCGCGATGGGGTTCGCGTACTGGGAGTAGAGGCGAGGCCTGCCTCCCCGCCGCGAGGCGGCGGCGCCCGCCCGGACACATGAAGAGCATCGCTGTAGACACCGGCGGGACGTTCACCGACATGGTGGCGCTCGACCATGAGTCGGGAGAGCTTCGTATCGTGAAGCTGTCGTCGACGCCCGCCGACCCGGCGCAGGCCATCGTTGACTGTCTCCGTGAGCTCGCCGGCGACTCTGCTGCCGGGCAAGAGGTCGCGTCGCTCTCCCACGGCACCACGGTCGGCACGAACCTGCTGCTCACCGGGCGCGGCGCAAAGGTGGGCCTCTTCGTTACCGAGGGGTTCGGCGCAATCAACGACGTCTGGCAGCTCTCCCGCCAAGAAGAGACGACCACCGTAAGCGGCATCTACGTCGAGAAGAAGCCGCCCGTCCCTCCCCGGCTGCGGCGCGAGGCGCCCGAGCGCGTCAACGCCGACGGCCAAGTGATCCGCGAGCTCGACGCGGACGCGGTGCGCGAAGCCGTGCGGTATCTGGGTCGCCGGGGCGTCGAGTCGTTCGCGGTGGTGCTGCTGTTCTCGTTTCTGAACCCGGCGCACGAACGCGCCATCGCAGCGATTATTGAGAGCGAGCTTCCCGGCTCGAGCGTGTCGCTGTCGTCGAGCATCCTGCCGCAGGTGCGCGAGCGTCCACGGTTGAGCACGACTGTGGCGAACGCCTACCTTGCGCCGGTGATGACAAGCTACCTCGCGTCGCTGGAGGACCGCATTCGCGCCGAGGGCATCGCCACCGAGGCGCTGTACGTCATGCAGAGCAACGGGGGCGTGGCGCGAGTCGGCGGGGTCGTGCCGGTCACGACGGTGTTGTCGGGGCCGTGCGCCGGCGCCATGGCCGGCATGCAGGTGGCTGCCGCCGCCGGCTACGAGAATGTCGTATCGCTGGACATGGGCGGGACGAGTACGGACATTTCGCTCGGGCGCCAGGGGCGCATCCTGGAGACGACGGAGGGCCGGATCGGCGATTGGGAGCTTGCCGTGCCGATGCTGATGATCAACACGATCGGCGCCGGCGGCGGGACAACGGCGAGGGCGGACTCGGGCGGCGGCCTTCGCGTCGGGCCCGAGAGCGCCGGGGCCGACCCGGGGCCCGTGTGCTATGGCAAGGGCGGCCAGGACCCGACAGTCACCGACGCCAACCTGGTGCTCGGCCTGCTCAATCCGGACGGCATGCTCGGCGGACGGGTCCGGCTCGACCGCGAAGGGGCGCTCCGGGCCATGACCGAGCTGGGCGGCAAACTGGGCCTCGATCCGCTAAGGACGTCGGAAGGCATCGTGCAGGTGATCAACGCCAAGATGGAGGAGGGCGTCCGGACCATCTCGACGGAGCTCGGGTATGACCTGCGGGAGTTCGCGCTGGTGGCGTTCGGAGGCGCGGGACCGGTCCCCGCGGGACGGCTCGCAGCGGACCTGGGCATCGCGAAGGTGATCGTACCCCCGTCGCCAGGCGTTACGTCGGCGTTGGGCCTGCTGATAGCGGAGCCGCGCCGGGACTACGTCCGCTCGCGGCTGCGCCTGCTGTCCGAGCTCCGCGCCGAGGAGCTTGCGTCGCTCTTCGCCGAGCTGCGGGCGGAAGCGGAGCACGAGTTCGGCTCCGAGGGTTTCGCCGCCAACGCCCTGCGGCTGGAGTACGCAATCGACATCCGTTATCTGGGGCAAGGCTACGAGCTGACGGCGCCCGTGGAGAACGGCAGTCCATCGACCCAAGCCGACGTGGATGCGGTCAGGGCGGCGTTCGACGACCAGCACCACCGGATGTTCGGTCATGCGGCGGCCGACGAGCAGGCGGAGGCCGTGAACTACCGCGTGCGGGCCACGGCGTCCGCGCCCCATCCGGCGACGAAGCCCCGTGCGCACGCCTCCGGCAGCGTCGACGAGGCGCGGACGGGCGAGCGAGCCGTCTGCTTCGACGCGGCGCAGGGGATGGCGCCGTGTCCGATCTACGATCGCGCGCGGCTCGGCCCCGGCCACCGCATCGAGGGCCCCGCAATCATCGAGCAACTCGATTCGACGACGGTGGTCTACCCTGGGCAGACGGCCACCGTGGACGACTACATGAACCTCGTGTTGACGGCAGCGCCGGGGGAGGACTCATGACAACCGTTGACCTGATTACGCAGGAGGTCATTCGCGCGCGGCTCGACGGCATCGTCCGCGAGATGGAGGCGGCCGTCTTCCGCACAGGGTTCTCGACGATCGTTCGCGAGTCACACGATTTCTCCTGTGGGCTGTTGGACCGCGAGGGGCGCGTGGTGGGCCAATCGAACCACCCGTCGCACATGGGGGCGTACCCCTACTGCATCGCAGGGCTGCTGCAGTTCTACTCGTACGACGAGATGCGCGAGGGGGACGCCTTCCTGGCGAATCACCCGTACTACAGCGGCACGCCTCACGCCAACGACATGGTCGTGATGACGCCGATCTTCGTGGACGGCCGCGTGGTCGCGTTCGCCGCGAGCATGGGCCACACGCCAGACACCGGAGGCGTGTCGCCGGGCAGCCGGAACGCCACGGCCCGCGACCTCTTCGGCGAGGGCTTGCAAATCACGCCTGTCCGCTACATGCGCGACCGCGAGCTCGTGCGCGACACGGGCAGCTTCGTGCGGGCGAACAGCCGCGTGCCCGACATGATGATCGGCGACCTGAGCGCCAAGGCGGGCGTCTGCTTCGCCATCGGGGCGCAGCGGCTGCACGACGTCATCGCGGCCTACGGAGCGGATGTCGTGCTTCAGACGTTCGACGACCTCGGCGACCGGACGGAGCGGCAGGCGCGGCAGTACATCTCCGAATGGCAGGACGGCGTACACGAGGCGGAGACGTGGGTCGACGACCCGACGAGCCCGGACAAGCCGATCCGTCTCCACGTTGCGGCAATCAAGGAGGGCGACAGCCTCATCCTCGACTTCACCGGCACGGGCGACCAGGCGGAGGCGCCGATCAACGTGCGCCCGCCCTTCGTTCACGGGCTCGCATTCCGGGCAGTCGTGGCGATGACAGACCCGTTCATGCCGCTGAACCACGGCCTGACGCGGGCGGTCGAGTGCCGGTTCCGGGAGGGAAGCCTCGTGAACCCCACGTTCCCCGGGCCGGTCGGGTTCTACTCGAAGACCCTGTCCATCGTAGAGAGCGTGCTCATGACCGCGATGGCCAAGGCGGCGGGGAACCCCGCGATCGCGCACGGGTCGACGCAGAGCTCGATCGTGATCGGGCAGTCGGGGAGCGGCGGGAGGCCGTACGTCCAGTACGAGCTGATGTACGCGGGGAGCCGCGCCTGGGACGGCGGGGACGGCTACACCGGGACGGGGCACGGCTCAGGCGGCGGCAAGTTCACGAGCGTCGAGATCATCGAGTCCGAGTTCGACGTGGAGATGACTAAGTTCGAGCTGATGCCGGACACGGGCGGAGACGGCAAGTTCCGCGGCGGTCCGGGGTACGTCCGCGAGTATCGTGTGCTGTCGGACCACCGGCTCTCCGGCGGCGCGGCAAAGCGCGAGGCGAGCGGCATTGACGGCGGAGGCAAGGGCAGAGGGGCGTTCGTCGTCGTGCGTCCCGGGACCGACCGGGAGGAGTCGCACCCCGGCATCGTGTCCAACGTCGGCCTCGGTCCGGCCGAGGTGTTCCGCATCGAAACGGGAGGCGGCGGAGGCGTGCTCGACCCGCGCGACCGTGACCGCGACCGCGTCGCGGGGGACCTCCAGGACGGCTACATCACGCCCCAGAAGGCCCGCGACGTGTATGGGCTGAGCGAGGCTGAGGTGAGGCGGGCGCTGGGGGATTAGGGGAACGTGATACCATACTGTCGCCTCTACGAGCTCACAGGGACACAAAGACTATGACCACCGTCATCTCCTTCATCAACTACAAAGGCGGAGTGGGCAAGACCACATCCGCTTATCATGTGTCGTGTTCACTCGCCCAGCACCACCGCCAGCGAGTCCTCATGATTGATATCGACCCACAGACCAACTTGACGTTCCTCTGCGCTACTCCTGAACAATGGGACCGCCGCAAGCGAAATGTAGGAACAATAAAGACTCTATATGACCGCTACAACCAAGCTCTCCCATTGGAAGTACAGAGATACATTTGGAACGGTTGCGTTGTCGTAGGACGAAATCCTATTCCTGGACTAGACATGATTCCTTGCGATATAGAATTGCTCGGAGAGGATCTCGGTGGAAGCGGGCAAATTGTCGGTACATTCCCAACTATGCAGGCGATCCGGCAGAATGCTCAACAGTATCTGAAAGAACGATCGTTCTTGTCGAAGGTCATCGATGGTGTTCGAGATACGTACGATTGGATTGTTATTGATTGCCCGCCAAATCTATATTTTATGACACAGAATGCTCTTCATGCAAGCGATTACTATGTCGTCACTGCTATTCCTGATCATCTCTCCACGATTGGCTTGCATATCCTAGTTGATAAGATAGGCAAAATAGGTAAGCTCATTTCGGCAGCTCAGACATGGGCAGGATCAAATGAGAAGCGAGCAGTGGCTGAATTGGGAGCAATTGCATTCGTCAAGATTCGAAGTGGGGGGAGCAGAGTAGTCACTACCCACCACGACATCATGAATAAGGCCAAGAGCGAATTCCTAGAAGATAAGGTCGTTTCAACTTACACAACTGAACTGATCGGGTACAGCGAAGCTGCAGAGAGTAGAGTCCCTGTTTGGGAACATGGGTCAACAAGCGCTCGAACAGCAGCGAGGTATAACGCGTATCCTAGAATCACACGGGAACTGATCACCAAGCTAAGGGAGGTACCCTAGCATGCCTACCAAAGAATCACATTACCAGGTCGACGCTCTGTTCAGAGGACTACGAGGGTTGCTGAATTCGCTCCCCTCTAACGAGGAAAAGGTCGAACTACTTCGTACCCTAAGCGACACTCAGGAATTCTTAGATGAATTGCGCTTGCTCGTAGAAGCCATTCCAACGATGGAGTCGAGTGGTGAGTTGTCTGCCGGTCTATCACGTCTCGACGTTCTAGCGGATCGCGCCCGCGAGAACACCGGCCTACGGCGGCTCTTGGGACTGAAAACCCCAACACTATCCGGCTCCAGGGGAGTTACGGCACATGTGGACGCAGCCGAGCGAGCCCGTTGGCTGGAGCAGGAATTCGACCAGATGGAGACTACAGACGTCGTGACGTCGCTGGAACAATCCAAGGAGCCGCTAGCGGTCCTAGTTGAGTTGGCAAACCTTCTCGGAATGCGCACGAGCGGTAAAGAACGGAAGTCAGTCCTGACGAAGCGAATCGCGACTCATATCGAGAATTGGCGAGGTTACCGCCTGCTTCGTGGTGAGGAGCCAAGGCCAGCTAAGCGAGCTAGTCTATCCGGTTGAATGCTCGACCCGCGCGACCGCGACCGCGTCGCGGGGGACCTCCAGGACGGCTACATCACGCCCCAGAAGGCCCGCGACGTGTACGGGTTGAGCGACGCCGAGGTTCGACGCGCGCTGGAATCGTAGGCCCGCCGGTTACCGGAGACCGGCGACCGCCTTCAGCTCATCGAGGTACGACGATTGCTCCTTCGGCCGGTAGACCGCTAGCGAGCCGTCGGGCGACGTGCTGATCCCGCCGATGAAGTGGAACGCGTGGCCGTCCGGGTCGTACACCTCGTCGCCGCGGTCGTAGGTCTGCTTCCAAATCTGGCCGGTGGGGCTGCCGTGAATCCCGGTGCGCGCCGGGAGCGCGTCCTCTTGCTCCATCGTGAGGCCCGCCTGCTCCTTCCGCACCTCCTCCTCGGGGACTCCCGCCCACAGACGGAGGTAGTTGGGCATGAACTCCTCCGCGGGGACGGTGAGCGCGGTGTGCATGGCGAACCAAGGGCCGTGACCGGTGACGCGGTCGTCGACCGTGTCCTTGAGGCGGAACTCGTAGCGGCTGCCGGCCGCCATCGGGATGACCAGTGTGTCTTCGGGGATCCCCGGGTCGTCGAGGGGGTCGATGTCGCAGTAGGCGGAGAAGAAGTCAGCGGTGCGCTGGAGGTCCCTCGAACCGAGCGTCGCGCTCGCGACCCGGCCGACCCCGAGCGCGGTCGAAACCTCCATGGCACCGGCGGGCATGACGGCGGGCGCAAAGAACTCGAACTGGTTGCCGTCGGGGTCCTCGAAGCACACGGAGGCACCGTCCGCGCCCACCGCGGCAGTCTGCGCAGGGTCGGTGTGCGGGACGCCGTGGCTTTCGAGCCGCAGGATGTGCTCGTCGAGGTCTTCAGGGCGCACGAAGAACGCGTAACGCGGGGTGTCGACGCCGAGCCCTTTGCTGGGCGGCAGCTGCTCCTTCTGGAGGAACGCGCCGAAGTGGCACGACCCATCGCCGATGTCGAGGAAGCAGGCGACGGTCCCGCCGCGCTTCTGTTCGGCCGTGGAGAGGCCCCGGATGGGACCGCGCTCGACGCCGATCGCGTTCACCGCCCAGGTGACCCAGGCGTCGATGTTGTTGGTCGGGACGACTACGTGGTCGATCCAGTGGGCTGCGCCGTTGCGGAACTCTCCCATGGCAGTGTCTCCTTTCTCGTAGCTTTGTCGCGGCCGGCTAGGCGCCGACCCGCTCTCGCGCGGCTTTTGCGCCATCGATCATGAGGGCGTCGAGTTCGTCGTTCCAGGGACTGAAGTCCCCATAGTTCTGGTAGTGGGCGGCGCCGGGCCTGTACCCGGAGATGTCGCCGTAGTCCTCGAGCTCAAGCTCGACAACGCCATTCTCGGCTGGTTCGCGGAAGACGTTCATCGGGTCGCCGCCGTCCTCGACGATCCTCATCTGCTCCTCAAGCATCTTGCGGAACATGATGAGGCCGCGGTCGGTCTCGGCGAGCTTCTCGACGGAGCGGTCGACAAGCTCGCCCTGGGCGGTCCACATGAGCATGTCCTGGCCGAGGACGAAGTCGGGCAGGTCGCGGAGGGGGACTTTGAAGCTCGGCACGGGGTCCTGCGGGGGCACGGGGACGCCGGGGTTGTAGACGTGGTAGGAGAGGTGCCACGTGTGGGCGTCGTCCATCGGCACGCGTATCTGGAACTCGTCCTTGCCGGCCTGCCCGATGTAGACGTAGTTGGGGAACACAAGGGGATGGCCGATGGCCCAGCTGGGAGATTGCTCGTCGCCGCCCTCGGTCATGCGCCGCTTGATGATGCCTTTGTCGAACGGGTCGAACCCTATCTTAAGATGGTGACGGGTGAAACGCCTGAACCGCGCCCACTGCGCTGGGTCCTCTACCCCGAGCTTCTCGCAGGCCCATAAGCCGAAACGCCCGTGCGCCCACTCGGTGTGAACGGTGTCGACCGAGTTCTCCTGGCACTGGAGCCAGTTGGCGTTGAGGACCGTCGTGCCGACCTGCCGATAGCGGTTTTCCCACACGAAGGGGCCCCAACGCGGCAGCAGGGGCGCGGGCTCGGGGCCGAGGTAGGCGAAGACGAGCCCGCCCAACTCTTGGACGGGGTACGACAGTATCTTGACGCGGCTGGCGAAGGTGCTGTCGGCGTCCTCCGCGGGCATCTCGAGGCACTGACCGCTGGCGTTGTACATCCAGCCGTGATAGGGGCAACGCAGCCCCTCGTTCTCAGGGATGCCGTACTTGAGCTCAACGCTGCGGTGCGCGCAGCGCTGGGCGACCAGCCCGAGGACGCCGCTGCGGTCCTTGAACAGCGTGAGCGTCTCCCCGAGTATGCGGACCGACTTGACCGGGTCTTGGGTCATCTCGTAGGAGGTGGCGACGGGGTGCCAGTACCGGCGCATAAGCACGCCCATGGGCGTGCCGGGCCCGACCCGCACGAGCCGTTCGTTCGCTTCGCTGCTGAGCATCCAGTCCCCTTCCCCGACGGTCGCGGGCGATAGCCCCTAGGTGGCGACGGCCTTGCTATTCGCCTCGGCAATCTCGGCGAGGAGGTCGTCGAGCTGGTCCATCACCGTGTTGAGCGGTCCCGTGTTCGAATACTTGAGTAGACCGCGCTGGTAGCGGGTCAGCGGGCCGTAGTCCTCCATGTGCAGCTTGATGAAGCGCGCGCTCTCCGGGTCGCGGAAGACGTTCATTGGGTCGCCGCCGTCCTCGACGATCTCGATCTGGTCCGCGAGCATCTTGCGGAACATGATGAGGCCGCGGTCGGTCGCCGCGAGCTTCTCGACGGAGCGGTCGACGATCTCGCCCTGCGCGGGCCAGACGACCATGTCCTGACCGAGGATGTAGTCGGGCAAGTCAAGGATGGGCGCTTCGAAGCTGGGGACCGGGTCCTGAACGGGCATCGCGACGCCGGGACCCCCAAAGTAGATCTGGTACGAGAGGTGCCACGTGTGCGTGTCGTCCATCGGCACACGAATCTGCATCTCCCTGTGCCCAGGCTGGCCGATGAGCACGTAGTTCGGGAACACGAGCGGGTGGCCTTCCTGCCAGCTGCCGGAGTCCTCTGGCTGCCCCTCGCGCAAGCGGTACTTCTGTATCCCGTACTCGGCGGGCCGGAAGTCGAGTTTGATGTGGTGTTGGTCCACGAAATGCTTGAACCGCCGCGTGACGTTGGGGTCCGTTACGCCGAGGCGTTCGAGCACGTACATCGCCAAGTGACCGTGCAGGTACTCAGTGTGGACGGTGTCGACGGAGTTCTCCTGGCATTGGAGCCAGTTGGCGTTGAGGACAGTGGTCCCAATCTGCCGGAAGACGTTGTCGTAGGCGAATACGTCCCATCGCGGCAGAATCGGAGCGGGCGCAGGGCCGAGGTAGGCCCAGACGAGGCCGCCGAGCTCCTCGACGGGATACGAGGTAATCTTCACCCGGTTGGCGAACGTGCTCTGAGGGTCCTCGGCGGGCATCTCGAGGCACTGGCCCTGGGTGTCGTACATCCACCCGTGATAGGGGCAGCGCAGGCCCTCGTTCTCGGGAATGCCGTACTTGAGGTCGACGCGCCGGTGGGCGCACCGTTGGGCGACGAGCCCCAAACGGCCCTGGCGGTCCTTGAACGCCGTCAGCGACTCGCCCAGTATCCGGACCGACTTGGTCGGATTCTGGGTCATCTCGAACGAGGTGGTGACGGGGAACCAGTAGCGGCGCAGGAGCGCGCCCATGGGCGTGCCGGGCCCCACCCTGGTGAGCCGCTCGTTTTCTTGGACACTCAGCATGAGTTCCCTCCTCGACGCGGCGCGCCGAACGCCGGTTGGCGGCTACGAGAGTCCGTAGCGGTCCCACTTGGCGACGACCGGGGCCATGGTGTCGCGACTGACCTTGTTGACCGGCGGGAACTCCTCCGGCTTGAAACGGAACGTCGCGTCGATCCCCATGCCGCGGCTGGGCGGGTCGAAGTCGACGTCGCCCCGCGCGCGCTGTTGGCGCGGGAACTCGCGCCCGAGCACCACGTCCCGCTCCGGTTGCACGTTGGACACGACACGCCACATCACCTCGTCCCAGTCGCGGACGTTGCAGTCGTCGTCCACAACGACGATCCAGCGCCACGACTCCGAGTCCCAGATGGCGTCCATGATGCGGCGCGGCTCGTCCTTATCCCCGATCTCGGCGGCGATGATCAGCATGCCGTGGCGACCTACTTCGGGGAACAGCACTTCCTTGATGCTGGTCATTCCGGTGCGCGCGATGAGGCGGCTCTGCATGGAGCCTGAGCGCAGCAGCTGCCGGGGGTAGTCCTCGACGCGCTGGCAGATCAGGCCGTAGGTGATGGGGTCCTTGCGGTGGGTGATGGCCTTGATCTTGATGACGAACGCGGCGTGGTTCTCGCCGTAGAAGCCGGTGGACTCGCCGTGCGGGCCCTCCTCTGTGCGCTCGTTGGGGAGCACTTCGCCCTCTATAACGAACTCGGCCTGAGCGGGGACGAGCAGGTCGCTCTTCTCGCAGCGCACGAGCTCCGTGGGGGCGCCTCGCCAGCCGCCCGCGGCGTCGTACTCCATCGAGCCCTCAATGCCGTCGCTGCTCGGGCGCACCGGGCTTCCCGACGCGAGCGTCAGGAGCGGGTCCATGCCCATCACAATCGCGATTGGGGTCGGCTTGCCCATCTTCTCGTTGTCGAGGATGTGGTCGCCGCCGCCGGGGCCGGAGGAGGACTCGCGTCCGCGCGTGCCGCCCGCCATGCTGAGCGTCGTCTTGTCCTTGATCATGGCGCGGTAGGAGCCCATGTTTAGGATGCCGGTAATGGGGTCCCGCGTCACGCAGCCCGAGGTCGTCGCGAGGTACTGGCCGCCGTCGTGCTCGTGCCACCAGGGGGTGGGAATCATGAAGATATCGAGGTCGTCGCCCTCGATCACCACCTCCTTGCAGGGGGACTCCTCGCGCCCGACCTCGATCGACATGATGCGGTTGTTCATCCCATCGACGACCCGCTCGTGGATCTTCTCTTCGTCGGGCTCGATGCCGAACGCGAGCGCGAGTTGCTCCGTCGTCGAGATGAGGTTCGAGACGAGAGGCTTGCCCTCGTAGCCCTTGACGTTCTCGAAGAGCAAGGCGGGACCCCCGCGCTCGAGCGAGCGCGCCGTGATGGCGCCGATCTCGAACTTGAGGTCGACCTCCTCTCGTATGCGCTTGAGGAGGCCCTGCGACTCCAAGAGGTCCATGTACTCCCGCATGTCCTTGTACGCAACTCTGCCGGTGACGTTTGCCACGCCGCCCTCCTTTGGTGTTAGTCCGTAGCGCTCTGCGAGGCTCGCGCCGCGCGGACAGGAACGACTACGCCTGCTGCCACGTCGGCGCCTCTTTCGTCGATGCTTGCTGCGCCGCTCCCTGACCACCCGTCATGGTGTGACGGACGCCCAACCGCAGGCCGTAGTGCCGTGCGGTCAGCGCGGTCGTCAAGATGATTGCGCCCACGATGATGTTGACGACGCTTGCGGCCTCGCGCAGACCGAGCTGCGCGTACTCCAGCGTCAGAATCGACATCGTGATCGTGCTCCTCGACGCGAGGAGGATGATGCTGGCGGTCGTGCCTGCCGCGATGTTGAAGTTGAGGGTTCCCAACAGGATCATCGTGGGCATCAGCAGCCTCAACCAAATCTGGAAGTAGGCCTTGAACCACCCGGCGCCCGAGACCCGGGCAGCCTCCTCCATCTCGAAACCGACCTGCACGATGGCCGCCTTGGAGATGTTGACCCCCGTGGTGTTGCCCTGGAGGATCACGATGATGAGCAGTATCCATATCGTCCCGTAGAGAATAGAGACCCCGGGAGTCCCAATGATGACCATCAGCAGCCCGAGGGACGACAGCAAGCCCGGCAAGGCGGCGGAGACCCAGATGAGCGAGTCCAGCATGCCGCGGCCCCGCCAGCGCGTGCGGACGAGGATGTAGGCCAACATCGAGAAGATGAGCGGGCTGAGGATGCCCGCCGTGAACGCTAGCAAGAGGGTCGTGCGCAGACCGGTGGCGAACAGGTCGTCCGCTAGGACGTAGCGCCACTGGTCCAGCGTGAAAACGGTGACCACGTTGAAGAACCCGGCCCTCCACATGAAGCTGCCCAGTATGAGCGCCGCGACGGGCACCAGAGTCAGCAGCCCGTGGAGCGCGACGAACCCCATCACCACCGGCCACTTGAACGGCCCCAGGTCGATGAGGCCGGGCTTGAACCCGGCGCCGATGGTGGTGTAGCGCCGCCGCGTGAGCACCCAACGCTGCATCGGGACGATGACAGCCACAACGAGGAGCGTGATGCTGCCCAGCACGGTGGCCTGGCCGTAGAGCGGCGGCTCATTCCCTCTGATCTGCTCGTATAGCAGTGTGGAGTAGACGTAGAAGCCAATTGGAACGCCCAGGAGCAGTTCAGTTTCGAAGCCCTGGAAGATGCGCAGGATCTGGAGGGCGAGCACGAGGGCGATGGGCGAAATCATCAGCGGCACCGTGACGCGAATCGCCGTTCTCAAATTAGATGCGCCGCTCACGCGAGCCGCCTCCTCGAGCGCCGCGTCCATGTTGCGGAAGGCGGGCGTAAGCAACATCACCTTCAGGGCGATGCCGTTGCCCATCAGCCCCACCCACACGATTCCCGACACGCTGAAGATATCGAACAGCGGACCCTCGATGAACGGCAGTTGCATCCACATGAGGTTGATGAACCCAGTGTCCGGGTCGAGGAGCAGCATCCACGCGATAACGCCGCCCGGGGTGACGTACGCGACCCAGAACAGGAACTCCAACGTATGGCTGAACGGGACGCGCGTGCGGGCCAGGATCCAAGCGATGAGCACCGAGGTCGGCAAGCTGATGCCTACCGTCATGCCCCAGACGAGGAAAGTGTTGAAGACGGCCTTCGGGATTCGCCCGTTGTCTAAGGCGACCCGCCAGTTGCCGAGTCCCCACTCGCGCGGGCCGAAGAACATCTCGGGAGCGGTGTTGAAGCTGAGGATGAGCAGCAAGAAGACTGGGTAGACGAGCAGGAACCCCAGCACCAACAGGATCGCGGCCATGATGAAGGTGCTGCGCTGCGAGCGGAGCACATCGAGGAGCCCGGCGCTTGTTGGCTTCCGCACTGCGGGCAATCTTGCCATGATCCGGTTCCCTCCCAGCTCAGTCGCGTGGGGCGGTCCCGCCAGCCACCGAGGCCCGCTGACTGCTGCCCGATCTGCACGGCGGCGGGCCGTCCTCAAGGCTACCCGCTCCGCCGTGCTTCACGTACCGTTGCGCCGGACCGCGCCCTGCGCTGCGCGCGGAGCGTCAGCCCGGCCACTCACTGCCTATCCGTAGACCTCCCGGTAGATCCGCGTGGCGAAGTCGGTGGCCTCTTGGTTCTTCGCCACGTTGTCCGGGTGCCACAGCAGCAACTCATAATCCTTGTTCGGGTCCCTGATGTCCTCTTCGTCCAGCGTGCCCGGTGGGATGTCCACCCGCAGCGACGCAGCCTGCCCAGGGTTGATCGGGTCGTCCTGGTAGATGGTCTGCCCCTCCTTCGAGAGGAGCCAGTTCACGTACAACTTCGCCGCGTTCGGGTGTGGCGCCTGATTGAAGATATAGACGGAGTTGGAGGAGCCAGTCCCCCGGATGGTCTCGGTCTCGGTCACGAAGGGCCCCTGCTCGATGGGCAACCCCTGCTCCTGGAGGTCTTGAGGGCGCTGAGCTCCAGTGCCGCCCATCGTTCCCCAGAACTTGCCCTTGGCAAGCCCGTCGATCTGCAGGCGGTTGTCCTCCGTGAAGAAGACCTCCATCTCCCGGATGAACCGCTCAACCCACTCCGGACCGAACTCGGGGTGCACGTACAACGTGAAGTAGTTGCCGCCGGCGCCCACTGTGGTAGGCGGCATCATCGTCAGCTTGCCCTTCCATTCAGGCTTGTCGAACAGGTCGAAGGGACTCGTCGGGAGAAGATCTTCCGAGACCGCGTCGGAGTTGTACCAAGAGGGCAGACGATTCTCACTGCTATTCCCGCTGAACAGGAAAACGCGCTCCTGCTCTATGTCAGCGTAGTAGTGCCTGCCGTTGAGCCAGAGCGATTCGTCGATGACCGTCGGCTCGAACAGCAGCGGCTTCAAGGGGGCTATGGCGCCTGCCGGTATCAGTCGGAGGTTGAGTGATGTTGCGCCCGAGTGGCCCACGTCAACCGCAAAGATGCCATTGCCGCGCTCGGCCAGGATCCTGTCGAACTGCTCGCTGGCCCGTCCGCGCCCGACGACCAACGAAATCCCGAACTCCTGCTCGAATGTATCGAGGTGGTGCTGGAAGCTTCGGCCCGCGCCGCCCCCCAGGTTGAGGACCACCTCGCCTTCCTCCTGCGCCGCCGCCACGAGCGTGTCCCACTCGGCCTGGAAGATGGCCTGGGTGTCCACCGTCGGCGTGGGCGTCGGGGCGGGGGGCGGCGGCGTGACGCCGGGCGCGAGCGTCGGCACGGGCGTGGCCGTGGGCACGGGCGTCGACGTCGGGGCGGGCGCCGACGTCGGCGTGGGCCGCGGCGTCGGCGTCGGCTCCGAGCCGCACGCTGCGGCGAGGAGCGCAAGAACTGCTACAACGGGCAGCAGCAACTGGGTAGATTGCCGAATTCTCATTGCATCTCCTTCTGCTTGATCGCACTCCTCCGAACTCATCCCGTGGCCGACCAACCGGCGCTGGGCGTCCGCTCTATTCGTAGACCTCCCGGTATATCCGCGAGGCGAATTCGGTGGCCTCTAGGTTCTTCGCCACGTTCTCCGGCGCCCAGAGGGTCAACTCGTAGGTGTTCCCAGGAACCCTGATGTGCTCGGGCCGGGTTGTCCCGGGCTCCAGGTCCTCCCGCAACGACGGGTCCAGGCCGGGATTGATTTCGTCGTTCTGGTAGAGTTGCTGCCCCTCCTTCGAGAGGAACCAGTTGACGTACAGCTTCGCCGCGTTCGGGTGCGGCGCCTGATCGAAGATATAGACGGAGTTGGCGGAACTCGTCGCCCTGATGGACTCGGCTGTAGTCACGAAGGGCCCGCGCTCGATGGGCAACCCCTGCTCCTGAAGGTCGGCGGGGTCCTGGGCTCCCGTGCCGCCCATCGTTCCCCAGAACTTGCCCTTGGCAAGCCCGTCGATCTGCAGGCGGTTGTCCTCCGTGAAGAAGACCTCCATCTCCCGGATGAACCGCTCAACCCACTCGGGACCGAAGTCCGGGTGAACGTAGAGGCTGAACCAGTTGCCGCCGGCGCCCACTGTGGTAGGCGGCATCATCGTCAGCCTGCCCTTCCATTCGGGCTTCTCGAACAGGTCGAAGGGACTCGTCGGGAGAAGGTCTTCCGAGACCTCGTCGGAGTTGTACCACGAGGGCAACCGGTCATCAGCGCTGTCGCCGCTGAAGAGGAAGACGAGCTCCTGCTCTATGTCAGCGTAGTAGTGCCTGCCGTTGAGCCAGAGCGATTCGTCGATGACCGTCGGCTCGAACAGCAGCGGCTTCAGGGGGGCTATGACGCCTGCCGGTATCAGTCGGAGGTTGAGCGACGTCGCGCCCGAGTGGCCCACGTCAACCGCAAAGATGCCATTGCCGCGCTCGGCCAGGATCCTGTCGAACTGGTCGGTGGCCCGTCCGCGCCCGACGACCAGCTCGAGCTCGAACTTCTCCTGGAAGGCGTCGAGGTGGTTCTGGAAGACGCGGCCCGCGCCGCCCCCCAGGTTCAGGACCAACTCGCCCTCCTCCTGCGCCGCCGCCACGAGCTCGGCCCACTCAGCCTCGAAAATGGCCTGGGTGTCCACGGTCGGCGTGGGGGTCGGGGCGGGGGGCGGCGGCGTGACGCCGGGCGCGAGCGTCGGCACGGGCGTGGCCGTGGGCACGGGTGTGGCCGTGGGCACGGGCGCCGACGTCGGCGTGGGCCGCGGCGTCGCCGTCGGCTCCGAGCCGCACGCCGCGGCGAGCAGGCCAAGAATCGCCGCCAAGGGCAGCAGCAGTCGAATAGATTGCCGAATCGTCATTGAGTCCCCTTCTACTTCAAACTTCTGTGTTCAAGTCCTGCTCGTTAGCGCCCGTCCCCATAGTTCATGGCCAAGCCGAACTGACCAGGCCGCGCAGGCTGCGCCCTATGGTGTACTAACCGCACGGCGCGGTCAACACCACTACACGCGACGAACGCAACCGGATGCGCCGGCTACCCGGCGATCATCATCTCGTGCGGAGCCTTGCCCATGCGCACGGTCCCGTTGGGCGTGACCCGGCAGGTGTCGCCCCAACCGAGGCTGACGCCGCTGCCCGTGAACACGCCTGGCTTGACGATGAACACGCCGTCTTCGGGGAACTGCCAGTCGCCGTAGCGCTTCACCGCCTCGTCGTTAGTGGCCAGCGGGATGTCGTCGCCGAGCCCGCGGCCATGGCAGACCATGCGCGCGCCGCCGCCCGCGAGCGCTCCTGTCGCCGGGCATAGCTCCTTGCCGAGGCCCCGCACCTTGGCTATCACCTCGGCGAGGGTGACGCCCGGCCTCATGTATTCGAGCAGCCGGTTGTACATCTCGCGGTGGAAGTCCATGAGCTCAAGATAGACCGGATCGCACCGCCGCACCGCGACGACCCGCGTTTGCTGCGCGCGGTAGCCGTTGATGGACGACTCGAGCTCGTTGTTGATCATGTCGCCGTCCTCGAGCACACGCCACTCGGGGCGGGTCATCGTGCGGGTGTAGCGCTGGTCGGCGACCCAGTTGTAGTGCACCGAGAGCTCGCTGCCGCGGCTGAAGACGGCGTTCATGGCGGCGGCCCAGACTTCGTAGTCGCGGACGCCCGGCCTGCCCGCCCACTCGAGCTCCGCTTCGTAGGCCAGCTCGACCAGGTCCACGGAGTGCTGCAACGCCTCGATCTCTTCGCCGCTCTTCCTGCAACGGGCCTCTTGCAGGAGATCGGTAGCGTTCACGAGTTCGGCTTCCGGGACGGCCTTGACGATGGCGTCGTAGGTCCCGTGGAAGATGGTCCCCTCGGGAGTGCGGGTGCCGCCGGCGAGGCCGCAGACGCCGATGCGCTTGCCGTCGGCGTTCAGCTCGCGCAGCCGCTCGGCAATGGCCGCGCCGTAGGCGCGGTCCGCCTCGCGGACGTCCTCGACCCAGTCCTGGACACGCGGGCCCCAACGGACGGCAGACGTCGCGACGACGCTGACAGGGTCGTTCAACGGGAACACGCACCCGATGCTGGCGTCCGGGCCGCCGCCGCAGTGCGAGAGGTAGCGCGCGTCGGCCTGCCAGTCGGTGGAGTTGCCGTTGTTGGGCGGAGCGATGATGACGTCGACGCCACCGCGCTCCATGAGCGCGCGCACGGCCGCCCACCGCCGGTCGCGCTCTGCCAGGGAGAACCGCTTGTAGTCGCGAGGGTCGTTGTCGGCCATGGCTCCACCTCTCCGTCGCGGTCTCGACGCGTTGGTCGGACACGAATACTGTGCGGAGAAGAATACGCCCGGCTCGGCGATGCGCAACTGCGCGGGCCAGTCTGTCAGCCTCTGTGGGGTCGGGAGCGGCGCTCGCCGGGGCATTGATTCTCGCTCCGATTTCCGGTAGACCTTCCCGTAACGACGCTTCCGGCTCCGGGGACAGGAGGGGCGATGAATCTTGCGAATGTGAAGCCCAACGACCAGGTCGCGCTGGCTGACGGGTCGCTCGTGGAAGTGGTGCGCGTGGAGGATGGCCTGGCGTCCGTCCTCGTACGGTACATTGACGTGATGGGCGACCCCGGCATAAACGGCACGGAGGGGTCCGTACACGCTGACGAAGTCATCACCGTGATTCAGGGCACCCACGCGGAGGGACTGGCATAGCGCCGGCGTCCTTCCCGCCTTTGATTCGATGAGCGCGATTCAGTGAGACGCAGTTCGCAGTTCAGTGAGAGAGGCGAGGTGAGAGCATGTTGACAGTAGAACAGAACCAACGGCTGACGCAGGTGGGTCCGGGCACGCCGATGGGGGAGTTGCTGCGGCGGTACTGGTTCCCGATCGCCGCGACGGCGGAGCTGCAGAAGAACCCGACCAAGGCGGTGCGGCTGCTGGGCGAGGACCTGGTGCTATACCGGGACCGCTCGGGCGTCTACGGGCTCGTGGAGTCGGCGTGCGCGCACCGACGGTTCAACCTGCTCTACGGCATCCCGGAGGAGCACGGGCTGCGCTGTGCGTACCACGGCTGGCTGTACGACGAGAACGGCCAGTGCCATGAGATGCCGGCGGAGGCGCCCGACAGCACGTTCGCGAGCCGAGTCCAGATCGTCTCGTACCCGGTCGAGCAGTTGCGGGGCATGATCTTCGCGTACATGGGGCCGTCGCCGGCCCCGCTCGTACCCCGGTGGGACCTGTTCGTCAACGAGAACGTCGAGCGCGACGTGGGGTTCTCGGAGGTGCCGTGCAACTGGCTCCAGATCATGGAGAACTCCCTCGACCCCGTCCACGTCGAGTGGCTGCACAACTACTGGTCCAACTACGTCCTGCAACGGCTGGGCACATTGGACGACTCCGACAACTTCTGGAGGACCCGGGCGAACGTTCGACCTCACGTCAAGATTGGGTTCGACGTGTTCGAGCACGGGATCGTGAAGCGGCGCGTGTTGGAAGGCGACGACGAAGACAACCCGAACTGGCGCATCGGCCACCCGGTGCTGTTCCCCAACATCCTGCGCAGCGGGACCGGCGGCACGCTCCAGATACGGGTGCCGATCGACGACCACAACACGATGTACTACTACTACAACACGCACCGCGTGCCCGAGGGCACGACCGCGCCCCCTCAGGCCGACGAGGAGATCCCCTACTACCGTATCCCGCTGCCGGGCGCCGACGTGGAGGGGATTCCCGTGTGGTCGCTCCTGGACCACAACGCGGGCCAGGACAACGTGGCGTGGATGTCGCAGGGCCCGGTGTCCGAGCGGCAGAAGGAGAAGCTTGGCGAGTCGGACCGGGGGCTCATCGTCTACCGGCGGCTGCTCCACGAGCAGTTGAAGATCGTCGCGGACGGCGGCGACCCGATGAACACATTCCGCGACCCGGCCAAGAACCAGTGCGTGGTGACGCCGTTCGAGGCGATGGAGGGCGACTTCTTCACGCGGGGCGGCGCGCCGGGCCGCGAAGGCGCTATCTCGACTGGCAACTCCGGCAAGTACAGCCCGGTCAACCGCGAGCGCGCGAAGAAGGCGGGCGCGGTGCTATCCGAGACGCCTGCCAACGCACCGAGGCTCGCCAAGGCGGGCGTGCAGTAGGCAACCACAGACTCCGCCGCCCCCGGCCCGCCAGCCGGGGGCGCAGTATTCAAGGCGCCGGCAGCGAGGTGAGCGCGTGAGCAGCGACAGCAGCAGGAACGGGCCCGTTCTGGGCGTCGGCATCATTGGTCTCGGCGGCGCCGCCCGAGGCATGATTAGCAAGTTCGCGTACCGCGACAACGTCCGCATCGTGGCCGCGGCGGACATCGACGCGGAGATCCTTGGGCGGTTCGCCAAGGACTTCCCCGACGCCGACACCTACGACTCGGCGGAGGCGCTGTGCTCCTCGGCCAACGTGGACCTCGTGTACATCGCGACGCCGAACCGGTTCCACTCTGAGCACGCGCGGCTCGCGCTCGAGGCGCGCAAGCACGTCCTGATCGAGAAGCCGATGACCATTGCCCTCGACGCGGCTGACGTGATGATCGACGCAGCCGACCGCAACGGCGTGCTGCTCGGCGTGAACGTGAAGCACAGCTTCGAGCCGCGGGTGGCGCGGGTGCGGCAGATGGTCGCCTCGGGCGAGCTGGGCCGGCTGCGGATGATCAACAGCTGGCGCTACGCGGACTGGCTCTACCGTCCCCGCACGCCGGAGGAGCTGACGCCCGAGTGGGGAGGCGGAGCGCTCTGGCGGCAGGGCCCGCACCAGCTGGACATCCTGCGGACGATCGGCGGGGGGCTCGTGCGTTCGGTGCGCGGCCTGGCGAGCGCGTGGGACGACAGCAGGCGCGTGACCGGCGCGCACGCCGCCTACCTCGACTTCGAGGAGGGCGCGGTCGCAACCGCTGTGTTCAGCGGGTACGACCACTACAACTCCCGCGAGCTCGTCTACGGCGTGGGCTCGGTCGACCCGTCGGAGCACGCGGCCGCGCGCGCAGAGTTGCGGGCCGCGCCGAGCGCGGAGTGGGAGGCGCAGGCCGCGCGGGACGAGCGTTACGGCGGCGAACGGAGCAGCGTCCAGCCGCGCGCGGTAGAGGCCCCGTCGGGCGGCTGGATTCTCGGCGGGCCGATGATGATCAGTTTCGACCATGCGGACGTGCGCATGTCGCCGAACGGTCTCGACGTGTACGGCGACGAGTCGCGCTGGGAGATCGAGCTCCGGGGTCCGAAGGACGGGCGCGACGGACGGATCGACAGCTTCTACGATGCAATCGTGAACGGCAAAGAACTGCCGGCGGACGGGCGATGGGGCAAGGCGACCCTGGAGGTCCTCCTCGCGATCGAAGAGTCGGGACGCGAGCGGGCCGAGGTCCACCTCGCCCACCAGACCCGAACGGTCGACGCGTAGGCGGCCGCCCGAGCGGTAGCCGAGCCGCGACCGAGGAGGCGTTGTATGGCCGATCTGAAGCTCTCCTTCGCCATGACAGCCTATGATCGAGTCCTGCCGCTGATCACGGGCGAGGTGAAGCCCGACGGCATCGAGCTCGATTACCAGGGCATGCCCGGCGCCGTGCCGCGCGTCTTCTACGAGCAGATCAAGTTTCGGCGCTACGACCTCTCCGAGATGTCGATGTCGTCGTACCTGCGGATGCGGCCCACGGGCTGGCCCTACCGCATGTTGCCGGTCTTCCACAACCGCACCTTCTCCTACACGAACATCGTCATCCGCAAGGGCTCCGGCATCCGGCACGACCACCCGGAGGACTTGAAGGGTCGCCGGTTCGGAATCGGCGACTACCAGCAGTCGGTGGGACTGTGGACGCGGGGGATTCTCAACCTCGAGTGGGGAGTCGAGCCCCGCGACCTCGTCTGGTTCCAAGAGCGGGGCGAGCACTACAGCCACACCGGAGCCTCGCGCGAGGCGGGGCTGGAGACGCCCGAAGACATCGACCTGCGGTACGCAACGACCGACTTCAGCACGATGTACCTCGCGGGCGACCTCGACGCGTCGATCGGCTACGGCGGAGGAGGAGGCATCGACCGGACGCGGCGCGACATCTCACAGGACCCGGAGTTTCCGCTCCTGTTCCAGGACCCGCGAGGCGAGGCGGTGCGCTTCTTCGGCAAGCACGGGGTGTACCCGCCGCACCACACGACGGTCGTGCGGGAGAGCATCCTCGCGGAGCACCCGTGGGTCGCCGTCAGCCTCATGGTGGCCTTCGAGGAGGCGAAGCGGCTCGCCATCCAGCGGCTGAAGCAGAGTCCGCCGACGCTGCTGATGTTCGCGCCGCAGTACCTCCGCGAGATCACCGAGGTCTTCGGGCCGGACCCGTTCGCGTACGGCGTGCGAGCGAACGCGAAGGCGTTCGACATGGCGCAGACGTTCTCGGCTCAGCAGGGCCTCTCCCCGCGGAAGCAGCCCTGGGATGAGATCTTCCCCGAAGAGGTCGTCATCAGCGAGGAGCGGCTGTAGCCGCTGCCGCGCGACGGGGGGCGGGCTAGTCGTCGCCCCACTCCCCCTCGTTCGTGGGGCCGACCTCGCCCTGGCAGAAGGGCGACAGCGCTTTCATGCGGCACGTCGCGCCGTGGACTGCGAGCTCCTCTTCGAAGATGTGGTGCACCTCGGGGTTTTCGTCCTCGTACTCGAGCTGCATCCCGCCGTCCTTGACGCTGACGTCGGCGGCGCGCCACTCGGCGCGGGTGGTCGAGCCGTACTTGAACGAGCCGTAGTGTCCGCCGCGGAGGGCGAGGTAGCGCGCCGGATCGACGCCGCTGTTGAAGTGCTGGTGGAACCACTCGCCGCCGCCCGCGCCCGCCATGAAGATGCTGCCGGTCTTCCAATCGGCCTTGATGCGGTCGCCTCCCTCGGGCCAGACCAATGAGAAGCCCGAGCCGCCGAGGATGTACAGGTAGGCCCCGGCGCCGTGCCGGTGCGCCTTCTTGTAGGTGCCCGACTGGAACTGCGAGATGTGCGCGACGAGGTTGCCCTCCCCCATCTGGAGCATGACGTTGCGCCCGCCGCCGCCCCGCTCCTTCCACTCGAACAGCTTCATGCCGGCGGCGTCGGGGACGAAGTTGGACTCCCAGATGTGGTTGTTGCGGTTCCGCCACATGACGCCCTCGGCGTTGTAGTAGTTCGAGTCGTCGCCGTACCTATCGGAGAAGGCGACGGGGCAGTTGTAGATGAACTCCTCGTTCCAGTGGAACTGGCGCAGGACGGCGGCGGCGGTCGTCAGCCCCAACAGGCGGGCGGGCTCGTTGCCGCTGCCGTTGAAGTGCTGGAAGTTGGCGTTCAGCGGAATGGCGAACAGGCTGCCCGGGCCCCACTCGAACGACTGCTTGTTCTTCTCGTCGTTCCAGATGGAGGTCGCGCCGCGGCCTGAGTGGACGTAGACGATCTCTTCGTACATGTGGCGTTCGGGGTTCGACGACTTGCCGGGCGCCATCTCAATGAGGTGGATGTCGTTGCCCAGCGGATTCGCCTTGAACCCGTCGAAGTTGAGGACGGCGCCGTCGCAGCCCTTACGTGGCCAGGGAGCGAGCTCCACGGCGCTCACGTCCGGGCAGTACATCCTCTCGACGACGCGAACGCCCTCGTCGGCCTGCCAGTCCTGATAGGGGTCAATCTTCACCACGTTCGGCAGAGTCCCAATCTCGTCGGACATGACGTGTTTCTCCCTTCTCGTTTCGTCTCTTTGGCGCGCCGCGCAGGCTATGGGAGCAGTGGCGTTCTGTCAAATCTAAACGTGTATAGGAATGTGTCGGTTTCGTTTTGCCTAAAGTCGAAGCGGTCCGGCCAGGCTGACACTTGGATGATATACCATAGAGAGCCGCCGTCGACTATCATGATTCTATTGCGCTCAACCCATTCGCCCAATCTGGTACGTACGAGCGTGAAGTCTAACTCCCAGGCAATCTCATCACCGCGGCAGACCTCTCGGAGGCTACGTATCGTCCTAATCTCGTAGTAGTCGCTATCAAAGCTTGCCAGGAAAGCGTTAGTCAGACTTTGTGCACTTGGATACCTGCCTTTGGTGTAGGGGTTATAAACCAGCACATCGATAGGCCAACGCGACCGAACATTAGCCGGGTACGAGTACTCGCCGCCTAGGTAAAACAGTGTGTATTCGCCACTCTCTCTATCGTTCACAGTGCTGTAGAGATTTGGCTTTTGGACATACCACCCCCACACATTCTGACGATATGTGACGGCCTTTGATTCCAAGTCAACCAGCTCAGGAGCAGGCTGGCAAACCGTATCGCCTGCTATCATGGCAGCTGTTGTTACAGCGTCCGACACTATGCTGCCGTAACCTACGCCCTCGATTGCTGTAGCAACAAGTTTAGCTGTAGCAATAGCTGCAATGTCGCCATCTCGTGTTAGCAGTGGCCCACCTGAATCACCAGGGTTGAGTGCGCTATCCACTTGCAGCAACGCAGGACTCATTCTTGTTGGCTCAAGGATAGCTGATATCACACCCATCGTTGCAGCTGGCAGACCTCGCTGGCCAGCACCATAGCCGAGTTTGATCACGGGTTGGCCGACTTGTAGACTGCTGGCCGTGGCAAATGGCACAACTGTCAAGCCAGTTCGTGCGATTTGAACAACCGCTAAATCGCGGCCTATGTCTTTGCCGAGCATTGTGCCTGCCTCTGTTTGTCCATTGGGCAGTATGACCTTGATTTCACTCGCGCCTTGAACAACATGATAGGCCGTTAGTATCAGCCCCTCTGCTCCAATCACTACACCTGAGCCGCCGGATTTCTCTGCTTCTATCCTGACCACGCTCTGGCTTCTTACAGCGATGATGTCAGCTATAGACGGCGTAGGCGTAGGGGTCGGCGTTGGGGTTGGGGTCGGCATTGGGGTTGGGGTCGGCGTCGCGGTTGGCGTTGGCGTCGGTACGGGCGTAGGCGTCAGCGTTGGTACGGGCGTAGCCGTTGGCGTTGGTACGGGCGTAGCCGTTGGCGTTGGTACGGGCGTGGCCGTTGGCGTTGGTACGGGCGTGGCCGTTGGCGTTGGTACGGGCGTGGCTGTAGGGGCCGGGATAGCGGTGGGCACAGGTGTAGCAGTTGGCAAAGGAGTAGGGGTAGGCGCCGGCGTAACAGTAGGCGTCGGATCAGGCGGCGATGTTGGAATGGGCGTCGGCTCACTAGTAGAACAGCTAACAATAGCTGCGCTAGCTAGGCCTAGAATGAGTCTGCTGACCGCTCGTCTGTTCAAGTTGAGTTCTCCGTTTCGTACTCTCATTCCGGTTCCTGCGTGCCCGCTGTAGAATCAGGCTCGCGGATTTCCGGAACTGCTGAGCCCATGGGAACGTACCATCTATGTCCCGCTTCCCCAATGTGCCAGTCCCGCTCTTCCATTCCGACGATGGTCGGCCCCGCACGCCGCCTTCTTACCTCACCGAACCATTGTCCTAGCTTCGGCGGCAAGCGCCGCAGCCGCGCATCGGGGCGAGCTATGTTCGCCAGAGTCCCGATCTCGTCGGACACGCTACTGCTGAGTAGGCTCGTCCCACTCGAACGGGCCGACGGCGGAGATGGCGGCCGGCTCCGTCCTGCGCGGCCGGGCCGGCCGTGCGATCAGCTCGAGCGACTGGCCGAGGTTGGTGTCGATCATCTCGTGGTCGGGGTCTCGGACGACCGCCATGGGGTCCAACCCGGCCTGGACCTTCACGATGTTCTCCTTGAGAACCTTCCGGTAGAGCGCGATGCCCTTGTCGGAGTAGCTCAGGTGCTCGAGGGTGCGGTCGGCGATGGGCCCCTGGGTCTCCCACGCCATGTGGTCCTCGGGCTGGGCGTTGTGGCTCTTGAGCCAGTCGGGCCGGAGGGTGAAGCGCGTGAAGGGATGCAGCGCCTCGGGAGGGTCCTTGAACGGGCGCGTGTACTCGACCTCGGGCTCATCATCGTCGACGAGGCTGCCGTCGGGGGTAGGGTAGAAGTCCACCATGTAGATCTGGGTGTGGGTGTCGTCGACGGGGACGCGTATCTGGGTCTCCCGGGCGTGCCGGAGGATGTTGGGGAAGAGGACGGGATGCTCGTCCACCGTGCCGTCCTTCCAGACGCGCTTCTTCATGAGCCCGTGCTCGACGAGGTAGAAGTCGTACAGCTGGACCTCGTCGATGAGGCCTCTCGTGGTGTTGAGCGCCCGGCGGCCCTGGTGGAGGATCTGCGTGTGCGCGGAGTCCATGGAGTTCTCCATGGCGACGAGCCAGTTGCAGTCGAGCCGAGGCTGGACGCTGATGCGGCGGCGCCCGTCCCTGCGCTCCCAGACGTCGTACTTGGGGATGACGGGCGGCTCGCCGCCGCCGAGGTACGCCCAGTAGAGGCCGACGATCTTCTGCACGGGGTACGCCTTCTGCTTGACGGAGCGCATGATGGCGTCGTTGCGCTCGGGCGGGGTCTCGAGGATGTTGCCCTCGCAGTCGTAGAGCCAGCCGTGATAGGCGCAGGCGATGCCGCGTTCCTCGACGCGCCCATAGACGAGCGACGCGCTGCGGTGGGAGCAGTGGTCGGCGAGCAGGCCGACGCGGCCGGACTTGTCCTTGAAGAGGACGAGGTCCTCGCCGAGGAGGCGGACGAACTTCGTGGGGTTCTCGTCCGTGAGCTCCTGCGCGACGGCGACGGGCATCCAGTACCTGCGGAGCAGGTCGCCCGCAGGCTGGCCGGGGCCGACCAGCGTCATGAAGTCGTTCATCTCCTTGGTTTCCATCGATGGTCCTCCGCTTCGCGCGTGCGGTTGTCCGTTTCCCCGTGCGGGGGAAACGGCCCTGTCGCCGCGAATATACGCGCCGCCGGGCGCGATAGCAAAAGGGGGATACCCGTGAGCGACGGGGGCCAGGAGGACCAGGCGCTCGGGGGCGGGCGGGGCGCGCCCCTCTCTAACTCTCCCCCGCGGACGGTGGAGAGGATTTTCGAAGCAATGACGGAGGCGGCGCCCGAAGCCGTGGCCCGATTCCATACCAGGGCTTGCCGCCCAGACGACTCGCGGACGCGGAAACGAACGGGAATGGGGCAAAACGGCCGGGTTTTGGCCAAAAACGTGAGGTTTTTTACTCGTAAAGTGGGGCATTCTCCGAGTGGAGGTATGAAAAAGTGCGACATTCTGCGACATTTTGCGACATTTACTCGTAAATCTGGCCGACGGCTTGCCGGTCGCTGGCGGGACCGATGGGCTCAGGACAGGCTAAGGGGTGGGGGTGTTTGGGGGAAGCGGCGGATGTCGCGGTGAGGGCCGGAATCTCCTCGCACGCCTGGGGGAGGAGGCCTGGGAAGCGATCGGACCCAGGCATCCACGTGCGCCGGCCGTGCGTCTGTGACAGCGAACCCCATAGGCGCAGGCACTCGCGGGGTGTGATTGACCGTGCAACTTACCTATACTCCACTCCGCGATCAGCGAGGTCTATGACGTGAAGATATCAACGATTCTCGACCACGTTGACCGATGACCATGAACGGGACAAGCCGCACAACCATGATGAGAATGGCAATATGTTTCATGGGGGTGGTGTTCGTTCCGGTGGCGCTCGTCGCGCTTCTCGTGACTGTGTATGGCGACGAGATAGACGAGTGGCTTGCGGTTCCGCTTGAGCCAGCGGACATTAGGTTGTTAGTGCCCAACGCCGCGCGAGAACTATACGAGCCAAACTGGACAAGCGACGGCACAGCCATTGTGTTCGGCTACTCGCGCAGATATGGATTCAGGGACGTAGACAGCATCTATATTGTGGATGCAGAAGGAACTCAGCTTAGAACGTGGATACCGGAGGACGCGCCGCAGGATCCCGATGCAAGGTTGGCGTACGATGTCGCACCCCACGTGAATCCGGTCACTTCGCAGATTGTCTACGCCACCCTTCGGGATAGGGGAGGGGACTTGCAGATAGCGAGGGCGGAGTTGGACGGATCGGGCTATCGCAGGCTAACCGAGTCCGACGCCAATGACTTGGCCCCAGCATGGTCTCCAAACGGCACACGGATCGCTTTCGTGTCCAACCGTGGCGACCGCGGCTTCCGGGTTTTCATCATGGACGCGGACGGTTCTAATGTGGGAGAGGTGGGTCCCCATCAGACGTCCGTCTTGCCGTACCGCCCGTTGTGGTCGCCCGACGGCGCTCACCTGGCCTTCCGTAGTGACTACCTGCTGCACACGTACACGGTGGCTAGCGACCGTTTGGTACCGTATCAACGCCTGTTCACTCTGGGACTCACCAAAACCGATCCCGCCTGGTCGCCGGACGGTCAATGGCTTGCGTTCAGCCACAGAGAACCTATCCCGGACTGGCCGATGCGATCCGAAACAATCTATATGGTCAGATCCGACCCCATGATCGGACCCGACTCCACGCCCGGACGCGAATCGAAGGAGGTGATTCGCTTAGCTAGAGAGAGCGGAGAGTCGATATACCTAGACAACCTATCTTGGACCCCGGACGGGACGGCGTTGCGGTTCACTGCATTCATGGGAGACAACACATACGCGCTCTATCAGGTGTTGACGGACGGCTCGGGCCTCACGGAGATTGCGAAGATGGAGTGGAGGCCACGCATAGCCTGGTCTCCAGACGGAAGCAGGGTCGCAGTCGTCGACGACCGCATCGGAAGTCACCGGGATGGCCTGGTGTACACCATGGCGGTGGACGGATCGGACAAGCGAACGATAGTTGTTGAGGGTCCCTATGGCCCGGCGGCCGCGAATCGCGGGTGATTGGTCGGGGAGGAGCCGCCGGGTTCGGGGAAGCAGCCAAGTCCGTTCGTGGGCTCCGATGTGGTTCCCCCACCTCAATCCTCCCCCAAAGGGGGAGGAGGCCAGACGGAGGGGAGAGGCGGATGTCGCGCGGCGAGGGCCGTCCGCGTGGGGGCGTGGGTTCCCGTGTCAAGCACGAGAATGACGGGAGGGGGACCCTTCGACGGGCTCAGGGCCAGCGGAGGGCTGGCGCCGGGGTTAGACCCAGCCGCGGTTCCAGGGTTCGCCGCGGTGGATCTTGTCGGCGTAGTAGTTCCATTCGGCCGAGTGAGCGGACGCCGGCCGGTCGCCCCTGCCGAGTTCCGCGCCCCGCGCCGCCATCTTCTCGGCGGTCGCCTGCATGGACGCGATGAAGTCAGGCGTCGGACCCTCGAAGCCCATCAGGTAGGAGACGGCGAGCATCTTCGCTGTCCGCTCGATGTAGAGCGCCGTCATGGTCGCTTCGTCGATGGTCTTGCCGACGGTGACGATGCCGTGGCCCCGGATGATGACCGCGGGGGCGTCGCCCATGACCTTGGCGAGGTCCGCGCCCTCCTGGGGGTCGATGATGAAGATGGGGTCGGGGTAGACGGGAACGCCCTCGCCGAAGCGCTTCGACTGCTGGTGCATGCTGACGACGGTCCTGTTGGCCATGCTCAGCGCGACGCACATGGGGGCGTGGGAGTGCATGGCGGCGGTGGCGTCGGGACGCGCCTTGAACACCTCGGAGTAGATAGCCGCTTCCATGGGGACGGTGCCTACGCCGGAGAGCTTGTTCAGGTCGTAGTCGTACCGGACGAACCAGTCGCGGACGCCCGGCTCTTCCGAGGGCCTGAATATCTTGACGGCGATGGCGTCCTCGCCGGGAATCCGGGTCGCGACGTGCCCCCAGATGTCGCCCATCTCCCACTCCAGGATGGTGGATGCAATCCTGAGCTCGTTTTCGAGAACGTCGATCTCGCCCACGGCGACCTCTCTTCCCGCCTCGCGGCGCGCGTCCGTCCGGTCCGGGGCGATTCTACCAACACCGGCGCCCCGGCGCACAGCCGATCACAAGTCGGTCGCCTGCGCCGCTGACTGAGGCGCGCCTATACTGCGCCTGTGCTATCGATAGCGCAGGACGGCAGAGCGAGTCCATTCTCCCCGTCGTCGTGGAGGACGCCGTGCTGAGCGTACGTGGCGTTCGCGGCCCAGCCGCAACACTGGTCGCTCTCGTCGCCGCAGTTGGCGTGATCTCTTGTTCGCCGTCGGAACAGGACGCCGACAACGCGGGCGGCATTCATTCGTTTCAGACGACGATTAGCGAGCGGCGGGTCAACGACGACGGCAGCGTGTTCGAAAGGCGCATCGTCAGACAGCAGTCCTTTCCGTGGAGAGTCTACATTCAGTACTTCGACGGCGAAGGCCTGCTCACGAGCGAATCGATACTCATCCTCCACGAGGGCGCGGAATACCATAGCGTGACGCTGGACCCACCCACCTGGCGGAAGGAGGACGTGGCGATCCGCACCGGGCCCGAATCCCTATCGACAGACGCTCTCTCGAGGGTGCCTCTCCAGTTCCTGTACGTCGTCGAGGACCTGGGAACAGAGACCCTGGACGGCCAGACGCTCCGGCGTCAGCGAGGCGTCACGGACTTGAAACAGTGGGCGGACGCGGCGCTCGCAGGCGTAACCGACGATTCGGTCGAGGACTTGAGGCTGCAGCTCCTGACGGGACATCAGGAAGTGGACATCTGGAGTTCGGTGGATGACGACCGGCTCGTCAAATACGTCGTTCGAGGAGCCTTCCCGACAGTAGGTTCCCGCCTGGGCTACGCATCTGAAGTCACGCACGCGTACGACAGATACAACGAGGAGTTCGACATCTCGGCGCCTCCCGCTGACCAGGTCGTAGAGAAGCCACAACCCTGGCCCTAGCTGCAGTTCCCAAGCACGTTGTTTACAGGCGGGAGGCCCGCCCTGCCTCCTACCACGTGGGCGTGGGGCATTCCAGCCCAGCGCGCGACACCCGTCCCTTCCCCCCAACGCCTCCCAACCCCTACCATGCCTATTGAAGCCTGCCCTGAGCCCGTCGAAGGGGGCCGTCGCAACCACATGGCCTGGCGCGCCGAGGTGCCCCCGATTTACGAGTAAATGTCGCAAAATGTCGCAGAATGTCGCACTATTTCGCCCCCTCCACTCGTAAACTCTGCAATCTACGAGTGAGAAACCTCACGTTTTGGGCCCATTTCCGGTCATTTTGGCCCATTTTCGTTCATTCCCCGTCTCACCCGCCGTCATTCCCGTGCCCAGACACGGGAGTCCGTGCCCCTCGCGCCGCGTTGCCGACGGCCGCCTCGCCGCCCCTGCCTGCAACGCCGCCGGCCGAGCACGAGAGGGAGGCCAAGAACCTCTGTGAGAGCTACGCCTAGCCGCTAGCAGGGTGATGAAAAACGGCTGCGAGGTAGGGATGCGAAGGTAGGGACGCGAAGGTGCGGATGGGGAGGCGTTTGGTTACGCTTGGCGCAGCACGAACGGGAGGCGGCCATGCGCGGCACATCCGACCAGCAGATCGAGAGTCTAGTGGCGCTCACCCCCGAGGACCTGGTCCCACAGGAACACCCGATCCGGCGGATCAAGCCGCTGGCAGACCGGGTGCTTCAGGGGTTGTCCTCCACCTTCAGCCGCATGTACGCCAAGAGAGGCCGGCCATCAGTGCCGCCCGAACACCTGTTGAAGGCGAGCTTGCTGATCGCGCTCTACTCCGTGCGCTCGGAGCGCCAGTTCTGCGAACGGCTGACCTACGACATGCTCTTCCGGTGGTTCCTCGACCTGAACATCCGGGGCGGTTCCTTCGACCAGTCGACGTTCGCCAAGAACCGGACCCGGCTGCTGGCGCATGAGGTGACGGGCCGATTCTTCGGGGCGGTGGTGAGCGAAGCGAGGCGGCAGCGCCTGCTGTCGGAGGAGCACTTCAGCGTGGACGGGACCCTGCTGGAGGCGTGGGCCTCCCTCAAGAGCGTCCGGCCGAGGGACGAGGAGAGGGACCCGCCTACGGGGGCAGGCGGGCGGAACCCATGGAAGGACTTCCGGGGCGAGCGGCGTTCCAACGCGACCCATGTATCGACGACGGACCCGGAGGCGCTGTTGGCGCGCAAGGGGGAGGGGCAGGCGGCGAAGCTGTCCTTCGCCGGCCACGTGCTCATGGAGAACCGGAATGGGCTGGTGGTGGACGTGGTGCTGTCGCAGGCTACCGGGACGGCTGAAACGGCAGCGGCGCTGACGATGCTGGAGCGGGTCCCCACAGCACGGAGGATCACGGTCGGGGCCGACAAGGGGTACGACACGCGGGAGTTCGTGGCCACCTGCCGCTCGTTCCAGATCACGCCTCACGTGGCCATGAAGCAACGGCGCTCAGCCCTGGACCGGCGGACGAGCCGTCACGCGGGGTACGCGGCGAGTCAGCGGGTGCGGAAGCGGGTTGAGGAGGTGTTCGGCTGGCTGAAGACCGTCGGGGGCGGAAGGAAGCTGCGTTACTGCGGCGTGGCCCGCAACGGCCTCTGGGCGGAGATGGCTCTGGCGGCGTACAACCTCGTGCGCATGGCCAAGCTCATGTCTCCCCCATCATCTCCGGGGGAGGTCCCTGCCTGTTGAGGATGAAAGGCCCCAACCGGAGGCGCCAGCGGCCCGATCAGGGGCGATCCAGGGCGCCGCTTACTCCGAATCGGCGTCCAACGGCGCCTCAATGCCGGCGCCGGCCCGCTCCCGATTCCCCAAACTCGCATTCTTCATCAGCCTGCTAGTTGCCGCCTTCGAGAACGTCGGTCCCGCTCGCGGCGCCGTCGTGCGGCGCCAGGGCGCTTCCGCGAACGCCGAGTGCCGGCGCAGACGCGGTCGCGGGTCCCGCGCCTGCGTGGTTGACCCGGAGGCGCGCCTATACTATCCATTGCGCAGTACACTAGAGGGCGTCCATTCTCCCGTCGTCGTGGAGGACACCATGCTGACCGCAGAACAGAACGATCTGCTGACCAGGACCGGGCCCGCGACTTCCATGGGGCGTCTGATGCGCCGCTACTGGATTCCCGCGCTTCTCTCCGAGGAGCTTCCCGAGCCGGACGGCAAGCCCGTGCAGGTGCGAGTCCTCGGCGAGGAGTTGGTGGCGTTCCGCGACACCAACGGACGAGTCGGCCTGCTGGGCGAGCACTGCTCGCACCGCGGCAGCTCGCTGGTCTACGCCCGCAATGAGGAGTGCGGACTGCGTTGCATCTACCATGGATGGAAGTACGACGTCGACGGCAATGTGCTGGACACGCCCGCGGAGCCGGAGCGCAGCGTGCTCAAGGACAAGGTCAAGCACCCCTCGTACCCAACGCACGAGGTGGCCGGCGTCGTTTGGGCGTACTTGGGTCCGCCCGACAAGCAGCCGCTCTTCCCCAACTATCGCTACGCCCAAATCCCCCGCGACCATCTCTGGGTGACGAAGAACCTCTTGGAGTGCTCCTGGCTCCAGGGACTCGAGGGCGAATGCGACTCGGCCCACGTGTCGCAACTGCACCAGAACTTCGACCAGCAGTCCCAGGACCGTCCGAGCCAGCAGGACCTCGCGCCGGAAATCGAGTCGGAGACGACAGATTTCGGCGTCCGGCTCGTCGCAACCCGGAAGCAGCGCGACCCTACCCTACAGTACGTCCGCATCTCGAGTTTCGTCATGCCCTGCGAGGTATGGGTCCCCGTCGTCAACCGAGCGGTCCACTTCTACGTCCCGATCAACGACCGGCTTACCTGGCGCTACGACATGGGCTACCTGGACCGCCCCGTGCAGTCCGGGGACGTGTACCGCACCAGTCACATCGGGCCCGACTACCGAAAGCTCGAGAACATGTCGAACGGTTACAAGCAGGACCGCGAGAAGATGAAGACCGGCAATTTCTCGGGGATCGACGCGGTGTTCGTCCAAGACGCTTGCGTGACCGAGACGATGGACTATTCGGGCGTGTTCGACCGCACGAGGGAACGGCTGGGGCTGAGCGACGTCGGGATCATCAATGTGCGCGACTACCTGGTGCGCGCCGCCGTGGCCCACGACGACGGCGCCGAGCCGCCGCACATCGTCACCGACCCCGCCGACAACGACATGACGCACATCGACACCGTGCAAGACGTCTTCCCGGCGAGCGAGAGCTGGCGCGACCACTGGCCATACTTGCGACTCTCGTCGCACAGGTGAAGGGCGGGCTCATGTCGCGTCAAGCAACGGCACTTGGCCTTGGACCGGCGGACGAGCCATCGGGTGCCGAAGCGAGTTGCGGAGGTGGTCGGATGGGTGGAAGCCCGTCAGTCGCGTGGGCGGCGGACACGCATGGAGCACCTTCTCCGGCGCCGCCGCGCGGGACGGTCAGTTCCCCGTCTGACCTGTGCTGAACGAGCACAGTTGAGACACGGATACAGTACAAGTCCCCCAAGTCCTTCTGTTACCATTGTCACCCTCAGAAGCCTGGGGCGATACCGCGATACTCGGAAACCGTCCCAGCTCATGAGGAAATGGGAGGCTCGTCCTAATGACGGAACGCTTGGCTCGAGCCAGTGCGCGAAAACCGTGGGTGACCATCGGCATTTGGTTGCTGCTGGCGCTGGTCTCGGGAGGGATCGGCCAGAACTTGCTGCCCACTGCGCTGACCACGGAGCTTCGCTTCATCTCGACTTTCACCGAGGTTGAGGCCTGGAAGGCTAAGGGCCTGCTCGAAGAGGCCCAGCTGGCCCCGCCGCTCAGCGAAGCGGTCATCGTGCAGTCCGAAACGCTGACTGTGGAAGACCCGGCGTTCCAGTCCAAGGTCGAGGACCTAACGGGAGCGCTCATCGCGCTCGGACCGGACGTGGTGGCCGGCGGGCTGAATCACTACCTAACCAACGACGAGCGGCTGGTGTCCGCCGACCGGGGAACGACCATCATTTCGCTGCAGCTGACGGGATCGATTGCAGAGGCAACCGAGAACGCGGAAGAGCTCATCCATCTCGTTGAGCAAGCGGACCACCAGGACGGGTTCCGCGTCCTGGTGGCGGGGGACGCGACTATCGCCTTCGAGAACAGCGAGCTATCGGAGTCGGACCTCGTGCAGGGGGAGCGTATCGGCATCCCGGTGGCGCTCCTCATTCTCCTGGTGCTCTTCGGGGCGGTGGTGGCTGCACTGATACCCATCGGGCTGGCCGCCTTCTCCATCATGGTAGCGCTGGCGATCGTCGCGGTCATCGGCAACATCTTCGGCGAGCTGGTCCTCTTCGTGCAGCTGTGGATAACGATGATCGGCCTCGCCGTGGGGATAGACTACTCGCTGTTCGTGGTGTCGCGCTTCCGGGAGGAGCTCGCGCAGGGGTTGAGCACGCGGGAAGCCGTCGCCCGAACAGGGGCTACGGCGAACCGTACGGTGCTCTTCAGCGGGGTGACGGTGGTTATCGCGCTCGTGGGCATACTGATCATCCCGCACACGCTGTTCTTCTCGACGGCCCTCGGCGCGATCTCAGTGGTCATCGTTTCGGTCGTAGCCACGCTCACGCTGCTGCCTGCCGTTCTGGTCCTGCTCGGACCGAGGGTTGACCGCTTCCGGCTCCCATTCATCAGCAAGGCCGCGGGCGAGCGAGGCGAGGGCGAGCAGCGTCACGGTTTCTGGGAGTTCATCACGTACCGCACCATGCGCTTTCCGGTGATCAGCGTGCTCGTGGTCGGCGGTCTGATGATCTGGGCGTCCGTCTACTACTTTGACATCAACCGGGGCTTCAACAGCGTTGAAGTTTTCCCGGAGGACTCGCATACCCGGGCCGGGTTCGAGGTGTTGGAAGAGAAGTTCTCATTCGGCTACGTCAACCCTACCAAGATTGTTATCGATGGGGACGTGAACGACCCGCAGGTGCAAGCGGCGATCGCGCAGTTGGGGGAGGCCATCGAGGCCGACCCTGAGCTGGGGACGTTCATCCAGCAGGCCAGCGCTTCGGGAGACCTCGGCCTGCTCCTGGCGCCAGTGCCGGGGGCGCCAAGCGGCAGCGCGGCCTTCGGCGTAGTGGAGCGGCTGCGAGACGACTACATCCCTGCGGCGTTCAGCGGCGTCCCGGCGACGGTCGTCGTCGGCGGCGTGTCCGCGGAGTTCCTGGACTTCAACGGGGTGGTCGATACGTACACGCCCATCTCATTCGGGTTGATTCTGGGCGTCAGCTTCATCCTGCTGCTGATCGTCTTCCGGTCGCTCGTCATCCCGATCAAAGCCATCATCATGAACCTTCTCTCCGTCGGCGCCGCCTACGGGCTGATGGTGCTGGTCTTTCAGAAGGGCGTCGGCGCAGACCTGTTCGGGTTCCAGCAGACCGAGACCATCGACGTGTGGATACCTCTGGTGCTCTTCGCGGTCCTCTTCGGACTGTCAATGGACTATCACGTCTTCATGCTCAGCCGCATCCGCGAGCGGTACGACCAGACGCTGAACAACGCCGAGTCCGTAGCCTACGGCCTCCGTTCGACGGCGGGCCTGATCACGGGCGCGGCGCTCATCATGGTTGCCGTGTTCAGCGGGTTCGCCTCGGGCGACATGGTCGTCAACCAGCAAGCCGGGTTCGGGCTAGCCGTAGCAGTGCTCCTCGACGCAACCCTGGTGCGAGGCATACTCGTTCCCGCCAGCATGCAACTGCTGGGCACACGGAACTGGTACCTGCCGTCTTGGCTGGGTTGGCTTCCCGATCTGCGGGTAGAACCGCAAGAAGCATGAAGTTTGTAGTGTCGAAGTTGATACGGGTGCAGCAATGAACATACCAACCGACTACCAGCCAGGCTATGAAAAGGCCCGCGCTATTGCGCCTGAGATAGCGTCCAACTACGTTGCGCACACGCTCATTGGGGACCCACTGGGCGAAGCGATGGCGCAAGATCTCACGGAGCTGGGCACGGAAGAGTCTAGGCGACTCATTGAAGCAGCCATGAATGAAGAAGGCGAGGAGGCTCTGCGGAACGCGCCGGCCTCGCTGCGAGAGTTCTTCAGAGAAGCGGGAACTCCTCCGGAATGGCTCGATTACACAGCATTCGCCCCAGCTGTCCGCATGTTTCACAGGAACTCGCCGATAATCCTGGCGGCGTTCGTTGCAGGCGTTCTGATAGAGGGCTTTACAACGAATATAGCAAAATCCTTCTTCATCACGGGGCGGGTGCGCGACCAAGGCGTCAGGCGTTTAGGGCAGAACAACCGTCACATGATGGAGATATTCCTCCCCGGCGGCCTGTACAGATATGGCGACGGCTGGAAACTTTCGGTCCGAATCAGGATAGTTCACGCTCGAGTGAGACATCTCCTGACCACATCAGGAGAATGGGATGCCGAAGCTTGGGGGTTGCCGATCAGCGCGGCGCACCTAGGTTACGCGATCTCCGCGTTTTCGGCAAGGCTGTTGAAGCATATGAAAACCTTGGGCGCTAAGTACGATGATGAAGAGTACGCCAGTTTCATGGACGTTTGGCGCTACTCCGGTTATCTCATGGGCATTCCTGAGACCATCCTGTTCCACGATGGGGAAGATGCCTTAGAACTGTATGACATCGGCCACATGTGCGAACCAGTTTTCGCGCCTGAATCGATCGCGATGGCGCACTCATTGGTCAACGCAGCCCCGTTGATTGCCGGAATAACCGAGCCGGACGCGCGCCGTAGCTTAGCTCGGTACGTGTACTGTATTTCCCGCGGACTCATCAGAAATGAGACTGCCGATGCGCTGGAATACCCATCCTTGTCCTCCTTTGGCGCTATCTGGTGGTTCAAAACGCAAATGCGTTACGGCGATATCCTGAGTAAGCTGCTTCGGAAACGCCGTGAAGACAGCAACTTGAGCAGGTTCACCTCGTTGCTCGATACTTCGTTGTTCGATGCAGAGGGAATCCGCTACGCATTGCCCGACCACGTCTACGCGGAAGAGTCCACGAAGTGGTAAGGCATGCTCCATTGAGCAGGGCATGGACCCTGCTTCGCGCGCCTACGACCTGATGGCGCGGTTCTCGTAGCGGCCCACAGTCGACGCTCCCTGAGGAGACCCTCACATGTCCAGCCAGCTGTTGGACCAGCTCGCCGGGTACGGCATCGTCTGCGGCGTCGTGAACCCGCGCTTCGTCAAGCCCCTCGACGTCGACCTGCTGTTGGACGCCGCCCGCAGCACGCGCCGCATCGTCACCGTGGAGGAGAACGTGCTTGCCGGCGGGTTCGGCTCCGCCGTGCTCAAGGCGCTCGCCGAGGCCGGGATGGAGGACGTGTCCGTCCACCGCATCGGCTTCCCCGACTCGTTCATCGAGCGCAGCACCGCGGACGCCCAGCGGCGGTGTCTGGAGCTGGACGCAGAGGGCATCGCCCAGCAGGTCCTGCGCGCGTTCTTCCCGGGAGCCTCGCCGCAAGGGAATCGCGGTCCCGCTGATCGCGAAGCCGCGGCCGGATAGGCGGACGCGGTCTTCCCGGCGAGCGAGAGTTTGCGCGACCACTGACCATACCCGGGACTCTCGTCGCGCGGGTGAAGGGCGGGCTCACGAGGCAGAGGCTACGCTCCGCAGGATTCGCCGCTCCAGACCCGCTAGAAACCGCACTAAACTTGCGTCACTCGCCAAGGATTGCGATTGTCGCACTCGTCTGGCGGCCTCCTCCAGAGCGCCGATCTTGTATAGGCTACTAGCTAGCCAAGCGAGGGCTTGAGATTGTGTCGGGCCGTCGAGTCCCAGCTCCAGCGCGGCCTCGTAGTGAGGGGTGGCCTCTGCCTCTCGGCCGTTATTGTCGTGAAAGAGGCCAAGATTGTAGTGTGCGATGGCCCTGTCGCTTCGGGATGGCGCCGAATCGACGATGTCTAGGAGTGTCGATAGCCTTCGTCGGTTTGCCACAGTTCATTTCCACTACCGAAGGACAACACCCTCAACTACCTACGGCGCCAAGCCGAACCTCAACACGAGGGGCTTTGTGTAGAACGTCTTCCCGGCGAGCGAGAACTGGCGCGGCCAGTGGCCGCGCCAGGGACTCTCGTCGGGTCGGCGGAGCTGGTCATTGGGCTTGGGGCCTCTTCAGCTCCGGAAAGTAGGCCGTGTAGAAGCCGCGGTCCCGAGTGAGGAAGGCGTCAGCTGTAGCAACGGCGTGCGCTGCAATCAGGAAATCGGAAATAATTCGTTCACGCGGCCCACCAGCGCGCCGATATCGCGCCCAGCGCAGCCCAGCCTCGTAGGCGATCGACGTATCGATGGGAGAGAGCGTCGCGTTAATTTCCCGCAGCGCGCCGTCCAGCGCAGCCCGGTCGCCGAACGCCGGAACGAGTTCCGCGTACACCATGTCGCAGACGATGATGGCGCCAGCGTCGTAGGCAACTCGAAGCCACTCCCGCGACTGGGAGTGATGCGGGGCATCGGACCGAAATATGTCCAGCAGGACATTCGTGTCGACGGCGGTGATCACCGCCCCCGGATCTCCTCGATGTAATCGTCGACGCTGCCTCCGTCGCCCAGTGTTCCGCTGTCGAGGATACCGCTGATACGGTCCACAGGGTGTTTGGCGACCGTTCGCTTCTGAATGAGGAGGCCCTGTTCGGTAGGAATGATCGCGACCTCGACGTTGTGGTTCATCCCGAAGCGGTCCCGCAGGGGCTTGGGGATGGTGATCTGGCCTCGTTCGGATATCAGCATGATTCATCTCGTATGAATTTCGGCTACGTGAAATCATACCGCGTGCGGCATTCGACAGGCAACCCTTCAGGGGGCCGGGAGTAGGCGTCAGGGATGCTACGAATAGACGGGACGACAGCTAGTCGTCGTCCCCGTAGTCGAACTCGTAGTCGCGGTCGGTGTAGACCACGGGGGGCATCATGCTGGCGAGGTTGCGCTCGGCCAGCTTGCCCTCGAACGTCTCGCGAATCCAGGGCTCCTCGTCGGGGTATTCGATCTGCGCCCTGCCGTCGACGCCGCCGGAGCCGGAGAGCTGGGGCAAGTGGCCGAACTTGAGGTAGCGCGCCGGGCCTTCGCCGAGGTTGAAGTGCTGGTGGTACCAGCCGTTCGGCGGCGTGAACACTGCGGCCTCGCCCCAGGGGCAGATGACCTTGTTGCCGTTGGGCTCCCACAGGACGGAGTAGCCCTCGCCGGCGGGGATGACGATGACGCGTCCCGGGCCGTGGAGGTGGGCCTTCTTGTACATGCACGAGTCAAAGACGGACATGCTGGCGCTCATGCCGGAGTTGGGGAACATGATCTTGACGGAGGTGCCGCCTGCGCCTCTGCCGCGATAGGGGGAGAGCTTGTCCCAGGAGGCCATGTCCGGGAAGAAGTTGCCTATCCACCAGGCGCCGCCGTGGGAGGCCGCGGGGATGCTGTCGTCGCGGACCGCGCCCTCTCGCTCGGCCTTGGGGTCTCGCGCGCCCGCGCCGAGCACCGCCTTGGCCTGCGAGTAGCTCTCGCCTTCGTCGGAGTAGAGGAGGGCCGGGTCCTCGTAGGGGTTGTTGTAGTAGAAGCTGGGGTCCGGGATGACGGTCATAGCCATCGGCATGTAGTTGTAGTGCAGGACGCGCGCCGGGTGGTCGCCACGGGCGTTGGTGAGCTGGACGGTGGCGTAGCGCGGCACGTGGAACATGCTGTGGGGCTGCCACTCGAAGTTGCGCTTCGGCCCTTCGCCGGCCCATATCGACGCGAGGCCCGTGCCGTCGAGGACGTAGATTGTCTCGCCGATAGCAAGCTTCTGCGGCGGGAGGGTCTGGCCGGGGGCAATCTCGGTGATGCGCCCTTCGCTCACCCCCTCCATGCCCATGAACTGGAGAAACGCGACGTTGCACTGCCGCTCTTCCCACCACCCCACGTCCACGGTGCGCAGGTCGGCAACGAAGTGACCCCGGTGGATGGGCACGCCCAGGGACTCGATCCATTGGTCGTAAGCGAGTTTCGCGTATCCTCTCGCCGGCTGCTCAGTAGTCAAGGCGGTCGCTCCTTCCCTCCACGTCGAGGGGATTCTCTCGGTCTTGTTTCACCGCAGGCTTCACCGTGCTTGCGCCGCAACGCAAGTCCGGCCCAATGCGTATAGCACATCCGGCGCCCGCCGGGCAACGCCGCGCCGACGGGACGGCCTCAGTCCCGTATGTCCTGCAACAGCCACTCCGTCGGTATGCTGCGTCCGAGCCCCTTCGCCTTGGCGAGCTCGTAGGCGCGCGACGCAACGGCGAAGAACTGGGCGCCCTGGATGTTGCCGCGCTCCGAGTAGGTGACGGCCGAGGCGGACGGACGGCCCGGCGACGCCCCCGACAGCAGCTGGTCCATGAACACCACGCGGTCCTCGGCGATCACGCCGTGGGCGCGACCGCCGCCACGGGTACGTTCGGCGGGCGGCGCGCCGCCCGCCGGCAGCGCTTCGTAGGCGAGCGACTCGTCGTGCAGCGCGAGCTCCGGCACGCCTACCGGGTGCGGCGCGGACCCGAGCCGCAACGAGCGGTCGATCCGCTCCAACGCCGGACCGTCCATCCGTCCGCCCACGCAAGTGACGTGCGCGCCGTCCTCGAGCATATCGCCGAAGACCACAGGCACGACCGCGTCGGTGCACCCGGCCACAATCCCGGCGCCTTTGCACGCTTCCGCTGCGCTCCCGACCGGGACCGTCTCGACGCCCAGCCGCTCGGATATCTCGACGGCGTAGGCCTCCCGGTGCTCCTTGGTGGGACTGTAGACCTGGATGCGTTTCAGGTTGCGTACAGTTGCGAAGGCCTCGGCGTGACTCCGGGCCATTCCGCCCGAGCCAATCATGCCGATGACATCGGCGTCCTCGCGGGCCATGTACTTCACGCCGATGGCCGAATCGGCGCCAACCCGCTTGTGCTGGAGGACGCCGTCGTTGATGAACGCCAGCGGCTCGCCGTTCTGGATGTCGATGAGCAGGATGAGCCCGCAGTAGAGGCCGGGCTCGACGCAGTACTTCTCCTGCGTGCGCGTGCCGCCGTATTCCTGTTCGTATACGACGTCGGACTTCATGCGGATGGCGAAGTAGCCGGACCCGGACGACCCGCCCTCCATGGTCCCCCACTGATACGTCTTCGCCGGGTCGGCCGTGGGTATGCGGATATCGATGCGCGGGCGGCAGACCGCCTCGCCGCGAGCGAGGTCGCGATAGGCAGTCTCCAACGCGCCGACCGTGTCCTCCATGGTCAACACGCTTGCCACGTCGTCGTTGCTGAGAAAGAGCGTCATCTCATCGTCTCCAGTCGTTCTGATTCGGTCCAGCCGTCCTACGCGGTCGACGTCATCCCGTGGCCGCGCTTGAATAGCGGCTCGCCGCCCGTCTCGGTCACGACAACGTCGCCGCCCCACGTGAACGATATGCGGCCGTCGGCGGAGTGCGCGGTCGGCTTCCACACCCAGGCGTTGCCCCGCCGAATGACGAGGTCGCGAATCTCCTCGCCCGACGCCCGAGGAGTCAGCAGCGGGCCGTCGTCGCCGAAGCCGCGGCCGTGCATGAGGACTGCCGTCCTCATGCCTCGCTTTTCGCCGAAGCCGTTGGTGAAGTCGATGAGCTCGCCCATGGTCGCGCCGGGCGTCATCACTTCAAGACCCGCCTCGAACACCTCGCGTTGCAGCTCTATCACCGGCTTCCACGCCTCCGGGACCGGGCCGAGTACGATCGGCTGGTCCTCCTGAGCGACCTGCCCGCCGACCACCGCGCTGACCTCGTTGGTGATCAGGTCGTTGGCGCGCAGAACACGCCCCAGCGGCGGGTTCGTATGGCGCTCAGTCTGAGGCTCGTCGATGGGGTCGACGTACATGGCGAGCGGGTAGTACTCGCTCCCCATCCGCAGCATGCGCTCCATGACCGCGGCGTACATCGCGGCGGCGCCCTCGCCGGGCCGCGCCGCCTCGATCATGGCGTCGACGCCCGCTTCGGCGACCTCGGTCGCGCGGCGGAGACACGCGATCTCCTCGTCGCTCTTCACGTAGCGGGCCATGCCCACGATGTTCGTGGCGTCGTGGAACGTCGCGTTAGGGAGACGGCTGACGACGTGCGCGTAGGAGCTGTGGTTCACGACGCCGTCCATGGCGCGGACGTGGCTGACGGCGCCTGCGCTCAGGCCCGCGACGCCGACCCGCGCGCGCTCCATGCCCGCGTCGAGCAGCGCCTGCGCCATGGGCTCGGCCCACTGGCGGTTCGCCGCCCGCGTCTGCGGGAGCCAACTGTTCCCCGCGCCGCGGTCCGTGACGGCGATGGCCGGTCCACCGTCGGCGGGCAGTACGACGGCGGACGCGCGAAGGTCGGTCAGGTACCGGGCGTCGGCGCTGTTGCCGAGCGGGACGAAGATGCAATCGAGGCCCGCCGCCCGAGCGCCCGCGCGGACGGCGTCCCACCGGCGGTCACGCTCCGCTAGCGAGTATCCTTCCCACTTCTCGGTCGGCGGCGAACTCATACGCAACTCCCTCCATCGAAATCAGCGAGCGTTGCTCACGCCTGCACGGTGAGCAGCTCGACCTTGCGGTCGGTCAGCTCGCGATACCCGTCCTCGGTTACGACGAGACTCGTCCCGCCGAGCATCAGGTCCTCGCCATCCTTGGCGACGACCGTGGGAGAGATGCTGTAGATCATTCCTGTCGCGAGCACGAAGTTGTTGCCGCGCCGACCGGCGCCCGCCTCGGCGCGGAAGGCCGGGCCCGGGAACTCGGGCACGTCGATCCCGTATTGATGAATCTGCGAGTGGGGCGAGCCGCTAAAGCCCGTCTCCTCGCACGCCGCGGCGTAGACGTCGAGCAGGTCGTGCTGCGTAACGCCCGCGCGCACGTTGCCCAGCACGGCGCCGCGCACATGGACGACTGCGTCGAACATCCGCCGGTGCAGCTCGCTGGGCGGGCCGAAGGAGAGCTCCTGGTCGGTGTGGCCTCCGTAGCCGCCGAACTCTGCGTGCGCGGTCATCGTGCCGATGTCGCCGGCCTGCACGGGTCTCGTGAGGCCGAGGTGGCCGAGGATCGGATTCTGCTTGGGGACCTTGCCGAAGGTGAACCCGAAGGTGGAGTGCAGGTCGCCGCCCGCTTCCCACATCGCCTTGATGCCAATCTGGACGACCTCGGCGCCCGTCATGCCGACGCGCGCGCCGCGGTGAACGGCTTCGACCGCCGCGTCGAAGGCGCGGTTCGCCTGAGCGATCATCTCGATCTCTTCCTCGCTCTTGATCGTCCGGACGTTGGCGAAGACGGACGACACGTCGACGAACTTGGCGTCGGGGAAGGCGGACGTCAGCTGCGCGTAGAACCCGTGGCTGATCTGACGCGGCGAGTCGCCCAGGCCAATCGTGGCCTTGTCCAGATGAAGCTCGCTGAGCAGGTCGATGATCGGCCCCGCGTCGTCAGCGGCGCGAACGCGCTTCACCCAGTCCTGAGCGTCTTCCAGAACGGAGGCGGGCACATCCACCAGGTGCCTGCCGTGGATGAACGCGGTCATGGGCCTACCGTCGGCGGGGAGGACGCCGAAGCGCTCTCCGGGCAGCCCGTTCGTCAGATAGAAGAGGTTGCTGCCGCTGACGATGACGCAGTCGGCGCCATGCTCCCGCAGGTGCTCCCTGACGACACCGTGACGCCGGTCCCGCTCCGCAACCGTGATCTCGGGCAGCGATGCTTGCTGAGCCATTGCGCACACTCCTTCCGTTCTGCCGCTAGGCGCCTTCCTACGGCTATCGACGCTGACTATCGATGAATTCCTCTGTACGCCGGTACAGCTCGATGATCGTGTCGCGGTCCGGGCAGTAACGGTCCACGTCGTCGTCGAGGTAGAGCCAGCCTCCCTTCGAGACCTTATGGAAGTTCGATCGGTAGTAGAGGCTGTTGTTGTCGGTCCGCCCCCCGCTGACGAGCGTTGCGCCCTCGACGTCGGGGGGCGCGAGGGCGAGCTCGGGCCGGTGAATCGTGGCCGGGTCGGTGAAGACGTTCATGGGCTGACCGCCGTCCTGCACGATCTGAATCTGGTCGCGCAGCATCTTGCGGTAGGCGATAACACAAGCGTCGGACGCCCCTAGGTGCTCGACCGACCGATCCGTAATCACGCCCTGGCCGTACCACGCGACCATGTCCTGCGACAGCACGTTGTCGAGGATGTACTTGCCTCCTGCGTCGGTGAGCGGCACGTCCACGTAGGGAACGGAGTCCTGCTCGGGGACTCCGACCTCCGGCGGAAAGTCGTAGCAGAAGTACTGCAGATGCCAGGTGTGCTCGTCGTCCACGGGGACGCCTATCTGGTAGGTCTGGCGGATGTTCTGCCTGCCGGGGCCGAACGCAAGGAGGTACGGGAAGAGAATGGGGTTGGAGCCGACTGTCCACGATTGGCTCTCCTCGCTGAGGTCGGAGTCGAGGTTGCCCTTCGTGAGGCCGAACTGGTTGTAGACGGGCCGGTACTTGGTATAGACGCCCCGCGCCAGCTTGTCGTTCTGGCGCGTCATGACGGAGTTATAGCGGGCCCTCGTGTCATCGGTGAGCCGTCCCTGCTTCTCCAGCGCGTATTGGAACAGCCGTCCGTGCAAGTAGATGGCGTGGCCGAGGTCGCCGCGGTTCTCCATGACCTGCAACCAGTTGCATGGGAGCCAGTTGGCGACGATCTGACGGAAACCGCCCGGCCGAACGAACAGGTCCCACTCGGGCAACAGCGGCGCGGGATCGGGGCCGAGGTAGGCCCAGACGAGCCCGCCCAACTCCTTGACCGGGTACGCCTTCGTGGCGACGCGCTCCCTGAACGTCGAGTCCGGCGGCTCCAGCGGCATCTGTAGGCAGACGCCCGACGTGTCGAACAGCCAACCGTGGTAGGGGCACCGCAGCCCCTCCTCCTCCGGGACGCCGAACCGCAGGTCCATGGCGCGGTGAGGACATCGCTGCGCGATGAGGCCCATACGGCCCAAGCGGTCTCTGAACAGCACGAGGTCTTCGCCCAGGATACGCACAGGGCGCACGGGGTCCTCGTCGAGTTGGACAGTCGCGGCGACAGGATGCCAGTAGCGCCGCAACAGCTCGCCGCCGGGCGTGCCCGGCCCCACACGGACCAGTAGCTCGTTTTCCTCTGCGGTCAACATCGCGGCTTACTCCTCAGCGTCCCGGTGAGGTCGTTAGGCGTTCGCGGTGATGCTACCGCATTTCGCGGCTCCCCGGCACACCGCCGGCGGCGGCCTCAGCGCTTCACGAAGAGCGCGCGACGGCATACACTGCTCGGGCCGCGTTGGGGACAACGGCCCCCACGGCCGGGCCCCTGGGGCTACGGTCCTAGTCCGGCGCCGAGAAGAGCGGCGCAGGGAGAGCAGATGGCGAGGGCCTACAGGTACATCTCGGCCGACGGGCATTTCGAGAGCCCGCCCGAGCAATGGACCCACCGAGTGCCGGCGCGTTACCGCGACCGGGCGCCGCGCACCATCAAGCTAGCCGACGGCCACGACGCGATCGTGTCGGAGGGGCGCCCGGTCACGTACGGCGGGACGAGCACCTACGGGGCCGGTCCGCCGGAGTCGTTCGACCCCACCCACATCGATTTCGCGCGCACGCCGGGGTGCGGCCCGCCCGAGCAGCGCCTCGCTGAGCAGGACCGGGACGGCATCGACGCCGAGGTCCTGTACAGCCTGGGCGTCCGCAATACGGCGATCAGGGACCGGCGTACGTTCATGGCGATCATCCAAGGCTTCAACGACTATCTGGCCGAGGAGTACTGCGCGACGGCGCCAGACCGGCTTATCGGCGTTGGCGTGCTGCCGAACGCAGGCGTCGACGACGATATCGCGGAGATGCGCCGGTGCGCCGAAATGGGGCTGAAGGCTGTTTGGCTCAGCACGTTCCCCAGCGGCAAGGGGTTCCCGACGGACGAGGACGACCGCTTCTGGGCCGCGGCGGTTGACCTCGGCATGCCGGTGACGATTCACACGTCGTTTCCTGCCCAGGTGGGCGGCCGGGAGACGGCGCTGCTGCGCTACCCGATAGAGCCCGAGGGGGAGTCGCGTCCGCCGACGGACTTCGTGCAGCGGCTGGCGCGCCAGGGGCCGTTCCACTCGGGGTCGGTCGAGGCGGCGCAGCTCGTGATCTGGGGCGTGTTCGAGCGTTTCCCCGACCTGCGCATCTACTGGGCTGAGAACAACATCGGGTGGCTCCCGTACTACTACGAGCAGATTGACCACGAGTACGAGATCAACCGCCACTGGGTGGAGCGCTTCCTCGGCTTGAACCGGCTGAAGGGACGGCCCAGCGAGTCGCTGCGGCAGGGGGCGTACTGGGGTTTCTTCGAGGACCGGGTGGGACTGAGGCTGCGCCACGAGGTGGGCGTTGACCGCATCATGTGGTCGACGGACTTCCCGCACCTGGTGACGCGGTGGCCCCACTCCGTGGCCGTGTGGGAGGAGCAGGCGGCGGGCGTCCCGGACGACGAACGCCGCAAGATCGTGGCGGACAACGCGGCGGCCTTCTTTCGATTGAACAGCGGGTAAAGACGAACGACGGCAGGACTCGGCGCGCGGGAGTAGACGATGGTTTCATATCGAGTGATAGGCCAGCCAACGCCGCGGACTGACGTCCAGGGCAAGGTGACGGGCGAGGCGCACTACACGCCGGACGTGCAGTTGCCCGGGATGCTGTGGGCGAAGGCGCTGCGCAGTCCAATGTCGCACGCGCGCATCGTGCGTATCGACACGTCGAAAGCGGAGGCGCTCCCGGGCGTTCGCTGTGTGGTCACCGGGGCCGATACGAGCGGGATGCTCTACGGCCGCGGCATGCTCGACGTCGCGGTGCTGGCTGATGAGCGCGTGCGGTTCATCGGCGAGCGCGTGGCGGCCGTCGCAGCCGACGACTTGCACACGGCGGAGGCGGCGGTTGCGCTGATCGACGTGGAGTACGAAGAGCTCCCGGCAGTGCTCGACCCTGACGAGGCGATCCGCGAGGGCGCTCCGATCATCCATCCGGACATGAGCAGCTACGTGGGCCTGCCCGACCCGGCGGCGGCGCCGTCCAACGTGTTCGTGCACGACCTGTCGGAGAAGGGAGACGTGAAGGCGGGGTTCGGGGCGTCAGACGTGATCGTGGAGAACGAGTTCTCCGTGTCCCGGGTGCACGCGGCCTACATGGAGCCGCACTGCTGCGTCGCCTGGAAGGACGACGGGGGCAAGCTGCAGGTGTGGGCGCCGAACAAGGCGCCGCACGGGCTCAAGCAGATACTAGCCAGGGCGCTGGAGCTGAATGTCGACGAGGTGGTGGTGAACCCCGTGATGGTGGGAGGGGACTTCGGCGCGAAGGGCGCCGCGGTCGACGAGCCGCTCTGCTGCTTCTTGGCGCTTCGCAGCGGACGCCCGGTGAAGATGGCGATGGACTACGTCGAGGAGCTCACCGCCTCGTCGACGCGGCACGCGGGCGTGCTCCGCCTGAAGACAGGCGTGATGCGCGACGGCACGCTGGTGGCCCACCAACTCGACGCGGTGTTCGACAGCGGGGCCTACGGCGGGCTCCGGCCCCGGCCCAGCCTCGGCTCGGCCGGGCATGGCGCGGGACTCTACAAAATCCCGAACGCGCGCCTCGAGGTCCGGCGGGTGTACACGAACAACATCCCGGGAGGCCAGATGCGGGCGCCGGCTGAGCCGCAGGGGGTCTTCGCGGCCGAGTCGCACATCGACTGCGTTGCGCGGGCAATCGGGATGGACCCGTTCGAGTTCCGGCTTCGCAACCTCATCGAGGAGGGCGACGAGACAGTCGCGGGCGACCACTACCGCGACGTGCGGGCTCGCGAGACGTTGGAGGCGGCGGCTGAGCGGGCCAACTACGCGAGCCCCAAGCCTGCGGGGGTAGGCCGCGGCATCGCGATGGGGTACCGCTCGCCCGGCGGGGGCGAGTCGGCGATCGCCGTCTCGTTGAACCAGGACGGGAGCGTCGTGATAGGCACGCCCGTGTTCGATCAGGGCACCGGCACCTACACGACCCTGCGCCAGGTCGTGTCGGAGGAGCTCCGTTACCCCGCCGAGGAAATCGCAATCGAGGTGCTGGACACGGGCCACACGGCTTTCGACTCCGGCATCGGCGGGAGCCGCGGCGCGCACATCACGACGGGCTCCGCCTACCAGGCCGCCTCGGAGGCGAGAGAGGAGCTGGCGCGGCTCGTTGCCGAGGCGCTGGAGTGGCCGGAGGATGAAATCGAACTCGACGGCCGCGACGCCGTTCGCCGGTCAACGGGGGAGCGCCGGCCGTGGGGGGACGTGCTCGCGCGGGTCGGACGGTCGGTCCGGGCGGAGGCCGTCTACAAGAACACTGAACACGCGCCGGTGACGGGTTTCACGGCGCAGATCGCCGAGGTGTCGGTGGACGAGGAGACGGGCGAGGTGAAACTGCTCCGGTTCACAACGGCGCACGACGTGGGCACGGTGCTGAACCCCATCGGGCACCAGGGACAGATCAACGGCGGCGTGATGCAGGGGATCGGGTACGGGCTGCTGGAGGAGGTGCAGGTGGAGGACGGCCGCGTGCTGACGCCGAACCTGAGCGACTTCAAGATCCCGACCATCCAGGACATCCCTGACCTGGAGACGGTGCTGCTGGAACCACATAGCGGCGTCGGCCCGTACAACGTCAAGGGCATCGGCGAGAACCCGGTCGTTCCCGTGGCGGCGGCCATCGCGAACGCGGTGGAGGACGCCTCCGGCGCCCGAGTGCGCGACCTGCCCGTGACGGCGGAACGCGTGCGCGACGCGCTGCGCAACGGGTAGCACGTCACTGGGCCGGATACGTCCAATCGGGGCGCCGGCGGAAGAACAAAGGGAACGACTTGCGAAGCGACGCCCCAACGGTCGACGAGTACCTCGCTGAGCTGCCGCCCGAGCGGCGGGACGCGATAGGGGCAGTGCGCCAGACGGCTCTCAACAGCCTGCCCGACGGGTACTGCGAGACGATGGACTTCGGGATGATCAGCTACGTGATCCCGCTGGAGGACTACCCGAAGACCTACAACAAGCACCCGCTGATGCTCGCGGCCATTGCCTCGCAGAAGCGGTACATGGCGGTGTACCTGAACAACCTCTACGCCCACGCCGACACGGAGCGCTGGTTCCTCGACGCCTACCAAGCCAGCGGCAAGAAGCTGAATATGGGCAAGTCCTGCATACGGTTCAAGACCCTGGACGACCTGCCGCTCGACCTTATCGGCCAGGCGATCGCCAGGACCCCGGCGCACGAGTTCATCGCTCTCTACGAGGGCTCAAGGCGGAAGGGCGGCTCGTAACGAGCCGCCCATATCTCCTCGTCTTCGTCGGTGAACTCGCCGCTGGGCCGCAGTCCGACGTGCGCTGCGACTCGTTGCGAGGCGATGTGGCCGGGATGGATGCTGGCGCGTAGCTCAGTGAGCCTGTAGTAGTCGAGTATCCAGGCCGCCATGCACCGGCTGGCTTCGGTTGCGTATCCTCGACCCTGGAAGCGGACTCCAATCACCCACGCCAGGTCGGCCCATCCCTCGTGAACCGTTGCCTGGACGTAGCCTGCCGCCAGTCCACTCGGCCTGAGCCGTAGAGTCCAATTCAGCCACACCTCATCCCGCATAGGCGAGCGGCGTCTTTCCCAAAGACGGATCTTTGCTCGAAGATCATCGCAAGTAGCGGGCGGAGCGCTTCCGGTGAACCGATGGAGCGCAGGTTCCCGCAAGAGACTGAACAGCTCAGCAGCATCGTCCTGTGTCATGGGGCTGAGAGTCAGCCGGGACGACCGAAGCGTCCAAACTTCGTTGTCGGGAACTTCGATCACGTCCGCCTGCCGGCGTCGGCCCTCATCATCGTTGCGGCAAGGATGCTTGACTCCGCTCGCCTAGCGCGGCGTCGAGAAGGGCATCCCTCCGGCGAGCGAACCACCGTCGACGAGGATGTCGGCGGCCGTGATGAAGTCGGCTTCGTCGGAGGCGAGGAAGACGGCGGCCTGCGCGATGTCCGGCGGCATTCCCTGACGGCCCACGAGGTTTGACACCGCCCGCCCCTCCGCCGGCAGCGCGTCCTGCCCGACGGGGGACCCGATGCGGTTGGGCGTGATGGAGTTGACCCGGATGCCGTAGGGGGAGAGTTGGATGGCAAGCGTGCGCGTCAGGTTGAGCACGCCAGCCTTCGCAGCCGAATAGGCCGTTGCGTCCGCCCTGCCCCGATGGCCCGACGTCGACGCCATGTTAATGATGCGCCCTCCGCGTCCCTGCTCCACCATGCGTTTGCCCACGTGCTTGGTGCAGAGGAAGACGCTCTTGAGCGAGACCGACTGCACCAAGTCCCACTCCGCCTCCTCGAGCTCGAGGACGGGCGTGTGGTCGGTGAATGCGGCGTTGTTGACCAGGATATCGATGGACCCGAACCGCGCGACGACCTGCTCGACCATACGCTGAACGTCCGCCTCGCTCGAAACGTCGGCGGCGACAGCCATCGCAGCGTCGCCGTTGGCTTCGTTGATGCTGGCGGCGACAGCCTCGGCGGCGTCCAGGCGCACGTCGGCCACGGCAACCTTCGCGCCCTCCCGCGCGAAGGCGCGGGCGACCTCCTCGCCGATGTTCCGTCCAGCGCCGGTTACGATGGCAATCTTGTTCTCTAGCCTCATGACAACCTCCGGGCGTTGCGCCCCCGTCGTGAACCCTTACTCTACCGCGTCCGCGCCTGGGCGGCAAAGCCGACGGGACGGGCCTTTGAATAGCTGGCGGCGCTCTCTATCATCGGCGTGGACACTGAGGCCGAACGCTAGCGGGATGGGCGCGATGGACACTGAGCAGCGCGAGGACCGGCAGAAGCAGAAGAAGTACGAGCGCTACCTGCGGGGAGAGCTCGAGTCGGCGGCGACGTACCAGGCCCTCGCCGCCGTGGAGAAGGACCCGGCGCGGTCCGACATCTTCCGCAAGCTCGCCGACGCGGAGATGCGCCACGCCGCGAGCTGGGCGGCCAAGATGGCGATCCCATCGGTGGGGCTCCGTCCCAAGCGAACGCTCCGCGTGCGTCTGATGAAACCGATGTCGCGAATGTTCGGCACGCAACGCGTGGCGCCGATGCTGCTCAGAGGAGAGGACAGGGAGACGCGACGCTACGCTGCTGACCCCGAGGCGCTCGCGATGGCGAGGGAGGAGCAGAGCCACGGCGAGACGCTGCGGACGATGCCCGGCAACCGGGGCCGGTGGTCGTTCACGCGGAGCGAGGCGAAGCACTTCACCGGCGGCGGAAGCCTGCGCGCGGCGGTCCTTGGGGTCAACGACGGCCTAACCTCGAACTTCGCGCTCGTTATGGGGGTCGCCGGCGGCACCGGCAACGCGGACGTCGTACTGCTGGCGGGCGTCGCCGGTCTGCTGGCGGGGGCCTTCTCGATGGCGGCGGGCGAGTACGTGTCGATACGCTCGCAGAGCGACGTGTACGAGCATCAGATCGAGATGGAGCGCACAGAGCTCGATGAGTGGCCCGAGGAGGAAGAGGAGGAGCTGGCGTTGCTATACCAGGCGAAGGGGCTGCCCCCCGACGAGGCGAAGAGCATCGCGGCGCAGGTGATTGCCCACCCGCAAGTGGCGCTCGATACGCTGGCCCGCGAGGAGCTGGGCCTCATCCCGGGATCGCTGGGCTCGCCTTGGAAAGCGAGCGGGAGCTCGTTCGTTGCGTTCGCACTGGGGGCGTTCGTGCCGATAGCGCCCTATTTCTTGGGCGCCGGGGAACTGGCGTTGTGGCTGAGCGCGATCCTCAGCGCCAGCGCGCTGCTCGCCGTGGGCGGCGGGCTGGCGCTGCTGTCAAACAAGAGCGTCGTCTGGGGCGCTGCGCGCATGGCCGGCCTCGCCAGCGCGGCCGCCGGTCTGACATACATGGTCGGGAGTCTGGTCGGGGACCTCGTGCTGGGTTAGCGCAGCGGCGAAGAGCCCGGGCTCCGGCCGTCAGCGCTCCTCCGCGAGCACGAAGATGCGCCCCGCCGGCCGCTCGGCGTCGGGCCGGTACACGTACCTCCGGCCGGGCGCAAGCTGCTCTTCGTAGAGCACCTCCTCCCGTCCCCCCGCACGCACGACCAATGCGTACACGTCCTCCCGAGGCACGTAGCACCGCGCGCAGCCGTTGTCGTCCGTCCGGCTCCGGCCCAGGCCCGCCACGGCGACTTCGCCGTCCGCAATCGGCTCGCCATTCTCCCCGAGGACGCGAAGCACGGCCGTCCTTCCCGCGAGACGGGCCGCGAGGAACCGCTGGATGCGCTGTGGCCAAGCCGGCTGCTCAGCCGGGAGGTTGTCGACGACGTCCTTCTCGTAACCAATGCGCTTGGGGGTCGCCCAGTGCGGTCCGTACTTGCAGCGAAGGTACTCTTCAGGCGGACTGGGTACGAGAAACCTCTCGCCAACGAAGTCGACCTCTTGGAGGCGAGCGAACAACTCCACCGGGATCGACACGTTCGGGAAATGGACGATGCGGCCCCTGCGAACGCGGTAGCAGATCCAGTCGATCCGTATGTGGCGCTTCACGATGCCGAACCACGACTCGCCGCCGTACGTTGTCGCCTCGACGTGGAACCCGCGAGCCCTGAAGGCATCGGCCACCGACGCGACCGACCGCTTGGTTAGGCCGTGCATCCCGTAGATGGAGCCGAGGTCGATATCGTCGTCCCAAGGAATGAAGGCACCGTCGCGGACGGCTCCAAGGCAGGTCCCCTGCCTCAGGAAGAACACTACGCCTTGCTCGTCAAAGACCTCCTTGGCCTCACGGAGGAGCTCCGCCCCCACCGTGACGTCCATGGGCGGGATGGTCCTCATCAACTGGTCAATCTCCGCCCTTCCGGCGGCGTCGCGCTCAGTCATCGCACGATCCTCCCTACTGGGCCACGCTGTGCTGTCAGCCCGGAGCGCGGGCGCCAGGTGGGCGTCAGCGTCATGGTTTGGGCGTGGCGCAGCTCGTCGACGTTGTCGATCTCCGTCCACCACCGTGGGCCCGTATGGAGCACGTGCATGCGCAACGAGCCGTCGGCGATGGCGCGGGCGAAGGCGATCTCGTAGTAGTAGCCAGTCTGGCCTCGCGCGATGTACTCGTCGAGGTATGGCATCACCTGCCGGCGCACCGCCCTACCCGAGAGCTTGTAGATGTTGACCGTCTTGAGCGCCGAGCCGTAGTCGAAATCGGGGGGCTGGTCCGCCTTGAGCACCATGGCGGTTGCCAGGTCTCCAGCCGCTTGGATGACCGTCCCGTTCATGGCGGGGTCGTACCGGTCGACCACGGCGACGTTGTCATAGGGCGTGTCGAGGAGGTCGAGCAGGAGGCCTGGCTCGAAGACGAGGTCGCCCTCGAGCAACAGGATGTCGTCGACGATGCTGCGCCGCGCCAGCCAGAGCGAGTAGATGTTGTTCGTGCGGTCGTATATCTCGTTCTCGACGTAGGAGATGGCGACGTTGCCAAACCGGGCGCCGATGGACTCGCGGATCAGCTCGGCGCAGCAACCCACGACAGTCACGCACTCCCGGACGCCCGCTGCGTCGAGGGCCTCAAGCTGGTAGTGCAGCATAGGTTTGCCCTGGACGCACACCAGGGGTTTGGGGCACTCGTCGGTGAATGGACGGAGTCTTGTGCCTTGTCCAGCTGCGAGGATCACGGCCTGCATAACGTCTACCTCCTAGCGCCGTTGGGCGCGGGCGAGCGGCGAGCTTGCAGTTTGCCGCCGGCCATCGTGCGTAGAATGCCGACCAGCCACTCGTTCTCTTCGGCTGTCCGCGAGGCGATGCGGAAGAACCGATGGTCGAGTCCCTGCTTTCGGCTGCAGTCGTTGACGAGCACGCGGTGCTCGTCGAACAGGCGCGCGGTAACTTCCTCGCCGGTGAGTTCGGGCGAGGAGCGGCAGAGGACGTAGTTGCCGTAGGTCGGATACGGATGGAGGAAGGGGACCGTCCGCAGTCCCTCATAGAGGGCTTGGGTCGCACGGGTCACGAGCACACAGGACTCGGCGAACTCGGCTTCGTATCGCTGGACTCGTTCGAGGAAGAGCTGCGCAAGCGAGTTCACGCTCCAGATGGGGAGCTCGGCGCGGAGCCGGGCGACGAGGTCGGGGTCGCCGGAGGCGGCGTAGCCCAGCCGGAGCCCCGGCACGCCGTAGGCCTTCGACATGCTGTTGACAATGACCAGGTTCGGGAACTCGTGTATGAGGCCCAACGCGCTCATCTGCGGCCAGTCGGGCGACGCGAAGTAGAGGAACGACTCGTCGATGACGACGAGGTCGAGACGGCGGAAGGCCTGGAGCATATCGACAACGCTGCTCTTGGGGATGAGCGTCCCTGACGGGTTGTTGGGCCGGATGAGGACGACCGCGTTCGCGTGAGTCTCGGCCACGTGAGCGATGAACCCGTCGACGTCGAGGGCGAATTCAGCGTCCGTAGGGTAACGACTGACAGGCTTGCCCTGGACGGCAGCGCGGTTGGGGTACTCGTCGAACGTCGGGATAGGCACGGCCAAGCGCTCGACGCGCAGACCGGTGAGGACGCTGATGATCTCCGCCGCGCCGTTTCCAACGACGACCTGCTCGTGGGTGAGGCCGAGGGGCGCGGCAACGAGCGACGATAGGCGCCAGTTAGTCGAGGGGTACGACTTGACGAGCTCGGGGAGGCTCGAGGCGAGCTCGCCGATGAGGTCGTCGGGAGGGAAGTACCGGTTCGTCATGTAGCAGAAGTCCTGGAGCTCGAAGTTCCAGAACCCACCGTAGAGTGACGAGACTGCTTGCACCTGCGACGCCATGCGAGTCCTCCCGTTTGGATGGCTCATGCTCTCGGCGTGCCCGCGCTATGGCGAGTCACGCGCGCGGCAAACACCGGAGCGGTGTATCCGGAGACCACCGGGGGCGGGATGACGGTCAAACTATAGTGGAGGCGAATGGGACGAAGCGCCGCGATCCAGCCACGTGGTGGTCGGCAAGCCGGCGGTGTTAGCCAGGCCGGTAGGCGATGCCCGCGCGCAGAGGCGGGCGGTCTATGCTGGACAGCTCAATCATCGAGTGAGACCTCTCGGACGCGCCAAACGCCAGTCTACACAGGCAAGGCCGCGTGTCAAATCCGAGATTGCCTATCGAGACGCAACGGCCTAGCCTAGGGAGCGAGTCAAGCGCGTTCCGAGGCGCATACGAAGGGAGACCGTCATGAGTTTGCTGACCATCGAGGGAGTGACGCACTGGTCGATCCCGGTGAACGACCTGGAGGAGTCCGAGAAGTTCTACGGCGACCTGCTGGGCCTGACGCACAAGGGAAGGCTGGGGAGCGGAGGGATGTCCTGCTTCAACGTGGGCGACCACAACATCTTGCTGTGCCAGCGCGAGGAGCCCCGGGAGACGGCGGAGGCACGCGTGCATCATTCGTTCACCGTGAGCGCGGAGACGTTGGAGCGAGCGTGCAAGGTCTTCCGCGAGCAGAACGTGAACGTCGACGAACTCATCTACCGGGGGCGCGGCTTCTTCACCGGGAGGGAGTTGTACTTCTACGACCCGAGCGGGAACCGACTCGAGCTGCGCGACCCGACGTGGCAGGCGGGGATGCCGGAGCCTTCGATGGAAGAGATCATCGCGGCGTCATGAACTCCGCGGCGCCCTCCGCGCTCGCATAACCGGCCCGCCGGCGCTGGCACGCCCAACTTCTGCATCGACTGCGCGGCGCCCATCGGCATTCTCTATACTGGATACTGTCAGCGGATGAACGCAGCTTGGGTGAGTCGTAGACATGGGAGGAAAGCATGTTCAGGAATCGACTCTCTGGTCGTGCAGTCGTGGCGCTGGCGGTCGTGCTGGCGCTGACCGTTGCCGCAAGCGTGTCCTGCCGGGATGAGGAGCAGGACCCGCTGATTGTTGGCAACCTCAACACTTTCACCGGCTCGCTCTCCGAGTTCGGCCCACCGCTCCGCAACGCCGTCGAGCTTGCCTCCAGCCACGTCAACCGCGCCGGCGGGGTGGACGGCGCTCCGATGCTGATTGTCAGCCGCGACACCGCGGTGAACCCGGTGCAGGGCGTGGACGCCGCCCGCGCCCTGGTAGACGTGGAGAACGTCGTTGCCATCGTGGGCGCGCTTTCCAGCGGGGTTACGCTCGCCGTGGCCAACGCAGTCACCATACCCAAACAGATCCTCATGGTCTCCGGAGCGTCCACCGCGCCCAGCATCACCGTGTTGGAAGACGACGACTTCCTCTTCCGCACTACTCCCTCGGATGCCTCCCAAGGCGTTGTGTTGGCCCGTCTCGCGAAGGAACAGGGCTACGAGCGCGTTGGCATCATGTACCTCAACAACGCCTACGGCGAGGGACTGGCCAACCAGTTCGAGGAGAGCTTTACGGCCCTCGGCGGGACCGTAACGGCCAGATCTCCGCACGAGGACGTGCAGCCGACCTACGTGTCCGAACTGGAGAAGGCCACGGAGGGCGACCCCGATGTGCTCGCAGTCCTCAGCTACACCGGTCAGGCCAGCGTCTATGTGCGTGAGGCGATGGAAGGCGGGTACGCCGACGCATTCCTGTTTGCGGATGGCACAAAGGGCTCCGAGTGGATCGACGGCATCGATGCGTGGGAGGCGCTCGATGGCTCCCTGGGCACCGTGCAGGGCAGTGCGGACAGCCCGGCAAAGGGCGCTTTCGAGAGCGCATACCTCGAGGAGTTCGGCTTTGAGCCGTCGCACCCGTTTATGGCCGAGCACTACGACGCCACAGTGCTGATCGCGCTGGCGGCCGCCAAGGCCGGCAGCACCACCGACTCCGCAGCCATCCGCGACGCCATCCGGGACGTGGCCAACGCCCCCGGCGAGGTCGTCGGCCCAGGCCGGGACGAGATAGCCAGGGCCCTGGCGCTGATCGCCGATGGCGAGGACATCAACTACAACGGCGCGGGCGGCGATGTCGAGTTCGACGAACACGGCGACGTGTTCGGCACCATCGAGATATGGGAGATAGCCGGCGGCGAAATCCGGTCCACCGGCAGGTTCGAGACTCCATAAGGCCAAGCTAACGCTCGCGGCCTGTCCCAATCCGGGGACAGGCGACCGTTTCACCGAAAGTACAGGCCCTGCACTCTGGTGCGGGGCCTGTTTCTGTCTTGCCAGAGAACCTCTGAACAAGCCACGAACCTTGCATATTGCGACTCAATCCCTTCGGCAAACCCTTCGACCGCTCAATGCGAACGGGTTGTGACGGAGTTGCGCCATAAAGTCTCGTGTTGGCCCATGGGAATGACGGGAATGGACGAGAAAGGGCAGGAACGGACCGGGAATGGCGCAGGGCGTTCACTCGTAGATTGCACGGATTTACGAGTGGGGGATGCGAGAAAGTGAGACATTTTGGGACATTTGGGGACATTTCTCCTCTGGGTCTGGCCGGAAAGCTGGCGGCGGGCGAGGGCTGCATCCTTTTTTTCTCTGTAACATTTTGTATCAATTCGTATCATTTGCCCTCTCAGGCGGGGCCGGAGGATGGCGGCGAGGAGGCCTGAATTCGGCCGTTGGGATAGGGTAGAGGACGAGATGGCGATTGAGCAACGGGCAGTTGTCATGGCGGCGACAGGCGGCTAGGTCCGCGTTCGCCCTGGATTCCCCGCCTAGGCGCCAGGAATGACGGAGGGAGGGGCTCCCGGGAGCCCCCTAATCCGCTCGTGGGACCTCCTTCGACAGGCTCAGGACAGGCTTCGACGAGCTTAGGGCGAACGGATGGGGACGGACGGGCTGGGGTCGCCCGGGGCGTGGATTCCCGTGTCGGGGCACGGAAATGACGGAGAGGGGCTCAGGGCGAACGGATGGGGACGGAGCTATCCAGAGGTTCGCTAGGGCGGGTCAGGAGAGGGGCGCGCCACACGGCGCTCCTCTCCGAGGATGCCGCCGGGGCGGGCGAGGATAACCGCGACGATGAGCACGCCAATCATGAATAGCCGGAAGTCGGCTTCGCTGAAGATGCCCGGTAGGAACTGCGTGCCGGTCCAAACCCCCCAGACCACGAACGCTCCCAAAACGGCGCCCCGGTTGTTGCCGGAGCCGCCCACCATCAGCATGGCCCATATGACGAACGTCGCCAGCAGCGGGTCGAAGGTCGTGGGCGAGAGGAACCGGACGTTGTGGGCGAACAACGCTCCGCCGATCCCCATGATGACCGCTCCCAGGATGAACGCTTGGAGCTTGAACCTGAAGACGTTCTTGCCGCTGGCCTCGGCGGCCACCTCGTCCTCTCGAATCGCGCGCAGCACTCGCCCCCACGGAGACTTGATGGCCCGCTCCACCGCAAAGAAGAGGGCGGCCAGGATGACCACGACCACGACCAGGTAGAGGTAGTCGTAGTGCTGTGGCGGCAACCAGTCGCCCAAGAACTTCGGTATCCGGTACAGCCCCTTGGAACCGTTGGCCGCCCACTTCTCGTTCAGGAAGAAGAGCCGGACGGTCTCCGCGATCCCCAGGGTCGCGATGGCCAGGTAGTCGTCTCGCAGCCGCAGGGTCACGTAGCCTATCCCCAGAGCGATGGCCCCGCACACCGCCGCCGCGGCGCCGAGGCCTAGGAAGAACCACAGGTCGATACCCCAGTCGAGGTATCCCAGCTCCGACCAGTTGCCGCCGAACTTGAAGTCCTCGAACAGCGCCGGGTCCGGGGGCTGCGTCGTCATCAGCGCCGCCGTATACGCGCCTAGCGCAAAGAATCCCGCGATGCCGATGTTGAACAGGCCGGTGAATCCCCAGTGGACGTTCAGCCCCAGGGCGAACACGGCGTAGATCCCCGCCATGACGGCGAAGCCCACGAGGTAGTCGAGTACTCCGATTACATCCACGCCGCGCGCCCTCTAGGTCCTGCCTCCCCCGAATATCCCTCGCGGCCTCACCAGCAGCACTCCCGTCATGATTGCGAAGGCCACCGCCGGCTTGTAGCTGGGGTTGATCCACTGAGTCGAGACCTCCGAGGTTACCCCGATGACGAATGCGCCCACCAGCGCGCCGTAGGGGTTGCCGATGCCGCCCAGTATGACGGCGGCGAACAGCGGGATGAGGAACTTCCACCCCATGATGGGCAGCAGCTGCGCCTGGAACACCGCCAGCAGGATTCCCGCAGTCGCCGCCAGCCCCGCGCCCAGCGCCCATGTCCACCAGATAACGCGCTGGGTGTCGATCCCGCTGACTAGGGCAAGGTTCGGGTTGTCCGCCGTGGCCCGCATGGCCTTCCCCATCTTCGTCCGCGTCAGCACGAGATAGACGCTCGTTACGAGGACGATTGTTACGATGGCAATGAAGATGGCGTCCGGCGGGATGCGTACGTCCATCGGGAGGTGAAAAACCTGCCGAGTCTCCCGGGGATAGCGCTGGGTTTCGCCGCTCCAGAAGATATGCACGAGCCCGCGCAGCGCGATGGCCACTCCCAGGGACGCCATCGACAGCACGACGGCGTTCACGCCACGATCTCGGAGCCGGCGATAGACCGTCACGTCCAAGAGGATGGCCCCGAGCGCGACCGCGGCGACCGCTATGGGCAGCGCGATGAGCACGGGGTACCCGAAACTGAATGGCCCCAGTCCGCTGCCGTCGATCCCGACCGTTGGGAGCGCGCTGCCCACGAGGAACAGCGCTGCGTATGCTCCCATGGTCATATAGTCGCCGTGAGCAACGTTGGCGAAGTTCAGGATGCCAAACACCAGCGTCAGGCCGATGGCTCCCAGCGCGATGATAGCGCCCAGGAAGACTCCGTTGACCACCAGGCCCATCTTCACGAAAGGCAGGAACCCGACTGCCAGCGCCAGCACCACTATTGCGGCTGCCGTGTAGCCCGGCGTCCATGCCAGGCTGATTCGTCTCGCGGTGTTCCGCAGCATCGTCATCAGAGCGCCGCTCACCCTCCCAGATACAGGCGGGCTACGTCTGGGTTGTCCAACAGGTCTTTCCCGGTGTCTTCTAGCCGGTTCTCGCCGGAGACCAGGATGTAGCCCCTATCCGACATGCGCAGCGCCTCTCGGGCGTTCTGCTCCACCAACAGCACCGCGACTCCCGTCTGGTTGATGTCGCGGATGCGGTCGAACAGTGTGCGCATCATGACGGGCGAGAGCCCGGCTGAGGGCTCGTCGAGCAGAAGCAGCACGGGGTCCAGCATCAGCGCGCGGGCAATGGCCAACATCTGACGTTGCCCGCCGGACAGACTGCCCGCCTTGCGGCCCGGCTGCCGCGTTAGGTCGGGGAACAGCTCGAACAGCTCCCCGATGCGCCCCCGGAAGTCGTCGTTACGGACGAAGGCGCCCATCTCCAGGTTCTCCCGGATGCTCAGGGACGGGAACACGTTGTTGGTCTGCGGGACGTAGCAGAGGCCGGTCCGCACAATCTGCTCCGGCGGGCGACCGGATATGTCCGAGCCCTGGAACATCACGCTTCCCGTTCGGACTCGCACCAGGCCTACGATGGCCTTCATGAGCGTCGACTTCCCGCAGCCGTTGGGGCCGATGACGGTGACCACTTCTCCCCGGTCCACTGCTATCGACACGCCGTGCAGTATCTCTGTCTGTCCGTACCCGGCGACGACCCCGGATGCCTCAAGGAGGGTCATGGAGAGGCGCCTCCCAGGTAGGCTTCCAGCACCTGCGGGTCTTGCTGCACCTGCAACGGCGTCCCCTGCGCAATCACCGCTCCGCTCGCCATGACGACGATCGGGTCGCACAGGCCCATGACGAGCCGCATGTCGTGTTCGATGATGATGAAGGTGACGTCGCGCTCGACGCTGGCCCTGAGGATGTTGGCTGCGATGTCCCGGAGCAACGTGCGGTTGACCCCAGCGAAGGGCTCGTCCAGCAGCACCATCCGAGGCTCCGCCATCAGAGTCCGGGCCAGCTCCAGCAGCTTTTTCTGACCGCCGGACAGGTTGCCGGCGTACTCGTTCGCCAGATGGGAGAGGCTGACCATCTCCAGCACATCGAGCGCCTGGGCCTCAATGCGGCGCTCCTCGCGGGCGACGCGCCAGGGCATGAACCACGACGCCCAGACGTGCTCGCCGAGCTGGGGCGCCGGGACGAGCATCAGGTTCTCGAGCACCGTCATGCGCTTCATCTCCCGGGGAATCTGGAACGTGCGCATGAGGCCCAAGCGAAAGGTCTGATGCATCTGCATCCCCTCGATGCGGCGGCCGCCGAAGATGATCTGGCCGCTGGTCGGAGACGTCGCGCCGGACAACAGGTTGAATAGCGTCGTCTTGCCTGCTCCGTTCGGGCCGATGAGCCCCGTGATCGGGCCTGGCCAAACATTGAAAGAGCAGTGATCGACAGCCCGCAGTCCGCCGAAGTCCTTCACGAGGTCGCGCACTTCGAGGATGGGCGCTGTATCCATTGAGTCCTCCAGTGCGGCGACCTCCTCGCGGCGGGGGCTGTCGCATCGGCGGGCCTTGGCGACGGCGTCATTGTAGATTGTCAACTGGTCCGTTGACAGACTGGCCGCGAAACAGGACGCCGCCAATGGACTCCCGGTCTTCGCCGGGAATCCCCCTGTTGGCGTGACGTCGGGGCCGGCGAGGGGCGAGGCGAACGCAACGGGCCCAGCCTGAATCGGCTGGGCCCGTTCTCTACTTGCGTTGCGCCAAGACCCGCCCGGCGCGCGGTCGGTCTAGCCCACGGGGACCCCATCGGGCGAGGGAGGCCCCCCGGGGTCGACAGGCTCAGCCGTCGGCTCGACCGTGGGTTCTGCCGTCGGCTCGGCCGTCGGCTCGGGCGTGGGCTCGGGGGTTGGCTCGGGCGTGGGCTCCGGCGTGGGGGGAGCGCTGAGCCTTATCCCATCCTCAGCGGCGCTGCACCAGTCGTCCCTCATATCCGCGGTGCACCACACCCACGGCGCGGTCGCGAGCAACTCAGTGGAGTTGGCGTTCCACAGGCGCACGGTCACCGGGCCGTACTCGTTCAGCGTCGGCAGACCGATCTGCCGGTCGCCTCGCAACGCCATCCCCAGGATGAAGCCTCCAGCATCGTTCGCCACGCGCTCGCCCACGAGTTGATACGACAACTCCGCGTCGAGGCCGCCGGTCTCGACGGTGATGGTGAACGGTTGGCCCGGCTCGAGGCCAGCCCCGATGAACCACACGCCCCTGCCGCGCGTGCGTGATTCGGGGAAGTTCATGATGGGCGGGATGACCTGGAAGCCAACGCCCGTGTTGTGGACGAGGGCGCCGTCCGCGCCGTCTTTCCCATCGGAGCCGTCGCTACCGTCGGCGCCAGCGGAACCTTGGGGTCCCTGAGGCCCGGACGGCCCGTTGAAGCCGTCGGCGCCCTGTTGACCGTGCACACCCGGGGCGCCTGGCAGTCCGGGAGCTCCGGGGGCTCCCTCCGGCCCCTCCGGCCCCTCCGGCCCCACAGCGCCGGTGCAGGCCGCGAACAGCGCCAGGGAGGCGAGCAGCAGGACCACGCCCAAGCGTCTGACGGTGAAGAACTGATTCATGGAACCCCCTTATGTACGATGCGTTGCGCCGACAGACGCGAAGCATATGGTCGCGGGGAAGCAGACCACTGCTTGGCGCGTCTGTCAAGCGTTCCCTGTAACGCGGCTCCTCCAAACGGGGCGGCGGCGCGAGTCACGGCGCCCCGTCCGCTTCCGTCTAGGTGTCGCGTTCGTTGGTCGGTCCGACCTCTCCAGTGCACCACGGGACGAACGCCTTCATCCGGCAGGGGGCCCCGTGGCTCGCGAGCTCGTTCTCGAATATCTCGTGAATCCGCTTGTCCTCGTCCTCGTACTCGATCTGCCAACCGCCCTCGTTGACGCTCACGTCGGCGCCGCCGGCGCCGCCCCACTGGCCCCCGCCCCCGCCCGGCATGCCGCCGGGGCGCAACGCGAGGTAGCGGGCGCGGTCCGGTCCGGAGTTGAAGTGCTGGTGGAAACAGGCGTCGTCGGGCACGATCACCATGCCGCCCGTCCGCCAGTCCGCCTTCCGGTACTCGGTCCCCTCCTGCCAGAGCTGGGAGAACCCCGTGCCGCTCAGGATCAACAGGTGCGCGCCCGGACCGTGCCGGTGCGCCTTCTTGTAGGTCCCCACCGGGAACTCGGAGATGTGCGAGCCCATCGAGCTCTTGGCCAGCTGGAGCATGACGTTGATGCCGCCCGCGCCGCGTTCCTTCCAGCGGTAGAGCATCATGTCCGGCGCGTTAGGGACGAAGTTCGATTCCCACACGCGCCGGCTGTACAGCTTCCCGTTGCCGCTGAAGAAGTCCTCCTCGCCGGAGAAGCGGCCCTTGAAGGCGTGCGGGTTGTTGAAGATGAACTCCTGGTCGCGGAACAATCGCATCATGGGCGGCGCGTTGGTGACCGAGATGTACCGGGCGGGCTCGGCGCCGCTGGCGTTGAAGTGCTGGTACCAGGAGTTGAGCGGGATGGCGAACAGGCTCCCCTCGTGCCACTCGAAGGTGGCCTTCTGCTTCTCGTCGATCCAGATGCTCGTCGCGCCACGACCGGAGACGACGTACACGGTCTCCTCGTACATGTGGTGCTCGGGCTCGGACTTGCCGCCGGGCTTGATCTCGACCACGTGGGCGTCGTTGGGCAGCGTGCGGTTGGGGATGTTGATGATGGCCCCGGCGCCGCCCTTGCGCTCCCAGGGCGACAGCTCGATCTCGCCCAGGTCGTCGAACGCAAAGTCGACGATGACCTTCACGCCTTCGCTCTGCTGCCAGGCGGCATAGGCGTTCTCGACTCGGTAGTCGTCGAGCCCCGTCGGCGTCTCCGCCACCCGAATCTCCGTGTTGTCAGTCGTCATGCGCGCGCCTCCGTCCTTCCCGATCCCTCGTCTGTTTCGTTCCCTTGCAACCTCGCTCGGAACTCGTTCGCGGGAGCGGCAGCCGCTAACAAACCGTTGGGGCGCCGCCTGCGTAGTGTCCTTGCACAGCGCCGTACGACGACGGCTCGCGGGCGGGGCGAACGTCTGCGGAAGCGCATCATACGCGGGGGCGCCTGTAATCGGCAATCGAGACAAGAATCGTGGGTTTGACAGGATTCGCGGCGGCGGGATAGTGTTCGCCACGAGTTCCGAGGCGAGTCCACGGCCTGCCTATCCTCTAGGTAAGGACATGCGACAGGGAACACCTGACAGGGCCACGCACGCTCGGAAGAGACGTGAGTGGGGCAGTCCGAATTCGGAGGGAGATTTGTGATGAAGCTTAGGGGCCTGGTCCTCGCGACAGTGATAGCGAGCGTTGTCGGGCTGTTGCTGGCCGCTTGCGGCAGTCCCCCGACGCCCACGCCGCGACCAACGGCAACGCCACGGCCCGAGGCGATGCCGGCGCCGACGGCGATGATGCTGCCGACCCCAACGCTTCGGCCGGGGCAGCCCACGCCCACCCCCACGCCCGTGCCCCCCGGCGTGACGGTCGCGCCCACGCCAACGGCGACGGCGCCGGTCCCGACGCCCACGCCAGACCCGTCGTTCGAGGCCGAGTGGCAACGCCTGATCGCCGCGGCCCAAGAGGAGGGCAAGCTGGTAATTGCGGGCGGCGGCGGCGTCCAAGACATCGCGCCCCTGTACTCGATCTTCGAGAACAAGTTCGACATCAAGGTGGTGCTGGGAAGAGGCTCGAGCACCGAGCACTCCAACAGGATCCTGGCGGAGCAGGCGGCGGGCCGGTTCACGGTGGACGTGGCGCACTCGGGCGCGAACTCGGCGAACGTGCGGTACATCGCCAACGGCATGGCCCAACCCATCGCTCCGTTCATCTTCCACGCCGATGCGGCGCCGGAGAACTGGTTCGGCGACCGGTGGTGGTTCACGGACGAGCAGGAGCAGTACCACTTCGTGATGACGTCGAACCTGTCGTCTCTCTCGGGAGGGGACTTCTGGTGGAACACCAACAACCTGAGTCTCGACGAGGTGGCGTCCTACACCGACTGGTTCGATTTCCTCAGGGACGAAAACAAGGGGAGAATCATATCGTTGTCCAAGTTGGTGGGCGGCTCCACCGGGGGAGACCTGAGGCGCTACCTCGACCCGTTCCAGGGTCCTGAGTGGTACGAGCGGTTCTTCACGGAGATGGACGTCTTCTTTACGCCCGACTTCAACCTGATCGCCGACAACCTCGCGTTCGGCGGGTACGACCTCGCGTTCGGCATCGGTTCCGCGGGCCGGGTGCTCCAGGAGATCCGGGAGGCAGGCGGTCCGGTGGAGAGCTACACGGACGCCTTCAACGAGGGGCTCGTGCCCGGCCTGCCGAGCGTCCAGACCCTGAACGCAACCGGCGGCGCCGGCGGGATGCTCCTCATCATGCGGAACACGCCGCACCCCAACGCCACCAAGCTCTACGTCAACTGGATTCTGAGCCGGGAGGGCCAGCAGACGATCCACGACACCCCGGGCGAGGGCGACGCGCCCGGCGAACTGCACGACCGGGTGAGCCTGCGCCGCGGTCTGGACCCGGGGCTGACGCGCCCTGACCGGCGGTGGGTCGAGGGCGAGACCTACGCAAACGTGGACATGCAACCCGACCTGCGGCCGCTGGCCGACCAGGTCTACGACTACCTGCAGAGACTGGAACGGGCCAAGGAGCCGGTAGAGAGGCCGTTCGACCCGCTGGAATACCGCGACCGCGTCATCCTGCAGTAGCCTCAGCGCATCGTGTGGCGCCGCGCCGGCTGTCTGAAGGACGACCGGCGCGGCCGAGCCTCCCTGTACGGTCTCATTCGAACTCGCTCTGGATGCGACAGCCGTCGGTGAACCTAAGCGCCGCTGCCAGCGTAGTGTCCTAGCAGGGTGATGAAAAACGGCTGCGAGGTAGGGATGCGAAGGTAGGGACGCGAAGGTGCGGATGGGGAGGCGTTTGGTTACGCTTGGCGCAGCACGAACGGGAGGCGGCCATGCGCGGCACATCCGACCAGCAGATCGAGAGTCTGGTAGCGCTCACCCCCGAGGACCTGGTCCCACAGGAACACCCGATCCGGCGGATCAAGCCGCTGGCAGACCGGGTGCTTCAGGAGTTGTCGCCCACCTTCAGCCGCATGTACGCCAAGAGAGGCCGGCCATCAGTGCCGCCCGAACACCTGTTGAAGGCGAGCTTGCTGATCGCGCTCTACTCCGTGCGCTCGGAGCGCCAGTTCTGCGAACGGCTGACCTACGACATGCTCTTCCGGTGGTTCCTCGACCTGAACATCCGGGGCGGTTCCTTCGACCAGTCGACGTTCGCCAAGAACCGGACCCGGCTGCTGGCGCATGAGGTGACGGGCCGATTCTTCGGGGCGGTGGTGAGCGAAGCGAGGCGGCAGCGCCTGCTGTCGGAGGAGCACTTCAGCGTGGACGGGACCCTGCTGGAGGCGTGGGCCTCCCTCAAGAGCGTCCGGCCGAGGGACGAGGAGAGGGACCCGCCTACGGGGGCAGGCGGGCGGAACCCATGGAAGGACTTCCGGGGCGAGCGGCGTTCCAACGCGACCCATGTATCGACGACGGACCCGGAGGCGCTGTTGGCGCGCAAGGGGGAGGGGCAGGCGGCGAAGCTGTCCTTCGCCGGCCACGTGCTCATGGAGAACCGGAATGGGCTGGTGGTGGACGTGGTGCTGTCGCAGGCTACCGGGACGGCTGAAACGGCAGCGGCGCTGACGATGCTGGAGCGGGTCCCCACAGCACGGAGGATCACGGTCGGGGCCGACAAGGGGTACGACACGCGGGAGTTCGTGGCCACCTGCCGCTCGTTCCAGATCACGCCTCACGTGGCCATGAAGCAACGGCGCTCAGCCCTGGACCGGCGGACGAGCCGTCACGCGGGGTACGCGGCGAGTCAGCGGGTGCGGAAGCGGGTTGAGGAGGTGTTCGGCTGGCTGAAGACCGTCGGGGGCGGGAGGAAGCTGCGCTACTGCGGCGTGGCCCGCAACGGCCTCTGGGCGGAGATGGCTCTCGCGGCCTACAACCTCGTGCGCATGGCCAAGCTCATGCCCCCGCCATCATCTCCGGGGGCGGTTCCTGCCTGTTGAGGATGAAAGGCCCAACCGGAGACGCCAGCGGCCCGATCAGGGGCGATCCAGGGCGCCGCTTACTCCGAATCGGCGTCCAACGGCGCGCCTCAATGCCGGCGCCGGCCCGCTCCCGATTCCCCAAACTCGCATTCTTCATCAGCCTGCTAGACAACGTCGTGCGCCTGAAAGGCAGTCGAAGCCCCGTATTCGAATGGGGCCGCAGAGTTTGACAGGAATCGCCACGGCGGGATAGAGTTTCGCCACTTGTTTCCGGGGTGAGTCCACGGCCTGCCCGTCCCTTGACGAGGACATGCGACAGGGAAACACCTGACGAGGCCACGCACGCTCGGGAGAGACGTGAGTGGGGCAGTCCGAATTCGGAGGGAGGTTCGTGATGAAGCTTAGGGGCCTGGTCCTCGCGACAGTGATAGCGAGCGTTGTCGGGCTGTTGCTGGCGGCCTGCGGCAGTCCCCCGACGCCCACGCCGCGACCAACGGCAACACCACGGCCCGAGGCGATGCCGGCTCCGACAGCGATGATGCTGCCGACCCCAACGCTGCGGCCGGGGCAGCCCACGCCCACCCCGACGCCCGTGCCTCCCGGCGTGACGGTCACGCCCACGCCAACGGCGGCGGCGGCGGTCCCCACGCCGACGCTCGACGCCTCGTTCACCGCTGAGTGGGAACGCCTGATTGCCGCGGCCCAAGAGGACGGCAAGCTGGTGATCGCGGGCGGCGGCGGCGTCCAGAGCATCGCGCCCATCTACAAAATCTTCGAGGACAAGTTCGGGATTAAGGTGGTCCTGGGAAGGGGCTCCAGCACCGAGCACGCCAACCGGATCTTGGCCGAGCAGGCGGCGGGCCGGTTCACCGTCGACGTGGCGCACTCAGGCGCCAACTCGGCGAACGTGCGATATATCGCCAACGGGATGGCCCAGCCCATCGCCCCGTGGATATTCCACCCCGAGGCGGCGCCGGAGAACTGGTTCGGCGACCGCTGGTGGTGGACGGACGCGGAGGAGAAATACCACCTGGTGATGACGTCGAGCATATCGTCGGGCTCCGGCGGGGACTTCTGGTGGAACACCAACAACATTCCTCTCGAAGAGGTGGCGTCCTGGGAGACGTGGCGCGACGTCCTCAATGACGATCAGATCGGACAGATCATCTCGCTGACCCACTTTGTAGGCGGCGCGACCGGAGGCGACCTCAAGTCGTACCTCGACCCCAACCAGGGGGTCTGGTACTACGAGCGGTTGAAGACCGAGATGGACACCTTCTTCACCTCCGATTTCAACCTGATTGCCGACAGCCTGGCGTTCGGCGGGCACAACATCGCGGTGGACATCGGTTCGTCCGGCAGGATACTCGAAGAAATCCGGGACGGGGGCGGTCCCGTCGAGAGCTACACGGACGCGTACGAGAAGGGACTCGTGCCCGGCCTGGAGAGCATCCAGACGTTGAACGCAACGGGCGGCGCGGGCGGGATGCTGCTGCTCATGCGGAACACGCCGCACCCCAACGCGACCAAGCTCTACGTGAACTGGATGCTCAGCCGGGAGGGCCAGCAGACGATCCACAACACCCCGGGCGAGGGCGACGGGCCCGACGAACTGCACACTCGTGTGAGCCTGCGCCGCGGCCTGGACCCTGGGCTCACGCGCCCTGACCGGCGGTGGGTCGAAGGCCAGCAATACGCGAACGTGGACATGCAACCTGACCTGCGGCCGCTGGCCACCGACATCTACGACTACTTGCGGAGCTTGGAGATGGCCGGCGAGCCGATACCGCTGCCGTTCGACCCGCTAGAGTACCGGGGCCGCGTGCTGTTGCAGTGATCTCGACGTATCGTTAGGGCCGCGCCGGTGGTCCCGAGGGACAGCCGGCGCGGTCAAGGCTAGCAAGCAGCTTCGGGGCACAGCGGGTATAGTGGGCGCCCAGGGCCTGGGAGATTCGAGATGAACTCGACTGAGACTGCGGGCGTTGGACTAGCGAGAAGGCCGAGGCGACGCATCGGGCTGCCCGATAAGGGCACCTATATCGTTCTCGCGCTGATTCTGTCGCTGGGCATGTTCCTCATATCCCCGGTGCTCGTGATCCTGACCCTGAGCTTCAATACGTCTCCCAACTTCTTCGTTGGCACGATGCAGTGGGGGTTCGGGAACTGGGCGGTAGCCTTCCAGACGCCAGGCCTCTGGAGCGCGCTGTTCAACACCGTTTGGCTATGGGTGCTCTCCGCTACGGTCGCGTTCCCGATTGCGGTGACAATCTCGTGGTTCCTGGCGCGGACGAAGATTCCCTGGAGCCACGGCTTGGAGTTCCTGTTCTGGATCTCCTATGTGACGCCCGGGGGCCTCGTCGCCTGGATCATGCTGTTCGACCCGAACATCGGCCTGGCTAACGTCGGGCTGGAGGCGCTGCCCTTCATCAGCAACGGGCCGTTCAACATCTTCAGCATCGAGGGGATCATCTTCGTCAACATCATCGGGTCCGGCATCTCGCTCAAGGTGATGCTGCTGACGCCGGCGTTCAGGAACATGGACGCCGCGATGGAGGAGGCCGCCCGCGTAGGCGGCGCGAGCAACGTACGGACGCTGTTGCGGGTGACGGTCCCGATGATGATCTCGCCCATCGCGCTGATCTTCGCGCTCCAGCTCATGCGCATGTTCAACTCGTTCGAGAACGAGCTGATCCTGGGCCTGCCGATCGGGTTCTTCGTCTACTCGACGATGATCTACGACCAGGTCCGGCTCCACGAGCCGCCCCTCTACGGAAACGCGACGGCGCTCGCGAGCATCACGCTGCTGCTCGTCGCGTTGATCATCCCGCTGCAGCGTTGGATACTCCAGCGCCGCCGGTACACGACAATCACCGGAAACTTCAAGCCGGGACTGATTTCGCTCGGGCCATGGGCGTGGGTCGCGTTCGGCGGCATCGTCTTCTATCACTTCTTCACGACGTTCCTCCCCCTGCTGGTCATGCTCGGCGGGAGCTTCATGACGAGGACCGGGTACTTCATCCTGGACCCGATTTGGACCATGGACCACTGGAGATTCGTTCTCGACAACCGGGTGTTCTACACGGCGTTGAGAACGACGCTCATTCTGTCCTTCACGACGGCCATCGTCAGCCCGATCTTGTTCGCGGTCATCGCCTACATCCTCGTCCGCACGAGATGGCGGTTCCGGTTCGGCCTCGACTCGACAATCTGGGTGTCAGCCGCCATCCCCGGCATGTTGTCGAGCTTGGGTCTGCTCCTCGTGTTCCTCTGGACGCCGGGGCTGGACATCATCTACGGGACGATCTGGGCGCTCCTCATCGTCATCGTGCTGCAAGGCAACACGACCGGCGTGAACATCACCAAGGGAACGCTGGTGCAGGTCGGTTTCGACATGGAGGAGGCCGCCCGCATCGCGGGCGCCGGCTGGTTCAAGACCTTCTTCAAGATTTGGATCCCGCTGCTGTTCCCCACGCTGGCCCTGCTGTCGCTCTTCAACTTCACGATAGCGGCGGGCACGACCGCCAGCATCATCCTGCTGGCATCACGCGAGACCATCACGGCCTCGATTCTGGTGCTCGAGTGGCTGATGCCCGGCGCCCGCTTGCGGGAAGAGGCGGCAGTCGTCCAGATCATCCTGGGGTCTATCACCCTGATCGCGGCGTTCGTCGCGAGGCACTACGGCATCACGCTGGGAGTGCGCCATCGGTAGGAGCATGGGGCTGGCCGAGCCGCATAGCCGAGGTTCTAGCATCGTCGCCGTCAGGTCTCTTGACGGCGACGTGCTTAGCGCCCCTCTCCAGGATGGGACGAGTGCGACACTGTGCGGATGAGGATTTTCCTCAAGTGGCTTCCCGTCGGCTTGGGGATCGTCGTTTGGACGGCCGCTTGGTGGGTCACGTGGGAAAACTTCCTCTTCGAGCGGCTGACGGTGCAAGGGGGGCCGGGATCTGTCCTGTTCCCGAATGAGCAGATTGATCAGCGGAGCCTATGGGTCGGCGTCGGGACCTCTCTGGTGCTCGGGACCTTCGGTTTCCTCTTCCTGATTGCAAGCAGCGCCTTCCAGCAATATTCCCGGGCGTGGAGCCGCACATGGCTGGGCCTCGCGGTCGTGCTGATCCTCATCGGCCTCTCGGCGCCGATCCTCTATCCGTCCACCGAGAGCCTCGTCGTCGACGAAGGGGCCAGGGTTGTATCCCTCGACCGGAACTGGCTGTACGCGCAGACCAGCGAGTCCCTGCCCTTCGATGAGATATCGCGGATCGGCCTGCGGGTCCGGCGAACGCTCGTGGGAGGAGCGGTCCGCGGGTGCAGAGTCGCTACTGGACTCAGCATCATCCGCTACGACCGGACGTGGCTCGAGGTGCCGAACGGCATCGATCACGAGGCGGCCGGGATAGCCGTGGCCGAGATTGCGGACAAGACGCTGGAGTCGCTCGGCACGCGCGAGTGCTGAGGAGGGTTCCTTCCGTTCCTCCTCGCGCTCGCGGGAACCCAGGCCCCGTCCTTGGGTCACCCTACCCTCGGCGATGGGGTTGGCTAGCGAGGTCCCCTGACGCGGGCGACGTGGGTCGACCGGGCCACGCGCGACTCCCGTGTGCCCCTCTCCCGCACACGGCAGTGATGGGGCTGGACGGCCGCCTAGTGACTCGCGGAGAGAACGGAAGAGGCCCAGCCGGTTGGCTGGGCCTCTCGTACGTCTCGGCAGGACAGCGCCGCTACGGGCGTGTGACTCGGCCTGTGGGAATCAGGTCCGCCGCGGTCGCGCAGAGCGGGATGTCAGTCTCCTCGTCATCGCACAGGATCCACGGGGCGGTGGCAAGCACCTCGCCGGTGTCCTGGTCAGAGAGGGTCACCGTCAACGCTGTGTAGTCATCGAGGACAAAGCTGCTCAGGAACCTGCCGTCCCTGGAGTCGATGGGGAGCCCGAGGGCGAATGCGCCGTTGTCGTTGGCCTGCTTGAGCGCTGGGCCCTGCTCATCGGCGAAGAGGAGCACCGTCACCGCCTCGCCCCCCGCGTCGATATTGATGTTGAACCACTGCCCCGGCTCGAGGCCGGAGCCGACAAACCATGCGCCCTCGCTCCTCGACCGCTCCCATTTCATGACCGGGGGCATGACCTGGAAGCTGACGCCCGTCGTGACGATTGCGCCGTCGACGCCGTCGCGGCCGGGAGGCCCCTGGGGGCCCGCCGGTCCCTGCGGACCGGGAGGGCCGTCGGCGCCCTGCGCTCCGTGCTGTCCGGGCGCTCCGTCGATGCCCTGCGTTCCGTGCTGTCCGGGCGCGCCGTGCTGTCCGGCCTGTCCCTCGAAGCCCTGCGGCCCCATCGGACCGGCGGGGCCGGGAAATCCCTGAGGCCCCTCGGGGCCTTGGGAGCCCGTGCACGCGGCGGCAATCAACACCAGGAGCGTTGCCAGAAGGACCAGCCCCATGCGTCTGACGGTAAGGAAGTGATTCATGGAACCCCCTTTTCGTATCGTGGGCGCCGACGACCGCGCCGACGTGGGCCGCGTGGAAGCAGACCACTGCTTGGCGCGTCTGTCAAGCGGCGTTCAGCGCGAGAACCGCACGGCTGTGGCGCGCGTACTCTAACACCGAATGGACATCGCGACTCATCGCTGGGCCGGACGCGCGGCATATCATACCCCGAAACGCGCCGGGTTGTCGTCATGCTTTTCGCAGCAGGACGCCGGCCAATCAGCCGAACGCGCATAAGCGGGCCATTTGACAGGAATCGCGGAGACAAGTAGAGTCGCGCCACTTGACGCTCCGGCGGGCCGAAGGGCCGCGCATTGCAAAGTCTGAGGCCGGTTGCATCGGGGCTGCACGCCACATCCGGCGCTGTTTCGCCGCTCGGCGACGGTCCGAGAGAGTCAGTCGAAAGCAAGGTAGGGAGGTCGTTCATGAATCGGAAGCACCTGATTCTCGCGGTACTCATAACCAGTGTGCTCGGATTGCTGGCGGCGGCCTGCGGTTCGGACCCGACGGCAACACCGCGGCCCACGCCCACGACTGCGCCTGTCCCCGAGGCGCCGCCGACTCCGACCCTGCGGCCGGGGCAGCCGACGCCGACCCCGTTCCCCACGCCCACGTTGAGGCCCGGGCAAGCGCCGCTCCCTACGCCCACGCTGCGGCCCGGGCAGACGCCGCTCCCGCCGATCGCTACAGCCCCGACGGCCACTCCCGCGCCCACGCCCACGCCAGACCCGTCGTTCGGGGCTGAGTGGGAGAGGCTGATCGCCGCCGCCCAAGACGAGGGCGAGTTGGTGCTCATCGCGGGAGGGGGCGCCTCCACGGGCATGCGGCATCACCTGGATTTCTTCCGCGACAAGTTCGGCGTCAAGGTGATCGTGGGCCGCGGCTCCGGCACCGACCAGGCCAACCGCCTGCTGGCGGAGCGGGGCAACGGACGGTACACCGGCGACGTTACGCACATCGGGCCGACCTCCGGCAACACGCGACTCGTTCCCGCCGGGGCCTACGACCCCATCAAACCGCTTCTGTTCCACCCCGAGGTCGTCGACGAGTCGCTCTGGCTCAACAATCAGCACCATTACCTCGATTCGGACCAGGACAAGATATTCGCCTGGAACGGGACCGCCGACGTCTTCCGCTTCCCTGCCTGGTACAACACCGAGCAGGTCACCGACGAGGACCTGCCTCGGAGCGTGGCCGACATCCTGAACCCGCGGTGGAAGGGCGTGCTCGCCATGCAGCCGCCGACGACCGCAGGCGCGGGCGGCAGCTGGTTTGAGCTCTACGTCCACCCGGACTTCGGCCCTGAGTTCGTCGAGCGGTTCATCCGGGAACTGGACATCTTCTTCACCAACGACACGCTAGGCATGGCCAACGGCCTCGTACAAGGCAAGTTCCACGGACTGTTCGGCGGCGTGGGGACGCAGGACATCGACGACCTCGAGGAGAAGGGACTCCCGGTCGCGCAGCCCCCGTACGACGTGACCACGGTCAAGACGATCGGGCCGACGGGGAGCAGCAACAATGTGGCGGTGCTCAACCGCAGGCCGCACCCGAACGCCGCGAAGCTCTATGTCAACTGGCTGCTCTCCCGCGAGGGACAGACGGTGTGGATGGACGACCCTGAGGAGGAGCAGAACCCGACGTTGCGGACCGACGACATCCCGTTCGGGACGACCGACCCCGACGACCGGCGCAAGCCAGGGGTAACGTATCTGATCATCCTCGCCGAGCCGGAGATTCTGGCGAAGCGCGACGGGGCGCTGAAGTACGCCTCGGACATCTACTACGAGGTCTACCAGTAGTAGCGACGGTGATTGTGCGCCCGCGAGCGTTTGCTCGCGGGCGCACGGATGCAAGGGAGAGTGAGCACGAGCCATGTTGAGTACGGCGGCGCCCCGCGAGCGGTCCATCTCGGACCGGTTCTGGGCCGCGATGCGGTCGGAGCGGCCCACGTTCTTCATGGCGGCGTTCATCCTCGTCTTCGGCTTTGTCCTGATCTGGCCCGTCCTGCTCCTGTTCATCATGAGCTTCAACACGGCGCCTGACGGGATTCTGACGGGCGAGACGAGGTGGGGTCTGCAGAACTGGCGAGTCGGGTTCGACGATGGCCGGATTCCGCGGGCCGTGTTCAACACGTTCTTGGTGTGGGGCCTCCAGTTCCTCATCGCAATGCCCCTAGCCATCGGCGTCGCCTGGGTCCTGGCGCGCGCCCGCATCCCCTTCAGCCACGGCCTCGAGTTCTTCTTCTGGATCGCGTACATCACGCCGGGCGGGGCAATCGCTTGGATCGTCCTGCTCGATCCCGACTACGGCTACATCAACCTCCTGTGGAGGCAGCTGCCGTTCATCGACGGCCCGCTCTTCAACATCTTCAGCATCTCGGGGATCGTGTGGACGGGGCTCATGGGCAACGCCATCGCACTGAAGGTGATGCTGCTGACGCCGGCGTTCCGCAACATGGACTCGGCGCTCGAAGAGGCGGCGCGGGTCGGTGGAGCGTCCAACGTCCGGACGATGCTGCGGGTGACGGTGCCCCTGATGATCTCTCCCATCGCGTTGGTCACAGCACTACAGCTCATGCGCATCTTCCAGTCGTTCGAGACGGAGCTGCTGCTGGGCGTCCCGATCGGCTTCTATGTGTACTCGACGCTCATCTTCGAGCAGGTCCGGCTACACGAGCCGCCGCTCTACGGCCAGGCGACGGTGCTCGCGTCCATCACGCTCGTGGTCTTGGCATTCATCATCCCGCTGCAGCGATGGATCCTCCAGCGGCGGAGGTACACGACTATCACCAGCGGCTTCAGGCCGGGCCTCATCGACCTCGGTCCGTTTAAGTGGCCGGTCGTCGGCGGCATTGCGCTGCTTCACGTGCTGCTGACTTTCGTTCCGGTATTGGCGCTGGTGATGGGCAGCTTCATGTGGCGGACCGGCTTCTTCAGCGTGCCTGGCGCCTTCACCTTCGACAACTGGACGTTCGTCTTCCGTGAAGAGGTGTTCCTCACCGCGCTGCGTACGACCCTGACGTTGGCGTTCACCGCAGCAATCGTGAGCCCGATCCTCTTCTCGGTCACCGCGTACATACTTGTCCGCACCCGCTGGCGAGGACGCTTCGTGATCGACACGATCATCTGGGTCTCGGCGGCGCTCCCGGGCATGCTGACCTCGCTGGGGTTGCTGGTTGTCTTTCTCTCAACGCCCGGCTTCAGCTTCCTCTACGCCACGATCTGGGCGCTGTTGATCGTCGTAATCTTCCAGGGCAATACGACCGGCGTGAACATCTCGAAGGCGGCGATCGTGCAGGTCGGGTTCGAGATGGAGGAGGCCGCGCGCATCTCGGGCGCAGGCTGGGTCAAGACGTATTTCAGCATCTGGCTCCGCCTGTTGATGCCGACGATGATTCTGCTGGCAACGCTCAACTTCAACATCGCAGCCGGCACGACGGCAAGCATCATCCTGCTCGCCGACCGCGAAACAATCACCATGTCGATTCTGACGCTGGAATACGCCATGAACGGCTGGCTCGAGCGCGCAAGCGCCGTGAACATCCTGGTCGGCATCATCGTGATGGTCACCGCGCTGACCGCCCGCTCGTACGGACTACGGCTCGGGGTACGCCACCGGTAGCGCGCGCTCCCTGGCACTCGGCGCCGAAAGGTGAGGAACGCATGCTGACGATGGAAGAGAACGAACTGCTAACGAGGGTCGAGGCGGGCACTCCAGGCGGCGACCTGCTCCGCCGGTACTGGCATCCCGTTTGCACGATCGAGGACCTGACGCCGGAGAGGTCGACGCGGCGCGTTACGCTGTTGGGCGAACGCCTCGTCGCGTACCGTGACAAGCAGGGAACGTACGGGCTCGTCGCCGAGCGCTGCCCCCACCGCAGCGCGTCCCTCTACTATGGCTATGTCGAGGAGCAGGGCATCCGCTGCGCCTACCACGGCTGGCTCTTCAACGAGGAGGGGCGGTGCCTCGAGCAGCCCTTCGAGCTGAAGCAGGAGACGACGAAGGACGCCTTCCGCCAGCCCGCCTACCCGGTGCAGGAGTTGGGCGGACTGCTGTTCACCTACATGGGCCCCGCTCCCGCGCCGCAACTGCCGCGTTGGGACGTGCTGGCGCGCGAGGACGGCAATCGCACGGTCGAGGTGCACGAACTGCTTGGCTGCAACTGGCTCCAGTGCCAGGAGAACTCGCTCGACCCATCTCACACGCACTATCTCCACCTGCGCCGCATGGTGGAGAAGGGCAAGCGCCCCGCCAATTCGCTGCGGCCGCCGGAGCGTTACTCCTTCCAGGAGCACCCGTTCGGCGTCGTGAAGCGCCGCGTGTTCGGCGGCGACGGACAGCTCCGCTGGGAGCAGCTCGGGCACCCGGCGATCTTCCCGAACATCCTTCGGCACGCGACGGAGCGGCCGAGTCCGTCGGGCGATCCGACCCCCGATGACGCTGCCGCGTGGCCGATCGACCTGCAGATTCGCGTCCCGGTCGACGATACGCATACGCAGATCTACATCATCTACTTCGAGCCCACCGCCGACGGCACGCTTGACGGCGTCAGCGGCGCGCCGGAGATCACCCACATCACGGTGCGCAACGAGGACGGCGACTTCGACCTTGAGACCTTCCCCAGCCAGGACGAGATGGCCTGGGAGACGCAAGGGCCCATCGCGGACCGGTCGATCGAGCGCCTCGGCATCTCCGACACCGGAATCGTCATGTGGCGCCGCATGCTCCACCAGCAGATCCGGACCGTCCAAGACGGCGGCGACCCCATGGGCGTCTTCCGCAATCTCGAGCCCGGCGAAATCATCGACATCGGCCCGTCGCGCGAGTGGAACGGCGAGCGGTACGTCCCGAAGGCGTGGCACGGCTGGGGAAACGGCAAGATCTGGACCACGCCCAACGTGTGGCTCGGCCACGAGGCCGAGGGGGCTGCGTAGCCTAGGCGGCCCCCCCCGGCGCGCACGCAAAGCTGTTGTTCGTTCCATGGTGCATGGCCCTAACACGCTTGCCAGAGTCGGCCACGATGTCGGGCGCCCCGGCGTGAGAGCTGGCAGGCCTTTCGAACAGGAGTGCGCGAGGCGCCGTGCGCAGTGAGTTCCCGGCTGGCCCAACTCGGCAGGCGATCGCGAGGTGGACGCTCTACGTGGTGCTGCTCGCGGTCTGGGCCGTCGGGTGGCTGCTCGCATGGCAGCGCGTGCTGTTCGGACGGTTCCTCCCTGAGCACGGCCCTCTCATGGTCGTGTTCGAGAACGAGTTCGGCGACGGCCGAACCCTATGGTCCGCGGCGATCGCCGGCCTAGCGCTGTCTGTCTCCGGCGTCGTATTCCTTACGTTCAGAGCTGCGTTCGCCTCCCACTCGACGGCTTGCAGCCGCATATGGCTGGGTGCCGCAGTCGTTCTCATCGCGGTCGGGCTTGCGTTCCCCATCCTGTTCACGTCCAAGTCCTTCGTCGTCGTCGACCAGGCGAACGCGACTATATCGTTCGGTTCGCGGTGGCTGTACACGGAGGACGCCGAGACGCTCCGATTCGATGAGCTGCAGCGGGTGAACCTGCGCATCCGCGAAACAGAGGAGCGAGTCGGCACGGCGTCGAAGTGCCTATTGGCGACCGGGTTGAGCCTCATCCGCAAGGAAGGGCCTGCCATACGACTGCCGACGGGGTACGATCACGAGGGGCTCGCGCGCCACGTCGCGGAGGCGGCCGACGTGCAACTCGACGTCCATGAGTCGCGCCAGTGCTGACCGCCGCAGGCGCCGTTAGCGCCGGTTTGTGGTAGGGTCAAACGCATCAGCCGGGCATGTTCGATTGCATGCTCCGATAGTTGACAGAGGAGGGCTGCCATGGCCGTGATCGACTGCGACGCGCACGTGGAAGAGGGCGAGGAGACCTGGGAGTACCTGGACCCTCAGTTCTACCGGCAGCGGCCGTTCGCCGTGCAGTTTCCCGAGGACACGGTGTTCGGCGCGCACAACGCCGCGTGGGTCATCGACTACAAGATTCGTCTCTACGGCGGTACGCCCACGATTATGAGGCGGGCGGAGCAGAAGGGCGCGGCGATCGGCGTCCAGGAGTTGACGGACATCGAGGGGCGCATCGCCGCCATGGCCGAGGCGGGGCTCGACAAGCAGATCGTGTTCCCGACGATATGGCAGGGTCCCGTCGCGGAGGATCCGGCGTTGGAGGCGGCGCTCGCCCAGAGCTGGAACACGTTCATGGCCACGCAATGCGGCAAGTCGGAGGGGCGGCTATGGTACGCGGCCGTCGTCCCCTACCGGCGTCCCGAGGCGGCGGCGGCCGAGATCCGGCGCGTCAAGGAGATGGGGGGCGCTGTAGGCGTCTACACCCACGGCATCGAGTGGGACATGCCGCTGAGCAACACGGAGTTCTGGCCAATCTACGAGGAGGCGGCGCGGCAGGACCTGCCGATCATGCTCCACACTGGCAACACGTCGCCCATGCTGCGTCAGATGGTCGAGCCGTACTCGCGGCCACAGCGCCAGCAGTTCCCGCAGACCAACCCGTACGCGGGCGGACTCAACCAGGTGATCTACGGCTTCTCCCAGCTGATGAGTTCCGGCGCGATGGAGGATTTCCCGAAGCTGCGCGTATGCGTCCTGGAGATCGGCGCGGATTGGGCCCCGCGCATCATCAAGGGGATGCGAGACCGCAGCGGCTCCCACGTCGACGACTGGCTCGGCGAGCGCATCTTCGTATCGTGCGCCGTCGGCGACGACCTCCCCTATGTCGTCGACCGTTTGGGAGACGATTTCCTCGTGACGGCGAGCGACTTTCCGCACGGGGACGCGTTCCGCGAGGACCATCTCGCCCAGCAGCTGGAGGGGCGGGGCGACCTGAGCGGGGAGACGATCGAGAAGATACTATCCGGGAACCCGGCGCGCGGTTTCGCCCTGGGCGTCTAGCGCGGCCCAACGCAGGGCTCGAAGGGGCCCGGTCGGGAACTGACCGGAAGGAGGGACCAGCATGGCGATCATCGACTGCGACGCGCACGTCGAGGAGAGCGAAGCAACCTGGAGCTATCTGCCGCCGGAGTGGCACATGTTCCGCCCGTTCGCGGTCACGTTCCCCCAGGACACCTACTTCGGCTCCCACGACGCAGCCTGGGTGATCGACTACAAGATCAGGTTGTTCGCGGCCAACCCGACGATCATGACGCGCGCCACGCAGAAGGGCACGACGATACCGATTCAGGAGATGAACGACGTCCCAGGCCGGCTCGCCGCGATGGACAGCATGGGGATCGACCACCAAGTGGTCTTTCCGTCGCTATGGCTGGGCACGCTCGCCGAGAACGTCGAGCTAGAGGCGGCGCTCGCGTCGAGCTACAACGACTTCGTATCGTCGCAGTGCAACGAGTCGGGGGGACGTCTGCACTACGTGGCGGTGCTCCCGTGGCGCCGGCCCGACCTGGCGGTCGCCGAAGTCCAGCGCGTCAAGCAGCTCGGGTCGGCAGTCGGCGTCTTTGCGCGGGGCATGGAGTGGGACCACCCGCTCACGCACCCGGACTTCCGGCCCATCTTCGAGGAGGCGGAGGCGCAGGACCTCCCCATCGCCGTCCACGTGGGCAACGGGACGAGTCCAACGATCAGCCGTATGTTCGAGGGCATCCCGCGTCCGCACTACGGCGACCCGTCGCCGCACATCAACCCCTACGGGAACGGCATCGTGAGCGGGCCGTACGTACAGTACGCCTTCCAGCAGATCCTCGGCTCCGACATGCTCGAACGCTTTCCCGAGTTGCGAGTCGGGTTCCTCGAGGCGGGCGCAGAATGGACCGTGCCGATCCTCCGCAAGCTGCGCGCGAGGAGGGGCGAGCTGATCGATCAGGTGCTCGGCGAGCGCGTGTTCGTCGCGTGCGCTGTCGACGAGGACCTGCCGCACATCATCGACAAGGCGGGCGCCGACTTCCTCGTGACGCAGACGGACTTCCCCCACGGCGATTCGTTCCGCGAGGACCATCTGACCGAGAGCCTCGCGAACCGCGGCGACCTGAGCGAGGCGAACATCGGAAAGATCCTGTCCGACAACCCGGCGCGTTTCTTCCGCATCTGAGGAGGGCATAGTGACAGGGCGTCTAGCGGACAAAGTAACCATCGTCACCGGAGCGTCCTCCGGTCAGGGGAAGGTGGCCTCCGAGCTGTTCGCTCAGGAGGATGCACTGCTGGTGTTGGCCGACATAGACGAAGAGGGGCTGGAGCTGACGGCGGCGGACGTGCGCGAAGCGGGCGCCGACCCGGTGCTGTTCGTTGGCGACCTAACGACGGAGCCGGCAAACGAGGCCTTGGTCCAGGCAGCGCTCGACCGCTATGGCCGGGTGGACGTCCTCTACAACGCGGCCGGCCTCGTGCGGTTCGCTCCACTGGCCGAGATGAGCCTCGACACCTTCCGGTTCGTCATCGACCATGAGCTCACGATGGTGTTCCTGACGTGCAAGCATGTGGTGCGCGCGATGCTGGACCGCGGCAACGGCGGGAGCATCATCAACATCTCATCCGGCGCGGGCTCGCCGGGGCATGTCGCGCACGCAGCCACGAAGTGGGGCGTCTCGGGACTGACCAAGCAGATCGCGGCGGAGTACGGTCCGCACGGGATCCGGTGCAACGCGCTCTCTCCCGGCTATCTCGTCTACCAGGAGGGACAGCTGCGCGTGCCCCGGCAGCACCCCATGCGCCCGCCTACGGGGATTCCTCTCGGCAGGCACATGACGCCCGAGGACTCCGCCGCGCTCGCGCTCTACTTGGCGTCGGACGATTCGAGCATGGTCACCGGACAGACGATTAGCGTCACGGGCGGACGGTAGGCGGACGGCCGCGGAGCGGGGATACGAACATGGCCGGACAGACATCAGGACAGGTATCGAAACGGCTCGCGGACAAGGCGACGATCATCACGGGGGCCGCATCGGGTCAGGGGAAGGCGGCCTCGACGCTATTCGCGCGGGAGGGCGCCCTCTTGGTGCTGGCCGACCTCGACGCAGAGGGGCTAGAGCTGACGGCGGCGGACGTTCGAGAGGTCGGCGCCGACCCCGTCCTGTTCGTTGGCGATCTCACGACCGAGGACGCCAACGTGGCCTTGGCGCAGACAACGCTCGACCGCTATGGCCGGGTGGACGTCCTCTACAACGCAGCAGGATTCGTCCGATTCGCGCCCCTCCACGAGCTGAGTCTGGACGACTGGCGTTTCGTGGTGGACCACGAGTTGACCATGGTGTTCTTGGCGTGCCGGGAGGTCGTGCGGGCGATGGTCGACCGCGGCAACGGCGGCAGCATCATCAACATCTCGTCGGAATCGGGGTTCCACAGAGGAGCGCCGCGCCACGCGGCGCACGCCGCGACCAAGGCCGGCGTCGCGGGGATGACCAAGCAAATCGCCGCCGAGTACGGCGCCCACGGCATCCGGTGCAACGCGGTAGCGCCGGGCTTCCTCGTGTACGAGGAGGGCGAAAGGCGAGTCGCCGGGCAGTCGGCTGTCCGGCCGCCCGACGGCATCCCGATGGGCCGGCACATCACGCCCCATGACACAGCCGCGTGCGCGCTGTACCTGGCCTCCGACGAATCGAGCATGATGTCGGGGCAAACGGTGAGCGTGGACGGCGGACGCAGCATCACATAAACGTGGACTTCCGGGAGGTTGCCATGGTCGTAGAAGCGAGTCCTCAAGCGCAGGCGTTCTCTCTCAGGACGCCGCTGTTGTCTGCCGGGCGGAGCATGGAGTTGCTCGCCGCGACAGACCGGCTCAAGGTGCGAATCAAGGTGTACGCGGAGGGCGGCGAGAACGGTCTGCACACCCACAACGACGAGGACCACGCCTTCGTGATCCTACAGGGCCAGGCCACGTTCTACGACGTCGACGAAGACGCTACTGTGCTCAACCCGTACGAGGGAATCATGCTGCCGCGAGGGGCGTTCTACCGGTTCGCGAGCACGGGCGACGAGAATCTCGTGCTGATCCGCATCGGGACGGGCGACCTCCCCGCCGGGCAGCGCGTCGGCCCTCATGGGCGGCCGCTCACCCGCGAGGAGAACGGACGCGTCGACGGCATCCCGATTCCCGGTCGATTCTTCCCCGAGTAAATCAGGACCCCAAAGGGAGGAAGGCTGTGGTGGAATTGACTACAACGCAACCCAACAGCCAAAGGATTGAGATGAATAGCACCGATGCAGAGTACTTGGACATCGTGCTTGATGCGATTCGCGTCTGTGGGCACTATCGGCCGAAATTCGGTCAGGGTTCCAGAGGAGGAGGGCTTACGCTCGACCAGTTTCAACAACTGTACCAAGACGACGCCTTCTATAGCTGGTTCGGGCTAGATAATGCGTTGATGTACGCGGCACACAAAGCAGCTGGAGGCATGACGAGTGTCTACCGCCAGATTGGGATCGGCTGCGAAACGTTGTTCCGTAGAGTGATAAAGGACTCATTTGCTTTGTCACCAGAAGATGTCACTTGGTCCTATAAACTCATGCTTCCAACCGGACGAACTCGAACCTTGTACCTAGACGGTCGAGTGCCCCTCGAGAAGATCAGCGATCCAGACAAACGAGACCGCTTCCAGAGTTGGATGAGTGACTCGGCAAAGGTGCTCAATGTTAATGAAAAAGTATTTCAGAGCTTGACGGGTACAGTCTTTGAAGTCCGCCAAGGTTACAAGAGCAAAGACTCCAAGCGACAAAATGCGGACATCGCCAACGCCGCCTCAGCGTACACCAGCGGTTATCTCCCCTGCGCAGTTATCCTGTCCGGACAGATCGACCCAGATGTCCTCCTTCGTTACCGTTCAGAGAAATGGTCGGTTGTAACCGGGACTACGAGTGCACCCGACCCACTCATATCGACTTATGATTTCATGAGGGATGTCATTGGATACGACTTGGCTGCATTCTTTCGGCGGAATAGCTCTACGCTTCGTAAGGAAGTTGATGCCATTCTGCAAACGCTCTTAGCTCCGAAGACACCATGAGTGCAATTGTCGAAGACAGAATTCGTCAACGGTCGGACTACACGCATAAGTTCAACGCAAGAACTAAGCGGCATGGTTGGCTGCGACTCACACCTGCATACTCGGTTAAAGTCGTTGAAGAACTTATGGACAGTTACAGAAAGCCATTACGCGTTTTGGATCCGTTTTGCGGCACAGCAACGACAGTGCTGAGTGCGGCGTATCGCGGCCACGGTGGAGTGACGATAGATATCAATCCGTTCTTGGTGTGGCTCGGTAGAGTGAAGACGGTGCAATACTCTGGAGCCTCGATAGTCTCCACACGCGCCGCATGTGCACGAGTGACTGACTCAGTTATGAATAGCGTCGTTGAACCAGCCGAAGTGCCTAGGATCCACAACATTGAGAGATGGTGGTCTCCGAGAGCACTCGATTTCCTGTGCATGCTAAGGAGCAGTATCGAAGCAGAGACTATAGAACATTCGCCGGAGAGAGATCTCCTACTTGTAGCGTTTTGTAGGACACTTATTGCGCTTTCGAACGCAGCGTTCAATCATCAATCCATGTCTTTCAAGGACAACAGGCAGTTGTCGTTGGATATCGGCATGGGACAGGTATTCAGCAACGACGTACATTTCGTGTTGGAGGGGGCGGAACACAATCCAGAAGGATCGGGGCTTGTGACTCTCGGTGACTCTCGAAACCTTCCATTGGCGGTAGATGGTCTCTTCGACCTTGTGATTACTTCTCCACCGTACGCAAACCGGATGTCGTATATCCGTGAACTTCGTCCGTACATGTATTGGCTCGGATTTCTGGATGACGGTCGCGATGCGGGCGAATTGGATTGGTCAACAATAGGTGGTACATGGGGGGTAGCAACTAGCAGATTGACTGACTGGAAACGTCCGGCCGAGCCGTTTCGCCATCCTCTACTTGATACGGCATTGGACGAGATACAGCATCATGATAACAAGAATGGGAAACTACTGGCCAATTACGTAGCGAAGTACTTCGATGATATGTGGGAGCACTTCAGCTCACTGAGAAAGGTGCTGAATGAGAGCAGTACGATGCACTATATCGTAGGAAACTCTACGTTCTATGGTGTGCTACTCTCAGTCGAACTGCTCTATGCGGCAATGCTCGAGCGCTTGGGATTCGAGAAGATTGAGTGCCGCGCAATACGTAAGCGAAACTCCAACAAAGAGTTGTTCGAGTTTGATGTCTCGGCGCGGTGGACGGGAGGACGATCATCCTGATTGCGCAGCCCATGTTTGAGAAAGGGGGATCGCTATGGCGATACTGGAACGGACATATGGACCGCAGACCAACGCGGCGGAGACGATCGACGAGATGATGATCTCGTCGGACTCGCACGTCATGGAGCCGGCGGGCCTGTGGCAAGAGCGGACGCCCGCGGCGTTCAAGAGCCGCGCCCCGGCGTTCGGCGGCCGCAGGCGCGGGGACCAGCCAGGGGCCACGGACGGCGCGGAGCGGGTCAAGGAGATGGCCGTCGACGGCGTGAGCGCCGAGTTCCTCTACCCGACCCACGGCCTGAACGTACTCAGCCTGCGCGACCCTGAGCTCGAACAGGCCTGCGTCCGCGTCTACAACGATTGGCTGATCGACTATTGCAGCTACGCGCCTGACCGCCTCTTCGGCCTGGCGATGCTCACGATGTACGACATCGACGCGGCCATCGACGAGATGCGGCGGTGCCGGAACGCCGGGTTCCCCGGGTCGGTCATCTGGCAGGTGCCGCCCCCGGAGCTGTCGTTCACGTCGGACCACTACGAGCGGTTCTGGGCGGCTGCCCAGGACCTCGACATGCCCGTTGCGCTGCACATCCTCAGCGGCTTCGGCTACAACGCCGCCGGTGGCGCAGGCCAAGCCGCTTCCCCGGAGCGGCGAGCGCCGATCGACCAAGAGCGGAGGAGCGTCAACCACAAGCTGACCCAATCGATGAACGCGATATACGACATCATCTTCTCGGGCGTCCTCGAGCGTTTCCCGAAGCTGAAGGTGGTCCTGGTGGAGAGCGAGATCGGCTGGCTACCCTTCGTTATCGAGCAGTGGGACTACTACTTCCAGCGCCACGGCGCCGACCGCGAGGGCGTACGGATGAAGCGGCTCCCCAGCGAGTACTTCCACGAGCAGGTGTACACGACGTTCTTCAACGATGCGGTGGGCGGGCGCATGCTGTCGTGGTGGGGGGCCAACAACTGCATGTGGTCCAACGACTTCCCCCACGGGAACTCGACGTGGCCGCACTCCCGCGAAATCGTGGCGCGCGACATGGGCGGACTTCCGACGGAGCTCCGGGCCAAGCTGCTCCGCGAGAACGTCGCCCGGCTCTACGGCATCACGGCGCCCGAGCCGGTCTCGGCAGGCTCCGCCCCGTAACCGGCATCACGAGAGGAGTCGCATGGCAAGCCAAGCTGATGTTTGTCTGGTGGGCGTGGGGTGCGTCGGCGGCATCATGGCCAAGGAGCTCGCCTCGGCGGGCCTGAGCGTCGTCGGCCTCGAGGCAGGCCCAGACCAGCCGTTCGAGGACTACGCCAGCAAGGACTCGCTGCGGAAGGAGCGCCGCAGCGGGGGCAACCTCAACCTTGGCGGCGGCCTCATGGTGTGGACTGGCAGCGCGACGCGGTTCATGCCCGGCGACTTCAGACTGTACACGGACGAGGTGCTCGGCGGGGTCGCCGAGCGGGCTGGCGCGAACCTGGAGGGCACGGACATCATCGATTGGCCGATAGGCTACGACGACCTGGAGCCGTATTACGAAAAGTTCGAATGGGAGATGGGCGTGTCCGGCAAGGGAGGCGCGAACCCGTTCGAAGGGCCCCGGAAGAGAGACTACCCGATGCCGCCGGTCCGCGAGGGGGCCCGCAACGAGCTGTTCGGGGACGCCTGCCGACGGCTGGGGTACCACCCCTACCCGACTCCCTGCGCCGTCACGTCCGAGCGCTACCAGCCGCCCGCTCCTTACGATCAGCGCATCCCCGAGCGGCCCGCGTGCGCCTACTGCGGGCAGTGCAACGGCTTCGGGTGCCATACACAGTCCAAGCTGTCGACGACGTTCACGGCGATCCCGGTCGCGCTCGATACGGGGAACTTCGACCTGCGCGTCAACTCTCAGGTATTCCGCATCGACGCCGACAGCCGCGGAAAGGTCACCGGCGTGTCCTACTTCGATGAGGAGGGTCGCGTCCAGCAGCAGGCGGCGTCGGTGGTGGTCCTGGGCGCGCAGGTCCACGAGCACGTGCGGTTGCTGCTCAACTCGGGCGACCCCTCCGGCGGTCGCCGCGGCCTGGCGAATTCGAGCGGGATGGTGGGACAGCAGCTGATGGCCCACGCGACGGTGCGTCACACGGCCCTGTTCGACGATACGCGAGTCAATGCGTTCATCGGGCCCAACGCCGGGATGCGCTTGGACGACTTCAACGGCAACAACTTCGACCACACCGGACTCGGGTTCATCCGGGGCGCGACCATCGGCACCAGCGGCGGGGGACCTCCGCTCGAGCGGTACGACGCCGTCCCTCCGGGTTGGGCTCGGTGGGGTTCGAGCTACAAAGAGCAGCTCGCCCACTACTACACGCGCAGCTTCGACCTCAACATGCAAACGGAGACTCTGCCGCACCGGGACAACTTCATCGACCTAGACCCGCGCAAGACCGGCAGGCGAGGCGTACCGCTCCAGCGAACGCACTTCACATTCCACGAGAACGACCGTCGCATGTGGCCGTTCCTCGAGGAGGTTGGCACGCGGATCATGACGGAAGCCGGAGCCAGCCATGTGTGGGGCGGCCTCTCGCGCAGGCCCGGCCGCTGGACCGGCGGCTGCCGCATGGGGTCCGACCCACGGACATCGGTGGTCAACGCCAACTGTCAGGCCCACGACGCGGAGAACCTGTTCATCATCGGCGCGTCGATCTTCCCCACGATGGCCGGCTACGCGCACACCCCGACCGTCGGCGCCCTCGCCTACCGCGCCGCCGACTACATCAAGGCGAACCCGAGCCTCTTCGCGTAGTCGGGGTGAGGGAGGGAACCTCTAGGACCTGCCCCCGTCTCTCTCTGTCGCTCCCGCGCCGAGCGGTGTCCCCTCCTGCCCCATGGGGGAAGTTAGTCGGGGATGTCTTGTAGGAACCACTCGAGGGGCAGCGTTTTGACGCCAGGGTCGGCTTGCTCCTCGAGCTTGCGCAGGACGACGGAGGCCACCGCGGCGAACTGCAGGCCGGTGCCCTCGTTGTTGCTGAAGAACGTGACCTCCCGGTCGCCCGCCCGCCCTCGCTGCTTGCCGGCCACTACCTCGGACAGCAGCGGCGTATCGTCGTCGACCTGCTTCAGCCAGCCGGTCCCCTCGTTGCGCAGCGGGACGTCGGGCGGCGGCGAGCCCGCTTGGAACACATGCTGGCCGAGGTCGCGGAGCGGCTGGTTCTTCACCGTGTAGTCAATCCTCGCCATGGCGTCCTCGCCCAGCTCGGCGGAGAGCACGTTGCTGACGAACGTGCCGTCGGCAATCCATTCGCCGGACAGCACCGGGTGGCCGAACGAATTGGTGCAGCAGCAAACGATATCGGCGCTGCTCACGGCCTCCTCGGCTGTGTCGAGCGCGATGACCTCGATCCCAAGCTTCAGCGACATCTCATCGGCGAACGCCTGGCGGTGCTCGCGATTGGGGCTGAACACCTTGACCCGCTTGATGGGCCGCACGGCGCACATGGCGGGCGCGTGGCTCCGGGCCATCCACTGCGAGCCGAGGATGCAGAGTTCCTCGGCGTCCTCACGGGCGAGGTGCTTGGCCGCCAACGCCGCCGAGGCCGCAACCCGGACGTGCTGGATGTGGCCGTCGTTCAGGATGGCGAGCGGAACGCCCGTCCGCGCCGAGAAGACGTAGACGAGGCCGCAGAACAGGCCGGGAGCGCCGGCCCCCTTGCTCGCCGACGTGGGTATCGACGCGCCCGGCGGCGTGACCTCCCGGCGAAGGGGTTGGAGGTCGGACTTGATCCTGATGGCGACGAGCCCCAGCGCCTCCGACCCTCCCTCCATGGTGGAGAAGCCGTAGCGATTATCGCCTCCCTCGTTGTAGACGTACATATTCGTCTTGGGCCGGATGACCGCGCCGCCCTCGTCCCATTCCAGATACGCGCGCTCTGTCGCCTCGATGGCGTCCTCGAGCGTGAGGAGCCGTTGCTGGACATCGTTGCCGATGAAGTAAACCGAGCCGCCTGTCTCGTCTATCGCCATGACATTCCCTCCTCGAATCGCCGCCGGGCCCGTTTCCCGTCCCCGTACGCTAACATAGCCGGAGGCAAGGACATCACAAGTTCGCATCTGGAGGTCGGGTCATGCTGGAACGGGTTGTGCTAGGACGTACAGGCCTCGAGGTTACGAAGCTGGGCTTCGGCGCCCTCGAGATGCGGGACGTGGTCGAGAACGGCGGCCGCCTTCCGAATGAGGAGCACGCGGGCGTCGTCCTCAACGCTGTCCTCGACGCGGGCATCAACTTCATCGACACCGCGCCCGGCTACGGCAGGAGCGAGGAGTTCATCGGACGGTTCATCTCGGACCGTCGGAGCGAGTACTACATCGAGACGAAGTGCGGCCGGCCGCAGACGGGAGCGCCGCGCGCACAGTCGGAGTGGTCGCGCGACGCCATCCTCCGCTCGATGGACGAGAGCCTCGAACGCTTGCAGACCGACTACGTCGACGTGTTGCAGCTGCACGGGCCGACGGTCGAGGATGTCGAGACGAACGACTGCGTGACGACGCTGCAGGACATCAAGGCGTCGGGGAAGGCGCGATTCATCGGCGTGTCGGCGGTCCTGCCGCACATCGACATGTTCGTGAGCTGGGGCGTGTTCGACACGTTCCAGATCGTGTACTCAGCGCTGGAGCCCGAACACGAAGAGACGATCACCGCCGCGGCAGCCGCCGGCGCGGGCACCGTGATCCGCGGAGGGTCCGTGAAGGGCGCGCCGCTGCGCGAGCAGGGACGCGGCAACGAGTTCCCTATCGTGCGCGGTCGTTGGGTGCGGTCCGGCTTGGACGAGGTGTTGGAAGGACGCGACATCGTTTCGACGATGTTCCGGTACGCGCTGGCCCATCCGTCGGCGCACACATTCATCAACGGGACGCAGAACTTGGAGCACCTCAAGGCGAACATCGCGTCCGCGGAAGCCGGACCCTTGGACGACGAGCTGTACACGGCGATCCGCGAGCGGGTGACGGCCACGGTGGCGGCCGAGTCCGGCCAGGGATAGGAGGCCGGCGATGACTACGCGCAACGACATGCACGATCGGAACCGCCGGAACATCGAGGAGTTCCGGGCCAGCGGCGGGCGCGTCGGCGGGAACTTCGAGGGAGCTCCCCTGCTGCTCCTCACGACGACCGGGGCCAAGTCCGGGCAGCAGCGCGTGAACCCGCTGATGTACCTCCCGGACGGCGAACGGTGGATCGTGTTCGCCTCGAAAGGAGGCGCGCCCTCTCACCCCGACTGGTTCCGCAACCTCTCCGCCAACCCGACGGTCACGGTGGAGGTGGGCTCGGAGCGCTTCGAGGCCACGGCCGAGATACTCGCGGGCGAGGAGCACGACCGTCTCTACGCACGCCAATCGGAGCTGTATCCGCAGTTCGCCGCCTACCAGGAGAAGACGACCCGTGTGATTCCGGCGGTCGCGCTGGTCCGGTCCGCGTGAGGCTCGGCGGCACGGCGGGTACAGAGAGCTGCCCCGCGGGTTAGATGGGGGTTCGAGGGAGGCCAATGCAGCAGCCAGCACGACAACCAGCGTTCGAGCTGATCGAGACAACGATTGACGCCATCCGGCGCGCCTACGATGCGAAGGAGCTCTCGGCGCGCGAGCTGGTCCAGGGCTACCTGGACCGGATCGACGCTTTCGATCGCAACGGGCCCACGATTAACTCGATCATCTCCGTCAATCCTGCTGCGTTGGATGAGGCGGACCGGCTGGACGCGGCGTTGGCGGCGTCGGGGCCGGTTGGGCCGCTCCACGGCGTGCCCGTCGTCCTCAAGGACCAGATTGACGCCGAGGGGATGCCGACGACGTTGGGGTCGGTGCTGTTCAGGAACTACTTCCCTGACCGTGACGCATTCGTCGTGGAGCGGCTGAAGAGCGCCGGAGCGATCATCCTGGCGAAAGCAACCCTGGGCGAGCTGGGAGGAGGCGATACGCACGGCTCGCTGTTCGGCTCGACGAAGAACCCGTACGCGCTCGACCGTACGGTCGGCGGCTCCTCAGGCGGGCCTGCAGCCGCCGTCGCAGCCAACCTTGGCGCTGTCGGGGTTGGGCAGGAAGCGTTAGCCTCGATCCGGCGGCCGTCGGCGTGGAGCAGCATCGTTGGCATGCGGCCAACGGCGGGGCTCGTGAGCCGTAGCGGCGTCTACGCGGGATGGCCCGCGATTCAAGCCTCGCTCGGCCCCATGACCCGCAGTGTCCGCGATGCCGCCTTGCTGCTCGACGTCCTGGCGGCCTACGACACGGACGACCCGGTCACTGCGATGGGCGTTGGGCGGACCGGGCGGCCGTTCGCCGAGGCGCCGGATGCTGACGCGCTTCGCGGCGCCCGCATCGGCGTACTCCGCGAAGCGATGGGCGCGGGCGCGGAGCCGGACTCGGAGGACTTCGGCAAGGTCGCCGCGGTCTTCGACCAGGCAGCGCGGGAGCTGGCGGCGGCGGGCGCTACGGTGGTGGACCCGGTGGAGATACCCGACCTGAACCGGTTGCTGGCCAAGCGGGCCGCGGGCGCTGACGCCGACCCCGCATGGGATGTCTACTTCGGGCGCAGCGCCAACCCGCCGTTCAGAACGAGAGCTGAGATGGTGGCCTCGCCCGACTTCGAGAAGGTCCGCAATCAATGGATGGCGCGCGCAGGCACGACGCGGGATATGTCCGGCTACTACGAGTACCTCGTGGCCCGCAAGGAACTCATGCTGAACGTGATGCGGGTGATGGCGGACCTGCGGCTCGACGCCATCGTCCACAAGAGCGCTGAGCACCAGCCAACGCTGATAAGGGACGGCGTGAACCCGCCCTACATCAACATGAAGGGCGCCACCCACCTGAACACGTTCCTCGTCTACGTCCCGTCCATCTCCGTGCCCATGGGGTTCACCACGGACGGCTTGCCCACCGGGATGACGTTCCTTGGCAGGCCCTACAGCGATGCCGCGATGATTGGCTTTGCGTACGCCTACGAGCAGGCGGCGCCCCATCGCAGGCCACCGGCCTCTGCGCCGGCTCTGTGAGACCGGCGGCGCACGGCCCCACGCCAGCAGCGGTTCCTGTATAGTCCCACCTGAGGGGGCGTACCCTAGCTCTAGAAGCATGCGCAACCTGTCACTCGGATCGAACCTAGAGGAGGAAGCAATGGCGCAGCAGCAGAACGCGAGGTCGGGGCGCCGCAAGCTCCCATACGATGATTGGATGGAGGCGATCGGCGTTCCCATCTACCGCGGCCATTTCGTCGAGGACCTGCGGAACGTGGAGCTGGAGTGGTGGGAGGAGCGCAAGTGCAAGGCAGCCTTCCTGAACCTGAAGGGGATGGAGGGCGTGTCCGAGGGGCGCGTGCAGGAGATTCCGGCGGGCGAGACGCTGCCGAAGCTCAGGATGGCGATCGGCGAGCTGGTGTACCCGCTCGTAGGTCAGGGACTCTGCTCGGTGTGGCTCGACGAGAACCAACCGCCGCGGACGTTCGAGTGGAACGCCCGGAGCCTGTTTCACATCCCCCGGCATAGCACGTACCAGCTGAGCAACGCTCGTGGCGACTCCCCGGCGCGCCTGCTGCATTACAACTACCTGCCCGTGGCGCTGTCGGCAATCCCGGACCCGGACTTCCTCATCAACAACGACCAGTATCGCCGGCAGGACGGCGTGGCGCTGGACGAAGCGTTCTCGCAGGCAGTCGAAGTCAAGGACCCTGGCGGGGCGGCGCGTATCGGCGTGTATTGGCTGGGCAACTTCTTCCCCGACCTGGGCTCGTGGGACAAGCTGGCGCCATACCGCGGACGCGGCGCGGGCGGCACCGCGGTGTACATGCGGTTCCCGGGCGGCGAGATGGGCGCGCACATGTCGGTGTTCGACGCGGGCATGTACAAGAAGGCCCACCGCCACGGCCCCGGCCGGGTGATCGTCATCCCGAAGGGCGAGGGCTACTCCGTCCTGTGGCGGCAGGGACCGGACGAGGAGAAGGTGGTCTGCCCCTGGCATGAGGCGTCAGTGTTCGTGCCGCCCGAGGACTGGTACCACCAGCACTTCAACGTCGGCACGACGGACGCCCGGTATCTCGCGCTCGGCTCGCTGTCGCAGTTCGCTCAGAAGGGCGAGACGACCTACGAGAAGAGCATCAGGCAGATCGAGTACCCGGACGAGGACTCCTGGATCCGGGAGACGTTCGAGGCGGAGGCGGCAAGGCGCGGCGGGCGGAGCTTCATGCCCGCGGAGGCCTACGACGACCCCAACTTCGAGTGGGAGTACGGAGACGACATCTAGGGAGGGCGACCTCTCGGCGAAGGGAGATCTCCGCGATGACGACCTCGAACACGGCGCAAGCCGCCGCCAGCGTGACGACCGAGTCCTCGGCCTACGACCAGTGGATGAACTCGGTCGGCATCCCCGTCCACCGCGGCTATTTCATCCCCGACCTCAGGGCCATCGAACTGGGGTGGTGGGAGGAGCGCGGATGCAACGCGGCGTTCATCCAGCTCTCGGGCCAGGAAGGGGTGTCGGAGAACCGGGTTACCGAGATCGCGCCGGCGGTGACGCTCCCGGCGCTCGAGTTCGCGATGGACGAGGCGGTGTACGTGCTGCAGGGGCGCGGTCTCACAACGGTGTGGTCGACCGACGGCAGCCGGCAGTGGACGTTCGAATGGACGAAGCACAGCATGTTCCTGCTGCCGCGTCACCACCGGTTCCAGCTCAGCAACGCGCAGGGGACGGAGCCCGCGCGCCTGCTGCACTACAACTACCTGCCGCTCATCTGTAGTCTGGGCCCCGACCCGAGCTTGGCGCTCAACCCGGGACCGGCCCCCTTCCAGGACCAGGAGGGAGACGACCTGTACTCGCAGGCGGCGGAAGACCCCAAGGTGGGCCCGCCGGGGCGGCGGAACGTCTGGAGCGGGAACTTCTTCCCCGATCTGCTGGCGTGGGACCGTCTCATCGGCGGGAGCGCCGGCCAGCAGACCGTGACGATGCACTTCAAGTCGCCGATCCGCACGCACATGTCGGTGTTCCCTGTGGGCGCCTACTGGACGGCGCACCGGCACGGACCGGGAGTGGCCATCGTCATCCCCAGCGGCGAGGGATACGCGGTCATGTGGAAGGGAGACGAGGAGAAGCTCGTGGTGCCGTGGCAGGAGGGGAGCCTGTACGTCCCGCCAGACCGCTGGTTCCATCAGCATTTCAACGTGGCCACCACCCAGACGCGATACCTCGCCTTCCACCTGCCCATCGGCATGAGCACCGGCTGGCGCGAGTTGCCCGGCGACCGGGTCGACTACGCGGACGAGGACCCTTGGATCCGAGCTCACTATACGGAGGAGCTCGCCAAGCGCGGGCTCACGTTCAACATGCCCGAGCAGCTGTTCACGGACCCCGGCTTCAAGTGGGAGCCCGGGGGAGACTAGCGAGACGCGCCGCCAACCGACGCAATGAGAGGAGCGACCATGGCAACCGAAACGCAGACGACTCCGCGGACGTCCACATTCTCGATCGGGGGTCCCTACCTGTCCGAGGGACGGGTGAACATCGACTTGGCCCGCACCGATCTCTTGACGCTGAGCCTCAAGATCAACGCGGAGGGCGGCGAGAACGCGGTCCACATGCACATGAACGAGGACCACTCGTTCGTCGTGCTCGAGGGAGAGGTCACCTTCTTCGACGAGCACGGCGTCGGCACGACGCTTGGGCAGTACGAAGGCATCATGATTCCCAAGGGCGCCTTCTACCGTTACCTGAACACCGGCGACCGCAACCTGTTCCTGCTGCGCGTGGGCGCCAAGCGGGAAATGGGCGAGTCGGCCGAGCCGAGGCTCAAGCCGGACGGGACGCCGATTGCCGGCAACGCGGTCGAGAACTATCACGTCGACGGCGTGGCCATCCCCGGCACACACTTCGGCGCCCAGTAGCGCTCGATCAACCCGCTGCTCCGGCAAACGGCTACACGGAGGAGACGACTCATGGGGATCGCGGACGACCTCGCCCGGGACAACTACCTTGACCTGAGCGAAACGCTGCTCATCTCGGCGGACTCACACGTGAGCGAGCCGGAGGACCTCTGGCAAACGCGGCTCCCCGCCGCGCTCCGCGACCGCGCCCCGCAGTTCCCGGCGAGGCGGCAGGGCGCGGGGCACTCCGCGGGCACGCTGAACGAGTCGCGGCCCGGAGGCGCCGACCCCAGCTTGCGGCTCGGCGAGATGTCCCAGGACGGCGTCAGCGCAGAGGTGCTCTTTCCCACGCTGGGTCTGCGCCTCTTCGCAATGGAGGACGCCCCGCTGCAGGAGGCCTGCTTCCGCGTCTACAACGACTGGTTGATCGAGTACTGCTCCGTGGCCCCCGACCGCCTCTTCGGCGTCGCGCTGGTGGCCGCCTACGACATGCATGCAGCCATCGACGAGATGACGCGGTGCCGCAACGCCGGGATGGCGGGCGCGATGGTGTGGCAGGTCCCGCCCCCCGAGCTCCCGTTCTCGTCGGAACACTACGAGCCGCTGTGGGCGGCGGCGCAGGACCTCGACATGCCCGTCGACCTGCACATCCTGACGGGGTTCGACTATAGCCGGAACCTCACGGGAAACCGCGGCGGTCCGCTGGAGGCGCACCGCGGCTCGGTCAACCTCAAGACGGCCGGGGCCATGAACACGGTGATGGACATCATCTTCACGGGCGTGCTCGAACGATACCCCGGCCTGACGGTCAACGTCGTGGAGAGCGAGATCGGCTGGATACCGTTCACGCTCCAGCAGTGGGACTACTACGTACAGCGGTTCGGCTCAACCGGACCGGACTCGTCCCGGCCGCTGCCGATCAGCATGCTGCCAAGCGAGTACTTCGCGCGACAGATGTCGGCGACGTTCTTCAACGACCCGATCGGCGGCAAGCTGCTCGAGTGGTGGGGCGAGGACAACTGCATGTGGTCGACGGACTACCCGCACCCGAACTCGCCGTGGCCGCGCTCGCGAGAGTTTCTCGTCCGCAACCTGGGCCACCTGCCGCGACCCGCAATCGACAAGCTCGTGCGCGACAACGTATCGCGCTTCTACAAGATCACCGCCCCCGCCCCGCTGGCAGCAGTCTAACCCGAGCCAGCGGCGGCGGCGTAGGGACTGAGCGCGCCGGGTCCCGCAGCCGTGCTAGGCGACAGGCTCCTTGTGGACGATCCGCTCGTTGATGATGCGGCCAGTCCCGTGCTCGATCTTGACGGTGTCCTTCGTCGACCCGGAACGAGTCCCGATCATGACGAGCGGCACGCCGCCGGTGTTGTGGAGCCGGTAGAACGAGCCGCCGGTGATCGTGGCGAGCATGCCCGGCATGAGCACGGCCTTGCCGCCGTCGGGGAAGCTCATGGTGCACTCGCCCTCGACGATCTGGAACGTCTGGTCCTGGTTGTGGCAGTGCATCTCGTCCTGCTGGTCCGGGACGTAGTAGTGGACCCAGGCGTGGAAGCGGTTCGTGTCGAGCACGTTCGTGCGCCGCTTGGTCTCGTGGGCGAACTTCAGCGTATCGATGATCTCGATGGGCATTGCTGCTCTCCTGCGCACAGGTTGGTGCGCTGGATTCTACCTCGCACAGACGATTCGGTACAGCGGGGCTTCCCGGCAAACCCTTCCCGCCGAGTACATCAGTGATAGACTCGCTGCGCCTATCAGGCATCGTCACCCGAGCGAGGTTCCCCACAAGCGTGATGCACTCCCTATCGTTGCGCGTCAATGGACGCACGTACCAGCACGAGGTCGACGACCGCCAGCTGCTCGTCTATCACTTGCGCGAATCGCTCGGTCTCACCGGGACCCACGTCGGTTGCGTCATCGGAGAATGCGGCGCTTGCTCCGTCCTGGTGGACGGCGAGCTCGTCAAGTCCTGCCTGCTGTTGGCCGCGCAGGCCGACGGCTGCGACGTGACGACGGTCGAGGGCCTCGGCGAACCTGATGCGCTCACGGCGGTGCAGAGCGCTTTCGTCGAGGAGTACGGCCTGCAGTGCGGGTACTGCACGCCGGGCATGGTGCTCGCAGCCCACGCGCTGCTCGCGGAGCGACCGGACCCGACCGAGGCAGAGGTCCGCGAAGCGCTTGCGGGCAACCTCTGCATGTGCACGGGCTACGTGCAGATCGTACAGGCAGTGCTCAGCGCGGCCGGGAAGCTCCGGGCAGCCGCCTCGCTCATCCCCAGCCCACCCGAGGGGCGTTCGCCATGAGCGCCACACCGCACTACGGCCCCGAAGGGCCACAGGAGTTCCGCCTCGTCGGAGCGAGGACGCCCAGCAAGGAGGCGCCGCGCTTCGTGCGCGGCATGGGCCAGTACGTCGACGACCTCCGCCTGCCGGGGATGCTGCACGCGGTAATCGGACGGAGCCCCCACGCTCACGCACGGATCATCGGGGCGCACACTGCCGAAGCGGCCGCGCTGCCAGGCGTGGAGTGCGTCATGACCGCCCACGACGTGGTGAGCGGCTCCAATCCGTTCAGCCCCGGCAGGTACGCATCCGGCGTCCGCGTCCACGTTCCCGAGTACGCCATGGCGAGCGGCAAGGCGCGCTACGCCGGCGAGCCCGTCAGCGCCGTGGCAGCCGTCGACCTGCAGACCGCGGAGGACGCTCTCCGCCTGGTGGAAATCAACTACGAGCCCTTGGACCCGGTGACGTCTGTCGACGACGCACTGAGAGCGGACGCGCCGGTGCTGTTCGAGGAGCTTGGAACGAACGCGGTCTGGACAGGCAAGCTCGAGTACGGCGACATCGAGGGCGCGTTCCAGCGGGCCGATCGGGTCGTCGAGGCGCGCGTAGCCATCCATCGCTACAGCTCGACGCCGCTCGAGCCGTTCGCCATCGTGGCTGCCTACGACCACGGAGGACCGCGGCTCATGATCTGGTGCAACTGTCAGGCCCCCGATGTCGTGACAGAGGCGCTGCGCGAAGCGTTGGGCATCTCGGACATCCGGTTGATCGTGCCGGACATCGGCGGCGGGTTCGGCCAGAAGATTCACCTGATCCGCAAGTACGCAGTCATCGCGGCGCTCTTGTCCAAGCGCACGGGCCGGCCCGTGAAGTGGGTCGAGAGCCGCACGGAGCACATGATGGCGGGCGGGCACGCATGCGCGCAGCGGTTCGACATCGAGGCCGCGGTCGAGTCCAACGGCACGGTCCTGGGGCTCCGCGTGCGTGAGACCGACGACGTAGGCGGCGGGCTGAGCACAGCCACGATTCACTTCACCAACAAGCTGAACAACCTCACGAACACCTACCGCCCCCTTGGCATCTCGCTCGAAGGGACGTCCGTAGCCACGAACAAGTGCCCGGTGGTCCCGAACCGCGGCATCGGCAAGCCCGCCATGTGCCTGGTGTGGGAGCGGACGATGGACCGCATCGCCGAGGAACTCGGCATCGACCGCGTCGACGTGCGTCTGCGGAACATCGTTCAGAAGGAGGAGTTCCCGTTCGAGACGCTGAACGGGAACGTCTACGACAGCGGGGACTACGAAGACCTGCTCCGCGCAGCCGTTGAGCGCGCGGACCTCGACCGGCTCCAACAGGAGCAGGCGGAGGCGCGGCTACAGGGACGCTATCTCGGCATTGGCATCGTGCTGGCTGTGGAGCCGGGCGGCCGCAACCTCGCACGAGACCTCGCATTGCTGCCGCCGATGGCGACGCCGCTCGGCTCGGGAGGGACGAGCGGCGCGACTATCCGCGTGCAGTTGGGCGGCGCCGTGACCGTGGCGGTGGGCACGCCGAGCTGCGGCCAGGCGCACGAGACGACCGTCGCGCAGGTCGTGGGCGACGTCCTGGGCGTAGACCCCCAGAGCATTCGGGTGCTCTCCGCCTTCGACAGCGCCATATCGCCGTGGGGCGGCGGGTCCACCAACAGCGGCAATAACTTTCACCTCTACGACATCGGCGCGGCGCACGGGGCGGCCGTCCGCATGCGCGAGAAGCTGACTGCGCTGGCCGCCAGCTTGCTCGACGCGCCGCCGGCTGATCTCGTTATCGCCGAGGAGGGGACGTTCGTTGTCGGCGGCGAGCCAGAACGCCGCGTTACGTTGGCGCAGATGGCCAAGGCGGCCTACGGGAACACAGCGCTCGTTCCCGAGGGCATGGACCCGGGCCTGCACCAGACCTACATGTACCGGTTCCCCCACGCGCAACCCTTCCTCATCCCGGACGAGCGCGGCCGCGTGCGCGCGCAGTTCACCTACGCCGCCGCCGCGCACGTGGCGGTCGTCGAGGCGGACCCGGAGACCGGGCGCGTGCGGGTGCTCCGGTATCTCGTCGTCGGCGACAACGGCACGGTCATCAACCCCGACGTCGTCAACGGTCAGGTGATCGGGTCCGCCGCCCACGGCATCTCCGTCGCGCTGGGAGAGGGGTTCGCGTACGACGAGGACGGCAACCTCGAGACCACGACGCTGCTGGAGTACGGCAAGGCGTCGACAATGGATACGCCCCCCATCGAGGTGGAGCACCGGCCGCAGCCGTCGCCCTTCACGGCGCTCGGGCAGAAGGCCGCAGGCGAGGGGGCGGCGATTGCCTCTCCAGCCGCCATCGCCAGCGCGGTGGAGGACGCGCTCCGGCCGTTCGGAGCACGGGTCGAGCAGCTGCCCCTGGACCTCGAGGCCGTCTGGCGCCTGGCCCACGGCGCGGCGGCTGGCGGCGACGGGCAACGCTGATGTACCCGCCGCCGTTCACCTACGTCCGCGCCCACAGCCTCGACGAGGCGCTCGACCTGCTCGACGCTCACGGCGACGAGGCCCGGTTGCTCGCAGGCGGGCAGAGTCTGCTCCCCTTCATGAAGCTCGTTCAGCTGGGGCCGCCGGTAATCGTGGACATCAGTCGCCTCGAAGGGCTCTCCGGCGTGCGCGACGAGGCCGACGGCCTCCGCATCGGCGCGCTCACGCGCCACGCGCAGGCCGCGCGGGCCGAATGGTCCCCGCGCCTCGCGGTGCTGGGCGACGCGGCCCGCGTCATCGCCGACGTGCAGGTGCGCAACCGGGGCACCGTAGGCGGGTCTCTCGCCTACGCCGATCCGTCGGGAGACTGGGCGCCGGCGCTGCTGGCGCTTCGAGCCACCGTCCGGCTGCGGTCGAAGCAGTCCGAGCGCTTGGCGCCGCTCGCGGAGCTCTTCGCCGGCGAACACGAGACGTTCATCGGGCCGACCGAGATGCTCTGCGAGGTCAGCTGCCCCGCGCCGACCGCCACGGAGACCGGCGCGTACCTGAAGCTGGCGCGGCGCCACGGCGACTACGCGGTCGCTTCGGTCGCGGTCCAGGTCGATTGGGACCAGGACGGCCGCATCGCCCGGGCAGGCATCGGGCTTGGCGGCGCGGGAGATACGCCGATCGAGGCCACGGCGGCGGAGGCGTTCCTCCAGGGCAAGCCGGCGGACGCGGCGGTGGTCGAGGAGGCCCGCGCGTTGGTGATGGACGCGACGAGCCCGCATTCCGACTTCAGGGGGTCGGCGGAGTACCGAAGGACAATGGCAGGCGAGCTGTTCGCGCGCGCCCTCAAAGCGGCGCAGCTCCGCAGTCGAGGCGAGCCGGCCGCGGTGGGCTACCTCTAGGCCACGGCGGCGATGGAGAAGGCGTAACGAATGGAATTCAAGAAGGCATACCCAGACTTGCGGGCGTTCATCCAGCGGCTGGACGACGAGGGGCTGTTGCTTCGCGTCCGCCGTCGGATCAACAAGGACACTGAGCTGCACCCGCTCGTGCGGTGGCAGTACCGCGGGCTGAAGGAGCCGGCGCGCAAGGCGTTCCTGTTCGAGAACGTCGCGGACTCCAACGGGCGGTCGTACCCGGGACGGAGCGTTCTCGTCGGCGGACTGTCGGGCTCTCAGGATATCTATTGCCTCGGCCTCCAGTGCGCGCCCGAGGAGGTCCCCGACCGCTGGTCGTATGCGATGGACAATCCGGTGGCCCCGGTCATTGTGCCCACCGGGCCGGCGCACGAGGAGATCCACGAGGGCGCGGACCTGCTGGCCCACGGCGGCTTCAACGAGTTCCCCGTGCCGATCTCGACCCCCGGGTTCGACAACGGGGCCTACCTGACCGCCGGGACGTGGATCACGAAAGACCCGGAGACCGGCCAGCGGAACATGGGCATCTACCGGGGGCTCGTGAAGGGCGACGACCGGAGTGGGATCATGATGGGGACGCCGCAAGACATCGCGGGCCACTGGGAGAAGTGCCGCAAGCTGGGCATTCCCCTGCAGGCCGCGGTCGTTGTCGGCGCCGTGCCGTACGTCCCGTACACCGCCTCGCAGAAGGTGCCGCCGGGCGTCGACGAGCTGGCTCTCGCCGGGGGACTTGCGGGCGAGCCCATCGAGCTGGTGCGGTGCCGGACGGTGGACCTCGAGGTCCCTGCGACGGCGGAAGTGGTCTTCGAGGGCGTCATCCCCACGACGTACCTGGAAGCCGAGGGCCCGTTCGGCGAGTCGATGGGCCACATCGACCCGCGAACGCTGAGTCCGATGTTCGAGATCACGTGCGTGACGCACCGCAAGGCGCCCATCTGGCCGTCCATCATCAGCCAGGTCACTCCGAGCGAGAGCTCGATGCTGAAGGCCGCCGGCATGCCGACGATGATCCGGCGGTTCCTGGTGCAACGCGGGTTCGAGAACGTTCACGAGGTCGCGCTGACCGAGTCGCTCGTCAACCTGCGCCCGTACGTCGTTCTGCGGATGACGAAGCGGGACGACCAAGACCCGTGGAACGCGATGGACGCGCTGCTCGAGTTCGGCGACCGCGTCGGCAAGCTGGTCGTCGCCGTCGACGAGGACATCAACCCGCACGACCCGGTCGCGGTGATCTGGTCTATCACGCACCGCTCGCAGCCGCACAAGGACAGCAAGGTGGTGGGGGACCGTCCCTTCGGCGCGACGCCCATCGGCATGGTGCTGAGCCATCCATCGAGCCGGTACGACACGATGGAGTCGTCGCTGCTCATCGACGCGACGCGGAAGGCCGACTTCCCGCCGCTGTCGCTTCCCAAGCGCGAGTACATGGAGCGCGCGAGGGAGATATGGGAGGAGCTCGGCCTTCCGGAGCTCGAGCCGCAAGACCCGTGGTACGGGTACTCGTTCGGGCTGTGGCCGGACGACCTCGACGAGGAGGCCCGGTGGGCAGCCGAGGGCGGGTACGACAAGGTGGCCGAGCGGCTGCGCGCCACGCGGGTCGAGGTCCACGAGGGGGAGACGCTGGGCTCCGTGCGCGCCGACTGGGGGCGTCAGCACCTCGGGCGCTGGATATAGCGGCTCGCGCCGCCTCTCAATCCTCCCCCCACCTCTGAATAGCCCCGCCCCATCCGTTCGCCCTGAGCCCGTCGAAGGGTCCCCCGAACGGATTGGCGAGGGCTTCCAGTCTCTCCCTTCCGTTACTCCTGAGGCGTCAGACCTCGTTCCGAGATTCCCTAGGAGCCACGGGTGGCGGATAGGACTTTCAGGAGCCGCCAGTCTTCTCGGAAGAGCGCCTCCTTCTTGGCTCGCGACCAGCCCTTTATGCGGCGCTCCATGGTCAGCGCCTCTTCCCGCGTTGCGAACTCGCAGCTGTACATGAGCGACACGGGGCGCCAGTCGTGCGCGTAGCCCGGAACGGCGCCGTCGCCGTGCTCGGCGATCCTTCTTTCCAGCGCGTCCGTGTGCCCCGTGTAGTAGAAGCCATCGGCGCAGCGCAGTATGTAGACCCCAAATGCCATGTTGAGGGACCACGTCCGTTGTGCATGGCCCTCGCCTCCCGATCCGTTCGTGGGACCCCCTTCGACAGGCTCAGGGCGAACGGAACCGCGAGACCTGGCGTTCTAGGACCTCCCAATCCGTTCGCGGAACCCTTCGCCGGGCTCAGAGCGAACGGATGAGGGGTTAGATTTCGGGGAATGCTTCCAGGCGCTCGGCCAACTCTTCGATGTGCATGACGTCGGCGTATTTGTGGTGCATGTCGAACAGGTTGACCTTGTGCGAGAGGAGGCTGCGGTCGTAGGTGCACTCCTCGACGAGGACGACGTGGAAGCCGTAGGAGTAGGCGTCGGCGACTGAGGCGCGGACGCAGCCGCTGGTGCTCTCGCCGCAGACGATGACCGTGTCGACGGCGTTCTGGGTGAGGTGGGCGATGAGCGAGGTGCCGAAGAAACCGCTGGCGCGCTGCTTGTAGATGGTGAGGTCGCCCGGCTGCCGCTCGAACGCGGGGAAGATGCCGAACGGGTCGTCGCCGGTGTTGCGCGTCCTTCGGTTGGTCGTCGGGGTGGCCTGGGGCCGCGCCTCCTTCCGGTCCTCGCTGGTCGTGTAGACGACCGGGAAGCCGCGCGCCCGCGTCAAGGCGAGGAGCTGCTTCGTGGGCTCGACGGCGTCCCAGGCGTAGTCGCCGCAGGCGCTGGGGAACTCCTTGGCGACCTCGTGCACCGGCCCCGGACCGCCCGCGTAGGCCATGTTGTAGAGATCGACCACGAGCACCGCAGGGCGCCGGCCGACGTAGGTCTCCCTGCGGTAGGGCGCGTAGAGCTCCAGGTCGTCGGGGGTGACGACATCCTTCCAGGCGTGATCTTCGAAGTCGTACGCCATTGGCGGCTCCTTCCCTCAGACCCCAATCCGTTCGCGGGACCCTTCCCCCTTCGACAAGCTCAGGGCGAACGGATTGGGGGAGCTAGTTCTCTGACGCCGGCGCGCCTGCTACCGCTGTATCCACGCGCGTTCGCCCCACGCTCCTTCCATGTTGGGCGCGGCCTCGAGGGGCATCGGCTCGGGCACGGGCATGCCGTAGACGCGGGAGACGTTCTCGCGGAGCACCTTGGCCCTGGTCTCCGAGGAGAGGTGGCCGAGGGTGCGCTCGATGACCTCGGACGAGTAGGGCCAGATGCTGCCGGGGTGCGGGTAGTCGTTGGACCACATGAAGTTGTTCATCCCCCACCGCTCGAGGAGGTGGCCGCCCACCTCGTCGGAGGTGAAGGTGGAGAAGCACTGCCGCTCGAAGTACTCGCTCGGGAGCAGCGGCATCGCGTGCTCCTTGTAGAGCTTCGACTTGATGAACCGGCGGTCGAGGTCCTGGACGAAGAAGGGTATCCACCCGACCTCGAGCTCGGCGACGATGACCTTCAGCCGGGGGTGACGTTCGAGGACGCCGGAGCAGATGATCTCCGTGAAGGCGTTCATGCCGTTGAGCTTGTGGCCCTGGGTCGTGAGTCTGATGGACTCGACCTCGTCGATAGCCGTGGTCCGGCGGTCGACGTACATGCCGAATCCCTGGTTGATGTGCATGCTGACGGGCATGTCGAGGTCCTGGGCGGCGGTCCAGAAGCGCTCGTAGTGCTCGGACTTGAAGGGCAGGTTGTCAGGGGGAATGATCCAGGTGGTTGCGGCGACGAGGCCGGCCTTCCGGCAGCGCTCCATCTCCAAGATCGCGTCCTCGATGTTCCAGAGCATGATCATGGCCTGCCCCCAGAGGCGCTCGGGGGACTCCTGGCAGTACTCGATCATCCAGTCGTTGTAGACGCGGGCGCTGGCCTCGGCGAGCTCGGGGTCGTGACCCTGGTGCAGGAAGATGTCCTTGGTGAGGGTTGGGTAGAGAACCTCGGCGCTGATGCCGTCGGCGGCCATGTCCTTGAGGCGGGCAACGGGGTCCCATCCGCCTTCGCGGGCGCGGCCTCCGAAGCCGCGTTCGTTGGGTCCGTAGCGGAGGGCGCGGCTGCGGTAGCGCTCCTCCATGCGCTCTTCCCACAGTTCGAAGGGCTCGACCATGTGCGAGTCCGCTGAGACGCGGATTTCTTGTCCGGTGGCAACTGGGTCCGTTCCGCTCATGACGGTCCCTCCTTTGGCCTGTTCGCTGTCGTCCCCCATCCTACCGCTCCTGCGCGGCGCGAGCTAGGCCCTCGCACGGCCAAAGGCTGCCGCGCGGAGGGAAGGGGCGCGACAGCGGGCGCGTTCCTTTCAGGTGTTTTGGCTAGGGTCGCCGCTGTAGGCGGCGCTGCCTATCGGGTCGTACTCGTCTTCGGGGTCGTCGAACTCTTGGAGTTCGGGCGTGTCAGGAGTGTCCTGTTGGTCGGCAGGACGCAACCCCGCCCGAACCAGCGCGTTGTTGAGTATGTCGGAGCCACCGGAGATTGGCCGCCCCATAGCCTCGCCGATAAGGTTGAGCATCTTCTCGCCGCGCTGCACGAAACACTTCGAGAAGTCGTCCTGCGCTAAGAGGTCAGGATCCAGCCAGTGGCTTTGCAGAACAGCGCCGAGCTTATCGGGAGCTATGTCCTCCCTTTGCAGCCTTGTTAGGTACTCCGAGGGGGCCTGCCCGCCGATGATCCGATTCGTGTGGGCGTCTATGGGCGTCTTGTTGATGATTGAGTTGTACAGCCAACTCTCGATCCGCGGCTTGGCCGTCGCCTCGCCCTTCCTCTTATATTCCGCCGCCTCACACCATGCCACGGGGAAGATGTGATGGATATCTATCGCCTCGTCGTTATAGGTTTCGATGGTAAGGAGTTCGCTCTTACGCCAGTCGGCTGCTCCGCTCTTCATCTGAAGCGCATAGAGCCCCTTGTAGGCGGCGCTGTTGCGCGTGCGCAGGGAGATGAGGCGCTCTGGGTTGAAGTCGGCCTCGGTTATGAGCCGCGGCGGCGCTCCAGAGCGAACGTACTGGACAACCTGGTCCAAGTCCAGCGCATATTGGGTTTCGACCGCGCTGCCATAGGCTTCGCTGAAGATGCCCGACCAGTACCAGTGTTCGAGACGCTCTTTGGCGTTGGCGGGATCGAGTTCATGCCCAAGCTCTACGAACAGCGCGGCCATTGGAATGAGTTGCGTATTGTAGGGAACATCCCCCTGCTTGAACACGAACTGCCTGTGCAGGAATATGGCAGCCTGCATGAAGCCTTCCTCAACCTTTGGCGCCCACGCCTCGTACTCGTTAAGGTCGAGGTTGAGAACGTCGCGCTTCTGGCAACTGATGCGTGGCGCCTGGTTGGCAGGTACGCCTTCCCGCATCTTCCGCCTGCGCCGTTCCTGAGTCGCTACGAGCGTAACGGCCTGCAGGAACTGTTCGCCCCCGATGCCGCGGAGCACGTCAAACCGTTGGCGCATGCCGCTCCGCCGCTTGTCCCAGTCGTCGCGAAGCGCGAAGTCCTCGGCGGCGAAGGAAGCCGTTACGAGTTCGAATACGGAGAGAGTAACGCCGCCCGTGTTGACCTTTTCGAAGACCGTACAGACAGCCTCCTTCGGAGTGTTCTTGCTGAGATCGATCACAGGGAGCAAGTATTCGCTAAACGTGAGGATGATAGCTTGGTTGAACCTCTCCCAAAACTCTAGTGCGCTGCCGCTCGGATGCGCGTCAGGGCTATTCTCTCAATAGCGGAGGTAAGCCAACAGCCACTCGTCGGGTCAAATAGGCGTTCCGTGGGCATCATGTGGTTCGCGTACTCGAGTTGAGGAGTTGAGAGGTCCAGTATCGTCTCACGCCCGAAGTCACGAGTGACGCGCTTGTTGTCAGGGACGCTTACGATGGCATCCTCCCTATCAGTGGCGTCGTCCAGCGCCTTGAGCATATCAACGAAGTACCAGCGTTTGATGCGTCCTCCCCGGCTATCGTGCGTCTCCACAGGCCCTGGGTACTTCAACGCCTGATAGAGCGACGTGAGCCGCTGCTGGCCGTCCAACAAGAACTGGGCCACATCACTGGCGGCTTGGCCGTCCACGCCTTCGACCAGGCGAGTCTTGAAGTTGATGTCTCCGCCCGACTGGAGGGTCATGATGGCCCCGACCGGGAAGCCGCGGGAGATGCTGGCCAAGAGTGCGCGGATGCGGTAGTCGTCCCACACCCACCCGCGCTGGAAGTCTGGAAGCCGCATCTTGCCGGTCTCTACGTCGTTGAGCAGGCTCTTGAGCAATACGGGGAACGTCTGGAACATGGTCATAAGTGCGGATTCCTCCTCCACGGGCGCGCCAAGGCGGGGTCCCTCATCGCGGAGCCGGTCAGCGGATTGTAGCAAACGGGGACAGCGCTTCGGGTTGAGGGGCGGCTCTCCCCCGCCCCCTGGATTCCGGCTGGGGCGCCGGAATTGTAGATGTTAGGTAATTCGTTGACAGATTTGGCTGGAGAACGAGCCAGTCTGGAGGCGAAGATGCGCGACAACAGCACCGACCGCACCATCGAGCGGAACTATGTTCAGAAGTGGCGGTTCCTCATCCGGGAGTACGAACAGGTCAAGGCCAAGAGCCACCCCAAGTTCCGCTTCGTCCAGGACTTCTACGCCTTCCATGGGACCAACCGCCAGACCTTCGCCAAGTACTACAACCGCTATCGGCAGTCCGGCGACGGCGACGCCCTGCTGCCTGGCAAGCGGGGACCCCGTTGGAAGAGCCGCCGCACCCTCCCCTTCATCGAGGAGAAGGTGCTCGAGCTCCGGCGCAAGGGCATCAACCGCTACGAGATCTATGCCATACTCAGGCCGGTGCTGAAGTCCCACACGCCAGCGCCCTCGACCATCTACGCCATCGCCCAGCGCCACGGCCTGAACCGGTTGACCAAGCCCATGCGGGAGTCCAAGCGCCAGATCATCAAGACCCGTGCCGGGGAGCTGGGCCACCTGGACTGCCACCACCTGAGCAAGGACCTGCTCGTGGGCGCCAGGCGGCGCTCCTACCTGGTGTGCGTGATCGACGCCTGCACCCGTCTGGCCTGGGCGGAGGTGGTGGACGACCTGAAGAGCCTGAGCGTCATGTTCGCGGCGCTGAAGAGCATCAACCTGCTGAACGCCGAGTATGGAGTCCGGTTCGAGGCCATTCTCACGGACAACGGGGCCGAGGTGGCTTCGCCGGCCAACAAGGCCAACCACCCGATGGAGCGGATGTTCCAGGAGCTGGGCATCACGCACCGCTACACGCGGCCCTACCGGCCGCAGACCAACGGGAAGGTCGAGCGGTTCTGGCGGACGCTGAACGAGGACCTGCTGGACGAGACGACGTTCGAGTCGGTGGAGGAGCTGAAGGAGGAGTTGATGCAGTACCTCGTCTACTACAACACCGCACGGCCCCACCAGGGCCTCGGGGGAAAGACCCCCCTCCAAACCCTGCAAAATCTGTCAACGAATTAGCTGACACATACAGGAATGACGGAGGGGGGCGGGGATGACGGGAGAGGCGTCAGTTGCCATCGTCGTCGTCGGGGGAGTAGTCGATGACGAGGGGCATGCGGGCGGGGCAGCGGCAGGTCTTGTCGTGGTTGGTGAAGTAGTAGCGTTGGGCGTGGCCGTGGACGATGGCTTGGACGATGCGTCGGGGGTCGGGGACGCGGTCGTTGTCGGCGCACTGGTCGATGAGGGAGACGATGGCGCCGGCGTTGAGCATGGGGACGCGTTGGGCGGTCGCGGCGCGGACGAGTTCGAAGACGTCGGGAGGCGGGTTGCCCTGATCGACGGCGGCGCGCCACCGGTCGAGGTAGTCGAGGACGATGGGTTCGAGGGCGGACTGGGCGACGAGGCAGGCGAGGCGGCGTTCGAGGAGCCGGACGGCGTTCCTCATCGTTGGGCTTTCAGCATGATGAGCGCGTTGTCGATGGTCTCGAGCTGGCGGCGGAGCTCTTTATCCTGCCGCGCGGCGATGGAGGTGGAGAGGACGGTCTTGGCGGCGCGGTGTCTGACGTTGGGGTCGGGATGGTCGAGGAGCTGGACGAGACGGATGACGCCTTTGAGGGTGAACCCTTCGAGCTCGGAGAACGCGAGGTCGCTGATGTTGCGGCGGACGCGTTCGAGCTCGGCACGGAAGGCGGGTTCTTGCATCCATCGCATGAGGGTGCTCTTGGCGATCTGTGCAGCCCGGGCGCCTTCGGAGAGGTTGGGCTCAGAGGCGATATAGGGAAGAGCGGCGGTCTGGCGGAGTGAGAGGGCGCACTCTTTTCTATCGGTCTCATTTGGTCTCATTCCTCCTCTGGGGACGGGCCGGACGGGGGCTTCGGCGGATGCGGTTTTCCCCTCCTCGCCCCCGCCTCAATCCTCCCCCCGCGGTGTGGGGAGGAGGCCAGACGGGAGGGGGGCAGACTGGAGGGGGCCGGTCGGTGCTGGGTTCGTTGGGACCAGGGTAGGAGATGGGTGATGATTACGCAACTGGCGTATGTCATAGTTACGACAGAAGAGCCGTGGATTCCCGTGTCAAGCACGAGAATGACGGAGGGAAGGGGGCGGCGGGCCTTCGAAGGGCAACGGACGCCGACCGTTTGACAGGCGCCGCCTGCGTGGTATCGTCGCAATCGGTTGGCGGACGATGGAACTCCCGTGACGCGAGGAGGGTGTGTGATGCTCAGTCCAGAGGACAACAAGGCTCTCACGGAGGTCGGGGCGGACACGGCGATGGGCCAGCTGCTGCGGCGCTACTGGCACCCGATCGCCGGCATCGTCGAGCTGGAGAACGAGCCGACGAAAGAGGTGCGGCTGCTGGGCGAGGACCTGGTGCTGTACCGGGACCGGTCGGGCGGCCTGGGCCTGCTGGGCCGGGCGTGCCCTCACCGCCGCATCAGCTTGCTCTACGGAATCCCGGAGGAGCACGGTCTGCGTTGCGTGTACCACGGGTGGCTCTGGGACGCGGAGGGCCGCTGCCTCGAACAGCCCGCGGAGCCGACCGGCAGCACGTTCACGGAGCGCGTGCAGAACACGGCGTACCCCGTGCGGGAAGTGGGCGGGCTCATCTTCGCCTACCTCGGCCCGGCCCCGGTCCCGGAGCTGCCCCACTGGGACTTCCTGGTCCGCGACGATCTGATACGGCGGATCACGGTGCAGGTGCTCAACTGCAACTGGGTGCAGGTGATGGAGAACTCCGTGGACCCGATCCACACGGAGTATCTGCACGCGCTCCAGACGTTGTACCACCAGGAGCGGGAGGGGCAGCGGATCGAGCAGGGCCCGGGCGGCGAGACGATGCTGCGGCACGTGAAGATAGGATTCGACGTCTACGAGCGCGGCATCATCAAGCGGCGCGTCCTCGAGGGTCAGACGGAGGAGGACGAGGCCTGGAGGGTCGGCCACCCGGTGCTGTTCCCGAACATCCTCAAGGTCGGGCACGGCGGGCGCGGCGGCTACCAGTTCCGGGTGCCGATGGACGATACGCACACGCTGCACCTGACCTACGGCGGGAGCCGGCCGCAGCCTGGGGAAGAGGTCTCGGCGACGGTCCCGGTGCGGCTTGGCGACGTGTTCGACACGGAGAAGAACCGCTTCCGCGTGGCGACGAACCGCGACCTCGCTCAGGACGTCATGGCGTGGGTGACTCAGGGGCCGCTGATGGACCGCTCGGCGGAGCACCTTGGCGACTCCGACCGTGGCGTGATCCTCTACCGGCGTCTGCTGGCCGACCAGATGAAGATCGTGCAGGACGGCGGGGAGCCTATCAACGTGTTCCGCGACCCAGCAGAGGCTGCCTACGTGGACGTGCCCACTGAGGAAGAGAAGTACGTGGCGACAGTCAGCACAGGGGAGCGCGTGGACTTCGGCGGCGGGTTCGGGATCTTTGGCGCCCGTCAGTACAACTGAGCAGCCAAGTCCGTTCGTGGGACCCCCTTCGACGGGCTCAGGGCGAACGGATGGGGACTGATGGGCTGGGGTCGCCGGGGGCGTGGATTCCCGTGTCAAGCACGAGAATGACGGAGGGGGCCGTGGGACCCCCTTCGACAGGCTCAGGGGAACGGATGGGACGGAGCTATTCAGAGGTTCGCTGAGGACAACCGTGGCACAACCCGTTCGCATCGGCATCATCGGCGCCGGGGGCTTCACCCGCCGCCAACTGCTCCCGCGCTTCATCAAGATTCCGGGCGTCGAGCTGGTTGCGGTCGGCAACCGCAGCCTGGCCAGCTCGCAACGCGCCGCCGAGGAGTTCGAGATTCCCATCGCGCTCGCCGACTGGCGGGACATGCTGTCGAACGACGACATCGACGCGGTGTTCGTCGGCACGCAGCCCTACTTCCACGCGGAGGCCGTCGTGGCCGCGCTCGACGCCGGCAAGCACGTCCTCTGCCAGACGAGGATGGCGACGAGTCTGCGGGACGCCCGCGCGATGCTGGCGAAGGCGGAGGAGACGGGCTTGCAGGCGATGCTCGTACCGTCGGGCTCGTACCTGAAGGGCCGCCGCTACGTGAAGCGCCTTCTGGACACCGGCTACGTGGGCCGCCTGCGTCAGGTGTTCTCGTACTATTTCGTGGACAACTACGCCGACGGCGGCGCGCCATTGCACCGGCGGCAGGATCACCGGAACTTCGGCGCCATCAACCCGCTCCACCTGGGCATCGATTGGGATGTGCTCCGGCCGTGGTTCGGCGACCCGCGGCGGGTCGTTGCGTGGGGGACGGCGTTCACGCCGGAGCGGGCCGACGAGGGCGGCGGTCCGCCCGTGACGGTCGAGATGCCAGACGCGATCACGGTCATCGCCGAGATGCCGGGGGGCGAGGCGGTGACGTGCGTGCAGAGCGGCGTCGCGCACTTCGGGGAGGAGCGCGTCGAGGTCTACGGCGACGAGGGGACGCTGGTCTACAACCGTCAGAGCGGCTTACAGGGGGGTCGAGCGGGAGACGCGGGGCTGGCGGAGCTGCCCGTGCCCGACGAGTTCGCGGAGTCGTGGCAGGCGGAGGAGGACTTCGTCAGTCTCGTGCGCGGAGAGTCGACGGCGCCGCACGGCGGGATCACGTTCCACGACGGCGTGAAGAACGTCGAGTTCCTGGAGGCTGCCCACCGCTCGCTTGCGGAAGGGGGCTGGGTGGACATGCCGTTGCCGTGAGCCGGGCGGGACGTCTCCAGGGGGGGCTGGGCAGACGGCGGGCGTGGCTTGAGATTGTGGGGCGGGGCCCCTCCTCAATCCTCCCCCAGGGGGGGAGGAGGCCGAACCAGGGGGGAGAAGCCGAACCGGGGGCAGGAGGGCGAACCAGGGGGGAGGAGGGCCGAGGACGGAGGCCGCTTGCGTAGCCCGAGACTATGTGGTTCCCCCCTCCTCAATCCTCCCCCAGGGAGGGGAGGAGGCCGAACCGGGTGCAGGAGGGCTAGACCGGAGGAAGAGGCCGAGACTGAGGGGGTTCTAGGACTGGCATCCAACAACTATCACACACACATTGGGCGGCGTGGGGCCGGCCAGCTGGAGGGGATACGTGGCGACGGCATACGAGCAGTGGCAGCAGGGGGAAGGCATCCCGATCCACCAGGGGGCCTACGTTGGGAACCTGTATACGGTCGAACTGAGCGACTGGGCGCGGGTCGGGCAGCGCGGGGCGTTCGTGAACCTCGCGGGCCAGCAGGTCGACGACGCCCACGTCATCGAGATTGCGCCGCGCTCGCAGACCGAGGTCATGCATCACCTCTTCGAGGCGGTGACGTTCGTGTTGGAGGGCCGCGGGGCCACGACGCTGTGGCAGGAGGGGAGCCCCAAGCGGACGGTGGAGTGGCAGCGGGGGAGCGTCTTCTCGCCGCCGCTAAACTGCTACTACCAGCACTTCAACGGACAGGGGGACCACCCGGCCCGGCTGTTCACTGTGACCAACGCGCCGATGGTGATGAATATGTTTCGCAGCGGCAACTTCGTCTTCGATGACCGGTACGTCTTCGATGACCGGTACGACGGGGAGGAGGACTACTTCTCGGGTTCCGGCGAGGAGACGGGCCGCGACACGTGGATATCGAACTTCGTTCCGGACATCCGCTCGTTCACGCTGATCGAGCGGATCGGCAGGCGGGCGACCCGCGACGTGCACCGGGTGTTTGCGATGGCGAACAACCAGATGGCGATGCACTGCAGCGAATTCGAGACGGGGCTGTACAAGAAGGCGCACCGGCACGGCGTCGGGGCGCACGTCATCGTGCTCTCCGGGCAGGGCTACTCGTTGCTGTGGAGCGAGGGAGAGGAGGCGGAGAAGGTGGACTGGCAGGACGGGAGCGTGCTGTCCCCGCGGGAGCAGGAGTACCACCAGCATTTCAACACGGGGCCCGAGCCGGCCCGCTACCTGGCGGTGCGGCTGGGCGAACTCGACCCGCGCCGCTGGGGCGGCGAGGTGCCTACGCACCAGATCGAGTACGAGGAGGAGGACCCAGCTGTCTACGACCTGTACGCAGCGGAGTGCGCCCGCAACGGAGCGGAGGTCGTGTTGCCCCGTCCCAGCTACGCGCGGACCTAGAGACAGCGGCGCCGCCGCCGAACCCCCGGCGGCGCAATGGCTCCGGCAGGGAAATGGCGCCAAATGGCCAACGGCGGAGGGTCTGGGACGCTCTTCCGCAATCGAAAGTTTCGTGTAGAATCCGCGGGACGGCCTGGCGCCGTCATGAATCTCAATCCGAGAGGAGTTGCCAACGTGAGAGGCTTTCGACAATACACACTGGACGTGAGCCGTTTCGTCAAAAGACACTCAGGACTCACCATTCTGCTGATCCTCGGGGTGCTCCTGACCTCTGCCTGCACGGGGGACGTAGGGCCTCGAGGCGAGCCGGGCGCGCAGGGCGCCACGGGACCGCAGGGCGCCACCGGCACTGCGGGAGCCCCGGGCGCCACAGGCCCGCAGGGACCGCAGGGCGCCACCGGCCCGCAGGGACCTACAGGAGCTAGCGGAGATGACGGAGCCGACGGAGCCGACGGAGCCGACGGAGCCGACGGCGAGCAGGGGCCAATCGGCCCGAAGGGGGACCCGGGAGGCCCCGAAGGCCCCATCGGACCTCAGGGTGAAACGGGCGCACAGGGTGAGCTAGGCCCGGAGGGACCGCAAGGGGAGCAGGGTGAGCAAGGAGTGCCGGGAACGCCAGGCGGGCCTCCAGGACCGTTGGGACCACAGGGCCCGACCGGTCCTCAGGGACTCATCGGAGCTCGCGGCGTCCAGGGCGACACCGGCCCGCAAGGACCTCAGGGAATCAGGGGAGACGCCGGGCCACAGGGCCCAGTGGGGCCACGGGGACCGCAAGGAGCCCAGGGCGACCCTGGCGCGATTGGCCCGATCGGCCCGCAAGGACCTACGGGAGCGGTAGGCAACACAGGGCCCCAAGGAGCGGCGGGGCAACGCGGCCCTGTCGGACAGACCGGCAACGAAGGCCCCCATGGTCCTCAGGGGGTACAGGGCGCACCAGGGATCAGCGATCTCGTCATCATCTCCGAGTCAACCGCGATGAGCAGCGATGACAAGACGGCAACCGTCCAATGCGTTGAGGAGGGCACGGCCGCAATCGGCGGCGGCGCCGAACTCATAAACGCGATTGACGGCGTAGCCATCACGGCATCGCACCCGCTCGGCAACCCGGGAGAGGTGCCCGCAGGATGGGTAGCGTCAGCCTCGGCGATCGTCTCGCAGCCAGGGGACTGGACGCTGCGCGTCTACGTGGTGTGCGCGAACGTTAACTAGGACCGTTATGACTTCCGCGCCGCGGTCTCCGGGCCGCGGCGCGGAAGTTGTGTTCTCCGTCCCCGCTGCCGTTGGCTCGCCGCTCGATGAGCGCCAAACGGCAGCAAGGAAAGAACGATGCGTCTGTATCCACCGGTCGAGAAGGATGAGGCGCTCGCGTGGCTCCGTAGCGAGGCAATCGCCCGATGGGGCGGCGTGACGCCGGAGCAGGAGCAGTCGCTGGCCGACTTGGCCGAGGCGATGGCCGCTGTCAGCGCGGTCAAGCTCCCCGAGGGCGTGGAGCCCGAGCTTCTCTAGGAACCCTTAACGAGTCGCTGATGCTCTGAGCAGAGCGGAAGACCGCCTCCTCAATCCTCCCCCGTTGGGGGAGGAGGCCAGAATGGGGGACCCCCTTCGACAGGCTCAGGACAGGCTTCGACGGGCTCAGGGCGGACGGATGGGACGGACAGGCTGGGGTCGCCAGGGGCGTGGATTCCCGTGTCAAGCACGAGAATGACGGAGGGGGCCGCTGGCGCAGGCGGCAGCGGACAGCCGGACGGAGTCGTCGATCATGGGCGAGCCCGCTTCAGTGCCAATCGAACAGCTCGGCGTCGCCGACATCGCCAGGGGCGTCGCCGAGGGCGCGTTCTCGCCCGTCGACGTCGTCGAGGCGGCGCTCGACCGCATCGCGGCCCTCGAGGGCAAAGTGCAGGCGTGGAGCCTGCTCGACGCGGACGGCGCACGGGCGCAGGCGGCGGCGGCGGCGGCGGACCTGGCGGCGGGCAAGGCGCCCGGGCCGCTTGCCGGGGTCCCGGTGGGCATCAAGGACGAGTTCCACGTGCGCGGCATGCCGACCGGAATGCGCGGCCCCGGTCGGCAGCCGATCGAGCCGGAGGACGCGGCGTGCGTGGCCCGGCTGCGAGCGGCGGGCGCCATCATCATGGGCAAGACGCACATGCCCGTGGGGGGCGTTACTCCGCCCACGCGGAACCCGTGGAATCTCGAGCACACGGCGGGCGGCACGAGCAGCGGCTCCGGCGCGGCGGTGGGCGCGCGGATGGTCCCCATCGCGATCGGGGAGCAGACCTCCGGTTCCAACATGCGTCCCGCGGCCTACTGCGGCGTCGCGGGACTCAAACCCAGCTACGGCCGGATCAGCCGCTTCGGATGCATGCCGTTCTCCTGGTCGCTCGACCACGTCGGCATCATCGGGCTGAGCGTGGCCGACCTCGCGCTGGTGCTGTCGGCGATCGCGGGCCCGGACCCGCGGGACCCGACGACGCTCCCCGATCCTGCGCCGCCGGCCGACCTCGACGCTGCGAACATCCGGCCCCCGCGCATCGGCGTCGTGCGCAACTTCTTCCCCGAGCTGTCGGAGCCTGTCATGCGGGACGCCGTGGACGACGCGGCGTCCCGACTGCGGGAGGCCGGGGCCGCGGTGAGCGACCTCCTCTTGCCCGAGACGTTCGGCCTCACGTGGCGTCTCCACCGGATTATCGGCGGGGCGGAAGGGAGCACGTACCATGCCGCCGACCGCAACGACGACGCGCTCCCCGGCTCCGGCGGGCGGGTCGGCTCCCTGCTGCCGGCGGCCTACTACGTGCAGGCGCGGCGCATCCGCAGCTGGCTGAGGGCGGCGCTGGCGGAGACATTCCGCGACGTCGACGCGATGGCGATGCCGACGGCGCCGGGGCCCGCTCCGAAGGGACAGAGCACGGGAGACGCCGTGCTCCTGCGTCCCTGGTCCTTGCTGGGATTCCCGACGGTGACGACGCCCTGCGGCCTCTCGCCGGAGGGCCTGCCGCTGGGGCTCCAGCTCGTCGGGGCGCCTCGGGCCGACTACGCGCTGCTGCGCACGAGTGCGTGGTGCGAGCAGACGCTCGGACGGCTGCCAGCTCCCATGTAGGGCGGCGTGCGGCGAGGGCGGGGGCGCGGGCTGCCCCTCAGAGGGGGTTGCGCCAGCGGAGGCCGGGGAAGCGGCCGAAGTCGGCGTCGTTGGAGTGCACGACGCCTTGGTGCTCCATCGCCAGGGCGGCGATGTGGGCGTCCGTGACGAGGTTTGCGCCCACGCCCGCGGCGGCCAGGTTCCGGCGCAACAGCGTGAGATGCTCCGCGCCGGGGTTGAGGGACGCGACGTGGGGGAACTGGAACCACTCCTCCACGTAGTCCACCGCCTGCGTGGGCGTTGCGGGGCGCTCGCGCACACTCCGGTGCGTGAGCACCCGCACGAAGCCAGTCGCCACTGCCCAGGGGACCCCGACCCTCTCCGAGCCGTTGACCAAGCCCTCCCACCAGCGACGGGCGGGGACGTGGAAGGGCGCTGCGTCGTTGTACGCGTAGACCAAGAGGTTCAGGTCGGGGACGATCACCTCGCGTTACGCTCGATGAAGGCCTCCACCTCCAGCTGATCGTTGAGCTGGTTGAGCCGGAGGGGGTCAACGCCCGGCCGGAACCCGCCATGGAGCGGCCTGACTCGAAAGACCGGCCGGTCCTCCTGGACCGCGGGCGACAACCCCCGGCGCAGCGTGTCGTTCACTACTTGCTTGAAGGGCCTGCCGTGGAGGCGGGCGCGCTCCTTCAACAAGTCCATTATGTCGTCGTCCAAGGTCAGCGTCGTTCTCATAGAGGCATCATGATGCGCTATAGTAGTGATGTCAAGATGTGTTCCGAGGCCCGATGGAGGGCAAGCGCCATTCGCAGCGGCGTCGCGTCCACGGGCTCGTTCGCCACGGGGGCGGCGCCGTAGTGGTATATTGCGGGCCACTTAGGCGCGCGTGGAGGAAGCCATGAAGATACTGCGATTCGATGACGACCGCGTGGGAGTGCTCAAGGACGGGGACCGCGTCGTTGATGTGAGCGGGGCCATCGACTACCGAGTCGAGAAGGGTCCGCAGCGGGTGATTGAGGAGGTTATCGGCGAGTTCGACGCACTCCGGCCCCGCTTCGAGTCGCTCGTCAGCGAGTCGGACGGCGTCCCGCTGGGCAGCGTGAAGCTGCTCGCTCCGGTGCCCCGGCCCGGCAAGTGCCTCGCCGCGTTCGTCAACTACCTCGACTCCCCCGACCGGAAGAAGGAAAACCTGACCATCGACTACTTCTACAAGTCGCCGGACCTGGTGGGCCCGGAGGGGACCATCGAGCTCTTGGACATCCCGCCGGTGGCGGTCTGGCAGCCGGAGGCGGAGATCGCGTTCGTGGTCGGCGCTCAGACGAAGAACGTCGAGGAAGCGGACGCCTACGACTACGTGTTCGGCTACGTCCCGTTCTTCGACATCTCGGCGCGTGGCCTGAACCGGCGCACGCAGTTCATCCCCAAGGGTCAGGACACCTACGCGGTGTGCGGGCCGTGGATCACGACCAAGGACGAGGTGGACGACCCGCACCAGCTGAGGGTGCAGTCGTGGGTGAACGAGGGCCCGCGCCAGGACTACAGTACGGAGCACATGGCCCACCAGATCCCTGAGCAGGTCGCTTGGCTGTCCCGCTTCATCCGGCTTCAGCCGGGCGACGTGGTCACGACGGGCACCTACCACCCCGGCTTGGGGCCCCTCAACGACGGCGACGTGCTCGAGATCGAGATCGAGAAGCTCGGCCGGGCCCGCTTCTTCGCCCGTGGTCAGGGTCCCCGCAAGGACGCCGACTTCATGCCGGGACAGACGCAGGTGCCGAGCGGCGGCGGGTTCACTCGGGTGTAGTCCGCGGCAGGCGCGGCGGGACGGCCGCCAAAGCGTATCGCCGGGCGGCCGTCCCGCCGCGCCTGCCACAGCATGCGATTGCAAAGCTCCGCCCTGGGCGGGGGCACTCGGTCTTCAGGAGGCGCGCGATGAAGGTTGCAGTAATCATTCTCGACATGGCGAAGGGGTACGGGTGGCTGCCGGGCAGCTACGGCTATGAGATGGTGGCGCACGTGAAGCGGCTGAAGGACGCCGCGTACGCAGCCGACGCACAGGTGCTGCACGTGAACAGCATGCGGCGCGCGACCGACGGTCTCCCCAATCCGAGGATGCTTCCAGGCACGGACGCGGTCGACGTGATCCCGGAGCTCCAGCCCGTGGACCGGGATATCCTGATCTACAAGCGTTACCTGAGCGGCTTCTCGCACAACGACCTGGATTACACGCTGCGCGTGATGGGCATCGACACGGTCGTGATCGCGGGGGCGTCCACGGACAACACGGTGCTGTGGACAGCGGCGGACGCGCACCAGTTCCGGTACGACGTCGTGGTCGTCGACGACTGCACGATAGTGCATCGCGAGGCCGAGCCGCCGGGGGCGAAGGAGGCGGCGCTGCACATCGTGGAGGGCGTTCTCAGCAGCAAGGTGATGATGCTCGACGACGTGATCCGGGACTACCTGCCGCCAGCCGGGGGCTAGCGGGCGGCGGCAGGGGCGCAGTGCGGCCTTTGGGCTGACCGCGAGATGCGGCTAACTCAAAATTCAACTTTGAGTTAGCCGTATTTGCGTGAGACGGCGGAGAACTGCAGGAGTGAGGCGCGAAGCCTCCCACGGCGGAGAGCCTCCTTAGTCCGCGTCGGATGGCTAGAACTCGGCTAATTCAAAGTTGGATTTTGAATTAGCCGAGTTCTCGTGCTAGAATCGACTCATGGCAGTCGAACGAGACCTCACGCCAATACTGATGCGGGCAGCTCAGGAATCGCTGTCGATCACCCTCACCGGGCCACGGCAGAGCGGCAAGACGACCCTGTGTCAGGCTGTGTTCCCGCAGCTCCCCTACGTGAGTCTCGAGGCTCCGGACGTTCGGGCGTTCGCGTCCGAGGACCCTCGCGCTTTCCTGGCCCAGTTCCCCAGCGGCGCCGTCATCGACGAGGTCCAGCGGGTCCCGGACCTCGCCTCCTACCTGCAGGGCGTCATCGACGCAGCCCCAGAGCCTGGGCGCTGGATACTGACGGGCTCGCAGAGCTTCGCGCTCGCCGAATCGGTAAGCCAGGCCCTTGCGGGACGGACAGCAGTCCATCACCTGCTTCCGCTGGCGCGCACCGAGGTCGTGCGCTTCGATCGATACCCGGAGACGCTCGAAGAGACGATGCTCGCCGGCGGGTACCCGCGGATATTCGACCGAGGCATCGACCCTTCGGACTGGCTCCGCTCCTACGTCGCCACCTACATAGAACGCGGCATGAGGACCATCAGCAACGTCGGAAAGCTCGGGGCGTTTCAGCGCTTCGTTGAGCTCTGCGCACGGCGCACGGCGCAGCTCGTCAACTACTCCGCGCTGGCGAGCGACTGCGGCGTGTCGCAGCCCACGGCGCGGGCCTGGCTCAGCGTACTGGAAGCCAGCTTCATCACGTTCCGCCTTCCGCCGTTCTACACGAGACTCGGCAAACGGCTCGTGAAGACGCCGAAGTTGCACTTCTACGACACGGGACTCGTCTGTTGGCTCCTCGGCATCCGCACAGCGGAGCAGCTCCGCTCGCACCCGCTGCGCGGTCCGATCTTCGAGACCTGGGTGGTCTCCGAGGTCGCCAAGCACCGAATGAACCTGGGCGAGCCGAGGGGCCTGTCCTTCTATCGGAACCGGGACGGCGCGGAAGTCGACCTCGTCATCGAGGGCCCCTCCCGGCTAACGCTGATCGAAGCCAAGTCCGCTCAGACGCCGTCGTCGAACCTGCTCGACGGCGCACGCCGCGTTCAGCGCCATCTGACCGATGCCTCCATACTCTGTGACGTGGCCGTGGTCTACGGCGGCGACGAGCCTCAAGAGCGGACGCAAGGCTCTCTTGTGCCCTGGCGCGGGTTGCACGAAACGCTCGAGCAGCCCGCTGGACCTGATGGGGCCGGGAGGCGTGGAGCGTAGACTCTCACGCCCGTAGGGCGACGGCGAGCGGACTCAGACGCCGCGGTAGGTCGAGCCCTCGCCCATGTAGATCCCGCGCTCCCAGGTGCGCGCGAGGGGGTCGCTGACGGTTACGGCCATGCGGCCGACGCCCTCGACCTCGATCTCGGCGGTCTCGCTGTCCTGCAGCGGGCCGAGCCCCTCGTGGTTGGTCCCGCAGCTCAGCACGTCGCCGGTGTTCATCGTCATGATGCCGGTGGCGAACGCGACGAGCTCCGGGACGCGGTGCTCCATGTCGTCGGTCGTGTAGTCGTGGCGCAGGTCGCCGTTGTTCCAGAACCGGACGTGGAGCGCGTTGGGGTCCGGAATCTCGTCGGCGGTCGCAATGCAGGGGCCTATGGGAGCGAACGTGTCGAACGACTTGCCCATCCAGCTCCCGGCGCGCCACGTCCGGCGCCCCTCCTCGCGCGCCGATACGTCAATGAGGCAGGTGTACCCGAACACGGCGCCGCGGTAGTCCGCCTCGGCGATGTCCTTGGCCGGGCCTCTGAACACGATGGCCAGCTCCGCCTCGTGCTGGAAGACGTAGGGGGCCGTGTTGCGGGGGAGCACAATCGTGTCTCCGGGGCCGATGACCGCTTCGGGCGACTTCAGGAACATGTTCAACGGGCGCGGCTCACGCTGCGCGTGCTCCCAGTAGTTGCCGATGCAGCAGAGTATCTTGCCCGGCCGCGGCAGCGGCGGCAGCAGGCGGACGCCGTCCAACGGCGCGGCCGGCCCTGCTGCGATGGTCCGCTCGATCTCGGACCTGCGCTCGTCGAAGGCGTCGATGACGTTCTCCATGAGGCGCTGCCCACCCCCGCCCTCGAGGCCGGCGAGCGCCGGCGTTAGGTCGGCGACGCCGCCGTCGACCAGCGCGCCCGCGCGCGCCCCGCCCCCGCCGGCTTGCTCGTACAGGACTAACTTCATCGCACGCCTCCTCCGCGGCGGGCTGTCTCGCCGCCGCCGCGGCAACGTATCATACCGAACGCACGCGCGGCTGACGCCGAGCCGCCGCTAGGAGGGACCGTGGACGCCATCACGCGAACGCTGAGCGCCTACGCTGTTGAGTTGTCGCACGCCGACCTCACGGAGCAGGCTGTCCACGGCATGCGGCAGAGGCTGGTCGACAGCGCGGCCTGCGCGCTGGGGGCGTACGACAGCGAGCCCGCGCTCATCGCGCGCGATCTGGCGCGGTCGTCGCCGGGCGAGCCGCCGGCGCGCGTCCTGCTGTCGGGCGATGCGGCCTCTCCGGAGATGGCGGCGTTCGCGAACACCGTCATGGTGCGTTATCTGGACTTCAACGACACGTACTTCGCGGCGGCGGGCGGTCACCCGAGCGATACGGTCGGGGGCGTCCTTGCGGGCGCGGGCGCGTGGGGGCTGAGCGGCCGCGACGCCATGCTGGCGATGGTCACGGCCTACGAGATCTTCTGCGTGCTCGGCGAGGTCGAGGCCCGGGTCGGCCAGCCCACGCGCGCCGCCGTCGCGACGGCCGCCGCAACCGGCAAGATGCTGGGGCTCGACCGCGAGGGCGTCGCGCACGCCGTCTCGCTGGCGCTGACGACGAATGCGTCGCCGGCCGGTGGAGCGGGCGGCACCGTCGGCGAGGGCCGCCAGAGCATGTGGAAGGCGGGCGCGCCGGCAAACGCGGCGCGCGGCGGCGTGTTCGCCGCGAGGCTCGCGGCTTTGGGAATGCGCGGGCCGGAGGCGCCGTTCGCGGGAAGGAGCGGGCTGGCCGAGGCAGGCCTCCCGCCGCTCGGCGGACGCGGGGCGGCGTTCCACACCGACCGCACGAGCATCAAGTTCTTCCCGGCCCAGTTCAACTCGCAGGCGGCGATCTTCGCGGCCCTCGAGCTCCGGGAGGCGCTGGCCGGGGAGCCGGTCGAACACATGGCCGTTTCCACGTACCGGCACGCGTACGTCTCGACCGCCGGCTCCGAGAAGTGGGACCTCGTGAACCGCGAGACGGCGGACCACAGCATGCCGTACGTCGTCGCGGCTGCGTTCTTGGACGGAGAGTTGGGCGTCGCGCAGTTCACGCGCGAGCGCATGGACGACCCCGCGCTGCGGGAGCTCATGGGGCGCATCACCGTCCGCGAGGACCCGGAGATGACGAAGCTCTTTCCCGACGCGCAAGCCACGACGATCGAGGCGACGACTGCCGGCGGCGTGAAGCGCAGGGCGGAGGTCGTCCACCCGCGCGGCCATTACCGCAACCCGATGACGGACGAGGACATCTCGCGTAAGTTCCGCGCCGCCGCGCGAGCTCACATGACCGAGGACGCCTGCGAAGCGGCGCTCGCCGCGCTGTGGGCGTTCGATTCGGCGTCGAGCGCCGCGGAGGCGATGGAGTCCCTGCGCGTCTGAAGCGGCCCGTGTCCGTAAGAAGGGGAGGCGAAGATGACATCGATGCCCGACGACGCAGCGGTCGAGGAGGCGAACGCGGCGTTCTACCGCGCGTTCGAGTTGCTCGATCCCGGCATGATGGCGGAGGTCTGGGCGAACGACGATTCGGTCCGGTGCGTGCATCCGGGCTGGCGGATGCTCGCCGGGCGCGACGCGGTCATGGAGAGTTGGGAGCGCATCTTCGACAACGCGGCGATGATGCAGTTCGACATCGCCGACGCCGAGGTGACGGTCGAGGGAAGCTGGGCGTGGGTGACGTGCACTGAGCGGCTCACGTCCGTGCAAGGCGGCCGCGTCGCCGAGGGCAGCGTTCAGACGACGAACCTCTTCCGCAAGCAGGATGGCCGCTGGCTGATGGTCCACCACCACGGCTCGCCCGTGGCGCAGTAGGGGCTGCGCAGCGGCGGGCCGTGGTCCTGTCCGCGCAGGGGCCGCGCGAGCGGTTTCCCCCTCCTCAATCCTCCCCCGGTGGGGGAGGAGGCCAAACCGGGGGCGGTCGCGCAGCGGGCGGGCCGTTGTCCTGTCCGCGCGGGGGCCGCGCGAGCGGTTCCCCCCTCCTCAATCCTCCCTCCGGGAGGGAGGAGGCCAAACCGTGGCGCAGTAGCGATTGTGCAGCGGGCGGGCCGTTGTCCTGTCCGCGCGGGGGCCGCGCGAGCGGTTCCCCCCTCCTCAATCCTCCCTCCGGGAGGGAGGAGGTCAAACCGGGGGCTTACAGTCCGTAGAGGGCGGCGGGGTTGTGCCAGAGGATCTTGTCGATGACTTCGGGGCGCAGCTCGGTGCTGCGCTTGAGGATGCGCAGCGATTCGATCTCGGTGGACTGGTCGGTGTGGCCGTAGTCGGTGCCGATGACGAGCTGGCCGTCCCCGGCGTAGGAGAGGACGTACGGCAGGTCGTCGTCGGTCTGGCAGGTGACGTAGAAGCGATTGTCGGCCATCACCGTATCGCTAAGCCGCCTCCCTTTCGCGCCCGTTGTGCCGGTCCACCGGCGGCGGAGGTCGTGGATGACGTAAGGGATCCACTGCGAGCTCGCCTCGACGAAGGCCCAGCGGAGGTTGGGGAAGAGCGACGGGACCTCGCTCATGATGAGCGCGTGGAAGCAGCCGACGGTGGCGAGCCGCAGGGCAACGAAGGCGGAGCCGCCCAGCGACTGGTTCAGCAGGTCGACGATGCTGGGGTTGGAGTTGCCGATGTGGATGGCGATGGGGACATTGAGGCGGCTCGCCTCCTCGTACAACGGGTAGAAGTAGGGGTCCGTGAGGGTCCTGCCGGTCTCGAGGGGCCGCATGTTGATGCCGCGGGCGCCGCGCTCGACCGACCAGCGGACTTGCTCCAAGGCTTCGTCCATCGCCAGCAAGGGAGGAGCGCATATCCACGGCAGGCGGTCGCGGTGGCCGTCGGTGATGTCGGCGAGCCAGCGGTTATAGCCGCGGCACACGGCGACGTCGATCTCGGGGCGTTCGGCTACCTGATTGATAAAGATCGTGGGGAAGAGCACCTGGATGTCGACGCCGACCTCGTCCATGTGACTCAGACGGACGTCGACGTTCTCCATCTCGCGGGCCTCGACGGGGGTCGTGATGCTCCGGCCCGCAGCCGCCGAGAGCTTGTCGAGGTCCTGCGCGGTGACGACGGACCTCCCCAGGCCTTTGATCTTCCCCTCAATGACCCAGCGCTGGCGCTTCGGATCGTTCTCGGTGGGGGTGAGCACCGGTCGGAACTGGCTGTCCGACGGGTCCATGTAGTCCCAGGTGCGCTCTGTTTCGACGACGTGCGCGTCGGCGTCGATGGTCCGCAGGCGGGACTCCCGCTGGTCGTCCGCGGTCGTAGTGGTTGTAGTCTGCATAGCGCGCTCCTTGACCCCCATCCTAACCTTCCCCCATCGAGGGGGAAGGAACTAACTTCGCCTCATCCTAGCCTTCCCCCTTCGCGAGGGAAAGGGACACAAGCACTTCGCCCCCATCCTAGCCTTCCCTCGTCGAGGGGGAAGAGACCTAGCCACTTCGTCCCATCCTAGCCCTCCCCCTTCGAGGGGGAACGGACTTAGGCAACGGTCCCTTACATCGGCGACGGCATCGGGCCCACGGGGACCTCGATCAACGTCGGCGCGTCGACGCCGATCGCGTCGCGTATCGCCGACTCGAGCGCCTCGGGGCCGCCGGCGCGGACGCCGCGCGCGCCGTAGGCTTCGGCGAGGCGCACGAAGTCGGGATTGTGGAGCCGTGAGCCGATCACCCTGCCCTCGAACCTCGTTTCCTGGTCACGCAGCACGTTGCCGTAGGCGTTGTCGTTGAACACGACCGCGACGACGTTGACGCCGTACTGCACCGCCGTCGCGAGCTCCTGCGAGTTGAACAGGAACCCGCCGTCGCCGGATACCGAGACGACGGCCGCCTCGGGCCTAGCGACCTTCGCGCCCAGCGCCACGGGGAACGCGAACCCCAGATTGCCGAAGTAGGAGGAGTTCAGGTAGGTGCGCGGCTCATACGTGGGATAGAACATGCGGCTGTAGTAGCCGACCTGGGTCATGCCGGCCACCATGACACCGTCGTCGGGCACGGCCGTCCGGATGGCGTTGATGTACGAGTCGAGCGGCTCCACCCTGAGCTTCGGGCCGAATCGCTCAGCGCGCCACGCGCCCATCTCCTGCTCGCGGCTGGCTCTCGGCTCCGATTGCGCGGACAGTGCGCAGTGGAGCGCTTCGAGGGTCGCGCGCGCGTCGCCGGGGACGCCGAACGTGTTCGGGACGTTGCGGCCGATCTCGTCCTCGTCCACGTCGATCTGCACGACGCGTTGCGTCTCGTCCAGCGCGACCGACGCGAGCCGCGTGCCGACGGCCAAGACTACGTCGTGACGCTTGATCTCGTCCCGCAGCGGGTCCTCCCGCGTCTTCGGCGAGCCCCACGATAGGTGGTGGCGGTCGGAGATGGCGCCCTTGCCCTCCGGCGTCACGACGACGGGCGCCTGCAAGTGCTCAGCGACGCGCGTCAGCGCCGCCGAAGCGCCGGACGCGAGCACGCCGCCGCCCGCCAAGATGATGGGGTCGCGCGAGGAGGCGATGATCCGCGCAGCCTCGTCGACCCGGTCCGCGGGCGCCGCCGGCCGGCCGTAGTCGCCGGGCTCCATCAGGTCGATGTCGGCGACCTCGGCCAGCGTCTCGGGCGGGACCTCGATCTCGACGGGCCGGGGCCTGCCGGTGCGCAGCTGACGGAACGCCTCGTGCACCGCGGCCGGAATCCCAGCCGGGTCCAGGACGCGGTAGGCAGCTTTCGTCACCTGCTTGATTGCCTCCATCTGGTCGTTGACTTCGTGGAGGACGCCGCGGTTCACACCGATCAGGTCCCGCTGCACCTGACCCGCGACGATCAACGTGGGCGAGGAGGCCGCGTACGCCGTCCCGATGGCGGCCGAGGCGTTGAGCAGGCCGGGGCCGGGCACGACCATCGCCGTGCCGACCTCGCCGCTCGCGCGGGCGTACCCGTCAGCCATGTACGCGGTGGCCTGCTCGTGCCTCGTCGTGATGAACCGGATACCGGGCTCTTGGGCGATGGCGTCGACGGCGTGATAGAGCTGGACGCCGGGCAGCCCGAAAATGACCCGGACTCCCTCCCGGTAGAGCGACTTGGCCAGCGCTTGACCACCCGTCATCCTGGGCATGCTTCACCCGCAGACCGCCGGTTAGAGGCGGGGCCAGTATACGCTTGCCGCGCCGGCTACAGCCGGAGCTCCCGCAGCTCGCGGTAGGCTACAGCGAACGCGACGAACATCACGACGGCGGCGATGCCGCCGATGAGGAAGGCGTTCGAGACGCCGTACTCGCTCGCGATGGCCCCTGCGATGACTCCGCCAACGGGACTGAGCCCGATCTCCATCTGGTAGACGCCGATGACCCGCCCGCGCAGGCGGTCGGGCGCGATCGCCTGCACGACCGTCATGTTCGTCGTCATCACGGCCTGGGTGAACAGCTGGAGCGCGACGAGCGACGCCATCGCGGCCCACAGCGCGGAGACCTGCGAGAGGACGAGCAGACTGACCGCCGCTCCGGCGAACGCGGCAAGCCCCTGCACGCCCTTCCGCCGGTAGTGGGAGAAGCGCGCTATCAAAATCGTGCCCGCCAGCCCGCCAACTCCCAGCGCCGTGAACAGCAGACCGAGGACGCCCCCTTCGGCGTCGCCGAGCACCTCCGCGCTGAAAACGGGAAGCTGGTTCTGCACCACCGACATGACGGCGAGGGCAAGCGCGATCGTCATGAGCGTCACGGCCAGCGTGACGCGGCTATGCACGACGTAGGAGAAACCCTCCGCGAGGTTCCGCAACACCGACTTGCTGCGGGCGTCGTCCTGACCGCCGCCCGGGTACCGGAGGCGGAACCCGAGGAGCAGGAAGAAGACGGCCCCGAACAGCACCCCCTGGAGCCCGAAATTGATCGCCGGGCCGAAGAACACGATCAGGTATCCGCCGATCGCCGGACCAACGACCCGCATCGAGTTGAATCCCATAGAGTTGAGGGCGAGGGCGTTCATCAGGGAATGAACCGGCACCGAGCTGGCGACCAGCGTCTGCCGGACGGGGTTGTTCACCGCCCACATGAGGCCGAACGTGACGGAGAATGCGTAGAGGTGCCACACCTGCTGTGCGCCCGTGAAGAGCAGCGCCGCGAAGCCCGTGACGAGGCCCGAGATCAGCAGGGAGTCCACGAGCAACAGCCGCCGCCGGTCGACTCGGTCGGCCAGGACGCCGGCCAGCGGCGTTAGCAGCAGGGGCAGCGTCCGGGCCGCCAGGACGCCGGCGACGTGGAGCGCGGACTGCGTCATGTCGTAGGCGAGCCATCCCAGCGACACCTGCTGAAGCCACATCCCTCCCGCGGTCAGCACCGTTGTGAGCCAGAGGATGCGGAACTCGCGATAGGACAGCGAGTGAAAGGTCTGTTCCCAGGCGGAGCGCCGTTCGGCGGGGACGGAGGCAGCGCCGGCAGGTTCGTCCATGGAGGCAGCGCTCGATTCTGGCGCGGCATAGGGGCCGCGGGAGGCGATGAAGGCGGAGGGGGCGTGAGGAGTCTAGGTTCGGCGCTTCGCGAGTGTCAAACGCGCCGATGGTCAGCGGGCGCCGGAGAGACTGGCCGGAGCCGACCGGAGGAGCGGGACGGGTCGGGCGCGTTGCTTGTGGGTTGGACGTGGGTGATACTAGCCGCCCGGAGGTGACCACATGGACGATGTCGAAGTTCTCGAAAGCGACCTGCGTCTCGCGACGACGCTCCTCGAATGGGAGTTCGGGGACATCATCGGACACGTGGGCGTCCGGCTGCCCGACGGCAAGGGGATCGCCGTCAAGCTGCTTCGGGTCGCCCAGGAGGACAAGGACGAGGACTGGCTGATGCAATTCGACTTCGAGGGCAACAAGCTCTCGGGGACGGGCACTGTGCCGGGCGAGGCCCCGATCTACACGCAGATATTCAAGGCGCGGCCGGAGGTCAACTCGATCGTCCACGCCCACGCCCCGATGTGCATCGTGATGGGGCTTGCCGAGATTCCGATCTCCGGCGTCCACCTACAGTCCGCCCGCTTCGGCGAGGGTCTGCCTGTCTACCCCCTGCCCGTCTACTGCTCGGATGTCGAGGACGGCAACATCGTCAACGAGACGATCGGCGACGCGCCCGGCATGACCATCTCGGGCCACGGCATCGTGACGATCGGACGGTCCATCGACGAGGCGACGTTCAACGCCATCTACATGGAGCGGACGGCGAAGATCGAGCACGCCGCGCGCCTGATGGGGTTCCAAGGCGTAGGCGGGGAGTTCAAGGAGATGCTCGCCACCAACCGCCAGAAGATCCAACAGCGCGGGCGCGCCCTCAGCCGTCCCGGCACGGGCCACTCGGACGAGTGGCGCTACTACACGCGGAAGATCGAGCGCGGCGAGCCCTGGAACCGCGGCTGGACGTAGGCGAGCTAGGCCCTCGCACGGCCAAGGGCTGCCGCTCGGCGGGGCAAGCGCTATTGCTGGCGAGCTAGGCCCTCACACGGCGTGCTGATGCTCTCAGCAGGCTCCCACCTCAATCCTCCCCCGCAGAGCCGGGGGAGGAGGAGTAAGACAGTCAGCGCACGGCTCCAGCCCTACTCAGGGCTCGGGACCTGATGCGACATGTAGATCTCTTTGCGTTCCTTGGCGGACTGCATGATGGCGAGCGCGACTTCGAGCGTTGCCTCGCCCCACGCGCCGTCGTGGTAGGCGGGGCGTCCCGACACGACGGCGTCGTAGAGCTCTTCGAGCTCCGCGTGCCGGCCGCGGTCGCCGAGCGGGAGGTCGATCTCCCGGTTGCCGTCGTCGCCGTAGATGATCAGGCCGTCCGGCGTCTGGCGGATGTCGCCGTGGTCGCAACTGACGATGGTGACGCCGAAGAAGGGCTGTTTGGGGTTGCGGCGGCCCGGTTCCTCGGAGCGGGGAGCGTCGCCGCCGTAGCGCGCGGCCTCCTTCAGCGTCGTCTCGTCGACGACCTCGTTCACGCGCCGGCGGGTCGCCACGTTCATGTCCGGGGAGACGGGCTGCCCGCCTTCGCCGATCCAGTAGTGGAACTCGGCCGTGTTGAAGTGGCCGTACCCGTTGTAGACGAGCGTCGAGGGGGTGCCGTCCTCGAACTCGAGGTAGGCCGCCCAGGCCCCCTCGGCGCGGCGGGCCGGGTCCCAGACGCCCGTCATGGCGCGGACGCTGCGGACCATCCCGCCGCCGATCAGCCGGACGACGTCGACTTGGTGCGGGCCCTGGTTGTAGACGACGTTGCCGCCCAAGGCCGGGTTCAGCTCGTGGGGCATGCGCGGACGGTACATGAACTGATTGAAGTTCCACGTGTTGATCATGCGGAGCTGGCCCAGCTCGCCGCCGACGACGAGCTCGCGCATCTTGCGAATGGGCGGGTCGAACGACTTCGAGTGTCCGCAGAGCAGAATGACGCCGCCGTCCCGGGCCGCCTGGTTCATCGACTCGCATTCCTCGATGCTGAGCGCCATGGGCTTCTCGACGATGACGTGCTTGCCGTTGCGCGCCGCCGACACGACGTGGTCGTGATGCAGGTGGTTCGGCGAGCAGACGTAGACGGCGTCGATGTTGCTGCTCTTGCACATCTCATCGACGCTCTCGTACGTCTCGCCGCCGTACTCTTCGCGGAACTGGGCGAGCGCGTTGGTCCTGATGTCGGCTGCGGCCGTCACCTGGAGATGGTCGCGGCCCGGGAACGCCGCGAGTATCTGCGTGCTGGCCACTCCGAGTCCCGCGATGCCGAATCGAAGAACGTCCGCCATATGCTCCTCCAGCGCCGTGCCCTATCCAGTGGGCCGCGGCTCCGCTGCATCCTACACGCGCGGCGCGCCGCTGCCGACCCCTGCACGCCCGCCGGCGCGACGACGCGCCGTGTGTTGACGCGCGGAAGCTGCGGGGTATGCTGGCCGCAGTCAGGAGGCGCGCCATGACGATGGAGGCTACGGGGCAGCCCGCGCCGGTCACAGACGACGAGTCGCCCGAGTTCCTGGGGCGGCCGTACAACCTGGTCGATTGGCGGCCGACGCGGGCCGAGCGTGAGTTCTTCCGCACCCAAGGTCCCAAGGCGACCGAGGAGGCGCCCGACTTCACGCTCCCGTCGCTCGGCGGCGGCGACGTGACCCTCTCCTCGTTGCGGGGCCTGCCCGTGGTGATCGAATTCGGCAGCATGACCTGACCGCCTTGCGCAGCGGAGGTCCCGCTGATGGAGGCGCTGGCCGCGGAGTTCGCAGACCGCGCTCACTTCCCGTTCATCTACGTGCGGGAAGCCCACCCCGGCGAGCTCATCCCCGCGATCCGGTCGATGGAGGAAAAGGCCGCGCACGCGCAGGCCTTCCGCGAGTACGGCGTGAGGCGCCAGGTCCTGCTCGATTCGCTCTATGGCCGGGTGCACCGCCGCTACGGGGGCGTCTCGAACATGACCTACATCGTCGACCACACCGGGCACATCGCATTCCGCGCCGAATGGACCGTCGTCGAGGGCGTCCGGGCGGCGCTCGAGGACATCCTGGACGCCCGTGAGCGCCGACGCGACGGCCGCGGCGCCTCGACCTACTACGTCGAACGGATGGGCGTGCACACCACGCAACGTCTCGAGAAGCAGCTCTTCCTCGGCGGCAAGAGGGCCGAGGAAGACTTTGACCGGGCCCGCCGGTCGGCCCGAGGCTCTTAGAAGATGGACAGCTTGCGACGCCTGAGCGAAGCGGACGAGGCCGCTCTCGAGCGCTCGATCGTCGAGTTGCGCCCGATCGACCCGGCAGCCGCCGCCAGCGTGCTGCTGGAAGCGAAGGAGATCCTCGACGAGTTGGGCGTGGTCTTCTACCTCGAGGAGGGCACGTGTCTCGGCGCGATCAGGGACGGCGGGTTCATCGCGTGGGACGACGACGTGGACATCGCTTCCGTGTTCGGCGTCCACGGGTTGACCGAGCGGGTGGTCGAGGGCATCGCGGCCAAGTTCCGGGAGCACGGTTTCATCACGAAGATCATCCGTCAGGTGACCGGCTTCTACGTCCCGGCGCTCAAGTCGGGCGTGCGGCTGGACTGGCATGGCCGGTGGGTCGTCGACGGCGCCGTGTTCCACTTCCCCGGCGTGCGCATCGCCGCCGACCTGCTCACGGACCTCAAGGAGATCGACTTCATCGGCGAGGGGTTCCTCGTCCCGAACCGGACCGAGGAGTTCCTGCGCATGAAGTACGGGCCCGACTGGATGACGCCCAAGCCGGCGGCCTACGTGGAAGACGTGGTGCGGCAGATCCCGGACGGACCCATCCCCCAGCGGGGTCTCGGGCTGGCGCGTTTCGCGCGGCGACGGCTCATGCCGTGGCGCGACGCGCGGCTGAGGGTGCTCGACGAGGACGACGAGCCGGTGGCGGGCGCGGACGTAGTGGCGGTCGGAGTGGGCCACTCACGGACCAACGGGCGCGGGTACGCCCGGCTCAGCCTGCCGCGCGCGGCGTACTACGCCCTTGTCGTGCGCTACCGTGGCCACGAGGAGGTCCTCTACGAGGAGCGGCTGACCCCCGGCGGGACGTACGTCTATCGGCCGGACCCCGAGGCGAGGCCGGCCCGCATCTTCGTACTGACCCGCGAGTAAGCGGGAGTTCCGCCCCCTCCTCAATCCTCCCCCGTGGGGGAGGAGGCCGAACCGGGGGAGAGGCCGCGACTGAGGGGAATCGCGGAGGCGCTCCTACTCGCGGACTTGCACGATCTGGTCGGTGGCGTCCAAGCCGCCCTCGAGGATGCCGAAGGTGAGGGCCCAACTTCCCTGCCGGAACGTCGCGCACGGAACCTGGTGGTTGCCGTCCGGGCTCAGCCAGACGGTGCCGGGGAACACCAGCGAGTAGCGCCGGAACTCCTCCGGGATCTCGTCCTGACGGTCCAATAGGTACTCGGCGTGCCGCTGGCCCAGCTTGTTCGGACGTTCGGCCATGCGCTCGACCGCGTCGTCCCCAAACAGCGTCTCCTCGTCCTCGTCCTGGAACAACGCCAGCTCGATCTCGGCGGCTGAAATCTCCTCCGGTTCCAGAGCGTCCTCGATCAGCTGCCAGCCGTCGGCCGACTTGTCGTTCTTCAGCGCCCCGAGCCCACCCGTCGCGGCGAGCCCCTCGAGCAGCTGTTCGAGGCCTCGCGGATCCTCGATCCAACGCCGCGCCGACCCTTCGTCGATGTCAGTGGGAAGCCGCGCGACGACCGCCGCGACGAACTCCCGGTACCATTCCGGGACCTGTGCCATGGGTAGCGCTCCCTGCCTCGCGAACGGATTGTGCGGCGCACTCGTCACGCCGGGCGGCGGCCGCACGCCACAGGTTAGCCGATATCGACTGCGAATGGCGCCTCGCCGCCGGCGACGCGGCGCGGTCGTGAGCGGGGCGGCGTGGGGTAGAATCGTACCTGTCCAGGCTCGAAACGAGACGCTGCGGCCACCGAGGGAACCTCTGAACAGCGCGCTGATGCTCTCAGCAGAGCGGAGGTTCCCCCCTCCTCAATCCTCCCCCGGCGGGGGTGGAGGGTGAGGACGGGAAGCAGCCAAGTCCGTCCGTGGGACCCCCTTCGACAGGCTCACGACAGGCTTCGACGGGCTCAGGGCGAACGGATGGGACGGAGCTATTCACAGGTTTCCCTAGGAGGACCACGATGCCTTACAACGCGCTCGACCCCGACAAGACAGGCGTTCTCTTCTTCGACATGCTCAACGCCGGCTTCGGAACGCACGACGAGGAATACCAGCGCCACAAGGCGTCGATCGTCGAGGCGTGCGTCCGCGTCCGGGATACGGCGGACATCCACGGCATTCCCGTTTTCTTTGCGCGGGCGGACCATCGTCCCGACGGCAAGGACGCCTTCATCGGCTATAGCAATCTCAACCGCGAGAACGAGCCCTGGGCGGACCCGGAGAACGACCGGTTGGTCCCGTACCGGGAGAACCTCGCGGGCCGTTGGGGCTCTCAGGTGATCGACGAGCTCAGGATGGGCCCCGACGACTACATGATTCCCAAGCACCGCAAGAGCGCGTTCTACCAGACCAAGCTCGAGCTGAGCCTGCGCGCCCGCGGCATCGACACGGTTGTCCTGTGCGGCTCGGCCCTCGGGTCGGGCATCGCCGCGACGGTGTACTCGGCGCAGGACCGCGACTTCGACCTGGTGATTGTGCGGGACGCCTGCAACCCGAACGAGGGCCCCATCCACGACGTGTTCATGGACCGGGTGTTCGCGCGCATAGGCCGGGTGCGGACGGCCAACGAGGTCGTGGAGATGATGCGGGCCGGCGCCGCGGCGCGGTCGTGAGCCCGCTGTTGAAGTCGTCGCGCGCCCCGGCTACAGTGGCGGGGGCGCGAGACGCTTGACCGTAGGCGGGAGGAGCAGCGTGGGTAGGCTCGAATTCGGCGTGTGGGACCAGATGCAGACGTACGAGGTGCTCCAGGCGGCGAAGGCCGCGGATGTCTACGAGAAGCACATCCAGCAGGCCAAGACCATCGAGGAGGCGGGATTCGGCTACTACTGGACCCTCGAGCACCAGGGCTCCTACGTCGGCGCCGTGACCTCGCCGTCAGTGTTCCTCACGGCGGTCGCCCAGCACACCGAACGACTGCGGCTCGGCACGATGATCTGGCAGCTGCCGTTCCACAACCCCGTCCGCCTCGCCGAGGAGGTGGCGATGCTCGACCACCTCTCGCGCGGCCGCGCCGAGTTCGGCGCCGGCGTCGGCGTACACGAGCACGAGTTCATCCGGTGGGGTCTGAACTACTACGACCGCCAGGAGATGGGCGACGAGGCGATGGACATCCTCGAGGCGGCGTGGTCGGGCAAGCCGGTGACCTACCACGGCAAGTTCTACGATTTCGAGGAGGCGTTGGTGCAGCCGCCGCCCTACCAGGACCGCATCCCGATCTGGGCGGCGGTCCACAGCCCGCGGGCCATCGAGTTCGCGGCGCGGCGCGGCTACCACATGGCCCAGAACATCGACACGGACGACTCGATGGCGCAGAAGTTCGCCGACTGGCGCCGTCTGTGGACGGAGGCCGGGCGCCCCGGCCCGATGCCCCGCCAGTTCCTGATGCGAGTCGTCCACGTCGCCGAGACCGACGCCAAGGCGCGAGAGCAGGCCGAGCAGTACCTCTTGGAGGCGAACACGCTGGGGCGCGAGCTCGTGGCGTCCAGCCGCGTGGGATTCGGCGCTAATCCGCGCGGCACCGGGACCGAGGACACGCCCGACATCCGCGAGCGGGGGCGCATCTTCCGCGAGTCGGCGCGCTCGTACGATTTCTGGATAGACAACGGCCTGGCGGTGATCGGGAGTCCGGAGACGGTCGCCCGCAAGATCGCCGACGGCGCCGAGCGCATCGGCTACGACCACTTCGCGGGCAAGTTCCACATCGGGCGCATGCCCCACGAGATGATTGAGCGCTCCATCAAGTTGTTTGGCCAGGAGGTCATCCCCGCATTCTCCTAAGGAATCTCTGAACAAGTCTATAGGTTGAGGCAGTATCCTGGCAGTCACCCAGTGGCGCCAGGGAGTGAAGCGATGATGGACCAACCGACCTTTGCAGACGTGGACTACGAGAGCAAGAAGCGCAAGACCCGCAGGGAGCGATTTCTCGAACGCATGGGCGGGCTGATCCCCTGGGAACGGCTGGAAGGGCGCATCCGTCCCTTCTACCCCACGGCGGGCCGGGGACGCCATCCGTATGCCCTGTCGGCGATGCTGCGGATTCACTGCGTGCAGCTGTTCTACAACCTCAGCGACCCCGGCATGGAGGACCTGCTGTACGACGTGGAGTCGGTGCGGCGGTTCGTGGGCTTGAAGCTGTCGGAGCCGCTGCCGGACGAGACCACCATCCTGAACTTCCGTCATCTGTTGGAGGAGCACGAACTGGGGGAGGGACTGTTCGCGGAGATCAAAGGGCATCTGGCGTCCCAGGGACTCCTGCTCCAGGAAGGGACGATCATGGACGCGAGCATCATCGAGGCGCCGTCGTCGACGAAGAATCGAGCGGGTGCGCGAGACCCGGAGATGCACCAAGTGAAGAAGGGGAACAGGTGGCATTTCGGGATGAAGGTGCACATCGGGGTGGACGCGGAGACGGGGGTGGTGCACAGCGTCGCGACGACGCCGGCCAATGTGAACGACGTGACGGAAGCGCACCGGTTGCTGCACGGCGGCGAGTCGCAGGTGTGGGGCGATGCCGGGTATCAGGGAGTCCAGAAGCGGGCGGAGCATCGGGGGCTGGAGGTGGAGTGGCAGGTGGCGATGCGACCGGGCCAACGTCGGCAGTTGGAGCCGGGAAGCCCTGAGGCGTTGGCGGAGAAGGGCAAGGCGTCGGTCCGGGCGAAGGTGGAGCATCCGTTCCTGTACGTCAAACGGCACTTTGGCTACGCCAAGGTCCGCTACCGGGGGCTGGCCAAGAACACGCAACGGCTGATGGTGCTGCTGGGGCTGGCGAACCTGATGAGAGCCCAGCGGTGCTTGGCGGCATGACGGAGGCGCAGTGGGTTCAGATCGGGGTTGGGAGCAGGGAATCCGCCCCAGCAGGGTCGGTAGAAGACCCCCAACAGCCCCGTTCACGGCACCAGCAGAGGGCTGCGAATCGCTGAAGAGCCCCCCACCAACACCACTCGGCCGACTGTGAGTTGTTCAGAGGTTCCCTAAGGGACCTCTGAATCCCCCCACCTCAATCCTCCCCCGGCGGGGGAGGAGGCCAGAACGGGGGCGGAGAGTGAGCAAGTTCCCTAGCGTGTGCTCCGAGGCGCGTTCTCCTGGGATGGACGAGAGAGAGGATAGCGAAAACACCGTGACAGCCGAGCCGGACGACGCGGCAACGCGTCTCGAAGCCCTGTACACCGAGATGGCGCGTCACAACGTCGAGGGCCTGTGGCGGATGGACCGCAAGGGCCCCGGCGTCCGCGCGCACCTGTGGCGCTGGGACGCGGTGCGCCGGCTCGTTGCGGAGGCGGGCGATCTCGTCGACATCGAGCGCCCCGGCGAGCGGCGGGCGATTGCGCTGGTCAATCCGGGCATCCCCGAGACGCTCGGCGCCACGCACACCATCTACGCCGCCATCCAGCTCGTGCGGCCCGGCGAGGTGGCGCGAGCGCACCGCCACACGCCTGCCGCGCTCCGCTTCGTCATCGAAGGCGAGGGCGCGTCGACCACGGTCGAGGGCGAGAAGCTGCCGATGCGCCCAGGCGACCTCGTCCTGACGCCCAACTGGCTGTGGCACGAGCATCGCAACGAGGGTGACGGCGACGTGCTGTGGCTCGATGGGCTCGACTCGCCGTTCGTCTTCTCCCGCGCCGCGGCCGTCTACGAGCCGTACGAGGATGGTCTGCTCCCGGAGACCCGTCCCGTTGGCTACTCCGAGCGCGCCCACGGCCTCGGCGCCGTGCGCCCGGTCGGCTACGAAGCTCAGCCCGCCGGCCATCCGGTCCTCGTGTACCGGTGGGAGCAGACCGCCGAGGCGCTCGCGCAACTGGCCGAGGCTGGGGTCTCGACGAGCGCCGACGGCGTCGCTATCGAGTACGTCAACCCCGCAACCGGGGGCCGCACGCTGCCGACGATGTCCTGCCGCATGCAGATGCTCCGGCCCGGCGAGCACACGACGGCGCACCGTCACACCTACGCGCCCGTCCATCACGTGTTCCGCGGGAACGGCTGCACGATCATCGACGGCGTCCGCTTCGATTGGGGGCCGGGCGACTCCTTCGTCACGCCGCCTTGGAGATGGCACGCACACGTCAACACGTCCGACGAGACGCCCGCCTACCTCTTCTCCATCGACGACCTGCCCGTGCTCGAGGCCTTCGACCTCAACCGCGAGGAGGCCTTCGTCGAGAACGGGGGCCGCCAGGGGTAGGCGCGCCGCGCTGGCGTTGACCTTGACCCTGACGGCGTATTTGCAGCACACTCTCACGGACAATTGACGCGTTCCGGCTACGGTCGGGGGCGCTAGGGTGATAACCGGTCGGATAGGTGATACCGGTCGGATAGGGCATACGCGGTCGGATAGGTGATAACCGGTCGGATAGAGGCAGGCAGGTCAGATAAAGGAGTGAACGGATGCTGACCCAGGAAGAGAACGAACTGATAACCAGGATTGGCCCAGGCACGCCCGCGGGGCAGGTGCTCCGGATGTACTGGCACCCAATCTCGCTGGCCCAGGACATCGACGACGAGCACCCGACCAAGTTCGTGCGGATACTCGGCGAGGACCTCGTCATCTTCCGCGACAAGTCGGGGCGCACCGGCCTTCTCGCCGACCACTGCGCGCACCGCAGCGCGTCGCTCGTCTATGGCCGCGTCGAGGAACGGGGCATCGCGTGCGCCTACCACGGCTGGCTCTACGACTGCGAAGGCAACATCCTCGAGACGCCGCCCGAGCGGAACGACGCCATCATGCGGAGCGTGAAGCTCAAGGCCTACCCCGTCCAAGTCTTCCTGGGCATGATCTGGGCCTACATGGGCCCGCTGCCGGCGCCGCCGATGATGCACTACGACACCCTCTTCCGAAAGGACGGCAAGCGCGTGTGGCTGGTCCATCCGCAGCTCAACGCGAACTGGTTCCAGGCGATGGAGAACTCGATGGACCCGGCGCACCTCCAGGTGCTGCATCAGGAGTTCATCGGCCGGGGCCGTAAGCCGATCAATACGACCCGCGGTTTCACCGACGACGTCGAGTCGTTCGAGTTCTTCGTGACCGACTACGGCGGGCTCATGAAGAAGCGCACCTACGTCAACGGCATGGTCGACGAACACCCGGTGCTGTTCCCGAACATCCTGCGCCAAGGCGCCAGTTCGCAGTTCCGCGTCCCGATCGACGACACGCACACTATCCATATGCGCATGTTCTTCTACCCCACGGAGGACGGCAGCGAGCCGGAGGACGCGTTCGACCCGAAGATCACCTTCGAGGACCCGATCAAGGAGGACCCGGAGAAGTCGCACCCCGAGACGAGGTTCATCCTGCACAGCGTCAACTCGCAGGACCAGATGGCCTGGGAGACGCAGGGGCCGATCACCGACCGCTCCGTCGAGCACCTGAGCTACTCCGACCGTGGCGTCGTGCTCCTGCGGCGGCACATGAAGGAGCAGATCGAGCGCGTGCAGCGCGGCGAGGACCCGGTCGGCTATCAGCGCGGCCCGAACCCCCCCATGATTGACACGAACGTCGACGAAGGCGTCTCGCAGCTCCAGCGCGAACGGACCAACCTCGCGCCGCGCGCCTAGCGGCGCTCACCGAGGCCGACCGAACGAAGGGCCCGCGCATGCGGGCCCTTCGTTCGTTGCGTGCGCAAATGGGGCTTGTCTCAAAAGGAAGGGGGCCCCCGGCATAGCCATGCCGTCGGACGTTACCTGAGGGCGGGACCAGCTTGGGAAGTGTCACCGGTCAGGCCGGTCTGGCCAGGGCCATCCGCGTTAATCACGTAGACATCGGAGTTCATGGCGGTTGGGCAATAGCAACGAAACGCTGCGGTATTCGTGAGCTGTCGACCTAAACGACGAGGGCGACGGCGATGCTCAGGACTACCACTTAGGAGCTGATCAGTCAGGGGTCCTTGATTCGAGTCCCCTACGTGGGCTGACGCTGCTGTCAAACAGGAGCATCGCCTAGGGAGCCGCGAGCATGGCTGGCCTCGTCGGTGCCGCCGCCGATCTGACGTACCTCTCCAGGCTGGGGGACCTGCTGCTGGGTTGGCGCAGCGGCGAAGGGTCGAGGCGCCGCCCGTCAGCGCTCCTCTGTAAGCACGAAGATACGCCCCGTCGGCCGCTCGGCGTCGGGCCGGTACAGGTACCGCCGAGCGGAGCAGACACCGGGGACGGGGGCGGGACTCCCTTCAGATGCTGAGTTCCAAAGACTACAATGAGGACAAGCCGAGCTTGCAATGCGGCTACTACAGCCGCCTTGTCCACCTGCACGGTGAGTGCTTTTGCAGGGGCAGGAGTGGTTTATGTGGGAGGACAATCGACAGTTGATGACGCCACTCCACGCCGAATGCCTCAACTACGCCATTGAACACGAATACGTCCAGATCCGTTACGCTCAGGGAGACTGGCAAACTCGCGATCCAGAATTGATATTGTATCTAGAGGTTCCAGGGAAACCGCCCCTGGTGGGCGTCGGGCTGACCGAACGGGCCGTCCGCTGCCTGCGTGAGTTGCGGCAGTTGGATCGGGACACCCGAGACGTGACTTCTACTATCTCACGCGCAGCGGATATGATGCGGGTCGCTGCCGGCAGGGACGACATCCCTTGTTCCGCTTTCCTGCCAGCTGGCGATGCTCCTGAGTTGCAAGCCTATCTGGGTTGGACCGAGGATGTCTCCTATCCAGAGGTTCTACAGGCACTGGTCGACTTCCCGGGCGGTCTACTGCCTATGCGCAACGTAGGCTCCTCCCGAATGATTCTCATTGCGAAAACCATGAGGGAAATGGCTGTAACAGCCCGGATGCGAAAGTTCTTCCGCATTTACCTGGTCCCTCTGCGCGCTGGTGATGTGCACACCTGTGGGGTACTTACAGCTTTCTTCGATGACCACGATGAACCGCTTACCATCCGTACACCTCTTTTTGACGAGGAGTTAACTCGCGAATTCTTCCAGGTGCTATCGTCAGACTCCTTCGACATGCACTTCTTTGACGAATATAATCGAAAGTTGATTGGCTTCCGTGCTGAGAACCCGGATGCTACACGCTTTCGATCTTTCGCGAAGACGATCCAGTTCGTGCCAGTCACTCTGGAGCTCGCTCGTCAGTTCCACGATGACATGGTTTTTTGGTTTGGCGCTCGCTCAACAGCCGACGACAATGCCGCCCTCAGAATTGACTTGGTTGAGGCGCTGCCTCCTGACAACTTGTACCCACAGAGCCAGTCCCCCGGCGATTTCAATGAACGTGACATTGAAACGGGTCTACATCGGGCGTTTAGTAGTGACCAAGTCTACCGGAATCCAGTGCGAACAAACGAGAGGCGAGAGTTCGTAGATGTGCTTGTGGCCACTGCGAAGACTGTGCTGCTGATTCAGGCCAAGGACAGCCCGATTACGGCGGCGACCCTAAGTCGTACCATTGATCGCAAGAAGGCCACTACCACCGCACATGTCAAGAAGGCGGCCGCCCAACTGAAGGGATCTATCAACCACCTCCGTTCTAGCAACTCCATTGAGATTATCACGGATGGGCAACGCTCCGAGGTCTCCATATCCGGTCGCGAGGTCTTCGGCCTCGTCATCGTCAAGGAGCTGTTTGATCTGGAACGGCCGACCTCTAGCCGACAAGTCCTCTCCATTTCTGAAGAGACTGACATCCCTTGTCTACTTCTGGACTATCAAGAGTTCCAACATTTGACCTTCTTCCGACGCACCGAGGAGAGTTTCGTGGGCACGCTTCGGGAAATCTTCTCAACCGCTCGCGAGCTCGGTTTGTTCCCACACTTACGCTTTGGCCTGGTTGCGGATGGGCCGTCGGTGTATTCGCCACAATATCTCAGAGCCGCTGACCTATGAAGAAACATCCCTTCGTTCAAGCCAGGTTGACAGGTTCTATTTCCTTGGTTCTGCGATAAGACCGATGTCAATTTGGCATTAAGAATACCGATAGTATCGTTGGCGAATTCTTTGATTCCCTTCGAATTCGACAATGGAACGGACAGAGCCATCGAGAACGAACCGCAAACGGTCGGACCTTGGAGGAGATGACCGTCTCACACACTAGTCCATTCATGGGCTCTCAGAGTTTTCTGTTGTGTAGCGCCACCGTCGAAGCTTCTTCCACGCCAGCTGACTGTGACGAAGCATGTGAACACGCTGAGCCAGCTGAGGAGACTGAGAGGCGGGATGCGTTGTAGTAGCCCTTGAGGGCCTGGGCATCTGGTACAGTCCATTTGGAATTTGCTCGCGTGGACACGGCAGCACTGGGAGGAGCACTCATGTTTCAACGGACCCCGAGTGTCCGGTGGCGCGACAGGGGTGGGCGCATCTGGGATATCCATATGGCAGACGACTACTTCGGGATGACATGGCGCGCGTGGAGCGCATCCACACGAGGCAAGAACGTCGCTTACGTGATAACCCGCGACCACGACCTGCAACTGTTGCCCTTCGCGCTCTTAGCCGACATACATGTCGACCGGAGAATGGAGAACCGAGGTCTGGGTTCGATGTTGCTCACAGCCGTCATCGAAGCATGCAGAGCACGAGGGCATGAGGGCATCGAGGGCAGACTTAGCCAGACGGATAGCGGCCACTTCGACAAGCTCAAACACTTCTACGAGAAGTTCGGCTTCATTGTCACCTTGTATCCGCCGGAGCATCCTCGGAACAACCTACAATGGCCAGGCGAGATACGGTTAGTATTCTAGTGCTCATTCTCCTCGCCTGCTGAAATTGGAGACTAGCGGGGAGTCCCGAAGATCCGCCGCGCCGCGCTCTTGTAGCCTCTTCACCTGCCCACGCGTCCGGCGCGTCCCGCTCCGCGCGCATCAACTCCTGCCTGAGCCCGAGCCATTCGTCCAACGTCAGGAGCAGGAAGGGCTGGATGGATCCAGGGGCGCGTCGGATGTACGCCCTGTATTCCTGAAGCAGCGCCGTGCTCCCGGTTGCGCTGTTGCGCGGGCCTCGTTCATGCCGGTCGGGCAATAGCGACGAAAACTGAGGTGCTCGTGGGCGGAGGACCTACACAACATGAGCGACAGCGACGCTCCGGATGCGAAGACCAGCTTAGGAGCTCACCAGTCGCGGGCCCCCGGTTCGAATCCCCTGAGTGAGCCAGCGTGGGCTCGGCATGGCGCAGCGCCTCTTCGCACTGGCTGAGGAGGCTGTCTCGCAAAGCTCGCGGCCAAAAGTCCCCGGTTTCGCCATACGTCGGCGTGACCCTCGCGGCAGTGACGGGGTCTGCGCGGGAGTGTCGGGATTGCAGTGCGGCGCATCATGTGGTCCCCCCCACCTCAATCCTCCCCCGGTGTGGGAGGAGGCCAGACGGTTGAGACCGGCTCAACGGGAGGGGGCGGACGTGTAGAATCGGCAGGGCTCGCACGCTGCCCCGCCGACTATGCCCGCGACGGGCATCGGCCACCCTTACACCGGACGGACCTCTATGACGCGCACGGTCCTCGGCATCGATACTGGCGGCACGTTCACCGATTTCGTCGCAATCACCGACGAACGGGTCACGGTGCACAAGCTGCCGTCGACTCCGGAGGACCCGGCCGCAGCGGCAGCCGAGGGGGCCGCCCTCGTCCCGCTCGGCGAGGACGACGCCGTCGCGCATGGAACGACGGTCGCCACCAATGCGCTTCTGGAGCGCCGGGGCGCCCGGACGGCGCTGGTGACGACGGAGGGGTTCGAGGATGTGCTGGAGATAGGCAGGCAGGCGCGGCGGGACCTGTACGACCTCGCCTACCGGGCCCGGGCGCCGCTCGTGCCGCGCGAGCTGCGGCTGGGCCTCGCCGAGCGCGTGGACGCCGCCGGCAATGTCCTGCGGGCGCCTTCACCCGACGAGATCGACGACATCGCGGCCCGGGTGCGGGCGCTCGAGCCCGAGGCCGTGGCGATCAGCCTGCTGTTCGCGTTCCTCCATCCGGAGCACGAGCGCATGCTCTCCGAAGCGCTGGCCGACGCCGCCCCGTTCGTCACGACGTCGAGCGAAGTGTTGCCCGAGTTCCGGGAGTACGAGCGCACCAGCGCCGTCGTCGTGAACGCCTACGTCGGCCCGCTCATGTCGGGCTACCTCGACCGGCTGCGCGAGCGCCTCGGACGGCCCATGCGCGTGATGCAGTCGTCGGGCGGCGCCATCTCCGTGGACCTGGCGCGGCGTCAACCCGTCCGCACCGTCCTCAGCGGTCCGGCCGGCGGCGTCATCGGCGCCGCGTACGTCGCGGGCGCCGCCGGCTTCGACCACATCATCACGCTGGACATGGGAGGCACCTCCACGGACGTGTCGCTCTGTCCGGGGAGAGTGCAGGCGGCAACAGGATTCGAGGTCGACGGACTACCGGTCGGCGTCCCCGTGATCGATATCCGGACCGTGGGCGCGGGCGGCGGCTCCATCGCCAGGCTGGACGCCGGCGGCGCGCTGCGGGTCGGCCCGGAGTCGGCGGGCGCCTCGCCCGGCCCCGCCTGCTACGGACTGGGCGATCTCCCCACCGTGACCGACGCCAACCTGCTCTTGGGCAGGATGGCGGCCGAGCGCTTCCTGGACGGCCGTGTGGCAATCGACCCCCGGCGGTCGCGGGAGGCCATCGAACGCCTTGCCGCCGGCATGAGGGCCGACAGCCGGCAGGCGGCGCTGGGCATCGTGCGCATCGCCAACGCCGTGATGGAGCGCGCGCTGCGCACCGTCTCGCTCGAACGGGGCCACGACCCCCGGGACTTCACTCTCGTCGCGTTCGGCGGCGCGGGACCTCAGCACGCGTGCGAGCTCGCGGCGGGCCTGGGCATCGAGCGCGTGCTCGTCCCGCGCCACGCGGGAGTCCTCTCGGCCATGGGCGTCGCCATTGCCGAGGTCGTCAAGGACTACTCGCGCACCGTGATGGCCCGCTCGTCCGCGGAGATGGACCGCCTGCGGCGGACGATGGAGGAGTTGGAGCAGCTGGCCCGTGCCGAGCTCTCCGCGAGCGAGCCCGGCGACCCCGTTATGCGTCGGTCGTTGGACGTCCGTTACCGAGGGCAATCGTTCGAGCTCCCGGTCGATTGGCCGTCCGACGGCTCGTACGCGTCGTTGGAAGCGGCGTTCCACGAGGCGCACCACGTCCGGTTCGGTTATGCGGACGCGGGAGCGCCGGTGGAGGTCGTCACGGCGCGGCTAGCGGCGGCGGTCCCGGGTCTCCGGCCCAACCTCGTCGCCGAGACTCCCCATGACCGGCTCCGGCGGAGCGGCGAGACGCGCGAGGTCTGGTTCGACGCGGGCCCGGAGCAGACCGCCATTTTCGACCGCGAGTCGCTCGCGCCGGGCGACCGGTTCGATGGGCCCGCGCTAGTGACGCAGATGGACGCGACGACGCTCGTGCCGCCGGGTTGGAGCGCGCGGGTGGACGGCTTTCGCAATCTGATGGTCTCGCCCCGTGGAGCCGGCGCGTGAGCGGCGCCGTCGACGCCATCAGCCTCGAGGTGTTCCGCAACCTCCTGAGCTCGGTCGCCGACGAGATGGGCGTCGCTCTCGGTGGCGCCGCTTATTCGACCAACATCAAGGAGCGGCGCGACTACTCGTGCGCGGTCTTCGGGCCCGGCGGCGAGATGGCGGCGCAGGCAGCCCACATCCCGGTGCACCTGGGGGCGATGACGATGTCCGTCCGCGCCGGACTCGACCGTCTGGAGCTCGGCCCCGGAGACGTCGCCATCCTGAACGACCCCTACCTCGGCGGGACGCACCTGCCCGACGTGAGTCTCATGGCGCCGGTGTTCGACGGCGGCGGCCTGCTGGTGGGCTACGTCGCGAACCGAGGTCATCACGCGGACATCGGCGGCATGGCGCCGGGGTCGCTGCCGCTCTCCACCGAGCTCCTCCAGGAGGGCGTTGTCATCCCGCCGCTCAAGCTCGTGGAAGGAGGCAGGCTGAACGAGCCGCTGCTCGAGCTCATCTGCCGCAACACCCGGACGCCGGAGGAGCGCCGAGGCGATTTCGCCGCGCAGCTTGCGGCCATACGCACCGGCGAGCGGCGGATGCTGGCCTTGGCGGAGCGCTACGGGCTCGACGCGCTCCACGCGCACATGGCCGCTCTGCTCGACTATGCCGAGTCGCTCACGCGCGCGGCAATCGCCCGGCTTCCAGCGGGTCGGTACTCCTTCACCGACTGGATGGAGGGCGACGGGGTCACGTCCGAGCCGTTGCCGATCGTCTGCACAGCAGTCCTCGACGGCGAGCGCCTCACCGTGGATTTCACCGGGACCGCGCCCCAGACTGCCGGCTGCATCAACGCGCCGCTCGCCGTCACCGAGTCGGCGGCGCTCTACGTGCTGCGCTGCCTGGCGGGCGACGTGCCGGCGAACGACGGCGTCCGCCGCGCCCTCACGGTCGTCGCGACGCCCGGGAGTCTCGTGAACGCAACGGCGCCGCACGCGGTTAGCAGCGGCAACGTCGAGACCTCGCAGCGCATCACCGACGTCCTGCTGGGGTGTCTTGCGCAGGCGTCGCCCGAGCTCGTCCCCGCGGCGAGCCAGGGCACGATGAACAACGTGCTGGCCGGCGGCCGCGACCCAGGGACGGGCGAGGCGTTCGTCTACTACGAGACCGTCGCGGGCGGCCACGGCGCGAGCGCGCGCGGACCGGGCGCGTCGGGCGTGCAGTCGCACATGACCAACACGCTGAATACGCCGATCGAGGCGTTGGAGTTCGCGTTCCCGCTGCGCGTCCGGCGGTACAGTCTGCGTCCGGGCAGCGGCGGGGCCGGCCTGTACAACGGCGGCGACGGCATCGTGCGCGAGATCGAGTTCCTCGCGCAGTCGCGGGTGACGGTCGTCGCGGAACGACGGTCGCGCGGGCCGTGGGGCCTGAACGGCGGGGGCGACGGCGCTCCAGGCTCCGCGTCGCTCATCAGGAACGGCGAGCAGGTCCCGTTGGAAGCGAAGACGGAGCTGACAGCAGAGCCGGGCGACGTCCTACGGATCGAGACGCCCGGCGGCGGCGCATGGGGCCATCGCAGCGAGTAACATGCGCTCTGCCGAACGCCGGGCCCGGCCATAGGCGCGGTCGCAGACCCGGCGCCGAGTAGGAGGAGCCACATGACCAGCGAGCAGACGATGAAGGTAGGCATCATCGGCCTGGGGTTCGGCGCGACCGAGTTCATCCCCACGCTCGAATCGCTGCCCAAGATCGAGATCGTGGCCGGCGCCGACCTGCGGCCGCAGGCGCTCGCGGAGTTCACGAGACGCTACGGCGGGAGGACGTACACGAGCGCCGAGGCGCTGTGCGCGGACCCCGACGTCGAGGCGGTGTGGATCGCGACTCCGAACAACCTGCACGCCGAGAACGCCGTCACCGCGGCTGAACACGGCAAGCACATCTGCCTGCGTAAGCCGATGGGCGTCACCATGGAGGAGTGCGAACGGGTCTTGGAAGCGGTGGAGCGCAACGGCGTCAAGCTTCTGGCCGGAGGCCAGACGCAGGGCTCGAGCCCGCTGACGGTGCGGATGCGGCAGGTCGTCACGAGCGGCGAGATCGGACCGCTGCGCGCGATGCACGTCGCGGCCTACACCGGCTGGATGCTGCGCCCGCGCATGCCCCAGGAGGTCGACGACGAGGCCGGCGGGGGCATCGTGTGGCGGCAGGGACCGCACCAAATCGAGACGACGCGCTACCTCGGCGGCGGCCTCGTCCGCAGCGTCCGCGCCATCACCGGCCGGTGGCGCCCCGAGCGCCCCAACGGGACCGGCTACTTCGCGGCGCTCATGGAGTTCGAGGACGGCACGCCCGCGACGCTGGTCTACAACGCGTACGGCTACTTCGACAGCGTCGACCTGACCAGCTGGTCGACCGACAAGGGGCACGAGGGCCGGGCGAAGTTCCGCCGCGACCTGCTGGCGGGCGAAGTTGACGAGGAGGCGGGGAAGGAGACGTCGCGGTTCGGCGGCTCGGCCGAGGGGACCATCGTGGGCGGCAGCGCCAACCGGCCGTGGACGCCCGGCAACCTCGGGGTGCTGATCGCGAGCTGCCAGGACGGCGACGTGCGGATGTCCCCGAAGGGCATGTACATCTACGACAACGACGGCATGCGAGAGGTCGCCGTGCCGCAATCGGGCGGGCCGGGGATGTCGCTGGCGTCCGAAGTGATGGAGCTCTACGACGCCGTTCGGCACGACAAGCCGATGCTGCACGACGGCCGCTGGGGCATGGCGACAGCCGAGGTCCAGTGGGCCATGCTCGAGTCGGCCAAGCAGCGGAAAGAGATCACGCTGACGCGGCAGGCCCCCGTGCCCGAGGGGTACTAGCGGGGGAGGCGCGTTACGTTCGGTCCTCGACGGCTACGACATGAGGCCCTATGACAAGCCTCGCCAGCCTCGCGGCGAGGTATCGTTGGGAGTTGTTGCTGGTCATCGGCATACCGCTGGCCGTCGATGTTGTGGCCGGTCTCATAGCTTTGCGCCCCGACATGTTCGGCCTCCTGGCTCCCTGGCGGGGCCCTTCGCTCACCGACTCGTTCTTCGTCCTGCTTCTAGGTCTATCGTATCTGCGCGTGCGTCTCTTGGGGCGGCGCACGCTGTCACTCGTCTGGGCCTACGCCCTTACAGCTGTTGCGGCGGCCGGCGTAGCAAAGTGGGTCGTCATTGAACTCTTCATGCGCGACTACTTAACCTTCCTTCTTCTCGCTGCGCTGCCCATGCTTGCAACGCTCCCCTTCCTTGGCTGGTTCGGCAGGCAGGCATCCAAGATGAGCCTAAGCCACGCGCTCTTGCTCGTCGGGATGTCTCTATTCGTCACCAAACACTTCATCCCGATATACATCATCTTGGCGATTGACTTTCTGTTGCGGCATTCCTTGTATCACGTCAATGTCTGGTTGGTCTCTCTTGCCTTGGCAGGCGTGCTGAGCTCTTTAACCATCCGGGCCCTGCGCCGTTTCGATTCGGCTGACAGTGGCGACCGAAGGCGCATGGTCCTACTGCTGACCGCGGGAAGCTTGCTCTACGGGCTATTCACGACTTCACACACCTTCCTGCCGAACTCAGTAGTCATCATGGACTCTCTCAAGATATCCCGAATTAGCGCCATGTACGTCGCTGCCTACTATGTGGCGGCCTTCGGGCTGGTCTGGTTGCTGCGTGCGCGCGGCGAGCGTGACCGCGAGCCCATTGCCTGATCCGCACCTATGCGCGTCTCGGGCTGGAGGGCCCTGTCGCTTGCGCGCGACGCTCTGCCTCAGATAGCCTCAGCAGGTTACTGGCTGACCGGTCGTTGGCGACGCATCGAGCCACGCCTCCGGCCACACGCGCCAGCGCGGGGGACTCATGGGCTATTCCTCTATCGTCTCGATCAAGTGCGACTACCCGGGGTGTGAGTCTTCGGACGACTACGTAGACTCCGACCGGCTCGATCACTGGTTCCTGCCCGAGGGGTGGGCGAGGATCGAGATGCAAGTGGACGTCGAGCACGAGGACCACCACGACGAGGCGGGGCTGTTCAGCCTCCTCTGCCCCGAGCACGGCGACGCCATCAAGGAGCGGCTGTGGCCGGGGCAGGAGCCAGAGCGGCGCAGCCGGCGCTGAGGGGCTTGCGCCCCTGCGATTGCGGAATCGCCGGCGTCGCGGACTACTGCGCGTCGAGGCGGAAGTAGCGGACGACGTTGTCGACCAGCATCATCCGCTTCTCGGCCTCGGGGACTCCGGCGAAATCGCTTTCCATGACCGCGACCGAGTTCGGCCAATCGCTTGCGGCGTGGGCGAAGTCGGTGCCCCAAATCAGCTTATCGACGCCGACGCTCTCCCGATGGCGCACGCCGACCGGATCGTGGAGGAAGCCCCAGTAGGTGCGCTCCTTGATGTACTCGCTCGGCTTCCGGTCGAGGCTGCGCAGGCCCCAGTTGGCGTGGATGTGGTCCATGTAGCGGTCGTAGTGCTCGTCGATCTGCCAGATGCCGTACTCGAACCATCCGATCATCGTCTCGGCCCAGTAGATCTGGAGCTCCGGGAAGCGGTCCCACACGCCGGCGAACGCCATCTGGGTCGTGGCCTTCATCGAGTCGCTGGTGAAGCGGAAGAAGTAGGTGAAGGGATCCGCCTGGTGCACTGTGTCTGTGCCCGGCTCCTTCTCGTACTGGAACGACGGCCCGCGACGTTCGAGGCCGAGACGTCCGTCGCTGTGGCTGGTGAGCGGCATGCGCATGGCTACGGCGGCGGCCCAGAAGCGGTCGTCCTCGGGCGTGGGGTACGACCGGCCGGAGGGGTACGCGTCGAGCTTCACGCCGCGCAGCCCGACGGCCGCGCAGTGCTCCATCTCCCTGATCGCGTCGTCGACGCCGGTCGTCGGCAGCAGGCCCATGGGGATCAGGCGGTCGAGGTCGGCCGCCTGGTACTCCTCGCCTAGGAACTCGTTGTAGGCGCGCACGAGGTCTAGGAACAGATCGTCGTCCTTGGCGTCCCGCAGCACAGGCGTGAGTTGAGAGAAGAGGACCTCCGCGTCGAGCCCGTCCTCGTCCTGCTCGCGGAGTCGCTGCTCCGGAGGGCCGCCCCCGAAGCCGTTGTCGAACGTCGGGACCTTGACCGCGAGGTCGTCGGTTTTCTCGTAACCGACGTTGCGCGTGAGCCCGATGGTGTGCGGGTGGCCGCCGTCGACTTGGATTGCGTCCATGCCGTTGGGCATCGCGACGCGTTTGGGCGCGCGGTCCCGCCATTTCGCCGCAACCCGGTCCCGCCACGCGTCCGGGTTGAGGTCGATGTGCCCATCGCCCGATATCACCTTGTATTCGCGGGCCATCGCTTCTTCGTCCTCTAAGGAAGCTCTCTGATTAACTCCGTCCCAATCCGTTCGCCCTGAGCCCGTCGAAGGGTCCCACGAACGGATTGGGGGCCTCTTGGCCTATATCCCGTAGAACCGGGCGGGGTTGTCGGTGAGGATCTTCTCCACGAGCCCGCGGTCTAACGTCTCGCGCGACCGCAGCTCGTCAACGATGGAGTAGTTCGAGGAGGGGTCGGTGTGGCCGTAGTCGGACCCGATCATGATCTGGTCCGGAGGGATGCACTCGGCCAGATAGGACACGTCCTCGTCGGCCTCGCAGGCGACGAATATCCGGTATTCCTCGAGGACGCCGCCGTCCCACCGATCGGAGCCGTCCTTGACGCGGTGTTTGAGGTAGTGGAGCAGGTAGGGCACCCACGACGCGCTCGTCTCTATGAAGCCGACGCGCAGGTCCGGGAAGCGCTCGGGCACGCGATGGAGGACGAGGTCGTGGAAGCCGACGAGCGGCAGCAGCCGCTGCTGGGGAAACGATTGGACCACCCTCGTGTCGAACGCCTGGCTCACTGTGGGGTTGCCCGCGCCCGTGTGGATGCAGACCGGCAGGTTGAGCCGCGCCGCCTCCTCGTAGACGGGGAAGAAGTACGGGTCCGAGATGGAGCGGGAGCCCTCCATGCCGCGAAACATCACGCCCACGGCCCCGTGCTCGACGCCGTAGTGCAGCTCCTCGAGCGTTGCGTCGATCGAGAGGAGCGGCGGCACGACGACCCACCGCATCCGGCCGTTGGACCGGACCCAGACGTCGGCCATGAAGCGGTTGTAGGCCCGGCACATGCCGAGCTCGATTTCGGGGTCGCCGGTCAGATAGACGATGAAGAGCGTGGGGTAGATGACCTGGACGTCGACGCCCATCTCGTCGGCGGCGTTGAGCCGGTAGGGGATGTCCTGGAGCGACTTGCTGCCCCAGAACGGGTTGGCGAGGTCCTCGGGGCTCGCCGGGGGCGCCTGCGCGTTGTGTCCGCCGAACCCGGCCGGCTGCGGCACCAACCGGGCGCCGATGACCCACCGGTTGCGGAGCCGTCCCGTGGCCGGCTCCGGCGTACCGACGAGCACCGGCTTGAGGTGTCGATGCTCCTCGTCGAAGAACTCCCACATCGCCTCCGACTCGACTACGTGTGTGTCAGCGTCGATCACCATCGCCATATTCCACCTCGCGTCTGCGGCTACGAGGTCCGACGGTCGGACGCGGCGCATTGTAGCCGAGAACGCGGCTGCTTTGCAGATTCCCGGCGACGGGCGTCCCTCCGTCATTCCTGTGCCCCGACACGGCAATCCATGCCCCTTGCGGACGGACCGCCCACCACGGCGAGCCCCCCGGCGCGGCGCCCCGCCGCTCTCTGGCCTCCTCCCCCACGGAGACCCTCGCATAACTCATAGGGGCGGCTCTCGTAGTCGCCCAACGGGAGTGCAGAGGCAAAGCCCCTCTGCCGGGGGCGTGGGGTGTCCCCCACGCCAAAACGTTACGGGCGGGTGGGCGGGAAGAACAGCGCTCGTCAACAGAGCCACGCAAAGATCCCGTCTACGAAGGAGCATAGAGAGGCCCGCGCCCCGCCCGCCGCGACATCCGCCCCTCCCCTGTCTGCGGGGCAGTTGCATAACTCGTAGGGCCAGCTCTGCTAGTCGCCCAGCGGGAGTGCAGAGGGCAAAGCCCCTCTGCCGGGGGAGTGGGGGTGTCCCCCACGCCAAAACGTTACGGGCGGGTGGGCGGGAAGAACAACGCTCGTCAACAGAGCCACGCAAAGATCCCGTCTACGAAGGAGCATAGAGAGGCCCGCGCCCCGCCCGCCGCGACATCCGCCCCTCCCCCGTCTGCGGGGCAGTTGCATAACTCGTAGGGCCAGCTCTCGTAGTCGCCCAATGGGAGTGCAGAGGGCAAAGCCCCTCTGCCGGGGGCGTGGGGGTGTCCCCCACGCCAAAACGTTACGGGCGGGTGGGCGGGAAGAACAGCGCTCGTCACGCAGAGTCACGCAAAGGTCCCGTCTACGGGAGAGTAGAGAGAGGCCCGCGCCCCGCCCGCCGCGACATCCCCCCTTCCCCAGTCGTCCCCTCGCCTCCTACACTATCCCCATGGCCCAATTCCGACGGGTGCCCCGCCCGCCGGTCGTCCGGCCCCGACCCACTGGGGAAATGAGACCAATGAGACCGAATGAGACCGTTTTGGAAGAGCCGCCGACCCCGCCTACCGGCCCCGGCCCCAGAGAAGAATGGCTCACAATGGCTCAAAATGTCTCACTTTCAGAAAAAATCTCTCCGCCTCCGCTCGTAAACCTATGAAATCTACGAGTGAGCGCCCCGCGCCATTCCGGGCCATTCCTGCCTTTTGCACACCTTATACACGCCGTTGCCTTGACAATGCAGGCCAAGCGGGCGCCGGAGCGTGATTCCACACGGCCCCCATGACAAAGGCCCTTCGACCGCCAACCGCCTCATCCCGGTGACGGGCGCCCGTGCGGCGGCGTAGGATGTATAGTCAGAGCAAGCGGCCCGCACGGATTGCGGCCCTCGCTCCGCGCGCCGGACGCAGGGCGGAATAGTGATGAACGGAAGGAGTTGGTCCTATGCCATCGATCATTGACGCCGATACCCACGTCGACGAGACCGAAGCCACCTGGGAGTCGTTGGGAACGCCCGGCGGCGTGGCTCCGGTCACCGTGACGCCCAGCACTCCGGTGCTGGAGACGCGCCGCCGACAGGGCTCCCCGCCGCGAGGCCGCTGGTGGCTCGTGGGCGACAGGCTCCAGCCGCGCGCCGTCCGCGACGACGCCCATCACCCCGCGCAAGGCCGCCGCGAGTTGGTCGACATCGAGGGGCGCCTCGAGGATATGGACCGCATGGGCGTCGAGACCCAGGTGATCTTCCCGACCTTCTTCATCCGCTACGGCCCGAGCGACCCCACGGATGAGGCCGCGATGGCGCACGCTTACAACAGCTGGGTCGCGGAGCGGTGCGCGGCGAGCGAGGGACGGTTGCGCTGGGCGGTTGTGCTGCCCCTCCTGGACCCTGACAAGGGAGTCGCGGAGCTGCGCTGGGCGAAGGAGCACGGGGCGTGCGCCATCTTCAGGCGTGGACACGACTTGGAGAAGTCGGTCGCCGACCCGCACTTCTTCCCCATCTACGAGGAGGCCTCCGCGCTGGGCTTGCCCGTCTGCGTCCATACGGGCCACCCGCTGCCCGGCCGCGAGTGGGACCGAGGGTTCCCGGTGATGGCCGCGTTCATGGCCGTGGTCACTGGGGAGCTTCCCGCCAAGTTCCCCAACCTCAAGTTCGGTTTCATCGAAGCGGGCGCGTCGTGGGTCCCCTACGCGATATCGCAGCTGGAGATGCAGCAGCGGTCGCAGCGGCTGCACGAGCGCGCGCTCACGTTCGAGATGCGCAGGGACCTCTTCCGCGACGACCGGCTGTTCGTGACGATCGACCCGGTTGACCATGTCCAGCATCTGCTCGAGCTTGGCATGGAGGACAACCTGATGATCGGCACCGACTACTGCCACTCCGACCAGTCGGCGAACCTCGCGGCGCTCGACGAGATTCAGCGATGGGCCGACCAGGGCAGGATCAGCGACGCGGTCGCGCGAAAGATACTCGAGACCAACGCTCGCGAGTTCTACGGCTTCACGAGCTGACGGCCCGAGCCCGCTCGGTCGCCCGGCTGGAGGAACACCGATGACGGAAGCAGCGCACGACGACGGCGGGCAGCGCAAGCTCAAGGTTGGCGTCGCGGGGCTCGGCATCGCGGGCACGCAGTCGGTGCGGCGCCTCGCCGGCCATCCCAAGGTCGAGCTCATAGCCGCGGCGGACGTCCGGCCACAAGCGCTCACGGCGTTCCGGGAGCAGTACGGCGGCCGCGCCTTTGACACGGTCGAGGCGATGTGCCAGGACCCGGAAGTCGAGGCGATCTGGATCTCGACGCCGAACCATCTGCATTGTGAGCACGTAGTCACCGCGGCGCGCAACGGCACGCACGCGGTCGTGCAGAAGCCCATGGCCGTCTCGCTCGACGAGGCCAAGCGGATGGTCGAGGCGTCGGAGCAGTACGGGACGAAGCTGCTGGCGGGCCACAGCACGGCGCTGCGTCCGCCGTTCCGGGCCATGCGGCGCATGGTGGACTGGGGCGAGCTCGGGCGGCTCTGCGCGATCAACGTCTGGTCCTACACCGATTGGATGCTCCGCCCGCGCATGCCGCAGGAGGTCGACCTAGCGCGCGGCGGCGGTCTCGTCTACCGCCAGGGACCGCATCAGGTCGACGCGGTGCGTCTGATCGGCGGCGGCTTGGTCCGGAGCGTCCGGGCCATGACGGGGCAGTGGATGCCGGAGCGCCCCTGCCCCGGCTACTACTCCGCGTACCTCGAGTTCGAGGACGGCACGCCGGCGACGATCGTCCATAACGGCTACGGCTACTTCCTCGCGTCGGAGCTCGTGCCGTGGGGCGTGGACCTCCCGCGCACTTCCGTGGACGAGCGCAACCGGGCCCGCAATGCGTTGCGGAACGGCGGAGAGGCCGACGAAGAGCGAGCGAAGGAGGCGCTGCGGTTCGGCGCTCAGCGGGACGAGACAGCGGAGGCGCCGCGGGAACGCCAGAACCGCGACGACGCCTGGATCCCGGCTGATCCAGGCATCTTCATCCTGTCGTTCGAGCGCGGCGAGATCCGGCAGTCGCCGAAGGGCCTATACCGCTATGACGACAACGGCGTCGCGGACGTGCCTATCGCCGTGCCCGGCATCGCCTATAACTCAGAGGTCGACGAGCTCTACGACGCTGTCATGCGGGACACGCCGGTCTACCACGACGGCCGTTGGGGGCTCGCAACGTTGGAGGTCTGCCTCGCCATCATGGAGTCGGCGCGGGAGCGGCGGGAGATATACCTCCAACACCAGATCCCGACGCTCGACCCCGCCCACGGCGCGCCTCGCGCGTAAAGCAGGCTGCGGCTCTCCCTACGCGGTCGGGTCCTTGACCTTGCGCAGGTAGGGCTTCACCGTCTCCCAGCCATCCGGGAAGAGGCCCTTCGCCGTCTCGTTGTCCACTGCCGGGAGGATGATGACGTGGTCGCCCTTCGACCAGTTCGCCGGCGTCGCTACCCGGTGGTTCGCCGTCAGCTGGCACGAATCGATGACCCGGAGCAGCTCGTCGAAGTTGCGCCCCGTGCTCATCGGGTAGGTGAGGCTCATCTTCACCTTCTTGTCCGGCGCGATCAGGTAGACGGTCCGCACGGTCTGGTTGTCGGCAGCCGTCCGGCCCTCGGACGATTCGCCCTCGGTCGCGGGGAGCATGTCGTAGAGCTTGGCGACGCTGAGGTCCTCGTCGGCAATCAGCGGGTACTCGAGCTTGGCGCCGGCGATCTCCTCGATGTCCGCCTTCCAACGCAGGTGGTCCTCCACCTTATCGACGCTCAGCCCGATGACCTTGCATCCGCGCGCGGCGAACTCGCCGCTCAGACTCGCGACGTATCCGAGCTCCGTCGCGCACACCGGCGTGAAGTCCTTGGGGTGGGAGAACAGAATGGCCCACCCGTCCCCGATCCAATCGTGGAAGCTGATGTCTCCCTGGCTCGTCTTGGCCGTAAAGTCCGGCGCGGTGTCGTTGACGCGAATCGTCATGGTTCACTCCCCTTCGCGTGGCCAGCCTCGGCGGCGACCCCGGCACGGCTGCCGGTCGCGGCCCTCGCCGTTGTTCTGCTCTACAGACTATCACGGAAACGGAGCCGCTCAGTATCCGGTCTGCGCCTGTGACTCCGATGCGGGCGGGGGGCCGCCCTGCAATCCTATTTTTGGGCGCAAATTCATGCTAGTTTCGTTGCATGGCCAACCTACAGGTGAGAAATATGCCGGACGCCCTTCACGAACGCCTGCGCCGTCACGCGCGCGAGCGCGACCGCACTATGAGCGCAGTCGTCATCACCGCCGTGGAGCGGGAGTTGGCGAGGTGGGAATGGCAGGAGCGTCTGGCCCAGCGCCCTACGACCAACCTGGGACCGGAGGCGGCGACGCTGCTCGAGGAGGAACGCTCCCTCCGCGAGAGGGAGACCGGGTGAGTCGATACGTCGTCGTCGCTGCCGCCCGCGCCCAGGGCGTTCCTCTCATAACTGCCGACGGACGGCTTGCCAGGGCGTCGGGGCTGGGTATCGTTGTACAGCACGTGCGCATGGGGTGATCCGCCCCAGCGTGGGAGGAGCAGCATATGGAGCTCGGCGCCTTTTCCATCAGCCTCGCCGTGGAGGACCTCGAAGCCTCACGCTTCTTCTATGAGAAGTTCGGGTTCGAGGTTGTCGGCGGCGACCCTTCGCAGAACTGGCAGATACTGAGGAACGGATGTCACACCATCGGCCTCTTCCAGGGGATGTTCGAGAGGAACATCCTGACCTTCAATCCGGGTTGGGATGACGAGGCCCGCCCGGTCGAGACGTTCACAGACGTCCGCGAACTGCAGCGGCGTCTCAAGGCGCAGGGCGTGCCCCTGGTCAGCGAGGCGGACGAGCACAGTACGGGGCCCGCGAGCTTCGTCGCGGTGGACCCGGACGGCAATCCGGTCCTGGTGGACCAACACGTCTGATCACCGGGGCCGTAGTCCGTCCGTCGAGGCAGCCGAAGCGCCGGGCGCACGGGGACTTCGCAGCTCTCCCCCGCCGCGCGGCGGCAGGCTTGACGGAGGCCGCCATTGCGCGTTTGATGGTGTGCGCCATTCACGAATGTCACGAATGACCCAGCGGAAGGGCCCGCGCATGGACAATCCCTGGAACCGCCGGTGGGTTGGCGGCAACAGCAACAACCTCTACGGCTGAGACGAGATCGGCGTGTCGTGGTTCACGACAAGCATGCGGTCGATGGAGGACGCCGCCGGGTCCGAGCCCGCGGACCCACGAGTCTCGCCCATTACGGCCGCCGTCGGCAACGTTTTCACGCGGCTCGCCCGCTCCAGCGTCCTGTCCTGGCTATCGCATTCCGCTTGAAGGTTGCGAAACCATCGCGGCGCGACTAGGCTCTCTGCATCTCACTATAACCGCTGCCGCGTGAGCCTTAGATACGGCTGTGCGCGGCGTCATGCGCTCACGGCGGCGGGATGGGTGTGATCAACGATTGGCGCCTAGGAGGTTGCAGCGTGCACATCGGAGGACTCAAACCAGCGCAGCAGGTGGCCCTCGCCGACGGCAGCCTCGCGGAAGTGCTGTCGGTGCTCACCGACACCTCGGAGGTCCGCCTCAGATACATCGACGTACCAGCCGATCCGGGCCTGGCGGGACAGGAGGCTACGGTCTTGTCGGACGACCTTGTCGGCGTTTTCGAAGGGACGCACACAGAGGGCGACGTGCTCGGCAAGAGCGAGACAGCCCAGTGGGCGTAGCGCCCGCCGCCCTTGCGGTGATGAGTGGCGACCGTAGACCGACCGCATTCCGAGGAGGATGACCGATGCTAAGCGTTGAACTGAACGAACGCCTTACCCACGTTGGGCCCGGCACACCTATGGGCAACCTGCTCCGCCGCTACTGGCACCCCATCGCCGGCATGTCCGAGCTCAAGACCCACCACACCCTGCCCATCCGCGTGCTCGGCGAAGACCTCGTCCTCTACCAGGACCGCAGCGGCACGATCGGCCTCATCGACCGCCTCTGCGCTCACCGCCGCGTCGACATGCTCCTCGGCGTGCCCGAGAAGATGGGCCTCCGCTGCTTCTACCACGGTTGGATGTACAACGAGACCGGCCAGTGCGTCGAGATGCCCCCCGAGTCCCCCGACAGCACCTTTCCCAGCCGCGTGAAGATGAAGGCCTACCCCGTCCAGCACTACCAGGGGCTCGTCTTCGCCTACCTCGGGCCGGACCCGGTCCCGCTCCTGCCCATCTGGGGCCCGTGGATACAGGAGGACTCCCTCTGGGACATCGGACGGGCCATCGTCCCGTGCAACTGGCTCCAGATCATGGAGAACTCCATGGACCCGGTCCACACCGAGTGGAACCATCGCTACTTCACCAACTACGCCCTCGAACGGCTGGGCGAGCTCGGTCTGCGCGACATGGACGACGAGTGGCGTCCCAAGCCCAAGGTGATACCGCACACGAAGATCGGTTTCGACGTCTACCGCCACGGCATCGTCAAGCGGCGCGTCTTGCGAGGCGGCTCGGAGGAGGACGTGTCCTGGCGCATCGGCCATCCGGTCGTGTTCCCGAACAGCCTCAGCGCGGCCCAGATCCGCGTGCCGGTCGACGACACGCACACGCTCTACATCTGGTACCAAAACCACCCCATGCAGCCAGGCGACGAGCCGCAGGCGTGGGACGACATCCCCGTCTACGACGTGCCGCTGCCCGGCTACGACGCGCGCGGCCTCCCGACCTGGGAGCTGATTGACAACAACAGCGGTCAGGACAACATGGCCTGGATGTCGCAGGGCGCGATATCGGCGCGCGAGTTCGAGAAGCTCGGCGAGTCGGACAAGGGCATCATCATGTACCGCCGTCTGCTGCTCGAGCAGATGAAGATCGTCGAGGACGGCGGAGACCCGATGAACACCTTCCGCGAGCCCGGGACGAACATGAACTTGTACGTGCCGAACGAGGCCGAGGAAGGCCACGTGAACTGGAAGGCGGGCCAGAACTTGACTCACCAGGGCGGCGGGCTCAGCACGGGGAGTTCCGGGAAGTACAGCGTCATAGGACGCGCCCAGGCGGCGGCGGCCGGCCGCCCCATCCCCGAAGCCCCGCCAGAGGTCGCCAGCAACCTCATTTGATAGACGGACGGACCGCATTCCGAGGAGGATGACCGTGCTGAGCGTTGAACTGAACGAACGCCTTACCCACGTCGGGCCCGGCACGCCCATGGGCAACCTGCTCCGCCGCTACTGGCACCCCATCGCCGGCATGTCCGAGCTCAAGACCCACCACACCCTGCCCATCCGCGTGCTCGGCGAAGACCTCGTCCTCTACCAGGACCGCAGCGGCACGATCGGCCTCATCGACCGCCTCTGCGCTCACCGCCGCGTCGACATGCTCCTCGGCGTGCCCGAGAAGATGGGCCTCCGCTGCTTCTACCACGGTTGGATGTACAACGAGACCGGCCAGTGCGTCGAGATGCCCCCCGAGTCCCCCGACAGCACCTTTCCCAGCCGCGTGAAGATGAAGGCCTACCCCGTCCAGCACTACCAGGGGCTCGTCTTCGCCTACCTCGGGCCGGACCCGGTCCCGCTCCTGCCCATCTGGGGCCCGTGGATACAGGAGGACTCCCTCTGGGACATCGGACGGGCCATCGTCCCGTGCAACTGGCTCCAGATCATGGAGAACTCCATGGACCCGGTCCACACCGAGTGGAACCATCGCTACTTCACCAACTACGCCCTCGAACGGCTCGAAGAGCTCGGCAAGCGGGACCCGAACGAGCAATGGAGGCCGCGCCCCAAGGTCGTTCCCCATGCGAAGATCGGTTTCGACGTCTACCGCCACGGCATCGTCAAGCGGCGCGTCATGCGAGGCGGCTCGGAGGAGGACGTGTCCTGGCGCATCGGCCATCCGGTCGTGTTCCCGAACAGCCTCAGCGCAGGCCAGATCCGCGTGCCGGTCGACGACACGCACACGCTCTACATCTGGTACTCCGGGCACGCGATGGAGCCAGGCGACGAGCCGCAGGCGTGGGACGACATCCCCGTCTACGACGTGCCCCTGCCCGGCTATGACGAGCGCGGCCTCCCGACCTGGGAGCTGATCGACAACAACAGCGGTCAGGACAACATGGCCTGGATGTCGCAGGGCGCGATCTCGGCGCGCGAGTCCGAGAAGCTGGGCGAGTCGGACAAGGGCATCATCTTGTACCGCCGTCTGCTGCTCGAGCAGATGAAGATCGTCGAGGACGGCGGAGACCCGATGAACACTTTCCGCGAGCCGGGCACGAACCTGAACCTGTACGTGCCGAACGAGCAAGAGGAAGGCAACGACAACTGGAAGGGCCAGAAGGAGCGCAGCTTCGAACGCGGGCTCAGCACAGGCTCGACCGGCAAGTACAGCGTCATCAACCGCCGGCGAGCGCAGGCCGCGGGCCTTCCCGTCGCCGAGGAAGGGATCCAGGTCGGCGGAAAGACCGGCTAGCGTCGGCGACGCGGGACGCGACGGTCCACAGCTTCCACACTCCGGGGGGTGAGCGAATGGTGCAACTAGGACGAAGGGTCATGTGGTCGGGGGCCATCGTCGCCCTGGCGTTCAGCGGTCTCCTCGCCGCCTGCGGCGGCGAGGACCCGACTCCGACGCCCACCTCGGCGCCGGCGCCGGCGCCAACCGCGACGCCCACTGCGGCGCCGACGCCGACGCCCACCCCGCTGCCGCCCGGCGCCACCGCTCCACCGGCGCCGCCAACGCCGACTGCTGTTCCGCCAACGCCGACTCCCGATACGTCCTTCGAGGCGCGATGGAACGAGCTGATCGCCGCGGCCCAGGCGGAGGGCGAAATCGTGCTTGCCCTCGGCAGTCCGGGAAGCCGGTGGGGCTTCGACATCTACGACTACTTCGCCGAGAAGTTTGACATCGAGATCATCGCAAGCACCGGGAGCGGCACCGCCAACCGGGAACGGATACTGGCAGAGCGCGCCAACGGGCGGTACACCGTCGACGTGTCCGACACGGGAAGCAACTCGATGGACGTGCTCGTGACGGCGAACGCGGCCCAGCCAATCTGGCCCCTGTTGATCCGCCCGGACGTCATCGAGAACACTGGCCAGTACTACCGCGACATGCCGATCTACACCGACCGGTTCACGCAGTTCGCCGTAGCCGAGAGCTTCGGCGTCGACCTCAACCCGGTCGACGTCCATTGGAATACGGACAACGTGAGCCAGGAGGAGATCGACAGCGTCCAGTCCTACTACGATTTCCTCGATCCCAAATGGAGAGGACGGATCGTCGTCTCCATGGACCCGAGCTTCGGAGGCGGGACCGACGACCGCACGCAGGCGTGGATCTACATCGGGATGGATTTCCTCGATCGCCTAATCAGAGAGCAGGATGTCGAGTTCCTCCCCGGCGGGTCCGGGGGACTCCTCGCCGACGGCGTCGCCCGCGGCAAGTACGACTTGATGCTGTTCGGGGCCGGCGGCGCGCGCGGTCAGCTCCGGTCGATGGCCCAGGCCGGGCTGCCCGTGGCCGAGTTGGACCGCTCGCTCGCCGAGGGCCCCGTGGCGCAGATTTCCGGCACGATTCTCGGAATGGACCAGCCGCCGCATCCGGCGGCGCAACAGCTGTTCCTCAACTGGTGGATGTCGCAGGAGGGGATGACGACCTACGTCGAGAGATGGAGCGACCCCGGGGGGCCAAGCCCCCGTATCCGCAAGGACCTTCCGCAGGGCCGGGTGCCCGACACGATATGGTCGCTCGTCCAGGACGTCAAACAAGAAAGCGTCGTCACACCCGAGGAATCGGTCGCAGCGCAGGACGCACAGCACGAGTTCCTGGAGCAGATCTTCACGGAACTCCGCATCTACGGTTACTAAACGGAGCGTTGCTGCCCCTCTCCCTAACGCTCGCCCCGCAGCGTGGAGAGCGTTAGGGAGGGGACAGAGAACGGCACGATGAAGGCGCCACCCACAGGAGCCCCTCTACGGACTGCCCGCCTGCTTCCCGTTCGCCTGAGGCCGGGGACCGGCTCGCTCGTGATGGCCCTGACCATCATCGTGCTCGGCTTCTACCTCATCTACCCGATCGTCCTGATTCTGATCCTCACGTTCAACGAGGCGCGCATCTTCGTCGAGGAGCCGCGTTGGGGGTTCGGCAACTGGACCGGAGCGTGGGACAACCGTCTGCTCTTCGAATCGCTGTGGAACTCGTTCCTCCTCTGGTTCCTGGTTGCCGCTACGAGCTTCCCCATCGCCATCAGCATCGCGCTGATTCTCGCCCGGACGAAGATCCCGTTTTCCAACGGGCTCGAATACCTGTTCTGGGTCGCCTTCATGTTCCCGAGTATCTCTTCGACCATCGGATGGATCATGTTGGGAGACCCGGACGTCGGCTTCCTGAACATTGCCATCGAAACGTTGCCCTTCGTGGACCAGGGCCCGTTCAACATCTACTCTCTGCCCGGCATCGTCTGGGCGAAGCTGATGGCGGACGGCATCGCGTTCAAGGTCATGCTAATCACCCCGGCGTTCCGCAATATGGACGGGGCGCTGGAAGAAGCGGCGCGGGTGTCGGGCGCCGGCAAGATCGGCAGTATGCTGCGCGTCACGCTGCCCGTCATGGTCTCGCCGATGGCGTTGGTCTTGGCGCTCCAGCTCATCCGCGTGTTCCAGGGGTTCGAAACGGAGCAGCTGCTCGGCCCGCCGTTCGGCTTCTACGTGTTCTCGACGTTGATTTACAGGCTCGTCTCGGGGGAACGGTTTGAGTTCGGCCAGGCGGTCGTGCTGGCGAGCGTCACGTTCCTCGTCATCTTCACCATCATCCCCTTGCAGCGCTGGATTCTGACCCGGAGGCGCTACACGACTGTGACCGGCAACTTCAAGCCCGGGCTCATCGACCTAGGCAAGTGGAACGCCATCAACCTCGGAATCATCCTGGTGGTCATCTTCACGCTGACGGGGATGCCGTTCCTCGTGCTCATCATCGGCAGCTTCATGAACTTCGCGGGCTTCTTCGAGGCGGAGCCAACGTGGTCCCTGCGGCACTGGGAAACCGTGCTGACCGACACCGCTATCCTCAAGGCCCTGAGGACCACGCTGATCCTGGCGGTCACCGCTGGCATCGTCAGCCCGCTTCTTTTCTCCATCCTGGGCTACATGCTCGTGCGGACTCGATGGCGAGGGCGCATCGTGCTCGACTCGACCATATGGGGCTCCGCCGCCATCCCCGGGATTCTCTCCGGCTTGGGGCTCCTCTTGATGTTTCTGACGACTCCCGGCCTGTCGTGGTTGTACGGATCGCTGTGGGCCTTGATTCTCGTGGTCATCATCTCCGGGAACACGACGGGCGTGAACATCTTCAAGGGCGTCCTCGTGCAGATCGGCTCGGACCTCGAGGAGGCCGCGCGCGTCTCGGGAGCGGGGTGGGTGAGGACCTACACGCGCGTTGTCCTGCCCCTGCTGATGCCGACGATGATCCTGATCGGCATACTGAACTTCGTATCCGCCGCCGGAGCGACGTCGAGCGTGATCCTGCTGGCGTCGAGGGACACGAGGACGCTGGCGATCATCGCTCTGGAGATGGCGGACGCAGACATCGGCCAGCGAGAGGCGGCCGGCGCCGTGAGTCTGCTCATCATGGTCATGACGCTTGGCGTTGCGTTGGGGGCGCGGACGTTCGGCCTGCGCCTCGGCGTGCGGCACAACATGTAAGCATGACGCGAGCAACGACGGCGCGGCGCCGAGCCGGTCGTCGATTCAATGGATGGACGCCTCAGGGCAACACGGAACGAGATCGCGAGGAGGGATGGAATGCACGCAAGAGCAAGCCGTAGTCGAGTCTTCCAGTGGGGAGTTCCCATAGCGATCACCGCTCTCGTGGTGACGGCCCTATTCGCGGTAGGGGTCGACCCCATTACCACCGCGCTGGGGAATCCATCGGCGCAGTCCGCTCAGCAGAGCACGGTCCATTTCCGCGTTGAGCCGACAGTCATCAACTGGCCGGACGAGCGCGAGCGGAACCCAGAGAAGGGATTCTGGCTGGTCGCGTCGGGCCTCGAGCCGGGCCAGGAGGTCCAAGTCCAGATGCAGTGGGGCAGCTCACGGACCACCTCGGACCTCACCTCATGGATCATGTCTTCAGCGGGCGACGCGGGCGCGCTGCTCGCCGCCAACGACACGGGGTCATTCGTCGTCCCGGCGGAGTTCCGGCCCGACCGTATGTGGCTGTTCTGGGGGTCGCTCCAGAGCGCCGAGTTCGGCCCGCGAACGCTCTTCCTCGTAGACGCCGAAACCCGCGACGTCCTCGCGACGACGCCAATCATCGTATGCAGCCCCGGAGACCGCGAGAACGAGGAGAACTGGTGCGCCCTCGCCGAGGAGGTCTTGCCGATCGAGTACATCCTGCCTGAGCCGGAAGAGTCGACAACGGAGTAGCGGCGGGCGGCGCCGCCTCAACAGGAGCTCTCTGATGACGAGCACACAGCAGGGTCGTGCGCCGTTGCGCGTCGGCGTCGTCGGTCTCGGCGGCGCCGGCTCCGGCATGACGTCGCGGTTCGCCCGGCATCCGCGGTTCACCCTCGCCGCGGCCGCGGACATCGACGAGGAGCTGCTGGACCGGTTCCGCGCCGACTTCCCCGGCGTGCCCGCGTACGCCAACGCGGAGGGCGTGTGCGCCCAGGGCGACCTCGACCTCGTTTACATCGCCACGCCCAACCGCTTCCACGCCGAGCACGCCTGCATGGCGTTGTCCGCCGGCAAACACGTCCTCGTCGAGAAGCCGATGACGTTCACCCTGCACGACGCGGACGCCATGATCGAAGCGGCGGACCGGAGCGGGAAGCTGCTCGCCGTCAACGTCAAGCACAGCTTCGAGCCCCGCGTCGAGAAGGTCGCCGAATACGTCCGGTCCGGGGAGCTTGGCAGGTTCCGCATGCTCCACAACTGGCGGTACGCCGACTGGCTCTACCGTCCGCGCACGGCGGAGGAGCTCACGCCGGAGTGGGGCGGCGGCATCCTGTGGCGGCAGGGTCCTCACCAGCTGGACATCTTCCGCGCGATCAGCGGCGGCTTCATTCGCAGCGTCAGGGCCAACGTCGACGTCTGGGACCCGTCGCGGCGCGTCAACGGGGCGTACACCGCCTACGTGACGTTCGAGGGCGGCGCGGTCGGCACGGCCGTCTACAGCGGGTACGACCACTACGAGAGCCGCGAGCTCGTCTTCGGAACGCTCGATGACGACGACAGCTGGTACGGCGAGGCCCGCCGCGAGCTGGCCAGCCATGAGGACAGCGCCGCGTGGGAAGAGGCGGCGGCGAGAGCCGAACGGTACGGCGGCGACCGCCGTACGCTTCCCGGGGGCACGTTGGGGCACCGGCTCACGTCGGCCGGCGGCCAGTCCAGCGGCGGTTGGGTGCTCAACGGCCCGATGATCGCCAGCTTCGACGACGCCGACGTGAAGCTCTCGGCGCGTGGCCTCGCCGTCTATGGAAACGACGGCCGCCGCGAAGTGCCCCTCGAATCCGCCGACGGCATCGGCACGAGGCTCGCCAGCCTGTACGATGCCGTCAGCGACGGGAGACCCCTCCGCGCCGACGGACGCTGGGGCAAGGCCACGATCGAGGTGCTCCTCGCCATCGAGTCGTCATCGACCGAGGAAGCCGAGGTGCGGCTCCAGCACCAAGTCGCGTCCGTCGTCTAGGCCGGGTTCCGGCCGAGTACACCCTGCCTTGGCGCCGACACACGCTTACCGGAGCTTGACGGCTGCCGACGCGTGACGCCTCCCACCCAGGATTCCTGGTCTGAGAGCCAGGAACGACGGTCCTCTCCTGCGGGGACTTCCCTCGGCTAGCGGTGACGAACGCCCAGCTTGCGGCCGTAGTGCCGGGCGACGATGGCGGTGACCAGGGTTACGCCGCCGAGGATGATCTGCAGGACCGCTGCCTTCTCCTGGCCCAGTCCGCCCTCCATCAGCCATTGCAGAATCAGGACGGAGAGCGGCGTCGTCTCCCTCGAGGCCAGCAGGATCACGCTCGACGTGGTGTTGGCGGCCATGTTGAAGTTGAACAGCCCGATCAGCACCATGTACGGCGCCAGCAGCCGCAGCCAGATCGTGAAGAACACCTTCCACCAGCCCGCCCCGGAGATGCGCGCGGCCTCCTCCATGTCGTAGCCAATGTTGACGATGTACGCCTTGAACAGGTTCACCCCCGAGGTGTTCCCACCGAGGATCACCACGATAAGCAGGACCCAGATGGTGCCGTACAGCAGGTTCAGTCCCGGCACCCATAGGAACATCAGCAGGAGCCCCAGACCCGCCAAAATGCCAGGGATCGCCCCCGAAATCCATATGAGGCTGTCGAGGCCCGCTCTCAGCCGCCATTGCGTTCGGACGATGACGTACGCCAGCAGCGCAAACAGCAGTGGGCTGCAGATGCCCGCCGCGAAAGCCAGCAATAGCGTCGTCTTGAGGGCGGATATGAACGTCCGCTCTCTGAAAACAAACGTCCAGTGGTCCGTCGTGAAGATCGGATCGAGGATGAAGAGCCCGGAGATGGTCATCAGGCTCCCCAGGATCATGACGACGAACGTGAACCCGTTGATGAGGTGGTCGGCGATAACGAACCCGAACGCCAGCCACTTCCACGGCCCGAGTTGGATCAGGCCCGGCTTGAAGCTCCCCGTGATGGTCGTGTACCTGCGCCGCGTCAGTATCCAGCGCTGTATCGGGATAATCAGGAAGATCACCAGCAACGTCAGGCTGGCGAGCGAGGTCGCCTGTCCGTAGAGCGGCGGCTCGTTCGCTCGTATCAGGTCGAAGATCAGCGTCGAATAGACGAAGAAACCGATGGGCGTGCCCAGGATGAGCTCCCGCTCGAAGGAGGTGAACATCCGCATGAGCTGGAGCCCAAAGATGAGCGCGATGGGCGAGATCATGATCGGGATCGTTACCCGGACCATCGTCCGCATCGTCGACGCGCCCGAGACGCGCCCCGCCTCTTCCAGCGCGGCGTCCATGTTGCGGAAGATCGGCGTGAGTATCATCACCGTCGTCGAGGAAGCGCCTCCGACCACGTGGATGAAGATGAGCCCGGGGATGCTATAGATGTTGAACGGCCCCTCGTTGATGAAGGGCAGCAACTCCAACGCCGTGTTGGCGAAGCCGGTGTCCGGGTCGAGGAGCATGATCCACGCGATCAGGCCCCCCGGCGTGACGTAGCTTATCCAGTAGCCGATCTCTAGCGCGCTCGCGCCCGGCAATCGCGTTCGGCCGAGCAGCCAGGCGACGATGACGCTGAGCGGCAGGCTGACGGCCTGCGACACGAGGAACAACCAGATCGTGTTCCAGAGCGCTTGGAAGATGCGAGGTTCGGAGAAGGCGATCCGCCAGTTGTCCAAGCCCCACTCCCGCGCATCTCGCGCGAAGAACAGTGGGGCTGTGTTGAAGCTCAGCCCAAGGATCAGCGCGACCGGAAAGACCAGGTAGAAGCCCAACGTCAGGATGATGGCCGCGACGATGAACGTGCCCTTGTCCGTCCACCGGGCGCCGGACTTGGGTTTCGGCAGGGTCCGCAGGTCCGCGGTCAGCGTCGGTCTTCCGTTCACGAGTCGAGTTCCTTTACGACGACGCGGCGCTCCCGTCGACCGCAGCCGTGGCTCGCCCGCCGGGAGGGACAGCCGTTTGGGCTGTCCCTCCTAGCGGGCGCGTAGCGCTACTCCAACCCGGTCTGCTGCCGCAACTCGGCGGCGTCGTATGGCCGAGGCGGGAGCACTCCGGTCTTATCGAAGTAGGCCGAGTTCGCGACTACCTTGACCCAATCGGTGACCGGCGTCAGTATCTCGAAGTAGACGGGCTGCATCTCTAGCCCCAAGTACGTCTTGCTCCGGTCGGGCACAAGCAGTGGGTCGACGTTCCCCAATGGGATGTCGTCCACTCGGAACGTGTGCTGACCATGCCCTTCTTCTTCCCGGCCCGCCGCGGTGCCGAGGCCCACCTTCTCGTGGTAGACGGTCTGCCCCTCCCGGCTCAGGAGCCAGTTCACGAAGAGCTTGGTCACATTCGGATTCGGCGTGTTCACAAATGTCCCGACCGCACAGGCGATGCACCCCACGACATCCGGCAGCTCCGCGTAGGCTGGGATGTTGTGCTCCGTGCGGAACGCAGTGTCGACGCGGATCATCGGCGCGCCCGCCCGTATGTGGTCGTCGCAACCGCCAATCACCATCCCCATGGCAAACTTGCCCAACGCGAGGCCGTTGCATCGCGTTTCCTCGTCGTCCGTGAAGAACAGGTCCAGCGACGGGTCGCCGTAGAACGCCTCGATCCAATCGGGCCCGAGCGCGGGGTTCAGGTAGTCCCGCGGGAGGTTTCCCGAGAAACCGCCTCCCGCCTGCAGCGGGTTGCCCGCCACGACCATGCCCGCCCAGTTGGCCTTCGCGTACTCGAGGACGTCGAACATGGACCTCCAGGCGGTCGCCTCTTCGATGCTGACGAGGTTGGTGTTAAACGTCACGCCCGGCGCCGCGTCTTCCTCCGCGAACGTTCCGGAGAACACGAAACTGAACCCGTTCTGCACGTCCTCGTACCAGTGCTTGCCCTGCAACCAGAGAGACTTATCGGTCACCTCCGGATGGAAGAGCCACGGGTCGAACAGCTGCAAGGCCCCATTGGGGACGTAGCGCGTGGTCATCGTCGTAGCGCCGGAGTGGACGGTGTCCACCAGGTACCGCCCGGCGCCCTGCTCCGCGAAGATGCGGTCGGCCTGCTCTCGCGACGACCCTCGCGAGTAGATCATCCTGATGTCGAACAGCTCGGCGAAGTGGTCGTAGATGGCCTGCATCTCGTGGCCGTTGCCTCCGCCGATGACCGGAACCATACGGCCTTCCTCTTTGGCGGCGGCGATGAGGGCCTCCCACTCAGCCTCGAAGCCGGCCAGGCCGGGAGTCGGCGTCGGCGCGCCTGACGGCGCGTCCCCATCCGACGGCGTGGGGGCAGGCATGGCGTCAGGCGTGGCGGCAGCGCCCGGCGTCGGCGTCGCCACATCGGGCGTCGTGACCCGCGGCGTCGCTGTGGGCTCCGGTGTCCCGCAGGCAGCGAGGAGCACTACGAGCGGCAGCGCCGCCAAACTCACGTTCCTCCACCTCATAGCTGACCTCCTTGTCGTCGTGCGTCAGGCCGTTGTGTTCCCGTTACAGAAGACGAAACGACGTTCCCGCCTCACTCGTCCTCGTCGGAGGGCAGCACCGCCGTGTCCTTCGCCGACGGGCACCATGGGTTCTCGCGGGCCTGCCCGCACACGACCCAGGGAGTCATCGCCACAACTTCGCCGGTGTCGACGTTGTCGAGGGTCAGGACGAACACGCCGCCTCTGGCGAGCTGGTCTATGCCGAGCCCTGCGTAGTCGAACCGGCCCGGGCGGGCGTCTATCCTCGAGACTGATATGGCGAAGGCCCCAACCGCGTTCGCCTGCCGCACGTTATCCGGATTGCCGAGGAGCGGCACCTCCTGCTCCCCGTCTTCGCCCCGCACTGAGAGCCTGTACCACTGGCCGGGCTCCAGGCCGGAGCCGTAGAACCAGACGTTCCCATACCCGCTCTTCCGCGCTTCGGGGAAGTTGAAGATCGCGGGCTCGACTCTGAGGACCGGCCCGACGGCCGGAGGGGGCGGCTCGTCCGGCTGGGGCGGCTGGGACAGCATAGCCAGCAACGGCGTGAGCGACGCGGTCGCCTCCGTACGCGCTGCCTCGAGGGCCGTCTCCAGTTCCATGACCTGCGACTCGAACTTGCCCGCCTCCATGCGCGCCGATTCGAGGTTGGTCTCCAGCTCCATCACCTGGGAATCGAACTTGCCCACTTGCGCTTCGAGATCAGCGATCTGCTGGTCCTGCCGCGCCTGGCCCTCGTCGTCGCCGCAGGCGGCCAGCAGCGCCATCGCCGCCATGGCGAGGACGAAGACCGCCAGGGTCCTTCTGAAGCGATTCGCCGGCGTGTTCCCTCGCGTGTTGGTGCTCATCGCTCGTTCAACTCCTCCGGACGGCAGTACTGATCGCGTAGAGTAGAGCGGCCGGCGCGGCTGCGCGTGCCCGCGCGGGCGAAGCAGCCGCGCCTCTCTTGAGAGTGCGGGAACCTTACTAAGCGCCCGCGTCAGGTGTCAACGATTTGCGCCCAACATCCTGCCCCATGTGTCAATCCAGGGATGCTGACCCCTTTCGCTTGCGGAATCCACCCGCAGCCGCGGACTTCGCTCGCGGTTGTGGTAGGCTTGGGCCACTACCAACGGCAGCGAACGGAGGGACCCTATGGCAGAGATTGTCCTCGGGATAGGAACCTCTCACAGCCCCACGCTCGGCCAGACGGCGGAGCAGTGGTTCGACCAAGCCGCGCATGACGTCACGAATACGGAGTTGGCGTTCGCGCCGTCGGGCAACGTGCTGAGCTACGAGCAGGCGCTCGAGCGGGCCGACCCCGCCATCGCGACGCTCGTGACCCAGGAACACTTCGACGCGCAGCACGCCGCGACGCAGGCCGCCATCGCCCGGCTGAAGGAGACGATGGCCGAGGCCGACCCCGACGTCGTTGTGGTCGTCAGCGACGACCAGGACGAGCTGTTCTTCGAAGACAACATGCCCGCCTTCTCGGTCTTTTGGGGAGACTCTATCCCCATCTACAGGCGGCGAGGAGCGCGTCCCGGCCGGCAGCCAATCGTCTCGCAGTGGGCCTACACGGAGGACTTCGAGGTCCCCGTGGATCCTGAGCTGGGCCGGCACATCATCGAGCACGCCATCGACGCCGGGTTCGACGTCTCGCACTTCCGTTACCTGAACGAGACGTACGGCGGCAAGGTGGGCCACCGCTACCCGCGCGAGGACGGCGGCCCGTACGTCGTGCGGGAGACCCCGCAGCGCCAGATGGGCCTGCCTCACGGGTTCGTGTTCGTCGTGCGGCGGCTGCTCGACAACCGGCCGACGCCGATCGTGCCCGTCTTCCAGAACACGTGCTACCCGCCCAATCAGCCGACGCCGCGCCGGTGCTTCGCCTTCGGACAGGAGCTGCGCCACGCCATCGAGTCATGGGAGTCGGACGCCCGGGTGGCAGTTGTCGCTTCGGGCGGGCTCAGCCACTTCACGGTGGACGAGGAGACCGACCGCATGCTGCTGCGCGGCCTCGAGCGGAACGACGCAGAGACTCTACAGTCGATTCCCCGGCACCGCCTGCACTCGGCTGCATCCGAGATGCTGAACTGGGTAACGGTCGGCGGGGTCATGAGCAAGCTGGACCTGCACTACGAGCAGATCGACTACGTGCCCGTGTACCGCTCGCCCGCAGGCACGGGCGGCGGCTGGGCGTTCGTCCGCTGGACGCCGTAACGGCCAGAGCAAAGGGACGCGAGGCAGCGCGAGCAAACAGGAAGGCGAATCATGGTGACGCCGGGACCGCGGTCGTACCCGCCTGTCGTCGTTCGTTCGAAGATGGTCTTGGAGCTCGCCTCGGAGCTCGTGGCGATGCGCGGCTGGCGCGACCAGCAAGCGCGCATCACGCTGCGGCCGCAGGGGCCCGGCGAATGGCAGACGACGCTCTTCGGCAGCGACAGCGCCGACGCCATGCACGAGGTCGCGAGCGGCGCCGTACAGCTGGCGATCGTGAACCCCGCCGCGGTGCTCGGGCTGGCAATCAAGGGCACCGGGCCCTTCAAGGAACCGCTTCCCCTGCGGACAATCACGACCATCGGGAGTTTCGACCAGCTCGCGATCGGCATCCACGAACGGACGGGCATCCACTCGCTCGACGAGCTGCGCGAGAAGCGCTACCCGCTCAAGATCTCAGTGCGTGGGCAGCGTGACCATACGGTCCACGCCATCAACGAGATGGTCATGCAGGCGGCGGGCTTCTCGGGCGAAGAGTTCAAGTCGTGGGGCGGCGAGTTCGTGTACCAGGACGGCACGCCCTACCCGCACCGCGTCGGCTCGGTCGAGAAGGGCGAGGTGGACGCGATCTTCGACGAGGCGGTGAACCAGTGGATGGACCCCGGCCGTGAGATCGGCATGAACATCCTCCCGCTGAGCGAACCGGTGCTCCAGACGCTGGAGGCGCAGGGGTTGAGGCGCGGGACCATCCAGAAGGCGTTGTATCCGAAGCTCCCCTCCGACATCGAGACAATCGACTACAGCGGGTTCGTCCTATACACGCGCGAGGACACGCCGGACGAGACGGTGCGCGCAATCTGCGCGGCAATCGATGCGCGCAAGGACCGCATCCCGCAGGACCAGGGCCTCGGGCCGCTGCCGCTCGACCGGATGTGCCAGGACACGCCAGAGGGACCCCTGTTCGCGCCGCTGCACCAGGCGGCCGAAGCCTACTGGCGCGAGCACGGCTACCTCGCATAGCCGATGACTGAACCCGTGACGGCCGCCGCCCCCATCGAGCAGGCCCAGGAATACCTGGCGTCGCTCGACGGCGGCGCGACCGTGGACGGCTGGCTCGTCTACGACTACCAGGGCGTGAACCCCGCGTTCGGCGACCTGACGGGCCTGCGCGGACATCTGACGCGCCCCGTCTTCCTTTTCGTGTCGCCGGGCGATGCGCCGGTCCTTCTCGTGAGCGCGGTGGACGCCGGCCAGGTGCAGGGCGCCGCCGCCAGCCTCGGTCTCGACGTGCGTCCGTACACAGGGCTGGAGGACGCCCACCGGCTGCTGCGGGCGGCGTTGCCCGCGCCCGGCGTTGTGGCCATGGAGTACTCGCCCATGCGCGAGCTGCCGCGCGCGTCCCGCGTCGACGCCGGAACGGTCGAGCTGGTGCGCTCGATGGGCGTCGACGTCGTCTCTTCAGCGGAGCTCGTGCAATATGCGACGCAGCGCTGGACCCCCGAGGGGCTCGCGTCTCACCGGCGCGCCGTCGACGCGCTGTGGCGCATCGTCCATGAGGCGTTCGCGGAGATCGGCGACCGGTTGGCGGCGGGGCTTACTGAGCACGACATTCAGCAGCTGATCCTGGGCCGGTTCGCGGACGCCGGGCTCCGTACCGACTACGGGCCGGTAGTCGCGGCGAACGGTCATGCGTCGGACCCGCACTTCGAGCCGACCCCCGAGGCAAGCGTCCGGTTCGCCCCCAACGACTGGGTGCTGATCGACCTGTGGGCCCGCGAGCACGGGCCCGAGAGCATCTACGGCGACATCACGTTGACCGCGTACGTGGGCAGCCGCGTCCCTCCCGAGCAGCAGCGCGTGTTCGATGTCGTCGCTTCCGCGCGGGATGTAGCCGCGGAATTCCTGCGCGAGCGCATCGCGTCGGGGGAGAACGCGCAGGGCTGGGAGGTCGATCAGGCGGCGCGCACGCACATCGCCGACGCCGGGTACGGCGACTACTTCGTGCACCGCCTCGGCCACAGCCTGGGACGGCAGGTGCACGCCGGCGGCGTGAACCTCGACAACCTCGAAACGCACGACACGCGTACGTTTCTCCGAGGGCTCGGCTTCACCATCGAGCCGGGCGTCTACCTCCCCAGCTTCGGCGTGCGCTCGGAGATCGACCTCCACGTCGGCGACGCCGGCCTCGAAATCACCACGCCGGTGCAACCAAACGTCGTCCTCATCGGCTGAGCCGCCGCAGGGCTGGCAGCCTCCCGGTTACTTGCAGCCGAGGCGTCCTATGCGACCGCTCACGGCGTGAACCGGTAGACGACCGGGAGCTGCGCGGCGTCCGTAACACTCGTGTCCGTGTGGTGGTAGATGTTCTGGATTCCCTGAGCGCAGTCGCCGAACTCGTCGCAGGAAAGCCGCCCCGTGATTCCTTGGAAGTCGGACGACACATCCCGGATGGCTTGCCGGAGGTCAGAGCGCTCTATGCGCAGCCGCCCCTCCTCGTCCACACCGATAGCCCGGGTCAGGACGTTCCCATCGTCCCGCACTGCGAGGCGCTGGATGGCAGCGAGCAGCAGCGTCGTCGCGTCGTAAGCGTGCGCCCAGTAGGGGGAAGTGGGAGGCCCGCCGTAGGCAGTCTCGAACGCCGCGAGCGCAGCGGCCGCGCTCTTGCCCGTCGCGACGTTGACGTTCGAGCCGAGGTTCGCCTGCGGCCCCACGAAGTAGACGCCTTCCGACTGTGGCTCCCCCAGAAACTCGGCTACGAGTATGGCCGATCCCGCAATGACCGTCGCACCTTCCAGGCCGTCGAACTCCCGCGCCTGTGCGGCGAAAGGCGAGCCTTCCGCGAGGAACAGCGGCAGGAATATCCCGTCCGGCCCCGCTGCTGCGAACTCCGTGAGGGCAGCCGTCATGTCCGTGTCGCCCTTCTCGATCTCAGCGGTGGCCGCAACCTCGCCGCCGACGGCGCCGAACGCATCGCCGAACGCGCTCACGACGGCGGTCGTGTACGCGTCGCCGTCGTGGACCGCTGCTATGCGCCGCAGGCCCAACTCGTTGTAGGCGAAGCCGGCGACTGCTCGCGCCTGATAGAGGTCGTTGTTGGAGACGCGGAAGTAGCCAGGGTGATAGTCGGAGCCTGGGTTGCCCGCAAGGTCGGACGTGAGCGCCGGCGACGTGTTGGACGGCGATATCATGACCAGTCCCGCCTCGCTGAGCACCGGCGAGGCCGCCACCGCCGCCCCGGAACATGACGTGCCGACGACGCCCAGCACTCGCGCGTCGGCAACGACCCGTTCCGCGCCCGCGCGTCCGCCTTCCGGCGAGCACATGCTGTCGATGAGTTCTCCGAGTTCGATCTCGTGGCCATGAACGCTGTGGAAGTCGCGGACGGCCATCTCGATCCCGTACCGCGTCGGTTCCGCCAGCGACGGCGCGCCGGTGAGCGAGAGCAACGTGCGTATTTGCACTGGCTCGTTGGGCTCGATGACCACTGTGTCCGAGTCCTCCCCGCCGCCGCACGCCGCGACCGCCGCCACGCACCCAACGAGCAACGCGAGACCCAGCCCTCTGAGCCCACTCCCAGCCATGTTCCCTCCCCAGCGGCCCGCGCCGCCCCGCTCACTACACTCCCTCTGAGACCTGCTGCCCGGAGAAACGGCCCGCCGCCGCCCCTACCAGACGCTGCCGGGCAGGCCGGGGTTGGTCGTGGCGCCTTCGCTGGCCGAGGCGACGCTCTTGGCGAACTTGGCAAACGCGCCAGAGGCGTACTTCGGAGGCGGCGCCGTCCACGAGGCGCGCCGCCGCGCCAGCTCGTCCTCCGCCACCTCGAGTTGGAGCCGGCGCGCCTCGACGTCCAGCGATATGGGGTCGCCGTCGCGCACGAGCGCCAGCGTGCCGCCGAACACAGCCTCCGGTGCGATGTGGCCGATCATGAACCCGTGGGTCGCGCCCGAGAAGCGGCCGTCGGTGATCAACGCGACCTCGTCGCTCAGGCCCGCCCCCACGATAGCCGCGGTGACGCCCAGCATCTCGCGCATGCCCGGTCCGCCGACCGGCCCCTCGTAGCGAATGACCACGACGTCGTTCGGCTGGATGCGGCCGCCCTGCACCGCGGCGAAGCACTCCTCCTCGCGGTCGAACACGCGCGCGGGGCCGCGGTGGAAGCTGCGGTTGTGGCCCGCCAGCTTCACGACGCAGCCGTCGAGCGCGAGGTTGCCGCGGAGGATGGCGATGCCGCCGCTGGCCTTCAACGGCTCGTCGATGCTGACCACGACCCGTTGGCCGGGCGTCGCGACCGCTGCCGCGGCGATCTCGCCGAAGGTGCTGCCGTCGACGTTGCGCGCGCCCACATGGGCCCGGTCTCCGGCGACGAGCTGCTGGGAGACCAGGCCGTAGCCGCCCGCGTTGTACAGGTCCTCCGCCACGTAGTCCCCGGCCGGCTTCATGCTGGCCACGATGGGCGTGCGCCACGATATCGAGTCGAAGTCGTCGATCGTGAGCGGAACCCCGGCCTCGCGCGCGATCGCCAGCAAGTGCAGGACCGCGTTGGTCGAACCTCCCGTGGCGGCAAAGCCGGCGATGGCGTTCTCGAAAGCCTCGCGCGTCATGATGTCGCGCGGCTTCACGTCGGCCCTCAACAGGTCCATAACGAGGCGGCCCGCCTTGCGCGCCTCCTCGGCCTTCGCGTTGGCGAGAGCCGGGGCCGCGTTCGCGCCCGCCGGGCTGATGCCGAGGAACTCCAAGGCCATGGCCATCGTGTTGGCGGTGAACTGTCCGCCGCACGCCCCGGCGCCAGGGCAAGCCGCGTCCTCCACCGCCTGGAGCCGTGCGGTGTCTATCCTGCCCGCGCCGTGGGCGCCGACCGCCTCGAACACGTCGAGAATCGTCAGGTCCTTGCCGTCGAGGCGGCCGGGCGCGATGGAGCCGTTGTAGAGGGCCAGGCCAGGCAGGTTGAGCCGCGCCAGCGCCATTGCGCCCGCCGGGATCGTCTTGTCGCAGCCGACGATGACGACGAGGGCGTCGAACGAGTGGGCGCGCGCCACAACCTCGATCGAGTCGGTAATCACCTCCCGGCTGATCAGCGAGCCCTTCATCCCCTCGGTGCCCATCGTCACGCCGTCGGACACGGAGATCGTGTTGAACTCCATGGGCGTGCCGCCGGCCTCGCGGATGCCCTCTTTGACGTCCTTCACGAGCTCGCGCTGGTTGTAGTTGCAGGGCATCGTCTCGATCCAAGTCGTGGCGACGCCGACGATCGGCTTCGCCAAGTCGTCGTCGGTGAAGCCGATCGCCTTCAGCATGGCCCGCGCGGGCGCCCGCGACGGCCCGTCGGTCATCTCGGACGAATGCTTCTTTAACGGATTCATGGGATTCGTCGCCATGGGCAAGCCTCCTCGCAGTCCACAACAGGGACAATCGGAGAGTATATCGGCGCGACGGCAGCGCCGCGAACTGATGTTGGTCCTATGTCCAACGCCACAACCGGCGAGAACGGCGGGGGTGTGCTGGGGGGAACTGGGCACCCGCGAGAGGAACCCCTACGGCGGCGCGGCTGGCGCTGCGAGGGCGCCGACAGCCTCCTACGGCTCGACGTAGCGTAGGTCCGTCTCGGGAGGGCCGTCCGTGGGCGGCGAGCCGCCCTCGCCCCGTGCGGAGGCGCCGGCGGCGCTGCCGCCGTCGGCCCCCACGCGCTCCTTCACCTCGAAATCGACGGGGATGGCGTCGGGCTTCTCTTTCCTGCGCGGGTCGACGTAGGGGGCAGCCTTGGCCACGAAGATGTTGAGAAGCACGGTAATGACGATCAAGTCATCCAGGTGTCCGAACGGCCGGAAGTCCATCAGCAGGTCGCGGGGGAACAGGAAGTAGGCCACGGCCAAGAGGGGAAGCAGCTTCAGCCGTTTGGGCACCGCTGGATGCTTCATCAAGTAGACTACCGACATCATCCGGCGTATGAAGAACAAGAACCTCAATCCACCCTCCCCGCGCAAGTACAAGTATAGAGCGGACGCGGTTGCCGAGACGACGCCGTCATGATTTACGTCTTCCACGGCGACGACGACTTCTCAGCCTCCGAAGCTGCCCGCGCGCTCGTCGAGGCGGTCGGGCCCGACGACCTCCGCGAGGCGAACGTGGCGCAGCTAGACGCGAACGGGTTCACCGTTGAGCGGTTCGGCGCCGCCGCCATGGTGGTCCCGTTCCTGGCCGACCGGCGTCTCGTGATGGTGCGCGGCCTGCTCACGAGCGTAGCCGGACAACGCACGGCGCGCCGAGGCAGGCGCGGCGGCGACGGCGACTCCGGCACGCTCGTCACGGCGCTGTCCTCGCTCCTGGGCGAGCTCCCTCCCACGACGGACATCGTGTTCTTCGACGGCCGTCTGACCGCGGCGAACCCGCTCCTTGCTGCGATCAGAGAGCTGGGGCCGGACGCAGCGGTCGTACGCGAGTTCCCGACGCTCCGGCGCGACGCGTTGGCCGCGTGGGTCCGCGAGCGGGCCGCGCGGAAGGGCGCGGCGATCGCATCGTCGGCGGTTGCCGACCTCGTGGAGCAGGTGGGACCGAACCTATGGGCGATGGACGGCGAGATCGAAAAGCTCGCGGTCTACTGCGGCGACCGGCCAATCACGTCCGGGGACGTGCAAGCGCTGGTGTCGGCAGCGCGTGAGCTCAGCGTGTTCGAGCTCGTTGACGCCATCATGGCCAAGCGTCCGGGTGCCGCGTTGACGGCGATGGAGCGGCTGCTGCAGGGCGGCGCGACGGGCCCGTACCTCATCGCGATGGTCGCGCGGCAGGCGCGAATGGTGGCCCTGGCGCAGGCGCTCGCGGCCTCCGGCGTCCCCCAACACGCGTGGGGCCCGCGCATCGGCACGACGTCGGAGTTCGTCGTGCGAAAGACAGCGGACCAGGCCCGCGGCTTCACGCCGGACGCGGTGCGCGGGCTCTACCGCCTGCTGCTCGAGACGGACTTGGCGATGAAGACAGGCGACATCGCCGACGATGTGGCGCTCACGGAGCTGCTGGCGCAGGCCGGCGCCCTGCAAGCGGCCCCGCGCGGCGCCGTACGAGGGTAGCGGGCGCCTCGGCAGTTCCTCGCGGCCCACCCCGTTGTGCTACTATGGCCCTTGGCGACTGAACGGCGCCGGTGGAGAGAAAGGCTGGGATTGCAATGTTCGGTCTGAGCCCTTGGGAAATGGGAATCATTCTGCTGATTGTCCTGTTGGTCTTCGGTGCCAAGCGCGTCCCCGAGATCGGACGGGCGCTCGGCAAGGGCATACGCGAGTTCAGGACCTCGGTCGAGGGGAAGGGCGACACGTCGAGCGAGAGCACGACGGAGGACAAGGCCGGGACCACGACCGAGAAGTAGCGCCTCGGGGCGCGATCACCGGGCTCGATTGGGTTGAGCTGCCGTCCTCTGACGGCAGCTTTTCGTTTTGCGCCGCGCTGGAGCGCTCCTAGTCCTGCGGGCCGGGAGGGTCGTCCCTTCGCCGGCGCCAGAACCGCAGCCAGCCGCACAGGCGGCGGAGGTGGCCAGGCTCCCCGCGCGGCGCAGGACCGCGCCTCAGCCGCTGCGCGAACCGCGCCAGCAGGATGCCCAGTTCGTACAGGACGATGATGGGCACTGCCACGAACGTCTGGTTCACCGGGTCGAACGTGGGCGTGATGACGGCAGCGGCCACGAACGCCAGGACGATGGCTATGCGCCGGAACCGGGCAAGCCAGCGAGGCGTGACGACGCCAAACCGCGCTAGGGCGAACATGACCAGCGGTATCTGAAAGACGACGCCCATCCAGAACATCAACGAGGTGATGACGTTGATGTAGCTCGATATCCTGATCTCCGGGTTGACGTTGGCGCTGCCGAACTCGAAGAGGAACTCGAAGGCGGGCGGGAACAGGACGTAGTAGCCGAAAGCGGTCCCCGCGGCGAACGCAACGAGCACCCCTGGAAGGAACAGGAACATGTACCAACGTTCCCGGCGGGTCAGCCCCGGCGAGACGAACATGATGACCTGATACAACGTGACCGGGAGGGAGGCCGCGAATCCGACCATCAGCGTGACCTTGAAAGTGACGCCGACGGTCTCGAGCACCTCAGTGGCGATAGGCATCTCGTCCCGGTCGCCGAAGCCTGGCTCGAGCAGGAACTCGAGGATCGGGTCCCGAACGACAAACGCAGCGACCGACGCCAGCACGAGGAACAGGAACGAGTAGATGAGCCGGCGGCGCAGCTCCTCGAGGTGCTCCCGCAGGGTCATGCCTTCCCTAGCCACGGCCCTCGGCGTCCTCTTCCCGCGCGCCGCCGGGGCCGGCGGGCTCCTCCGGCTCCTCGTCAGGACCGCCGCCCGGACGAGCGACGGCGTCTTCGGGCCCCGCGACCGGACCGGGCGCCGGCGCGCCCATCGAGGGCGGCTCGTCGAGCCGGACCGTCGCGGCGTCGGCGACCGAGCGCAGCGTCCGTTGGGCCTCGGCCCAGAACTTGCCGAGCGTGCGCGCTGTCTCGACCATCTTCCCGGGTCCGAGGATCATCAGCGCCACCACGAGGATGGCGACCAATTCGAGATTGCCGATGCCGAAGAGGTTCACGCGCGCCGTCCCCTCGCGCGCGGCAACACCCCTGCCCGCTTGGCGCACTCCGGGCACCGCTCGAGCTCGGTCCACGGGAGGTCTGGGGCAATCGGTATGCGCACGCCGAAACGTTCCGCCGCCTTGAGCAAGGTGCACACAGGCAGACCGACGACGTTCAGGTAGCACCCGCGCACCTCGGCGGCCGGAGCGAAAGAAGCGCTCTGGACCGCGTACGCCCCCGCCTTGTCGAATGGGTCGCCCGACGCGATGTAGGCCTCGATGTCGCCGTCCGAGTAGTCGCGCATGACGACCCGCGACGCGCGGAACTGCTCCTCCGTATCGCCCGTAGCCGCATCGACGAGCGCGACCGCGGTCACGACGCGGTGCTCGCGCCCACGCAGGTCCCGGAGCATGGAGCGGGCCTCGGCGGCGGCGTCGGGCTTGCCGAGCATGCGTCCGTCGAGCTCTACCACCGTGTCGGCGCCAACGAACGTGCCGCTGTCGTGCAGCGCTGCGGAGGCGCGCGCCTTTGCGAGGGCGCGCAATGCGGCCAGCTGCTCGGCCGTTTGCCCCGGCTCGCCGGGCGGTTCGGGAGCGTCCGATGGAGCGAGGTCGAACACGGCCCCCAAGCGGGCCAGGATGTCGCGGCGGCGCGGCGAAGCCGAGGCGAGCACGATACGTTTGCGGGCCTCCAGCGCGGCGTGGCGCACTGGATCGAGCGTCAGCACGCTCACGCACTCGACGTGGTGGGTCTGCGGGAACATGTCGACGGGCTGGACCGATTCGAGGCGGAACGGGCCCGCTGTCAACGTAGCCAGGTCCCTCGCCAGCGTCTCAGGGTCGCACGAGACGTACACGACCCGGCCGGGCGGCGAGGCGGCGAGCGCGTCGAGCGTTCCCGGCAGGCACCCGGCGCGCGGCGGGTCGAGCACGACCGCGTCGAGGCCCTCGGCGGCCAGCTCTGTGAGCACGTCCTCGGTCCTCGCCTGGCGCAGCTCGATGTTCGCCGCTCCTTCAACGTTCACACGAGCGTCCGCGAGGGCCGACGCCGACTCCTCGACCGCGATCACGCGGCGGGCGTGCGGCGCAACGAGGACGGCGAACGTCGCGACCCCGGCGTAGGCGTCAACCACGGTCTCGCTCCCGGTCAGCCGGAGCGCTTCTAGGACGTACTCAGCCAGCCGCTCCGCCATGTGAGTGTTGACCTGGAAGAAGGACGGCGATGAGACGCGGAAGCTACGCCCGAGCAATCGCTCCTCGTAGTGCTTCTGTCCCGAAGCGAGCGGCACGTCGATGTCCTGAAACGTCGGTTGCAGCATCCAACTCCCGGTGCCGACGCCGTAGCGCAGGGAGAGCTGCGTCGTCTCCGCGACGCGCCCCTGCAGGCTGGCCAGAGCCTCGTTGATCCACGGCGCCATGAGCAGGCATTCGTCGATCTCAACGTGGCGGCGGCGCTCGCGATGCACATAGCCCAATCGCCCCTCCGCCGGCGAGCCGAGCGGTCCCACGGTGAAGCGGGCGTGGTTGCGGTAACCGAGGCGCTCCGGACTGGGCAGCGTGGGCTGCGTGACGACGCCCTCGAGGCCGCCTACGCGATCGAGGGCGTCAACGACAATCTCGCGCTTGATCTCGAGCTGCCGCTCGTAGCTGATGTGCTGCCATTGGCAGCCGGTGCATGCGCCGAAGTAGCCGCACGGCGGCTCAACCCGGTGCTCGGAGGGCGTGACGACCTCGACGACCTGCGCGGCGACATAGCCGCGGCGCTCGCGGATGACCTCGACGACGACCGTTTCGCCGGGGATGCCGCCGAACACGTAGACCGGCTTGCCGTCGAGGTCGGCCATAGCCTCCCCGAGGCGGCCGAGTCCGCCGAGTTCGAGGGTGACGAGCCGACCGTCCTCCCTTATGTCAGAAGTCGCCATGCGGTAGATGGTAGCAGTCGGCTACGTAAACCGGACGCTGACGACGCCAAGGTTCGTGAATGCCGCGGTCACGTTGTTGCCGGCTGCCGCAGGCGCTGCAACGGTCAACGACCCGGGAATGACGAACTCGCCGGCGGCGATGCCCATCCCGTGCTCCGCAAGCGCGTTGGCGCACCAGGCGACAGCGTTGGCGGGATTGCCGAGCACCTCCCTGCCGGAGGCGCGCCCCACCTCGTTGCCGTCCACCTCGAACACGACCATCTCCTGCTCGAGGTCCAGCGCCGCGGGGTCCATTCGAGCGCTGCCCAGCACGACGAGGGCGGCGGCGACGTTGTCGGCGACGAGGTCCTCGAGCTTGATGCGCCAGTCCCTGATGCGGCTGTCCGCGATCTCCAACGCGGGGAACACGTAGTCGGTCGCCGCCAGAACGTCTGCGGCGGTGATCCCGGGGCCGGCCAGCGCGCTCTTCAGCCGGAACGCAATCTCCGGCTCCACCCTCGGCGCGATGAGCGACGACGCCTTGACGCGCCCGCCGTCGCGCACCGTCATGTCGTCGAGGATCACCCCGAACTGCGGAGCGTCGATGCCGAGCGCCCGCTGCGTGGCCTGGCTCGTGAGACCCACCTTCTTGCCCACGACGCGGTGGCCGTCGCCCATGCGGTGGCCCAGAATATCGAAGGCGATCTCGCGAGCGTCGTGCTCCGTGATGCCCGGCGCCTGCTCGGTGAGCGGGTCGATGGGCTCGCCGGCCTCGAGCGCGTCCATGAGGCCGTGGGCCAAGTGGTGCATCTGATCGTGGGTCAACGCCATGTCGTGCCTCCAACGCCTGCCCGCTGTGCGGCAAGCGGCCCGCCGATTCTATCAGGCGGCGCGCTTCCACGAGGATGACGGGTTAGGATGAGGCGGCGACGCGGCGCCGTGTGCACGGACGCAAAGGAACACGCAGAACAAAAGGAAAGGCGAAGGAGCGAACATGGATGGGATTCAGGGCCGTGTAGCCATCGTCACGGGCGCGGGTCGCGGGATCGGCCGGGGCGTCGCGCTGCGCCTCGCCGAGGAGGGGGCGAACGTCGTCGCCAACGACCTCGACCCCGCGCCGCTCGACGAGACTGTGCGGCAGATCGAAGCGATGGGCGGCCGCGCCGCGGCGGTCGCGGGCTCCGTGTCCGACTCGGCCGTGTCGGAGCGGCTCGCCGCGACCGCGATGGAGCGCTTCGGCGACGTCCACATCACGGTCGCCGCCGCCGGCTACACGTGGGACGGCATGGCGCACCGCATGTCCGACGAGCAGTGGCAGGCGATCATCGACGTGCACCTCACGGGGACGTTCTACGTCGTGCGGGACGCGTTCAAGGTGATGCGGGAGCGGGCGCGCGAGGCGTTGGACCGGGGCGAACGGCCGGTCGCGCGGCACATGGTGACGGTCTCGTCCCAATCGAGCTTCGGGCACTTGGGCCAGATCAACTACTCGGCGGCCAAGGCGGGCATCGTGGGCGTGACCAGGACAATGGCGCTCGAAGGGGCTATGTTCAACGTGCTCGCCAATTCGGTGGCCTTCGGCGCCATCGACACGCGGCTAACCCGCGCCCGGGAGACGCAGGAGGAGCGGCTCGGCGAAGCGGTGCTCGGCATCCCCGAATCGCAACGCAACGAGATGATTGAGAGGCTCCCGTTGAAGCGCGTCGGGACCGTCGACGAGGCCGTAGGGCCGGTCCTGTTCCTGTGCTCGGACCTATCGAACTTCGTATCGGGAGCCCTGCTCGAAGTCAACGGCGCAGCGCATATCTCGTAGACGGCGCCCGCGCTCCCTACCTTCGCTTGAACAGGCCCAGAAAGCGGTCCTGGTACTCGTCGAAGAGGTCCCAGCGCTCGAGCTCGCGGTGGACCTCCGCCGGCTCGACCTCGCCGCGGCGGGCCTGGTCCAAGAGCGTCTCGATGCGAAAGCGGGCGTCCTCGGGCACGCCGCGGTCCATGCGCAAGAGCCCCCTCGACTCCATCTCGGAATAGTTGGTCCCGAACGAGCCCACCGTCAGCTCGTAGATGAACTTCATCAGCGAGACGTCCCACAGCTCGTCAACGCCGCGGACCACCGCCTCGAGCGCTTTCTGCTCGCGGTCCAGACGCTCGCCGAGCCGGACGGCGACTTCGTCCGCCGTGCCTGACACGACGCTGGTCTCCATGTGCTCGTTCTTGTAGGAGTAGCGCAACCCCGGGGCGTCCGGGCCGTACTCGCGAGCGATCTCCTCGATGTACTCGCGCGCCGCGTCGCCGAACCCCTCCTGCCGCACGAGGAACGACGGCGTTACGACCTGCGGACGCTCGGAGCGGACGGCGCCTTCGCGCACAACCGCCTCGGGCCGGTTGGTCGACCCCACCACGCCCTCGTAGGAAGGCTCCGTCACCAGGTAGTACTTGACCGACGTCGTGCCAAAGGTCGCCAGCGACCGCTTGGGCGGCCGCACGACGTACGTATGCTCGGCGGCATACGCGAGACGGCGTTCATGCTCTTCCATAGCAACAGTATACGGTCTATGCCGCCGGACGCGGCCCTATCCCGTCGCCGCCGACCGGCCGGGGGGCCCGCTGCGGAGGACGTCCGCCCAGACGGGGCGCCATGGCGCGGGAGGGCGTCGGGGGCAACGAGAGTTGCGGAATCCGCAAAGCAGAGAGGGAAGCTGGTAGTAAAAGATTCTCCATAGAGAACGTCTATATCTCAGCTCGCATCACACGGGGGGATTCCTCACCCGCATTTGCCACCTCCAAGGCGTTGACATATACTCGCCTGACGCCCATGTCGTCGCGTGGCCTCGGTCAGCCGTCGCCGCGCGGGCATGTTCGACAGTCCAACTAAAGGTCTCGTCTATGGCAGCGTATGACCTGGCGATCATCGGCGCCGGCCCCGGCGGCTACGCCGCGGGAATCCGCGCGGCGCAGCTAGGATTGAAGACAGTGTGCATTGAGCGCGAGGCCATCGGCGGCGTCTGTCTCAACTGGGGGTGCATCCCCAGTAAGTCGCTGATCCGCAACGCGGAGGTCCTGAACCTGGTGAACGACGCAGCGTCGTACGGCATCGCCACCGGCCCCGTTGAGGCCGACTACTCCGTCGCGCTCGAACGCAGCCGCAGGATCGTGAACCGGCTCGGCAAGGGAGTGGCGGCGCTGTTCGAGAGACACGGCGTCGAGCGCATCGCCGGGAGCGCGTCATTCTTGGCCCCTCACATACTGTCCGTGGACGGCGAGCGGATCGAGGCTGAATCAATCATCGTCGCCACCGGTGCGCGCCCACGTCTCCTCCCGTCGATCGAGGTCGACGGCGCCACGGTGGTGACGTACCGCGAGGCGATCCTGCAGGACACGGCGCCGACCCACGCGGTAGTCATCGGGGCCGGCTCGATCGGGGTTGAGTTCGCGTATGTGTACGCGGCGTATGGCGCGAAAGTGACAGTCGTCGAGGCGTTGGACCGAGCGCTGCCCAAGGAGGACGCCGAGGTCTCCACAGCGCTGGCCCGGTCGTTGGGCAAGCAGGGGATATCGTTCCTCGTCGGCTCGACGGTAACGGGGATCGAGCGGGCGGAGCACGGCGCGACCGTCCACATAGCGACCCCGGGCGACGAAGACGTGCGCGTCGAGGCGGACCGTGTGCTGGTGAGCGTCGGCATCGAGCCGAACACGGAGGGCCTGGACCTCGAGCGCGCAGGCGTGGGTTTGACCGGCGGGTTCATCAAGGTCGACGAGCGCCTGAGCGCGAACGGCGACGGCGTGTATGCGGTTGGGGACGTGATCGGCACGCTGCCGCTGGCCCATGTCGCACAGGCGCAGGGGGTGTACGTTGCCGAATGTCTCGCCGGGGAGGAGCCGCGTCCGTTAGACTACCGCAGCGTTCCGCGGGCTACCTACTGCAACCCGCAGGTCGCGAGCATGGGACTCTCGGAACAAGGCGCACTCGACGAGGGCTACGAGGTGAAGGTCGGGCGGTTCCCGCTCCTGGCGAACGGCAAAGCGCTGGCCGTGGGCGCGTATGATGGCTTCGGCAAGATCGTCGTGGACGGCAAGAGCGGGCAGATCCTCGGGGCGCATCTGATCGGCCACGAAGTCACGGAGCTGCTGGGCGAGCTGAGCCTCGCGCGGCTCCTGGAAGGCACGAACCTGGACGTGGGGTCGGTGATCAACGCCCATCCCACGATGTCGGAGGTAGTGAAGGAAGCGGCGTTGGCCGCCAGCGGCAGGGCCGTACACATCCAAGGTTAAGCAGGCGCGAGACGGGTTATGCAGACGAGACGGGTTATGCAGAACAGGAGGAAGGCATGAGTGACGGGTTCGACTTGGCGATCGCCATCGGGGGCGAGGCCGGACAAGGCATCGCGACGCCCGGCGACATTCTGGCGAGGATGTTCGTACGGCGAGGCCTCCACCTCAACTCCTACAACGCGTACCAGTCAATCGTCCGCGGCGGGCACATCTTTCTCACGCTGCGCGTGAGCGAGGAAGAGCGGTTCAGCCACGGCGACAAGCTCGACATGCTCTTGTGCCTCAACCAGGACACCATGAGTAAGCACTTGCACCTCATGGGGCCCGGCTCAGCCGTCGTCTACAACAGCGACAACATCACGCCGGGCGACATGGAGGACGGTGTGCAGCTATGCCCCCTGCCCGTCACCGAGCTCACGGGCGCGCAGCGGGCCGGCGGCCTCAACCAGAACACGGTCGCCGTCGGGGCGATCATGCACCTGCTCGGCATGGGATTCGAGGTGCTGGAGCAGAGCCTGACCCAGCAGTTCGCGCGGAAGGGCGAGGCCGTCGTCAACGAGAACGTCCGCGTCGCGCGCGCCGGATTCGACCACGCTGTCGAGAACTTCGTACCGTTCCCGACGCCGGTGGGGAATGGCCCGACGCCGCTGGGGGTATGGTCCGGCAACGAGGCGCTGGCGATGGGCGGGGCGGCTGCCGGCGTGAAGTTCTACGCCGCCTACCCGATGAGCCCGTCCACCGGCGTCCTCCACTGGATGGCCGCCAACGCGCGGAACCTTGGCATCATAGTCCGCCAGGTCGAGGACGAGATCGGCGTGGCGAATATGGTGATTGGGGCGGCGCACATGGGGGTCCGCTCGATGTGCGCGACCTCGGGAGGCGGCTTCGCCCTCATGACCGAGGCGATCGGCGCGGCCTCCATGATGGAGATTCCGTCCGTGTTCATCGACGTGCAGCGCGCAGGACCCTCCACCGGCGTGCCCACGAAGACCGAGCAGGGCGACCTGTGGCAGACGCTCGGCGCAAGCCAAGGAGACTTCCAGCGGCTCATCGTCGCTCCGCTCCACGCGCTCGATGCCTTCAACACTATCCCCGAGCTGTTCAACCTCGCGGACAGACTCCAGTGCCCCGGCATCGTCCTATCGGACCTGTTGATCTCGGAGGGCCGGTTCAGCGTCAATCCGAACGAGCTCAACATGCACCCCACAATCGACCGTGGGGAGCTGATCACTGAGCCGGCCTCCAACGGCGGCGAGTACCACCGGTACAAGAACACCGTCAGCGGTGTGTCGCCCCGCGCCATCCCGGGCACCCAGGGCTACATCCACGTCGTCGCCACCGACGAGCACGACGAGGACTCGGGCCTGATCAGCGACGAGTTCACCAACCCGCACAAGCGCCGGGCGATGGTCGAGAAGCGGTCCCGCAAGCTCGAACGGGTCGTCGATCAGATCGCGCCCCCCGAGCTCGAGGGCGACCCCGACGCCGACGTCACGCTGATCGGCTGGGGCTCCACCTACGCAGCCATCCACGACGCCCTCGACCTGCTGGCCGACAAGGGCGTCAAGGCGAACCATCTCCCGGTGAAGTGGATCGTGCCGCTGCACGCCGAGCAAATCTCGGCGGTGATGACGAGCGCGAAGAAGACGGTCCTCATCGAGAACAACGAGTCTGGCCAGTTCGCCCGCTACCTGCGGGGCGAGACCGGCCTCAGTCCCTCCGGCCACATCCGCAAGTACGACGGCGAGCCGTTCATGCCCCATCACATCGTGAACGGGGTGCTCGATCACCTCGAGCACGATACCCCCACCTACGTGCCCTACCAGGAGGTCGTCGTCTAAGACGCCGCGGCCGCTGTTCTCGGATGAGACGTTCTTGATAGAGTTCTGGATAGAGAGCGTTCTGGATAGAGAGGAAACAAGGTCATGACCACAGTTGAAGAAAGGCCCCAGATCCCGCTGACCGCGAAGGACTTCAAGGGCAAGGTCGAGCCGGACTGGTGCCCGGGGTGCGGCGACTTCGGCGTGCTGAACAGTCTCCAGCGCGCATGCGCGGACCTGGGTCTGAAGCCGCACGAGATTCTGACGGTGAGCGGCATCGGCTGCTCGTCGAACTTCCCCGGCTACATCAACGCCTACGGCATGCACACGCTGCACGGCCGCTCGCTGGCGGTGGCAACGGGCGCGCAGATGGCGAACCACGAGCTGACCGTGATCGCCACGGGCGGCGACGGCGACGGGTACGGCATCGGCGGCAACCACTTCACGCACACCGCCCGCCGCAACGTCAACATCACCTATATCGTGATGAACAATCAGATATACGGCCTCACAACGGGCCAGGTATCGCCAACCAGCACGGTGGGCATGAAGACGAAGAGTACGCCGTTCGGCAGCGTCGAGTTCCCGCTCAACCCGCTGACGTCGGCCATCATGAACGGCGCGACGTTCGTGGCTCGCGGCTACAGCGGCGACATCCGGCAGCTCACGTCGCTCATGTCGCAAGCGATCATGCACAAGGGCTTCGCACTGCTTGACGTGTTCAGCCCGTGCGTTACGTTCAACCTCGACAACGACCACCCGTTCTTCAAGCAACGGGTGAAGAAGCTCGAGGACGACGCTCACGACCCCTCCGACTGGAAGGCGGCCTGCGAGAAGGCGATGGAGTGGGGCGACACGATCTACACCGGCCTCTTCTTCAAAGTCGAGGGCCGGCCAACGCTCGACCAGCTCGAGCCCGTGCTCCGAGAGGGCGGGCCGCTCGCCCGGCGGCCTATCGGTGTATCGGAGGAGGACGCCGACCGCATCCGCGCGCGGATGCTCTAGCGTCCCTCTACACGACCGGAGAGTCCCGGCAAGCGCGGCCTCGCCAACCCCTCTAGCGCGAAAAGACGCGCCGGGCGTAGGCGGGCCGCGCCGGTGGAAAGACAAAAGGAGGCGGCGACCGTTCGTGAACGGCATCGTCCGTGCGCTACTCGAAGCCGAGCTCTTTCCCCAACTCACGCACGGGGCGGACATTCTTGGCCTTGATCTGTTCGGCTGAGACGCGGAGTTGCTCCGTCGCCTCCGGGTCGCTGAGGATATCGAGCGTGTCCACCAGAGACTGGTAGTCTTCCCATGTAATGATGGCCAACACCTCTCGCCCGTGACGAGTGACAGCGACGACCCCAGGCTCGCCCTCGAGTTGCTCGGGCGGGTGCGTCAGTTTGGCAACTATGACATAGGCCCGTTGCGCAAGCATCACCCCGTCTCCTATCCTGATTCAACGACCCAACCCTGTCCCGCGCCCTCCGGTCTGCCCCCCTCCAGTCTGGCCTCCTCCCCACGCTGCGGGGGGGGGGGAGGATTGAGGTGGGGGAGGTGGGGGGGGGGAACCACATCCGCCCCTCTCTCCCTGCCAGACCGCCGCCCTTCCGCTACTGCTGAGGGCTTGTTCAGAGGTTCCCTAGAGATGAGCGTCCCTTTCCAGAGCAAGCAGACGCCGGTATACGGCCTCCTGAGTGCGACGGTCATTGATAGCGCGAATCGATTCCTCAGCCCGCTCCGCAATGACAACCCGATACTCCACGCATAGAGTGTACGCGTATGGATGCGCCGCGCCGAGCCAGTGCCGCATCCCCGAGGAGGCGGCCATGGCGACTGCGGTAGTAATGCCCCGGATAGGCTACGAGATGGTCCGGGGCTCCGTGGTCCGCTGGCTCAAGCGCGAGGGGGACAGCGTCCAGCGCGGCGAGCCCATCGCCGAGGTCGAGACCGACAAGGCGATCGTCGAGCTGGAGGCGGAGCAGGACGGGACGCTCATCAGCATCGCGGCGCCCGAGGGCGCAACGGTCTCCGTGGGCGACGTCGTCGCCTACATCGGCGATGCGGGCGAGGCGACTGACGACCAAGACCCCTCCGCCGAATCGGGCCCCGAGTCCGGGGCCGAGCGGCCCCGGGGGCTGCGCAGCGGCTTTCCTCCGCGTCTGCCGGGGCCCGACGGACGCATACCCCTTGGCCGCATGGGGCAGGCCATCGCCCGCAGGACCCAGTCGACGATGGCGGAGACGCCGCACTTCTACGTCACGGTGCGCATCGACATGACTGACGCGCTCGAACTGCGCCGCGAGCTGAACCGGGCGTCGCGCGAGCCCCACGTGACGGTCAACGACATCGTCCTCAAGGCGTGCGCGACGGCGCTCGTCAAGTATCCGATGTTCAACTCGACGTTCGAGGGCGACCACCTCCGCGTCCAGCCCCACGTCAACATCGGCATCGCGGTCGCCCTGCCCGCCGGCCTGATCGTACCCGCCGTCCTCCACTGCGAGGAGAAGTCGCTCGCCGAGATTGCCAACGACGCGGTGGACGTTGCCGAGCGGGGACGCAACGGCACGCTGCGCCAGGAGGAGTACACAGGGACCTTTTCGGTGAGCAACCTCGGCATGTTCGACATCGACGCCTTCACGGCGATCGTGGTCGCGCCGCAGGTGGCGGTGCTCGCCGTGGGCGCCGCGCGCGCAACCCCCGTCGCCAGACGAGGAGAGGTCGTGGTCCGCCAGACGATGGCGGCGACGCTCTCCGTCGACCACCGCGCCGCCGGCGGCGCCGAGGCTGCGCAGTTCGCGACGGAGATCAAGCGGCTGCTCGAACAACCGCGCCTGCTCGTCCAGTAGGGCGCTGGATCCTTTCGACGAGCGCGGACAGACGTGGGCAGCCTGCCCTGCCGGATGTCCCCTATACGCCCATGGCCGCTTCGATAAGCTGTGGGATTGCGGGGCTGGCCAGTTCCAAACCGGGCACATCGCGGCGGTCCACCCAGGCCAATTCGGAATGCTCCTGCTCCTGAAGGTTGCGCGGCCTCCCCGTCCACCGCTTCACTCGGTAGAAGTGAACAGGCAACTCTTCGACGTTGACCGTGGGGCAGAGCAGATCGACGTAATACGTTGGCACAATGCCGAGCTCCTCGCCCAGCTCCCGCGTCAGGGTCTCCTCGGGCGTCTCTCCCACTTCACTGTGGCCGCCGGGGAAATCCCACACGCCTGGGTAGAGTTCCCTCGTCGGCGAGCGGCGCACCAAGAGCACGCGGTCTCCTTCGAGGAGGATGCCGAGAACAACAACCTGAGTCGAGGTCATCCGGGAGTCCTATCCCGGCGAGAGCAAGCCCACAGCCGACTCCAAGGCGTCGGCGCGCTCGCCAGCCCAGTCTACGGCGTCACTGCGGCTGCCGAATGCGCTCAGCTCCACCGGACTTGAACCGAGGCCCGTACCAGCCGAGTACTCGAGCAACACCGGACGCAAGCCTGCTCTCCCCGCCCCAGTCAACTCTCGGTCTCCACCATCGCCCACGAAGACGCAGCTCTCCGGAGCCACTCCCATCTCAGCGCATACCGAGAGGTAGGCGCCCTGATCGGGCTTCATCTGGCCGAGCTTCCATGAGAAACCTGCATAGTCTACGAGGCTCGCAAGCTCCCCGTTCGGCCAGGTGCGCGGGACATCAGCAGCGCAATTCGTCAGCAGTCCGATCTTGCGCCCGTGGCCGCGCAACGTCTCGAGACACCTGAGCGTCCGAGCGGAGGGTTTGAGCCGCTGCTCCGACGTCTCTAGCCACGCGTCGACCGCTTGGGCCACCGCCGCAGACGTTGGCGCGGCTCCCAGCTGAGCGGCGACGAACCCGACGCTCGATTCCAGTCCGTCGGCGCGCCCGGTTTCGAGCTCTCGCTTCGACGACACCCAGGCTTGGGCAAAGCGCTCATGCTCCACGCCGATGGCGTTCGCCATCGCATGGAGCATCCGCCGGTACGAGTCGGCGGAAATCGGCACTAATGTGCCGAACAGATCGAAAACGACTGCCCTTTTGGTCTGGTCGGCCACGCTTCATCGCCTTCGTCGGATGAGTCCGCCGCGATTATAGCGTTTCGCGAAATAGGACTCGCCGATGCAAGTCCCCTCCAGTAGCTCGGTGAAGCGTTCAGGAGGGCGACGCAAGGTCCGGTTTCAAGAGCGCCGGCGGCGCTGGCTGCCTGCTATGATGGGGCCCCGCCAAGGAGGTTCCCGGCATGGCGAAGATGACCGCCGGACGCGCCGTCGTCGAGTCGCTCGTCGCCCAAGACGTCGACACCGTCTTCGGCATCATCTCCATCCATACGCTGCACCTCTACGACGCCCTCCGGGAGGCCGCGGACGCGGGGCGCATCCGGTTCGTCGGCGCTCGCCACGAGCACGCGCTCGGGTGCATGGCGGACGGCTACGCCCGTGTCACCGGAAAGCCGGGCGTGATGCTCACCAGCAGCGGACCCGGCGCGGCTGACTCGATGGGCGCGGTCGGCGAGTCGTATCACTCGTCGATCCCTCTGCTCCAGATCACCACGGAGATCGAGAGCGAGTGGCTGGGCAAAGGCCACGGCCTCACGCACGAGGCGAAAGACCAGATGGGCATGCTGGCCTCGGTCACCGGCTGGCAGGCAATCGCCCCCACCGTGCACGACGTGCCGGACCTGATCGCCGACGCCTTCGAGCACCTGAGGTCGGAGCACCCGCGTCCCGCCGTGCTCGCCGTGCCGACCGACTACCTCGGCGCCGAGGCCGACTTCGAGATTGCTCCAGCTCGCGTTCGTGCGCGCCGCGTCCCGGACGCCACGGCGCTGGCGAGCGCAGCCAGGCTCATCGCCGGCGCCGAGCGCCCGGCAATCCTCGCGGGCGGAGGCGTGACGCGGTCGGGCGCGTTCGCGGAACTGCGGGAGTTCGCCGAGCGTCACGACATCCCCGTGGCAACGGCCGACGGCGGCAAGGGAGCATTCCCGGAGGATCATCCGCTCAGCCTCGGCACGGCGCTGGGCAAACGCATATGGGGAGAGAACCCCGTGCAAGCCTACCTCGCTGCGTGCGACGTGGTGATTGCGGTGGGGACGAGCCTCCCGTTCAGGTCGACCCGGGGCGTGGGCCTCGAGCTCCCCGAGGCGTTGGTGCACATCGACATCGACCCACAGGCGTTCGGGCGAAACTACCCGGCGCGCGTGGGACTCGCCGGCGACGCCCAAGCCGTCCTGCGCGGCCTGCTCGATGCGCCGGAGGGACCGCGCAAGGCGAGCGCAGAGGCCCGCGACGAGCTGGCGCAGCTACAGCGGGCGACGCGCCGCAGCGTCGAGACGCAGTTCCCCAACGAGCTCCGGCTCTGGGAGGGCGTCCGCGCCGCCGTCGGCCGGGAAGCCATCGTCGTCTGCGACTCGACGATTCCCGCCAACAGCGCGCAACGGTGCCTGCCGGTGTACGAGCCGCGGACGATGCACAACCCGCACGGCTGGGTGAGCATCGGCTACGGGTTCGCCGCAAGCCTCGGCGCCAAGGTGGGCGCTCCCGAGCGCCAAGTGCTCTGCGTCACCGGCGACGGGGGCTTCCAGTACAACGTGCAGGAGCTGGCGTCCGCGGCGCAGTACGCGATCGCGCCGGTGGTCTTGCTGTTCAACGACGACGCGTGGGGCGTGCTCCAACGCTATCAGGACCAGCTCCTCGACGGCCGGCGCTTCGCCACCGGGCTAGAGAACCCAGACTTCGCCCAGCTCGCCGCGGCGTACGGCGTCGGCCATACGCTCGTCCGCGGCGTCGACGAGCTGACCGCGGCGCTCGAACGGGTCGGGACGCCGTCCCGGCTGCACATCATCGAGGTTGCGACTCCCAACGGCATGGCGGAGTTCACGTAGGCGACTCGCGGCTCTTTCACCCCCGGCCCCGCAAAGCTACCATGGGCTGCGCCATGTCCCTCACCCCCGAACAACAGGCAGAGGTGGACGCGCTCAGGGCCTCGCCGCGTACGACGCTGCGCGCGACGGTCCCGGCCCTCGAAGAGGTCCTCTACAAGGCGTTGCCCGTCCTCGACCACGGCTTCGTGCGCGTGGTGGACTACATGGGCGACGACGCCGCCATCGTGCAGGCGGCGAGGGTGTCCTACGGCAAGGGGACGACGCACACCCGGGGGGACGCCGGGCTCATCAACTACCTGATGCGCAACATGCACACATCCCCATTCGAGATGTGCGACATCAAGCTCCACGTAAAGCTGCCGATCTTCGTCGCACGCCAGTGGATCCGCCATCGGACCGCGAGCGTGAACGAGTACTCGGCGCGCTATTCCGTGCTGGATAGCGAGTTCTACACCCCTGCCCCCGAGCAACTCGCAACCCAGTCCACTGCGAACCGTCAGGGGCGCGACGACGCGCTCGGTCCCGTTGAGGCGCAGAACGTGCTGACGGCGCTCCGCTCCGACGCCGAGCAGGCCTTCGGCCACTACCGCGAGATGCTCAACCAGGACGATGCCGGCAATGCGATCGATCCGGACCGGAAGGGTCTCGCGCGTGAGCTGGCGCGGTTGGGCCTGCCGCTCAGTACCTACACACAGTGGTACTGGAAGGTCAACCTCCACAACCTGCTGCACTTCCTCGCCCTCAGGGCCGACAGCCACGCACAGTGGGAGATTCAAGCATACGCCAAGATCCTCCTCGACATCGTCGAGCGTTGGACGCCGCTGACGTTCCGGGCCTTCATGAGCTATCGGATGGGGGGAGCCCGCCTCTCCGCAGAGGCGCTCAAGGCGGTGCGGCTGCTGCTCGCCGGCCACGAGGTCGACCCGTCGGCGCTAGATATGTCGCCGAGGGAATGGCGGGAACTCAAAGAGACGTTGGGGTTGCAATAGGGGCCTACAGCAGGGGCGAGGGCGTCCTCGCCCCTGCTGCAGATAGCCAATGGTTACGCAGTCCGGCGCCGGCGCCACAGGAGCAGCCCGCCGCCTGACGTGAGCGCGAGGCCAGCCGCGAGCGCAGCCAGCGCCACGATCGGCGCCCACGCATCGCCCGTGTCGGGCGTGTCGGTCGGACCCGCAGCCGCGGGGGCGTGCTCGCCGATATCCTGCCCGGATACGTAGGCCGTCTTCGCGCCCTGCTCGTTCAAGGAGACCACCCCGTCCCTGTTCCGGTCCCGGCCATCGACGGCCAACTCGAGCCAGCCGACGACGTTCGCTATGTCCACGCCAACAAGAACGTTGTTCTCAGTGGCGGCGGCGGCATTGAGCGCCAACATCTCAGCGTTCGCCGTCGCCTCGCGGATGCCTTCAACGGTTACCGCGAGTTCCGCCGTGCGGCTCACAATCGTCGCGTCCTCGGACGCAGCCGAGGCGAAGCCGCCGTGCAGCAGGGCGGCGTCAGCGTAATTGAGCGCTCCATGTCCGTCGCCGGGGTTCGTGACGCCTGCATCGAAGTTGGCGCCGCCCTCGCCTTGCAAGACGTTGATAACGCTTTGCAGGTGCATCTGCTGGTCCTCGAAGCTCTCTGCCCGGTGAGCGCGGTTCGCGTATCGGAGCGCTACTTCGAGCTCCGACGCCAGGCCGGGGAGGATCCCAACGGCGCCGGGGTTAGAGTCGAGACTCACAACCAGATGGCCGATGTGCGGGAAGGCGCCGCGCGGAATCGTGTCCACCCAGTAGACCTGGCCCGGGGTTGCCGGGTCGGGGTCGTTGATGGGCTCGACAGTGATGGCGAACCTCCGGTACTCGGCTATGAGGTTGGTCCCATCGGGGCTGACGTAGGGCTGAGAAACCGAGCCGTCGCTATTCAAGTCCAAGACGCCAACGCTGAGCTTGTCGCCCGCAGGGTTGACGAGCCATCCCTCATACGCCCTGCCGGCCGAAGGAGGAGTCAAGCCGGTGAGCTTCATCACCAGGCTGTCGCTCGACGCCGCTGAATCGCGGTAGTTCGCCGTGCCTTCGAGGTTGGCGTCGGGGAAGGCGGCGCGAGGGAGCACCTCGGTGACGTTCCCGGCGGACGGTTGGCTAACGAAGATACGCCCCTTGGAAACGGCGACTGACGTGGCGCCGTCGAGCCCCAGCGAGATCACTTCGGGGCCGACGATGCGATGCCGTACGAGCCGGGCGTTGTCGGTGTCGGTGACGAGGAGGTCGCCGTCGGGCGTCCAGGCGAAGTCGGTCGCCGTAGTCAAGCCGCTGGCGTAGACCGTCATCTCGCCCTCAGCAAGGGCGTCGCCGTCGCGGTTGGCGTCCGCCAGGCGGTATATCTGCGAGCCGCCGTCAGCGACGTACAGCGCGCCGTCTGGCCCGATGTTCATGCCCATGGGAGTCCCGCCGTCGGGGAACTGGGCATAGAGTTCGATGTTGCCTTGAGAGGACACCCGGAGGACGGTGTTGGCGCCGGCGTCGCTGACGAAGAAGCCGCCGCCGGTCCTCCACACCAAGTCGACCGGGTTGGAACGCCCCGCGGCGTCGGGGTTGCTGGCAGCGTCGAATGCTCCGAAATCGGAGATAGCCTCGGGCTCGCCGCCGCGCGCGAGCAAGTAGAGGCTGGCGGAGCCGGCCTGGCCCGTGATGTAGTAATGGCGGCTGCCGATGCGGAGCGCCGACGATACCCCGCTGGCCCCGTCCTCTATGACGGTGGTCGTCCCGTCGGGTTGCATGTGCAGGAGCCTCCCGGCCCCCGTTTCAGCAACCAAGAGAGTCCCATCGGCCAACGCGGTGAGCCCGGTCGGGCTCTGCAGGCCTTCAGCGGTGGCCACCGTCGAGCGCTTCGCGGCAAGTAGGCCAGTAACTCCCAGCGACAGCACAAGCGTCAGTGCCAGGATTGCGACGATACTGGCCGATAGCTTTCTGGGCGTGAACATCCCGCCTCCTCCAAGGGTCTTGGTTCTGGGGCCAAACATCCGGGCACGCGACCCCGGCATGTGAATCCGGACACCGCAAAGCCGCGCCAAAGGCGCCCCGATAGTCATACGACTGCATTGTGTCAAACAGGCCGCTGGGCAGCCAGTGGGCAGTATAGTACAACATCCCCCGCCTACATAGAGTCAATACCGCCGTTTTCCGCGACTTGCGGCCTACTGGCCAGGCCAATGGCTCATCCCGAGGCCGCCCCGCCAGGCGGGCGAGCGCTGTCGACGCTATAGGGCGCCAAGGGTAGCGCATCAGGGACAACGGGGCGAGAGGCGGTTTGCCCTTCCGGGGAGCCGAGCTTGACGCAGCGCTCGTGTGACGCCTAGTATCCGAGCCGCAGACAACGGAATACGCCACAGCGTTCAGGGGAGCCGGGAGAGCCCAGCTGAGAGGGCGGCCCACAATGCCGCCGACCCTTTGGACCTGACCTGGTTAGCACCAGCGGAGGGAGAGCGGCGCGATTCTCGATCGCAATCGGCAAGGACCGCTCCTCCTCATGGAGCGGTCCTTTTGGGTTGCCGGGCAGGCGTTGTTCGCTGAAGGACGGGACATGACCGAGCGCCTATCCAGCCGATTGCGCCGCCTAGCAGATCCTATCTGGCAGGCGCAGCGCTGCCATCCGTTCATCACCGGGATGAGCGACGGGAGCCTGCCGCTCGATCGGTTCACCCACTGGGTGCGGCAGGACTACCTCTACTTGATCGAGTACTCGCGAGCGCTGTCGTTGGCTGCCGCGCGCTCGCCGGACGCTGAGGCCATGACGAAACTGGCGGCGCTCGCCAACGCCACCCTCGGCACGGAGCTGTCGCTCCACCGCTCCTACGCCTCGCAGTTCGGCATCTCGAGCAGCGAGCTCGCGGCGGAGCGAATGTCGCCCACATGCCAGGCCTACACCGACTTCCTCGTGCGGACGGCAGGGCAATGCCCGTTCCCGGAGGTCGTGGCGGCGCTCCTCCCGTGCATGTGGGGATTCTCGGAGGTCGGCCTCGCGCTCGAAGCGAAGGGCCTCCCCGAAGACGAACGGTACGCTCAGTGGGTGCAGATGTACGCGTCGGAAGCCTTCGCGGAAGAGGCCGCGTGGTGCCGTGACCTGCTCGATCGAGTCGGCGCGGACCTGCCGTCCAGCGCGCTAGGGGGCGTCGAGGAGTCGTTCCTCGCCAGCAGCCGGTACGAGTTGCAGTTCTGGGAGATGGCGTGGAGCTTGGAGCGCTGGCCGGTCTAGCGCCCGAGCGGGAGTCGCCGAGAGCAAAGGATGCGCCCATGCCGGACCGCACCGTGGTCGCACTCACCATCGCGGGGTCTGACTCCGGGGCTGGCGCCGGCGTGCAGGCGGACCTGAAGACGTTCGCCGCGCACCAGGTCTACGGGGCCAGCGCCATCACGGCAGTGACCGCGCAGAACACCCTGGGCGTTACCGGCGTCCACGAGCTGCCGCTCGACATCATCGTCGGTCAGATCGACGCAGTCGTCTCCGATCTCGGCGTCGACGCCGTCAAGACCGGCATGCTCTCCAGCACCGAAATCATCGGCGCAGTAGCGGAGCGCCTGCGCGCGCACGGCCTCACGCGAATCGTCGTTGACCCTGTGATGGTCGCGAAGGGAGGCGACCGCCTGCTGCGCGAAGACGCGGTCGAGGCCCTCGTAAGCGAACTGTTGCCGCTGGCGTTGGTCGCAACGCCGAACGCCGACGAGGCCGAGGCGCTGACAGGAAGTCCGGTCGCGTCCGTCGCCGACGCCAAGAGGGCGGCCGCGGCGATCCGCGCGATGGGCCCCCGCTACGTCGTCGTGAAAGGGGGGCACTTCGGCGAGCAAGCCGTTGACGTCGTCTATGACGGCGCGGGTTACACCGAGCTCTCGGCGCCGCGGGTGGCCACGACCAGCACGCACGGCACCGGTTGCACCTTCGCGTCCGCGATCGCCGCAGGTCTCGCGAAGGGCGAGAAGGTCGAAGCGGCGGTGAGCCATGCCAAGGAATACGTTACGGCGGCCATCGCGCGCGCCTTCCCCGTTGGCGCGGGTCACGGTCCGCTGAACCACTTCTTCGCCTGGTGGGACGGGCCGGACGAGTGAGGGGAGGGCCGGGGATATTTCGATTCCAAGGCTTCAACTCCATTGAAACCGCGAATCGCTGTGCTATACTTCCGCCCGCGCGCTCGTGCTGCCGCCTAAGTTGAGTAAGGGGTAGGAGGTGTAGTTTGGCAACTCTGCGAAAGGGAGATCTGGCCGCGAAGGTTGCTGGGAAGCTCGGCGGACCGAGGTCCCAGGGCGACGCCGCTCTGAACGCAGTCCTAGACAGCGTTCGCGAAGCGCTCGCGTCAGGCAACCGTGTCGTGCTCACCGGGTTCGGCGCTTTCGAGGCCCGCCAGGTCAAGGAACGCCAGGTCCGGGCTATCCGCGGGAGCCAGGCGGGCCAGCGGGTCACGGTGCCGGCGCACCAGCGCGTTGGCTTCACGCCCGGTTCCGACCTCGCGACCGCAGTCCGCGGCAAGAAGTAGGAAATAGACCACAGCGTGGCGCCGCCCGCTTGCGCCGCCGTGGCTGGATTCAGAAACGAAGCCACCCCTCTAACCGGGGTGGCTTCACTGTTTGCAGCTGCGGCCTAGTACGCTATCGGCGTGGAATCGCCCTCGGACCGCTACATCGCGTTGGTTGACCTGGACGCGTTCTACGCCTCGGTCGAGGCGCTGGAGCGGCCCGAGTTGGCCGGCCGGCCGTTGCTGATCGGCGGCTCGCCGACCGGGCGGGGCGTCGTCGCCGCCGCCTCGTACGAGGCTCGCGCCTTCGGTTGCCACTCGGCAATGCCCATGGCGCGGGCGCTGCGTCTCTGTCCCGGCGCGGTGGTCCTCTCCCCGCGCTTCACCGTCTATCGCGCCTACTCCAAGCGCGTGATGGACCTCCTCGCCCGCGAGTCCGATCTCATCGAGCCGATGTCGATCGACGAAGCCTACGTCGACCTGACGCCCGTCGCGTCGACGATCGCCGAGGCCGAGAGTCTCGGCCGTCGTATGCAGGGACGCATTCGGGTGGAGCTCGGCCTCCCCTGCTCGGTGGGCCTCGCATCGAGCAAGACGGTGGCCAAGGTCGCGTGCGAGACGGGCAAGCCGGCCGGGTTCGTCGTCGTAAGGCCCGGCGCCGAGGCCGAGTTCCTTGCCGGTCTGCCGGTGGGCAAGCTGCCTGGGATCGGCCCTCGTTCCGCCGAGCGGCTGAAGGCGGCGGGGTTCGACACGCTGGGCATGGTGGCAGGGGCGCCCGTCGCGCGGCTCACGAGCGCGCTCGGGCCGTGGGGCGCTGCGCTGCAGCGGCGGGCGCGCGGCGAGGACCCCTCGCCCGTCCGAACGGAGCGGCAGACGAAGTCGGTGAGCGCTGAAGAGACCTTCGCCGAGGACGTCGCGGCCGCGGCCGAGCTCCACGAGGAGATCGCGAAGATGTCGGAGCGCATCGCAGGGTCGTTGGCGCGGCACGGCCTCGTGGGCCGGACGGTTACGCTGAAGCTCAGGTCGGCCGACTTCACCACAATCACCCGGTCGACAAGCCGGGCCACTGCGACGGCACACGCCGAGGCCATCCTGGCGGAGGCCGACCGCCTGCTCGACGCGAACTGGACGGAAGGCGACCCGGTCCGGCTGATCGGCGTGGGCGTGAGCAACCTGCGCCCCGCGAACGCGCCCGGCCAGCTGCGCATGGACCTGTAGACGCGACGAGCCGCGGCGCCGGCCCAGAGTTGGTAAGCTCTCGGCATCCAACGAGACTCCGCCATCCGGCGCGTCCTCATACCCCTCCTCCCCCGTCTGCTGCGGGGGAGGATTGAGGAGGGGGCCTGCTGAGAGCATCAGCGCGTTGTTCAGAGGATCCCTAGGACAGTATGCGTTCGGCGCTGCTCGGACAGCCGGATAGCTCGGTGGGACAATGGATAGAAGGAGAAGCCGACGTGCTCATGATCAACGATTCGGAAGTTCGGGAACTGCTCCCGATGGCCGAGTGCATCGACGTGCTCGACGATCTGTTCCAGGAGGCGGCGCGAGGCGACGTCTCGAACATGAGCCGCTATCGGGTGCCGTTGCCCAGAGGGGCGCATCAGGTGATGGCCGGCATGTCCCCGGCGAACGGCGCCACGGGCTTGAAGACGTACGTGACCGGCGCCGGCGGGGCGTCGCGCATGGTCGTGCTGCTGTTCGACATCGCCACCGCCGAGCCGCTCGCGTTCATCGCCGCCAACGGGCTCGGCGCTGTCCGAACGGGGGCGGCGAGCGGCGTCGCCACACGCTACATGGCGAGGGCCGACGCCTCGGTCGTCGGAATCGTGGGCAGCGGGTCGCAAGCGCGTACGCAGCTGGCGGCGATGTGCGCCGCGCGGTCCGTGTCGCACGTGCGCGTCTACAGCCGCACGCCGGAGCATCGGGAGGCGTTCGCGCGGGAGATGGCTGAGCAACTCGGCGTGACCGTCGAGCCCGTAGCCACGTCCGAGGCGGCCGTGGCCGAGGCGGACATCGTTTGTACGATCACTAACGCGCGCGAGCCCGTCATCGACGGTTCCCACCTGCGAGCTGGGACTCACGTGAACGCGGCGGGCTCGAACGGATGGATGCGCCGCGAGGTCGACGAAGAGACGATCCGCCGCAGCGCCGTCGTGGCCGTCGACGACCTCGAGGACGCGAAGTTGGAGTGCGGGGAGCTGATCTGGGCAGTCGAACGCCGGGCGTTCCGCTGGGAGCAGGCGGTCGAGCTGCGCGACGTCGTGGGCGGGCGTGTGGCCGGGCGCCCGTCTGCCGACGCGGTCACGCTGTTCGAGTCTCAGGGACTCGCGATCGAGGACGTCGCAGCCGGGATGCACGTCTACCGCAAGGCGATGGAACGGGGCATGGGACGCCAGGTGGACGTCTAGAGACGCGAGGAGAGCGGCGCGATGGCGAGTCCGGAGTTGAAGCCCCAGAAGCTAGAGATCGTTGACGATGGTCTGCACATCGTCTGGGGAGACGGCGTTGAGTCGCTGCTGCCGCACCGCTACGTGCGGGGGAACTGCGGCTGCGCCCAGTGCGTCGACGAGATCACGCACATGCGTCACGTCGGCGTGGACGACGTGCCGTCTGACATCAAGATCGAGGACTATCTCGAGATCGGGAACTACGCCGTCGGGCTGCTGTTCAGCGACCTCCACGACACAGGAATCTTTCCCTTCCGACTGCTGCGCAGCCTTGCCGGGCAGTCCGGCTAAAGTACGGGAGACCTGCATGAATGCGGTATGGACCTAGCATGGACGTAGAATGGCTGATCCTGGCTGACGCCGCCCAGGTAAACGGGAACAAGCTCTACCTCCTCGAGGGAGGTTGGGACCGGCTTACGATTACGAGGCCCCTCCCGTTAGGCGCCAGATAGCGGTCGCGGCCGCGTTCCGGGTAGCGTGGCACGAGACCAACCAGCAGCATGCGTTCGAGATAGAAGTCGCCGACGCCGACGGCGTTGGCGTTGTGAAGTTCGGCGGTCAGTTCGAGGTGGGCAGGCCTCCCGGGACGCCGCCGGGACAGGACCAGCGGACGCAGATAGCCGTGAACCTAGGGTTGCCGCTCAAGCGCCTCGGCACGTACGTGGTGGTGGCGCAGCTCAACGGCGAGGAGCGGCGCACTTCCTCGTTCAACGTCGTCGGGCGCCCCAACGCGCAGCCGTGAGCTACGAGCCTTGAGGCACAGGCGCCAGACCCTCGCGGTCGGCGGCGCCGGTCTCAGCCTCCGCCTGAGCAGGGAGGCCCATGCGCGCCCTGAGCGCGTCGACGGCCTCGTGCGCGCCGTACACCGTCGTCAGCTTCCCGTTCACGCGGACTCGCATCTTGGAGACGTGGCCCTCCTTGGCCAAGAGCCACAGCGACCAGTTGAGGGCTGACCGCTTGAGCCGGGGGAAGGCGCGCAGCAACTCCTCGCCTTGGTACGCGAACACCTCGTCTGGGCGGCGCAACAACTCCTCGTAGACCATCTCCTGTAGCGGAGGAAGTCCGCCCTCGGCGGGGAGACTGTATTCGGCAATCTGGGTCACCTTCACTGGTCATACTCCTAGACTTTGGTTAAGAATCAGCCTAAGCGAAGGCTAATAATCTGCTTCCAGCCGCGTAAAGCGGATTCGCGTGCTGCTCAGCACGACTCCGCGCCGCGCCGACCGTCCCTCCGGGGCGGGTCTGGTAAACTAACGCGGCCATGACCGAGCCAACCGCAGCCCCCCAACGATTGTCGGCCGACGAGGTGCGCCGCGTGGCGGCGCTCTGCCGCGTGGGCCTCACCGACGACGAGGTTGAGCGCCTCCGCGACGAGATGGGAAGCCTTATCGGCGAAGTGAGCACGCTCCAACGGATCGACACCACGGGCGTCGAGCCGACCGGCCACGCGGTCGAACAGGTCCACACCGTGATGCGGGACGATACGCCCACTGCGCCGATGTCAGTCGACGACGTGCTGGCGAACGCGCCGCTGCGCGAAGGCGACTACTTTCGCGTCCGGGCCGTGATCGAGGACAACGAAGACTGACGCGAGCCCTCGCATCGCCTCTCCGGCGCCGGCCTCCCACGGAGGTTGAGCCCCGGGCGGGCGGACCCCTCAGCGCGCCCTCGGCCTCGCCGGGCGTCCACGACGGCTCGTTCCCAATCGCGCCAGGAGGGCTGACCTACACATGGACGACATCCACTACATGAGCGTCCGGCGATTGTCGGACGCGTTGCGCGCCCGTGAGGTCTCCGCCGCGGAGCTCGCGGACGCGCATCTGGCGCGCATCGAAGCGCTGGACGGCAAACTGGGCTCCTACCTCGCGGTGACGCCTGAGCGGGCGCGCGAGCAGGCGGCCGCGGCCGACGCCGTCATCGCCGCCGGCGCTGGCGGGCCGCTCACAGGCGTCCCGATGCAGCTGAAGGACAACCTCGCCACGCGGGGCGTCACGACCACTTGCGGTTCGCGGATGCTCGAGAGCTACGTCCCGCCGTACGACGCGACTGTGACGCAGAGGCTCGCGGAGGCGGGCGCCGTGCTGCTGGGCAAGGGCAACATGGACGAATACGCCATGGGTTCGTCCACCGAGACGTCCGCGTTCAAGACGGCGCGAAACCCCTGGGACCTCGACCGCGTGCCCGGCGGTTCGAGCGGCGGACCGGCGGCGGCCGTCGCGGCGGGCCTGGCGCCCTACGCGCTCGGCTCCGACACGGGCGGCTCCATCCGGCAACCGGCCTCCCTCTGCGGCATCGTCGGCCTCAAGCCGACCTACGGACTCGTCAGCCGATACGGGCTGATCGCGTTCGCGTCCTCGCTCGACCAGATCGGCCCGCTGACGCGCACGGTCGAGGACGCTGCCTTGGTCATGAACGCGATCGCCGGTCACGACGCCAACGACTCGACCAGCATCCCCCGCCCTGCCGTCGACTACACCGAAGGCCTGACGGCGGGAGTGCGGGGACTGCGCATCGGCGTGGTCCGCGAGTACTTCGGCGAAGGCATCGACCCGGAGGCGGCGCGCGTGACCCGCGAGGCAATCGCGCAACTCGAGGCGCTCGGGGCCGAGGTCGACTGGGACGTGTCGCTGCCGCACTCCGGCTCGGCCCTCGCGGTCTACTACATCCTAGCGCCGTCGGAGTGCTCGGCGAACCTGGCGCGCTACGACGGCGTGAAGTACGGCTACTCCGACGCCTCGGCGAGCAGTATGTGGGCGGCGCTAGCGGCGACGCGCGAGGACGGATTCGGCGCCGAGGTGAAGCGCCGCATCATGATGGGGACCTACGCCCTGTCGGCAGGCTACTACGACGCCTACTACAAGAAGGCTCAGCAGGTGCGGACGCTGATCCGCCGGGAGTTCGAAGCGGCGTTCCAACGCTTCGACGTGCTCGCCACGCCAACCTCGCCGACGACTGCGTTCAAGATCGGCGAGAAGCTCGACGACCCGCTCGTCATGCACGCCAGCGACGTCTGCACCGTTCCCGCCAACATCGCCGGCATCCCCGGCCTCTCCATGCCGTGCGGCTTCGTCGAGGGCCTGCCCGTCGGCCTCCAACTCCTCGGCCCGCACCTCGGAGAGCCCGCCCTCCTCCGCGCCGGATACGCCTACGAGCAAGCCACCGACTGGCACGACCGCCAGCCCAGTCTCTAAGAGCCTGCGCTCAAGACGTAGGATAGCGACGCGCCATACGAACTGGCGCTGGCAGGTTGCGGAAGAAAGGGGCGACACAATCGCAACGGACTCTCCAGTCGCTTGATTATGGACTTGCATGCGGCGCGTCCACTGCAGCCGGCATGCCCGCGTAAAGTCTCACTTTGTAATCGTAGTTAGGAACGTCCAAACTGTCGGGCAGATTGACTGTGAGTGTGCTGGTCCCATTGCCGTTGTTAACGACGTCCACCCTTTGTCCAGCGACGAAGCGCACATCAGGTCCTTGCGTGTTGTACATGTAAGTCCCTGTTTGCAGTGACAGGTTAAGGTCAATCGTTATTCGGTTGGCTCCGGGCAAAAGGACATGCTGGAATTCGCTCGATGCGGCTATGGCAGCTTCGTCGGCGTGGTGCACGGGATTCTGCACCGTGATGTTCCATCCGGCGCGCCCCTTCTGCAGTTGCACCAGCGCCGGCTTGTCAACAGCCACCGTTAGGCCGTCAGCAAAGGCAACCGCGCCCGCCGAGTAGAAGGCCAGCTGCGCCAACACCAAATCGCCGTCCGCATAACGGTGACCTTGCACGACAGCCGTGTTGACGGTCTCAAGGTTCTGCTCAATATCGCTCATGACGGCGGGCATATCGGCGGTGCTCACATTGGGAATCAACACATAGCTGTACTGACCATTAGCCCCGGAGCCATCGGGGTTGGTCCCGTGGTCAACCGCCAAGTGGAAGACCTCGCCGGAGCCGGTGTCGCCGGGGTTGCTGTCAATCACGCTGTCGCCGCCTTTGAGAAGGACATTGATGTCCCCGACCGGCAGTACGACATAACCAATCCGGTCCTGGTGGAACCAACTGTTGCCGGTAACTGCGAACGATGTGTTGATATCGGCCCCTTTCGCGACCACGGAGTCTCTGCCCGCGCCGTTCAGCCGGTAGGTGATGGCTGAGTCCCAAGCGGCTTGATCGAGCGTGGTGATGATCGACTCCGTATCGCTGTGGTCGGTATTGCGCACCCGTCTGACGCTGTTGCCCAGCGCCAGCACGTAGCTCTCAGTGAAGAAGTAGCCTTTGTTGGCCGCAGCCGAAGTGTAGGGATCGTCGCTGGCGTACTGGAAGGCGGCGAGGCCGTAACGGCCGTTCGAGGCCGTCCCTGCGAAGTGGTTCGGGTTGAACAGGTTGGCGTCCGATTGCTTCGGAAGCTGGTCGGTGCGCAACTCCTCGGTCACACCCGGAAGCGCGTGCCAGTCCCAGCGGAAGCGGCTGTCGTTGTATTCGCGCCCGTCCACCTTCACCTGCAGAACGCCGCTGCCATTGTGGAACCCGCGATTGTTGCTGAAGCTTTCGGCCCCGCGGGTGCGGGCCGACTGCATCTTGACCGACGTGAAGTAGGGAGTCTCGCCGGCGCCCCCGCGGCGATGGACCATGTAGTCGTTCGTCCAGAAGGCGGTGTTGCCGCTGTCTTCGTGCGCGCCGTTGACCAATGCAGTACGGAGCGCAGTCAGTTCGGACCGGCGCGCGATGCGAGTGCCGGCGCTCTCCGCATCGAATATCGCGTCGATGCCGGCGGCCAGGCTATTGGAGCCGTATGCCGCGGCATTGTCCTGGTAATGTCCCCGTCCGATCGCCTGGAAGTCTATCCCGTCCTTGTAGATGAGTTTCGGATACGCGAACAGGATGAAGTCTGCGGTCTGGTCATACGTTCTGTCGCTCACCTTCCATCGCGTATCCGCCAGAAGGCTGGCCGCCTCGAAAGGAGTCCCTGTCATCCACGGGAAACCGTAGGCCGCGAATGCGAGATCCTGACGCCGACCGACGTGGTGGGAGATGCTGCCGTCAGGCAGTATGCCGGACTGGCCGTACCGCGCGGCGTAGCGTGCGTTGGTCTCCAGCCACGCCTGGAGGTCCGTAAAGCTGCCGCTGGGCTGCCATTCCGGCAGGATACTGGTGCTGTCCGACGCGAACGGCTCGTAGTCGGCGTACCACCAGGGCAACTCCGTGAGCGGACGGTTGTAGTCGTACCAGACAACCGGCATCGTCGCCCAACTGCGCATGCGGTGGTGGCGGTTGCCGTCCGCCCACGCGCCGCTCGACTCCGCCAGCCGGTGCGGCAGGTAGTAGCGGATATCGGCAGGCATGCGCCACCCTTCGGGGAGGTCGAAGTTGACCCACTGGAGCAGGCGGAACAGCCGTTCCTTGGCGTCGCTGGCCCGTTGCACGCCGTCATGCAGGTCCGCAACCAGATCGCGATAGATCAGCACGGCAGCCCCGCTGACGGGATCGGTGAAGAGCCACTGGTGAGTGCGGTCGCCGTAGGAGAGCGCCTCGGAGTTCGCGAAATCGTCCAGCGGGAAGTGGTCGACATAGGCGATGAGCGCCAGGTAGATCGCGTTGCGCAACCGGTCTCTGTCCGCGTCCCGCCCCGATGGTCCATAGGCGCCGCTCTCCAGGTAAGCCTTCCCCAAACCGCCGATGCGCGAGGAGGCCTCCTGGAGCTCTTTGCCAAGCGTCTCCACGCCGACAGCCGCCCACTCCCGGCGGCTTGCGGCGTTGTAGAAACTCATCCCCGTGAACGCGCCGTCGTTCGCCTCCAGGTCGGCAATCAGCGCGGCCGTCTCGGCGTCCGAATAGTCCCGCCTGCCGGTTAGGCGGCCATGGCTTCCTACGAAGTCCACAGCCTTGTCGTAGTAGATATCCCACTGGGTCCGAGGGGCCACGGTCACAAGCGCAGTGAAGCGCGCCATGACCGTCGAGCCCTGGCGCAGCTCGACCCGCAGGGGGTAGCTGCCGGTCCGAGCGGTGCGCCCTTTCGCGACGCTGAACACCCCGAACAGCCTGCCGCCGCTGTCCCGCTCCGTACGGAGGTCGAACATGCCGTCGCTGTCGTCTCCGATGACGACGAACTCATAGTCGTTAGGTATAGGCGAACTGGGGACGTTGCGGTTGCGATCGAGATTGATTCTGCCGATGACCTCCGCCCCGGGCCCGCCGCCGCTTGCGATATCGAAGAAGCCGTAAAGCACCTTCTCAGCGTCAACGTCGGGGAGCCTAGGCGTCGCAGTCGGGCGCGGCGTTGGCGTTGGCGCAGGGGTGAGGGTGGGCTCTGGCGCCGCTGTTGGTGTCGGCGTTGACGTGGCAGTCGGCGTGCTCGTGGGGGGCGGCATGGGAGCCGGCTCGCTGTCGCACGCCGACAGCAGCGCAGCGGCCGTCAGACACAGCAAGCCAACCCGCGCTAGGCGCACGCTCCCCTGCGGACCGCCCGGCTGGCGGAACATCAACAATTCGCTAGGCTCCTTCACGTCCCCGTGCATGGCGAGTCTAGCAGTAGGCAGGGCCTGCTAAGCCTTCGGGACCTCGCCGCCGCGGGCCTCGCCAAGGTGGTCGGTCCCTGCCCCTAAGGAATGGCTAGAAAGGGGCAGACCGCCGCGCGGCTGATTGAGGAGCTGGCGCGAAGGCTGTAGCATGGCCGCATGGACCCCAACGAGCACGCGAAGACCGTGGTCGGGCAGCTACTGGCCAAGGTGGATGAGAACGAGGCCAACGGATCGAGCGCGGTTGATGCGAGGTCGCCTTCATCACGCTAGACGACAAGCAGCGCAACGTTGCCCAAGCGCTGGGCTTCGCGGTCTGAGCCGCTCATGACACTCGTGTTGAGCGACGAGGACGTCGCAAAGCTGATGCCCATGGCCGACTGCATCGAGGCGATGGAGGTCGCCTTCCGCGACCACGCCCTCGGCGGCGCGGTCAACATCCCCCGCATCCGCTACATCAGCCCGACCACGAGCCCCGGCGCCGTCTACGCGTCGAATGTCCACATCGGGACGACTCCCTCCTACGACACGGCGGCCATCCGCATCGGCGGCAACCCGCGAGGCACAGACCCCGCCGTGCGGGCCGGGCCGGCCGCCGGGCCCGGCAGCCGCAACTGGGGCTTCATCTGCCTCATCGACATGCAGACCGGAGCGCCGCTGGCGTTCATCCAGGAGTTCTACTTGTCAGGCATCCGCGTTGGCGCGACCTCGGGCGTGGCCGCAAAGCACCTCGCCCCGCCGGACGCGCAGACGGTGTGCATGTTCGGCAGCGGCAAGCTGGCGCGGACGAACCTCGAGGCGCTCGTGCAGGTCCGGCCGGTCCGCAGCGTGCGCGTGTTCAGCCCGACGAAGGAGCACCGGGAGGAGTTCTCCCGCGAGATGGCGCGCCAGCTCGAGATCAACGTCACGCCCGTCGACGGTCCGCGCGAGGCGATGCGGGGCGCGGACATCATCTGCTGCGCCACGAACGCGGGCTACGTGAGCGGGCTGCCCGTCTTCGACGGCGACTGGCTCGAGCCGGGGCAGTTCGTCATCTCGCTGCAGAACAGCGACGCCAACTTCAAGAAGTCGGAGGTCGACGAGACGACGTTCGCCCGAAGCAGTTTCATCTGCATCAACGACCGGGAGAGCGTACACGCGAACGGTCAGCGCGAGCTGCTCGACCCGATCGAAGCAGGCCTGGTCTCCTGGGACCGCATCTGCACGCTGGGCGAGGTGGCCGCCGGAACAACCCCGCTCGAAGCAAAGCCCGGCGACATCGTCTACTACAAGAACAGCACCGGCATGGGGATCCAGATGTCGGCCGCGGGCGCCCTCCTCTACCGCAAGGCCCGCGAGATGGGCGTCGGCAACGAGATTCCAACCGAATGGTTCGGCAGCGACGTCTCAGCCTGGAACCAGCGCGGCTTCCACCCGTCCGCTTAGGGGCGGCGGCCGCGAACGGGCTCTCCCTGTTCTCCGCCACGATGGGCGGTAAGGAACCGTCGTCAGTCCGCCACTAACCGGCCACTCTCTTTGAAGTTCTTCGCATCTCCCAAATATCGATCACTCTTTCCTTCATCAGAGCAGCCTCAATTCGCTCGATTGCTCTTTGCGAATAGCACTTGTAGACACTCTTACGTATCCGTATTTCCTTGTAGCAGTCCGGATCTTCCCTCATCCCTATGTGATCCACGACAGCCAGTGCCATGGGTACCGTCAAGCCAACCTTCTCTGCAAGCTGCTTCGCCCCTAAGTTGTAATAGTCGAGTTCATTCGCACGCCTTACAGCAACGTGCGCTCCAGGCGTCCCCTCAGGAACAATCCGAACCGGTGTCCCGTCCCTCTTTGAGATACGGAGTGACAGGTTCCGTCCCGAGTCATCTGCCGTCAATTGAATGGTCGCCACGCCCGGAAACATAGCGTCCCAAGTTTTCCCCTCATGCACCTCCGCAGCGAGCGAAGCTATCTCTGAGTCCGTAGGTTGGTCTGTTTCGCCCACTATGGCACGATTCAGGATCGCGAGAGACCGCAATTTCGCAAATGCTGTCACTCGTCGTCTCCCGCCCGGGTTTAGGAGCTTTCTTACCTCGTTGATTTCAGAGTCGAATAGAGTCTCTATATCTAGGGGTGGCGATGTCGAAATCGGGAGCACGCGCATTGGCAAGACATTGACAATTTCCTGGTCGAAGACATTCTTTAGTAAATCCCGGAACAGCGTAACTCCCGATTGTACATGAATGTACAGTTGAGCCTCAGAAATGTTTAGCAGGTAATGCTGCTCTACATCTCGTAGACCGTTAATCGCTCGCAATGTACAAGCTTGTTCTTCGTCTAGGTACTTGATTCTTCTGTTGCTGAGAGATTGCCCGACACAGGCCTTGAAAGTTATGCTGTTCTTGGAGTCTTTCTCTTTGATACGACCTCCTCGATGTAGAATCGCGGCTTTCATCAACATTTCAAAGCTGTGATCCAAGTGAATCAGCGTACTTGTAGTTCTGCCGCGGTCATGCGGTCGGTTGAAGAGTTCAACGCTTAAGACTAGCGCGTCGCAGGCTTTTGCAAGTAAGAGCTTCGCTTCACGTTTCATATCAGTCTCCACCCCTTCACCCCGAACCTGCCCTGGAACTAGCGCAGGAAGCAGTGCTTTCCGCTCGGAGCAGGATCCCTGTCTAGCTGAGTTGGCTAGGGCGCTATCCCCACCTCCGCCCCCTACGGCTCGACCGCCACCGCCTCCACGTCCTCGATCCCGCCGTCCGCCGTGAACCGCCAGACGCCGATGTGCGCGCGGCGCAGGTCGCCGTCGGTGCCATCACACGCTCCTGGCGGCGGTGGGCCAGTCGAACTGCCGCCTGACGTTGCCGACCCCGACGAACTGAGAGAGCAGCCGGTAGTTGCCCGTCTCGTGGCGGACCCGCCCTGCGACAATGGCCGGATGGACTGCGGCCTCATAAGCGAGGTTCAGAACGGACATCGCCGTCGGCCCCTCCCGGACGCCGCTAGCCTCCCAAACGGATTGCGGGATGAGGGCCTCCTCTGCCCATTGGTCGGCCTGCGCCTCCTTCGAGTCGCCGTCCGCTCCCCCCAGATCGCGGAGCGTGAGGTCGTCGACAAAGGCGTCGTCATCGCCGCCGTCGAGGTGAAGGCCGACGTGGGCCAACTCGTGCAGGAGGCAGAACCAGAAGTTGTCGATGCGGTCGTACCGGAGCGTGAGGCCGACGACTGGCCGGTCGTTCCCGAGCCGGAGCGCTGCGCCGTCCAGATGTGTCCGGGGCAAGTGCTCAACGACTTCCAGCGCGATGCCGTGCTCGGCGAGGAAATCTCTAGCTTGACGCGGCCCTACTTCCGACGAGCTGAGCTGCGCCACTCGTCTGAGAAAGTCGGGCGTCACCGTGCCGGGGGCGTAATCCGCATCCGGCGGGTAGGCGTTGGCCCTAGCCAGCACCTGCCAGCACCATGCGCGGAGCGCGTACTCATCGGTCTTCGCGTTGATGCGGCGGTGGTCGTTCTTGCGGTACAGGCCCGCAGTGGCAGTCTCGCGTCCTCCTGCACGCTCCATCAGCCCTCGTATCAACTCTTCCGCGTTGCCCAACAGGTCGGGCGAATCAGGTATCCACATGCGTTTCGCCATCTCCTTCAGTGGAAACCTGCGCGGATCGATGTCGTCGAACGCGGCGCCGAAGGCCGCGCCGGGCTCCCGTAGGAGGGCGTCGGCGGGTATGCCAAGGTGCTTGTGGAGTGCGCGGGCCATGGACATGGTGATGTCCCGTTTGCCTGTGAGGACCTCGGAGACCTTGGCGCGGCTCCCCATAAAGGGGACGAGGTCGCGCGGCGTCAGCCCTGCCTGGTCCATGCGGAACTCGATGGCGGCGATGGGGCTGGGCAGCTCCTTATCCATGCTCTGCGACTCGTAGAGCACGACGAGGTCCGCCAGAAGGTCAAGCTCCTCGCCTTCGGGCGTACCGAGTTCAGCGCCAAAGATTTCATCGATCCGCGCGAGTGCGGCGTCGTAGTCCGCCTCGGTCCTGATTGGCTTGACGTAGGCCATGACTAAACCTCCTCTGCCTTGACCCTGTCATACTCGGCGTGAGTGCCCAGGAGCGTATGTACACCGACCGGTACGGGTAGTTGATAAGGACTATGAGCCGATAGTCGTTGCCCTTGATGTTGAAGACAACGCGGCTGTCCCCTACGACGCTTGCGCTGGGGTATCGTGACTTGACAGCGGCTGGGGTGTCCCAGTCCGCGTTCTTCGCTTCGCTGTGCCAGGCGAGCAGCGGTTGCTTAGCATCCGGGTGATGCTCCCAGAACTCGCGCAGTCGCTTGTAGGTTAGGATGCGCACTCACCATCGCCATACACAGCAGCCGAAGATGTTCCCATTATATCACCTCGTAGTAAGAGGTATTATGGGAATATGGCCTATTGTCTCGCAGATGGGAAAGGGGGAGCAGCGTTTGCCTCCTCACCCCCCATCGCCCCCTACGGCTCGACCGCCACCACCTCCACATCCTCGATCCCGCCGTCCGCCGTGAACCGCCAGACGCCGATGTGCCCGCGGCGCAGGTCGCCGTTGGCGTCCCAGTCGAGCGTGGACGCCGCCCCTTCGTAGTCGATCTCCTCGGCCGCGCGGAGCAGGCGCAGCGCTTCCGCGACGCCCGAAGGCGTAGCCTGGACCGCCTGGCCCGGCGGGCCTGCGATGGCGCGGAGCTGATCGCGGACAGCGGCGCCGTCGACGCTCCCCGCCGCCTCGGCCGCCAGCATGAGCGCCATCGCCGCGTCGTACGACTCCTTGACGTAGGGAGTCTGCGGCAGGACCCCGTACAGCGCGGCGAACGACGCATCCCACGCGGCGCTGGCCTCGTTGCCGGGGGCCGGCGCGCCCGCCGTGCCGTACATGCCGCCGAGCTGCTCGGCCCCGATCGCCTCGATCAAGCTCAGCCTCTTCGCGGCGTCGGCGAAGACGAACCGGTCGTAGACGCCTGCGTCGAGCGCCTCGCGGACGATGCCCTGCGCAGCTGCGGCGAAGTCGACGACGACGAGCGCCTCGGCGCCCGCGCTCGCGCTCTCCCGCACCAACGGCAGGTACGACGACGTCTCGTCAGTCCCGACGGCGGCACTGACGATGATCCCGGTCCAGGCGGACTCGAACGCGGCGGCGAGCCCCTGCCCGTAGGGGTCGTCCCGGTAGAGGAGGCCGACGTTGGTGAACCCACGCTCGCGGGCGACGCGCGCGAGGACCGGGCCCTGGGCGCTGTCGGCGACCGTCGTGCGGAAGAAGAAGTCGTCGTCAGCCGCGTCCGCCAGCTGCGGCGACGTCGCCGACGGGCTGATCATCGGGACCGACGCGGGGCCAGTCAGCTCCTGGGCGATGCGCAACGAGGCGGCGCTCGAGTTCGGCCCGACGATGGCGTGCACTCCCTCGTCCTCCAGCAACCGCCGCGCCGACTCGATGCCGACGCTGACGTCGCGGGGCGAGTCGCCGGTCACGCTCTCCACCGTCTGACCGAACACGCCGCCCGCGTCGTTTACGTGCGCGATGGCCAGCTCGAACCCCCACTGTCGTTCGGCGGAGCTGACCGGAGACCCTGTGTAGTCGAGTAACAGGCCAAGCTTCAGCGGGGGCTGATCGGGCTCGGACTCGCAGGCCAACGCGCCCCACGCGACGAGCGCGGCCAGCCCGAGCGCCCAGAGCCGCCAGTATGGATTCGATCGTCTGCTCATCGTTTTGCCGTCCCTACCTCGCCGTACGTCTCCCGTCGCCTCGACCAGTCGCGCATTCTAACGCGGTCGGCGCGGCGCAAGCGGCGTTGGCCGTCATCCTCCAGTCGAGACCGAGGAAGGCGTAGTATCACCTTCTCGGATACCCACGCGAACGCCGCGAGCTGAAGCGGGCAGTTCCATCGGAGGAAGCGCGCCATGACCCTCGTCTACGACGCCCGGTGCCTCATCTTCAAGGTCGCCGGCATGGGCCCCTACGACAACAACGGCTACGTCATCGCCGACCCGTCGACGAAAGAGGCGTACCTCGTCGACGCCCCGGCCGAGATCGAGCGTCTGCTGGACGAGGCGGTCGACTTTCAGGTGAAAGGCGTCATCGTCACCCATACGCACCCCGACCACGTCGCCGGGTACGTGGACCTGAAGCGCCTGACGGACCTCCCCGTCGCCGTGCACGAACGGGACGCCCACCGGCTGCCGGGGAAGCCGGAGCTCCTGCTCGCCCACGACGATACGCTGGAGATCGGCCGGACCCGCATCCGCGTGCTGCACACGCCGGGCCATACCCCCGGAGCGCTCTGTCTCCACGTCGACGGCGCGCTCGTCTCCGGCGACACCCTCTTCCCCGGCGGCCCAGGCCGCACCAACTCGCCCGACGACCTCAGCCAGATCGTCGCCAGCATCGAGGAGCGTCTCCTCGTCCTGCCCGACGGCGCGCTCGTGCTCCCAGGCCACGGCGCGGACACGACCATCGCAGCCTCAAAGACGGAGTACTCCGTCTTCAAGAGCAAAGACCGCCCCGCGGGGCTCTACGGCCACGTCAGCTGGCTGACCAGCTGAGCCTGTTCGCGCCATCGTCATTCCAGCGCTCCTCCTCCGTCATTCTCGTGCGCCTCCTCCCGTCATTCTCATCCGCCTCCCTCCGTCATTCTTGTATGTGTCAGCTAATTCGTTGACAGATTTTGCAGGGTTTGGAGGGGGGTCTTTCCCCCGAGGCCCTGGTGGGGCCGTGCGGTGTTGTAGTAGACGAGGTACTGCATCAACTCCTCCTTCAGCTCCTCCACCGACTCGAACGTCGTCTCGTCCAGCAGGTCCTCGTTCAGCGTCCGCCAGAACCGCTCGACCTTCCCGTTGGTCTGCGGCCGGTAGGGCCGCGTGTAGCGGTGCGTGATGCCCAGCTCCTGGAACATCCGCTCCATCGGGTGGTTGGCCTTGTTGGCCGGCGAAGCCACCTCGGCCCCGTTGTCCGTGAGAATGGCCTCGAACCGGACTCCATACTCGGCGTTCAGCAGGTTGATGCTCTTCAGCGCCGCGAACATGACGCTCAGGCTCTTCAGGTCGTCCACCACCTCCGCCCAGGCCAGACGGGTGCAGGCGTCGATCACGCACACCAGGTAGGAGCGCCGCCTGGCGCCCACGAGCAGGTCCTTGCTCAGGTGGTGGCAGTCCAGGTGGCCCAGCTCCCCGGCACGGGTCTTGATGATCTGGCGCTTGGACTCCCGCATGGGCTTGGTCAACCGGTTCAGGCCGTGGCGCTGGGCGATGGCGTAGATGGTCGAGGGCGCTGGCGTGTGGGACTTCAGCACCGGCCTGAGTATGGCATAGATCTCGTAGCGGTTGATGCCCTTGCGCCGGAGCTCGAGCACCTTCTCCTCGATGAAGGGGAGGGTGCGGCGGCTCTTCCAACGGGGTCCCCGCTTGCCAGGCAGCAGGGCGTCGCCGTCGCCGGACTGCCGATAGCGGTTGTAGTACTTGGCGAAGGTCTGGCGGTTGGTCCCATGGAAGGCGTAGAAGTCCTGGACGAAGCGGAACTTGGGGTGGCTCTTGGCCTTGACCTGTTCGTACTCCCGGATGAGGAACCGCCACTTCTGAACATAGTTCCGCTCGATGGTGCGGTCGGTGCTGTTGTCGCGCATCTTCGCCTCCAGACTGGCTCGTTCTCCAGCCAAATCTGTCAACGAATTACCTAACATCTACAATTCTCGTGCGCAGACACGGGAATCCACGCCCGCGGACGAGCGCAATGCCGAGGCTGACCCCCTCGCCGCCGGGCCGTCCTTCCCGCTCCCCGCCGCGTGCGCTGACGCGCGCCTGGATGCCAGCGCTCGCCGGCATGACGACTCGTCGGCATGACGAGAGGCGAGTGCTGCGAGATTCCCGCCTGCGCGGAAATGACGGAAGGCGCTACGTGGCGCTCAGGGCCTCCAGGACGCCGCGCCAGGAAGATGCGCCGTCCGCGCCGTAGCCGCGCCTGCGGACGACGACGCCGTCGCGCCCGATGGCGACCCACGACGACTGCGAGAGGACGTTGTAGTCGCGGGCGAGCGATGAAGGACCCTCAGCGAACAGACCGGCGTAGCCCCGCTGTGCGGCATGCTGGCCGAGTCTGGCGGCGTCCTGGTTGAAGGCAACAGCCACAATCTCGACGTCGCTGCTGTAGTCGTTGTAGAGGCCCGTTAACGTCCGTAACTCGGCGTTACAGGACGGTCACCACGTGGCGAAGAAATAGAGGAGGAGCCCCTTGCCTCCGGCGGCGGACTCGATGGTGGTGGTGGAGCCGTCGGCGAGCGTCAGTGAGGCGTCGGGCGCGCGGTCGCCGAAGTCGGGGCCAGTGGCGATGTCGGAGCGCCAGCCTTCCGCCGGCGTGGGCGTCGGCGTGTTCGTGGGCACGGGCGTGGGAGTCTCGGTGGGCCTCGGCGTCGGCGTGTTCGTGGGCACGGGCGGGGGAGTCTCGGTGGGCCTCGGCGTCGGCGTGTTCGTTGGACGCGGAGTAGGGGTGTCGCTGGGCTGCGGCGCCGGCGTCGGGGTCGGCTTCTCCAGCGTCCCCTCAATCGTGCCTTGGAGGCCGCCCGACAGGTCCGGCGTGGCGGTGGGCGCTGGTGTGGGAGTGTTGGTGGGCCCCAGAGTGGGGGTGTCGGTGAGTACGGGCGTTGGCGTGATCGTCGGGACTGGAGCAGGCGTGTCCGCGGGGACAGGCGCCGGGGTGGGCGTTGGCGTGTTCGCCGGGACTGGAGCGGGCGTGTCCGTGGGGACAGGCGCCGGGGTGGGCGTTGCGCTTCCACAGGCCGCGAGCGCGAGCATGAGCAGCGCGGCGGCTGCCGCTCGCAGAAGGAGGCCGTATCTCGGAGCCGCGCCCATCGCCTACATTCTAAGCGCTTCCCGGCGCGACGGCATCCCCGAAGGCGACGACTTGCGTGGCGATGATGAGGCGGTGGTCGTACTTGAGGCGCAGGAAGACTCGAACTTCATCAATGGGCATTCAAGCGCCGTCGCCCGCCGGGAACCCTAGGTGTGCCGCCCACGAAGTCGTCGTCCCCGGGACGACAGACAACGATGAAGCACTGCGGGAGTGGGCGAAAACCAGCGCAGGCTACGGCCTCAGCCTTCCATCCAAGTAGCCCGCCCCTGAAGGTCCGTGCCGCCCCTAGAACAACCGTCGGATGCCTACCGCCATCAGCCGCATGCCTACTGCGCCAGCCCTAAGCCCGCCATACCAACCCAAGGCAGCTATGATTATCATCCCGTATAGCATAGCGAACGCGAGAGCCATCAAGGCGGCATATGCCCAGACTGCAAGGAGAATCATAAGGCCGCCCGCAATAAAACTAGCCGTGACCAATGAAGTAGTAGCGATGAGCACCCAGCACATAAACACCGGCCGCCATTGGCCCTTGAATACGCGACCTCTAACCGATCTGTTGGTGACTACCATCGCGAGACCCACAGATAGCACTGCAAGCATCCCCGGGTAAAAGGTTGGAACTTGGTACAAGCGATATTGAACAACTACCCACACCAAGAAGCCAATCATCATGGAAGCCCCCATGCCAAAGCAGAGGTTAATGATGCGAAGCACCCAACTAAGGTGCTGCTTCCACAGGAATCCTATCCCGACAACCATGCCTGCGTTGAAGGCAAGCCCTATCGGCCAGCCGTCATCAGACATCACGAATAGCCCGTTCATCACGCTGAATATGGCCAACCCCACAGCCAACAGCTTTAGCGTTGCGGGACGGCTGATTGCCTCGCTCACACCCATCAGGCTCCGAGCAAGTGTTGCAGGAAGATACGGTGCAGCCCACGCTATGTCGCCTGGGAGCCCCCACAACATTGGAAAGAAGACACGGATCGCTATAGCGACGGAACCAAGTCCTTCCCTCCGGGAATCTTTAATCTGCTCATACAAGGCCGAGCAAACCTCAGCGCGGTGGCTCTGGCGCTGCTCCTCCGGCGCAGCCAGCGTGTACAGCCAGGTCCATGCAGTCAAGATGGACCGTGCGGCTGGTAAGGCAAACGCCTGGACGAGGCTCATATAGATATACTCCAGCATGCCCATCAGGTTGAGAGCCCCCAAGCCCCCCAGGCTGGAGGCATCGGCTCAGCAGCCGTAGTCAACTCTGACCCCATTGCGATTCCCTGCCCTGTGAGCTCGTAGAGCTTCCGACGCGGGCGACTATGCTGAGCGGCGACCATAGGGTCCTCCCAGCGACTACGCAGGAACCCTTGCTGCTCAAGCCGTCCGAGAGCCCGATAGAGAGTCCCATGCCCAATGAGAAGACGCGCCTCCTTTTGCTCCTTGATTTCCTTGGCCATCTGAAAACCGTGAAACTCATCTACGCGCAGCCGGCGGAGGTTCATTGCGGCTTCCAGGATTGACCACTCTATTGGGATGAGGACGCCTGCTTTTCTTCGCATGGGAGAAGTATGAGCAGGTATATGCGGATTGTCAAGCCCACTGGGTTGCCGAGCCGTGCTTGACCCTATCGAACGCCCCCCCTCCTCCGTCATTCTCGTGCGTAGACACGGGAATCCACGACCACGGACGAGCGCAACGCTGAGGCTGCCGCCCATGGTGCCCCAACGCTCCGTAGCCAGGACGCCACCGCCCCAGTCCGTCACATCCATGACACCTACCCGTTGCCCAGTCGTCCTTTCGCCTCCTACACTGTCCCCAACGCCCCAACTCCGACGCCGAGCCCAGTCAACGGCCGTCCGGCCCGGACCCGGAGGAGGAGTGGCCCATAGCAGCGCAGAGGCGCAGTTTAGGAGGAACGCATCCCGCAACCTGTGCGGTCCCGAGACGGGGCCGTCGACCCGGTCCCCGAGGGAGAAATGCTACACAATGCTACACAATGAGCCACTTTGGACGAACCGTCTCCCCCCATTCGCTCGTACACCCTTGCCGCCCACGAGTGGGCGCCCTGCGTCATCCCGGTGCATTCCCGCCCATTCCCCGCCCATTAGCGGGCGATATCGCGGCGCTGGAAGATCACGAGGGCCGCGGCGAGGCCCGTCGCCGCGACTGACCCCAGAACGAGGATGTCGCGCCAGGGCAGTCCCGTCTCCTGCGAGACCCGGTGCGGGTCGTAGTAGTGGAACACGGTGAACGGTCCGAGCGGCCCAGCCGGCGACCAGATGAGCGATAGGAAGTCGATGAAGTACATCGTTGCGACGATGCCGGTCGCAATCCCCGTGGCCTGCCCGGCGTCGCTGCCGCGGGACGAGGCGACGAGCGCTATGCCTCCCACAGCCAGGGCGAGCGCCAGCGTGTTCGCCTGCACGCGCAGGAACACGACCATGTCGACCTGGTCCGCGATGCCGGTCACGATGACCCCCGCCCAGGTGCCGCCGACCGTCGCGGCGAGAATGACCAACGTGCCGAAGAGCATCGCCGCCGCCTTCGCCAGCAGGTAGCGCCAGCGAGCGATGGGCGCCGAGAGCACGAGCAGGGCCGAGCCGCGCTCGACCTCCCGCGCGACGGCGCCGACGGCGACGGAGATGACGAACGCCAGGACCGCGATGAGGTAGATGGGATGGCGGTAGTCGGCGGCGAGGTAGCCGTTAGCGTTGGCGGCGAATCCCCCCTGCGCCCGGAACAGCGCCTTCAGACTTTCGGGGAGGCTCTCGAACAGACCCTCGAAGGCCTCCATGCCGCCGAAAGCGTCGAACGTGTAGACGATGACCAGGCTGATGAGGAACAACCCGAGCGACACGACGCCGATGCCGACGCGGTGGCCGGCAATCGACCGCAGAAACACCTCAACCATCGGCGGCCCCGTTCCCGGCCGGCGGCTCGTGGTAGTAGTCCATGAACAGCTCCTCGAGGCTGAGCCGCTCGTAGACGATGTCCTTCAGGTCGTACCGGGCAAGCTCCCGGACGACGTCGTTGAGCTCGCCTGCGACGCCCAACCGCAACGTCGCGCCCTCCGCCGACAAGACCGGCGCGCCGGGAATGGCGAACCCCTCGGGCGGCGGCTCGCGGAACTCCACCACCATCGTCCGCGACTGTCCCGTCCGGAGCTCGTCGACGGTCCCGGCGCGCACGATGCGACCCTGCCGGATCAGGGCGACCCGCTCGCAGGCTTCCTCGACGTCGGAGAGGACGTGCGACGACATGAAGATCGTGACCCCGCGCTCGCGCTCTTCACGGAACAGATCGAACAGGGCCTGCCGCATCAGCGGATCGAGCGCGTCGGTGGGTTCGTCCATGATCAGCAGGCTCGGGTCGTGCTGCATCGCCTGCACGAGGGCCAGCTTCTTCCGCATTCCGGTGGAGTAGCCCTTGACCTTCCGCCCGAGCGTAGCCGACGAAAGCTCCAACCGGTCGAGGAGCGCCGCACGCCTCGGCGGGGCGCCCCGGTAGCCGCGGAGCTTCGCCATGTGGTCGAGGAAGGAGCGCCCGGTGAAACCGCCCCCCGTCTCGATGAGGTCGGGGAGGAAGCCGATGCCCCGCTTGGCCTCGACCGCCTGCCGCCACGGGTCGAATCCGAGGACGCGGGCCTCGCCGGCGTCGGCGCGGATGAACCCGGTCAGGATTCGGATGGTCGTCGTCTTCCCGGCCCCGTTGGGGCCGAGGAACCCGAACACATCGGCGCGGTCCACGTCGAGATCGACGCCGTCGAGAGCCCGCAGCGAGCCGAACTCCTTGGCGACGCCGCGCAGCAGTATCGCCTCGCCGGTCAAACCGCGGCCCCCTCGCGCACCTCGCCCGCGTGCACCCGGAGGAGCCGGGCGCGGTCGACGACTCCCGCGGGGACCGTGCGCAGGTCTGCGGTCGAGACGATGGCCTGCGGATAACGTTGGGCCTCCTCGAGCACCTGCGCGCGCCGGGCGTCGTCGAGCTCGGAGAGCACGTCGTCGAGCAGCAGGACCGGGGCGTCGCCCCGGCGTTCGTGCAGCAGCCGCGCTTCGGCGATGCGCAGCGCCAGCGCCGCAAGCCGCGCCTGACCGCGAGAGACGTGCCGGGCGATGTCGACGCCGCCCAGCGTGAGGCGCAGGTCGTCGCGGTGTGGGCCGACGAGGGTCATCGCCATGGCGCGCTCGCGGGGACGGCTACTCCGGAGCGCGGCCTCGAACGCTTCCGCGATCGGGGCGTCGCCGATGGGCACAGTGCCGGCGTAAGCGATCTCGAGCTCGCCGTCGCCCGCCAACCGGCGGTACGCCTCGGCGCCGAGGGGCGACAACCGTTCCAGCGCCGCGTGACGCGCTCCGAGCACGGCGGCCCCCTCGACGCAGAGCGCCTGGTCCCAGTAGGGCAGCTCGTCCTCGCCCGCGCGGCCGTCGCGCAGGTCCCTCAGCAGATGATTGCGCTGCGCGAGAACACGCTGGTGCCGCTGCAACGTCTGCACGTAACGCCCGCCCAGCTGCGACAGCATGACGTCCAGGTAGCGCCGCCTGCTCTGAGGCGCCCCGGTGACGAGGTCGATGTCCTCCGCTGAGAAGAGGACCGCGCTCAGCACGCCGACCATGTCAACCGCCCGCTTCGGGAGGCCGTTGATGCGGACTCGTTTGACCACTGAGTTCGGCTGAGCGCCGCCGCAGTCGAGCGCGACCATGAGCTCAACGGGGCCATCGGCCCGGTTCGCGTTGCCGACAACCATGGCGTAGCCGCCCGCCTCGGCCGCGTCCCACGACACGAGCTCGCGCTCGGTCAGCGCCCGATAGGACTTGCCGATGGCGAGCAGATAGGCGGCCTCCATCAGGTTGCTCTTGCCTGCGGCGTTCGCCCCGTGGACGACGCTCAGGCCCGGCGACAGCGTCAGGTCGAGCGATCGGTACGAACGGTAGTTGGTCAGCGACAGTCTCGTCATCTCCACATGCGCCATTGTACCCGTACGAAAGAGCGTGCCGGGCGAGCGTGGCGCCCGTTGGCGGTTGCCGGGGCGCGCCCGCTGCCCCATACTGAAACGGCCCCCTGCTCCGAGCGGCCCTCCGCCCACGGGGCTGCGAGGACTCATTCCCGGTGACCCGACCCCGACGATGAACGTTCGCCTTTCTCTTACCCGTCCCCTCGCGCTCGTAGTGTTGGCGGCCGCGGCGCTTGGCGTCGCCGCCGCCTGCGGCGACGACCCCACGCCCACGCCTGCGCCAACACCCACGCCGACGCCAAGCCCAATCATGTCGCTGCCGCCGGACGCTGTGTGGGGCGATGTCGTCGGACTGCTGGCCGAGCCCGAGCAGCAGTGTCTGCGCGACTCCGCCGGAGCGTCGTTCGACGCTCAACTCGCCACGCCGGTCTTCGGCACTGTGGGCTCCTATCTCTCCGACGTATTCGTCCCCTGTCTGCCTGCGGAGACGGTCGTTGACTTGGTCATCGCGAACCTGTCGCACCAGGCGGGCGGCCTCAGCGACGACTCGGCCGCGTGCATCCGGGGAACGTTCGCCAACGTCGACCTCCGCGCCGTTTTCGAAGCAACCGAGGACTTGCAGGGCGAGTCCCGCGCCGCCTTCGGCAGCGTCTTGGGCATGCTGCTGTGCCTCAACGACGACGAGGCGAGCCGCATATCGGTCAGCGGTCTGTTCGATGCGGCGGAGGCAGGGCTGACGTTGCAGGACCTGCGGTGCGTCGTCCAGCGCGTCGATATCGCCGTCCTGCTCGACCTGTTCCTTCCCGCCGGTCCCGACGCCGCGCCCCCCGACCTCAGCCGGACGGTCGAACTGCTTGCCGCACTGCAGGAGTGCGGCGTCAATCTCGAGGAACTAGGAGGCGGCCCGCCCTCGCCTCCTGCGTCCGGCCTGCCCGGAGTCCCGGACGCTCCTATGGGCATGGACGGTGCCGAGGTTGTCAACATCGAGGATCTCCCGCCCGAGCTGCAAGAGGCCCTCGCGTGCCTCGTCAACGTGCTCGGCGAGGAGAAGATCGCCGCGCTCCGAGAGGGAACGTACACGCCAACGCCAACCGACATGGAGGCGCTGTCCACATGCGAGCTGGACATCCCCCGGATTTTCGAGTTGCTGGCGGAGATGGAGCAGTAGGCGCGCTCTCATGTCCCAAGGCTCCACGGACGGCGGCCAGTGTAGAATGCGGCGTGCCCCAACCCGGTCACTCCCGCCCCCGAGTGGGAACCCAAGTGAGGGCTGTCGAACCCGGCGCGTGAATTCTTCACCGACTGACAGAGGCTGACGTGCGTCTCGAAGACGACATCGACCCGATACGTTGGCAGGACGACCACCTGGCGCTGCTGGACCAGACCCGGCTGCCCCAGGCTGAGGAGTGGGTCCACGTTCAGAACGCCGACGAGGCCGTGGAGGCGGTCCGCCAGATGCGCGTGCGGGGAGCTCCGGCGCTGGGAGTCGCCGCCTCCTACGCTATGGCGCTGGCCGCCCGGGAGATCGACGCTCCAACGATGGCGCGCTTCCTGGACCAGCTCGACCCTATCGCGGCGCGCCTCGCCGCTGCCCGGCCCACAGCGGTGAACCTCGGTTGGGCGGTGCAGCGCAGCCTCGACGCCGCGCGCTCGTCCGCCACGCCCGCCGAGGCGCGGCGCCGCCTCTTGGAGCTCGCGCACGCCGCGAAGAGAGAGGACGTCGAAACGAACCGCGCCATCGGCAGGAACGGCGCCTCCCTCGTGCCTCACTCGGGAGGCGTGCTGACGCACTGCAACACCGGGTCGTTGGCCACCGCCGGGTTCGGTACGGCGTTGGGAGTGATCCGCGCGGCGTGGGAGGCGGGCAAGCGCCCTGCCGTGTTCTGCACCGAGACGCGTCCATGGCTCCAGGGCGCGCGGCTGACCGCTTGGGAGCTCGTGCGGTCCGGCATCCCCGCCGAGCTGATCGTCGACTCGGCAGCCGCGTGGCTCATGGGCCGCGGGGAGGTGCGGATGGTCGTGGTCGGCGCCGACCGCATCGCGGCCAACGGCGACACGGCGAACAAGATCGGCACGTACAGCCTGGCAGTGCTCGCCCACGAGCACGCTATACCCTTCTACGTGGCGGCGCCGTTCACTACCGTGGATCTCGGCGTCGCGAGCGGGGAGGACATCGCCATTGAGGAGCGGCCGGGCGACGAGGTGACGCATCATGCGGGGCGGCGTGTCGCGGCCGAGGGCATCGGCGTCCGCAATCCCTCGTTCGACGTCACGCCGGCGCGGTACATCACCGCGATCGTCACCGACCTCGCTGTCGTGAAGCCTCCGTTCGAGCGAGCGTTGCGGTCGCACGCCCGAACGGCCGCCAGGGGCGCGGCATGAGCACGGCGCCCCTCCTCGACGGCCCGCCGGTCAAGGTGGGCGTATTCGGCGGCACCGGTCTCTACAGCATGGACGGCCTCACCGGCCTGTGCGAGGTCGCGGTCGCCACGCCGTTCGGCGAACCCAGCGCCGTCGTGACCGTCGGGGAACTCGACGGCGTCCGCGTCGCGTTCATTCCCCGCCACGGCAGGGGCCACCGCATCCTCCCCAGCGAGATTCCCGCCCGGGCCAACGTGTACGCGATGAAGCTGCTCGGCGTCGAGCGGCTCGTCTCGATCAGCGCGGTGGGCAGCCTGCGCGAGTACATCAAACCCCTGCACATGGTCGTGCCCAATCAGATCATCGACCGCACGCAGGCTCGGCCAAACACCTTCTTCGGCGAGGGGCTGGCTGTGCACATAGCCTTCGGAGAGCCGTTCTGCGCCGAGCTCAGCGGAATGCTGGCTGACGCCGCCGCCGGCGCTGGCGCGACGGTGCACCGGGACGGGACGTACCTGGTTGTGGAGGGCCCTGCCTTCTCGACCCGCGCCGAATCACGGATGTACCGCGTCTGGGGCGCCGACGTCATCGGCATGACGGCGCTGCCCGAGGCGAAGCTCGCGCGCGAGGCGGAGATGTGTTTCGCGGTGCTCGCCACGGCGACCGACTACGACGCGTGGCACGAGACGCACGCCGACGTGACGGTCGACGTCGTCCTCGACAACCTGAGGCAGAATGCGGCCCGCTCGGAAATGGCGCTGCGCCATCTCATCCCCAGGCTCGCCGGCATGGAGGTCTGCGCATGCCAGTCGGCGCTCTCGAACGCCATCGTGACGAGGCAGGAGCTGGCGCCGAAGGAGACGTTGGAACGCCTGGGGCCGCTCGTGACCAAATACATGCCGCAGAACGAAGCACTGGGAGCGTCGTAGGCGCGGCGCGAAGCAACCACACGAACGGAGGAGTATGACAATGGCACACGGACGACAGGAACCCGGCGAACCCTACCGCCGGATATCGGTGCAAGAGGCGTACGAGATGCAGCAGGAGGGCGCGCTGGTCGTTGACGTCCGCCGTCCGGACGAATGGGCGACAGGCCACGCCCGTGGCGCAGTCCACATCCCTGTGGACGACATGCTCAACGAGGCGGAGGCAAACCTGCCGAAGGACCAGGACTTGCTGTTCATCTGCGCGGCGGGCGTGCGAAGCGGCCTGGCTGCCGAGATGGCCTCGGCGCTCGGGTTCGAAGGCGCCCGCCTCTACAATGTGGAACAAGGCACGCCCACGTGGATCCAGGCGGACCTCCCCACAGACGTAGGCGAGTAGAATGCGCGGGCCGTTGTCCCCTCTCCCGTCTCGACGGGGGAGGGGAGAGCTGGCCCCTCGTTCCTCTCTGCCGGCTCGGCGTCAGAGGGGGAACAGAGACGCCCCCACGGCGGCGTGTGGCTGGGCGTTGTACTTTCGATGCAAAGACGGAGGGAGAGCGAGACGAATGCATATAGAAGGCAAGCTCGGCGACGTGAAGGACCCTGCCCTCGCGGAACAGGGCGTGAGGCTGATTGAGTGGGCCGCTCGCGAGATGCCGGTCATCAAGCTCATCGGCGAGCGGTTCGGCAGGGAGCAGCCGTTGAAGGGCATCCGTATGGGCGGCTGCCTGCACGTGACCACGGAGACGGCCAACCTCGCGCTCGCGCTCAAGGCCGGCGGCGCCGAAACGTACCTGTGCGCGAGCAACCCGCTGAGCACGCAGGACCCCGTTGCGGCGGCCCTCGCGACCGTCTACGACATCCCCACCTACGCCATCAAGGGCGAGGACAACGAGACGTACTACAACCACATCAACGCCGTGCTCGACGCCGAGCCCCAGATGACGATGGACGACGGCGCCGACCTCGTAGCGACGCTGCACACGAGTCGCCAGCCCCTGCTCGACGGGGTCTTCGGCGGCATGGAGGAAACGACGACGGGCGTCATCAGGCTGCGCAGCATGGCGGAGGCCGGTAAGCTCAAGTACCCCATCATCGCCGTCAACGAAGCCGACACCAAGCACATGTTCGACAACCGCTACGGCACGGGGCAGAGCACGTTGGACGGCATCACCCGGGCAACCAACGTGCTGTGGGCCGGCAAGACGGTCGTGATTGCGGGCTACGGTTGGTGCGGCAGGGGAGTGGCGCTGCGTGCGCGGGGCATGGGCGCCCATACCGTCGTCACTGAGATCGACCCCATTCGCGCCCTCGAGGCTGTCATGGACGGCCACCGCGTCCTGACGATGGAGGAGGCGGCCCGCATCGGCGATATCTTCATCACCGTCACCGGCGGCGTCAGCACGCTGGACGCTCAGCACTTCCAGGTGATGAAGGACGAGGCCATCGTGGCGAACAGCGGCCACTTCAACGTCGAGGTCAACATCCAGGCCCTCGAGGACGCCGCCGTCGAGCGCAGGAACGTGCGCCAAATGGTGGACCAGTTCGAGATGCCCGGCGGCCGCCGCATCAACCTCATCGCCGAGGGACGGCTCGTGAACCTATCCGCCGCCGAGGGGCACCCGTCCGCCGTCATGGACATGAGCTTCGCCAACCAAGCGCTGTCGGCCGAGCACATCGCTCTCCATCACCACGAGATGGACGCAGGCGTCTACGGCGTGCCGCGAGCAATCGACGACCGCGTCGCCGCGCTCAAGCTCGAGGCGATGGGCGTCGCCGTGGACACGCTGACCGACGAGCAGGCGGCGTACCTCGCAGGTTGGGAGTCGGGCACTTAGGGATTACTCGCTGCGTCAGGAGCGAACGGTCGCCCAGGCGTTCGGGACCGAACGATCGAACGGGAGGAGTCAGCATTCATGCCGGGCAAGGGAACAACATTCGAGCAGTCGCCCTCGTACCTCTATTCGTCGGAGTCCGTGACGGAGGGCCATCCGGACAAGCTGTGCGATCAAGTGTCGGACGGCATCCTCGACGCAATCTACGCCCAGGACCCTTCGGCTAGGGTGGCCTGCGAGACGGCGACGAGCACCGACTTCATCGCCGTGATCGGCGAGATCACGACCACCGCCAGCGTCGACTATGAGGCGATCGTGCGGGAGACGGTGAAGCGCATCGGGTATGACGACCGGGAGATCGGCATCGATTTCAAGGACTGCGAGATCCTCATCCGGCTGCACGAACAGTCGCCGGACATCGACCAAGGCGTATCGACCGCGCTCGAGCACCGCGACGGCGGCTCCGCACTGAGCGAAGTCGATAGTCTTGGCGCCGGCGACCAGGGGATGATGGTCGGCTTCGCTTGCAACGAGACCGAGGAACTCATGCCCTTGACGATATCGCTGGCCCACCGGCTCACGCACCGGCTCTCGATCGTGCGGAAGGAGGGGCTGGTCCCGTACCTGAAGCCCGACGGCAAGGCGCAGGTCACCGTCGAATACCAGCACGGCAAGCCCAAGCGGATCCACACCATCATCGTGAGCACGCAGCACGCGGCCGACGTAACGCAAGAGCAGATCGAGCGGGACGTCCGCGAACACGTGATTGGGGCGGTCGTCCCAGCGGGGCTCATCGACGAGCAGACCCGGTTCCTCATCAACCCGTCGGGCCGGTTCGTGGTAGGCGGACCACACGGGGACGCGGGCCTCACGGGACGCAAGATACTCGTCGACACCTACGGCGGCGTGGCCCGGCACGGCGGCGGCGCATTCTCCGGGAAGGACCCCACGAAGGTCGACCGCTCAGCCGCGTACGCCGCCCGCTGGGTTGCGAAGAACGTCGTCGCCGCGGGCCTTGCGGACCGCTGTGAGGTGCAGGTGTCGTACGCCATCGGCGTCGCAAAGCCGATCAACGTGTCGGTCGAGACGTTCGGGACGGGGCGAGTCGACGACGAGCTCATCGCGCGCTTGGTGGACGAGCATTTCGACCTGCGTCCGGGCGCGATCATCAACGACCTCGATCTCCGGCGCCCCATCTACGCCCAGACTGCCGCATACGGCCATTTTGGCAGGTCGGACGTGGACCTGCCCTGGGAGCGGACGGACCGGGCGGCAGCCCTGCGCGCCGCCGCAGGTCTCGCATAGACAGCTCTTCCCCGCCGGGGAGCATCGAGGAGGAGACGCGCGATGGCGTCTGAAACGACGATCCGTTTCGGCACCGACGGCTGGCGCGCTCTCATCGCCCGCGACTATACGTTTGCCAACGTGCGCGCGTGCGCCGAGGGCGTTTGCCGGCTCCTCGAACAGCAGGGAATGGCGGACCGCGGGCTCGTGGTCGGCTACGACTCCCGGTTCGGGTCCGCCGAGTTCGCGCTGGAGGCCGCGCTGGTGAGCGCGGCCCACGGGATACGGACGCACCTGTCGGACCGTGTGGCGCCGACGCCGGTGCTCAGCTACAACTTGCTGCGCCTGGGCGCCGGCGGCGGCGTCGTGATTACGGCAAGCCATAACTCAGGGCTCTGGAACGGCTTCAAGTACAAGCCCGACTACGCGGGCAGCGCCTCTCCCGAGATCACGGCGCGGCTCGAAGGCCACATCGCGGAGGCCCTGGAGGACGGCGCGGTCCCAACGGCCGCCGAGGACGACGCAGTGGGACGCGGCCTGCTGCTCCGAACGGAGATGGCGCCGTCGTACCTCGCCAACCTCGCCGGCGTCGTGGACCTCGAGGCAGTGCGCGGCTCGGGCCTGCGCATCGGGTTCGATGCGATGCACGGCGCCGGCGCGGGCTACTTCGCGGCCGCGGTCGGCGGCGGCAGTTCGACCGTCGCGGAGCTGCGCGGCGAGGTCAACCCCGCCTTCCCGGGCATGGGCCAGCCCGAACCCATCGCGCCGAACCTGGCTCCCAGCATCGCCGCGGCGAAGGCCGGCCAGTTCGACGTCGTCGTCGCGACCGACGGCGACGCAGACAGGCTCGGCGTGATCGACGAGCACGGCAACTTCATCAGCACGCTCTCCACCTTCTCGCTGCTCTGCCTACACCAACTCGAGAACAGGGGCCTGCGCGGCCCCCTCGTGCGCTCGCTCACGCAAAGCGCGATGGTGGACGCGCTAGGGCGCCTCTACGAGGTCCCGGTGCACACCACCGCAGTGGGGTTCAAGTACGTCGGGCCGGTGATGATGGAGACGGACGCGGTGGCCGCGGGCGAGGAGAGCGGCGGGTACGCGTTCCGGGGCAACATCCCCGAGCGCGACGGCATCCTCAGCGGGCTGCTGTTCCTCGACTTGATGGTCCAGACGGGGCTTCGCCCCTCGGAGCTGGTCGACGCGCTCTACGAGAAGGTGGGGGCGCACCACTACGACCGGCTCGACGTGGCGCTGGCGCCCGGCGCGGCGATGCCCGATCCGGTTGCGCTCGCCGCGCGGCCCCCCGCAAGAATCGCCGGCATGCAGGTAGAGGGCACGGACGTGACTGACGGCGTGCGCTACTTGCTCACAGGGGGCTTCTGGGGGCTTATCCGGCCGTCAGGCACCGAGCCGCTGTTGCGCATCTACGCCGAGGGGGAGAGCCCCGATCGAGTGCGCGAGATGCTGTCCGAGCTCCGCTCGATCGCCAACGTCTGACTTGGCCGTCCCAGGCAAGCTAGCGCTTGGTGTATTGAGGAGCCCGGCGAGCGCGCTTGAGGCCGTACTTCTTACTCTCTTTGATCCGGGAGTCCCTGGTGAGGAAGCCATTCTTGCGGAGGTCCCGCTTGAGGCTCGGGTCGGCGACGAGTAGCGCCCGGGCGATGCCGTGGCGAAGGGCGTCAGCCCACGCCGAGATGCCGCCGCCGGTGATCCTCGCGACGACGTTGAACCGGTTGGCGGCAGCCGGAATCCGATCGAAGGGCATGTTGACGCGCTTTTGCCAATCGACCCAGGGCATGACCTCTTCGAGCGGCTTGCCGTTGACGAGGATCGCGCCGGACCCGGCGGGGTACAGGCGAACGCGGGCGATGGCAGTCTTCCGCTTGCCCGTCCCGTAGTAGTAGCTCTGCGTGGACGTCGTCATCGGCTCGTGTCTCCCTCGTCTTCTGCTTCCTCGGTTGCCTCAGGCGTGGCCTCGGCGGCTTCGGTTTCCTCGACCTCAGCCTGCGCCTCGGCGCCCTCGGCGTCGTTCGGGGCCTCCGCCGCTTCAACTGCCTCGGCGGAGGCGGGGACGACAGCTGGCGCGGCGGGGGCTTGTTTCGCCTTGCCCAGCCCCGCGTTCACCTGCGCCTCGTGCGGGTGGGTTGGCGTGTTGTAGACCTTCAACCGGCGCAACATCTGGCGGCCGAGCCGGTTGCGGGGCAGCATGCCCTTGACGGCTTGCTCGATCACCCGCTCGGGGAACTTGTCGAGCATTTCGTTGAGCGTCCGCGACCGCAGATGACCGATGTAGCCCGTGTGGCGGTAGTACACCTTCTGCGTGCGCTTGTTGCCGCTCAGGCCCACTCGACTGGCATTGACGACAATGACGAAGTCGCCAGAGAGCTGGTGTCGGCTGTAGTCCGCCTTGTGCTTGCCTTGGAGCAGTGCGGCCACTCTCGAGGCGAGCCGTCCAAGCCGCTCGCCTCCCGCGTCGACGACGTGCCACTTCGCTGTCCGGTCGGCCGGTTTCGTGTGCGTGGTTATGCGTTTCAACTGCAGGGTCATCCAGCCACCGCCTTGCGTGAACGATCGGCCGCGGCGCCGGGGAGCCGCCGGGAATCGTCGTATTCGACCTGCTTCAAGCAGAGGCCGGCAGCGGGCAGCACGCCCTCTGCGGCGCCTCTGCGCCCTGAGTCTGCGAGCGCCTGGAACGCGGCGACGGTCAGCGCGCCTATGCCCACGTCCCGTGCGGCCGCGGCCGTCCGACGCACCTGCTGCGGGAGGAACGCATTCGCCCTCAGCTCGACGTACACCTCATCCGCGGCGTCCGCGTCTCCTCGCCAGACATGTGCGCGCTCCATCCGCCGGACCGTGCTTTTACCGTCGGCGATCGGCCCGCTGAACGGAGCGAAATCACGCTCGCCTTCCAGGTACGCGAGCGCCTGCGCCATAGCCGCGACATCCAGTGTCCTGTGAACCGGGCACGTGGTGCGCCAGCGCAGCGGCGAGCGCCCCCTATCCTCGACGAACGTGTAGCGATAGACCCTCGCGACCGCGTGACGTCTCGGATCGAAGTCGGCGGGGGCATCGTGAGCCGACCGCACGGCCACGTCCGCGGGCAGGTGATGGTTGAGCCCGGACCGGATGCGGTCCAGGTCCAACGGGCTCTCCGTGTCGAACGCCGCCACCTGTCCGCTGGCGTGCGTGCCCGCATCGGTCCGGCCGGCGCCCGCAACGCGCGGACGCGACCCGGTGAGGTTGGCGATGGCGTCCTCCAACTCACCTTGGACAGACCGCACGTTGGGCTGCCACTGGAAGCCCGCGAATGCGGTCCCTTCGTACTCGAGCACCAGTGCAACGCGTCTCGTCATGAACGTGCCTAGACGAGCTCTAGGATGGCCATGGGCGCCGCGTCGCCCTTGCGCGGCATGATCTTAACCATGCGCGTGTAGCCGCCTTCCCGCGATGCGTAGCGCGGGCCGAGGTTCTCGAACAGCTTCGCGACTGCCAGTTTGTCGGTGAGCAGTGCCATCGCCCGGCGGCGCTGGTGCTGCGAACCGTTGCGCCCCGTCGTGATGACGTGCTCGGCGAGTCGCCTCGCTTCGCGGGCCTTCGCCTCGGTCGTGGTTACTCGCTCGTGCGTAATCAGCTGCGCGACGATGCCTTGGAGCATCGCCTCGCGGTGCTCCGTGCGCCTGCCCAGTTTTCTTCCTGAGACGCGATGCCGCATGGCGGCTACCCCTCCTCGTCTTTCTTATCGTCGCCGGACGCGACCGCGACGGCCTCGGCAACGTCCTCGGCGGCGTCGCCGGAGTCCTCCTTGATGTCAGCGTCGTCGGCTTCGGGCTCGGCCGACTGGGCCGGAGCGACCCGGGGAACCTGGATGTCCGGGTGCCTGATGTCAATCTCGGCGAGGCGTTGGTCGAGCTCCTCGAGCGATTTCTCGCCGAAGTTCCTGATGCGCAGGAGGTCGGCGCGGCTCTGTTCCAGAATCTCGCCGACCTTGTGGATCGAGACCCGCTTGAGACAGTTGAGCGTGCGGGCCGTGAGGTTGAGACTCTCGACGGGCATGTTGTACTTCACGGCGGGAATGGCGGCCGCCCACGACGGCCGGTCGCCCGCCTGCGCGTCGGTCTCGGAGAGGGTCGAGAACTTGAAGAAGTGGTCGACCAGCTCGCGCGCCGCCTGACGGATGGCCTCGGCCGGAGTGATGGCCCCGTTCGTCCACACCTCCATCACGAGCCGTTCGAAGTCGGTGTGCTGTCCAACGCGGGTGCGTTCGACGGTGTAGTTCACTTTGCGCACGGGCGTGAAGACGGCGTCCACAGGGAGGACGCCGATGGGAAGGCCGTTGGTCGAGGAGGCGGGTTCGTAGCCGACTCCCTGCTCGATGTTCATCTCCATAACGAGCCGGGCTTCCGGGCCGTCGAGCGTGGCGATGGGCTGCTCCGGGTTGACGATCTCGAAGTCCGACGACGTCATGATGTCGGCGGCGCAGATCTCGCCCGGTCCTTCCACTTCCAGCCGAATCCTGCCGAGACGGTGGCTCAACGAGCGGAGGTGGATCGATTTGACGTTGAGGAGGATGTCAACGACATCCTCTTTGATGTGGGGCAGCGTCGAGTACTCGTGCTCGACGCCTTCGATCCGCACCCAGTTGATCGCGAGGCCTTCGATGGAACTGAGCAGCACCCGCCGAAGGGGATTGCCCAGGGTCGTGCCGTAGCCGCGACGAAGCGGCCCGATAGAGAAGACGCCGTGCATATCGCCCACACTGAGCGCGCGGACCGAAACCTCGGGGACCGGCGTCGACTCCAACGTCTGGTCACGGGACTCGTCGTATCCGAAATCCAACATCGTTTGCTCTTCCTCCACAGTGGACGGCCCCGCCGTCGGGGAACCGCCCGGAACGTCGCGGCTCGCGGGGAGTCGGCCTCGCTAGCGGGAGTAGAACTCCACGATCATGCGGGTGTCGACGCGGCTATCGATCTCGTCCATCTCCGGGTTCTTGAGCACCGTCGCCTGCAGCGCCGTCTTATCGACCTCGATCCAATCGGGGATGATGCGTTGGCCAACCGACCGGGTAACGGCCTGCGAGAAGCCCTTGTCCTTGCTCGATCCCTTCCATCCCACGACATCGCCGGAGCGGATGCGGTAGGAGGGAATGTTGACCTTGTGTCCGTTGACGGTGAAGTGGCCGTGGAGCACCCACTGCCGTGCCTGGGCGCGAGAGTCGGCGAAACCGACGCGGTAGACGATGTTGTCGAGACGGCGCTCCAGCAGTTGGAGGAGGTTGGCGCCGGTGACGCCGGGCATACGGCGGGCCACGCCAAAGTAGTTGCGGAACTGACGCTCGAGCACGCCGTACGTCTGGCGAGCCTTCTGCTTCTCCCGGAGCTGGAGTCCCCAGTCGGAGACGCGGCGACGGCGTTGCGGCTGGTTTCCCGGGGTCTTGCGGCGCTTTTCCACGCCGCACTTGGGCGTGAAGCACCGCTCGCCCTTCAAGAATAGCTTTTCGCCGGCCCGCCGGCATTGTCTGCAAACAGGTCCCGTGTATCTTGCCATTGCTCGCTCTGACTACTCCCTGCCGCTGTTGCCGTCGAGGACTCTGTCCGGGAAGACGTCCGCCCTCGCGCTCGTTGACTGTCCCCTCGCTGCCGCGCCCCGCTGCTACACCCGCCGCCGCTTCGGCGGCCGGCATCCGTTGTGGGGGATCGGCGTCACGTCGCGGATGCTCGTGACCGTGATCCCCGACTGCTGCAAGGCGCGGATGGCTGCCTCGCGCCCGGCGCCCGGGCCTCGGACGTACACCTCGACCTGGCGCAGGCCATGCTCCATAGCCCGTCGGGCCGCGGTCTCCGACACGCGCTGAGCAGCGAAAGCCGTGCTCTTCCGAGAGCCCTTGAAACCGACCGCGCCGCCGCTGCACCACGAGAGCACGTTGCCCGTGGGGTCGGTCAGCGACACCAGCGTGTTGTTGAACGTGGACGTTATAAACGCCTTCCCGCGCGGAACAAACTTCCGCTCGCGCCGCCTCGTCCTGGTCCGGTTGGCTCGTCCCACTGCTGCTCCTCTGTGTCCGCTACTTCTTCATCACGCGGCGCTTGCCGGCGACCGTCCTGCGACCGCCCCGCTTCGTGCGCGCGTTCGTCTTGGTGCGTTGTCCGTGGACCGGCAAGCCCCGGCGGTGACGGACGCCCCGGTAGGACCCGATGTCGATGAGACGCCGGATGTTGTCGTTCACCTCGCGCCGCAGGTCGCCCTCGACCACGTACCCGTGATCAACGACCTCGCGGATGCGCGTCAGCTCGTCGTCGCCCATCTCGCGCACCTTCGGGTTGCCGGCCACGTTGGCCTGCTGGGTGATGCGATGCGCCAGCGTCGGACCGATGCCGTACACGCGGCGCAGCGCAATCTCGATGCGCTTGGCGTCGGGGATGTCAACGTTCGCGACACGTGCCATGATTCACCTACCCTTGCCGCTGATTGTGCCGAGGGTTGGAGCAGAGCACACGGACGGTGCGGCCCCGCCGAATCAGGTGGCACTTGGCGCACCGCGGCTTCACTGAAGCTCTCACTCGCATGTTCTCACCCGCATTCCTCTCCGTCCCTGTTCGGCGCCGTCGAACTCATCATCGTGAAGAACCGGCCCCGATGGAGCCGCCCCCACGCTGTTGCGCCCGGGACGCTCGTTGCCACTTGCAACGGCGCGCCCCCGTTACTTGAAGCGGTACGTAATGCGCCCGCGGGACAGGTCGTAGGGCGAGAGCTCGACCAACACCCGGTCCCCCGGCAGGACTCGGATGAAGTGCATCCGCATCTTGCCCGACACGTGCGCCAACACGGCATGACCGTTCGCCAACTCGGCGCGGAACGTCGCGTTCGGCAGCGCTTCAACGACTGTGGCCTCTACTTCGATGCTTTCTTTCTTCGCCATGCTCCAGCTTTCGCCATTTGGGCGTCACTCGGCCGCTGCCAACCCTCAGTCGACCTGAGTCGTGACCACGGGGTCGCCCTCGGTCACCACGACGGTGTGCTCGTAGTGGACCGAGGTGCTGCCGTCTGCGGTCACCACCGTCCAGTCGTCGTCCAGGACGCGGGTGGCGTGCGTCCCGAAGTTCACCATCGGCTCGATCGCAATCGCCATGCCGGGCCGGAGCAGGGGCCCCTTGCCCGCCACGCCATAGTTCGGCACCTGCGGCTCCTCATGGAGCTTGCGGCCGATGCCATGACCCACGTACTCGCGGACGATGCCGTACGTTCCCCGGCGCTCGACCTCAGCCTGCACCGCGGCGGAGACGTCGCCGATCCGGTTGCCGGCGCGCACCTGTGCTATCCCCGCGACGAGCGCAGCGCGGCCCGTCGCCATCTGATAGGCGGTGGCCTCCGGCACGGCGCCTACCGCCACCGTCACTGCAGAGTCGCCGTACAGACCGCCAACGATGGCCCCGAGGTCCAAGCCGATCACGTCGCCTTCCCGGATCACGCGGCCGCCCGGTATGCCGTGGACGATCTCGTCGTTCACGGAGACGCAGAGCGTCGCTGGAAAGCCGCGGTACCCCTTGAACGCCGGGATGCCGCCGAGGGCTCGTATCTCGCTCTCGGCGATGGCGTCGAGCTCCTGCGTGGTCATGCCTGCGGCGATCGACTGCCGCAACTTGACCAAGGCCAGGCCCGTGATGCGGCCCGCGTCGAGCATACGGTCGAGCTCTCGCTGGCTCTTCACCGTGATGCCGTTGCTCGCACGCTCCTGATCGCCGAGCCTGGCGTTCAAGCTGCGTACTGAGATTGACCTGCCGCTCATTCTCATTTGCGAACTCTTAGTCTACCCGCGAACGCGCATGGGCGCAAAGCGCTGCGCCGTACGGCGGGAAAGCTCATCGCTCGACGCACTTCAGCAACTCGGCCGTGACCACGTCGACGGCCTGCTCGCCGTCGACGCGCACGAGCTTACCCTGCTGCTCGTAGTAGCTGGTCAGCGGCGCGGTTTGCCGCTCGTAGGTCTCCAATCGAGCCCGGACGACCTCGGACTTGTCGTCGTCACGCTGATACAACACGCCGCCGCAGGCGTCGCATACCCCGGCCGCGGCAGGGGGCGCGGAAACCTCATGGTAGGGCGTCTGGCAGTCTCTGCAGATCCAACGCCCTGCAAGCCGTCGCACCAACTCCTCGGTGTCCACCTCGATCAGCGCCGTCGCGTCGAGCGCCTGGCCGTGCCCGGCGAGCGCATTGTCGAGCGCGGCCGCCTGCTCGATCGTCCGGGGAAAGCCGTCGAGCACGTAACCCTCGACCGCATCGCCCGCGGCTGTGCGGTCGAGCACCATGCGTATCGTGACCTCGTCGGGCACCAGCTCTCCCCGGTCCATGTACGTCTTGGCCAGCACTCCGAGCTCGGACCCAGCGCCGAGGTGCATGCGGAACAGGTCGCCGGAGGCAACGTGCGCTATCCGCTTGCGCTCGGCGATGATGGCTGCTTGGGTGCCCTTGCCGGCGCCCGGGGGTCCCAGTAACACGATCCGCATCCTGCTCTCGCCCTGCTCTTCCGTACCGCTCCCGTACTACTCGTCCCGTGCCCCCCACGCGGTCAGCGCAGGAAACCCTCGTAGTTCCGCATCAACAGCTGCGCCTCGAGTTGGCGCATCGTATCGAGCGCCACAGAGACCATAATGAGCAGACTCGTGCTGCTCAGGGTGAGCGCTTGTACGCCCGTGAGCCGACTGAATATGAACGGCATGACCGCAACCGTGCCGAGGAACAGGGCGCCGCCCCAGGTGACGCGAAGAATCACGCGGTTCAGGTATTGCTGCGTGGGCACGCCGGGGCGGATGCCGGGAACGAAGCCGCCGTTCTTCTGCAGGTTCTCCGCCAACTGCTGCTGTTGGAAGATGATGAGGGTGTAGAAGAACGTGAAGACCACCACGAGGATGAACACGACAACCCAGTACCAGATCGACGCCGGCGAGAAGGTCGCGGCCACGAACAGCGCGATGCGGGAAACGAAACTGTTGCTGGAGGGGTTGGCGAAGAACTGGGCGACGGTGCCCGGCAGCACCATGATGCTGAACGCGAAGATGAGCGGGATCATGCCCGCGGAGTTGACGCGTAACGGCAGGTGCGTAGCGCCCGTCTGACGGTACATGCGTCCGCCGCGGAACACGCTGCGCCCGTACTGCACGGGGATGCGGCGCTGCGCCTCGTTGAACACGACGATGAAGAAGATCAGTATCAGCCCCACCATCGCGAGGAACAGCAGGCCGGTCTGGTTGTCGCGCGCCAAGTAGCCCTGGCTGAGCAGGTTCGGCAAGCCGGCGACGATGCCCCCGAAGATGATGATCGAGATGCCGTTGCCGATGCCGCGCTCTGTAATCAGCTCGCCCATCCACACGAGCAGCATCGTGCCCCCCACAAAGGAGACGACGATGGTGAGCGTCTCGAGCGAACCGCTGCCGAAGAAGGTTATGTCGTGCGTGAACACGCCCGATCGCGAGAACAACAAGAGTTGGCCATAGCCGGAGGCGAAAGCGATCGGGATCGTGAGCCAGTGCGTGAACTGGTTGATGCGGGCGCGGCCGGACTCGCCCTCCTTGGAGAGGGCGCTGAGCTGCGGTATCACGGGCACCAGTATCTGGACCACGATGGACGCGGTGATGTAGGGGAAGACGCCGAGGGCGGCGATGCTCAGGTTCCGAAGGCCTCCGCCGCTGAACAGGTCGAAGAAGGCGAGGATGTTGTTGCTCTGGAAGAGGTTGGCCAGCTGCTGCGCGTTGACGCCCGGCACCGGGACGTGCGCCATGAGCCGGAAGATGACGAGCATCGCCAGGACGAACAATATGCGTCCGCGCAGGTCCGGCGTGCGGACCGCGTCGTACATCGCTTGGATGAGCGCCGGGCGGGTCGTCTGCTGACGGGCCGCGGCCTGACCTGCACGCACGCGTTAGCCCTCCAGCACTGTTCCGCCGGCCCCTTCGATCTTGGCCCGCGCGGCGCCCGAGAATTTCGTGGCCTTGACCTGCAGCGCTCTGGCGATCTCCCCTTGGCCCAGCACCTTCACCGGCCGATCGGCGTACCGCACGACACGCGCCTCCGCCAAGACGGCGGGCGTCACCTCGGTGATCGACTCGGGCAGCTCGCTGAGCCGGGCCACGTTCACGATTTGGAACTCCACGCGGAACCGGTTATGGAACCCGCGCATCATGGGGAGACCCTTGATCTGCGGATTCTGACCGCCCTCAAAGCCGGGCCGGACGCCGCCGCCGGACCGGGCATTCTGTCCCTTCATGCCACGGCCGGAATACGTGCCGTTGCCGGAGCCGTTGCCGCGGCCGACGCGCTTACGGGCCTTGCGTGGATGCGGCGAGCGCACCTCATGCGCCTGCATACTAGCTCCCTTCCCCGGCCAGGCCGACTTCGACCATATGGCGCACCTTGTGCACCATCCCGCGCAGTGTGGGCGTGTCCTCGTGTTCCACGGCGTGCCGCAGCCGCTTGAGGCCCAGCGCTCGGATCGTCCGCCGCTGGTCCGCCGAGTACCCAATCTGGCTGCGCACCCACGTAATGCGAATCTTAGCCATTGTCCTGTTCCTGCGGGGGCTCGCCAGCCGGAGCCGGCGGCGCTGACGGCATGGCGGGTTCTGTCGGCGGGGCCGGAGTGCTCGCGGGACCGACGCTCAGGACGCCAGGCTCCGCCGGCGGAGGCGGAGCGCTCGCGGGACCGGCGCTCGGGACGCCAGGCTCCGCCGGCGGAGGCGGAGCGCTCGCGGGACCGGCGCTCGGGGCGCCAGGCGCTGCCTGCGGGGGCGGAGCGCTCGCGGGACCGGCGCTCGGGGCGCCAGGCGCTGCCTGCGGGGGCGGAGCGCTCGCGGGACCGGCGCTTGGGGCGCTAGGCGCGTAGCCGCCGGGAGCGCCCGGGCCGTTCGGCCTCGGCGGACGCCTGTCGCGGTCGCGGCCGCGGAACCCGCCGCCGCCTTCTCGGCGCAGCGGGCCGCGCCGTTCCGCGGAAAGCGCCGGCAGGACCGCCGTGGGATTGGGCGGCGCGCTGCTCTCAGGCAACTCCCCCTGCATCTGCTGTAGTCCGGCCATCGTCGCCTTCACGAGGTTGATAGGGTTGCGGCTGCCCAACGCCTTGGTCACGACGTCCTTGACCCCAGCCGCCTCCATGACGGCGCGGACCGCGCCTCCGGCCTTAACGCCGGAGCCTGGCTTCGCAGGCTTGATGATGACGCGCGAGGCTCCAAAGTTGGCGACGACCGAGTGCGGCACCGTGCCGCCGCTCAACGCCACCGGAATCAGACTGCTGCGGGCGATAGTGTTGCCCTTGCGGACGGCGTCCGGGACGGCCCCGCCCTTGCCGAGTCCGGCGCCCAGCCTGCCCTGCCCATCGCCAACGACGACCATGGCGTTGAAGGTGAGGTGGCGTCCCCCCTTCACGACCTTGGCGACGCGCCGGATATGGACGACGTGCTCTTGGAAGTCGGAAGTCTCCTCAGCGTTCCGGTCGTTTCGGTAGGTCTGCGTCAAAACTCAAGACCCTCCTCTCGTGCTCCGTCCGCAAGCGCCTTCACCCGGCCATGGTAGAGGTACCCGCCGCGGTCGAACACGACCTGCTTGACGCCCTTCGCCTTGGCTCTCTCGGCGACGAGCTTGCCCACTTCGCGTGCGGCCTCCGTCTTGGCGACCTTGGCAACGCTGGCCTGCGATGCGATCTCCAGCGTCCCCGCCGCCGCCAGTGTGTGCCCGAGCGTATCGTCGATGACCTGCGCGTAGGTGTGCCGCGCGCTCCGAAACACGTTGAGCCGCGGACGCTCCGAGGTGCCGCTGACCCGACGCCGGATGCGCTGGTGGCGCACCACCCGCGCTGCGCCAGGCGTCTTGATTCGTCCCATCGCTACCCTCTCGCGCCAGATTTGCCGGGCTTGAGCCGCAGCCGCTCACCTGCGTAGCGGACGCCCTTGCCCTTGTACGAGTCTGGGGGACGCAGTCGGCGGATCCGGGCGGCCATCTCGCCGACCACCTGCTTGTCGATGCCCCGGATGTGGATGCGATTGTTGCCCTCGACCTGGAAGGTAACGCCGTCCAGCGGGGCCATGTGCACCGGGTGGCTGAACCCCAACTGGAGATTCAGCCCGTCGCCGGCGGCCTGTACGCGGTAGCCGAACAACTCCAGCGACCTCGTGTATCCCGCGCTCACCCCTATCACCATGTTGGCCAAGAGGGCGCGGGTGAGCCCGTGCAGAGCGCGGTGTTGGCGCTGGTCGGTGTGGCGCTCCACGACGAGTTGGCCGTCCTGCTCGCGCACCGTGATCTCGGCGTTCACGGCATGCCGGAGCTCGCCTTGAGCGCCCTTCACCAGCACATCGTTCCCCTGGATGTCCACGGTCACGCCGGCGGGAAGGGGAATCGGTTTGTTTCCTATACGAGACATTCGTCCGCCTCTACCAGACGTAGGCCATGAGCTCGCCGCCAACGCCCTTCCGGTAGGCGTCGAGCCCGGTCATGATTCCTTGGGACGTGGAGACGACGGAGATGCCGATGCCGCCGAAGGCGCGCGGCACCTCCTTGCGCTGGACGTGCACGCGCAGGCCGGGCTTGCTCACGCGCTTGAGACCCGTGATAGCGGGCTCCCGGCGGTCGTTGTAGCGCAGACGGAGCCGCAGCATGTCCTGGGGCTTGCGCTTCACAACCTCGACGTCGACGAGGTAGCCCTCCCGCTTGAGAATCTCGGCGACCGCCACTTTGGTCTTCGACGACGGCAGCTCGATTTGCGGGTGACGCACCATCTGGGCGTTCCGTATCCGAGTGAGCATATCGGCGATCGGGTCCGTCATAGGCATGCTTGTGCGCCTCCTACCAGCTTGCCTTGCGAACGCCGGGCAAGTACCCGAGGAGCGCCAGCTGCCGGAAGCAGATGCGGCAGATGCCCGCGTAGCGGATGTAGGCCCGAGGGCGCCCGCAGCGCTGGCACCGGTTCATGGCGCGCACCTTGAAGGCCGGCGTACGCTTCCACTTCTCAATCTTGCTCTTCTTCGCCATCTGGCTACTTCCTCGCTCGGCTGAGCTTCATGGATTGCGCCCCGCCCTCTGCCTGGCATAGCGCCCGGAGCGCCGGGCTCGTCGTCGTTGACTTCAGCCGCATCAGCGCGTCTGCCCTTCCCGCGCGAACGGCATGCCCATGAGCTCGAGCAGGCGAAAACCCTCCGGGTCGTTGGCTGCCGACGTCGTAATCGTCACCTGCAGGCCACGGACGCGGTCGACCGTGCCGTAGTCAATCTCCGGGAACATGATCTGCTCACGCAGCCCCAGCGAATAGTTCCCCTTGCCGTCGAAGCTGGTGCGCGACACGCCCCGGAAGTCGCGGATGCGGGGGAGCGCCATGCTGATCATGCGGTCCAGGAACTCGTACATGCGGTGGCCGCGCAGCGTCACCATGACGCCGATGGCGTTGCCTTCGCGCACCTTGAACCCGGCCACAGAGCGGCGTGCCTTCGTGATGACGGGCCGCTGGCCGGTGATCGCGGCGATGTGCTGCGGGGTCGTCTCCATCGCTCGCGCGTTGGTGAGCGCCTCCCCGAGCCCCACGTTGACGACTACTTTCTTGACCTCTGGCGCCTGCATCACGCTGGAATAGCCAAACTCGCGGATCAACTGGCCGCGAATCTCCTCGCGATAGCGCGTGAGCAGCCGTGGGAGCTGACGCTGAACGGGCGCCGGCGGCTCGCGCCGACGGGTCTGACGCCGGGCAGGCGCGGGCGCCGCCGCCGCCTCGCCGCCTGCGTTGTCCTTCGCCGCTCGTGAGGCCGCAGCTGGCGTCCGGGGCACCCGCGCACGAGTGGCGCGCGGCGCCGCGCCGGCAGCGCGAGACGCCGTCCTGCGGGCGGGCGTTGCTGGCTGCTCAGAGGCCGGTTGGCTTTCCGCCTCGCCCGCCTCGTCTTTCGATTGTTCCGCGTCTTCCTCGATATTCAACTCAGCGCTTCCAAACAGTGTTTGCATAAACGGGACTTCGTGCCGTCGTCGAGCACCTTGACGGACACTCGCGTCGGCTTACCGCACGAGGGGCAGATCGGCATCACCTTGGACGCGTCCATGGGCATCTCCTTGTCGACGATGCCCGCTTGGCGGGAGCCCTGGGCGCCGGCCTTGTAGTGCCGCTTCACGATGTTCACGCCATCGACCAACACCGAGCCCTTGTCGGGGAACACACGCTGTATCTTGCCCCGCTTGCCCTTGTCCCGGCCGCGGACCACCAACACATCATCGCCAGCTTTGAGACGCGCCGTCATCGCTACAAGACCTCCGGCGCCAGTGAAACGATACGCATGAAGTTGCGCTCTCGGAGCTCCCGAGCGACGGGCCCGAATATCCGGGTCCCTCGCGGCGCCTCGCCCGTGCCGAGGATCACCGCCGCGTTGTCGTCGAAACGGATCGTCGACCCGTCCGGACGCTTCGTAACCGCAGATGTCCGCACGACGACCGCTCGCACCACTTCGCCCTTGCGCACCGCGCTGTTCGGCTGCGCCTGTTTGACCGAGCCGACGATAACGTCGCCCACGCGGGCGTAGCGACGGCGCGTGCCGCCCGGTATGTTGAAACACATGATCTGCTTGGCGCCCGAGTTGTCGGCAACAATCAGGCGAGTCTGAGGCTGAATCACGACCGCTTCTCCTCGCCGTCGGCGCCCGTCTCAGCCTCAGACTCCGGCTCAGACTCCGCCGTGGGGGCCTCGCCCTCCTCCGCTGCCGCTGGCTCCTCAGCCTCGGCCGTAGGCGCCTCGCTCTCCTCTACTACCGCCTCCGCTGGCTCTTCAGCCTCAGCCGTCGGGGCCTCGCTCTCCTCTACCGCCTCCTCCGCTGGCTCCTCAGCCTCAGCCGTCGGGGCCTCGCCCTCCTCCGCCGCTGCTGGCTCCTCAGCCTCGGCCTCAGGCGCCTCGCTTTCCTCCGCCGCCGCCGGCTCCTCAGCCTCGGCCTCAGGCGATTCGCTCTCCTCTACTGCCGCATCCGTCGGCTCCTCCGCTTCGGCTGCGGGTGATTCTCTCTCCTCTACCGCCGCCTCCGCAGGCTCCTCAGCCTCGGCCGTAGGCGATTCGCTCTCCTCTACCACCGCATCCGTCGGCTCCTCCGACTCGGCTGCAGGCGATTCGCTCTCCTCCGCCGCCGGCTCCTCCACTTCGGCCTCAGGCGCCTCGCCCTCCTCTACCGCCGCATCCGTCGGCTCCTCCGCTTCGGCCTCAGGCGCCTCGCCCTCCTCTACCGCCGCATCCGCCGGCTCCTCCGCTTCGGCCTCAGGCGCCTCACCCTCCTCTACTGCCGCATCCGTCGGCTCCTCCGACTCGGCTGCAGGCGATTCGGTCTCTGCTACGACTGCGCCTGTCGCGACGACCGCGGCGACCGCCGCCCGCCTGCGCCCTCGGCGCCGCACGGGCGTGGGGGCCACGATCGGGGCGGCCGCCGGCGCTTCGATGGCTGCTGCCTCAGGAACCTCTTGGCGCGCCAGCAACTGAAACACCCGCCAACGCTTGGTTCGCGACAGCGGCCGTGTCTCCACGATGCGGACCAGGTCGCCGAGGCGGTAGTCGTTGGCCTCGTCGTGGACGGCGAACCGCGTAACGTGGCGCCTCGACTTGCCGTACAGCCGGTGCTGCACGCGGCGTTCGACGGCTACCACAACGGTCTTGTCCATCTTGTCGCTGACGACCCGGCCAACCCGGACCTTCCTACGCTCGCGTTGCTCAGTCATTTGGCGCCTCCCAGCAGCTCTCGCTCACGCACGGTCGTGAGGATATGGGCCAACCGGCGCCTGGCGTTGCGCAGCTCGCTGGAGTTGGACATTTGGCGCGTGGATATCTTGAACTTGAGGTTCATGATCTCCAGCCGCGTGCTGAACTCTTCTTCTTTGAGGCGCTCATCGTTGAGCGCCCGTGTTGCGTCAATCTTGACCCGCATACCTCATCTCACTGCCGCCGCTAGACGGCGACCAGCATCTCCTCGCGGCTCACGGTCCGTGCCTGCACCGGGAGCTTCTGCGCCGCGCGGGCGAGCGCGGATTTCGCGAGCTCCGGCTCCACGCCTCCCACCTCGAACATCACGCGCCCCGGCTTGACCACGGCCACCCACGCCTCCACGGGGCCCTTGCCGCCGCCCTGACGGGTCTCGGCCGGCTTGTGCGTGATCGGCTTGTCCGGGAACACCCGTATCCACACCTGCCCGCCGCGACGCAGGTGCCGCGTGATGGCCCGCCGCGACGCCTCGATCTGACGCGCCGTCACCCAGCCTGCCTCGAGGGACTTGAGCCCGTAGTCGCCGAATGCGACGGAGCTGCCCTTGATTGCCATGCCCTTCAGCCGGCCGCGGTGCGTCTTGCGAAATCTCGTCCGCTTAGGTTGCAGCATTCTCGGCCTCAACCGGCGCCTCGGACGCCGCTCGTTGGTGTGCCACGGGACCTTGCTTCTGCGCGGGCAGGATATCGCCCCGGTAGATCCAGACCTTCACGCCGATGCGGCCCATCGTCGTGCGCGCCTCCGCGAGCCCATAGTCGATGTCCGCCCGGAGGGTGTGCAGCGGCACGCGGCCCTCCATCACCTTCTCGCGGCGAGCGATCTCCGCGCCGCCCAGTCTTCCCGAGACCATCACCTTCACGCCTTGGGCGCCCGCCTGCATCGTGCGCATGGCGGCCTGGCGCGTCGCCCTACGGAACATCACCCGCCGCTCGAGCTGGTCGGCGACGTTGCGCGCAACCAGGAACGCGTCGAGCTCCGGCTGGCGAATCTCCAGGACGTTCAGCCGCACCCGTTTGCCGCCGGTCACACTCTCGACGGCCTTCCGCAACTCGTCCACGCGCTGCCCGCCGCGGCCGATGACGATGCCCGGCCTCGCGGTGTGCACGTTGACGGTCAGGTCCTGCGCGCTGCGCTCGATCTCCACGCGGGAGATGCCGGCCTCGGCGTACCGCTTGCTGATGACGCCGCGAATCCGCAGGTCCTCAACGACCTGCTCGGCGTAGCTCTTACCGCGCCCCGCGAACCACCGTGACTGCCAGTCCTTGGTGATGCCGAGCCGGAAACCGATGGGATGTGTCTTGTGTCCCACGCTGACTACTTCCTTTGACCATGCAGCGGCGCGCGTGAACCGCTGCGCCTGGGGCTACTCATGCTCGTCCACCAGTACCGTGATGTGGCTCGCGGGACGCCTCACGTGACCGACGCGGCCCCGTGAGCGAGCGCGGAACCGCCGAATGGCCACGGCCTGGTTCGCATACGCTCCGACCACGCGGAGGCGAGTGGGGTCCAGGTTGTTGTTGTTCTCGGCGTTGGCCGCGGCCGAACGCAGCAGGGCGGCGACCTTCTCGGCCGTGGGGCCAGGCTGGAAGCGGAGCGCCTCGATAGCGTCGTTCACGTGCATCCCCTTCACCGCGCGGAGGAGCGGGCGCACACGCTTGGTGGAGATGCCCACCTGTTTCCCGACTGCCTTGACGGGCATGCTAACGCCTCACCGACGACGAGCGCTCGGACTTCGATACGTGCCCACGGAACGTGCGCGTCGGCGAGAACTCGCCCAGCTTGTGGCCGACCATGTTCTCGGTGATGAACACCGGAATATGTCGGCGGCCGTCGTGGACCGCAATCGTCATGCCCAGCATGTCGGGCATGATTGTGGACGCCCGGGACCAGGTGCGGATGACCACCTTGGTCTCGCTGCGCTGCGCACGCTCGACTTTGCGAGCGAGCTTCGGGTGCACGTAGGGCCCCTTCTTGACGGAGCGCGACATACTACTTGGCCCTCCTGTCGCGGACGATGAACACGTCGGTGTGCCGCCGCCGGCGCGTCTTTGGCCCGAGGGCCGGCTTGCCCCACGGCGTCTTGGGATGAGTCATGCCGATGCCGGAGCGGCCCTCGCCGCCGCCGTGCGGGTGGTCGCGCGGGGTCATGGCCGAGCCGCGGGTGGTGGGCCGCTTGCCCAGATGGCGGTTGCGTCCCGCCTTGCCCAGCTTGGCGTTCTTGTGCTCAGGGTTGCCCACCTGCCCGATCGTGGCCATACACGCGCTGGGCACGCGCCGGATCTGTCCCGACGGGAGCCGGAGCAGCGCGTAGCGCTCGTCCCTGGCGAGGAGTTGTGCCCCTGCGCCGGCGCCCCGGCACATCTGGCCCCCCATGCCGGGCTGGAGCTCGATGTTGTGCACCTGCGTGCCGGTCGGGATGTTCCGGAGCGGCAGCGCGTTGCCCGAACGGATGGGCGCGGTAGGCCCCGACATCAGCGAGTCCCGCAGGCGCAGTCCTTGCGGGGCCAGCATGTAGCGGCGGGCCCCATCCGCGTAGAGAACGAGGGCGATCCGGGCCGAGCGGTTGGGGTCGTACTCGATAGACTCCACGCGGCAGGGAATGCCGTACTTATCGCGCTTGAAGTCAATCTCACGCCACGACTGCTTCGCGCCGCCGCCGCGGTGACGCACGGTCATCTTGCCGCGGACGTTGCGCCCGCCGGTGTGATGCTTCCCCTTGGTCAGCGGCTTGTGGGGCGAGCGGCGCGTCAGCTCCGTAAAGTCCGGGCGCACCGCGCCGCGCACTCCGGGGCTCGTGGGACGTAATCGCTTCAGCGGCATCGCTACGCTCCCTCGAACAACTGGATCGTGTCGCCGACCGCCACGGTCACGATGGCCTTCTTCGGCGACTTGAGCACCTCAGTGCGGCCTGTTCCGCGCCGCCTGCGCTCCTTGTGCACCGGCACCATGTTGACGTTGAGCACAGTCACCCCAAAGGCGCGCTCGACGGCCTCCTTCACCTGGGGCTTATTGGCTTTCGGCAGGACCTCGAAGACGTACTTGTTCATCTCTTGGAGAAACGTCGACTTCTCCGTGATGACCGGGCGCGTGAGCGTTTGGAATACGTGCATAAGTCGCCAGCTGCCTAAACGGCGGCCGCCTCCTGTTGTTCCGCGCCAGCGGACCGGCGGCGGGCGATGTCGGCCCACAGCTCGCCGGCTCGCTCCACGGCTTCCGTGTCCATGACGAGCCACTGGTAACGGAGCAGGTCGAGCACGTTCAGCAGATCTGCGCGCGCCACCTTGGTGCGAGGCAGATTGCGGAAGGATCGAGCCGTCTCGGGGTGTTCATCTCGCAGGACAACGAGTGTCGAGCCCTTCACGCCCAGCGCGGCCATCACCGCAGCCATCTGCTTCGTCTTGGGCTCGACGTCGAGGAGGCCTTGCAGGACGATCAACCGGCCGCCGGCCGCCTTGCCCGAGAGGGCTGTGCGTATGGCCTGACGGCGCATCCGTTTGGGCATGCGCTGCCGGTAGGAGCGCGGGCGGGGACCGAAGATAACGCCTCCGTGGCGCTGCAGCGGCGAGCGGGTGCTGCCTTGCCGCGCGCGGCCGGTCCCCTTCTGCGCGAAAGGTTTGCGGCCGCCGCCCGACACGAGACCGCGCGTCAATGTGCTGCTGCTCCCCTGGCGCTGGTTCGCCTGGTGATAGACGAGCGCCTGGTGCAGCAGACCGGGATTCGGCGGCGCGTCAAACACGGCGTCGCTGGCCTCGATCTGGCCAACCGTTTCGCCGGCGACGCTGCAAACGCTGAGCTGCATACTAGGAGCCTTCCTCGCGCTGCTTCCCTTCGGATCCGTCGCCTTGCTCGCTGCCCTGTCCGCTCGCCTCGACAACCTGGTCAATGGCCTGGTCCGGGGCCTCTTGACCAACCGCGGACTCCAGCTCCGGGGCCTCGGGCTCGACGATTTCGGGCTCGGGGGGAGCGACGCGTTCGGCGATGGGCGCGCCCTTGGCGTAGCGCACCGTGATGACGCCGTTGCGGGCGCCGGGAACGGCGCCGCGCAGCAGCAGCAGGTTCTGCTCCGGGTCCACCCTCGCTACGCGGAGGCGGAGCGTCGTGACCCGGCGCGAACCCATGTGGCCAGGCATGCGCTTGCCCTTCACCACGCGGCCGGGGTAGGTGCCTGCGCCGATCGAGCCGGGGGCCCTGCCCCGGTCTCCCTGTCCGTGAGTCTTCTTCCCGCCGCCGAAGCCGTGACGCTTCATCACGCCCTGGAAGCCGCGACCCTTGGTGGTCCCGGCCACATCGACGAGGTCGCCCTCCTGGAACTGGGTCACGGGAAGGCGTTCCCCGACGTAGTGCTCCGACACATCGTCCGCGGGAAACTCGCGCAGATGCCGCGTGTTGGCCGCGGCGGCCGCGAGATGCCCGCGCGCAGGCTTGTTCAGCTGCCGCGTTTCGCCGTAGCCGATCTGGACCGCCTCATATCCGTCGCGGTCTTTCGTGCGCACCTGAGTGACGATGCACGGCCCGACCTCGAGGACGGTCACGGGGACCACCCGCGCCTCCGCGTGGAAGAGGTGCGTCATCCCTATCTTCTTGCCTATCAGGCCCGCAATCATGACGTTTGGCCCAACCTAGAGTTTAATCGCGATATCGACGCCCGCCGGCATCTGGAGCCGGGTGAGCGCGTCAATCGTCTTGGAATTCGGTTCGAGGATGTCCACCAACCGCTTGTGGGTGCGCAGCTCAAAGTGCTCGCGCGAGTCCTTGTCAACGTGCGGCGACCGGATCACGCAGAATCGCTTGATGTTGGTCGGCAGCGGCACGGGCCCAGCGACGGCAGCGCCGGTGCGCTCAGCGGCCTCGACAATCTGCACGGCCGACTGGTCGAGCAGACGATGATCGAACGCACGCAGGATGATCCGAATTCTGTCGGATGTCCCTGGACGGGGTCTGGCCGCCGTTTGCTCAACCACGATTCGGTCTCCTCGTCGCGCGTCTCGTCTGCTCTCTCATACTGCTCGGTCCCTACGCAATCTTGGCCACGGCTTGAATCATTGAGGCGGGCGCCTCCTCGTAGCGGCCGAATTCCATCGAGAAGGTTGCGCGGCCCTGGGAACTCGACCGCAAGTCGGTCGCGTAGCCGAACATCTCGACCAACGGCACGTCGGCCTCAAGCACCTGCGTGTTGCCCTCGCCTTCCATCGCCTTGATCCGCCCGCGGCGCGCGTTCAGGTCTCCGAGCACGTCGCCGAGGTAATCGCCGGGCGTGATCACCTGCAACTCCATGATCGGTTCGAGCAGCACGGACCCGGCCCTCCGCAGCGCCTCCTTGACGGCCATCGACGCCGCGATGCGGAAGGCCATCTCCGACGAGTCCACCGCGTGATACGAGCCATCGAGGAGCGTGACCTTCACATCCATCACGGGGTAACCGGCGACAACGCCCGTCTCCAGCGCGTCCTGAGCGCCGCGCTGGATTCCCGGGATGAACTCGCGCGGCACGGAGCCGCCGACGATGCGGTTCTCGAACGTGAAACCGGCGCCCGACGCCTGCGGTTCGATTTGCAACTCGCAGTCGCCGTACTGGCCCCGGCCGCCTGTCTGCCGCACGTAGCGCCCGCGCGCCTCGGCCTTCTTCGTGACCGCTTCACGGTAGGCGACCTGCGGCTTGCCCACCGACGCCTCGACGTGGAACTCGCGCCGCAGCCGGTCGACGAGGATCTCGAGGTGCAACTCGCCCATCCCCGACATCACCGTCTGGCCTGTCTCCTGGTCGTAGCGCACCCGGAACGTCGGGTCCTCCTCCGCGAGCTTGATGAGCGCGTCGGTCAGCTTGTCCTGCACCGCGCGTGTCTTCGGCTCGATTGCGACAGAGATGACGGGCTCGGCGAAACGGATCGCCTCGAGCACGACCGGATGGCGCTCGTCGCAGAACGTCTCGCCGGTGAACGTGCTCTTGAGCCCGACGGCGGCGGCAATCTCGCCCGCGCCGATCCTGTCGACGTCCTCGCGGTGGTTGGCGTGCATCATCAGGATGCGCCCCATGCGCTCGCGCACGCCCTTGGTCGAGTTGTAGACGGTGGCGCCGGCCTTGATAGAGCCGGAGTAGACCCGGAAGTAAACGAGCCGGCCCACGTAGGAGTCGGTCACGACCTTGAAAGCCAACGCGGCGAACGGGGCGTCGCCGTCGGCGGCGCGTTCGACTTCCTCGCCCGACTGCGGGTGCCTTCCGACGACCGGAGGCACGTCGAGCGGCGACGGAAGGTAGTCGATGACAGCGTCGAGCATGAGCTGTACGCCCAAGCTCTGGAGCGCTGAGCCGCAGACGACGGGCACGGCCTGCGCGCCGATCGTTGCGCGTCGGAGCGCAGCCTTGATCTCGTCCGGAGTGGGAGGCTCGCCCGCGAGGTACATCGCGAGCAGCTCATCGTCCTTCTCCGCGACCCGCTCAATCATCTCCTCGCGAACGCCGGCTATTTGCTCGGCCATCTCCTGAGGAACCGGACCCTCGGTCATCAGGCCGGTTTCGGAGCGATCGAAGAACCACGCGCGCTCCTCCACGAGGTCGACGACGCCGCTGTAGAAGTCCTCTGCCCCAATGGGGTACTGCACCGGGATAGGCGTCGCGCCCAGGCGGTGCCGGATGGAGTCGAGGGTGCGGTCGAAGTCGGCGCCGATGCGGTCCATCTTGTTCACGAAGCAGAGGCGCGGGACGCCGTAGCGGTCCGCCTGACGCCACACCGTCTCTGACTGCGGCTGTACGCCCGCGACGGCGTCGAAAACAACAACGCCTCCGTCTAGTACACGGAGGCTTCGCTCGACCTCGGCGGTGAAATCGACGTGGCCGGGAGTATCGATGATGTTGATCCTATGCCCCCGCCATTCGGCCTGCGTTGCGGCGGCCGTGATCGTGATGCCGCGCTCTCGTTCCTGCGCCATCCAGTCCATGACCGCCGTACCCTCGTGGACCTCGCCAATTTTGTACGTTCGGCCCGTGAAGAACAGCACCCGCTCGGTGACGGTCGTTTTGCCGGCGTCGATGTGGGCGATAAATCCGATGTTGCGGACCTTGTCGAGGCCCGTTGTCGTCGTCGTTGTCAAAGTCCCTCAGTTACCTTCGCGCCCCCGGCCCTGGCTGACTGGAGCGGCTCACGTCGATTACCACCTGTAGTGGACGAAGGCCCGGTTCGCCTCCGCCATCCGGTGCAACTCTTCCCGGCGGCGGACTGCAGCCCCCTGGCCTCGGGATGCATCCAGCAGCTCCGATGCGAGCCGGGAGCGCATCGGCTGCCCCCCGCGCGCCCGCGCCGCCCTGATGAGCCAACGCATCGCCAACGCCGTCCGGCGCGTCCCCGACACCTCGACGGGGACCTGGTAGGTCGCCCCGCCAACGCGCCGCGGCTTCACCTCCACGTTGGGGGTCGCGTTGCGCATGGCCTGGTCGAAGACCTCGATCGGGTCGCGGTGGGTCTCCTGTTCTACCTGGTCCAGCGCCTGATAGACGGCGCGCTGAGCAACCGTCTTCTTGCCGTTGAGCATCACACGGTTGATGAAGCTGGCCAGCTCCACATTCCCGTGGCGCGGGTCAGGCGGGGGCACTCGCCGTACCGCTCGCCGTCTCCTCGACATATCTCCACTACTCCTTCGCTCGCCAACCGCGCAGGCGCGAATCTCGCCTCGCGGTCGCTCCCTCTCCGTGGTCCCCACGCCCTTCCGGTCCCGCGCCCCTTCCGTCATTCCCGCGCGAGCGGGAATCGCCCGCCTCCGCCGTCTCGCCATGCGCCCCGGGCGCCAAACACGGGCCGGATGCGCCTGCGCATACCCCATGCAAGGCCGATGTCCGGAGGGACGAATGGCCCCCTAGCGCTGATGGACAATCGTCCGCCGGCGCGCTGGGAATCAAGCGAGGGTTCTAGGAGCGCTTGGTCCCGTACTTACTCCGCCCCCGTTTGCGGCCGCTCACGCCGGTAGCATCCAAGGCCCCACGAATGATGTGGTACCGGACGCCCGGCAGATCCTTCACGCGGCCCCCACGGATCAGGACGACGGAGTGCTCTTGCAATGTGTGCCCCTCGCCAGGAATGTAGGCCGTGACCTCCATCCCATTGGTCATGCGCACCCGGGCAACCTTGCGCAGAGCTGAGTTCGGCTTCTTCGGCGTAACGGTGCGGACTTGAACACACACGCCCAGCTTCTGGGGTGAACCGCTGCTGCGGTAGACCCGATTGCGCAACGTATTGCGCACGTAGCGCAGCGCGGGAGCTTTGGTCTTCTTGACCGTTCGCTTCCGCCCCTGACGCACCAACTGGTTCACTGTCGGCATTCGTATCCACCCATCGCAACGGGGAAAAAGCGTCGGCCCGCGATTGCGCGCCAACATTGAGATGCTACCCCGCGTCTCTGCCCCTGTCAACCGGCCTGCCCGCGTGGTTGGCGGAGACCAGCAAAACCCCGGAACAACGTATAATCGCCGTGGCAATCTGCATGGAATGAGCAACAACATGAAGCTCTACACAAAACATGGCGACCGGGGCGAGACGGGCCTGCTCTACGGAGGGCGCGTCTCGAAGGCCGGCCCGCGGACGGAGGCCTACGGCGCCGTCGACGAGGCCGTCTCCGCCCTGGGCCTGGCGCGCTCCCTCTGTCGCGACGCCCGGGTCGCCGCAATCATCGAACGCGTCCAGCGTGAGCTGTTCACCGTCGGCGCCGAGCTTGCGACCGACCCCGCCGAGTACGCGAGCCTGACGAAGCACTTCAGCGTCGTCTCGCCCGACATGACCGGCGCGCTCGAGGCCGATATCGACGCGCTGGCCGAGGCGGTCGAGTTGCCCCAAGCGTTCATCATCCCCGGCGCGTCGGCTGGGTCGGCGGCGCTCGACGTCGCGCGCGCCACGCTCCGGCGCGCCGAGCGCCGCGCGGTCGCCCTGAGCGACTCTGACGCGTTGCCGAACGGCGAAGTTTTGCGCTACCTGAACCGGGCCAGCGACCTGCTGTTCATCCTAGCGCGCTATGAGGAGAGCAAGAGCAATGCCAGCTGAACCAATCAACCTGTTCGACTTCGAGGCGATGGCGGAAGGCCGGATGGTGAAGGCCGAGTGGGACTACGTCGCCGGAGGCGCCACGGACGAGATCACGCTGCGCCGGACGCGCTCGGCCTTCGACTCCATCGCGCTGCGCCCCCGCATGCTCACCGGAACCAAGGCGGTCGACCTCTCCACGACGGTGCTCGGCACCCGTATCTCCGTCCCCTACATGATGGCGCCGTCGGGAACCCACGGCCGTGCGCACCCGGACGGCGAGTTCGCCACCGCCCGCGCGGCAGCGAACTTCGGCACGATCATGAGCATGAGCGCGAACTCGAGCTACCGCCTCGAGGACGTCGCCGAGTCCGTCGACGGCCCGCGTTGGTTCCAGTGCTACTTCTACCGCAACCGCGAGACGACGGTCGAGATGATCAGGCGCGCCGAAGAGGCGGGGTACTCCGCCCTCGTTATGACGCTGGACGCCAGCTGGCCTTCCAAGCGCGAGCGCAACATCCGGAACAACTATCGCAGCCGCCCGCGTCCGAACTACACCCCACAGCAGATACAGGAAGGGATCGCGGCCAACCCCAGCAAGTTCGACTCCGGGCAGAGCTCGCGCGGACAGACCGACCCCGGCGCGACTTGGGAGGACTTCGCCTGGCTCAAAACAGTGACCGACCTACCGGTCGTGTTCAAGGGGATCATGACCGCCGAAGACGCGGCCCTCTGCGGCCAGTACGGCGTCGACGCCCTCATCGTGTCGAACCACGGCGCGCGCAATCTCGACACGACCCTCTCGACCATCGAAACGCTGCCCGAGGTCGTCGACGCGGCGGGCGACAGCGTCGAAGTCTACCTCGACGGCGGCATCCGCCGGGGCTCGGACGTCGTCAAGGCGCTGGCGCTCGGAGCGCGGGCCGTGCTGTTCGGCCGGCCCATCTTCTGGGGCCTCGCCTACGACGGGGCCGACGGCCTGACAGGCGTCTTGGAGATACTCCGCGACGAGATGGAGTCGACGATGATGCTGAGCGGCAGGCCGGACGTCGCCAGCCTCGACTCCACCCTGGTGCGGCAGATGTCCCCGCTCGAGTAGCGAACCCCCGTCATTCCCGCGAAAGCGGGAATCCACCCCCTCCTCATGAAACAACTCCTAGGCAGGATGTCGAGGAGGCCGCCGCGGTCGCGCCTGGCCCCGCCGAGGCCCGTGCGGCTAGAATATCCCCGTGCAGCCCATCGTCATCATCGACTACGGCGCGGGCAACCTCCGCAGCGTCCAGAAGGCGTTCGAGCATCTGGGCCACGAGGCTGTGTTCACCTCCAACCCTCGCGACCTCGACGACGCGCCGGCCATCGTCTTCCCCGGCCAGGGGGCGTCGCCCTCGGCCATGGACGCGCTCGAGCGCGACGGCATGGCCGACGCCGTCCGGGCCGCCATCGCGGCGGACAAGCCGTTCTTCGGCGTCTGCCTCGGTGTGCAGCTGCTGCTGGAGTGGTCGGAGGAGGGAGCGCGCGACTGCCTGGGAGTAGCGCCGGGAACGGTCAAGCGCTTTGACGCCGGGCTCAAGGTCCCGCACATGGGCTGGAACACAGTCCGCCTGCTGCGGCCCCACCCCGTGTTCGACGGCGTTCCGCCGGAGAGCTACTTCTATTTCGTACACAGCTACTACGCCGACCCGGCAGACGCGTCGTGGGTCGCAGGCACGACCGCCTACGGCGTCGAGTTCGCCAGCGTCCTCGCCCACCGGAACCTGGTGGCGACGCAGTTCCACCCGGAGAAGAGCGGCGCCGTCGGCTTGCGCCTGTACGACAACTTCGTCAAATGGCTCGTCCCTCATACCCCTCCTCCCCCGTCGACTGGGGAGGATTGAGGAGGGGGCCTGCTGAGAGCATCAGCGCGTTGTTCAGAGGTTCCCTAACATTCGGCTCACATTCAGCTCAAAGGAACAACGGTTGCAGATCATCCCCGCCATCGACCTACGGAACGGAAACGTCGTCCGGCTGAACCAGGGCGATTTCGCCAAGGAGACCACGTTCGCGAACGACCCCGTGCGGGTGGCGCGGCAGTTCGTCGAGTCGGGGGCCAAGCGGATTCACCTGGTCGACCTCGACGGCGCGCGCGGGGGCGCTCCCGTCCAGCCGGAGCTGTGCGCCGAGGTCGCCCGCTCGGCGCCCGTGCCCATACAGATTGGAGGCGGCTACGGGTCGGCCGAGCACGTGGCGATGGCTTTCGCGATGGGCATGGACCGCGTAGTCCTCGGCACCGCCGCCGTCGAGGACCCCGACCTCGTCGCGCAGATGGTCGCCGCCCACGGAGCGGAGCGTATCGTCGTCGCACTCGACGCGCGCGATGGTCTGATTGCCGTGAGCGGCTGGACGGAGGCCACCGACGTCGAGGCCGCGGCTCTGATGACGCGCATGCACGCAGCCGGCGTTCGCCGCTTCCTCTGCACGGACATTGCGCGCGATGCCGGCCTTGCCTCGCCGAACTTCGACGCGCTCGCGGGGCTCGTGCGCCACGCCGCCGGCCTGTCGCCGGACACGCGGGTCATCGCCTCGGGCGGCGTCGGCGACATCGACCACCTGAGGCGGCTCAGCAGGGTCGGCGTGGAGGGAGCGATCATCGGCAGCGCCATCTACAGGGGTAGACTGGACCTCGAACAGGCTGTCGCTGAGTTGGACGGCCAGTAGGTGCGCGTCTCCTACGCGCACGGGGGCGAAGCGAGCGTCGTCCAGCAACGCCTCGAGGAGCTCGTGCCGCGACTGCTGGCCAGCGCGAGCTCGCAGGCGAGCAACGTAGACTACCGGTGGGACGGCGGCGTGATGCGCTTCTCGTTCCGGGCCATGGGCCGGCCATTGTCGGGAACGGCGATGGTGACAGACGAGGCCGTGGTGATCGACATGGGGTTGCCGCTGTTGGCGCGCCAGTTTGAGGGACGGATCAGGACGCGTATCATCGAGACGCTGGACGGCTTGCTCAAATAGGCCATGACGGCCCTGCCGGTCCATCGTCGCGCAGAAGGAGCTCCCGGGAGTGGCCACCGGCGACACAGCCGTTCCAAAGACTGCGTTTCGCGCGAGGGGCCCTAGCTACCTCGCCTCCATCGCGGTCGGCCACGGCCTCAAGCACTGGTACATCTCGGCGTTCGCCGTGTTCCTGCCCCTCATCGAGGAGGAGTACGCGCTGACGACGTTCGGCGTGTCGGTGCTCGTGACCATCCGGCAGTTCGCGGGCGGCGCGCCCAACTTCTTCGTCGGGTACGTCACCGACCGTCTCCGCGACCACTGGAACCTTCTACTCCCCGGGTCGCTGCTCGCCGCCGCCGCGTGCATGATGCTGGCCGGCCTCTCACAGTGGTACTGGGCGCTGGTCGCTTTCGTGGCCATGGCCGGCGTCGCCGCCTCGCTCTGGCACCCCGCGGCCATCTCCATGCTCAGCACCCGCTTCCCCGACCGTCGCGGCATGGCCATCGCCTTCCACGGCTCCGGCTCCGGGGCGGGCGAAGCGCTGGGGCCGCTCGGAGTCGGGTTCATCCTCGTCGTCCTCCTCGCCGACGACTGGCGCCTCTACGTCGTGATCAGCATGATCCCCGCCGCCGCCCTCGCGCTCCTCCTCTATTGGATGCTCGACGGAGCGGGCTCGTATCGGCGGCCGCAGCAGGCAGAGCCCCCCCGGCTCACCGACGCGTTCCGCCTGCTCCGTTACCCGGTCTACAGAACTCTGGCCTACGCGAACTTCACCCGCTCGTTCGCCCACTTCGGGCTCCTGTCGTTCCTGCCCCTCTACCTCGCGCGCGACCTCGACATGGACAGCTTCGGCGTCGGGTTCCACGTCGCGCTCCTCACGCTGCTCGGCGTCGGCGCCGGACCGGTCCTCGGTTACGTCTCGGACCGAGTGGGACGCAAGACGCCGATCGCCGTCGCCCTGACGGTGATCACGGCCGGCATGTTCCTCATGGGAGGCGTCGGCTCCGGCCCCGCGCTCGCCGTGGCGTTGGCGGTCACTGGCATCTTCCTCTGGTCGGTGCAGGACGTGATCAACGCCGCCGCGATGGACGCCGCCCCGGAAGGTGCGCAGGGCTCGGTCGTGGGGCTCATGTTCTCGAGCAGCCTCGTCTCGGCAACCATCGCTCCCGCCGTCATGGGACTGGCCGTCGACCTCACCGACACGCGCCGGACCATCTTCTTCATCGCGGGCGCAGCCGTAGTCCCCGCTCTATTCATCCTCCCCTTCGCCCCCATGCGCCGAGCGCGCTAAGGAACCTCTGAATAGCTTCCTTGCCTCCTACTGTCTTACCTCCTCCTCCCCGTCTTACCTCTTCCCGTCCCGTCTTACCTCCTCCTCCGGCTCTGCGGGGGAGGATTGAGGAGGGGTCTGCGCCCCCTTCCGCCCTCTTCCTACTTCCCCGCCTCCCTCCGCCCACCCACGACCCCCCCCCCCGCCGCGACATCTGCTCCTACCCCCAACGCCCTCTACCCCCTACCATGCCTATTGAAGCCTGTCCTGAGCCCGTCGAAGGGGGCCCCTGAAACCACCCGCCGCTGGCGCCCCGGCCCGCCGGCTCGATTTACGAGTAAATGTCGCAAAATGTCGCAGAATGTCGCACTATTTCGACCTCTCCACTCGTAAACTCTGCAATTTACGAGTGAAAAACCTCACGTTTTTGGCCGAAAACCGGCCGTTTTGGCCCATTTCCGTTCATTTCCGCGTCCGCCTTCGTCATTGCTTCGAAAGTCCACTCCGCTCCCCCATCCGTCATCCTCGTGCTTGACACGGGGACCCACGCCCCCGAGCCCGGCGAAGGGGGCGCGCCCCGCTCCGCCAACTTTCGTCGGTTGTGGTGTGGGCCGACAGGCCTACATGAGGGATTCTCGTGCGCAGACACGGGAATCCACGCCCCCCTCGCGGGTGACGCCGTCCGGACGAGACGCTATGGTGAGGAGCATGGAACGACAACGGCAGACAATCGAGGTTGACGGCCTGCGAATCCGCTACTTCGAGGAGGGCGCCGGACCAGACGTCGTGATGTTGCACGGCGCCTCGCTTGGCTCCTCGGCCGAGGCGTTCGACGGCGTAATCACGCCGCTGGCCGAGTCTGGCTATCGCGTCCTCGCATTCGATCAACCGGGCTACGGCGAGTCCGACAACCCGGAGGACTACACGCTCGCCTATCGCACGGAGTTCGTCACGAAGCTCATGGACGCCTGGCGCGTGGAGCGCGCATTCCTCGTCGGCCACTCGCAGGCCGGCGGCATCGCGTTCCAAGTCACGGCGCGGCGGCCCGAGCGGGTCGCCGGGGTCGTCGTCGTATGCACCGGCTCGCTGCTGCCTCCCGCCGAGGCGAACAGCGCCCCCGGACCGGCGGCGCCCGCCCGGGAGGACACGCCGTCCAGGGACCCCACCCCCGAGGCCACGCTGAAGCTGATGCAGGCGGACCTGTTTCACAAGGAACTGGCAACGCCCGAGGCCGTCGAGCGGCGGCATCGGCTCAGCGTCGGCAAGAACGTCGCCGCCGCTGCGGGCCGGTCAGCGGCCCGCGAGTCCGGGCAGTCCCCGGCGGAGCTATGGGCAGCGTTTGAGGCGGCGGGCGTGCCGCTCCTCCTCCTCTACGGAGACCACGACCGGGCGAACGCCGGCGAGCGTGCCGCCGCGCTGCAGCAACACCGCCCCGACCTGCGCGTCGTTGTCGCGAAGGACGCTGCGCACATGCTCATGTGGGACGCTCCCGACACGTTCGTGACGGAAGTTCGAGCGTTCCTCGCCCGCGCCGCGGGTCAGGACGATTGAAGCAGCGGACGCAGCGAGCGGACCGAGGCAAGCAGGTCGAGTCCCCACACAGCGTCGGCGAGTTCCCGGGCGCGGGTCGCGCCGTAGACGCCCCCGATCAGGTCGACCGCTTTCGCGTCCACCTCATCGTGCGTCATCGGACTATCCCATGTGCCGCGCACAGCCGGCACGTGGCGCTCGTGCAGCGTCCCGTCCTTCATGCGTATCCGCACCGTCGCGGGACGCTGGCGCTCCATCCCGACGAACTCCGGGTTGGGCGTCAGCCGAACGCGCGACTTTATCGCCACGATCTCGGGGTCGGACATCCGCTCGTAGGAGTGCGTGGCGTCGAACGTCAGCCGGCCGCCGTCGAGCAGGACCGCCGCCATGCAGTACTGGCAATTCACGTCGGGCATCGAGCGGTCGTTGACGATACTCGCCCCGTTCGGCGGCAACAGCACCTCGACATCTTCGACGTCGTCCGCGGCGATCCGGTGCTCCGTAACGAGCCCGGTCATCGCGTCGGCAGCCGCTTGGATGGGCGACCCGACGGAGAATTTCTTGATGTTCGTGATCGAGATTTCGTAGTGGGAACCGAGGCTCGCCACCCACTCCGCCAGCTCCCCGCGATTGGGGCAATAGACGTCGAGGAAGTTGAAATCGCCGCCGAACACGTCCTCCTCGCCCGTCATGCCGGACCGGACGAACAGGGCCGACGTGACGCCGTTCCGAGCGCCCATCCCGCCGAAGACGAATGCCTTCTCGATGTGCTCCGAGTCGCGCGCCCACGAGGTGATGCCCGACGCCTGTTGCGCCGTGTACGCCAAGCAGTGCCGCACGCCCCGCTCATCGAGTCCCACGAGCGCCGCAGCCGCGGTCGCGGCGCCGAACATCGGTCCGATGGCGTGCGTCGCGTGACCATGCACGCCGCGCGCTCCGATGCCGCCCATCGCCCTCCCGATACGGCTCCCCACGTCGTACCCCAGCGCCACGGCCCGCAAGAGCGCCTCGCCGCTCGCGCCCTCGCGCTCGGCAACAGCCAGCGCCGCGGGCACGATCTGGCACCCCGGATGCGTCAGCGAGGGGGCGTGCGAGTCGTCGGTCTCGTCCGAGTGAGCGAGCATCCCGTTAGCCAGCGCCGCGTTGATGGCGGTCGTTGCCACGTTGGATCCCACGACGGTGCTCTCGGGCGGTCCGCCCTGGTCGCGGGCGAACGCCACGGCCAGCTCCCCCGGCTTCAACTGCGCGCCCGTCACTATCGCGGCCAGCGTATCGAGGACGTGCTGCTTCGTCTTCTCCTCAACCTCGGCCGGGAGCTCCCGCGCCAGCGCGCCGGATATGTAGGATGCGAGCGATTCGATCAGTGGGAACTCAGCCATGTCGAGACTCCGTTCACCGCGTCAACGCGCGGGCAGATTGGGATAGGAGCGCTCCCGCCGCAATTCCATCGAGAGTCCTCTCCCCGTCTGCGAGACCTTTGCATAACTCGTAGGGGCGGCTCTCGTAGTCGCCCAGTGGGGGAGTGCAGAGGGCTTTGCCCTCTGCCGGGAGCGTGGGGGTGTCCCCCACCCCAAGCGTTGCGGGTGGGTGGGCGGGAAGAACAGCGCTCGTCCAGCAGTTTTGCAAGGTCTCGTGTGCGGGGGAGAGTTACAGAGGGGGCCGCCCCGCCTGCCTACTTTCGTCAGTTGTGGTGTGGGCCGACAGGCCCACATGAGAGGTTCTCGTACGGAGACGCAGGAATCCATGCTCCTTGCGGACGAATCCGGATAAGCTGAAGAAGCTACTGGAAGATCGCGCCGCCGTTCACGTGGAAGCACTGTCCGGTGACGTAGCTGGCCTGCCCGCTCGCGAGGTACAGGACGAGGGACGCCGCTTCGTCTGGCCGGCCGAACCGCTGGATTGGCATGCTGTCGTCCACGGCGCCGCGAAGGTCCGCTGGCCGCTCGAGGCCTGGGTCGCGGTCGACCTCGATGCTCCCGGGCGCGATGCAGTTGGCCGTGATGTTGTACCTGCCGAACTCCCTGGCCAGCCCGCGCGTGAAACCGACGATGCCCAGCTTGGTGGCCGCCTTGGCCGCGCTGCCCCCCTGGTACGCCGACACGCCAGAATAATTGATGATGCGTCCCCAACCCCGCTCCACCATGCCCGGAAGCACAGCCTGGCACGTATGGAACGGCCCATCGAGATTCACCTCGATGTTGCGCCGCCACTCCTCCGGAGTCGTGTCGAGGAACGACCCCTGCACGCGGTGCACGGCGTTGTTCACCAGCACGTCCACGCCGCCGTAAACGTCGTTGGCGAGCGCTGCCATCGCGCCGACCTGCTCCTCGTCCGCCACGTCGCACAGCGTCGCCGTCACCTGCGCCCCGGCCGCCTCGCACGCCGCCGCCGTCTCGTCGAGCAGGTCCCTGCTCGCCCGCGTGCTGATCAGCAGGCGCGCCCCCTCGCGGGCAAACGCGAGCGCCGTGGCCCGGCCGATGTTGCGGCCCGCTCCCGTGACCAACACGACTCTTCCGTCCAAACCCGTGTCCACCGGCGACCCTCCGCGTACCCAGTTGCCGCAATGGCGGCGAGGCGCCCATTCTACGCCGGAAGGCCGAGCGCTTGGGCGCCGCCGTCACACCCGCGAAAGCGGGCGCCCACAGGGGTGGAGGTATTCCTCTCCCAAGTCTGAACATCTACTGAGCGCGCGCCGAGCTTGACACGCCAGAGACAGCCTCACAGACTGTGCGCAGGCCCGCTTTCGAACGTCCTTGTCGTCGCGGAGAGGAATCCATGTCGAGCAAGCTGAGACACCTCGCAATCGTGAGCGACAGGCCCGCGCTCCTGAGCCAGTTCTATCGGGACCTCTTTGGCATGAAGGGCAACCCGCCAAGCGAAACGAGCGCGGCGGTGGTCAGCGACGGCTATGTCGGGCTCAACGTCAACCGGCGGTCGCCGGGACGGCAGGGCGGATTCGACCACTTCGGCTTCGAAGTCGACGACGTGGACGCCGTGCGGGACCGCCTGCGCGAGAGCTACCCGGCCATCGAGCTCGCAACCCGGCCCGGCAGCCGGCCCTTCGCCGGCATCAGCACCCATGACCCCGTGGGCAACGTGTTCGACCTCTCCCAGCGCGAGATGGCGAACCGGCGGGACGTGTACACCGACGAGATCTCCGATAACCCGATTCACGTGGACCACGTCGTGCTCCGCGTGACCGAGGCGGAGCGCGCCGCAACGTTCTACGCCGGCGTCTACGGACTCGACGAGATGGAGAAGGCCCCCAGCGACCCGAACCACTACCTGACGGACGGCCGCATCACGTTCATCATCTCGCCGTGGCGCATCCACGACTACGACGGCGCCGGCATCGAGCGCCCCGCGCTCGAGCACATCGGGTTCCGCGTCGACAGCATCGACGCGTTCCTCGCTCGGCTCGAGGCCCTGCTCGAACGCAGCCCCGAGCTCGCGCCGAAGCCGTGGAAGGCGGGGCCCGAGGGCGAGGCGCGCCTGCGCCAATTCGCTCAGTGCCAGCGGGGGCAGTACCAGATATGCGACCCGGACGGCGTGCTCATAGACCTCAACGAGGGCTAGGCCAGCCCGTCGGCGAGCCCCCGGTCGGGGACGCGCAGCGTCAACGGTTGAGCGTCACTGGGGCGCCTGACAGTTCCCCGATCTCGCGAGCGAGCGCGGCGGCCGTCGCCGGGACCTCGCCTCGGCGATCCGGATCGTTCTCGAAGTTGCCCGCCAGCTCGAATCGGGTCCCGTCGAGCTTGATAACCCAGATGGTGTAGTCGCGCCCGATCGAGTCGGGCCCGCCCCGACCGCCGAACAAACGCATGCGGAACACGCCGTTGATCCGCTCTATCTCGCCGAAGGTCGCCACGGTCGTGTCCCGCCCGCGCGGCAACACGCTGAGGTCACGCCGTTCCAGCGTTTCCGCCGCCGTATCGATCCGCACCTCGTAACGCGCCACGGAGAGGCCGACGAAGTACCACACGAAGGAACCGACAAAGAGCACCGTGGCGGCTGCGGCCAGCACGCCATAGGTGTGCCACGGAGTGTGGATGCGCTTCTCGAACCGCGTCAACGCGAGAAGCGCGCCCATGACGATGGCGGTCGCCGCGAACCAGAGCGTCATCGCCGCGTACTGGCCGCCGCCAAACGCGAACAGGAGGCGGCCGTCCGCCTGCCCGCCGAACAGCAATGAGACGCCGAGAAAGACCGCGAGCACAGCCGAGCCCGCCATGACCCCGATGTAGATGGCGTTGAGGACCCACTCCGCGACCAGACCCCAACCCTGCGGGGGGCGTTCCGGGTCCAGATCGAGCCGGACGCCGAGACCGTACGTCTCCGGCAGACCGTACTCGCCAACGACGATGCGATCGAGCTCCTCCACGACCACCGAGGCCTGACCGGCGGGCAGAGCCTCGCCGAGCTGGCGGAGCGGAGAGTCGAGTTCGGCGACGCGCTCGCGGAGCGCGTCCTCGGTTAGGCGCTCGTAGAAGATAGGTACAGGGTTGATCTGCGAGGACAGCACCGGGTACAGATGGATGGAGTCGCCGCGCAGGCGGAGGAACACGTAGCCGTACTTGCCCGCGCCGTCGGCGGCCTCGAACACGACAAACCTGTCGCCAGGGGCGCCGGGCGAGGCGGCGAGCGTCTCGATAGCCTCAGCAACCCGCTGTTGTTTGGCCTCACTCTCCAACAGGCGCTCCTAGGGGTGCTCTCGCCCCGTCCGGTTCCTGTCGCGGCCCACCCGCACGGGTCGCCATTATGCCATAGGCGAGCTGGCCGACCGCGAGGCAGGGTGAACTTGTGGGCATTGTTCACTTTGGGTAGGCTTTGGCGAGCTATTGCGAACGGTCAAGCCGGAGCGCCAGCGGCGTAGACGATTGGGCGCAGGGGGAGCGAGCTCGTGCGGAACGGATACAGAGTTTTCGATTCGGACACTCACCTGAACCCCTCGGTGGAGACCCTCAGCGCGTACTTCGACAGCAGTCTGAAAGCGCGGGAAGCCGAGCTCGCGGAGTTCAAGCGGCCCCGGAAGATCGGTTGGGCGGGCCAGCCCATCGAGGAGCAGGACATCCGCACGCACTACAGCTTTCCGGCGGAACGGAGCTCGGGCTGGGGCGGCGGTCCGCCGCGTCGCTTGGGCGAGGCCGGGCCGCGTCCCAACGCAGGGCGGCAGTTCCAGACGTTCATGGGCGGGAGATACCCGACCGTCGGATCCGAAGACTTCGACATCCCCGCCCGAATCCGCGAGATGGACGAAGAGGGAGTGGACACGCAGCTGCTGGTCAGTTCGCCCCCGGGCGGGCACGCCGACCTCGCGGTCAACTGCGGACTCAAGGATGCGCACCATCGCTTCGTGGACGAGATTTGCACGGAACACGCGGGCCGGCTGACGTCGATGGTCTGTGTCAGCGCGCGCCAGCCGATCGAAGACTCGCTGGCCGATATCAAGACGTGGGGGCAGAAGCCGTGGGCGGTGGCGCTGAAAGTGGAGCTGCCGATCGACTACCCGATCGACCATCCGGACTTGCTTCCGATCTGGGCAGCAGCTGAAGAACAGGGCTTGTGCGTCGTACACCACAGCTTCGCCTTTGGCTACCCGGGCTACCACGACCTGTGGGACAACCCGTTCATCGGCCGGACCGCCTCCCATCCGTGGGCCGCGATGCGGGCTGTCGCCGCGTTCATGGGGGCCGGACTCATGGACCGCTTCCCTGACCTCCACTTCGCCATCCTCGAATCGGGGTTCGGCTGGCTCCCGTTCTGGATGAAGCGGATGGAGGACCAGGTCGTCTACATGGGCTATGTGGCGGAGTCCCTCCAGCACTCGATGGCCGAGTACCTGACCGATGGCCGCTTCTATGCGGCCGTCGTCCTCCACGAGGGGCCCGAGATGGTGCGCGCCGTGAGCCAGCTCATGGGCGGTCACCTCCTCATGTTCAGCTCCGACTACCCGCACGCGGAATCCCGGTTCCCCGGTTCCGTAGACCTCATGGCCGGCTGGGACATCTTGAGCCACGAGGAGAAGCAGAAACTGTTCTGGGACAACGCCGCACGTTGCTTCAACTTGTCCTAGGCCCGTATACTTCCGAGCCGTCGTCCCCTGCCTTCACGGGGACCGAGACCGCAACGCGAGCAAGGAGGTTCGCCCATGCGTACGGAGGAAGAGTTCGAACACATCATGGTGGGCCCCGGCACCCCGTCCGGCGACGTGTTCCGGCGCTACTGGCTCCCCGTCGAGGTGTCAGCGAACCTCGGCGGGCGCGCCGGAAACAGCTACGAAGGAGCGCGCAACCCAATCCGAGTCAAGATGCTCGGCGAGGACCTGATCCTGTTCCGCGATTCCAAAGGCGACCCCCACCTGTTGGACGAGCACTGTAGTCACCGCCAAACGTCGCTCTACTACGGAGCGGTGGAGGGCGACTGCATCCGGTGCATGTACCACGGGTGGCTCTACGACGGCGACGGCAACGTTGTCGAGATGCCGGGCGAGCCGCCCAGCAGCACGTTCGTGGACAAGGTCAAGCACCCCGCGTACCCGTGCCTCGAAGTCGGCGGGCTCATCTTCACCTACATGGGTCCTCCCAGCCTGATGCCCGTGTTCCCGCGGTACCACCAACTGTTCAGCAACCGTGGGATCCGCGTCGTGGGCAACGGCGGGTACGTCGAGCACTGCAACGTCTTCCAGGCGCTGCACGACAACAACCTCGACCCGTGGCACGGCGAGATTGCGCACGGATGGTTCCGCAACCCGCCGCGCGTGGGCACGATCCACTGGGAGGCGAACGGGCAACCCGCGACTCCCCTCCAGTTCCAGCGGACGCGCTGGGGCACGCGCATGCTCATGCTCAAGGACCTCGTGGGCAGGGACGGCCAGACCGGCCTCTATCAGTACCACGAGACCCACACCGTCTGGCCGACGCAGCGGTGCAATTTCACCGACGCCCGCTCGATGAAATGGGCAATCCCCATCGACAACATCCACACACGTTGGTTCACGGTCGACTTCTTCCCGCTGGACGCCGACGGCAACGTCACGCGGGCGGCCATCCGGGCGTTGGAAGAGCAGAACAACCCCATGCCCAACATCGGCCGCGCCCACGATCTCCCCAAGGACTGGGCCCAACAGGTCGGGTCGTGGTGGAACTTCGGCCACCCGTGGCGGCAGGGCAACATCTGGGAGGACGAGGTCGCCCAGCAGACCCAGAGCAGGTGCCACGTCTGCGACTCCCCGCACCTGAATGAGAACTTCCCCGACTTCGACAAGTTCCACCTCGGCACCTCGGACGAGGGTTTCATCCTCAACCGCAAGGTGTGGAAGGACCAGATGATCAGGGTTGCCGAGGGCGGCGACCCGATCGGCGTGCTGCGCGACCCGAACGTCAAGACGGCGCAGGACGCGCTCACGGTCCCCGCCGACGTCGTCCGGATCACGTCCGACGACATCGACGGCCTCACCTGGGACGAGGGGATGCGCCTCATGGGCATGTCCCCCGAAGATCGCATCGAGATGGTCGCCAGCCAGTCCTAACGGAAGCGAGCGAGCCGCGCCGAACACGTGCCGCCGGGCAGCGGCGGCCATGAGGTGAAGGATGACCACCAGCCAGATTGCGCCGCGCGTCGCCGGCGACCGTGTTCACCCATATGACCGGTGGACCGAGACCCAGGGCATTCCGGTGTACCGGGAGTACCACGTCGACGACGTTCGCACCCTGAAACTCGGCGGCTGGGACCTCCGAGGATGCGACGCCGCCTTCCTCCAACTCGCGGGCCAAGAGGGCGTCAGCGCCGCCACGGTGATGGAGATTCCCCCCAAGGCCACGCTGCCTCCCTTCCACATCGCCATTGACGAGGTGGCGTACGTAGCGCAGGGTCGCGGCCTGACGACAATCTGGGCTGAGGGGCGCCCGCGACAGTCCTTCGAGTGGAGTAAGCACAGTCTCTTCCTGCTGCCGGCCAACTACACCTACCAGCTGGCGAACACGAGCGGCGACGAGCCCGTGCGGCTGATGCTCACGAACGGATTGCCGACGGCCATGGCCGCTATCCCCAACCCTGAGTTCTACTTCAACAGCCCCGCCGTCGACCTCAACACGATCTACGGGACCGAGGGCGCGGCCTACGCGGAAGCGAAGGTCGTGACGGACTCCGGCGGCGGCGGACGCAACCTGTGGGTGGGCAACTTCTTCCCCAACATGCTCCTCTGGGACAAGCTGGACCCGTTCCGGCAGCGGGGCTCCGGCGGGCGCGTCGTGTGGTTCACCTTCCCGAGCGCCGTGCATGGAAGCCACATGTCCGTGTTCCCCGCGCGCACCTACAAGAAGGCCCACCGGCACGGCCCCGGCGTCGTCATCATCATCCCCACGGGCGATGGCTACTCGGTCATGTGGCCCCCCGGCTCCGAGGAAAAGCTGGTCACCTACTGGCAGGAGGGGAGCGTCTTCGTGCCCCCCAGCGGCTGGTGGCACCAGCACTTCAACGCGGGCGCCGAGGACGCTCGCTACGTGGCGATCCACGCCCCCACCGGCATGCCGACCGGGGCGGCGGTCTTCACCGACTCGCGCGGCGTTGAGATCACCGAGCTCGCGCGCGAGCAGGTCGAGTACCCCGATGAAGACCCGTGGATCCGGAACAAGTTCGAAGAAGAGCTAACCAAGCGCGGCGTCGTCACAGCGATGCCCGCTGAGGCGTACATCGACCCCAACTACCAGTGGAAGTACGCCGAGGACGAACAGGAGCAACGCTAGCGGACCTCTGATAACTCCGTCCCAATCCGTTCGCCCTGAGCTTGTTGAAGGGCCTACACGAAAGGATTGGGGCCGCTGGCTCCGCAGATTTCGAATAGCCCCGGGAGGAGATGATGAGCGTGTTCAAGAGCAACAGATGGGCGCAGGCCCTCGCGGCGGCCGCCTTGGCGACGCTGACAGCGGTTCTCGTCGCGGCTTGCGGCAGCGACCCGACGCCGACTCCGCGGCCGACGGCAACGCCGCAACCGACCCCGACGGCGATGGAGCCGGCCGCCACGCCGACCCCGACTGCAACACTCGTTCCGGGAGCGCCGACGCCAACGCCGAGGCCGCCCACGCCGACCCCGGGACCGACGGCAACGCCTCACGACTTCTGGGGGGAACTCGTCGCGGCCGCCCAGGAGGAAGGCAAGCTCGTGCCCGTGACCACGGGCGGCTCCGCTCAGTCGATGGAGCCTCTCCTGAACATGTTCAGCGACAAGTACAGAATCAGCGTGTCGCAGCAGCGGGGCAGAGGGACTGACACGGTGCCCAAGATCGTGGCCGAGCGCGCGAACGGCCGCTTCACCGTCGACACCTGGCAGAGCGGCCCTGGCAGCGCCAACCAGATTGCGTCCATCGGCGGCATGCGGCCGTTCGAGGAGGCGGCCGTCATCCCCGACAACCGGTTCAAGGCCATCTGGAGAAACCAGGTCTACCGGTTCGTCGACTCCGAGAACCAGTTCATGTTCGCCTACGCTGCGAGCATCGACCGCGATTCGCTCTTTTTCAACACCAATCTGGTGGACGCCGACGAGATCACGTCGATCCAGGATCAGCTTGATCCCCGGTGGGTCGGAAAGATTGCACGGAACCGCGTGCCTCAGACCGACGGTCTCGCGCGGACGTACGTGCAGCCTGGCGGCAAGGAGTTCCTCGAAGCACTGTGGTCCGGCGGGTACGTCCGGATCATCGAAGATGTCCGCACCTGCGAGGACTCGCTGGCGCGAGGCACCGTGGCATTCGCCGCTTGCGGGGCGCAGGGGAATTTCGACCTGCTCATCGAGCAGGGCCTGCCGATCGCCGAGAAGCAGGTCGACGGCTTCCCCAGCTGGCGCGTGGGGAGCTCCGAGTCCATCGGCCTGATGGACCAAGGCCCGAACCCGAACGCGGGCAAGCTCTGGATCAACTGGCTGATCAGCCCAGAAGGATGGGAAGCGCGGAAGCAAGCGTTGAGGGACGACCCGACGCTGGCCCGCAGGTACCGGGGAATGTCATTGCGGAACGACGTGACTAATGAGCATCTCGCAGACGACGACCAGATACCGGTGGACGCTCCGCTCTACATCCTCATCACCGATCCGACATACATCGACACGTTGCAAGAGGCGATCGAGTGGATCCGGCCGATCGTCGTGGCGGCAGGTTACCCGCCGCCGCCTGACCGGCACCCAGACCTGATCGGCGGCGGCAGCTAGTCCGCTCGCCGGGAGACACGCGCTATCGCGTCGGGAGACAGTGATAGGCTAGGCAGAGGACTACGGGTGGAGCTTCGGGGCAAGGGGCCCTGAAGCTCCACTTGCTAGAACGGACGGTAGGGAGCGGACGCTTGGCGCACTTGCCGCAAGTGTTGACGACCCGGAGGATCGGGTTGAGACCGGGGACGGGCGCCTTCGTAATGGCGGTGCTGCTGCCCGCGCTCGGCCTCTACCTGGTCTGGCCGATGGTGCTGATCCTCTCGCACAGCTTCAACGAGGCGGCCATCCCCTTCTTCGACCGCCAATGGGGGCTCTCGAACTGGCGTGAAGTCCCCGGCACGCCCTACCTGTTGGAGTCGCTCTTCAACTCGTTCCTGATCTGGTTCCTCGTAGCGGCGCTCAGCTTCCCCGCGGCAATCAGCATCTCCTGGGCGCTGGCCCGCGTCAGAATGCCCTTCTCCCATACGTTGGAGTACCTGTTCTGGGTCGCCTACATGGTCCCGAACGCGGCCATCGCGTGGATCCTGCTCCTCGACCCGGCCGGAGGATTCATCAACGTATTCCTCCAGGAGTTCGAGCTCATATCGCCCATCGTCGACCCGTTCCTGGATGAATTTGGGCAAGGGCCCTTCGACATCTTTAGTCTCCAGGGAATCGTATGGGTGCATCTGATGGGCAACGGCATCGCGCTCAAGGTGATGCTGCTGACGCCCGCGTTCCGCAACATGGACATGGCCATGGAAGAGGCCGCGCGCGTGGGCGGCGCATCGAACATGCGGACGATGCTCCGTGTCACCACCCCGCTCATGGCCTCGCCGATCATCCTCGTCTTCGCACTGCAGCTGCTCAGGATCTTCCAATCGTTCGAGACCGAGTTCTTGCTGGGCCGGCCTATCCAATTCTACGTGTACTCGACGCTCATCTACGACAAGGTCCGCTCAGAGATACCCGACTACGGCGCCGCGACGACGCTCGCCACCATGACGCTGGTGATCATCCTGCTCATCGTCCCGCTGCAACGCTGGATCCTGGACCGGCGGCGGTACACCACGATCACCGGCAGCTTCCGCCCCGGGCTCATCGACATCGGCGCGTGGAAATGGCTCATCTGGGGGGGGATCGTCGGGCTGCACCTGATGCTGACCCTGGTGCAGATCGGCGCCTTCGTGCTGGGGAGCTTCATGACCCGCACGGGGTTCTTCAACATCACGCCGGTATTCACGCTCGACCACTGGCGCTACGTTTGGGGGGACGAGCTATTCATCGGGGCCCTGAGAACGTCGCTCATGCTCGCGATAACAGCCGCCATACTGAGCCCGTTGCTGTTCTCGGTGCTCGCCTACATCATGGTCCGGACGCGCTGGCCGGGCCGCGCCATACTGGACTGGATGATTTGGGGCTCGGGAGCGATCCCCGGCCTGCTGTCCGGGCTGGGACTGCTGCTGTTGTTCTTGGGCACGCCCGGACTGTCGATTCTTTACGGGACGATCTACGCGCTGCTGCTTGTCGTCATCCTCCAGGGCAACACCACGGGCGTGAACATCACGAAGGGCGCCCTCGTTCAGGTTGGCTTCGACATGGAGGAAGCTGCGCGGGTGTCGGGGGCCGGTTGGGTCCGGACGTACTTCAGGATATGGCTGCCGGTGCTGTCGCCTACGATGATCCTGCTCGGCACGCTCAACTTCGTGTCCGCGGCCGGTGCGACCAGCAGCGTCATCCTCCTAGCCTCGCGGGAAACAATCACGCTATCGATCGTGGCGCTCGAATTCGCGTCGCCCGAGCTAGCCCTGCGAGAGGCGGCCGCAATCGTCACGCTCCACATCACCGTGCTGACGCTGGGATTTGCCATGATCGCGCGTCGGCTCGGCCTCGGCATCGGGATTCACCACCGCTAGGGAACCTCTGAACACTCCGTCGTCCTCCCCCTGAGCCCGTGGAAGAGGGGGCGGCCCCTCCGTCATTCCCGGCGCCCCGACCGGGAATCCACGCCCCGGGCGACCCCAGCCGTCCGTCCCCATCCGTTCGCCCTAAGCTCGTCGAAGGGGCCCACGAGCGGATTAGGGGGCTCTCGGGAGCCCCTCCCTCCGTCATTCCTGGCGCCTAGGCCGGGAATCCAGGGCGAACGCGGACCTAGCCGCCTGTCGCCGCCATGACAACTGCCCGTTGCTCAATCGCCACCTCGTCCGCTACCCTATCCCAACGGCTCCACTCAGGCCCCGCCTCGCCGCCATCCTCCGGCCCCGTCCCGGAGGGCAAATGCTACAGAATGATACAAAATGTTACAGAGAAAAAAGGATGCAGCCCTCGCCCGCCGCCGGCTTTCCGGCCAGACCCAGAGGAGAAATGTCCCAAAATGTCCCACTTTCTCGCATCCCCCACTCGTAAATCCGTGCAATCTACGAGTAAGCGCCCTGTGCCATTCCGGTCCGTTCCTGTCCCTTTCACGTCCATTCCCGTTATTCCCATGCGCCAACACGAGGCCTCATGGAGCAACTCCGTCCCAACCCGTTCGCACTGAGCCTGTCGGTGGGGGTGGGGTTCCCAGTCTCTCTTGTTCAGAGGTTCCCTAGCACTCGCGCGTCTCGGCTAGCTGGACTTCCACCCCCGCGAGGCTCGCTACGAGCGGGCCGGCGAACTCGTGGTCGATCCCATTCGGGACATCCAGCCAAGTCAGATTGGAGCGGATGAAGCTCAGCCCAGTCGCGATCTGACACCCGCTTCCAACTGCCTTCCGCTGCACACGGAGTCCGACCCGCTCGATGTCATCGAACGCGATGACGTCCGTGCTCGTCGTGTAGAGCCAGTGTCGTTCGACCGCCGCCGTCCGCGCGTTCTCGTCGATCACCAACGCCACTCTCGACGGGAACGTCACGGGCAAGACGAGTCCAACGAGCGTCAGCAGCACGCCGGCGCTCAGTAGGAACAAGCGCCACCCCCGGGAGACCTCCCTGATTACGCTGCTGAGGACCAGCCCAATGAAACCGCCCGTAATCAAGGCGGTCCCGACGATGGACCCGGTGTACACCCGTATGGACGAGCCGCGGTCGTCGAGGAGGACAGTCAGCCCAGGCCCCGGCGGCGTGCCCAGCGAATCGAACAGATAGCGTTGCCATGCAAGCGTCCACGCAGCGGTCCAGACCGCGCCCAGCACGAACACCGGGGACCACTTCAGCCACGTACCCATCTACAGCTCCGCATCCTCACGACTCGCGCGCCCAGGGCCAGCCCCGCCGCGCGGCGGGCGGCCAGCGGCTTCCTTGGCAATTGTAATGACCAGCATAGCGCTCATCGCCATCCACGCCGCGCTCGTCATGAACGCCGACTGCGGGCCGAATGCCTCGTACAACCCCCCTGCCGCCAGCGGCGCTCCGACCGCCGCCACGCTGCGCACTAGCGACCAGATGCCGAGGAACGTGCCCCGCGCGTCGACCGGGGCGAGGTCCATGACGAACGCCTGCGTCGTGCCCATCGTCATGCCCTCGCCCACGCCGAAGGCGCCGATGGCGATGAACAGCGCCGCGTAGGTGGGACTGAGCCCCAAGACCACCATCCCCGCCGTGAGCACGAGCAGGCCCGGCGCGAGCGAGTACTTTCGACCCGCCCGGTCCGACAGGATGCCGTTCGGATAGGCGGCCGCCATAGCCAGGAACGCCCCCACGCTCGTCATCGCGCCGAGTGTCGCGGGCGAAACGCCGACGACCGCCACCGCATGGACCGGCAGCACCGAGTAGGCAATGCCTTGCTGCAGTAGCGTGGTCGCCACCGCCGCCGCCCCCAGCGCGATGAACGTCGGGTTCGCGAATGGCCTTAGGTTGATGCGCGAGCCGGCCGGCTCGCCGCCTTCGCGCTTGCGGGCCCCCTGCGGCAAGGGGTTTGTCTCGCGGACCAGGATGAAGACGATGGCAACGATGGTGAACTTGGTGACCGCGTCGAAGAAGAACACATGCCGAAGCTGGAACAGCGCAGCGATGAGTCCTCCCGTTGCCGGCCCGGCGATGTGTCCGAATCGCGTCGACAGGGTTCGCACCGCGAGGAATCGTCCTCGGCTCTGCCGAGACGTGACGTCCGAGACCAGGACGGTCATGCTCGTTTGGAAGACGGAGACGCCAGCCTGCGCGATGAACTCGAGGATGACGAAGGCCGTATAGCTGTCGACGAAGAACTGCCCCAACGATCCGGCGCCGCGCAGACCCGCCCCGAACATCACCAGCGGTTTCCTGCCAAACCGGTCGCTCAGGTAGCCGGAGAGCGGACTGAACACGATGCGCGACGTGGCCGTGACGCTGACCATCACCGCCACGAGGAAGGCGCTGTCGCTCACCTCGAACGCGAACAGCGGGCGCGCCAGCTGGATGCCCCCGGAGCCAAACCCCCACAAGAAGAAGACGCCGAAGAGGGGCAGTCCGCTGATCAAGCGCCTCAGGGACCAATCGTCGTCTCTTGCGGGGCGGTCCGTGTCCAAATCTCACCAACCCGGACGGACCAGGCTCGGCCAAGCACGACAGGCAGCCCGAGGACTACAGACCTACGATGACCTCGCGGTTCTCGTCAGCGGAGCGCTGCACGGCCAGGCACACGGCGAGGGTTGCCTTCGACCATCGCGCGTCGTGCTTGGGAGTCTCGCCGTAGGCCGCCGCCGCGTAGAACTGACGGACGATCTCGTCCCTCCCCGTCTCATCCAACGGCAGGTCGATGCGCTCCCGTTCGTCCTCGCCGTAGATAACGAGCCCTGTCGGGGTGATGCGGAGGTCGCCGCCCTCGCAGCTCACGACAATCATGCCGCTGGCGAGCCAGCCGAACGAGCTGGGACGCGGCTCTCCCGCGCCAGTGCGAGGGGAGGGACCGCCGTACCGCTGGTCCCGTTTCTGCGCCCCTTCGTCGCCCGTGCTCCCGCGGCGGCTCTTCCGGGCGCGGGCGTACTCCCGCTCGTCCTCCGTCTGGGCGTTGTAATTGAGGACCGCGCTCTGGAAACGGTCGTACCCGCTGTAGGCGGCAGTCGCCACGGCCCCCGACTCGAACTCGATCCACGCCGAGTACATGCCCACGACTGGTCTTTGCTCGTCCCAGATGCCCACCGACCCGCGCACGCTGTGGACCTTGCTCGCGCCCAGGGTGCGGACTATGTTCAGCTGGTGCGGCCCCTGCCTCATCAGCACTCCGCCTCCCCACTCAGGCCCAGGCTTCAGCTCCTCGGGCATGCGGATCGAGTACAACCAGCCTGCGTAGTGCCAAGCGTTGATCATCCGCGGCGAGCCAATCGTCCCCGCGCTCAATATCTCCGAGGCTCGCCGGATGGGAGGGTCGAAGCTGTTCTGCTCGTCCTCCATGAGGCACACGTGTTGCCGGTCGGCCTCCTCGATCAGGTCGTCCGCCTCGTCCAGGTTGAGCGCCATCGGCTTCTCGACGAGCACATGCTTCCCCGCGGCCAAGGCCCGCTTGGCCAACGGCACGTGGAGCGGACTCGGCGTCGCGATGTAGACGGCCTCCACGTCGTCGCGGTCGATCAGGTCTTCGCCGCGCTCATAGACCCGGGCGTCGAAGTCGGCTCGGAACCGCTCCCTGATCTCGGCGTCGAGCTCCGCGCCTGCCGCGAGCACGACTCCAGGCTGCTTCGACAAGACAGGAATCATCGCGCGCGCGGCCGTGCCGAGCCCGATGACGCCAACGTTCAGGGTGCGGTGCTCAGCCTCCGTAGCCATCGTCGCTTCCTCCGGGCAGCCCGCCGGAACGGACCGCCATCGTCGTCGCCAAGCGCGCCGCAGTCTAGACACCACGAGTGCGCTCGTCAAACGAGGGGTCGGAGCGCGTAGAATGGCGGCGAATCCGCCAGGGATTACGCAGCCGGAGCCCCTGGCGTCCAAAGGAGCGAGGCGCGATGAGCTATCAAGGGCACTTGGTCGTCGACACGGACTCGCACATACGCGAGTACTGGGATCTGGACAGGACGTTCAAGGACAACATAGACCCGGCGTACCGAGACGTGTACGAACGGTTCAGCAGAGCCGTGAAAGCCCGTCAGACAGCTCCCGGGGAAGTGGGGTTCGACGCCTTCTACACGCACCCGCCGCTGCGACCGCTGGGAGTCGTCGACGCGTTCAACGGCCGCGCGCCGGCCCCCACTGCCGGCCAAAGCGGGGTGCCCGTACGCGGCGTGGTCGCGAGCGGACGCGTCATCGACCAGGCATGCAACTGGGACCCCGCAGTCCGCCTGCGGGACATGGACACCGCCGGAATCGACGCGTCCGTCCTGTTCCCCAGTCAGACGGATATCCTCTGCAAGCTCCACGACATCGGCTTCGAAGGGGCCCTCACGACGGCGTATCACCGGTACGTCAGCGACTTCTGCGCCGAAGCGCACGGCAGGCTCCGCTGGCTCGGCAGCTCAGTCATGCGGGACATCGCGGCGACGGTCGAACAGCTCGACTACTGGGCCGAGCATGACGACAACTTCGCCGGGCTGTTCGTGCCGCGGATGTGCTACGACGGCAGCTTGCTGGACAGTCCCGACCTGTACCCCATCTGGGAGCGCTCCCAGGCTTTGGACCTGCCGGTGTGGATCCACGGCGACCCGGACCATCCGCCGCTCACACCCGGCTACGCCGCCATGGACAACGCCGCGTTCGCCCGAGGCGTCCTGAAGGGCTGGGGCGGGATGACCGCGATGGGCGCGCTGATCGGCGGAGGCGTCTTCGACCTCTTCCCGAAGCTCCGCGTAGGCTTCTTCGAGAACGGCGCGAGCTGGATGCCATGGTTCGTCGAGCGGTTAGACGAGGGCTACCGGCCCGGCTCGCGGACCACTCCTCTCCTCCAGCGCACCCCTTCCGAGATCGTCGCGGGAGGCCAGGTGTTCTGCGCGAACGAGGGCAACGAGGGCGAGTTCAGCCACAGCATCGACCGTTTGGGCGAGGACCTCTGGCTCTTCAGCACCGACTATCCGCACCCGCCGGCTCACTGGCCCGACGATATGGCGCTCATCACCGAGCGTACGGACATCGCCGAGCACGCCAAGATCAAGTTCCTAGGGTCTAACGCTACGCGGTTTCTCCCCAGCCTGGCCAACGTTCCGGTGTAGCGGGCCAAGCGCCCGGCGTTATGGCCCCGGTGGCGGGAGTGCGAGGGAGTCGAACCCTCCCCGGACTGGGAAGCCAGCCCGGCAACGGTTTTGAAGACCGCGAGACCCACCGGGACCCATCCACTCCCGTGCGTCGTCTGCCTCTGCCAGCGAACGACAAGGCGGCGCTCCAGTGACTGGAGCGCCGCCTATCCTAAGCCCGATTGCAGCGCAGGCTGGTCAGTCCTCCAGCACCTTGTCGATCTTGCGCTTCAGCAACGCCTTCGGCACCGCGCCGATGACCTGTTCAGCCACCTTGCCGTCCTTGAACAGCAGCAGTGCCGGGATGCTGCGAATGCCGAACTGCATGGCAACCTTTGGGTTGGAGTCCACGTCGAGCTTCGTGAAGCTGAAGCGCCCCTCGTACTCCTCCGCAAGCTCCTCCACCACGGGCGCAATCATCTTGCACGGACCGCACCACTCGGCCCAGAAATCGACCAGCACCGGCTGGCCCGACTCGAGTACGGTCTGGGAAAAGTCGGAGTCCGTCACTGCCACAGGCTTGGACATCTGCTGCCTCCATCCGATTGCTGCTCCGCGCCGCGGGCCGCCGGAGACTGCGCCTAGTATACCGCACCATGCGCCTGCGCCGGGGCGCAGACGTCCCCGCCGACCACACGCGGCCTATAACGCCATCACTCCAACGCCGCCCGCCACGAGGACCGCCGACCCCCAGCGCGCCCGCGCCTCCCGGAACGGCTCGCGCCGCTCCATCACCCTGCGCAGGCTTAGCCCGGTCGCCGCCATCCACAGCAGCAAGAGCACCGGCCGCGTCGACATGATTGCTGTGCTAAGAGACACAGGCCCACGCTCGATGGCCGTCAGGCTCGCCATGAAGGCCAGGAACGCCGCGGCCTGAGCCAGCCCGACCACCGTGAGCGCGTTCTTGGAGCGCAGGGCGGAGGTCACTCGGCCCATGCCCGAAAGCCTCGCCGCGGCCATCAGGCCCGGAAACGCGAATGTCCACGAGAGCGCGTACATCTGCCAGACGGAGATTTGGCCGGCCACCGACTTCACGAGAATGGCGTAGAACGCAATGCCTATCGCAGCCGCGGCGATCGCCAGGACGGAGCCATTCAAACGCAGGCGGTCGCCCGGCAGGGTTTGATAGAAGGAAGCAATCATGACGCCCGCCACCACCATCAACGCCGCGCCCCACTTGAGGGGAGTGAGCGCCTCTCCCAGCCACAGGACAGCCATCGCCATCACTAATAGGGGATACGCGTCGAGCACCGGCACGATGCGCGAGACGTCCGTTGCCCGGCGCAGGGCGTAGCCAGTCAGGAGCTGCACGCCGCCTTGAATCACGCCCGCCACGGCCATCGCCGCTACGCCCCACGAGAGCCAGTCGGGCGGTGAGACGATGAGGATCAGCCCAGCGATGCCAATGTGCGCAAGGGCGGACATCGCGGCGAACGCCGCGGCCCCGTCGACATGCCTATCGAGCGCGCGCTTCTGCAAGAGGGTGTAGGCCGTGAAGGCCACGGCGGCTACCAGAGACAGTGCGACCCAGTCCATCCCATTCCTCAGTCCTGCCCAGGGGCGTATTCCTGCTTAGACGAGAACGAGCACCCGAATCACGAATGAAAGGGCCGCTCATCTTGCAGCCCCGCTCTGTATAGCGGGGTCGGCGAACATGCTGCGTCCGCCGGGTCAACGCGCCTAGGCGTTGTGTTCGATTGCTCCTTTGTAGATAGTGCTGCCGCTCTCCTCGCTCTACTCGGCTTGTCCCTGAGCCTCTATGTGTAGGATTTCCAAAATCCCTGCGTAGTTCACGCCCTTGTCCGATAGCTCGGCGGCGCGTCTGATCAATGCAAGCTCCGCGTCGGAATACCGCCTCGTGCCGCCCTCGGTGCGGGCGGGCTCAATGATGCCGGCGGCCTCGAACGCTCGGAGCTTGTGATCCGGGACCCCCGTGAGCTCGGAGGCCACACTGATGGGGTACTTCCCAATATCTGCGTCCGCTTCCGCCATATAGGTATTCTATCGCTTATCGAGAGATTAGTGAATGAGCTTCGACTGTATTATTCTCTATATCTCGCGGATATTCTCGCTGGTTTATTCAGTTTATCTATTGTACAACCCATAGGAAAGGGCCGCCGCCATGTCCCACCCCTTGGGGAAAAGCCCTTCAGAGCAAGGCCTCTACTCCGCGACGGATGTGTGTATCCACCAGTCCCCGGCGCCGGCAGGGAACGCGCGGGGCGGGTCGAGGACCCGCGCGGAGTATGCCCACCGCTCGGCCGAGATTGCCGGCATGAACATCCACGCCCGTTCGAGCGCGAGCGTCTGGATGCGACGCACGAGCTCGCCCCGCCGCTCCGGGTCCATCTCCACCGCCTGCTCCTCGATGAGGCCGTCCAACTCGACGTCGCCGGCCCCGGTCACATTGGAGCTTCCACGGCTGTGCAGCACGCCCAGCAGGAACGCGTTGGTCGTGTCCACGGGAGGCAGCGGCCCCACGAACGCTTCGAAATCGCGGCGCTGCCACACCCGATTGAGATACGTCCCGCGCGATACGACCTCCGCGCTCGCGGCGATGCCCGCGTCGCGCAACTGGAGGGCCAACGCCTCGCCGTGAGCAACGTACGCCTCGCCGAAGTTGGCAACCGTGAGCGTCATCGTCTGCCCAAGCCGGTCCGCCTCCCGGAGCGAGTCCCGAGCCTCGCCGGGCTGCCCGAAGACCTCCCTCAGCCTCGCCTCGTCCGGGAGCCATGACGAGTCCAGCACCGGCACGCCGAGGCCGTAGGTCCCGATCCCGAACGACTCCGCCAATGCAGCCTCCGGGTTGAGGGCGGCGAACACCGCTGCGCGCACGCGCTCATCGTCAAAGGGCTGCTTCCGAGCGTTGACGCCGAACACCACGCCCCTGCCCTGACGGTGTACGACGACGGACGCAAATCCGGCCCTCTCGATGCGCTCCCACTGCGCCTCGGTGACCTGCGCCATATCCACGTTGCCCACGCGCAGGGCTACGGCGCCCGCTTCCATATCCGCCGCCGGAATGAACTCGATGCCCCGCAGCGCCGGCTCGCCGCCGCGGAAGTACCCCTCAAACGCGGTCAGCGTCACCTGGCCGGACGCGCGCGCCCGGAACCGCCAGGGGCCGGACCCCACGACGCGCCCCATGGCGAGGTCGACTCCGTCCAGGGAATCGGGCGCCAGCACCACGGCGTAGGGGCTCGCCAGCTTGACCGGCAGCTCAGGGTCGGGGTAGCGCAGCGTGAAGCGCACGGTCCGGTTGCCCACCGCGACGATCTCCTCAACCGAGTCGAGGAGACTCACGTGGGGGGAATCCGGTTCCCGCAGCCGCTCCAGGCTGAACACGACGTCCTGCGGGGTGACCGGGCGTGAGGCGAACTCGTCAGCATCCTGCCAGCGAGCGTCCGGGCGCACGTCGAACTCGTAGGTAGTCGCGTCGACGAGACGCCATGCGTTGCACAGGTCGCACTCTACGTGTTGCCCTGGCAACGGTGTATCGGGGCCCGTCGCGAACCGCATGAGACGGCTGTATGCGAGGCCCGGCCCGAATAACGTAGCCCACTCCGACACCACGCGGTGGAGGTCCCAGTGCGGCGCAGCCCCCGTCACAGCGACCCGGATCAGTCCGTCGGGCGGACGCGCCGTAGCGGTCGGCGTCGAAGCAGGCGCAGTGGGCGTGGGCGTGAGCGTGGCAGTCGGGGCCGGCGTGAGCGTCGGCGTCGGCGTCGGCGTCGCGGTCGCCGCCGGACCGCCGAGGCACGCCGTGGCCGCGAAGGCGGCGCACACTGCGAACAACAGCGGAGCCCATCGTGTGCGCGGCACGTCTACGCCAGACCGTCGCCTGCCGGAGCCAACGTGTCCTTGTCCACCTCCCCCTTCCACGGCAGGATGGATACGCCCACACCCCATAGCATGCCCAGAGCGATCAGGGCAGGCGGGAGCATGACCAGGACATGTACGGCGACCGCGAAGGTGAACGCGGTCGCCACGTCCACGCCGAGAGCCGTCAGCAAGCTAACAACGGCGAAATGGTAGATCCCCGCGCCTGCCGGCAGCGACGGAACCGCCGAGGTGAAGAACGTGGCAGCGACCAGTATCGTGGCCATCGTCAGCGGGTCGATTCCGAGGTCGAGCCCCGTGCCCAGCAGCCAGCCGGCGACGCCCAGCAGTAGCCACGAGGAGAGCGTCGCCAGGAAGGACGCCCACAGCCGGACGGGCTTGTCCCGCAGCGTGCCCACCGCAGCGGCGAGCCGCTGGAAGAAGGGCATGCGGTTGAACACGGGCAGCGTGCCAATCCCTCGGGATACCGCGATGAACACGAGCAGACTCACCACGACCATTACTACCGCGCCGCCCATCTGTATCCCCACCTTGCCGTCGCGGAGGCCCGGCGACAGCGCCACGCCCAGCGTCATCAACATCGCCGAAGCGAAGATGTCGAAGACGTTCCCGGCGACCAGCGTCGCCAGCGCCTTGGGGAGCGGGACGCCATAGCGGCGATTGATCAACGCGAGCTGGACAGGCTCGCTCACCATGCGGATGGGCAGCATGTTGTTGAGCCCGATCCCGGTGTTCTGGACGAGGAGCACCTGACGGGACGTAATCGGCTCTCGGTCTAGCAGAACGCGCCACCGGAAGGCGCGGAGGAGCATCGCGCCGCCGAGGGGCAGCAGGCTCAGCAACGCCAGGGCAGTGGAGAACGAGCGGAAGGCGTCGGCGACGTCCTTCCACACCACGGCGTTCAGCGCGGCATAGGCAAGACCCACGCTTGCAGTCGCGCCGAGCGCGAGGTGGAGCCACCGGCTCCTCCACAACCGCGACGCGGCTGCGTTTCGAGCGCTCACAGGGCGTTCTCCTTAGGCTGCCTATAGCGCTGTCTCCCGGTCGGGTACAATGCGGGACATGCAACAGAGCGGCGGGCCAGAAGATAGGCGGGCTTCTCAGCTACTGGTGGATGGCCACACGCATATCGACCAGTACGATCAGGGCGAACTCGCGGACGTGTTGACGCGAGCACACGATGCGGGAGTGGGCCTCATTATAGCAGCGGGCACTACGCTCGCCTCGTGCGAGAGCATCCTCGGCATCGCCGAAAGGCGCCCGAATGTGCGCGCCGGGGTGGGCCTGCACCCCTCCAACCTGACCGGCCGCGTGGACACGCGCACGATTGCGGAGCTCAGACGCATCGCCGCCCATCCGAAAGTCGTCGAATGGAGCGAGACGGGCATGGACTACATGCCTACCTCGCCTCCCTGGGATGTGCAGGATGAGGCGTTCCGCATCCAGATTCGTCTCGCCAGAGAACTCGGGCTGCCGCTGGTCACGCACTCTCGGGAGGCCGACGACGATACGGTCCGCATCCTGCGGGAAGAGGGCGCTTCCGAAGTCGGCGGCGCATGGCACTACTTCAGCGGCGGAGAGGCGCTGGCGGAGCGAGTGATCGATATCGGCTTCTACATATCGTTCGCCAAACCCTTGCTGCGCATCGAGGAACTTCAGCAGACGGCGGCTCGGCTGCCGCTGGAACGGATCGTCATCGAGACCGACTCGTTCCCGCAGCCGTTCAAGAAGCACCGGACGAGCTGGACCGAGCCGTGGCACTTGCCCCAGGTCGCGGAGAAGATCGCGGAGTTGCACGGCGTCGACGTCGAGACCGTCGCCCGCGTCACGACCGAGAACTACCTGCGTATGCTTGGCGGCCGCGTCAGTCCCTCCGAGCTCCTCGCCGGGCCCGGCAGCCCTACGCCCTGAGGAGTTGACCGGTCAGAGCGCTTTGGTCGCCTAGCCGCTCCTTACTCTCGGCCGTCCATAAGATTCCACTGCATGATCTGACCAAGTAGGCCGCCGGTTGGACCGGCGTTCAGCTAGAATCGGGAGGTTCCCGGTCGGACCGGGAGCCCATCGGAGGACCGCATGAAGTATCGGCGGCTTGGCCAGACTGACCTCGAGGTGTCCGAGGTCGGGTTCGGCGTGTGGAGCGTGAGCACCGGGTGGTGGGGCAAAGTCGACAAGCCCGACGCAGTGCGACTGCTGCGCGAGGCAGTCGAGGCAGGCGTGACGCTCTTCGACACCGCCGACACCTACGCGGAGGGCTACGGCGAGACAATCATGCAGGAGGCCCTCGGCAAACGGCGCCACGACATCGTCATCGGCACGAAGTTTGGCTACGACATCCATGCGCCGCGCGAGGGACATCAGCGTGAGCGGCCACAGCGGTGGGATCCCGAGTTCATCCGCGGCGCGTGCGAGGAGAGCCTCCGGCGGCTCGGCGCCGACTACATCGACCTCTACCAGCTCCACAATCCGCGCATCAATACGGTCCGGGACGACGAGGTGTTCGACACGCTCGACGCTCTCACGAAGGAGGGCAAGATTCGCTACTACGGCATCGCGCTCGGCCCCGACATCGGTTGGGCGGAGGAGGGTGGCGCGGCGATGAGCGAGCGCCACATCGCCAGCATGCAGATCATCTACTCGATCATCGAGCAGCAGCCCGCGCGCTCCTTCTTCCCGGCGGCACACGAGCACAACACGGGCCTGCTCGCGCGCGTCCCCCACGCCTCCGAAGTGCTCACCGACGAGTTCACCGAGAAGATGAAGGTCGAGTTCGACCCTTCCGACCACCGCGCCCACCGGCGGCAGGAGTGGCTGGACCTAGCGTTTCGGAAACGAGAACGAGTGCTGTTCATCGCCGGCGAGACTGGCCGAACGCTCGCCCAGGCGGCCATCCAGTTCTGTCTGAGCGAGCCGAGCATCGCCGCGGTGCTCCCGAACATCGTCCGGCGCGACCAGCTCGACGAGTTCGCCGCGGGCTCCGACGCGTCCCCGCTGAGCGCGGATGAAGTCGCGGAGCTCAACCGGCTCTACGACGAGGAGTTCGTGGCGTTGGAGGAGATACAGCCGCAGCGGACTTCGTAAGTTCCGCTGGCCTAGACGCCCATGATGTTGTAGCCGGCGTCGACGTACAACACGTGCCCCGTGACGCCCGACGCGAGGGGGCTTGCGAGGAAGAGCGCCGCGGCGCCGACTTCGTCCTGAGTGATGTTGCGGCGCATCGGCGAGCGCTCGGCGTGGATCCGCTGCATGTCGACGAAACCCGAGATGCCGCGCGCTGAGAGGGTGTTCAACGGCCCGGCCGAAATGGCATTGACCCGGATGTTCCGCTGGCCGTACTCCGCCGCGAGGTATCTCACCTCGTTCTCGAGCGCTGCCTTGGCCACGCCAGCGATGTTGTAGCCCGGGTACACCTTCTCGGACCCGTGGAACGAGAGCGCGAGGACGCTGCCGCCCGCCTCCATCCGGCGAGCAGCCAGACGCGTAATGGGCATCAGCGTGTATGCGCTGACCTCCAGTGCGGTCCGGAACCCCTCGATGCCCGTGCGCGAGAAATCCCCTGAAAGGTCCTCCCTGTTTGCGAACACGATGCAATGGACTGCCACGGCGAGAGGCGCGGCGCCTGCCGCCGCATCGACTGCCCTCTCAATCGACTGCTCGTCGAGCGCGTCGCACTCGACCGCTTGGGCGTTGTCGAGGCCCTTGATTAGCTCGTGCGCATTCCGCGCGAGCCGCTCGTTCTGGTAGGTCACCGTCAAGTGCGCGCCTGCCTCGTGCAGGCGCTGGGCAATGGCCCACGCGATGCTCCGGTGGTTGGCGACCCCGAATACGATGGCGCTCTGGCCCGATAGGTCGATGGCGACAGCCACGTTATACCCTCGCCGCGAGGCCATCGAGGGCGCAGGCGCCGTTGCCGTTGCCGAAGACCACGGACGGCGTAGCCCTGCCCCTGCGCAGCTCGTCCTCTATCAGACCAAAGTCCTGCTTCGGGATCAGGTGGAGTAGTCCCTGGAACGCCAGCGGCCACTGCTCGGGAGGCCATTTCTTCACGTATTGCATGCGCGGCGCGATAAGCCTCGCGTCCACCCGGTGACGCGCGTCCGGCGTGACGCCGCCAGTGATGCATACGCGCCAAGCGTACGTCTCGTCGGGGTCGGACGACGGCCAGGTCGGCGTCGAGTCCTCGAAATAGGTAGAGGCGATCGTCGCCGTCGCCCCGAACACCATCCATTCGGCGACGTAGAAGAGCACCCGGTCGCCGATCTCCATGCGCTGGACCCGTTTGCGGTGGGTCCGCCCCATGCCGAGCAACGTGAACTGCTGCTCGACGCACCGTTCGTAGTAGTCCGGACGGACCGCCACCATCCAGTAGTTGCGCGGTGTCGCGAGAGGAGTCGTCATACACGAAATAGTAACACGGCGGCCGCCCCGGACACGCGCGGGCCTGAGCCGCGTCAGAGCTAGGTGCGCGCACACACGCACAGGAGAGAGCGGAGGCGCAGTTTGTCCACTCCCGCCCCCTCCGGTAGAATGGAAGGGTCGCGGACCAAGGGCGCAGGGTCCGGGCACGATCCCTTAGAGTGACCCCCATAGGAGAGACCACGTGGCGATAGCGACGAATCTCGGCTTCCCCCGCATCGGCCCTCGGCGCGAGCTCAAGCGGGCCGTGGAGGCCTATTGGGCCGACAAGGTGGACCGGGACGAGCTCAACCGGATCGCGGCCTCCCTCCGCAGAGAGAATTGGGAGTTCCAACGCCACCAGGGCATCCGTCACGTCCCTTCCAACGATTTCTCGCTCTACGACCACGTCCTGGACACGGCGGCGATGGTGGGAGCGGTGCCCGAACGGTTCGGCCACGCAGGCGGTCCCGTCGACCTCGACCTCTATTTCGCCATGGCCCGCGGAGTCACCGGCCATGGGGCAGTCGACGGCGTGCCCGCCATGGAAATGACCAAGTGGTTCGACACCAACTACCACTACATCGTCCCCGAGCTGGCCCCCGACCAGTCCTTCGCCGTCTCGTCGACAAAGCCGGTGGACGAGTTCCTGGAGGCGCGGGCCTTGGGCATCCACACCAGGCCCGTGCTGTTGGGCCCAGTGAGTTTCCTACTCCTGAGTAAACCCACGGACGGGAAGAGCGACACGCTCGCGCTGCTCGACCGCCTGCTGCCTGCGTACGAGCAGGTGTTGAAACAGTTGCTTGCCGCCGGCGCCGACTGGGTGCAGGTCGACGAGCCGATGTTGGGACTCACACTCAACGGGGTGCAGGGCGCTGCGTTCGGCCGCGCCTACGCGCGGCTGAATGCGTCAGCTTCCGCGCTGAAGCTCATGGTGTCTGTCTACTTCTCGGACCTGCGCGAGAATCTGAAGGTGGCGCTCGCGCTGCCGGTCGCCGGCCTGCACGTCGACGTGACGCGCGGGGGGGACGACATCGCCAACATCCTGGCCAAGCTTCCCGACGACATGGTCATCTCCCTGGGCGTCGTGGACGGCCGCAACATCTGGAAGACGGACCTCGAAGAGGCAATAGCCACCGTCAGCCACGCCTGCTCGGCCGTTGGGTCGCGGCGCGTGTTCGTTGCGCCGTCCTGCTCGCTGCTCCACACGCCAGTCGACCTCGATCTCGAGACGACGATGGACGACGAGATGAGGTCGTGGATGGCCTTCGCCAAGCAGAAGGTGGCGGAGGTCGCCGTTATCACAGCCGCGGTCAACGGTGGAAGAGACGACGTCGCAGCGGCCATTGCCGAGAACGCACGCGCCATGCAGAGCCGGCGTCAGTCGCTCCGCGTGCACAATCCCGCGATGAAGGAACGAGTCGCGGCCATCGACCCATCGATGTACGCGCGCGCCAGCAGCTTTGCCGAGCGCCGGGCGGTGCAACAGCGGACGATCAAACTGCCTCCCTTCCCCACCACGACCATCGGCTCGTTTCCGCAGACCGCTGAGATACGGCGCGCTCGAGCAGCCCACAACCGCCGCGAGTTGGACGACGACGGCTACAAGAAGTTCCTCGAGAAGGAAATAGCGGGCGTGATTCGCTTCCAGGAGCAGATCGGCCTCGATGTCCTGGTCCACGGCGAGCCTGAGCGCAACGACATGGTGGAGTACTTCGGCGAGCAGCTCCAAGGCTACGTTTCGACCAGGAACGGGTGGGTGCAGAGCTACGGCTCGCGGTGCGTCAAGCCGCCCATCATCTTTGGCGACGTGGCGCGGCGTCAACCCATGACAGTCGCCTGGTCCACCTACGCACAGTCGCTGACCAGCCACCCGGTCAAGGGGATGCTGACCGGCCCCGTCACGATGTTGCAATGGTCCTTCGTCCGGGACGATCAGCCCCGGAGCGAGACGTGCCGTCAGCTCGCGCTGGTCATTCGCGACGAGGTCGCGGACCTTGAGGCGGCCGGGATCCGTGTCATCCAAGTGGACGAGCCCGCCATGCGCGAGGGACTGCCGCTCCGCCGCCAAGACTGGGACGACTACCTCAAGTGGGCGGTGGAATGCTTCCGGCTGGCCTCCTCCGGCATTTCCGACAACACGCAGATTCACACGCACATGTGCTACGCCGAATTCAACGACATCATTGCAGCCATCGGCGCGCTGGACGCCGACGTGATCTCCATCGAATCTTCCCGCAGCGGCATGGAGTTGCTGGCCGCCTTCGGCGACTACCACTACCCGAACGAAATCGGGCCCGGCGTCTACGACATCCACTCGCCGCGCGTCGCGAGCGCTCAGGAGATGCGGGAGTTGCTCGACAAGGCCCTCGACGTCATTCCCCCCGAGCAGATTTGGGTGAACCCGGACTGCGGCCTCAAGACCCGCAACTGGCGGGAGGTCGAACCCTCGCTCGGGAACATGGTCGAGGCAGCGAAATCGCTCCGGGCGTCCGCCTCGTGAGCAGTGCGTGGGCAACCAGACGTCCGTGACCCACGACTGCCTCCGCACGACGAGCCTCCACGGCCGGCACGTCCGCCTCGGCGCCCGCATGGTCCCGTTCGCCGGCTATGACATGCCGGTGCAGTACGAGAGCATCCTCGCGGAGGCGAGAGCCGTTCGCACGACGGCAGGGGTCTTCGATGTCTCCCACATGGGCCGCTTCTTCGTGGAGGGCGCCAACGCGCGCGCGCTGCTCGACTGGACGCATACGGCCGACATTGGCGCATCGATGCCCCACGGACGCGCCCGGTACGGCCTCGTGTGCAACGAGCGAGGCGGCATCATCGACGACGGCCTCGTCTATCGTCTGGGGGACGAGCGGTTTCTCCTGGTTGCCAACGCCGCCAACGCGGCGCGGGTGCTTGCCTGGGTTACCCGGTGGCGCGACGAGCGGTACGGGGACGCGGTCATTGAGGATGCAACGGACCGCGTCTCGATGATTGCGCTCCAAGGGCCCGGAGCGATCGAAATCACGCGGGCGGTTTCGGACTTCGACCCTGGCGTCGTCCGGCCCTTTCGCATCGCCGAGGGCTCGATAGGCGGACGCCCAGCGCTGCTGGCCCGCACGGGGTACACGGGCGAAGACGGGCTGGAGATCATGCCCGCGGACGCGGACGCGTCTGCGGTATGGGACCTGCTCGTAGAGCATGGCGCCGTCCCCTGCGGCCTAGGGGCGCGCGATACGCTCCGGCTCGAGGCGGGCCTGCTGCTGCACGGCGCGGATATGGACGAGAGCGTGAACCCCGTTGAATGCGGCTTGGAGCGCTTCGTGGCAATGGAGGGCAACTTTTGCGGCGCGGAGGCTGTCCGGGCCGCCGCGCGCGACGGGACCGAGCGCCGACTTGCGGGATTCGAGGCGGTCGAGCGGGGAGCCGTGCCACGCGCCCACGCGCCCTTGCTGGCGGAGGGCTCCGTGCTCGGCATGGTCAGCAGCGGCGGCTATGCGCCCTCGCTTGACAGGAACATAGGCCTCGGCTATGTTCCGGCCCGTCTCGCCTCCCCCGGCCAGCGGCTTCAGGTAGACGTACGCGGCAGGTTGCTGGACGCCCGGGTGGTGGCGCTTCCGTTCTATTCGAGGCCTCGATAACCTTCCCATCGGCTGAGTACTCCCTCGCCTCGTGGAGAGGACTTGCCGCGAGAGGAAAGTGGCGCATGGAAGTCCCGAACGACCGGCACTACTCGAAGGAGCACGAGTGGGCGCTGCTCGATCCCGACGGCGCTGTCCGCGTCGGCATCACCAAGTTCGCCCAGCACGAGTTGGGCGACGTGATCTATATCGAGCTCCCGAAGGAGGGCGCCCGCGTCGCGCAGCACGAGCAGATGGGCGAGATCGAGTCGGTCAAGGCGGTCTCCGACCTCTTCTCTCCGGTCACCGGCGAGGTCGTCGAGGTGAACGCGCAGGTCAAGGACAAGCCAGAGCTCGTGAACGACGACCCCTATGCGGGCGGCTGGCTGCTCCGCATCAAGGCGGACGACGCCGGCGAGTTGACGGGCCTCCTGGACGCCGCCGGGTACGCCGCGATCACGTCCGAGTAGAGGCGAGGACTGTGGCCGACTCTCCGTTCGTCTCGCCGTACATACCGAACACCGACGACGACCGCGCGGCTATGCTCGCGGCGGTCGGCGTGGGCCGCATCGAAGACCTGTTCGAGGACATCCCGGCTGGCGTGCGCAACCCTCCGCTCGCGATTCCCAACCCTCTGTCGGAGATGGAGTTGCGGGCCGAGATGGAACGGCTGGCGCAGCGCAACTTCCACGCCGGCGCCCACCCGAGCTTCATCGGGGCCGGCGTGTACAACCACTTCTGCCCCGCTGTCGTCGGGCCGCTGGTCACACGGGGCGAGTTCCTGACCTCGTACACGCCATATCAGCCCGAGGTCTCCCAAGGGACTCTGCAGAGCACGTTCGAGTTCCAGTCCCTCACGGCGCAGCTCTTCGACATGGAAGTCTCCAACGCTGGGATGTACGACGGCGCGTCGAGTCTCGCGGAGGCGGCGCTCATGGCCTGCCGCGTCACCAAGCGGTCCCGCGTGGCAATCGTCGACACCGTGCACCCCCACTACCAAGACGTCGTGCGGGCGTACGCGACCCCGCAGGACATCGAGGTCTACTCCATCGCGCCCACCGCCAACGAACTCGAACCCAGCACCGCCTGCGTCCTTTCGCAGTACCCCAACTTCTTCGGCTACATCGACGACGTCGCCGCCCTCTCCAGCCTCGCACACGCGGAGGGGGCGCTCTCGTGTGTGTCGTGCGACCCGATGGCGCTCGCGCTCTTCAAGCCCCCGGGCGCCCTCGGCGCTGACGCCGCGACCGGGGAGGGCCAGGCCCTCGGCGTTCCACTGAGCTTCGGCGGTCCCTACGTTGGCGTCTTCACCTGCCGCACCGAGTTCCTCCGCCAGATGCCGGGACGCATCGTCGGCCAGACCATGGATACGGCGGGACGCAAGGCCTACGTGCTGACGCTCCAGCCGCGCGAGCAGCACATCCGGCGGGAGCACGCGACCTCGAACATCTGCACGAGCACAGCCCTCATCGGGCTATGGGCGACCGTTTACTTGGCGCTCATGGGCAAGCGGGGCCTGCGCCATGTCGCCGAGCTCTGCTACCAGAAGGCGCACTACGCCGCGGGCCAGATCGCCCAGCTGCCCGGCTACGACCTGCCCCTCAGCGGCACGTTCTTCCAGGAGTTCGTTGTGCGGTGTCCCCGTCCCCCGGCGACGATCAGCCAAGGACTCGAGGACGCGGGGATCGTCGGAGGCCTGGATGTGAGCGACAGCATCGACGACGGCATGCTGCTCTGCGTCACCGAGACGAACACCCGGGCGGAGATCGACCGGCTCGTATCGGCGCTGGCGAGCGTCGGCTAGCCATGGGACCGATCGAGGAGCCCCTGCAGGCGGCAGCGCACGATCGGCGCAGGACGCTGATGGAGCGCAGCGTCGGCGGCCGCACGGGCGCGGCCCTACCCGCCTCCGACGTCCCCCCGCAGCTCATGCCCGAGGACGACATGCTCCGTCGCGACCTCGCGCTCCCGGAGATTACCGAGGGCGAGGTCGTCCGCTACTTCACCTACCTGAGCCAGCTCAACTTCTCCGTCGACACCAACTTCTATCCGCTGGGGAGCTGCACGATGAAGTACAACCCCCGGCTCAACGAGGCGGTGGCCGCGATGCCCGGGTTCGCGTACGCACACCCGGCGCAGCCCGAGCGGCAGACGCAGGGGTCGCTCGAAGCGATGCACCGCCTCCAAGAGTACCTGCGTGAGGTGACCGGAATGGCTGCAACGAGCCTGGCCCCGCTCGCCGGGGCGCAGGGGGAGCTCTCCGGCGTCCTTACGATTCGCGCGGCGCTCGAAGCGCGAGGCGAAGGGCGCCGCCGCAAGATGCTCATCCCCGATACGGCCCACGGGACCAACCCCGCCTCGGCCGCCATGGCCGGTTTCGAAGTCGTGTCCGTGCCGTCTGACGCCAACGGCAACATCGACCTCGACGCGGTGCGCGCCGAAGCGTCGGACAGCCTGGCAGGCGTGATGTTCACACAGCCGACGACCCTCGGCCTCTTCGACCGCAACGCGGCCGAGATGTGCACCGTGATCCACCGAGCGGGCGGGCTGGTCTACGGCGACGGCGCCAACATGAACGCCCTGCTCGGCCGCGTGAAGCTCGCCGACATCGGGTTCGACGTGGTGCACATGAACCTGCACAAGACGTTCAGCACCCCTCACGGGGGCGGAGGACCGGGCGCCGGGCCCATCTGCGTGACCGAGGCCCTCGCTCCGTTCCTGCCGGGACCGGTCGTGCAACGCGACGAAGGACCGGAGGGTCCGGTCTACTCGTCGGTGTTCCCCGAGCGAAGCATCGGGCGCATCGGCGGCTTCCAGGGGAACTTCGGCGTACATATCCGGGCGCTGAGCTACATCTCGCTGCTGGGGGCCGAAGGCATGCGGGCAATCAGCGCCAACGCCGTCCTCAACGCCAACTACCTGCGCGTGCGGCTCAAGGCCCTGTTCGACCTTCCATTCGACCGGCCCGTGATGCACGAAGTAGTGTTCTCAGCGAGGAAGCACCAGGGCGCCAGCGCTCTGGACGTCTCAAAGCGCCTCCTCGACCACGGATTCCACGCCCCTACGATGTACTTCCCGTTGGTGGTCAGCGAAGCGCTCATGATCGAGCCGACCGAGACGGAGTCGAAGGAGACGCTCGACTCGTTCGTCGAAGCGTTGGAACGCATCAACGCGGAGGCCGAGAGCAGCGAGTCGTTCCTGCGCGGCGCGCCCTATGACACGCCGGTGTCGCGGCTCGACGAAGCGCGCGCCGCGCGCCGCCCCGTCCTTCGGTGGACGCCCACCGACGCCGGCTGAGCTCCGCGCCCTTCCGCCATTGCCTCGCTACATCGCCCTTTACGGCGTGACGCCGCTCGCCTATCCTCGCTCTGGCTGGTTCGGGCAGCATGGCCGGCCTACCGCGACAGGAGGTTTGCACATGGTCGAAATCGGCCAGCCTGCGCCGAGCTTTGCGCTGCGCAGCCACAGCAACGAAGAAGTGACGCTCGATGGTCTCCGCGACCACTCGTGGGTCGTGCTCCATACGTTCCCTGCCGCCTTCACCGGCGGCTGAACGAGCCAAACGTCCACCTTCAACCGTGCGTTGAAGCAGTTCGAGGAGAAGGGAGCATGCGTGGTCGGACTCAGCGCCGACTCCCGCCCGGCGCTCCGCAGTTGGTCCGCCTCCATGGGCGGCATCGCGTACCCGCTGCTCTCGGATTTCTGGCCCCACGGGCAGACTCTGGAGGCCTACGGCGTGTTCAACGCCGACAGCGGAACGGCGCGCCGCGCGCTCTTCATCATCGATCCAGATGGCGTGACGCGGCACTTCGAGCTTCACCAAGGCACGCTGCCCGACCCGACGGCCGTGTTGGCCGAGCTGGACAAGCTCCGCGCCTAGCAGTCGCCCGCGCAGCGAGCGGATGCGGGGCCGCCCAAGGTGGCGCGGTCCGCCGCGTTGCGCAGCCCTCGATTCCCTCTCCACGCCGCGGAAGGATGGTTGCGAAGGGAGAACAGAGGACGCCCCACAGCGTCAACACGGCTGACGTTGCGTATTCGAAGCGATGTCTGAATGCGTTCGAGACCCTAATGACCGACGAACACGACCACGATTACGCAACCCCCTCGCCTCGGGCGCCGTTTGCCGAAGGCGACATCGCACTGTTCTACGACCGCCGACGCCGGCGGTACCGAGTGCCGCTCCGGGCCGGCAGTCGCTTCTCGTCGCACCTGGGATCGATCGACCACGACGACATCATCGGACGCTCCGAGGGTTTCAGCGCAATCACGAGCAAGGGCCACCGCCTCGTCGTGCTGCGCCCGACGTTCCAGGAGGGTGTCCTCGAGTTGCCACGGCAGAGCCAGGTGATCTACCCAAAGGACCTGGGCTCGATCCTGATGCGAGGCGACATGTTCCCTGGCGCCCGGGTCGTGGAAGTCGGCCTCGGGTCCGGGGCGGCAGCCGCCGCGATTCTCCGGGCCATCGGTCCCAGCGGGTCGCTCGTCTCCTACGAGGTGCGTGAGGAGGTGATCGAGCCGGCGCGCGCGAACGTCGCGGAGCTTGCGCCGGGGGCCGCCAACCACGAGATCGTTGCTGCCGACATGTATGTCGAGAGCGTGCGGGAGCGCAACCTCGACCGCATGCTCATCGACATCGCCGAGCCGTGGCGCATCGCCCATTCCGCCGCGGAGGCGCTCCGCCCCGGCGGCCTCCTCGTCTCATACCTACCCACTGTGCTCCAGATTCACCAGCTGACCATGACGCTCACCATGGACCCGCGTTGGCGCCTGGTCGAAACGGTCGAGCTGATCGAGCGCGGGTGGCACGTTTCGGACCAGAGCGTGCGCCCCGAGCACAGCATGGTGGCCCACACCGGCTTCATCACCACGGCCCGCCGCTGCGAACCGATCGAGGACGCGGGGACGGAAGGTGCCTAGCGAAAGAGATCGTTCCAACTGGGCGTCGGCCGGTCGTCGGTTGCGGGGCCCAACGGCAGATGCGCGCTCGTGGCCAGCGGGGCGGCAGCACTGACACGCGGGGCCCCTCCCCCAAACCCGAGCAGGCGGCCCGCGGACTCGATTCCCTTCTGGAACGCGAGCACCCGGAACGCCCCCATGCCCGTGGGAGCAACCAGCGTGTCCAGCGCGCGCAGGTTCGCGGTCCGCACGGCGGCGCCGAGGCCAGGACGGCGCGCCACGTCGTCGCGGTAGGCGTCGAACCCCAGCGCCCTGAGGAACTCAGCCTGCGTGGTGGAACCGGCCTCGCTTAGGCCCGCGGCGGACGCGGCCCGACGCAGCGAGGTCGTCTCCACATGCACGCTGATGTCCTGCCGCCCCACCCGGCGGTACGGGTCCATGTTGAGGGTGTGTTGATAGTAGCAACGGAGCGTCCCCCGGCGACGAGACTCGTCGTAGTAGGCGTCGGCCTCGTGCCCATAGTCGATTAGCAGCAAGTAGCCGCGATCGAGCGCCCGGGCCGCACTGGCCAGCCAGCCGTCCATCGCGAGGCATACCTCGGCGCGGTGCCCCTCCGAGAGGGTGACGCCGAGCGTTTCGAGCCGCTGCCCCAGCGCCGGGGCCGGCTCGGCGAGCGCCTCCGTGAGCGACCCGTCGCGATCCACGCTCACTCTGATCTCCCTCAGCGCGCCTCCTTCGATGGTCACGCGATGGACCGGCAGGGCGTCGAGGATCTCGTTCGCGAGCAGGACGCCGGAGAAGCCGCGCAGGGGCGCCCCCGCCGACCGGGCCCACCACTCGCGCTTGGCTCCTTGCGGCGGGGGCGCCGCGTCAACGCACGCATAACGGAGCGCACGCGCGAACGCGTCATCGACGCCGCGCGCGGCGCCGGCAACGTCCTGGGCCAGCACGCCCGAGCCCGCGCCCAACTCGACGGTCCAGAAGCGGTCGGGCGAGCCCATGCTGCGCCACATGTCCGCAAGTTGTCGGGCCACGAGTGCCCCAAAGACGGGATGTGTCAGCGGCGCCGTATAGAAATCACCGCCCGCGCCCAGCGCCTGCCGCGCCGCGTAGTAGCCGCCGCCGGGCCAGTGCAGCGCTACGTCCATAAACTCGGCGAACGTGATCGGCCCGGCCTCCGCGATTCTGCGGCGGACCTCCTCCTCGGCGCCGGACGGGCTGGCTGGCGTGGATAGCACGCGGCTATCTTACTAGGCGATTTCCGGGTTGCTTCTCCGCCACGGGCCCAGACACGGGCGGTCGCGGGCAGCAAACGGAGCGCCCCCGTCTGGAGCACTCCTGTGGTGGTCTGGGGCCCCTGCTCTCGGGGCTATCAGGACACTAGCTGCCGGAGGTGCCTTGGTTCCGGTGCAGGTGGCTGCCCTCCGACTCCCAACTTGTGATCTGGATCGAGTTTTTGAACTCCCGAATCTCTCCGCAAGTCCGACAGCACCCTCGGCTCGTGGGGCCATTGGGACTCTCAATCACCCAATGATGATTGCAGTTGGACTCAACAACCTCCGGCGATTCAATCCCCTGCGTCATGCTGCTGTCTCCCCAGTACGTGTGATTGGTCTGCGCTAGCCGCGCTGGCTGATTGGCACGTAGGTCAGGTCGGTGGGCCCTACATAGTTCAAGAGAGGCCGGAGGAGAATGTTCTTGTCCTGCTGCTCGAGCACCTGGGCGACGTAGCCCGGAACACGGGCGACGGCGAAGATCGAGATGAACAGGTCTTCGGGGATGCCAAGGAGGTAGTAGACGGAGCCGGACCAGAAGTCGACGTTGACGCAGATGCCCCGCTCGGCGTAGGGGCGCATGTGCTCCTCGACCTTGCTGAGTATCTGGAACCAGTTGGGCTGGCCCTTCTTCTCAGCCAGCGTCCGCGAGCCCTCCCGCAAGTGTCGCGCGCGCGGGTCTTCGGCGCGGTAGACCGCGTGACCGAAGCCCATGATGCGCTCCTTGCGTTCGTGCTTGCCCGCCAAGTACGACTCAACGTTGGCGACCTCGCCGATCTCGAGCGCCATCTTCATGACGCCCTCGGCCGCGCCGCCATGGAGGGGCCCCTTGAGCGTGGAGATGCCGGTGACGATGGCCCCGTGCACGTCCGCAAGAGTGCTGGCCGTCACCCGGGCCGCGAACGCCGAGGCGTTGGAGCCGTGGTCCAAGTGGACGATCAGGTCCTTGTCCATGAGCTGCGCGGTCTCGGCGTCGGGCTTCTCGCCCAACAGCATGTACAGGAAGTTGCCGGCGTGGCCCAGGGAGGGGTCGGGGTCGAGGGGAGCGAGGCCGTTCCTGATTCGGTGGTGCGCAGCCACAATAGTGGGCGCCTGAGCAGTGATGCGGATGCCCTTGCGCAGAGTGGCCTCGTGGGAGACGTCGCCGATCTCGACCTCGAACGCCGCGAGGGCCGACACGGCGGTTCGCAGCGCGTCCATGGGGTGGGCCTCGCGGACGCTCGCTATGACGTCGAGCACCCCGTCCGGGATGGTCCTGCACGCGCGCAGGGTGGAGTCGAACGCATCCAACTCGGCCTGGGCCGGCAACTGACCGTGCATCATGAGGTACACGGTCTCTTCGAAGGTAGATTTCTCAGCAAGGTCGTGGATGTCGTATCCACGGTAGATGAGGCGGCCGATGTCGCCTATGACGTTGCTGGACTCGGTGTTGTCGAAGTAGACATCGCGCAGACCCCTCTTCAACTCGACCTGCTGGACCATTCAGCCTCCTCCGTGGATCGCACCGTCCAAGGCCTGCCAGCCACGGATTCGGTACGTTCTAGCACAAAGCAAGCCCGCGGCCGCCACTGCGGATTGGGGCTCTGTGGGAAACGGGCGTTGCGACATCCGCGCCAGATGCCTAGGTGTTTCTCGGATTCCACGAAACGGGGCAGAATCCGCACTCAAACCGGGCGAAGTATAGCGTGGGCGATGCCAGGTGTCAATCGAGGCGCCCGCTGCCCAATGCCGCCCGCGGGCGGCATTGGCGAGGGCAAGGCACAATGCGAAATGGCCCTCAGTCGCCGGGCTCGCGACGGTGTCAGTTCCTACCTCGCGGCGCCCAACCAGTGAAGCAATTCGCAAAAGGGGCGCGCCGCGCGTACGTGATTCAGCGCGTATCGCAGACTACGGTGGGGAAAACAGCGTTTGACACCCCTGTCGCAGCCCGCGTAACCTTCTCAGGCTTGGCGCCTAAGAGGGCCTGGCGCAGCGCATCCGGGCGAGTTCCGTGTCGGCGTCGCGCCGACGTTCGTTGAGTCAATGGAGGGTACCTGGCGATGGCCAGCCAAAGCGAGATTGTCGTCCGATTTGCTGGAGAGGGCGGCCAAGGCGTGGTCACAGCCGCCGAGATACTCGCCCGAGCCGTTTCCAGCGTTGGCTTTCACTCCCTCACCTTCGCGACCTTCCCCTCACAGATTCTGGGCGGCCCCACCTGGACCCAAGCGCGTCTCTCCCGTACGCCCGTCCTGAGCCCCGGCGACACAATCGATATCCTCGTCGCGTTCAATTCCCAGGCCTACGACGAGCACCGGCCCGAGGTCCGGGAGGGCGGCGTCATCCTGCTCGATCCGAGCGTGACCCCGGACCCCACCGACGTAGCCCACCGCTGCATTACCGTTCCGTTCGACGATCTAGCCAAGCAGACGGGCGAAGCCCGAGCGGCGAACATGGTCGTCATGGGCGGCCTGTCCCACCTGATCAACGTGGACCTCGACCTGTTCAAGGAGTTCGTCTCGCGCCGGTTCGCCGGCCGCGCGGGAGTCGTCGAAGCCAACCATATGGCGTTGGACCTCGGCTTCGCGCACCTTGCCGAGGAGGAACCAATCGCCGACCTTGGCGACCCGGAGCCCCCCGACTACGATCAGCTCTTCATCAAGGGCAACGAGGCGCTCGCCATCGGGGCCATGCACGCAGGAATCGACTTCTACATCGGCTATCCGATCTCCCCGGCGACCCCCATCCTCGTGTTCATGGAGCGCAACCTGATCGGTCCGGGCAAGGTCGCGATTCAGGCGAGCAGCGAGATTGAGTCGATTACAGGCGTCTTGGGAGCGGGTTTCGCCGGCAAGAAGGCCATGACCGCCACCTCCGGCCCAGGATTCACGCTGATGGGCGAGGGCATTGGTCTCGCGTGGATGGCCGAGATACCGGGCGTCGTCATCGACGTGCAACGAGGCGGCCCCGCAACGGGGCTCCCCACCAAGACCGAGCAGTCCGACCTGCTGGCGGCCCTGGCGCCCGCGCACGGAGACTCGCGCATTCCTATCATCGCGCCCGGCACCGTCGAGGAGTGCTTCTACGCCGCCGTCCACGCGTTCAATTGGGCCGAGCGCTACCAGGGTCCGGTGCTGATCCTGAGCGAGCACTCGCTGGCCGAGCGCGCCCAGAACGTGCCGAAACCCGACCTCTCCAAGGTGCCGGTCACGGGACGCGTAACGTACACCGGCGACAACGGCTACCTGCGGTACGACGCCGCGGAGCTGTCGCCCATGCCGATTCCCGGCGGGCCGGGCTCGTACGTCGCCAACGGCTCGGAGCATGACTCCTACGGCGACACGACGCACTGGCCGTCGCGCCATGTCCACATGACCGAGCGCCGCTTCAGCAAGCTCAAGCTGCTCGAAGACGGCCACTACGAGGCCGAGCGGACGTCAGCCAAGATTGCGGTCTTCCCGTGGGGCGGGTCCAAGGGGCCCGTGCGCGAGGCGTACGACCTGCTGCGCGCCGCGGATGCAGACCTCAGTTGGTACTACACGATGTTCGTGAGCCCAATGCCCCCGGCGCTCGTCGAAGAGTTACGGCGCAAGGACCTGGTGATCGTGCCGGAGCTCAACTACCAGGGTCAGATGGCGATGGTGCTTCGCAGTATGAGCGTGAACGCCGAGGCGATAACGCAGTACACGGGCCTCCCGTTCAACGCCAGACAATTGAGCGAGCGCATTGAGGAACGAATCGCAAGGGCCGGCGAACGGGCCGCGGCGGTGAGGGCATGAGCGACAAGAACCCCGAGTACGATTTCAGTTGGTGCCCCGGTTGCGGCGATTTCGGCGTGCGGCGCGCGCTTGAGTTCGCCATGCGCGACCGGAACGCGATGACCGAGCGCCCCATGGCCAACAACGTGATCGTGGCCGGTATTGGATGTTCGGGGAACCTCGTCCACCTGCTCGAGGGGGACCAGCCGTTCGGCTTCCACGGCATTCACGGCCGCACCCTCCCGATTGCGCTGGGCGTCAAGATGGCCTCGCCCGAACTCAACGTCGTCGTCGTCGCGGGAGACGGCGACTTCCTCAGCATCGGTCAGGAGCACATTGCGCCCCAAGCGGGCCGGAACCTCGACGTTTGCGCCGTCATCATGGACAACGGCGTCTACGGCCTGACCAAGGGCCAAGCGTCGCCCACCACGGAGAGCGAGACGGTCACGAACTCGACTCCGTTCGGCAAGGCCGAGTCGCCCATCAACCCGCTGGATATGTATCTCACCATGGGCGTCTCCTACATCGCCTCGGGCTTTTCGTCCAAGCCGAAGGACCTTGCCCAGCTGATCTTCGACGGGATGGAGCACCCCGGGTTCGCCATCGTCCACGTCGCCTCGCCGTGCACCACCTACAATGACACCTACGAGGTGCTGAAGGGCAGCGTGAAAAAGGGCATTGAGCCCACCTCGTGGACCATCCCTGCGGACCACGACCCCTCCGACGTGGCGCAGGCCAGGTCGGTCATACGAGAGGGCGGCGTGCCCCTAGGTGTTGTCTATCGGGACACGTCGCGGCCATCGTTCGATCAGCACCATGAGTCATTGCGGGCGCGGACCCGGCCGAAGGACGCCGCTGCACTCATGGCCCCGTTCGACATCTAGGCCACTCCGCCGCCAACCCTGGGGACATCCCTCACAGGATGCTGAAACGCTCCTCGCGCCACGGGTCGCCCCGTGGGTGATAGCCGTTTATCTCCCAGAAACCCAGTTGATCGTGCGCCATGAACTCCAACCGGCGCACCCACTTGGCGCTCTTCCAGCCGTACAGCGACGGTACGACCAAACGCACCGGGAAGCCGTGGTTCCGTTCGAGCGGCGCGCCGTCCTGCTTCGTTGCAAACAGGGCATCGGGCGTCGTCAGCCATTCGAGGGCCAGGTTGGTCGTGTACCCGTCGTAGCAGTACACCAACACGTACGCCGCCTCCGCCTTCGGCCGCGCGAGTTCGACGACCTCGGACGCAAGCACTCCTTCCCACGCGACGTTGAGTCGTGACCATTGGGTAACGCAGTGGAAATCGGCGACCTCGGAAGCCACGGCGAGCGCATTGAACTGCTGCCAGTCGAGCTCGGCGGGCAGCTCGACGAGTCCGTCGAGCTGCAACCGCCACTGGTCGACACTGACGCGGGGCGTGCCAGAGTAGGTCATCACGGGCATCTTCGGCGTCACGAACTGGCCGGGAGGAACGCGCTCCTCCATGCCTTCGGGCACTCCAGGGAACAGCGCATTGCCCACTCTCCGCAAGAATTGCATCGCCGGCCTCGTAGCTAGGCTTGTGACTATGAAGCGATCTAGGCGCGGGCCGAGTGGACCCGGCTCGCGCAGGGTACACTATCCGCCAGCCCGCCCGGCGTCACTCGAATGGAACACCACGCCTCCCAGACCAACGCAGACCACTCCCTGGCGATCGACATCTCCGGGGTCTCCAAGTCCTATGGCGCAACGCCCGCCCTAAGGGACGTCGACCTCCAGTTGCCCTGGGGGCAGGCGTTGGCGCTGTTTGGGCACAACGGCGCCGGCAAGAGCACGCTGCTCAGGACGCTCGCGACGCTCGTCCGCCCCGATAGCGGAAACATTCGCGTCGCTGGCTTCGACCGCGACAGGCAGGACCAGCTGATCCGGTCTGCCATCGGCTACGTGGGACACGATTCGCTGCTCTACGACGACCTCACGCCGGTGGAGAACCTGCGTTTCTACGCGCGGCTCTACGGCGTCCCCGACCCGGAGGACCGGACCGACGCGGTGCTCCGTGACGTTGGCGCTCGGGAGTGGGCGGGCCGGCGCGTTCGGACTCTCTCCAACGGCATGCGCAAGCGTGTCGCCATCGCCCGTGCCCTGCTGCACCGACCGCGCGTCCTCCTACTCGACGAGCCGGAGACGGGCTTGGACGAGGGAGGACTGGAGCTGCTAGAGGCCGTCGTGCGGGCGGTGACGAACGGCGGCGCGTCCGTGGCGATGACGACCCACGGCGCCGAGCGAGGCCTCGCGCTCGCCGACCAGGTTGCGATCCTGTCGGCGGGGCGCGTGACGATGTCGTGCGAGCGCCGCGCGACGAGCGTCGGCGACATCCAACGCGCCATTGCGGGCCGGGCCGGGACCGGGTGATGGCCGCCTACCTACGAGTGGCCGCGGCCGTGTTCATGAAGGACGTCCGGCTCGAGGCGCGGACGAAAGAGACGGCGACAGCCGTACTCGTGTTCGCCCTCATGGTGGCGTTCGTATTCGGGTTCGCGTTCGACCCGGCTCCGCGAGTAATGGCCATCGTGGGGCCTGGCGTTGTCTGGGTGGCGTACCTGTTCGCCGGCATTCTCGGCATGAACCGCACGTTCGCGGTCGAGCGGGACCGCGGCACCCTCGATGGGCTGATGCTGGCGCCCGTCGGTAGGGAGGCCGTCTTCGCGGGCAAGCTCCTGGGGGCCATCGCCGTCATGCTCGTCGTCGAGGCCGTGATGCTCCCCGTGTTCCTGATGCTTTACGACCTCTCGCTGTTCTCGGTGTGGTTCATCCTGACCGCTGTGCTCGCGACCGTCGGCTTCGCCGCGGTGGGCACGCTCTTTTCCGCCATCGCCGCCCATACACGGGCGAGAGAGGCGGCGCTGCCGCTGTTGTTCCTGCCCGTGTCGCTTCCGGTAATCATCGCGGCCGTCGGGAGCACGTCCGACATCCTGGACGGCGGGGGATGGAGCGAGGTCGGTGGATGGCTCCAGCTCATGTTGGCCTTCGACGTCGTATTCCTCGTGCTATCATCCTGGGCGTTCGAGTTTGTGTTAGAGGAATGAGGATGGAGGATTTGGCGAAGTCCCCAACTGCGGCGCGGTCCGGCGTCGTCCGTCTCTTGCTGTTGGGGCTGGCCGGTGTGCTCTTCCTCGTCGACCTCTACCTCATCTTCGCGTACGTAGGCGCGGGCGACCGATCACTGGGGCTTCAAGCGCAGCGGCTGTTCTACTTTCACGTGCCCACCGCGCTGGTTGGGTTCATAGCATTGGCAGTCGCCGCCGCGTCCAGTGTCGCGTACCTCGGCTCGCGGACCCGCAACCCCCGCTGGGAACGGACCGCATTCGCGTCGGTCGAGGTCGGCACGATCTTCTTCACAGCAGCAATCGTCACCGGCGCCGTCTGGGCGAAGTCCGTTTGGGGCACATGGTGGGTCTGGGACGCCAACGGAACGCTCACCTTTTCGCTGTGGCTCATCTTCATTAGCTATCTGATCGTGCGCGCATACGCGCCCGACGCGGCCCGCGGCGCGCGATGGGGGGCCGTCGTCGCTCTCGCCGGCGCCGTCGTCGTACCGTTCGTCTACACAGCCGCGGACCGGTTCGAGGGGCTCCACCCCACGCGCGTGACCGGCCCCAGCGCGCCCGGGTCGATCGACGACCCACGTATCCTGACGACGCTCGTATACTCGCTCGTCGCGTTCACTGCTCTCTTCGCGACCCTCACAGCGGAACGCGTCGCACAGCGCGCCAACGAGGAACGAGTCGAGGAGCTGCGCCGCCTAGCGGCGTAGGCTTGAGGCCAAGCATCGTGCGCTTACGAATCATCACGCTCGCCGCCGTGCTGTTGACGCTCGCAGCGCTGCCCGGCGCCGCGCTTGCCGCGGCGGCGAGCCAGGCGGAAGCTCCCGGCGACAGCAACGTCGAGTTCCTGCTCGCCGGGTCCCTGCTCGTGTGGGCAGGGTTCTTCGCGTACGCGTTCTACGTGAGCCGCAAGAACAGCGAGTTGCAGCGTGAGATTGGCGAATTGAAGCGGAGGCTCGACGCCCGCGCCGAGAGCGGCGAGCCGCCTACTCGGGGCGACAGTCCCGGCAGGTAGCCCAGGCATTCGTCCAGAGCCCGATGTAGGGAGAAGCCCGCCCTACGTGCGCCGCTCGTCGGTCGGCCCCAACTCCCCCGTGCAGTGCGGAAGGAATGCCTTCATGCGGCACGCGGCGCCTGTCTTCACCAGCTCAGCCTCGAAGATCTCATGGACCTCGCGGGCCTCATTGCCGTACTCGATCTGCCAGCCTCCCTCGTCGATGCTGAGGTCGGAGCCGACGTGCCCGCCTCCCATGGGAGTGCCGTCGCCGGGACGAAGCGCGAGATAGCGCGCTCGATTGTCGCCGGTGTTGAAGTGCTGGTGGAACGTCGCGTCAGCCGGCACGACGACCATGCCGCCCACATGCCAGTCGGCCTTGCGCATATCGCTGCGGTCCTCGTTGTTCCACAGCAGCGAGAAGCCCTGACCGCTAAGTATCAGCAGGTGGGCGCCGGGACCGTGGCGATGCGCCTTCTTGTACGTGCCGATCGGGAACTCCGAGATGTGCGCACGGGTGACGTTCTCCGCCATCTCGATGTGCGCCTGGATGCCGCCCGCGCCCCGGGTCCTGTAGTCGTAGAGCGGCAGGTTCGGGGCGTTCGGAATGAAGTTGCTGACCCACCTACGCCCCTGGTACGGCTTCCCCGCGCCGCTGAAGTAGTCCTCGTTGTCGCCTGAGAACCGCGAGCGGAACGTGTGCGTGTCCCCGAAGATGAAATCGAGGTCGCGCCACTGCCGCATGACTGGCGGGGCATTGGTGACCGATAGGTAGCGGGCCGCGTCGCTCCCGCTGGCGTTGAAGTGCTGGTACCACGCATTCAGCGGGATGGCTACCAGGCTGCCCTCGTGCCACTCGAACGTGCACTTGTGGTCCTCGTCGAGCCAGACGCTCGTGGCCCCGCGCCCCGAAACGACATACATCGTCTCCTCGTACAGGTGGTGCTCAGGCTCCGACTTGCCTCCGGGCGCAATCTCCACCAAGTGGCCGTCGTTCGGCAGGAAGTTGTTGGGGATGTTGATGATTGCGCCCCTTCCGCCTTTGCGGCGCCACGGGCCGAGCTCGACGGTGTTCAGGTCCTCGAATGCGAAATCGACGATCACCGGGACGCCTTCCCGCTCTTGCCATATCTTGTAAACGTCGGGCTCGACCCATCGCTCGAGGTCATCCGGGGTTTCCGCTCGCCTGATGTCTTCGGTGGTCACCATGGCCTCCATTGTCTGTCGGACTTGCCCGCTCGGGCGCTGATGGGAGAAGCCTACACACTCGGTGCGGCGGCGCCTAGGAGCCTCTCAAGTAGCCTGCAACCCCCCCCTCATCTTTCCTGCGGCCAAACACTCGCTATTCATCTCTCCTAATCATTCCATCCTCTCTTCACCACAGCCGCCACCGCGAATATCCCGGTCGCGACCAGGGCCATGGCCGGGCCGGAGGGCAGATCGGCGTGGAAAGAGAGATACAGACCACCCACCGCCGAAATCGCGCCGACCAGCGCGCCGATGACCATGACTGTCACGAACCTCCGGGCGAGCAGATACCCCGTCGCCGCAGGCGTGATGAGCATCGCCATGACGAGGACGATTCCGGCGGCCTGGATGCCTATGACGATGACGAGGGCCAGCAGAGCCAGGAGCACATACTCAACGAGGCCCGTCCTGATTCCGACGACCGTCGCGCCCACGGGGTCGAAGGTCGTGTACACGAGCTGTCGGTGGAACGCATACAGGCCGATCAGCACGACCGATGTGAGCCCGAGCGAGACGAGAACGTCCGTCTGCGACACTCCGAGCACCTGCCCGAGCAGCAGGTCTTCAATGTTGACGTTGACGCTGTCGGCGCGAGAGAGCATCACGAGGCCCAGCGCGAACATGCCCGCGAAGATGATGCCGATCGACGTGTCTTCGCTGATTCCGGTGCGGCGGCTGACGTATCCCATCAACACCGCAATCGCGATCCCTGCCGGCACCGCTGCGAAGAACGGACTGATCCCCAGCAGGAAAGCGACCACCATGCCGGGCAGGACCGAGTGGGCGAGCGCATCGCCCATGAACGCGCGCCCGCGCGTTATGACATAGGCGCCGAGAAGCGGGCACATCACCCCGACGAGCACGGAGACGATCAGGGCTCGCGTCATGAAGCTGTATTCGAACGGCCCGAAGATGTAGTCGATCATGGCAAGTGCCTGGTGTGCGAGTGTCCATAGTGATCGGGGGCGAACTCGATTCCGTGCGAGCCGTACAGTTCCTCCAGCACAGCGGGTGTGAACGCCTCTTCGGGCGGGCCGCACGCGCACACGTGGTGGTTGATGCACAGTATCTGGTCGAAGCGCTGGGCCAGATTGGTGAGGTCGTGGGTGGCCAACAGCACGGTCCTGCCCTCGTCGCGCAGTGACTGGAGGACCTCGATGATGCCCTCCTGAGCACCCACGTCAACGCCGCTGAACGCTTCGTCCAGCAGGATGAGGCTAGCCTCTTGGGCCAGCGCGCGGGCTACAAAAACCCGTTGACGCTGGCCGCCGGAGAGTTCGGTCGTGAGGGCCGAGCGCTGGTCCCACAGCCCGACCCGCTCCAGGCAAGCCCGGACGACCTCCCGGTCCTGCTTGCCGTGGCGCCGGAACCACGCAACCTTGCAATGCCGCCCCATCATCACTACGTCGTGAACGGTCGTGGGGAAGCGCCAGTTGATGCTGTCGCGCTGGGGAACGTACGCCAGGGCGCCCTTGCGGACTTCCGCGCCGTGCAGGTCCACTCTTCCCTCCGCGAGAGGGAGGACCCCCGCAATGGCGTCGAACAAGGTGCTCTTGCCCGCGCCGTTCGGGCCCACGACGCCCACCAGCGCGCCCTGAACGAACTCAAAGGATACGTCGACCAGCGCGTGGTGCCCGTTGCGCTCGACGGCCATGTCCTCCACGGTGATAGCCGGTGTGGAAGTCATCTCTCCTACTCCCTGCCATGGCTCCACGCTGAGGCGCCCCTCCGACAGCGGGCGCTGCCGCCTCGCTCACCACCGCCGCAAGAATTGGCCCGTCGCCTCATACCCCAGCCGGATCCGCCTCCGTTCGCGCTGCGGCAAGCGTAACCGAACGCCTCCCCCTATGCGCACCTTCCGTACATGCCCCTCAGAGGCCTTTCATCACCTCGTCGATTCGTCCTCCACTCTCATCGGGAAGAGCCGTCCCCCTTCTCCCCCGGAGACTTCCATAACCAGTGGGCGACGATCAAGGAAGAGGCCTGTCATCTCAGAGCCTCAACTATGCGTTCGACGTTCGTCCGCACCATTTCGAGGTACGTCGCCGCGCCGCTGTTCTCATCGCCGAGAGCCCCTGAGTAGAGCCGGACCAGTGTCGCGCCGGATTCCTCCGCTATGGCGTTGGCCAGGCGCTCGCTCACCGTCGTCTCGCCGAACACCGCCGGGATGCCTTCCTCCTCGACCTCCTCCACCAAGTCTGCCAAGTCCGCCGCCGACGGCTCCCTCTCGGTGTTGACCCCTAGAATGACCCCGATCACCTCGAACCCGTAGAGATTGGCGAAATATCCGAGGCTGTCGTGGGACGTGAGGAGCAGCCTGTGCTCCTCGGGCACGACGTCGACCTGGTCCAAGGTCCACGTGTGCAGCTCGTCGAGCCGCGCGTTGTAGGCGGAGGCGTTGGCGCTGTAGTCGGCGGCGCGGTCCGGGTCCAGCGCCGACAAGCGCGCCGCGATGTCGTCGACGGCAATCTTCACGCGGAGCGGGTCGAACCAGAAGTGAGGGTCCTCTTCGCCATGGCCGTGGTCCTCGTGCTCTTCCTCCCCCTCGGCAGTGAGGTCCTCGAGGGCCTCTATGGCGTCGTCAGCGGCCATCTGACCGGCGTCGAAGGCGTCGAGTATCTCGAGCGCCATGGCAGCCGGCTCGTCCTCATCAGCGTGGTCTTCCTCCTCCTCTACTCCCTCGTCCTCTTGACCATCCTCGTCGGCGTGGTCCCCTCCCTCGCCCTCTTCTGCGCTCGCGAGCAGCTCTTTGACCTCATCCAAGCTGGCCTCCGGCGTAATCTCGCCTTCCTCCACCTCGTGGACGATGTGGCTAAGCTCCTCCAGGAGCTCGACCTCGTCGGCATGGCCCTCAGCGAACTCTATGGGGTCGATGGCCTCGCCCAGCTCGATGATGCTCGAAGAGTCCCGCACGGCGTTCTCCACCAGCTCTGTGAGCCAGGAGCCCTCCAAGCCGAGACCGACGCTCAGCACGAGATCGGCTTCGGCGATCTTGGCAACATCCTGTGCGCCCGGTTGGAACCCGTGGGGATCGCTGCCTGCGGGCACGATGCTGAAGACTTCCACATGCTCCGCGCCGATGTTTTCGACCCAGTCCGCGACGATGCTGGTCGTCGCCACTACCCGGACAGCAGCGTCAGAAGCGTCGCCGACGTCGTCCGAGCAAGCGGCCAGGGCGAAGGGCAGCGCAAGCGTCAAAAGCGCGACAGTCGCCAGCTTCGAAAGCCTATTATTGGTACTCCGTATCATTAACCTCTCCAGCTTAGGGGTCCTGTGTGCCTTGAGGGAGGATGAAGCTTGCAGATTTCCTCTATTGCGACTATGTCTCAGTTATGTGGAGGCGGTGCCGTCCGTTTGGCAGTACATGGTTCCTAGTCGCCCGTCTCCCCGAGGCAGCGGTCGCATGTGACGTAGAGCTCGATGCGGTGACCGACAATCTTGCCGGGGATGTCGTCGCCCAGAGCCCTTATCAAACGCTCCACCGTCGCGGCGCGGAACTCGCCGACGTTCCCGCACCCGACGCATACCGTGTGGTGATGGTGCTCGATACGGGACAGGCTGTACTTGGGAGCGCCGTCTGCAAGGTTCAGCCTGCATATGACGTCGACCTCCATGAGGAGCTTGATCGTCCGGAAGACGGTCGCCCTGCCCACGCCCGGCAGCTCGCCGATAATCTCCTCAGCGGTAAAGCCCTCCTGCTTCCCCTCCAGGACCCGGATAATCGCACGCCTCGGGGCCGTGGACCGGTAGCCCCGGTCTTCGAGGACCGCCATGATCTCTGGTCGTGGAGTGTGCAGCGTCGTCATGATACCTAGTATCAGTTTTGCTCAACTAACGTTACAAAACGGGGTCATCCTAAGGGGTGGTTTTGGCCTCGTCAACCCCTTTCTCAACAGGGCGCGCGCCGCTTCCGCTGGGCCCGCCCTCTTTAGCAACCACGGGCGGTGATGTACGCTTCCCTGACTCCGCTCACCCGGCGGGGCTCATACAACGGGAGGCAACACATGGGCGACGAAATGGACTTCAACCCCTATTACGGCGTGTTCCCCTACCACGATTTCGTGAAGCGCGAGGGCATACCCGTTGTCGAGGCCTACGCGGTGGACTGCCACACAGTGGCCCTCGAGCCGTGGGAGCGGCTCGGCGGGCTCGGCGCGTACGTGCACCTGGCCGGTCGCGGCGACTTCCTCTCGGCCTACGTTGTCGAGATTCCGCCGGGCGGGCAGCTCAACCCCGAGCAACACATGCACGACGAGCTTATCCACGTCATCTCGGGCCGAGGGGCTACGGTCATCGAGGAGCCGAACGGCAAGCGCCACTCGTTCGAGTGGGGGCCGGCGTCGATATTCGGCATCCCCATGAACGCGAAGCACCAGCTCTTTAATGGGTCGGGCTCCGAGCCGGCTCGGCTCTCGGCCGTGACGGACCTGCCAATCATCTTCAACATCTTCCACAAGCCCGAGTTCATCTTCGACAACCCGTTCACGTTCGACGAGCGGGCCGGCGAGAACCGCTACTTCGAGGGCGAAGGCGAGTTCCGGGAGGTCAAGCCAGGACGCCACCAATGGGAGACGAACTTTGTCCCCGACATCCTGAACTTCGAGTTGCCGCCGTGGAAGGCCCGGGGCGCGGCGGGCAACAACATTCAGTTCCTGTTGGGCGACAGCTCGATGCACTGTCACATGTCCGAGTTCCAACAGGGGACCTACAAGAAGGCGCACCGCCACAACGCGGGCGCGCACATCTGGTGCGTCACCGGCGAGGGCTACTCGCTCCTGTGGCGCGAAGGCGAGAACCCCGTCGACACGGTGAGGGTCGACTGGAAGCCTGGCACGCTCTACGCGCCGCCCGACGGCCCCACCTACCACCAGCACTTCAACGTGCACGATGGCTCGTCACGGTACCTCGTGTTCGGCTTCGGCGGAGCCCGCTACCCGGTGCTCGACACCAAGATGGAGAGCTACGAGAACATGGACAAGTCCGCCGCCGAGGGGGGCAACCAGATCGAGTACGAGCACGAGGATCCGGCCATCCTGGCGCTCTACGAGAGCGAGCTGGCCGCACGCGGCCTCAAGTCGAAGATGGGAGAGTTCGTCGGGGCGCGAGGCTAGCTCGACCGGCGTGAACGACAACGACTCCATCAGAACCCCGGCGCGCCGACGACGGCTGCTCGCTTCGTTCGGCGCGCCGGGGTTCCGGCTCTTCTACGGCTACAACACGTTCGCGGCCGTGGACATGAACGTGCGCATCGGCGTCCACGGTTGGCTGGTGCTGGAGCTGTCGGACGACTCCGCGTTCTGGGTGGGCATGTTCGCGCTGGCGCTCGGAGCCGGCCAGGTGGTCTTCTCGATGGTGGCGGGCGCTATCGTCGACCGCTTCCAGCGCCGCAACGTGTTGTTGATCGAGGGCGCCATCAGCGCGGGCGTCGCCATCGCGACGACAGCGGCTGTCTATTTCGAGTTCGCGGCGCTCTGGATGGCCGTCGCCATCGCGTTCCCCATGGGGTGCCAGCGCGCGGTGCGGTTCACCGCGGCGAACCGGTTCGTCTACGACCTCGTAGGGGCGGAGCGGCTCATCAACGGGGTCGCGTTGTGGCGGCTGTCCACGGCTCCGATGATGGTCCTTGGAGCCTTGCTCGCGGGCGCGCTCATCGACTGGCGCGGCGTATGGGCAGCCTATGGGTTCATGGGCGCAAGCCTGACGGCGGGCCTACCGTTCCTTGCGGTAATCCGGGTCAGGGGCGCGGTGGGACAGAGCGGCGCCTCGCTCGCGCAACAGACCCTCGAAGGCGTGCGCTTCGCGGCGCGAAGCCAGCCGCTGCGGACTCTGTTCACGGTGAGCATCGTGATGGAGTCTCTCGGGTTCGCGTTCCTCGTCATGATTCCAATCATGGCCAAGAGCGTGCTGGAAGTGGGCGGCGCCGGCATGGGCTTCCTGCAGGCAGGCGTGGGTGCGGGGATGCTGATCGCGTCGATTGCGATGGCCGCGATAGGCGACGTGCGCAACAAACCGGGCGTCGTATTCGTATGCGCGCTCGGGGCCGGCGTCGCCCTCGTTGGCTTTGCGCTGTCGCGGTCCCTGCCGCTGTCGGTCTTCCTTGCAGGGGCGGTCATGGGGCTGCTGAACGCCTACGATCTAACGCTGGGCGCGCTGATGCAGCTCGTATCGCCGCCGGCGTTCCGTGGACGCGCGGTGAGTCTGCACAGCCTGGCGATCTCGTTCACTGCGCTGGGCGGTTTCGTCATGGGCGCCGCTGGTGGCGTGATCGGCGTGCCCGCCGTCCTCGCGGTGAGCGGCGCCGGGATTGTCGCCAACGCCGTATGGCGCAGAGGAGCGCTGCTGCGCATCCGCGAGCAGCCCCGCGAGGCCGACACCGCCTAGCAGGGTGATGAAAAACGGCTGCGAGGTAGGGATGCGAAGGTAGGGACGCGAAGGTGCGGATGGGGAGGCGTTTGGTTACGCTTGGCGCAGCACGAACGGGAGGCGGCCATGCGCGGCACATCCGACCAGCAGATCGAGAGTCTGGTAGCGCTCACCCCCGAGGACCTGGTCCCACAGGAACACCCGATCCGGCGGATCAAGCCGCTGGCAGACCGGGTGCTTCAGGAGTTGTCGCCCACCTTCAGCCGCATGTACGCCAAGAGAGGCCGGCCATCAGTGCCGCCCGAACACCTGTTGAAGGCGAGCTTGCTGATCGCGCTCTACTCCGTGCGCTCGGAGCGCCAGTTCTGCGAACGGCTGACCTACGACATGCTCTTCCGGTGGTTCCTCGACCTGAACATCCGGGGCGGTTCCTTCGACCAGTCGACGTTCGCCAAGAACCGGACCCGGCTGCTGGCGCATGAGGTGACGGGCCGATTCTTCGGGGCGGTGGTGAGCGAAGCGAGGCGGCAGCGCCTGCTGTCGGAGGAGCACTTCAGCGTGGACGGGACCCTGCTGGAGGCGTGGGCCTCCCTCAAGAGCGTCCGGCCGAGGGACGAGGAGAGGGACCCGCCTACGGGGGCAGGCGGGCGGAACCCATGGAAGGACTTCCGGGGCGAGCGGCGTTCCAACGCGACCCATGTATCGACGACGGACCCGGAGGCGCTGTTGGCGCGCAAGGGGGAGGGGCAGGCGGCGAAGCTGTCCTTCGCCGGCCACGTGCTCATGGAGAACCGGAATGGGCTGGTGGTGGACGTGGTGCTGTCGCAGGCTACCGGGACGGCTGAAACGGCAGCGGCGCTGACGATGCTGGAGCGGGTCCCCACAGCACGGAGGATCACGGTCGGGGCCGACAAGGGGTACGACACGCGGGAGTTCGTGGCCACCTGCCGCTCGTTCCAGATCACGCCTCACGTGGCCATGAAGCAACGGCGCTCAGCCCTGGACCGGCGGACGAGCCGTCACGCGGGGTACGCGGCGAGTCAGCGGGTGCGGAAGCGGGTTGAGGAGGTGTTCGGCTGGCTGAAGACCGTCGGGGGCGGGAGGAAGCTGCGCTACTGCGGCGTGGCCCGCAACGGCCTCTGGGCGGAGATGGCTCTCGCGGCCTACAACCTCGTGCGCATGGCCAAGCTCATGCCCCCGCCATCATCTCCGGGGGCGGTTCCTGCCTGTTGAGGATGAAAGGCCCAACCGGAGACGCCAGCGGCCCGATCAGGGGCGATCCAGGGCGCCGCTTACTCCGAATCGGCGTCCAACGGCGCGCCTCAATGCCGGCGCCGGCCCGCTCCCGATTCCCCAAACTCGCATTCTTCATCAGCCTGCTAGGCGCGGGACGGGCGCATGTTGTAGGCTCACATCACTGCGACCTCAGGAGCGAACAATGGGCGACGACATCGAATTCAACCCGTTCTACGGCGTGTTCCCCTACCGGAATTTCCTCGAGCGCGAGGGCATCCCTGTGGTCGAGGCCTACGCCGTCGACTGCCACACCATTCCGGTCGAGCCGTGGGAGCGTCTCGGCGGCCTTGGGACCTACGTGCATCTCGCCGGCCGCGGCGACTACCTCTCCGCCTACGTCGTTGAGATTCCCCCCGGCGGACAGCTCAACCCCGAGCAGCACATGCACGACGAGCTGATGCACGTAATCTCCGGCCGCGGCGCCACCGTCATCGAAGGCGCGGACGGCAGGAAGCACACGTTCGAATGGGGCCCGTCCGCGATCTTCGGAGTGCCGCTCAACGCCAAGCACCAGATCTTCAACGGCTCCGGGACCGAACCCGCCCGGCTGGCGGCGGTCACCGACCTCCCCATCATCCTGAACATCTTCCACAACCCCGACTTCATCTACGCGAACCCCTTCTCATTTTCCGAACGGGCAGGGGAGCAGCGCTACTTCGAGGGCGAGGGCGAGTTCCGCGAGGTCAAGCCCGGACGTCACCAGTGGGAGACGAACTTCGTGCCGGAGCTCGTGAATTTCGAGTTGCCGCCGTGGGTCGCCCGGGGGGCCGCCGGAAACAACATCCAGTTCTTGCTGGGCGACAGCTCGATGCACTGCCACATCTCGCAGTTCTTCATGGGCACCTACAAGAAGGCGCACGCCCACAACGCAGGGGCGCATATCTTCTGCGTGACCGGCGAGGGCTACTCACTGCTGTGGCGCGAGGGTGAGAACCCGGTCGGCGCCGTTCGCGTCGACTGGAAGCCTGGGACGTTGTACGCGCCGCCCGACGGGCCGACGTTCCACCAACACTTCAACGTCTCGCCCCAGCAATCGCGCTACCTCGTGTTCGACTTCGGCGGGTCGCGCTACCCCGTGCTCGACTCGAAGATGTGGACGTATGAGAACATGGACGTATCGGCCAAGGCGGGCGGCATGCAGATCGAGTACGAGGACGAGGACCCCCGCATCCACCACCTGTTTTCGCAAGAGTTGAGCCAGCGGGGGCTCGCGTCGCGCATGGACGAATTCATCCCGAACCCTCGTTAGCTCTCCGGTCGGACGGCTCCACGCCGACGGCGCCCCGGAGTGCTCGTCGGCCCGATGCGCCTGCAGACTTCCAGCGGCGACAGGACGGCGGCTGTTGCTGCAAGCCGCGCCCGCGCCTAGAATAGATAGCCCATGAGGCGCCCGCGATGCGGTTGCTGATGCGCATGCGCGATGCGGAAACAGTCGCGGACGCGTATCCGGGCGCGTATCCGGACGAAGAGAGAAACCTTGCAGTACACCCCAGCAGAGCAGCCGATCGACCCACAGGAGAGCGCCGGCGTAGCGCCGGTGCTGACCGGCCGGCGCAAACTCGTGATACTCGGCGCGATCATGCTCGCGGCGTTCGGCTATTTCGCATTCACCGCGTTCCAGAACGCGACCTCCTACTACCTCAGCGTCGACGAGTTCGTCGAGCGCGGTCCCGTGGTTGGCGAGAGCGTTCGGATCAAGGGCACGCTCGTCCCGTTCACGTTCGAGCGGGAGGCCCCGCGCTCGACGCTCGCGCACTTCCACCTCGAGGATGGCGGGAGTCAGATACCGGCGACCTACGACGGCGTGTTGCCGGACCTCTTCTTCAACCCGCACTCCGAGCTCGTGCTGGGAGGCAGCTATCAAGAGAGCGGGGACTTCCTCGTCGAGCAGGTGCAGGTCAAGTGCCCGTCGAAGTACCAATCGCTCGACGTCGAGAACCCCTACGACGACATTCCCCAGGCCTAGGCGAGGCCCATGTGCGCCACGAGCCTGGGCCTCCCATGCGGCAAAAGAGAACGGCGCCCCGTCGTGCGACGGGGCGCCGTTCGTCGTCGAGGCTGGTCTTGCTAGGCCGCGACTTCGGTCTTCGCGGGCGCCCGCTTCGCTGTGGCCGGGACTGTCGTCTTCAGCGGCGAGGCCGGCAGGTCCACGACATTGCCGCACTGGACGCACTGATGGTAGCGTCCGTACATGTCCGCGGATTCGTGGAGGTCGCCTCCGCACCGTCTGCAAGCCTTGAGCAGCATCATCACCCTTCTCCTTTTCCCGCCTTCTGCGACCATCTGCCTGCCGTATTCTGTACGGCGGGGCTAGGGCCGGCGTTGGGATACGCAACAGTCGCTCGTTGACGTATCGCCTGAATTCGTTTGTATAATCTGACTTGACACGTCCTATATCAGGTATAATACTGGCAAACAGCGGTGAACGCAACCCCATTCCACCGCAGAATGATGGGAGCTGACAAACGATGCAGAGGCACAACCGGACAGCGGGCGCGTTCCGGACCGTCGTCGAGAGCTTCGTCGTCGAGCGCGCGCCAGCCCCCGCGAAGCGGGACACGGGCCGCCGGGCCCCTCCCGCCCCGCCCCCGCCCGAGCCGGAGCCGCAGGGTGGGCTCTACATCATCAGCGTGGCCGCTCGCATTCTCTCCATGCATCCTCAGACACTACGCAAGTACGAGCGTTTTGGACTCGTCCGTCCCTCGCGGACGGTTGGGATGCTGCGGCTCTACTCAGAGCAGGACATCATCAAGCTGCGCATCATCAAGCGGCTGGTCGACGAGCTCCGTCTCAACCTCGCTGGCGTCGAGATGGCCCTGATGGTGTTCGACCGCCTCGCGGCCGCGTATCGAGAGCGGCAAGCAGGCGGGGGTGTGGTCGCCGCACAGGCGTTCGACCGGATGTTTGAGCAGATCATGGACATCCTGCTCGGACCCGGCGACCAAGGCGCTACTCCCCGATCAGGACGACCCCAATGACGCTGAACGATGAGATCGAGACAGGGGCCGGCGGCGGCGGCGCGGAGACGAGCGACGCCGAAACGAGCGACGCCGAAACGCAGGACGAAGGCAGCGCCATTGCGGCGCTCGAGGCCGAGCGAGACCAGTTCAAGGCGCTGGCGCAGCGTACGCAAGCGGACTTCGTCAACTTCAAGCGCCGCACCGACGAGGAACGGAGCAGGCTGGCGAGGAACGCATCGAACCAGGTCGTCTCCCGGCTGTTGCCCGTAGCCGACGATCTCGAACGCGCAGTCGACGCGTTGCCCCCGGATGCGCCGAGTGGTTGGGGCGAGGGCGTCAGGCTCATCCTCCAGAATCTGCGCGCCGTGATCCAGGCGGAGGGGGTGACCGCCTTCGAGCCATCGCCCGGCGACACGTTCGACCCTATAGAGCACGAGGCGGTCTACTATCAGCCCACTGGCGAGCAGAGGCCGGGCGCCGTCCTCTCGGCGGTGCAACCGGGCTACCGCAGCGCCGACCGCATACTCCGGCCCGCGCAGGTGGTCGTCGCCAGGGACCCGTCGGCGGTCGAGGGCTCCGCTCCGTAACATCAACGCTCCTCTTTCGGAGGGCCAGGAGGCAAGCATGGCAAAGGTGATCGGCATCGACCTGGGGACGACGAACTCCGCGATGGCCGTAATGGAGGCGGGAGAGCCCGCGGTGCTCGAGAACACGGAGGGGGGACGGACCACGCCTTCGGTCGTAGCCGTCAACCCGAAGACCGGCGAGCGCTATGTCGGCATGGTAGCCAAGCGCCAGGCCGTCACGAACCCCGAGAACACCGTGTACTCCGTCAAGCGGCTGATCGGCCGCAAGTTCACGGAGGTCCAGTCCGAGATGAAGACGCTCGGATACGACGTGAAGCAGGGGAGGGCGGGCGATGCAGCCGTGCGCATGGGCGACCGCGACTACGCGCCCCCGGAAATCGCCGCGATGGTGCTGCAGAAGCTGAAGGCCGACGCGGAGGCCAAGCTGGGAGAAACCGTCACGCAGGCCGTCATCACGGTGCCCGCCTACTTCAACGACAGCCAGAGGCAGGCAACCAAGGACGCCGGCCAGGTCGCCGGCCTCGAGGTCTTGCGCATCATCAACGAGCCGACGGCGGCGTCCCTCGCCTACGGCCTCGACAAGGGCCAGGACGAAATCATCGCCGTGTACGACTTGGGCGGCGGCACGTTCGATATCTCGATCCTGCACATCGGCGACGGCGTGTTCGAGGTCAAGTCCACCAACGGCGACACGCACCTCGGCGGCGACGATTTCGACCAGCGCATCATCGACTGGGTCGCGGACGAGTTCCGGCGCGACCAGGGCATCGACCTCCGCCAGGACAAGATGGCCCTCCAACGGCTCAAGGAAGCCGCGGAGCGCGCCAAGGTCGAGCTGTCCACCGTCATGCAGACCGAAATCAACCTGCCGTTCGTGACAGCCGACGCGTCGGGCCCCAAGCACCTGACGATGACGCTGTCGCGCTCCCGGCTCGATCAGATCACCGCGGACCTCGTAACGCGGACCGTCGCTCCGTGCCAGCAGGCGCTGAAGGATGCTGGCGTCGCCCGGGGCGATGTTGCCGAGGTCGTTCTCGTCGGCGGCATGACGCGGATGCCGGCCGTCGTGGAGAAGGTCAAGGAGCTGTTCGGGAAGGAGCCGCACAAGGGCGTCAACCCCGACGAGGTCGTGGCCATCGGCGCCGCGATCCAGGCGGGTGTGCTCCAGGGCGAGGTCAAGGACATCCTGCTCCTCGACGTCACGCCCCTTTCGCTGGGCATCGAGACTCTCGGGGCCGTCGCGACGCCGCTCATCAAGCGCAACACGACCATCCCCACGTCTCATACCGAGGTCTTCACGACGGCGGCCGATACGCAGACCAGCGTGGAGATCCACGTGCTCCAGGGGGAGCGGAGCATGGCGTCCGAGAACAAGTCCATCGGCCGCTTCACCCTCGACGGCCTCGCCCCCGCCCCGCGGGGCGTGCCGCAGATCGACGTCACGTTCGACATCGACGCCAACGGCATTCTGAGCGTGTCGGCAAAGGACAAGGCGACCAACAAGGAGCAGCGCATCACGATCACAGCAAGCTCCGGCCTCTCCAGCAACGAGGTTGAGCGTCTGGTGCGCGAGGCCGAAGCGCACGCCGAGGAGGACGCCCAGCGCCGCGAGCTCGTCGAGGTGCGGAACCATGCGGACAGCGCCGCATACCAGGCGGACAAGGCGCTGCACGAGCACGGCGACCGCATCACGGAGGAGCTCAAGACCGAGGTCCAGGGCCGCATCAGCGACGTGCGCGCGCTGCTGACCAGCGAGGACTCCGCGGCCATCCGCTCAGCGGTCGACGAACTCACCGCGTCGGTCGCGAAGATAGGCGAGCAGGTCTACGCCTCGCAGCAGCAGGACGTCCCGCCGCCGGGCGGCGAGCCGCCCACGGACGCCGGTGGCGGCGACGGCGACGACACGGTCGAGGGACAGTACCGCGAGGTGTAGCGCGCCCGCGGTGCGCTACAGCGCGCTCGCCGCGAGCCGCTCCTCGTCGAAACGGAGGCCGAGGCCTGGGCTGTCGGGCATGACCAGGCGGCCTTCGGCGTTGATCTGCGGGACCTCTTCGAAGAGCGGGAACGCCCACGGCATGTGCTCGACGTACAGGCCGTTTGGCGCGGCGGCGAGGGCGTGGCCCAGCACCTCCGGCGCGAGGTGGGTGACGACCGGCAGGTTGTACGCCTCGGCCATGTGCGCCGCCTTCATCCACTGCGTGATGCCCCCCACCCGCAGCAGGTCGACCATCACGATGTCGATGGACCGCGCCTCCAGCATGTGGCGGAACGGCGCGACGCCGTAGTGGTACTCGCCCGCGGCGATCGGCGTATCGAGCGCGTCCGCGATCCGGGCAAGGCCTGCGTAGTCCTGGAAGTGCGTCGGGTCCTCGAGCCAGAAGAGGCCGTACTCGGCCATGCCCCGGCCCACCGCGACGGCGCGGTTCACGTCCCAGCCCTGATTGATGTCCACCATCAGGTCCACTCTGTCTCCGACCGCCTCCCGCATCGTTCGCAGCCGGGCAAGCTCCGCGCCGACCGTCGCTTCGGCGCCCATCCGGAACTTCATCGCCCTGAATCCCTGCGAGACCAGATCGGCGGCTGTCGACGCGAGCGCCTCCAAGTCGTAGTGCCGCCACAAGTAGCCGCTGGCGTAGGTGGGCACGACGCCGGACGGCGCCCCGAGGAGCTTCCACACCGGCGCGCCAAGCGCCTTGCCCTTGATGTCCCAGAGCGCGACGTCGATCGCCGACACGGCGCGGGTCACCAAGCCGGCGGGCGAACCGCCGCCCGCTTTCGCAAGCAGGCGCCGCCCGATCGCCTCAGTCGCCTGCGGGTCCCAGCCGACCGTCTCGCCCGCAAGCGCGTCGACGACCTCCTTCAGCGCCTTCGTGACGAGCGTGGAGGCGAACCCGGCGTAGGCGATGCCTTCGACGCCGTCGTCCGTGCGCAGGGTGAGCGTGACGTAGTCGGCGTCCTCCCGCGGAGCGGAGGGACCAGGCTCGCGGGCGATGCGGACGACGCGGGTCTCGAACGACGCGATCTTCATGGCGTGGGCGCTGCTCCTTGGCTGGATTGACAGCCCATGATAGCCCTCGCCGAGGCATAGGAGGCCATCAAGGCTCCTAACCGCTGCCAGACATTCCTGTTAGCAGGGCTCCCCTGTCGATTTCGCCTAGGAGGCTCCCGTTGTCGCCGACCACCGCGATCGGGTGTTCGGGTCTGGGCCGCCATCGGGATGATCTCTTCGATGTAGGCTTCCGGGGCCGTGGTCATCGGCGGAACGATCTCCGCTTCGTCCAGGGACTCCTTCCCCGGGAGACGAGGGCCTTGACTTCGTCGGCCGTAAGAATCCCCCGCAGCGTGAAATCGCGCGCGATTAAGAACGCCGCGTCGATGCCGTGGTCCTGCATAGTGTGCAGGGCCACGCGTGGTCCCTGCCGTTCGTACATCACCACGTCCGGCTCTCGCATGATGGCCTTCGCTTGAATCACCTTTGCCCTGGATACGTCCCGCACGAAGTCGGTTATGTAGTCGTCGGTCGGCAGCGTCACAATCTCTTCGGGCGAACCCTGCTGGATGATCTCTCCGTCCCGCATGATTGCGATGCGGTCGCCTCTCTTGAGGGCCTCGTTCAGATCGTGAGTGATGAACACGATGGTCTTGTGAAGCTCAGTCTGAAGGGAAATGAGCTCGTCCTGCATCTCCCGTCGTATGAGGGGGTCGAGGCCGCTGAAGGGTTCGTCCATGAGCAACACGTCGGCGTTGACGGCGAGAGCCCTGGCGAGGCCGACGCGCTGCGGCATCCCGCCGCTCATCTCCCTGGGGTAGTTGTCTTCCCAACCCTTGAGCCCGACCGTCTCGATGGCCTCCGCCGCAGCCTCGTAACGGGCCTTCTTGTCCAGGTCCCCTACTTCCAGGCCATACGCCACGTTGTCCACGACGTTGCGGTTCGGAAGCAGCGCGTAGTGCTGGAAGACCATGGCGATCTTGCTGCGCCGGAACTGCACGAGCTGCTCCGACGAGTATGCGCCAATGTCCTCGCCGTCGAAATATATCTGCCCCGCGCTCGCTTCCGTGAGCCTGATGAGGCAACGCACCAGCGTCGACTTGCCGCTGCCGGACAGGCCCATGACCACGAAGACCTCTCCGCTGCTCACGGCGAATGAGACGTCCCTGAGCTGCGACCACGACGCCCAGCTCCTGCCGGATCTCTTCACGGCTCTTCGACGCATGCTCCAGCCGCAGGGCGACCTCCGGTCTATCGCCGAACACCTTCCAAACGTTGTTGACCTCTCTCTATCCGGCGGCCCAGTTGGCTCATATGCGCTCTCCCGCTGTGTGGGGGTCGGCCTGCCGTCGTGCCCGCCTGCCTAAGCGAGCCCGTGGAACGGAAAGATGAGCCGGCGCACCGCGTCCACCTGCTGGCGGGCGTAGGCCTGCGTCCTTTGCCGAACGTCGTCGTCCAGAGTCACTATGCCGTCGCGCAGGAGGGGGCTTTCGAGGAAGGCGCTGGCGCTCTCGGGCAGCTCGTCGGGCCACTCGCGGCCGAGCATCACGCCGTACGCCATGGCCCAGCACCGAGGGACAGCGTCGAGGTCGTAGCCCCCGCCGCCGAACGCCAGCCACGGGTAGCCCATGCTGCCCAGCCGCTCGACCGCAGCCACGTACCCATTCGTGGTCAGCGCGAAGTGCGTCAGCGGATCGTAGACGTAGGCGTCGACCCCGAGCTGCGTCGCGATCACGTCCGGGCTGAAGGCCCGCACCAACGGCGGGACCACCGCGTCGAACACCTCCAGGAACAGCTCATCGTACGTGTAGGGATACAGCGGCACGTTGACCGAATAGCCCTGGCCATCGCCCTCGCCAAGCTCCGAGACCTCTCCCGTGCCGGGGAACAGCCAGCGGCCGCCCTCGTGCATGGAGATCGTCATCACGTCCCTGTCGCGATAGAACGCCGTCTGGACGCCGTCGCCGTGGTGCGCGTCGATATCGACGTAGACCACCCGCAGGCCGCGCTCCCGCAAGGCGTTGATGGCGACGACCGGGTCGTTGAAGATGCAAAAGCCCGACGCGTTCCCGGACGCTGCGTGGTGGAGCCCGCCCGCTGGCGCAAAAGCCGCCCGCGCCGTGCCGTCGGCCACCAGGCAGGCCGCCTGCACCGACGCCCCTGTCGACAGCAGCGCCGCTTCGTACATCCCGGCGTAGACAGGGTTGTCGCCTCCCGCCGAGAACCCGAACCGCTCGGTGCCGCCGATCTCCTCGCCTGCGCTGAGCCGCCGAACCACGTCGATGTAGCTCTGCGTGTGGAATGTTGTCAGCTCGTCCATCGTAGCCGGACGCGGCGCGACCAGTATGGCGCTCTCGTCCTCGAACGCGCCGTAAGCACGGAGCAGCTCGTAGGTGTGCTGGAGGCGGACGGGCTTCATGGGGTGCGTCTCCGCCAGTACGTGGCGGGACATCTGTTCGTCGTAGACGTAGGCCGCCCGCGCCTGCTCAGCCATGAGCCGCCTCACACATCCCCAGTTCGATCACGGCGTCAATCACGCGCCCATTCTAGCAACGAGCCTGCAACGACAGGCACTACGGAGCCACGCCTCAATGTCGCATTTATGACAGGAGCCCGCTGTGCACACGCCATCCCATCTCCTATCCTGATTCCAACGAACCCAGCACCGACCAGAGCCCTCCGGTTCTGGCCCCTCCGGTCTGGCCTCCTCCCCCTTTGGGGGAGGATTGAGGTGGGGGGAACCGGGCAAAACCACATCCGCCGAAGCCCCCGTTCGGCCCGTCCCTAGAGGAGGAATGAGACCAAATGAGACCGATAGAAAAGAGTGCGCCCTCTCACTCCGCCAGGCCGCCGCTCTTCCCTATATCGCCTCTGAGCCCAACCTTTCCGAAGGCGCCCGGGCTGCGCAGATCGCCAAGAGCACCCTCATGCGATGGATGCAAGAACCCGCCTTCCGCGCCGAGCTCGAACGCGTCCGCCGCAACATCTGCGGCCTCGCGTTCTCCGAGCTCGAAGGGTTCACCCTCAAAGGCGTCATCCGTCTCGTCCAGCTCCTCGACCATCCCGACCCCAATGTCAGACACCGCGCCGCCAAGACCGTCCTCTCGACCTCCATCGCCGCGCGGCAGGATAAAGAGCTCCGCCGCCAGCTCGAGACCATCGACAACGCGCTCCTCATGCTGAAAGCCCAACGATGAGGAACGCCGTCCGGCTCGAAATCCTCTCCCTCGTCTGCGGGGGAGAGTTAGAGAGGGGCGGCGTGCAGACCGGAATGACGGCAGAGTGCGTCGGTCCGCCCTTGAGAGCCAGGCTTCGCTCTCGATCCGCAGTCTTACCCGGGGCTTCTCACCGGCCCGTCAGATCGCGCAGGAGCCTCGCCGCGACGTGCTTGTCCAACGGCCGGTTGTTGTTGCCGCACTTGGGCGACTGTATGCAGGACGGGCAACCGTCGGCGCATGGGCATTGCGACACCGCGTCGAGCGTCGCAGACAACAACTCCTCGATGACATCGAACCCGTGCTCGGCGATGCCGACGCCGCCGGAGTGGCCGTCGTAGATGAACACCTGCGGCTCGCCCGTGTCGGGGTGCATGGGCGTGGACACGCCGCCGATGTCGTTGCGGTCGCAGAGAGCAAAGAGTGGCAGGACGCCGATCGCCGCGTGCTCGAGCGCGTGCAGGCCCCCCGCGAGGTCCGCTTGCTCGCCGGACACCCACCGGAGGCTGGCGGGGGAGAGGTCGAACCAGAGCGCTGTCGTGCGGAACACCTGAGTGGGCAGGTCCAGCGGCACGTCCCCGAAGTCGGCCTCCTTGGCGTCAGTCCCATAGAAGCCCCGCTTGCGGTACCCCACGACCTGGCGCGAGACCTCCACTTCGCCGCGGTCCAACCGGGCGCCGAACAGACGGCGGCTCGCTTGCGTCTCGACGACGCGGATGTCGGTCAGCTCTCGGGACTCGGTGTAGTACGGGACGTCTGCGGCGCGGAGGTAGGCGACTCCGGCCTCGACATCCAGACGCTCGACCAAGTAGGCCTCTCCCTGGTGCAGGTAGACCGCGCCGGGGTGCAACTGACTGAGCGCGCCGGCCTCGTCGACGTGCTCGAGGACGCGGCCGGACGCCGACTCGACCACGTGGTACTCCGACCGCGAGATCGAACGGATGTTGACCAGCTGCGCCGGGTAGCCGAGGGAAGGAGCCGCGAACCACCGCCCCTCCCGCTCGACGAGCGACCCCTCGCTGGCGAGGCCGTCTAGCCGAGCGGTCAGCGTCGGTCCGAACAGTTCGGCGTCGGCGGCAGTGAGCGGAAGCTCGTACGCGGCGCATGGCAGGTGGGGCTCCAGCACGTGCGGGTTGTCCGGCTTGATGCGAGCGTGCTCGTGGGGCCGGCCGAAGAAGAAATCGGGGCGGCGCATCAGGTATTGGTCGAGCGGGCCGTCCTGTGCGACGAGGACGCTCAACGAGCCGTCGCCGCTCCGTCCGCTGCGTCCCGCCTGCTGCCATGTGCTCGCGACGCTGCCGGGGTAGCCCGTGAGGATCGTCGCGTCCAGTTCTCCAATGTCGATGCCCAGCTCGAGCGCGTTGGTCGCCACAACGCCCATGAGCTCGCCGCTGCGCAGGCTGCGCTCGACCTCCCGGCGGTCCTCCGCCAGATAGCTGGCCCGGTAGGGCTTGACGCGCTCCGCAAGGGACGACGCCGCCTCGCGCAGCCGGTTGCGCACGCTGACGTACACGAGCTCGGCCTGCCGCCGTGAGCGCACGAAGGCCAGCGTCCTCACCTCTCGCTTCAACAGCATCTCCAGCAGCCGCGAGGACTCGCTGCCCGCGCTTGCGCGGGTACCGCGTTCCTCGTCAACGATGGGCGGGTCCCAGAAGACGAAGTGCTTCGCGCCGTGGGGCGCGCCGTCGCTGTCGATGACCCCCACGGGCCGGCCGGTGAGGCGCTCTGCCAGCTCTCCGGCGTTGGCGAGCGTGGCGCTGCACAGAACGAACACCGGGTCGCTGCCGTAATGGGCGCAGAGCCGGCGCAGCCGCCGGAGCACGTTCGCCACGTGGGAGCCGAACACGCCGCGGTACACGTGCGCCTCGTCGACCACGACGTAACGCAGCGACGGCAGCAGGCGGCTCCAGCTCCGATGGTTCGGCAGGATGCCATAGTGGAGCATGTCCGGGTTCGTGAGCACGACTTGGGCCGACCGGCGCATCGACGACCTCTCGCTCCGCAGCGTGTCGCCATCGAAGATGCCGACGCGCGACGCCAGCTGGTCGGGCAGTAGACGGCGCAGACCGCCCAGTTGGTCCTGTGCGAGCGCCTTCGTGGGGAAGAGATAGAGCGCCCGTGTGGACCGGTCCGTGAGCAGCGCCTGAGCGACCGGAACGTTGTAGCAGAGGCTCTTGCCGCTCGCGGCGGGCGTTGCGACGACGACGTCGCCGCCGTCGAGCACGGCGTCGATAGCCTCCGCCTGGTGGGTGAACAACGGCAGCAGGCCGTGGGACTCGAGCGCGCGGTCCAGCGCCGGAGTCAGCTCGTGCAACAGGCGGCCGTAGGAGGGTTCCCGGTAGGCCAGCCGCTCGACGTGCGCGACTCGACCGCTGTGCTCAGGCGACCGCGAGAGACTCTCGACGAACTGGTCGAAGTCCACCCTACGCCCCGTAGATGAGATCGCGCTCGACGTCGATCAGTTCGAGGTCGAGGTGCGAGGAACCCGCGAACCTGATGGCGGCGTCGAGCATCTCGCTCGCGTGGGCGGCTTCGTTGCTCACACAGGCCATGCCGATGACCAGCGTCCGGTGGCGGTCGAGGCCGTCCACCTCGGCGACGGCAAGGTTGAACCGTTGACGGAGGCGCGCGATAAGCGAGCGGGAGAGTTGCCGCTTGCCCTTGAGCGACTCGTTGCCGGGAAGGCGGTACGTCAGCCGGCAGGCTCCGATGTGCAATGGCTCCTCGCAGGCGGGGTTTCGTCACTATAGCACGGGTCGCTGCGCTTCCGGCGTGGACGCTGTCTCGCGCACATCGCGTCCGCAAACTCTATTGACGGCCCGTTTGTGAACGAGAATACTAGCGCATCACAAACGCTTCACAAACGATTACCGTCACTAGTGAAGCTCAACGTTCCCGAAACCTCCGCTCACCAGGAGCCAGCATGGCCGGACCACCCGACGTGCCCGAGGTCGTCATCGAGCGCCTTCCCCAATACCTGCGGGCCCTCGCGCACTTGGAATCGAACGGCATCGACGTAATCAGCTCCCAGCAGTTGGGCGAGCTGTTGCAGGTGACGCCGGCGCAGATTCGGAAGGACCTCAGCTACTTCGGCCGGTTCGGCAAGCAGGGACGCGGGTACAGCATCTCGCACCTCCTGGAACGACTGCGCCACATCCTCGGCCTCGACCAGGACTGGCGCGTCGCAATCGTGGGGGTTGGACGGCTCGGACGTTCCATCATCAGCTATCCCGGCTTCGCGCCCGAGGGCTTCCGCGTCGTCTGCGCATTCGACTCGGACCAACGGCTGGTCGGCGAGATGGCGGGCGGCCTGATCATCAACGATTTCTCGGACTTCAAGGAAGTCGCGGAGCACAAAGGGGTGCAGATCGCCATTGTGGCCGTTCCCGCGTGGGTGGCGCAGGAGGTTATCGACCAGCTCGTCGACGCGGGCATCAAGGCCATACTCAACTATGCGCCCAAGTCGGCCATCACGCCGCTGGACGTACGCATCCGGAACGTCGACCCGGTGGTCGCGCTCCAGTCGATGACGTACTACCTCAGCTCGCCGGACTAGAAGGTTGGCTCGTGCCCATGCCAAGCGGCCGCAAGCGGTGGATGCCGGGTGAGCAGATTCTCCAGCAGGACATGTGGTGGGGGCAGTTCCTGAGCTCCCGCCCTGTGACCGTCGTCGAGGACCGGCAAGAACTCTTGGCCTTGTACACGCACCCAAGAGCGCCATGGCGGACCGCCTCGGCGATGCCGAGGGACCGTTACGCGCTACCTGTCGAGGAGCGAGCGACAATCATGATGGGCGGCGTGCAGGCGTTCGAGGAGAGGCTGTCCGGCAACTCTCATGTGTTGACGCTGACCTCACCCGATTCGGGACATTCGGTATGGATCTTCTGGACGGTGGATTGGGACCTCCGGTTCTGGTACGTCAACCTGCAGGCCCCAATCAAGCGGACGGCTCGCGGGATTCTGGTCCAAGACCATGTGCTCGACGTCTTGGTCCAACCCGACATGTCGTGGTCTTGGAAGGACGACGACGAGTTCTCCGAGCTTCACCGAAGAGGGTTCTTCACGGACGAGCAGGCGTTATCGGTCCGGGCAGAAGGCGAGCGGATGGTACGCAAGATCGAGAGCAATGCTTCCCCGTTCTGCGATGGTTGGGAACGCTGGAGGGCCAATCCCCGTTGGCCTGTCCCCTACGTTCCTGCGGACTGGGACGCTTGGGCGAGGGTAAGCCCTGAGGAGCCCAGTGCTCTATATGCCGATTGACACGAGCGTTGCGCGACCCTACCCTCGGTCTCACAACAATGAGCATCGCACGAGCGCTCCGTGCGCCAAGACGGGCGGAGCGCCATCGCGGAGGGATACATGCACCCTGGGTTCTGGTTCTCGATCATCACTTGGGGCGTTCTCGGCGGTGCGCTGTTGGTAGCCGCGATCGTGCTGCAACTCCGGGAGAACCGCCGGAACAGGCAGTAGCGCCGCCTATCGCCTCAGGCTCGGCGCTCCGGAGCCTCGGCCGCGCCGTCGCTGGACGGTCTGCACGCGGATTTGCGCGCGCCGCAACGACTGAAGGGCCCGCTCCAAGTCGACGTCGGTCACCCTGGCCGCTATGCGTTCGCGGGCGCGGCGGACCGCCTCCTCAGCCCGTGCTTCATCGATCTCGTCCACGCGCTCGGCGGCGTCGGCCAGTACGACAACGTGGTCGCTCCGGATCTCCATGAACCCGCCCGTGAGAGCGAAGCCCGTTTCGGCGCCGTCTATCGTGTAGAAGAGTTCGCCCGGCTGGAGCATCGTCATGACGGCCGCGTGGTGGGGCAGGACGCCCAACTCGCCCTCGCTCCCCGGCGCGACGACCGACTCCACGTCGCCCTGAAACAGGACGCGCTCCCCGGTGATGATTTCGAGTCTCATTGGCATGACGCGCTCCTACGTCAACGCTACGCGCCCGAGCCGCGTTCCTGATGGCGCTCGGCCACTTCGTCGATGCTCCCGGCCATGTAGAAGTCCTGCTCGGCGACCTCGTCGTACTTGCCCTCGAGAATCTCCGTGAAGCCGCGCACGGTTTCGACGACCGGGACGTACCGCCCCTCGCGGCCGGTGAACTGCTCGGCGACGTAGAAGGGCTGCGAGAGGAAGCGCTGGATTCTCCGGGCGCGGCCCACCGTGACCTTGTCCTCTTCCGAGAGCTCCTCCATGCCCAGGATCGCGATGATGTCCTGGAGGTCCTTGTAGCGCTGGAGCACCGCCTGCACCCCTCGCGCCGCGTCGTAGTGCTCCTGACCGATAATCAGCGGGTCGAGGATCCGCGACGACGACGTCAGCGGGTCGACCGCGGGGAAGAGGCCCTGCTCCGCGATGGAGCGCTCCAGAGCTATGACGGCGTCCAGGTGCCCGAAGCTCGTGGCGACGCCGGGGTCGGTGTAGTCGTCGGCCGGCACGTAGATGGCTTGGAACGACGTGATAGACCCCTTGTTCGTCGAGGTGATGCGCTCCTGGAGGTCGCCCATCTCGGTGCTGAGCGTCGGCTGGTAGCCGACGGCGGAGGGCATACGGCCGAGGAGCGCCGACACCTCCATGCCCGCGAGGATATAGCGGTAGAGATTGTCGATGAACAGCAGCACGTCCTGGTTCATCATGTCGCGGAAGTACTCGGCCATGGTCAGGCCGGTCATGCCGATGCGCAGCCGCACGCCGGGCGGTTCGTTCATCTGGCCGAACACGAGCACCGTGTTGGCGAGGACGCCCGACTCCTGCATCTCGTGCCACAGGTCGTTGCCCTCGCGGGAACGCTCGCCGACGCCGGCGAAGACGGAGTAGCCCTTGTGGACCTCGGCGATGTTGCGGATGAGCTCCTGGATGATCACCGTCTTGCCGACGCCCGCTCCCCCGTAGGCGCCGACCTTGCCGCCCTTGGTGAACGGCGCAATCAGGTCGAGCGCCTTGATGCCGGTTTCGAGCACTTCGGTGGTCATGCTCTGGTCTTCGTAGGCCGGCGGCGACCGGTGGATGGGCCAATGCTCCTTGGCGTCTACCGCGCCGAGGTTGTCGAGCGGCGCGCCCACGACGTTGAACAGCCGTCCAAGACTCGCCTCGCCCACGGGCACCGCGATGGGCTGGCCCATATCCCGCGCGACCGTGCCGCGCGACAGGCCCTCGGTCGCGCCCAGGGCGAGGCACCGGACCCAGCTGTTCCCGACCTGCTGCTCCACCTCGAGCACCAGGCGCTCGCCGGCGACATCGAGTTCCAGCGCGTTGAAGATTCCCGGGAGCTGGTCCGGCGGGAATTCCACGTCTACGACGGTCCCGATGACCTGTACGACTCTGCCTTGGGCTCCTTCGGCCATTGCGCCTCTCCTATTCAGTCCTAGCCTTCCCTATCTTGGCGGGCGTTGTGCAGTTCCGTCTGGAACTTCCTGAACGACCGGCAACGGTCCGAGGCCCGCTGCAAATTGAACCTAGCAGCGAATCTCGGCTGATCCAAAGTGCTCGTGTACCTACACCCTAGCGCGCGGCTCAACAGGCCTTTCGCGTCCCGCACTCCCTCGACCTCATCAGGCACCTCCACGAAAGGAGCGCCGTCGATACCCTCGCTAAGCCCCTCGACATCCGCCAAGAACCAGGCCTCGAGCTCTCGGTTCGCGAGGACAACGCCGAAGTAGCCGCGATCCCCAACGTGGGCTGAACCCCGCTCCCGAAGCAGGGCGGCGCAGTTCTTGGGACAATCGTCGTCGGCGTCCAAGATCAAGAGCAACGCCCTCACACCCGTCCGCTTAGCGAATGCGAGGTCAATCGCCTTCTCTAGCTCCCCCGGCTTTAAAACTTGATAGCGCTTCACCCTGATGGAAGCCCCGACCTGCATGTACAACCCAGAGTCCGACATCGCTCGACGGATGATGACGCCCATCGACTTCATCTCTCCGTGCCCCTCTACGATCGGGACTATCACGGCTTGCCAGCTCCGAACAAGCTAAGCTGCCGGCTGTTTTCCTTAGTGGTCTCCGCGTCAATGTCCAACTCGCCCTGGCGAAGCAGTGCACCCGTCGTGAAGAGGTGGGAGGCGATCAGGTGTCGTGAGCCTGGGTCTACTGGCCCTATCCGCGTCTCGCCATCCTGGGCCTGAACCACTCGCAGGTTTTGGTCTTGTATCCGCTCGTGGTCGAGCAAGTCCGGACTGTGCGTAGTAAGAATCATCTGAGTGGACGAGCTGGCTTCCATCAGGATATCCAGCAGCACTTCCAGCGCCGCCGGATGAATCGTGGCCTCCGGCTCTTCTATGACTGTCACCGACGCTGTCGTCACTTGATAGACTGCCAAGAGTATGCCAAGCACCCGCAATGTCCCGTCTGACATACTCATAGAATCGAACGCCCAAGGCTTCTTGTCCCCAACGTCTTGGCGGAACTCCAGCATTTCCTTGGGACCCGCCATCTTATAGTCCACGGAATGTATGCCGGGCACTACCTCTGCCAAGTACTCGCTGAGTCGCCGGTGGCTGTCCGGATTCCGATTCTTGATTTCGCGCAGGACGGCAGCGGCATTGCTTCCGTCGGACTTCAGAACCTCGCCCGGGTCCGGGTCCTGCAGGTCGCGAATCCGGTCGGGCGACAGCGCATAGACGCGAAAACCCGCAATCGCATCGTACGCGGGCCGGAACTCCTCGATTCCTGATAGAAGTGTGAGAGCGAGGCGGTCTCGTTCTACTCGGCGCGTGATGCCCACTGGACTAGCCCGCAACTCGCCGTCGTTCACTTCGAACTGATTGAGTCCGCACCTGCATCGTTCCCGCTTCACAGAGAATCGACCTTGCTTTTCGGCTGTAATCTCGAACGAGTATTCAACGGGGCCAACCTCCAGATCCATCAGCAGTCTGAACCCGAAGTTAACGGGGTGTCCTCGAGACCGCCGCCGGACAGCCTCGATGCCGCCCCGATTCTGAATTGCATATCCAACAGAGTTCGTGAGACTCTCCGCTATGAATCTGAGAACGTCGACGAAGTTGCTCTTGCCGGCACCGTTCTGGCCCACGAAAGCGGTGAACGGTTGGAGGTCGACGACAGCGTTGCCTATGCTCTTGAAGTTCTTGACCTGTACCTGGGTGAGCACCGCCGCACTTCCTAGCCTTCCAACGCCGCCACGCCGCCGACCAGGTCGAGCAGCTCGGCGGTGATCATTGCTTGGCGCGCCTTGTTGAGGTCAAGCGTCAGCGTCTCGACCATCTCCTGCGCGGCGTCGGTGGCGTTCTGCATTGCGACCATCCGCGCGGATTGCTCGCTCGCGTTGCTCTCGAGGAACGCCTGGTACACCTGCACCTCGAGAAAGCGGGGCAGGAGGTTGCCAAAAACCACCCCCGCGTCGGGCTCATAGAGAAAGTCGGCGGGCTCGCTCGCCTCATTGAATGTGCTGGCGCGCACCGGCAGGAGCTGGGTCACGACCGTCTGTTGGATGAGCGTATTGACGAACCGCGTATAGGCGACATAGACCGCGTCCATCTCGCCGTCCACGTAGAGGCGCTCCAAGAGCCGCGTGACGGGCAGCGTATCGGTCATCGTCGGGCGGTCGCCCATGTCGGTGAACGAGGCCCGGACGTCGCGGCCGGCCCGGACCATGAAGTCGCGGCCCTTCCTGCCGACGGTCACGAGCGCCGTGGGCAACTCCTGGCGCAGGAGAAACTCGGCGCCCGCCCGGTTGATGTTGCTGGGCATGCCGCCGGCGAGGCCCCGGTCAGGCGTCACATGGAGCAGCAGCACGTTCTGCGTCGGACGCTCTTCCAGCAGCGGGTGCTCGACGTCGTCCTGCCCCGAAACCTGGGCAGCGAGGTCCGCCAGCACCGCGCGGAGCTTCTGCGCGTAGGGCCGCGCCGAGACGACCTGCTCCTGGGCGCGGCGCATCTTCGACGCAGCGACCATCTGCATGGCGCGGGTGACCCGGGCCGTGTTCCTGACGCTGCGGATGCGTCCTCGTATCTGCCTAACGCTCGGCACGCTGTTCTGTCCTTGGGCCTACGCGAAGGTTGCCTTGAAGGCCGCGATAGCCTCCTTCAGCGAGCCTTCGGTCGCCTCGTCGATATCCTTGGTAGTTTGGATCGCCTGCATCAGTTCGGGCTTCGATGTCTCCAGATAACCGATGAGCCGTTCCTCGAACTCGCGCACCCGGTCCACGGGAATGTCGTCCATGAGACCGTTGACCGCGGTGTACATCGAACACACCTGCTGCGCGAGCGAGCTCGGCCTGTACTGGGGCTGCTTGAGCAGCTCGGTGAGCAGCCTGCCCCGGTCGAGCTGGGCACGGGTCGCGGCGTCCAGGTCCGACGCGCCGAACTGCGCGAAGCTGGCGAGCGCGCGGTATTGGGCGAGCTCCAGTCGCATGCGTCCGGCGACCTTCTTCATCGCTCGGGTCTGCGCGGCGCCGCCCACACGGGAGACGGACAGGCCGGCGTTCACCGCGGGACGAATCCCCGAGTTGAACAGGTCCGCCTCGAGGTAGATCTGGCCGTCCGTGATGGAGATGACATTGGTGGGGATGTACGCAGAGACGTCGCCCGCCTGCGTCTCGATAATCGGCAGCGCAGTGAGTGAGCCGCCGCCGTGGGCCTCGTCCATGCGCGCCGCCCGCTCGAGCAAACGGCTGTGGAGATAGAACACGTCGCCCGGGTACGCCTCGCGGCCGGGCGGGCGCCGCAGCAGCAACGACATCTGACGGTACGCCCACGCGTGCTTCGTCAGATCGTCATAGATGATGAGCGCCTCGCGGCCGCTGTCCATGAACGCCTCGCCGATGGCGCAGCCGGCGTAGGGCGCCAGATACTGCATAGGCGCGGGGTCCGAGGCGTTCGCGGCAACGATCACCGTATGGTCCATGGCGCCGTGCTCTTCGAGCGTCGCCTGGATCGACGCCACCTTGGCCTGCTTCTGACCGATGGCCACGTAGATGCAGAGCAGGTCCAGGCCCTTCTGATTGATGATGGCGTCGATGGCGATCGCCGTTTTGCCCGTGAACCGGTCGCCGATGATCAGCTCTCGCTGCCCGCGGCCGATCGGGATCATCCCGTCGATTGACTTGATGCCCGTCTGCACCGGCGTATTGACCGCCTGACGCGCGACCACGTTCGGCGCCACGATCTCGATGGGCCGCGTGCCGTCCGTCTTGACGGGACCCTTGCCGTCGAGGGCCGCGCCCAACGGGTCGACGACTCTGCCCAGCAGCGCGTCGCCCACCGGCACGCGGGCAATCTCGCCGGTAGCCTTGACGAGGTCTCCCTCTCGCACTCCGACGTCGGAGCCCATGATTGCCGCGCCCACGGCATCCTCTTCGAGGTTGAGCGCCAGGCCGGAGACGCCGCTGGGGAACTCCAACAGCTCGCCGAATCCCACCTTCCCGAGACCGTGGATCATTGCGATGCCGTCGCCGACGCTGACGACGGTGCCCACCTCGGTCAACGTCGTCTCGCCGCCGAACTCCTCGATCTGCCGTCTCAGGACGGACGCGATGTCCTGTCCGCGACTGGTCATGGCCGCTCCTCCATACCGGTTGCCGCCCGTCCTGCCCTCGCTATCGGGAGGACGCGTCGTTACATTGCTGCCGCGTGTCTCATCAGGCCAGCGATTCGCGCTCCAGCCGGTGCTTGAGGGCCTGCAGCCTCGTGCGCACACTGCCGTCGATGATCTGGTCTCCAACGCGTACGAGCGCGCCTCCGATGATGGATGGGTCCTCACGCACGTCGAGCACCACTTCCTTGTCAAGCATCGTGCTGAGCGACGCCGTGAGGCGCTGGCGCTGCTCGTTCGAAACGGCAGTCGCCGCGGTCATCGTGGCGGTCAGCCTGCCTAGGCTCTCGTTCAGCAACTCGGCGTACGCAGCCACGATGGCCAGCAGTAGGCCTGAGGCCTGCCGCCCGATGAGCAAGCCGACCATATTCGCAACCATCGGCTCAAGGCCCTCGAGCAACCCGACGACGACCCGCTGCTTGTCCTCGATAGACACGCGGGGAGTACCGAGATACAGCACGACGGTCGGGTCGGCGAGAGCCTCGCGCGCGGCGCGGAGGTCATCGAGCCACGCCTGCTCGGCGCCGCTGTCCCGAGCGATGGCGAACAGCGCTTGGGCGTAGCGTTTGGCCGTAGGTGTCCTGGCCACTGCGCGCTCCTCCTAGCCCTGCCCGCGCCGCGTCTCGCCTTCGGCGAGCACCTCATCGATCAAGTCCCGGTGCAAGTCGACGTCGAGCGACCGGTGAATGATGCGCTCGGCGGCAGCGACGGCGAGGCCCGCGAACTCCGCGCGGACCTGCTCGAGGGCAGCGTCCCGCTCGGTCCGGATCTCGCCTCGGGCGCGTTCGAGGAGCGCCTCGGCCTCGGTTCGGGCCTGCGCCGCCTGCTGTTCGCGGTAGCGTTCAGCCGCCTCGCGCGCCTCCGCCAGCACACGCTGGCTCTCCTGACGCCCCTCGTCCAGGGCGTGTTGCATCGCGGCCTGCTGTTCTTGCGACTCCTGCCGGACCCGGTCCGCCTCCGCGAGGCTCTCTCTGATCCGGCTCGAGCGCTGGTCCAGCATGCCAAGTATCCGCTTGTACGCGAAAAAGTAGAGGAACAGCAGCAGCACGCCGAAGTTGACCAAGTAGGCAATCAATGCCCCAAGGTCCAACCCGAGCGCGCCGAGACCGCTGGCCTCCTCAGCGAGAAGGGGCGCCGCTAACACGTCAGCAGCTCCTTTCAAAACGGACGACCGCCCCGGACGGAGCGGTCCCCGCTCGGATTACGCCACGAAGATGAGCAGGATGGCGGTGACGAGGCCGTAGATGCCGATGGCCTCGGTGAAAGCGAGGGCCAGGATCATGTTCGGCACGATGGCCGCGCGCGCCTCGGGGTTGCGCCCCAACGCGTTCATGGCCCCGTTTCCCAGGATGCCCAAGCCGATGCCCGCGCCCAGCAGTCCGAGCCCGGCGAGGCCGACGCCCAGGAACTTGAACGCGTTCGCGGAGAGGCTGCCCGCCTGCGCGAGCTCGAGCGCCTGCTCAAAGTTCTCCGGCTCGCCCTGCGCGAACGCCGGCAGGACAGCGAGCATACTCAAGAGCACCGCCATCAGGACGCCGATTGTGGTTGACCGCGCGAATCTCAATTCCTACCCCCTTCTGTCGAGTGCTCTGACAATCTCGTTGCGCCGCCCGCTCTGCGTCAGTGCGCCGCGGCCTCGTGCTCCTCGTGTTCCCCCTCGTGCGGCGACACCGCCAGGAGGGCGAACACGAGCGTTAGGCCCACGAACACCAGCGCCTGCACCCCTCCCACCAGCAACTCGAGCGCGTAGAACGCGAGCGGCGCGGTGAAGATGAGCAGGAAGGTAATCATGAGCAGGATGATCTCTCCGGCAAGCATGTTGCCGAACAGACGGAACGTGAAGCTAATCAGCCTGATGAAGTGGCTCAGCAGCTCGAGCAAGCCGATGAACGTCTGGATCGGATTGCCGAAGCGGAAGAACTCCCGCAGGTAGCCGCTCTTGTGGACCTTGAATCCCCAGGCCTCGATGAAGACGAACGCCACGATCGCGAGGGCCAACGGCATATTGATGTCCGTGCCGGCCGAGCGCAGCAGGTGGGTCGTTACATGCTCGGCGCCGTCCGCCTTGAAGCCGAGGACCTGATAGATGGGCAGCAGCGCTATCCAGGCGTTGAAGGCCACGAAGATGAAGATCGTGGCGAGGATGGGGAAGAAGGGACGCCCGAACCGTTCGCCGACCACGCCGGTGACGAAGCCGTAGAGCGCCTCGATGAGCATCTCCAGGACGCCCTGGACGCGGCCGGGCACGATCCGCATCCGGCTCGTGCCGCCGACGAACAGCAGCAGCACAACCACGGTCGTGAGCCAGGCGGAGAGGAGGGTGTTCGTGACCTGGAAGTCGCCGATCTCGAAGATCGTCGGCGGTGCCAGCTCGACGTGGGGGAGCGGGACGAACGGCTCGGCGCCGAACAGCGAGGCGCCGATGGGGCCGAAGAGGAGGCCGAACACCAGCGAGCCGCCGAAGACGAGCAGTATGGGCACGCGCAGCCGGGAACTCACGAATCAGGGCCCTTCCGCTCTTCAGAGTCTTGCTGACCGACCATGAAGCTGACAGCCATGCGATACGTCCCGTAGAACGCAATTCCAACGCCCAACAGCAGACCGAGCAGCAGGAACAGCGGGGATGTCCCGGCCCTGCCGTCCAGCCAGACCCCGCCAAGCGTTGGCGCGACGATGGCCGACGCGATATACCACCCGATGCCCAGGAACTGGGCCGCAGAGAGCCACCACTGCCGACCACTCATGTCGGTTGCAAACCTAGTGAACCCTATCACAAGCGCGGTCGAGGGTCAACCGGAATGGACGGCGGCGCACGAGCGCGGGAGCAGCGCGCACACCGCTCTACTTGTCCGCGGGGGGGCCGAGCTCCTCGAGGCCCGGAAGGTCGCTGAGGAACTCCGAGAACGCCGACATTCCCTTGACCTCCTCCTCGGTTACGGCGCGCGGAGCAGCGGCCCCGCCCTCCCTGCGCACGGTCTTGTCCTCCGCCACGACCTTGTCGGAGTCAGCGTCCATGTGGATCCCGGCCTTATCGAGGACGCCCTCTTCGACGAAGATAGGCACCCGCGAGCGGATCTCGGGCTGCCCGTCGGCGGCGGCCCCGAGCTCGTCAACGTACTTCTGCGCCTCTTGCGCCGATGGGAACTGCCGTTCGGCGCCGTCAGGACCCGTCACGACCTGTCCGCCGCGCACCGCGATGGCGATGGCGTCGCTAGGCCGACAGTCGACCTCCTTCGAGACGCCGTCGGTCACCTGGAGCACCAGCTTGGCGAAGAACGTATCGTTGGCCAGGTCGTGGACGACGACGTGGTCCACGGCGGCGCCCAGGGTCGAGATTACCAGGCCGACGAGGTCGTGGGTCAGCGGGCGGGGAGGCGTCACGTTCTGGAGCTTGACGGCGATGGCCTCGGCCTCGGGCGACCCGATCCAGATCGGGAGGTAGCGGTCCGACTCGCGCTCCTTGAGGATGACGACGCGTTGGTAGTTCATCAGGCTAACGCGGATGCTATCGATCACCATCTCGAGCATGTCCGGTAGTCCTTTCTCCGTGCCCCGCCCGGAGTCCCCCAGCGGCCCATTCTAGGTTCGGTGAAAATGGGGTGTCAAACCGGGCGCCCCGACAACTCCGCTCTCGTCATTCCCGCGCAGGCGGGAATCCACGCCCCACATTCGTCATTCCCGCCCAGGCGAGAATCCAGAGGGGCGGGGCGCGGGCGCTGGGTTCCCCTGTCAAGCACGAGAACGACGGAAGGCCCGGCGTTAGAGAAGGACGCCTGCGGGCTGCAGGATCTCGAGCTGGGTCTCCTCGGGGAGGTTGGCGCGAGTGACCGCGAGGCGTTGACGCGGCGCGGCGTCCTTCGCGCCGAGTTCTTGGAGGAACGGGCCGAGCTCGCGGAGGTCCGCGCGGTTCCCGGGGTGCGCGAAAAGCATCGGCACGACGATCTTGGGCGCGATGGCGTTGACCAGCTCGACAGCGTCGGCGGGCGAGAGGCCGTTGCGGCGCCCGACGGGCAGCAACAGCACGTGGGGCGAGGCGAGCTCCTCGATCTGCTTCGCCGTCAGCAGCTGGTCCGGGTCGCCGAGGTGACAGACGAGCATCCCCTCGATATCGACGACGTAGATCGTGTTCCACGCTGGGCCCGCGTCGTCCTGGCCGGCGTGACGGGAGGTGCGGACGCCCTTGATGCGGAAGCCCCCGGCCTCGTACTCCCCCGGACCGTCGACGACGAACGGGCCGCCCGGTTCGCGGACGCGGCCCAGCGGTTGCGACAGCGGGTCGGGCCCGCTGACCGTGACGACGTCGGCCTGGGCGTGCTGCGGCGGGATAGCGAGGCCGAGCGCGTCGGAGAACGGGTCCATCAGGAGGGCCGCGTTGCCGCTGCGGACGCGGAAGGCGGCGTGGCCGAGCCAGGTGATCTCCACGTCAGCGCGGCCTTCTGCCGATGAGGTCCCAGGCGCCGGGCAGAACGACGGCGGCGACGTAGAGTTTCGAGAGGTCGCCGACGATGAAGGGCCATAGCCCCCATTCGAGGGTGTCGGGGACGATGCTCGCGCCGGACGTCCAACCCTTGTCGACGGCCCAATACCCCAGCCAAAGCAGGCCCGGCACGTAAAGGATGGCGTTGCCGGCGAGCATCGCCAAGAGCACGCGCCAGTTGCGGTCCCACCCGCGCTCGGCAAGCCGTCCGACGACCCATGCGGCGAGGACGAAGCCGACGATGTAGCCGCCGCTGGCGAGGTTCCAGAACGGCTCGCCCGTGCCAAGCCAGGGAAAGATGAAGTGGAAGACCTCCCCCTCCATCGCCTCGGACGACGGCGCGAAGACCGGGAGGCTGATGGCGCCCAAGAGCGCATAGAGGCCGAGGCTCGCCGCCCCCCGGTTCGCGCCGAGCGCGCCTCCCGCCAGGAGGACGGCGAGGGTCTGTCCCGTGATGGGCACTGGGGTGAATGGCAGCTTGATCGCGATCTGCGCGAACACGGCCACCAGGACGGAGAAGCCCACGACGAGCGCCGCGTCGCGGACGAAGCCTCGTCCCGGCAGGACGACATCGATCAGGGTGACTGGTTGGCGGGAGGTGTCCAAGGGGAAGCTCCTGAGACGAGAGGCCCTCCGCGCGGGGCGCTTGGGGAGTATAGCACCAGCCGCGTGTTGAGGGGATTCGGGGGTCTCGTGTCGGGCGCGGAGGTGACGATTGGAGGCGGCGGGCGCGCGGGGCTATATCCGGAGAGCGATGGCGATGAGCCCGCCCCCGATGGCCACGAGCACCCCCCCGATGGCGACCAAGATGGTAATCATTTCTTTGCGGAGGGCGTCAATCTTCGCGTCGATCTTCGCGTCCAGGGCGTCAATCTTCATGTCGATCTTCGCGTCCAAGGTGTCGAACTTCGCGTCCAGGGCGTCAAGTCTCGCGTCCATGGCGTCGAGTCTCGATTCGAGCCGCCCGAGGCTCGCGTTCAGATCCCCGAGGCGCTGGTCGACCTGCTCGTAGGCCCCTTCGAGTCTGCTGACGCGTTCTTCCATCGTGTTGTTGCCCGTCGTCATGGAGGGAGTTTAGCACGGATCCGCCGGGGGGCGGCCGTCGGACGACAAGCGACGAGGGACGCCCCTACGATGGCCGCCGACGCGGGCGGCGGCGGACGAGGACGGCGGCGAGGGCCACGAGGAGGGTTACGGCGGCGAGGACGAGGAGGACGGCGGCGAGCGGGACGGCGGACTGCGGCGCGTGGAACTCGAGTTGGGCCGCGTTCCTCGTCGGCTCCGGAAGCAGGGGAAACGGGAAGGTGAACGTCGCCTCGTGGACCGCCCCGTCCGCCGCCGTGAGGCGGAACGCGACCGTCTGGCCGACGTAGCCGGCGGTGGGCGGGCCGATGATGAGGCCGAGCGGGGTCCCGAACCGGCCGTTGGCTACGGGCACAGGCTTGCTCGACCAGTCGGCGATATGGGCGGTGAGCGCGCCGTCGGCGGGAGCGCCGTCGAGAAGGGCGGTCCCCTCGAGCAGCAGGGGCCAGGGCGGCGGAGCGTCGACCTCGCCCTGCGGCGCGGGGCCCGCGGCGACGAGCGCCAGCAGGACGGCGGCGAGGAGCCGGACAGTCGGACGGGAGAGACCTAGCGTGCGCATGGCTGAGACGCCCCTAAACGAAGCCTCCCTCCCCGGGCTGGGGAGGGAGGCTATTGGCTTCCTCAAGGGAGGCTCTCGGGACTGGGGACTGGGACTACGGGACCAGGACTACGTTCGACCGGGAGTAGACCCAGACGCCCTGGCCGTTGCTGACCTCGGACGTGTAGCCGAGTCGCTCCCACCTGCGGGTCTGCGCGTTGAAGACGTAGCCCCTGACGAAGTCTTCCTCGATCATGCTTGTGAAGTAGTCGTCATGCGATGTGTCGCCCGCTGGGCCTTGATCCAAGTCGGTCACCGGGATCAGGTTCCAGCCCACGATGAGCTGGATGGCCGGCGGACGGGAGGCCTCGGCCGTGCCCGGTTCAATCAGGACCGCCTCGAGCGTCCCTGTCCTCGTCGCGTTGATCCAGTAGGCGTGCCGCCCGTCGATGTCGGTCAACTCGCCCTCCCAGGGCTGGCCTGCCTCGCGGACTGACGCGATCCATAGGCCGGCCTCGTACGTCAGCACCTCAATCGCCGGGCTGTCCGCGGGGAGAACGCTGTCAATCTCCGTGTCCACCGGCTCGCCCGGGAAGGAGACCAGGTTCCAGCCCGGCCTCAGGTCAATCTCGTAGGCGCTGCGCGGGAGCACCTCGAACTTCACCTCTTCATCCGTGATGGCGTTGCCGGCCGTGTCGGTCGCCGTGAACTCGAGGACGTGGTCGCCGACTGACAAGCCATAGAGCGCGAGGTCGAACTTTGCCGAGCTCAACCGCTCGACCTGATCGGTTACGTCTTCGCCGTCCAGCGTGACGTTACTGAGCTCCACCCTGCCGTAGCTGTCGAACTTGGTCTCCACGCCATCGTCGTCGGTGTGGGAGTTCTGTGCCTTGGCCGGCACCGCAGGCGACGCTTCGATGTCCTCGTCCTCGTTCGCCTCAACCGCTTTCTCCACATCCCCAACCTCAACCGTGTTCTCTTTACCCTCATCGAATGCCAACTGGATGAACGGGTTAACGCTCTCCGTCTTCAGCTGGCCGTTCTCGGACGCATCCGGGTTGACGGTTACATCGGCGTCCGGGATGTCGTCGTCGAACTCCACCAAGAGTCCTGCGTCGTCGAGGTCGGCAAGGTTCAGCGTCTCGATGTCGGGCCCTGCCTCTCCTCCCTTGTTGCTCCAACCCTTCGAGGTCGAGACGTTCTGGTGCCGGTCCCTACCCTGAACGATGATGGCGGCCACCTGCGTCTCGTCGTCGGTGCCTTCGAAAGACGCCTCCCAGGCGTTCGTCCCGTCAGCACTGCCAGTCTCGGGGTCGACATTAGTAATCTTGCCCGTGTGGTCGAACGTCACCAACCATACGCTTGGCGCCGCACCGAGCCGTTCGCCGGTCGCAATCTTGACGGTGATCTCTTCCCTGGCCAGCGGGCGTCCGTCCGTCTCCACGTCTCCGGAGACGTCAATCGTAAGCGTGGGAGCGATCTTGTCCGCAGCGTCCATTTCAACCGTCTCGTTGGCGTTCCCGGCCTTGTCCCGCACCGAGCCGCCCAACGCCTGGACCTCCGGCGTCTCGTCATTGTCGAGAGGAGTCTCCAAGACCAGGTACAACCGGTTGCGCGTGTCTATGCAGCCCTCGGGGTGGTCCAGCGGCGCAGTGAAAGCCTTAGTACCCGAGCCTGGGTCGTTGCCTGTGTCGGAGTCACACGTGTCGTCCACCTTCGCCAAGGCACTCGTCAGGTTGGATAGCACGTCTCCTTCCTGTATCTCCACTGGGCTGCCCGTGCCCTCGTATTGGAGCTCGGGAGGATCTTGTTCGTCGAGTCGTTGAATCGTGAACTGATCATCGCTCTCGGTGGCTGCTTCAGGCGTCTCCATCTTACCGATCAAGGGGCTGCCCTTGGCCACCGTCAGGTCGGCTCCCTTTACGAGGTCCTCAGAGTCGACGGTCAACTTCTCGTTCGGGTGGATGACATCGACCACTGTGTTGTCTTCCACCGTGAAGTCGCCGGGGTCAACCGTCGACGTGTCCAAGGCATCCAATTCCGTGGGGCGGTCCTCGTTCACAAAGACGACGAGAATCGAAGAGGGGTCAGCCTTCTCCCGGTTCTTGGCAGAGTCGAAGCCGATGCCTGCGAAAATCCTATTCACCACGGGAGATTCGTCGTCAACTTCCACGGAGAAGTCTTGGTTCCCCTTAGAGCTGCTGGAGTCGGTTACGCGCTTGTTGCCAGCCCTGTCTGTCGCCTCGATGCGCCACTTGTACGTGCCTGCATCAAGGTCGCCTATCGTCAGGGCGCCCTGGTAGGAGTGATCACGCTCAAGCTCAGTCCAAGCCCGGTCGCCCCGCGACTCCAAGTTGTGATCCTCTCCGTCTACATTGCTCGCATTGTTGGTGTCGTCACCGTCATCTTGCCATATCACGTTGATATCCGCGGAGGCGCCAATCGTGCCATCGCTCAGCGGCTCAGCGTCCTGGCCGTCGTTGTCGCGGCTACCGTCGCCGCCACTCTCGTTGTCCCTGCGCAGACCGGAGTCGTCGTCCGTCACGACGAAGCCTATGTTGACGCTGTCGGAAGACTGAAGCGTCCGGTTGGCCGGCGAAACGGAGCTGATGACCGGCTTGTCCGCGTCAACCGTCAGCCTGAGCGTCTTTCCGCCCGCCCTGATGGTGATGGTGTCGCCGTGCAACGCCTCAATCTCACAACCGTCATCTGCAGTTATGCTTCCAACTGTGGCGCAGTCGCTCTCCACATCCCCAGCGGACTGAGGTGGGACGACCTTGAAACCATTGCCGGTGCTCATCGTCAGCTTTGTGCCGCTGTCGGAAGTCACCGTCACTTCATCAGTGCCCACGCCAGCCCCCGAGACTTCGACGCCCACTATGTGGTGAGCAGCCTCGTTATTCGAGACGTACACGGTTGAGCCTAGCCGCGATTGCGCCGTGGCGCCGCCGCCAGCGTCCCCTATGTACACCGTAGCGGTCAGGTTGCCGTCGGCGGCGGTCCGCACTTGGTCCACGCCCGGCCCCGCCCAAACGGGCACGATGATGAGCAGCGCCAACGCCGCCGCCGCCAACGTCCCTATGATCATCGATGCTCTGCTGAATCTCACTTCTACCCCCTTGTGGAGCCGTAGTCCGTATCTGGGTCTGTGCCGGAACAGGGCGAGACTTCATCCTTACTGCATGCCGCCTCCCGTGGGAGCGCGGCAGGACTGTTGAGTCCTGGCGGGGCCGTCCCGCGCGCATGGCAACGCCGACAGGCGCACATGGCGCCCCTCCGGCTGCTTGCACTGCGTATGTTTATCAAGCTCCGGCGCGTGTGTCAACGGGTGAATCATCCCATCTCGGAGCGATTCCGCTGTCAATCTGCGTCAGTCGGCCCATCGACCGGTCGCGTCCCGCTAAGGGCGGGCGCGGGGCCGCGGGGCCTTCGCTGAGGGGCCGGACGGCGGCGCTCGCGGCCTCCAGCCTCCACGCTCAGCGGAATGTACGGGCGCCGCGTGGGCGTGTCAATATCGTTGCGGGCGCGAGTTTCCGGCGTTTCTGGGGCGAAAGCTGAGGCCGAGACAGTGGCCGGGTTCAGATTCGCAGGGCGATGGCGACGATCCCGCCGCCGATGGCGATGAACCCGGTGACCATGATGACCATCATGGTGTTCATCCGCGATTCCATCGAAGCGAGTCTGGCTTCGATGGAGCCGAGGCGCCGGTCGACCTGCTCGTAAGCGCCTTCGAGCCTGCTAACGCGTTCTTCCGTGGGGTTCGTCGTCAAAGGGGCAGCCTATGACAGGGGCGGGTCAGAGCCGGAACGCGATGGCGACGATTCCGCCGCCGATGGCGATGAACCCCGTGATCATGACGGCCATCATCGCGTTCATCCTCGCCTCCATCCTCGCCTCCAAACGGCCGAGGGTGGCGTTCATGTCGCCGAGGCGCTCGTTGACCTGCTCGTAGGCGCCTTCGAGCCTGCTGACGCGTTCTTCCATCGTGTTGCTCGTCGTCACGGGCGTAGTCTACCACGAGGCGGGGGCCCTCCGTCATTCTTGCAGATGTCAGGTGGTTCGCTGACAGACTGGCGGGACAGATAGAACCAGCCGGGAGGCAAATCCGGGCGTGGGTGGGATCACGCTCCGGCGCCCGCTTGCCCTGCATTGTCAACGCAACAGCGTGTGTAAGGCGTGCAAAAGCCGCCAAAAGCCGGGAATGGCCGCGAATGCCGTGGGGCGCTCACTCGTAGATTTCATCGGTTTACGAGCGGGGGCGGAAAGAACTTTTCTGAAAGTGAGCCATTTTGAGCCATTGTGAGCCATGCTCAGTGGGTCCGGGCCAGGCGACCGGCGGCAACCGAACCGCCCGGAGTTGGGCCATGGGGATAGTGTAGGAGGCGGAGGGGTGCCTAGTGAAGGGGCGGTTGTCGCGGCGGGCGGGCTTCTCTCTACGGTCCCTCGTAGAGGGGACCTTGCGTGACTCTGCTTGAACGAGCGCTGTTCTTCCCGCCCACCCGCCCATAACGTTGGTTGTGGGGGACACCCCCACGCCCCCGGCAGAGGGCAAAGCCCTCTGCACTCCCGTTGGGGGACTACGAGAGTGGCCCCCAGGCGTCGTCGCCTCCTCCCCCGCCGGGGGAGGATTGAGGAGGGGGCCGGCGCGCGGAGCGCCTATATCTGGCCGGCGCGCTGGAAGGCCTTGCCCTCGGTGGCGATGGAGGGGGCTACGACGAGCTCCGCGCGCTCGTGGAACTCCTCGATGGTCTGCGCGCCCACCATGCTCATGCTGACCTTGAGCGCGCCGACGAGGTTGTGCGTGCCGTCGGTGCGGTGGCTCGGGCCGAAGAGGACCTGCTCGAGGCTGGCCTGGGCGCCGACGTTGATGCGGGTGCCGCGCGGCAGGGCCGGGTGCGGGCTGGCCATGCCCCAGTTGAAGCCCCAGCCCGGCGCCTCGAAGGTCTGCGCGAACGGGGTGCCGATCATGACGGCGTCGGCGCCGGCGGCGATCGCCTTGCAGAGATCGCCTCCCGTGCGGATGCCGCCGTCGGTGATGACGGAAACGTAGCGCCCTGTGCGCGAGAGGAACTCGTCGCGGGCGGCGGCGCACTCGAGGGTCGCGGAGACCTGGGGCACGCCCATGCCGGTGACGTCGCGCGTCGTGCATGCGGCCCCCGGCCCCACGCCGACCATGATGCCGTCGATGCCCTGCTCCATCAGCTCGAGCGTCGCGCTCCCGGTCACGGTGTTCCCGACAAGCAAGGGCACGTCGACCATGCGCTTGAGGTCCGAGAAGCGCAGGCCCATGTAGCTGTTGGAGATGTGCCGGGCGGTCGTGACGGTGGACTGTACGACGATGATCTGGGCCCCGGCCTCGACGGCGGCGGGGGCGAGCCGCTTGGCGTTCTGGGGGGTGAACGAGACGGCGCAGACGGCGCCGGCGGCGATAATCTCCCCAACGCGCCGCGCGACCAGCTCCTCGCGCAGGGGCGCGCTGTAGACGCGCTGCAACACCTCCGTGACCGACGCGGCGGGGGTCTGCGAGACCTCGTCGATAGCGTCCTGCGGGTCGTCGTAGCGGCAGTAGACGCCCTCGAGGTTCATGACGGCAAGGCCGCCGGCCCGAGCAATCAGCCCCGCGAAAGCGGGGCTGACAATGGCGTCCATGGCGGAGGCGAGGATGGGAATCGAGAAGCGATAGTCCCCAACGGTGAAATCGGTCGTCGAGAGCTCCGGGTTCGTGGTCACGTCGCCGGGGACGATGGCCACTTCCTCGAAGCCGTAGGTCCGGCGGAGTTCCTTCACGAAGACGGTCGGCATCACCATGGCGTCGCCCCCTTAGGTATCCGAATAGGTGTACTGGCTAGTCGGCCATCGAACGTTGGGTATTTGACACAGGCTAGCACCGGCCGAGGAGGGGCGTCAACGCTTTGCAACAGATTTCACAAGGCCGCTCCGCGCGGCCACAGCCCCCCTCCCCGCTTGATGTATAGACCGGGGACATCCTTTACATGCTGACCGTCTGGCTCATGCGTCTCGGCATACGGGTGAGCCACGGACGGCCGTATCACCCGCAAACGCAAGGCAAGGGGGGAGCGCTTCCACCGGACACTGAAGGCGGAGGTGCTGCAGGGCAGGCATGTCGCCGACCTCCTGTCGCGTCAGGAGGCGTTCGACCGGTGGCGCGGCGTGTACAACGGGGAGCGCCCGCATCAGGCGCTGGACCTGGCGACGCCGATCAGTCGTTATGCGCCGAGCCGCGGACCTTCCCTGAGACCCTCCCGCCGATCGAATACGGAGAGGGAGGCCTGGTGCGGAAGGTGATGGCGGAAGGGTAGGTGAGCTTCAAGGGCCGTGAGTTCAAGGTGGGTCGAGCGCTGCGAGGGCGCCCGGTCGCACTGCGGTCAACGGCAACGACGCCCCTCCTCCGTCATTCCCGACGCTTATCGTGAATCCAATGGGGTCGGAGGCTTCGCGAAGCGGACTTACCCCATTGTCGCCACAATGACATTCGCCCGTTGCGCAGTCGCCCTCTCGCCTCCTACCCTATCCCCAACAGGAACAGCCGTCGTAGCAGCGTCTCTCGTAGGCGCCCACCTCCGCAACGAGGAGTGTGGCGCACGATGGCGCAGAATGGCGCAGTTGCAAGAGCGGAGCCCTCTCCTCCGTCCACGAGCTTCCGGCCCGGACCCAGAGGAGGAATGAGACCAAATGGGACCAAATGAGACCGTTTGGACGAGGGGCGCCCCACGGCGGCGGCGCCGGGAGACGCACGGGCTCATCGTCCGTTACTCGACGATGAACGTGCCCAACGAGAAGCCGCCGGGGCCGGCGACTGCGGCCGCGCTCGTGACGGGCTTCTCGAGCTCGGCGAACGCGCCGCCCGAGACGACGAATCGGGCTACGTCTCCCGCCGACTCCGCGGCGAGGACGCACGATTGCTCCGCTCGCACGTCGTTCGCTTCATACGTCGCCAAGTACGCCGCGCGACCCGCTTCGAGGGGCGTCTCCTTCACAACCAGCGCGTCCCGGCGCACCGTCGCGAGCCATCCCGACCCGCCAGCGAGCGGGACTGCCGCCGCGATCCGCGGCGTGTCGAAATCGTCCTTCTCGTAGTCGAGGGCGAGCAGCGACAGCGACAACGCGTCGCGCACCGGCATCCCGGCGGCGATCTTCTCGGCGATGGGGTCCGTGTGGCTCCCGTTCGCCGCGATCGCCCACCCGCCAGCCAATCGCAGCGCGTTGTACGCGATGTACGGGTTCTTGCTCAGGTCCCCCTCGAACCCGGGGCGCGGAATGACGGCTAGCGTGCCATTGATGTCGATCGCCTGGCGGTTGGGAAACGACCGGCTCGACACGCGGTACATCACCGCGTTGCTGCCCGAGGGCGTCCTGCCGACCGCGACTATCCGACCGACGTACATATACTCCTCGCGCCTGGGCTGTTATTCCAAGACTCGGCTATGTCAGGGCCAGGCTCGGCGAGGCGTCGAACTCGAGCCCGTGCCTCACGCCCATCGCGTACCGGTGGTAGCCCGCCGCTCCGATCATCGCGCCGTTGTCGGTGCAGAGCCGGGGCGGCGGAATCAGGACGGGCGTCGGCGCCTCCCGGCACGCCTCGCGCAGGCGGCTGTTGGCCGACACGCCGCCGCCGAGCACCAGCCCCCGAGCGTCGTAGCGGCGCACCGCCTCGATCGCCTTCGTCGCTATCACGTCCGCGACCGCTTCCTGGAAGGCGGCCGCGATCTCGCCGACGACGCGCTGGTCGGCTCCGCCCTCCGGGGGCGGGTAGACGCCAAGCTCCCGTGCCTTGTGGAGCACCGCCGTCTTGAGCCCTGAGAAGCTGAAGTCCAGCGAGTCTCCCAACCACGCCCGCGGCAGCTTCAGGCTCGGCGTGACGCCCTCGGCCGCCCGCTGGATGGCGGGTCCGCCCGGGTAACCGAGGCCGAGCAAGCGGGCGCTCTTATCGAACGCCTCGCCCGCCGCGTCGTCACGGGTGCGGCCGAGCAACTCATAGTCGCCGTGGCCGCGCATCAGGATCAGGTCAGTGTGGGCCCCGGACGCGAGCAGGACGATGAGCGGGAACCCCGGGTCCGCCGCCGGGTCGTCGTGCGCGAGCCAGGCCGCGTAGGTGTGGCCTTCGAGATGGTGCACCCCAACCAGCGGCAGGCCCCGCCCGTACGCGAGCGCCTTGGCCGCGTTCACTCCCACCATGAGCGAGCCCATGAGCCCCGGGCCGCGGGTGACGGCCACCGCGCCGATCTGGTCGAGCGTGACCTCCGCCTCGCTGAGCGCCGCTTCAAGCACCGGGACCACTTGGAGCAGGTGCTGGCGCGAGGCCACCTCCGGTACGACGCCGCCGTAGCGCGCGTGTATCGCCACCTGCGAAGCAACGACGTCCGAAACAACGCGCCGCCCATCCTCCACGACGGCGGCGGCGGTTTCGTCGCATGAACTCTCGATACCCAGGACAAGCATGACGGAAGGGTAGGCTAGCACATGGCCCGCAGCTTGCGCGCGGCGCCCGTGTGCTACCATCGCTAGACTTGAATTCGTGCGTGCGGCTCCGCGATGCAGCCGCCACGGGAAAGGTCCATCCATGTTCGGTGAAGTTGGCGCCGCCAGCATCCTGCTCCTGGTGGTGTTCATCTTCCTCTCCGCGTTCTTCTCCGGGTCCGAGGCTGCGCTGCTGTCGGTCCAGCGCGTTCGGATTCAGCACCTCGTGAGCATCCGCACCGCGGGCGCGGCTCGGGTGGCCCATATGACCGAGCGGCCCGAGAAGCTGCTGCCCCCCATCCTGCTCGGCAACAACCTCGTCAACACCGGCCTCGCCGCGCTGGCCACGGCGATTGCCATATCCATCTTCGACAACGAGAACCAGGCAGTGCTCATCGCTACCGGCACGGTCACCGTCGTACTGCTGATCTTTGGCGAGACGCTCCCCAAGACAGCCGCCGCCCGGCGGCCCGAGCTCGTCTCCATCATCGTCGCCCTCCCGATTGAGTGGATCGGCTGGGTGCTCCGCCCCGCGTCCCTCATCCTCGAAGCGCTCAGCTCGTGCGTGGGCCGGCTCTTTGGCGCGACCAACAGTACGGCCGTCATTACCGAGGAGGAGATCAAGAACATGATCAGCGTCGGGCGTCAGGAGGGCGCGGTCGAGGCTGGCGAGGCCGACATGATCCGGCGCGTCCTCGAGTTCGGCGACCGCCAGGTCCGAGAGGTGATGACGCCCCGGCCGGAAGTCGTGTGGATCGAGGAGGGCACGACAATCCGCGGTTTCCTCGACCTCTACGACGAGAACTACCACACCCGCTTTCCCGTCTGCCAGGGAACGCTGGACAACGTCGTCGGCCTCATCGCGGTGAAGGACGTCATGCGCCTGCTCTCCGCCGGCGCCGACCTGGATTCGGTAGCGACGGTGCGGGTCCGCCCGGCAACGTTCGTGCCGGAGACGAAGCGCGTGCAACACCTGTTCGACGAGATGCGCAGCAAGGGCGACCAGCTCGCGCTGATCGCCGACGAGTTCGGCGGCGTCGCGGGGCTCGTTACCCTCAAGCGGCTCGTTGAGGACATCGTGGGCAGAGTCGGCGACGAGGAGCAGCCCGCGCCGGAGGGGTTCATCGAACTCGCGGATGGAATGTTCGATCTGGACGCCGGTCTCTCTATTGCAGAGGCCAACGATGGCGTCGGCCTGGGCCTTCCGGCGGGAGAGTACGAAACGGTCGCCGGGTTCATGCTCGAGCAGCTCGGGAAGCTGCCCGAAGTAGGCGGCACGCTAACCTACAGCGACCTCCAGTTTATCGTCACCGAGATGCAGGGCGTCCGCATCGCACGGGTCCGCGTCATCCACGGGCCCACCGCTCCGGCGTAGGCCGCCGCAGGGCCGCGACGGCATGCCCACCCCCGGTCGAGCAACCGCCAAACTGGCCCGTGCTATTCTCGCCGCGCTCCGCGCCCACGACGATCGGCTGAGAGGGGGGACGCTCGTCCTCGCCGTCTCGGGCGGCGCCGACTCGCTGGCGCTGCTGCTCGCGGCCGCCTCCCTGTCGCCTCGTCGCCGTCCCGCGCTCGTCGTCGCGCACTTCTCTCACGGACTGCGACCCTCTGCCGAGAAGCGCGAGGCCGCGCTGGTACGGCGCGCCGCCGCCGCGTGCGGTCTCCCCCTAACGCATTCCGCAGGCGCATCGGGGCCGACGGAGTCGGGCGCGAGGAACGCACGCTATGCGTTCCTCGCGAGCGTTGCTCGCTCCACCGGCGCCCGTGCGGTGGCGACGGCTCACACGGAGGACGACCAGGCGGAGACGGTGCTGCTGCGCCTCACGCGCGGGGCGGGGTTGCGCGGCGCAGCCGCCATGGCGGACATCGGACCGTGGCCGTCGGACGAGGAGAAAGACCTCCTGTTGCTGCGTCCACTGCTCGGCGTGCCGCGGGCGCTCACCGAGCAAGCTTGTGAGGAGGCCGGGGTCCGCCCGGCACGGGACGGCTCCAACCGCAACCTTCGCTTCGCCCGCAACCGCGTACGCCGCCGGGTCCTCCATGAACTCGAGCGGATCAACCCCAGCGTGCGCTCGCTCCTGGCGGGCTTCGCCCTATCCGCACGCGACGACGATGCGCTCCTCGCCGCACTCGCGGCCGATGCGGTAGCCGGGGCCGAAAGGCGGTCGGACGGCGCCGTGAGCTGGCCCCGCGGCGCCATGGCCGGCCTCCCGCTTCCGCTCTTCGCGCGAGTAGCGCAGGACGCGTTCCGCCGTGTCCGTGTGGCTCCCGCCGCGCTCTCCCGTGCTCGAGTGACCGCGATGCACCGGCTGGCCGCTGAGTCGCATGGCGGCGAGCTCGCCCTCGGCGGCGGAGTGCGATTCGTCGTCGAGCAGGAAACGTGCCGGATAGCCATGCCCGCCCTTCCCCCTGCCCAGCTCAGCGCCGTACCACTAACGACGCCGGGAACGACGGCCTTCGGCGGCTGGGAGCTCACCGCGGAGCTGACTGCCCGCCCCCTCGACGGCCCAATCGCCGACCCGTGGCAGGCATGGCTCGACGCCGATGTCGTGTCGGGCGGCCTTTGTGTCCGCGCCCCCGCTCGCGGCGACCGGTTTCAACCCCTGGGGATGGACGAGGGCGTGCGTCTCCAGGACGTGCTCGTCAACGCGAAGGTCCGGCGAAGCAGCCGGGCGTCGCTCCCGCTCGTGGCCTCCCGGCAGGGAATCGCGTGGGTCCCCGGCGTACGGATCGCACACTGGGCGCGAGTCACGCCAGACACGCGCCGCGTACTCGTGCTGACGGCTCAGCCCGCCCACGGACCGGGGTGAGCGTTCAGGTGCTCGCCCACCTCGCGCAAGTCCTTCGACGACTCGACTGAGCGCCAGAAGGCCCGGCTGCGGTACCCCGCCAGTTTCCCCGCCTGCGCCAGTTCGGGAAACGTGCTCGTCTCGTGGTCCCCCACCGCCGGGAACCTCGGAACCAGCGAGCTGGCTAGGACGTAGACGCCGGCATTGATCCAATGGGGCAGAACCGGAGCCTCGCGAAAGCCGGTCACCTTCCCGTCTTCTTCGACGTCAACGACGCCGTAGGGGCTCACCATCGGCGTCAGCATAATCGTGGCGGAAACGTCCGATTCGCGGTGCAGCTCCACGATGGGCGCCAGCAGCTGATCCGTCAGGACATCGCCGTTGGTGGCCACGACCAGGTCATCGGCGACGCCTGCCTTTTCGAACCCGTGGCGGATGGCGCCGCCTCGGCCCAGAGGGCTCTGTTCCACGACGGTCTCGACCGTGAGTCCGGCGATTCGTGGTTCCGCGAAGTAGGCTTCGATGACGTCGTGGCGGTACCCGGCGAGCAACACGGCGCGAGTGACGCCCTGCGCCCGAAGCCAGGCCAAGTGGTAGTGCAAGAGCGGGACGCCGTCGATGGGCGCCATTGGCTTGGGCCGGTCGTCGGTGAGAGGCCGGAGGCGCTCGCCACGGCCTCCCGCGAGCACCAGCGCAGTCGTTATCGGCGCCGAGTGGTGCGAGGACACGGGCGCGAGTCTAGCCGCGCCGGGAACCGGCGTAAAGCGACGGAGAAGACGCCTGCCCTGCGGGCAGGGCAGAAGGAACATTGCCAGTCCCAGCCTCTCCCTGTACCCTAGCCGCATACCCTAAGATGCTAGGCATACGCCGAGCGCGAAACGGCCCCGCCCGTCGCGAGCGGGAGCAGACTCCATGACCAGCGAGCCAGCCGCTTCGGTCTCACCTCCGCTTATCTCAATCGTCATTCCCACCCGCAACGAGCGCGTCACAATCGTGCCGCTTGCGCGCGCGGTCCTTGGCGCGCTCGACTGCACCCCCTCCGAGGTCATCGTTGTCGATGACAACAGCCCCGACGGCACGGCGGAGGAGGTGGCGGCCTTTGCCTCCACGGAGCCGCGTGTGCGGCTGCTCTCCCGGGACGGCAAACACGGCCTGGCAAGCGCCGTCTTCCATGCGGCCCACGCGGCGCGCGGGAGGTTCGCCTGCATACTCGACGCCGACTTTTCGCACGACCCGGCGGAGATTCCCGGCATGCTGGCGAAGGCCCAGGAAGGGTACGACGTCGTCATCGGTTCCCGGTTCGCGCCCGGCGCCGCCAACATCGGGCAGCCCCCGCCCCGGCGGCTCGCCAGCACCATCTTGAACGCGAGCGCCCGCACTGCGTTGCGGGTGCGCCCCCGCGACGTGCTCACCGGTTACGTGTTGTGCAAGACCGCCTTGCTGCGCGAGATGCCGACGCGCTATTCGGCTCGCGGCTTCAAGTGGCTCCTAGAACTCCTCGTGACGACTCCCGGTCTGCGGATCGCCGAGTGGCCCATCGTGTTCCAAGACCGCCGCGGGGGCAAGTCCAAGGCCGGGTTCGGCGAGCTCGCAGTCTTCGCCGCGCTCGTGACTCGTCTCGCCGCGTGGCGCGCCCGCACCGCCCTGACCCGTTTCCTGCCCTAGCCCCGCCCCGCCCGCTGCCTGATGCGGAACGTCGCCAGGAACGTCTGCGGCACGTCCTTCCAAGCGTGCACCTTCGAACCTGCCGCCATGTGCTCCCACGTCACCGGCGTCTCCGCCACGGTGAAGCCCAGCCGGCGCGCGTGAGCGAGCACGTCGAGGTCGAACGCCCATCCTCGTTCGACGATGTTCGGGGCGATGGCGCGCCACGCGGCGGCGCGGAACGCCTTCGCGCCGCACTGCGTGTCCGAGTAGGGCAAGCCCAGGAAGAACCGCACCCAACGGCGTGACCCGAACGTAATCAGGTCCCGAGCGATCGACCGGCCGGCGTTGAGCCGCACGCCGGAGTAGCGGTCGCCGATGGCGATGTCGTACGTATCGAGAGCGCGAATGAGCTTCGCCGTCTCCGGCGCGCGCACCATGTTGTCCGCGTCGACGAACGCGATCTTGGCGCCGAGCGCGACGGCCATCCCTTCCCAGATTGCGCCGCCCTTGCCCAGCGGGCGGACGAACTCGATGATCCGCACCTGCGGAGCGTTGCGGGCGACGTCCTCCACGATGCGGCGGGTGCCGTCGGTGCAGCCGTTGAGGACGGCAATCAGCTCGAACGTCCCGGCGTGGGACCCGCCGAAGAGGTCGATGTACTGCTCGAGCGTAGGCCCGATGCGGCGCTCCTCGTTGTAGGCGGGCACGACGACGGACAACTCGACCGCGAGGCCATCGTCGCCGCTGCTCAAGTCCGAGCTCATCGGGCGCCTTGCTCCGCCCTCTCGAGTTTCGCGAAGCTGTGCAGCAATCGCTTGACGCCGGAGTCGCCCACGAAGGCGACCGTCACCTCGAAGTCCCCCGGTTTGGGCACGCAGCTCACGACGATCCCCTTGCCGAAGCGCTCGTGGGTCACCTTGTCGCCCGCCCGGTACGGGGGCGGGGCGGCCGGAACGGCGTTGCCGGTCTCTCCAGCGGCGACAGCCGCGGCGGCCGCGCGGTCGAGCACACTGAGCCCCTCCCTACCGCCGGAGCGGCCGCCGCCTCGTTGGGGCGTCGCAGTGAGCCGCAGTGGTATCTCTTGTAGGAAGCGCGACGGCAGGTAGCCCTGGGCGCCGCCCCGGAAACGGCGCCTGAACGACCGCAGCAGGTAGAGACGCTTGCACGCGCGGGTCATGCCCACGTAGGCGAGGCGGCGCTCCTCCTCCAACTGCGCGGGGTCGTCGAGCGAGCGTACGTGGGGAAGCAGGCCCTCCTCCATACCCGTGATGAAAACGGCCGGGTATTCGAGCCCCTTGATCTGATGAAGCGTAATCAGCGTGAGGTACTGCTGCTCGTCCTCGGTGAGCGAGTCCTGGTCCTGTACGAGCGCCGCGCTCTCGATGAAGGCCTGCAGCGACTCGGAGGCGGGGAGCCCGGCGTAGTCCGCCGCCACGCCGCGGAACTCGCGGATATTGTCGAGCCGGTCCTCCGCGTCCGTGTCTTCCGAGTTCACCAGCGAGGTCCGGTATCCCGAACGCTGCATGATCTCGTCGATCAGATCGGGGAGATCGAGCGTGTTCGCGCTCTCGCGCAGGCCGTTCACGAGGCCAAGAAAGCCGACGAGCTGCTGCCTCTGGCGTGCGCTGAACGGCCCCGCGCCGCCTGGCGTCACAGCCTCGGCCCCGTTGCCCGCCAGGGCTTGCAGCGCCGTGTACATCGGCAGGTCGAGGGAGCGCGCCCACGCCGTGAGGTCGTCCACCGTGCGCTTGCCGATGCCGCGGGCCGGCACGTTGGCCACCCGCGTGAGGCTGACCTCGTCGTACGGGTCCTGCACGAGGCGCAGGTAAGCGAGGAGGTCCTTGATCTCCCGGCGGTGGTAGAAGCGGACGCCGCCGACAATCTTGTATGGGACCCCGTACCGGAGGCAGGCTTCTTCCAGCGCTCGGGACTGCGCGTTGACCCGATAGGTCACGACGCAGTCGCGCAGGACGAAATCCTCGTGCCGGACGAGGCGATCCACCTCCTCGATAACGAGCTGCGCCTCCTCCTCCTCGGTGTAGGCCTCGGCGACCGTCACCGGCGCGCCGGCGTCGTTGCGGGTGAACAGGTCCTGCGCGATGCGGTGCTTGTTGACCGCGATGAGGCTCCGCGCGGCTTCGAGAATGGCGCCGGTGGAGCGGTAGTTCTGCGAGAGACGCACCTTCTTGGCGTCCGGGTAGTCCTTCTGGAACGAGAGGATGTTCCGGATGTCGGCGTTGCGCCAGGAGTAGATTGATTGATCGGGATCGCCGACGACGGCGAGGTTGCGGTACTTGTTGGCGAGCTGGCGGGCGATCTCGTACTGGGCCACATTCGTGTCCTGGAACTCATCGACCATGAGGTGGATGAACCGCTCCTGGTACTTCGACAGCGTCTCCGGCGACTCGTGGAACAGCTCGACCGTCCGCCGCAGCAGATCGTCGAAGTCCACGGCGTGGCTGCGTTCGAGGGCGGCTTGGTACTGGACGAACACACGGTGGACGATCTGGTCGTACTGGCCGGTCGCGCCGGCCAGGCCCTGCGGCCCGAGCAACTGCGACTTCGCGGCGCTGATCGCGGAGAGGACGGCGCGCGGCGGGTAGCGCTTGGGGTCGACGTTGACCAGTTCCATGGCCTGCTTGACCAGGCCGATCTGGTCGTCGTCGTCCATGATGACGAACTCTTTCGGGATGCCGATGGCCTCGCCGTCGCGGCGCAGTACCATGGCGCACAGGCCGTGGAAGGTGCCGGCCGTGAGGGACTTGGCGCGCTCGCCCAGCAGCCGCGCGAACCGTTCGCGCATCTCCCTCGCCGCGCGGTTGGTGAACGTCACGGCGGCGATGCGCCCCGGGCCTACGCCGACTTCCTTCACGAGGTAGGCGATCCGATGGGTGATGACGCGCGTCTTCCCCGAGCCGGGGCCCGCGACGATCAGGAGGGGGCCCTCGACGTGCTGGACGGCTTCCCACTGCGCTGCGTTGAGCCCTTCGCCGAGGGAATTGAGGGCCTGTGATGTCATAGGCGAGGATTATACGACCGGGGAGTCGTCCCGTACGGGGCACTACAACTGGCTGCCACACCGGAGCCAACGAATCCGCTTCGGCGTACCCCTGAACCGGACGGCCTTGCTTTGGAAGTCCGCCACTCTGAGCCCGCCGTCATGGAGCACGGTTGGAGACAGATCGGCATCCAGGCTGACCGCGAAAGGCGGACTCTCCTCGATGATGGATGCTCCCGCCTGCAGCTGCTGCACAACGCGGCTAGCCGATGACACTCGTCCCTTCATCTCCACCACATGCCAGACCTCGCCCTCGGGAGTGGCGGCGAGGACCACGTAATCGGGCCGCGTGCTCTGTTCCGGGAACACGGGACACGAGTCACAGTCGATGCACACACTCGAGGGTGGGGGCTGTGCGCTGCAACCCTCTTTCCTCAGGCGCGTCGCCAGGCAGTCCACATGGGCAGCGTGAAGCAGGCGGAGTTGGTTCAGGGGATTGGGCAAGGAACGTTGCGTCATGCCCGATGGGTCAACGCAAAGGATTCTTCCCCGACTGCTTCAGACACCCGAACGAACTCGTCCTCCGGAATCCCGAACCCCGGCTCGAACGCAATCTCGCGGATGCGCGTGCTGCGGCGCGGCGGCTCGAACAGGTACACGCCAAGCTCGTCCGGCCGCAGCACGTCGGCGTCACCGAACTTCAGCTGACTCCTGCGCGGGGCTGGGGTCTCGGACGCCAGAAGATGGTTGCTCAGTTGATGGAGTATGAGGGAGCTATGCGTCGTGCAGAGAACCTTGACGCCGGCCCGCGCGAGTCTTACGAGCACCCTAGCGATTCTGCGCTGGTTCTCCGGGTGCTGGTGCGCCTCGGGCTCGTCGATGATGAGCAACTCGCCTGGCCTGACCAGGTATCTGATCCAGAGGTCCAGGGGCGCCAACTCAGCGGTCATCGAGGAAGCCCGGTGTAAGCTGAGTTTGAATTGCCCGTCTCGGTACAGGAGCGTTCTCTGGTTCGAGCGCACCTCGTCAACGACAACCTCCCCCTCTAGTATCTCCCCTTCCAGAATGTCCAACGCCGCTTGCATGCCCTTGGGCATGGGCCTCCTACGACGCGCCGCCAGCGGCCGTTCCAGCAAGACTTGGAGGAAGTCACCGGCCACTCCGGTGAAGGGATGTAGCTCGATGCGCTCGGTCCCCACTCTCCGTCTGAGGGTTTCGACCGCCAGGGACGCGTATACCTGCCAGCCGTTCATGATCCCCGACCGGGCCGCGGGCAGATAGTGTGCGGCGAGCGGAACACCCACTGAGCCGAGCAGGCCGTTCCAGACGGCTTCCGTCGCGTCGAAGTGCGCAAATTCGAGATCGGCGGGTCGGAATCCAGGCAGTTCCACTGCAAGAGCATTCAAATCAAGATTCAGCCGATCGACTACCAGGTCTTCAGGAGTGCGGCGCCTGTTCAACGAAAGGAGAGGGCTCCCATTGGATACCTGAACATCGAGCGGGCTCCGACTATACCGCCTGACCAAATCAGACGAATGGTCAACGCCGAAGTAGTCCTGGAATCCGGTCTCCAGAGCGGGGCGGAGACTATCGAGACGGTCCGTGACGGACTCGCTCAAAGCGGCCCTCAGTGCCACCGGCAGGTCGAACCATGACTGCACGCGTCCGTCCAGCGGGGAGGAGGCATCCGGTTGCTCCCCCCATCGCCGTAGCTCTTCTCGGATTCTCGTGCTCACATCGCGTGACATCGAGAGGCTGACTCCCCGCCTTCCACCGCGTAGGACCTTAGTCAGCGCGTAGATGAGCAGCGCTAGGTAGGACTTGCCCGTGTTGTTCGGCCCGATCAGCACGGTGAGAGGCTTCAGTTGGACCCGGCCCTCTGCCACAGGGCCGAAATTCTTGACACTGACCGATAGTGAGGGCTGTTCCGTGGCTGCCGGCGTCATGGCGTCTTCCTCATGTCAGTGCGCTTCGTAGTCTCCGTGCACGCCGCCGTGCTTCTCGACGAGGCGCACGCCGCTGACGCGCATACCGCGGTCCACTGCCTTGCACATGTCGTAGATCGTGAGCGCTGCGAGCGAGACGGCAGTGAGCGCCTCCATCTCGACGCCTGTCTTGGCCATCGTGCGCGCCGCCGCTGTTATCGTGACCGTCCCTGACGGAGGGTCGGTCTCGAAATCGACCGTCACGTGGGAGAGGGGTATCTGGTGGGCGAGCGGGATGAGCTCCCACGTGTGCTTCGCCGCGTTGACGCCGGCGATGCGCGCGACGGTGAAGACATCCCCCTTCGGGACTCTGCCTTGGAGGATGAGGGCAAGCGTTTCCGGCCGCATCGTCACCGTGCCGACGGCGACTGCGTCTCGCGCGGTGTCCGGTTTCGCGCTCACGTCGACCATGCGGGCCTTACCCTCGGCGTCGACGTGGGAAAGCGCCGCGGGCTCCGGCTGGGCCTGCGGCGCCTCGGCTTTTCCCGGCGCCATCCCCCGCGCTGCGCCGCCGCCGACGTAGCCGCGCATGGCGGCGACGGCGAGGCGGTCCGCTTCTTCGTTGTACGGGTGACCGACGTGGGCCCGCACCCATTCCCAGATGACCTGCCGCTCGGCGGAGAGGAGGTCGAGCTTGTCCCACAGGTCGTTATTCTTGTTGCGCTTCCAGTTGAGGGTCATGGTCTTGACGAGGTACTCGCTGTCGCTGTGGACGGCGACAGGAGAGCCGGGAGGCAAAGCCGCAAGGCCTTGAATCGCGGCCGTCAGTTCCATGCGGTTGTTCGTCGTTCGGGGGTCGCCGCCGGATATCCGCTTCGTGTCCACGCCGTCCATGATGATGGCGGCCCAGCCTCCGGGGCCGGGGTTGCCGAGGCACGACCCGTCCGTGTAGATATCGATCATTCCTGCGTCACCCGCCAATCTGGTACATCTCAACTTTTCGTCCGGAGGGTGATCCGGAGGAGCGGCCGGAGTCGCGCAACGACGCCCGCAGCTCCGAGTAGCGGTCGCGGCGCCCCGTCCAGATTTCGCGGATCAGACTACGGAGCTCATCGTCGGTCGCGCCCGCTCGCAGCGGCCCCTTCACATCCGTGCCCTGCTCGGCGAACAGGCAGGTGTAGACGCTGCCCTCCGGCGAGAGTCTGGCGCGCGTGCACTGGCCGCAGAAGGGCTGCGTGACCGACGAGATGAACCCAATCTCGCCGTCGCCGTCCACGTAACGCCAACGCTCCGCCACCTCGCCGGTGTAGTTGGGGGCGATGGGCTCGATGGGCGTCGCGGCGTTGATGCGCTCCGCAAGCTCGCGGGAGGGCACGACGCGGCTGCGCTCCCAGGCGTTCAGGTTTCCCACGTCCATGAACTCGATGAACCGGACGATATGGCCGGTGCCCTTGAAACGCCTGGCCAAGTCGACGGCTGTGTGATCGTTGACGCCTCGCTCAATGACCGCGTTGATCTTGATGGGACTGAGCCCCGCGCGCTCGGCAGCCTCAATCCCGCGCAGCACGACATCGGGCGAGACGCCCCGGCCGTTCATCGCGCCAAAGACCTCCGCATCGAGACTGTCCAGGCTGACCGTGATGCGCTCGAGGCCCGCCTGCCGCAGACCTTCGGCGTGGGCGGGCAGCAGGACGCCGTTCGTCGTGAGCGTCATGTCCTCGATGCCGGCGATGGCGCTGAGCTGCGCCACCAGCGTCTCGATGTCCTGGCGCACGAGCGGCTCGCCGCCGGTCAGGCGCACCTTGCTCACGCCGAATCCCACGAGCAGCCGGGTTACGCGCGCAATCTCCTCGTAGGTCAGCACGTGGCTCCGAGGCAGGAACTCGTACCGCTCGCCGAACACCTCCGCAGGCATGCAGTAGGAACATCTGAGATTGCACCGGTCCGTCACGGAGACGCGCAGGTCGTGCAGCGGCCTGCCAAGGGCATCGTTGAGCAGCTCCGTTCGCGTGGTCATCCCGTCCATTATCGCTTATCGCTCGTCCGGCGCCACAAGTGCGAGGAGCAATGCCCGGACAGCCCGTCCCCGGTGGCTGATCGCGTCCTTCTCGGCCGGCGTCAGCTCGGCCATCGTCCTGCCGTACTCGGGGACGATGAAGACCGGGTCGTACCCGAACCCGTTGGCGCCCGCAGGCTCACGGGCGACCCTGCCCTCGCAGACGCCCTCCGCCGCTCGTTCGCCGCCCGACGGGTCGGCCAACACAAGCACAGCCCGGTAGCGGCACGTGCGCTGCGCCTCATGGACCGAGGCGACCTCGTGCAGCAGCCGATGCAGTCTCCCATCATCGTCGAGCCCGGGCCCTCCGTATCGCGCCGACAGCAGGCCCGGTCGCCCGTCGAGCGCGTCGACCTCGATGCCCGAGTCGTCGGCCAACGACGGCAACCCACTGGCTGCCGCGAATGCGTGGGCCTTTAGCGAAGCGTTCGCCCGGAACGTGTCGCCGTCCTCCGTCACGTCGAGCGCGAGGCCAAGGTCTGCGGGGGTGACGAGCTCGAAGGGGGCGGCGCTCAGCAACCGGCGGAATTCTGTGCTCTTGTGGGCGTTGTTCGTAGCGATGAGCAGGCGGTCAGCGGACACGCTGTCCTCCGTGGGCGCGTGACGTTCGTCCTGAGCCTACGTCGTCACGCATGGCTGCCGAACGCTGGAATTGAACGGAAATGGGCCAAAATGGCCGGAAATGGGCCCAAAACGTGAGGTTTCTCACTCGTAGATTGCAGGGGTTTACGAGTGGAGGGTTGAAATAGTGCGACATTCTGCGACATTTTGCGACATTTACTCGTAAATCGGGCCGCGGCCCGGCGCGCCAGCGCGCCGGGTCTCGGGGCCCCTTCAACCGGCTCAGGGCAGGCTTCAACAGGCATGGTAGGGGTTGGGAGGCGTTCGGGGGAGGGGCGGATGTCGCAGCGGGGGTCTCCGCGTGGGCCGAGTGCGCGTGGCTGCCCCACCTCATCCTCCCCCACGGGGGAGGAGGCCCGGACTGGGGCGGTGGGAGCGGCGGGTGGGGTAGCGAGGTCCAGCCGTTGTGGGCGGTCCGTACGCAAGGGGCATGGATTCCCGTGTCGGGGCACGGGAATGACGGCGCGAGGCGGGGAGGAGGCCGGACGGGGGCAGGGGGAGCGGCGGGTGTCGCGGCGAGGGTCCAGCCGTAGTGGGCGGTCCGTACGCAAGGGGCATGGATTCCCGTGTCGGGGCACGGGAATGACGGCGCGAGGCGGGGAGGAGGCCAGACGGGGGCGGTCCCCGAACCGCCGCATGACGCCGCTCTATCATTGATACGCTATGTATCAGAATAGTTGATATTCTATGACATGTATCATATTATTCGCTGTGAGCGATGGAGCCGCACACGACGGCGGGCCATCGAGCGAACTCTCCGAAGGAGGAAGGCAACATGATTCTACAGAGGTACGATCCATTCCGGGACTTTGCGCGAGTGGAGGACGTGTTCGATCGAATGTGGGGCGGCCGACCGCGGTGGGGTTACGGCTCGCGCCGGTTCACGAACCACGGCGAAGGGAGCTGGGCGATCCCGCTGGACGTGGTGCGGGGCGACGACGCCTTCTCGGTGCACGCGTCCCTGCCCGGCATCAAGCCGGAGGACGTCAGCGTGACGATCGAGGACGATGTCCTGACCCTTTCGGGCCAGACCGAGAGCGAGGAGGAGCACAAGGAAAACGCCTACCTGATGCGCGAGCGGCGCTTCGGCTCGTTCCGGCGCTCGCTGCGGTTGCCCGAGACCGTGGACCCCGACAGGGCCGAGACCACCTACGAGGACGGCGTCCTCACGGTGACGCTGCCCAAGTCCGAGGCCAAGAAGGCGAAGCAGCTCACCGTGAAGGTCAAGGGCGCCGAGGCGCCGGTGAGCTAACGTCGGCCCCTCAGCGTCTCCTCCCTCCGGGACAGGCCCCCGCGCACGCGGGGGGCCTGTTTTGTGGTCCGCGCGCTTGACCCCTCCGCAACCTCGTTCCTATACTGGCCGTTACTGGCCGCGCCCCATCATCGTCTGCTTCCGGCGGTACTCCCATGGCCCAAAGCTCGACCCTTCGCGACCTGGAATCGCTGCGCGACGACTCGCTTGCCGAGCTCGACGCCGTCACTGACGCGAGCGAACTCGAGGCGTGGCGCTTGGCGTACCTCGGGCGCTCGGGCAAGCTCACGCAGGCGCTGCGGAGCGTGTCGACGGTCCCAATCGAGGAGCGGCCGGCGCTGGGCGCCGCGGGTAATCAGACGAAGGCCTTCCTCGAAGAGCGCCTGGCCGAACGGCGGGCAGCACTCGAACAGGCGCGGCTCGGGTCCCTCGCTGAAGACTCCATCGACATCACGCTGCCGGGCCGTCCCGTGGCGCTCGGACGCCTGCACCCGTCGACGATCATCGTCCGGGAGATCACGCATATCTTCCGCGGGATGGGCTTTCAGGTCGTCGAGGGCCCGGAGGTAGAGTGGGACTACTACAACTTCCAGGCGCTGAACATCCCGAAGGACCACCCCGCGCGGGACATGTTCGACACGTTCTGGCTCGACGCGAACCGCGACGAGCAAGGCGGCTTCACGACCCTGCTGCGCACGCACACGTCGCCGATGCAGGCACGGATCATGGAGTCGCGCCAACCGCCGATACGGGTCGTCGTGCCGGGCAAGTGCTACCGCTACGAGGCCACCGACGCGACCCACGAGTCGCAGTTCTACCAGATCGAGGGGCTGGCGGTGGACCGCGGCGTGACGTTCGCGAACCTGAAGCACACGCTGCACGAGTTCGCGCGCAGGCTCTTCGGCGGCGACCGCAAGGTGCGGTTCCGGTGCGACTACTTCCCATTCGTCGAGCCGGGCGTCGATCTCTCGGTCGACTGCTTCAACTGCGACGGCAGCGACCCCTCGTGCCGCATCTGCCGGGGCGCGGGCTGGATGGAGATCATGGGGGCCGGAATGGTTCACCCCAACGTGCTCCGCAACGCCGGCTACGACCCGGATGTCTACACCGGCTTCGCCTTCGGGCTCGGGCCTGAGCGCATCGCCATGCTCAAGTACGGCATCGAGGACATCCGGCTCTTCTACGGCAACGACATCCGCTTCCTGCGCCAGTTCTAGCCCCTAGGCGCGACGATGGGCGAACTCGTCCCCGACACCGACCGCGAGCAGCTGTACGAGCGCTGGTATGAGCTGTCGGTGCTCTATCACGAGGCCATACGGCTCTCGGTCGACCCGAGCGAGGCAAAGGCCACGAAGGCGATGGCGGACGAGGCGTGGGAGGACTACGTGGCGTGCGTCACGGCGGGGATGGCAGGGTAGGCGCCCGGGCAGTAGTACCCAGCGTTGCTATAATCCCGGCATGGTTGACGACTTTCTCTCGATGAACGACCTGTCCGCGGTCGAGATGGGCGCGCTGCTCGACGCGGCTGACGCGTACCGGGAGGGCCTCGACGACGACAAGCCCCTCGCGGGCAAGAGCGTGGCGATGCTCTTCGAGAAGGCGTCGCTGCGGACCAAGGTGAGCTTCGACATCGCCGTGTACGAGCTGGGCGGCCACCCCATCTACCTGGGAAGAGACGAGGTCAATCTCGATGTGCGCGAGCCGGTCGAGGACGTGGCCGGCGTGCTCGAGCGCTGGGCGTCGGTGATTGTGGCGCGCGTGTACGCACACGAGTCCCTCGTGCGTCTGGCAGCCCGGTCGTCGGCGCCGGTCGTCAACGCGCTCTCGGACGTCGAGCACCCGTGCCAGGCGGTGGCCGACCTGCTGACTATCCGCAACCGCCTCGGACGCTTAGACGGCATCAAGGTCGCCTATGTCGGCGACGCCAACAACTGCGCGCTCAGCCTCGGCCTCGGGTGCGCGGCCATGGGCGCGCGCTTCGCCATCGCCTCTCCCCGCGCCTACGCCTTTGGGAGGGACGCGCTCGCATGCATCGCCGCGCGCGGGAACGCCCCCTTCGAGACGGAGGACCCGATCGCGGCGGTTTCGGGGGCCGACGTCGTGTACACCGACACGTGGACCAGCATGGGTCAGGAACATGAGGCCGCGGAGCGCCGCGAGTCCTTTCAGGGCTATCAGGTCAACGAGGCCCTGCTGGCCCACGCGAACCCGGGAGCGCTGTTCATGCACCCCATGCCCGTGCACTACGGCGAAGAGGCGCCGCCGGGCATGCTCGATCATCCCCAATCCGTTGCCTACGACCAGGCGGCGAACCGGCTGCCCGCGCAGAAGGCCGTCCTGCGTCTCCTGGCAAAGCGTGACTAGCTCCGGGCCGTCTCGAGGCAGCGCATGAGCAGTTCCAGCGAAAGCGCCATCGTCGCCGGGCCCGGCGACGCCCCCCCGAAGCCGATCGTTGCCATCGTCGGCCGGCCCAACGTGGGCAAGTCCAGCCTGTTTAACGCGCTGATCGGCCGGCGCACCGCCATCGTCTCCGAGGCGCCAGGCACGACGCGCGACCGCCTTACGGCGGATGTCGAGTACATGGGCCGGCGCATGTTGCTGGCCGACACGGGCGGCCTCGTTCCCGAGCCCGAGACCCAGATGGAGGCGAACGTCGCAGCGCAAGTCGAGGCCGCCGTCGACGGCGCCGACGTCGTCGTCTTCGTAGCCGACGCCCGAACCGGACCCACCTACGCCGACCAGAACGTCGCCGAGAAGCTGCGCCGATCGCGGAAGCCCGTGGTCCACGTCGTCAACAAGATCGACAACACGCAGCAGGAGGCGCTCGCCGCCGACCAGTACGAGGTGGGACTTGGCGGCGACCTGGTGTGCGTGAGCGCCCTTCACCGCAGGGGGCTGGACGACGTGCTAGAGCGCATCGTCGAATTCCTCCCGGACCAGGAGGAGCCGCCCGACGAGCCGGACACTGGCTTCGCCCATATCGCCATCGTCGGCAGGCCCAACGTGGGGAAGTCGTCGCTCGTGAACGCCATCCTGGGCCGGGAGCGGTCCATCGTCAGCGAGGTCCCGGGCACGACGCGGGACGCGCTGGATACGCCGTTCGACTTCCGGGGCGAGCGCGGCGTGCTCATCGACACCGCCGGCATCCGCCGTCGCGGCGCCATCGTCCCCGGCATCGAGCGCTACAGCGTCCTGCGCGCCGTCCGCGCCATCGATCGGTCGGACGTGGCCGTGCTCGTGCTCGACGCGAGGGAGCTCGCGACCGACCAGGACCTGCATATCGCAGGCCAGGTGATGGAGGCGTTCAAGGGCGCCGTCGTCGCGGTGAATAAGTGGGACCTCGTCGAGGGCGCCGACGCCAAGGACGAGCGTGACTTCCGCCGGAATGTGCTCTCCCGGCTTCGCTTCTTTTCGAGCGTCCCGGTGGTCGCGACGTCGGCCCTCAACGACACGGGAATCGAGCGCCTCCTCGATACCGTGTTCACGGTCCACCGCAAGCGGCTCGAGTGGGTGTCGCCGACGGCGCTAACGCGCGCGGTCATGGGCGCCATCGCCCGCCATCTGCCGCCCCCGCAGACCACCGGGTCCCTGAAGCTATATCGGGTCAAGCAGGAGTCCGTCGGGCCGCCCGTCTTCGTGTTCTACTGCAACAATCCCCACCGCGTGCACTTCTCGTATGAGCGGTACCTGGAGAACACCATCCGAGAGGCGTTCGGCTACGAGGGGACGCACTTGAAGCTGGAGTTCCGGGGCAAGGGCAAAGTCCACGTCATCGGCCAGAACCGCTCCAAGGCGCTGATCAAGCAACGCCCGTTGCCTGGCCCGCGCCGCAAGGGACGTTAGCATGGAGTGGCTCCTCATCCCGGCGGCCTACCTCGTGGGCAGCCTGCAGTGGGGCCTCTACGTCGTCCGCATCACCCGCGGCGTCGACATCCGGGCAGTGGGCAGCGGACGCACCGGATCGACCAACGTCTTGCGAACGTCCGGCAAGGCGGCGGCGCTCATCGTTCTCGCGGCCGACTTCGGGAAGGGCGCCGCGATCACTGCCATCGCCCGCGTCGTCTCGGACGATCCGATCATCCACGCAGCGGTAGCCAGCGCCGTCGTCTTCGGCCACATCTGGCCCGCGCTCGCCGGCTTCCGTGGCGGGCGCGGAGTAGCGACAGGCGTGGGAACGGCGACGGCGGTCGACCCCATTGCCGCGGCTGTCGGCATCGCTTGCTTCGTACCGTCCGTCGCCCTGACGCGCTACGTCTCGCTGGGCTCCGTGGCGGGCGCAGCGGGCGCCGCCGCCACGATCGTCGTCCGCGCCGCCTTCTACGACTTGCCGGCGGCCTTCGCTGTCTACGCCCTCGTGACCGGCCCAATCATCGTAGCCGCGCACCGCGACAACATCCGGCGCATACTCGAAGGGACAGAGCGCCGCATCGGCAAGCCGACGGCGTGAAGGCCCTCGCGACAACGCCGAGGCCGGCGATGCGGCGATGTCCCGGCCTTTACCCCCCCGCGGCGTTCTGCTATATTCAGCCAGCACTGATGCACACGACACTGAGAGCCGCAGGAACCACGCATAGCTATAGCTAGAGAATACCGCGTCAACGACCGCATCCGGGTCCCCGAGGTTCGGGTGGTGGATGGCGAGGGCGAGCAGCTGGGCGTCATGCCCACGCGTGACGCCCTCAACCTGGCTCGCGACCGCGATCTCGACCTCGTCGAAGTCGCGCCGAACTCCGACCCGCCCGTCTGCCGATTGCTCGACTACGGAAAGTTCCGTTATCTGCAGTCGACGAAAGAACGGGAGATGCGCAAGTCCCAGAAGGGGAACACTCTCCGCGAGGTGCGTTTCCGCCCGGGAATTGGCAAGCACGACCTCGAGTCGAAGGAGCGCCTGGTTCACCGGCTGCTCGGCGAGGGGGCCAAGGTCAAGGTCTCGGTGATGTTCCGGGGCCGACAGATTGACCATCCCGACTTGGCGGTCAATCTGCTGCGTCAGGTGCACGAGGTCCTCAAGGAAGAAGCCAAGCTCGAGCAGGCGCCGAACCTCGAGGGCCGCTTCATGAGCATCATCCTCGCGCCGGCGAAGACGACCGAGCGGCAGGGCGGCGCCGGAGAGCAGGGAGAGTTGGAACATGCCTAAGATAAAGACGCACAAGGGCGCGAAGGCCCGATACGGCGTCACCGGCAGCGGCAGCCTCGTCCGCATGAAGCGGCACAGCAGCCATTTGCGGCGCAAGAAGCCCAAGGCTGTGCGCGGTCAGTACGACGCCAAGCTGCCTGTCAGCGCGACGCAGCGCCGCCGCGTTCTCAAGCTGGTTCCCGCCTACAACAAGTAGCACACTCCCGCCCCGCCGGGCGGGCAGTCAATCGGAGGCCGTCTCGTGGCACGCGTCAAGCGGGGGGTTACAGGCCACCGCCGTCACAAAAAAGTCCTCAGCCTCACCAAGGGCCACCGTGGGTCGAAGCACCTCATTTACCGCAGGGCTCACGAGTCGATGCTCCATGCCCTGGCCTACGCCTACCGGCACCGCCGGGAGCGCAAGGGGGACATGCGGGAGTTGTGGATCGTTCGCATCGGCGCGGCAGCCCGGGAGCACGGCGTCTCCTACAGCCGACTCGTGCACGGCCTCAAGCTCGCCGGCATCGCACTCGACCGCAAGGCGCTGGCCGACCTCGCTATGCACGACGCCCCGACCTTTGGGGAGCTGGCGGACGCGGCGAAGGCCCAGCTCGACGCGGTCGCGCCACAGGCGACTGTCGCCGTCCAGTAGGGTGGCGGCGTAACCGCGCCGCGCCGTTCCCGATCCCGCTAAGGAATCTCTGAACAGAGCTTCCCCCCTCCTCAATCCTCCCCCCGTGGGGGAGGAGGTCAAGGCCCCGGCAGGAGAGGTGTAGGGGCGTAGTCGGCGGTCCGGTCGCGAAGGGGCGTGGATTCCCGTGTCGAGCACGAGAATGACGGGGCCACGCCACGGGACCAATTCAGACGTTCCCTCAGCCTACGCCCGTGCGATGCCGCAGTGCGTTGCGTTGTCCAGCACACGCTGGAGCGCCTCGACAGAGATGTGCCGCGGCCACGGCGCCGTGATCCAGAGATCGGACAACTCGTCGTGGATCTCACCCAGGGATAGGTTGTCGGCGCGAGCGGAGAGCAACACGCGGACAACGATCTCGAGGATCGGCTGCTGCGGCTCGAGGTAGCCCTCCTGCCCCGCGCAGTTGTCCTTCATGAGCTTCCGGATTTCCTTGTACGTCATCGACCGCCAGGCGTCGGGCGACTTGAGCTTGGCGCGCGCGGCCTCGCACAAGCGCTCGCCCATCACCATCGCTACCGACTGTCCACGCGCCTCGATCAGGCTGGGTTGCACGGCGTAACGGGGCTCGTCGGCCTCAGTCTCAGCGTCGGGGTCTTGTAAGCGACTCAGGTCGTCAGAAGTCATTGCGGCAGCCTCTAGTCATGGGGTGGTGATATCCAACGTGTCCGTGAGCAGGCCGGCGGGGTCGCGCCAGTCCAGCAACTGAACGACCACCTGCTGGCCCACATCCCGGTAGGGCTCGTCCTCGGGGCAAATGGCAAGCCCATCCGCCGCCTCGAGCGAGGTGAGAATGTTAGATCCCTGGGCGCCGGTGAGCCTCGCATGGAGGCCGTCGTCCCTCCGCTCGAGGGTGACGCGCGCATATACACGGCGTCCGTCGGGGTTGACGACGCGCTCGTCGAGCACAGCGCGCACTGTCGGCAGGGGCCGAGGCTCCGCGCCTCGCATCTTCGCCAATGCGGGCCGTCCGAACTCCACGAGCGCCACGAGCGCGCTAACGGGATTTCCCGGCAGCCCTAGGTGAGGCACGCTCCGGCCGTCCGGGGCCCGGAGCAGACCGCACGCGATAGGCCTCGCGGGCCGCATGCGCACCGACCAGAAGTCGATGCTGCCCAGCTCCGCCAACGCGTCCTTCACCATGTCGAAAGCGCCGGCGCTCACGCCCGCGCTGGTGATGAGCAGGTCAGCGTCCAGGCCCTCCCGGAGCTTGGCCCTGAGCTCGTCGAAGTTGTCTCGGGCGATGCCGAGCAACTCCGGTTCGCCTCCCCAACGCCGGACGGCCGCAGCCGTATCGTAGCTGTTGGAGTCGTACAACATGCCGGGTTGCGGCGGCTCTCCCGGCCGCTGCACCTCGTCGCCCGTCGCGAGAATCGCCACGCGCGGCCGGCGCACGACCGGCGCCTCTGCGTACCCGAACGAGGCGAGCAAACCGATCGACGGAGGGTCCAGCACACGGCCCTTCCGCAGCACGAGGGCGCCCCGCTGCACATCCTCGCCCGCGGGCCGAACGTGGTCGCCGGCGCTCGGCGCGTACCGCACCCCGATGGAGGTCAGCGGAGTCCCCGACTCTCTGCGCGCCACCTCGTCGGTGTACTCGTACGGGACGATTGCCTCGGCACCGTCAGGAATCGGCGCGCCCGTCATGATGCGCACGGCGCTGCCCGGCCCCACCGCTACCGACGGCAGCTGGCCCGCCTGGACTTGGCCGACGACCGTCAAGGTGACAGGGTTCGTCTCGCCCGCGTTGTCGAGGTCCGCGACGCGGACAGCGTAGCCGTCCATCGCCGAGTTGGGCAGGGCCGGGATGTCGAACGGCGCGGTCACGTCGCGGGCCAGCGTCAGCCCGTCGGCGGCTATCAGCGGCACGGCGGCTTCGGGCAGAGGCGTGACCAGCGCCAGCACCCTTTCGAGGGCGTCCTCTACGCTCAACAGGTCCGCGCGGCGCGGGTGCGCGTGCTCGGCGGCGTGGGCCGCGTGATTGTGGGGTTCGTGGCTCTGCGTCATAGTGTTGGCTACCCGAGACGAACGCCGCGCGGCGCGGCGAGGGTTTGCGATGGGACCACGGCTACGCTCTCAGCGTCGCGTTCGCGGTCCGCTCCAAGTCGGCGACAATCGCCGCGATCGCCTCTGCAATCTGTTCGGGGCTCAGCGTGCCGTCCGGCGATTGCAGGTCCACGCGGTAGGCGAGCGATTTCTTGCCCGGCTCGAGCCCCTCGCCCGTGAAAAGGTCGAACAGAGTCGATCGCGCAACGAGGGGGTGACTGTCGATGATTGCCTGTAGACGCTCAGCGGGAGCGTCGGCGTCCACCGCCAACGCGAGGTCCCGTGAGGCGACGGGATAGCGAGAGAAGCTCTCGAACCGATGCCGGCGCCAGGCCGCCTCCGCAGAGAGCGACGCGAGGTCGAGCTCGAATAGCGCGACGCGCTCAATCGGGATGTCGAAGCGCGCGACGGCCTGCGGGTGCAGCTCGCCGACCACGCCGACGTCCCGGCCGTTCGCGAGGACTCGCGCCGTCCTGCCGGGGTGGAGCAGATCGTCCTGCGCGCGCACGAAACCGGCGCGTACGCCCAAGCGGTCGAGCACCACCTGCACCATGCCCTTCGCCTCGAAGAAGTCGTGGTCGTCGAGGCCGGTCTCCCATAGCGAGCTGCCCCGCGGACCGGCAATCACGCCCGCCGCAATCTCCCGCTCTTCCGGGAGGTCTCCGTCTCTGCGCAAGAAGACGCGGCCCACCTCGAACAAGGCGACGTTCCCGGGCGGTTGCCGCAGGGCCGCCGCGGCAGCGCGCAACAGGCTGCCGCGCAGCGACAGGCGCAGGTACTCCTGCTCGCGGCTCATGGGGTTCGCCGTCCGGAGCGGCTGGGGCATGCCGTCGCCGACGGACCCCTCTTGCCGCAACGCATCGAGGCTGACGAGGCTGTACGAGATCGTTTCCTGGAGCCCGCCCTGGACGAGGAGGTCGCGCACCTCTTCCCGTAGCTCCGTCCCCGGCTCGGGCTGCGTCGAGGGCACTTGACCGGCAAGGGGGCGCTCAGGGACGGCGTCGTAGCCGATGGTCCGCGCCACCTCCTCGATGATGTCTTCTTCGATGGAGATGTCCGACCTCCAGTAGGGAGGGCGTACGAGGAGCTTGTCCTCGTCGAGGGCGTCGACGGTGAAGCCGAGCGCACGAAGGACCTCGATCACCTGGGCATGGGGGAAATCGGCGCCAAGGACCCGGCGCATGTTGCCGTTGGTGAACAGCATCTTGTTGGATTCCGTGCGCTCCGGGAACGTGTCCGAGACGCCGGCGGCCGCCGTGCCGCCCGCCGTTTCAAGAATCAGCTGTGTTGCGCGGCGCACGGCCCGCATCGCGAGCTCCGGATTCAGCCCCTTCTCGAAACGGAGCGACGCCTCCGTTCGCAGGTGGAGCACGTTGGCCGTTCGGCGCGTATTGATCGCGTTGAACGTTGCCGACTCGAGCAGGACATCGGTCGTGCCCTCGTGCATCTCGCTGTTCCGTCCGCCCATAACGCCCGCGAGGCCCACGGCTCGCTCGGGGTCCGCGATGAGCAGCATGGGGCGGCGCAGCTCGTGCTCCGTCCCGTCCAGGGTCGTGAAGCGCTCGCCGTCGGTCGCAGGCCGCACGACGACGGTGCTTTCCGCGAACGCTGACAGGTCGAACGCGTGCAGGGGCTGCCCGTACTCGAGCATCACGTAGTTAGTGACGTCGACGACGTTGTTGATCCCACGTTGGCCCGCGAGCTCCAGCCTCCGGCGCATCCACGCAGGCGACGGCCCGATGCGCACGCCCCGCACGACCGTCGCCGTGTACCGGCTGCACAGGTCGTGGTCGGCAATCTGGACCCGCACCGCGTCGTCTACCGGCTCGGCGCCCTCGGCGTAGTCCGACGGCGGCTCGGTCGCCATCTGCCGCGTAATCGCAGCCACTTCACGGGCGATGCCCAGGACCGAGAGACAGTCGCCCCGGTTCGGGGTGACCTCGATGTCGAGGACGTCGTCGGGCATGTATTCGGCCAGCGGGACGCCGACGGGCGCGTCCTCGGGCAGGACGAGAATCCCGTCGTGTTCGTCGCCCAGGCCCAACTCCTTGACGGAGCAGACCATCCCCGCGGAGACGACGCCGCGAATCGTCGCCGCCCTCAGCTCGCTGCGCTCGCCTGTCCTGCCGTCGATCAGGTTCGCGCCCACGCTTGCAAAGGCGACTCGCTGGCCCGGGGCGACGTTCGGAGCGCCGCAAACGACGGTGGCGGTCTCGCCGCCCAGGTCGACGGTCGCCAGCCGCAGGCGGTCTGCGTTGGGGTGGGGCGCAACGTCAACGACGCGGCCAACGCGCACCTTGTCCCACGTGGCGCTGGCCCCGGGCTCGTAGGTCGTTTCGACGCCGGCCATGGTGAGGCGCGCGGCGAGCGCCTCCGGCGGCAGCGAGAGCGGAACGTAGTCAGCAAGCCAGGACAATGGGACTCGCATGGAGCGGGTCGTTGCTCCTATTCGGGTAGAATGACGTGGAGAACCAGGGCAAGCGCCAGTAGTATAGCCGGAGGGGGCCGGGCTAACCAAGAACCGCGGGCCCCTCCCACTCGTAAACATTCATACCATACACCACCCCCGCCCAGCCTCTGTGGGCCGCGAGTAAGGAGCGCCGGTTGCGCATTTTCTCCAAGGTGTGGCTCATCGCAATCATCCCCGTCGCCGCGGTGGTCATCCTGCTGGCGGTGGATACCCCAGTGGCGCCTCCGGGCCGTCCTGCCGATTTCGAGCTGACCGGGCTCACCGGGGGCGGAGTAGGCGATCTCGCGCCCGATTTCACGATGGTTGACAACTGGTTCAACAGCGACCCGCTGACCATCGACGAACTCGAGGGCAAGGTTGTCCTCATCGATTTCTGGACCTACACGTGCATCAACTGCATTCGCACGATGCCCTACTTGCGGGAATGGCACGAGAAGTACGCGGACCGCGGCCTCGTGATCGTCGGCGTCCACTCGCCCGAGTTCGAGTTCGAGCGCATACCGGAGAACGTCGTTCGAGCCGCTGACGAGTTCGAGCTCCGGTATCCGATCGCGCAGGACAACAGCTTCGGCACGTGGCGGGCGTACAACAATCGGTTCTGGCCCGCCAAGTACCTGATCGACCAAGGGGGCGTGGTCCGCTACACCCACTTCGGCGAGGGCGCCTACGACGAGACTGAGCAGATCATCCGCGATCTGCTCGCCGAGGGCGGGCTGGATGTCTCGAGCATCGGCGCGAATGACGACGCCGGCCCGAGTTTCGACACGCGGGCCTTCGGGGTTGACCCCCGGGGGGAGGACTCGATCACCCGCGAACTCTACGGCGGCTGGAGCCGGAACGCGACGCCGAACGGCATCTATGTGGCGCACGTCGAGTACTACGACGGCCCGCAGCGCACCCTGGATTACACCGACCCCGGCGATCACCTCAACCAGTTCCTCTTCCTCCAAGGCCCGTGGTTCAACGGGCTTGAGTCGATCAAGCACGGTCGGGAGACCGAGAACTTCGAAGACTACATTGCGCTCAAGCTGCGCGCGCGGTCGGCGAATGCAGTCATCGACCTCGCGGACGGCGTCGAGCCGTTCAGAGTCATGGTCACCGTCGACGACCCAGCCACGGGGGAGGAGCGGCCGTTGACGGAGGAAGAGGCCGGCGAAGACATCGTGTTCGACGCCGGCGGCACGTTTCTCAACGTCGATGAGAGCAGAGTGTACTTCGTGCTCTCCCTTCCTGAGTTCGACGAGCGCGAGCTGAAGTTCAGCTCGAACTCGCCCGAGTTCGCCCTTTTCGCCATGACGTTCGGGGCGTACGCCGAGATTCCGTGAAGCGCGCTCGGCGAGGCATTCACGTGATCAGACGGCTCGCGTACGCAGCAGCGCCGCTTGCGGCAGCCCTAGCGGCGGCGTGCGGCAGCTCCCCAGCGATCGCCCCCACGCCCACGCTTCAGCCGGCGCTCACTCCGTCTGAGTCCGAGGCAGGAACGCCGAACCTGCTGCCCATACTCGGCACTACCGTGCTGCGGGTCGGCCCGCAGCGGGTTGCCTTCTTGCTCGAAGCGCCCACTGCGCTCGTCACCGCGCCGACCGCCGACGTGACAGCCGTGTTCGAGGACGCCGCCGCCGGAGCGCTGTCTCCGACCGCGACTGCCACGTTCCACGAGTGGCCATTCGGCACGCGCGGCACGTACGTGACCGAACTCGCGTTCGACCGTCCGGGACCCTGGCGTCTCGACATCACCGTCGACGACGAACGCTTTGCGGGCGAAGCCGCGCTGCCCCTCGACGTGGCGGAGACGTCCGTAGTCCGCGACATCGGCGCCCTGGCGCCCTTCAGCAACAACAAGACAGTCGAAGCGGTCGGCGGCGATCTTTCCGCGCTGACCACTCATTCGCGGCCCGATCCTGAACTCTACCAAACGACGATCGCCGAGTCGCTGTTCAGCGGCACGCCGACCGTGATCGTCTTCGCCTCGCCGGCCTTCTGCACGACCCCCACGTGCGGGCCTCAGGTGGAGACGGTGATCGATCTCAAGGACGCTCACCGCGGCGAGGCGACTTTCATCCACGTGGAGGTCTACGACAACCCGCTAGAGATACAGGGCGACCTGTCGCGCGCGGTCTTTTCGCCCCTGCTCGCGCAGTGGGGCATCGACGCGGTCCCGCACTACCTCAACGAGTCGTGGGTGTTCGTCCTCGGACGGGATGGGCGCATCGCGTCGCGTTTCGAGGGTTACGCGACGCTCACAGAGCTAGAGGCAGCGCTACAGCACGTGCTTTGAGCCGGAGCGTCCCACGACACCGACTCGAACGTCGTCTCGTCCAGCAGGTCCTCGTTCAGCGTCCCCAGAACCGCTCGATCTTCCCGTTCGTCTGCGGCCTGTACGGCCGGGTGTAGCGGTGCGTGATGCCCAGCTCCTGGAACATCCGCTCCATCTCCCGACTGGCTTCATCCGTCCCACCAGTCTGTCAGCGAATTACCTAACATCTACAGGAATGACGGTGGGGGGGACGTCGTTGCCCCAGCACCTCGATCCTCCCCCGCAGGGGAGGAGGCCACACGGGGCCGGAATGAGGGCGCGCCTAGCCGCGGACGACGCGGACGTAGCGCCGACGGCCCGCGCGCACGACGGCGCCCCAGGCGACGCGCGTCGAGTCGCCTGACGCGCGCGCGCCGTCGACCTCGACAGCGTTCTGACGGAGGAGCCGCTGCGCCTCGCCGCGGCTCGCCGCGAGGCCCGCGGCGGCGAGGAGCCGCGACAGGTCCACCGTGAACCCCTCGTCGTCGATGTTGGACACGCCCTCGACACCGTCGCTCACGACGAACTCGGGGACCTCCACGGGCGTCTCCCTACCCTGGACGACCCGCTCGAACTCAGTCTGAGCGGCTTGGGCCGCCTCCGGCGAGTGAAACCAGGCGACCATCTCGACGCCCAGGCGTTTCTTGAGCTCCATCGCGCCGGCGCCCCCGGCCGCGGCGGCGCCCCGCATTTCCTCCACCTCCTCGTCCGGGCAGTCCGTCAGCAACTCGTAGTAGAGCGGCAACAGATGGTCCGGCAGCGAGAGGAGCTTCCCGAACATGTCGGCTGGCGCGTCCTCGAGGGCGATGTAGTTTCCCAACGATTTGCTCATCTTCCGGACGCCGTCCGTGCCCGGCAGGAGGGGCATCGTGAACACCATCTGCGGCCGCTGGCCCATCTTCTCCTGCAACTCGCGCCCCACCAGGAGGTTGAACCGCTGGTCCGTGCCGCCGAACTCGACGTCGGCCTCGATCGCCACGGAGTCGTAGGCCTGGAGCAACGGGTAGAGCAGCTCGGTGACCGCGATCGGCCGTCGTTCGGCGTACCGTTTCGCGAAATCGTCGCGGTGCAGGAACTGGTTCACCGTGAAGTGCGACGTCAGCTCGATGACCGTACTAAGGGTGAACTCGCCGAACCACGTGCTTTGGTAGACGGCCCTGGTCCTGTCCGCGTCCACGACCTTGAAGAACTGGTGCATGTAGCTCTCGGCGTTCTCTCGGACCTGCTCGGCGCTCAGCATCGTACGCGTGTCCGACGCGCCGGACGGGTCGCCGATCTGCGCGGTCCAGTCGCCCACGATGAGGACCAGCTCGTGGCCCAGGTCTTGGAGCTGCCGCAGCTTGCGCAGGCCCACCACGTGGCCCAGGTGCAGGTCGGGGCGGCTCGGGTCGAAGCCCATCTTGAGCCTGAGCGGCGAGCCCTCCTCGAGCCGTCTGACAAACTCCGCCTCCGGGATGATCTCGGCGACGCCCCGCTTGGTAAGCTTGCGCAACAGTTGTGGGTCGATTGGCGGCACGGCTACGTCTCCCCGCGACCCGCACGTCCAGGGGCGGGCGCCAGCACCGTGCGAGTCTGTTCGACGTCTCGTTGGATCTGGTCGATCAGCGCGTCCACAGAGCCGAAACGCTCCTGTCCGCGCAGACGCGCGATGAACTCGAGCCTTGCGTGCTTCTCGTAGAGGTCGCCGTCGAAATCGAGCACGAAGCTCTCGACGACCCGGGGGCCGTCGGCGTGGAACGTCGGCTTGATGCCCACGCTCGTCGCCGCGGCGTAGCGCTCGCCCTCCACGCTCAGCCACGTAGCGTAGATGCCGTCGGCGGGCAACGCTTGGAGCGGGCCAACACCCAGGTTCGCGGTCGGGAAGCCGAGGAGGCCGCCGCCGCGCCCCTCGCCCTCGACGACCGGACCGTCCAGCGAGAAGGGGCGTCCCAGTATGCTCGCCGCCGTATCCAGGTCGCCCGCGCTCAGGGCCTTGCGCACGGCTGAACTGCGGACCTGTGCGCCGGCGACCTCGAACGTCGAGGCGGCCTGCACCGTGTAGCCGAGCTCCGCGCCCAGCGCGGCAAGCACCGGGATCGTGCCAGCGCGCCCGTGTCCCAGCGCAAAATCGGGGCCGACGACGAAGTGCCGCAGGCGCAGGCAGTCGCACATCTGGCGCATGAACTCTTCGGGGGTGAGGAGCGAGACGTCGCGGGTAAACGTTATGGGGATGACGTGCGCGACTCCCGTGGCCCGGAGCAACTCCATACGCTCGTGGAGCGACGTGAGCACGACGACCGGGAGTTCGGGCCGCAACACCGAGAGCGGGTGGTTGGCGATGGTCACGACGACGGGAGTCAGACCCCTCTCGGCCGCGCTCGAACGGAGATGGTCGATGATGTGCCGGTGGCCTAGGTGGACGCCGTCGAATACGCCAAACGCCACCGCGGTCGGGCCGGGAGGGCTGGCCGCCCGCAATTCGTCGCCGAGGCTACTCATCGGGGCGTCTCGACGAGGGGCGCGGGACCGCGGCGGGGGGACCGGGCCAGCCCGTCATGACACCGGCAGGGCCACCGTCGACAGCCTGCTGTGCGCGCCGGTCAGCAGCTCCTCCGTCTCCTCCCACCCGATGCAGGCGTCGGTGATCGAGACGCCATAGGCGAGCGTCGACGGATCGTTTCCCAGCGGCTGGTTTCCCGGGAAGAGATTGCTCTCCGCCATGAGCCCCACGATGTTGTCGTTGCCGGCGATGCGCTGTTCCACCACGTCGCGGAACGCGATGCCTTGGCGGGTGTGGTCCTTGTCCGAGTTTGCGTGCGAGCAGTCCACCGTCAGCCTAGGCGGGAGGCCCGCCTTGGCGAGCTGCCGCTGCACCGCCTCGACCTCCGCCGCTTCGTAGTTGGCCCCGCTGGTCCCGCCGCGCAGGATCAGGTGGCTGTAGGCGTTGCCAGAGGTGCGGATGACACAGTTGCGGCCCTGCATATCGATGCCCAGAAACGAGTGGGGAGCCCGCGACGTCTTCATCGCGTCCACCGCGATCTGAGAGTTGCCGTCGGTGCCGTTCTTGAAGCCAACGGGCATGCTGAGACCGCTCGCCATCTCGCGGTGCATCTGGCTCTCGGTAGTGCGCGCGCCAATCGCCGCCCACGTGACGAGGTCGGCGATGTACTGCGGCACGATGGGGTCGAGGAACTCGGTCGCCGACAGCAGTCCCCTCTCGGCGATATGGATGAGCAGTTGGCGCGCTCGGTAGAGTCCGCTCGGGACGTCGAACGTGCCGTCGAGGTTCGGGTCGTTGATGAGCCCCTTCCACCCCAAGGTGGTGCGCGGCTTCTCGAAGTAGACCCGCATCACGATGAGCATGCGGTCGGCGACGGCCTCGGCGAGCGCCGCGAGCCTATCGGCGTACTCGAGCGCGGCCGTTTCGTCGTGAATCGAGCAAGGACCGATCGTAATCAGCATCCGCGGGTCGTCGCCCCGGAGGACGTCTTGGACGCGGCGCCTGCCTTCGATCACCGTCTCGGCGGCCTTCGGCGTAATCGGGAGGTCGTGCTGTAGCTCGTCGGGTGGGACGAGCGGCTCAACCTTCAGTATGTTCAAGTCTTTTGTGGACTGCGTCACAGCGCATTCCCCTCTTTCTCGCTCCAAAGCGTTGGCGGCCAACAGCGGGCTGGCGGGGCGGCGGGCTAGGGGCGCGTATACCGCGTATACGGGGCCCGCCGCTGTGTAAAGAGGGGCGACAGACGCACGCGGCCGGAGAACCACAGGCCATAGGCCCGTCGCATCTCGGCTGCGTTTGAGGTTGAGCGCGTCATTGCTCGGGGGTTCCTCGCCTCAGGTCCTTTGAGCCCTTCATGTAGACGTGGACCAAGTCCTCTTTGCGTCTATCCGTGTTGACCAACACCATGGCCCTGATCACTCTTGCGGGGTCGCCGGGCACCGGTATCTCCTGTCCACACATCAGCGCCGTGTGGGTCCAACCGAGCCGCAACCGAGCCGCAACCGCTGGGAAATCAGCGTTGAGGTCAACAGTGGTAGTAAAGAATACCGCCGCCACGTCGTTTTCCGCAAGGCCGTTGGCTGACGCGAGCTCGCGCAGCAACTCCTCGGTTGCCTCGACGATGGCCTCCCGCGAGTTGGCGTCCGCAGTCGTCGCTCCGCGAAGGCCAAGGCACTGACTCATACGCACGCACCGCGTGTCGAGTCCCGGCGATCGGTCAACGGGCCCGCCCCGTCAGCGAGGCGATGAAGCCCCCCGCGCGGGCCGCCCGCTCGCCGGGCGGCGCCGAGTCTATCACGTTGATCAACGCACTACCGACTACGGCGGCGTCCGCGACCTTGCCGACCGCCTCGACGTGTCGCTGCTCCGCTACGCCGAACCCCACCGCGACCGGCAACGACGTGTGCCGCCGTACGCGCGCAACGAAGTCCGATAGGTCCTGTGGGAGCTCGGACCGCGCGCCGGTTACTCCCGTCACGCTCACGCAGTAGACGAAGCCGCGCATCCCGTCGACTGCCATCGCGATCCGTTCGTCGGTGCTCGTGGGCGCGACAAAGGGCACCAGCGCCATATCGTACTCGGCCAACGCGGCGCGCATCGGGCCCGACTCCTCCGGAGGGAGGTCGGGGATCATCATGCCGTCGAGTCCCGCCGCCGCGCAGTCCCGCGCGTAACGCTCGGGCCCGTAGGAGAGGATCGGGTTGTAGTAGCCCATGAACAGCAGCGGCGTCGTCACTCCTGCGTCCCGGAGTCGCCGCACCACGTCCACGCACTGATGCGAGTTGATCCCCGCCTCGAGCGCTCGATGGCTCGCCGCATGGATCGTCGGCCCGTCAGCCAGCGGGTCGCTGTAGGGCACGCCCAACTCGATGACGCTCGCCCCGGCCTCTTCGAGCGCGGGGACGATGCTGAGCGTATCGTCGAGCGAGGGGAACCCTATGGTTACGTACGGGATCACGCCCGTCACTCCCTCGCTGCGGAGGCGCGTCATGGCGTCGTCGAGTCGCTTTGTCATCGTACCTTCTTCTGAGAGCTGGTCCGGAACTCGTGGTCAAGAACTCGCCGAGAACGCTCCCCTGAACGCGCGTCGTTCAGAACGCCACGCCGAAGGCTATAGCGTTCTGGCTCGTGTGCGCCAGTATCGCAGGCCAGAGGGAGCCGGTGCGCCAGTAGAGCCATGCGAACACGCTGCCCCCGAGGAACGCCGGACCCAGCAGCGCCACGTCGAGATGCGTCGCGGCAAAGGCGGCGGCGCTGATGGCGCCTGCGCCCCAGGGACCAAACCGCCGCAACAGCCCAGCGAACAGGAATCCGCGGAAGAAGAGTTCCTCGGCCATCGGAGCGATGAGGACGATGGACAGGAAGGTCAACAGCTTGAGGTCGCCGCTGGCGAGCTCCTCCGGCAGCGGTGGCGGCACGAGGTCGCTCGAAACGCGCTCCGCGATGGTGACGAACGTGACGCTCGCGGCGAGACTCGCCAAGAATCCCGCAGCCGCCCACTTCCATAGCGTGTACGTATCGAGCCTGCGGAGGCCCAGCAGTAGGGCAGGGTCGCCCCGGCCGTACGGGCCGAGACGATATCCTACGGCGACCGTCCCCGCCTGCAATACGAACGTGGCGCCAAGGACCGCCCAGACCGGCGGCGTGACTTCCTCGGCCGTGCCCGATATCGCAATGAGCAGGGCCAGCGCGGCGATCGCGACGGCCCAGACGCCCGCCAGTCCCGCGAGGCCCCAGAGGGCCTGCCGCGCGCCCCACGGCACGTCAATACGCGGCCCTCGACCGAAGGCCTCTTCGTTCCGCGGTTCGGGCCAGCTCACGCGGGCCAGTTCATGGAATGCTTCATGCTCTCAGCAGGTCTCCACCTCAATCCTCCCCTGCAGACGGGGGAGGAGGCTATTCAGGCTATCCATAGGGGTTGTTGACAGGTGAGGAGCCTCATCCCTGAGTGCGCGTGTTTGCGTATGGGAGTGACGGGGATGGACGAGAACGGGCGGGAATTGTCCCGAATGGCGCGGCCCTCTCACTCGTAGAGCGCATGGGTTTACGAGTGGGGTGGGCGAGAAAGGGGTGACAATTGGTGACATTTGGCGCCATTTGCTCGTAACTGGGTCGGCGGTAGGCGGGCTCAGGACAGGTCCTGTGGGAGATTCAGAGCATAGATGTTAGGGGGTGGGGGGTGTTGGGGGAAGGGGCGGATGTCGCGGTGGGAGTCGTTGGCGGCGGTTGCAGGGCGCAGCGATGGGCGCGGGGCCAATCATCCCCGCTCCCTGCTCAGCATATGGCTCTATGGGTTCATGATCGGCGTAGGAAGCGGTCGCCGAATCGGTCCTATGCGGCTGCGTTCTTGCGATGGAGACGAATCTGAGAATCATGCTACCGCCGCATAACGGCCAGCGGCAAGGCTCCGCGGCGCGGTTGACAGGTCTACCGTCGTCGAGGTATAGTGGGCGGGCTTTTCAAACTGATCCGCGTTGAAGGGAAGTAGTAGAGAGCAGCCAGCGCCCAGCGAGCCGGTGTTTTGGTGAGAGACCGGCGCGATGGACTCTCGAACTCGTCCCGGAGCGGCCTGCCTGAGTCCGGCGCACAGCCGGAGTAGGGGGGCGGAGCGCACCGATAAGGCGCATTGAGCGGCCCCGGCCTCGCCGGGGAAGTTGGGTGGTACCGCGGGCATATCTTACCCGTCCCTTCGTGTGGGGCGGGTTTTTTGGTATAGCGGGCAGGCGATGCAGCTGAGCGGGGCGCAAATGGTGTGTGAAGGACTTCTGCGCGAGGGCGTAGAGGTCATGTTCGGGCTGCCCGGCGGCGCCATCCTGCCCTTCTACCAGACGCTGCCCTCCTACCCGCAGCTTCGCCATGTCCTCGTGAGGCACGAACAGAACGCTGGGCACGCCGCCGACGGGTACGCGCGAGCGTCGGGCAAGGTCGGCGTAGCGATTGCCACGTCGGGACCCGGCGCGACCAACCTCGTCACCCCGCTCGCCACCGCGATGATGGACTCGGTGCCGCTGGTAGCAATCACGGGCCAGGTGCCGCGGGCGGCAATCGGCCGCGACGCCTTCCAAGAGACCGACATCACCGGCATCACGATGCCTATCACCAAGCACAACTACCTCGTCATGCGGACGGCGGACGTGCCCCGCGTCCTGAAGGAAGCCTTCCACATCGCGCGCACCGGGAGGCCCGGACCGGTGCTCGTGGACCTGCCGCGCGACGTCCTCTCCGAGGTGGCTGAGTTCGACTACCCCGACCAAGTGAACCTGAGTAGCTACCGGCCGACGCTGGACGGCCACAGTCAGATGGTCCGGCGCGCGGCGCAGCTCATTCGGGAGGCCCGCCGCCCGCTCATCCTGGCGGGACACGGCGTGCTCATATCGGGCGCTGTCGCGGAGCTACGCGAGCTCGCCGAGAAGGCCCAGATTCCCGTCATCACCACGCTGCTCGGCATCGGCGGATTCAGCGGAAGGCACGTCCTAAGTCTCGGCATGCCCGGCATGCACGGCCAGGCCCACAACAACTGGGCCATCGACCGGGCCGACCTGGTGATTGGCGTCGGCATGCGGTTCGACGACCGGGTTACGGGCAGGATCAGCGCGTTCGCTCCGGGCGCGAAGATCATCCATATCGACATCGACCCCGCCGAGATTGGCAAGAACGTCGGCGTTACGGCGCCGATTGTCGGCGACGCCAAGCGCGTGCTGCACGCCCTCGCCAACGAGGTCGAGCCGGCGGTGCGCAGCGAATGGCTGAAAGAGATCGACGAGCTGCGCGAACGGCACCCGTCCCGCGTCCAGATGGACTCGGACAAGCTGCTCCCACAGTTCGTGGTGCGGGAGCTGTGCGAGGCGACGGGGGGCTCGGCGGTGATTGTGACGGGGGTCGGCCAGCACCAGATGTGGGCTGCTCAGCACTACACGTTCGCCGAGCCGCACACGTGGATCACCTCGGGCGGCCTGGGGACGATGGGATTCGAAGTCCCGGCGGCGCTGGGCGCGGCGTTTGCGCAGCCGGGCAAAACGGTGTGGAGCATCGCGGGCGACGGCGGGTTCCAGATGACTATGAGCGAGCTCGCGACGATCCGCGAGCACAACGTGCCGGTGAAGTTTGCTGTCCTCAACAACAACTCGCTCGGGTTGGTGCGCCAGCTCCAGGACCTGTTCTACGACGGCGTCCGTGTGGCCAGCGGCTATACCGGCAATCCCGACTTCGTGAAGATCGCCGAGGCGTACGGCATCTGGGCCGCGCGGGTCACGGAGAGCGCCGGGGTCCGCGCCGCCATCGAGGACGCCATGGCGGTCTCCGGGCCCGCGTTGATCGACTTTCGCATCGAGCCCAGCGAGAACGTCTACCCTCACCTGCCGGCAGGCGAGAGCGTGAGCGAGATGATCGAGGGCCCAACGGGAGAGGACTCGCCGGTATGGCTGAGGTGAACACCCACACCATCACCGCGCTCGTCCAGGATAGACCCGGCGTCCTCGCGCGCGTCGCGGGCATGTTCAGCCGGCGAGGGTTCAACATCTCGAACCTGGCGGTCGGCCACAGCGAGACTGCGGGGCTCTCCCGCATGACGTTCGTCGTCGAGGGCGATCAGTGGGTCGTGGAGCAGGTGACCAAGCAGCTCTACAAGCTCATCGACGTCGTCCGCGTGAACGACATTTCGTCAGACAGCATCGTGGTGCGCGAGCTGTCGCTGATCAAGGTCAAGTCGAGCACGGCGACGCGGCACGAGATCATGCAGATTGTCGACATCTTCCGAGCCAACATCATCGACGTCGCCGCGGACGCCCTGATCATCGAGGTGACCGGCGGCGAAGAGAAGGTGGACGCGCTGCTCCAGCTCCTGAGGCCTTTCGGCATCAAGGAGACGATGCGCACCGGCCGCGTGGCGATGTCGCGAGGCGCCGCCGCGACGGGGGCGAGGCGAGACTTGGCGCCGGCCACCGACCACAGCGCGCCGGACACCGCGGTGGTTCCCTGAGGCGCGAACGACAACATCTACTGCGAAGGGGGAGAGCAGATGGCCACGGTTTACTACGAGACGGACGCTGACCCGAAGCGGCTTGACGGCAAGCGTGTGGGCATCATCGGCTATGGCAGCCAGGGTCACGCGCACGCGCTGAACCTGCACGACAACGGGGTCGACGTGATCGTCGGGCTCTATGAGGGCAGCGCCAGCAAGAGCAAGGCCGAGGCCGCCGGCCTGAGGGTGGACACGGCCGCGGAGGTGACGAAGCAGAGCGACGTCATCATGGTCCTCGTGCCGGACCAGACTCAGGGTGGCCTCTACAAAGAATCGATCGGGCCGCACCTCGACAGCTCCAAGACGCTGATGTTCGCCCACGGGTTCAACATCCATTTCCGCGAGATCGAGCCGCCCGCCAACGTGGACGTGTCGATGATTGCGCCCAAGGCCCCCGGGCACCGTATGCGCGAGGTGTTCGTCGGCGGGTCGGGCGTTCCGGCGCTCGTGGCGATACACCAGGACCCCTCGGGACAGGCGCTCCAGAATGCGCTGGCCTACGGCTCCGCCGTCGGGTCGCTCCGGGCGGGGATCGTCGCGACGACCTTCAAGGAAGAGACGGAGACCGACCTGTTCGGCGAACAGACCGTCCTTTGCGGCGGCGTGTCGAACCTGGTCAAGAACGCTTTCGAGATTCTCGTCGAGGCCGGCTACCAGCCGGAGATCGCGTACTTCGAGGTACTGCACGAGCTCAAGCTCATCGTTGACCTGATGTACGAGGGCGGACTCGGGTACATGCGCTACTCCGTGAGCGAGACGGCCGAGTACGGCGACTACAGCCGCGGGCCTCGGGTCATCGACGAGCACGTCCGGGACAACATGAAACAGGTCCTCGCCGAGATAAAGGACGGCACCTTCGCCCGCGAGTGGATCGCCGAGAACCACGAGGGCCAGCCCCGGTTCAAGGCAATGCGGGAGCGGGACGCTAACCACGAAGTGGAGGCCGTCGGCGCTGAGTTGCGCAAGATGATGAGCTTCCTGGGAAAGAAGTAATCGGCGGGGCGCGGGAGCGGGACGTAGGCGGAGGGAGGAGTCATGGACGACCGAGTCTTGATCTTTGATACGACACTGCGCGACGGCGAGCAGTCGGCCGGCGCGGCGATGACCGTGGAAGAGAAGGTGGAGATCGCCAAGCAGCTGGACCGCCTCGGCGTGGATATCATCGAGGCCGGGTTTCCGATCAGCTCGCCCGGCGACTTCGAGGCGGTGCAACGCATCGCGCGGGAGGTGCGCCGTCCCACCATCGCGGCGCTGGCGCACGCGAACATCGCGGCGGTCGACCGCGCGGGCGAGGCGGTGAAGGACGCCGCCAACGGCCGTATCCACGTGTTCATCTCCAGCTCCGACCAGCACATCCAACACCAACTCCGCAAGAACCGCGAAGAGGTGGTCGAGATGGCGACGGCGAGCGTCGCCCGAGCGCGTCAGCACGTGGACGACGTCGAGTTCTCGCCGATGGACTCGAGCCGGACCGACAAGGAGTTCGTGGCGCATATCGTGAAGGCCGCCGTGGCTGCGGGGGCAACGACGGTGAACATCCCCGACACCGTCGGCTACGCGATTCCAGAGGAGTTCGCCGGCCTGATCACCTACCTCCGTGAGCAGGTGCCCGAGTTGGGCCGCAGCGTGCGCTTGTCAGTGCATTGCCACGACGACCTTGGCATGTCGGTGGCGAACAGCCTGGCTGCGGTGAAGGCGGGCGCGAGGCAGGTGGAGGGTTGCATCAATGGCATCGGCGAGCGCGCTGGCAACACCGCGCTCGAAGAGGTCATCATGGCCCTCCGGACGCGGGCCGACTACTTCGGCGTTGAGAGCGAGATCGACACGACGCAGCTGTTCAAGACATCCCGCCTGGTGAGCCAGATCAGTGGCTTCGCGGTTCAGCCCAACAAAGCAGTCGTCGGGCGGAACGCCTTCAGGCACGCCTCCGGCATCCACCAAGACGGCGTGTTGAAGGAGCGGACCACCTACGAAATCATGGACCCGGTCGCCGTAGGCGTGCCCCGCAGCGAGCTTGTCCTCGGCAAGCTGAGCGGCCGCCACGGGCTCAAGGCGCGTCTCGAGGAGCTCGGGTACGAGATGACGGACGCCGAGCTGGCCAAGATTTACGACGCCTTCAAGGAGATCGCCGACAAGAAACGCGAGGTTACCGACCGGGACCTCATCGCCCTGATGGGAAACGAGCGGGCAGCGGTTGCCGAGACCTACTCCCTCGGTCAAGTCCAGGTCTCCTGCGGCTCCAGCGCCATCGCGACCGCCACCGTCACGCTGACGGACCGGGAGGGCCGCGAGTTCATAGACGCGGCGACGGGGTCAGGGCCGGTGGACGCCGTCTACCGAGCGATCAACCGCATCGTCCGCGTCCCCAACAACCTCGCCGAGTTCAGCGTGAGCGCCGTCACCGAGGGCATCGACGCCGTGGGCGAAGTCAGCATCCGAATCGAGCAGGAAGACCGCGCGTACCTCGGCAGAAGCGCCGACACGGACATCATCGTGGCGGCGGCCAAGGCCTACATGAACGCCCTCAACCGGCTGATCGCCATGGGCGACACCTCCCGGGCGTCCGAGGCGGCGCAGGCCGTGTAGCGGCGCCGTGTCCCGTCGAGATTAGTACTTTCAGGTCAGAGAGGAACAACGCCCATGGCCCTGAAGACCATGTTCGACAAGATTTGGGACGCCCACGTGGTCCGCGATGAGGTAGGCGAAGACCCCCTACTCTACGTCGACCTCCACCTCGTGCACGAGGTGACGTCCCCGCAGGCGTTCGAGGGGCTGCGCGAAACGGGGCGCACGGTCCGGCGGCCCGATCTCACTATCGCCGTCGCCGACCACAACGTGCCGACGGAGGGGGACCGCTCAAGCACGGTCGCCATCGCCGATCCCATCTCCGCGGCGCAACTCGCCGCCCTCGGCAGCAACGCCGGCGAGTTCGGCATCGGCGAGTACTACGACATCTATAGCCCGAACCAGGGCATCGTGCACATCATCGGTCCCGAGCAGGGCTGGACACAGCCTGGCATGCTCATCGTGTGCGGCGACAGCCACACGGCGACCCACGGCGCCGTCGGGGCCATCGCCATGCCGGTCGGGACCTCGCAGGTCGAGCACACGCTGGCGACGCAGTGCTTGACGCAGGCGAAGCTCCCTACGATGGAGGTCCGCGTCAACGGCAAGCTCGGCCCCGGCGTCTCGGCCAAGGACGTCATCCTCGGCGTCATCGGCGAGATCGGCGTGGGCGGCATGCGCGGCTACGCCGTCGAGTACACCGGAGAGGTCATCCGCGCTCTCACCATGGACGGTCGCTTCACCGTCTGCAATATGACCATCGAGGGGGGCGGACGCGTCGGCATGATCGCCCCGGACCAGACAACCTACGACTATCTACGCTCGCGGCCCCACGCGCCCCAAGGCGAGGCGTGGGACCGTGCAGTCGAGAGGTGGTTGCAGCTGCCGACCGACGCCGGCGCCTCGTACGACCTCGTGGTCGAGATCGACGGCTCGAAGCTCGCGCCCATGGTGACCTGGGGCACGAATCCCGGCATGACCGCGTCCGTCAAGGGCAAGGTCGGCGACCCCGCGCAGGCAGCAACGCCCGCTGAGCGGGCCGCGCTCGAGCGAGCGCTCGCCTACATGGGCCTCGAACCGAACACCCCCATCGAGGCCATCAACATTGACCGCGCGTTCATCGGTTCATGCACGAACTCGCGCATCGAGGACCTGCGGGCGGCGGCGGCGGTCGTAGCCGGCAAGCACGTCGCGCCCACCGTGAACGCGATGGTCGTGCCGGGCTCGTGGGCGACGAAGAAGCAAGCAGAGGCCGAGGGCCTCGACCGCGTCTTCCTCGACGCCGGGTTCGAGTGGCGGGAGGCGGGCTGCTCGATGTGCCTCGCCATGAACCCCGACAAGCTCGAGCCGGGAGAACGGTGCGCATCGACCTCAAACCGCAACTTCGAAGGCAGGCAGGGTTCCGGCGGGCGCACGCACCTCGTGAGTCCGGCGATGGCGGCCGCGGCTGCCGTCGCAGGGCATTTCGTCGACGTCCGCGAGTGGAAGTAGGCGTCTCGATTCATTTCCCGCTTCGAAGGGGGTGGGGGACTTGCCGAGGGCGGTGAGGACACGCCGGTGAGGCACGCTAGGCCAGATGCACTCGATCGACTTGAAGCCCTGCTTGCGGAACTGCGGACCTTCGAGGCGCTCGTTGAGAAGCGACGGGGCGTGTTCTATCGCGGGTCAAGAGCCTTCGTGCACTTCCACGAGGACCCAACGGGATTGTATGCGGATGTCCGCGTCGGCGCCGACTTCGAGCGATTCTCGGTAGACAGCCCAGAGCAACGCCAAGCACTGATCGGCGCCGTCGGACGGTCGCTCGCGCCTCGCGCGACCAAGTAGAGCCAGGAGCAACATCATGGAAGCGTTCACCAAACTCACGTCCATCGTGGCGGCGCTCGACCGCCCCAACGTGGACACCGACCAGATCATCCCGGCGGAGTACCTCAAGCGCATCGAGAAGAGCGGCTATGGGCCGCACCTGTTCGAGCGCTGGCGTTACCTGCCGGACGGCTCGCTGAATCCGGGCTTCGAGCTCAACCGGCCTGCGTTCGAGGGCGCCGCGTTCTTGGCGTCGGGGCCCAACTTCGGAAGCGGCTCCTCGCGTGAGCACGCCGTCTGGGCGCTCCAACAGGCCGGGTTCCGGGCGATCATCGCGCCGAGCTTCGCCGACATTTTCCACAAAAACTCGTTCGAATCGGGGCTCGTGCCGGTCCTGTTGCCCGAGGCCACGGTGAGCGGCATCATCGCACGCGCCAACGAGCTCACCGGCTACCGGCTGACGGTGGACCTCGAGACCTGCGAGGTCTCGGACGACGAAGGGTTCCGGGCGTCGTTCGTGCTGCACGCCGACCCCGCTACTCACACCCTGCGCAGGCATCGCATCCTCAACGGACTCGACGACATCGGCCTGACATTGCAGCACGAACAGGACATCACCCGGTTCGAGGCTGCGCGACAGACCCCCTAGGAGGCATCGCCTCCGCAAAGAGGAACACATGGCCACGTTCTCAGTGCTCGTGCTGCCGGGCGACGGCATCGGACCCGAAGTAACCCGCGCGGCCCAGCGCGTACTGGATGCGGTGGGCGCCAAGTGGGGGCACACGTTCCACTACGCCGCCGACCTCATCGGCGGTTGCGCCATCGACGAGTTCGGCGTGCCCCTCCGCGATGAAACGATCGCAGCCGCCAAGCGGGCCGACGCGGTGCTGTTCGGCGCCGTCGGCGGGCCGCGGTGGGACAACGCCAAGGTGCGTCCGGAAGCGGCCATCCTGGGCATCCGCAAGGCCCTGGGGCTCTACGCCAACCTGCGTCCGGTCAGGGTCGCGCCTGGCATGGAGGGCTCAAGCCCCGTCAAGGACGAGCGGGTCCGCGGCACAGACTTGGTAATCATCCGCGAGCTGACCGGCGGCCTGTACTACGGCAAGCCGAAGAAGCGTTGGACGACCAAGGCCGGCCGCAAGGGAGTCGACACGCTCCTCTACACGGAGCGGGAGATTGCGCGCATCGTACGCGTCGGCTTCGAGCTCGCGCGGTCGCGCCGCGGGAAGCTCACGTCGGTCGACAAGGCCAACGTGCTCGAGTCCAGCAGGGTGTGGCGCGAGGTGGCCATAGAGGTTGGCCAAGAGTACCCCGACGTGGAACTCGAGCACCAGCTGGTGGACTCGTGCGCCATGCTGCTCGTCACCCAGCCTACCCGGTTCGACGTCATGGTGATGGGCAACATGTTCGGCGACATCCTCTCCGACGAGGCCGCCGTGCTGTCGGCGTCGCTCGGCATGCTTCCGTCGGCGAGCTTGGCGGGCCTCCCCGGACCGGCCGCCGGCGGCAGGCGCCGCAAGATCCGCGGCCTATATGAGCCGATTCACGGCACCGCGCCCGACATCGCCGGGACGGGCAAGGCGAATCCGATCGGGACGATTCTGAGCGCGGCGTTCATGCTCGAGTACTCGTTCGGCCTGGCGGACGAGGCCGCGGCGGTGACGGCTGCCGTCGAGTCGACGCTGCGCGAGGGGCATCGGACCGCCGATCTCGTCGCGCCGGGGGCGGAGTACTCGACCACCGAGCACATGACCAGCCTGGTCCTCGACCGTCTGTAGCCGCCAGGACGCGGGCGCAGATACGGCCCGCTGTCTGCCAGACGAGGGCGACGGCGGAGGACATGGGCCCATCGCTCGCTATGGCTCTGGCTCTCTACGGGGGCGATTCGGCCGGCGCTCGAATGGTCCAGCACGTATCCGATGTGTCGCGGTCGGAGCAGGCGTGGCGCCGGCGGTGCGCGGGTAGGACTGCGCAAGTAGGATAGAGGGCGGCCCCGCGCGCCAGCGGCCTAGGAGTGCAACGTGAAACTCGGTCTCTCCCTCTCCGGATTGCTCCAGGACACCAGCGACGCGGACATGGTCGAGCGGTTCCGGGACGTGCTCGACCTCGTCCGCATCGGACGCAGCCTCGGGTTCGAGTACATCTACACCGGCCACCACTACCTGTCGCACCCCTACCAGATGATGCAACCGTTGCCGGCGATGGCGCGGATCGCCGCCGAAACCGGCGAGATGGACCTGCTCACGACGATCCTCATGCCTCACCAGAACCCCGTGCGGCTTGCCGAGGAGGTTGCGACCCTCGACGTCATCACGAACGGCCACATCATCATCGCGCCCGCGCTCGGGTACCGCGAGGAGGAGTACGAGGCCTTCGGCGTGACGCACGAAGACCGGCTCGCCCGGATGCTCGAGGGCATGGAGCTGATGCGGCTGCTGTGGACGGGGGACGAAGTGACGTTCCACGGCCGGTTCACGAGCGTCACGGGGGTCCATCTCGGCATGAAGCCAGTGCAGCGTCCGCACCCGCGCATGTGGATGACCGCGAACGGCGACGGCATGGTGCGTCGCATCGGCCGCATGGGCGCCGTTTGGTACCTCAACCCGCATGCGCCGTTCGATACGCTGGCGCGACAGGTGGCGATGTACAAGGCCGAGCGCGCCGAGGCGGGGCATCCCCCGGTGGAGGTGCTGCCCATGTCGCGGGAGACGTTCGTCGCCGAGACCCGCGAACGTGCGTTCGCGGTCGCGCGGCCCTTCCTGGAGGGCAAGTACCAGACCTACGCCAGCTGGGGACAAGACAAGGCGCTGCCGGGCGACGAGTCGTTCGAGCGGCCGTTCGAGGAGCTCGCGGCGGGCCGCTTCATCATCGGCGGGCCGGACGACGTCATCGCCGATCTCGTCCGCTTCCGGGATATCGGCGTGACGCACGCCTCGCTGCGCTTCGGTTGGCCCGGCACCCCGAAAGAGGTCGTCGAGGGAGCCATCCGGCTCGCGGCGAAGGAGGTCCTGCCCGCGCTGCGGTAGTACACTGCCGCCGACCACGATTCCAGTATCACGGTCGCAATCACGCGGACACCCGCCCGCCGGTGGCGACGGGGCGGCGCGAAAGGAGCCAGTCATGGTCAGCGAGCTGAGCGGCATCGTCAAAGCCAAGACCGTCCGGTCGTGGAACCTGAACGCGAACAACCTCGAGGAGTCAGTCCGCTTCTGGCGGGACCTTCTGGGCGCGGAGGAGCGCAACCGCCACCAAGTGGCCGGGGTCGACGTGGCCCGGCTGAGCCTCGGCGAATTCGGCATCGGGCTGTTCGACGCGTCGGGCGGCGACCGTCCGGGCGTGCCTCACCACACGATCTCCATTGAGGGCCCTGACGACCCCGAGGAGCTCAAGCGGCAGCTCGAGGCGAAAGGCATCGCAGTGCTCAACATCCGCCCACACCGCGAAGGGCAAGGCTACTCGCTCTACGTCAACGACCCCAGTGGGAACCACATCGAGTTGTCGCACGGCGCCGGGTAGAGCGGGTTCGGGCCGCGCCTCCCGGTGGGCTACAATAGTGAGCGGCGGCCGTTGGCGCCGCTCACCGCCATGCTGACCAAGCGCATCATCCCCTGCCTCGACGTCGACGCCGGACGCGTCGTCAAGGGCGTGTCGTTCGTCAATCTGCGCGACGCGGGCGATCCGGTCGAGCTGGCAGCCTTCTATGACCGTCAGGGCGCCGACGAGCTCGTCTTCCTCGACATCACTGCCTCGTCCGACGGCCGCGACACGCTCATCGACGTGGTCGCGCGGGTGTCGGAAGAGGTGTTCATCCCGCTGACCGTTGGCGGCGGCGTGCGGACGGCGGCCGACGTTCGCAAGCTGCTGAACGCGGGCGCAGACAAGGTCTCGATGAACAGCGCGGCGGTCCTCGACCCCAGCGCGTTCGCGGAAGCCGCCGCCGCCTTTGGGAACCAGTGCATGGTCATCGCCATCGACGCCCGCCGCGTCAGGCCGGACGGTCTGCGAGCGGACCCCGGCCTGCTCCTCGAAGGCCACCCCGGCAGAGACGAGCTGGCCCTAGGGCCCGGCTCCACGTGGGAGGTGTACATCCACGGCGGGCGCACTCCGACGGGGATCGACGCCGTCAAGTGGGCCGTCTACGCGGCGGAGCTCGGCGCCGGCGAGGCGCTCCTGACGAGTATGGACACCGACGGCCATCTCGATGGGTACGACCTCGAGCTCACCAGGGCCGTCGCGGGCGCTGTGCCCATCCCCGTGATTGCCAGCGGCGGCGCCGGAAACCCCGCGCACATGGCCGAGGCGGTCTCGGACGGGCCTTACGGCGGCCACGCCGACGCAGCCCTCGCGGCGACGATCTTCCACTACGGCGAGTTCACGATTGCCGACGCCAAGCGCACACTGCTCGCCCGCGGACTCCCCGCGCGGGAGGCGCACGACTGATGGCGGACCTCGACGGCATCGAGCTCATCGCGTTCGACATGTTCGGCACGCTCGTCAAGAACGATTATGGGGAGTGGGGGCGAACGGTCGTGGAGATCGTCGAGCGTCAGGAGCTGCCGGTCGACGGCCGCGAGCTCTACGCCGAGTGGGGGAAGCGCGAGGTCCAGTTCCGCAAGCGCCGCACGAATATGGCGAACCCGGACGCTAGTCCGCCGTTCGCGACGTACTGGCAGGCGTGGCGGGACGCTTACGCCGAGACGTTCGACGCCATGGGCCTGCCGGGCAACGCCGAGGAGGCCGCGGATGTCTCGGTTGAGGCGCTCTCCGCGCGGGAGGCCTTCGCCGACGCACACGTGGCGCTCAACGAGCTGGGCGCGCTGCGCAGCCTTGCGGTGCTGTCCAACGCCGACGATCGTTTCCTCCGCGGGACCATCGCGCACAACGGCTGGCGCTTTCCCTGCGTCGTTTCGTCCGAGGAGGCGCGGGCCTACAAGCCGGACCCGCGGATATTCGCTCGGTTCCTCCAGCAGGCGGGGCTGGCGGCGGAGTCGGTGCTTTATGTTGGCGACTCGCCCTACGACGACGTTCATGGAGCCAAGCTCGCGGGTATGCGCGCCGTGCTGGTCAAGCGAGAGCAGGAGACGCCCGGACGCACGCCGACTCCCGACGGCGTCACGCTCCTCGGACCCGACTACACGGTCGGATCGCTGTCGGAGTTGCCGGGGTTGTTCGCCTGAGGGCCGCGTAGGAGAGAGAACGATGGCGACCGCAGAGAACTCGCAGATCAAGCTCGACGCCCAGGGGCTCGTCACAGCCATTTGCCAGGACGCCTCGTCGGGGAAAGTGCTGATGGTCGCGCACATGAGCCCCGAGTCGATTGCGCGGACCGTCGAGACGGGCGAGATGGTCTTCTACAGTCGCTCCCGCCAAGAACTGTGGCACAAGGGGGAGACGTCCGGCAGCTACCTCCACGTCGAATCGGCGCAGGTGGACTGCGACGGCGATGTGCTGTTGTTCCGAGTGCGCGCCGATGGCCCTGCCTGCCACACGGGCGCGGAGACGTGCTTCTTCACTCCCCTCGCCGGCGCTCCTGGGTACGAGCGCGCGGAGGATGGCGCGGCAGTGCTGGCTGAGCTGTTCCACACCATCCGCCAGCGACAGCAGGAGCGCCCCGAGGACAGCTACACCACCTCATTGTTCGAGAGCGGCACGGCCCGGATCGCGCAGAAGGTGGGCGAGGAGGCAGTCGAGGTCGCGCTGGCCGCGGCCACGAAAGATGCGGCCAATCTCCCGGGCGAGGTCGCAGACCTCGTCTACCACACGCTCGTGCTGCTCGCCGACGCCGGCCTGAGCCCCGACGACGTCTGGAGCGAGCTCCGCAGAAGGCAGGGGTAGGGCGAGCGAAAGCGGGGGCGAGGAAGGTAACGCCAGTTACACAGCCGACCTCCATACAAACTCTCGGGCCGTTCTGTTTAAATCGACGACCAAACAGTAACGCGCGTTATACTCCAGCGATTGATTGAAACTCTCGGGGCGTTCTGTTTAAATGGACGACCAAACGCTAACGGGAGTTACAGGTGCCTTCCCCGAATATGCGAGCCCTGCGGAACAGCCCCGCGGGGAGGCTGGAGCCCATCGGCAGCGGTCCTCACGCCAACGAGATGGCGTTCGTCCCTTGGCCACTGCCCAGGAAACTGACCCTCTCCGCCGAGCTGGTCTACGAGCTGGACGAAGCGAACCGCTCGGTGGGGACACTCGTGGGCGTGGCTGAAACGATCCCTAGCCCACAACTGCTCATGGAGCCGCTGAAGCGCAGGGAGGCCGTCCTCTCCTCACGCATCGAAGGAACGGTCTCCTCCCTCTCCGACCTCTTCGAGTACGAAGCGAGCAAGCGGGCGCAGAGAGACGTCCTCGAGGTCTACAACTACCTACAGGCGTTGGAGGAGAGTCTCCGGCTGATGGAGGAGGAGAACCTCCCCATATCCATGCGCTTGATGAACGCCGCGCACGAGACGCTCATGCGCTACGGAGTGCGCGGTCACACGCTCCATCCGGGCGCGCTCAGAACGGAGCAGGTCTGGATTGGCGAACCGGATACTCCCATCCAGCAGGCCCGGTTCGTGCCCCCGCCCGCGCATATGCTCCGTGACTTGGTCTACGACATCGAGGAGTTCGTCAACGACGCCGGTCTCCTCATCCCTCCGCTGGTCATGTGCGGCATGCTCCACTACCAGTTCGAGACGATTCACCCCTATTCGGACGGGAATGGGCGCATCGGACGCTTGCTTATCATCCTCTTTCTCCATGGCCGCAGCGTACTCCCTGCCCCATTGCTCTACCTCAGCGCATATTTCGAACGCGATAGGGCGCGCTACTATGACAACCTCTACAACATGAGCGCCACCGGAGACTGGGAGCAGTGGCTGCGTTACTTCCTGGAGGGCGTGCGCGTGCAGGCCCGGGACACCTTGGAGCGCAGCCGCCGCATCCGTGCCTTGCGCGACCAGTACGTAAGTCTCCTCCAGGAGCGGGGACGCGGAGCCACCCGCAACGATTTCAAGCTGCTCGACGAACTGTTCCGTCAACCGGTAACCACGTACCCGCGCACCGCTGCGGCGCTCGGCATCACCAACCCCGGAGCCCGGAATGTCGTCAACCGTTTAGTCAAGGCCGGGATCCTGCAGGAGAAACCGGGAGCGCGGAGGCTGTTCATCGCCCACGAACTGCTGGACGTGTTGCAGTCGGAGATAGCGCTCTCCTGATTCGCTCACTGCTATCGCGCGCTGCAGCCCTCCCGACGATCTCTCGCCATCGCTCCGACGGAAGCCCGGAATCCCGGGAGACCCCAGCCTGACGCATGACGGCGTGGGGCCCGTGGTGGCCGAGTCTGCCGCGTGATACATTCTTAGTCCGGCGCGCCTAGTCCGGCGCGCTTGGTTCGGGCCGCTGGTCTGTCGTTGGGGAGCACGGTCGGTGGAGGAGGCGCATGTTTCAACGAGAATGTCTCGGCCTCGAGGAAGCCCAGCGCGCGGCGGACGCCATCCTTGGCGCGCTCACCCCGGACGACAACCCCATCGCGCTTGCCGTCGTAGATGAGCACGGCGTACTGGTGTGTTGTCTCCGCCAGGACGGCGCCGCGACCCGCATGATTCGCAGGGCGACGGCGAAGGCGTACACTGCCGCGACGCTGGGCATAGACACGGTGGCGTTCCGCGACAACGTCGTGAAAGCGGAGAGCCGCACGCTGAACGACTGGGGCGACCCCATGATCACATCGCTCCAAGGCGGTCTTGTGGTCCGGTCGAACGGCATGGTTGTGGGCGGCATCGCCATGAGCGGCAACAACACCAAGCGCGACGAGGGGCTCGCCCGGATCGGGCTGAGCGCGATGGGCCTGTCATGACGCACCAGAAGCAGTCCGTATCGCTGGCGTCGGCCAAGGCAGGCGTTGCCGTGGCGTTCGACGCCGCGGGAGCAGACGACAAACCGATCGCCGCAGCGGTGGTCGACGAGAACGGAGACCCGGTCTACATGGCGCGGATGGACGGGACGCAGGCAGCCGACGTGCGCCTCGCGATGCGCAAGGCCTACACCGCGGCCTTCATCGGTCGCGACACCCACGCGTACCTCGCGCAGATCACGGAAGACGGACGAACGCTCGCCGACTGGGCCGACCCGATGATGACGACACTCCTCGGCGGCCTCACGCTCAAGGCAGGCCGCCGCGTCGTTGGCGGCATCGGGGTCAGCGGCAATGGCGGCGAGCGCGACGAAGCGCTGGCGCGCGCCGGCATGGGAGCGATGCAGCTCGACGGTTGAGGGCGTGCTCGTGGGGCATCGTCCTGGCTGGGCGCGCTCAGAGGCGATGATTGGAAGGAACTCCGCGCCCACGCCGGCGCGCGCAATCAGAGGGAGAGGACATGGCGAAGCGACAGACGTTCAACCTGCCGGGGCTTGCGGCCTCCGACGCCGCGCCGGACCTGGTCAAGGCGGGCAACCTTTTCTTCACCTCGGGCGTGCGCGGCGTCGATCTGAGCACGGGCAAGCTGGGAGCAACGCCTGAGGAGCAGTTTGCGCTGGCGTGGCGCAACCTCGGAGCCCTCGTCGAGCACGCTGGCCTCTCCACCGCGAACATCGGCTTCGTCACCAACTTCCTGGACACGCAGGACTACCGCCCGCACATCAACCCCGGCTGGCTAGAGCTGTTCCCTGACGAGAACGACCGCCCCGCGCGCAAGACGACGGCCTATCCGCTGCCTGGCGGCGAGGCCGTTGAGCTTCAGGCCTACGGCGTCATCGGCGGCGCCCGCCAGCGTATCGAAGTCGAGGGCTTGGCGCACCGCGATCCGCTACCCAACGGCGTCCGCATGGGCGACTACGTATTTTCCTCCGTCATAGTCGCGCAGGACCGGGCTACGTCCAAGCAGGTGGAGGGGCCCGAAGCGCAGACCGACCAGTGCTTCGAGAACATGCGCGTGTTCATGGAGCTGGCTGGCGGCGGCGTGGACGACGTCGTGCTCCAGTGGGTCTACCTGAACGACTTCGACTACCAGCCCTACATGGTCGACGTCTACGTGGACACGTGGCCTGTCGACCAGTACCAGGCGGCCCGCAAGACGTTCCGTTACCCCATGGGCGGTCAGTGCCAGATACAGGTGATCGGCAAGCTCGGCGGCCCGCGCAGCAACCACGAGATACCTGGCCACGGCCACCACGACCCGATCCCGATGAGCTCGCGCATCGACGACCTCTTCTGCTCCTCCGGGGTCTCCGGCGTTAACCCCGCCAGCGACGACACCATAGAACCGGTGGAGGGCGCGGAGGGGCAGTCCCGCTTCGGACTGGCGAACATCCGCACGCTCGCGGAGGTGGGCGGCATGTCGGCGGACGATATCGGCCACATGACGCTGCTCGTCCAGGACTACGCCGACCTGCCGGTGATCGACCGGGAGTGGGCCGCCACGTTCCCCGACCCCGCCAACCGCCCGGCGCGTCAGGTGATGCAGCTCGGCGTGCGCGGGCACTCGCGGGTCCAGTTCCACATGATCGCCTGCGCGTCCTAAACACGCCCCGGCGGCGGAGCGCGAGGCCGTATACTCAGACGGACGTATCGCCGGGAGGAGCAGCCATGCTATCCATCGCAGAGAACGAGAAGCTGACGAGGATCGGGGCGGGAACCCCTGCCGGCGAGTTCATCCGCCGTTTCTGGATGCCGTTCCTCCAGTCGCCCGACCTTCCCGAGCCCGACGGCGAGCCTGTGCGCATAACCCTCCTCGGAGAATCGCTGCTCGCCTTCCGCGACACCTCTGGCCGCGTGGGGCTCATCCAGCGCAACTGCGCGCACCGCTGGGCAGACCTCTTCTTCGGACGCAACGAGGAGGACGGCCTGCGCTGCACCTATCACGGCTGGAAGTACGACGTGACCGGCCAGTGCGTCGACATGCCGACCGAGACGGACGAGAGCACGTTCAAGCAGAAGATCAAGCTCGTCAGCTACCCGGTCGTCGAGGCAGGGGGCATCTGCTGGACCTACATGGGCCCCCGGGACCTGCGGCCGGAACTGCCCAACTTCGAATACTTGCGAGTGCCCGAGAGCCACCGGTACGTCTCGTGGAATCACCAGGAGACGAACTACGCGCAGGCCATCGAGGGGGGCATTGACTCCGCCCATTCCAACTTCCTGCACTCGTCGTTGGACGCCTACCACCGCAGCCCGGCATGGCTCGAGGAGGGCCGGCGCAGCGGCGTCCTTCGGGACATCTATCACGCGCGCGACCAGCACCCCAAGTTCTTCGCGCACGACACCGACTACGGCGTGATGATCGGCGCTCGACGCGAGACGGGTGAGGATCTCTTCTACTGGCGGTTCAACCTGTTCCTCTTGCCCTTCTACGGCATGCCGCCGTCGGGCGCCAAGCAGAAATTCTTCCATGCGTGGGTGCCCATCGACGACCTCCACTGTCAGCGGTGGACCTTCGTATGGAGCCTCGACCGCCCGCTGACCGCCGACGACCGCGCAACGTGGGGTCGCGGCTCAGGTCTGCACGCGGCGCTCCTGCCCGGCTCCGAGCACCGGCCTGCGCGCAACAAGGACAACGACTACCAGGTCGACCGCCGCGTTCAGAAGACGCTCAACTTCACCGGCATCGCCGGCACCGGCGAGCAGGACTTCTCGGTGCAGGAGGGCATGGGGCCCATCACGCCACGGATGAACGAGCACCTGGGCACGACCGACATCGGCATCATCAAGATGCGCCGCCGTCTGCTCAAGGAGATGACGGCCCTCCAAGACGGCGTCGAGCCCTACTCGGCGTCCGACCCGGACATCTACAACGTCCGCGCCACTGACGTTCTCCTGCCGCCCGAGGCCTCCTTCGTCGACCACCCGAAGGTGCAGGAGCTTATGACCGCGACCTGGTAGCGCGGTCCGGGCCGCCGCTGGCAAGCCCCGTCGCTCCCGCCTCTGCGGGAACCTCGCGGCCAGTCAAGGACGGATGGGGACCTGAAGGGGTGTCCGAGAACGCAGGCGCCTTGAATGCGTAGAATGCGCCCCAGCATGATGCGAATGGGGGAGGGCCGCCGTGCGAGACGTAGTGATTGTCAGCGGGGCGCGTACGCCGATCGGACGGTTCGGCGGCGCGTTCAGGGACTTGCAGGCGTCGGACCTCGCCGCTGTCGTGATCAGGGCGGCGGTCGAACGCGCGGGCATCGCGCCGAGCGCGGTCGACGAGGTAATACTGGGCAACGTACTCCAGGCTGCGGAGACCGGTTACACGGCGCGCCGGGGGATGCTGCGGGCGGGGCTTCCCGAGACAGTGCCCGCCATGACGGTCAACCGCGCCTGCTCGTCCGGCCTCGAAGCCATCAACCTCGCCGTGCAGTCCATCGTGAGCGGGGAGTCGGAGGTAGTTGTCGCCGGGGGCGCCGACTGCATGAGTCAAGCGCCCTACCTGTTGCAAGGCACGCGTTTCGACGGTCCCCGGATGGGCGACGTGCCGTTGACGGACAGCCTCGTCATGGGTCTCAGTTGTCCGGTCTACGACTACCATATGGGCGTGACCGCCGAGAACGTCGCGGAGCGCTTCGAGGTGAGCCGCGAGGCGCAGGACGAGCTGGCGCTGACGAGTCACCGCCGCGCTGTCGCGGCCCAAGACGCCGCCTACTTCGACCGTCAGATCGTCCCTGTGTCGGTCCCACGCCGTCGGGACGAGCCGCTCGAGACGGCGCGGGACGAGCACCCGCGCGCGGACACGACGTTCGAGGGACTCGCCAAGCTCCGGCCTGCGTTCAAGGAAGGCGGGACGGTAACGGCGGGGAACTCGGCGGGGATCAACGACGCGGCCGCCGCTGTCGTGGTGATGTCGGCTGAGCGGGCTTCGGCCGAGGGGATTGCTCCCCGCCTCCGGTGGGTGGGGCGCGGCGTGTCCGGAGTCGATCCGGCGATCATGGGGATCGGACCCGTGCCGGCGACTCGCAAGGTGCTGGATAAGCTGGGCATGACGCTCGACGATATCGACCAGATCGAGCTCAACGAGGCGTTCGCGGCGCAGGCGCTCGCCGTCATCGACGAGTTGGGGATGGACCGCGAGAAGACGAACGTGAACGGCAGCGGCATCTCGCTTGGACACCCTGTTGGGGCGACGGGCGCAATCATGGTCGTCAAACTGATGGATGAGCTCGAGCGCCGCGGCGAGCACAGGGGGCTCGTAACCATGTGCGTAGGCGGCGGGCAGGGAGTAGCGACCGTCTTCGAGCGGGTGGAGTGAAACGGCATACTTGTTTGCTGGCATTACAGTTTGACGTAAAACTTGACAGCCGGTTTGCTGTGCTGTAGCGTCGCCTCCACATTCATTCGAGGCGGCGCGGCCGCCCCCGGTCAGTCCCGTGGCCAACGAAAAGCATCCGGTCATCATCACCGTCGCCAACCAGAAGGGCGGCGTCGCCAAGACCACCACCGCCGTCAACCTCGCTGCCTGCATCGCAGAGCAGAACAAACGGACGCTGCTCGTCGATATGGACCCGCAGGGCGGGTGCGCCGTTTGCCTGGGGATGGACACGACCACTATCGAGCGCTCGATGTACGACGCGCTGGTGCGGTCGGACGTGCCGGTCAGTCGCGTTGTAGTGAAGACCGAGTCCGGCTTCGACCTGGCGCCGGCCACGATTGACCTGGCGGGCGCCGAGATCGAACTCAAGCAGGCGCTCGCGGCCGAAACGGTGTTGCAGCGGCGGCTCCGGACCGTCGGCGGCAACTACGACTACGTGGTGATTGACACCCCGCCGTCCCTCGGCATATTGACGGTCAGCAGTCTCACGGCCGCAAGCAAGGTGGTCATCCCCATCTCCGCGGAATACATGGCCCTGCGGGGCTTGCGGATGCTGCTGGACACGCTCGACAACGTTCGAGAGGTCACCAACCCCGATCTGCGCATCATGGGCATCCTCGTGACCCGCTACGACGCGCGGACCATCAACAGCCGCGAGGTCTATGAGTACCTCGCGGAGTTCTGCGAGCGGGAGGGGTTGCACCTCTTCCCGCAGGTGATCAAGCAATCGGTCAGGTTCGCCGAAGCGCCGGGTTATCGCTTGCCGTTGACGTTGTGGCGCAAGGACCTCGACGGCGCGAAGCAGTACCGGAGGCTGGCGGAGGAGGTTGTCAGTGGCCAAGTCTAAGCGGCCTGCGTTTGTGTTCCCCGAACTCGAGAGCAAGGGCCGGCACACTATCCTGAGGTCCACTGAGGAGGTGACGGCGGAGATCGACGCGCTCGAAGACTTCGAAGAGCCCAAAGAGCGTATCAAGGTCACCTACCGCTTCAGGTCGGAAGCGGTCGAGGCAGTCGAAGACATCCGCCGCATTCTGCGTCGCGAGTACGGAGTGCGGAAGGTCAACCGGGAGGACATCGCGCAGGCCGCTGTGTTGGACGCGCTCCGCGACCTCGAGGAACTGGGGGAGGCGAGTTTCCTCGTCCGCGCGTTCGCGGACAGCTAGGAGACGGCTAGGGGCTGGGGGAGGATCAAGCTGTCCCGACGCGGGTCGTCCAGCGTGAGCGTGGCGCAGCCGAGTTCGATGATGGTCCGCGCCTCCCGCGCCGACTGTATGCCGAACGCGCGGACGTCGAGACCGAGCGAGCGGGCGAGTTCGAGGAGGCCGCCGCTCAACTCGCGGGCCGTTACCGCGATTTCTTCGACGCCAAGCAGCGCGGCCTCGACGAGCGCCGCGCTCGCGAGCGTCCCGTACTGCGCGCCGATCGTCCAGATCAGCCGGAGCCCCGGTTCGAGGTCCCGCCCGTGCTGCAACTGGCGACGGTCGGGACCCGTCAGCCAAACGCGGCGTCCCATCCCAGCGCGGCCCGCAACGCCCGCGACCGCTCCGGCCAGCGCCAGTCCGGGCTCTTTCATATCGATGTACCACTCTAGGTCGACGCAGCAGTCGTCCACGCAGCAGTCCAGGGTTCTTTGGGAAGCCGCTCAGCAGCGTGTGCAGCCGGGGCACGCCCAAGGGCTCGAGCTCATCGGCGCTGAGGTCGCCAACGGCGCCGCGGTAGCCGGTGGCGCGTTCCAGCCGTTCGTCGTGGACGAGGACGACATGCCCATCGCGGGAGAGTCTGGCGTCTGCCTCGATTGCGTTCACGCCGGCGAGAGCCGCCTCGTGGAACGCCGCCAGGCTGTTCTCGGGCGCCAACGCCGCGGCGCCCCGGTGACCAACGATCCGAAGCTCGCTCGCCGCAGACCCTATGTACATCGCGCCTCGCTGTGCTAAAGGCCAATCGCTCAAGCCTAGCCTCGCACACCGTATGCGCGCGCGTCGTTAAGGGAACGTTACCGTGTCGTGAGCGTTTCCGGCTCAGCCGAGGGCCGGAGAGAGGGCGCTACGTGGGAGCCAGCCGCTACCGTCGCGGCCTGTGCCGCTCCGCCGTGTCGATCCAGATCGTGACGGGGCCGTCGTTTACCAACGATACGCGCATCATCTCGCGGAACCTGCCCGTCTCGACGCCGAGGCCCGTGGCGCGGAAGCGCTCCACGACGTCCGCGAATGCCGCTGCGGCTTGCTCCGGCGGCGCCGCTGCCGTGAATGAGGGCCTGCGGCCCGCCCGCGTATCGCCGTACAGCGTGAACTGGCTGACGACTAACAACTCGCATCCTACGTCGAGCGCCGAGCGATCGAACCGCCCTTGTTCGTCGGGAAACAGCCGCATGTGGACGGTCTTGTCGACGAGGTAGGAGGCGTCCTCGGTCGTGTCGTCACGCCCCACCGCGATGAGCACGACCAAGCCGGAGCCGATGGCGCCGAGCGTCTCGTTGCCGGCTGCTGCCGCGGCCTGGCTCACCCGCTGGATGACGGCGCGCATGGCGCGGCTAGCCGCTGCTGGACTCGGCCGTAGTGGATGCCTTCTTCGTCGACGAGCCAGACTCGGACGACGACGATGAGGCAGAAGACGATGACGACGAAGACGAAGATGCAGACGATGAAGATGACGAAGAATCAGCCCCCGACGACTCGGACGACTGTTGGGACGAGTCCGTCTTACGCGCGTAGTCGGTGGTGTAGAACCCCGAGCCCTTGTAGATCACGCCCACGGCGTGGATGCGCCTGCGCGCCGTGTTGGCGCAGGCCGGACACTCGTGGACTGGCTCGGCGCTGAAGCTCTGCCTCAGGTCAAACTCGTTCCCGCAAGAGTCGCATTGATAGCTGTAGAGAGGCACAGTTCCCGCTCCACTGGTTAGCAGCCGATGGCGTAGAGTGCTAATCGACAATAGCGGCTGAGGATGGTCCTGTCAATCGTCCGCATGTCGGGGTAACTGTTCAGAGTTGAGGTGAGACCCGCCTCGACCAGGGGCGCCGCCCATAGCACGCTTGACCTCTGGCTAGGTCGTTGTCCACGCTCTCCGCAGGCATTCGCCTCACCAACTCTGAACAGTTACATGTCGGGCTGTCGCGCCCGCGAGCTTGACAGTGGCTACGGAGGGGTCTAGGTTCGCGGCAATTCGTTCCGTCTCTCTCTGCGCGCCCACAGGCGCGGGCGGTTCGATGGCGGGGCGCCGCGCGTAGCGAATCTAGCCGCCCGCACGGAGGCAAGAGATGAAGTCGACATGGTTGAAGTCGGCCGCGATAGCCGGATCCCTGGCGGCGGTGCTCGTCCTCGCGGCCTGCGGAAGCGACCCAACGCCGACGCCGCGTCCGACCGCCACGCCGGTCCCGACGCCGACGCCCGCGCCGGTCCCCACGCCCGCGCCGGGCGCGACGACCGTCCCAACGCCTCGGCCTGCCCCGGGTCCGACTCCCACCCCGACGGTGGACCCCATCGTCGCCTTCCAGCCTGAGTGGGAGGCGCTCATCGCTGCCGCCCAGGCAGAGGGCGAGCTGTTCGCGGCGACCGCCGGCGGCAGCGCGACTCGAAACTTCAGGCCGATCCTGGAAGCGTTCTCGGAGCAGTTTGGCATTGAGGCCACCGTCTCGACCGGCGGCGGGCGCGCGACCGCGGACCGCATTCTCGCGGAGCGCGCGGCGGGCAAGTACACCGTCGACATCATTCACAGCGGCGGCAACACGGCGAAGACGCGGTTCGTCCCGAACGACGTGCTCGTGCCCATCGCGCCCTTGTTGGTGCACCCCGAGGTCACGGACCTGTCTAACTGGTACCAGCAGAAGCACTGGTGGACCGACCTCGAACAGAAGTACATCTTCGCCTATTCGGCGTCCGGCAATAACTACAACCTCGGCATGCGCTACAACACCGACCTCGTGACGCAAGCGGACGTCGACGCGATGCGGTCTGTCTACGACTACTTGGACCCGAAGTGGAAGGGCCAGATCGTCACGCTCTCGCCATCGTACCTGCCCTCCACGATGTACACGGCTTACGTGCACCCGGACGTCGGCCCCGAGTGGATCACGCGCTTCTATAACGAGATGGACGTAGAGTTCAACCCGGAGTACCGGTCCATAACGGACGGCGTGTCCCTCGGCAAGTTCGCCATGGGCATCAACATCGCGACCGCCGGAGGCGACATCGACGAGCTCGCCGAGCAGGGGCTCCCGGTCGCCCGGATCAACAAGCCATTCAAGGAGCGCCCCATCCTATCGACGACGAGCAGCTCGTCCAACATCGTGGTCGTAGACAGCGGGCCGCACCCGAACGCGGCGAAGCTCTACCTGAACTGGTTCCTATCGAAGGAGGGGCAGACGTTGGTGCACAACGTCGCCCCGCAGCCGGCGCCAAGCCTCAGGGAAGACGGCATCCCGCTCGGCAACACGGATCGGGAAGACCGCCGCATACCCGGTGTGGAGTACCTCGCGATATCGACCTCGCCGGAGTTTGTGTCGCAGACGGACGCCGCCCTCGAGTTCACGACCAGGACGTACCAGGAGGCGCTCGCTCAACGCTAGACGACGGAGGTCGCGCGGTAGGCGCGACCCAGGGCGCTGGCGTGATTCGGGGAGCGCGACGGCAGCGCGGCGTAGGAACGTCGAGGTGGGCGTATGGCGACCGTAAGGACGGCAGGCGACAGGGGCGGCGTCATTCGTAGGCTGCGCCCGGGGCCGAGCACGTTCGTCATGGCGTTGGTGCTCATCACGCTCGGCTTCTACCTCATCTATCCCGTCCTGCTGCTGCTCGTCAACAGCTTCAACACTGCTCCGGAGGTGTTCGTCGGTCCGCGCCAGTGGGGGCTCGACAACTGGCGCGACGGGCTGAACGAGCCCCGTCTCCTGGGGTCTCTCTGGAACAGCATCATGATCTGGGCGCTGGTGGTCGGCATCAGCTTCCCGGTAGCCGTCCTGATCTCGTGGACGTTGGCACGGACGAAGATCCCGTTCAGCCATGGGTTGGAGTTCATGTTCTGGGTGTCGTTCATGATGCCGAGCATCGCGACAACCATCGGCTGGATCATGCTCGCCGACCCGGACATCGGGTTTGTCAACACACTCGTGGCCAAGCTGCCGTTCTTCGACCGTGGCCCGTTCAACATCTTCAGCGTCCCTGGCATCGTGTGGGCGCATGTCATGGCCAACGGCATCTCGATCAAAGTCATGCTGCTGACCCCGGCCTTCCGCAACATGGACGCCACGATGGAGGAGGCCGCCCGGGTCGGCGGGGCCTCCAACCTCCGCACGATGGCGCGCGTCACGCTGCCGCTCATGATTTCGCCGATGGTCCTGGTCTTCGCCCTGCAGATGATCCGCATCTTCCAGTCCTTCGAGACGGAGTTCTTGTTGGGCATCCCCTTCGGGTTCTTCGTGTACTCGACGCTGATATTCGAGATGGTGCGGTCGGCTGAACCACCCTTGTACGGACAGGCGACCGTGCTCGCCAGCGTCACTCTGCTCGTGATCGCGTTCATCATCCCGCTCCAGCGGTGGATTCTCTCCCGCCGCCGCTACACGACCATCTCCGGCCAGTTCCGGCCCGGGCTTATCGACTTCGGCCGCTGGAACATCGTGCTGTTCGCGGCGATCGTCGCGCTCATCGTGCTGCTGACGCTCGCGCCCGCGTTCGTCCTCGTCTGGGGCAGCTTCATGACGCGCGCCGGCTTCTTCCAGATCACGCCCACTTGGACGTTGGACCACTGGCGGCTCGTCCTCGGCGACGAGCTGTTCCTGCGGTCGTTGCGCACTACGCTGGCTCTCGCCATTACCGCCGCGTTGGCGAGCCCGCTCCTGTTCTCGTTGCTCGCGTACATCCTCGTGCGCACCACCTGGCGGGGCCGGTGGGCGCTCGATCTCATCATCTGGGGCTCGGCCGCCGTCCCGGGCATCCTCGCGGGGCTCGGCCTCCTCATGCTGTTCCTCGGAACTCCCGTCCTGACGTTCCTCTACGGGACAATCTGGGCCCTTCTGCTCGTCGTCGTTATTCAGGGCAACACGACCGGGACGAACATCACCAAGGGGGTGTACGTCCAGGTCGGCGCGGACATGGAAGAACAGGCGCGCGTCTCTGGCGCGGGTTGGATCGGGACCTACTTCCGCATATGGCTGCCGTTGCTGATGCCGACTATGGTCCTGCTCGCGACGATGAACTTCGTGCTGGCCGCCGGCACGACCAGCAGCATCATCCTGCTGGCGTCGCGGGAGACGATGACGCTGTCGCTCCTAGCGCTGGAGTTCAACTCGCCGGGAGTCGGCCTGCGGGAAGAAGCGGGGATCGTCTCACTGTTCATCATGGCGCTAACCGTCGGGATTGCCCTCGTGATGCGGGCGTTCGGCCTGCGCATGGGCGTGCAACACGGTACGAGACTTCGGAAGGGGGCGGAAGGCGCCCCGCCCTCCGCTGCCACCGCCGCGGTGGGAGTGAGGACTTGATCAGTTCGTCGCCGCTCCCCACACGATGGAGGGGCTGTCCGGAGCGCTTATGAGAACGGTAGCAAGCCTCGGGATGGTGGAAGCCAAGCGGGCCCTGGACGCAGTGACCGACCTGTGCGCGGAGCGGGACCAGGCGGCGGCGGTAGCGGTCGTCGACCGCTTCGGCGGACTGATTGCCGCATTGCGGATCGACGGCAAGGCGTCGAGGTTCGTGGACAACGCTATCCGCAAGGCATACACCGCGGCCGTGTTCGAGCGCGACACGCTCGGTCTGCAAGCATGGTACAAGGCGAAGCCGACCAATCAGCTCGACTGGGGCCGGGACCCGATGATCACGACGTTGCCGGGCGGCCTCGTGGCGATCGCCGAAGACGAGGTGATCGGCGCCATCGGCGTCGCTGGCGGCGGGGCGTGGATGAGGGATGAAGAGATAGCCGAGGTCGGACTCTTGGCGATGGGCCCGGGCCTGCGTCATCGCGAGGACGGGTCGTAACGAGGCTTCATGGCGACGCAGCATCGGACATACGCGGAGCTTCCGGGTTCATCCGTTGTGCCCGTGGGCCAGGGCGTGCGCGTCGGCGACCTCGTCTACTCGGGCGCAGTCTGGGGCATGGACATGGCGACCGGCGTCGTCCCCGACCGTGTCGATGAGGAGATGACGCTCGCTTTCGCCAACTTGCAGGCGGCCCTCAAGCGGGCTGGGGCGGGCCAGGAGAACGTCGGCCACGTCACGATTCTGCTCAGGGACCTGGCGGATACGAGCGCCATCAACCCGCCCTGGGTCGAGCTGTTCCCGGACCCGGAGAGCCGTCCTCCCTATATCTTCCTCGAGGCGCCGCTGCCCGCTGGACTCCGCGTCCAGCTCCAGTCCGTCGCCGTGGCCGGGCAGATCCGCGCCGCAATCGAGATGCCGGGCCTGAGTCATGGGAACCCCATTCCGATGGGCGCGCGGGTGGGCAGTCTGGTCTTCTCCTCTCGGATCCTCTCGCGGGACCCCGACTCCGGGGCTCAGGGCGAGACCGCGGACGAGCAGGCGACGACCACGTTGGGTAACATGAAGCGGCTGCTGGAGCTGGCCGGCGGGACCCTCGACGATGCGGCGCAGGTGACCGTGTTTCTCAGCGACGCCGCTCACCGACCGGCCGCCGACGCGGCTTGGCGGCAGATGTTCCCGGCTGGGTCCGGCCCAGACCGGCACGACATCGTCACGAAGCTGCCGGGACGCAACATGGTGATGGTGAAGGTCATAGCCGATCTCCGGGCCTAGCCTGCCCGTGCCACGGCTATCAGGAGAAAGCGTTGCCGATGCTACAGATGGAAACGCTTGGACTGGAAGAGGCGCTGCGCTCCATCAACGCGACGATCGCTCGTGCGCGCGAGTTGAACAGGCCGGTCGCGGTGGCCGTCGTCGATAAGGCCGGCGGTCTGATCGGCGCCGCGCGGATGGACGAGCGCGCAGTCCGCTACATCCACACGGCGATACGCAAGGCCTACTCGGCCGCCGTATTCGAGCGCGACACGGCCGGCCTGTTCGAATGGTTCCAAGAGAAGCCAACGTCGCAACTCGACTGGGGCGCCGACCCGCTGATCACGACGCTGGCGGGCGGCGTGACGGCCGTCTCGAACGGTCAGGTGGTCGGCGGCGTGGGCGTGGCCGGAGGCGGGCCGCAGGACGAGGAGCTCGCCGATTTCGCGCTGAACGCTCTCGGGTTGGAACTGACGCACCGCCGCGGATGGTCGTGACGGCGATGAAGTGGGAGATGTCTACGTGGTGAACGGCCTACAGCGGTACTCTGAGATCTTCGGCCCGACGACGAGGCCGCACGTCCCCTTGGGCGTGAGGATAGGCGACGTCATCTACTCGGGGCGGATTGATGGGTCGGAGCCCGGGACCGGCGTGTTCCCGCAGGGCCCGGAGGCGCAGATGGCCCAGGCCTTCCGCAACATGCGCGGAATGGTCGAGCAGGCGGGCGCGTCCGTCGACAACATCGCTCACGTGATGCTGTACTCGCGAGACAACGAGCACCGCGACGCCATCAACCCGTCGTGGACGGAGATGTTCCCGTCTCCCACCGACCGCCCGACCTACATCCAGGTCGCGTTGGACAGCGACCTGCCGGGGCCGATGTTGTTTCAGATGCAAGTGATTGCTGTGGCGGGGGCCAGGAGAGAGGTGATCGAGATTCCCGGAATAGCCCACCACAATCCGATCCCCATGGGGGTGAAGATCGGCAATATGGTGTTCTCGTCGCGCATCCTCCCCCGGACGGGAGAGGTGAACAGCGACGACCCCGAGGAGCAAGCGCGGTGCGCCTTCCAGAACATGGCGACCTTGCTCGAGTTGGCTGGCGGGTCGCTGCGGAGCGCGATCAACGTGCAGACCTTCATGATCGACCCCGCGTTCAAGCAGTTCGTCGACCAGTGTTGGGAAGATGCGTTCGGCGGGTTCGCCGACCCGCCGAACCGTCAAGACACCGTCCTCGCGCTCGGAGGCAACGGAGCGTTGAAGGTCATGGTGAAGGTCATCGGCGTTCTCTGACGCACCACGCTGTGAGGGCTGCCCCAGTCGCCTCGTAGGCGGCAACCGGACTGAAAGGAGTCACTAATGCTAACCACAGAGCAGAACGAGTACCTCGCCCGCACCAGCTGGGGAACGCCAATGGGCGACTTGATGCGGCGCTATTGGCTTCCGGCGCTCATCGATTGGGAGCTCCCCGGCCCGGACTGCCCGCCCGTCGAGTTCAAGCTGCTCGGCGAGACGCTGGTCGCGTTCCGGGACACGAGCGGCCGCATCGGCGTTGTGCAGAACAAGTGTCCCCACCGCCGCGCCGGTCTGTTCTGGGGCCGCAACGAGGAGAACGGCCTCCGGTGCGTGTACCACGGGTGGAAGTTCGACGTGAGCGGCGCCTGCGTCGACATGCCGTCAGAGCCCCCGACATCCAACTTCAAGGACAAGGTGCGCATCAAGGCGTACAAGACCGCGGAACTGGGCGGCGTCGTCTGGGTCTACATGGGACCGCCCGACAAGACGCCCCCGCTTCCGAAGCTGGACTGGACCGCGGTCCCCGCCAACCAGCGGAGCGTGATGAAGGTAGTCCAGGAGTGCAACTGGCTCCAGGGTCTCGAAGGCGGCATCGACACCGTGCACACCGGCTTCCTGCATCGGAACCTCAAGGGGGCGGGCTACTCCGCGATGGAGAGCGCCCGCTCGATCTCGTACGCCGTGGACGTCGAAGTCGTGCCCACGGACTACGGGTTCACCTACGCGGGGATCCGGCGCATGGCCGAGGGCACAGACTACGTCCGCGCCTACCACCTCATCATGCCGTTTCATCAATACCGGCCGCTGCTGTTCAACGCAGAATCGGAGAACCGCCCGCGTGTCAACAGTCACATCTGGGTCCCCATGGACGACGAGACGACCATGGTCTGGAATCTCACCTGGACGTACGGTTCAGAGCCTCTGTCCGAGAATGAGATGGCCCAGAAGGGATCGGGAAACTCGTTCGGAGAGGACGTGGACCCCGTCACGTTCAGGTCCCACAAGAACCGTGAGAACCGTTGGATGATTGACCGCGAGGCCCAGCGCACGGTCAACTTCACGGGCATCTTCGGCCAGAACACTCAGGACCGGGCCATCCAGGAAACGATGGGGCCCATCTGCGAGCGCAACGAGGAGCACCTCGGCACGACCGACCGGGCCATCATCATGGCGCGTAAGCTGCTGACGCAGGCTGCCAGGACTGTGGAGGACGGCGGCGACCCCGTCGGCCTCGGCGAAGACGTGTACCGCGTTCGCTCGTACGAGACCGTCCTCCCATCGGCGGAGCGATGGGTCGACGACCTTGCTCCGTATCTGTTCGAGCTAGAGTACGGGGGCGTCCCCAAGGACCGCTGATGACCGATTTGCGGCGCGTTTTCGACGTGTACCCTTCGGACCGGCGGGCGACAGTCCCGCTCGGGATCCGAGTCAACGACACGGTGTACGCCTCCGTCGCGGGAGTCGACCCGGTGAGCGGCGACCCCGGCGGCGACGTTCGTGGTCAGATGAGCGTCGCCCTCGATCGCCTCGACGCCCTGCTTGGACGAGCTGGGTGCGGCCTGGACAACGTGGCGAGGGCGACCGTGTTCGTGACGAGCGCCGAGGACCGCGAGCCCGCCTACGAGCCGTGGGAGGCGCTCTTCCCGGACGCTCAGGACCGTCCCGCGTTCAAGGCGCTCACCGCCGATCTGCCAGCGGGCCGCCTCGTTCGCCTGGACGCAGTCGCGCTGGCGGGCGAGCGACGCACGCGCATCGACATCCCGAACGTCCGAGCGCGAGACCCGTCGGTGCGGATAGGCAACTGGTTCTTCACCTCGCGATGCCACGGTCACGACCCAGCGACAGGCGAGGTAGTCGCGGGCGGCGTCGAGGCGGAAACGGTCCAGACCCTCGCCAATCTCGCGACGCTGGCGGGCCTCGCGGGAGGCGCTCCCGCCAGCATCGTGCAACTGACCATGTTCGGTAGAGAGGCCGGCTACATCCCGGTCGCGCGGCGCGTCTTCGAGGAGCGTTTCCCCGATCCGGCCGAGCGGCCCCAGCTGCATCAGTTGGTCAACTTCATATCGGGCCGGTTTGAGGTCGCGATCGAAATGGTCGCGTTCATCTGAAGCCGGCGGCGCGGAGGCGGCGATTTGGGCGTGGGCGAGACGCTGCGTGAGATTTACCTGTGCGAGGAGCACAGCTCCCTCCCGAGCGGCGTGCGGCTGGGCTCGTTCGTCCTGGCTCCGGCAATCTCGGCGGCGGACCCGTGCACGGGAGCGCTCCCCAGTGGCGGGCTCGAAGCGCAGCTCCGCGCGACGTTCGCGAACATGGACGCATTTCTCGAGGCCGCCGGGGTGGGCCGGGAGCATGTCGCGCGCGTTACGTTTGCGTTGAGCAGCTTATCGGAGCGCCGCCTCCTGAACCCGGTGTGGTCGGAGTGGTTCCCGAATCCCGCCGACCGCCCGCCCCACAAGTACGTGCCGGCGGCGCTTCCGCCGGGCGTCCTCGTGACCGCGCAGCTTATCGCGCTAGCCGGCGCGCGTCGCCGCGTGCTGGATATTCCCGGGGTGGAGCACCAGGACCCCATGTCCATGGGCGCGCTCACCGGCAACCTGATAACCTCGTCTCGGGTCGTCGCGGGGCGGCCCGTGGACGACGCTGACGAGCAGGTTGCCCTCGTCCTTGACAACGTCGGCTCGCTCATGCGGCAGGCCGGCGCGGATTTCGGAAGCCTCACGCAGGTGACGGCCTTTGTCGGAGACGTCCGATACTACGCAAGCGTGGAGCGTGAACTGCGCCAACGCCTCGGGGAGAGTCCGGAGCCGCCCGTGCAGCACGTGATCGAGGCCGACTTGGGCGGGAACGGCCTCCCTAGGATCGAAATCATCGGGCTCGTCTAGCGGCCGGCAGGATGGACGCCGGAGAGCGGAGGGACCACGCCATGACTGACAAGGTGCTCGCAGCCACACTCACGGAGCCCGGCGTGTTCGAGGTTCGGGACTACGAGATGCCGGGCATCGCCGCGGACGCGGGCCTCCTCCGCATGGAGCAGGCCGGGATATGCGGGAGCGACGTCCACGGGATGCTCCAGATGCGCGCCGGCCAACGCATCATGGGCCACGAGAACGTCGGCTATATCGACAAGATAGGCAGGGAGGCGGCGGCGCGGTGGGGCGTCCGCGAGGGCGACCGGGTCGCCTTGGAGGAGTACATCCCCTGCGGGTACTGCAAGTGGTGCCGCACGGGCCATCACCGGTTCTGCAATCAGACGGAATACGTGGTGGACGGTTTCACGAGGCGCTCCGGCTACGGCCACCTGCCGGTGAGCGACGCCCCCGGACTCTGGGGCGGCTTCAGCCAGTACCTCTACCTCGACCCACGGGTGGTGCTGCACAGGATGCCCGAGCGCGTGCCTGCCGACGAGGCTCCCCTCTTCCTCGCGCTGGCGAACGGCGTGGAGTGGGCCGAACGGTACGGCGGCGCGAGCCCCGGTAAGACGGTGCTCATTCAGGGTCCGGGCCAGATGGGCTTGGCCTCTGTGCTGGCGTCGAAATCCGCGGGGGCGGCGTGCATCATGATCAGCGGGCTGAGCAGAGACCGCGAACGATTGGAGCTCGCCAGGCGGTTCGGCGCCGACTTCACGATCAACGTCGAGGAGGAGGACCTCCGCGAGCGGGTCGCGGAGATCACCGGCGGCGAGGGGGCGGACATCATCGTGAACGTTACCGGCGGCGGCAAAGGCACCATGGACGAGGCGATGGACACCGCGAGCAAGTTCAGCACGATCGTGCTGGCTGCTGCCGGCAACCAGCAGATCTCCACCGCGCAGCACCGCAAGGACATCGTCGTCAAATGGGCTCACGGCCACTCCTACGAGGCCGTCGAGCGGGGCATCCAGATGCTCGCGTCCGGCGACGTCGATTTCAGTGGGTTCTCGACGCACGAGTTCACCCTCAACGATGTTGCGATGGCCATCAAGTCGGTCGGCGGCGAGGGCGCGCCCGGCGCCATCCACGTCCGCGTAAACCCCTGGGCGTGAGTTTCGAAAGAGCGGGAAGTCCAACGGTGCAATCCGAGAGCGAGAGGGAGAGGCTGTCATGACCACGAACCGAGATGTTGCGCAAGCCCCGCCGGACCGTATGACCGTGTTCGGCTACGAGCAGGACTCACGCACCGACTTCCCCAAGAAATCGCTGCGGCTCTCCCGCACCGAGACGCTGACGGTGTCGGCGCAGATCATCAACGCGGGCGGCGAGACCAATATGCACTCCCACACCAACGCCGACGAGGCGTGGGTCGTCGTGGCGGGGCGCGTGAGGTTCTACGGAGTCAGCGACGACCCCAACAAGTCCGAGGAGATCGTCGCCGAGCTCGGCCCGAGACAGGGCATCACCGTCCCCAAGGGCGTGCCGTACTGGTTCGAGTCGGCGAGCGACGAGCAGCTCGAGATTCTGCGCGTATCGTCGGTGGACAACAGCATCGAGGCGGAGCGCGTGAACTACGAGCCGCTCAAGGAGTGGCAAGAGGAGAGCGGCCTCGGCGGTCGCGACGCTACGCCCGCCGAGCGCAGGTAGGCTGCCCGAAGGCGCGATCGGCGTGTGGCGGCTTCGGCATGCCGGCGAGCGAGTCGGCGGCGGGAGGAGAGGCGATGGCTTTTGAAGGTCACTTAGTCGTCGATATGGACACGCACGTACGCGAGTACGTCGACCCGGACCGGTGGTACCGCGACAATATCGACCCCGAGCACCGGGAGGCGTACGAGCGCCTGTCCCAGGCGGTCGCGCAGCGGCGCGAGAGCGGCGAGACAACTGCGCTGTTCATGAACCCACACGCTATCATCGAGACGTCCGACGAGAGCCGCCCGCTCGGCATGCAGGACACGTTCGGCGACCGCCACGGCGTGTCCCGGGCGTCCGCGCCGACCGAGACCGGCCCGGGTTGGGAGATACCGCGCGACGTGCATTGGGACCCCTCCATTCGCCTCGCCGACATGGACAAGGCCGGAATCGACCTCTGCGTCGTGTTCCCCAGCCACGCTCCCAGCTACATCACCCTGCGCGACGTCCAGTTCGAGCGGGCGCTCCACCGGGCGCACAGCCGCTACATGAACGACTACTGCTCCGAGACCGAGGGGCGCGTGCGGTGGCTCATGATCGGCACGATGCGCGACCCGCAAGGCACTGCCGAGGACCTCGCATATTGGGCGGAGCGCGACGATAACCTAGTCGGGGTGGCGGTGCCTCCGACGTCCGCCTACGGGAGGCTGTTGGACAACCCTGACCTGCGCCCGATCTTTCAGCGCGCCCAGGACCTGGACCTGCCGGTCATGGTCCACGGCGGGGTCCTGCGCCCGCCCTACACGGCAGGCGCTTACGAGCTGGACAACGCCGGGTTCATCATCCGCGCTGTCTATCAGCCCTGGGCAGGAATGACCGCGATGAGCGCGCTCATCGGCGGCGGGATCTTCGACCTGTTCCCCACGCTCCGAGTCGGCATCTTCGAGACGGGCGCCGGGTGGGTCCCGTGGCTCATCGAGCAACTCGACGACGGCTTTGCGTCGCGGCCGCAACTCGTGCCGTTCCTGCGTCGCAAGCCCTCCGACATCCTCGCCGAGGGTCGGTTGTTCCACGCCATCGAAGCGACGGAGAAGTACGTGCCGCTCTGCATCGACGAGTTGGGCGACCACCCGTGGCTCTTCTCGACCGACTATCCGCACCCCGCGAGCCTCCCGTGGCCCGTGGACGTGATCGACTTCTACGAGCGGACGGACATCGCCAGCGGTGTGAAGTACAAGATTCTCGGCGAGAACGCGCTGCGCCTCTGCCCTCGTTTGAGCTAGCGCTCTTAGGGGACGGCGCAACGGGAACTCGGCGAGTCAGGACCGGGAGGAGGAGAGGAAACTCATGGTGCAAGCAACTGCTACACGAAGGCCGATCCAGGACGCCTACACACGCTGGATCGAGTCGGTCGGAGTGCCCATCTACCGGGGGCACATCGTATCCGACATGAGGTCCGCGGAGTTGGGTTGGTGGGAAGAACGGCAGTGCAACGCCGCCTTTCTCCAGCTCGATGGCATGGAGGGGCTCAGCGAGAGCCGAGTCACGGAGATACCGCCGGGCAAGACTCTCCCGCCGCTCAAGTTCGCGCTCGGCGAGGTCGTCTACGTCCTGGAAGGCCAGGGCCTCTGCACGGTCTGGTCGGGGAACGGGCCGAAGAAGACATTCGAGTGGCAGAAGCACAGCATGTTCCAGTTGCCCCGGTACTGCTATCACCAGCTCACCAACACCCGCGGCGACCAGCCGGCCAGGCTGTTCCACTACAACTACCTCGCCTTCGCCATGACGGTGATGCCCGACCCGGCCTTCTTCTTCAACGGCGACTACGAAGACGAGTCTCTCCTCTACGGGCAGCAGGACGCCTTCTCGCAAGCGAAGGCCGTACTCGGTCGCGGCGCGAGCGACGCCCGCGCCGAGGCCTGGGGCGCCACTACCGATGACTCCGTCCCCGCCGCGCGCCACGGAGGCGTCGTCTGGGTCGGGAACTTCTTCCCGGACATGAGCGCCTGGGACCGGCTCTCCGCCGACCGGGAACGCGGGGGAGGCACGAACGTCAGCATCCGCTTCCCGGGCTCCGGGATGGCGGCGAGCATGTCGGTGTTCGACGAGGGACTCTACAAGAAGGGCCACCGCCACGGCCCCGGCTTCGTCATCATCATCCCGTCGGGGGAGGGCTACACCCTCATGTGGGAAGAGGGCGGAGAGAAGATGGTGCTGCCCTGGAACGAGGCGACCGTGTTCACGCCGCCAAGCGGTTGGTACCACCAACACTTCAACGTCGGCACGCAGGAGGCGCGGTACCTCAAGTGGCACACCGACCATCCGCTGATGCGCGTTGCGCCCCGCGGCCAGATCGAGTACCCGGACGAGGAGTCCTGGATTCGCGAGAAGTTCAACGAAGAGCTGGCGAAGCGTGGCCTGACCAGCCGGATGCCCGACGCCGTCTACACGGACCCGGCGTTCCGTTGGGACTACGGCGACGGCGACTAAGCGGGCCGCCTCCTAGGGAACCTCTGAATATCTCCGTCCCAATCCGTTCGCCCTGAGCTCGTCGAAGGGTCCCACGAACGGATTGAGGGGGCTCCAATCCGGCCTCCTCCCCACTGGGGGAGGATTGAGGAGGGGGAAGTCTTGTTCAGAGGTTCCCTAGCCGTCCGCTGCCTTGATGAAGTCGGCCACCCGCTCGCCGATCATGAGCGCTGTGACGTTCGTGTTGGCGTGCGTCACCGTCGGCATGATTGAGGCGTCGGCCACGTAGAGGTTGTCGATGCCATGCACGCGAAGCGTGTTGTCGACGACGGCCAGGGGGTCCGACGCCGGCCCCATCTTGCACGTGCCCACGCCGTGGTGGTAGCTGTCGTAGGTCGTCCGCGCGAACCGGGCCCACTCCTCCTCCGCCCCGGGGTGGAGCAGCGGTCCGTAGTAGTTCCTCATCGACTCATCTTGCAGTAAGGCATAGACGAACCCCATCGCCGTGGTCATGGCTTCGATGTCGGCGGGATGCGTCATCAGGCCGTCGTCGATGGCGGGCAGGTCGTGGGGGTCGGCGCTACGGAGGGAGACCCTACCGCGGCCGTGGTCCTCGATCCTGTTGATGGCAATCGGCATCATGCGCTTGAGCCCCGCTATCTCCACCGGCGGCCGCATGAAGATGTGGAAGTCGCCGTTCGCGAGGTCCGGGTTGCTCTTGAAGATGAGCCGGAAGCCGGCCACGATCCAGTCCGGGTTGAACGCCGACGGACCCTCGAACGTCATGTTGACGCCTGCGTGGTCCTGGTAGTTCTCCCCGACGCCCGGGAGCGGATGGACAACGTCGACGCCCAGCGCCTCGAGGTCCCGCGCCGGCCCAATGCCGGAGAGCATGAGGATCTGTGGGCTGTGGTACACGCCCGCGCTCAGGACGATACGGTCGGCGGACACCGTACGCCTGTCGCCTCCGTGCTCGTATACAAGCTCCTCGACGCGCCCGTGGGCCACCTGTAACGAGACGACAGCGGCGTCCGCGACGACCTCCAAATTCGGACGCCCGCGCGCCGGGTCGAGATAAGCGACGTTGGCCGACTGCCGGACGCCGTTCTTGATGTTCGCGGCGCCGGGGCTGATTCCGACGGGGTTCGGCACGTTGAGGTCCGGACACAGGGGCAGGCCCATGCTGACGGCCCGGTCGATGAACGCCGCGACGAGCTCCGACCTCGGCGAGCTCAGCGAGAACCGGCGCGTCACATGGAGCGGGCCGTCGGTCCCGTGGATGGGGTCGTGGCCGAAGTCCTGGTCGGACTCGATCCGCTTGAGGACGGGCAGGCAGTCGTCGTAGGACCAGCCTGGGTTGCCCAGCGCGGCCCAAGTGTCGAGGTCGTGCTTCGTGGGACGCACGACCGCCATCGCGTTCACCGACGAGCCGCCGCCCATGATTCGGCCGCTGAGCGGGTAGTACGTGCTGCCGTCGAGCTTGCGCTCGGTCGGGTACATGATCAGGTAGGGCGATTCGAGCAGCGGCCGGACGCCGCGGGACGCGTCGGCGATGGCCTCGGGGATCGGCGTCGGGTCGGGCCCTGCCTCGAGCAGCAACACCCGGCGTCGCGGGTCTTCCGAAAGTCGGGCTGCCGCGGCGCACCCGGCCGATCCGCCCCCAACAACGATGACATCGTACGACTGCTGCTGTTGCATGCTCCGCCTCCGTACGGCTCAGCGCGCCCGGCTCAGCGGGCCCGCGGCGGCGCTGAGCCGGCCAGCGCGCCGCCGTCGACGGGCAGGTCGATGCCGGTGATCGCGTCGGCGTCGTCGGAGGCAAGGAACACGCACGCGAGCGCGACGTCCCGGGGCGTGGTGCTCCGTCCGATGAGGTTGTTCGGCGTCCGGATGCGCTCGGGCGCGCCGGGCTCCGCTATCGTCAGGACGCTGCTCGGCGTCACGCTGTTGACCCGTATGTCGTAGGGGGCCAACTGCACCGCGAACGCCCTTGTCATGTTCAACACGCCGCCCTTCGCCGCGGGGTACGCCACCGCGCCGTCCCGTCCGCGATGCCCGGAGGTCGAGGCGATGCAGATGATGCGTCCGCCCCCTCCCCGCTCGACCATGTGCTTGGCCGCGTACTTCGTGCAGAGGAACTGGCTCTTCAGCGAGACGCCGATGACGCGCTCCCACTCCTCCTCGGGGAGTTCGAGGACGTTGACGCGGTCCACGACCCCGACGTTGTTCACGAGCACGTCGACGCGGCCCCAACGCTCGATCACCGCGCGGGTCATCCCCTCGACCGCGTCGCTCTTGGTGACGTCGCAAGTCAGGGCCATCGCCGCGCCGTCGCACTGGGCGTTGATGGCGTCCGCGACGCTCTGCGCGCGCTCCTCCAGCCAGTCAACGACCGCGACGTAGGCGCCCTCCTCGGCGAAGGCGTGCGCAATGCCCTCGCCGATGTTCCTGCCGGCGCCGGTGACTATCGAGACTTTGTTCTCTAAGCGCATTACTGTCCTCCGGTCACGCTGTCGTCTGCTGGGCATGCTCCCCAACGGCGAGCGCGCGCGTGAAGAACTTGATGAGCAACCGCCACGCCTCGGCGGCCGGCTCCGGGGTCCAACGCACCGGGTTGTACGGGTCGTTGAACGCGTGGGGCGCTCCCTCGAAGCGGTGGAACGTGTGCGGGACGCCCAGTCGATCGAGCTCGGCGTCGACCTCGTCCACGTCGGCCGGGCTCGGGTTCTGGTCCTCGCTGCCGAAGAACCCCGCGAGCGCGCAGCTGATGTTGGCCGCAAAGGACAGCGGCGAAGGATCGCCGCCGCGGGCCCGGTTCATGTCGGTGCCGTAGAAGATAGCGGACGCCGCGAACGTGTCGGAGGCGCCCGCCATGTAGAGCGAGAGGCGCCCGCCGAGGCAGAACCCGGTGATGCCGACGGGCGACGCTCCCACCTGTGGGAGCTCCCGGAGATACGCGACCGCAGCGAGCACGTCCTGCCGGAGGTCGTTCAGGCTCGTGGCCCGGCCCCTGACGGCGGCCTCCTCCCTTCGGCGCGGGTCTTCGAATGGGATAGCGCTGTACTCATGCACCGTGAGGTCGGTGTTGCGGTGATAGAGGTACGGCGCGATCGCCGCGAACCCCTCGCGGGCAAGGTCGTCGCAGAACTGCCGTACGCCTCGATCGACGCCGTAGGTATGCATGCCAACGACGACGCCGGGGAATGGGCCTGTCCCGTCCGGCACGGCCAGGTAGGACTCCATCGGAGCGCTGTCAACGTCGAGGGTCGTCCAGTCTGATGGCATCGTTCCGCCTCCTCGCAGCGCAGCAAGCGCCGGGCCATCCTAGCCCCGCGGCCATAGTTGGGCAAGGAACGCTCTCCACGGACGCGGCCTACCGGTCAGTCTGCGAGCTGTAGTTCCTAGACGCGTTGTCTACAGTCGGGAGGCCAGCCCCGCCGCGACATCCGCCCCTCGCCCCAACGCCTCCCAACCCCTACCATGCCTGTTGAAGCCTGCCCTGAGCCGTCGAAGCCTGTCCTGAGCCCGTCGAAGGGCCCCCGAAACCACCGGGCGCTGGCGCGCCGGGCCGCCGGCCCGATTTACGAGTAAATGTCGCGAAATGTCGCAGAATGTCGCACTATTTCAACCCTCCACTCGTAAACCCTGCAATTTACGAGTGAAAAACCTCATGTTTTGGGCCCATTTCCGGCCATTTTGGCCCATTTCCGTTCAATTCCGTCTCACCTGCCGTCATCTCCGTGCCCCGACTCCCGTCATTCTCGTGCCCCGACACGGGAATCCACGCCCCCTCGCAGTCGGACCGCCCACTACGGCGAGAACCCCGAACCCCCGTCATTCTCCTGCCCCGACACGGGAGTCCGCATCCGGACCCTGGAGCGGTACGTGCCCCGAGTCCGTCATTCCCGTGCCCCGACACGGAATCCACGCCACCTCGCGCCCTGGTCGCCTGATCGACGAAGGCCGGCCGAGCGTTGCCGTTCTTCGTGCCCGCCTATATGCTCGGGCGCGCCCGGTCGTACGGGCGACAGCGACCGATCAGCGACGGAGGTTGTCATCATGGACGAAGTCGAACTCGAGATTCCGCGGTTGCGGTACGACGTGACGATGCCTCTGATCGAGGGGCGGGCGCCGATCGAGGGGGCCCGCCTCCGCGTTAGCGACGACCGCGGCGGGACGAACTTGAACGCGAAGAGCCCGCTGAAGACAGGGGACTTCGGGTTGACCGAGATCAACATCGGCAGCTTCCTCCCGGCTGTCGCCGCCGGCTGGCAGTTCATCGGACTGCCTGTGTTCTCGAAACGCAAGCCCGTCTACACCTACGTCTTCGTGCGGGCGGACGCCGGCATCGACGGGCCCCAGGACATCGCGGGCAAGCGCATCGGCGGGGCCCGTCCGACCTCGGCTGTCTCCATCTGGATCCAGGGCCTCTTGCATGAGCGCTACGGCGTCGACTTCTCGACCGTCACGTGGGTCGGCGGGGGGAGGGACGAGCTGTTCCCGTTCTACGGCGACACGAGCAATCGAGTCGACTCGCCCGACCCGAAGAAGCGGCCCTACGAGCTGCTGCTCGACGGCGAGGTCGATGTCCTCATGGGGGACATCTCCGACGGACGGGCATTCGACCTGCTCGAGGAGAGCCCGCAGGTGAAGCGCCTGTTCCCGGACTACCTCGCCGAGGACATGAGGCTGTACCGCGAGACGTCGATCTACACGCCCGTGCACATGATGGTGATGAGCCGCCAGCTGGCGGCGCAGAACCCCGAGCTGGCGGCCAACGTCTACAACGCCTTCGAGGCGGCGAAGCAGATGGCCTACGACGACATCCTGAACGATCGCGCCGGGTTCTCGGTTGTCTATCTGCGCGAACGGCTGAAGGAGCAGATGTCCGACTGGGGCGATCCCTTCAAATACGGCATCGCCGCCAACAAGAGGACTATCGACGCTTACGTGCGCTACAACTACGAGCAGGGGGTCGTTTCCGACCCGCTGGGATACGAGGACCTATTCGCCGCCGCGACTCTCGACACCTAGCCGGACCAGAACCCGCCGTCGACGCAGCGGCGCGGCAGAGGAGGCAGCCATGGAGTTGGACCACACGATCGTTCCAGTGAGGGACAAGGAGGCGGCGAGCCGGCTGATGGCGCGAGTGATGGGCTGGGAGTTCCTGGGCGTTCGCGGCTCGCAGGGGCACGTTCGAGTGAACGGCACGCTGGTTGTGCGCTTCGACGACAAGGACACAGGCGGCGAGCTCCCACGGCTGCACCTCGCGTTTCACGTAGCGGACGAGGAGTTCGACGCGGTCCTGGGACGCTTGGGCGACGATGACATCGCCTACGGCACGAGCAGCCGCGACAAGAATATGCAGTGGGACCACCTGAACGGCGGCCGCCGCATCTTCTTCACCGATCCCGACGGCCACAGCATCGAGCTCATGACAGCGCCCTCGCCCCCGGGGCTCGACCAGTGAACCTCGGCGGGCCTCAGGTCCGAGAGCAGCCCTACGTCTGGGTAACGTGGCTCGCAAAGCTCCTCTCGGGCCATGACTTCTGCTGGTGGGCGTCCTGGTTCAGGGCGCAGCACGAAGGCTGGAGTTGGCCGAAAGCTCCCTCCGATTTCGACCGCGACCGCTGGATCATGGAGCACAACACGCGCCTCAACGAGGAGCGCGAGCTCCTTATCGCGGACGGCGCGGCTGTGTACGTCGACAATCAGAACAACTTCAAGCTCCGGGGAGCGTCCGCCACGCTCGCCGGGACGCCCGATCTCGTATCCATCGAGGACGGCAACGTGACCATCCACGACGTCAAGTCAGGCCAGCCGCACGTCTTCCACAGCGCCCAGGTGATGCTCTACATGTGGGCGTTTCCGCTCGCCCGACCCCAGTACCGGGACCTGCCAATCGCGGGTCGTGTCGTCTACAACGACTACGCCATGGACATACCGTCCTCTGCCGTTGACGAGGTATTCGTCGACCGGGTCGCCAGCCTCATCAAGAGACTCGCGGACGGTGAGCATCCCCCGCTGAGAACGCCGAGCCCCTCCGAGTGCGGCTTCTGCGACATCACCTCCGTGAACTGCCCCGAGCGTATCGACGAGGACCCGGAGGAGGCGGAGACGGAGCTGTTCTAGAAGGCATGCCCCTCCCCGTCTCTCCCGCGCCGACACGGGAATCCACGCCCTCGCCTGCCCCGGTTGTCCTCGCCGCGGAGACCGCATAACCTGCCCGCATGACCACTGACGCTGAGAAAGAAGCAGGCGAGGCGCTGGCTGCGCTGTCGGAGCGCGTGCTGCGAGAGCGGTGGCGCGCGCATCCGGCCGAGGCCGCTTCGTCGGGCTTCCACGAGTTCGACGGCGTGCTGCCCGTCGCATCGCAGGCGGCGTTTGACGCTCGCGCGGCGGAGCTGAGTTCCGAGCTCGCGGCCGCCGACGCCGTGCCGTTGGATGCTCTCGACGCTCAGGGACGCTTCGACTACGCCCTCATCGTCGGAGGTCTGCGCGGCGAGCTGTTCGACTTGACCCGGCTGCGTCCCTTCCGCAAGGACCCGATGGCTCTGATGTACCCCATCGATGTCACGAACTACATGGACCGCTCCTACGCGCCGGTCGAGCAGCGCATCGCGAGCCTGGCTCGCCTGTTGCGCGGCGTGCCCGCGTACCTGGAAGGGGTCCGCTCGCTGCTGGCGCCGCCGCTGCCTGCCCCGGTCCTCGAGCAGGGGATCGAGGCGTACGAGGGACTTCGCGGCTTCTACGAGGGCGACCTCGCGGCATTCGTCGGTCAGCACGCCTCGGACGGCCTCGCTCAGGACGCGACGGCTGCTATCGGGTTGGCGGCTGAGGCGGTAGGCGGCTTTGTCGATTACCTGAAAGGGGTCCGCGACGGCGCAACCGACGAGTTCGCCATCGGCGCGGACCTCTACGCTGAGATGCTCCGCCATGGCGAGATGGTGGACCTGCCGCTCGCGGAGATCGAGGCGGCCGGCGAGCGAGAGCTTGCCCGCAATCAAGAGATAGTGCGTCGAGCGGCTGAGCGGATCGCGCCCGGGGCGCCGTTGGCCGAGGCGATCGCGGTCGTCACTCGTGACCACCCATCGGCAGACCGCCTCATCGACGAGACGCGCGAGATGCTCGAGGAGACCCGGGCCTACGTCGTCGACCACGATGTGGCGTCGGTGGTGTCCGAGGTGCGGTGCGAGGTGCGCGAGACGCCCGCGTTCATGCGCTGGGCCTTTGCGGCGATGAACGGCCCCGGCGCATTCGAGCAGACGGCGACGGAGTCGTTCTACTACGTGACGCCGGTCGAGGAGCACTGGAGCGCCGAGCAGGCCGAGGAGTGGTTGAGCAACTTCAACTACGCCACGCTCAAGGTGATCTCGGTGCATGAGGTGTACCCCGGGCACTACGTGCACTTCTTGCGGCATCACTACGCCCCTTCCGCCGTGTCGAAGGTGTTCGGCGCCTACTCGTTCTGGGAGGGCTGGGCGCACTACTGCGAGGAGATGATGCTCGAGGCGGGCTACGGCGGCGGCGACCCCCGCATGGAGTTTGCCCAGGCTCAGGAGGCGCTCGTCCGCGTGTGCCGCCTGCTCTGCTCGCTCCGAATGCACACGCAGGGTCTCGCGCTTGACGACGCGGCGCGGTTCTTTCAGGACAACGCGTACATGGAGGAGCTGCCCGCCCGGCACGAGGCGGTGCGCGGGACGTTCGATCCGGGGTATCTCAACTACACGCTTGGCAAGCTGCTGATCTACAAGCTCCGCGCCGATTGGCAGGCGGAGCAGGGGGACGCCTACAGTTTGAAGGCGTTCCACGACGAGCTCCTCAGCCACGGCGGCCCGCCGGTCCCGCTGCTGCGCACGATGATGCTGCGCAACGACGACGGTCGCGCCGTCTAGGCCACGGCTGGGCCAGGCGCTGCCACTTCCCAACGGTGACGGTCGTTGGCGCCCCAGAGGTAGGCTTGAATCTCGGCTTGCGGCCCTCGGCGTTGCGTGGCAATGTAGCCTAACCATGCCTCACCCCGAATGGCTCATCCGCGAAGCGGGCGTCGCCGACGCGGCCGCCATCGCCAAGGCGCACGTGGACACTTGGCGCTCGTCGTACCGGGGCGTCGTCCCCGACAGTGTCCTCGTCGGGCTGACGTACGACGACCGGGAGGCTCGCCGGCGAGAACGTCTGTCGGGCCACGGCCGCGGGCTCCTGGTCGCGGAGGACGACGGCGGCGTTGTCGGGTTCGCAGGGGGTGGGCGGGAGCGGTCCGGGGCCCCTGAGTACGCGGGCGAGCTCTACGCCCTCTACGTGCTGCCGGACCGCCAGCGCCAGGGCGTGGGCCGCCTCCTGACGGCGGCGACGGCCAGAGAACTCGTCGAGCGGGACATGCGGTCCATGCTCGTGTGGGCGCTGGCCGACAGTCCGTATCGCCGCTTCTACGAGTCGCTTGGCGACCAGCTGCTCGACAAGCAAGGCCTCTACAATTCCAAAGGAGTTGAGCTTCCGGAGGTCGCCTACGGCTGGGCCGACCTTGGCGTGCTCGTTGGGCCCTTGCAACCGGGGTTCGGTTCGCCGCCGTTAGGTTAGATGGAAGCCCAGGCTTCCGTCCTCTACGGCGCCACTCTATTCGGCAGAGGATGTGAGCGAAGTGCCTACGCACCTACTCTTGGACGACGACTTGGTCGACGAAGCGAAGCGCTTGGGAGGACACCGCACCAAGCGGGGAGCGGTGACCGCCGCGCTGAAGGAGTACGTCCGACGCTCCAGGCAGGCGGTGGCGCTAGACCTGTTCGACCAGATCCCCTGCGACCCATCATACGACTACAAGGCTGAGCGCCAACGGCGCAGCGTTTAGTGGACGTCCTGGTCGACACCAGCGTCTGGTCTCTTGCTCTGCGTCGCGCCGAGAGCATCAGCGGGCCGGAGCGCGCGCTTCGGGCGGAGCTGGTTGAACTCATCCGCGAGGGGCGAGTGGCGATAGTCGGGCCGGTGCGGCAAGAACTCTTGTCTGGCATCCGAGACGAAGCCGTCTTCGAACGGCTTCGTGAGCAGCTAAGAGCTTTCGACGACGAGGCTCTCAGCGAGGACGACTACGAGGAGGCAGCCCGAATCGGGAATCGCTGTCGTTCTGTCGGCGTCGCCGGGTCAGCGGTAGATTTCCTGGTCTGTGCCACTGCAGAGAGGCGCGGCCTGGCAGTGTTCACATCGGACGCAGACTTCGAGCGGTACAGCCGGGTTGTCCCGCTGACCCTTCACGACGCCAGGCAAGGCTAGGGAAGCCGGGGGAGCATCGATTCTTGGCCCAACTCGCTGTGTTCGCTGCGGTGCTGGCATGTTTCGGGGCGGCCTTTGCCGTGCCCAGCGCTGCGTTGCGCGCCCGGCGCATCGCGGAACGCGACGCTTCCGTGCTCGGGGCGTCGGTGCTCGTGTTGGGGCTCGGCGGGATGAACCTGGCGTTCGCCGCGGCCTCTGCCGTGAACGGCGACGTGGGGGGCGCCGCGCTGTTGTTCAGCGTCGCGCCCGTCGCGTCGGGGTTGCTTGGGCTGTACGCCGTGAGGCGAAGGCTCGCCGGAGCGGGACGCGCCGCGGGGCTCGTGGGGGCCGCCGCGCTCGTCCTCGCGGGCATACCGGGCTACTTCGCGCCGGTCGTCGCGGCGCTCGCCGCCGCCGTCGCCGCTGGACTGTTCCTGTTCGGGCTCCTGTCCGATCCGCGCGCGTTGCTGCGCAGGCTGGACCCGCGACTCTAGGAGCCCGGCCTCGCTCGGCCAAGGCGGGTACAATGCCCGCGTTGATTCTCCCGTAGGGGGCTCCCCATGACCGGACCTCTCGACGGCATTCGCGTGCTGGACCTCACCCGCATCCTGTCGGGCCCATTCGCGACGATGCTCATGGCGGACCTCGGCGCCGACGTGATCAAGATCGAGCAGCCCGTCACGGGCGACCCCGCCCGCGGCAACGGACCGTTTCTGTCAGCCCGCCCCGCCGACCAGGACGGGGCGGGCCGTCCAACGGAGGCCGAGGGTCAGGCCGAGGACGCCTACAGCGCCTACTTCATGAGCATCAACCGAGGCAAACGGAGCGTCGCCATCGACCTCGGCAAGGCGAGGGGCCGCGACCTCCTGCTCGACATGGCCGAGCACGCCGACGTACTCGTCGAGAACTTCCGGCCCGGCACGATGGCCAGGTTCGGCCTCGACTACGAGACGCTGCGGGCGCGGAACCCGGCTCTCGTCGTCGCCTCGATCTCCGGCTTCGGCCAGAGCGGCCCTTACGCTCACCGGCCGGCACTGGACGTCATCGTTCAGGGCATGGGCGGCATGCTGAGCATCACCGGCGAGCCCGGCCGGGGGCCGGTGCGCCCGGGCGCAAGCATCGGCGACATCACCGCGGCGCTCTTCACGACCATCGCTATCCAAAGCGCGCTGCTCGAGCGCGAGCGTTCGGGCGAGGGGCAGTACATCGACGTCTCCATGCTCGACTGTCAGGTCGCCATCATGGAGAACGCCTTCATGCGCTACTTCACGCTGGGCCAGACGCCGCAGCGACTCGGCACGCGCCATCCCAGTTCCACGCCCTTCCAGGCGTTCGACACCAGCGACGGGCAAGTCGTCGTCGCCATCATGGGCGGCTCCACCGACCAGTGGCCCCTCTTCTGCGCCGCCATCGACCACGTTGAGCTCATCGACGACGACCGATACCTCACCGGGTGGGGCCGCACCCAGCACTACGAGGAGCTCATTCCCGTCATTGAGGCGGCCATTCGGCAGAGGACGACCGCCGAGTGGGTGGAGATACTCTCCGAGATGGGCGTGCCCGCTGGGCCGGTCCAAGACATCGCGCAGGTGGCCGCCGACCCCCAGATTGCCCACCGGGGCATGTTCGTGGAACTCGACCACCCGGCGCTGGGCCCGACTATGTTTACCGGCAACCCGATGAAGCTGTCGCGGACGCCCGGCGCGCCGCCGCGGTTGCCGCCCAATCTCGGCGAGCATTCGGCGGAAGTGCTCGCCGAGCTGCTGGGACTGAGCGGCGAGCAGCTTGCCGACCTGTTCGCCGAGCAGGTCATCGCCTGATGCTGGGCGTCGCGCTCGCCGTTCTCTCGTCGTTGTCGTTTAGCCTGAATGGCGTGATGTCGCGCCGGGGCCTTGCCGTCGCGTCCGCGTCGGCCGGCGCGTTCGTCACCGTCATCATCGGCGTCCCGATGTTCCTGTTCGCGGCCCTGGTGACGGGCCAGCTGTTCCGGGCAGGAGACGTGAGCGGCCTGGGGTTCCTCCTGCTGTCGACGGCGGGCATCCTCCACTTCGGCCTCGGGCGCTACTTCAACTACCGGTCGATGGCGGCCATCGGCGCGACGCGAACGGGGCCGGTCCAGAGCTTCACGGCCCCCTACGCCGTCCTCGTGGCGTACCTCCTCCTCGACGAGGGCGTCACGTTCCTCATGGGCGTAGGCATCGTCCTCGTGCTGGTCGGCCCCGCCGTGATGGTCGAGCGCACCGGCGCGCCCGCGAGACAGCCCGTACCCCCGCGCGGCGCGTCGGACACGGCGCCCGCGTCCAACGCTCCCCCCGCCTTCCAGCTGAGGCAGGCCGAGGGCTACCTGTTCGCGCTCCTCTCCGTCGGCGCCTACGGGACGAGTCCCATCATGATCCGCGCCGCGCTCGAGGGCGCCACCGACCTCTCGGTCCTCGGCGGGGCAATCGCCAACACCGCCGCCGCGATCGCGCTCATCGTCACGCTGCTGGCGCCCGGCAGGCGCGGGCTGATCACCGCCATGCGGCCCAGCACCGTGCGCCTCTTCCTCGGCGCCGGCTTCTTCGTGTTCCTGGCTCAGATGTTCCGGTTCATCGCGCTCTCCATGGCGCCGGTCGCCGTCGTCACCCCGCTCATGCGGTTGAGCGGCGTCTTCACGCTCGTCCTGTCCTGGATGTTCAACCGGCATCTCGAGAAGATCACGCTCCGCGTCGTGCTCGGCATCGCCGTATCCCTCGTCGGCTCCGTCATGCTCGTGATGTTCCGCCACGGAGGGTGAGGGCCGGTGGTCTGCCGAGGACTGCATTCGTCGAGGCGACGACTGGAAATGGGCGGGAATCTCTCATGTGGGGCCCTCTCTAACTCTCCCCCGCGGACGAGGGAGAGGTCTTTCGAAGCAATGGACCGGAATGGCGCGGGTCTACGAGCGGGGGCGGGAGCCGGCCCTTCTAAAGTGTCTCATTTAGTCTCATTTGGTCTCATTCCTCCTCTGGGGCAGGGCCGGAGGCCGACGGGCTCGACGGGCTTAGGACGAACGGGCGAGACGGACGGGCCTGGGGTCGCCGGGGGCGTGGATTCCCGTGTCGGGGCCGGGAGTGACGGAGGGGCCGGGCACGGAAATGACGGAGGCGCCGCCGGCCGGCTTGCGGACGCGGAAATGAACGGAAATGGGCCAAAATGGCCGGGTTTTGGTCGAAAACGTGAGGTTTTCCACTCGCAAATTGCAGAGTTTACGAGTGGAGGGGGCGAAATAGTGCGACATCCTGCGACATTTTGCGACATTTACTCGTAAATCGGGGGGCGGCCCGGCGCGCCAGCGCCAGGCGGTTTCGGGGCCCCCTTCGACAGGCTCAGGACAGGCTTCGGTAGGCATGGTAGGGGGTAGAGGGCGTTGGGGGTAGGGGCGGATGTCGCGGCGGGGGGGGGCGTGGATTCCCGTGTCTGCGCACGAGAATCCCTCACGTTGGGCTGGCGCCCCACACCACAAACCGACGAAAGTTGGCGGGCGGGGCGCGCCCCCTTCGCCGGGCTCGGGGGCGTGGGTCCCCGTGTCAAGCACGAGGATGACGGAGGGGGGCCCGGAGAGGACTTTCGAAGCAATGACGAAGGGGGGTCCGGGGAGGAGGGAGGACGGACGGGGAGCAGGCTATTCAGAGATTCCTTAGGGAATCTCTGAACAAGTCTATAGGTTGAGGCAGTATCCTGGCAGTCACCCAGTGGCGCCAGGGAGTGAAGCGATGATGGACCAACCGACCTTTGCAGACGTGGACTACGAGAGCAAGAAGCGCAAGACCCGCAGGGAGCGATTTCTCGAACGCATGGGCGGGCTGATCCCCTGGGAACGGCTGGAAGGGCGCATCCGTCCCTTCTACCCCACGGCGGGCCGGGGACGCCATCCGTATGCCCTGTCGGCGATGCTGCGGATTCACTGCGTGCAGCTGTTCTACAACCTCAGCGACCCCGGCATGGAGGACCTGCTGTACGACGTGGAGTCGGTGCGGCGGTTCGTGGGCTTGAAGCTGTCGGAGCCGCTGCCGGACGAGACCACCATCCTGAACTTCCGTCATCTGTTGGAGGAGCACGAACTGGGGGAGGGACTGTTCGCGGAGATCAAAGGGCATCTGGCGTCCCAGGGACTCCTGCTCCAGGAAGGGACAATCATGGACGCGAGCATCATCGAGGCGCCGTCGTCGACGAAGAATCGAGCGGGTGCGCGAGACCCGGAGATGCACCAAGTGAAGAAGGGGAACAGGTGGCATTTCGGGATGAAGGTGCACATCGGGGTGGACGCGGAGACGGGGGTGGTGCACAGCGTCGCGACGACGCCGGCCAATGTGAACGACGTGACGGAAGCGCACCGGTTGCTGCACGGCGGCGAGTCGCAGGTGTGGGGCGATGCCGGGTATCAGGGAGTCCAGAAGCGGGCGGAGCATCGGGGGCTGGAGGTGGAGTGGCAGGTGGCGATGCGACCGGGCCAACGTCGGCAGTTGGAGCCGGGAAGCCCTGAGGCGTTGGCGGAGAAGGGCAAGGCGTCGGTCCGGGCGAAGGTGGAGCATCCGTTCCTGTACGTCAAACGGCACTTTGGCTACGCCAAGGTCCGCTACCGGGGGCTGGCCAAGAACACGCAACGGCTGATGGTGCTGCTGGGGCTGGCGAACCTGATGAGAGCCCAGCGGTGCTTGGCGGCATGACGGAGGCGCAGTGGGTTCAGATCGGGGTTGGGAGCAGGGAATCCGCCCCAGCAGGGTCGGTAGAAGACCCCCAACAGCCCCGTTCACGGCACCAGCAGAGGGCTGCGAATCGCTGAAGAGCCCCCCACCAACACCACTCGGCCGACTGTGAGTTGTTCAGAGGTTCCTTAGCGGACGAGGGCGTAGACGAGCTCGTCCAGCACGCGGCCGTCCTTGACCACGCTCTTGCGCAGGCGTCCCTCGTAGACGAACCCCGACTTCTCGAGCACGCGGACCGATCTCGGGTTGTCCGCGAACACGCTTGCCGAGACGCGCAGCAGCCCGAAGCGCTCGAACGCGTACTCGACGAACGAACGCACCGCCAGCGTCGCGATGCCCCGTCCCCAGTACGGTTCGCCGACCCAATAGCCTATCTCCGCGGCCTTGCTGCGGACGCCCCGCTGCAAGCTCAGGCTGAGCCCGCCGACCGCCTCCTCGTCGCTCGCGATGGCGAAGTCCACCGGGTCGGCCTCCATCGCGCAGAGAGATATCCACGCCCTGGCGTGCTCCTCGGTGTAGGGCCGCGGATGTCGCGCCGCCAAGTTCATCGACACGCTGGCGTCGCCGAGATACCGGGCCAACGCCGGGGCGTCGTCGCCTCGCCACTCCCGGATGCGCCAATCGCCGGTGCGCGTATGCATCTGCCTCAGACCTCGACGCCCGGAGCGTAGAGCTCTGCGAACGGCAACTTGCGCTTGACGGTCCCCAGCTCGACCGCGAACGTCTGGACCGCGTCAACCGCCGCCGCGTTCGTTTCGACGCCGTAGGCGTACGGGTTGTCTCCGAACACCGCATGCTGCTCGTCGAGCGTCTCCCGCGCGAAGACGATCGCCGACGGCGGCTGACGGTGGGTGCGTTCGGTGACGATGCGCTGGGCCTCCGTGAAGGCGTCAAACAGGCTCGCGGCGGCCCAGGGATGCTCGCGCGCGATGCTCTCGCGCAACGCGGTCGCGTGGTGCGTGGGGAAGACGCCCGTCTTCGCGAAGTAGCGCGCCGCCTCGCCGGGGCCGTCCGGGAACAGCAGGTGAAACGCCGCGCGGTCGGCGAGCGGGCCCTGGGCGGGCGCGTGGACGGTGCAGAGCGCGTCGAGCTCGCCGCGGACCATCATCTCGGCGAGGTCGTTGGGCGGCGGATGGATCGTGACGCCCGGAGGAGGAGCGAACGCGCTCGTGCCCGGGATGACGGGGTCGCCGCGGCCCTGGAACCACTCGACGCTCGCAGGGTCCACCCCGAACTCGTGCCGCAGAATGCCGAGCGTCCAGAGCGACGCCGTCTGCTGATAGTCGGTCACGCCGACTCGCTTGCCCACGAGGTCCTCGGGATGGTTGGGCCGGATGCCCGAACCCACCCGCACGACGGTGCCGACGTACGAGAACGTCCGGTTGTGGAACACAGGGAGCAGCCGGTAGCCCCACCCGGCGGGGATGCCCTTGAGCGCGTATGAGAACGAGATCTCCGAGAGGTCGAACTCCTCGTCCTCCAGCTGCCGCCGCCATATCTCGCTCAGCGGCAGCTCCGTGAAGCGGAGCCGAATACCCTCGGGCTTGACCTCGCCGGTAATCAACGGCTGGACGCGGTCCCAGGGGGTCATCGTCATCGTGAGCTCGATGTCAGCCATCACGTCTCCTCGCTGCGTTCGGCAGAACCTTTCTCATGTGGGGCTACGCCCGCACCATAACCGACCAGAATGGGGGCGGAGCGCGCCCCCTCGGCGGGCTCAGGACAGGCTTCGCCGGGCTCGGGGGCGTGGGTCCCCGTGTCAAGCACGAGGATGACGGAGGGGGCGCGGACTGGACTTTCGAGGCAGTCACGCTGCCCTCGGTCCGCCGGCGACGCGCAACGCCGCCTCGTACTCGTCGCGCGTATTCAGGTTCAGCAGCGTCAGCGGGTCGTCCGTCGGCACGAGGACCCGCCCGCCGATGTGGTCCCGCATCACCTGCCGCAGCCCCTCGGTCTCCTCTGTCACGCGCAACAGGTCGGGCACGAGCGCCGCGTCGAACAACGGCGGGTGCCCCGCGCGGCCGTCGAGGGCCGGCACTGCGACGGCGGGCCGGTCGCGTTCCCACGCCTCCCTCAGCATACGGTAGGTCGCGGCGGCGCGGGGCTGATCGACTGACACGACGAGGAGGGCGTCCGGCCCCAGGCTCGCGGCCTCGCGCACGCCCGCGATGATCGACGAGCAGCGTCCCTCCGTGTAGCGCTCGTTGACCACGGTGCGCAACGCCAGACCGCCGGGGAGCGCGCCGGCGACGACGCTCGCCTCGTGACCGGTGACGACGACGATGGGCGCATAGCCAGCCTCGTCGAGCGCACGGACCTGGTACGCGATCAGCGGCTCGCCGCCGGTCCACGGCAGCAGCGCCTTGGACGCAATCTCGCCGCCGTCGGCGCCGCGCATGCTCTCGCGCATCCGCGTCGACTCGCCTCCGGCGAGCAGCACCGCGGCGGCGATGGGGTGGTGGGGAGGGTCGGTGGTCATAGTTGCGGACTCGGTCGGCATCGATCGACGGACGCCTGGCCGCCCTTCAATGGGCTCAGGGCAAGCACGTGGGCGTCGCGCGCCTATCGGCCCGCGGCAGCCGTCGGCGCCTCAACCTTCGCGGCCACGCGGTCCACCTGCGCTTCGTCCAGCTTCATGGGACCGCCGTCCTTGCCGTGCCGGAACGCGACGATCTCCGCCATGATGCTGACCGCGATCTCCTCGGGCGAGCGTCCGCCCAGGTCGAGGCCGACCGGCGAGCGGACTGCCTTGAGCCGCTCGGGGGTCACGCCCCGCCTGAGGAGCGCCTCATAAATCAGGATTGTCTTGCGCTTGCTGCCAAGCAGCCCTACGTACGAGGCGGAGGTGCGGACTGCGGCGTCGAGCGCCAGGTCGTCGAAGTGGTGGCCGCGGGAGCCCACGACGATGGCAGTGTTCGGCGTAACGTCGAACGCGCTCAGGCCGCGGTCGTAGGGCGCCACGCAGAACTCCTCGGCCATGGGGAACCGCTCGCGGTTGGCGAACTCGGGGCGGTCGTCGGTGACCATCACGCGGAACCCGAGGAGCTGCGCGACCTTCGCCACCTGCAGATTGACGTGCCCCCCGCCGACCAGCACCACCGTCGCGGGCGACGTGTAGCCGGCCACGAACACCTCGTCGCCGTCGTCGGTCTTGATGCTCGAGCTCTTGCCCATCGGCATGACCTCGGCCGCGGCCGCGGCGGCGCGCGCGTCGACGGCCGCGCCGCCGAGCGTGCCGGCAGTCGAACCGTCGCTGCGAACCACGAGACGCGCGCCGATTGGCAGCCGCGCGGACTTGACCACGGTCGCGACCGCCAGGGGCGGGCCTCCCTCGTAGGCGGCGTCGATCTCGCCGCCGAGGTCCACGAACTCGTCCGAACGCTCGACGGGGTCGATGTAGAAGTACATCGTGCCGCCGCACACGAGACCGTCCCGGGCGGCGATGTCCTCGTTCAGGTAGTAGCGCTTGAAGAGCGGGCCGGTGTGCTCCCGCAGCGCCTCCTTGGCGGCGAACCAGATGTCGCCCTCGACGCAACCGCCGCCCAGGGTGCCGACGGTCGAGCCGTCGCCGCGCACCAGCAGCGTCGCGCCGGGCTTCTGCGGCGTCGATCCCGCCGTGCCCACGACGGTCGCGAGGACGAACGCGTCGCCGTTCCTGGCCAGGTTCGCGGCTTCCTTGTAGACGGCCTTCATGGCTGATCGCCTCCGTGCGCTGGCGCCATTCTAGCAAACTGCCGCGGGCGGGACACGGCGGCTGGGCGAGTGCCGGCCGGGCGTGATAGAATGGGCGAACGATGAGCGCAGCGATGCACACGACCGCGACACGCACGACGACCGGCCCCACTACGCAGGCCGCGGCTTTGCGCGTCCCGGAGACGGCAGCCGTGGCCGCACCCGCCTGAGGCGCTGACGTAATCTCCGAACGATTCTGAAGGGGCGCCTGGCGCCCCTTTCTTGTGACTAGCTATCCCGTTCGATCACGTGTCCGGCACATAATCGCCATACCGCGAGGACAATCCCATGCCAGTGAAACAGATGTCGCCAGAGCAACAGCAGTTGGACGAGCTGCGCTTCCGCATCCGGCACTCGGCTGCCCACATCATGGCCGAGGCGGTGCTCGACCTCTTTCCCGAAGCTAAGTTCGCCGTCGGCCCGCCCACCGACGACGGCTTCTACTACGACTTCTCGGTGGGCCGGCCCTTCACCCCGGAGGACCTTGGGCGCATCGAGGACCGCATGCGGGAGACGATCGCAAGCGGCGCCCGCTTCGAGCGGACTGAGTTGCCCCGCGCCGCCGCGAAGGAGCGATTCGCCGGCCAACCGTTCAAGCTCGAGATCATCGACGATATTCCGGAGGACGAGGCGGTGACGACCTACGCCCACGCGGCGTTCGCCGACCTCTGCCGGGGGCCGCACGTCGATTCCGCCGGGGAGGTCGCGGCCTTCAAGCTGATGAACGTCGCGGGCGCCTACTGGCGCGGCGACGAGCGCAACGAGATGCTCCAGCGCATCTATGGCACCGCCTGGGAGTCGGAGGATGCTCTGATCGCGCATATCGAGCGGCTGGAAGAAGCCGCGAAACGCGACCACCGCAAGCTCGGTCAGGAGCTCGGCCTCTTCTTCTTCGACCCGATCGCGCCGGCCAGCCCGTTCTTCCTGCCCAAGGGGGCCGTCCTCAACAACACCCTCGTGAGCTACGTGCGCGGCCTCTACCAGCGCTACGGCTACCAGGAGGTCATCACGCCGCAAGTGTTCGACTCGGAGCTGTGGAAGCGCTCCGGCCACTACGACAACTACAAGGAGTACATGTACTTCACCTACGTGGACGACCGCGAGTTCGGGGTGAAGCCCATGAACTGCCCCGCCGCCGCGATGCTCTACGCCGCCCAGCTCCACTCCTACCGCGACCTGCCGGTGCGCTACGCGGACTTCGGCCGGCTGCACCGGTTCGAGCGTTCCGGCGTCACCCACGGCCTGACCCGCGTCCGGACGTTCTCCCAGGACGACGCGCACATCTTCTGCGCCCCGTGGCAGGTGGAGAGCGAGATCGTCAAGTTCATCGCGATGGTGCGGGAGACCTACGACGTCTTCGGGTTCGAGGACGTGCGCGTCGCGCTGTCGCTGCGGCCGGAGAGGCGGATCGGCAGCGACGAGCTATGGGACGCGGCGGAGGGCGCCCTGGCCTCCGCGCTCGACATTCAGGGGATGGAGTACGAACCGGTCCCGAACGAGGGCGCCTTCTACGGCCCGAAGATTGACTTCTTCGTCGCGGACGCCATCGGCCGCGAGTGGCAGCTGAGCACGGTGCAGCTCGACTACAACCTGCCGGAGCGGTTCGACCTCGAGTTCGTGAACTCTGAGGGAGCGCGGCAGCGGCCGGTCGTGATCCACCGCGCGATGCTGGGGAGTCTCGAACGGTTCCTCGGGGTGATGATCGAGCACTACGGCGGCGCGTTCCCCACGTGGCTCGCGCCGGTCCAGGCCGAGATTATTCCCATCGCCGACCGTCACGTCGAATACGCGGAGCGCGTCCGCGCCGAGCTGGAGGCCGCGGACCTCCGCGTCCACGTCGACGACCGCAACGAGCGCATGAACGCGAAGATCCGCGACGCCCAGCTCCAGAAGGCGCCGTACATGCTGATCGTGGGCGACAAGGAGGCAGAGGCCAACGGCGCCGCCGTCCGTCTTCGCTCCGGAGAGGACCTGGGGCTGCTGCCCCTCGCGGACGTTGCCGAGCGTATGGCGGGCGAGCGGCCGCGTTAGCTCCCCAACCCGACGAACATCGAATACCGTGGCTCGTCGCCGATGGGCGCGAGCAGATGGCCGCCGCCTGTCGTGTCCTCGAACAGAACGACGTCTCCCGCGCCCACGATGCGGCTTTCGTCGTCGGAGAGCTCGACTTTCACACGGCCGGAGATGAAGACGACGAACCGGCGTTCCGGCGCGTTGTGCATCACGTCCTCGCTGCCCGCGGGCTGGGCGTTGAAGCCGACGTCGCGCGCGGGCTGGACCATCGCGCGGGGGAGCCGGCCGCCGAGGTTGGGGGCGAACTCCAACTCGACGTCTTCGAAATGCGAGAGGTTGTCGTCGCCTGTGTAGACGCGGGTGATCCGCATAGCCGCCTCCTGCGCCGGTTGGCGCTCGCCAACACTCACACGATAGACTCCCGACAACCGTCGGGCCCGGCCGCTTGGATACGGACGAGGCGAGGTCAAGCGTAAGGGGCGTGAAAGTGTCCAAGGAAAGCATACTCGCTAGGGTGGGCGTCGATGTCGCGGGCGGGGACCTCGGGAAGGCTCGCGACCGGTTGCACACGCTCGTCTTCGAGCACCCCGACGACCTGTTGCTGCGGGAACGGCTCGCGGAGGTCTACGACTCCCTTCAGCAGCCGGCGCAGGCCGGGCGCTACTGGTACCTGATCGAGCCTCGGGACGACCGCATGGTAGACGCACGCGCGGCCTACGAGCGACTCGTCGGGAATGACCCGTTGCTGTTGCTTGCCGGGCTCAAGTTTCGAGGCGACGAGGACGCGCTCGCGGGTTTCGCGAGGCAGACCGTAGGCGAGCTCCGCGACCGGCTGCTGGCGGTCTATGGCGAGCGTCTGCCGCGCAGCGTGCGAGTCAGGTCTCGGAGGGACCGTCAGGGGGCGGCGCACCTCTACCGGCGCCCGGGCTGGCATCGTTACTTGCCTGGGGAGTTTCGCTACGCTGCTGACCACGCTGCTGTTCGGTGGGACGTCGGCAACGTCTTGGTCTTGGCCGCGCTCGGGACGCTGGTCTTCCAGCTCGTGAAGGCGCTGCGGTCGAAATCCGAGAGCGAGAGCGTTGAGGCCCGCCGGTCCTAGCCTTGAGCGTCTCGGCGGGGGCGATAGAATCACGGCATGACCTCTTCAGCGCAACCAGGCCCCGCGACGGTAGTGGGCACGACCTCGTGGGGCGTAACGCTGGGGCTGATCATGGCGCGCCGAGGGATCGACGTGCGTCTGCTCGCCCGCACCGCCGCCGAGGCCGCCGGGCTGGAGTCAGCGCGAGAGCTGGCAGACCGGCTGCCCGGCCACCGGTTCCCCGATACGCTCCGGGTGACCGCCGATTGGGCTGCGGGACTGTCCGGGGCGCTGGTGGTGTTGTTCGCCGTGCCGAGCAACACGCTCCGTGAGAACGCTCGCCGGGCATCGCCAGACATCTCGGGGGACGCCGTAGTCGTGTCGGCCTGCAAGGGGCTGGAGAGCGGGACGCTCAAGCGGATGAGCACGGTGCTCGCCGAGGAGCTGGGCGTCGACGGGCGCCATTGCGTGCTGTCGGGCCCCAACCTGGCGCGCGAGGTTGTCCAGGGCATGCCGACGTCGACTGCGGTGGCGTCCGCGGACCGGGATGCGGCCGAGGAGGCGCAACGCCTGCTGAACTCGTCGACGTTCCGGGTGTACACGAACACGGATGTAATCGGCACGGAGATGGCGGGCGCGCTGAAGAACCCGATCGCCATCGCGGCGGGCATCTGCGACGGCATGGGCCTCGGGGACAACGCGAAGGCCGCGCTGACGGCGCGGGGCCTGGCGGAGATTACTCGCCTCGGCGTCGCGGCGGGCGCTCAGCTGTTGACGTTCGCGGGCAACGCCGGGCTGGGCGACCTCGTTGCGACCTGCTACAGCAGTCTGAGCCGCAACCACCGCGTCGGCGTGGCGCTGGCGGAAGGGCGGACGCTGGCGGAGGCCATCGAGTCGCTGGGCGGCGAGGTGGCCGAGGGCGTGACGACGACGCCCCCAGCGCTCGAAATGGCGCGCGCACTCGGGATCGAGATGCCGATTACGGAGATGACGAGCCGGGTGCTGTTCGACGGCGCGTCGCCGCAGGCCGCCGTCTTCGAGCTGATGGCGCGGGCCCCGAAGCCCGAGTAGCGGCTCGCCCTAGCAACGTCAGCTGTCCAGCAGCGTCGGCGCGTAGATCTCCTCGGGCGTGAGCACGCGCGGCGTGAGCCCTTGCTCGTGCGAGTACTGCATCGCCGCTTCGATCACCGTCCGGTTGGCCGAGAGCCCGTACGGGAATAGGTCGGTCGCCAGCGGGCCCTCGGACTCGCGCGGCAGCAGGCCAGTGACCAGCCAGGGCTGGTTGCCGTCCCTCGTGCGCTGATAGGAGTGCTGCTTCGCCTTCTCGAACGCTTCGAGGATGTTGCGGGCGGCCCAGGGGTGCTGTTCGTAGATGGAGCGGCGCATGATGACGGTGTGGTTGAACGGAAAGATGCCCGTTTTCTGGTAGTAGCGGGAGCTCTCGGCGAGCGGATCGGGGAAGATGCGATGCATCCCGGGCTGCTTGACCAGATCGACGGTGCTGCGGTTGATGCCGCCGCCCCAGAAGTAGTGCTGGATGGCGTCGAGCTCCCCTTTCATCATCATCTCGCCCATGCTCGTGCGCTCGGGGATGTAGTGCATTCGCACCCCGTCCGGAGGCGTGAAGCCCGTGGCGCCCCCGTGGGAATATTCGGGCGTGCGCTCCATCCACCACTCCACGTCGCGGGAGCCGACGCCGTATTCGTGCTCGAAGAAGCCCCGCGACCACAGCGCCGCAGTCTGCTGGTACTCGTTCACGCCCACGCGCTTGCCCTTCATGTCCTCGGGCCGGTCGATGCCCGCGCCGTCCCGGGCGATGGCCATCGTCCCGAAGAACTGGCGAGTCGTGAAGATCGGGAGACCGACCCAGTTCGTGTTCCCCTGCGCGGTGATGATGAGTAGTGTCGAGATCGACATCTCCGACACGTCGAACTCTTGGTGCGTTAGCTGTCGGTGGAACAGCTCGCCAGCGGGGACGCGGCTGCAGGCGAACTCGATGCCCTCCGCCTGCACGGCGCCGTTGAGGACCGGCTCACTCCGGGGGTTCGGGCCGAACGCGAGGCTGAGCTGAAGCGTCGTCGACATGTCTCGTTCTCCCTGCGCGCGTCGTGCGGCGCATGCGCCGCCGCTCGGAATCCTACCCGATTTGGCGGACCCTGCGCGCCCGCGGCCGTCACCGCGCGATCAGCGCCACCCAGTCGTCGTCGTACAGGCGCTCTTGGACGTCGAGGCCAACCTGCGCGAATGCATCCTCCACCGAGGCCAATCGCTCTTGGAGGATGCCCGCACCGACGAGCCACCCTCCCTGCTTGAGGGCGCGGCGCAGCTCGGACGCGAGATTTGCGAGCGCCACCGAGTTCACGTTCGCGAGGACGAGGTCAGCCCAGCCCTCCGGCACGTGTGCGGACGGCAGCGTGCCGGCGTAGACGCGGGCTATGCCCGAGACCCCGTTCGCGCGCAGGTTCGTACGCCCCGCTTTGAGCGCGACCTTGTCGATCTCGACGCCGATGACCTTCTCGGCGCCGAGCTTCGCCGCGCCGACGCTCAGGATCCCGGATCCCGCGCCCACATCGAGCACCCGCTGTCCTGGACGCAGCAGGCGCTCCATGCTTTCGAGCGTCCGGTGGGTAGTGGGGTGGTGCCCGGTGCCGAAGGCCAGGCCGGGGTCAATCACGATGACTACGTCGTCCGCGTGGCCGCCCGGCGGGTCGTCTTCCTCACGATGCCAGGGCGCGCGGATCGCCAGCCGCTTGCCGACGCGCAGGGGAGTGAAGTGCGCCTTCCAGGCCTCCTCCCACTCCCGCTCGGCGATGTCGCGCTCCTCGAGCTCGGGCAGGTCGGTGATCTTGCCCACGAGCTGCAAGCCGATATGCACCATCTCGCGGTTTGAGTGGTAGGCCGGCGTCTTGGGCATGTAGGTCCGGATCACGGCGCTCGGCCGGGGAGGCGGCCCCTCGCCCGCGTCCGGGTCCCAGCCGCCCGCGTGCTCGATGGCGACCCCGCCCTTGCCGTAGCGGCGGAACAGCTCGGCGACCGGTTCGACGAACTCAAACGGGACGGCGATTTTCAGTTCGATCCACTGGGCGGGGGGCATCAGCGAGCTGTCCGTCGGACAGGTCGGGCGGAGGGTTGCCGGAGCGAGGGCGGAATCACGCAGTCTCTGAGAACGAGCGCTGGAGGTCCTCCAGGAGCTTCTTCTGATGCCTGTTGAGCTTTTCGGGGGTCCTGAGCCGCACCGTCACGAGCTCGTCGCCGCGCCTGCCGTTTCGGAGGTGCGGGATTCCCTGGCCCTTGAGCCGGAACACTGCTCCGCTCTGCGTGCCCGAGGGGACTTTGAGCCGGTGCGCGCCCTCGAGCGTGGGCACGTCGAGTTCGGCGCCTAGCGCGGCTTGCGGGAAGCTCAGGCTCAGCGTATACAGCACGTCTTCATCCTCGCGCTCGAAAAGAGGATGCGGCTGGACCCGGATGCTCACGTAGAGGTCGCCCGCCCGGCCGCCGTAGCCGCCGCTGTCGCCCTGGCCTTGAACGTTGAGTCGGGCGCCGTGCGGGACGCCGGCCGGGACATTGACTTGGAGCACCCGCTTGGCCCGCTCGAGCCCCGAGCCGTGGCATTGCGTGCAGGGGTGCGGGACGGTCTCGCCCGCGCCGCGGCAGACGTTGCACTCCGCCTCCGTGACGAACTGCCCGAAGACGCTCCGTTGAGCCCTGCGGACGCGCCCGGCGCCCTTGCAGTTCGCGCACGTCTCCTTCGCGTGGCCCGGCTCGGAGCGGGCGCCCTCGCAGCGGCTGCACCGTTCGGAGCGCGTCACCTCGATCTCCTTCGTCACTCCGAAGGCGGCCTCCGCGAAAGTGATGGTGAGCGCGGCTTGCAGGTCGCGGCCGTCCTGCGCGCTGGACCGCGCGAAACCGCCCCCAAAGATGTCGCCAAAGATGTCACCCAGGCCGCCGAAGAGGTCGAACCCCTCGAAGTCCTGAGGCCCCTGGCCCGGTCCGTTGCGGACGCCTGCGTGGCCGAAGCGATCGTACTGGCGACGCCGCTCCGGGTCGGTCAGGACTTGATAGGCCTCATTGACCTCTTTGAACTTCGCGGGAGCGTCCGGCGCTTTGTTCCGGTCGGGGTGGAACTCGAGAGCCTTCTTGCGGAAGGCCTTGCGGATGTCCTCTTCGGTGGAGCCCCGGCCGACCTCGAGCACGTCGTAGTAGTCACGCTTGGTGGTCATGGCCGAGGCGACAAACTATCCGTTGTCTTCGAGCGCGGTCACTAAGTCGCTCAGGAAGGCGGCCAAGTACCGGACGCTGGCGATGGCGCGTGCGTAGTCCATGCGGGTCGGTCCGACCGCGCCGACGACGCCGAGCACGTGGCCTGGGCGGCCGTAGCGGGCGAGCACTACCGAGTATGGCTTCAGCGGCTCGTGGGGGTTCTCCTCGCCGATGATGACGTCGAGTTCCTCCTCCTGCGCTACGTTGGTGATCACGCGGCGCAGCGCCACCCCGTCCTCGAGAACTTCGACGGCCTCCCGCGCGCGCCTGCCGTTTTCGAACTCCGGCTGGCTGAGCATGTGGCGAAGCCCCTCGGTGTACTGCCGTCCGGGCCGGTTCTGCTCCTCCTTATCGAGCAAGGCGAGCAGTTCGGCGATGACAGCGTCGGCTGCCGGCCCGGCGACGACGCCGGAGTCCCAGGCCGTGCGGATCTCGTTCGCCGTGCGTCCGGCCAAGAGCGAGTTCAGCCGGTTCGAGAGGGCGGTAAGCGCCTCTTGGCTCAGCGGCTGGGCAGTCTGGACCATGTGCTGCCGGACGTGGGCGTCGTGAAGGACGAGAACCAGCAGCGCCTGGCGCTCCTGGAGGTGCACCAGCTGGAGCTGCTTGACGCGCGCTTCCCACACCTTGGGCGAGGTGGCAACGGCCACGTTGTGCAGAGCGCTGGAGAGCACCTCGACTGCAGCCTGCGCCCAGGCGTCAGGGTCGGCCGATTCCGGCTGAATGGCGCCGAGGACCGACTGCTCGAACCGCCGGCTCGGCCTGGCGTGAGCTGAGGTGCGCTCAACGTAGAAGCGGTAGGCCATGTCCCCGGGGATGCCGCCAGCCGAGGCGTGCGGACGGGTGATGTAACCCATCTCCTCGAGCTCGGCCATGTCGTTGCGGATCGTCGCGGAGCTCACCTGAAGGTCGTGCCGCAGCGCGATCTGCTGCGAGGCGACGGGCAACGCGGTCACGATGTAGTCCCCGACGATGATTTCGAGGATGTTCTGACGGCGCTGGTTGAGGGTGGGGGGCTGCTGCATGACTGTCCCCTTAGCAGTTGGCCATCGCAAGTGCTAACTTGACCTGTCGAATGTAGCATCGGGCTGGGAGGCAGTCAACCTGCCCCACGAGGGTAGAGGCCCCTTACATCTCTCTGGTGAGCGTGGCGAGGAACTCGTCGTTGTGCTTGGTGCGGCCGAGGCGCTCGATGAGGCGCTCGGTGGCCTCGAACGGGTTCATCGCGTCCGTGGCAATCATAGTGCTCATGCGGCGGAGCAGGACGACCTGGCGCAGCGTCAGGTCGTCGAGCAGCAGTTCCTCGCGCCGGGTGCCGCTGCGTTGGATATCGATCGAGGGGAAGGTCCGCCGCTCGGCGAGCTTACGATCGAGGTGGAGCTCCATGTTGCCCGTGCCCTTGAACTCCTCGTAGACGACATCGTCCATGCGGCTGCCGGTGTCGACGAGGCAAGCGGCCAGTATCGTGAGGCTGCCGCCCTCCTCGACGTTGCGCGCGGCGCCGAAGAAGCGTTTGGGCGGGTAGAGGGCGACCGGGTCCATGCCGCCGGAGAGCGTCCGGCCGGAGCTGGGCACAGCCAGGTTGTAGGCGCGGGTCAGCCGCGTGATGCTGTCGAGCAGGATGACGACGTCGCGGCCGGCCTCGACGAGGCGTTTCGCGCGCTCCAGGCAGAGCTCGGCGACGCGGCAGTGATCCTCCACCGGCTCGTCGAACGTGGAGCTGAATACTTCGCCCTTGACCGAGCGCTTGACGTCGGTGACCTCCTCGGGGCGCTCGCCGATGAGCGCGACCATGAGGTGGATATCGGTGTAGTTCTGGGAGATGCCTGCGGCGATCTGCTTGAGCAGCGTCGTCTTGCCGGCCTTGGGGGGGGATACGATGAGCCCGCGCTGACCGCGGCCGATTGGCGACAGCAGGTCGATCATGCGCGTGGCCAGGTCCTTGCTGCCGGTCTCGAGCTTGATCTGCACGTCCGGGAAGATGGGCGTCACGTTCTCGAAATTGGTGCGCCGGCGCGTCGAGTCGGGGTCGCGTCCGTTCACCGCTTCGACTCGGGTGAGCCCGAAGTAGCGCTCGGACTCCTTGGGGGCGCGCACCTGTCCGAGCACGAGGTCGCCCGAGCGCAGGTTGAACCGGCGGACCTGCGACTGGGAGACGTAGACGTCGTTCTGGGTGGGACGCCGGCCATTGTGCCGGAGGAACCCGTAGCCGTCGGGCATGGTCTCGAGGACGCCGCTGGCCAGCTGGTGCCCCTGCTCAGCCGCGTAGGCTTGGAGCAAGCGATACAGGATTTCGTCGCGGTGCGCGGACGCCGGGAGGGCCCCGTTCGAGAAGCCCCGCTCCCCCATGATGTCGATTAGCTCCTCAGCGCTCTTCGACTCGAGCTCCGCAATGTTGATTGACCGATGCTCTGTGATGGTCATGCTGTTCCTAACGTGTGCAGGAGAAACGTGTGGTGGAGAGCGCTAAGACGGGTGATTGCGCGGACAGCGCGGAGACCCCTGGCGTGAGTCGCCATCGAAACCCGTGCGGTCATGAGGTCGCCACAGTCCATATGATGCGGTGTAGTGGGGCACCTTGGAACCAGTGTAGGTGGCAGTTACCGTGAACTGGGAGAATCGAATGCTGAGTCCCGCGCTGCCGACGTGAGGGCCGGACTGGGGTCTGCGCCGGTGACGAGGGGAGAGCTGGTAGGACTCCACATGCGGGGAAACACTATCCAACCACTATCATTCTAGCGGCCCATTCGCCGATTGCAACCCGTTCGCGACCGGAGCGACGTCACGCGGGGGGACGTATGCTGCCGTCGGCGTTGTTGCCCAATGGCAGCTCGTGCTGGCCGCCCTCGCGGAGCACGTCCTTGCTGGCTGCGACGAACTCGCGGAACAGCGGATGCGGCTCCTCGGGCCTCGAACGGAACTCCGGGTGGAACTGCACGCCGACCATGAAGGGATGCTCGACCTGCTCAACGATCTCGACGAGCCGGCCGTCGGGTGAGAGGCCGGAGGCCAGCACGCCGGCTTCTTGGAGCGGCTCGCGGTAGGCGTTGTTGAACTCGAAGCGGTGCCGGTGCCGCTCGTCGACGAGGCTGCAGCCGTATGCGCTCGCCGCGCGGGTGCCGGGGACGATGACGCAAGGGTAGTTGCCGAGCCGCATCGTGCCGCCCATGTCATCGACCGCGCGCTGATCGGGCATGAGGTCGATGACGGGATCGGGCGTGTTGGGAACGAACTCGGTGGAACCGGCCTTGGCGAGGCCGAGTAGGCTTCGCGCGTGCTCAACGACCATGACTTGCATGCCAAGGCAGAGTCCTAGGAAGGGGACCCTTTGCTCCCGAGCGTATGCGACCGTCGTCACCATGCCCTCGATCCCCCGGGCCCCAAAGCCTCCCGGGACGATGATGCCCGAGGCGTGCGAAAGCCAGGGGTCCGGTCCGTCGCGCTCAATGTCCTCCGACTGCACCCAGGAGACGACGACGTCGCGGTCGTGGTAGAGGCAGGCGTGCCGCAGCGCCTCGCGGACCGAGAGGTAGGCGTCAGGCAGATCGGCGTACTTGCCGACGACTGCGACGGACAGCTCGCGCTTCGGCACGCGCATCCGCTCGACCATGGCGCGCCAACGGGCGAGGTCTCGTGGGCCGGCGCGGAGGTCTAGGGCATCTACAATCAGGTCGCCGATGCCCGCATCCTCGAGGATCAACGGGACTTCGTAGATGTTGTCGGCGGTGACTAGCGGGATCACCGCCTCGCGCGGCACGTCGCAGAAGAGCGAGATCTTGTCCTTGACGTCCTCGGCGATGGCGAAGTCGGAGCGGCAGACGATGGCGTCGGGTTGAATGCCGATGGCGCGGAGCTCGCGGACGCTGTGCTGGGTCGGCTTCGTCTTCAACTCGCCGGTCGCGCCGATGTGGGGGAGGAGGGTGACGTGGATGTAGAAGACGTTGTCGCGGCCCACCTCGCCGCGCATCTGCCGTATCGCTTCGAGGAATGGCTGGCCCTCGATGTCGCCGACGGTCCCGCCGACTTCGATCAAGACGACGTCCGGCGAGCCTTCGCGGCCAACCCGGAGCATGAACTCCTTGATGGCGTTGGTCACGTGAGGGATGGTCTGAATGGTGCCGCCCAGGTAGTCGCCGCGGCGCTCCTTCGAGATCACTTGCGTGTAAATCTGGCCCGCGGTAACGCTGGAGGTCTCGGTGAGCTCGATGTCGATGAACCGCTCGTAGTGCCCCAAGTCTAGGTCGGTCTCGCAGCCGTCCTTCGTGACGAACACCTCGCCGTGCTGATACGGCGACATGGTGCCCGGGTCGACATTGAGGTAGGGGTCGAGCTTCTGGATGGCGACGGAGAGGCCGCGGCTCTTCAGGATGCGCCCAATGGATGCGGCGCTGATTCCCTTGCCGACGGAACTGACGACGCCGCCCGTGACGAAGACGTACTTGGTGGCGCTCACGCGCCTGCCTCCTTGCGGGGCCCTCGACGGAGACGATCGCCGCCTGTGGCCAAGCCGCGAGCGCTAGCAGCGGCGCCCTGCCGATCGGTGGGGACACGAACACTCGGAAGCCCAAGCCGCGAACCCGAGAGCGTGTTAGTCACCGGCACATCCGGGATTCTAGGAACCGTCGAAAATCAGTGTCAAGGCGGGCGGGGACGAATAGCGCGCTAATCGGCGTCGTTCTCCGGGGACTGCTCGTCGTCTCGGGCCTGCTTCAGGAACTCTTCGATGCTGCGGATGGCCTGCGCTGGGTCTGGCATCTCGCCGTCGTCGTCGTCGGCCGTCGCCGTGGGCGTGCTGTCGGGCGCTCGGCCGCCCCGGAGCGAGTCCCACTGCGACTCGAGCCGCGCGACGTAGGCGTTCACCTCGGGCTCGCCCGAGAGCGCCCGCTCCACCCGCCGCTCGAAGTTGAGCCCCTGCGACTCGAGCGGTTTCACGTCCACCTCGATGTTCACGAGGCGCTCGATCCCGTGGACGAGCCGCAAGCTGACCTTGGGGTTCGGCGATACCTGCAGGTAGTGCGGGGCGTGGCCCCACAGGCTGACCACGGGGATCCCCTCGCGCGTCATGGCGTCGGAGAGGACGCCGGCGATTCCCGTGGGGCCGGTGTAGCGCGACCGGCGCAACTCGATGCCCTTGAGCATCGAGCGCAGCTCACGGCTCGTCGCCGTGCCCGTCACTCGGATGTCCCGGGTGTGCGGCACAGCGTCGAGCAGCGCGCCGACCTGCACCGCGCGCTTCACGCCCAACTCTTTCACCACGGAGACCATCGCGTCGCAGAAGGTCCGCCAGCGCAGGTTCGGCTCGACGCCGACCAGCAGCACGAGGTCCTCGCCCTCGTCGCCCCGTTTGACGGCGTAGAACTCGTTGGCCGGCCACTCGATGAAGCGGCTGCCCTCATCGTCGAACTTCGTGTGGGGGCGCACCCGCGTGAAGTTGTAGAACTCCTCCGGGTCGACGTCGGCGAATTTCACCGCGTGCAGGTGACGGACCAGGTAGCGCAGGGCGTGCGTGGCTGACTCGGACGCGTCCGCCCATCCGGCGAACGCGAACAGCATCACCGGGTCGTGCAGATCGGCAGGCGGGTCGTTTACGCGCAAGAAGTCCATGCGACCTCCCGCGCCACAGTGTACCACTGCGGCGCGGGGCGTTCAGTCCAAGACCACGTTGTCGATGAGGCGCACGCCTCCCATGCGCACTGCGGCCACTAGCAAGCACGACCCTTCTTCCCGCCACGGCGCCATGCTCGCGGCGTCGACGACGGCCACGTAGTCGATCGCGTCCACTAGGGGCTCCCGCTCAATCAGCGCGCGGCACCCTGCCTCGAGACTGTCAGAGCCCCGCGCGCCTGCTCGGAACCGGTCGCGCGTCGCGGACAGCGACCGGTAGAGGACCATTGCCGCTCGTCGCTGGCCCGCGCTCAAGTAGGCGTTGCGGCTACTCATGGCGAGCCCGTCCGGCTCCCGCACTGTCGGCAACGCTACGATTTCGACGTTCAGGTCGAGGTCAGCCGTCAGACGTTTGACGACGGCGACCTGTTGCGCGTCCTTCTGTCCGAAGTAGGCGCGGTCCGGCGACGCCTGGACCAACAGCTTCGCTACGACCGTCGCCACGCCGTCGAAGTGGCCGGGCCGGGCCAAACCCTCGAAAGGCAACGCCGGACCGGCGACCGAGATGGACGTCGCGAAGCCTTCCGGGTACATCTCGGCGTCGGACGGAGTGTAGACCGCGTCGACGCCGGCTGCGGCGAGCATGCCGATGTCGCGGTCCAACGGACGGGGGTAGCGGTCGAAGTCCTCGTTGGGGCCGAACTGGGCGGCGTTGACATAGATCGTCGCCACGACCGTCGCGCAGTCGGACCGCGCCCGGCCGACGAGGCTCATGTGGCCCGCGTGGAGCGCGCCCATGGTGGGCACAAGCCCCAGCGGCCGCGGGGCGGCGGCGACGAGCTCACGCAGCGCGGCGACGGTCGCTGCCCGCTGCATCAGCCCTCGAGCTCCGCGCCGCGCAGCAGCTCCCGCAGCACGGCGTCGTCGATGTCCAGCGTGTGCTCGGCGGTCGGGAAGCTCCCGCCGCGTATGTCTGACGCGTACGCGGCCAAGGCCTGACCGATGACAGCGTTGAGATCGGCGTAGCGCTTGGCGTGCCGTGGCGTGCGCACGCCGAACCCGAGGATGTCGTGGACGACCTGAATCTGGCCGTCGCACCCGGCGCCGGCGCCGATGCCGATGGTCGGGATGGACAGTCGTTTCGTCACAGCCTCGGCCAGCGGTCCGGGGATGACCTCGAGAACGACGGCGAACGCGCCCGCCTGCTCGAGCGCCGCGGCGTCCTCCATCAGCGACTGGGCCTGAGCGAGCGTCGCGCCCTGGACTCGGTAGCCGCCCAGCTGGTTCACCGATTGCGGCGTCAAGCCGACGTGCCCCATGACCGGGATGCCAGCGCCGACGATGCGTCGGACCGTCTCGGCGACGGCGACGCCGCCCTCGAGCTTCACGGCCTGGGCGCCGCCCTCTTGGAGCAGCCGCCCTGCGTTCCGCAACGCCGACTCCGCGCTCGCCTGGTACGACATGAACGGCATGTCCGCGATGACGAGCGCGTTGGGCGCTCCGCGCACGACCGCCTGCGTGTGGCGCACCATATCGTCCATCGTCACCGGCAAGGTCGTGGCGTACCCCAGTACGACGTTGCCCAGGCTGTCGCCGACGAGGATGACCGGGATGCCCGCTGCGTCCTCGAGCCGGGCGGTCGGATAGTCATAGGCTGTCACGCAGGGGATGCGCTCCCCAGCCGCCTTCATCTCTTGCAGTTTCGTCGTGCGCACCGGCATGTGTCGCCTCCAACCCTCTAGCGTGGGTACTCCGCGAACAGCGAGTCCCAATCGACGCCCGCGCCGCGGCCCGCCTCGTCGGCCAGGACGGCGGACCGCTTGCTGAGCGCTGCGTAGAGCGGCAGCAGCTCCGGAGCGGCTGCGCTCAGGGCGTCGAGGTGCAAACGCACCGTACCGTTGTCGCCGCGGGCTGTCGGGCCGGTAAGCGACGAGCCGGCGCCCCGTTCGGCGAAGTTGGCCAGCGTAGCCGCCGCGATAGCGGCGACCGCGCTCCGGCCCACTTCGGCTGGCAGTCCCGCCTCCCGCCATACCCGCTCCGCCTCGTGCAACAGCGTGACGAGGTAGCCGCCGCTCATCACCGAGGCAGCGTGGTAGAGCGGGCGCGCGCCGGCGGGGACCGCCAGCGGAGCCCCGCCTACCGCCGACGCCATCGCGGCGAGCGTCTCGTACGCGGCCCCCTCCGCTTCAATGCCAAACGTCGCGCCGTCCAGTGACGCCGACCCGGTCAGCGTCTGGAACGGGTGCCACGAGCCGGTCCAAGCGCCCCCGGCTCGCGCCGCGCTCAGCGGCTCGACCGTCAGCGCGCCGCTGCAGTGCGCGACGCCCTGTCCCGGCCGCCAGCGGACGCTCCGCGCGACCTCCCCGATGGCTTGGTCGGTCGTCGTGACCAGCACGACGCTGGCGGCGTCGGCGACCGATTGCGGCGTCGCCGCGACACAGCCGCCGGCCCCGGCCTGCGCGACCGCCGCGGCGACCGCCTCTGCCGATGCGAACGTCCGACTCGCGACCGCCACGACGGGATACCCGGCGGCGGCGAGGGCCGAGCCCAGGACGCGGGCGGCGAGGCCGGCCCCGATGAATCCGACCGTCGGCAGCTCAGCCATCGCCCTGAGCCTCTGTATCGTCTATATGTTCTCCCCGGACTTCGTGGAACGAAGGACGACCGTGGAGACTCGTCGCGCTGCGGACTGCCGTGACGATCGCCCGCGCCATGACGGTCGGCGTCAGCGCGCAGAGGCGGACGAATTCGTCGGGGGCGTCGACGGCGCCCGTGGCGAGGGCGAACACCGTATCGCCGTCGTGCGGCGTGTGAGCCGGACGCACGGCCAACGCGAGCCCGTCGTGCGCGACCGTCGCGAGCCGCTCCGCCTGCGCTTTCGTCAGTCCCGCGGAGGTCGCGATCACTGCGAGCGTCGTGTTGCCGAGCGCGTCCGGCCCGCCGGTGAGCGGGCGGATCCCGTACGACGGGTCGGCGATGAGCGCGACGCTGTTGAGGGGCTTGCCGTCGTCGTCGAGGGGGCCCGCCAGCAGCTCGCCCGTCTCGGGCTCGTAGATTGCGCCGACGGCGTTGACGACGGCGAGTGCGCCCAGCGCGACCCCGCCGCCGAGATCGAGGCTGGCGCTGCCGACGCCGCCCTTCATCGCGTAGGCGGGCCCACGCGACTTGCCGACCGTCGCTCCCGTGCCGGCCCCGACGCTCCCCAGCTCGACGCGGCCCGCGCTCGCGGCGGCCGCCGCAGCGTAACCGTCCTCCTCGGTCGGTCTGATTCGCCCGTTGCCGACGCCCAGGTCGAAGATGATGGCCCCCGGCACGATGGGGACGATGTGGCGCCCCACGCGCCTGCCGACGCCCTGCTCCTCGAGGTAGCGCATCACGCCGCCCGCGGCCGCGAGCCCGTACGCGCTCCCGCCCGCCAACGCGATCCCGTGCACCAGGTCGACCGTGTTCTGCGCGCGCAGCAGGTCGGTCTCGCGCGTTCCGGGCGACGCTCCCCGGACGTCGACGCCACCCGTCGCGCCTGCCCGGCACAGCACGACCGTGCACCCCGTGCCGTTCGCGGCGTCGGTGTAGTGGCCCACCTCGAGGCCCATCACGTCCGTGAGGGCGCCGTTCATGCCACAGTCCTCCCGGCCCGGCCCGGCGCAGACCCCGACGTGCGTCCTATCTACCTAATATGGCCATTCGAGATAGGGAAAGAAAGAGACGCCCGCGCAGGCGGGCGTCTTCTCATGCGAAGAGCGTACCCGGCCCTGCGCCGTCTCGGTCACGCGGGATCCCAGCGGCAGGCGGGCCATGTTCAGTTGTGCGGCGGCTCGCCGTTCCCCTACGAGGAATCGGCGGCGCCGTCAGAATACGCGCCCGGCACCGCCTGCGGCAAGCGTAGAGGCCGGAGAGATGGGTTACAGGTGTTCGGGGACATCCTTTACACATGGGGGGCCTCCTGACCTCTGGTTCCGACCCGCGCAAGTCCACCTCCGCGATCGGATGTGTCATGAACCAGCCCCTCCAAACGCCATCGGTCGCCGTCGGCCGGAGCGCCACCGGATATCCCTGTAGCGCTCTGCCCACTTTGAACACCTGGCCTTTGAAGCTGATCCTGCCTTCCGCTCCCACCTTCCGGACGTGGTCTCCGTCTCCATATGCGATCAGCGGCAACGTCTCCGGGAAGCTCCGAGGGCTCGGCGTGTAGCGGCTGATCGGCGTCGCGAGGTCCAACGCTTGGTGCGGACGCTCGGTGTTGTAGACGCCGCGCCACCTGTCGAATGCCGCCTGGCACGTCGCCCAGTCGGCGAAGCGCCGGCCCTGGAGCAGCTCCCCATTCAATGTCCGGTGGAAACGCTCTTCCTTCCCCTGCGTTTAGGGATGGTAGGGTCGTCCGTGGCTCACCTGGATGCCGAGACGCATGAGCCAGACCGTCAGCGGGGTGCGCGGGTGGTTGGCGTCGTTGCCCCAAGGGAAGCCGTTGTCCATGAGCATGCGGACGGGCAGACCGTAGAGGCGGAATGCGGCGGTGAGGCATTCCCGCACCGTCTCCGTGCGCTCGTTGGCGCAGGCCTGCAGGAGGATGGAGAAGCGGGAGTGGTCGTCGAGGACGGTCAAGGGGTGACATCGGCCTGCTCCGAGTGCGGCATCCGCCTCTTCGTCCTGCCCCCCCCCACCCGCCCAAGCTCAACGGCTGCGTCGAGCGCACACCGCACGCACCAGGAGGAGTTCTACGAGTTCTATGACCAGGAGTGGACGGTAGCAGCGCTCACGCCAGCGCTGCGGCGGTAGGAGCGCTGTTACAACACGGAACGCCCGCACCAGTCCCCTGGCTGGCAGAGCCCAAGGGACTATCTTCGCCAGCACGACCCGGGGATGGTCAAAACCTCGCCGTCTCATATGTACCGAACAAGTACACTCCCTTTACAGGCGCCCGCCAACCGCCTAGAATCAGGTGGTTGTCATCATGAACTACGCAATCGTTCAGACAGGCGGAAAACAGTACCGCGTCAAGCCCGGCGACACTATCGCCGTCGAGAAGCTCGCCGCTGACGAGGGCAGCACCGTCGAACTCGACCGTGTGCTCCTCGTCGCGCAGGACTCGGGCGTGCAGGTCGGCCAGCCGACGGTCGAGGGCGCAAAGGTCGTCGCCGAAGTCGCCGCGCAGGGACGGGCCGGCAAGATCATCGTCTTCAAGTACAAGCCCAAGGTCCGCTACCAGGTGAAGCGAGGGCACCGCCAGCCGCTCACCCAGCTCTCGATCAAGGAGATCGTGACGGCCGGACCTTCTTCCGGACAGAGCGAAGGGGAGACCAGTGGCGCATAAGAAGGCAGGCGGCAGCTCTCGGAACGGCCGCGATAGCAACTCGCAGCGGCTCGGCGTCAAGCGCTTTGGCGGCGAAACCCTCCGCGCCGGGACCATCATCGTCCGTCAGCGCGGCACGAAGATTCACGCCGGGCGCAACGTCGGCGTGGGCAGGGACTTCACTCTCTACGCGCTCGTGGACGGCGTCGTCGCTTTCGACCACGCCTCCAAGCTGCGCAAGCGCGCCAACGTCGTCCCCGCCGAGGCAGCCGGTTAGCCATGAAGACCGCGATTCACCCGACCTACTTCCCCGAGGCCACGGTGACCTGTTCCTGTGGCAACACCTGGGTCACCGGCGCGACCAAGCCGCAGATCAAGGTTGAGATCTGCAACGCATGCCACCCGTTCTTCACGGGCGAGCAGCGGATCGTCGACACCGAGGGACGCGTCGAGCGCTTGAAGAGGCGCTTCAACCTCCAGTAGGGAACTCCCGGAAGCCGCCGGTCAGAGAGATCGCTGCTCCGGCGTCCTGCGCTGGCAGCGCAGCCGCTCCCGCAGCAAGAGCGAGTCCACGGAGCGAACGAGTGGCGCAGCAGCACCCCGCATCCATCTACGGCGGCCAGGCCGTCATCGAGGGCGTGATGATTCGCGGGCGCCACGTCTACTCGGTCGCCGCCCGCCACCCCGACGGCGGAATCCGCACCGTGCTGCGCCCTGTGCCGACGTGGAGCTCGTCGCGATGGCGCCGGGTCCCCTTCGTACGAGGGACGCTCGTCCTCAGCGAGAGCCTCGTGATTGGCATGAAGGCCCTCACCTACTCGTCCCAGGTCGCCGCTGGCGAGGAAGCGGACGAAAAGCCCATCCCCCCGTGGGCGATCGCGCTCACCATCGCCTTCTCCCTCGGCCTCGGCATCGCCCTGTTCTTCGTAGCCCCGCTCATCGGGACGCACTTCGCCGTCGACCGCTACACGGACAACTCCATCCTCAGCAACCTAGCGGAGGGCGGACTCCGGCTCCTCATCTTCTTCGTCTACCTCGGCCTCGTCGGGTTGATGCCTAGCATCAAGCGCGTGTTCGCCTACCACGCCGCCGAGCACATGTCCGTGCACGCTCACGAGGCCTCGCTGCCGCTCGACAACGAGCACGTCCGCATGTTTCCCGCCGCCCACCCGCGCTGCGGCACGGCGTTCCTCCTGACCGTCATGATTGTCTCGATCCTCGTGTTCGCCACCCTCGGCACGCCCGACCTCCCCCTGCGAATCGCCTCACGCATCATCCTGATTCCCGTCGTTGCCGGCATCTCGTACGAGGTCATTCGGTTCAACGCCGCCCACAGCGGCAATGCCCTCGTGCGGCTCGCCGCTGCGCCCAGCCTCCTGCTCCAATCGCTCACGACGCGCCCGCCCCAGGACGACCAGATCGAAGTGGCCATCACCGCGATGACCACCGCCATCGAGGGCGACGCGGCCGCCGAGGCCGCGGCGGCGGCGGCCGCCGCCTAACGCGCCATGGCGAGCGTCACGGTCACGAGCCTCAATGGCATGACGCACGTCGTCGCCAGCGACCGGCATGCGGTCGTCGCCGATGAACCTCCTCCCGCCGGCGCCGACCTCGGCATGGACCCCTTCGAGCTGCTGCTCGCATCCCTCGGCGCCTGAACAGCCATGACGCTGCGGCTGTACGCCGAGCGAAAGGACTGGCCGCTTAAAGAAGTGCGCGTCGAGCTCAGCCACGAGCGGGTCAGGGCCGACGACGCCCCGGGCCTCGTCGACGTCATCCGCAGTCGCATCGTCGTATCGGGAGCGCTCAGCCCCGAGCAGAGCGAACGGCTCGGCGACATCGCGGGCAAGTGCCCCATCCACGGGTTGCTGCTCTCAGCCCCGCGTATCGTGGAGGAGTTCGTCCTATCGGACTAGCCGCGCCGCTCGGCGTCGGCGCCGGGCGAGTGCTAGCTCGCCGCCTGCTTAGCGGCCTGGGCCGCGTCGAGCATACGGGCAGCCGCGGCGTCCAGCTCGCTGCTGCGCCGTCCGCCCAACATCTCCGCAATCTCGCCGAGCCGCGCGTCGTCGCCGAGCTGCGCCGCCGACGCATAGGTGCGCGCGTCCAGCTCCGCCTTCTCGACACGGAAGTGGCGGTCAGCGAACGCCGCAATCTGCGGCAGGTGCGTCACGCAGAGCACCTGCGCGTCGCGGGCCAGGAGCCATAGCTTGCGGCCGACCACCTCTCCTGCCCGCGCGCCGATCCCCGCGTCGATCTCGTCGAACGCCACCGTCGGCGTCGGCGCCGCGCCGTGGAGCGCGACGGTTATCGCCAGCATGATCCGCGACGTCTCCCCGCCGGACGCCACTCTATCGAGCGGCTTGGCCCCCTCGCCCGGGTTCGTCTCGACCCTGAACTCGACACGGTCGACGCCGTTGGCAGTGAACGCGTAGCGTTCCGGACTCGGCCCGCAAGGCAGACCATCGCGGTCGGGGGCTTGCGCGACCTCGGTTGTGAAGCGAACGCGGCCGAGGTCGAGGTCCGCCAGGTGTGCGGCGGTCTCGCCGTCGAGCGCCGCCGCGGCGTCGCGGCGGCGCTGCGAGAGCTCCCAGGCCAGCCCTCCCGCATGGAGGCGAGCCTCATCGAGCCCGGCCTCGAGCTCGATGCGCCGGTCGTCGGCGTGCTCCGCCTCCGCGAGTTGGCGCTCGGCGTCCGCGGCGAACGCCAACGCCGCCTCCTCGCCGCCGCCGTACTTGCGCTTCAGGCGGCGCACCAGTTCCAAGCGGTCCTCGATCTCGCCGAGCCGGGCCGGGTCGCTCTCCAAACTCTCCGCGTACCCTCGTATCTCCCGCGCCGCGTCCTCGATTTGAGCGGCCGATTGCTCCAGCGCGTCGATGCTCGGCGCAAGGGTCCGCAACGGACCAAGCGCTCGCCGCAACGTCTGCACTGCCTGCGCCAGCAGGTCGCTTGCATTGCTCCCCGCGTCGTACAGGAGCTCGTACGCGGCCGCGCAGGCCTCTTGGACGGCTCGCGCGTTGGCGAGCACGTCGCGCTCCTCCGTTAGCGCGGCCTCCTCGCCAGGCCTTAGGTCGGCCGCGCGAATCTCGCCGGCTTGGAATCGGAGGAGATCGGAGCGCTCGGCAACCCTGTGCGCGTCGCTCATCAGCCGCGACATCTCCGCCTCGACACGCCGCACCTCGGCGACCGCCCTCGCTACAGCGTCGCGCTTCGCCTGGAGGCCCCCGAACGCGTCGAGCACCGCGAGCTGGAAGCCTGAATCGAACAGCGCTAGGTGCTGCCCCTGCCCGTGGATGTCCACGAGCCGCTCCCCCACCTCTCGGGCCACGCGCACCGGCACGGCTCGACCGTTCAGCCGCGAGACGGTGTTCCCTTCCCGGTGCGTCTCGCGGCTTAGCACCAGCGTGCCGTCCTCGTCCGGCTCGTGGCCCAACTCCGCCAACGCGGCCCGCAGCTCGATCAAGGACGACGGAAGCCGGAACACGGCGTCGACTGACGCCGTGGCAGCGCCCGCGCGGATCACGCCTCGGTCCACTGGCCCCCCGAGTACAAACGAGAGCGCGTCGACCAGCAGCGACTTCCCCGCCCCCGTTTCGCCAGTCACGACGTTCAGACCGGCGCCGAGCGCGAGCCGCGTCTCCTCGATCACTGCGAAATTGCGCACGGCGAGCTCGGTCAGCATCAGGACGCCTCGCGCGATGCTTCGGCGCGAATGGCGAGGTACACGCCCGCCATCACCAGCAGACCGCCCGGCACGACCGTCCACGGCGGGACCTCCCCCAGCACCGGCGCCGCGAGCAGCGTCGCGATGACCGGCTCCGCCCGCACTGCGAGCGTCACCTTGGTGGCCGACATGTGCCCGAGCGCCCAGTTGAGCAGCGAATGGCCAACCGCCTGGGGCAGCAGTGCAGCCAACCCCATCCACAGGTACGTCTCGGCCGGCAGCCCCAGCATCGGCGCGCCGCTCCCCACCGCCATGGCCAACAGCATGACGGCCGCCGCCGAATACACCACCGTCACGTAGGGGAGGTTGGCGACGTGCCGGCGTATGCGCCGGCCCAGAATGATGTAACCGGACACCGCCACGGCGCCCGCCAGCGCCAGGCCGTCCCCCAGCAGTCGCTGCCCGTCGCCGTCCCAGCCGCCCAGCGCCAACACGGCTCCGCCGCCGAGACTCAACCCCACGGCCGCCGCCGTCACGACGCCCACCCGCTCGCGCAGCAAGAAGTGGGACGCCAGCGCGACGAACACGGGCGTCGTCGTCACCAACAGCACGGAACTTGCGACCGACGTCAGCGACAGCGACGTGATCCACAGCACGAAGTGCGCGGCAACGAACGCAGCCGAGAGGACGAGCATAGCAACGTCCTGCCGTTGGAGCGCTGCGAGCCCGCCCCGTGCCCGCACGAGGGTGGGAATCGCCACGAACACCGCAGCCAGCGTCATGCGATACGCCGCGACCGTTAGCGGCGCCGTATCGGCAAGTCGAATGAAGATGGCCGCGACCGACACGCTTGCCACGCCCACGGCCAACCAAGCGTAGACCACCGCCGGGCGCGGGCGCGCGCCGGGGCCCAACGAGGCGCGCGGGCGGAGTGCGCGCTCCGTCATGCCGGTGGGCCGTCCGGCTTGGCCATGAGCCTCGTCAACGCTCTGACGTCGCGCGCAGTATCGAGCGCCCACGCCGACGCGAGCAGGCTGTCCGCTTGGCGCTCGCCGATCACTGGCGCCGCGAGCGCGCGGTACTTCGCCTCGAGCGCCGCATCGCTCATCGGGTTCTCCGGCGAGCCCGTTGCGTGCTCGATGTGCCTTTCGACCACCGTCCCGTCCGCGCGCTGGATGCTGACGTACACCTCTTCCTCAGCCAACGACGGGTCAACGGTCGCCGTCACCCGGGAACGGACGCTCGCGATGACCGGGTCGAGCACACGCGCGTCGCTGAACTGCGCATCGTGTCCGGCCCCGTCGACCAGCGCCGCCGCCGCGCAGTGCTGAAACGAGAACTTGCCTTCGAGCCCCCAACGCGGGGAGGCGCGGTCCATCAGTTCGAGGACCAGCGGGTGGACGCGCGCTCGTATTGCCACGACATCGTCCGGCGTGAGGCCATACTCGTTGCGGAGCCAGATCACCGCGTCCTGCAAGGGGTGCGAGACAACGCCGTTCGCGTAGGGCTTGAGACCATTCGACCGGAGCTCCCATCGCTCGCCGAAGCCGCCCACCAGCTGCTCTTCCGAGTGGCCCGCCGCTGAGAGGACGGCCCAGAAACCCCGTCTGCCGCCCAGAATGTCGTCCGGCCCCGTAAACCCCTCCCTCGCCAGCAGCGCCGCCTGGAGTCCGTTGCTGGCTGCCTTCGCGGGGTGCAGCGCCTTCGTGTCGGAACCGAACACCTCGCGCACCCCCAGTGCCTGCGTACCCGCAACCCCAAGTGCGTGACGGGTCTGGCCCGCATTCAGGCCCAGCAGCCATGCAACGCCCGCAGCAGCGCCGAACACGCCCGCCGTGCCCGTGATATGCCATCCGGCGTCGTAGTGCCAGGGATGCACCGACATCGCGACGCGGCACGCGGTCTCGGCGCCAAGCACGAACGCCGCCAGCGCGTCCCTGCCCGTCGCGCCCGTCGTCTCCGCCGCCGCCAGCACAGCCGGCCACACCGGCGCCGTCGGGTGGAGGACGGTAGGGAAGTGCGTATCGTCGTAGTCCTGGATGTGCGCCATGTAGCCGTTGACCAGCGCTGCGTTCGTCGCGCTGGCGCGCAGCCCAGAGCCGATAACAGTCGCGCCTCCCGCCGACCCCTCTGCCGCCGCCCACGACGTCATCGCGCGGACAGGCGGGGCGTCCGACGCGGACAGCGAGACGGCAAGCATGTTGATCAGCGTCCGTCGGGCCTCGTGGTAGGTCCAGCCTGGCAGGGCGGCCGCGTCGCTCGCGGCGATGAGGCGGGCCAACGTATCAGTTGCGTTCACTGCTGCTCCTTCGTCCCCTCCCGAAGTCCTCCTCCCGCGGCGGAGGCAGGGGGCAGAGTTGCGCCCTGCCCTCATCGCAGCAGGACGGGCATGATCTGCTCTTCTCACCCCGTCGCCGCGGAGGACCGAGGAGGACGGTCCCTAGCGCTTCCTCGTGTACAGCCGGACGTAGTCGTCCAGGCCGGGCCAGGACGGAAGCGGAAGCTCGGCGTCGAGTTGCCAGTCCCGCGCCAGCAACGTGCGGAGGTTGTCGTCGGCGCTGAAGCGGGCGTCGCCCGCGTACACGAGCCGCCCACCCCGGAACGCGTCGACGGCCCGGAACGCAGCGTCCTGCTTGTTGGGCGGCCAGCACATGAGCAGACAGCCGCACTCGGGGTGGGCGCGCACGGCGTCTTGCGCGTCGAGCGCCTCGATGGGAAAGTGCGGCGCAGCGCGCGGCGGGACGGCGTCGGTCGCCGAGACCTGGATCCCTTCCGCCGCGAGCAGGCTCGCCCACAGGCCGCTCCCCGCGCAGACCTCGATCACCGAGTGGCCGTCAGCGAACTCCGCGATGGCGCTGACAGCCTCACGCGTAGGGACGGCGTAGGCGTAGAACGCGATGAACGTCCGGCGGCAGGCGTACTGGGCGCGCGCGTAGTCCTCCGAATCGTCGAAAGCGAGGCCGAGCGGCTCTGGGCCAGCGTCGGGGCCCGCCGCTTCGATGCTCGCCCATAGCGGTCCGGCAGTGCGGCGGAGCTGCGCTCCGCGTGCCTCGGCCATCGCTGCCTACATCCTCAGCGCCCGAGCAAGATTGCCGCCTAGGATGTTGGCCTTGTCCTCTTCCGAGAGCCCGACCTTGCCCGTGATGTCCGAGGGCGCGTTGGGAAGGCGCTGGAACTCCGGGTGCGGGAAGTCGGTCCCGATCAGGAAATTCTTGCTGCCGTAGGCCTCGACCAGCTGCTCCAACGGCTCCAAGCTCTCGACTGCGGTCATGCAGTGCTGCGCGATCAGCTCGCTCGGGAGCGTGTCAGTGCGGGAGCAGGCGCGCTCGATGTAGAACGAGCGGTCAGCCCCATGCCTCGCGTACGACATCCACGTCGCGCCCGCCTCGAAGAAAGCGAACCGCAGCTTCGGGAAACGCTCCAGCACGCCGCCCAGCGTCAGCGCCGCGCACGCCACCGTGTAGTCGAGCCCGAAACCCATGTACGTGCCAATGTGCAGCCGGTGATAGCGCTCCGTGCCCACCATCGGGTAGGGCGTCGCGTGGTCCGCAATCAGCCCCCGGTGTCCCTGCGTAAAGTTGTGCACCAGACACGCGAGGTCCAGACCGCTCACCGCTTCCCAGAACGGGTACAGCTCGTACGCGTCCAGGTTCTGGTCCATCCAGCTTCCGCAGATGGTCACGGCGCGCAAGCCGAGTGCGCTCGCCCGCTCCATCTCCCGGATCGACGCGTCGATGTCGTCCCACGGAACGGTGATCTGACAGATGAACCGGTCGGGGTACTTGCTCTGTAGCGCCGCCGCCTCATTGTTGTAGAGCTTAGCGAGCGCCGTGCGGAGCCACAGCGGCTTGTCGACGGCGAGGAGCGGTCCTGGCATGGCCCGCTGCGTGTTCAGCACCTGCATATCGAATCCCAGCCGGTCCATCTCCTCAATCCGCGCCTCGGCGTCCCATGTGGGGTCGCCAGGCTTGCCGCCCGGCCGGGAAGCCCCGGGACGGCCGAATTCCGCCAGCACGCCGTCCGGGTCGGCTGCGCGGATAGTGTCGAGCCAAAACACCTCTTGCAACTCGGCGCTTTGCTTCCGGGGGATGAGGTCCTTCAGCTCGTCGTAGTCGAGCGTGAGACTGAAATGCGTGTCAGCGTCTATCCTCTTTGTTCGGACTTCGGTTGCCATCCGTGGCCTCCTTGCTATGACTCAGCGCCCGCGCCTCGCGGCGGCGATACCGGCGGGGACCGTCCCGCGACGCCGATAGCTTACTCCACCACGCCCTTGGCCGACATACGGGAGGCACGCATACGGCGAAGGGCCCAACCGGGGTTGGGCCCTTCGTACCGGTGGGCGTCCCGCGCATGAGCAAGCACGACGTCCGTGGGCTGAGCGGCAAGCAGCCCCTAGTGACCTGTGGGCGCGCCCTGCTCTGCGCCAAACAACTGCGAGGATGCCTGGAGAGCGGGTTCGAGGGAACGCTGCCCGGCATGGATCACATTCAGCAGCCCGATCACCTGTTCCTCGAGGCTCGCGAGGGAGTCATGGGAGTATTGATCGGCGCCCGCAATGCGCCGCCGCGCCTCGGCCTCGGCGCCCCGCATGATGCGGTCCGCCTTTTCCTCCGCCGCGGCCACCATATCGTCGCCGCGCTTCATCGCCGACTTCATCAACTCGCTCTCATCCACGAGGGCTCGCGCGTCCGCTTCGGCAGTCGAGCGCATGCGTCTCGCGTCCAGCATCGTCTGGTTCACAATCTGCTCTCGACGGTCGAGCACGTCGCGCGCCGACTGAATATCGATCGGAACAGTCAGCCGCATCTGGTCGACGACCTCCTGCAAGCGCTCGGAGGCGACCATCGATTGCCCTGTGATGGGCACCTTCTTCGCGTTCCGGACCAGGTGGTCCAGTTGGTCGACGAGTTCTAGAATCTCCATTGCAGTCTCCCTTCTTGATGCACTTTTCCTGCACTCTTCTCGATAGCGTCGCTCGGTCTTTCTTGGACTCGCGGAGCTATGCGCCCAAGCGGTCGCGCAAGGCGGCAACTACGTTGGGCGGAGCCAGACCGTCGACATCGCCGCCCAGGCGAGCGACCTCCTTCAGCAAGCTGGCGCGCACGAACTGGTACCGGATGTTCGTGATCAAACAGACCACGTCCACATCCGGCGCCAGACGGCGGTTCATCAGCGCCATCTCGAACTCATGCTCGAAGTCTGCGTTCATGCGGACGCCGCGCACGATTGCAGTCGCTCCCACGCGGTGCGCGAAGTCGACCACCAAGCCGCCGAACCGCGAGACCTCCACGGAGTGCTCGTCGGCCAAGGCCCCGCGCAGCAGCTCCATCCGCTCCTCCGTCGAGAACAACGTCTGCCGCTCCGGCGCCTCGAAAACCGCCACGACGAGCCGGTCGAACAGCTTGGCGCCCCGCTCCACGATGTCCAGGTGACCCGCGGTGACCGGGTCGAACCGGCCGGGGTAGATCGCCACTGTCATACCGTTTCCTCTGACGCCTCAGCCGAATAGAACGCGAGCGACGAGTCGCCGTACCGGCGGTCGGCCCAGCGGACCAGCGAGCCGCACCGCTCCGGCGCCGGCGTCCGGCTCGCGTGTCCCACTACCGCCATACCCCCGTCCGCCAGCAGACGCAGCGCGCCGATCCTCCCGACTACGTCCGCTGGGAACGGCTGGACGTAAGGCGGGTCCATCAGGACGAAATCGTATGGCCCGTCGAGACCGTCAACAGCGTGCTCGACACGTGCGTGGAGCACGTGGGCGCGGTCGGCGAGCTTCGTCGTGGCCAGGTTTGCGCGGATCACCGCCACCTGCCTCCTGTCTGCCTCCACGAAATCAGCGTGAGCCACTCCTCGGCTCAGCGCCTCGATGCCCAACGACCCCGTTCCGGCGTACAGGTCCACGACCGAAGCCCCCTCCAGGCCATAGGCGGCCAGGACATTGAATAGCGCGCTCCGCACCCGGTCAGTGGTCGGCCGCACTCCAGGGGACCGCGGAGACCCCAGGGGAACTCCCCCTGCCACGCCGCCGGTCACCCGCACGTCGCCCCTCGCAGCCGTCCGCGCCGCCGCGTCCCCCGGCAGGAGAGCGGCCGCCGGCAGCAATACTTGGTCATCATCTTAGAACTTGTCTAAGCCAGCGTTCAATCAATTACGGACGCGGCGAAAGCCGGTTCTCGTGCCGTCGCCCTCCTCAGTCCCACACTCTTGTCCCTAGCCTCCGGCTTGGCGGGGAAGGTTCAGGAGGGAGCGCTCTGGTCGGCGCTCCTGACGGATGCTATGATGAAGAACGCCTTCACGGCGCCGAGGCCCCTCTGGGGCTCTCGGTCCTGTTTCTCTGCCGTTGCGCTCGATGCGCAAGGAGAGACGCATGGGGAGAATGGCGTCATGACCTCCGGCAGCACCTACCTGACAACCGAGGGCCTCCGGCTGCTGGAACAAGAAATCGACCATCTGCGGAGCGTCCGCCGGCTGGAAGTGGCCGGGCGCATCCAGGAAGCGAAAGAGGTGGGGGAGCTCGAGAACGCCGAGTACGAGGAGGCCAAGAGCGAGCAGGGCTTCGTCGAGGGAAGAATCCAAGAGCTCGAGGCGATGATCCAGAGCGCCGTAATCATCCCCGACCACTCCCTCGCCGCATCGCGGTCTGACGTCGTCGAAGTTGGCTCGATCGTCAAGGTGCAGTTCGGCGGCGCGAAGAAGACCGAGACGTACACCATCGTCGGCAGCGCCGAGGCGTCTCCCGGCGACGGCCGTATCTCCAACGAGTCCCCCATCGGGCGCGCACTCCTGGGCAAGTCGGCCGGCGACTCGGTCGACTTCACCGTCCCAGCGGGCACGCACCAGGTGACCGTCGTCTCGGTGCGATAGCGGGCATCGCCTCCCTATCAGTCCGCAGTCCCGACGAACTCGCCGGAGGGCCCGATGCCACAGCGCGGTGAACAGCTCCTGCGGAGCCGCCGGTCGAAGCTGGACCGGTTGGTCGAGTTGGGCATTGACCCGTACCCTGCACGGTCCCACAGGACCCACACGACCGCCCAAGCGGCCGAGCTGTTCGCTGCGTCCGAGCGCGAGGGTTCGCCGGAGGCTCCGCGCGTGTCGGTCGCGGGCCGCATGACCCGCCTCCGTGGCATGGGCAAGGCTTCGTTCGCCGACATCGAGGACGCAGCCGGACGCATCCAGCTGTTTCTCCGCTCGGACGTGCTCGCCGAGGGCTACGCGCTCATCGACGAGCTGGACCTAGGCGACTTCATTGGCGCCGAGGGCGCCCTTATGCGCACCAAGGCCGGCGAGGTCTCCGTGGCGGTCGAGCGGCTAACGCTGCTCGCCAAGAGCATGCGCCCTCCCCCCGAGAAGTTCCACGGTCTGCGCGACATCGAGCAGCGCTACCGCCAGCGGTACCTGGACCTCATGGCGAACCGCGAGGTCCACGATGTCATGCGCGCCCGCAGCCGCGTCGTCACAGCCATCCGCAGCTTCTTCGACAGCCGCGGGTACCTCGAGGTGGACACCCCTGTGCTCGTCCCTGTGCCAGCCGGCGCCATGGCCGAGCCGTTCGTCACCGAGCACCGCGCGCTCGACCGCTCGCTCTACCTGCGCATCGCCCTGGAACTCTACCTGAAGCGGCTCATCGTGGGCGGCATGGACAAGGTCTATGAGATCGGGAGGGTCTTCCGCAACGAGGGCATCGACGCCAATCACAACCCCGAGTTCACACTGCTCGAGAGCTACGAGGCATACGCCGACTACAACGACATGATGCGATTGGTCGAGAGCCTTGCGCCCGCGCTTGCCTTGGAGGTCCAGGGTGGCACAACCGTGACCTACGGCGACGTCGAGATTCGTCTCGCGCCTCCCTGGCCGCGCATCTCGCTCCACGACGCCGTCCTCGAGCATAGCGGCATCGACTTGGACTCATACCCGGACGCCGCCTCCCTGGCCGACCGGATGCGCGAGGCGCACATCCCCGCCACCTACGCCGAGAGCAGGGGCAGGCTCATCGACAAACTGGTCGGCACGTTCGTCGAGCCGAAGCTGGTGCAGCCGGCGTTCCTCGTCGGCTACCCCGTCGAGATGTCCCCGCTGGCCAAGGCCAGTCGAGACGACCCACGCTACGCGGAGCGCTTCGAGGCGTTCGCGGCCGGCATGGAGATCGCCAACGCGTTCACCGAGCTCAACGACCCCGACGTGCAGCGGCAGCGCCTCGAGGAGCAGGAAGAACTGCGCAAACGATATCAGGGCGAAGATCTCGACCGCATGGACGAGGACTTCCTCGTCGCGCTGGAGTACGGCATGCCCCCCACGGGGGGACTAGGGATCGGCGTGGACCGGCTCGTTATGCTGCTCACCGGGCAGCGGACGATTCGCGACGTGCTGCTGTTTCCCCAGGTGCGCCACGGCGAGCACGACCGGGACTAGGGCCGTGCTGAACATCGACCTCATCCGCCATCACCCGGAACTGGTCCGCCGCTCATTGGAGCGTCGGCGCGAGGACCCGGCGGCGGCGGACGCGATCGCCGCCGCCGACCAGCGCCGCCGTACCCTCGTCGCCGAGGCGGACGAGCTCCGCGCACGGCGCAACGACTCGAGCAAGGCCATCGGCGAGCTGATCAAGGCCGGGAACTCCGCTGCCGCCGAGGCAGCGAAGGACGATGTCCGGACCTTCGGCGAGCGGCTCACGGCGCTCGAACACGACGTGCGCGCAGCCGACGCCGAGCTTCGAGCGCTCATGCTCAGCGTCCCCAACATCGTCAGCGAGGACGTCCCCGACGGCGACGACGAGAGCGGAAACGTTGTCCTCCGCGAAGAGGGCATCCACCGCGCCTACGACTTCCCGCTCAGGCCGCACTGGGAGCTTGCGGAATCGCTGGGCGTGACCGATTTCGAGCGGGGCGCGCGCATCTCGGGGCGCATGTTCTACGTGCTGGGCGAGGCCGGCGTCCGGCTCCAGCGGGCGCTGATCCAATGGATGATCGACCTTCACCACGAGCGCCATGGCTACAGCGAGCGCGGCGTCCCCTACCTCGTCCTCGGGCAGAGCCTCGAAGGAAGCGCCAACCTGCCCAAGTTCGCCGACGCTCTCTACCACGACGCGGAGGAGGACCTCTGGCTTATCCCCACCGCCGAGGTCCCGCTCACCAACCTGCACCGCGACGAGATACTCGATGCGGCCAGGCTCCCCCTGCGCTACATGGCGCACACCCCGTGCTTCAGGCGGGAGAAGGCCGCCGCCGGCTCGCAGGTCCGCGGACTCAAGCGCGTCCATCAGTTCGACAAGGTGGAGATGTACCAGTTCGTCGAGCCGGAGTCGTCGATGGCGGCGCTCGAACAGATCGTCGAACACGCATCCGACATCCCGCGCGGCCTCGGCCTGCCGTTTCGCATCCTCCAGCTCTGCACGGGCGACATGGGGTTCCCGTCGACCAAGAGCTACGACGTGGAGATATGGACCCCCGCATCCGAGGAGTGGCTCGAAGTAAGTTCGTGCTCGAACTGCACCGACTTCCAGGCCCGCCGGGCCAACATCCGTTTCAGGCGCGAGGCGGGCGGGCGGACCGAGTTCGTCCACACGCTCAACGGATCGGGCCTCGCCCTCCCGCGCGTGATCATCGCCATCCTCGAAACATTCCAGCAGCCCGACGGCAGCGTCGCGCTCCCCGGCGTCCTCGTCCCCTACATGGGCAGCCAACAAGTCCTCGAACCGGTATAGCCAGGCCGCTGGACCGGTTGACCCTATGGCGTTTGAGGCCGTTTACCTGGCGAATGGCGCCATCGAAAGACATGTCCTTCCGCTCCGCCGCTTGCCAGAATTGCAGAACTTGGGGGAGCCAGGTCTGAGAGGCATCCTCGCTGTCAGCCCGTATTACAACGTAGGCTAGAATGGAGACGCCTGAGGCGTAGCCCCAACGCAAGAGGAGCTCTGTTGTACGAACGATCAGTCCTTTCTAACGGACTCAGGGTACTGAGCAGCACGATGCCGCACACCCGTTCGGCTGCGGTCGGCGTCTTCGTCGGCGCGGGCTCACGATACGAGGCTGACCAGATCGCGGGAGCGTCCCATTACCTCGAACACGTCCTGTTCAAGGGGACCGAGAAGCGTCCGGAACCACAGCTGATCGGCGGAGCAATCGAGTCGGTCGGCGGCATGATGAACGCGAGCACCGATCGCGAAGCGACCATGTATTTCTGCAAGGTCGCAGCCACGCACTTCCCACTCGCGCTCGACGTCCTCACCGACATGACGCGTCATCCGCTGTTCGCGCCGAACGAGGTCGAGCGCGAGCGCGGCGTCATCATCGAAGAACTCAACATGACCAACGACCAGCCGGATGCGTACGCCGACATGCTAATCGACGAGGCGTTGTGGCCCGATCAGGCAATGGGCCGCGACATCGGCGGGACGAAAGAGTCCGTCGGCGCGATCTCGCGCCAGGCGCTCGCCGACTACCACGCGAGTCAGTACGTGCCGAACAACGTCGTCGTATCCGTGGCGGGGAACATCGCCCACGACGAGGTCGTCAGCCGCGTTGACGAGCTCCTGGGCGACTGGCCCTCCGGCGACCCGCTGCCCTGGGAGGATGTCCGACCCACCGGCGAAGGCGTGCGTGTTCGCCTTGGCAATCGTCACACCGACCAAGCGCACCTCTGCCTCGCCGTGGAAGGGGTGTCCGCAGCCTCGCCCGACCGCTACACCGTGGACATGCTGAACGCAGTGCTGGGCGAGGGGATGACGAGCCGCCTGTTCATGGAACTGCGGGAGCGCCGTGGGTTGGCCTACGACGTGCACAGCAGTTCGATGCACTATCGGGACTGCGGGGCGCTGGTCGTCACCAGCGGGGTCGATACGTCGAACGTCAACGAGGCGATCACCGCGGTCATCGGAGAGTTCGACAAGCTGGGCGAGGACGTACCGCAGCAGGACCTGGACAGGGCCGTCGAGTTCGCTGTCGGACGGCTGGACCTGCGCCTGGAGGACACCCGCGCGGTGATGGGGTGGATGGGCGGACAGGAGTTGCTGCGCGATCAGGTGCTGACTCCCGACGAGGTTGTCGCTTCGCTGCGGAGGATCACCACCAGCGAGGTCCGGGACGCCGCCCGCGAGTATCTTCGCAACGTCGACTACCGCCTCGCAGTCGTGGGGCCGTTCCGCTCCGAGGCGCGCTTCCGCCGGCTGCTGCCCGCCTGAGGCGGGGGCGCCCTCACTCCTGCCTCGCCAAGCTGATTCATCTCCTGCACTTCGGTTCTGCCTATCGGGCCTGCTGTGTGCAACAGGTCTCCAGAGGCATCAGCCTCGCGGTAAGCGCATTCGCGCGACGAGGACAGGAGGAATCTGGCCGAGGTTCCGCCAAGTGGGACGCCCCGTCGGTCCCGGCTCGCCGAACACCGGCTCCTCGAGGCCGTCCAGCACGAATCCGGCGTCGAAGCAGCTCTTGAACAGTCGGCTGAGCGGACGCTCGAAATAGTACTGCAGGGCCGGTTGGCCCCTCATCGCTTCGCCCTGACGAGTCGCCGGACGGATGTATTCGGAGATTCGCACCGAGTACTGGGTGCTTCGCCGGCCCTCACTGACCACGTCCTCGGCAAGCATCGTTGTCGCTTCCGAGTTGAAGCAGGGATGGTTAACCGAGAAAACGAAACGACCTCCGGGCTTGAGCACCCTCCGCAAGGCAGATACGATCGGTTCGATGGTCGGCATGTCCATCAGCGCCATCGTGCAAACGGCCGCGTCAAAGCGCTCTTTACCCAGAGCGTCTATGGCTTCCTCGTCAGTTGCGTCCAAGATTGAGTATTCGATCTGGCCGGCATCGTCGCTCGTCCTCCCCCTCGCAAGCTCAATCATCCGCGCGGATACATCGAACGCCACGACGCGAGCCCCCAGTCGGGCCATTTGCCTTGCGAACTGGCCGTTGCCGCAGGCGACGTCCAGCACCAGATCGCCCGCCCGCAGGTCCAAGAGCCGTTCCTGGGACGGTTGTATCAACTCACTGTGGAAAGCGTTCCCTTCGCCCATGCGGAGGTCCCAGTACTCGGCGTTGCGGTCCCATATCTCTCCTACCTCGCGGCCCAACCCCTCCACGTCCGGTCTCTCAATCACGTCGCGCCTCCTGAACGTCACGCGCATCTCGATCGTCGCTCGCTCGATCATAGGTCTAGCGGGTCAGGGCTACCCTTAGATTTCCGATTGATCCCCCCGAACGAGAAACGGGGCCTCTGGTGGGAGGCCCCGTTTCGTGGTGAGCGCGTTGCTCCGCCGGCCTAGAAGTCGTGCATGTCCGGCATCGCCGGGGCTCCAACGTTCTTCTCGGGCAGGTCGGTGACGAGCGATTCGGTGGTGAGCACCATCGCAGCAACGCTCGCGGCGTTTTCGACCGCCGCGCGCGTGACCTTTGCCGGATCAACGATGCCGCGTTCGAGCATGTGTCCCCACACGCCGGCGTCGGCGTCGAATCCCCAGTCGGCCTCGGCCTTCTTCGCTCCGTCGACAATCACGTCTCCCGGTTGACCCGAGTTCGTGGCGATGAGCCGTACGGGCTCTTCGAGCGAGCGCTTGACGATGTTCGCGCCGGTCCGGAGGTCGCCCTCGAGGTCGAGGGCGTCGATGGCGCCGCTCGCGCGCACGAGCACGACCCCGCCTCCGGGGACGATGCCTTCCTCCACCGCTGCCCGCGTGGCGGAGAGCGCGTCCTCAACGCGGGCCTTCTTCTCCTTCAGCTCGATCTCCGTGGCTGCGCCGACCTTGATAATCGCGACGCCGCCGGAGAGCTTCGCCAGCCGTTCCTGGAGCTTCTCCCGGTCGAAATCGGACGTCGTCTCTTCGATGCGGGCCTTGATCTGCGAGATGCGGTCCTGGATCGCCTGCTCAGCGCCGTGCCCCTCGACGAACGTCGTGTCGTCCTTCGTGGCGACGATGCGGCGGGCCCGGCCGAAGTCTTCCGGCTCCACCGAGTCGAGCTTGCGCCCGATCTCTTCACTGATGACAGTGCCGCCCGTCAGGATGGCGACGTCTTGGAGCATCTCTTTGCGGCGGTCGCCGAAGCCCGGCGCCTTCACTGCCAAGACGTTGAGCGTGCCGCGCAGCTTGTTGACCACCAGCGTCGCCAGCGCCTCGCCATCGACGTCCTCGCCGATGATGACGATGTTCTTGGTCACCTGGAGCACCTTCTCCAGCGCCGGGAGCAGCTCGTTGACCGCGGACACCTTCTTATCGGTAATCAGGACGTACGGGTCGTCCAGCGCCGCTTCCATCCGCTGCGAGTCGGTCAGGAAGTACGGGGAGATGTAGCCGCGGTCGATCTGCATGCCCTCGACGAACTCGGTCTCGTAGCCAAGGCTCTTGCCCTCTTCCACCGTGATGACGCCGTCCTTGCCGACCTTCTCCATCACGTCGGCAATCAACCCGCCCATCTCGTCGTCGTGGGCGGAGAGCGAAGCGACCTGGCCGATCTGTTCCTTGCCGCTGACCTCGCGGGACTGCTCCTTGATGCTGATGCGGATCGCTCCCACCGCAGCGTCGATGCCCTTCTTGATCGCCATCGGGTCCGCGCCCGCCGCGATGTTCCGGAACCCTTCGTTGATCATTGCTTGGGCAAGCACCGTCGCCGTGGTCGTGCCGTCGCCGGCGACATCGTTGGTCTTGGTGGCGGCCTCCTTCAGCAGTTGGGCGCCCATGTTCTCGTAGTGGTCCTCGAGCTCGATCTCCTTGGCGATCGTCACGCCGTCGGAGCAGACGTTCGGCGGACCGAACTTCTTGTCGAGAATGACATTCCTACCGCGCGGGCCCAGCGTTACCTTGACCGTGTTGGCCAGCTGGTCCATGCCCGCTTTGAGCGACTTTCGCGCATCGTCGCTGAAGATGATTTGCTTCGCCATGTGTGGCTCCTCCTCGTTGTGCCGCGCCCGCTACTCGGGGCGATGTAGTGCTGTGTACCTAGACCGTCCGGCCTCTAGCCGGCAACGATCTTCGCCAGAATGTCCCGCTCCGTCAGGATCAGGAGCTCCTCGCCATCCTCGGTGAACTCGGTCCCGGCGAACTTCGAATACACCACACTGTCGCCGACGGCCACCTCCATAGCGATTCGGTTGCCCTCGTCCGTCATCCGGCCGGGGCCGACTGCGATAACCGATCCCTCTTGGGGGCGTTCCTTCGCGGTGTCTGGAACGTACAGTCCGCTCTTGGTCTGACCTTCCTGTTCCACTGCCTTCACCACGATCCGGTCGCCCAAGGGTTGAAGCGTTCGCGCCACCTGTGTCCTCCTTCTGTGCTTCTGCCTCCGGTGATAGACCGAAGGCTGTTTGGCACTCTGCCCGCTAGTCTGTTAGCAGTGTCGCGCTCCAACTGCTAATCAGCGCGAATACTAGAGGGCTCTCGGAGGGTTGTCAAGCGGTCGGCGCCCGAGCGCTATGTCTCGCCGCCAACAATCCGGAACGCCCGCTCGGCCAGCAGCCGGACGCTCTCGGGAGGAGGCTCCGGCTCGCCCCCGCGCCTCTCCAGGGGAACCCCCTCGGCGAGCTCCCGCCGGGCAACCCACCGCCAACCGTCCATCAGCGGCGCAACCGCCCCGGTGGGACGACAGAAGTAGATGAGATCGATGTGCTCGTGGTCGCCGCCCACGGGGTCGTGGATCTCCTCGACCAGGATGGCGACCGGCGGGACGAGCTGCGCCGGCCAGGCGATATCCAGGACGGGGGAGGCCGCGACGACCTCGGCGGCGATCCCGGTCTCCTCGAGCACCTCGCGCAGCACTGCCTGCACCGGGTCCTCGTTGGGTTCGACATGACCGCCGGGCGGGAGCCACGCCTGCACCTTGGCGTGCCAGTGAAGCAAGAGCGCATCGCCGCTCACGAGGTAGCCGGTAGCGGTGAATTGCCGCGGCTGGTCCATCTCACACACCTTTGGTCGTCGGGAGACTCCCGGCTCGGGGCCCGGAACGACGGTGATTGGCCATCGGTTGGCAGTCGGGGGACTGCGAAATGGGCCGAAACGGAGGCTCCGCGCACGCCTGGGCAAGCGTTCTCAGGCGTAAGCGGTCTTTCTATGTGTCTCATTTGGTCTCATTTGGTCTCATTTCCCGAGTGCGGCTGTCCGGCGGGGGAGAGGGTTACCTTGTTCCAAAGTGAGACATTCCGCCTCCGGGGACGGGCCGGGGGCCGGTGGGCGGGACTGCCGCTGAGGTTGGGCCGTTGGGGATAGGGTAGGAGGCGAAGGGGGGACTGCGCAACGGGCGGGTGTCATGGCGCGGCGGCGTGCGTGACGCGAGACTGCGGGGCTCCCCCACCTCAATCCTCCCCCACAGAGCCGGGGGAGGAGGTCAGACGGGAGCACAGACGGGCCGGAGGGCGGCGAGATCGTTGCCTGCGCGGGAACGACGGAGGGGGAGCGCGGCGGGTATCATGGGCTCGCGGCGCCGAGCTGGCTCTGGCGCCGGGGAGGAGCGATGGACAGCGCAGCCGTCAGCGTGACTCGCCACGGGTCCGTGGCCACGCTCGCGCTCAATCGGCCGGAAGAGGCGAACCGCCTCGACGCGGCGCTCGGGGCCGCGATCGCGGATGCGTGCGAGGCCTTGAGCGACGACGACGGCGTGCGGGCCGTCGTCGTTGCCGGAAAGGACGGCGTATTCGCCACCGGCCTGGGCGAGCCAGCGCCATACGGCCCCGCGTCTGCTGTCGCCGCCCTGGCCAAGCCGACGATCGCTTGGATCGAGGGCGACTGCCTCGACCAAGGCTTGGCGCTTGCGCTGGCGTGCGACATCCGCATGACAGCCGGAGCGGCGTTCGGGATGCGGCACGCCGTCCACGGTCTGCTGCCCTGGGACGGCGGCTCCCAACGGCTCAGCCGACTCGTAGGCCGAGGGCAGGCGCTGCGCCTCCTGCTGACGGGCGATGTCATCTCGGACGTCGAGGCGCTCCGCATCGGGCTCGTCGAGTTGGCGGGAGGCAGGGAGCAGGCGATGGAGCTTGCGCAGCGAGTCGCGGCGGCCGCGCCGATCGCCGCCGCCTACGGCAAGGAGGCTGTGCTCGCGGGCCTCGACATGGGGCTGGAGGCGGGGCTCCGCCTGGAGGCCGACCTGAGCGTGCTGCTGCACGCTACATCCGACCGGGCAGCCGGGCTGCGCAGCTTTCGCGAGCGCTCGCGGCCCCGTTTCGAGGGACGATGACGGGATTCACGGCGCTGCGCTACGAGAAGCAGGCCGGCGGCGCGGCCACGATCACGCTGGACCGGCCCGCCGTGATCAACGCGTTCAACACCGCGATGCGCGACGATCTCTACGAGGTCCTCGCGGCGGTGCGGGACGACCCGGACGTGCGCGGCGTCGTCGTGCGCGGCGCCGGCGAGCGGGGCTTCTGCGCGGGCGCGGACCTCACCGAGTTCGGTACGGCGCCGTCGCAGGCAATCGCGCGCAAGGCGCGGAAGGAGCGCGACGTGTGGGGCCTGTGGCTCAGCATCACGAAACCGTTCGTCGCGGCGTTGCACGGCTACTGCCTGGGCTCGGGCCTCGAAATCGCCTGCTGCTGCGACCTCCGGGTCGCGTCGGACGACGTGGAACTGGGCCTGCCGGAAGCGGGCCTCGGCCTGCTCCCGGCGGCGGGCGGCACGCAGCTGCTTCCCCGTCTCGTTGGGCGGGGTCGAGCGTTGGAATTGCTGCTGTCGGGCCGCCGGGTCGGCGCGACAGAGGCCCGGAGCCTGGGACTCGTCGCCGAGGTCGTGCCGCGCGGGCAGCTGGACGAGCGGGCGAGCGCGCTGCTGCGCCGAATGCTCGGCGCGTCCGACAGCGCCCTGGCGGCCGCCAAGCGCGCCGTCCACGAAGGCGGAGACATGCCGTTGCCGCAGGCTCTGGCGCTCGAATACCGGCTTGGCGCGGCGTTGACTGCCGGCGCCCGGTCCGGCGAGGCGTAAGAGGTGCATACCCACGAGCTGCTGGCCATTGCGGCCGCCATCGTCCCCGATCGCACAGCGCTGAGCGCCGAGGGCGTCCGCACGACGTACGCAGGCCTGGCCGCGCGCGCGAACCGTCTCGCGAATGCGTTGGCGGAGGCGGGCGTGGGCCCCGGCGACCGCGTTGCGGTGATGGACGTGAACACGCCGCAACACTTCGAGGTCTACTTCGCTGCCGCGCGGCTCGATGCGATCTACGTCCCGTTGAACTTCCGGGGACGCGGCCAGGAGGTGGCCTACCCGCTCGAACACGCGGGGCCGAAGGTGGTTGTGGCGGGACAACGCTACGCGGAAATCATCGATGGGCTCGCGGGCGGCGCGGACAGCGCAGAGCGCCGTATCGTCGCCGGGCCAAACGCGCCGGCCGGATGGACGGCGTACGAGGAGTTCGCGTCGACGGGCTCGGCGGAGGAGATCCGGTTCCCAGCGGGCGAGCCGGAGGAGACGGCGGCGCTGCTGTTCACCGCGGGCACCACCGGCCGGCCGAAGGCAGTGATGCTGAGTCACGCGAGCTTCACCTCGTTCATGCTCAGCGCTGTCGAGCCGCCCGACCCCGACCAAGAAGAGCGCACCCTGCTGACGCTGCCGATGCACCACGTCGCGGGGCTTCAGGCGGCGCTGGCGTCGGTCTACGGGGGCCGCTCCGTGGTCATCCAGCGACAGTTCGAGCCCGGGGAATGGCTCGCCCTCGTCGAGAGCGAGCGCGTGCAGCGCGCGTTGTTGGTCCCGACGATGCTCAAGCAGGTCCTGGACCACCCCGACGCGCGGCGCCGCGACCTCGCGAGCCTGACCGTTCTCACCTACGGCGGCGCGCCGATGCCGCAGAAGCTCATCGAACGGGCGATAGCGCAGCTGCCGGGCGTGCAGTTCATCAACGCGTTCGGCCAGACGGAGACGGGCTCGACCATCGCGATGGTCCCTCCCGAGGACCATGTGCTCGAGGGTCCCGCCGAGGTCGTGGCCAAGAGGCGGAAGCGCCTGACGAGCATCGGTCGTCCGCTGGCCGACGTCGAGGTGCGGGTTGTCGACGAGATGGGCGCTCCGCTCCTGGCAGGGGAGACCGGCGAGATCGCGGCGCGCGGGCCGAGGCTGATGCGCGGCTACTGGGGCGGCGACGAGGAGGGCCCGCAGGCTGTGAGGGATGGGTGGCTGTACACCGGCGACCTGGGCTACATGGACGACGACGGCTACATCTACTTGCAAGGACGGGCTAAGGACTTCATCAAACGGGGCGGCGAGATGGTGTCGCCCGAGGAGGTGGAGCAGACGCTGCTCGCCTGCGAGGGCGTCGACGATTGCGCGGTGGTCGGTCTTCCCGACGAGACGTGGGGCGAACGCGTCGTCGCGGTCGTCGTGCCGTCGCCCGGAGCCTCGCCGCAGGCCAACGATCTGCTGCGCGCATGCGGCGCGCTCGCGCGGTTCAAGCGCCCCGAGGAGGTGCGGTTCGTGGAGACCCTCCCCCGCAATGCGCTCGGGAAGGTCCTCAAACGCGAGTTGCGCGAGCGGTACGGGGGCTAGCGCGGAGCGGTCCGCTGCTCAGGCCGCGGCGGCCCTGGGCGCCGGCTCGGACGCCTCGGCCTCCGCCGGCGTCTCGGCGGGCGTGCTCTCGTCCCACTCCATGCCGCCCCGCTTCCACTCGTAGACCCAGCCGACCACCATCGCCGCGAAGAAGAACAGGACGGCGCCGAAGGCGGTCCAGCCCAACGTTCCCGCCTGCGTTGCCCAGGGGAAGAGGAACACGACCTCTACGTCGAACAGGAGGAAGAGCAGGGCGAACCGGTAGTAGCGGACGTTGAACCGCTCCCACGATCCGCCGACCGTCTCCATCCCGCACTCGTACGGGTCGTACTTGATCGGATTGGGGCGCCGTGGGCGGGCCCGGATGCGCGTGCCAAGGTACGACGCTATCAGCACGCTGAGCGGTACGAGCAAAGCGACGACGCCGAGGATGAAAACGAAGCCGTATTGCCGGAGGTAGTCGTCCATAGCTCATGCTCTCGTGGCCGCGCAGAGAGAGTCGCGAGGGCCAACCGAGGGTCATGCTACGAGCCAGCACTCGCGCGGTCAACGGGCGCGGCGTCCATGGGCCTTCCTCCGCCGCCAACGCGCGGTCGCCTTGCGGGAAAGCGTTCTGTCCTGATAGACTCCCCGCTTGGCGCGCGCTTCGGCGAACCGGTATTCCTCGACGAACCGGTACTTTCCAAAAGGGGGGGCACTTGATTGGAAGCACTGGGGCGACACGTACTGCTCGAACTGTGTGAGTGCAACTGCGAGAAGCTGGACGACCTCGAGTTCGTCAGGAGCACGATGCTCCACGCCGCCGAGGAGACCGGAGCAACGGTCATCGGCGAGATATTCCACCGGTTCAGCCCCCAGGGCGTAACGGGCGTCGTCGCGATCGCTGAGTCCCATGTCTGCATCCACACGTGGCCCGAGTTCGGCTACGCCGCAGTCGACATCTTCACGTGCGGCGAGGGCTTCGAGCCCACCGACGCCGCCTCGCTCATCATCGAGCAGCTCGAATCGCGCAGCCCCGAGATAACCGAAGTAGCCCGGGGAGTCCTGCGCGCCGCCGCTCCCGTCACCGGCGCATAGCCCCCATGGAGGGGCTGCCGACCCAGACCATCTGGTATCTCGAATACATCACGCCCGACCTCGTCCAAGCGGCGGGCGTGCGCAGCGTGCTCTATGACGGCCGCACCGCCTACCAGCGCGTACAGGTCATCGAGACCGGTCCCTTCGGCCGCAGTCTGGTCCTCGACGGCAAGACCCAGTCGTCCGAGGCCGACGAGTGGGTCTACCACGAGGGGCTCGTGCAGCCGGCGATGCTGGCGCACCCGGCCCCCCGCCGCGTGCTCATCGCCGGCGGCGGCGAGGGCGCTACGGCCCGCGAGACGCTCCGCCATCCCCAGGTCGCCAGCGTCGTGATGGTGGACCTCGACGCGGAGGTTGTTGCCCTCTGCCGCGAGCACCTGCCCAATCACCACCGCGGCGCGTTCGACGACCCCCGCCTGCGGCTGCTGCACGAGGACGCCCTCGCCTACGTCGAGAACGAGACGCAGGGCTTCGACGTGATCATCGTGGACGTGCCCGATCCGCTCGAGGGCGGGCCCGCGTACCTGCTGTACACCCAGGAGTTCTACCGGACTGCCGCCGCCCGCCTGAACCCAGGCGGGTTGCTGGTGACCCAATCGGGACCCGCAGGCCCCACCAACGTCGGCGAGGTGTTCACCGCTATCCGCAACACGATGGCGTCCGTGTTCGAGCACACGGCCCCCTACCGCGTCTACGTGCCGAGCTTCGGGACGATGTGGGGCTTCACCATCGGCGGCGTCGACGGCGCGCCGGACCCCGCGGACATGGCCGCGGACGAGGTGGACCGCCGCATCGAGGCTCGCGGCGTCCAGGGGTTGGCGTACTACGACGGCGTGGCGCACCGCGGGCTGTTCGGACTCCCGCTCTACATCCGGCGGGCGATGCAGGCCGAGGAGCGCCTCATCACGCGGGACAACCCCCTCTACGCCATCTGATCCCGTACTTCCAACGCCCACGCCCACGCGCCCAAGGCGAAGGGCCAGGGCCCCAAACGCCGCACGCCGACCGGCTGTTGGACGGCGCGGCGACCCGCTATGTTGGGGGCAACCGGAGGTCGCTATGAATTGGTTGGATGTCGTCGTGTTGGTCCTCGTTCTGGGTCTCGGCGTCATGGGCTGGATGCACGGGATCATCCGTCTGGGCTTCACCCTCGTTGGCGGGATCCTAGGGGTGGTCCTCGCGGGAAGGTTGTTCGACGACCTGGCGCCGGTCATCCCTATCGGCAACGACGGCGCGGCCGAGCTGGCAGCGTTCGGCGGGATCGTTGTCGTGGTCTTGGTTCTCGCGCTGATTGCGGCGGGCTCTCTGAAGGCGATGCTGAAGGCGATGCTTCTGGGCTGGGTGGACAGCAGCTCGGGCGCATTCGTCGGAGCGCTCCTCGGGGCGCTGGCGGCCACGGCGTTCGTCGCCGCCGCGGGCGTCGTGCCGTCGGACTCGTCCGAGCGGGCGGTGGAGGAATCGTTGTTGGCCGAGCCGCTCATCGACACGTTCGGCTTCGTGCTTGCGCTGCTGCCGGAGGAGTTCGAGCGGGTCAAGTCGATGCTCAACGACCGGGCGTTCTCGGCGGTTGCGGAACTCCACCGCTCGAATCTATGATTCGACCGAGGCGTATCGCCCTCATAGGGGTCTGCGCGACCGAGGCGCCGATCGGTGAACAGTTCCGTCCTCGTCCTCAACCAGAACTACGAGCCGCTCAACGTCTGCGGCGTGAGGCGGGCGCTTGTGCTGTTGCTCCGAAGCAAGGCGCAGATGCTCGAGACGGCGGACGGCTGTGTGCGAGCGGCCACGACCACGTTCGAGCTCCCCGCCGTCATCCGGCTGCTCTATATGGTGAAGCGCCCCGTCTTCACGCGCCGCCTCTCGCGGCGGGAGGTCTTCTGGCGGGACAAGTTCACGTGCCAGTACTGCGGGAAGCAGTCGAGGGAGCTGACGCTCGACCACGTCCAGCCCCGGGTGATGCGCGGGCCGCACACCTGGGAGAACGTCGTGACGGCCTGCGTGCCGTGCAACCACCGCAAGGCGGGCCGGACGCCGTCGGAGGCGGGGATGCGGTTGCTGCGTCCCCCCGTCGCCCCCCGGGCGAATCCCTACTACCACCTGATGCACCAGCGCTTGCCGCAGGAGTGGAGCATCTATCTGCCGTGGATGGAACAGCCCGCGGAGGGAGTCCCGGCGCCTGCGTAGGAGGGGCGCGGCGGTACGGCGGCGCCCACCCCCACCTCAATCCTCCCCCAGCGGGGGAGGAGGCCAGACGGGTACAGACCGGGAAGAGGGGCAACACAAGACCGGGCACATGGGCAACAGCTGGGCCATCCTAGCCCCAGACTACCCAGGAGGGACTATGTTGCCTTGGCAGAACACCACCGCCCACAACGAGCGCGAAACCTTCATCGCCGCTTGGCAGGAGAGGAAGGAGCGGTCGCGGTACTGAGATGCCCGCGTTTCACGCTCTCGCCGGCAGCGAGGGCGATTCGAGCATGAGGACGTCGAGCGCGAGGCGCGCGTTGGCGTTGCGCTCGAGCGTCTCTATCGCCTCGGTCACGAGGCGGAGCCAGCGCACCAGCGAGGCCGGCGACAGCCCCAAGGCTTGGCGTTCCAGCGTGTCTCGCCAGCTGACGTTGACGATCCGGTCGCCCTGCCCCTGCTGGAGGAGCAGCATGTCGCGCAGCCACCGCAGCCACAGGAAGAGCTCGTCGCGGGCTGCCGCGCGGTCGCGTTGAAACAGCCGCGCCAGCTCGTCGGCATAGGCGAACCGCTCCTCGAGCCCCGCCTCGACCACGTCAGCGATCCGCTCCAGCCGCTGGTGCATACCGGCCAGCAGCGATGGGTCTCTCGACGCGGTTATGGCCCAGCCCAGGCAGCCCCGTGAGAGCGCCGCCAGGACGTGCGCCTGCTCGCTGCTGGTCCCGTGCTCATCGCGCATGATCGCCGCGACGCGCTCGACGGGCAGAGGGCGCAGGTCAATCGTCTGGCAGCGCGATTGCACCGTCGGGAGCACGCCGTCCACATTGCTCGTCAGCAATAGGACCAGCACGTCCGGGGGCGGTTCCTCCAACACCTTGAGCAGCGCGTTCGCGGCGTCCGTTGTGAGCTGGTCCGCCGACTGGACGACGTACACCCGCGTGCGCCCCTCGTACGGCTTAAGCTGGGCCGAGCCGATGAGATCGCGCACGGAGTCGATCCCGATCATCGTGCGCGGGCCCTCGGCAGCCTCGGCGTCGACCTGGAGCACGATGACGTCAGCGTGGCGCCCGTTGGCGATCCGGACGCACGCTGCGCACTCGCCGCACGGCTCGGCGCCAGGAGTCAGGCAGTTGACTGCCTGCGCCAACTGGAAGGCGAGCGTAGTCTTGCCGACGTGGGCCGGTCCGCTGAGCAGGTATGCGTGGTGCATGCGTCCGGCTCGGAGCGCGGACTCGAGGGCGCGGACAACCGCCTCGTGGCCGTGCATGCTCAGCACCGGCGGCTAGGGAACCTCTGCACAAAGGTTCCCCCCTCCTCAATCCTCCCCCCGTGGGGGAGGAGGCCCGCGGGCCTGATCACCAGACGTCCTGCGCCATCATGTCGGCGTAGCTCTCCCTTCGGCGGATGAGCGTGGCCTTGCCGTCGGCCACCAGGATGATGCAGGGCCTTCCGTTGATGTTGTACGTGCTCGCCATGGCGGGGGAGTAGGCGCCGGCCGCGGGGACGGCTATGAGGTTCCCCGCCGCGACGGGCGCGATCCTCGCGTCGCGAACGAGCACGTCCCCCGACTCGCAGTACTTGCCGGCGATGGTCACGACGGTGTCCGCCGGCTCCGCGGCGCGGTCGGCGACGACGGCGACGTACTGCGCGCCGTAGAGGGCGGGGCGAATGTTGTCGCCCATGCCGCCGTCCACCGACACGAACGTTCGTACGCCTGGGACGTCCTTGATCGTGCCCACCGTGTACAGGGCGACGCCGGCCGGTCCGGCGACGGCGCGCCCTGGCTCGATGATCAGCTCAGGCTCGGGCAGGTCGTATGCGGCGCACCCCGCACGGAGGGCGCCGACGATGGCCTCGGCGTACACCGCGGGCGTTGGCGGGTCGTCCGCTTCGGTGTAGGCGATTGCGAATCCGCCTCCTGGGCTGAACTCGCTCAGCTCCAGCCCCTCCTCGCGCATCTCGGAAGCGAACGCGAGGACCCGGCCCACGGCCTCCTCGTAGGGTTCCGTCTCGAAGATGGGCGAGCCAAGGTGGAAGTGCAGGCCTCGCAGGTCCAGGTGGGGAGACTCCACCGCGAGCCGAACCGCCTCCCGCGCCTGCCCCGTCTCGATGGGAAAGCCGAACTTGCTGTCGAGCACGCCCGTCGTCGTCAGGCGGTGCGTATGCGGGTCGATGCTGGGCGACACGCGTATGAGCACGCGCTGCACGCGTCCCGCCTGCTCCGCCGTTTGCTCGAGGAGCGTGAGCTCGTGGAATCCGTCCACGACGATCCGGCCGATCCCCCACTCAACGGCCTCGCGAAGCTCCTGGGGCGTCTTGTTGTTGCCGTGGAAGTAGACGTTCTCTGGGGGCACTTCCGCCGTCCGGAGCACCGCGAGCTCGCCGCCCGAGACGACGTCGAAGCCGAGCCCGTTGGCCGACAGCAGGCGCGCGAGGCCGACATTGATGAACGCCTTGCATGCGTACAGCACCTTCGCCGACGCGTAGCGGGAGCCGAACGCGGACGCGAAGCCCTGCGCTTGCGCCCGGAGCGTGGCCTCGTCGTAGAGGTACAGCGGCGTGCCGAACTCGGCGGCGAGGTCGACGAGGTCGCATCCGCCGATGACCAAATGCCCGGCGTCGTTGACGGCGGTCGAAATGGGAAACACCTTGGCTTGGGGCACAATGGTCACGTGACGTCTCTCCTCTTGGCCGCGGACAGCTCTACAGCAGGATAGCGCGACCACCGGCGCCCGGCCACCTCTCCGGGGCGGTGCTACACTCCCAGAACCTCCGCGAGACCTTTCGGTCTCCGGCTCGTCTCCGGTATTTCTCCGGGCAAGGTGGCCGAGGCGACGATTGGACCCTTCGAACGAAACGCCTCCCCAGTCGCCGGCCCCGGATACGGCTCCGCGCGCGTGGGTCCGGCCTTGGGCGTCCCTCGCCATTCCAGACTATCGCATGCTCTGGATGAGCGGTTTCTTCGGCGCTCTCGGCGAGCAATCGCGGCGCACCATCGACCTCTGGGTCGTGTACCAGCTCTCGGGCGGTTCGCCCATCCAACTGGGCGTCGTCGGGCTCGCGCAGGCGGCCCCGATATTACTCATGGGCTGGTTCGGCGGCGTGCTGGCGGACTTGGTCGACCGCCGAAAGCTGCTGCTGGCGGGCCAGGCGGCGCGGATCGTGCTCGCGCTCCTGATCGCAGGCTTAGCGATTGCGGAGGTCATACAGGTGTGGCACGTCTACGCCATCACCTTCGGCATGGGCCTTGCGCAGAGCCTCGAACAGCCGGCGCGCGTGTCGCTCATCCCGGGCATCGTGCCGCGGTCGCACCTGCTCAACGCGATGACCCTGCAGCAGGCGATGCGCCAGGGGTCGATGCTCACGGGCCCACCGGCGGCGGGCATCATCATTGGCATCGCCGGCGAGGGCGCCGCCTACCTGGCACACGCGGCACTCTACGGCCCGGCGTTCATCTTGCTGCTGTTCATAAGGAGCCGTCCGCGAGCGGACCTGGGCGGACTGCGGTCGTTCAGGATGGGGCAGACCCTCGACGGCATGCGATTCGTGTTGAGGTCGCCGTTCGTGGCGGCGCTGCTGGCGCTCGACTTCCTGGCGACCGTGCTCACCAGCTGGCGCGTGCTGATGCCAATCTTCGCCGTGGACATCCTGGGCGGCGACAGCCGGACGCTTGGCATCCTGCTGGCGGCGCCGGCGGTGGGCCGGCTAGTCGGCTCGTCCGGCATGCTGCTCGCCGGGAACGTCCGGCGTCAGGGCCTCTTCGTCCTGGCGGCCATCATGAGCTACGGGGTTTCGGTCATGCTGTTCTCGCTCTCCCGCGAGCTATGGCTGTCACTGGTGCTCATGGCGTTCGTGGGAGGCACGGACGGCGCGGGCGCGCTCGTCCGCAACACCCTCATCCAAATCGTCGTCCCCGACCGGCTTCGCGGACGGGTTACGGCCGCTGTCCAGATGGTCGCGCAGAGCGGACCGTCGCTGGGGCAACTCGCGACCGGGCTCTTGGCCGCCGCGATCGGAGCGCCGGGCGCGCTCTTCGTGGGCGGGGCGCTCGCCGTCGCCTCGGTGGCAATCGTGGGGGCCAGGGTGCGCGAGGTGTTCCGCTTTCGCCTGTGACCGGAAGGGCGTCGTGCGCGTCTTCATGCATTAGAATGCATATGCCATACGATTATATCGTGTGACATATGCGGAATCATCTCAACGATGCTGTACTTGCGCTTCACCCCCTCCCTCGCCTCAGTCCAGATGCTGGAGGAGTTGCACCGCGCCCGCGATACACTCGACCTCTACCTCGCCGAGCCAACGGCCTACATGGGCGAGCTCCGGCGGCACGCCATCGCGCTGAGCGTCCACTACTCCACCCGGATCGAGGGCAACACGCTCACCCTCGAACAGGTCGAAAGCCTGCTGCGGGGCAGGCAGGTCCCCGCGCCAGCCAGCCAGCAGCGAGAGGCGTTGAACTACTACGAGGCGATGCAGTACGCCGAGAGCCTCGCCGCTTCTCCGTCGCCGCGCCTCTCCGAGGACACGGTCAAGGCCATCCACTTCATCGTTACCAAGTCCCTGCCGGGCGACTACAACCCCGGCCGCTATAGGACCGAACAGAACTTCGTCGTGGACAGGGCTGCCCAGCGCGCTGTCTTCCGCCCTCCTTCTCCCGAGCGCGTCCAGCCGCTCATGGAGGAGTACGTTCACTGGCTCAACGCTTCCCACGAGGGGCTGCTCGCGCACCACAAGGCGGCGCTCGCCCATCTCAACTTCGTCGCCATCCACCCGTTTGACGACGGCAATGGACGGACGGCGCGCATCATCGAGGCTCTCGTGCTCCAGCTGGCGGGCTACAAGTCGCATTCCCTCGTCTCGCTCGAAGCGTATTTCGGCCGCGACACACGAGGCTACTACCGCGCAATCGCCGCCTCGCTCGGCCCCACCTACGAGCCCGGCCATGACGTTACGCCGTGGACTGACTACTACCTCCGGGCGCACGCTGCGCAGGCCAACGCCGCCGTCGCCGCGGAACAGGCGAGGAACGCACTGGCGACAGCGTTCCGGGAGGCGTTCGGCGACCAAGTCAGCGGCGATCCGGCTCTGCTCGCAGCCGTCTGGACCGCTTGTCGAGACGGGAGCATCGCCAACAGCGACTACCGCGATCTGGCGGATGTCGGGAATCAGACGGCGGCAAGGCGCCTCGCGCAGATGGTGGACGCGGGCCTGCTCGTCCGCCACGGCAGAGGCCGCGCCACCCACTACACCCCCGCGGAGGCAGCGCTGCGCGTCTACGAGTCGGCGGTGGACGGGACAGCATGACGTCTGCCCCCGGCCCTGCGTAGCCCGCCTCAGCAGAGGGCGAACCGGTCGCCCTCGGCGCGAACGGCGCCCTCGTCGGCGAGCTTGCGCAGGCCGGTGGCCAGCTGCGCCTCCGCCAACCTGTGGCGAGGCTCGGGCAGCCCGCGGTACATCGTCTCGCGCAACTCGGTCACTGTGCGGGGTCCGCCGGCGAGCGCCTCGAGAAGCTCCGCCTCGCGCCGGGCGCGGTGCTCGATGAGCTCGCGGAGACGCGCCGCCGGGTCCTTCACCGGACCTCCGTGGCCGGTGTAGATCCTGGAAGGAGCGATCGTCTCGAACAACTCCAGCGTCTTGACGTAGTCGGTGAGACTGCCGTCCTCGGGACGGATGACGGTTGTGGATATCTGCATGACGGTGTCCGTCGCGATCAGGGCCCCACTCCGTGGCACGTAGACAGCGAGGCATCCGTGGGTGTGCCCTGGGGCGTGGATGATCTCGATCGAAAGGCCCCCAAGATCCCGGGTCTCGCCTCCGGCGAGCTCAGCCGAGATCGGAGCGCGCCCGTTGAGCCTCTCGCGCTCGATCGCCTCTCGTTCCAGCGCGTGGCACGAGAGGCGGGCGCCAGTGGCCTCGCTCAAGCCGGCCGCGCCGCCGCCGTGGTCCGGGTGCTTGTGGGTGATGACCACCTCCGACAGAGGCGGTCCGCCCAGGTCGCGCAGGAACGCGGTCCGGGACTCCGTGTCTCGCGCGTCGTCCCATCCCGCGTCGATCATAATCGTCGCTTCGGCCCCTGCGAGGACGAACGCGTTGGGCGGCGGGAACCCCACGAACGGCTCCCGTCCGGTAGTCAACTGATGTATCCCGGGTTCAAGCTCCAAGAAATGCCCTCAAGTCCGCCTAGCCCTGGCTGCCGACGCTGGGGCGGCATCGTAGCAGAACCAAGGCGGCCTCCCTAGTCGATGCTGTATCGTTGAGGCGGACACGGAAATGACCGGAAAACGGGCCAAAATGGCCGGGAATCGGCCCAAATCGCAAGATTCTCCACTCGTAAATTGCATGGGTTTACGAGTGGAGGGGCGAAATAGTGCGACATTCTGCGACATTTTGCGACATTTACTCGTAAATCGGGCTGGCGCATCGCGGCGACGGCGCCCAAGGGTTTGGCAGGCTCTTTGAGGGCCCAGAACAGGGATGGCAGGGGACATGGGAGCATCGGGGAAAGGGGCAGATGTCGTGGCGGGGTCTCGTACCGATGGGCTGCGCCTCCGCAGGAAACCTCTGAACAACTCGTTGATACTGTCAGCAGAGCGGGGATTCCCCCTCCTCAATCCTCCCCCTGTGGGGGAGGAGGCCAGAATGGGGCCCCCTTCGACAGGCTTCGACAAGCTCAGGGCCAACGGATGGGACGGAGCTATTCAGAGGTTCCTAGGGGCATGGAGTCCGTGTACACGCTCGGGAGTGACGGTGGAGCATGACGACTGACGCAGAATCCGGCAATGTGCGCGACCGGCTCCGGGTCCCCCTATCCCGACTGACGACGCGGGTGGACGAGGCCCAGCTCGCGTTCGAGACGACGCGGGAGGTCTCGCCGCTGGAGGGCGCGATCGGCCAGGAGCGGGCGCTCGAAGCGCTGGCGTTCGGTCTGGGCGTGGACAGCCCCGGGTTCAACGTCTACGTGGCCGGGCTTCCGGGCTCGGGGCGCATGTCGACCGTCACGAGCTACCTGGGCCGTGAAGCGGCGAAGCGGCCGGTCCCCAACGACTGGGTCTACGTCTACAACTTCCAAGACCCCATGAAACCGCGAGGGGTGTCGCTGCCCCCCGGCTACGGACGGCGTTTCGCCGAGGACGTGCGCGAGATGGTCGCCGAGTTGCGGACGCGGCTGCCGCGGGCCTTCGAGAGCCCCGACTACCAGGAGCGGGTCGAGGCCGCGCTCGAGAGCGTGCACCGGCGCCACACGGAGCTCACCGAGGAGATGGTCGCGGAGGCGCGGCGGCACGGCGTGGGGCTTGCCCTGACCGAGGCGGGGATCACCGCGACGCCCCTCGGGCCGAACGGCGAGCCGATGACCCCGGAGCAGGTCTCCCAGCTCCCCCGCGAGGAGGCCGAGCGGTTGCAGCGGGGACAGCACGCGGTCCAGGAGTTCGTCACCGGTCGCGTTGCCGTGCTGCGTCAGCTGGAGCGAGACGCAGCCCACGCCCGCCAGCAGGTCAACCGCGACGTCGGCAACTTCGTCATGCAACCGCTGTTCGCCGAGCTGCACGAGAAGTACGCCACGGTGGAGCCGGAGGCGGGCGTACACCTCGACGATCTGAAGGAGGACATGCTCCGCAACCTGCCGCTGTTCCTCCAGCACGAGCAGGACGGCCAGGCGGGGCCGAGGGACCCCTTCGCCGGCGCCGCCGGAGGCGACGACGACCTGGGCCGCTATCGAGTCAACGTGTTCACCGACCGCTCACGAGCCTCGGGCGCGCCGGTCGTATTCGAGGCCACGCCCACCTACAACAACGTCTTTGGCAGAGTCCAGCACCGCCTCCGCCAGGGCGTGATGAGCGCCGATTTCATGATGGCCCGCCCCGGCGCCATCCACCGGGCGAACGGCGGGTTCCTGGTGCTCCAGGCAAAGGACGTGCTCGCATACCCGTTCGTCTGGCAAGGGCTGAAGGAGGCGCTGAGGAGCAGGCAGGCCGCGATTGAGAACCTCGCCGAACAGTTCTCGTCAGTCCCAGCCTTCACGATTGAACCGGAGCCGATACCGCTCGACGTCAAGGTCGTGCTGATTGGCAACCCGCAGCTCGCGCGTATGTTGATGCTCCACGACGAGGACTTCCCCAAGCTATTCAAGGTCAAAGCCGACTTCGCCTACGAGGTCGAACTGAAACCGGAGAACATCACCAAGCACGCTCAGTTCGTGGCGGCCCAAGTCCAAGAGCACGACCTCCCGCACTTCGACGCCGCGGCCGTGGCGCGGCTCATCGAGCAGTCGTCCCGCCTCGTCGAAGACCAAGGGAAGCTCACCGCCCGCTTCGCCGATGTCGCCGACCTCGTGACGGAGGCGTCGTATTGGGCACGGGCCGCCGGCCGCAACCTCGTCGGCGGAGACGACATCCTCGCCGCCGCGAACGCGCGCAGGCGGCGGTCGAACCTCATCGAGGACCGGTTCCAGGAGTTCTACGAAGATGGGACAGTCCGCATCGACGTAACCGGGTCGGCCGTGGGCCAGATCAACGGTCTCGCGGTCATCGACATGGGCGACTACTCGTTCGGCCGGCCATCGCGTCTGACGGCGCGGGTAAGCCTGGGCCGGGGCGAGTTCGGCAATGTCGAGCAGGCGAGCCAGATGAGCGGCCGCATCCACTCGAAGGGGTTTCAGATCCTGATTGGTTACCTGATGGGCAAGTATGGCGTCGACGCGACGCTCCCGGTCCGTGTCAGCATCGCGTTCGAGCAGACCTACGAGGATGTCGACGGCGACAGCGCATCGAGCACCGAGCTCTACGCGCTGCTGTCGAGCCTGTCGGGCCTCCCGATCGATCAGGGGCTGGCCGTCACCGGCTCGTTGGATCAGCAGGGACGGGTCCAAGCGATAGGCGGCGCCACGCGGAAGATCGAAGGGTTCTTCGAGGTGTGCAAGGCTCGCGGCCTCACCGGCAGCCAGGGGGTGCTGGTCCCGGCGTCCAACGTGCGCAACCTCGTGCTCAAGCGGGAGGTGGTCGACGCGGTCGACGCCGGTCGATTCGGCGTCTACGCCGTGGAGAGCGTGGAGCAGGGCATCGAGCTGCTGACCGGCGTTCCCGCGGGCGAACCCGACGAGAACGGGGACTACCCCGCCGGAACGGTCAACGCGCTGGTCATGGCGGCCCTTGCCCAGATGACGGAACGCTTGCGGGACCCGGAGCGCAGCTATCGAGCGCCGCGCGACCCCGGCGCTCCCGTCGCGACGGAGGAGGACGGCCGCCCTTCGCGCGACCCCCGCGAGGGCCCGGGCGCTCCACCGTCCCCGCCCCTGGACTAGCGGCGTATCATATTAGTCGACAACCCAGCCCGCGTCTTCATCGAACTAGACTCCCACTGCCGAAACGAGACGCTAAGATGCGCTGTCGTCGCCCTCATACTCTCATCGTCCTGATCGCTGCGCTGGTCATGGCGGTCGCCTGCTCGATCGAGCCGACAGCCACGGTGCCGGTCGCGCCTACGCCCACGCCTACGCCTACGACTGTCGACGTGCTCAGGAGGAATGCCGACGAGTTCAAGTACGCCATCGGAGAAGGGGGCGGCGCGCTGACGTTCGCGACCATCTCTGAGCCGCTCACCTTCAACCTGGCCATCGCGAACGACGCTTCCTCGTCGGGCGTCCTGGGGTATCTCTTCGAGGGACTGACCGAGACGTCGTGGCTTACGGACGAGGTGGAGCCGGCGCTGGCGGAGTCCTGGGAGCGCTCGGACGACGGGCTGACATGGACGTTCCACCTTCGCAGGGACGTGACGTGGCACGACGGAGAGCCCTTCACTGCCGGCGACGTGGACTTCACCTTCAACCGCATCACGTACAACGACGATATCCCGGCCAGCAGCCGCCCGTTGTTCCATTTCCGCCACCTGGACGAGAACGGCGAGTGGCAAGAGTCGCCGATGACCGTCACGGCGCTGGATGACTATACGGTCGAATGCGTCCTCCCCGTGCCGTTCGCTCCGTTCCTCCGCTCCATGGGCGACGCGATATACCCGAGGCACATCCTCGAGAAGCACGTGGACGACGGGACGTTCGCGTCGACGTGGGACATCAACACGGACCCGTCGGAGATCATCGGCACCGGCCCCTTCATCATCGGCAGCTACGAGCCCGGCGAGCGTGTGGTCATGCGGCGGAATCCGGACTACTGGCTCGAGGACGACGCGGGCAACAGCCTGCCATACCTAGACGAGGTCGTTCACGTCATCGTCCCGGACCTGGAGACGGAGCTCGCCAAGTTCATGGCTGGCGAGTCGGATTCCCACGGAGTGCTCGGAGAGGAGTTCGCAGGGCTCGAACCGCTGCAGGAGGAAGGCAACTTCACGATATACAGGCGCGGCCCCGCCTTCGGGACGACGTTCCTAGGATTCAACATGAACCCCGGCAAGGACCCGGACACCGGCGAACTCTACGTCGCGTCCGAGAAGCTCGCTTGGTTCCGCAACAAACAGTTCCGTCAAGCCGTCGCGTACGCCGTCGACAAGGAGACGATCATCAGGCATGTGCAGCACGGCCTCGGCTACCCGCAGTGGTCCTCGGTAAGCCCGGCCGCGGGCGACTTCCATAACCCCAACGTCCGACGGTACGAGTACAACCTACGCACGGCGAATCGGTTCCTCGACCGCTTGGGATGGGTCGACACGGACGGGGACGGGACACGGGAAGACGGCGAGGGCAACGAGATCGAGTTCACGCTGGTGACGAACACAGGAAACAGCGAGCGCGAAAGGGTCGCCTCGATAGTCCGTCAAGGCATGATCGATATCGGCCTCGGCGTGGACTACCGGATCGCCGAGTTCGGCGACCTCGTTTCACAGCTCACCGCCACGTACGATTGGGAGACGATGGTCATCGGCTTCACAGGCGGACCGGACCCCTACAGCGGAATCGGCTTCTGGCACAGCGGCGAAGCCCTGCACCTGTGGCACCCGAACCAGCCGCAGCCGGAGACGGAGTGGGAAGCCGAGATCGACGAGCTCTACATCAGGGGGAGCCAGGAGCTGGACCATGACGCCCGCGTGGCGTACTACCACCGCGCTCAGGAGGTCGCAGCCGAGAACGCGCCGGTCATCTACACGACGCTTTCCGAGCGGTTGAACGCAGTTCGCAACGTCTTCGGCAACCTCACGCCCACCCTCTACGGACTCTGGGACATCCGCTACCTCTACCGGACGGACCGCTAACCCGCGGCTAGCGCCGTTGCACGGTGAGGACGCGGTCGCGTCCGGCCAAGTCGGGCGCGGCGCGCACGATGGCGGCAGGGAAGACGTCCGCCGCCAGCCGGCGGACGGTGGGGATCTGGCTAGGGTCGAGTTCGAGCGCTATGGCTCCGTCGTGCGCGAGGCGTTCGGGCGCGTCGCGGAGCAGCCTGCGGACGAGGTCGAGGCCGTCGTCTCCGCCGTCCAGCGCCTCGCGCGGCTCGAACATCCGGATCTCGGGGTCGAGCGTGGGTATCGCCGCCGAGGCGACGTAGGGCAAGTTCGCGACTACCAGGTCCACCCTGCCGCGCAACGGGGCGAGGAGGTCGCCGAGGAGCGTCTCCACCCGGTCGGCGACGCCGTGCCGGTCGGCGTTCATCGCCGTCATTTCGAGCGCGCGGTGCGATACGTCAATGGCGTAAACGTGGGCGTCCGGCAGGCGGCTCGCTAGGGAGACGGCGATCGGACCGGCCCCGCATCCGACGTCGGCGATGCGGAGCGGGCCTTGGCGGGAGCGCGCGATGCTCAGCGTCTCCTCGACCAGGGTTTCGGTGTCGGGACGAGGGATGAGCACGCCAGGGGCGACGACGAGATCGATGCCGAAGAACTCACGACGTCCCATGATGTAGGCGGCGGGCTCGTGGCGAAGGCGGCGCGCCAACAACTCAGCGGCCGCCGATTCCTCGGCGTCCGTCGGTTCATCGGAGAGTCGTGCGTAGAGCTCCGTGCGGTCGACCGCGAGCGCGGTCATCCATACGAGGTCGGCCTCTATCCGGGAGTCCGCGATGCCGGCGCTCGCCAGCTGCCGCTCGGCCCGGCGGAGCAGCTGGCGAAGCGGCGGACTCATCCGGCGTCCTCTTTGAGCCGCCGCGCCTGTTCGTCCTTGAGGAGCGCGTCCACGATGTCGTCGAGACGCCCCTGGCCCGCGAGAATCGCCTCGAGGCCGTGGACGCTCATATTCACGCGATGGTCCGTGAGGCGGTCCTGGGGGAAGTTATAGGTGCGCACCTTCTCGGAGCGCTCTCCGGCGCCCACCTGCGAGCGCCGGTTGGCGGAGGTCTGGGCGGCCTGCTCCTCGACCTCTCGTTCCAGCAGACGGGAGCGGAGCACTTTCATCGCCTTGGTCTTGTTCTTCAGCTGGGAGCGCTCGTCCTGGCACACCGCCATGATTCCCGTTGGTATGTGGACGACGCGGACGGCGGTGGCAACCTTGTTGACGTTCTGCCCGCCGGCGCCGCCGGAGTGGAAGATGTCGATGCGAAGGTCGCCGGGGCTGATATCGATGTCCGTTTCCTCGGCTTCGGGGAGCACCGCCACCGTAGCGGCGGAGGTATGGATGCGTCCCTGCGCCTCGGTCGTGGGGACGCGCTGCACGCGGTGCACGCCTCCCTCGTGCTTCAGGAGGCGGTACGCCTGCGGGCCGGCGACCTCGAAGATGATCTCCTTGAAGCCCCCTTGCTCGCTCTGGCTCGCATCTAGAGCCTCGACCCGGAGGTCGTGCCGCTGCGCGTAGCGGGTGTACATGCGATAGAGGTCGCCGGCGAAGAGCGCGGCCTCCTCGCCGCCCGCGCCCGCCCGGACCTCCATGATCACGTTCTTGTCGTCGTTGGGGTCCTTGGGCAGCAGCGCGTGGTGCAGGACCTGCTCGAGTCGGACCACGGTCGCCTCTAGCTCGGGGATCTCCTCGCGGGCCAGCTCAGCCACGCCGGGGTCGTCGTCATTGACGAGGGCGCGAGCGTCCTCGAGTTCGGCCTTGGTCACCGAGAGTTGCAGGTACGCCTCCACCACCGGTTGCAGGTCGGAGCGCTCCTTGGCGAGCTTGCCCGACCGCGCCGGTTCGGAGGCAACCTCGGGCAGCGCCAGGAGCGCTTCAATCTCCCGGTACCGTTGAGCTAGGGCCTGCATCTTGTCGAGCATTTCAGGGCTGCTTCGGCTGGGAAAATCGACCCCAGGGCACGGGGGGTCCGGTCGTCGAGTATATATTATCCAGCGCGGGCGAGCGTTCGCCCTGCGCCCCGGCGGTACGGTTTCCGCATCACGGCCGCCGAGGCCGTCCGGCGGCCCGCGATTGGCGGGAACCTACAGCCCAAGCCGGTTTATCGTGTCGCCGGCTTCGTTGTAGACTCATACTTGTTACTGACCCAAACGCACTCCCCGGACGGACAGATGAGACACCTACGCTGGTCAATAATCATTGCTATCGCAATCGTGGGCCTGATGGGCTTGGTGGCCGCATGCGAAGACGACCCGACGCCGCCGCCTGCGCCGCCGAGTCCCACGCCAACTCTCACGCCGACGCCCACGCCCACGCCCACGCCCGAGCCCACACCGACACCCGAGCCAACACCAACACCCACGCCGACGCCCACGCCGACACCCGAGCCCACGGCCACGCCGACGCCCACGCCCACACCGGAGCCCACGGCCACGCCGACGCCCACGCCGACGCCGGAGCCCACGCCGACGCCCGAGAGCACCCCGACACCAGAGAACACCCCGACCCCCGAGAACACCCCGACCCCCGAGAACACTCCCACGCCCGCGCCGGTGGACGCTTTGCAAGGCATGGTGCAGCTCTCCTCGGGAGGCAGGCAATGGACGGGCGTGATGATCCGCAGCACCGGGCGCATCCTCACCACGTCCGGCGACCTTGGCGCTTCGCCGCTTGCCGATTTCACGATCGGGGACGCGACCGGACAGGCATGGGTGATCGGGCGCGACGACGACTTGGACCTCGCCGTGCTCGACGTGATCGACCCCCAGGGGCCGTACCCGTTCGTCACGCTCAAGAGCGCTCCAGGCCATCCGCTGGTGAACGAAACGTTCACGCTGCTCCAGTTCAGCAACTTCGGCTCGAATCTCATAACGTTCACGACGAGCGTGCTGTCGCTACGCCCGGATCGCAACGGCATCCAGTACATTCAGCTCCAGACGCTCCAACAGGAAGGCTCGCAGGGCGGAGCCTTGGTCGACAGCCAAGGCGTGGTGCGCGGGTTGCGCATGTCTCGGGCCCAGATACTCGACCTGTTCGACAGCACGTTCGGGGAGTGGGTCATGGAGTCTCAGGCTCTCGCCAACCAGCTCGTTCCGCGGCTGGAGGCCGGCATTAGCGTCATCAACCCGCCCCCGTCTACTTGCGGCGGGCAGGGCGCGGCTCCGCCGCGGCCGGCCATCTTGCGCGGAGACATCACCAGCGGCGGCGCTGCACTCCCTGCGGGCAGCACGGTGTATGCACGCGTACGCGGCGGCGGCGCGGAAGAGTGGTACTCGTATACGGTTCGCAACGAGGGGCGCTACATCTTCGCTATCGGCACCTGCACACGTGAGCTCCAGGCAAACGCAACGGCCGACTTCTGGTACGACAGGAAGGTTGCGCCGCAGACCGCGACGTTCGTGTTGGAGACGTCCCGCGAGCTTGAACTCGTGTTTCCGTAGAGAAGAGAGCTAGGGCTCTTTGGCAAGCTCGGGCGAACGGATGGGACGGCCGCTTTCGGAGGCGCCCTAAGAGTCCGGCTTAGGGCGCGCGACGCTCCTAGGCCGGTCGCGCTGGGGCGACCCCTACTGCGCGAGCGCCTGCGCGACTTCGTCCTCGGGGACTTCGCTCTGCTCGGCGGACGTCATGTCGCGCACCGTCACGACGCCCCGCTCGAGCTCCTGAGCGCCCAGAATCAGCACGCGAGGCGCCTGGACGCCGGAGGCGTAGCGCATCTGCGCCTTCAGACTACGGTCTGGCGCCAGCACCGCCGGGATGTCCGCTGCTCGCAACTCCGTGGTCAGCCGCACCGCCCGCGCCTTCGCCGCCGCGCCGCGAAACGCGACGACCACGGGGCGGGTGGCAGTGTCCAGGACATCCGCGTTCTGCTCCCGCAGGTTGATGATGAGCCGCTCGACGCCCATGGCGAAGCCGATGCCGGGCGTGGGCTTGCCGCCCAACTGCTCCATCAGCCCGTCGTAACGCCCTCCGCCGCAGATCGTGCTCTGTCCGCCCTCCCGCGCGGGCTGGATTTCGAACACCGTCCGCGTGTAGTAGTCGAGCCCGCGCACGAGCTTGTGGTCGAGGCGATAGGGGACCGCGAGCGCGTCGAGGCTCCCGAGCAACTCCTCCCAGTGGGTCCGCGCGGCCTCGCCCAGGAACGCAGTGCTCCGCGGAGCGCTCTCCATGAACGCCTCGCCCGCCATCTCCTTGGAATCGAGTAGCCGCAGCGGGTTCGTGTCCAGCCGCCGGCGGTCGTCGCCGTTCATGTGGGGCGCGTGGGGGCGGAAGTGCTCCCGGAGCGCGTCGATATACCGGGGACGGTCTGGGGCGTCGCCGATGTTGTTCAGCACCAGCGTCATATCGGCCAGCCCCACGCGCCGCAGGGCGTCGAGCGCCAGCTGGACCACTTCGAGGTCGACGGCCGCGTCATCGTCGCCGATCGCCTCTACCCCGAACTGGTGAAGCTGGCGGTAGCGTCCCGCCTGGGGGCGGTCGTAGCGGAACATCGGGCAGAGGTAGAAGAGACGGATCGGCTGGGGCGAGTGGTGGAGTCCGTGTTGCAGGTAGGCCCGGCACACCCCGGCGGTGCCCTCGGGGCGCAACGTGATGGGCTGTCCCCCTCTGTCCTCGAAGCTGTACATCTCCTTCTGGGCGATGTCGGTCTCCGCGCCGACGGTGCGGAGGAAGAGGTCCGTGTCCTCGAAGAGGGGCGTGTCGATGCGGGAGTAGCCGTGGACGTGGGCCGCCGTCGTGACGGCCGACGACACGAAGCTCCAGACGGGCTGGTCGGAAGGCAGAATATCGTAGGTGCCGCGAGGGGCCTGGTGCATGGCGGAGCATCCTTGGGGCAGAGAACTGTGCGCCGGTAATGAAGACTATTATATGATTGCCGTGATGCAATCACTCGTGGAGAAGGTAAGCGAGTACCTGCCGGCCGATCGCGTCGACCTGGTGGAGCAGGCCCTGGCGTTCGCGGAGCGAGCGCACGACGGTCAACTCCGGCTCTCAGGGGCGCCCTACATCGAGCACCCGGTGAGCGCGGCGCTGTACCTCGCCGAGCTCTCCCTGGACGCCCCGACCATCGCAGCCGCGCTGCTGCACGACGTCGTCGAGGACTGCGGCGTAACGGTCGACGAGCTCCGAAAGCAATTCGGCGAGGAAGTCGCGCTGCTGGTGGACGGCGTCACGAAGCTGACCCGCATGGACCTCGTGGAAAACGAGGACGGCCCAGCAAGGCTGGCCGACGACGGCCAGGCCGAGAGCCTGCGCAAGATGCTCGTTGCGACGGCCAAGGACATCCGCGTGGTGCTGATCAAGCTGGCGGACCGCCTCCACAACATGAAGACGCTGGGCGCGCTGCGCCCGGAACGCCGTCGCGCCATCTCCCAGGAAACGCTCGACATCTACGCCCCGCTCGCGCACCGTCTCGGCATGGGCGAGGTCAAGTGGCAGCTCGAGGACCTCGCCTTCCGCCACCTTCACCCGGACCACTACCGCTCGATCTCCAGGCTCCTATCGAGCAAGCGGGAAGAGCGGGAGGCGTACGTGGAGCAGGTGACCGAGGTGCTGCGGCGCGAGTTGGCGCGCGCCGGGTTCAACGCCGAGGTCACCGGACGCCCCAAGCACATCTACTCCATCTACCACAAGGCGATGGCCTACGAGGCCCAGGGCAAGGAGCTCGCCGACATCTACGACCTGTTCGCCGTGCGGGTGCTCGTGCCCAGCGTACAGGACTGCTACGGGTGCATCGGGATCGTCCACTCACTATGGCATCCCGTGCCCGGCCAGTTCGACGACTACATCGCGAACCCCAAGGAGAACATGTATCAGTCCCTCCATACGTCGGTCCGCTCGATCGGCGGGCTGCCCGTGGAGGTCCAGGTGCGGACCTTCCAGATGCACCAGATAGCCGAGTACGGAGTCGCGTCGCACTGGAGCTACAAGGAGGGCGGCGCCAACAAGGACCTGCGCTTCGAGGAGCGATTGACGTGGCTGCGCCAGCTGCTGGAGTGGCGCCGCGAAGGTCCCGCCGACGAGCTCGTGGAAACGCTCAAGACGGACTTCTTCGACGACCAAGTGTTCGTGTACACGCCCAAGAACGAGATCAAGGAGCTGCCGGCCGGCGCAACTCCCATCGACTTCGCCTACCGGATCCACACGGAACTGGGCCACGGGTGCATCGGCGCGAAGGTCAACGGCAGGCTCGTCTCGCTCAACACGCCGTTGAAGAACGGCGACAAAGTCGAGGTGCTCACGAGCCGCGTGCCGCGCGGCCCGACGCTCGATTGGCTCAACCCGCACTTGGGCATGACCAAGACCTCCAACGCGCGCCAGGCAATCCGCGCGTGGTTCCGCAAGCAGGAACGCGGCGCCAACATCCAGCGCGGCAGGGAGTTGTTGAAGCGCGAGTTCCGGCGCCTCAACGAGACCGCCGAGGAGATCGACGTCGCAAAGATGTTCGGCTACGACAACGAGGACGACCTCGCCGCCGCCGTCGGCGGCGGCGTCATCACTATCGCTCAGGTCGTGGGAAGGCTGTCGGCCAGGCAGGACGCAGCGCCCGCGCCGAAGGGCGAGCCGCCCATAGACCTGACGTCGCCTACGACCGACATCACCGTGCTCGGCGTCGGCGACTTGCTCACGCGTATGGGCGAGTGCTGCAACCCCCTCCCGTACGACGACATCACCGGCTTCGTGACCCGCACCCGCGGCGTGACGGTGCACCGCACCGACTGCCCCAACCTCCGCGGCCTCCAGGAGCAGGAGCGCATGGTCCCTGTCTCATGGGGGCGCGCCATGAGCCTCTACCCCGTCCAGATCGAGGTCGACGCCTTCGACCGCGTCGGCCTGCTCCACGACATCACCGGCGCAACGGCGGGCGAACACGTCAACATCCTGAGCTCGCAGACCGACACCTACGAGGATGGGACGGTGACGGTGTACCTCGCGGTCCAGGTCACGACCATCGAACAGCTGAGCGGACTGTTCGCCCGGATCGGCGGCGTGCGGGGCGTCCGCGGCGTCAGCCGTTCGACGAGGGTGATGCCGCGGTTGCCGGCGCGGCGGTAGCGCGGCGGCCTCGCCGGTAGCCAAACAGAGCACGGGCGCCGCATAATAGGCGTTCGTTGATTGAGAAGGCGGGCCCGGCGCCCGCGATGAGTGGGAGGAATCAGTGCCAGCCGAAAAGTCCGCCCGGGCCCAACAGCGCCGCCGCATCGCGAACCGGCGCATACGCTCGAGCAGCCGCACCGCCGTGAAGAAGGCCCTCACTGCGCTCGGGCGCGGCGACCAGTCCGCCTGGGCCCCGACCGTCGGGAGCGCGGTAAGCGCCTTGGACCGCGCTCGGACCAAGGGCGTCATCCACCGCAACAACGCGGCTCGCCGCAAGTCGCGCCTCATGAAGCGGCTCAACGCCGCCACTGCAGCCGCAGCCGAGTAGCGCAGGCCGCTCCAAGAGAGACCCTTGCGTAACCGCTGCTTGGCGGGGGTTCTTCTTGCCGTCTCCCCTGTCTGCTCTCCCGCGCACCCTGGATTCCCGCTTTCGCGGGAATCTCGCACGTGGGCCTGTCGGTCCACACCACAATCAACGAAAGTAGGCGGGCGGGGCGCGGCCCCCTCTCTAACTCTCCCCCCGCAGACGGGGGAGAGCAACTGTGTTGCAAGTCAATCGATTGAGGCGGCCATCTCCGTCTGCGCGTGCGCCTCGTTCCACAGGGAGCCGTGTTTGAGCATGCTGTTGAGGATGACGAGGAGCTTGCGCATGCAGGCCGTCAGGGCGGCCTTCTTCGCCTTCCCCGTCGCGCACAGCCGGCCGTAGAAGCGCTGGAACACGGGGTTGTGGTGCGCAGCCCACAGCGCCGCCATGTACAGGACCTGCCGGACGCGCGACCGTCCACCGTAGACGGTGCGCCGCCCACGCAGGGTCCCGCTGTCGCGGTTGAACGGCGCGACCCCGGCCAGGCTCGCGATCTGCTTGCGGTCGAGGCTCCCGAGCTCGGGCAGGTGGGCGGCTAGGGTCAGACTGAGCACCGGCCCCACGCCGGGCACGCTCCGGAGCAGGTTGTCCCGCTCCCGCCAGTCGGGGCGCCCCTGGATGCGCTCCCTGAGTTGGGCGTCGTACCGCCCCGCAGCCGCTTTCATCCAGTCGATGTGGCGCTGGATATCCTCACGGAGTGGCTCGGGCGCCTGGGCCAGACGATTCTCCTCCATGGTGATCATCGAGACCACCTGTTGCCGCCGGTCCACCAGCTCCCGCGTCTCGTCGTCGGGCAGGGGCCGGGGCTCGGGCCGCATAGCTTGGCCGAAATGGGCCAACGCCGCCGCGTCCAGTTTGTCCGTCTTGGCCAGCCGTCCGCTCGCTCGGGCGAAGTCCCGGACCCGCCGGGGGTTCACCACCGCCGTGGGAACCTCCGCTGCGGCAAGGCTGTCCTGGACGACGCGCTCCAACCCGCCCGTCGCCTCCATCACCACCAGGGTCGGCGCGAGGCGGGCCAGCTTGACGGCTAGGTCCCCGGCGCCCTTCGGCGTGTTCGCGACACTCCAATGCGTCCCGTCCGGCAGCACGGCGACGTCGAGCCGCTTCTTCGACACATCGATGCCGACGTAACGCTCCTCGGTGTTCACGACCATTCCTCCTTGAGCCCAGCCTTGCACATGCGGGTTATTCCCAAGCAACTGTTCGGGCTTTCCGGGAGGTGGGAGCGGCGACCACCGCTCTCCCTCGGTCTTCTGGGACCAGAGGACTATCGGTCTACCGCTCCCCTTCTCCAAGATACAAGGACTCTCGAAGCGATGACGGAATGGGTTATGCGAAGGTTTCCGATGGTGTGACACGCGCTCGTTGACAGCTTCGCACGCACTGCCTACGCTGCAGGCAGAACAGATGTTCCCGTACTCCGGGGACGGAGGTCAGCGTGCAGAAGTTGTCGCCCAAGCAGCAGAAGATCATCGATTTCGTGACCGCGTACCACGAGCAGCATAGCTACATGCCCTCGGTCCGCGAGATCCAGCTCGCCTGCGAGATCAGTTCGACGTCCGTCGTCGACTACAACCTCCGTATCCTCGAGCGGGAGGGGGTTGTCCGGCGGTCGCCCGACATCTCGCGCGGGTTGGAGCTCGTCGGCGCGGCCTCGCCCGAGCGCCGGGAGGCGGAGTTCATCGAGGTGCCGGTGATCGGGACCATCGCCGCGGGTTCCCCCATCCCCGTCCCCGAAGCGGAGGGCTGGCCATCCGAGGACGCGGAGACGTTGACCCTGCCGCCGGAGCTCGCGCCGCGTCGCCACGAGAACCTATACGCCCTCCGGGTGAAGGGTTACTCGATGATCGACGCGCTGATCACGGACGGCGACATCGTGGTGCTCCGAGCGGGTTCGGAGGCGAACAACGGCGATATGGTGGCCGCGTGGCTCCCGCTGGAGGAGGAGGCAACCCTCAAGCGGTTCTACCTCGAGGGCGGGAACGTCCGCCTCCAGCCCGAGAACGTGCAGATGGACCCGATCATCGTCCCGGCGGACCGCGTGCAGGTGCACGGCCGCGTCGTCGGCGTCATCCGCCGCATCGCCGGGTAGGCGCAGCCGGCCGGTGCTGTTGCGCAATCGTTCCTCGGCGCGTCCCGCGCTATGATGCGCGGCATGATTGCCGTACGCCCGGCCGTTCCGGCGGATGCGCCCCTCATCGTCGAGTTCCAGCTGGTGATGGCCCGGGAGAGCGAGGAGACCGACCTCGACCGAGCGACTCTCAGCGCGGGCGTCGCCGCCGTGTTCGAGGGCCGCACAACCGCCAGCTATTGGGTCGCCGAAGAGGGCGGCAGGGTCGCGGGCATGCTCATGACCGTGCCTGAGTGGAGCGATTGGCGCAACGCGACCGTGTTGTGGGTCCACTCCGTCTTCGTCCGGCCGGAAGCGCGCCGCCGCGGCGTGTTTCACGCGCTCTACGAACACCTGCGGTTGCTGGTCGAGCGCTCCCCCGAGCTGGCCGGTCTGCGCCTCTACGTCGACCGGCGAAACGAGACGGCGAAGCGCGTGTACGAGTCGCTTGGCATGAGCAGCGAGCACTACGAACTGTACGAGTGGCTCAAGGAGGGAGGTTCCGACTGATCCGCTAGTCGGACGACGGCAGCGACTTGGCGGCCAAAAGCTCCATGGGGACGTTGTCGCAGACGCACCGGCCTTCCCCGGCCTTGATGCACAGGACCATTGCGCCGCACTCAGCGCAGGCGTACCGCTTGCCCAGCTGGCTCGCCTCGCCCTCGGCGGCGGGCGCGCAGGACAGATCGCCCGTCCCCGCCTTCGTCACCATGAACTGGCAGCCGAACTCCGGGCATTCGAAGCGCTTTCCCATGACCGAAGGCAACGCAGCACCTCTACGTCTCGCTGGAATGACAGAGGACCGCGGCGGGCTTCCGTCTCGCCCACGATACCAGCTTTCGCTCGTATACTCTCCCCTCCCGTCTACGCCCTCTCCCGGCTTGGCGAAGGAGAGCTGGGGAACGGGGAGTGCCGGTTGCGGCGCGTGTGCGCGGCGCCTATGCTGCCTCACGGCGGCGGCCTGCCTCCGGCGGACCCGGCCTTTTGGAGCACTATGTGAGCATCGCAAGCAACGTGAGACGGCATATGGCGGACAGCTCGTGGATCCGCCGCATGTTCGAGTTGGGCATCGCCCTCAAGCGCGAGCGGGGCGAGGAGAACGTCTTCGACCTGTCGCTCGGCAACCCGGTGATGGAGCCGCCCGAGGAATTCCACGCAGAGCTGCTCCGGCTCGTGCAGGCTAGGACGCCCGGCGCCCACCGCTACATGCCCAACGCGGGCTATCCCGAGACGAGGGCCGCGGTCGCGGCGTCGCTCGCGGACGAGACGGGCCTGCCATACGCCGCCGAGCACGTCCTCATGACCGTCGGCGCGGGCGGCGGCATCAACGTCGCGGTCCACGCGCTGTGCGACCCCGGCGACGAGGTCATCGTCTTCGCGCCGTACTTCGCGGAATACCTCTTCTACGCGGCGAACCACGGCGCCTCGGCGGTCGTCGTCGGCTGCGGGCCCGGCTTCACGCCCGACCTGGCCGAACTCGAGTCGAAGATGACGCCGCGCACTAAGGCCGTGCTGCTGAACTCGCCGAACAACCCCTCGGGCGCCGTCTACGACGAGGCGTTCGTCGCCCAGCTGGCGGGCGTACTCGAGCGCAGAGGCGCCGAGCTCGGCACGGAGGTCTACCTCATCAGCGACGAACCCTACCGCCGGATCATCTTCGACGGCAGGCGATACGCGTTCCCACAATTGGCGTACCGGCGCACCATCACCGTCACCTCCCACTCCAAGGACCTGGCGCTGCCCGGCGAGCGCATCGGGTATCTGGCAGTGGCGCCGGACTGCCCGGACGCGGGCGAGCTGATGGACGCGTTCGTCTTCTGCAACCGCGTACTGGGTTTCGTCAACGCGCCGGCGCTCATGCAGCATGTGGTCAGCACTCTACAGGGAGTGACGATCGACGTCGAAGACTACCGTCGCAAGCGGGACTTCCTCTACGACGGGCTCACGCAGGCCGGCTATCGCGTGTTCAAGCCGGGGGGCGCGTTCTACATGTTTCCGGAGTCGCCGGTCCCCGACGAGCTACAGGCGGTGGAGGCCCTCCAGCGCCACGGGGTGCTCGTCGTGCCGGGCCGGGGGTTCGGGCTCCCGGGGCACTTCCGCATCTCCTTCTGCGTCGAGCAGCGCGTGCTCGACGGCGCGATGCCCGGCTTCGAGGCGGTCGCCCGCGAGCTGGGCGCGGCGGCTCGGGCCTGAGGCCGGCCGCCCTACACGCTCGGGCGGCAAGCCGCTATCATGTTCTGAATGGCCCGTCTCCCCGGCGGGGCGGACCGGGGAGCGGCACGGCGGGTAGAGGCGTCGGAGTAGGAGCGATGATCCAGCCAATCAACATCGGAAGAGACCCCCAGCTCAGGAACCGCATGTGGTTCACCATGTTCCTCCTGTGCCTGGTCTACGGCGCCTTCGTTTACATCATGGTCCAGATCAGCCCGATCTACATCAGCATTGCCGTGGTGATGGTGCTGTTCCAGTTCGCGCTGTCGGACCGGATGGTGCTGGCGTCGATGCGGGCGAAGGTCGTGACGCCGCAGGAGGCGCCGGAGCTGCACGCGATAGTGGACCGCCTCTCGCAGGCCGCAGGGATTCCGAAGCCGAAGGTGGCGATATCCGACATGAACGTCGCCAACGCGTTCGCGACCGGCCGGAGCCAGAAGCACGCCGCCGTGGCTGTCACAACGGGGCTGATGAACATGCTGAACCGGGACGAGCTCGAAGGGGTGCTGGCCCACGAGATCAGCCACATCCGCAGCAAGGACGTGGTCGTGATGACCTACGCCAGCTTCTTCGTGATCGTGGCCGGCACGCTCTCGACCTTCCTGATGTTCTCGGCGATCTTCGGGGGCATGGGCCGGAACCGGGGCGGCGGGGGGCACAGCTACATCATGATTGCGCTGATCGTGACGCTCCTCGTCCGGTTTCTGGGCGGCATGCTCGTGGCCGCGCTCTCGCGTTACCGCGAGTTCTCAGCCGACCGCGGCGCGGCCCTGCTCACCCGTCAACCCAGGCACCTGGCGTCGGCCCTCGAGCGGATCAGCGGCTCGTTCACGAGGCTCCCCGCCGACGACCTACGGCGCGCCGAGGGCATGAACGCGTTCTTCATCATGCCCGCGGTCGGCGACGGTCTCGCCAGCCTCTTCTCGACTCATCCACCCTTGGACAAACGCATCGCGCGGCTCAGGGAGCTCGAGCGCGATATCGCGTTCACGTAGGATATCCATGTGCTTCTTCCTGTTTAAGTCGACCAACCCCAGCGTCCCGTGGTCGGAGGCGGCCGGGGCGATGGCGCGCGCCACGACTCGGCTCGAGGACGACCTCGACACGACGACCACCGGCAAGGTCGGCGTGCTCGTCCGTCCCATCGGCGAGCAGTCGGCGGCGCAAGCGAAGGCCGAGGTCGAGCGGGCTACCACCGAGGTCGACCGCACCCGCCACCAGTTCGAGATCACGACCGACAACGAGGGCCACGCGTGGGTCATCATACGCGCCGACAACCTGCCCGCGCTTGCCAGCGGGGCGGCAGCGGTCGGCGAAGCGCTGGCAGGCGCAGGCCTAGCGGACCGCGTCATGGCCGCGGTCTACCCGTTCCACTGGACCGACGGCGAAGAGCGCCGTCATACGATCTACTGGATATACCAGCCGAGGCTCAAGAGCTACACGCCGTTCGTGCCGGACGACGACCCCGGGGGCAAAGGCCGCGATCATCAGCTCGAGCTGCGCGTCGAGCAGGCGGTCCGCCGCTCGCTGCCGACCAACCACGACATCAGACAGTGGTACCCCATCTGGGGAATGCCGTTCTGATCGCAGAGGCCCCGGCCGCGCCGCGTTACCGCTTCCCCATGCGGCGGACAGCCGCGTAGCCCCATCCGATGATTGCGACGTCCAGTACGGCCAGGAGCGCGAGGCCGGCCCAGACCGGCGCGCCCGCCGCCACGAGGACAACTGTCAGCGCCGCGCTCGCCGCCAGCCCGACGATGATCGCGAAGCCCACCCGCATCATCGGGTCCACTACGCAGCCCCCCTCATGGCGTGAGCGCCGTCAGTGTGCAGAGCCTCACCAACGCCCGACGCCCCTAATGCACGCTGTTTCAGAACATAGCCTGTTCCACATGTAGTGGAACAGTGTGTTTTCCGAAACAGGACAGTGCGGCTACGTTCAGGGCATCGAGGGCCGTCCGGCGCTAGCCAGCGGCGGCGCGTCCGTCCATGCGTGCGATGCGCACGTCGAGCACGGCGGCCTGGCCGGCGCGCACGCGCGCCAGCCCTCTCTCGAGCGCGGGGAGCACGTCGGCCGGGTCTTCCACCGTTTCGCCGTAGGCGCGGCACGCTTGCGCCAGCACCGCGTAGTCCGGCGATGGGTCGATATCGACGCCTACGTACTCGTTCAGCCGCTTGCCCATGTTGTCGGGGATGTGTTTGTTCCAGCTGTTGACGGTCGCTTGGTGCCGCGAGTTGTTGTAGATCACCGTCAGGAACGGCGTGCGGTGCTTCTCCGCCGCCCACAACGCGGAGGTCGGGCGCGCGAACACGAACGACCCGTCGCCCTCCAATGCGACGACGTCTCGTCCGGGGTTGGCGAGCTTCGCGCCGACGGCGGCGCCCAGCGCCCAGCCGAGGCTCGAGCCGCCGGACGTGAACACGGTCCCCGGCTCGCTCCGGTCCGTGATGTTCATCCAGGGCCAACTGCCCGTCATGCCCTCGTTCATCACGATGGCGTCGCGCTCGAGCACCTGATCGAGGCAGTACGCGACCCACAACGGATGGATGGGACGCTCGTTCTTGACGCTTAGCGCTCGCGCAGCGAGCCGCTCGCGCTCGAGCCGGCTGTTGGCTGCGTACTCCTCGCAGCGGACGGCGACGCGCCCCCGGTCCTCCGGCGTGAGCCGCTCGCGCAGCGCGTCCCGCAGCTCGGGCAGCGCAGTGCGCGACGACGCATGGACCAACAGGTCTGCCGGGTACGCCCACAGCGGGATTGTGTCCTTCGTAGGGTCGATGTCGATCCATGCGACGCGGGCGCTGGGCTCGAGCGTCTCCTGGTCCGGTATCCACGGAACGTCGCAGTCGACGACGACGATGAGGTCGGCCTCGGCCACGGAGGGCGCGCCGCAGGTCGCCGCGTTCAACGCATTGTGCGTCGGCATATTGAGGCGAGAGCCGATGGCCCCCACGACGGGCGCTCCGGCGAGCTCGGCCAGCTCCGCCAGGACGGACACTGTCTCGGTATAGCGTCCCGACGCGCCTGCAACGATCAGCGGACGCTCGGCCTCGGCAAGCCAGCCGGCGAGCGTCCTGAGCGCTTCGCGGTCCGCCGCGGGGCCGGCGGGGCGTCCATGGCGCTGCGACGGCGGCACGCCCAGCTCGGTCATCCGCTCGAGCAGGAGCTCGCGGGGCAGCGTCAGGTAGACCGGGCCGGCGGGCTCGGCCGCGGCGACTTGGAACGCCTTCTGCACGACCCAGTTGATGCTGTCGAGGTTGCGCAGCTCATAGTCCCACTTGGTGAACGTGCGCACGATCCCGGCCTGGTCCCGCTGCTCCTGGGTCCAGTGGATGTTCATGTCCCTCGCGCCGGCGACGACGCCGCCAAACGTGGAGGGAGCACGGCCTGCGCACACGACGATAGCCGCGTGGTCGCGCTGAGCGTCGTGGTAGGCCCCGCCGATGTTGATGGTGCCAGCGTCCACGTGGACGAGCACAGCCTGCGCTCTGCCCGTCAGCTGGTAGTACCCGTGAGCAGCGAACATCGCCGTCGTTTCGTCGATGCACAGGATGATCCGGGGGACCGTCCGCTCCTGGGCCATCATGCGCTCCAGGGCCTCGAGGACCGGAAAGGTGTCGGTGCCTGAGTTCAGGAAGAGGTACTCGACGCCGTTGCTGTTGAGCATCTCGACGAAGGCCTCGGCGCCGTCCTCCACCGGCATGGAGACGAGCCTGCGGCCTTCGACGCCCTCGGATAGCGCCATGCGAGTTACATCCCTTCTCCGGACCGGTCTCCGGACCGGCGTCCGCCTGCGCATCGCGCACGGCGGGGCAGCCAGCGCCCCGCGTTCTATACGCAAGGGCAGGCGATGTCAACGCGCCAGTTGGCGAGACTGATGGGCGAGCCGCGGAAGCCCGGCTAACCCAAGACGAGCTCGTCGATGAACTCGTTGACCTTCTCCTCGTTCATTAGTCCGGCCCACGAACGGAGGAGCCGCCCGTCCGGGAAGATGAAGAAGGTCGTCGGCATGCCGACGATCCGGAAGTCGCGCACGACGCGCTCGTCGAAGGTCGTCCCGGCGGGGTAGCTGATGCCGAGGTCCGCGAGCAGTTCGCGCCCTCCGTCGCGGGTGCCCTGTTGCTGCTGCGGGCCGATGTCGACGCCGATGATCGTGACCTCGTGGCTGCGGCTGTCGTAGACCCGCTGGAAGTCGGGCATCTCGGCCCGGCAGGGCGGACAGAGAGCCGCCCAGAAGTTGAGCACGACGGGCTTGCCCTGCGCCAGAACGCTCGAAAGGGTGACCTCCTCGCCGCCGAGCGCGGCCGTGCCCTGATACGCCGAGATCATCAGGTCCGGCACCTCGAGGTTCACCCCGGGGGCGCTCGTGGGGGCTTCGTCAGTGGGCGCAGGCTCGACGACCTCGCCGCCGCACGCTGCCGGCGCGAGCAGTCCGAACACGAGCAATCCCAGCAACGCGAACTGTCTCGGCATCATCCCTCCGCAGCGCCGAAACGTCCCGGCCCCGGCCCCTTTTGTCGTCGTAGAGGCGTCTCGTCTCGACCCCATGATAAACTACGCCCGGTCGCAGGGGCGGGAGACGTGGGCAAGCTCGTGGCGATGGTCGGCGTGTTCGGGGCCGTGATGGCGGTCTCCGGGTCGGTCGTCGCCATGCTGGTGGCCGGAACAGGGACGCTCGCCGGCAGCGACGACGCGGGCGAGGTCGCCATGCGAGGGGTCGGCGCGGTCTTTGCCTCCATCGCGGGGCTCGCGGGCGCGCTGACGGCCCGGACCCGGCTGGCTGTCGGCGCGGCGGTCATGCTGGCGTCATCGGCTCTTGGGCTGGTCCTCATCACTTGGTACTACGCAGGAGGCGCGATTCTGTTTCTTGCTGCGTCTGCGCTGGCGTTGCGCCCCGGGCCCAGCCGGCCGCAGTCCACTCTGTAGAATCAGGACGCCCCGATCTCGACCGGAGGCACTCCCGTGGCGACAACGCCAGCTCCTCAGATCGTCAAGTACACCTTTTACAAGCTCGATCCCGTATGGCGGCGGCGCCCGGTCGAGGACCGCGCGGAGGACAAGCGCGAGCTCGCTGGGGTGCTCGAGGATGCGAGCCCCGGCCTGATGGTCCGCGCCTATACGACCATGGGCATGCGCGGCGACGCCGATATGCTCATCTGGCTGGTCAGCCCCGGCCTCGAGGGCGTCCGCGCGCTCGCGACCGCCATCGCGCAGACACGCCTGGGAACGTACCTCGCTACGCCGTACTCCTACCTTGCGATGACCCGCCATTCGACGTACGTCGGCGCGCACGAGCACGGAGAGCCGGAGAGCCGCCTTCGCATCCGGCCGATGGACAAGCCCTACCTCTTCGTCTACCCGTTCGTGAAGACTCACGCTTGGCATCAGCTCCCCGCGGAAGAACGGCAGCGGATGATGACCGAGCACTTCAAGGTCGGTCACCGCTACCCGGAAGTGAAGATTCACACCAGTTACTCGTACGGCCTGGACGATCAAGAGTTCGTGCTGGGGTTCGAGACGGACAGTCCCGAGCGGTTCCTCGAGCTGGTCATCGAACTGCGCGGCGCGGAGCAACGTCCGTACACGGAGCGGGACGTGCCGATCTTCACCTGCCTGCGCGGCTCCATCGAGGAAGTGCTGGACAGCCTGGGCGGCTAGCCGCCTGAGGCGGGCGACGCAAAACCAGCCGGCTCATGATGGCCGGCTGGCTGTTCTTGCGTCGGCCCGCGTGGGCGGTCAGCTCGGATAGGGGAAATCGCGGTTTATCGCGATGTACTCCTGCTGGTCCGCGGGCACCGCGTCCTCGGCGAAGATTGCGGCCACCGGACACACGGGCTCACACGCGGCGCAGTCGATACACTCTTCCGGGTTGATGTAGTACATGCGCTCGCCCTCGTAGATGCAGTCCACGGGGCATACGTCGACGCATGACGCATCCTTGAGGTCGACGCAGGGCTCAACGATTATATAGGTCATTCCGAGAGAGACCTCCCACGAGTGTTCACAGCACCGGCACGCGCCGGCACAGTCACAGTGTACCAGAACAAATTTTGATTTGGGAATGCGGGAGCCACCGCCGCAATCGGGGCTTCGCCCGATTCCGTGACGGCGCGGACGCCCGCGAGGGAGCCGGCGGCGCGCCCGGTTCTGCTTGACTGGCCTCCCGCCGTACGGTACGCTCCTCCGTGCGGCTCTTGGAACCCGCGTCGCAAAGGAGACCCCATGATCACGGTCACTGACACCGCTGCTGGCAAGCTGAAGGAGATCCTGGACGAGGAGGGGCAGCCGGAAGCCGCGCTGCGCGTGATCGTGGTCCCACAGGGCAACGGGGCCCAGTACATGCTGGCGCTCGAAGACGAGGCAAGCAAGGACGACTTGGTCATCCACGACGCCAACATCCGCGTCATCACCGACCTGGACAGCGCCCCGCTCCTGGACGGCGCCGAGATCGACTACTCCGAGGGGCTCATGCGGAGCGGATTCGTCATCACGAACCCGAACATCGCCATGAGCGGCGGCGGGTGCGCGTGCGGCGGCGACTGCGGCTGCGGCGGCCACTAGCCTCCTTCCGATAGGCTGAAACGGAAGGCCCCTCTCGACGAGAGGGGCCTTCTCTGTTGCGCGGCCATCGGCCGCGGGGCCAGCTCGGCGGCGCGGGACCGGTGACAGAGGGCCGATGCCGTTCTATGCTACGCTCCGATGACGCCACCGCCACAACACCCAAAGGTGTACCACATCGTCCATGTAGACAATCTGCAATCGATCATTTCGGACAGTGCGCTCTTGTGCGACGCAGCGATGGCTAGGCACAACAAGCCTGTCACTACCATCGGGATACCCGGCATCAAGGCGGGGAGGCAAACACACGCCCTCACCAGCCACTCAGGCCTAGCCGTCGGGGGGTGCGTGCCCTTCTACTTCTGCCCTAGGTCCGTGATGCTCTACGTAATCTACATGAAGAACCACTCCGAACTAGCATATCGAGGAGGCCAGGGGCCGATCGTTCACCTGGAGGCAGACCTGCGCTAGGTGGTCGCCTGGGCGGATGCCAACGGGCGGCGCTGGGCCTTCACCACCTCCAATGCGGCCGCTGCCTACGCTGAGGACTACTCGGATATTGGACAACTCGACCAGATCGATTGGGACGCGGTCCAAGCTCATCAGTGGTCGTCTGTGAAGGAACGCAAGCAGGCGGAGTTCCTCGTGGAGCAGTCGTTCCCCTGGCAGTTGGTATCCCGTATCGGCGTCCTGTCTCCTGACATCGGCAACCAAGCGCTGGCGGCGATGGCGATGCAGAGAGCCGCCCACTGTCCACCTGTCCAAATCATACGCGGCTGGTACTACTGACGCGGGAAAGGACAAAGAGGCTATGTTCGAGTACAAGACCGGCGACATATTCCATGAGGACGTCGAAGCTCTGGTCAACAGCGTCAACTGCGTGGGCGTCATGGGGCGCGGCATCGCGCTACAGTTCAAGAACGTCTACCCCGATAACTTCGAGGCCTACGCGGCGGCTTGCAAGCGGAAGGAGGTCGAGCCCGGCAAGATGTTCGTGTTCGAGACCGGCAAGCTCACCAACCCGCGCTACATCATCAACTTCCCGACCAAGCGCCACTGGCGCGGCAAGAGCCGCATGGAAGACATCGACTCCGGCTTGCGCACGCTTGCCCAGGAGATCAGGGCGCGTCACATCCGCTCGATCGCGATTCCGCCCTTGGCGAGCGATCTCGGCGGCCTGTCGTGGCGCGAAGTGGCCCCGAGAATCGAAGCCGCGCTGAGCGAGATCGAGGACGTCGAGGCTGTGATCTTCAGCCCCGGCAGCGCGGCTAGCGACGGACGTCCCAACCGTTCCACCGATGTGCCGAAGATGACGGCCGGGCGGGCGGCGCTCGTCTGCCTGATGGACCGCTACATTCGCGCGCTGCTCGATCCGTTCGTGACGCTGCTGGAAGTCCACAAGCTCATGTACTTCATGCAGCTGGCGGGCGAGCCTCTTCGATTGAAGTACACAAAGGCGCCCCACGGCCCATACGCCGAGAACCTGCGGCATGTACTGAAGGACATCGAGGGTCATCTCATCTCCGGCTACGCCGACGGGGGCGACGCTCCCGGCAAGGAACTCGAACTGGTCCCCGGCGCCGTGGAGGACGCAACGGCGTTCCTCGAAAGTCACACCGCGACCAAGAAGCGTATGGACAGGGTGGCGGACCTAGCGACGGGGTTCGAGTCAACCTTCGGCCTCGAGCTGCTGGCGACGGTCCACTGGGCCGCCGCCGAGCATCCATCCGCGACTGAGGATGAGCTTATCGAGCGCGTGTACGCATGGGACCCACAGAAGCAGCAGTTCTCGGAGCGCCAGATAGGCCTGGCGCTGCGCGTGCTGCGCGAGAAGGGCTGGCTCGACGCCGTCCACTAGCCTTCGATGTAGCGGTAGGCGGAGAGGGCTGCGCTGACGCCGTCGCCGACGGCGTTGGCGAGTTGGCGGTCCGAGAACGTCCTGACGTCGCCCGCGGCGAATACGCCGGGGACGCTGGTCTGCATCTGCAGGTCCGTGACGACGTGCCCCGCGTTGTCGAGGTCCACGACGCCGCGCATGAAGTCGTTGATCGGGTGGAACCCGATGTAGATGAACACGCCCTCGGTCTCGCGCTCGGAGACTTTCCCTGTCTTCAGATTCTTGAGGACCACGCCGTTCACGGCGCCGTTGCCCCGGATCTCCTCGACGACCGTGTCCCAGACGAACTGCATCTTGGGGTTGTCGAACCCCCGCTGCTGGAGAATCTTGCTCGCCCGCAGCTCATCGCGGCGGTGCACCACCGTCACGTTCTTCGTCATGCGGGTGAGATAGAGCCCCTCGTCGAGCGCGGCGTCGCCGCCGCCGACCACGGTGACGTCCATGTCGCGGAAGAAGTTGCCGTCGCACGTCGCGCAGTAGGAGACGCCCCTGCCTGAGTACGCCTCCTCGCCGGGGACGCCGAGTTTGTTGTGCTCGCCGCCGGAGGTGATGATGACGCTCTTCGCGGTGTACTCGCCGAGCTCGCCGATCGCCCGCTTGACGGGCCCCGCTACGTCGAGGGCGGTCACGGTGTCGTACTCGAACTCGACGCCGAAGCGGGCCGCCTGCTTCTCGTAGAGCGTCGCGAGGTCCGGTCCGGAGATGGGCTCGGGGAACCCGGGGTAGTTCTCGATCTCGCCCGTGTAGAGAATCTGGCCGCCAACCGCCTGCCGCTCGATGACCAGCGTCTTCAGCATCGCGCGGACGGAGTAGATCGAGGCGGCCAAGCCCGCGGCGCCCCCGCCGACGATCACGACGTCGTACTGCGACTCGTTAGCCATCTTCCTCGCGACCTCCCTGCGAACTCCGAATGCTGGCGAGCCTCACTGCCCGCTGCCTTCCTTCAGATGCACGACGCTTACACGCGGTATCGGTAGCCGCCGCCTTCCACCTTGTCGCGGTTGAGCCGCCTGTTGAGATGCAGCCCCTCCAACACAAACTCCATCGAGGACGCGATAGCGGCTGCGTCCTCGCCCGGCTGCAGGCGGGCGAGCCCGTCCTCGAACCCCTCGAACTGATTGAGCGCGGCCACGTACTCCCCGGAGGGCATGTCGGCGCCGGTGTCCAGCGTCGAGCCCTGCTCGAACGCGAGCACCAGCCCGTCGAAATCGCCCGGCGAGAAATAGCGGCCGAACACGTTGAGGACGGCGCGCTTGACCAGGTCGTCCTGCACCCGCACCTCGCGCCCGCTCTCCATCGTCTCGAGCTCGATCTTGCCCAGCGTCGACGCAATCATGAAGGGAAGGTCGGTCAGACGGGGCACGGCCTGCGGCTCGCCCGCCCGAATGGCCCTCCGGAGCGCGTTCGCCACTACCGTCTCGTAGTTGGCGATGGAGACGCGCACGCTCACGCCGGAGCGCTGGTTGACCTCCGGGTGCTTGCGGGCGAGCGTCGTGAACTCCGCGATGACCTCCTTCACGTACGCTGGCACGGTGACCCGGTCCTCGGTCACCGGGAACTGCCTGCGTTCCGCCTCCATGATGGAGATTTCCTGGGCGAGTTCCTGGGGGTAGTGGGTGCGAATCTGGGCGCCGTAGCGGTCCTTGAGCGGCGTGATGATGCGGCCGCGGTTCGTGTAGTCTTCCGGGTTCGCGCTCGCCACGACGAGCACGTCGAGCGGCAGGCGCACCCGGTAGCCCTTGATCTGGACATCGCGCTCCTCCATGAGGTTGAACAACCCCACCTGGATGCGCTCGGCGAGGTCGGGGAGCTCGTTGATCGAGAAGATGCCGCGGTTGGTCCGCGGGATCAGGCCGTAGTGGATTGCCAGCTCGTCGGAGAGGTAGCGGCCCTCGGCGATGCGGATAGGGTCGACGTCGCCGATGAGGTCGGCGATCGAAATGTCCGGCGTCGCCAGCTTCTCGCCGTACCGGTGGTCGCGTCCCACCCACTCGATGGCGGTGTCGTCGCCCTGATCGGCCACGAGCTCGATGGCGTAGCGGGACGCCGGATTGAACGGGTCGTCGTTGATCTCGCTCCCCGCGACGATGGGGATAGCCTCGTCGAGCAGATTGACGAGGGCGCGGATGATGCGCGACTTCGCCTGGCCACGCTCGCCCAGAAGGATGATGTCCTGCCCCGCCAGGATCGCGTTCTCCAGCTGCGGCAGGACCGAGTCGTCGTATCCGACGATGCCGGGGAACAACTGCTCGCCGCGCTCCATATGGCCGATGAGGTTACGGCGCATCTCATCCCGTACGGGTACACTCTTGTATCCGCTCTGCTTCAGGGCGCCGAGCATCGTTGGCCTCTCATTGGCAGTGGTCACAGGTTCCCTCTCGCTGGTAGGTGTGCGCCGCCCATTCTAGCAGGGTGGGCCGCCCCCGCCTCAATCCTCCCCGCCGCTCGATGGCTCAGCGGGAGACCGGGGCGAGTGCCGTGGCCATTGCCCTCGGGGCCAGCCTCGGACCCTTTCGCGTTTCGACCGCTGCCTGGCGTGCCCAACAACTGCGCTCTCACATTCGTATAGGGACTCCGCCGCCTGACCTTCAACATGAACGAGTAGTCTGGGCATCCGTCATTCACCCCGCGAGACGGACGTTCAGCTCGCTCTCCCAAACCCGACTTGTAATGCGTATCGTGAATGATATACATTATCGATGTGTTGGAAGGCACACTCCCCCGCTTGGTTGCGCCAGGCCTTGAGGACCGACTCCGCGTCATGCCCGCTGTTGTCGTCACCGGCGCTCGGCAGACGGGGAAGAGCACCCTGGCTCAGGAACTCACGTCTGGGAACAGGCGCTTTCTCTCCTTGGACGACCTTGACGTTTTGTATGCGGCGCGCCACGACCCCGAAGTACTTTTGGAGGGCAGCCAACCCGTCACCATTGATGAGGTCCAGCGTGAACCTGCATTGCTGCACGCTGTTAAGCGCGCCATAGACCAAGAGCGCAGGCCTGGAAGATTCCTGCTAACCGGTTCGGCGAACCTACTCCTGATGCGTCGAGTCTCCGAGTCCCTCGCCGGACGCGCCAGCTACCTGACTCTTTGGCCGATGACTCGTCGAGAGCAGCGCGGCCTGGGGAGAGGAGGCATCTGGGAGGAACTGCTGAAAAACAGCGATCGGGATTGGCTCGACCTTTTGGCCGCGCAGCCCGACGAGCCGGAGGACTGGCGTGCTCTGGCATTCCGGGGAGGGTTTCCCACACCCGCCCTTCACCTCAAGACAGACGGGGAGCGAGCGGTCTGGTTCGACGGCTACGTACGCACGTACTTGGAGCGCGACCTGCAGAACCTCTCGTCCATCTCGGCGTTGCCGGACTTCCGCCGACTGATGCGGGCCGCCTGCCTCCGGACTGGCCAACTCGCAAATCAGACCGAGCTTGGCCGTGACGTTGCGCTGCCCCAGCCGACAGTCCATCGCTACCTCAACCTGCTGGAAACATCGTATCTGCTCCTGCGGCTGCCCGCCTATGCTGTCAACCGCACCAAACGGCTGATGAAGTCGCCGAAGCTCTACTGGGGCGACACTGGGGTGTCGCTGTATCTCACCCAGGAAGCTGAACCCAGAGGAGCTCACCTGGAGAATCTCGTGGCCCAAGACCTTGTGGCCTGGCGCGACACGCGGCTCGACCGCGCCGAAATCTTCTACTGGCGCACGACAATCGGCGAGGAGGTGGACTTTGTAGTAGAGGCAGGGGACAGCCTCTTGCCCATCGAGGTGAAATCGACCGAGCGGCCGCGCCTTCGTGACGCGAAACATCTGCGCACTTTTCGGGCTGAGTACGGGGATAGGGCCAGGTCAGGCCTGTTGCTTCACGCTGGGACCGCTATCCAGTGGCTCGCGCCTGACGTTCTCGCTGTTCCCTGGTGGAGAGTGCTGTGAGAGGATGGAGCAATGGGCAACAGATACGCAGTTTGTTCTCACCAGCGCGGAGACACAACTGTTGTCCTCTGCTGCATATCAGAGGTCGAGGAAGGACGCGCTATCGCGTTCCAAATCCAAGGCGTACCCATCGAAACAGATGGCAGAGGCTATGTCTTTGACAGCCTGGAGGAGGCTAGGCGAACGCTGGAAGAATCCGACTGGCCCCACGCCTAGTCTTTGCGTGGACAAACCTCAATAAGTAGGGGAAGCCGGCGGAGACTCCACACCCCGGTTCGGATCGCAACGCCCCCCAACCTGCGACCGGAGACCCCGCAGCCACGGTCCGCAAGATGACACCGGCGGGCGCGGCGCGCCACAATGGGGAGCCTCGTCCATGGAGTGCCGCCAATGACCTGGCTGACCGCCGCGCTGCTCAGCACAGCCCTCTTCTCCGTCGTCTCCGCGATCGACAAGCGATCGCTGTCTCGCCTGTTCCCGAGCTTTGCCAGCTTCAACGTTGCCTTCGGCCTCCTGCAGTTCCTCATCGGCCCCATATTCCTGGTCGCCACGCTCGCGACGGTCGGTTTCGACGGCGGGAGCGGGATCCCCTGGGCCGTCGCCAGCGGCCTGCTGTGGGCTGCCGGACTGTCGCTCTTCTTCTACGGGCTGCGCATGGAGGAGATGTCGCGTGCCGTGCCCATGCAGTCCCTGTCGCCCGTGTTCGCGGCGCTCATTGCGGTGACGTTCCTGGGCGAACGGCTCAGCGCGGTGCAGTGGCTGGCGGTCCTCGTCGTGACAGCCGGGGCCATGATGGTGTCGCTGCGCCCGGTGCGGGGACGCATCCGGCTGGCGCGCGGCCGAGCGTTCTTCATCCTGCTGGCGTCGAGCGTCGTGATTGCCGTCGCCTTCGTCGTCAGCAAAGAGGCGACCGACCGAATGAACGTATGGGCCATCCAGGGGTTCCGCGCGCTGGCGATGGGCGCCGGTGTGCTGGCAATCACATGGCGGCCGGCGATGAACCGCGACCTGCGGCGCGCGCTGCGGACTCCGCGCGCGGTTGCCGCCATTCTCGTAGGCGAGGGCCTGCTGGCGCCGCTGGCGGCGCTCATGTTCGTCGTGGCGCTGTCGCTCGGTCCCGTGTCCCTGGTGAGCGCAGTCACCGCGACCCGGCCCCTTACCGTGCTCGCGGTCGGAACATTGCTGAGCACGCCTGTGTGGAACGTGCTCGACGAACCGCTGGACCGGGGAACGCTGGGCTTGAAGGCCGTCTCGACGGTGCTGATCGTCGGCGGAGTGGCCGCGCTGGCGTTGCTGTAGGGAGGCTACCCGCCGCCGACGGGCCGGACGATCTCCAGCCGGTCGCCGTCTTCCAGGCAAACAGCGGAGAACGCATCGCGGTCGAGCACCTCGCCGTTCCGCGCAACCGCGACGTACGGCCCCTCGAAGCCGAGCGTAGCGATGTACTCCGTCACGCTCATGGCGGCCTCGATCTCTTGCGGCTTTCCGTTGACCACCAGACGTAGCACTATCGAGCCTGCCTGAGACTCCACGCGGCGTACACCGCGTCGCGTAGCTCGCGCGCGGCTGATTCGGGGTCGGCGGCCCCGAGGACGCCGCGGATTACCGCGACGCCAGAGGCGCCCGCGTTGATGACCTGCTCCGCATTCTCATGCGTGACGCCGCCGATCCCCAGTACCGGCGTCGAGACCAGCTCCGTAAGCTCGCTGATGAGCTCCGGGCCCGCGGGCTGTTGCTCCGGGTGCGTCGCGGACTCGAACACCGCGCCCGCGACCAGCACATCGGCCCCGTCCCGCGACGCCTCCCAGGCCCCCGCGTCGTTGTGCACCGAGCGGCCGATGATCAGCGGCGCGCCTCCGGCCCGGCTACGGGCGTCGCTCACCGAGCGGGACGCCTCTGCGAGCTGCACGCCGTCGGCTCCTGCCGCCTGAGCGACGCTGACGCTGTCGTTGACCAGCAGCAGGGCGCGCCCAGCGGTAATCTCCCGCAGCCGGCGGGCCATGGTGAGCTGTTGGGCGTCCGGCAGGTCCTTCTCGCGGAGCTGCACGAGGTTCGCTCCGCCCGCGACCGCCGCCTCAACCGCCTCGTACAGCTCGGGCAACCCGGAGAACAGGCCCCGGTCGGTGACGACGGCGACGATAGGCAAGGGGAGCTCGCGTTGCGGCGAGGTCACGACGACGCTCGGATGACGCCCTCGAGCGGGCTGCTGGCCTGCGCGTACTGCTGTCGTTCGATGCGTCCCGCCAGGTAGGCTTTGCGTCCCGCCTCCACGCCAAGCCTGAAGGCCTCGGCCATGAGGACCGGGGACGCGGCGCGCGCGATCGCGGTGTTGACCAGCACCGCCGACGCTCCCATCTCCATCGCCTGCGAGGCGTCCGACGGCACCGCCAGGCCCGCGTCGACGACGACCGGGACGGTGGCCTGCTCGATGATGATCTCGATCTCATCGGCCGTGTGGATCCCGCGTCCGGAGCCGATGGCGGAGCCGAGCGGCATGACCGTTGCGCATCCGGCCTCCTGCAGCCGCTTGGCGAGCACCGGGTCGGCGTGGATGTACGGCAGCACCGTGAACCCGTCGGCGATGAGCGCCTGCGCCGCGTCGAGCGTCCCAATCGGGTCGGGCAGGAGGTACTTGGAATCGGGGATAATCTCGAGCTTCACCCAGTTGGGCAGGCCCATCGAGCGCGCGAGGCGCGCCGTCATGAGCGCATCCTCGACGGTGGCGCACCCTGCGGTGTTCGGCAGCACGGTGTAACGCGACGGGGCCAGCGCGTCGAGGATCGTCGGCTCGCTCGGGTTGTCGAGGTTGAGCCGGCGTATCGCCACCGTGACCACCTCAGCGCCCGACGCCTCCAGCGACGCCATCATCTCCGCCGTGCTGCGGTGCCGCCCGGTGCCCGCGATCAGTCGCGAGCGGAACGTGAACTCTCCTATACGCAGCACATCGTCGCTCATCGCGCCCCTTCCGCCTGACGAAAAAAGGCCACCGCCGGAGGAACGGTGGCCGTCTCGCGTCCCTCCGCTGGCATTACCCAGATCAGGTAGCCGGTCGCCCCGTACTCGCGGGGCCTCTCAGCCAGGCCACACCCAGCTCCCGGTGCGTATTCGCGCACCCAATCAGGCTAGCACCCCGCCGAACAGGCGGTCAATCGCGGTTAGGGTTGGCGTCGACGGCGGGTCGGTGGGTAGCCGCCACGCCGGCTGCGTGAGGCCCCGGGCCACTGACCACTACGGTGCAAGCACGACATCGCGCCGTCGTCCGATTCGGGCGGGTTACCGAAACAAGTCCTTGTCGCGTGCGCGGATGAGCGGGCCGACGCCGTCCTCGCTCGGGGCGTACGGGTACCCGCGAACGATGGCCGCGGGGACGCGCGTGAGCTTGTTCGTGACGAGCTCCGCCGCCGCCGCGATCTCGTCCGCCACCGCGATCGTCGTCGACTGCAGCTCACGGCCGTCGCTGTCGCGCAGGCCCCGGTAGTCCCACAGCGGCGCGATGCCGGCGCACCCGATGGCGACGTTGCCCGCCCCCTCCCGCCACGCCCTCCCGAACGTGTCGGAGATGATGACCGCGATAGCCGCTCCCGAACGTTCGCGCACGGCGTCCCGGATGCGGCCGGCGGAGGCGTCCGGGTCCTCCGGCAGCAGGACGACGTGGTCCTGGCTGCCCGTGCCGACGTTCGAGGCGTCCACGCCCGAGTTCGCGCAGACGAACCCGTGACGCGTTTCGGTGATTAGCACGCCGCGGTCCATGCGGACGACGCGGACCGCCTCCCGGAGCGCCGCCTCGACTGCCCGCGCGTCCTTCTCCCACTGCGCGGCGAACTCGACCGCCAGCGCCGACGGCGCGACGCCGCGCAGGTCGACGACCCGCCCCTCGGCCTTGGAGACTACCTTCTGCGTGACGACCAGCACGTCGTCGTCTTCGAGCCCGACGCCCTGGCGTCCGGCCGCGTCGAGCAGCAGTCCCGGCAAGTCGTCGCCCGCGCGCACCTCGGGCAGACCGTCGATGCCGTATAGGGTTACTGGGTTGGACATGGGGCTATGGTACACCGCGCCGTGGGAAGCAGCGCTCGGCCATGCCTTCGGAATGACCCCCCGTAGTACAATCCGCCCATGCCCCGCATCGAGGTTGACGTCGAGCCCTGCGAGAACACGGAGCTGCCGTTGACGCGCGTCTTTGACGCGCGGGAGGAGCCCCGGGAGGTGCGCCGCCTGGTCACGTTCCGGCGCGACGGCGCCGACGGCCCGTGCGCCGTCACGGGCTGGGGCGCCGGCGGCCCGTGCCCGGCGTACGCGGCCAGGGTGTGGGACTCCGGCGACGGCGTCGCGCTCCTCGTCTATGGCGGGGACGAAGGCATACGGCTGAGGCCGGAGGAGTCGGACGCCCCGTGGGACCTGGCGGACGCGGCCCAGTGGGGCGAGCCGTGCCTGCTGCTGGAGGCCGGCGCGGAGGTGGGTTAGCCGCCGCCCCCCAGCAGCCACATCGCCGCCTCCACCAACCACCACCCCGCCGACGCCGCGGCGGCGCTGCCGCTCATCACCCCCACGTCCCGCTTCGACAGACGCAGCCTTCCCGCCGCCTGCGATTCGTTGGGCCGGCCGTGGATGGGGACCTCCAGCAGGATGCGCTCGATGCTCCGAACCCGCGCGTCGATGGCGTCCAGCTTCGCCGACCACACGCGGTCCACCAGCCCGTGTTCGCGGTCGTGGCCCAGCTGTCGCGCTTCCAGCGACGCGAGCCGTTCTCGTTGCGTGTGCGTCGTCACAGCCTACCCGGGCATTCTGCGGTAGGGTTCGAGCAGCAGGCGGACATCCGTGTCGAGGTCGACGTCCACATAGAACGGCTCGAACGCGGGCGCCCTCGCCCAGATGCGGGCAGCGTTGATCAGCGCCGCGCGTTCCACGGGAGCGGGCCATCGCAGGATGTCCACCGCCCTGTCGTTCGCATGGGCGGCGGCAGTCGTCCCGTTGAGGCCGCGGGTCGCCTGCAAGGCGTTGCTCGAAATCGCCGTAACCAAGAGTTGCTCCGACTCGATCACGATAGTCTGGCCGGGCGCGAAGTCCGCGCCTGAATCGACCTGCACGGACGTCGCCGCGTCGGAGACCGCAGCGGCGAGCAGGGAGCCCGACGGCTCCCGGTGGAAGCGGTAGCCCCAGACCGCCGCGATCTCGTAGCGGCTATGGCCTCGTTGGAACTGTTGCTTGGCCCCGTGCGAGCGCACCCGGAGCGCCTGGTGCGGAGCGCCCCAGTGCGCCGTCGGGGCCGCGTTCTGGGGCGTGAGCTCGTAGTCCGCGTCGGCCCACGTCGTCTCGTATATCCCGTCGTCGTCATCGTCCGACCTGAGGCTCGAGACCGAGATGAGGTCGGGGACAGCGAGCTGCGCCTCGGCCGTGCCGTCGAAGCGGCGCGTCTCCGTCAGCGGGTAGAAGTGACGGTTGCAGAGGCTGTCCACATGCGCCGACACGGCCAGCAGCAGCTGGAACAGCGCGTCGTCGTTCGCCGAGTCGTCCGCGGGGCCGTCGAGCAGCGACGCGCCCTTGAGCTTGGCGAGGTCGCCATAGAGGGACCGGTATGCTTCGCGCGCCATGCTATCTCTCCTCCGTGTACTCGACGATGACGCGGTGCGAGGCGTCGGGCGCGAACGTCCACCTCATGCTCAGCACTTCGTTCCGCTGCCCCACGGGTCCGCGGCCACGGCCCCACGACCGGGACGACCCTTCGCCCTGGTCGGGGACCCGGATGAAGTCGATGGCTTTGTCGGGGTGGATGGAGATGTTTACGCCGGCGCCAAAGTAGAGCTCCGCGTAGTGCACCCCGTCCGAGACTAGTTGATGGACCGCGACGCGTATGACCCTCAGGCGCATGCCGCTGGAGGGCGTCGCCAGCGTCGCGCGCCTGGTTATCCGGCCAGCGCTGAAGACATACAGGAACTTCGTGTCGGACAGGTCCGACAGGTAGCCCGGCGTCAGTTGCGGCTGACCGTCCGGCCCCGCGGTCCGGGGGCGCACGCTCGGCGCGTAGTCGGACCGCGCGGCGCGTCTGAACGGTGGTGTCGTGGGCATGGACCCTCCTCTCTCTATGGTCGACCGGCTCTCGGGCTGCCGGCCCTTCAGGTGACGGGGACATAGATGACGTAGGCGTTGCCGGCCAGCGCGGACGGATCGGCGCTGGCCGTCGCCGTGATGTAGTCGCGCGAGCCGCCACGGGCGTCGACCTTGCGGAAGGCGGCGCCGTGCGTGCCGGAGTTGGCGAAGCTCGACAGAGCGCCAATCTTCGCCAGGGACACGCCGTCGAGCAGGTTGTCGCTGGAGCCCGCGCCGTCCTTGTCGACGCCGACGTCCGCTGTCTGGCCTGCCGCGGCCGCGGTGACGTCGATCACCACCGCCGCCAGCACCGCGACCGGCTCCGGGTTCTGCCACGAGAGCACGCCCGCGTTGCCCGCTGTCTGGGCCAGCGGCGCCTTCGCCGCCTTGGGAAGCACCGCCGTCCCGGACGCCGGGAACAACGCCGTCAGAATCTCGCCGATGGGAGCATCCCGCTGAGGGTCTGCCATGAGAGTTGCCTCCTCTTGTCCGTTCGTTGTCGTTTCGTACGAGCCACACCGTTGCCGCGGGGCGCCTCTCGTGAGGCGCCCCTGCGGCCACTCCTACACGCCCGTGATGTTGAACTGCAGCGCGGTGTGGGCGGCGGATGTCCGCGACCCGGTGCGCTCGGCGAACGCCACGCGCATGCTCACCACCATCACGTTTTGCCGCCGCTGCACGTCGCGTTCCGTCTCGATGAGCAGCTCCCGCTTGAAGCCCTTGCGCCATTGCGTCCGGTTGACCAGCAGCAGGCGGCCCGTGCTGGCCACGTTCCCTGCCGCCGTGACCTTGCCGTCGGCGTCCGCGAGCGCCATCTGCTCCGACACGACCACGGGGACGCCCTCGACCGAGCCGAGCTGGCCCGTCAGCAGCGTGGCGTTGGTGCCGAGCTTGTCCACGGTCTGGAACTCGGTGATGCTCTGGACCGCGATGAACGTGTTGACGTCCGTCACGAACGCAAGCTCCGATGGGCGTAGACCGTACTTGCCCAGCTTGCGCCTGAGCTCGTTGAACATATCGGCGGAGACGGCCGCGTTGTGGTCGTTGCGCATAGCCGTGTTGTCGACCAACGGCAGGTGGACCAGACCGTCGAACCCGACGAGGTAGTGGGCGTGGCCCACAGTCGTGGCGGTGAGCGCGGTCCCGTCGTAGTTGATGTTCCCGGTGAGCGACGTGTCCGCGTTGAGGACGATGTCGTCGAGCACTTGGGCCGAGTTGCGCAGCAGCGTCGCCCGGACCTCCGCCATCATCGCGATCACCGCGTCCTCGTCCAGCTCGTAGGCCCAGGGCACCATGCCGACGAGCTCGTAGGCCGTCAGCGTCTGCTTCGCCGTCGAGAGGTTGGTCGAGGAGACCGCGACATTGGCGGTCCCCGGGTACCAGTTGACGTCGCCCAACTGGAGCGGGATGTCGAACGGGTTGCTGGGCATCGTCACGGTCTCGAACAGCGAGGCGACGGCCGTCTCCACGTTGACGTCGGCCCAGAGCTGCCGCGCCTCCTCGCGGCCCACCAGCTCGTCGCCGGCGCCCGCGGTCGTCGAGTCCATGGCGCGCTGCACGCTCTGCTCCCACGCCTGCAACGCGCGCGAGTCGTAGTCCTGCGGCCGGGCCTGCTGCGCGGTCAACAGGCTGCGCATGATCGCGAGGTCGACCATGTCGAAGCCGTCGAGCTGTCCGCCGCGCACGCGCACACGGTCGTTGGACGCTCGGCTCAGCACCGCGTCGCGGCGCTCGCTCCGCTGCTGGGCAAGCAGCGTGCGGACCTCGCCCGCCAGCCGCTCCTGCTCCTCGCGCAACAGACCGACCTCCCGCCGCATCGGGTCGAGCCGCTCCTGCACGAAGGATTGGGTCTGCGCTATCTCTCGCTGTATCTCCGCTACGCCTGGCATCGGGCCTCCTTCTTCCCTTCTTCCCTCTTCATTCTTCCGTGCTCTTCCTTCCGTTCTCTTCGCTTCGTCCACTCGGTCCGCCTGCCCGCCGAGTCGGCGCCAACGAGAGCCGCTCCCTACGCCAGGCTCGCGCGCAGCTGGCGCAGCCCCGCGATCACCTCCGCCGCGGCGTCCTCGCACACCTCCTCGCCGCCGCCGGGCGTGAACAGCGGCCGCAGTCGCGGCACGGCCAGACCCCCTTCGAGCGCCTTGGCCAGCGTCCGCGGGTTGGCCGGCACCGGCACGGCGCTGACCTCCAACAGCTCCTGCTTCGAGTACTCCACCCCGTCGAGGCCCCCGTTGCGCCCCTTGCGGAACGTGAACGCCTGGGGGCGGAACCCCACGCTCACGGCCCGCAGGAAACGGTGGCGGTACAACGTCTCCACTTCCTGCGCGAACGCCGTGGGAGCGAATCCCACCGTCGCCAGCAGCCGCCCGTCCTCGACGCCGACCCAGTCGCTGCGCCCGATCGGCGTCCGCGTGTAGTCGTGGGCCCACAGGAAGACGGGGTTGCGCTTGTACGCGTCCAGGTCCCACCCGCCGGCCCGGACGATGTCGCCCAGGCGGTCCTCCGCCTCGTCGGACGCGACGAACGTCAGCGGACGGTCGGTGTTCGGGACGAGCGCCTGGCCTACTGCGTGCTTCTGCACCGTCGGCGCGTCCGCCAGGCCGCGCCGGTACGATTCGAGCGACTCGAGCAGTCGCTCACGTTCCCAAACGTCTCGACTCCACCGCGCGCCGTCGGTCCCGGTCTCGGTCTCCGTTGTGCTCATGCACGCCTCCCCTCGAACAGCACCTTGAACAACGCCTCGGATGAGAAGAGACGACCGCCGGGGCGTCCCTTGCGGCGGGCCCTCACGACAAAGCCCCCAGCGTCCTTCCTTCGAAGGAGCGCCGGGGGCTCGTCCCCCGCTTATGCGCTGTAGGTATCAGTCTAGGCGCGAAGCGTCATAGATACAACGACACGATGTCACAGTAACGACGTCAATAACAAGGACGGCCGTGGGGGGTGTCGCCCCCACTCTCAAGGAGTGGGAACAGGACTTCACCGCGATCAGCGCATGCGTCTGTTCGGGGGATTGTCGAGGCGAAGCATCGCTTCGGCGTCTCTCGGAAGGGGAGGGGGCGGCCCTTGGTTGTTCTCACGCCGACGGCGACGCCGTTCCTCGTCGAACCAATGGACAGGCCGTCTTGCGTAGACGATGGCGGCGATTCCGACTAGGACGGCCGCGAGTGCGAACTTGACCGCGGACGTTCCGAACTCGTTGTAGAGGATGATGTCGACGGTGGCGCGACCGGCCCAGGAGCTCGCTGGCAAGAGCAGGAGGGCGAGCGAGACCGCCCGGTTGGTCGACAAAGTGCGCTTTCCGTCTGCGTACGGCTCTGCGGTTGGCCGGTTGGCGTAGACCTTGTACGCCAAGAGGCCGCCGATGATTACCCAGGCGAGTCTAACAAGCGGTTCGGTCAACTCATCGTTAGGGAACCTCTGAACAACTCACAGTCGGCCGAGTGGTGTTGGTGGGGGGCTCTTCAGCGATTCGCAGCCCTCTGCTGGTGCCGTGAACGGGGCTGTTGGGGGTCTTCTACCGACCCTGCTGGGGCGGATTCCCTGCTCCCAACCCCGATCTGAACCCACTGCGCCTCCGTCATGCCGCCAAGCACCGCTGGGCTCTCATCAGGTTCGCCAGCCCCAGCAGCACCATCAGCCGTTGCGTGTTCTTGGCCAGCCCCCGGTAGCGGACCTTGGCGTAGCCAAAGTGCCGTTTGACGTACAGGAACGGATGCTCCACCTTCGCCCGGACCGACGCCTTGCCCTTCTCCGCCAACGCCTCAGGGCTTCCCGGCTCCAACTGCCGACGTTGGCCCGGTCGCATCGCCACCTGCCACTCCACCTCCAGCCCCCGATGCTCCGCCCGCTTCTGGACTCCCTGATACCCGGCATCGCCCCACACCTGCGACTCGCCGCCGTGCAGCAACCGGTGCGCTTCCGTCACGTCGTTCACATTGGCCGGCGTCGTCGCGACGCTGTGCACCACCCCCGTCTCCGCGTCCACCCCGATGTGCACCTTCATCCCGAAATGCCACCTGTTCCCCTTCTTCACTTGGTGCATCTCCGGGTCTCGCGCACCCGCTCGATTCTTCGTCGACGACGGCGCCTCGATGATGCTCGCGTCCATGATTGTCCCTTCCTGGAGCAGGAGTCCCTGGGACGCCAGATGCCCTTTGATCTCCGCGAACAGTCCCTCCCCCAGTTCGTGCTCCTCCAACAGATGACGGAAGTTCAGGATGGTGGTCTCGTCCGGCAGCGGCTCCGACAGCTTCAAGCCCACGAACCGCCGCACCGACTCCACGTCGTACAGCAGGTCCTCCATGCCGGGGTCGCTGAGGTTGTAGAACAGCTGCACGCAGTGAATCCGCAGCATCGCCGACAGGGCATACGGATGGCGTCCCCGGCCCGCCGTGGGGTAGAAGGGACGGATGCGCCCTTCCAGCCGTTCCCAGGGGATCAGCCCGCCCATGCGTTCGAGAAATCGCTCCCTGCGGGTCTTGCGCTTCTTGCTCTCGTAGTCCACGTCTGCAAAGGTCGGTTGGTCCATCATCGCTTCACTCCCTGGCGCCACTGGGTGACTGCCAGGATACTGCCTCAACCTATAGACTTGTTCAGAGATTCCTTAGCCAAGTCGCGGGCGATTCCGAAGGCCACGAATCCCATGAGTGCGGCGATCATGCCGATTGCTGCGAGGCGGCCGGGGCTCATGGCGTCCTCCGTTGGCGTGTGGCGTACTCAGCCGACGTGCGAGCCATCACTGAATAGCGCTGACGATAGACGCCCTAGCCGTCCAACCCGAAGTTCCCGCGCCACGCCTGTTCGAGGCGCGCCATGTTCTCCTCGGAAAGGGGCCCCTTTCCGGAGTAGGAGGCGTTCTCCTCGACCTGTTGGCGGTCGGAGAATCCGCCGAGCGCCACGGTGACGCCCTTCTGCGCCAGCACCCATCGCAGGCCGGCCTCGGCGAGGCTATGGTCGTCCATCTGCGAGTCGGGACTCAGCGCCCGCGAGAGGAACCGCAGCGCTCGCGACTGCGCTGCCGCGACCTCTCCGCTCTCGGGGTCGCGGGCGCCGCGGCCCAACGGGTGCGGCGGACCGCCGACGGCCGCGTTGTCGGTCACGGCTCCCCCGGCGAGCGGACTGTAGATCGCGGCGCCCACGCCGTGGTCCGCGGCGTAGCCCAGGATTCCCCCGTAGTCCGCCCGCAGCCGCATCCCGTAGGGCCGCACCGACGCGGAGGGGTTGAACAGGTTCACCGACGCGTTGATCAGGCTGAACGCGCCCGTGTCGATGAGCCGCCGCGCCGCCGGGGCGTCGTTCCCCCGCGTGATGAAACCGATGTGCCGGGTCTTCCCGGCGCGCTGGACCCGTTGCATGCCCTCGAGTGCGCCGCCGGGGCCCAAGTAGTGCTCGATCCACAGGTGCGTGTAGCTGCGGCCCGAGAGCTCTGAACGCTCGGACACCGGGCCGTTGTGTATCTGGAGAAAGTCGACGTACTCCACGCCGAGCCGGTCGAGGCTCTCATCCACGGAGCGAACGACGTGTCCCGCGATATCGGAGAGGTTGTCGGCTCGCACCTCGACCTTGGTGCCGATGTACGGACGAACGCCCAGCTCCTTGAGCGCGCGGCCGAGGTTCGTCTCGGAGACGCCGTCGCCGTAGTCGGGGGCCTGGTCGAAGTAGTTGATCCCCAACTCGATGGCCCGCTCGATGGCGTCCAGCTGTTGCTCGGCGCTGCCCCGCACCATGAGCCCGGCGTTGCCGCCGCCGCCAAACCCGATCTCGGATATGCGGATCCCCGTGTTCCCTACTTCCCGATATCGCATGATTCCTCCCCTCGCGGGTCGCGCTTGACCGTCCCCTTGCGGGGACTTCCAGCACTGAGGTTCTATCACATCTTCCCGGTCTGTACCCCTCAGCCCGCGCCAAGACCCCGCTCGGCGCGCGCCTCGTCGACCGTCATGATCCCCGCGTTGACCAGCGCCACGTGCCGCCGCGTTCGCTCTGACTCCGTCTCGCCGAGCGCTTCGACGACGCTCAGGTCGAACGCGACCTCCGCGCCCTGCGCCTGTGGGCCCAGGCGCGGCAGCAACCCCTGGTTGATCGCGTCGGTCAGGAACACCGTCTCCGGGACCATCGTCTTCTCCCAGAACATCCGACGCGCCTCGCGCACGTTGTTCAGCGTCGCGTGCGAGAAGTCCTCGAGTAGCGGCAGCGGCACGCCGAACACCCGCGCCACGCCCTCCAAGCTCCACCGCAGGCCCGCCAGCCATTCCATGTCCCGCTGGTTGACGCCGAGTCGCTGCACCTCCCACCCGTCGCCCGTGACGATGGGCCGGTGCGCCCGCGATGGACCCGTGAACCGCTGCTCCAACCGCGCGTAGAAGTCCGCCACCTGGTCGTCGGTCACCGGCCCTCGCGCCCGGAAGACGAGGTCCTGCGGCTGGGCCCCGTTCCGGAAGAACTCGCGATTGAAGCGGAGCGCGTCCATGCCCATATCGGCCGTCAGCCGCGCCGCCGCCATCGGCGAGAGGCCCGAGAACTCCTCCAACGGGTTGAAGTAGCGGAACCAGACCACCTCCTCGGGCAGCATCGGCAGGTCCTGGCCCGCCTCCGTGTACACGAACCCCGATATGTACCGCCTCGCGTCGCGCACCACCCGCACGCGGTCCGGCCGGAGCGGCCATATCTCGTCCGGAACGCTCCCGGCCCGCTCCGAATGGCCGAGGAACCAGAACGCCGAGCCCCATAGGCACAGGTACGTCTCCGTCGCGATGAGCAACCCCGACTTGCTCCAGAACGGGTTGACCGAATCGAGGAGATGTTGCACCGGGTGGCTTGGCGGCGCGGCGCGCGAGACTCCCGACGCGTCCCGCGTCCGCACGACCAGCGGGGGCCGCGCCACCGCCTCGCCCCGCAGCTTCACCGCCGCGTACACGTCGGCGCTGCGGGCGTAGTACTCGCCGTACACCGGCGACTGCCACTCGCCGCCAACGCCGCGGTCGGGCTGCAACAGTCGCATGCCCACCGCCAGCGGCGCGTTCGCGCGTTCCGTCGGCGCCGGCGTCTCGAACAGTCTCCGCATCGACTTCAGCATCTCTCGTTACCTCCTGTCATAGCTTCCCGGCTTCTTTGCTCGGACCTCTCCGCCGCTAGCGCCTGCCCTCGCGGCTAGGAACCTCTGAATAACTCCGTCCCAATCCGTTCGCCCTGAGCCTGTCGAAGCCTGTCCCGAGCCTGTCGAAGGGGGGTTCCAGAACGGATTGGGGGAGCCCAGTCTCCCTTCCGCACTGCTGAGGGCATCGGCGACTGTTCAGAGATTCCCCTATATCCAAACGTCCAGCGACGGCGTTCCCATGAACGCGAGCGCCAGCGCGTCCGCCTTGTCGGGCGACGCGCCGCCCTGGGCCTTCATCTTCTTCTTGCTCTCGAGCTGGACCTGTCCGCTCGACGTGTACTCGTATCGAATCGCCAGCAGCTGGCCTGCCAGCTCCGGATCGTCGGGAATCGCGATCGCGCCTTCCCTGAACCGCCGGCGCAGCTCCCAGAACAGCTCGGCGCGCAGGTTCGCGTACCGCTCCGAGTTGCTCGACGACGCCCCTACCTGCACCTCGATCACCGGATGGTTGTTCTCCTTCAGCCGGTCGACCACGCCCCCGCCCACGCCCGCCGCGTCGACGAACACCGCCCTGATGTCGTGGCGCTTCAGTCGGTCGACGATGAGTCCGGCCAGCTGCATCGTGCTGAGCCCGCGACGGCTCACGATCTCCTCCACCCGTCCGCCGCGCCGCAGGCACAGGACCGACTTGTCCGCGCCGAAACGGGCGACGTCCACCCCCATCACCCATTCCTTGCCCGATTCCGGCGCCGTCAGGCGCCACCGCTCCACCGCGTCGCTCAGTTGCGTCCGCGAGACCAACGTGTCTTCCAGCGACTCGGGGAACTGCCCCAGTATCGACGCGACGTACATCGGGTGGTCTTCGCCCCACTCGACGCGGCGCTCCTCGACGTCCTCCATCGTGAGCATCCCCGGGACGGCGTCGTTTCTGCCCGACGCTACGTTCGGCGTATCGAACGCGCTGATCCCGATCTGGGCGTAGAGCGTGCTGTTGCCGTGGTGCGAGTCATAGAACTCTCCGCTCACGGTCAGCGGGTTGCCCGTCAGCAACACCAGCTTCGGGTTGAGGCGCTTGAGCGCGTTCATATGCTCCTGAGCAACCGCATGCGCTTCCGTGACCACGACCATCAGGCTCGGCGAGTGGAACCCCTGCAGGTTGTACGGGTGGTCCGTCGCGAAGCCGAGCGCGAAGCGTTGATCGTCGATCACGTAGCGCGACGCGTGCATCTGTCCCGGAAGCGCCCCGGCCGCCGTCGCGTAGGCGATGCGCATCTCCCGCCACACCACCTCCTCCACCTGACGCTGCGTCGGTCCCGTGACGATCGTTTTCGCGCGCGGGCGCGTCGCGACCCACCAGAGCACAATGCGGGCCGCCGCCCAGTCCTTCCCCGAGCCGTTGCAGCCCACCACCGTCACCCTGCGGCGCGTCGCAACCGCGTCGAGCATTTCCTCCTGCTTGGCGTACGGCTCGCCCGTCCCGCCCAGCACTTGCGCGACAAAGCCCCGCGGGTCGTTCTCGTACTGAAGCAGGACTGAGGCGTCCGGCCCCTCGCTCCCTCGATCGCCGTCCGGCAATGGCGTGACCCTCCTCTGTTGCGCTCTGGCATAATCACGACTATCACTGACAGTTATCTGACATTCTCCAAGGCCTCGCATCTGATACCGCCGCGTGTCGCGGACGACCAGCGTCGCCGCCCCGTTCCGTCGTTCTCGTGCTTGACACGGGAACCCATGCGCCCCCGGCGGGCCGCGCGGGAGACCTTTGCCTAACTCGTAGCGGCGGCTCTTGTAGTCGCCCAATGGGGGAGTGCAGAGGGCAAAGCCCTCTGCCGGGGGCGTGGGGGTGTCCCCCACCAAGCGTTGCGGGTGGGCGGGCGGGAAGAACAGCGCCGTCAAGCAGCTATGCAAGATCTCGTCTGCGGGGGGAGTTAGAGAGAGGGCCGCGCTCCGCCCGCCTACACACCCGCGCCCCGTTCCGTCATTCTCGTGCTTGACACGGGAACCCACCCCTGACGCCACGTCCCCGTCATTGCCTCAAAAGTCCTCTCCCCGTCTGCGAGACCTTTGCATAACTCGTTGGGGGCGGTTCTCGCAGTCGCCCAGCGGGGGGAGTGCAGAGGGCTGAGCCCTCTGCCAGGGGCGTGGGGGTGTCCCCCACACCAACGTTTGGGGCGGGCGGGTGGGAAGAACAGCGCTCGTCAAGCAGCCATGCAAGGTCTCGTCTGTCGGCGAGAGACGTTCCTCTCTCCAAGTCTGAACAGCCGCGTGTCGCGGACAACCGATGGTGTACAATCCGACGCGTGGCAACGTCAGACTCCCTACAGCTCGCGTCGTTCATTCGTCAGTGGATCGACGAGCACCACAGCTCGGCGCTCGCGCTCGCCCAGCGCGCCGGCATTACGCACACGACATTGAGCGCCCTCTTCAACCACGGGAACGTGCCGCGGCCCTCGACCCTCAGGAAGCTCGCCGGGGCCATGGGCTTGCCGGTGTCCGAGCTCCTGTTCCGGGCCGGCCACCTCTCCCGGGACGAGATCGAGAACCCGGTTCGCGCCACCGACCTTGCCCGCCTCTACGAGTTCGGCGACCTCACAGAAGAAGAGCTCGGCGAGGTCAAGGAGTTCGCCCGCTACGTGCGGTTCAAGCGCTCCTCCGATTGACCGAGCCCCCCGCCCTGCAGTGACAGCGGACCCTGGCGGCGCGCCGCGGCGGCGCTGACAATGGCCGTTGCCCCCCACGATGAATTGTATGTGTCAGCTAATTCGTTGACAGATTTTGCAGGGTTTGGAGGGGGGTCTTTCCCCCGAGGCCCTGGTGGGGCCGTGCGGTGTTGTAGTAGACGAGGTACTGCATCAACTCCTCCTTCAGCTCCTCCACCGACTCGAACGTCGTCTCGTCCAGCAGGTCCTCGTTCAGCGTCCGCCAGAACCGCTCGACCTTCCCGTTGGTCTGCGGCCGGTAGGGCCGCGTGTAGCGGTGCGTGATGCCCAGCTCCTGGAACATCCGCTCCATCGGGTGGTTGGCCTTGTTGGCCGGCGAAGCCACCTCGGCCCCGTTGTCCGTGAGAATGGCCTCGAACCGGACTCCATACTCGGCGTTCAGCAGGTTGATGCTCTTCAGCGCCGCGAACATGACGCTCAGGCTCTTCAGGTCGTCCACCACCTCCGCCCAGGCCAGACGGGTGCAGGCGTCGATCACGCACACCAGGTAGGAGCGCCGCCTGGCGCCCACGAGCAGGTCCTTGCTCAGGTGGTGGCAGTCCAGGTGGCCCAGCTCCCCGGCACGGGTCTTGATGATCTGGCGCTTGGACTCCCGCATGGGCTTGGTCAACCGGTTCAGGCCGTGGCGCTGGGCGATGGCGTAGATGGTCGAGGGCGCTGGCGTGTGGGACTTCAGCACCGGCCTGAGTATGGCATAGATCTCGTAGCGGTTGATGCCCTTGCGCCGGAGCTCGAGCACCTTCTCCTCGATGAAGGGGAGGGTGCGGCGGCTCTTCCAACGGGGTCCCCGCTTGCCAGGCAGCAGGGCGTCGCCGTTGCCGGACTGCCGATAGCGGTTGTAGTACTTGGCGAAGGTCTGGCGGTTGGTCCCATGGAAGGCGTAGAAGTCCTGGACGAAGCGGAACTTGGGGTGGCTCTTGGCCTTGACCTGTTCGTACTCCCGGATGAGGAACCGCCACTTCTGAACATAGTTCCGCTCGATGGTGCGGTCGGTGCTGTTGTCGCGCATCTTCGCCTCCAGACTGGCTCGTTCTCCAGCCAAATCTGTCAACGAATTACCTAACATCTACATGAATGACGAGCACGGAGGACCGGCGATGAGATCGTTCGAACGAGGCTGCGCGCTCGCCGACGAGCTGGGGATCGGGCCGGGCGCGGAGTTGAGGCCGGTCCTCGAGCACCTCGGCCTCGAGGTCGAGCCGTGGCGGTTCGCCGGGCGCGTGCGCGAGGTCATCGTCGAGCGCACTATCGGAATCGACGACCGCCTGCCCGAGCCGTGGGTGCGCTGGCTCACGGCGCACTCCGTCGGCCACCATCTGCTCCACACGGGCACGAGCCTCTACGTCGAGTCGTGGCAGTGGGTCGCGCGGCTCAAGGCCGAGCGGCAAGCCGAAGAATTCGCGGCGGGGTTGCTCGCCGGAGGCCCGGCCTCGCGGACCGCGGGCCTCGGCGGCCTGGCGTCGCGCTGCGGCATCCCCACAGCGAAGGAAGCGCTCGTGCGCTCGCTGGTCGGGCTCTCAGCCTAGGGAACCTCTGAACAAGTTCGTCGGTCAGTCGGTCGCTCCAGTCCGGCCTCCTCCCCCACGGAGACCTTTGCATAACTCGTAGGGACCGCTCTCGTACTCGCCCGATGGGGAGTGCAGAGGGCTGAGCCCTCTGCCGGGGGCGTGGGGGTGTCCCCCACACCAACGTTTGGGGCGGGTGGGCGGGAAGAACAGCGGTCGTCAAGCAGAGTTGCGCAACGGCCCCTACGGGGGAGGATTGAGGAGGGGCGAACCTTGTTCAGAGGTTCCTAGACCCTGCCGTAGACCCGCTCGGGCGTCACCAGCACGACCGCGCGCTGCTCCTCGCGCATCACCCGGTCGTACTCCTCCCAGTCGGAGTGCGTCCCGCCCGCTGCCGCGAAAACCCTTCGCAGCAGCAGGCGCAGCTCCTCCCCATCGGTGTTGTCCTGCCGGTGCGTCGCCGCCCGCCCCTCCACCGTCGCGTAGCGCGTCCAGTCCGGCTTCGCCACCAGCACCGTGCAACGGTCGTCACGCTTCAGGTTCGCCAGCTTCACCGTGCCCCCGCGCACGACGAACGCCATCGTCCCCTCGTACGGTCCGGCCCGCACAATCGTCGCCTGCGGCAAGCCGGAGCGGCCGATCGTCGTCACCACCGCCGAGTGCTCCTGTTCGAGAAAGGCCAGCGCGTCGTTGAACTCCATGCGTCCACTCCTGTCGTTCGTACTCGTCACTTGGCGCGGCATAGGATACCCGACTCAGTTGGGAGGAACTCGGAGGAAGTTTCCTGGGTCAACCGACCTCCCTCGAAGCGAGAGCCACGGGCGAAAACAGCATACCGGCAGCGCGGTTATGGTCTGAAACGTTGTAGCGCGGATACGTGTAGATAATGCTGTGTGGCAGAACGGCGTTGTCTGAGTGACCTCGCCGCTCAACTCAAGTGGACCAACTCGGCAGCGTGCTGCGTGCAAGAGTTTGGTGCTTGAAGTCTTTGGGGTCCTCGACCGCAGGGTGTCAAAGCGAGACCCCCAAGGCGTGCTCAGGAGGTGAAGGGAGAGGAGTCAGAGGCGTTCAACTGGGAAGAGGTGATTCGGGTTATCGGGTGCCGACTGCCTGAGCCCACTCCTCCCGTAGCAGGCTGTAGGAGACGATGTCGATTCGCGGGTAGCCGGGTCTAGGGTCCTTGCGGAGGCTCCGGGACATCCCTTCTCGCACCATGCCCAGTTTCTCCAAAACCCTGCAAGACCGCCGGTTGCGGATGTCAGCTTGAGACGAAATTCTGTGCAGCCCCCTTTGGCCAAACCCCCAATCGACCACCGCGCCGGCGGCCTCCGTCATGAGTCCTTGCCCCCAATGCGATTTCGCCAATGCGTAGTCAATCTCGCCGGTCTCGTGCTGCGAATCGACGCTCAGAATGATGCCCCCAATGCCGGTGCCGTCCAGCACTATTGCCCAAGAGATCTGCGTTTCCGGCGCCAGCATCCGGTCCGCGATGAACTCCTCCGCGTTGCGCCGAGTGTATGGCTGAGGTACGGAGTCCAGGAGGTACTCCGCCCACTCAGGGTCTTTGGCGTACTCGAACAGGTCGTCTACGTCTCCCGATCCGAAGGGCCGCAGGACGAGCCGGGGGGTAGTCAGCTCGCGGCGCTCGCCACGGTGGGTCGTATCGTATTCCCTGGGGGCCGTGGGTACGGACGGCAGCGGTCCGCGGGGCCCACTCCACTCCTCCCTCAGCACGGCGTAAGTGACTCCATCGACCCGCTCTCCGCGCCCGACTTCGTGGCTCCGGTGCATCCCCTCCCGCGTCATGCCCAGCTTTTCCATCACCCGCAAGGAGCGCCCGTTCCGCGAGTCGGCCCAGGCGTAGACTCTTGCGAGCCCATATTCGCGGAACCCCCAGTCGCAAACGGCGACTGACGCCTCTACGGCGAGTCCCTGTCCCCACACGTTCCTGGCGATGTCGTACCCGAGCTCGGCCGTCTGGTTCTTGGGGTCGACGGCCAACTCAACAAGGCCTATTACACGGCCCTCGAATACGATGGCGAACTCGGCCCTCTTGTCCCAGGACGACAGCACCGCCTGTGCGACCATGTACTCTGTAGCTCCCCGGTCGTACGGTCGCGGGTAGAACGCTGCCCAGTCAGGGTCGCTGGCGTAATCGAGCACGTCGTCAATGTCCGACAGCCTGAAGGGTCTGAGCAGAAGTCGCTCTGTCCTCAACTCGGTGGGCTTGGTCATGGTCGGTGCTGCTGCGACCCTGTGATGATGGTGCAGACGGGCCGCCAGAGCTGGCATGTTGACATCGGTCGTTCGTCAGACGGGCCAACTACGCGCCGTTCCTCGCGGGCGGAGTGGGCGTCGGTGCTTTCACCCATTGGGCTCCTCCAGAGCGGGTACGCTATCAAGAACTAAAGCAGTCGCTTACGACCAGTCTAGGTTAGCCGAGCCGTATCTCCGAACCCTACTCGTCGCCTAAACCAAGAGACTACTCGCGGACGCCGCCGAGCGGCGCCTCCGCCAACGTCGTGTGGCGCGCCCCGCCGGGCAGCAGCTCGCTCCGCATCAGGCGGACCGACTCGACGGCGAACGGCGGCGTATCGTCGAACCGGACCGCTGCGAGCAGAAGCCGCAGCCGGTCGGCCTCGACAGGCGTGACCCCGCCGCGCACCCGCGCCAACGTCAGATGCGGACGGAACGCCGTCGTCTCCGGTGAGAGGCCAGCGCCGCCGAGCGCCGCCTTGACCGCGTCGTGCAGCGCGGCCAGGCCAGCAACGCTGCCCCCGAGCCCTACCCACACAACCGTCGGCGTACGTCGGCGATAGAAGGCCCCCGCTCCGTCGAGTCGCAGTTCGAGCCGCCCGCATCGGGCCGCGGCCTCCTCCAACGCAGCCGTGATCTCGGGCACGCGCTCCGGCGGCGTTCCGCCGATGAACCTCACGGTGAGATGCATCGTCTCGGGCTCCGACCAACGGAACGCCCCGGACAGCTCCGCACGCAGCCGGTCGATGGCCCCGCCGAGCGCCCGCAACGCGTGGTCCGGCAGCGCGACCGCCACGAACAGGCGCAGGTCGTCCTCAGCCACGCGCCGCGCCCGTCAGGCGGTCGCGCAGCTCGCCGAGCTTGCGGTGCCAGCCGACGATGGCGTCCAGCGAGACCGCCGCGTTAGCTGGACTCGGGTTGGGCGCGACGAACACGCAGCTGCGACCGAGCGGCGCCGGCTGCTCGCCGAGCTCCGGCTTGACTCTCGTGTCCTCCGCGTACTGCATGAACCACCGGTACCCCATGAGCCCGTTGAAGCAGACGACGGCCGGTGCGGCGTCCATCAGCTTCTCCCGGGTGAGCGGAGCCCAGCGCCTGAAGTCCGCGGCCCGCAGGTCCGACGCGCTGCCGCTCGCCCGCTTCACAACGTCGGTGAACCCGATCCCCGCGTCCATCAGCCACGTCTCGTCGCCGGGGCCGAGCTCGCGGTCCGCGTCCACCAGTCCCGAACGGTTCAACGCCCGCCAGAACCGGTTGGCCGGCGTCGCGAAGTACTTCCCCACCCGCGCCGAATACGCGCCCGGGTTGATGCCCACGAACACGATGTCGAGCCCCGGCCGAAGGTAGTCGGGGAGCGTTGGAGCCTCGGTCGTAGGCCAAGGTCCCATCAACTCTATCTACATGCCGGCGGTATTGCTTCTGAGATACCGCTGACTGTCATAGTTTTCTCGTATAAACAATACTGATATTTCTCCCATCAGTCACTTACTAACCATGAGCTCGTAGAGGGTTCCCATACTGCTCGATCTAAGAGCTCCACGATGTCTGTACAACGATATAGAGCATAGGCGTTCCCTCCAGTCGAAACCCACTCCTGCCGTGACCCTACAGTCGACTTAATTACCCCAGCGGCTTCCCCTGCGAATATGCTCGGACTTGGAATTGGAGTTGGAGTTGGGTCGCCGCCACAAGCGGTTATCATCCAAGCAGCACAGATAAGGACGACGCACCCTAAACTCAAGCTGCACGAACGCACCATCAGTACAGCCTCCCCTGCTCACACCTCAACTCTCTCCGGTTACTAGTCAGTAACCATAGCATACTTGACTCTGTACAGCAACGCGGCTATTCTTGTCGTATGACATGGGCCATTCGCGAATACGATGATGACCAGATTGACGACGCTGGGCGTCGCCTAATTTCGAAACGCTCCTCGCAGTCAGACATCGATGCGGCACTAGTGGTGGTGAACAACTGGCGTGCAGCGCACGCCTTCCCGCTCAACACTATGCAGATGCGCCTTCGGGACAAAGCCAGAGAGGTTGACCGTAGAAGCCCACCTATCGCACAGCGCGTCAAGCGACTTCCTGCGATAGAATCGAAGTTGCGTCGCTTGAAGAACGTATCGCTATCAACTATGCAGGATATCGCTGGATGTCGAGCGGTCGTAGCATCTACACGTGCAGCCAATGCCTTGGCTGCCAAATACCAAACAGGTCGAATCAGGCATGAATTAGACCATGTTACGAACCATATTGAGCTTCCCAACAAGTTCGGCTATCGAAGTATCCACCTGGTCTATCACTATCGCAGCGATCACTCGTCGCAATACGATGGACAGCGGATAGAAATACAAATACGGTCACGTTACCAGCACTGTTGGGCCACTGCAGTAGAAACGGTGGATACATTCGCGAAACAGCTGCTGAAGATACATCAGGGGTCAGATAACTGGGAGCGATTCTTTGCACTTATGGGGAGTATGCTAGCTATACGCGAACATACACCACTAGTCCCAGGAACTCCAGAGAGGCAAGACGAGATAGTCAATGAGATTAGGGAGTTGGAGCGCGACCTCAACGTAAGAGATCGGTTACGCGCAATCCGCGCGGCGGCTCACTACCACCAAGGACAACGAACAAAGAATGCGTATCACTACCTGATCGAATTGGACAGCTCTACGCATTTGATGACTATCCACTCCTTCCCCAAGCGCGAATCCGAATTAGCTTCGTCGCGGTTGGCTGAGTTGGAGTCTACCTACAGGACAGACCTGAACAAGGATGTGCTGTTGGCATCTACTCAATCACTGAAAGACTTACGAAAAATATACCCGAATTATATGGCAGACACGACGATCTTCTTAGCAGAGCTGGAGAGAGCGCTGCGGAAATAAGTAGCGGTTGACTGTCGGCTCGTCAGTTACCGGCCAGCCCCAACAGCCGCGCGGCGTTCCCGCCCAGCACCGCCGAAGCCTCACACTCCGTGAGATTCGCGGACGCCTGCTCGGCGACTCGCCGGGCGCGCAGCAGCGGGTAGTCCGAACCGAACAGCACGTGGTCGGCGCCGACCGCGAGCGCCACGGTGGGGAACACCGCCGCGTCGTACAGGAACGGCGACGCCGCCGAGTCGAACAGGACGTTAGCGAGCGAGCGGCGCACCTCCGGCATCAGCGCGTAGAACGGCAGGCCACCGCCCCAGTGCGCCGCGACGATCCGCGCTTCCGGGTAGCGCTCCGCGAACGCCAGCAGCTCTTCCGGGTGGGTGGCGCCCTTGCCTGCGTACCCGTGGCCGACCGGCTCCGAGCCGTGGACGACCACCGGCATGTCGCGCTGCTTGGCGAACGCCATCACCGGGTCCAGGCTCTCGTCGCTCGCCAGCCGCAGCTGTTGCGACGTCGGGTGCAGCTCGCCGATGCCCCGCGCGCCTCCGTCGGCGCAGCGCTCCAACTCCCGCATCGCCTCGCCGCCCCACGCCGGGTGCAGGCTGCAGAACGGGACGATCCGCCCGGGGTAGCGCGCCGCCGACTCCAACAGGTAGTCGTTCGCCTCCCGCGCGACGTCGCGGTCGCTCCAGCCGTAGCCGAGCACGACCGACACGTCCACGCCGTCCTCGTCCATGGCCTTGATCAGCTCGGGGGCAGTCGCCATCCCTGCGCCGTCCGTCGGGAACAGCGCCCGGAACGTCGCGTCCCGCTCGGCGACGGCGGCCCTCCGGCCGCGGAACGCCGGGGGCAGGATGTGCGTGTGGAAGTCGACAATCATCCGCGTCGTCCCGGCGAACCTCTGAATAGCTCCGTCCCCATCCGTTCGCCCTGAGCTCGTCGAAGGGTCCCACGAACGGACGCCCCCCTCGTCGTTCTCGTGCCCCGACACGGGAACCCACGCCCCCCGCCCTGGATTCCTGCCTGCGCGGGAATGACGGAGGAGGGGCCTGCTGAGGGCATCAGCGATTGTTCAGAGGTTCCCTAGTTCTCCGTAATCGGGTTCTCTTCGTCCTGCTCGTCTTCGCTGTACTCGCTGTTCGAGAACACGCCGACCTCGCGGCCCTGGTGAACGTGGACGATGAAGTCCTCCCGCGCTAGACCGACCGCGTCGAGCAGCTCGTCGTCGAGGTCCTCGATCAGGTCTTGTATCTCGTCCTGTGTGTACCGCTCCGAGACGCACAGCGTCCCGTGAATGATCGCGCCCGCGTAGTGGACGTCGAACCGGCCTTGGGGCTGGTCGTCGTCGAGGATCGTGTACACCTCGGAGTACGGCGTACGACATTCCCGTTCGAATCGAAGCATCGCGCCCACCTTCCGCCGGCGTCTATGGCCGGATCTGACCGTTTCCAAGAGCAACCCACTTGTAGCTCGTGAGCTCGCGCAGCCCCATAGGACCGCGCGCGTGGAGCTTGTTCGTGCTGACGGCCACCTCCGCTCCGAGCCCGAGCTCGCCCCCGTCGTTGAAACGGGTGCTCGCGTTCACCAGCACCACAGCGGCGTCCACCTCGTCAACGAACCGGGTCGCCGCCGAGTAGTCCTCCGTGAGAATCGTCTCCGTGTGCCCCGAGCCGTAGGCCTCGATGTGACCGAGCGCCTCGTCGAGCGAGTCCACAACCCGGACCGACATCGTCAGCGAGAGAAACTCCTGGCCGAAGTCCTCCGGCGCCGCCGCCTGGACCGCCTCCCCCATGGGGCCAATCAGCGACAGCGCCCGCCGGTCGCACCGGAGCTCGACCCCGGCCGACGTCAGCTTCGAGGCCGCCGACGGCAGAAGCGACGCGGCGACGGAGGAGTGTACGAGCAGCGTATCGAGCGCGTTGCACACGTCGGGCCGCTGCGTCTTGGAGTTGAACACGATGTCCTGGGCCTTCTCCACGTCCGCCGACGCGTCGACGTACGCATGGACGACGCCGATGCCGCCGGTGATAGCCGGCACCGTCGCGTTGTCCCGAACGTACTTGATGAGCCCCTCGCCCCCTCGCGGGATGAAGAGGTCCAGGTGCTCGTTCATCTTGATCATCTGTTCGACGACCGCTCGGTCCGTATCCGTGACGAACTGCACCGCCTCGGGCGGCGCCCCGGCTGATTCCAACCCCTCCTTCACCAGCCCCGCCAGCGCGGCGTTGGAGTGGACGGCTTCCTTGCCGCCGCGCAGCACCACCGCGTTTCCCGACTTCAAGCAGAGCGCCGCGATGTCCGTCGTCACGTTGGGTCGGCTCTCGTACACGCAGCCGATCACGCCCAGCGGCACGCGGCGGCGCTCTATCCTCATCCCGTTCCCCAGAGTACGGGAGTCGAAGCTTTCGCCGACCGGGTCGGGCAGCAAGGCGATGGCCCGCAGGTCGTTCGCCATGCCCGTCAGCCGAGATTCGTCGAGGAGCAGCCGTCCTAGGACGGCCTCGCTCAGCCCGGACTCGCGGCCCGCCTCCATGTCCAGCGCGTTCGCCTCGATGATCGAATCGTGGTTCGCGTCGAGCGCGTCGGCGATGGCCCGCAGCGCGGCGTTCTTCTGCCCCGTAGAGAGCTTCCGCAACTCCTTGGCGGCCCCTCGCGCCGCCTCAGCCTTGGCGATCAGCTCCGTCGTCGTCGTCGCCATCGCACCCTCCGCTAGGGGGGCCAGCGGCCCCCTCCGTCATTCTCGCGCCCCCTTCCGTCATTCTCGTGCTTGACACGGGAATGACGGAGCCTGCCGAGAGCAACGCGCGTTGTTCAGATGTTCCCTACAGCACCACCATGTTGTTGCGGTGGACCGCCTCGTCGCCGTAGTGGTGACCGAGCAGCCCCGCGATCTCCGGCGAGCGGGTCCCTTGAATCGCCCGGAGCTCGTCCGCGCAGTAGTTGACGATGCCATACGCGACCGCCGCGCCTCCCGCGTCCACGACCGTCACGACGTCCCCGCGCTCGAACGCGCCCTTCACCTCCCGGACGCCGGCAGGCAGGAGGCTGCGAGCGTCCGTGACGACCGCCTTCGCGGCGCCCGCGTCAATCACCAGCGCGCCGCCGCTCTCGGCGGCCCCGCTGAGCAGCCAGCGTTGCCGGCTCGCCCGCGTGCTCGTCGTCGGCGGGAACAACGTGCCGATCGCCTCGCCGCCGGCAACTCTCAGCACGACGTCCGGCTCGCCCCCGGGGGCCACGACGACGGCCACGCCGACCGCGGTTGCACGCTGGGCCGCGAGGAGCTTCGACGTCATCCCGCCGCGCGTCGTCGTGCTCCGGTGTTCCTCGGCCAGCGCCAGGACATCGGCGTCCACCCGCTCCACGAGGGGCATCAGCTTCGCCTCCGGGTCCCGGTTCGGGTCCGCCGTGTAGAGGCCGCCCGTGTCCGTCAGCATCAGGAGCAGGTCGGCGTCGATCAGATTCGCCACGAGCGCCGACAGCGTGTCGTTGTCCCCGAACCGCTCATGGCTGATCTCAGCGGTGTCGACGACGTCGTTCTCGTTGACGATGGGGACGACCTCCTGCGCCAGCAGCCCCGCCAGCGTGTTGCGCACGTTGAGGTAGCCGACGCGGTTCTCGACGTCCTGCCGCGTGAGCAACGCCTGCCCGATGACGACATTGTGGCGGGAGAACAGCTCCTGGTAGGTGTGCATCAGGCGTATCTGCCCGACGGCGGCGAGCATCTGACTCACCGCGACCGCCTTTCCGGACACCCGGCTGCCGATCGCCTCGCGGCCCGCCGCGACAGCGCCCGAGGTCACGAGCACAACCTCGGCGCCGCGTCCGCGGAGCTCCGCCAGCTGCGCGACGAGCGACGCCATCACCCCCTCGTCGAGCCGGGGCGTCTTGCTCGTCAGCACGTTCGTCCCCGCCTTGACCACAATCTTGCGGTAGGCGAGGGGCGCGCTGCCCGGTTGCTGAGGGTGCGGTGCTTTCAGCGTCATGAATTCGGCCACGCCCGTCACGAAACACGGCGCCCGCTCTCCCGTGCGAATCCGGAAGAGAGCTTCGACTGGCGTACTACGATTCTACCCCAACCGCGCCGAGGGGCGAGCAGCGCCCGCGACGAGCGCCGCTCGTTGACAGTGCCGTTCGGCCCAATCTACAATCGCTGTGTGTATATTCGTGGCTTGCGCACGGCTTCACGGCCACGGGGAGGCCACTCATGAATCTCGCGGACGCCCTTACTCAGTACCTCGGTTCGGCAACCCCCGCCGTCGAACCCTATGCCCATCAAGAGCTTCACCGGTTCGGCCGGGCCATCGGTCTCGACAAGGACGTCCTGACGCTGGCCCCGCCGGAGGTCGCCCACTACGCCGAGGAGGTCGTCGCAGCCGGCGGCGACATCCAGGGACGCCTCGCCCCGCTGAAAGAGTTCCTCGCCTTCCTCAAGAAGAAGGAGATGTCGGCCTACAGCCTGCACCCGCACGTCAAGATTCCGCGGGCCACCGTCCGCGCGGCCGCGGCCTCCCGCGAGGCGCAACGCGCCATCCAGATGACGGACGCCGGCATACGGCTCCTGAACGACGAGCTCAAGGAGCTCAAAGGGCAGCGCGTCGAGATCGTCGAAGCGATTCGGCTCGCCGCTGCCGACAAGGACTTCCGCGAGAACGCCCCGCTCGATGCGGCGCGAGAGACGCAGGGCAAGACCGAGGGCCGCATCCGCGAGTTGGAGGAGACTCTCCGGCGAGCGGTGGTCGTCTCGACGACCACCGGCGGCAACGCCGCCAGGGTCGGAGCGACCGTAGTGCTCCTCGACCTTTCCTCCGGCAAGCCCGTCACCTACAAGCTGACCGACTCAGCCGACGCCGACCCCGCGGCTGGCAAGGTGTCGATTGACTCGCCCGTGGGCAAGGCCGTCATCGGCACGACCATCGGCCAGGAAGTCGCCGTGCAGACGCCCAAGGGCGAGCGACGCTACAAGCTCAACGCCATCAAGTAGCGCCCCGGCGCGAATCCCCCCTTCGGAGGCAGCGCCAACCCTTGCCCTCCATCCCCTGGTACCGCTCCCTCGCGCGTCCCCTGCTGTTCCGGCTGCCGCCGGAGCCCGCGCAGCGCGTCGCCGACCGCGCGCTCGCCGTGAAGCCCCTATGGCGTCTGGCTGAGAAGCTCTCCGCAACCCCGGACTCGCCGGTGAACGTCGGGGGCCTCGCTCTGCGCAATCCCGTAGGCCTCGCTGCCGGCCTCGACAAACGTTGCGCGTACCTCGACAGCCTGGGGGGCCTCGGGTTCGGGTACGTCGTCGGCGGGACCGTGACCTACTCGGCGCGCCCCGGCAACCCGAAGCCGCGCGTCCTCCGGCTCACGCGCAGCTCCTCTCTCATCAACGCCCTCGGCTTTCCCAGCGAGGGGCTCGGACCAGCGGTGCGGATGCTCCGGCGGCTCTCCGACCGGCCGGCGCGGGTCATGGTGAGCATCGCCGCGCTCGAGGAGGAGGAGACGCTGACCTGCCTGCGCGAGCTCGAACCGCACGTCGATGCGCTGGAGCTGAACATCAGCTCGCCGAACACGGCAGGGCTACGCCGGTTCCAGGCGCCGGACGCTCTCAGCGGTCTGCTCGATCTGCTGAACAGCGAGCGGCGAAAGCCTCTGTTCGTCAAGATCCCGCCGTACAACGACGAAGCGGGCCGCGAGATGGTGCTGCGGCTCGTCGGCGTCTGCCGGAGCGCGGGCGCGACGGGGCTCACCGCCATCAACACGGTCCCCGTCGACGACTCGCGTCTGGCCATGGGCAGGGGCGGGCTGAGCGGAGCGGCGATCCTGGACGATATGCTGCGCGTCGTGCCCGAGGTGCGCGCGGAGGCCGGCCCCGGGATGGTCGTCAACGCCTGCGGCGGCATCGCTACGCCCGACGACGCAGCCCGAGCGCTCGCAGCCGGCGCCGACACGGTGCAGCTCTACACCGCGTTAGTGTTTCGCGGGCCGGGGGTCGTGCGCGAAATCGTATCCGGATTGGCGGAGAGAAGCAGATGACGACAGGGGACCTCAGCCAGGCCGCCGAGCAGGTCGCGGACGAGCTTGCGGCGCTTGGGCCGCTCAGCGAGTTGGCCCGCGAATTGCGCGTCTATCCCGTGCGCCTGCTCACGTTGATCTGCAACGAGTACGACCGGCGTGGCGGCGCCGTGCCGGACCACGCCCTGCGGTTGCTGCCCTACCTTGGAGAAACGGCCCTGCGCGCGCTCGTGGCCGGCGGGTACGTGAAGCGCACGGACGAAGCGTCGTACGCCATTCAGGCTTACATCCCGACGGCCACCGGACGCGACGCCGTCAACCGCGCCTCCGCAGCGCCCAAACGCGCAACCCCCCGGCCCAAGCGCCGCTAGGACCCCTCCCCCCCTCCGTCATCCTCGTGCTTGACACAGGGACCCACGCCCCCGAGCCCGCCGAAGGGGGCGCTGCGCCCCTCCGCGCCCCCTCCGTCATCCTCGTGCTTGACACGGGGATCCACGCCCCCGAGCCCGGCGAAGGAGGGCGCGCCCCGCCCGCCAACTCTCGTCGATTGTCGTGTGGGGCGTCCGGCCCTTACCCGTGCTCAATGCGTACGGTAGGCTCGCTCAATGATCTACGGCCAACGGCGAAGAGAGCCTCGACGTCCTTGCGTCTACATCCTTGCGAGTCGTCACAACGGCACGGTCTACATCGGCGTCGCCTCGAATCTCCCCCAGCGCGCCTGGCAGCACAAGCAGGGTCTCGTAGAGGGGTTTACGAGGACCTACGGCGTTCACTCCCTTGTGTGGTACGAGCAGCATGAGACGATGGCGAGCGCCATCGGTCGGGAGAAGGCACTGAAGAAGTGGGCCCGCGCATGGAAGGTTGCGCTGGTCGAGGAGTCAAACCCCGGTTGGCGAGACCTCTACGATGAAATTGGCTGACGACGCCCTACATCCCGCCCTCCGTTCTTCTCGGATACCCCCTCCGTCCTTTGCCTCGAAAGTCCCCTCCGCGCCCCCCTCCGTCATCCTCGTGCTTGACACGGGGATCCACGCCCCCGAGCCCGGCAAAGGGCGCGCGCCCCGCTCTGTCAACTTTCGTCGGTTGTCGTGTGGGCGTCAGCCCCACGCGAGAGATTCTCGCGCCCCCCACCGCGACATCCGCCCATTCCCCCAACGGCCCCCACCCCCTAACATCTATGTCTGGATCCCTGGCTCGTCCTAGGCCCGTCGAATGGCCCCCCGGCAACCCCGCCTACCGCCGACCCGGTTACGAGCAAATGGCCCAGAATGGCGCAAAATGGCTCACTTGAGAAGAAATCGTCGTCCGCCCCACTCGTAAACCCATGCAATCTACGAGTGAGCAGTCCACGCCATTGCGGTCCATTCCCGTCCGCTTCCCGTCCATTCTCGTCATTGCGATGCGCAAACACAGGACACGAGGGTCAGGTCCCCGCCTGTCAACAACCCCTATGGAACTACAGCTAGCTCAGCGGGCGGCGTCCGCGATCCCGCTCCCTGGTGGCCAATTCAGCTCGACGAAGCCCTGCCCGATACGCGCGCCAGCGGCGTCGACTGCGTCCATACCCGTCTCCCAATATGTCACCCCCACGACCGAGCTGACGAACTCCGACTCCTCGGAGAGCGGCTCGAGGTCGAACGCGATCCCCTCGCCTGGGACGGCGACGCGCCACCGGGTAGGGTAGGCGGTTCCCGTGCGCGGGCTCGTCCAGCTCCCCGACAAGGGCGTGAATACGAAGTCGTCCGCCCCCAAGCGCGTTGCCGCCGCGCCCGGCTGGCGCAGCGTCGCGTACGCGTCGATGACGCGCTGATCGCCGTCGAAGAGCCGCGTGAGCATCAGGTCGGCGCCGCTGTCGAGCTGCGCGCTCGCCCAGTCCCAACCAACCGCCACCGGCTGGAAGTTGCCCCACTGCTTGTCGAACCACCCGAGGCCCGCGACCGCGATCGCCGCCCCTCCCGCCGGCGTGACGGTCCCCGCCGCCGCCAGCCGCGGCCTGCTGTAGTAATACGTGACGCCCGCCTCGCGGAAATCGACCAGCCCGTCATCGTGATGCGCCAGCGGGTCGGCCTCGGACTGCAGCGTGAGGTCGTACGCGGTCCCGCCCACGCGACCGACGAGGCGGTACGACTCGCCGTCGTTGCCGGCGACAACGGAGTCGCCGAATTCGATGCGGAACGCTCCCGCGTCGCTCTCAAGGGGCTCCGGGGCCAAGCGCACCCGCTCCGAGGTCTCATGCGCGCCGGTCGCCGCGTCCGCCAGCCCCGCGTGCCGGATATAGAGCGTGCGGCTGCTCGCGACCTCCTGCACCTGGAACACGACGTCGTGCAGGGCGAAACGCTCCCCGTGCTCCGAGCTGAGGTGTACGCTGAAGTACCACCATTCCGTCTGGAAATCGTGGGGGGACTCGTCGGCGGGCAGCGACAGCGGCGGCAGTCCGTAGGGAGGCGTCGGGGTGGGCGTGGGCTCCTCCTCGCCGCAGGCTGACGCCGCCAGCGCCGCCGCGAGTATGAGCAGAATCGCGAATCGCTGCATAGCGGCGTCCATTATGCACGACCGGGCCGGCGTCCCGAGTCGTGATAACACCGGCGCGTTCACGGAGGTGATTGTGGCCACGAGACGGCGCGTGTTAACCGGACTCGCGCTCGTCGTCGCGGGGGCAGTGATCGCCTATCTGGGGGTGTCCTGGTACATCGTCGGCCAAGCGCTACAAGCCAAGGCGAGCGAGTTCGAGCACCACCCGGACGACTTCGGCATGGCGTTCGAGGAGGTCCAGTTCTCCCCGCGCGGCGAGGAGGACATCACGCTGCGGGGATGGTGGTTCCCGAAGGACGACGCGACCGCCACGGTCGTATGGGTGCACGGAATCGACTCGAATCGCGCCAACGGTCTGCCGCTGCTCCGTGACCTCTCCGAGCGCGGATTCGCCGCGTTGGCGTTTGACCTGCGCGGCCACGGCGAGTCCGACAACGTGCCCATCGGCGCCGGCTTCTTCGAGGTAAACGACGTCCGCGGGGCCATCGACTACCTCGTCGAGCGGCGCGGCGTCGAGCCCGGCACGATTCTGTTGCTGGGCCAGAGCTTCGGGGCCGCCGTCGCCATCATGGGCGGGGTTGGCGAACCTGCCGTCCTCGGCGTGTTCGCCGACTCCTCATTCGCGGGCCTCTCCGACATGATCGTCGCCGAGGTCGCGGCGCGGACGCCGATCTCCGCGTGGGCCGCGAGGCTGCTGCGTCCCGGTCTCGTGCTCGTCGCCGACTGGACCAGAGGCGTCGAGATAGACAAGGTCAAGCCGGCCGCGGCGGCGGCGCAATACGACTACCCGCTCCGGCTCGTCCACTGCGGCGACGACGACCGCATCCCCCACGCCGGCAACTTCGGGCCGATCCGCGAGGCGAGCCCGGACTCCAAGGCGACCCTCTTCCCCGGCTGCGGGCACAACGACGCCTACGACGACTTCCCCGACGCATACGTGGACCTCTTCGTCGAGTACGCGGCCGAGCGGTTGGCCGCGGTCCGCCCCTAGTGCAGCAGGAAGCCCCCGTCGCAGACGATCGACTGCCCTGAGATGAGCGAGGCGTCGTCGCTGGCTAGGAACGCGATCAGTCCGGCGAGGTCCTCGGGCTCCACCCGGCGCTTGATCGACTGATTCTGCATCGTGCGGTCGAACACCTCGTCCGCGTTGTACTCGCGCGTGCCCTCGGTCGCCACCTGGCCCGGCATGACCGCGTTCACGGTGATCCCGTCCTGGCCCAGCTCCTTGCACATGTTCCACGTGAGGCCGATGACGGCGCCCTTCGCGGCAACATACGGCGTCTGCCCGGGGTTGCCCATGAAGAACGTGCGTGAAGCAACGTTGATGATCCGCCCGTTGCCGCCGCGTTTCAACATCGCGTGCGCCGCCTTGATGGTGAGGAAGTAGCCGACGTAGTTGATCTCGGCGAAACGCTCGAGGTCCGCCTTCGTCCAGTCGGTCCAGTCCTTGCGCGGAGCGATGATGCCCGCGTTGTTGACCAAGATGTCGAGTCCGCCGTAGCGCTCCTCGACGCCCGCGAACGCAGTGGCCAGCGTCGATTCGTCCGTCGTATCGCACGTGAAGGCGGCGCCGCCGAGGCTCTCGGCGACGGCGGCGGCCTCGTCGCCGCGCAGGTCGAGGACCGCGACGTTGACCCCCTCCTCGGCAAGCCGGGTTGCGGTCGCCCGTCCCAGTCCCCTGGCGCCGCCGGTGACAGCCGCTGTCCGGCCCGTGAGTCCTCGCATCAAACGTCCTCCATCGTTGTCTTGGGGCCGAAGCCTAAGGAACCTCTGAATAACTCCGCCCCAATCCGTTCGCCCTGAGCTCGTCGAAGCCTGTCCTGAGCCTGTCGAAGGGGGTTCCACGAACGGATCGAGGGGGCTCCCAGTCTCTCCCTTCCGCTACTGCTGAGGGCCTCAGCGATTGGTTCAGAGGTTCCCTAACCCGCGCCGGTGTGCTCGCGGAAAATCGCCAGCGAGCTGGTGTAGCTATGGACGTACGTCGAGCCGGATACGCGCCCGATCTCGCCGTTGCAGAAGAAGCCGGCCAGCGGCACGCTGCCGACCATCTCAGCGAACAGGGCGGAGTCGTGTCCCGAGGCGCCGTAGAGGTACTCGCCGCGCCCGGTGCATTGGAACATAAGCGCCGCGGAGCCCCGGCGGTCGCCCGCGCTCCGCAAGTACGCGCCCAGCGTCGCCCGCAGGTCCTCGGCCGATGTCCCGGCGTCGCGGACGTGGAACTGGATGATCTGGCCCTCGCGCACCTCGGCGCCGACGGCCACCGCGCCCCGCTGCGGGTCCACGCCAACGATGTTCCTGATCAGGAATTCCCCCGCCTCCACCCGGTCCTGGAGTGGGTCCATGGCAAGCCCGACGAACAGATTGTGCTGAACGAGTTGTTGCTCGCTCGGCGGCATGCGCTCGAACATCGCTTGCAGGCGCTCCATCGTCGGCGTGCCGTCGACGCTGATCACTAGGTTGTGCTCGGCCTCGGTCACGTGCATCGGCTCGCCCACAGGCCGGCACCCTTGCGCCACCACCGTGTCGACAGTGATGTTGCCCGCGAGCCCGACTCCCACGACTCCGTCCCGGAACGCGTCGCCGTTGCAGTAGAGGACGTGCGACTGCGGCCGCTGTCCGCCGCTGGCGAGGCCGCCGATCTTCGCCGCAGCGGGAAACGCGAAATCGAGCCCCTCCAGCAGGTCCTCGCCGCGCACCGAAAACGGGTCGGCCAGCAGGATGAAGTGCGGGTCCAAGTCCGGCGTCACGCCCACCAACCGGTGCCAGGCGTCTGGCGCCGCGTCCGGGGACGGCAGATCGTCGCTCCCGATGTGGAAGCCGTTGACCCTAACCCCGGGCAGGTGCGCGGCAGTGACGGAGAGGGCCGGCGAGTGCTCGACTTCCCGTCCGCCGCCGATGACGCCGGCGCCCATGCAGCCCACGATTGCCGCCGAGGGGAAACGCTCGCGCACGAGCAGGCCCAGCGGCTCGGTCTGTTGGTCGTAGCCGGGGGAGGCGAACACGACCACCAAGTCGGCCTCCGCGTCGGGCCCTAGCTGCGCCAGCACATCGTCCGCGCACTCCGCCAGCGCCGCGGCGGGCGCCGGTTTCTCCGACAGGCTCGATGCCCACTTCATAGCGCTCCTCCTTCCGGCGCGCCGCATGAGCGCGCGCGTCGCTCGTAGCCGGACTTGCTCTGTCCATCCCCGAGTGTCCGCCGCCGAGTATAGAGCATGTTCCCGGCGCGGCGGCGCGGCCACGCAGACCGCGGAACGCCCCACGCCGACGCGTATGGGTCGGTGGACAACGGAGCGGGCGGGGCGTAGGATTGGGGCTGGAGAGAGTGGGCTTGGCCCACTCTCTCGCGTTCAGGGAGATTGGCTGGTAAGAGCGCGATGACCTGCCGCCGGGGTAGAGGGAGGTACGGGACTCCATGAAGAGCGACTTTCTGATTGCGGTGACGCAGCTGGCCGCGGAGCGCAACCTGCCTCAGGACATGGTCATCTCGGCAGTGGAGGCCGCGCTCGCGTCAGCCTATCGCAGAGACAGCGCCTCGGGAGGCCAGAGCAACATCCGCGTGCATCTGGACCCGGGCACCGGCGACGTCGAGGCCTTCCAGGTCAAGACGGTCGTCGAGGAGGTCGCGAACGACCTCGCCGAACTGACGGTGGACGAGGCCAACCAGATCCGCAAGGGCGCGAAGCACGAAGTCGGCGACGTGCTCGAGTTCGAGATGGAGCCGCAGGTGGCGGGGCGCATCGCCGCGCAGACCGCGAAGCAAGTCGTCATCCAGCGTCTGCGCGAGGCCGAGCGCGAGCTCATCTTCGCCGAGTTCACCGACCGCGAGGGCGAGGTGTTCACGGCAACCGTCCAGCGGGGCGACTCCCGCTATGGCGGCGTGGTGACACTCGACCTCAACGGCCGGGCGACCGCGGTGTTGCCGCCGTCGGAGCAGCCTCCGCCCGAACGCTACCGCCCCGGCATGAAGATGAAAGCAATGATCCTCGAGGTGGCCAGGACGCCGCGAGGGCCCGAGATCGTCGTCACGAGAACCCACCCCAACCTCCTCCGGCGGCTGTTCGAGATGGAAGTGCCGGAGATCTACAACGGCATCGTCGAGATTCGCGGCATCGCGCGCGAGCCGGGGTCGCGCAGCAAGGTCGCCGTCTTCGCAAGGCAGGACGGCGTCGACCCAGTCGGCGCATGCGTCGGGCTGCGGGGCATCCGCATCCAGAACATCGTCAACGAACTCCAGGGCGAGAAGATCGACGTCATCCAGTGGTCGCGGGACCCGGCCGTCTTCATCTCTCATGCGTTGAGCCCGGCCCAGCCGTTGCGCGTCGAGCTCGACGCCCAGGAGGAAACGGCGATCGTCGTCGTGCCCGACCGGCTCCTCTCGTTGGCCATCGGCCGAGAGGGCCAGAACGCTCGGCTCGCCGCGAAGTTGACGGGCTGGAAGGTGGACATCAAGAGCTCGACTGAGATCGAGATCGAGCGGATGAAGCAGCAGATCGAAGGCGAGGTGGCCGAGCGGGCCGCGGCGCCGGAGGTCCCGGAGTCCGTCGAAGTCCCCGAGGTCGAGGACCTTCGCGCCGTGGCGGAGGTCGCCGAGGCCCCGGTCGCCGAGGACGAGGCCGCGATTCTGGCCGAGCTCGAAGCCGAGCAGGAGGCCGCCGAGCGGGCGGCCGCGGAGGCTGCCGAGGCAGCGGAGGCCGCCAGGGCGGAGGCCGCCGCCCACGCAGGGCCGACGATGACCGCCGAGGAGATGCTGGCGCGCGAGTCGCTGGGCATCGGGGAGGAAATCGACGACGAAATCGTCGTCGAGGAGGTCCAGATCGACTCAGAGGACGTCTGGAAGGTGCTCGAGCCTGTCGGAGGCGGACCGCAGATCCGGTTCGCGGAGGACATTCTCGGAGCGCCCCAGCCGCGCCGCGCCACGGGGCGCCGCAGAGGCAACCGCCAGGCGAACCGTCGGCCCCCGGCGCCCCCGGCGAGGGGCGGCAGGCCTGGCGCCGCCGGGGGGCGGCCGCAACAGCCGGAGCCCAGCGTCGAGAGCAGCTCCAACCAGGAGCCGTAGGGGCAGCGGTGGCGGCGCAACCACGGCATGTCCCCCTACGCAGTTGCGTAGTGTGCCGGACGAAGCTGCCGAAGCGCGACCTCGTCCGCGTTGTCATCACGCCGGGGGGCGACTGCATCGTCGACGAGACGGGGAAGCACGCTGGGCGCGGCGCCTATGTGTGCCGTCAGGAGGCGTGCTGGCAGGCCGTCGCCAAGGGCGGGCGGCTCGCCCGAGCGCTCCGGGAAACGGTGAGCGACGCGAGCAGAGCGAGATTGCAGGAGTATGGCGCAGCCCTGCCCTCCGAACGGCGTCGGGCATGATGACGAGTGGCGATGACGCCGGGCAGGGCGGCGAAGCGATGACGAGGGGGACAGTGGATGGTCGAACAACAAACTGAGGCAGGGGCCGGAACGCGGCGAGTGACGCTTCGAGGGCTGCCCATCGCCGACGCGGTGAGCGTCGGCGCCCTCGCGCAGCGCATGCAAGTGGAGCCCGTCCAGGTCATCAAGCAGCTGATGCGGGCGGGCGTGTTCGCCAACATCAACCAGATCATCGATTTCGACACAGCGGCGATGGTCGCGCGGCCCTTCGGGTACGCCGCGCGACGGGCGGAGGACGCCGTCAGCACTGCCGCGGGGTCGGTGGCCGAGCACAACCAGGCAGACCTCGTCGAGCGCCCGCCCGTCGTGACCATCCTCGGGCACGTTGACCATGGCAAGACGACGCTGCTCGACGCGATCCGGAACACCAACGTCGTCTCGCGCGAGGCAGGCGGCATCACCCAGCACATCGGCGCATACCAGGTCGACCACGACGGGCGCCCCCTCACCTTCATTGACACACCGGGCCACCAGGCGTTCACGGCCATGCGCGCTCGCGGCGCTCAGGTCACCGACATCGCCGTCCTCGTCGTCGCGGCGGACGACGGCGTCATGCCGCAGACCGTGGAGGCCATCGACCACATCAAGGCGGCCAAAGTGCCGATTGTCGTCGCCGTCAACAAGATGGACTCGCCCAACGCCGACCCCGAGCGCGTGCGCCGTCAGCTCTCCGAGCACGAGCTCGTCGTCGAGAAGTGGGGCGGCGACGTCATCGACGTCGAAGTGTCGGCCAAGACTGGCCTCGGACTCGACGACCTCCTGGAGAACCTGCTGGTCGTCGCGGAGGTGGGCGAGTTCAAGGCCCACCCGACACGTCCCGCCGTCGGCGTCGTCGTGGAGGCCCGCCTCGACAAGAGCCGGGGGCCCCTGGCGACCGTGCTGGTCCAGACAGGCCGGCTCGCGGTCGGCGACTACATCGTGGTCGGCTCGGTGCGCGGGCGCGTGAAGGCGCTGCACGACGACCGGGGACACCGCGTGACGCACGCCGGGCCGTCGGCGCCCGTGGAGATACTCGGACTCAGCGAGTTGCCGGCCGCCGGCGACCGGCTCGCCGTCGTCCCCGACGAGCGCAGAGCCCGCGAGGCCGTGGCTGAGATTCGGCGCCGCCTGGACCTGCACACCGCCCGCGGCGCGACGCTGGAGGAAGTGGGCGCACGCATCTCCACCGGCCAGGTGAAGGAGCTCGCCGTCGTTGTGAAGACAGACGTCCATGGCAGCTTGGAGGCCGTCCGGCAGGGACTCGAGCAGCTGAACAACAACGTGACGCAGGTGCGCATCATCCACGCCGCCACGGGCGCTGTCACGGAGACCGACGTCCTGCTGGCCGTCGCGTCGGAGGCCATCATCGTCGGATTCAACGTGGGCTCGGACCAGGGCGCGATGCGCCTCGCCGCCCAGGACCACGTCGACATCAGGCACTACAACATCATCTACCGGCTCACCGAGGACATCCAAGCGGCGCTTGCCGGAATGCTCGAACCATCCATGCAGGACGTTAAGGAAGGCTCCCTCGAAGTACGTGCGATCTTCGCGATCGGGCGCACGCGCAAGACGGCAGGCTGCTACGTCACCGACGGAAAGGTCAGCCGGGGCGCGATGGCGAGAGTCGTCCGCGACGGTCAACTGCTGTTCGACGGCCCGGTGGGCAGCTTGCGCCGCTTCAAGGACGACGTGCGCGAGGTGGCGACCGGCTACGAGTGCGGAATGACAATCGAAGGATTCAACGCGTACGAAATCGGCGACACTATCGAGGTGCACCGCCTGCAGAAGGCGCCCCGCTAGGAGGCTGGCAGGCCGCCGAGGAGCGCCGTGAACCGCCGGACCGATCGCGTCGGCGGCCTGATCCAACGGGAGATCAGCCGCCTCGTCAGCGGCGAATTGAGCGACCCTCGCCTAGACCGTCTCGTCACCGTGTCTCGCGTGGAGATGTCGGCAGACCTCCAGCACGCGACTGTCGCCGTGACGGTCCTCGGCGACGACGACGTCCAGCGCGATGTGCTCGGCGTCCTCGGCGCGGCTGCGGGGTTCCTCCGCAAGGCCCTTGGGCAACGGCTGCCCCTCAAGCGCGCGCCGGAGATACGATTCGTCTTGGACTCCTCCATCCGGGAGGGCGACCAAGTCCTCGCACTCCTCGACCGGCTCCGTGAGCAAGAGAACGAACAGACGTAAAGAACGGGAGAGCGAAGAGCATGCAGCAGCAGGCGAAACCCCGTCCGATCGTTGACGGGATTATCGTGCTGGACAAGCCCCGGGACGCCACGTCCATGGAGATGGTCCGCATAGCCAAGCGCGTCACCCGCGTGAAGCGAGTCGGCCATGCGGGCACGCTCGATCCCATAGCCACGGGCGTGCTGCCCCTATGCTTCGGTCAGGCGACACGGCTCATGGAGTACCTCGTGGACGGGCGCAAGGTGTACCGCGCCGAGTTCACGTTGGGCGTGGCCACCGACACCTACGACGCGATGGGCCGCGAGACCGCCACCGGCGATTGGTCGTCGGTCACGCGCGCCCAGGTCGAGGCCCAGTTCCCCGTGTTCACGGGCGTCGTCATGCAGCAGCCGCCGATGTACAGCGCGCTCAAACACGAGGGCCAACGGCTCTACGACCTCGCTCGCGCCGGCGTCGAGGTCGAGCGGGCCGCCCGGGAGGTCGTCGTCCACAGCCTGGCGCTGCTCGAATGGTCGCCGCCCACCATGACGGTGCAAGTCGAGTGCGGCCGCGGTTTCTACATGCGCACTTTCGCTCACGACCTCGGCTCCGCGCTCGGCTGCTGCGCGTACCTGAGCCAGCTGAGCCGGGTCAAGGCGGGCGCGTTCGCGCTCGAGGACACGATAGCGGTCGACGAACTGGAGCAGGCAGGAGAGGAGGAAGCCTGGCGAGATCTGGTGCTGCCGCCCGACGCCGCGGTGCGGGGGCTCGAGCCGATCGCGCTGGCCGGCGCGGCGGAGCGCCACCTGCGGAACGGCCAAGCCGTCACCGTGCCCACGGCCGGAGCGTACGCGCGCCACCTCGAGCTGCGCCGGGCCTACTCGGCCGACGGGCGCTTCCTCGGCTTGGCGCGGTTCAACCGCCCCGAGGGGCAGTGGCAGCCGGAGAAGGTCTTCACCCTCAACGAGCCATCGCGGTATGCTCCGTAGCCGTAGGGACTGGCGCCCCTGCGCCGGAGTTGGCGCCGAAAATCGGCGAATTGACGCCCCGCGCTTCACAGAGTTGGGCCCAAGGGCCCATGCGCGGGCGACCGCGGCAGCGTATTCTCTGCCGCCAGTAGTACCCGTGGAGGAGTTTTATGAGCAAGATTCGAGTCGCCATCATCGGAGTGGGCAACTGCGCAAGCTCGTTCGTGCAGGGCATCCACCGCTACAGCGAGGCGCCGTCGGACGAGTTCGTGCCAGGACTCATGCACACTGAGATGGGCGGCTACCACATCGGCGACATCGAGGTCGTCGCCGCGTTCGACATCGACAAGGAGAAGGTAGGGAAGGACGTGGCGGAGGCTATCTTCTCCGGCCAGAACAACACCGTCAAGTTCACCGACGTGCCCCCGACGGGCGTCGTCGTCCAGCGCGGGATGACCCACGACGGCCTCGGCAAGTACCTCTCGCAGGTCATCACGAAAGCGCCGGGACCGACGGCCGACATCGTCAACATCCTGCGCGAGCGCGAGGTAGACGTCGTCATCAACTACCTGCCGGTCGGCTCCGAGGAGGCGACCAAGTGGTATGTCGAGCAGGTGCTCGCCGCAAAGGTAGGCATGGTCAATTGCATCCCGGTCTTCATAGCGCGCGAGCCCTACTGGCAGAAGCGGTTCGAGAACGCGGGCGTGCCCATCGTGGGCGACGACATCAAGTCGCAGGTCGGCGCGACCATCACCCACCGTGTGCTGACCAACTTGTTCCGCGAGCGCGGCGTCAAAATCGAGCGCACCTATCAGCTCAACTTCGGCGGCAACACCGACTTCATGAACATGCTCGAACGCGAGCGGCTCGAATCGAAGAAGGAGTCGAAGACCAACGCCGTCACCTCGCAGCTGCCCTACGACCTGGGCGAGGGCAACGTGCACGTGGGCCCCAGCGACTACGTGCCGTGGCTGCAGGACCGGAAGTGGTGCCACATCAGGATCGAGGGACGGACCTTCGGCGACGTGCCGTTGAACCTCGAGCTGAAGCTGGAAGTCTGGGACAGCCCCAACTCGGCGGGCGTCGTCGTCGACGCCGTGCGAAGCGTCAAGCTGGCAATGAACCGTGGCGTGTCGGGCCAACTCGAAGGCCCGAGCGCCTACTTCATGAAGTCTCCCGCCCACCAGCATCCCGACGACATCGCACACGACATGGTCGAGGACTTCATCCGTGGCTCGGGATCGTTCGAGCTTGGCCCGGAAGTCGTAGCGAGCGATTCGGAGTGACCGAGTGACCGATTCGGCGGACGTGTTGCTCTCGGGGGAGCCCCGGCGTGGCCAGGGCCCATTGAAGGTCGCTCTGGTCTCGCCCTATGACTACGGGTCGCCCGGGGGCGTCAACGACCACATCACGAGCCTGGCCCGCCAGCTCCGGGGCCGGGGACATACAGTCAAGATCATTGCGCCCCTGGCGAACTCGAGGGACCGCCCGCCCGAACCGGACTTCATCCCCATGGGACGGCCCGTCCCCATCCCGAGCGGCGGCGCCGTGGCGCGCGTCACCTTCTCCGTATGGCTCGAGCCCCGTGTCAAGCAGCTCCTCGAGGAGGAGAAGTTCGACATCGTTCACCTCCACGAACCGATGGCGCCGGCCCTGCCCCTGACGGTCCTCCATTCCTCGCGGGCGGTGAACGTCGGCACGTTCCACACGTTCCGGGGCACCCGCTTCTACCGCATCTGGCGCTACATGTCGCGCAGGTGGTTCCGCAGGCTCGACGGGCGCATCGCCGTGTCCGGTCCCGCCCGGGACTTCGTGAGCAAGTTCTACCCCGGCAAGTACGAAGTGATCCCGAACGGCGTAGACGTCGACCGCTTCGCCACGCCGCTCGAGCCGCTTGCGCAGTACAACGACGGCAAGACCAACCTGCTGTTTCTGAGCAGATTGGAGCGGCGGAAAGGCCTGAAGTACCTGGTGATGGCCTACGGACGGCTCAAGTGGGACTACCCTGACACCCGCCTCATCATCGTCGGCGGCGGCAACCCCGGCGAGGACGTGCTCGGCCTCGTCAGCGAGCGCAACCTGCAGGACGTGGAGTTCGTCGGGCCCGTGCCTGAGGAGGAGAAGCCCCGCTACTACCAGGCCGCCGACATCTTCTGCGCGCCGAACACGGGCCGGGAGAGTTTCGGGCTCATCCTGACCGAGGCCATGGCCGCCGGCAAACCGATCGTGGCGACGCGCATCGACGGCTTCAGCAGCGTGATCTCGAACGGCGTCGAGGGCTTCCTCGTGCCTCCCAAGAACGAAGCGGAGCTCGCAGCCGCCATCCGGCGCCTGCTCGACGACAAGCAGTTGCGGCGGGAGATGGGCGCTCGCGGCCGCGTGACGGTCGAGCAGTACCGGTGGGAGACCGTTGCGGAGCGCGTGCTCGACTACTACGAGACGCTGCTGCGCCGCCGCCGCGAAACCAAGGCCGCCTCGTGAGCCTCCCACGCAGGGCTGGAGCGATGCTGAGCGCGCCGCGCCTCCGCGCCAAGCGATGGGCGGTCCGCTATGGCAGCGAGCCCATAGCCCGCGTCCTCATCGCGCTCCATGTATCCGCCAACGCCGTCACCGTCGCGGGCCTCGGCGTCTCGGGGCTCTCCGCGTACCTCATCGCCGAGGGCAACCTCCTAGCCGGCGGCGCCGTGCTGCTCGGCGGCGCGTCCATGGACATGCTCGACGGCGCCGTCGCCCGGCTCACCAACACCGCATCCCGGTTCGGCGCGTTCCTCGACTCCGTCATCGACCGGCTCGGCGAGGCCGCCGCGCTCTTCGGCCTCCTCGTGTTCTTCGTCCGCGACGGACACGAGTTGGGCGCGTACCTCAGCTTTGGCGCCCTTGCGATGTCGCTGATGGTCAGCTACTCCCGGGCCCGGGCCGAGGGCCTCGGCGTCGAGGGCGACGTCGGCTTCCTGGGGCGCCCCGAGCGCATCGTCGTGCTCGGCGTCGGGCTGTTGGCGGGCGTCCCGCTCTACGCGCTCGGCGTCATTGTCGCGTTGGGCGGACTCACCGTTGCCCAGCGCATGGTCTACGTCTGGCGCAGAACGCACGACGCCTAGCGCAGTCCCGGCGCGGGGCGTGTACTATGTCGTCGCAACGCAATGATCGAAACCGCATGACAGCCACCGTCATACCCGCGAAAGCGGGTATCCACAGGGGGTGGGGTGTTCCTCTCCCCAAGTCTGAACAGCTATGACGGAATGAATGGTCCGGACCCGAGGAGGGGACATGGCAATGCTTAGCGACCAAGACCGGGCGATGCTCGCGGCCCGGTTCGAGAGCTCTCTCGACCGCGACGTGACCGTACGGCTCTTCACGCAGTCCGTGGCGCGGAGCCTGCTCGTGTTGCCCGGTCAGCAATCGGGCGGCGGCGAGTTGATGAAGGTCACGCAGGACCTGCTCCAAGAGCTGACCAGCATCTCGCCGAAGCTGACGCTGGAGGTCTACGACGCGTACGGCGACGGCGCGAGCGAGGCCAAGCGCCTGGAGATCGAGCAGCTGCCGGCCGTCGTCCTCGGAAACGACGGCGAAGGCCGCGTCCGCTTCTACGGCGCGCCCCTCGGCAACGAGTTCCCCACCGTCCTGGCGGACATCGAGTCGGTCTCGCAGGAGGCTCCGATGCTGCGGGGGCCGGTGGCGGCAGCCGCGCGCGACCTCATCGACGAGGAAGTGCACCTGCGCGTGTTCGTCACACCTACCTGACCGCACTGCCCTCGTGTGGCCCGTGCGGCCCACGCCCTCGCCCTCGCCAACCCCCACATCAAGGCCGACGTCGTCGAGTGTCAGGAGTTCCCGGAGCTCGCCCGCGAGTACCAGGTGATGGGCGTCCCCAAGACGGTCATCAACGACCGCGCCGAGTTCGTTGGCGCCGTCCCAGACGAGATCTTCGTGAACGCCATCCTGGAATCGCTGGGCAAACCGGCGGTCGACTGGGAGAGCGAGGCGGCCTTGGAAGAGGGCGAAGCGCAGTAGGAACGCCTTCCCCTCGCGCCTCTCTACGGGACGGAAGGGCTCCCGCTACTCCGCCGCGCCGACCCCTGACAGCAGATAGGCGCGCATGAGCGGGTCGAGCTCCCCGTCGAGGATCAGGTCCGGGTTCGTCGACTCGTAGCCGCTGCGGTGGTCCTTGACCATCTTGTAGGGGTGCAGCACGTAGCTGCGTATCTGGTTGCCCCATTCGGCCGTAACGTGGTCGCCCCTGATCCTGGCCCGCTCCTCGGCGCGGCGCTGGATCTCGATCTGCATCAGCCGGGACCGCAGTATCTTGAGCGCGGCCTCCTTGTTCTGCAGCTGGGAGCGCTCATTCTGACACGACACGACCAGCCCGCTCGGCTGGTGGGTCATACGCACGGCGGTCGAGTTCTTCTGGACGTGCTGGCCGCCCGCGCCGCTGGCCTTGAACGTCTCGACGTGGACGTCGTCCATGTCGATCTGGACATCGACGTCGCCCTCGGCCTCCGGAAGCACCTCGACGAGCGCGAACGACGTGTGGCGCGCGTGCGCTGCGTCGTAGGGCGACAGGCGCACCAGCCGGTGCACCCCCCGCTCGGACCGCGTATAGCCGTAGGCGTGCGGGCCGGCCAGCTCCAGCGTCGCGCTCTTGACCCCCGCCTCCTCCCCCGGCGAGAGGTCGAGGATGCGGGCCTGGTAGCGCCTCGTCTCGGCCCAGCGCGTGTACATGCGCAGCAGCATCTCGGCCCAGTCCTGCGCATCGGTGCCGCCCGCCCCCGCGTGGACCGTCAGAATCGCCGAGCGGTCGTCGTACTCCCCCGAGAGCGTGAGCTCGAACTCGAGGTCCTCGGCCTGCGCGCTGAGGTCCTGGGCCTCGACGGCCAGCTCGTCGAGCATCGCTTGGTCCGACGACTCGGCGGCAAGGTCCATCAGCTCGAGGTTCGTGGCGAGACGTTCCCGAAGCTCGCGCCACGTCCGCACCGTCTCCCTGAGCCGGGCGAGCGACCGCATGGACGATTGGGCGTGTTCGGGGTCGTTCCAGAAGCCAGGTTCGCCGGCTACGGTTTCGAGGCGAGAGATCTCCGCGTCCTTGCCGACGAGGTCAAAGACGCACCGCAATCCCGTCGAGGCGTTCGATCAGGGTCCTGAGGCGTTCTCGGAGCTCTTCCACGCGTGTCTCCCGCTGCTGAGGTGGGGTGAACGGCGTCCGACCGTCCTTCGTCATCATACCATCGCGAGCCGTCCCTATCAGGCGGCGGCCCCCTCCGCCGGACTCGTCGCCAAAATTGAACGGGCCTGGGAGCCTATGCTACAGTGGACTCCCGGTCGGGGTGTGGCGCAGTCCGGAAGCGCACTTGCATGGGGTGCAAGGGGCCGTTGGTTCGAATCCAATCACCCCGACCAGACCAGCTCTCCTCGCGGCCAAGCTCGCACAAAGAGGCCGCCCTGCCACGGGCGGCAGGGCGGCCCTCTCGAAGTCGGGGAAACGAGCACTCGCGGGCTGGCGCTGAAGAGGCCTACCCGGCGACCGCCACGGGCGTCTGAGCCCGGCGGAGTGCGCGATGCACCGTGCGCGGGCTCACGTTGAAGCGCTGCGCGACGGTGAAGACGCTCAGCCTCTGCTCGTGATACTCCGCCAGCATCAGCTCGTCCCGGTTCCGCATCATGTAGTCGCGGTACCAGGCGATGTCGTCGAACTTGCACTGCGGAAGCGGGCAGCCCAAGCAGGAGATAGCCACCTCGCAGCCGGTGTCTGCATAGTGCGTCTGCTCGGGTAAGCCGTCCAACGTGGGTTGGCGACGGCGCCGGTGGGACCTGGTGTCGTTGGCCATAGCAGTCTCCCTCCTCTTGTCTCTCTTAGTGGTCGGCAATCCATTCATCTCAACATCTAACCTGTCGTTTTCGACTTCCGACTCGAACGTAACCCTTGCGAACTACGACGCGAGTGCTGTCTCCGGCTCGTCCGCGGTTGCCTGTCCGGCCGGGCCTGCAAAGCCCGAAAGGAGCAGGACGCCACGGAGGAACCCTTCGTCCCCCGACGGGACGACGACGTGCGTGCGGCCATCGCCGGCGCGGACCGCAACGGCTGTGCGGAGCTCGTGGCCGATGGCCCGGGACTCGGGCGAACAGTCGGCCGGATAGAGGCTGAGGCGGCGGGTATTGACCGCGGCGAGCAGGTCGGAGGCCATGCGGGACTCCGTCCTGTCGTCGTCCGCCGCCCACTGCATGGGGATTCGGCCAAGGGCGGACTGCAGCAGATGGCGGCGGCGCGTAGCCCCGGCGCCCGCCCCCGCCCGGTCCAGAACCACAACGCGGTTGCAGCGCCACGTGTCGGAGAGGAGCTTGCCCACCCGCTTGGCCAGGGCCGGGGCGTCCACCCCCTGCGCCCAGCGGTGCGCGACGACGTCGAGACCCGCGTCGCGTTCGCGGCGGCGCGCGACCGTGACCACCGCCGTCGCGCCGGGGCTCGCGAGCAGAGCGGGCGCCTCGGTTGCGCCGGCGTCCGCTGCGCGCGTCACGACGACCGACGCCACATGCTCGCCGCCGCCTGGGACGTTTGCTCGCGGCGGCCCGTCCTGGAGGCGCCTGCGCTGCGCCTCGCTCAGCAGAGGGCCCCACGCGGACGCGGGCCTGAGGCAGTAGGCCGCCTGGAACTCGGGGTGCTCTTCGCCGAGGCGGGCGCGAGCGTCGTCGACCTTCGCCGCGTACGCCGGCAACGCGTCCGCAACGTCCTGCCATGGCGCGCGGAAGTGACGCCGGACGTGGTCGGCCGCCTCCTGCTCGCGGTTGCGCTGCTTGAGGCATTCGAACCGGGTCTCGCCGTTGAGCGGCCTGCCGTAGAGGACCGTCGTCGCGCCCGAGGCCTCGATAACCGGGTCGATCCAGCGATCATAGACTGCGGGCCCGATAAGTTCGGCGTCGACGACTTCGATGAGCACTGCCGCGCTGGCGCTGTGCTCAACGACGGTGGGGCCCAGCTCGTCCGTCGTGAGAGTCTGGAGCGTCGAACGGCCCAGCGTAACGCTGCGGCCCGCCACGGACCAGAGTCCGGAGAGCGCCCCCTTCGACAGATGGGAGACGAGACGCTCCTTGTTGAGCGGGCGGGCGGCGGGACCGATCTTGAGGAGACGCACCCCATCGTTGACGTGGAGACTGAGCAACAGGAGCGCGAGCTGCGACGACAACTCCCGGACGCCGCCGCCACGGGCGATCTCGACCGTGAAGGTCAGTCCGCGTTCGTGCAGCACGCTGTCTACGACAGCGCGAGCGATCTCCGATTGGTATGCCGTGAGGTTATGCATTGCATCAGCACAAATGTTCGTGTTGCGGGCATACTAGAACGCGCGTTCTACACTGTCAAGCCCGTCTCACGAACATTTGTGCTGATTTCCTGCTGTCTCAGCAGGCGGCGCCCAGCAGGAGCGCGTTGCGCGTATCCGTGCATAGGGGGTGGACCAAGCCGCCGCGGTCGAGGTGCGCCCGCAGCGTGCCGTCGAGAAAGGCCAGCATGCCGTCGTGCAGGCTGCGCCACGACGCCTCCCGCACCTCCCCCTGGAATGGGTAGCTCTTCGCCTTGGCGGGGTCGAGCTTGTCCGCGATGAACACGACCTGCCCCAATGGCGCGAGGCTGGGGTGGGCGGTGGTGTGCCATCGCACGCCTTCGAGCACGCCGGGATCGGTGATCGACCGCTCTCGGGCGAGCCAGGCAGCGCCCACGGGCCCGTGCAGCAGAATCGGCGCGCTGCGCTCCACCGCGTTGGCCGCGATGCCCAGCCGTTCCGCCTCCTCGATGAGCGCTGCGCCGGGCAGGTGACGCGCCACATCGTGGGCTGCCGCCGTCAGCTCGGCGAGGTCCTGGTCGACGCCGTGCGCCGCCGCAAGCTCCCGCGCGATGCCCCGCACGCGTTCGATGTGCGCTTGGAGCCCTGCCGGCAGTCCGTCCAACCGGGCTTGCAGCATCGAAGGGAGCGCCAGTGTCGTCACCGGCGGCCTACGCCATACTCCCCATCGGCCGGCCGCCGAGGATGTGCAAGTGGAAGTGCGGGACCTCTTGTCCCGAGTGCGGGCCCTGATTCACGACCAGACGATATCCCTCGAGGCGCCCGCCGGCGCTGCTTGCCACCGCCGGCGCGACGGAGAGGCAGTGGCTCGCCGCCTCGATCTGCTCCTCGCTTGCGGCGGTCAGCGCTTCGACGTGCGCGTACGGAATAACCAGCAGGTGGACCGGGGCCTTGGGTTTGATGTCGCGAATCGCGAACACGACGCCGTCGTCGAACAGCTTCTCGGACGGTATCTCGCCACGGCCTATCTTGCAGAAAACGCAGTCCTGGTCGCTCACCGTGTGTCCTCGTGTTGGGCCGGAGACGGTTCCCGCCGCGCGGCCCTAGGCTTTGCCGCCCACCGCCAGGCAGGTGACCGTCCGCACGATGCCGCTTATCGTGTGAACGCTGCCCGTGACCGTCTCGCCGACAGAGCTCAGGTCGGGAGCTTCAATGATCGCGATGATGTCGTAGGGCCCGGTGACCACATCGACCGACGCCACCGCCTCGACGCTGCGCAGTTCCTCTACAACGTCCTTTGTCTTGCCGACCGCCGTCTCCATCAAGACGAACGCTCGCGTGGTAGCCATGGTTTCCTCCTCGTGCCGCGGGCCTGAGAGTAGCCGCCCGCAGCTAACCGATGATATGTGTGAGCGAGGCCGGATTCAACGCGCAGCGGCGAGCGACGCCAGCAGTCGCAGCGACCGCTCCCGCGAGCCGTCCCGGTCGCTCCCGGCCGCGACGACGTGCGCGATCAGCTCCCCCATGCCCCAGTCGAACCGCTCCGCGATGCGCGCGGCCACCTGCTCCTCGTTGCCCCAGATCGCCACGGCGTCGAGCATCTCCGCGCTCCACGTCCCGAGCTCGGCCGCCTCCGGGAAACCGGACTCGGCGAACATGAGCTGATAGAACGGCGAACGCGGGTAGTTCGAGAGCTGCTCCCGTACGGCGGCGAGGACCTCTTCCCCGTCTTCGTGGACGCACACAGGGGTGTGGGCGATCAACGGCGGCGCCGGACGGCCTGCCTTTGCCGCGCCGCGCTGCATCGCCGGGAGGGCGGTGTCCCGCAGATACACGCCGGGGCACACCCAACTGATGGCGCCGTCGGCCACTTCCCCGCACAGCTCGAACGAGCGCGGCCGCAACGCCGAAGCCATCACGGGCACGCCCTGCGACGGCGCGGCAATCTTGGCGTTCGCCCTGTACATCGACCCCTCGAACTCCACCGCGCCTGTAGTCAGCAGCGTTTTGGCGATGGTGATGTACTCGCGCAGGTTCGTCAGGGGCGTGCGGTAGTCCGCCCCGTACGTGTTGCTCATCCCCTGTGCGTGACCGGGACCGACGCCCAACCGGAACCGTCCGCCCGATAGGTTGGCGATGACTTGCGCCTGCTGGGCCACGATGACCGGATGACGCGGCCATGTGGTCACGATGCAACTGCCGAGCAGGACCCGTTCGGTAGTGGCCGCGGCAGCCGCGAACAGCGTGAGGCTATCGCCGCCCCCGCCCCCGCTGGTCAGCCACGCGGCGGGGACTCCCCGCCGGTCGAGGTCCTGAATCGTAGCGAGCGCCCCGGCGGCGTCCCCGCTCATCGCCGTCACGCCAATGATCCCCTCGGGCATCGCGCGGCCTCCTCGCCGTTGACTGTTCGGACGGCGGTCATCATCGTCAGCGCTGGGCGCGCCAGCGCTCAGCCAGACCGTATACCCTTGCACGGAGAGGAGCAAGACGATTGCCGTGAGCACGATGACGCCGCCCGTGGGGCCCGCTTTGCTTCCCACACGCAGGGTAGGGTAAGCTTATCGGCGACGTTCCCCCGTTGGCGCGGGCGCCAGGGAATAGAGCCATGGGCAAACGATGGGTCGGTAACGCGTTCATCTACCTGATTATCTTCGTGGCTGTCATAGCCATTTTCTTCACGCTGTTCTCGTCCGGAAACAGCGCCGAGCGCATTGGCCTCACCACCATCCTCGACATGGCAAACAACGAGGAGATTGAGAAGATCGTCGTCGACGGCGACCGGCTGATCGTGACGCCGCGCCAGACCCCGAACCAATTGCTCATGACCGAAAAGGAGCCGGGCACGAGCGTGTTCGAGATCCTCCAGACCGCCAACATCAACCCGACGGAGAAGAGCATCCAGATCGAAGTGAAGCGCTCGGGCAGCTTCGGGTCCATCTTCGGCGTCCTTATCCAGTTCCTGCCGCTGCTCTTCTTCGGAGCGATTCTGCTGTTTATGATGCGGCAGGCGCAGGGCAGCAACAATCAGACCCTGGGGTTTGGCCGCAGCCGCGCGCGCATGTTCTCAGGCAACCGGCCCACCGTCACCTTCTCCGATGTGGCCGGCGTCGAGGAATCGAAGACGGAACTGCAAGAGGTCGTCGAGTTCCTCAAGTACCCCGAGCGGTTCCTTTCCCTGGGCGCGCACATCCCCAAGGGCGTGTTGATGGTCGGCCCGCCAGGCACCGGCAAGACGCTGCTGAGCCGCGCCGTCGCCGGCGAAGCAGGCGTGCCGTTCTTCTCCATCAGCGGCTCCGAGTTCGTCGAGATGTTCGTCGGCGTCGGAGCCTCGCGCGTCCGCGACCTGTTCGACCAGGCGAAACGCAACTCCCCGGCCATCGTGTTCGTCGACGAGATCGACGCGGTCGGGCGGCACCGTGGCGCCGGCTTGGGCGGAGGTCACGACGAGCGGGAGCAGACGCTGAACCAGATCCTGGTGGAGATGGACGGGTTCGATACATCGACCAACGTGATCGTCATCGCCGCCACGAATCGGCCCGACATCCTCGACCCCGCCCTGCTGAGGCCCGGCCGCTTCGACCGGCGGGTCATGCTCGACCTGCCCGACATCAACGGTCGTGTCGCGATCCTCGAGGTGCACAGCAAGGGCAAGCCGCTCTCCGACGACGTCAAGCTCGAGTACATCGCCCGTCAGACGCCAGGGTTCAGCGGCGCGGACCTCTCGAACCTCGTCAACGAGGCCGCCATCCTCGCGGCCCGGCGCGGAAAGACCGAGGTCACGACCGCCGAGCTGCACGAGTCGGTCGACCGCGTGACGATGGGCCCCGAACGCCGCTCGCGCGTCATCAGTCAGCACGAGAAGGAGATCGTCGCCTACCACGAGGGCGGCCACGCGCTCGTAGGACACATCCTCGAGCACGCCGACCCTGTCGCGAAGATCTCGATCGTCTCCCGTGGCATGGCCGCCGGCTACACCAAGTCCCTCCCCGAAGAGGACCGCATGTTCTACTCGCGGCCTCAACTGATGGACCGGATTGCGATGGCCCTAGGCGGTCGGGTCGCTGAGGAAGTCACCTTCGGCGAGGTCACGACGGGCGCCAGCAACGACCTCGAGCAGGTCACCGGCTTGGCGCGCGCTATGGTCACCCGCTACGGCATGAGCGACAAGCTGCTCCCACGGACGTTCGGCAAGCGGGAGGACATGATCTTCCTAGGCCGGGAGATCGCCGAGCAGCGCGACTACAGCGAGAAGGTGGCCCAGGAGATCGACGACGAGGTGCAGAACATCATCCTCGAGGCCTACTCACACTGTAAGCACGTCATCGTCGAGCACTACGACAAGCTGGTCCAGATCGCGCGCTACCTGATGCTCAACGAGACCGTCGAGGGCGAAGACCTCGCCAAGCTGTTCGAGTCGGCCGCACCTCCCCTCGACGACGCCGTCGTCCCCCAGTCCGCGTAACGGCTCGCGGCGCTGCGCCCTCCTACGCGTTGGTCGACTCTTCCTCCGCGCCGTCTTCGAGCGCCAGCGGACGGAAGTAGAGCCCCCACTTCTGCATCAGGCCCATCACTCGCGCGTCCCCCAGGCCGGTCAGTTCGCTGAAGAACCCCGCGATCGCGTGCGCGTGCAGCTGGTCGGCCGTCGCCACCCAGCTCCCCTCCGACGGCACGGCATAGAGGACGCCCGCCTGATTGCGCGACCGCAGCTCGACCCGCGTGCCGCCCGTGTCCTGCTTCACCGTGATGCCGTACTCCATGGGAGTCCTCCTCTGCCGCGAGCCGGATTATAGCGGGCCGGGCTCCCGCGCTCGCTCCGCCCTCCTTCTGAGCTGGGCCGGCGACCGGCTATACTCGCATCCCAGCTTCGCGCCTCAGGAGACGCCGTGGAGATTCCGAGAGAGTTCGCCGATGCGATGGTCCAGCACGCGATCGAGGAGGACCCCAACGAATGTTGCGGCCTCCTAGCGGGCAAGGACGGTCAAGTCCTCAAGCACTACCGGATGACGAACACAGAGAGCAGCCCCTACCGCTACAACATGGACGGCAAGGAGCTCCTTCTTGCTACCCGAGAGATAGACGACAACGGATGGGAGATGCAGGTGATCTATCACTCGCACACGCACAGCCCAGCCTACCCATCCAACACCGATGTGCGGCTTGCTGAGAACTGGCCCGATCCGCACTACCTGCTCGTCTCGTTGCGCGAGTTCGACCAGGCCGGCGCGCTCGTGCGCGGCGAGCCCGCGACGCGCGTGTTCCGCATCGTTGACGGCCAGGTCGCCGAAGAGCCGATCGTCATCACGTGAGCGGCGGTCGGCTGCCCATCATGCGTCCTCCTGGACTGACGGCGGGACCGATGCAAGCGGGCCTGCCGTACGCTCCCGGCGGCGCAGGCGCCGCAGGTGCTCCACGAAACCGGCCGTCTCCATCTCGCGCTCCAGCACGTGTTGCAGCGCCGCGCCGAGCACCGATTCGAGCTCGTACGCCAGCGCCCCATCGAGCCTGACGCGGACCGCGTCCTCGAACCCATGCCCGGCGTAGTGCCTGAGCACCTTGAGCGCCGAGACCGAGAGCGGCATCACCGGGCCGGTGTGGACGACGCATGTGTCGCACACGACCCCCCCGAGTCCTGGCGCGAAGCGGTGGCCCCCCGGCTCGACCGCCTTGCCGCACTCGAGGCAGCGCCGCAGCTCGGGCAGGTAGCCGGCGTCGTCAAGCAGCCGCAGCTCGACGTAGCGCGGGACTGCCTCGGACGCCACGCCGCCCTCGAGCGCGCGAAGCGCGCCGAGCAGCACCGCGTAGGCGGCGGGGTGCGGCGACTCCAAGGGCAGCAGCGCGTCCCCCAACTCCATGAAGTAGAGGCCCAGCGCGAGACGCTCCAGGTCCGCCTTGACGCCGCCGAACGTTTCGAGCGATTCGGCCCCCGTCACGACATCGATGCGGTGCCCGAGCGCAAGCGTGAGGTTGGCGCGGTTCAGGACGTCGAGGTGCCCTCCCAGCCGGCTGGCGGTCTTTCGCGCGCCCCGTACGGTGACGGTGAGCTTGCCCATGGACGGCGTCAGGAGCGTCACGAGCCGGTCGGCCTCGCGCATGTCGCGGCTGCGCAGGACGACGCACTCGGTCTTGAAGCTGCGCGGGCGCGACCCGGGGCCCGGCCGGCGCGCGGCCGAGGCGGGAGGCCCTTGACGCGCTCCCTCCATGCCCGGCCTACTCCCCGCCGTTCACCAGGAGCGTGATGCCGTTGACGAACGACGCGGCGTCCGACGCGAGGAACAGCGCTACGCCGCCGATGTCGTCGGCCTGCCCGACCCGCCGCAGCGGGATTCGGTCGGCCGCGTTCGCCATCTCGGGCCGCACCGTGCCCTCCGGACGCGGCGTGTCTATCGTCCCCGGCGCGATGCACACGACCCGCACCTCGGGCCCCCACTGCTGCGCCATGCGTGTGGTGAGCGCGTGCAACGCCGCCTTTGCCGCGCCGTACGCCGACAGGTCGCCCGTCCGGTCCGGCCTCGTGTTGAAGCCCGAGGAGGAGCCCGTGTTGATGATGACGCCCTTCCCCTGTTGCCGCATCAGGGGCACGACCGCCTTCGCGCACAGGAACGCGCTCTTCACGTTCGCCTCGTACGCGGTCATGAAGTCGGCCCCGTCGAGCTCCAACAACGGCGCGCGAACGAACTGCGGCATGTCGGGGTTCCGGCTGTAGGTCCCGCCGGCGACGTTCACGAGCACGTCCACGCTGCCGAAACGCTCGATCGTCCGGCGCGCCATCTCGCCGACCTGCTCCGCGTCCGCCACGTTCACGGTAATCCCCAGGGCTTGACCGCCGAGCGCCTCGACCTCCTCAACCGCCGGCGGGATGCTTTCCGCGGGAACGGAAGCGACGACGACGTTGGCGCCGGCCTTCGCGAAGGCGCGGCAGCACGCGCGGCCGATCCCGCCGCTGCCGCCCGTCACGATGACGGTCTTCCCCTCCATCGAGAACATCGACAGGTCCATGCGAACCTCCTTGCGTGGGTTTACGTCCCCCCGTGGACATCCAGGAACGCCCCGTTGACGAACGAGCCCGCGTCCGACGCCAGGTAGACCGCCGCCGCCGCGATGTCCTCCGGCTCGCCGAAGCGGCCCACCTCGATCTCCGCGAGGCTCCGGTCATGACGCTCCTGCGACTCGTTGGCCACCCGCCGGGGAGTCAGGACATGCCCGGCGTTGATGCAGTTCACCCGCACGTGGGGCGCCCACTCCTTCGCCATGCTGCGCGTCAGGTGCATGACCGCCGCCTTGGTCATGTTGTAGACGCTCATGCCCGTCTCCGGCAGCCGGTACTCGCGGGCGCCGATCGAAGCCATGTTGATGATCGACCCCGTCTCCCTCGCCAGCATGTGCGGGACGACCGCCTTGCTGCACAGGAACATCGAGGCGACGTTGATGTTGAACGCCTCCATGAAGTCGGCCTTGTCGAGCTCCAACAGCGGCCCGCGCCTGAACGTCGGCCCCTGCGAGCCGCCCACGATGTTCGCCAGGACGTCCACCTTGCCGAACCGTTCGAGCGCGGCGTCGACCAGCGCCTGCACGGCGTCGGGGTCCGTTGCGTCGGTCGGGACCCCGAGGACCTCGCCGCCCTTCGCCTCGATCTCGGCGGCCACGTCGTCGATCTTCTCCGGCCTACGGGCCGCGATCACCACCTGCGCGCCCGCGTCGACGAACCCGTGCGCGATGCCTCTGCCGATGCCGTCGCTGCCTCCCGTCACGATGGCCGCCTTGCCCCGCAGCGAGAAGCTGTCGAGCGACAACCGGGGGACTCTCGTCGTCATGCGCGCCGGACCCCGCCTACGCCCTGGGCCCGGCGAAGAGGCCGCGCAGGTACGCGATCTGTCCGGCGTGCTGGGTGTTGTCCGCGATGACGCTCACCAGACGCACCCCCACCGTGGGCAGCGGGTCGTACTGGGGCTCGTTGATGGCCTCGTCCAGCGTTTCCGAGCTGATTCCGCTGAGATACGTCCGGGCGCGCTCGTAGACCGCGTCCGCGTACCCGAGCAGCACATCCGCCGAGTCCACCTGCAGCGCCGCGACCTGCTCCGCCGTGTGGCCCGTCCCGGTGTTCGCGTCGTCCGCGTCCATGCCGAACCGCTCGTGCCACTCGGAGGACCAGAGCTGGGGCAGGCCGGCGAGGTCCGAGATGTGGTGGTCGTGTACGCGGGTGAGGTGCCACGCCAGCCAGGCCATGGAGTTGGCGTGGGGCGCCGGCAGTCGGCAAAGAGTCTCGGTGGACTGGCCGTCGAGCGAGCGGTGCAGGATTCGGTTGATGCGGCTCAATGCGTCGGCGATGACCTCAGGGCCTTCCATGGGCAGAGCTCCTTCCGCACGGTCCGGCCTCGGACTCGGCGCGCGCGTGCCAGTCTCGGACGCCATGCATGATACGCGCCCACGCCCTCGTATGAGAGAACCATCTGGCGGCCCCTAGGAACCCCTATCAACTCCCGTCCCAATCCGTTCGCCCTGAGCTGGTCGAAGGGTCCCACGAACGGACGCCCCTCTCGTCGTTCTCGTGCCCCGACACCGAAATCCACGCCCCCCGGCGGCCCCAGCCCGTCTGTCCCATCCGTTCGCCCTGAGCTCGTCGAAGGGTCCCACGAACGGACTCCCCTTTCGTCGTTCTCGTGCCCCGACACGGAAATCCCGCCCCCCGGCGGCCCAGCCCGTCTGTCCCATCCGTTCGCCCTGAACTCGTCGAAGCCTGTCCTGAGCTCGTCGAAGCCTGTCCTGAGCCTGTCGAAAGGGGGGGCTGGCGGCCCCATCCGTCATTCTCGTGCTTGACACGGGAATCCACGCCCCCGGCGACCCCAGCCTCGCCCCTCCCTACCGAGAGCCTCAGCGAGTCCCAATCCGTTCGCCGTGAGCTCGTCGAAGCCTGTCCTGAGCCTGTCGAAGGGGGGGTCCACGAACGGATTGAGGGGGCTCCCAGTCTCCCTTCCGCTACTGCTGAGGGCATGAGCGACTTGTTCAGAGATTCTCTAAGACCGCGCAAGGCGCCGCCGGTCGTCAAGTCTGGGCGCCGCCGGTCGTGAGTCTGGGCGCCGTCGGTCGTGAGTCTGGGCGCCGCCGGTCGTGAGTCTGGGCGCCGCCGGTCGTGAGTCTGGGCGCCGCCGGTCGTGAGTCTGATAGTATTGGGCCGACGTTCAACATTCCCCAGGGGAGGTGGCGCATGCTGAGCCAGGAGATGAACGACCGTGTGACCAGGGTTGGCCCCGGCACGCCGATGGGCGAGCTGATGCGGCGCTACTGGCACCCTATCGCCGGCAGCCAGCAGCTGAACGAGGATACCCCGACGCGCGAGGTGCGCATCCTCGGCGAAGACCTCGTGCTGTTCCGGAGCGCCGCCGGCGAGATCGGCCTCGTCGAACCCTCATGCCCTCACCGCAAGGCGAACCTCTCCTACGGCATCCCTGAGCCCGAGGGGATTCGTTGCGCCTACCACGGCTGGATGTTCGACGTAAACGGCAACTGCCTCGACCAACCCTCCGAGCCCGAGGGCAGCAGGTTCAAGGACAAGGTCCACCTAAAGGCGTACAAGGTCCAGGAGCTCGGCGGCCTGATATTCGCGTACATGGGTCCCGAGCCGGCGCCGTTGCTGCCCCGCTGGGACGTCCTCGCTTGGGAAGGCCATCGCGAGGCGAACAGCACCGTCCTCCCCTGCAACTGGCTGCAATGCCAGGAGAACTCGCTCGACCCGCTCCACTTCCAGTGGCTGCACCGGTACTTCGGCGGCTACATGATGAACCGTCTCAAGCCCAAGGAGGAGCGCGACGCCTGGAACGCCCTCACCGGCTCCAAGGGGGCCGACCACAAGAAGATCGGCTTCGAGATCACCGACTACGGCGTTATCAAGCGCCGGTTGGTCGGCGACGAGACCGAGAACGACGAGTACTGGCGCATCGGGCACCCCGTGATGTTCCCGAACATCCTGCGCGTGGCCCACGGGCTCCAGCTGCGCACCCCCATCGACGACACGCACACGCTCCACGTCACCATGAGCTTCCGGCCCTACCGCGACGGCGAGGCGCCGCACCGGGAGGTCCCGTTCCACGAGCCCGCGCTCTACGACGAGAACGGCCGGTTCCGCACCGACGGCGTCCTGCAGCAGGACGAGCTCGCCTGGGTCATTCAGGGCCCCCTCATGGACCGCACCACCGAGCACCTCGGCGTCACCGATGTCGGTCTCATCATGTACCGGCGGCTCTTGGACGAGCAGATGCGGATAGTCGAGGAGGGCGGCGAGCCGATCAACGTCCACCGAGATCCGGTCGAGAACGAGATCATCATCCTGCCCTGCGAGTACTTCGCCTACCCCGGCTACGAGGGCACCGGCGGGCCGTTCAAAGACTCGGTCCCGCGCCGGCCCGACGTCGAGGCGGTCCTCTCTGGCGAAGGCGCCCGCCGCAACGAGTGGGAGGGCGTCCGCGCCCTCACCGGCGAAGAGCGCTACCGCTTCAGCTAGGCCGTCGCGGAATAGCTCCGTCCGATCCGCTCGCCCTGACCCTGGCGGAGCCTGTCGAAACTTGTCTCGGCCCCCCTTCTGTCTGGCCTCCTCCTCTCTGGCCTCCTCCCCCGGCTCTGCGGGGGAGGATTGAGGAGGGGGCCCCCTGTCACGGACCCCGCCCCCCCTCCGCCCACGCCACTTGCCCGTTGCCCGGTCGTCCCTCGGCTCCTACACTGTCCCCGACGGTCCGACTCGACGGCACCCCCGCCCACCCGCGTCCGGCCCCGGTCCAGAGGAGGAATGAGACCAAATGGGACTAAATGAGACCATTTAGACAAAGCGCCTCGCGGCGGCAATGACCGACAGCGCCGGCCTCGCCCCCACCGTAGGGGCGTCTCTTGCGGGCGCCCGGTTCCCGCCCCAACGCCCGTTGCCCCCTGACACCCCTGTCCTGGACCCATCGAAGCCTGTCCTGAGCCCGTCGAAGGGGTGCCCGGAAACCCCCGCGTGCTGGCGTGACGCGACGCCCGCCCGATTTACGAGTAAGTGTCCCAAAATGTCCCAGAATGTCCCACTATTTCGCCCCTTCACTCGTAAACCCCCTACATTTACGAGTGAGAAATCTCACGTTCTGGGCCGATTCCCGGCCATTTTGGCCCATTTCCGTTCATTTCCGCGTCCCCAGCCCACCGTCGCTGCTTCGAAAGTCCTCTCCACCGTCTGCGGGGGAGAGTTAGAGAGGGGGCCGCCCCTCGCCCGTCGACAGCCTCCATCGGGACCACACACGCCCGGCCCGGCCCGGCGCCCATGAGCGCACAGCGCCGCCCATCGGCGCTCCGCGAGGTGCTGAGCCGGGACACGATGCCCGTCTTCCTCGCCGCCGGCTTCTGGTCCTTCGGCACAGGCGGCCTCTGGCTCGTGCGGCCCCTCTTCGCGTACGAGGTGGGCGGCTCGTTCCTGCTCGTTGCGTTGATCGCGGCGGCGAGCTCGTTCCCCCGCATGCTCGCCGGCCCTGCCACGGGCTTCCTGACGGACCGCTTCGGCAGGCGTCCGTTCGTGATCATCGGCGCGGCACTCCACGCGGCCGCGTTGATTGGCGACTTCTTCGTGGAAACCTACACGCAGTTCCTCGTGCTCGAGCTCTTCAACGGGCTCGGGATCGCGATATTCTCAACCAGCGCGACAGTGCTGTTGGCGGATGCGACCCGGGAGCGCACGCGGGGACGCGCGATGTCGGCGAGGCAGGTCTCCGGGCGGGTCGGCTCGCTGACCGGCCCGATGGTGGCCGGCGTCGTCGCGGCGGCGTTCGGGCTCCAGTCCGTGTTCCTGTTCGTCGCAGCGACGAAGATCGCCGTCATCGCGGTCGCGGTGTTCCTCATCCGGGAGGTCCGCCAGCGCCCGCCGCGGCCCGCTGCCGACCAACCGCCCGCGCCGAAGCGCGACTTCGGCATGTTCCGCACCCGCGTGTTCGTTTCGTTGACGGTCGCCACCGTGGCCTTGGGCATGGTGACCGGCGGGACCGGCGCCTTCCGGGCCCTCTTCCCCGTGCAGACCGAGATTGCCGCCGGCCTCAGCGAAACGCAGATTGGCAATCTCATCTCGTTTGCCGCGCTCGCGGGTCTGGCCGGGTCGGTCCCCATCGGCATCGCGATCGACCGCTACGGCAGGAAGCGCCCGCTCATCGCGGGCCTGATCGCTTCGGCGCTCGCCGTCTACATCATGGGCGTCATGGGCAGCTTCGCTGCGGCGCTGGCGGCCGTGTTGGTCTTTGGGTTCGCCGAGGTGCTGGCGATGAGCGCGCGACAGGTCTACGCCATGGACCTGGCGCCGGCGGAGCGCCGCGGCGCATTCCTCGGCGTCTCACAGGGCACCTCGAACATCGGCCAGATCACGGGCCCGCTCCTCATCGGCCAAGCTGCCGACGCATGGGGGTTCGCAGTCGCGTTCGGCATCGTCGCAGCGGCGCTCGTCGTCGCGGCGGCAGTCACCGCATCGCTCGGCCGCGAGACGTACCGGCGCGGGCAGGGCGAGCCCGTGGCGCGTCCTTGACGCCACCCTAGGCCGCGCCTCCGGCATTCCGTCATCGCTTCGAGAGTCCTTGTATCTTGGAGAAGGGGAGCGGTAGACCGATAGTCCTCTGGTCCCAGAAGACCGAGGGAGAGCGGTGGTCGCCGCTCCCACCTCCCGGAAAGCCCGAACAGTTGCTTGGGAATAACCCGCATGTGCAAGGCTGGGCTCAAGGAGGAATGGTCGTGAACACCGAGGAGCGTTACGTCGGCATCGATGTGTCGAAGAAGCGGCTCGACGTCGCCGTGCTGCCGGACGGGACGCATTGGAGCGTCGCGAACACGCCGAAGGGCGCCGGGGACCTAGCCGTCAAGCTGGCCCGCCTCGCGCCGACCCTGGTGGTGATGGAGGCGACGGGCGGGTTGGAGCGCGTCGTCCAGGACAGCCTTGCCGCAGCGGAGGTTCCCACGGCGGTGGTGAACCCCCGGCGGGTCCGGGACTTCGCCCGAGCGAGCGGACGGCTGGCCAAGACGGACAAACTGGACGCGGCGGCGTTGGCCCATTTCGGCCAAGCTATGCGGCCCGAGCCCCGGCCCCTGCCCGACGACGAGACGCGGGAGCTGGTGGACCGGCGGCAACAGGTGGTCTCGATGATCACCATGGAGGAGAATCGTCTGGCCCAGGCGCCCGAGCCACTCCGTGAGGATATCCAGCGCCACATCGACTGGATGAAAGCGGCTGCGGGGCGGTACGACGCCCAACTCAGGGAGCGCATCCAGGGGCGCCCCGACTGGCGGGAGCGGGACAACCTGCTCCGGAGCGTGCCCGGCGTGGGGCCGGTGCTCAGTCTGACCCTAGCCGCCCACCTGCCCGAGCTCGGGAGCCTCGACCGCAAGCAGATCGCGAGCCTGGCCGGGGTCGCGCCGTTCAACCGCGACAGCGGGACCCTGCGTGGGCGGCGCACCGTCTACGGTGGACGGTCGCGCGTCCGGCAGGTCCTGTACATGGCGGCGCTGTGGGCTGCGCACCACAACCCCGTGTTCCAGCGCTTCTACGGCCGGCTGTGCGCGACGGGGAAGGCGAAGAAGGCCGCCCTGACGGCCTGCATGCGCAAGCTCCTCGTCATCCTCAACAGCATGCTCAAACACGGCTCCCTGTGGAACGAGGCGCACGCGCAGACGGAGATGGCCGCCTCAATCGATTGACTTGCAACACAGTTGCTCTCCCCGGCTCTACGAGACCTTTGCATAGCTCGCAGGCGTGACTCTCGCGGTCGCCCAATGGGGAGTGCAGAGGGCCTTGCCCTCTGCCGTGGGTGTGGGGGTGTCCCCCACCCACGCCTTGCGTAATGCGCAGGGGCCGCTCTCGGAGTCGTCCCAACGGGAGTGCAGAGGGCTTTGCCTTCTGCCGGGGGTGTGGGGGTGTCCCCCACCCAAGCGTTTCGGGCGGGTGGGCGGGAAGAATAGCGCCGGGGAGAGTGAGAGAGGGGGGCCGCGCTCCGCCCGCTACTTTCGCCGGTGGTGGTGTGGGCCGACAATCCACGACCCCGCACGCCCGTGGTGCGCTCTTGACGCCACCCTGGGCCGCGCCTTCGCTCTTGCGCCATCGCTTCGAGAATCCTCTCCCCCGGCTCTACGAGACCTTTGCATAGCTCGCAGGCGTGACTCTCGCGGTCGCCCAACGGGAGTGCAGAGGGCTTTGCCCTCTGCCGGGGGCGTGGGGGTGTCCCCCACACCAACGTATGGGGCGGGTGGGTGGGAAGAACACCGCTCGTCAAGCACAGTTGCGCGAAGGTCTCGCCTCTGCGACTCCCGCCCCTTCCCCGAACGTCCCTCCGCCTCCTACACTGTCCCAGGCCTGGCGGCAACAAGAACACCCCCAGGCGGCAGTGCGCAACGGTCTCTAGGAGGCGGACGAATGTACGACCTGCTCATCCGAGACGGGCTCGTGGTCGACGGCTCAGGCATGCCCGCCTTCCACGCCGACGTCGGCGTCGAACGCGGCAAGGTGACCGAGATTGGCCGTCTCGGGGGCCCCGCCAAGCGGACCATCGACGCGGAAGGCCGGGCGGTGGCGCCCGGGTTCATCGACAACCACTGCCACTTCGACGCTCAAGTCACCTGGGACCCGCTCTGCACCTTCTCGCCGAACCACGGCGTGACGACGGTAATCTTCGGCAACTGCTCGCTCGGGCTGGCCCCGGCGCGCCCCGACGACCACGAGGCGCTCGCCATGATGCTGGCGCGCGTCGAAGCGATCCCCATGGAGAGCCTCGAGGCCGGCGTCGCGTGGGGATGGGCCACGTTCCCCGAGTACCTCGACGTCCTCGACCGCCGTCTCGGCGTCAACGCCGGCGTGCTGATGGGCCACTCCGCCGTCCGTCGCTACGTCATGGGCGAGGACGCCTGCGAGCGCGAAGCGGCGACCGGCCCCGAGCTCGAAGCGATGAAAGCGATCGTCCGCGAGGGGGTGACGGAGGGCGCGCTCGGCCTCTCCTTCGACCGCAACACCGGCCACCTCGACCTGCTCGGGCGACGGATACCCGGCATCGTCGCGCCAGTCGAGGAGATCTACGAGCTCGCCTCGGCGCTCCGGGGGCTATCGTCGGGCGTGCTGCAGTGCGGGTCGGCCTACCCGTTGGAGATACGCGACGGCTTCGCCACCCGCATGAGCGACGCGAGCGGCCGGCCGGTCGTCTACAACCAGCTCGTCTACAACGCGACGACGCCGGACGCCTGGCGCGCGCACCTCGACCTCGTCGAGCAGCGCGTCCGGGAGGGCCGGCGAGTCTACCCCGTGGTGAACCCGCGGCCGCAGTCCACCCGCTTCACGATGCGCAACGCTCAGGTGTTCGACCGCCTCCCCACGTGGCAGGCCGTCATGACCGGCTCCGACGAACAGAAGCTCGCCGCCTTCCGCGACCCCTCGATGAGGCGCCGGCTCCACGCCGAGGCCGTCGAAGGCGAGAACATACCCGTGACGGCCCTCCCCATCCGGTGGGAGGGCGTCTTCGTGGCGAAGCCCGCGCTCGAGAAGAACGCCGGCCTCGCGGGCAAGAGCGTCGCGCAGGTCGCCCAGGAACAGGACAAGGACGTCCTCGACGCGTTCCTCGACCTGGTCGTCGAGGAAACGCTCGCCACCAGCTTCCGCAACAGCCAGGCCGGCGGCGACAACCAGGCCATGGCGGCGATGCTCGGCAGCCCGTACACGATGATCGGCCTCTCCGACGCCGGCGCTCACGTCGTCTTCGAGGCGGGCTACGGTTACAGCAGCGTCGTACTGGGGCATTGGGTGCGCGAGGAGCGCGTCCTGACGCTCGAAGAGGCGGTGCGCAAGCTGAGCTTCATGCAGGCGTCCGTCTACGGCCTGCACGACCGCGGCCTGTTGCGCCCCGGCATGGCCGCCGACGTCGTCGTGTTCGACCCCGACACGATAGCGGCCGAAGAGACCGACGAGACCCACGACCTGCCCGGCGGGCTGATGCGGCTGCGTCAGCTTGCGCGCGGCGTGGACTACACAATCGTCAACGGACAAACGCTGATGGAAAGCGGGGAGCACACCGGGGCCTACCCCGGGCGCGTGATGCGCGGGAACGGGCAGGCGCGCGGGGACTAGCTATCTACAGCCGCAGGCGCCGCCGCAACAGCCGCCCGCCGCGGTCGGGGACGAACCGGCGCCCACGCCGACTGCCACGCGGACCGGCGCCGCCATGAGCGAGAGCACGCGCTTCGACACGGTCCCGCAGGCCGGGCAGTCGGCGGCCTCGCCGTCGCTCATCGGCCTGAGCTTCTCGAAACGGTCGCTGCACACGGGGCAGGAGTATTCGTAGAGTGGCATTGGGTCCCTCCTTGCCCATCTTACGTGTCGGCGGGCGCGCGGGCAAGCGGCCCCCGGCGGGGCATTACGCGTGGAAGCGGTAGCCGACGTTCCAGACGGTGTCGATGAACGTGTGGTCCGCGTCCTCCGTCTTGCTGCGAAGACGGCGGACGTGGACGTCCACGGTGCGGGTGCCGCCGAAGTAGCGGTAGCCCCACACCTGTTCGAGCAGCGTCTCGCGGCGGTACACCCTGCCCGGGTTGGCCGCAAGCAGCTTGAGCAGCTCGTATTCCTTGAACGTCAGCAGGACGGGTTTACCGGCGAGGAACACGTCGTAGCGGTCGGGGTCGATGACGAGGTCGCCGACGCGTATGACCGACGGCGACTCGGCGGGCCTCCGGCGGCGGGCCATCCGCATGACGCGCAGCATCAGCTCTCCCCTGCGCCAGGGCACAACGATGAAGTCGTCGGTCTCCAGCAGCAGGCCGGGCGCGCGGAGGTGGTCCCAGGAGATGGCGGCCAGCGTGGGGACGTTCGCCGGGCCGCTCGCCGCCTCGACGCTCCTGCGGTCTGCCTCAGTCAGGTCGAGGACGACGACGTCGGCTTCGTCCTGTCTCGCGCCCTCTCGCGACACGGTGAAATCGACCCCCTCGGCCTCGAGGCAGCGGACGAGCTCCTGTCCCGGGTCGCCGTTGGCGACGAGCGCCACGAGCGGCCGGCCGCTAGGGCTCCGCTGCGTTCCGGGGACCCTTGTATCGTCGATTACCACCAGACCTTGCCCTCTACCGAGCTGCGGAGGTCGTCGTAGTTGCGGTTCCACAGTCCCGAGCTCAGGTACTTCCAACCGCCGTCGGCGAACAAGCATACGATGTTTGCCTCGTCGGTGCGGCTCGCGACACGGAGGGCGGCCGCGAGGACAGCGCCTGACGACACGCCGGCGAACACGCCCTCGCGGCGCAGCAGGTCGGCGGTCATGACGAAGCTCTCCTCTCCGCCGATCATCATGCGGGCGTCGAGCAGACTGAGATCGAGGATGGGCGGGACGAACCCCTCCTCGAGGCTTCGCAAACCCTGGATGCGGTCGTCAGGCTCAGGCGCAGCCGCGACGACCTCGACCGCCGGGTTGAACTCCTTGAGTCGCCGCCCCGTGCCCATGAGCGTCCCGCCGGTGCCGAGGCCGGCCACGAAATGGGTGACCTCGGGCAGATCGCGAATAATCTCGGGGCCGGTCGTCTCGTAGTGTGCGCCCGGGTTCGCCGGGTTCCCGTACTGGTAGAGCATCACGTAACGCGAGTCGCGCGCCGCCATCGCCTGAGCCATGGCGATCGCCCCATTCGAACCCTCCTCGCCGGGCGAGTAGACAATCTCCGCCCCGTAGGCCCGCAGGAGCTCGGAGCGCTCGGGGCTGGCGTTGTCGGGCATTACCGCCTCGAAGCGCTGGTTCAACCGGGCGCTGACCATCGCAAGGGAGATGCCGGTGTTGCCGCTGGTCGGCTCGAGGAGCGTTGTGCCCGGCCCGAGCAGGCCCTCGCTCTGAGCGCTGCGGACCATGGCCCGGGCGATGCGGTCCTTCACCGAGCCGGTGGGGTTGTGTCCCTCGAGCTTGGCAAAGAGCCGGACGCCCCGCTTTGGGCTGTACGACGGTAGTTCCACCAGCGGCGTGTTGCCGATGGAGTCGATGAGGTTGGCGCTGCGCATGGTGCTCCGGCGCGGCATTCGGCCGTCAGTGGCCGACGGCGGCGCCCTCCGCCTCGGGGGCGGGGGCGAGCCCGCAGAACACCTCGTAATCGATCAGCTCCGTCACCGTCGGCGAGTCTCCGCAAAGCGGGCAGGCGGGGTTGCGCCGGGTCTTGACGACGCGGAACTCCATGCTGAGCGCGTCCACGAGCAGAAGACGGCCAACGAGGGGCTCGCCGATGCCGAGCACATGCTTCACGACCTCGGTCGCCTGCAACGAGCCAATCGTGCCCGTGAGCGCTCCCAGCACACCGGCCTCCGCGCAGTTCGGGACCATCCCGGGCGGCGGCGGCTCGGGGAAGAGGCAGCGGTAGCACCCCTTGCCCGGCTCGTAAGTGGTCACCTGCCCGTCGAAGATCAGGATGCTGCCGTCGACCAGGGGCTTGTCGTTGAGGAAGGCGGCGTCGTTGACGAGGTAGCGGGTGGCGAAGTTGTCCGCGCCGTTCACGATGACGTCGTACTGCGCGACCAGCTCCATCGCGTTCTCGGAGGTAATCGGGAACTCGTGCCCAACCACGCGCACGTCCGGGTTGTACCGCCCCAGGGTTCGGATGGCGGACTCGACCTTCGACATGCCCACTGAGTCGGTTGTGTGCAGCACCTGGCGTTGGAGGTTGCTGAGGTCCACGACATCGAAATCGACGATGCCGATGGTTCCGACGCCCGCGAGCGCGAGGTACAGGGCCACCGGGCCGCCGAGCCCGCCCGCGCCGACAACCAACACCTTCGTGTCGATCAGCTGGCGCTGGCCCCGGCTGCCGATCTGGGGCATGATGATGTGGCGGCTGTACCGCTTGACCTGCTCTGGGGTGAGTTGGGGGGCTGTGGTCATCGGCTCCTCTCCTTCGGCGCTGGCGATGGATCCTAGCGCCAATGGCAATAGCTGCTGGCAACCTGCGCAGGCGCCGCGAAACGCGTTGGCCCAGAGTGAGTGCTCGCTTCGGCTGCGATGCTCAGTTGCATCCCCGGGGGCGAGGAGCCTGGCGTCCGCGCCTAGGTGATAGCGGGCGTCTGCTGGCGCCGCACGAGATCCCCGACCGTTGTGGTCGTGAGCACGGCGTGCACCGCCTCTTCGACATCGCGCCAGATGTCGCGCTGCGCACAGCCTACGGCGAGAGCGCACTCCGAGGCGTCGTCGATACAGTCGAGCGGCGCGGTGCGGCCCTCGAGAGTCTCGACGACGTCGTTCAGCGAAATCTCGGCCGCGGGCCTCGCGAGCACGTGGCCGCCCTGCGGTCCACGTCGGCTGCGGATGAAGCCGAACTTGTTCAACGTGGTGAGCACTTGGTCCAAGTACGGCTCAGGGATGCCCTGCCTCGACGCAATCTCGGCTGTCCGGATGGGATGGCCCGCTTCCGAACGCTGCGCCAAGTCCACGAGCGCCCGCACACCGTAGTCGACTTTCATGGGGACACGCATAGGTAACGCACCTCCCGGAACGCGCCACGGTGGCCGTCATCATACTACGCACGGCCCCCAAAGACAATTCCGCTACGCTCGGCCGCCCGGCGGCCACGAGAGCATCGCGCTTGGCGGCGGGCGCGGCGCTCTGCTATCATCTTGCTTCGTCCCGTTCTACGTCGCCACGCCCCCTACGCTGGGGCGTCTCTTCTGCCAAGGTGATTCGTCCATGGACCAAGTCAGCATCGACGCACAGCCACGCACGGCGCTTCGCAAGAAGACGGGCGCGCTCCGCCGCTCGGGCGTCACGCCCATCCACGTCTACGGTCGCGGGGCCGACTCGCTCACGCTCCAAGCCGACACGCAGGACCTCATCCATACGTTGACCAAAGTCGGCTTTACCACGCCGCTGACGGTCAAAGTCGGCGCGGATGAGCACTTCGTCATCGTCCGTGAGGTCCAGCGTCACCCCGTCACCGAGGCGCTCCTTCACGTCGACCTCGTCGCGCTGTCGCGGACCGAACGGCGACAAGCGTCAGTGCCGCTGCACTTCGAGGGCGAGGCCCCGCGCGCACGGGACGACGGGGCGCAACTCTTCGAAGACCTTCACGCCATTGACGTCGAGGCGCTGCCCAACGATGTCCCCAGCGTCTTTACCGTCGACTTGACCGTGCTCGCCGGCGACGTCTCCGCAATCCTCGTCGGCGACATCGAGTTGCCGCCGAACGTGACGCTCGTCACCGACCCGGCTGCGCTCGTCGCGCGCATCGTCACCCGGCATGGCGCTGCGGAGACGCCTGAGGGGGAGGAGCCGGTGGCAGGCGAGGCCACGCCAGCCGACCCTGCCGGACCGCCGGCGACATAGCAGGCCCCGAGGCGCCAGGCTGCCCGTTACGACGGCAGCCGTGCGCCCACGAACTCGGGATGCCCGCGCACGAATTCGGCGGCCTGCGTCGCTCGTCGGCCCTCGAGCTTCACCGTACGCAGTTCCAACAGGCCGTCTCCGGTGACCACTGAGGCTCCGCCGTCGGACGCCACGACGGTCCCCGCCTCCGCCTGGACTGAAGCTGCCCCCACGACCGCATCCATCACGGCCAAGCGCCTGCCGTTCCAGGTCGTTGCGCTGCCGGGCCACGGGTCGAACGCCCGCACTTCCCGTTCGAGCGCCACGGCCGGCTTGCTCCAGTCGAGTTCCCCGTCCGTTTTCACTAACCGCTTCACCACCGTCACGCCCTCCGCCGGCTGCGGCGCAGGCGCGAGCTCGCCAGAGATGTACGGCGGCAGTGTCTCCTCGAGCAGCCCCGCGCCGATCAAGAACAGGCGCTCAGTGAGCTCCGGCGACCGCTCGTGACCGGTCAAGCCGACCCGGCGTTGCGCGAGCAGCGGGCCGGTGTCGAGCCCTTCGTCCATTCTGATGATCGAGGCCCCCGTGACCTCGTCGCCGGCGAGGATTGTCGCAGGCACGGGCGCGGCGCCCCGATGGCGCGGCAGCAGCGACGGGTGGACATTGACAGCCCCCAGCCGCGGGCCATTGAGGAACGGCGCTGGCAGTAGGAGGCCGTAGGCGGCCAGCACAACGAGGTCGGCCCCGAGCTCGGCGAACCTCGCCGTCTCGGCGGCGTTCGTCACGCGCGTCGGTGTATACACGTCGATGCCCAGTCCCTCCGCGTACTCGCGGACCGGCGACCGTTGCACGCCTCGGCCGCGCCCGGCTGGGCGGTCAGGCGCGGCGTACGCGGCTACAACCGCGCCGCCCAAGCCGCCCACGCCCCGCGCCACTGCGTCCAGCACGGGGATCACGACCGCCGGAGTCCCCATGAATACGACGTTCAAACTCCCCATGCGGCCATCCTACACCGAGGCCCTGTAGCCCTCGCCTCCCCCCGTTCGCCACAGAGGAGTCATGGGCGATTCTTCCGCGCTGGCGTATCGGCCAACGCCCCATCGGTCCATCGTTTTTGCAAGAGGATACGCAGCCAACAATTCATGGAATCCCATCTTGCCGGCTGCGACTCGCCCCATGGTAACGTCCGCCCATCGACTCCGCCCGCCAGCCGGGCGCGACACTGGCCCTGGCGCGGGGCCCCGATCGTTCCCTCTACAACCGAGATTCCGTCTGTCCCACCAACGCTTCGCTGCACGGAGTATGCACCCCGGTGTCTTACGACTCCCCGGCCAGCCGAACCTGGGAGGCTGCCCTTGGCCGCCTTCAACTCCAGGTCACCCGGCCCAGCTACGACACATGGCTTCGCGGAACGCAGGCCCTGTCCCTCGACGGGTCGAGCCTCGTCGTGGGCGTCCCCACAGCCTTCGCGGCGGAGTGGCTCCAACAGCGTATGCATGGCCTGATCGAGACCGCGGTCGCCGCGGTCGCGGGCAGCGCTCTCAATGTCTCGTTTCACGTGGCGGCCGGGAATCCCACACGGAGCGGCGCCCCCGCGGCAACGACCCCCATCGCCCCGGCGGACTTGCGCCCCCAGCGCGCCGTCCAGCGCCTCAACTCGCGCTACTCCTTCGACTCGTTCGTCACCGGGCCATCGAACCAACTTGCCTTCGCAGCGTCGATGGCAGTCGCCGACGCCCCGGGACTCGCCTACAACCCCTTGTTCCTGTACGGGGCCTCCGGCCTAGGCAAGACGCACCTCCTACAGGCGATTGGCCTCAGAGCCCAAGCCGCCAGCCGCACAATCCACTACGTCACATGCGAGGAGTTCACGAACGACTACCTCACCGCGATCCGGGAGCGGAGCACCGATGCGTTCCGGGCCCGCTACCGCAACATAGACGTTCTCCTCGTCGACGACGTCCAATTCCTATCGGGCAAGGAGCGGACCCAGGAGTGCCTATTCCATACATTCAACGCGCTCCACGACGCCGGCAGGCAAATCATCCTCTCGTCGGACCGCCCCCCGTCCGCACTGCCTGAACTCGACGAGCGCCTCCGCTCGCGTTTCGGCTGGGGCCTCTCCGCAGACATCTCCCCGCCCGAGCCTGAGACGCGCCTAGCCATCCTGCAGCGCCACGCCGCCCTAGCCCCGGTTGACGTACCGGAGGCCGTGCTCGCCTTCATCGCGGTGCGCGCGCCCTCGAACATCCGGCATCTCGAAGGCTGCTTGAACCGCCTCACCGCGCTGGCGCACTTCACGGGCGAGCTAGTGACTGAGGAACTCGCAGCACGATGCCTCAGCGCCACAGTCGCCTCTACTGCGTCGCCATCGTCGCCTAAGGCCGCGATCGCCTTCGTTGCTGCGCACTATGGCCTCCCTGTCGCCTCGCTCCTCAGCAAGAAGCGCGACTCCCGGGCCGCGCCCGCACGGCATCTCGCTATCCATCTCCTCCACACGTTGCTCCAACTCGATGCAGCAGAGATTGGGAGAGCCCTAGGCGGACGCGACCGAACAACTGTCCTCGCCTCCCTAAAGAAGACAGCGCAAGCACTCGAAGACGACCCTGCCCTCCACGCCACCGTTGCCCAGCTAGCCACTGCTCTACACGATTCAACAGCTGACACCACCTCAGTTCGCAGCTAACGCCAACATCAGAGAAGAGGGGCTACGCTGCACTCCCGCCGTGCGGACATCACTAACAACAACATATCCCCGCAACGACGAGGCTTCGGTATTGTTACTATGAAGGGTACTGACTCCATTGGGATTCTAGGGATAGCAGGATATGTTCGATACAACCGAACTACTGGTTGTTGGCGGCGCAGGAGGGAACGGAGGGATTTCCTTCCTCCGGGAACTGTTCAACCCGCATGGGGGCCCGGATGGCGGCGACGGCGGGAACGGGGGATGTGTTCGAATCATCGCGGTGCCGCATCAGAACACGCTGCGACACTTGGAGAGGATTCGAAGCGTCCGAGGCAAGGATGGGACTTCTGGCAGCAAGCGAGATCGCAAGGGGAAGCGTGGGAAGGATGTGCGGATTGAGGTTCCTGTGGGCACAACGGTCTGGGAAGTGGACGATGCTGGAGAGAGGGCGATGTTCGCGGACCTCGCGGCGGCGGGTGATTCGGTGGTCGCTGCCGACGGAGGGCGATACGGGCGTGGCAATCACCGGTTCGCAACGCCGACAAACCAGGAGCCGCTGCTCGCGGAAGCAGGTGAGGCAGGAGGGCTCCGCTTCCTAGCGCTTGAGGTGCGCCTCGTCGCGGACGTCGCGTTGGTAGGAGCCCCGAACGCGGGGAAATCCACGCTGCTGGCGGCAGTGAGCAGGGCGAGGCCGAAGATAGCAGATTACCCCTTTACTACAGTGGATCCGGTGCTTGGAGTCGTCGAGTGGAAGGGACGGCGGCTCGTGGTCGTTGATGTGCCGGGGCTGATTGAGGGCGCTCACGAGGGCAGGGGCCTCGGCCTTGAGTTCATGCGGCATGCGAGCAGGGTTCGGGCGCTCGTGCAACTAATCGATGGCACGGAGGAGGAACTCATCGGGGAATACCGGAGGGTCGACGCGGAATTGGCGGCCTATGGCCATGGCCTCGCGAGCAAGCCGAGGGTCGTTGTTGTCAACAAGGCGGACGTTGAGGGTGTTGAGACACGAGCGTGGAGGGAGCTTGAGTTGTTGAGATCGGAGTCCGGGGCCACGACGATGGTTGTGTCGGCCGCGTCTCAAGCCGGGGTCCCACAGTTGCTCGATAAGCTGCTTGAACTGACGCCGGAGGAGCCGCCGCCGGCCGCGGCTGAGGACCTGCCGGTTGGAAGCGAGGCGGCGACGCAAGTCCGGGTGGAACGCGAGGAGGGCGTCGCCGTGCGCGTTGAGGACGGAGTCTACGTCGTATCGTGTCGGCAGGCCGAACGGATTGCCCCGATGGTGCGTTTCACCAACTGGCGGGCGCGGCTCCAGTTTCACAACGAGCTCGAACGACTAGGCGTAATCGCCGCGCTGGAGAAGGCGGGTGCGGCCTCGGGAGACACGGTGTCGATCGCAGGCCGGGAGCTGGAGTGGGACTAACGTGAGGCGAGGGCTCCTTGGCGGGACATTCGACCCCGTGCACATGGGGCACCTCCTGCTGGCGCAGGAGGTGCTGTGGCGGTTGGGGCTCGACGAGGTGTGGTTCATCCCGACGGGGCTGCCGTGGATGAAGCGCGATGAACCCCTGACCGGGGCCGAGGACCGGCGGAAGATGGTCGAGCTTGCTATCCGCGACGACGAGAGATTCCACCTGTCGTCGGTCGAGTTAGACCGCCCGGGGGAGACCTACACGGTCGATACCCTCGAAGAGTTGCGCGCCGGCCCGATGAGCGAAGGCGATCTGTTCTTCGTGATGGGAGTGGATACGCTGCACACGATGCACCGGTGGAAGGACCCGGCGCGTATCTTGGAGATGACGCGCGTCGTCGTCGCGCTGCGGCCAGGCCACGGCGGGGTGGACCTGCACGAGCTCGAGGCGCTCGACTCCCAGGCGGGCGAGCGCGTACTGCAGGTCCGCATGCCCCTCATCGAGATTAGCGGGACGGAGCTGCGACGCCGCGTGGCCGCCGGTGAGCCGGTGCGCTACCTCGTCCCGGACGCGGTGGCGGCTTACATCGCAGAACGTAGGCTCTACGGCGCGAACGTACGGCTCGCCGGCGAGGAGCGGAGATGACACAGGCGGAGACAGGGTCGGAGCCGGGACGGCGGCTCCTTGAGAGGGCGAAGGAGCTCGACGCGTTGCTGTTCGGCGAGTTCACGCTGACCGCGGGAGGCACGAGCAGCTACTACTTCGACGGGCGGCTGCTGACGCTGGACCCGGAGGGTGGGAACCTCGTGGCGAGCGTGCTGCTGCCCGCGGTGCGCGAATCGGGAGCGGAGGCGGTGGGCGGACCGGCGGTGGGGGCCGTGTCGATGGTGACGGGGCTTGCGCTGCTAAGCGGTCGTGACGGCGGGCGGCCTGTGCCGGGATTCTTCGTCCGCGCCGAGCAGAAGGGCCATGGCACGGGGAAGCTGATCGAGGGCCCCCTCGGACCGTCGGGGAGTCCGGTGGCAGTGGTGGACGACGCTTGCTCGACGGCGGGCTCGCTCTATCTGGCGATCCGCGCGGCCGAGCACGCTGGGCATCCGGTCGCGCTGGTGGCGTGCATCCTCGACCGGAACGCCGGTGGCGGCGACAGACTGCGCGCCGACGGCTACAACTTCCTCGCCATCCTCGAGGCTGACGCGCTCGGCAACGTCCGGGCTGTGCTCTAGCGCCCCCCAGCGCTAGATGTCGAGGTTCTTCACTTGGCGGGCGTGGGCTTGGATGAACTCTTTACGGGGTTGGACCAAGTCGCCCATGAGCATCGTGAAGACATCGTCGGCTTCGGCGGCCTGGTCGGCGTTCACCTGTAGCAGCGTCCGCGTTCCCGGGTCCATGGTCGTCTCCCAGAGCTGGTCCGGATTCATCTCGCCGAGGCCCTTGTAACGCTGGAGGCTGATGCCGTTGCGCTCGGAGTGGCGCTCGAGAGAGCTGACGAGCTCGAACCACGGCAGGTCGGAGGCGGCGTCGGCGTCGCGCCGGACGATGTTGAACGCGCGCCCGTCGACCCAGTCGGCGAGGCTGGGGAACAGCTCGTTGGCGCGGTGGGTCGCCGCCGACTCCAGCACCCGCTTGACGTTGATCGTGCCGTAGCCGGGCACTTCGAGCAGGAAGAGGTCCTTCTTCGCGTCGGCGCTCGGGGTGCACTCGTGGCCCTGCTCCCGGAACCATTCGGCGACCGCGGCGAGGGTCTCCGGGCCGTCGAACGCGAGCCGATAGCGTCCGGCTGCGCAGCCCTGGAGCAGTGTGCCGACGAGCTCGGGCGCGAGGCCGAGATTGGAGAGCGGGGCAGTCCAGGCCTGGAACTCCTTGAGCTGGCCGACGAGGCCCTGGATCCTGGCGCCCGAGAGAGACGCCTCGCCGTCGGTCGAGGAAACGCTCATGCGGCCGTAGAGCTGTTTGGCGAGCCAAGCGTCCTTGGCCGCTTCGCTGTACTGGTATTGGACGGAGCGGCCGCGGGCCGTGCGGAAGAGCGGCGGCTGCGCGATGTAGAGGTGGCCGGCGTCGATGAGCTGACGCATGTTGCGGAAGAAGAACGTCAGGAGCAGCGTACGGATATGGGCGCCGTCGACGTCGGCGTCCGTCATGATGATGACCTTGTGGTAGCGGAGCTTGGGGAGGTTGAAGTCCTCGCCGAGGCCCGCGCCGATGGCGGTGATGAGCGCGCGTATCTCCTCGTGGGCGAGCATGCGGTCGGGGCGGGCCTTCTCGACGTTGAGAATCTTGCCCTTGAGGGGGAGGATGGCCTGAGTGCGGCGGTCCCGGCCCATCTTCGCCGAGCCGCCCGCCGACTCTCCCTCGACGACGTAGAGCTCGGAGAGCTCGGGGGAGCGCTCGGAACAGTCGGCGAGCTTGCCGGGAAGCGATCCCCCGTCCATGGCGTTCTTGCGGATCACGAGGTCGCGGGCCTTGCGAGCGGCCTCGCGCGCCCGCTGGGAGGTCATGCACTTGTCGATGATGCGGCGGGCCTCATGGGGGTGCTCCTCGAGGTAGAACTCGAGGTGCTGCACGAGGAACTGCTCGACCGCAGTCTTGGTCTCGGCGTTGCCGAGCTTCCCCTTCGTCTGGCCCTCGAACTGGGGCTCTTCGAGCCGGACGCTGACGATGGCGGTCAGCCCCTCGCGGACGTCCTCGCCGGAGAAGTTGGCCTGGTCGTCGCGGACCAGCTTGCTCTTCTTAGCATAGTTGTTGATGGCGCGGGTGAGCCCGGCGCGGAAGCCGACGAGGTGCGTGCCGCCGTCGACGGTGTTGATGCAGTTGGCGAAGGTGAGCGTCGTCTCGTAGAAGCCGCCGTTGTACTGGAGGGCGACCTCGATGAGGGTGGCGTCGGCCTGGTGCTCCATGTAGAAGGGCTCTTCCTGAAGCGTCTCGCGGTTATGGTTGAGCTGCCGCACGAAGCTGACGATGCCGCCCTCGAAGTAGAAAGTGCGGTCTGCCTCGGGCCGGGCCTCGTTGGAGAAGGCGATGCGGACGCCCTTGTTGAGATAGGCCATCTCGCGGAAGCGTTGCACCAGCGTGTCGTAGTCGTAGTTCAGCGGGCCGAAGATTGTGGTGTCGGCCATGAACGTGACAGTCGTGCCCTGTTGCTCGTCGGAGTCCGGGTCGATCGGCCCATCGTCGATGACGTCGGTCGTGGGGATGCCGCGCTCGTACTCCTGGTAGTAGCGTCGGCCGTCGCGGCGGACGTCGACGCGCAACGTCTCGGCGAGGGCGTTCACGACGGAGGCCCCGACGCCATGGAGCCCGCCGGAGACCTTGTAGGCGCCGCTGCCGAACTTCCCCCCGGAGTGGAGCGTGGTCATGATGGTCTCGAGGGCAGGGCGCTGCGTGGTGGCGTGGGTGTCCACGGGGATGCCGCGGCCGTTGTCGGAGATGGAGACGACCCCGTCGGCGTACATGTGGATGGTGACGCAGTCGCAGTAGCCCGCCATCGCCTCGTCGACGCCGTTGTCGACGATCTCGTAGACGAGGTGGTGCAAGCCTCGCTGGTCGGTGCTCCCGATGTACATGCCTGGCCGCCGCCGGACGGCTTCGAGGCCCTCGAGGACCTGAATGTCGCTGGCTGTGTACTGAGGCTGCTTCTGGTCGAGCATGCGGCGAATCTCCTGGGGGGTGGGCGGGGCGCCGACTGGGTAGGCGCTAGGCCGTGGCTGGCCGGGGGGAGCGGACGCGGGAGTGTGGCACAGGCTCCAGCGCACCGTAGACTGGAATCAGGTGTAGTCTCATTCTATCATGCACGATATACTGAACATACCCTGTTGACCCTCATTCTCTTGCGTAAATGTGGCCCGCCACGAGTGGGCCACGCCCCTCCAACGTCGGCGGTATGAAGAGGCAAGGCAGGGCGCTGGCTCTCCTAGCCTGGGGCGGAAGGGACCCATGGCGTGACCGTGATGCGAGGCCAGGCCTGCTGCCAGCGGTCGGCCTTCTCCCGGTATTACCAGGGCAGGTCATGCACGTAGTTGGGGCGCACGGCCATCGCGAAGACATCGTCGAAACCGAAGGGGGCGTACACGTCGTAGCCGCCGCTGGCCGTCTTACGCAGGCCGTGGGCAGAGCACCGGGTAAGGAAGCCGTTGATGCCCTCCCTCGTGTTGTGCAACGGCCTGTGGGGAACGCCAAACTTCTCGGGGTACCAGAGGTGTACGCGGGCCTGATTACGGACCTGCACATTGGCGTGTAGGTCCGCGAAGGCCGCCGCGCTACGCCGGATAACCTGGTCCTCCCCCTCCCAGCTGAGGTCGCTGGGGTCGCAGTAGAAGATGTCGTAGTCGGTGATGCCATGAGCCGGGGGGAACCCGCTGACGTGGTTCCAGACGGTCTGGCAAAGGCATCCGGCGGCGAGGTAGCAATCCGGCAGCCTCAGTTCCGCCAGGCGGTCCACCAGAGCGCGGATGGTCTCATTCCCGAGAACAATGTCGATGAACAGAGCGCGGAGATCTGATTGCATGTGGGTGGACGTCCCTTGCCTCCTCGGGAGCGCAACTCTTGTGTCTCTCGTGTAGGCGTGGCAGCCGGGAAGAAAGATGTTGGCGTGCGCATTTTCGCTGGCCAGGCCCGCTTGGGGAAGAGGGCCGTGTCCCTCCAGGGGCGCTCCTGGGTCTTGCGGCGAGGGCGCCAGCCTCCGGCATTATGGCATCATGGCTAGGGCACGGCCTTGACGAGATGGGCCAACCGCCTGAACATCGGAGTTGCAAGCGGGCGCGCTCGGTGACGAGTCAGGGCCCGAGGGAGAGCTGGCGCGTGAGCAGTCCTCGGGTAATCGCTATCGACGGGCCGGTGGCTTCGGGTAAAACGACGGTGGGCAGAGAGCTCGCCAGACGGCTGGGGCGCCGGTTCGTGGACACGGGTCTTATGTACCGCGCGGTGACCTACTTGGCCCTCCGCGCGGGGACGGGGCTGACGGACGCGGCGGCCCTAGGCGCTCTGGCCGAGCGTGCGGAGATCGCCATCGAGGCGGACTGCACCGGCTCCGACCGTGTGTTCGCTGTCGGCGACGATGTGACGCCGTACCTGCGGACACCTGCGGTGGAGGCTGGCGTGTCGCTGGTTGCGCAGGTTCGCGAGGTGCGCCGGGCGCTGGTCGCTCAGCAGCAGCGAATGGCGAGCGAGGGCGGCGTGGTGATGGTGGGGCGCGACATCGGCACGCAGGTCGCGCCCCACGCGGCCAAGGTGTACCTCGAGGCGTCGCCGGAGGAGCGCGTGCGCCGTAGGTTCGCGGAGCGGACGGCCGGCGGCGGCGCGATGGACGAGGCCTCGGTGCGGGAGAATGTGCTGTCGCGCGACCGGGCGGACACAGAACGCGAGGAGGGGCCGCTGATGGCTGCGCCGGATGCGGCGCACATCGACACCGACGGTCTGGACGTGGCCGAGGTCGTGGCCAAGATTATGGAAACGCTGGACATTGTGCCCGCCAGCGGGACAGGACCCGTGGAACGATGAGCATGCCCCGTATCGATTTCTGGTACCGCGTCGGACGGCTGATGTCGAGGATCTTCCTTCCGACGTTCGGGAGCATCGAAGTCGTCGGGCGGCGCAACCTGCCCAAGACGGGCCCGATCGTGATCGCTGCCAACCACCAGAGCAACTCCGACCCTGCGGTGCTGGTGTACGCGGTCGACCGGCCGCTCTGGTTCATGGCCAAACGCCGCTTGTTCAAGAGGCGGGTCGCTGCGTATTTCCTGCGCAACGTGCACGTGTATCCCGTGGACCGGGACGGGCGCGACATCGACGCGCTGCGCTGGGCCCGTTCCGTGCTCGACGAGGGGCGTGCGCTGCTGATCTTCCCCGAGGGCACGCGGAGCCCGAACGCCCTCGCGGAGCCGGTTACGGACGGGCTTGCCTACATCGCGTTCCTGACGGGCGCGAAGGTTGTCCCCCTCGCGATTACGGGGACTGAGCGGATCAGGAACATGTACTGGACGCCGCTCCATTTCAAGAAGCTCCGCGTCGTGATTGGCGAGCCGTTCACCCTTCCCGCCCCTACCGGGCGGATCGACCGGGAGCAGCTGCGCGACGCGACGCACCAGGTCATGGAGCGCGTGGCCGCGCTCCTGCCGGAGCGGTACCGGGGCTTCTACGCCGAGCCCCGGTCGCGGGCCGAACTCCCCGCCGCTGTGGGGGACGCGCGCATGCCGGGCAGTTAGACGGGGTTTGACCCCTGTGCCGTCATCCAGCCCCGGCCTCTGCTGCCGCGCCCCGTCCGGCCTCCTCCCCGCCTCGCGCCGTCATTCCCGTGCCCCGACACGGGAATCCATGCCCCTTGCGGACGGACCGCCCACCACGGCTGGAGCCTCGCCACGACACCCGCCGCTCCCACCGCCCCCGTCCGGCCTCCTCCCCGCCTCGCGCCGTCATTCCCGTGCCCCGACACGGGAATCCATGCCCCTTGCGGACGGACCGCCCACCACGGCTGGAGCCTCGCCACGACACCCGCCGCTCCCACCGCCCCGTCCGGCCTCCTCCCCGCCTCGCGCCGTCATTCCCGTGCTCCGACACGGGGATCCATGCCCCTTGCGGACGGACCGCCCACCACGGCTGGAGCCTCGCCGCGACACCCGCCGCTCCCACCGCCCCCGTTTTGGCCTCCTCCCCCGTGGGGGAGGATTGAGGTGGGGGCAACCACGCGCACTCGGCCCACGCGGAGACCCCCGCCGCGACATCCGCCCCTCCCCCCAGCGCCTCCCAACCCCTACCATGGTCATCGAAGCCTGTCCTGAGCCGGTCGAAGGAGCCCCCGAGACTCGGCGCGCTGGCGCGCCGGGCCCGCGGCCCGATTTACGAGTAAATGTCGCAGAATGTCGCACTATTTCAACCCTCCACTCGTAAATCTCGATATTTACGAGTGAAAAACCTCACGTTTTGGGCCATTTTCCGGCCATTTTGGCCAATTTCCGTTCAATTCCGTCTCACCCGCCGTCATTCCCGTGCCCCGATACGGGAATCCACGCCCCCTCGCGCCGCATCGTCGGCGCCCACCTCGCCGCGCCGCGCCAGGTCATGGAACGCGCCGCGCTCCTGCCGGAGCGGCGCCGGGGCTTCTACGCCGAGCCCCGGTCACGGGCCGAACTCCCCGCCGCTGGGGGGGACGCGCGCATGCCGGGCAGTTAGACGGGGTTTGACCCCTGTGCTATCATCCGGCCCCGGATTCTGCTGCCGCCGCGGCCCATCGGATGGCGTCGAGCCGATGTCGGCCAGCCTGGCGGCCTCTATCAGCTACCCAAGGTGAGAGCGCATTATGGCGACTGAGACAGCCGGTAAGATGGTGTACCGGCTTGCCGAGGGCAGCGCCCAGATGGTGGGCCTGCTCGGCTCCAAGGGGGCCCACGCAGCCGAGATGGCGCGCATCGGGATACCCGTCCCGCCCGCGTTCGTAATCACCACTGAGGCCTGCCTGGAGTACTTCAGGCAGGGCCGGCGCTTCTCGGAGGGGCTGTGGGACACGATTGTCGAGAACGTCCACGAGCTCGAGGCGGAGACGGGCCGCGGCTTCGGCGACCCGGATCGGCCGCTGATCGTGTCGGTGCGCTCCGGCGCGGCTGTCTCGATGCCCGGCATGATGGATACGATCCTCAACATGGGCGTGACGGACGCCACGGTCGGCGGCCTCGCGGAGATGATGGGCGAGGAGCGGCCGGCCCTCGACGCCTACCGGCGGCTCGTGCAGGGATTCGGGTCCGTCGTCCTCGGAATCAGGAAAGAGGAGTTCGAGTCCCGGCTCGAACGGGCGAAGAGCGAGCGCGGGCTCGCGTTCGACTACCAGCTCCCGCCTGACGCGCTCCGCGAGTTGGTCGCAGAGTTCAAGGCGGTCGCTGCCGAGGCAGTGGGCGAGGCCATATCCGACGACCCGTGGATGCAGTTGCGACAGGCCGTCGAGGCGGTCTTCGACTCGTGGAACAACCCTCGGGCCGTCACCTACCGGGAGCACGAGGGCGTCCCGCACGACCTCGGGACCGGCTGCGTAATCATGGCGATGGTGTTCGGCAACCTCGGGCCCACCAGCGGCACCGGCGTGCTGTTCACCCGGAGCCCCGCGACCGGCGAGCGAACGCTGTACGGCGAGTTCCTCGCCAATGCGCAGGGGGAGGATGTCGTCGCCGGCGTGCGCACCCCGTCCCGGATCGGCGCGCTCAAGACCGACATGCCTGAAATCTACGAGCAGATCGAGGCGACGGCCCGGCAACTCGAGGCGCACTACCGCGAGGTCCAGGACATCGAGTTCACCGTCGAGCGCGGCAAGCTGTACATCCTGCAGACGCGCACGGCGAAACGGACGGCCCCCGCGGCGGTGCGCATCGCCGTGGAGTTCGTCGCGGAAGGCGTGCTCACGAAGGCCGAGGCGCTGGGGCGGATACCGGCGGGCGAAGTCACCCAGGTGCTGATGCCCCGGTTCGACGCTGGGGCAAAGGACGCCGCCATCGCGGAGGGCAGGCTCATCGCCGAGGGCGTCGGCGGTTCGCCCGGCGCGGCGGCTGGGATCGTCGTGATGGACCCGGACCGCGCCGTCGAGCTTGCCGACAGCGGCGAGCAGGTCTTGTTGATCAGGCCGGAGACGAGCCCCGACGACGTCCACGGCATCATCAGGGCGGCCGGAGTGCTGACGAGCCGCGGGGGAATGACCAGCCACGCGGCGGTCGTGACCCGAGGGCTGGGCAAGCCCTGCGTTGTGGGCTGCGAGGAGCTGCACTTCGACCTCGAATCGCGCACGGCCAGCGCGCGGGGCATGACGCTCCACGAGGGCGACCGGGCGAGCATCGACGGGAGCACGGGCGAGGTGTTCGTTGGCGAGGTGCCCTCTATCTCGCCGAGCCCGGACGAGCTGGTGGAGCTCAACACGCTGCTTCGATGGGCCGACGAGTCGCGGCGGCTCGAGGTGTGGGCCAACGCGGACACCCCCGAGGACGCTCGGCTGGCCCGCCAGAACGGCGCCGAAGGCGTGGGCCTCGTGCGCACCGAACACATGTTCTTCGCCGAGGGGCGCCTCGAGCACATTCAACGCCTGCTCGAGGTTGGACCCGACGCGTCCCGGCTCATCCGGGAGGCGCAGGAGCTGGAGGAACGGCTGACCCACGCGCCGGCGTCAGAGTGGGAATCGCTCGAGCTGCGTCTGGAGGAGGCGCGGCGGACCGCCGCCGAGTCTTCGAGCGTGCGCGAGTTTCACGCCGTGCTCGAGAGGCTTGAGGAGTTCCAGACCACCGACTTCTACGGAATCCTCAAAGCGATGGAGGGGCTGCCGGTAGTGGTCCGCCTCCTCGACGCGCCGCTGCACGAGTTCCTGCCCCGCTGGGGCGACCTCCAGGTGGAGGAGCGGACGCTGAGCCTCGCGGCCGACGCCGCAGCGGACGGGGCCGAAGCTGCCCAGTGGCTCGCGGGGAGTCTGCGCCGGATCACGGGCAAGCTCGACGGGGCGGATGGCGAGGACCAGCTCGTGACGAGCCTGGACCGCGGGGACGAGGAGGGCATCCGGGAGCTGCGCGATGAGTGGCGCCGGGTCACGGGGCTGGTGGAGCTCCTGCGCGAGGCCAACCCCATGATGGGCAACCGCGGCTGCCGCGTGGGGCTGACGATACCCCAGATATACGAGATGCAGGTCCGCGCAATCGTCAAGGCCGCCTGCCGGGTCGTCGCGGAGGGCGGCACCATCTTCCCGGAGATTATGATTCCGATCGTGTCGGACGTGAACGAGCTGAGATGGCTGAGGCCGCGGCTGCGTGCCGTCGCGAGCGCTCAACGCGAGGCTTTGGGCCTGCAGATGACATACAAGTTCGGGGCGATGATCGAAGTGCCCCGAGCGGCGCTGACCGCCGGGGAGATCGCCGCCAACTCCGAGTTCTTTAGCTTCGGCTCGAACGACCTCACGCAGATGACGTTCGCATATAGCCGGGACGATGCGGAGGCGAAATTCCTGCGCCGCTATGTGGACATGGGGATCCTCCCTCGGAACCCGTTCAATAGCCTGGACATCGGCGGCGTGGGACGGCTGATGCGGATGGCCGTGGAGGAGGGGCGCGCGGTGAGCCCGGACCTGCCCATCGGCATCTGCGGCGAGCACGGCGGCGACCCGAAGAGCGTCGCCTTCTGCCACGAGCTGGGGCTGAACTACGTCAGCGCGTCGCCGTACCGCGTGCCGGTGGCGCGGCTAGCGGCGGCGCAGAGCGCGCTCGGTCAGCTGACGCCCAACGACGACTGAGCATTCAGCTGCGCATGGGAGAGGAGGGGCGTCACGATGGCCACGACGCGGGCTGACGACGCGCGCCAGTACGTTCTCCGCTCGGCGAAAGAGAACGACGTTAAGTTCATCCGGCTCTGGTTCACCGACATCCTCGGGAACCTGAAGGGCTTCGCCATCACGGAAGCGGAGCTCGAAGGCGCTCTCGAGTACGGCATGGCGTTCGACGGCTCGGCCGTCGAAGGGTTCGCCCGTCTCGACGAGAGCGACATGGTGGCGAGGCCCGATCCGACGACCTTCTCGATTCTGCCGTGGCGCCCTCGGCAGAACGCCGTGGCGCGCATGTTCTGCGACGTGGAGCGGCCCGCCGGCGGCGTGTTCGAAGGAGACCCGCGCGCCGTGTTGAAGCGCACGCTCGAACGGGCGGCGAGCCTCGGCTACACGTTCCAGGTGGGCCCCGAGATCGAGCACTTCTACTTCAAGAGTTCGACGCCTCCGCTGGAGCCCTTGGACGTGGGGGGCTACTTCGACCTTACGACGCCGCTGGACGGCGCCTCCGACTTGCGGCGCGACACGGTGTTGATCCTCGAGCAGATGGGGATCCCCGTCGAGTACAGCCACCACGAGGTCGCGAGATCACAGCACGAGATCGACTTGCGCCACACCGACGCGCTGACGATGGCCGACACGGTCATGACCTATCGCCAGGTGGTCAAGGAAGTCGCGATGGGCAGGGGGGTTTACGCCACGTTCATGCCCAAGCCGTTGCAGGACCAGAACGGCAGCGGCATGCACGTCCACATGTCGCTCTTCCAGGGCGACGCGAATGCGTTCTACGACCCCGCCGACCCCGACAAGCTGTCGGAGACGGCGCGGCAGTTCATCGCAGGCCTCCTCCGCCACTCGCCCGAGATCGCCTGCGTCTGCAACCAATGGGTGAACTCGTACAAGCGGCTGGTGCCGGGGTTCGAGGCGCCCGCGTACATGTCGTGGGCAACGGTGAACCGGTCCGACCTCGTCCGTGTGCCGTCCTACCGGCCGGGACGCGACGCCTCGGTCCGCATCGAGTACCGGCTGCCCGACCCTGCCTGCAACCCGTACCTCACGTTCGCCGTGATCCTCACCGCCGGTCTCGCCGGCATAGAGCGGGGCTACGCGCCCGTCCCGGCCTCCGAGACCGACGTCGCGCTGATGACGGAGGCGGAGCGCGAGGAGCGCGGCATCGCCAAGCTGCCGGGGAGCCTATACGAGGCGCTCGTGCTCGCTGAACACAGCGAGTTGCTGCGCTCCGCGCTGGGCGAGCACACCTTCCGCAGCCTGCTGCGCAACAAACGCATCGAGTGGACCGCCTACGCCTCGGCCGTGACCGACTTCGAGCTCGACCGCTACCTCCCGACGCTGTAGCAGTAGCTGGGAATTGGTAAACGCCGAGGTTGGTAGCTGCGGCGGCCTCGGCGCTAACTACATGTGGATGCGGGGATAGGAGGGAGAGGCGACGTTCTTCGGCGACGAGAGGCGCCCGCGCGTCTCACTGAAAGATTGGAAGGATCTCCGTCATAAGACCCAGAAGGGCAAAGGCATGTACTGCGGGGTAAAGCTCCGTGAGGGTGACGGGCAAGTGGACCACAAGATGCCCCACTCGCGGGGAGGCAAAGAAACGCCGAAGAACATGCAACTGCTCTGCGCTCCGTGCAATACGCGTAAAGGCGCGCTTACCGACGGAGAGTTCCGCAAGCGGTTCAAGGCCGTCCTACCCGCTACGCTACCGCCAGCCAAGGCGATTCCCCTTGCCAAGTTCGAGGGAGTGGCGAAGAGCGTCGCGACGCGCAAGGCGAAAGTGGCCAAGAACCGGCGGGAATACGATCCCTGGGGTTTCTAGTAGAAGGAAGCCCCCCCCCGGCGTTGACAGGCGTCCCTGCCACGCCCCATAATGATGGGCAAAATCAGGCTGCGACGGGGAAGAGTAGTCCGTCAGGCGAGGCTACAGAGAGCCGGGGAAGCTGAGAACCGGCGCCTGCGCGATGGAGGAATGGGCCCCTGAGCCGCGGTCCGAACGTCCCGAAAGGGATCAGTAGGCGCCGCCGGGACCGTCCCGATACAGACGGAGCAGCATCTCCTTCCCAATGGGAGGACGCGCTGACTGAGCTCCCTCCGGCAACGGCGGGAGAAAGAAGGGTGGCACAGTGGGAACCCCCGCCCCTTTGGGAGCGGGGGTCTTTTGTTGTCGCCGGATAGCGGGACAGGACAGGATTCAGCGTGAGGCCGCAACACGGCCGAGGACGTGCCCTCGTGGCGCACTACTATCCGTCAATCGAGAAGTTCAGGGAGCTTGCGCAGGGCTCCGCCAACCTCATTCCGGTGTACCGGGACGTTGTCGCGGACCTCGAGACGCCGGTGTCCGCCTACCTGAAGATTGCCCGCGGCCCGCACTCCTTCCTGTTCGAGAGCGTGGAGGGCGGCGAGCGCCTGGCGCGGTACAGCTTCATGGGCACGGAGCCCTACCGGGCCCTGCGGTGCGGTCCGGGACTCCCGGACGGCGCTGGCGACCCGCTGACGCTCGTCGAAGCGGAGCTGAGCAAGTACCGGATCGCGTCCGTGGAGGGTCTGCCGCGCTTCCTCGGCGGCGCGGTCGGCTACCTGGCCTACGAGTGCGCCCACTACTTCGAGCCGCGCGTGCCGTTGCCGCCGATCGACCCCCACGGCCTGCCCGAGGCCGTGTTCCTGTTCACCGAATCGATTGTGGTGTTCGACCACCTGAAGCACAGGATTCAGATCGTGGCTCACGCATTCGTCGAGGGCGAGTCGGCGGCGGACGAGGCGTACGCGAAGGCGGTCGCGCGTATCGACGAGCTCGCGGCGAGGCTCGCGCAACCGCTGACGCCCTCCGCCGGCCCGCTCGACGAGCCACAGGAGGGTGGCGGATCGTTCGACTCCCCCGCCTCGAACAAGACGCCGGACGAGTATCGCGCAATGGTCGAGACGGGACGGCGCTACGTCATCGCCGGAGACGTGATCCAGGTGGTGCCGTCGCAGCGGCTGGAGGTCCCGGTGACCGCGGCGCCCTTCGACATCTACCGGGCGCTCCGTGCGATCAACCCCTCGCCCTACATGTTCTACGTGCACCTCGACGACTTCGACATCGTGGGCGCCTCGCCCGAACTGCTCGTGCGCGTCGAGGACGGCGTCGTCGATACGCACCCCATCGCCGGGACGCGGCGCCGGGGCGCCGACGCGGCGGCGGACGCGGCGCTCGAAGCCGAGCTCGTCACCGACGAGAAGGAGCGCGCCGAGCATACGATGCTGCTGGACCTCGGCCGCAACGATATCGGCCGGGTCAGCACGCCGGGGACGGTGCGCGTGCCGCAGATTCTCGAGGTGGAACGCTACTCCCACGTGATGCACCTCGTCTCCCACGTCACGGGGGAGCTCGCCGAGGGACTCTCCTCCTACGATGCGCTGCGGGCGTGTTTCCCCGCTGGCACCGTGTCGGGCGCCCCGAAGATACGGGCGATGGAGCTCATCGCGGAGCTCGAAGGGGAGCGCCGCGGCCTCTACGCGGGGGCTGTGGGGTACTTCAGCTTCTCGGGCAACATGGACACCGCGATCGCGATCCGCACCATGGTCGTGAAGGACGGGACGGCCTATCTGCAGGCGGGCGGCGGCGTGGTGTACGACAGCGACCCCGAGGCCGAGCGCCGGGAATCGCTGCAGAAGGCGGGCGCCCTGCTGCGGGCGATCGAGGAGGCCGAGAGACGCTCGGATAGCTAGGGCCCGGCAGCGCCGGTACAATCCGAACGGACGGAATCATGCTGCTGTTGATCGACAACTACGACAGCTTTACATACAACCTCTACCAGTTCCTCTCCGAGTTGGGCGCCGAGGTGGAGGTCGTGCGCAACGACGCCGTGAGCATCGAAGAGATCGACGCCATGGCGCCCGACCGCATCGTGATTTCGCCGGGACCGTGCACGCCGGCAGAGGCGGGAATCTCGACGGAAGTCGTGCGCCGCTTCGGCCCGACCACGCCGCTCCTGGGCGTCTGCCTCGGGCACCAGTGCATCGGCGCGGCCTACGGCGCGGTAGTGGCGGCCGCCGGCGAGATCGTCCACGGCAAGACCAGCGCGATCCACCACGACGGCAAGGGCGTCTTCTCTGGCCTGCCCAACCCGTTGGAGGGCATCCGCTATCACTCTCTCGCCATCATGCCGGGAACGGCGCCGCCGGAGCTCGAGGTGACGGCCTGGACCGAGAGTGGGGTCATCATGGGCGTCCGGCGCCGCTTTCATCCCGTGGAGGGCGTCCAATTCCACCCGGAATCGATCATGACCCAGGAAGGCAAGGCGCTGCTCCGAAACTTCCTGGAGATGCCGGCGCGGAAGGACCGCTAGGATGCTTCGAGATCTTGTAGCAGCATTCGGGAGGCTCATGGCCCCGCTCTTCCCCCGGCGTCCCCAGTACGTCGCGGGCCTGAGTCCGGCGCGGGGCGAGTTCCCGTTCGTATGGGAGCGGACGTACCCCTCGGCGTCGCCCGGTGCGCTGGCCCAAGCCATAGGCGGCCTGCTGGCGGCACAGGGGTGCCGCGTAGACGGCCCTAGCGCGTCTGCGATCGTGGGTGTGTGCGACCTCGTGCAGGAGGCGCGGCGGCGCCTCGTCGGCAAAGTCCTGCTCGGCGCGGGGGTCGCGCTGACGGTCATCATTCTGCTGATGATGGTGAGCGGCGTCACTGACCGCGCGCTGCTGGAATGGCTGATGACCATCGACGTCCTCGTCGGAGGGTTCGGCCTCGTGCAGCTGCGGTACCCCCCCAGGCGCGTGCGCCGCGTCGTCGACGTGCAACTCGAGCCGGAGGCTGGCGGTGTGCGCGTGCGCGTCAGCGAGGGTGTCGGGATGGTCGAAGACGACACGCTGGTCGGGTGGCTGAGCGGCGAGACGGCGGAGTTGCGCGAGGAGGCCGTGAGCGAGCTCGCGATGTCCATCGTAGGGCAGCCGGAGCTGGACGACGATGCTCAGCTTGCCCTGCGGGCGGGGGAGGAGGTCCAGGAATGATCCAGGACGCATTGCGGAAGCTGACGTCGGGCGGGACGCTCACCCAGGACGAGGCGGCGGGCGTGGCCGAGGAGATTATGACGGGCGAAGCTGCGCCCTCGCAGATCGGCGCCTTCCTCGTCGCGCTACGGATGAAGGGCGAGTCGGTTGACGAGATCACCGGCATGGCCAAGGTGATGCGGGCCAAGGCGTTGCGTGTGCCCACCGACGGCGACCTCGTCGATGTGGTCGGCACGGGCGGCGACGGCATGGGCACCTTCAACATCTCGACAGCGTCCGCGCTGACGGCGGCGGCTGTGGGCGTGAGGGTCGCCAAGCACGGCAATCGCGCCGCGTCCGGCACGGTCGGCGCCGCGGATATCCTCGAGGCCAATGGCGTCAAGCTCGAGCTTAGTCCGGAGTCGGTGAAGCGGTGCATCGACGAGGTGGGCATCGGGTTCATGTTCGCGCCGGCGTTCCACCCTGCCATGCGCTTCGCCGGCCCTGTCCGGCGGGAGCTGGGCGTACGCACGGTGTTCAACGTGCTCGGGCCGCTGACGAACCCGGCCGGGGCCGGCCGCCAGCTGCTGGGCGTGCCGCCGGCCGGGGGCGGCGAGGGGCGTCCGGCGCTCGGCGAGATGATGGCCCATGTCTTGGCCGAGCTGGGCACGCGCCATTCCTGGGTCGTCAGTGGGGACGACGGCCTCGACGAGCTCACGACGACAACCGCGTCGCAGGTGTGGGAGGTGACCGGCGGCCGGGTCCGCCAATTCACGGTGTCCCCCGAAGACGCGGGACTGCAGCGCTCTTCGCTGAGCGACATCCAACCGACCGGGTCGGCGGACCATGCAGCGTTGTTCCTCCAAGCGCTGGGGAGCGGCTCGAGCGCCCCCCAGGACATCGTTCTGCTGAACACGGCGGCGGCGCTGGTCGTCGCGGGTAGGGCTGCGGACCTGCGCGCCGGGGTCTCGCTGGCGCGAGAGGCGATCGAGAGCGGAGCGGCGCTCGAGAAGCTGCGCGCGCTCGCTCAGCTGAGCCAGACGCTGGAGTAGTCGAGGCCCCTGATGACGACAGGCACGATCCTCGACGAGATACTCGACGCCAAGCGGGCGGAGTTGGCGCGTCACAAGCGTGAGACGCCGCTGGGTGAGCTGGAGGCCCGGGCGAGGCGCGCGCCGTTTCCGCTCAACCTCTCCGGGGTGCTGTGGGGCGACCGCGTACGGCTCATCGCCGAGGTCAAGAAGGCGTCGCCGTCCAGGGGCGTGCTCGCGGAGCACTATGACCCGGCGGCGCTGGCCGTGCGGTACGCCGAGAACGGCGCTGCCGCAATCTCGGTATTGACCGAGGTCGACCATTTCCAAGGGAGTCTCGACCACCTCCAAGCGGTCAAGCAGGCTGTCGGACCGATGGCCGCGCCGGTGCTGCGGAAGGACTTCCTGTTCGACCCGTACCAGATCGTCGAGGCGCGGGCCTACGGCGCGGACGCGGCCCTGCTGATCGTCGCGGCGCTCGACCCGGAGCAGCTCCGCGAGTTGCTGAGCGTGGCGCAGCGCTACTGGCTGCAGGCGCTGGTTGAGGTCCACAGCGAGGAGGAGCTCGAAGTGGCCTTGAACGCGGGAGCGGAGATCATCGGCGTCAACCACCGCGACCTGAAGACGTTCGTGGTGGACACGTCGTTGTCGCTGCGCCTGCGGCCGCTCATACCGCCGAGCCGGCTGGTCGTGGCGGAGAGCGGCCTGTCGTCGGCCGCGGACGTGCTGCCGCTGAAGCGGGCCGGCGTGAACGGCATCCTGGTGGGCGAGGCGCTCATGACGTCGCCCGACCCCGCCGCCAAGGTCCGCGAGCTCGCGGGGGTGTGAGCGTGATCAGCGTGAGGGCCGCCGGCAAGGATGACGCTGAGTCCGTCTTCGAGATGTTGATCGACTTCGCGACCAGCTACAGGCCGGACCGCGAGGCATTCGACCGCTCGTACTCCTCGCTCGTCAGCGCGGGAGGAGCGGACTTGTTGCTCGCGGAAGACGAGCGCGGCGCGGTCGGATACCTGTTGGCTTGCGACATGCCGACACTCTTCGCGAACGGCCCGGTCACCGAGCTGTTGGAGTTGTATGTGAAGCCCCTGAATCGGAACATGGGCGTCGGGAGACTTCTCGTCAACACGTCGGTTGACCACGCCCGTGATCGAGGCGTCGTCGAAGTAACAGTGCCGACGAGGCGCGCCAGCGAGTTCTACCGGGCTGTGAGCTTCGAACGCACTGCTGAGTTCTTCAAGCTAAAGCTGCCCCAAGTCGCAGAGGGAGAGCTCGCGCAAGTATGACGCATGTGAAGATATGCGGGTTCCAGACCGCCGGGCCTGCGCTGGTCGCGGCGGAGGCCGGCGCCGACGCCATCGGTCTCGTATTCGTGCCGTCGGCGCGCCGCTGCCTTTCGCTCGAGGAGGCCGCGCGGTTGCTGTCCGAGCTGCGGGCGTCGCTGCCCAGGACAGGCGCCCCCGAGATCGTGGGATTGTTCGCCGACCAGCCCGTCGAGGAGGTGCGTGAGCACGTCCGCCAACTGCGCCTCGACGCCGTCCAGCTGTGCGGGTCGGAGGACGTCGCCTACGCGCGGCAGCTCGGCGTCCCTGTCTACAAGGTCGTCGGCGTCGACCCCGAGAAGCCGATCTCGGCCCAGATGCCGCGGATCATGGTGCTCCAGCAGCGGCACGCGATGGCGGGTCACCGCATCGTCATCGACACGAAGGTCGCGGGCGCCTACGGCGGCACTGGCCAGACGTTCGACTGGGAGTTCACGGTGGACCTCGCGGCGGGGCTTGACCTATGCCTCGCGGGCGGCCTTACGCCGGAGAACGTGGGCGAGGCCGTGGCGCGCGTGAAGCCGTGGGGCGTTGACGCCTCCAGCGGCGTGGAGACTGACGGCGTGAAGGACCCGGAGAAGGTGCGGGCGTTCGTCGAGGCGGTCAAGTCGCCCAAGCCGGCCCCGCGCACAGGGATCAAGCGGTTGCTGCTGGGGAGGCGGAGATGACGCAGACAGGCAAGCCTTGGTCCGGGGGCGCCCTTCCCGACGCGCACGGTCGTTTCGGGGAGTTTGGCGGTCAGTACGTGCCGGAGACGCTGATGGCCGCGCTCGCCGAGTTGACGGATGAGTACCTCGCCGCAAAGGAGGATCCGGGGTTCCAGGAGGAGTACGCGGGTCTGCTCCGCGACTTCGTGGGACGGCCGACCCCGGTCTACTACGCGGCCCGGCTGACCGAGCGAGCGGGCGGAGCGCGCATCTTCCTGAAACGCGAGGACCTAGCGCACACCGGCGCGCACAAGATCAACAACGCGCTGGGTCAGGCGCTCGTGGCCAAGCGGATGGCGAAGCCTCGGATCGTGGCGGAGACCGGCGCCGGTCAGCACGGCGTCGCGGTCGCCACCGTCTGCGCCATGCTGGGGATGCGGTGCGTCGTCTACATGGGGACCGAGGACATGCGGCGGCAGGAGCCGAACGTCTATCGCATGCACATGCTCGGCGCCGAGGTGCGCGAGGTGACCGTGGGGTCGCGCACGTTGAAGGAGGCGGTCAGCGAGACGATTCGCGACTGGGTCACCAATGTGGCGGACACGCACTACATCATCGGCAGCGTCGTTGGGCCGCACCCCTATCCGATGATGGTGCGCGACTTTCAGACAGTGCTGGGCCGCGAGTCGCGCGTGCAGATGATCGAGCAGACGGGCGGGTTGCCCGGCTACGCAGTAGCGTGCGTCGGCGGCGGCTCCAACTCGATTGGTCTCTTTCACCCGTTCATCGACGACGATTCGGTGCGGTTGATCGGCGTCGAGGCCGCCGGCGAGGGAGTCGAGACGGGCCGGCACGCCGCCAGCATCGTCGGCGGCCGCGTCGGCGTGCTGCACGGGTCGATGTCCTACATCGTCCAGGACGACGACGGCCAGATTCACGAGACGCACAGCATCTCGGCCGGGCTCGACTACCCGGGCGTGGGCCCGGAGCATGCATGGCTGAAGGAAACCGGGCGCGCCGAGTACGTGGCCGTGACCGACGACGACGCGGTCGCGGCCTTCCGTCTGACGTGCGAGCTCGAGGGGATCATCCCGGCGCTGGAGTCCTCCCACGCTGTCGCGTACACCGTCAACACGCTTGCTCCGAGCCTCCCGCCCGAGGAGACGGTGCTCGTGTGCCTGAGCGGTCGCGGCGACAAGGACATGGGCACGATCATGTCCATCGATGACACAGCTGGTCCGGCTGCAGGCGCTCCTGACGACGCTCTTCACAAAGAGTGAAGCGGCAGTAGAGGAAGGCGGCGCGCGTTGACACCCACGGGCGTCGGAGCGGATGATACAAGGGCGGTGGACGCCGAGCGGTCGTCCGCCGTTTGACGCGGGCGAAGAGCGAGAGCAGGCCCGCGCGGGAACGAAAGCTTCGAGGTTGTGATGCCGTCAGAGGGTTACGTCGTCAACTGGACGGCGGTCGTGCTAGCGACCGCCATCGCCGTTGCGGCGCTGGGCGCGATGCTCGCCGCTGCGGCGTTGCTGTCGCCGCGGAGGCCCTCGGCGGTCAAGAACATACCGTACGAGTCCGGCATTCTGCCGACCCCGCTCAACTGGACGCAGTTCACCGTCCGGTACTACATCTTTGCGATCCTGTTTCTCATATTCGACGTGGAGGCGGTGTTCCTGTTCCCGTGGGCGCTCGTGTTCGCCTTGGAAACGACCGCGTCTTTCGTGTTCTACGCCATGATTCTGTTCATTGGCATCCTACTGTTTGGGGTGGCGTACGCGTGGCGGAAGGGGGTGCTCCAGTGGCGGTAGACGACAGCCGCGCCGAGAGCCGGCAGTCTCTGTTGTTCGTCCCGCAGGGGTGGCAGCGTGAGAAGGAGGGCCACTTCCTCGAGTCGCCGGAGGGCGGCTCGGTCTCGACGGACAAGGGGAACCACCCCGCGCCCAACCTGATTAGCCACGCGGCGCCCGGCGTGATTACCGCGAAGCTCGACGAGCTGGCGGCCCTCGGCCGCCGCAACTCGCTGTGGACGCTCACGTTCGGCCTCGCGTGCTGCGCGATCGAGATGATCTCGACGCACATGGCGCACCACGACTTCGATCGCTTCGGCGTCGTGACGTGGCCGTCGCCCCGGCAGTCCGACGTCATGATTGTGGCGGGCACGGTGGTGAAGAAGATGGCCGAGCCTATCAAACTGCTGTACGACCAGATGCCCGATCCCAAGTGGGTCATCGCCATGGGCACCTGCGCCACGAACGGCGGCCCCTACTACCGCTCGTACAGCGTCGTCATGGGCGTGGACCACATCGTGCCGGTCGACGTCTACGTGCCGGGGTGTCCTCCGCGGCCCGAGGCGCTGATGGACGGCATCATGAAGTTGCAGCAGAAAATCAAGGACGATGCCGGACGCCGCCCGTCCAAGGCGGACGCTACGCCGGCCCTGTCCAAGGAGCAGGATGACGGAGCAGCCGCCTAACGAGGGCGCGGACAGCGCCGCCGTCGCCGAGGGCCAGGCCGCAGCCCCCGCGCCCGCGGCCCGCCGCGGCCCGCCCGTTGTCGTCGCCGAAGAGGTGCTCAACGATCGTGGCACGGAGACTGCCGCGATGTTGGCCGCGCTCGCCGCGCCCTATGTGCTCGCGTCCGGCGGACGCGACGACAACCCATGGGTGCGGATCCCGCCCGAGCATCTGCACGCAGTCGCCGCCGCCTGCCGCGACTCGGCGGAGCTCGGCATGGACATGCTCCACCTACAGTTCGCCGTCGACTACGTGGAACGCATCGAGATGGTGTACGCGCTCTATTCGGTCGCCAGCGACCGCCGGGCGATGCTCAAAGTCGACCTATCGCCGGAGGCCCCGTCGATCTCCAGCGTGACCGATGTGTGGATAGCCGCAGGCTGGTACGAGCGGGAGACACACGACCTGTTCGGCGTCGACTTCCCTGGCAACCCGGATCTATCGCCCCTGCTGCTCTACGAGGGCTTCGAGGGCTACCCCGGTCTGAAGAGCTACCCGTTCAACGACTACGAGGAATGGTAGGCGGTGCGGTAGTGCAGCAGGCTGACCGATACAACACCGTCGACATGATGTTGAACATGGGGCCGCAGCACCCGGCGACTCATGGCGTGTTCCGCATGGTGCTGACGCTCGACGGCGAACGCGTCGTCGATACGGTCCCGCACATCGGCTACCTCCATCGAGGTGCCGAGAAGCTGTGCGAGGGCGAGAGCTATGGCCAGGTGGTCACCCTGTTCGACCGGCTGGACTATGTGGCGAACCTCAACAACGAGCACGTCTTCTGCCGCGCGGCTGAGAAGCTCATGGGCATCGACCCGCCGGAGCGGGCCCAGTACCTGCGCGTGATCCTGGCTGAGCTGAACAGGCTGGCGAGCCACCTGCTGTTCATGGGCACGTATGCGATCGACCTGGGCGCGATGACCCCCGTGATGTACGGCTTCCGCGAGCGGGAACGCATCCAGAGCCTGTTCGAGGCGGTGACGGGCGCCCGGATGATGCACAACTACATCCGCATCGGCGGCGTGAAGGAGGACGTGCCCAGCGACTTTGAGCCGCGGGTCCGTCAGCTCATCGGCGACGTCCGCGCGGGCGTCGAGGAGATCGACCGTCTGCTCACGTTCAACGAGGTGTTCTTGGCCCGCACGCGCGGGGTCGGCGTGATCGACGCCGCGACCGCGGTGTCGTGCGGGCTGACGGGACCGGCGCTCCGTGGGAGCGGCGTGGCCTACGACGTGCGGAAGGACGACGCCTACGAGGTCTATCCCTACCTGTCCTACCGCGTGCCGATAGGCGAGCGTGGGGACTGTTGGGACCGCTACTACGTGCGGCTCCAGGAGTGCTACGAATCGATCGACATGATCGCGCAGTGCCTCGATCAGCTCCCCGCCGGCCCGACCATGGTGCAGATGCGGCGCATCGCCCGCCCGCCCCAGGGCGAGGTGTACGTGCACGCTGAGAACCCGCGAGGCGACATCGGCGTGTTTCTCGTGTCCGACGGCGGCGACAAGCCCTATCGCGTCAAGGTGCGGCCTCCCTCGTTCTGCAACCTCGTCGGCCTGCGCCCCATGATGCGGGACGCCTACATCGCCGACGCCGTCGCCATCCTCGGCTCGCTCGACATCGTTCTGGGCGAGGTCGACCGGTGATCACGCTCAACGACACGCTGCGGGACGGGATCGCGCTGTTCGTGCTGTTCAACGTGCTGGCGCTGGTTGCGATGTCGTTGGTGTGGATCGAGCGCAAACAGCTCGGCCGCATGCAGGGACGCGTGGGGCCGACCCGCGTGGGGCCGTTCGGTCTGCTCCAGCCTTTCGCCGACGGCCTGAAATTGCTGACGAAAGAGGACATTGCGCCCGGGCCGTCGTCGCGGCTGCTGTTCTTCGTGGCCCCGCTGCTAGTGTTCGTCCCGGCCTTCGTCATCTGGGTGACCATCCCGTTCTCGCGGGATTTGGTCGTCCGCAACCTCGAAATGGGGCTGTTCTTCTTCGTCGCCGTCTCGGTGCTCAGCATCGTGGGACTGGTCCTGGCGGGGTGGAGCTCGAACAGCAAGTACGCCATCCTCGGAGGGTTCCGCTCGGCGGCGCAGCTCGTCAGCTACGAGATTCCCATCATCATGGTGATTCTGGGCGTCGCGATGCTCGCCGGCTCGTTGGACTTCAACGTCGTGGTCTCGGTCGGTCAGGCAGACGTGCCCTACGCGGTCGTCCAGCCGCTGGCGTTCGCCGTGTTCATGCTCGCGGGGCTCGCGGAAGTGGGCCGGACGCCATTCGACATTTACTTCGCCGAGTCCGAAGTCGTGGGAGGGCCGTTCGTCGAGTACAGCGGGGCCCACTGGGCCATCTTCTTCCTCGCGGAGTACGTGAACACGTTCGTGATTGGGGCTCTCGGGGCCATACTCTTCCTGGGAGGATGGCGCTGGCCCTTCGACGATCCGCCGACGGCGCTCGCCGTGGCGCTCTTCCTCGGCAAGTCCTACTTGCTGGTGGTCGTCATCTTCTGGGTGCGGGCCACGTATCCCCGGCTCCGCATCGACCAGCTGATGGCCTTCGGCTGGAAGGTGCTCATTCCACTGTCGTTCGCCAGCGTCGTAGCGACCGCGTTCCAGCAGTTCTACGGTTGGCCGCTCTGGTCGCTGACGCTGATTTCGCTGGCCATCCTTGCAGTGCCGGTGATGGCGCAGTTGCGGTTGCAGCGCCGGCCGGCGATGGAGTTGGCGCAGCGTTACGCCGAGCGGGCGGTGCGGGTGGAGGCGCGGCCCCGGCCGTCGCCGGCCGCCGGAACAGAGCAGGAAGGCGGGGCCTGATGATTGCGGGACTCAAGGGACTGGCCACGACGCTTCGCTGGCTCGGGCGCAAGCCCGTGACGGCGCACTACCCGAAGCAGCACCTGCCCGTTCAGGAACGGTACATGGGCTTTCCGGCGCTGCTCTGGGACAAGACGGCGGACGAACCGTTCTGCACTGGGTGCATGGTCTGCGTACGCGAGTGTCCGACCCAGTGCATGACGGCGGTGATGCACGACAACCCGAACTTCACGGACGGCACGAGCCACCGCCGCAAGATCATCGAGACGTTCGAGATCAACCTGAACAGGTGCATCCTGTGCGGCATCTGCGTGGACGTGTGCGCCTTCGACGCCATCGAGATGTCGCACGAGCACGAACTCGCGAGTTACGCCCGGTCGGGCGCGCGCGCGGACCTCGACTTGCTGCTGGGGCTGGGGCGCGAATACATGGCCGAGACGGACTGGAGCCCCGAGAGCGCGGAGAAGAACGTCGCCGCAGTCGCCCTCGCCAAGAAGGCGGCGGCCGACGCAGCGAAGGCCGCTGCCGCGAAAGCTGCCGCCGCTAAGGCCGCCGACGAGCCGGCCGCGGCCGGCTCGGACGAGAACCGACCGGAGGGAGATTCCTAGCGTGAGCCTCGCCCTCTTCTACATCCTCGGCGGGATCACGCTGTTCGCTGCCGTTGGAGTCGTCGCTACGCGGAACGTCGTGTACGCGGCGCTCTTCTTGCTCACCGCGCTCATGGGCGTGGCCGGGCTCTTCGTATTGCTGTACGCCGAGTTCTTGGCGCTTGTGCAGGTCCTCATCTACGGAGGGGCCATCGTCATAGTCATCCTGTTTGCCCTGATGCTGACGCGCTCCGCCGAGTACCAGACGGAGACAGAGCATAGGCGTTGGCCGGTCGCGGCGCTCGTGTCGGGCGCCCTCTTCGCGCTGTTGGCCTTCGCCGCCGTCGAGGACTCCCCGACGTACAACGCAAACGTGCGCAGTGGCGTGGACATCAGACAGTTGGGCAAGGGACTGTTCGAGGAGTGGGCGGTCCCGTTTGAGGTGGCGTCCGTGCTGCTGCTCGTGGCGTTGATCGGCGCGATCGTCATTGGCCGCGCGGGGTTGGGCGGCGAGGACGGACCGCCGGAAGGGGAGGAGCGGTAGTGGAGCTCGAGCTCGTCCACTTCCAGGTCCTCGCCGCGGCGTTGTTCAGCCTGGGCGTCTACGGAGTGCTGGCCAGGAAGAGCGCCGTGATGGTGCTCATGGCCGTCGAGCTGATGCTCAACGCAGTGAATGTGAATCTGGTGGCCTTCGCCGCCTACCACGACATGTCTATCGTCACTGGCCAGGTGATCGTCGTCTTCGTCATCACGGTGGCGGCGGCGGAGGTCGGCCTGGCGCTCGCCGTCATCATGCGTCTGTTCCGTCGACACGGCTCCGTGAACGTCGACGAGATCGACATGCTCAAGGGTTAAATGGGTATCGAACAGGCCTGGCTCATTCCCGTCTACTGTTTCGCCGCGTTCGCGGTGCTGTCGCTGTTTCGGCAGTGGCTTCCGTGGCAGGGCAAGCACCTATCCATAATCGCGGTGATTGCCGGATTCGTCACCTTCTGGCCGGTGCTGTTCGACTTCCTCGGACGGGGCGTCGGCGACTACCACATCGAGCGCGTGTGGTTCACGGTCGGAGACCTGACCGTTGGCTGGGGGAACATCGTCGACCCCTTGACGATTGTGATGCTTGCGCTGGTGACGTTCGTCTCCGCGGCAGTGCAGGTGTACTCGCTGGGCTACATGCAGCGTCATGAGGGCGGCGCTACCGTGGACGACCCGCGCGTCGGCTGGTACTTCGCCGCGCACTCGCTGTTCACGGCGAGCATGCTCATGCTCGTGCTCGCCGACAACCTGCTCCTCCTCTACGTGGCGTGGGAGCTGGTGGGCCTCTGCTCGTACCTGCTGATCGGCTACTGGTGGGAGCGGCGGTCGGCGGCCGAAGCGGCGAAGAAGGCGTTCATCACGACGCGCATCGGCGACGTCGGGCTGCTCATCGGCATCCTCTTGCTGGCGGCGGAGACCGGCAGGGTCGGCACCGCCACGTTCGACATCACGGAGATACTCACGCTCGTGACCGAGGGCGACCTCAACAGCGCGGTCGTAACGGCCAGTGCGTTCCTGATCTTCTTCGGCGCGATGGGCAAGTCCGCGCAGTTCCCGCTGCACGTCTGGCTCCCCGACGCGATGGAGGGTCCGAGCCCGGTGAGCGCGCTGATCCACGCGGCGACGATGGTGACCGCCGGCGTGTTCCTGGTCGCGCGATTGCTGCCGCTGTACGAAGCGGTCCCGTCGGCCCAGCTCACGGTCGCCATTGTGGGCATCGTTACCGCCCTCATGGGCGCTGCCATGGCGTTGACTGCAACGGACCTCAAGCGCATCCTCGCCTATTCGACGATGAGCCATCTCGGCTTCATGATGCTCGCTCTCGGCGCCGGGGGGCTCCTGCCCGCGATCTTCCACCTCCTCATGCACGGCGTCGCGAAGGCGATGCTGTTCCTCGGCGCCGGCGCCGTCATGCACTCGATGCACGAGGAGACGGATATCCGCAAGATGGGCGGGCTGCGCCGGCGAATGCCGGTCACGGCCGCGACGTTCACGGTCGGCGCCTTGGCGCTGGCGGGCATCGCGCCCCTGTCCGGGTTCTGGAGCAAGGATGAGATTCTGCTCGTCGTGAAGGACGAGCTGAGCCCCGTGTTCCTCGTTCTGTTCCTAGTGGCTGCGGCGCTCAGCGCCCTCTACATGGCGAGGGCGGTCTACACCGTGTTCTTCGGCGCCCTGAAGGACGAGAACCGGGACGTGCATGAGTCGCCTCTGGTGATGAAAGCGCCGGTCGCGGTGCTCGGTGTGCTCACGTTGGTCATTGGCCTGATCGTCCTCCCGCTCGGGGGCGGCTACGACGGAATCGGCTCGTTCCTCTACGAAGCGGCGGTGACGCCGTGGGACGCGGCGGCGCACGGTCCGCACGAGTTCGAGTTCAGCATCGCGTGGACGGCGGCGAGCAGCGCCATGGCGTTCGGCGGACTCTTGCTGGGACTCTGGCTGTACGGGAAGCGGCGAGACATCGTCGACAGCGTCCGCGAGCGGTTCGCGCCCGTCCACCGCCTGCTCGTCGAACGCTTCTACATGGACCACGCCTACCAGTGGCTCATCGATCAGGTCGTCCTGCGGCTCGGGAGCGCCGTGGCCTGGCTCGACCGGAAGGTCGTGAACGACGCCGGCGTCAACGGCGCGGGCCTCTCGGTGCTGGAGTCCGGCAAGCGGCTGCGCTACCACGTCACGGGCGTGTTCGCCGACTACGGCCTCGCGATGGTGGCGGGCGCTGGGGCCATCGCAGTCTTCTTCTGGTTGAGGACGTAGGTGGACTTCCTCGAACGCCACATACTGGAGTCGCTGATCTACCTGCCCATGCTGGTCGGGCTGGCGCTGGTGTTCGTGCCGCGCGAGCAGGTGCTCCTGGTCCGCTGGATAGGCATCGGGACGGGCCTCGCGCTGCTGGCGGGGTCGGTGTTCGTGTTCGCCGCGTTCGACTACGGCGAGGGCGCGGACACCTTCCAGATGGTGCGCGTATACCCGTGGCTCGAGCAGATCGGCGAAGGCGCCCGCGCCTCCGCCGGCCGGGCCGCCCCGGAGGACCTCGGCATCGCGTTCCGGCTCGGCGTGGACGGCATCGCGGCGACCATGGTGCTGCTCACCGGCATCGTAAGCCTGGCGGGGGCCGTCATCGCATCAAACATCCCCGTGCCGGCGCATGGCGGTCCCGCGCCCAAGACAGCGCTCGAGAACAAGAACTACTACATCTTGCTGTTCGTGCTGATTGCGGGCGTGTACGGGACGTTCGTCTCGACCGACCTCTTCTTTTTCTTCTTCTTCTACGAGCTGGCCATCGTGCCGATGTACCTGCTCATCGGCGTGTGGGGGAGCAGCTCCACGTTCAAGGACTTCGCCCGCACCAAGGAGTACGGAGCGCTGAAGCTCGTCCTGATGATCGTCGCGGGCAGCGTGCTCGTGTGGGTCGTCATCATGGCGGTCTACGTCGAGGCGGGAGCCACGACCTTCGACATCCTCGCGCTCGGCGAAGCGGCGCGGGCCCAGGACGGCGGCGCCTTCTCCGACCTCTTCCAGGGTGTCATGTTCCTGCTCGTGATGGTCGGGTTCGGCCTGCTGGCGGGACTTTGGCCGTTCCACACATGGTCGCCCGATGGACATGTCGCCGCGCCGACCTCGGTGAGTATGCTGCACGCGGGCGTGCTGATGAAGCTGGGCGCGTTCGGCATCATCCGGGTCGGGATGATGGTGCTGCCCCAGGGGATGCAGGACTTCGCCCTCGTGCTGTTCATCCTCGGCACCGTCAATGTGCTCTACGGGGCGGTCTCGGCGCTGGCGCAGAACGACCTGAAGTACGTTGTCGGGTATTCGAGCGTCAGCCATATGGGCTACGTGCTCATGGGCATCGCCACGATGGACACCGTCGGCGTGACCGGCGCCACGCTGCAGATGTTCTCCCACGGCGTCATGACGGCCCTCCTCTTCACACTCGTGGGGGCCATCTACGAGCGGGCCCACACACGGGACACGCTGGTGCTGAACGGCCTCGCGTCGCGCATGGGCTGGGGCGCGGGGGCGTTCATGGTCGCGGGCCTGACGTCGATTGGCCTGCCGGGGCTGAGCGGCTTCATATCGGAGGTGATGGTCTTCATCGGCGCGTTCCGCACCCAGCCGATTCTGGGCGCGCTCGGCGTCTTCGGCGCGCTCGTGACCGCCGTCTACATGCTGCGCCTCGTGGCGCGCGCCTTCTTCGGGCAACGCGACAGCCAGTGGGACCACCTCACGGACCTGTCGCCGCGTGAGTTCATCGCCGTGGCCGTCCTCATCGTGCCCATCGTCTTCGTGGGCATCTACCCCGTGCCCTTCCTGGACGTCATCGGACCGAGCGTGGACGCGGTGCTCGCGGGGTTGGGGAGGTAGGCCATGGACATCGAGTTCACGCTGCTGATCCCCGAGTTCATCCTGGCGGGCGTTGGCTTCTTCGTGCTCGCGGTCGACATGCTCATGCCCCGGAGCTGGGACAGCCGGCGCAACGGCGTCACCGCGACGTCGGCTGCGTTGGGCCTCGCCCTCGTGTTCGTCGTCGCGCTGGTGCGGGGGTGGGACGAAGTCGAGCCGCGGGTCCTCTACGACCAGCTGATCCTCGTCGACCGCTACGCGCTGCTGTTCAAGGCGTTGTTCACGGCTACCGGGTTCGCGGTTGTCCTGATGTCGGTGGACTACGTGGGCCGGAAGATGCGGCATCCCGGCGAGTTCTACGCCATGATCGTGTTCGCGGTGCTCGGCGCTACGCTGATGGCCGAGACGGGCGAGCTGCTGACCGCATTCATCGCGATTGAGCTGTTGTCCTTCTCGCTGTACGTGTTGGTCGGACTCAGCCGTGGCGACGGACGCTCAGCCGAGGCGAGCACGAAGTACATCCTGCTGGGCGCTATCTCGTCCGGAATCATGCTCTACGGCATCAGCCTGCTGTACGGAGCGCTCGGCACGACCGTGTTCGAGCGGATGAGCGAGGGGCTTTCACAGGGCTGGGACCTGACGCTCGTCCTGGGGTTCGTGCTGTTCGTCGCGGGCTTGGGCTTCAAGCTGTCGATGGTCCCCTTCCACATGTGGGCCCCCGACGTATACGAAGGAGCGCCGACGCCCGTGACGGCGCTGATTGCCGTCATGTCGAAGGCGGCCGCGTTCGCCCTCGCGCTCCGGTTCTTCGCCGTGGCGGGCGTGACGACGCTCGACGATTGGCGCATGGCGATAGCGGTCCTCGCGGCGGCGACCATGACCGTCGGTTCCGTGACGGCGTTGGTCCAGAACAACATCAAACGACTGCTGGCCTACTCCTCCATCGCGCAGGTCGGCTTCGTGATGGTCGGAATCGTCGCGCTGAGCATCGACGGCGTGAACGCGGCGCTGCTGCACCTCGTGGGCTACGCATTCACGAACCTCGCGGTGTTCACCGTAGTGATTGCAGTCGAGAGCCGGACGGGCAAGGAGGAGATCGCGGACTACGCGGGCCTCGCTATCCGCTCGCCGCTCATGGCGATGGTCATGACCGGCGCCCTGTTCTCGCTGGCGGGATTGCCGATCTTCGCGGGCTTCGTGACCAAGTTCTTCCTGTTCAGCGCGGCGACGGCCGAGGGCCTGCTGTGGCTCGCTGCCATCGCTATCGTGAACAGCGTCATCTCGCTCTACTACTACCTGCGCATCGTGCGTGCGATGTACATGGGCGAGCCGGAGGACGGCTCGCCGTTGCCCGTGCCGCTGCTGACGAAGGGCGCGCTGTGGCTCCTGTTCGCGGGGACGGTGGCCGTCGGCGTGTACCCCGGGCCCTGGGTTGACGCCATCGACGCAGCGACGGTAGCGCTCGGGCCGCTCACGTGACGAGCAGCGGAGCGCCCGCGCCGCGCCCGCTGATCATCGCGGTGATAGGCGGCGGCGACCCGCCGCCGCGGGCGATCCAACTCGCCGAGGAGGTCGGCCGCGAGCTCGCGCTCCGGGGCGCCGTGGTCGTCTGCGGCGGCCTCAGCGGCGTGATGGAGGCCGTGTGCAAGGGCGCGAAGTCCGCGGGGGGCACGACGATAGGCATTCTCCCCGGCACACAGCAGTCCACCGCGAACGCCTACATCGACTACCCCATCATGACCGGCATGAGCTATGCCCGGAACGTCATCGTCGTGAAGACCGGCCGCGCGGCCATCGCTATCGACGGGGCCTACGGCACGCTGTCGGAGATCGGGCACGCGCTCGGCGAAAACATCCCGGTCATCGGTCTCGAAACGTGGCAGCTGCCGCCGCGCGGCGACCTGCCGACGGCGATCGTGCACGCCGACTCGCCAACGGACGCCGTCGAGAAAGCGATCGCCGCCGCCCACGAACGAGACCACCTCGAACAGGCGTCCGCCCGATAGTCTCACGCCGTGTGAGAGTTGCCTACCGCGCCCACTTCGCTGGCGCGCTCGCGCGGCGGGCGCTTACACTGGGGCGTACACCCTGTCCCCTGTCCAGGAGTCACCTCATGCCGCGTATCAGCGCCGTCCACGCCCGCGAAATCCTCGATTCGCGTGGAAACCCGACCGTTGAAGCCGTCGTCGGCCTGGACGATGGCTCGTCGGGATGGGCGGCTGTCCCGTCCGGCGCGAGCACCGGGACCTACGAAGCAGTCGAGCTCCGTGACGGCGACCCGGCCCGGTACGGCAAGAAGGGCACGCTCATGGCGGTGCGCAACGTCAACGAGCGCATCGCGCCCGCCGTCGCGGGTAGGGAGGCCGGCGACCAGGAGGGGCTCGACGAGGCGATGCTGGCGCTCGACGGCACCCCCGACAAGTCGGAGCTCGGCGCGAACGCCATCCTGGCCGTCTCGCTGGCGACCGCCCACGCAGCCGCCCAAGCCGGCGGCCTGCCCCTCTACCGGTCGCTGGCGACGGCGGATCCGGTGCTCCCGACCCCGATGCTCAACGTGCTCAACGGCGGCAGGCACGCCATGGACTCGACCGACTTCCAGGAGTTCATGGTCATGCCGGTGGGGTTCGACCGGTTCGGCGAGGCGCTGCGGTGCGGCGTCGAGTGCTACCAGGCCCTCCGGGGGATCGTCGCCGGCCGCGGCATGTCCACCAACGTCGGCGACGAGGGCGGCGTGGCCCCGTCGCTCCCGTCCAACGAAGCGGCCGTCGAGCTGCTGGTCGAGGCCATCGAAGCCGCCGGGTACACGCCGGGCGTCGATTGCATGATTGCGCTGGACCCGGCGGCGTCGGAGTTCTTCCACGACGGCAGATACGTGCTCGCGCGGGAGGGCGCCACGCTGACCAGCGCGGAGATGGTCGACTACTACGCGCGTTGGGTCGACAAGTACCCCATCGTGAGCATCGAGGACGGACTGGCGGAGGACGATTGGGAGGGCTGGGCGGCGCTCACGGCGAGGCTGGGCGGCACGGTGCAGCTCGTAGGCGACGACCTGTTCACCACCAACACCGCGCGCATCGATCGGGGCATACGAGAGGGCTCGGCCAACGCCGTCCTAGTCAAGATCAACCAGATCGGCACGCTGAGCGAGGCGCTCGCGGCCGTGCGCTTGACGCACGAGGCGGGCTGGAACGTCGTAATCAGCCACCGCTCCGGCGAGACCGAGGACACCACCATCGCCGACCTGGTCGTCGCGACGGGAGCGGGTCAGATCAAGACGGGGGCGCCTGCCCGCAGCGAGCGTGTGGCCAAGTACAACCGCCTGCTGCGCATCGAGGACGAGCTCGGGTCAGCGGCGCGCTATGCGGGCGGTGCGCCCTTCGCCAAGCAGCGGCGCTAGTCCCCGGCTTGGCCTCCTCCCCCGGCGGGGGAGGATTGAGGAGGGGGGAACCGCTCGCGCGGCTCCCGCGCGGACAGGACAACGGCCCGCCCGCTGCGCGACCGCCCCCGGCTTGGCCTCCTCCCTCACGGAGGGAGGATTGAGGAGGGGGCCTGCTGAGAGCATCAGCGCGTTGTTCAGAGATTCCGGGGGCCTGTCGAGCGGCCGCCGCCGCGGCGTGCCGACCGTCAGTGGTAGCGGATCTTGTCCAGCCGCTCGAAGTTGTGCGTGGCGCTGATCCACCGGATCGTCCCGGAGCGCGACCGCATCACGAGTGTCTGCGTTTCCGCGCCGCCCCCGAAGAAGCGCACGCCCTGCAGGAGCTCGCCTGTGCTCGCCCCCGTTGCGGCGAAGAAAACATCCTCGCCGCCAACGAGTTCCTCTGCGTGGTAGATGTGGCCCAGATCGAGGCCGGCGTCGACCGCCTTCTGGCGCTCCGCCTCGTCGCGGGGCCAAGGCTTGCATTGCAGCGCCCCGCCGACGCACCGGATCGCGGCGGCGGTCAGCACTCCCTCCGTCGTGCCGCCGACGCCCATGAGGACGTCCACGCCGGTCTGGGGGAGGGCAGCCTGGATTCCGGCCGCTACGTCGCCGTCCGTGATCAGCTTCACCCGAGCGCCCACCGCTCGGATGTCCGCGATCAGCTGTTCGTGCCGCGGGCGGTCGAGGACGATGACAGTAACCTCCTCCACCTTCCGGCCGAGCGCGCGCGAGATCGCCCTGAGGTTGTCGGCGACCGGGGCCTCGATATCGACGGCGTCCTTGGCCTCGGGGCCCACCGCGATCTTGTCCATGTAGAACACCTCGCCAGGCACGTTCATGGCGCCCCGCGCCGACATCGCCATCACTGCGATGGCCCCTGCCAGCCCCTTCGAGAGCAGCGTCGTCCCGTCGATGGGGTCCACGGCGATGTCCACGCGCGGGTCCGAGCCGTCCCCGATCCGCTCGCCGACGTACAGCATCGGCGCCTCGTCCTTCTCGCCCTCCCCGATGACGACAACGCCGTCCATCGAGATGCCGTCCAGCGTGTGGCGCATCGCATCGACCGCTGATTGGTCGACGAGTTCCTTGTCGCCGAACCCCATATAGCGGGCCGCGGAGAGCGCCGCTGCCTCCGTGACGCGCGCCAGCTCCATGGCGAGGTTGCGCTCGATTGGCTGGTAAAGCTGTCGTTGTGTCATGGGAAGCCCTCCTTGGCGGGGCCGATTCTATCAGGCGGCCCCAGCGCCGTTTGACCTCCTCCTCCCCACGGGGAGGATTGCCGTTTGACTCCTCGCCTCCGCGGGGAGGATTGCCGTTTGACCTCCTCTCCCCCGCGGGGACGATTGCCGTTTGACCTCCTCGCCCCCGCGGGGAGGATTGCCGTTTGACCTCCTCGCCCCCGCGGGGACGATTGCCGTTTGACCTCCTCGCCCCCGCGGGGAGGATTGCCGTTTGATCTCCTCACCCACGCGGGAGGATTGCCGTTTGATCTCCTCACCCACGCGGGAGGATTGCCGTTTGACCTCCTCACCCACGGGGGGAGGATTGAGGAGGGGGGAGTGACATACGTATCGGGGACACGGAACCCGCCCCCGCTATGGGGCGCCCCGTGCGCAGCCTCCGTCATTCTCGTGCGCAGACACGGGAATCCACGCCCCCTCGCGGAGAGACCGCCCACTACGGCGTGAGACCCCCGCCGCGACATCCGCCCATTCCCCCAATGCCCCTATCCTCCTACCATGTGTCTGTCCTGAGCCTCTCGAAGCCTGTCCTGAGCCCGTCGAAGGGGGCCCCCCGAGACCCGGCGCGCTGGCGCGGCGTGGCGGCGGCCCGATTTACGAGTAAATGTCGCAAAATGTCGCAGAATGTCGCACTATTTCGCCCCCTCCACTCGTAAACCACGCAATCTACGAGTGGAAAACCTCACGTTTTGGGCCCGTTTTCGGTCATTTTGGCCCATTTCCGTCACTTTCTGCGTTCTGGCGGTCGCTGAATGTCCGCCGCCGCCCCCCTCTGTGGACGGCCGCCCGCTGGGCGCCGCGGACGACGGCGCGCCGCCGTCCGCGATGCTACGATTGCCGTGTGCGGATCGCGCAGCTCACCAGTGTCTACATCCCGGTGCCGCCGCCGACGCACGGCGGTACAGAGTTGATGGTGCATGCGCTGTCGGAAGGGCTCTCGGCGCGCGGCCACGACGTCCACCTATACGCGAGCGGCGACTCGCGGACGGCAGGGACGCTCCACTCGGTCGTGGCGCGGGCTACGCTGGACGACGGCAGCGTGACGCGCTACATGGACAAGGAGCTCGAAGCGCGAAACGCCTTCGAGCTGTACTGCGACGCGGACGCCTACGATGTCATCCATTGCCACTGGCCCACGCTCGCGGCCTACTTCGCCCCCTTCGTCCGCACGCCCACTGTCATGAGCTACCACTACATCGAGCCGGCTGAGCACGCCTACTACCGCCGCGCCGCGCCGGGCCTGCTTCCGGTGTGCGTCAGCAGAGCGCAGGCCCGCATGCTCGGCGAGCCAACGCTGCCCGTCGTCTACAACGGGCTCGATATGAGCTCGACGCCGTTCGTCTCGGAGGCCGGCGACTACCTGGCCCTGGTGGCCCGCATGGCGCCAACCAAGGGAGTCGCTGAGGCGATCAGGATTGCCAGCCGCGCAGGCGAACGGCTGGTCATCGTCGGCGCGGTCACGCCCTACCTCCCGTGGAGCCGCGCCTACTTCGACGAGAAGGTGAGGCCGCATATCGACGGCGACCGCGTACGGCATATCCCGGAGGTCTCGAACGCCGAGGTGTTGGACATAGTCGGCCACGCCAAGGCGTTCCTCTTCCCGCTTCAGGGCGAGGAGCCGTTCGGCCTGTCGGTGCTCGAGGCGATGGCGTGCGGCACGCCTGTGGTCACGATGCCCCGCGGCGCGATGCCGGAGCTCGTTGAGGACGGCGTGTCCGGGATCGTAGTCGAATCGGACGCCGATGCGGTCGCGGCCATCGGCAAGGCTGCGGCGCTGGACCGGTCGGCCGTACGCCGGCACGTGGAGTTGCGCTTCACCGTCGAGCGCATGGTGGACGGCTACGAAGCCGTGTATCGCAGCGCGCTCGAGCAACGCGAGTTGGCCCCGCGCGACTCGCGCTGACCGCCCCTCGCTGCTTCACGCCACGCCGCCGCCGTCCGCCCGTTGAAGGCGCATCGGGGCGCTGCTAGACTCGGCTCTGCATACCACCACGCTGTCCATAGCCTCAGAGCAGCAACGGAGCGACGACTGTGACCACTAACGAGCAACCAGAGTTCGGCCCCCTGTGTGCGCTCAGCGCAGTCCGCCAGGGAGAGGGCAAGCATTTCCGCGCTCAGGGTGGGCGCTGGCGCGGCAAGTCGATGGCCGTCTTCGAGGAGAACGGCGCCATCTACGCTGTGAACTTCATCTGCCCGCACTCGGGCGGCCCCATCAGCGAGGCCCCCATTCAGGACGGGATCATCCAATGCCCGTGGCACGGCTGGCGCTACCACCTGGACACCGGCCTGTCAGCCGACAGCGAGGACGGTCACGCCATCGAGGCGTACGAGATCAAGATCGAGGGTGACCAGATTCTCGTCGGCGGCATCAAGGGCCGGTAGCAGCGTCCGGTTTTGCCCGAAGTCACCATCTCCCGGCGGTTCGATTTCTCGGCCTCCCATCGCTACTACCGCGAGGAGTGGTCCGAGGAGGAGAACAACCGCGTGTTCGGGTTGTGCGCCCTGCCGAACGGCCACGGGCACAACTACACGCTCGAGGTGGCCGTGGCGGGCGCGCCCGACCCCGTCACCGGGATGGTCGTCAACCTCGTTGACCTTGAGGATGCGGTCGCGGGGGTGGTGCGCCTTTTCGACCACAAGCACCTGAACCTCGACACCCCCTACTTCGCCGAGCGTATCCCCACGACCGAGAACCTGGCGGTCGTGCTGTGGGGTCTCATCGCGCAAAGGCTGGCGGGCGCAACGCTCAGCCGCATTCGACTCTTCGAGACTGACGACCTCTTCGTCGACTACTGCGGAGAGTCCGCATGAGCGAGCCAATCGTGCAGCTCTCGCGGCGGTTCGTGTTCTCGGCCTCGCATCGGCTGTACACGGACCACCTGAGCTGGGAGGAGAACGAGCGCATCTTCGGCAAGTGCGCCAACCCCAATGGCCACGGTCACAACTACGGCCTGACCGTGACGGTCGGGGGCCCCGTGGACCCGCTGACCGGGTTCGTGACGCCGCTCGGCGCGCTCGATGCGGCGGTGCGCAGGCACGTCCTGGATGTCTACGAGCACCGTTACCTGAATGTGGATGTCGAGGACTACTACGATCTGGTCCCGACGGGCGAGAACATCGCCCGGCGGGTCTGGGACCGCCTGGCCGGGCCGCTCGACGGCATGCTGCGCAAGATCACCATCGACGAGACGCGCAAGAACCGGTTCGAGTTCACGAGCATGCTATGACGAACGCCAGCTCGCTGCTCGCGGGCCAGACGGCGATCGTGACGGGCGCCTCCAGCGGCATTGGCCGCGAGGTGACGCGGGCGCTCACGGACGCCGGCGTCCGCGTGGCGATGGCTGGCCGCGACGTGGCGCGTCTGCGCGCGGCGGCACCGGACGAGACCGCCATGCTCGTCGAGTGCGACGTGCGCGAGGACGCGCAGGTCCGCGCGATGGTGGAGCGGGTGACGAGCGAGTGGGGCGCGGTTGACATCCTCGTGAATTCGGCCGGCGTCTTCTACGTGGCGCCGCTCCCGGAGACGACCGACGACATGTGGGACGAGCTGTGGCGCACCAACGTGAGCGGCACATTCTTCGCCGCGCGCGCGGTGCTCCCGGGCATGCTCGAGCGTGGGCGCGGGACCATCGTCATGCTGTCGTCGGTCGCCGCGCGCCGGGGCTTCGCCAACACGTCGGGATACAGCGCAACGAAGCACGCCGTCGCTGGGCTGGCGCGCGCGCTCACGACGGAGGTGCGCCGTCACGGCGTGCGGGTGGTGCACGTCGCGCCGGGCCCCGTGGACACGCCGATCTGGGGGGACTACGACCCGCCGCTCCCCCGCGAGGACATGCTCAAGCCGGAGGAAGTGGCGCGAACAATCGTCGCTGCTATCTCGATCTCCGACACCCAGGTGATGGAGGACGTCCTCCTGCTCCCGCAGAAGGGCATCTACTACTAGCCCAACCCATCGAGCGCCGCGAGCACTTCGCCCCCGGTGACGAAGCCCTCGAACCGCGCGGCAACCCTACCGTCGCTGTCGACGATGAAGGTCCACGGCTCGCTTGGCAACCGCCAGTCGCGCGTCGCGGCCGTGGGGACCAGCCTCCCGTGCTCGCGCGCCTCGACGAGGTCCCACGGCTCGATGTGGATGAACTCGACCGCGCCGCCAAGCTGTTCGCGTGTCTGGTCGAGTACCTCGGTGACGGGTCCGCACATCGCGGTGACGCAGAACTGCGGCGAGGCGAAGAAAACGACGAATGGCTCGCCCGCCTCGACGGCGCCCGCGACGGAGACGTTGTGCAGCTGGTCCGGCTCGCCGCGCGTGGAGAGCTCGGAGAAGGACGCGACGTCGTGGATGGTGGGGTTGTCGGTCCGCGGCACGAGGTCGCCGACCCCAGGCGCCCCGGCCTCCGTCAGTACGCGGAACGCGGCAGGCTCGATCGCAAACGCGCTGCCCGCCTCCGCGGCTACGTCGAACGACGCCTGCCACAGTCCTTCCACTGAGAACTCGACCGCATCGACGACGTACACGCCCGTGTAGTCGAGGTGCATGTGAAGCTCGCCGTCCGGGTGCTCGTGCGGCGTAGCGCCAGGGACGCTCCGCCAGACGGCGGGCGCTTCGGCAAGCAGCACGGATTCGGGCTGGGCAAGCGAGAAGAAGCGCACGTTGACGCTCTCCCCCTCCAGGAGCTCGCCGTCTCGCGAGACGAGGCCGAACGGGAACCGGTTGACGCCCACGACGAACTCGCTGGCGACGATGATCCCGCTGTAGCGAGCGGGCACGTCGGTCGTCGAGGACCCGCTGCAAGCGCCGAGCGCCAGGAGGAGCGCAATGGCGACGGCGACAACGAGGCGGTCAGGCATATGGGTGGACGCTTCCGGCAGTCAGTGGCGCGGTCGGGGCGTCCCTCAGGGTACCACGAGCTGGCGGCGCAGGCGGCTGGCCAACGCAGCCCGAGGCCTTGTCGCGAAGCCCTTGAAACGAAGGCCAACATCGTCACTTGGGGCTCCTGCCGTCGACGCATACACTCCACCTCCGTCTCGACTGCCTCGATGATCGGCCCTCGGCGGCATGGGCTGGGACGGCGCGCCGCGCTGCCTCTCCTTTCGGCTGCCGGAGGCCGGAAATCATCAGGAGAGCGGGTTCAGGGTCGCTTCGTCCGCGCATCGGATAATCGCCTCAACCGTCTCCGCTACGGTCATCCCCGATGTGTCCAGCCAGAGGCCCAACCCTTGCATCTGTTTGTGCAGCTCCGCATCCAGATAGGCGAATCTGTCTGCTACGTGCTCCTCCGGCCGCCCTCGGTCCCGTTCGAGCGCGATGCTAACAGGCGACGCCAGCACAACCAGGCGGATCGGCCAGCGGGAGAGGCTTTCCCTGTACCGCGCCAGCTGCAGTTGGAGAACGACGTCGTCAACGATGGGAGTGAACCCAGCTTCCATCAGGGAGTCCGCAAGGCGTGCTGCGTTACGGGCGCCCAACTCCAACTGCGCATCGGACTCGGCCAGAGGCTCTTGGCCTGGACCCAAGTACCCCGACACGATCATCTCGCGGACCCGGTCCACTTCGATGTGCGCCGACCTAGGGAATTGCCTCGCGATTTCCCTCGAAACCGTGCTCTTCCCAGCGCCGGGGATGCCGGTGATAAGCCAGACGCTGTCACCGGGAGTAAGCAACTGCTCCTACCTCCTAGGAGAACCAGTGATGGATACGCTCAATCTGTAGATGGAGAGGAGGAGACCTGATTGGACCGTAGGCAGTACCGTCTTCGAGATGTGGCTGGGCGGCCTGCGAACCTACTGAGACCATTCACTCGGCGATTGTGACGCGTTAACGCGGACGACACAAGGGTCTTCCAAGGCACTGCAGCTGTGCTTGGTAGTCAGCGCTCCCTTCCGGTGTCCCACTATGGAGGGCCACACCCAGGCGAGTGACGCGTCGCGTCATCGCTTCCGGCTCGCGCGCTCACGGATCCGCCACTGCGGCCATTCAATGCTGGCGAGTCTCCGAAGGTTCAGCGGGATAGTCACGAAAGGCGGCGGCTCGTTTACCGGAAGCACCCGCATCCCCACCCCAGTCATTCTTGGCCTTGGTCGAGTCCTATTGGATTCCCTCGAATCAGTGTCATCACAAGCGCGACCTATGCCACTACACTCAGATGCGATGCTAGCGAGGAGAGACTAGAGACTCCTTGGTCCATTTATCGTAGACGTAATCGAAGAATCCATCTATCGCGGTCGGTTTGAGGATACGGGATAACTGTGTCCCAGATGGGGTCATTAACACTCTACCGATATCTAGGCTATTCGCCTCCTCCTTTGGAAATGTTAGGAAGACGGAGCGATTGTGATAAGCAATTGCACGCCCCTTAGGTAGGTCACGGAGTTCGAATCCTGTAACCGCGTTTATCTGGATGAGTCCAAGGGCGGCCAATTCGCCGAGCGAATATAGATCTATTCCACGTTGCTTGTATATTGGGTGCTCAGAGTCAAAAATGAGAGGAAGAAGGTTATCACCGTACTGCCATCCGAAACTGCACAGGGTGTGAAATGACTTACCACTTGCTTTGTCCAAGTCGGCCACCAAGTTTACGGTCTTCCTCGAGAAGGAACCTGGAGAGTTGGCTTCTCCAGAGAGGATACGCGACCACAGAGCCTGCATCTCGTCATCGGAGACAGACCTGCATTTGTCGAAGAAGTTGGTGATCCAATCGTCTTCTACGTGCTCCGTTGGGGCATTGGGATTGACGTCTCGAACAGCTTTCTCGACGATGTTCTCCATATTTGATTGTTTCCTCGTTTCCTCCTCTACAAATCGCTGTGCTGCTCTACGCTTGAGGTCGTCAGTCTCTATATCGCTCTTCGCGAGAGTCATCGCTGCGTCGGCTTTGGCCTGTGCGACTCTTCGGATCTGCCTCGGCTCCCAGAGGGTACCAACCGCGTTTGAAATCTTCTCGATTAAGACCGTTGCCGGCTTCGTGAGCTCTCCAGCGTTGATGATGGGAATGTCAGGCATAGTGGCGAACCGTTCTGAAATCCATATTGACAGGGTTACTGTGTTGCCCGGAGCTGCAGCCGATGTGGGGTGGGGTGTCTAGAGCTGGAGTGGTGGGCCACCCTGGAATCGAACCAGGGACCTCAGTCTTATCAGGACTGCGCTCTAACCGACTGAGCTAGTGGCCCGCGCGAGAGGAGAGGGGCGCACCGCGCCCCTTACGGACGTCTCCTCCCGATTGTACCACTCCGCGGCCCCCCCATCCTCAATCCTTGTCCGCGAGACGGGGAGAGGGGAGGACGCCGCGCCCCCACCTGCTAGAATGGCCGCGGCCGGACCTGTCCGGCTTGTTTGGCGTGCTTCGGCCCAGGCGCGCGAAACAGAGCGCGGGCCCATCGGAGGGGGAATTGAGCCTCGTCGGCCTCATCGACGGCCTTGCCTCGCTGCCCGTGTTCCAGCGCCTGCGCGAGCAGGTCGCGTCGGGACGCGGTGGGCTGACGGCGACCGCCGTCGAGCCGGCCAAGCCCTACGTCCTCGCCGCGCTCTGGCATGGCTGGACGGGCCCCGTCGTCGTGGTCACGCCGCATCCCGAGGACGCTCGCCGCCTCGTCGGCGAGCTCGAGGCCTACTGCGACGACGACGCCCCAATCTACCAGTTCGCCGAGTCCGAGCTCCTGCCCTACGAGCGCCTGTCCGTCGAGACAGGGACCGTCCACGAGCGCATCGCCTCGCTTGGGGCGCTGCACGGGCTCGTCGGCGGACGCGCCGCGTCCGATCGAGCGCCCAACGGAGCCGGGAACCCCGCTCCGCTCATCGTCGCCTCCGTGACGGGGTTGATGCAGAAGACGCTGCCCCCGGACCTGCTGCTCCGGCAGGCGCAGACCATCCGCCCCGACCAGAAGCTGAGCGTCGAGGCGACCCTCCAACAGTGGGCACGCATGGCCTACCGCATCGGCGCCGTCGTGGACGAGCCCGGGACAGCCGCCCGCCGCGGCGGCATCGTCGACATCTTCGGCCCGGGACACCCGCATCCGGCGCGCATCGACCTCTGGGGCGACCGCATCGACACCCTGCGAGCGTTCGAACCCGGCTCCCAACGCTCGGTCCACAACCTCGACGAGCTCGTCGTTCTGCCCGCCGCCGAGCTCCTCCCCACTCTCGTCGACCACGCCGCCGTCGACGCCATGATTCGAGCGCTCGACTTCTCGAACGCCCGGACCGCCGACCGCGACCGCATCGTCGACGACTTGGCGGAAGTGATGGCCGGCTACCCCACGGAGAGCGCCTCGCTCTACGCAGGATTCCTGCTCCATCACACGCTGGTCGACCACCTGAGGGAGGTCCCGAACGTCCTGGTCATTGTCGACGAGCCGGGCGAGATTGCCGAAGCCGCGCTCCACAACGAGAGCGCTGCCGAGAGGCTGCGCCTCTCCAAGCAAGAGCGCGGGGAGCTGCCCTTGGGTTTCCCGGCGGGCCTCGCGCCCTGGTCGGACATCGGACCGGCGCTTGCGCAATGGCCGAACCGGCTCGACCTCAGCCGCTATCACCGTTCGACCGCCGCCGGCGAGACGGTCGAGCTTCCCCTGAGCGCACCCGCTGGCTACCAGGGCATCGAACGCCTTGCCGAACGCATCAGCGCCAGCCGCTCGCGCACCGTCATCGCCACGCAGCACTCGCGGCGGCTCGAGGAGCTCCTGCGCGACGCAGGGGTCGGCGCGCGCGAGACACGCTCGCTCGACGCGCCTGCGGCTGACGGCGTCATCGACATCGTGCACACGACGCTCACCGGCGGATGGGCGCTGCGCGCGGACTCGAACTCCATGGGCGAGCCGTTGCTGACTCTGCTGAGCGACGTCGAGGTGTTTGGCGCTTCTAAGCGCCGGCTTTCGCGCCCGCGCAGGCACGCCGCCCGCTTCCAGTCGGCGTCGGTCGAGGAGCTGACCCCCGGCCAGTACGTCGTGCACATCGACCACGGCATAGGCCGGTTCGTCGGCACGACCAACCGTCAGCCCGGCGGGGCCGCCGACGGCGACCGCGCATCGAGTCGCGGCGAATCGGACGCCAGCGCGGTGCGCGAGTACATCATCCTGGAGTACGCAGACGCCGACCGGCTGTTCGTGCCCATGGAGCACCTCGGACGCCTCTCCCCGTACGTCGGCGGCGACGAGGCCACGCCGTCGCCAACCCGGCTCGGCGCCCAGGAGTGGACCCGCGCCGTCGCAAGGGCCCGCGACTCAACCAAGAAGCTGGCCGTCGATCTCCTCGCCCTCTATGCGCAGCGGGAGACGGCGTCCGGCTTCTCGCACGCTCCCGACTCGCCCTGGCAGCGCGAGATGGAGGACGCGTTCCCCTACGTCGAAACGCCCGACCAGGACGCCGCGATTACCGAAGTGAAGGAGGACCTCGAGCGGCCCACTCCCATGGACCGGCTCGTGTGCGGCGATGTCGGCTACGGCAAGACCGAGGTCGCGCTCCGATCCGCGTTCAAGGCCGTCATGGGCGGCAAGCAGGTCGCCGTGCTCGTCCCGACAACCGTCCTCGCCCAGCAACATTACGACACCTTCCGCGAGCGCCTCGAACCGTACCCGATGACGGTAGAGGTGCTCTCGCGGTTTCGGACCGACCGCGACCAGGACCTGGTCGTGGGCAAGCTCAAACGTGGGGAGGCCGACATCGTCATCGGCACCCACCGCCTCATCCAGAAGGACGTCGGCTTCAAGGACCTCGGCCTCGTGATCATCGACGAGGAGCACCGCTTCGGCGTCGGGCACAAGGAGCGGATGAAGGAGCTGCGCAGCGAGGTGGACGTCCTGACGCTGACGGCCACCCCGATTCCCCGGACGCTGCACATGGCGATGGCGGGGATTCGCGATATCTCGACGATTGACACGCCGCCCGAAGAGCGCCTGCCCATCAAGACGTATCTCGCCGAGGCGTCCGACGACCTCGTGCGCGAGGCCATCCTGAGAGAGATGGACCGCGGCGGGCAGGTGTACTTCCTCCACAACCGCGTGAGGAGCATCCGGCTCGTCGCCGACACGGTCCGTCAGCTGGTCCCCGATGCACGCGTACTAGTGGGACACGGCCAGATGCCCGAGGGCGAGCTGGCCAGCGTCATGGCGGACTTTGCAGAGGGCGAAGCCGATGTCCTGGTCTGCACGACGATTATCGAGTCCGGGCTCGACATCCCGGCGGTCAACACCCTCATCGTGGACCGGGCGCACACCTTCGGCCTAGCGCAGCTGTACCAGCTCCGCGGACGCATCGGCCGCCGCTCCCAGCGCGCGTACGCCTACCTGCTCGTGGAGCGCGGCCGCAGGCTCACGGAGACCGCGCAGCGCCGGTTGGAGACGATCGTCGCCGCTACGGAGCTCGGCGCCGGGTTCCGCATCGCCATGAAGGACCTCGAGATACGCGGGGCCGGCAACCTCCTCGGTGCCGAGCAGAGCGGCCACATCCACGCCGTCGGCTTCGACCTCTACACCCGACTGCTCAGCGAGGCGGTGTCCGAGTTGCGCGCGGCGGGCGGCGAGGCGCCCCAGAGCGTGGTCGAGCGCTCCGAACCCATCGTCGATCTCGGTCTCACGGCGTCGGTCCCGGAAGAGCTCGTGCCGCACATGCCCACCCGTATGGCGATGTACCAGCGGCTCGCCAAGGCCAAAACCATCGCGGAAGCCGACGACCTGCCAAGGGAGTTCGCGGACCGGTTCGGACATCAGTTGCCGGAGCCGCTGCACCACCTGCTGTACATGGTCCGCGTGCGCATCCGCTCGCGAGACGCGCGGGTGGAGTCAGTCACGCGGCGCGGCGACCGCATCACGCTCAAGCTGCTGGAGGAGGTGGGCGGCGCCCGCATGCCGCTCCAACGCGCGCTGGGCCACGGCGTCACAGTCGGCAACCAGCAGATCCACCTCACGGTCGGCAAGACCGACGGCCCCTGGGGACGAGCGCTGCTCGAGGTGCTCGAACGCCTCGAAGCGTTCCAGTCGGCCGTGCCCGAGTTGGTCGCGCAAGCCCAGGGCGCCGGCGCGTAGCTCGCCCTCTGGCCTCCGCCCCCACCGGGGGAGGATCGAGGAGGGGGGACGCCTGTTCCGCACCCCCCTAGAGGCCAACCCTTCGCGCCCGCGCCCCGGCGAGCAGGAGCAGCCCCCCCGCGGCGAGCGAGAGCGCGCCGATCAGCAGGGTGATCTCCTGCCAGAAACCGAACGGGAAGACCCGCACCAGATACGCGGTCCTCGTATCGAAACGGTAGTTCCCCTGCGGGAACCCCATCCGGTGGAATATCTCGAACACCACGTCGAATGCGACGACGCTCGCGATGCCGAGCACGCCGATGGTCGCGATGGTCAGAACGCCCCCGCGCCGCAGCCAGCTCGCGACATCGGCGAGCCCGCTCCGGCGCCGCGTCGCCAGCACTGCGGCAGCCGCCACGACGAGAAACAGAGCCGACGCCTCCTGCGTCCGGTAGGTCTTCCGGAACAGCTGCTTCACGTCGGCCATGTGGGACGCTTCGTCCGGGCCGAACAGGCTCTGCTCGACGCCGTTCACCTCGGCGGTGACGACGAGCGGCTCCCGGTTGCTGTTGAAGTAGTCCTGGATCTCCGCCCCGACGTCGCGCAGGCCCTCCGCTGTGATCCCCGTGCGAAGCGTGACCTGATGCCGCTCGAACAGCTTCTCGTACACGGTCAAGCTGTTGGCGGCGAACCTGACGGTCGTCGTCACGACGAGAAGCATCAGGGCAACGGCCGCCAGCCACCCGAGCACGTCCCGCGCCGTCCGCCATCGGCGGGCTCGATCGTCCAAAACACCCTCTCTCCGCTCGCCTGCGGCCATAGCGTCGGCGCGACTATGCGCTCGCGCGGGACATGCTGCCTGTCGCCGACGGTCCTGTCCAGGCTCGCCGCGAGGCCGGGCCCGTCTATAATCGCGACCGACCGTCTCGCTTGGGACCTATCTTGGGAACGAGGAGCAGCGCTCGTGACTAACGACCCCGCCGCAAGCTTCGCCACGCTTCTGGAGACGATACGCCATCTGCGCGACCCGGAGGCGGGGTGCCCCTGGGACCTCGAACAGACGCACCGCTCGCTCCGCGAGGCTCTGGTGGAGGAGAGTTACGAGGCGCTGGAAGCGCTCACTTCGGGCGAGCCGGCGGCAATGGTCGAAGAGCTGGGCGACCTGCTCATGCAGGTCTTGCTCAACGCTCAGATCGGCAAGGACGAGGGCACGTTCGAGATAGGCGACGTGCTGGCGCAGTTGAACGAGAAGCTGGTGCGGCGTCACCCGCACGTGTTCGGCGAGGAGGGGGCGCGCACCGCCGCCGAGGGCATCGGGCACTGGGAGCGCATGAAGGCGTACGAGCGCGAGATGCGGGGCGGTCCGCCCCGCTCGATGCTCGGCGGCGTGCCGCGCGCGATGCCGGCGCTCGCCTACGCCTACGCCGTGCTCGGCCGGGCGCGGCGCGCCGGTTTCGATTGGGACGACCCCGATACAATCTTCGAGAAGCTGGCCGAAGAGGTCCGTGAGCTCGCCGAGGCGGCGCCGGGCCCGCGCGCCGAGGAGGAGCTGGGCGACGTCCTGCTCGCGGTGGCCGGAGCGTCGGTCCGGATAGGCCTCGACCCGGAGCAGGCGCTCCGAGGCGCCAACGCTCGCTTCTACGACCGCTTCACCCGCATCGAGGAGGCGCTCCGCGGTCGCGGAACAACGCTCGCCGACGCGCCGACAGCCGACAAGCTCGCGCTCTGGGAAGAGGCGAAACGAGCGTAGGCCGACGGCGGGTAGCCCGAGGACAGCCCACGACTGCAGAATACGGCTGACAAATCCTGACGATGGGACGGCGGCATTGTTAGAATCGCCCTGCTCGCCGCGACACATGACAATGAGGAGAGCACTACTTTGGTTGACGCGCGATGGCGTTTCCGCCAGATGTCTCGCGGTGAACTGAACCAGAACCCGATGGAACGGGAACTGTTCGCGGCTGAGACTATCAATGAACGGCTCGTCCGCGAAGCGATACAGAACTCGCTCGACGCGGGCCTGGCGAGGGTAGATCGGCGCACCAACGCGCCCGTACGGGTGCGCTTCTCGTTACAGGGCGTCCACCAACTACTGGACGGCGTTAGCGCTGCCGGGTACGTGGATAGTCTGGACGAACACCTCGTAGCGGGACTCGACTCCAGCGATGACTTCCGCCGCGGGATAGCCCTGCGCGGCCTCGCCAACGCGGGAATGCAGTACTTGGTGATTGAGGACGCGGGCACGGTCGGACTAGAGGGAGACTGGCGGCAGTTTGACGATTCGGCAGCGGAGCCAGCCGACAACAATCACTTCTACTGGTTCTTCCGCAACGTTGGCCGTTCGGGGAAAACCGACGAGGACGGCGGCTCATGGGGCTTGGGCAAATGGGTGTTCCCTGACGCTTCGCACGCAAGCGCCTACATTGCCGTGACGCGCCGCCGCTCCGATGGAGAGACACTGCTGATGGGCCAGTCCGTGCTGACGAAGCATAACGTAAACGGCCAGCGGCACGCGCCCTACGGGTACTTCGGAGAAATGGATGACGGGCTGGCGCTGCCGCTCCGTCTGTCGGAACCGGGGCACCGGCCTTTCATCGAGCAGTTCATCGCCGATTTTGGGCTTCAGTTCCGGGACGAGCCGGGACTGTCGGTGGTTATCCCGTTCCCACGGGTGGACGGCGACCTGCCGATAGACAGGCCGCAGATACTGGCGGCCATCGTGCACAACTACTTCTATCCCATCATCGCTGAGCGGCTGGAAGTGACTGTCGACGAGGGCGGAGAGTCCGCTCCGATAGTAGTAACCGCCGATACGATAGACGAGGTGCTGAGCCACCTTGACCTGGATGACAGCGGAGAGCGGAGCCAAGAGAGCTACCGGAGGCTCTTTGAGATGTGCCGCGTGGGGGCGTTCGATCCTGACTACGAGCATATTGACCTCAGTACGCCTCCTCGGAACGTGCAAGGGTATCCGCACCGCGATCAGCTCGCCGAGTTGCGACGCCGGTACGATGGCGGCGAGTTGCTGGCGTTCCGCGTCGGCATGACGGTTGAGCGAAAGAACGCAACCCGCAAGCAGCGGACGGGCTTCCGCTTGTATGTGCAGCGAGACGACTCGCTGCCGCATGGGCACGACTACTATGTCCGCGGCACGCTTTCCATACCCGAGATGGACTTCCTGGGGCGTCGCCCAGCGCGGACGCTGCTGATTGTGGACGAACACGAGCCGCTGGCGGCGATGTTGCGCGACTCGGAGCCGCCCGCGCATACATCCTGGCGTCCGCAGGACGAACGGGTCGGCAAGCGTTGGGTAGCCCCGTATCGGCGTATTAAGCAAGTCCGCGAGGCCCCCTCTGCTCTGCTCAGCATTTGGGAGGCGGCGCCGGTAGGACTGCAAAAAGACGCGCTCGCTGACATTTTCCCTTCCGGCGGCGGTCCTCGGCCGCGCAGGAGCCGAGACGGAGCGCCGGCTGAAAAGCCGACTCCGATCACGCCTGATTTGCCGCCGCCGCATCCCGACTTTGACCTGCATCAGGTGAGCGACGGGTTTGGTGTGCGACTCGCCCTAGGCGTCGCGAGACCGCCCGGCCGGGTGCGACTCCGCGCCGCTTACGAGGTTCCGCGCGGCAACGCAATGACCAGCTACAACCCGCACGATTTCCGGCTCCACGGGACAGGCGCCCTCGATGTGAGCCTCAATGGCTGCCACGTCGTTAACGGAGAGAGGGGAAACGAGCTGCTATTGGAGATCGACGACCCCGCGACCTTCTCCGTTACTGTGCGCGGGTTCGACGCCCACCGCGACCTATTGGTGGACGTGCAAAGGTCCGTCGGTGATCGGTCTGGCGACGGAGAGGCGGGCGATGATACGTAGGTTTAACTTCACCGAGCGCAAGCGTATAGACCAGCAGCGCGTTGCCGTCAGGATCGAGGAGAGGGACAGCGGCGCCACTCCGGCGTTCACTGCAGAGTTGGACTTGAACGGTCTGGATCTGCCGCCCGATGCGGACGTGATCGTTGAAGCGTACAGCGGACGGGCGGCCGTCAGGTTCCCGTGGGGGAAAGTGGGGGCCCTGGCCCCGCCGTTGGACCGCCGCCTGACGGATATGCCCGTGAATCCTTCATTTCGGGTGAAGGTGGTTGCGCCCGACGGGTCGGGCGTGCTGCTGGCGATGGCGAATCGCGTTAGGCCGCACCAAGAGGAGCATCACGGCTCGCTCGTTTGGCTGAAGGGAGAGGATCTGGGGAAAGAGGTCTGGCGCTTGCAGTTCGCCGGGACCGGTGCCCCAACGCTGTTGGTGAACGAGAACATCCACGGCATAGGCCAGGCCGTTCTCCACGACAGCGCCTTTCGGGGCCTGGTGATGCCGGAGGTGCTGCGCGTGATGCTCACGATGGCGCTCATCGTAGACGACTACGGGCCGGACGATGAAAGCGGGGATTGGAGCGAGCTAATGATGTTCGTGCGCGGTTTCTACAGCGCCCCGCTCAATCCTAGTCGGGACGGAGACGAGCGAGCCGCGCGCATGGACTGGATTGACGCGGCGGTTGCGGCATTCGCAAGACGCCATTTCCACGCCAGCGATTTCTACGCCGCTGCGTTGGGGCAGCGTTGAGGCTGATATGAGCAAACAGACCGCAGTATGCGAATTGACCGAAGAGGGCATGCGGCAGGCCGAGACATACCTGAAATCGATACGCCAGTTCGGGTGGATGCCGCTTCCTACGGGGCTGTTGTCCGACCATAAGTATGCGGAACCCGTGGAGCCGGAAGCGTATGTGGAGTCGCGGGCCTTCGCCAACCGGCGCGAGGCGGGGCAGTATCTCGCCGCGCAGCTCGAGCCGCTTGGCGTGAGGGCCGTCGCGGGCAATGCGTATCTTTGGTCATGGCTGGGCATGTTCTACTTGGAGCAGATAGCGCATGATGGCGGACGCGGAGCATACGCGGAGATCGCGCACCTGATCGACCCGCGAACACACGACTCGCGCGACCGTTCACATCACCGGCTTATGATGGCCTACGATGTCTGGACGTTGCACGGAGAGGACGCTTGGCTGCTGCTCGACGCGCCTGCCGGGTCCATGGGCCAGTTCACGCTTCGCGTGGTTCAGTCTCCCGAGCTGTTTCGTTCCAGAGGCGTCGTGCAGTTGATACACCAACTCTACGCAGACAGGGCCACACGCCGCCTGCGCCGAGGCGCGCTGGGAACCGATAACGCGTCCGCGCCTCCCGGCAGCCTCCCCCGCATCATCCGCGTCCTGAACCAACTCTCCATGACCTACGACGTCTACGGCATGACCGGCGAGCAGTTGTTGCCGCTCCTGCCCCAAGAGTTCGACCGCTTCCGGCCGCTTGTCCCTGTTGCGTAGCTCCTCATCCCGGTGAATCCAACCCTCGCCCTCTGCCGTATAGGCAAGATGTGAGGGCGACATCGGCGTTCCACGGGCGTGAAGGGCGTTGCGCGGAGAAGCCCCCGATGAGTACCATGGATAGATGCGATTGGCCGTGCGTCGCATAACTACCATAACGACGACGAGTTGAGGTGGCAGAGAGATGCGCATCTTTGGGCGGGTAGGCGGAGCGTTGCTGATTTCGGTCGCAGTCCTCTTGGGGCTGTACGGGTCTGCGTTGGCGCAGGACTCCGACGACATCTCGGTGAACTCTCCCATCAGGGCCCTCGAGCTTGCCCCGGGCGAGACCCGAGTCGACCTCGACCTAGACATCGCGAACACAACGCAGAACGCTGTGATTGTCAAGACGACGGTGTCTAGTGTCCCTGAGGGCTGGGACATCGCCGTGTGGAACCGGCTCTTCCGCTACCGGATCACTGAGATGATCGTCGAGCCGACGGAGGAGGACAGCCTGGGCGAGCGGCCGCGCATCCGCGTCACTCTCCCGGAAGACCCGCCGCCCGCTCCCGGCGAGTATTCATTCAACGTCATGGTGTCGTCGCAGAACGAGTCGGTCGTCTACATGCGCGGGACCTACCGCATCACCGTGCCCGAGCAGCCGCCGGCCGCCGAGGAGTTCATGGAGGTGAGGACCGACTTCCCCGTCCAGTCCGGCCCGACGGGGAGCCAGTACCAGTTCGAGATCGTCGTGATCAACAACACCGCCGACGAGCGCTCCTTTGAGCTCGCCGGCGAAGTCCGCCGCGACGCGCCCGACGGCCCCATCCAGCCCGGGTGGGACCTGAGCTTCGCCCCCGCCTTCGGCGACGAGAAGCTCATCTCCAGCGTGAGCATCCCCGAAGCGCAGAACGAGCGGATCGACGTCAACGTGCGGCCGTCGTTCTTCGCCTCGACGGGTCAGTACTTCATCCCCATCCGCGCCTCCAGCGACGAGTTCTCGGCGAGCACTCTGCTCGGCATTCTGCTCGTGGGCCGCGGAGAGGTGACGATGACGACGCCGTCCGGCCTGCTCTCGATCGACGCCGTAGCGGGCGAGGAGACCACGACTCAGGTCCGGCTCGGCAACGTGGGGACGGGCGATCTCTTTGACATTGGCCTCCTCGCCGACTCCCCGCCCGATTGGACCGTGAGCTTCCAGATCGACACCGTCGAGGGCCTGCCGCAAGACAACATCATCGACGTCGGCGTCACCATCGCCCCGCCCGACGACGCGATTCCTGGGGACTACAACCTCACGCTGCGCGCTCGCACAGCGGACACCGCGGACGCGGTCGACCTGCGCGTCACGGTCGAGCAGTCGACGATCTGGGGGTGGCTAGGCATCGTGCTCGTGCTCGTCGTGCTTGGGGGGCTCGTCATCGTGTTCTGGAGGCTAGGACGCCGATGAGCACGGCAACGGGCGATGTCGTAATCGAGACCCAGGGGCTCGTCAAGGAGTACGGAACGTTCCGGGCCGTCGACGAGTTGGACCTGACGCTGCGCCAGGGGGAGGTGTACGGCTTCCTCGGCCCCAACGGCTCCGGCAAGAGCACGACCATCCTCATGTTCCTGGGACTCACCGAGCCGTCGGGGGGAAGGGTGCGTGTTGCCGGCCGTGATCCGACCCGGGACCCGTTGGGCGTGAAGCGGCAGGTCGGCTATCTCCCCGAGTCGGTCGGCTTCTACCCCGACCTGTCGGGCGCCGACAACCTGCTGTACACGGCAAATCTCAATGGCATCCCCCGCGGCGAGGCCAACGCGCGCATCGACGAGCTGCTGAACACCGTCGAGCTCGGGAGCGCGACGCGGCAGCCCGTTGGACAGTATTCCCGCGGGATGCGCCAGCGCTTGGGCCTCGCGGACGTGCTGCTCAAACAACCGCAGGTGATCATCCTTGACGACCCGACGCTCGGGCTCGACCCGGCGGGCATCCAGTGGCTGCTGGGCATCATCGAGGAGCTGAGTTCCGAACGCGGCATCACGATATTCCTCTCCTCTCACCAGCTCCACGAGGTGCAGCGCGTCTGCCACCGCGTCGGCATCATGTCCCACGGCAAGCTGGTGCTCGAGGGAACGGTCGCCGAGTTGACCTCGACGGACGCTCGGGGCGGGTTCAACGTTGTGCTCGACGTGATTGGCGGGAGCGAGGAGCTGCGCGGCAAGCTGGCGGCGCTGCCGTCAGTCAGGAGTTGCGAGCGCGTCGGGTCGCAGTTCCTGGTTGAGAGCGAAAACGACGTGCGGGCCGCCGCTGCCGCGATGGTCGTCGCCGAGGGGGCGAGCCTAGTGGGCGTGAGAGCCGAGAACAGGTCGCTCGAGGAAATCTATCTCCGGTACTTTGCGGTGGGGGACTGAGCCATGTGGGCCGTATTCTGGAAAGAACTCGCCGACCACTTCGGCCGCCGCCGGTTTGTCCTGCTGCTGGTCACGGTGCTGCTCGGCGTCGTGTGGGGCTCGTTCATCGACGTGGACCGGCTGATTGCCACCGGGGCCGGGTTCTTCTTCCTAGACGTGTTCCTCAGCGCGGACAGCGTGCCCATCTCGCTGCTCGAGTTCCTCGCCTTCTTCGGCCCAATCATCGGTATAGCGCTCGGCTTCGACGCGATCAACGGCGAGCGCACCCAGGGCACGTTGGCGAGGCTCCTCTCGCAACCCGTTTACCGCGACGCCGTGTTCAACGGGAAGTTCCTGGCGGGACTCACGACGCTGGCCATCGTCGTTGTGAGCATGGGGCTCAGCGTGATCGGCGTGGCCATGTTCCGCATCGGCGTGCCGCCGGGCGGGGACGAGATCACGCGCCTGGTCGGGTTCGGCCTCGTCTCGATTGCCTATCTGGCTTTCTGGCTGGCCGCCGCCATGACCGCGTCAGTCTTTCTCCGCACCGCCGTGGCGTCGGCGCTCGTGTCCATCGGCGTGTGGGTCGCCGCGAGCTTCTTCGTACTGCTGGCCGCGTCCGCCATCGCGGACCGCGTCGTGAGCGAGGTCGAGACCGTGGACGACGCGCAGCGCCACTTCAACGTCGAGCGGTGGGTTGCCAGGGCGTCGCCCGGCGAGCTCTTCTCCGAGGCGACGGGAATCCTGCTCGACCCGATGAACGGGCGCGCGCTGTCCATAGGCGCCATCCAGGCGTTCGAGCCGAGCCGGTTCGCGGGCCTGCTCGCGTCGCCTGTGCCCGCGTCGCAGAGCCTCCAACTCGTCTGGCCCCACATCGTCGTGCTGCTCTCGATGGTGACCGTGCTCTTCGTCGTCTCCTACGTGCGGTTCATGCGCGAGGAGATACGCGCCTAGGGATAGTCTGAATACCATCCTCCCCCGGCTCTGCGGGGGAGGATGGAGGAGGGGGCCTGCTGAGAGCATCAGCTGGCTGTTCAGAGTCCCCTAGAGTCGGAAGCACCTAGCGGCGTTCTCGTGCATCAGCTTGGCGCGCCGCTCGTCGGGCATCCCCCACTCGTCCACGACCTTCACGGACACGGGGAACCGGGACTCGGCGTGCGGGTAGTCCGACCCGAACATCAGGATGTCGTCGCCAAGGATCTCGGAAACGAGCCGCACCATCTCCGGGCCCTCGTGCAGGACGATGGAGCAGAAGAACCGGCCGCTCGTCATGTACTCGCTCATGGTGTGTTGGAGGTCCTTCGCCACGAACCCCATGTAGGTGACTTGGTCGTCCATCCGCTTGGCCCAGAACGGGAGCCAGCCGAACCCCGACTCGAGAACGGCAAAGCGGACGTTGGGGTAGCGGTCCATGATGCCGGAGCCGAAGAACGAAGCGACGGCCCGCTGCGCGCCCCACGGGTGCCCGGCGGTGCGTCCCATGAACGGGTTGTCCCACAGGTCGCGGTAGCCCGGGTAGCCTGCGGAGTTCGAGTGGTGCACCACGCACAGGTCCGCCTCGTCCGCCGCCGCCCAGATCGGGTTCAGGTCCGGGTGGTCGAGCGGGAAGCCCAACGGCGGGTTGATGAACACCCCGCGCGCCCACGACGAGCCCGCCCACGTCTTGATCTCGCCAACCGACTCTTCGACCGCCTTCGCCGAGACGGTGATCAGCGACTTCAGCCGGTCTGGGGCGGCCCGCGTCGATTCGTCGATGAAGCGGTGCGCGGCCCGGATGAACTCCATGTCCACCTCCGGGTCCTCGTGCCCGGTGAACGTCCCCGGCACCATCACCTCGACGTCCACGCCCTCCTCGTCCATATCCTTCAGGCGCGCCGCGATGTCGTAGTCCTCGGCCCCGTCAGCCGGGAACTTCTCGCCCATGAACTGCTGGAAGCCGCGTTCGTCGCCCTCCACGGGCCCGGCGTTGCCAAGCCGGCGGGGCTTGTTGCTGCCCCAGCCGCCGGCGCGGTCGCCAAGACGGAACCAGTGGCGGTACGGCGGCTGCAGGACCTGTCCCGCGCGGCCAAGGCGCACCGGCGACATCTCGAACTCCGGCAGACGCTCCTGCATCGCCTTGGAGAGGTGCGGAATGATGCTCTCAGCCGACGCCTGGAAGTGCGTGTCAGCGTCGTAGACCTTTAGTCGGTCGGCCATGTCGGACTCCTCGAATGGGATGTGATGCGGGCTAGTTTCGCCACATCCACACACGACCGCAAGAGGCAGGCCGCGGCGAGGGCCTGGTAGACTAGCGCCATGAACCCCACCAACGCCGTGGGCGCCGGCTTCCTGCGGGAGCGGCAAGAGCAGTGGGAGGCGGAGCGCCTCTCCCCGCTGGCGAGCCTCAGCGCACGGACGCAGGGCCGGCTCGTCTCCGAGCCGCCGGACGACCTGCGCACCGAGTTCCAGCGCGACCGCGATCGCGTCATCCACACCAACGCGTTCCGCCGCCTCAAGCACAAGACCCAGGTGTTCGTCGCGCCCATCGGCGACCACTTCGTTACGCGGCTGACGCACACCGTGGAGGTGACGCAGATCGCCCGTACGCTCGCGCGGGCGCTCCGGCTCAACGAGGACCTCGTGGAGGCGGCGGCGCTGGGCCATGACGTCGGCCACACCCCGTTCGGACACATCGGCGAGCAGGCCCTCGACGCGCTCCACCCCGGCGGGTTCCGCCACAACGAGCAGAGCCTCCGCACCATCGACGTGCTCGAGAAGGACGGCGCCGGCCTGAACTTGACCTACGAGACGCGGATGGCCGTGCTGCATCACAGCAAGCCGCGCGGCGACTTCCTCAACGGCCCCGAGCTCGACGCGCTGAGCCTGGAGGCGCAGATCGTCCGCGTCGCGGACGCCGTCGCCTACCTCGCGCACGACATCGGCGACGCGGTCCGCGCGGGCGTGCTCGGCGAGACGGATCTCCCGACGGACGCCCGCGAGCTGCTCGGCTCTCGCCACTCGCAGCGGATCGATACGATGGTCCGCGACATCGTCACGGCCTCGTGGGACTGCGCGGGCTACGCCGACCCCGGGTCCCCCGGCGAACGTCCGCGGCTCGCGATGAGCCCGCAGATCGGCGCTGTCGTGGGCGAGCTCCGCGAGTTCATGTTCGACCGCGTGTACGTGCCGGCGGGGGACGGCCCCGAAGGCGCTTGCGCCCGCGTCGTCGTCGAGTTCCTCTACGGCTACTTCCTGCGCAACCAACAGGAGGTCCCCGATTACTACATCGAGCGCGCCGAGTCCCCGGAGAGAGCGGCGGTGGACTACATCGCAGGGATGACGGACCAGTTCGCGCTGCACACCGCCGAGGACCTGAGCCCCGGCATCTCATCGGGCGTCTTCTCGGGGCGGTACTCCCCCTACGGTGGCTGACCGTAAGGGGAGGGCGTAGGGTCTCGAAACCTGCTGTCAACCGGCCATGTCCCCACTTGCCCTCCCACGGCTACCCTGTTCGTAGAATCGCTCGGCCGCAGTCCCAATCGAGGGACTGAGGATCGCGTGTAACGAGCATCGGGGAGCCGGCTCATGGCGGTAACGGACGACATCAAGGCCCGCGTCGACATCGTCGATGTGGTCGAGGACTTCGTCCCCGATTTGAAGCGGACCGGGAAGAACTACCACGCGCGATGTCCGTTCCACCAGGAGAACACGCCGTCGTTCGTCGTGTTCCCCGACCGTCAGTCGTGGCGTTGCTTCGGCGCCTGCGCGACCGGCGGCGACGTGTTCTCCTTCGTCATGAAGATAGAGAACTCGGAGTTCCCTGCCGCGTTGCGGAGCCTCGCCGCTCGTGCCGGGGTCGTATTGCCCGACCGCGCGCCGGCCGTCGGCGGAGCGAGCAATCCCCTCGTCGAAGTGAACGAGACCGCGCTGCGCTTCTTTCGTGACGCGCTCCTCGCCGACAAGGGCTCACTGGCCCGCGCCTACGTGGAGCAGCGTGAGCTGAGCGAGGAGGCAATCGTCCGCTTCGGCATCGGCTACGCGCCGAGCACCGGCGACGACCTGCTGAAGCGCATGCGGGCGTTGGGGTTCAGCGAAGAGCAGCTGATTGCTGCCGGCGTCGTCGTCCGCAACGACGCGGGGCGCGTCCGCGACATGTTCAGGGGACGGCTGATTTTCGCGTTGCGGGACGCCGAGGGCCGCCCCGTCGGCTTCGCGGGCCGCTCGCTGGACGGCTCGAACCCCAAGTACATCAACACGCCCCAGACCGCCGTCTTCGACAAGGGCAGCATGCTGTACGGGATGGATCGCGCCCGCGAATCGATATCCCAAGAAGGGGTCGTTGTCGTCGTCGAGGGCTACATGGACGTCATCGCCGCACATGAGCACGGCTACCGCAACGTCGTCGCGTCGATGGGCACGGCGCTGACTGAGCAGCAGACAGCCATGCTGCGAGCGCGTGCGCAACGGATCGTGCTCGCACTCGACGCCGACGCCGCCGGTCAGGAGGCGATGCTGCGCAGCCTCGGCACGGCGTTCCATCTGGAGGGCGGCGAGGTCCAGTCGGGCCGGCGGCCTATGGGCGAGGGCCTTCGGCTGCGCGCCGGGGACCTCGACGCAGTCCGCGTCGCCTTGATCGTCGACGGAAAGGATCCGGACGAGTTGATCCGCCTCGATCCGTCGCGATGGAGCCGGCTCATCGCTGAGGCAGTCCCTGTCGTCGATTTCCTCCTCCGCGCCGAGGCGCAACGGCTCGACCTCTCGACGACCGAAGGGAAAGCGCTGGCAGTGGAGCGGTTGATGCCCATGATCTATGGCATCCGGAACTGGGCCGACCAGGAGCGCTACTTCAAGCGCCTCGCGGACCTGTTGGGCGTCCCTGTCGCCACGCTGGAGGCGAGTGTGGGCCGCACTCGTCGTCTCCCCGGCGCGAAGCAGCGCAGGCCCGCGCCCCGGTCCGACCGGTCGACGGTCGAGTCGGTGTTGCGACAGGCCGGCGTGGACCCGTTGGACGAGTACGCGCTCGCGTTGCTCACCCACTACCCCGACCTCTTCGAACAGGCAGCGGAGCTCTCGGTCGCGTACCTCAACAGGCCCGAGAACCGCGCCGTGTTGAGCGCCATTCAGGTTGCTGGTACACTGGAGGATGTTTATCCGCGACTCGACGCCTCGGTGACGGAGCACTTGCTCCGCATTGCCGAGCGTGTCCTGCCAGTGGCGGACCGCCGGCAGCGGCAGGCCGACTGGGAAGCGTGTCTCCGCCGCCTGGAAGAACGGTATCTCCGGGAGCTCAAAGCGCAGGAGGAGGTGGCGCTTGGCGGCGACCCTGAGGGCCCGCGCGATGCGGCGTACCTCGAAGCGGTCAACCAGCAGGCGCTCGTCACCAATCAGCGGCTGAAAGAGCTGTTCGCAGGCAGTGCCGAAGCGCCGCGCTGATACGCATCGAACGAGTGGGAGAGTCCACCGTGACTGAACGAGAAGGCGCCACGAAGACCGTCGAAAGCGAAGCAGCAGAGACTGCGACCGCTGTTGCTACGGACGGCGTCGGACTGGCCGCGGTCGCTATCGCCGCCGCCGTCGAGGGGCTGGCGGTGGCTGCGGATGTCGCTGAGGAAGAGCCTCCCAAGGGGGCGGTCGCCGCCGTCGAGGCGGAACCGGAGGAGCCCACCGAGGAGATGGAGGGCTCCGAACTCATCGACGACCCCGTGCGCATGTACTTGCGCGAGATCGGGCGCGTCACGCTGCTGACGGCGGCCGACGAGCGCCGGCTGGCCCAGCAACTCCACTCCGGCAAGCACGTCGATAGGCTCGAGAAGGAGATTCTCGACGCGACGGAGCGGCCCGTCCGGGCCGCCGACGGCGTCCGCGAGCTGCTCAAGCGGCTCGAGGGGCAGTCGGAGCTTCTCGAAGCGATCGTCGAGTTCCTGGCGATCGACGAGCCGATGACCCTTCGTGAGCTCCTCGCCAACGCAAAGCTCAGGGCCTCGATTGACGGCGAGATCAACCTCGAGATGCTCGAGTTGTTCGCTGAACGGTGGGGCAAGGAGATCGTCGAGGTCGGTCAGGAGATCGTCCAGCTGTCGCTGAACAGCCATGTGCTCCCCGAGGAGACCACCGACGTCGTCGGCGAGGACGTCCCCATCGTCGGGCTGTCGGAGTTCCTCGAGGACGCAGACATCGCTCAGCGCCTCGACTCCAACGAGTTCATGTTCCGGATGCACTTCGCGAGCGTCAAGCGCGACGGCGCCAAGGCTCAGAAGCACCTCGCCGAGGCGAACCTGCGTCTGGTTGTCAGCGTCGCGAAGAAGTACATCGGACGCGGCATGTCGCTGTTGGACCTCATCCAAGAGGGCAACATCGGCCTCATGCGCGCCGTCGAGAAGTTCGATTACCGCAAGGGGTACAAGTTCTCGACCTACGCCACGTGGTGGATACGCCAGGCCATCACCCGCGCCATCGCCGACCAGGCGCGCACGATCCGCATCCCGGTCCACATGGTCGAGACGATCAACAAGCTGATGCGCGTGAGCCGACGGCTGGTGCAGGAGTACGGCCGCGAGCCCACCACCCAGGAAATCTCGCTCGGCATGGACGTCCCGCCTGAGCGCGTCCGCGAGATTCTCAAGGTGTCCCAGGAGCCCGTCTCGCTCGAGACCCCCATCGGCGAGGAGGAGGACTCCCACCTCGGCGACTTCATCGAAGACCGCAGCGCTCCGGCCCCGGCCGAGGCCGCGACCTTCCAGCTCCTCCGCGAGCAGGTCGAGGACGTTCTCGGCACGCTGAGCGAGCGTGAGCGCCGCGTCCTCCAGCTCCGGTTCGGCCTCGAGGACGGCCGCAGCCGCACGCTCGAAGAGGTCGGACGCGACTTCGGAGTCACCCGTGAGCGCATACGCCAGATCGAGGCGAAAGCGCTGCGCAAGCTCCGTCACCCCAGCCGCTCACGCAAGCTGCGCGACTTCCTCGAATAGCGCCTACGAACAGGACGGACGGAACCGGCATGGCGCTTCGCGCGTCTCGACGCCTAAAAGTCGTGCGGCCGCGGGCCGAAGATGTCGTAGTCCTCCGGTTGCGTCTCCAGGCCGCGGTAGTCCTCGAATAGGAAGAGCGTGAAGATCGCCGTGAACGGCACGGCGAGGGACCACGCCGCTGTGCCCAGCGCGAGGCTGAGCAACGCGTTTCCGCTGCTGAGCGCCCAGAGGAACGCGGCGAATGCGAGCGGCAAGCCGGCGGCGACGACGGCCCCGAACGTCCGGCACCATCGGTCCTGCGCCAGGCGCCAGCTTCGCCGGAGAGCATCGGCGATGCTCAGGTTTTCCATGACCATGGCCGGTCCGAGCAGGGCAAAGCGTGCGCTCAGCACGATCAGGAAGATGGCTAGCGGCGTGCCCAAGACGGTGGCTGCTAACCCGAAGATTACGAGCGTCAGGCCAAAGACGACCCCGAAGTAGCGAGGCACGAACCGGAGTGCGGCTGCGGTTGCGACATCGGTGTTGACCGGTTGGCCGTCCCTCACGAGCAAGACCAAGGAGATGACGACGACCTGCGAACTGACAAGTATGGCGGTGAGGACCGCGAGCCAGACGAGGCCTGGGATGTTGCCAGTCGGCGGGATGATTTGGACCAGCGAATGCGCGAGGAGTGCCCCCACCCCTGCAGTTAGGACTGCGGGCTTGAGCGCAGCCCGATACGTCCGCGACGTCTCTTCGAGCAGGGCGTCGATGCCCTTGGGCGCACGTCCTCCAGGTCGGCGTTGGGCCACAGTGAACACTCCCGTCCAGTCGGGGCGCATGGTAGGCGTCGACAGGGGCGGCTGTCCACGCCGTTGGCCTCCGAGAATCGGCGGCGGCGCTGGCGTTGCTATACTCCCGCACGGGAGGAAACGGTGCCGGAGATACCCGACCTCGAAGTCATCAAGGACTACCTCAATGAGCGCATCGCCGGCCAAGAGGTCGTCCGCGCCGAGGCGCCAAAACCGTGGATCGTACGCTCGTTGGCAACGGACGACTTCGTGGCCGACGTTCGGGGCAGAACGTTCGGCAAGGCGCTCCGTCTCGGGAAGGACCTGCTCTTCCCGCTCGACCCGGACCGCCTGCTCGTCGTTAACCTGATGCTGACCGGCCATCTGCAGTATACGGAGCCGTCTGCGAAGCGACCGAAGCGCCTTTTCTTCCTCCTCGGCACGGCTGACGCCGACCTGCGCTACCTAGACGACCGGCAGATGGGTCTGGTCCACTACCTGCGCCCCGACCAGATCGATCAGTTGCGCCGGTTCACGGAGCAGGGCCCCGACGCTCTCGACGGTGGGCTCACGTTCGAGCAGTTCCAGGAACGGATACGGCCGTACTCGGGCGAGATCAAGGGAGTGCTGGCGCGCGGCAAGTTCCTGGCCGGCATCGGCAACGCCTACGTCGACGAGATTCTGTGGGAAGCGCGGGTGTCGCCCTTCAGGAAGCGGCGCACACTGTCCGACGAGGAGCTGCGCCGCATCTACGACGCCGTCCCTACTGTGCTTCGGGCGGCGACGGAGGTCGTCCGCGAACGGATGCCCCCCAACATCCACGTGAAGGTGCGCGACTTCCTCCAGGTGCACCGCAAGGGCGGCGAGCCGTGTCCGCGGTGCGGGACGACGGTGTCCGAGATAGCGCCCAACGCCCGGATTACAAGTTGGTGCCGCGCCTGCCAGCCCGGCGGGCTCGTGAAGAACTAGCCATGCCCGACTTCATCCAGGTCCCCGCGCCGGACCCGTTCGACTTCGGCCTCACCGTCGGACACCAGACCTACTACCGGGGCAGGGCCGGCTCGGACCTGTTCGCGGACGGCGTCTACTACCGAGCGATGTGGATCGGGGGCGAGGCCGTCGCCATGGCAGTGCGCCCCACCGCCGACGGTAGGGCTGTCGATGTTTCCCTCCCGAACGGCGGGCCCGCGGGCGCGCTCGATACGGCGGCCGTCGAGGCGGCAAGGCTCCTCGGCTTCGACATCGGACTCGGCGGCTTCTACGACATGCTCGCCGCCGACCCGGCCATGTCCGGCGCCGTCGGACGCCTGCGCGGCCTGCGCCTCACGCGCGCGGAGTCGGTCTACGAGGCCACTGTGCAGGCGATCGCCAGCCAGCAGATATCGGGCGCGGTCGCCCGCGTGGTCCGCGACGCGCTCGTAACGACCTACGGCGTGGCGATCGAGGCGGACGGCCACGTCGTCCATGCGTTCCCCAAGCCGCACACAATCGCCGAGGCAGGCGCCGACGCGATGCGAGCGCTCAAGCTGAGCGGCCGCAAGGCCGAGTACATCGTCGGCGTCTCCGAGCGGGCGGTCGAGGGCGAACTCGACTACGAGCTCCTCGACGGCCTGAGCGACGACGAGGTCATCGCGAAGCTCGGTGCGATTCGCGGCGTCGGCCGCTGGACCGTGCAGTGGGTGCTCATGCGCGCCCTCGGCAGAGTCGACGTTCTGCCCGCTGGCGACCTCGCGCTGCAACGCGTCGTTGGCGAGCTCTACTTCGATGGTCGTCGTCTGACCGAGCAGGAACTCGACGCCTTCGCAAACGAGCGCTGGCGCCCCTACCGCGGCCTCGCCACCACCTACCTCTTCGCCCACCTCCGCCAACAACGCGCCGAGCACGACCAGGCCGCTGCGCGCGGAGAACCGGCGTTCTAGGCCGGTGAGCCGGCGCGATGTGTTAGGCTCGCGAGCAAGCGCCCTTTCCATCACTCTCAATTGTGGGCGGGACTCGCTCGTGTTGTGCGTCCAACACGACAAGCGGCGAGGGTACGCCGGCCTCCTGTCTCCCTCCACGCTGCGGGTCGCGGGCGCTGCGCCTTCGAAGCAACGGCGGATTCGAGAATGAAGGCCCCCGCGCCGGGAGCGAAGTATGACCGAGGCGGCTGACCCAAAGCCTGACGCAGGCCCGGCCGGCGCTGCCGCGCCAGTCCGCGTCGGGCCGTTCAGCTCCCTCGGCTTCTACGAATTCCGCCTCGTCCTCATCAGCTTCCTGGTCGGCTTCGTCGGGTTCCAGATTCGCCAGGTAACCAACCTCTGGCTGATCTACGAGATCACCAACTCGGCGCTCAGCCTGGGACTGCTCGGCCTGTTCCAGTTTCTCCCGATGCTCGTGTTGGTGCTCGTGGGCGGCTCCGTCGCGGACATGGTGGACCGGCGCCTGCTGCTCATTCTGACCCAGGCTGGCAATTTCGCGCTCGCCGCCGCCCTCGCCGCGCTCACGCTCACCGGCGAGATAGAGGTGTGGCACATCTACGGCACGACGCTGATGACAGCGTCCATCAACACGTTCGAGGGTCCCGCGCGGATGGCGATGCTCCCGCGGCTCGTGCCCCGCACGCACCTGATGAACGCCATCACGATTAACCAGTCGTCGCGTCACGCGGGCATGCTCGTCGGTCCGGCGCTGGCGGGCGCGCTCATCGGCTGGCTCGGGCCCGGCCTGACGTACTTGCTCGTGAGCGTCGTCGCGCTTCCCAGCGTCGGAGCGCTGTTCCTGCTGAAGCCGATGCCTCCAACTCCGGGAGCGGGCCGCGAGGGGAGGTCGTCGCGGGCTGTGCTGGAGGGGTTCCGGTTCGTGTTCAGCACGAACGCGATCCTCGCGCTCCTGTTGCTCGACGTTGCGGCGATGCTGTTCACCCACCACCGCATCCTCGTGCCCATCTTCTCAGAGGACATCCTCCAAGTTGACGAGTTCGGTTTCGGCTTGTTGATGGCCGCTCCCGCAGCCGGATTCCTGATTGGGTCGGTCGCCCTGCTCCTGTTGGGCGACGTCAAACGCAAGGGGCTCATGGTGCTCGTGACCTACGCCCTCTACCTCGGCGCAATCGTCCTGTTCGCCGTCTCTCGCAATTTCTGGCTGTCCATGGCCGCCCTCACGGCGGTGGGCGGGTTCGACGGCGTGGGCGCCATCATGCGGTCGACTGTCCTCCAGCTGGCCGTGCCCGACGAGATCCGTGGCCGGGCAACGGCGGTGCTGCAACTATCGAACCGTGGGGGGCCATCGCTGGGGCAGTTGATTCTCGGGGCCATGGCGGCGTCCATCACCGCGCCAAGCGCGTTGCTCGTCGGCGCCGCCGTCGGCGTCCTGACCCTCGTCGCCGTCCTCATCTTCGTCCGCGGAGTCGTCGCCTACCGGGGCTGAGGCTACGCTGAGCCGCGCGCGGACCGCGTCAGGCGTCCGGCAACGCGCCTACCCCGCCAGGAAGCGCGCGACGCCGTCCGCGAGGGCCGCGATTCCCCTGCGGGCGACGGTGATGACGTCCCGGCCCTTGAGGGTGGCCGTCCACTTGTGGCCGATCTCCGTCGAAGCCCAGATGACGATGACGTCGGCCCACGCCGAATGGCTGTCCGCGAGCGCTCTCGTGGGCCGGTCGTTCTCGCTGATGAACCGGAGCTCGCAGTCCGCGCCGCAGAGCCGTATCAGCTCCTCCCTCGTGCCCGGAGAACCGCCGGCCACCAGCAGCCTCCGCCGGCCCGTCCGCCGCATGACATCGAGCATCCCGTTGACCGCGCGGCGGTTCTCCTCGCCGCCGCAGACATCGCAGTACTGCGGCGATACGTCGACCCTTGCCCGGTCGTCGCGCGCCGCCTGCCCTGCGCAGACCGGCTTGTGGCAAACGCGGATGAACTCCGCGGCCAGCGCCTTGGCGATATCGTCGAGCTTGGACACCGCAACGCGCGTCTTGCCCGCGCCCATGAGCTGGTGCCTTGGCGAAGCGAGGCCGCGCCCGCGCAGGACCTCCAGCCCCGCCTTGGCGGCGTCGCCCTCGAACCCGTGCGACGTCAGAACCTCTACCAACGAGATGTCTTGCATGTGCGTTCCAATGCAGTGAAGATGCGCGACGCTCGACTGTGCGCAACGGCCCCGTCGCCGCCGGACCTACATCCGCGGGAGGCCGGTCCCGGCTAACCCGCGCTTGCCGGAGGCCATCTGCTTCATCATCTTCTGCATCTGCTTGAACTGGCCCAGCAGCTGATTGAGGTCCGCGGGCGTCGTGCCGCTGCCTGCGGCGATGCGGCGGCGCCTGCTCCCGTTGATGCGGTCGGGATGCTGACGCTCCCAAATCGTCATCGACGTGATCATCGCCTCGGTCCGCTTGAGTCGGCGCTCGTCCACGCCGTCCGTGGGCAGCCTTGAACGCATGCCGCGCGTGCCCGGTATCATCTCCAGGACAGATGACAGCGAACCCATCTTCTGAATCTGCTGCAGCTGCTTGAGGAAGTCGTCGAGGTCGAACTGCGCCCGCCGGATCTTTCGCTCGAGGGCTGCGGCCTCGTCCTCGCTGATCTGCTCCTGAGCGCGCTCGACCAACGTCACGATGTCGCCCATGCCGAGAATGCGCGACGCCATGCGATCGGGGTGGAACGGTTCGAGCGCGTCGAGCTTCTCGCCCGTGCCTGCGAACTTGATGGGCACGCCTGTTGCGTGGGTGGCCGAGAGCGCCGCGCCGCCCCGGGCGTCGCCGTCGAGCTTCGAGAGGACGAGCCCGGTGAGGCCGGTGCGTTCGTTGAACTCGCCCGCGGCGTTGACGGCGTCCTGGCCCGTCATGGCGTCGACCACCAGCAGCGTCTCCGCCGGCTGTATCGCCCGCTTCACCTCATCGAGCTCGCCCATGAGCTCGTCGTCGATATGGAGACGGCCCCCGGTGTCCACGATGGCCCACATCACCCCGAGCTCGCGGGCGCGCTTCAGCCCATTGGCCGCGACCTTCGGCGCGTCGTCCGGCCCCGCCTTCTCCCGGTAGACCGGCGCGTCCAGCTGTTTGCCGAGCGATTCCAGCTGGTCCATCGCGGCCGGACGGCGCAGGTCGGCTGCGACGAGCAACGCCCGCTGGCCCTGCCGGCGCAGGTGAAGCGCGAGCTTGGCGGCGGTCGTCGTCTTGCCCGAGCCCTGTAGGCCGACAAGCATGATTGCGGACGGCGGCGACGCGTGTGGCTTGATTCCCCGCTCGCCCCCGCCCAGAAGCTCCACCATCTGGTCGTGGACGAGCTTGACCACCTGCTGGCCGGGAGAGATGCCGCGGAGCGCCTCGTCGCCGACCGTCTTCTCGCGGATGGCCGCCACGAACTCCCGTGCGACCTTGAAATTGACGTCCGCCTCCAGCAGGGCGAGGCGCACCTCGCGCAGGGCCTCGTCGACATCGTCTCCGGTCAAGCGGCCCTTGTTGCCGAGACGGGTGAAGACGGCAGTGAGCTTGTCGGTCAGCGTATCGAACACGCCGCACAGGGTATCGCGTCCCTCGTCCGCGGGCCAGAGGTAGTCTTGAGTAAGTCCATGGATGTGGCATAGTCACGCAGCCTTCCCCCATCGCGCGCCCCACTCCGTCATTCCCGTGCTTGACACGGGAATCCACGCCCCTGGCGACCGGACCGCCCATTACGCCCCTCCCCCGCGCGACATCCGCCCCTACCCCCAACGCCTCTCTACCCCCTACCATGCCTATCGAAGCCTGCCCTGAGCCCGTCGAAGAGCTCCGAACCACCTGCCGCTGGCGCGCCGGGCTGCCGGCCCGATTTACAAGTAAATGTCGCAAAATGTCGCAGAATGTCGCACTATTTCGACCCCTCCACTCGTAAACCCCTCGATCTACGAGTGAAAAACCTCACGTTTTTGGCCAAAACCCGGCCATTTTGGCCCGTTTCCGTTCATTTCCGCGTCCGCGAGTCGTCTGGGCGGCAACAGACCGGCAGGGAGTTGACCGCGGCGCCTTCGAGGCAGACTGAGGGATAGTCTGAATACGTCCGTGGAAGTGACAGAGCCACGCAGGTCGGCCCAGCCTCCTCCCCTGCCTGTCCTCGGGCCGGAGCGCGGGCGCCCCGCCCGCCTCTGGGTTGCGGTCCCGGTTGCGGTAGGGCCGATTGCATGGGTATGCTCGCTGCTGTCGCTCGGCGTCGTCGCCCGTGCGTTGACTAGCGGAGTGACACGACAGCGGTTGAACGGACGAACGACCACCTACGAAGGAGGCGGGCAATGGCCTTCCGCAACGAAGAGGAAGAAGAACTGTTTCGCCTGGGCCCGGGCACGGCGTCGGGCGAGCTGTTCCGCCGGTACTGGCTGCCCGTCGAGACATCGGGGAACCTGGGCGGCGGCCGTGGCCCCGTCGTCCCCAGCGCGAAGAACCCGCTGCCGCTCACGGTGTTGGGCGAGCACCTCGTCCTGTTCCGGGACGCGACCGGCAAGCCGGGACTCATTGCGGAGCACTGCTCGCACCGCGGCACGTCCCTGCGGTTCGGCAGGATCGAAGACGATGGCCTCCGCTGCCTGTACCACGGGTGGAAGTACGACCGCGAAGGCCATTGCCTGGAGACGCCCGCCGAACCCCCCAGCAGCAGGATGAAGGACGCCGTGCGGCATCCGGCCTACCCGTGCGTCGAGGTCGGCGGGCTCATATTCGCCTACATGGGGCCGCCCGAGAAGCAGCCGCCGTTCCCGCGCTACCCGGCGCTGTTCCGCGAGGACGGCATCCGCATGACCGGCAAGGGGAACCGCATCCAGAGGTCGAACGCCCTCCTGCAGACGCTCGACAACGTCCTCGACGTCTGGCACCGCGAGATTGCCCACGGCTGGTACAAGCCGACGCCGCCCGTGTACGGCATGCACCACGGCCGCGGCGACGACCCCGCGACGCCCATCAAGTTCGAGGTGACGCCGTGGGGCGCCTGCTACGTGACGCTCCAGAACACGGTCGACACGGGCGTTTACGAGTACCACGAAACGCACGCTGTGTTCCCCTGCCAGCGGGGGAGGTCCAACATGATGAACTGGGCCGTCCCCATCGACGACTACACCACGCGTTGGTTCGGCGTGTCCTTCGAACCGTTCGACAAGGACGGCCGCGTGCCGCCGTCGGTGTACCGACGCATGAACGCCGACACGCCCAACGACTCGGGCGGCCCGTTCTACGAAGGGTGGGCGGAGGACGTGGGGTACTGGTGGAACCACGGACACCCGCTCCGCCAGGGTCCGATCTGGGAGGACGAGATCATTATGGGGACTCAGGGCCCCGAGGAGCGCCACCGGATGCCCGACTGGGAGAAGTGGCGCTTCGGCACGTCCGACGCCGGACTCCTCCTGATGCACAAGCTCTGGGGCGAGCAGATCAAACGTATGCAGGACGGCATCGACCCGGTGGGGATCGACCGCGGCCCTTCCGCCGAGTTGCTCATCCCGGTGCCCGGCGAGATTCTCCACGTCGGCCGAGAGGAGGGCATGCGCCTCTTCAACATGACAGTGGCAGAGCGCATCAGCCAGCGCGAAGAGGCGCTGCAGCAGGCCGAGCCCGCGCCGTCCCGCCGCTAGGGTCCGTAGACAGTACAGGGTTCGCGAGAGGCAGTTCCTAGGCGTCCCTTCCGGGAATCCCAGCTGTCGCGGGGTATATAGGGATTCGAAAACCTGATGGCGCCTGCCGCGGCTAACACCCAGCAGCCCACGCTGCGCTCTGGCCAGACCAGCCTAACCGATAGCCGGGCGATGCCGCATAGGGCGTGTTTCAAGTGTGGAGGATGCGGGGTATCAAGGGGTAGCCCGGCCTGAATGGCCCGATGCTCAGAAGGATTCGCAGCGCTTAACAACTCGCTTCACGAATTTCCATGTCCCGAGCGGCTACTAAGGCCTTCGAGGGATTCTGGCATAGGAGTTAGGAATGACCGATAAGAGATCTGTGTTTCTGATAATGCCATTCGACGAAGAATTCGATCCGGTTTATTCAGGTTTCATTAAGCCCGTCCTAGAAGATATTGGATTCAACGTCGTCCGGGCCGACGACATCCAAAATCAGCGAAGTATTCGCAGGGATGTTCTTGAAAAAATAGATCGCAGCGATTTGATTGTTGCTGATTTGACGAGCGCCAACCCCAACGTATTCTATGAACTTTGGCTAGCCCATATGCTCAGGAAACCCGTTATTCTAGTTACGCAGAGTATTGATGAAGTCCCCTTTGACTTGAGGTCATATCGTCTACTAGAGTATAGTACTCACTTTGCCCAGATCGAGAAAGCAAAAGAGAACTTAGCTAGTTGTGCGAAGGGGTTCCTGACAGGAGAAATGCAATTCGGAAGTCCTGTCACGGATTTCTATCAAGGCGAGGGCGGGCCAAAGCCATCTACTGACCCCGCTCCGATCCCTAGGGTCGATGCCGACGAGCGCGGTTTTTTGGATCACCTGATTGACCTCACTAGTGCCTATGACACTAGTGCCAAGATTGCGGAAGGCGTAACTATCGATCAACAAGAACTGACCCAATCGCTCACAATCGCAACCGAACGATTCTCACAGATCAGTAGGAACCCTACGGCCTCGGCCCCGGCAGCGGCACGAGGTGTGTCACGCCGACTTGCTGAACGAATAGCAATCTTCAATGCTCGATTGAGGAAGGCAAATGCAGACTACTCGTACATTGCTCAGAAGACCGACAACAGTCTGGAATTCATTGCTGCCTTTCAAGTGAAACATTCCGAATTGGAAGAGCCTACGATCGATTAGCACATCTCTTCGTTACGACAATTCCGTTCTATAGTGAGTGATGCGTGTGATGCACTGATTGTGATGGCGAAATCAATGGACGAAATGCCACGTATCGAGCGTCAACTTAATCGCGAGGTGGAGCGCGGGAGCGTCGAGATTCGTGCGATGGCGAATAACCTTGACGCGACAGTTGCATCGATTTCGAGGGCTCTAGCGAATTATGGCTAGCTCTTGTAGCAAGGACGACAACCTGTGCTGACAAATGCCCGAAGAACAAGAAGGGACGTCCGGCCGCTAGGGGATACGCCCACGTTTCGCCCCGCCTGCCTCACCCTTGGATTCTGTGTCTACACAGGAATGCCGGTGGGGCGGCGGGAGGTGGCACCTGTTTCACAAGGAATGAGGGAGCGCGCCCGCGCAGGGGGATGGATTCGCTTTCGAGGGGTTTGGGGATCGAATACCGGATAGCGGCCTGCCCGGCAGGTTCTACTCCTTCTTTTCCTAGGAGCAGCGAGATGAGACTTGGCATATCTCTCCCCATCGGCTCCGGCGAGGTCCCCGACGGGGACGTCATCTCGCGGGGCGCGCGCGCTGCCGAGGAAAACGGTTTCGATAGCGTGTGGTTCTTCGACTCCATCGGGCGCGGGCGGTTCGCGCTCGACCCGCTCATCGGCGTGGCCGTGGCCGCCGCCGCGCCCCAGCGCATCGAGGTCGGCATCGGCATTCTGCAAGTGCCCATCCGCCACCCAGTCGAGCTGGCGAACCGCGTGCTCACCGCCCAGCTCGTGTGCGAAGGACGTTTGCTCTTGGGCGTCGGCTCCGGCTCGACCAAAGTCGACTTCGATGCTGTCGGCAAGAGCTTTGACGATCGCATGAGCTTGTTGACCCACGGTCTCGCGACGATGCGCCAGCTCTGGAACGGCAGGACTGTCGACGGCGTCAGCCTCAACCCTGCTCAGGCGGTGTGGGGCGGTCCGCCGGTCATCATTGGCAGCTGGGCCGGGCCCCGGTGGATCGCCGCCGCGGCCGAGGAGTACGAAGGCTGGATAGCCTCCGGCTTCTTCTCCGGTTACGACACGCTAAAGGCCGGTATCGACCGCTACCGCGCCTCGGGCGGCAAGCGGGCCATCGTCACCAACATCTCGCTGGACCTCGCTGCGCCCACCGAGCCCCTGGCCGATTCGGACAACGCCTTCCACCTGCGTTGCTCCCCCGGCGCGGCCCGCGAGCGGCTCCAAAAGCTCGCGGACGCAGGCTTCGACGACGCGGTTGTCGTCTACCGCGGCGAAGGACCGGCGGATCTCCCGGCTATCCGCGCTCTGCTGCCCTGACCCCTCGCTTCTTGAGGCGCCAAAGGGGGGATTCCCTAGAACTCCTGACGCCCCTCGAATGACCGGGACAGCGTGAGGTCGTCGGCGTATTCGAGGTCGCCGCCGACGGGCAGGCCCCGTGCGAGCCGGGTGACGCGCGGCCCGAGCGGCGCCACGACCTGGCGCAGGTACATGGCGGTCGCCTCGCCCTCCACCGTGGGGTTGATGGCCAGGATGACCTCGGCCACGCCGCCGTCCGTGAGCCGTTCCAGCAGCTGGCGGATGCGCAGGTCGTCCGGGCGGACCTTGTTCATCGGATCGATGATGCCGTGCAGCACGTGGTAGAGGCCGCGGAACACGCCGATGCGCTCGATTGCCAGCACGTCCAACGGCTCCTGCACGACGCAGATGGTCGTTGGGTCGCGTGCGGGGTTGCCGCAGACGCGGCACGGGTCGGCCTCCGTGATGTTCTGGCACCGCGAGCAGAAGGTGATGCTCGCCTTCACGCTGCCGATGGCGTCCGCCAGCGACGACGCCTCCTCCGCCGGCATGCGGATTAGGTAGTAGGCGAGGCGCTGGGCGCTCTTGGGGCCGATCCCCGGGAGCTTGTTCAGCGCCTCGATGAGACGAGCAACGGGGGGCGCGAGCGACGGGTGGCCCCCGGAGGACGCTCCCCAAGAATCAGGCGAGGTCACGCGCTACATGCCGGGAAGCTTCAGGCCGCCCGTCACGGAGCCGATACGCTCTGAAGCTAGCTGTTGCGACTTCGCCAACGCCTCGTTCACCGCAGTGAGGACGAGATCCTGCAGCATCTCGACGTCGTCCGGGTCGACGGCCGCCGGGTCGATCGTGACCGACTCGATTGACTGCTTGCCGGTCGCCACGACGGTGACGGCGCCTCCGCCGGACGAGGCCTGGACCGTCTCGTTCTCCAACTCCTCCTGTGCCTTGGCGAGGCGGGCCTGCATCTGCTGGGCCTGCCTCAGAAGGTTCCTATTCACAGCGGGGCTCCTCGACAGTGGGCTGCGGATCGGTCGACTCCGCGCCCTGCGCCGCGCCGGGGGCAACGCCGTTCGGCATGGGCCCGGGACGCATGGGCTCAGGCTCGGTAACCACGTGAGCGCCCAAGTCGATCGCCGCGCGCACGAGGTGCCCCGGCTCGCTCCCGGCGCGACTGACGGCCGACTTGCTGTCGTCCGACTCGATGCGCAGGGCGAAGCCGGTCCCGAGCGCCTGTTCCAGCACCTGCTCGACCTCGCGGAGACAGCGCGGGTCGTCCAACTCGTCCTGTAAGCGCTCTCGGTTCGACTGGTGCGGGAAGCGGACGACCAGCGTGTTGCCGTCGATCTCGTGCTTGCTCGAGCTGCGGAGCAGGGCGCCCACGTTGAAGCGCTTCCGGGGAACGTGGGTGAGATTCCGCAGGATGGTGGGCCACAGCGCCGCGAGCCGCTGATCGATCGGCGCTGAGGGGTCGTACGCGAGCGCGGCGTTCGGCTGTACAGCCGGTGGCTCGGGGCGTCTCGGAGGCGCGCCGGGGCGCGGCTGGGGCGCGACGCCCGCCGGTTGTCGTTGCGCGGGCGTCTGCTGAGGCGCCGGCTGCGCAATGGCAGCCGGCTGTCGCGCCGGGGCCGGCTCGGGCGCGATCCCCAACTCGACGGTCGCCAGCTCCAACTGCAGCGGCGACGGCTGGTCGAGCCTCAGCGAGACCTGACCAAACAGGCGCAGCGCGCGCAGGATGTGCTCCATCGACGTGCTCGACGCGGCGAACGAGAGATCGCCCAACGCCTCTTTCGAGAGGTCGAGCGCGTCCCGCACGCCCGTCTTCAGGAGGAGCGCGGCCCGCAGGAAGTCGACCGTCATCTGGTGGAGCGGGCGTAGATCGAGTCCCTCGGCCGCGGCGGCGTTGATCACCTCGAGCGCCGGCGCCGTGCTCCCCGCGAGGAGGTGCTTGACCAATGCGAGCGCCCGCTCCTCGCCGCCGAGGCCGAGGAGTTCGCGCACCTGCTCGATGCTCACATGGGCGCCGAACGACGTGATCAGCTGGTCCAACAGATTGGTGGCGTCGCGTAGGCTGCCGCCTGCGGCGCGCGCCACCGTGCGCAGCACCTCAGGGGAAACATCCACGCCCTCCGCGCGGGCGATGTGCTCCAAACGTTCGACGACCGCGCTCGAGGCGATGCGGTGGAAGTCGAACCGCTGACAGCGCGACACGATCGTCGCCGGCAAGCGGTGCGGAGCCGTCGTCGCCAGGATGAACACTGTGTGCGGCGGAGGCTCCTCCAGCGTCTTGAGGAACGCGTTGAAGGCATCGTTGGTCAGCGCATGGGCCTCGTCGATGATGTACACCTTCACCCGTGCGTGCAGAGGGGAGAAGCGGACCTTCTCGCGGAGATCGCGCATCTCGTCGATGCCGCGGTTGCTGGCGGCGTCGACCTCGATGAGGTCGAGGAAGTTGCCGCGCTCGATGGCCTCGCAGGCGTCGCAACTGCCGCAGGGGTCGCCGGCGCCGTCTGCGCGGCCGGTGCAGTTGAGGGCCTTGGCGAGCACGCGAGCAGTGCTCGTCTTACCGGTGCCGCGCGGTCCGCAGAGCAGGTACGCGTGGGCGGTGCGGTCCCCTGCGACTGCCTGGGTCAGCGTCCGCGTGATGGGTTCCTGCCCCACGACGTCGGCGAAGCGCGGCGGGCGCCATTTCCGATAGAGCACGTCGCCGCTCACGCTCCGCCTCCTCGCTGTGGGCCGGACGCCTGTTCGCCGTTGGCGAACACTCGCCCCAGCGCACGCGCCTCCAGCTCCTTCATCGCCGCCTCTTCGCCCGGCTCCTCATGGTCGTGGCCCAGCAGGTGCAGCACTCCGTGCACCACCAGCAACGCCACCTCATACTCGACCGTTACATTGTGCTCGCCCGCTTGGCGCAAGGCCAGAGGGTAGGAAAGGACCACCTCTCCCAGCGACGGCGTTTCGCCGGGCAGGCTGGGGAACGCGGAGCCCGCCGCGGGCTCGTCCATGGCGACGTCCGCGTTAGCGAACGACAGCACGTCGGTCGGCTCGTCGAACCCACGGAAGCGCGCGTTGAGGTCGTGCAGCGTATCGTCGCCGGCGACAGCGACGCTGGCCCCGGCATGTCCTTCCGGGTCGCCGGCGGCGAGCGCCGCGCGCGCCACACGGCGCAGCCACGGCGCCCGTACCGACGAGCGAAACGCCGGAAAGACGTGGACATCGATCGGCCGAGCGCTGGAGGGTGTTGCCATGACAAATCCTATCCGCCCATAATAATCAGCCCGCCGGACCGCGCCTAGGTGTCGGCGGCGGCCTGGGCGTTGTACGCTGAGACAGCGCGTAGGCCATACTAGCGCCGGAGGAAAGCAAAATGACCACTACGTATGATGTCATCATCATCGGCGGCGGCGCGGCGGGGGAGAACGTAGCGGGGCGCACTGCGCCCGGAGGGCTGAGCACCGTCATCGTCGAGTCCGAACTGGTGGGCGGCGAATGCTCCTACTGGGCCTGCATGCCGAGCAAGGCGCTGTTGCGCCCCGGCGAAGCGTTGGCGGCCGCGCGGCGCGTCCCGGCAGCGCGCGACGCAGTGATCGGCGCTGTCGACGCCGCGCGCGCTCTCCACGCTCGGGACGCATTCGCCAGCCGCTGGGACGACGCGGGCCAGGCGCAGTGGGTTGACTCGGTCGGGGCGACCCTGGTCCGAGGTCACGGGCGGCTCACGGGGCCGAAGCGGGTCGTCGTCGACCAGCCGGGCGGCGAGCCGGTGGAGCTCGAAGCGCGGCGGGCGGTCGTGATCGCGACGGGCTCGCATTCGCTCATCCCTCCGATTGAGGGCCTCGCCGAAGCGCGGCCGTGGACCAGCCGCGAAATCGTCACAGCGTCGGAGGCGCCCCAGAGCCTGATCATCATTGGCGCCGGCGTTGTCGGTCTCGAGATGGCCCAGGCGTGGAAATCGCTGGGAACCTCGGAGGTAACGGTGCTCGAACGCATCCGGCCGGAGGAGTCCGTCGCACTTGAACCCTTCGCGTTGCGGGCCGTGGCGGAGTCGCTGGAGCGGCAAGGGATCGTCGTCCGGTTCGGGTGCGGCATCGCCTCGGCGAGCCGCGGCGACGCCGGAGTGACCGTGCGGTTGGACGACGGCGAGGAGCTGACGGCCGCCGAGCTCGTAGTCGCGGCGGGCCGGGGAGGGGTCGTAGAGGGCCTGGGTCTGGACGCCGTCGGCGTGGAAGCGCGGCGCTCCATCGCTGTCAATGATCATCTGCAGGTGGAGGGCGTGGACGGTGGGTGGCTCTACGCCGTTGGCGACGTGAACGGTCGGGCGTTGCTGACGCATCAGGGGAAGTACCAGGCGCGGCAGGCGGGGGACCATATCCTGGGGAAGGACGCCTCGGCGTGGGCGGACCACGTCGCCGTGCCGGGGGTCGTCTTCACCGACCCGCAGATTGGGAGCGTGGGGCTCACGGAGCGCGCGGCGCGCGAACGCGGGGTGAACGTGCGGGTCATTGAGTTCGGGTGGCCCGTAGCGGCGGCGCCGTTGGCGGGCGAGGGGTTCACAGGCGGCGTGAAGTTCGTCGTCGATGACGACCGGCGCGTGCTGGTAGGCGCCACGTTCGTCGGCCCCGGCGTGGGCGAACTGACGCATGCGGCGACGATCGCCATCGTCGGCGAGGTGACGCTCGACCGTCTCTGGCACGCGACGCCGGCGTTCCCGACGCTGAGCGAGGTCTGGCTGCGGTTCCTGGAAGAGTACGGACTCTAGCAACGCATCCGTCGGACGTGAACGATCGGGGCGCTCCTGACCGCGCCCCGATACACGCGGAGTGCTAGTTGTCGCCGTGCTGGGAGCGGCCGTTGGGACGTCGGGACGGGCGTCGCGGCCCTCCCCCGCCCCCTCCGCCTGGACGTTGCCGGGGAGGGTCCTCCAGCGGCGGGTAGGGCGTCGGCGTCGACGACCCACGGAGTTTGTAGAGCAACTCCGCCTCGTCCGGCTCGAGTTCACCCGCCTCCTCCTTCAGCTTGAGCAGCGTCAGGACGAGGGCTTGATTCTCTTCTGCGAGATCGCCGAAGTAGACTTGGTATGCCATAGTCGATGCGCCAGACGCAGGCGGCGGCAGGGTCCGCTCCTATGCGCAGGCTCCGCTCCTAGAGGGGGATGATGCGAACGCTGGGGCGCCGAGAGCTTACCACACGCGCGGGCGCCCCGTCCCCGGACTCGCTCGTCGACAAGATACTCGCAGCGGCAGGGCGTCCTCAACCTATCATTCCCCGCGCCTTCAGCAACGGCAGCACCTCGTCCAGCCCCGCCACCGTAGTCGAATCGTCCGGAGGGCCCTCCGTGTGCGGCCTCACCAGCATGATCGTGTGCATGCCCGCGTTCCGCGCCCCCACGACGTCCGAGTCGTAGCTGTCGCCCACGTGAACGGCGTCCTGCGCGCGCACGCCGGCCTGCGTCAGGCCTCGCCTGAAGATTGCGGGATGCGGTTTCGCGACTCCCGTCTCCGCGCTCGACACGCAAACGCCGACGTAGTCCCCGAGCCCTATGTCCGCGAGCAGCTTCGGGAGCTCCGCGCCCATGTTGGAGATGACGCCGACGCGCAGCCCGGCGCCGTGCACTTCCCGGACGGCGGCCAGCGAGTCGGGGAACAGCGCGAGGCCCTTCGGCGCGGCGTTCACACGGGCCCAGATACGGCGCGCCGTATCCAGCGGCACGTCGTAGCCGGCGGCGGCGAGCAGGGTTTGCTCGTAGACGGCGAAGAGCGAGTCGCGCTCCGCGCTCGTGCGCGCCCCAACGGGCCGGACTGCGTTCTCGCGGCCGAGGTACGCGTTGGCGGCGTGGTATGCCCGGAGGACAGCGGCCGGGTCCACGGCGATGTCTTCCGCCGCCGCCGCCTTGCGCTGTATCTCCTCGGCCGCGGGAAGCCAGCCGGCCAACGTGCCGTAGAAGTCGAAGAAGACCGCCCGTATCATGCGCGTCGGCGCTCCTGAGCGTTCGCGCACGGCTCACCCCTTGGACCTTGCGCGTCTCCGTAGCCTGCGTTCGTAACCCGTAGTATAGGGGCGGCCATGAACCTCCTGGCGACCGCGGTCCGTCGCGCCATCGGTATCGTGCTGCCCGCGTCGTGCGTCGGATGCGGCGCTTCCCAGACCTACCTCTGCGACCGCTGCCTCGACGCCGCCGGCTGGCCGGACCGCGCGACCGGCGCGCCGCATGCCGCCCTCGACTCGCTCGTCGCCGCGTACGCCTACCAGGATGTTCCGCGGGTCGCCGTCCACCGGCTGAAGTACACGGGGCTGCGCGCCCTCGCGCCCTCGATGGCCCGGCCGATGGCCCAAGCGCTCTCCCGATTCGATGCGAACGCCGTCGAGGCGGACGCGGTCGTGCCCGTGCCGCTCCACGCGAGCAAGCTGCGCGAGCGCGGCTTCAATCAGGCCCTCCTCCTCGCGCGCGGAGTTGGCGATGCAGTGGGCGCGCCGGTGCTGGCCGATGCGCTCGAACGCTTGACGAACGTCGGCGCCCAGGCTGCGGCCCGGTCGAGGGCCGAGCGGTTCGACAATGTTCGCGACGCCTTCGCGGTGCGGCGCGGGACCGACATCGCCGGCCTCCGGCTCATCCTCGTGGACGACGTCTCGACGACGGGCGCGACGCTGGAGAGTGCCGCGCGTACGCTGAAGTCGGCGGGCGCGGCCAAGGTCCACGGACTCGCCTTCGCTCAGGGAGGCGATTCCGGCGCGAGCGCGCCCCAACGCTAGCACTGTTGCCCCGGCCCGCAGTCGTCGCCTACACTGCTTCTGTCCTCTCCCCACGCTGCGTCGCCGTCATTGCTTCGAAAGTCCTTGTATCTTGGAGAAGGGGAGCGGTAGACCGATAGTCCTCTGGTCCCAGAAGACCGAGGGAGAGCGGTGGTCGCCGCTCCCACCTCCCGGAAAGCCCGAACAGTTGCTTGGGAATAACCCGCATGTGCAAGGCTGGGCTCAAGGAGGAATGGTCGTGAACACCGAGGAGCGTTACGTCGGCATCGATGTGTCGAAGAAGCGGCTCGACGTCGCCGTGCTGCCGGACGGGACGCATTGGAGTGTCGCGAACACGCCGAAGGGCGCCGGGGACCTAGCCGTCAAGCTGGCCCGCCTCGCGCCGACCCTGGTGGTGATGGAGGCGACGGGCGGGTTGGAGCGCGTCGTCCAGGACAGCCTTGCCGCAGCGGAGGTTCCCACGGCGGTGGTGAACCCCCGGCGGGTCCGGGACTTCGCCCGAGCGAGCGGACGGCTGGCCAAGACGGACAAACTGGACGCGGCGGCGTTGGCCCATTTCGGCCAAGCTATGCGGCCCGAGCCCCGGCCCCTGCCCGACGACGAGACGCGGGAGCTGGTGGACCGGCGGCAACAGGTGGTCTCGATGATCACCATGGAGGAGAATCGTCTGGCCCAGGCGCCCGAGCCACTCCGTGAGGATATCCAGCGCCACATCGACTGGATGAAAGCGGCTGCGGGGCGGTACGACGCCCAACTCAGGGAGCGCATCCAGGGGCGCCCCGACTGGCGGGAGCGGGACAACCTGCTCCGGAGCGTGCCCGGCGTGGGGCCGGTGCTCAGTCTGACCCTAGCCGCCCACCTGCCCGAGCTCGGGAGCCTCGACCGCAAGCAGATCGCGAGCCTGGCCGGGGTCGCGCCGTTCAACCGCGACAGCGGGACCCTGCGTGGGCGGCGCACCGTCTACGGTGGACGGTCGCGCGTCCGGCAGGTCCTGTACATGGCGGCGCTGTGGGCTGCGCACCACAACCCCGTGTTCCAGCGCTTCTACGGCCGGCTGTGCGCGACGGGGAAGGCGAAGAAGGCCGCCCTGACGGCCTGCATGCGCAAGCTCCTCGTCATCCTCAACAGCATGCTCAAACACGGCTCCCTGTGGAACGAGGCGCACGCGCAGACGGAGATGGCCGCCTCAATCGATTGACTTGCAACACAGTTGCTCTCCCCCGTCTGCGGGGGAGAGTTAGAGAGGGGGCCAGGCCCCGCCCGCATTTTCGTCGGTTATGGTGTAGGGCGTAGCCCCACATGAGAGACTCCCCGCGTGTCACGCCAACGTCGAATCGCCGCCCGTTACGGCCCCGTAGGAGGAGCAACGTGAGCGTTCTGGCCGAACGAGACCCCGAGATTGCGCGAGCCATCGCTCTGGAGACCGAGCGGCAGCGGCGCAACATCGTCCTGATTGCGTCGGAGAACTACGCCAGCCGCGCTGTCCTCGAAGCGCAGGGCTCGCCGCTCACCAACAAGTACGCCGAGGGCTACCCCGGCCGCCGCTACTACGGCAGCTGCGAGTTCGTCGACATCGCCGAGCAGCTTGCCATCGACCGCGCCAAGCAGCTGTTCGGCGTCGAACACGCCAACGTCCAACCCCACTCGGGCGCGAGCGCTAACATGGAGGCGTACGCCGCCCTTCTGTCGCCCGGCGACGCTGTCATGGGCCTCCGCCTCGACCAGGGCGGGCACCTCACGCACGGCAGCAAGGTCAACTTCTCCGCGCAACTCTATAACTTTGCCGAGTACGGCCTCGATCCCGAGACTGAGCAGCTCGACTACGAGGTCATCGCCTCGATTGCCCGCGAGCGGCGGCCCAAGGTCATCGTCGCAGGCTACACGGCCTACTCGCGCACCATCGACTTCGAATGCTTCCGCCAGATCGCCGACGAAGTGGGAGCCGTCCTCATGGTCGACATGGCGCACATCGCCGGGCTCGTCGCCACGGGCGTCCACCCGTCGCCGGTGCCGCACGCCCAGGTCGTCACCAGCACGACCCACAAATCGTTGCGCGGGCCCCGCGGCGCGTTCATCCTCTCCACCGAGGAGCACCGCCGGGACGTCGACCGCGCGGTGTTCCCCTACGCCCAAGGAGGACCCCTCATGCACGCGGTCGCGGCCAAGGCCGTTTGCTTCGGCGAGGCGCTCGATCCCTCGTTCGCCGACTACGGCCGCCAGATAGTCGCCAACGCGAAGACATTGTCGTGCGCGCTCGAGGCGGCGGGCCTCCGCATCGTATCGGGCGGCACCGACAACCATCTCATGCTCGTCGACCTGAGGCCGATCGGGTGGACCGGCCAGGAAGCCGAGGAGGCGCTCGGCGCCGTCGGCATCACCGTCAACAAGAACGCCATTCCCAACGACCCCCAGCCTCCCCGCGTCACCAGCGGCCTGCGGTTGGGAACGCCCAGCATCACGACTCGGGGGTTCCGCGAAGAGGAGGCGCGCGCCGTCGCCGGCATGATCGTCCGAGTGCTGGGCAACCGAGGCGACGCCCAAGTGCAGGCAGAGGTGCGCGACGCCGTGGGCGAGCTTACGTCCCGCTTCCCGGTCCCCGGCCTCGACTACTGAGACCGCTCGTTGCCCACCGGCGCCCCCTGCCTGCCGGGGCCCCGTTGAGCGCCCACTCGCCGCCCTGCTATACTGCCGTCTGCGAGCGGTCGGCGCGGCCGCGGTGATTCCTTGTGGCGCGAGTACGGAGGAGTGGTGAGGCAGTACGAGCTGGTGTTGATGCTCGATCCGGAGGTCGACGAGGAACGGATCGAGGCGGTCATGGCCCACGTGAAGTCAGTCATTGGCGAGCACGATGGCGAAGTCGTCGACGAGGATGGTTGGGGTCGGCGTAAGCTCGCTTACAAGATTGGCGCGTACGCTGAAGCCAACTACCGCCTCGCGCACTTGCGCATGGAGGGCGGAGGCTCTGCCGAGCTCGAGAGCAGTCTGAAGCTGACGGATGATGTCATTCGGCACATGCTAATCAGGCAAGACGACGAATAGGCGCGGCGCCGAGCGAGGTAGCGGCTCATGTCTGGACTGAACAAAATCATGGTGATTGGCAATCTGGGGACCGACCCCGAGATGCGGTATACCCCGAACGGCAGTCCCGTGACCTCGTTCCGTATCGCCACCACCCGGACCTACAACGCGCAGGACGGCGAGCGGCGCCAAGAGACCGAGTGGTTCACCGTCGTCGCGTGGAACAACCTCGCCGAGCAGGTGAACCAGTATCTCAACAAGGGCCGCCGGGCCTATGTCGAAGGCAGGCTGCACAGCCACAGCTTCCAGGGCAACGACGGCCAGACGCGGTTCCGAAACGAAATCATCGCCAACGTCGTCCTGTTCTTGGACAGGCCGGGCAGCGGCGATCAGGGCGCCGGCGACTACGGCGCCCGAGGCGGCGAGTACGATGCGGTCGAGTCCTCCTCGGCCCCCGACGACCTGCCTTTCTAGGGCGGCGCAGGCCGCTCCCCCGATGTGTCGGGGCCCAAATCGCTCGTCCCGGGACAGCCGGGGCTGAAGGAGAGACCGCAGATGATTAACCAACGCCGCCGCCGCCCCGGCGGTCGACGCTTCTTCCCACGCCGCAAGGTCTGTCAGTTCTGCGTGGACAAGGTCGCCATCAACTACAAAGACGTTCCGCGCATCCGCCGCTTCATCTCCGAGTGGGGCAAGATCGAGTCCCGGCGCAAGACCGGCACCTGTTCCCCGCACCAACGGCAGTTGTCGCTCGCCATCAAACGGGCCCGCTACCTAGCGCTGCTCCCCTACACCGGCAGCCACAGCCTCGTCGAGCTCGCGCGCGCTGACCCGCGCGGCGATCGCGGCCGTCGGCCGCCGTTCCGCCCAGGCGGTCCGCCCCCCCGCTACGATGGCCCCCCGCCGCCGCGCATCGAGGCGAGCGACGCCCCAGCTCCGGGAGAGTCCGCCGCGCCGTCGGCCGAGCCCGTTGCCGCTGCTTCCGCTGAGCCCCCGGCCGAGAGCCAAACCCCGACGAACGGCTAATGCGACAACGCAGACGCGCGGAGCGCGGTCATTTCGCTCCGCCATCCACACGCGGTCGGACTCCTGTCACGCGCCGCGACACCGAGAGCCGCCGGCGAGTGGTGCTCCTCATCGGGGCCGCCGCCGCCGTTGTCGCGCTGGTCGCGATCATCGGCTACGGCTGGTTCACGACCTCGTTTCAGCCACCGCGCAAGACCGTCGCCGAGGTCAGCGGCGAGACGGTCCTGCTGCGGGAAGTCGTCCCGCAGACGGTCATGGACCTCACCCGCACCGGCGTGGCGCAACCACGAGCCTCGCTGGGCACGCTCGTGCGCGACCGGCTGCTGAGGCTGAGCGCGCCGGCTCTCGGCCTCTCCGTCAGTGAAGAGGACCTCAACCGAGACTTCGTCGAACTCTTCGAGACCCCGGTGGACCCGGAAGCCGACCCTCCGGCGGTCCTGACCGACGAGGGCCAGGACTTGCTCGACGGCCTCTTGGAGAATCTGGGGGTCGACCAAGACCAGTACGTCGAGTGGCGCGAGGGGATACTGCTGGACGAGGCTGCTCGTGAACACTTCGCTGAACAGCAGCCGTATGTCGCGGAGCAAGTGTTCCTGAGCTGGATCGTCGCCTCCTCGCAGCGGGATATCGAGGACGCCATGGAACGGGTGCTCGCCGGCGAGGAGTTCGCAGACGTCGCCCTCGACTTCGACGAGCGGGGGCTGGATGTCGAGTCGATCTACTCGGCCCCGAACGGCGAGGTGGGCTGGACGCCGCGGGGCGCGTTCCCGTGGCTCGACCAGTGGCTCTTCGACCCCGACCTCGAGCAGGGCGAGCCGCTCGGCCCTATCGCGTCCAGCATCGGCAGCGTGATGTTCGTCGTCACTGACGGACCGTCCGAAGAGCCGCTGACGGAAGAGATGCGCGCACTCGCCACCGAGACCGCGTTCCAGACGTGGATCAACGATCAGGTGTCCGAGATGGTAAGCGGGGACGGCTTGAGCGACGACGACACCCAGTGGGTGCTGCGTGAGATCTGCGACCTCCCAACGCCGCCCATCGACTGCCGCCTGGTCGGTTGAACAAGTGCGCTGCGAAGCTGTAGAACAAGACCGTGGGAGGGTGCGTTGACTCGCAAGTCCGAGGTGTCCGTGGGGCTCTTGGGGCTCGGCCACATCGGCGTGGGCGTAGCTCGCGCCGCCGCCGAGAAGCGTGAGGCTATCGCCGAGCGCGTCGGCGTGCCCGTTGCCGTCACGCGCGCCCTCGTGCGGGACCCCGACAAGCAGCGCGGGCCGCTGCCGCCCGGTCTCGCGCTCACGACCTCGGCGGCAGACGTGCTTGACGACCCGGAAATCGACATCGTCGTCGAGGTGCTCGGCGGGGAGGAGCCCGCCCTCGCCTATATCAACCGCGCGCTGCACTCCCATAAGCACGTAGTGACCGCCAGCAAGGAGGTGATGGCGAAGCACGGCCCCGAGCTTCTCCGGCGCGCCGCCGAGCATGGCGTGGGGCTGCGCTTCGAGGCCAGCGCCGGAGGCGGCATCCCCATCATCGGGCCGCTCCTCGAAGACCTCGTCGCGAACGACATCACCGCCGTCAACGCCATCATCAACGGGACGACAAACTTCATGCTGACGAGAATGGCGGCAGGGGGGATTGACTACGAGGGAGCCCTAGCCCAGGCGACCGCGCTCGGCTACGCGGAGCCCGACCCCAGCGCAGACGTCAATGGGACGGACGCCGCGTACAAGCTGGCTGTGCTGAGTTCGCTGGCGTTCCACACCACGGTGCGGGACCGCGACGTCTACCGGGAGGGGATCGAGCAGCTCACGCCCGAGGACTTCACCTACGCGGCCCAGCTCGGCTACGCAATCAAGCTCCTCGCCACGAGTCGCCGCCGCGGCGACAGCGTCGAGGCTCGGGTCCATCCCGCCTTCCTGCCCATCGAGCACCCGCTGGCCAAGGTCGACGGGGTGTACAACGCCATCGAGCTCGAGGGCGACCTCATCGGCTGGGCCATGTTCCACGGCCCGGGCGCCGGAGCCGAGCCAACAGCGAGCGCCGTGCTCGGAGACGTGTTGGCCGTGGCCCGCGAGGTGGCGTCGGACGGACCGGTCCACCGGCCCCCGGCCCTCGACCGCGGGCTGGCCATCCTGCCGATGGCGGACCTCGATACGAAGTACTATCTTCGTCTCAGGGCCTACGATCGCCCCGGCGTCATGGCCCAGGTCACGAAGGTGCTCGGCGACCTGCAGGTCAGCCTAGCCTCGGTGATCCAGAAGGAGGGCGGCGCGCTGGCCGGCGGGACCGCTGAGATCGTCATCACCACCCATGTGGCGCGCGAGTCAGCGCTCCGAGAGGCAGTGGAGCAGCTCGCCGCCTTGGAGGTCGTCCAACGCGTCTGCAATCTCGTGAGAATCGAGGACCGTGCAGCGTGAGTCATCATCGGAGCGGCAAGCGTGAGAGCCATACTGAGCGACCGGCCGGCGAGCGGAGGATGACGCATGAGTGAGGGCGTCCTGGCCCGGTATGCACGCTACCTGCCCCTCACGGCCGACACGCCTATGTTGACCATGGGCGAGGGGGACACGCCGCTCGTGCGCTCCCGGCACATCGGTCCGGAGCTCGGTATTCCGGACCTCTACTTCAAGCTCGAGGGCTGCAACCCCACCGGCTCGTTCAAGGACCGCGGCATGGTCGTCGCCGTAGCAAAGGCGGTCGAAGCGGGCCACCGGACGATCCTCTGCGCTTCGACCGGCAACACGAGCGCCTCCGCAGCCGCCTACGGGGCGGCGGTCGGCATACAGACGGTCGTGCTCATGCCCAAGGGCGACATCGCCGAGGGCAAGCTGAGCCAGGCCATCGCCTACGGAGCGCGCGTCATGACCGTCACTGGCAGCTTCGACCAAGCGCTCAGCGTCGTCCGCGAGCTGGCGCAGGGCTATGAGTTGTCGCTCGTCAACTCCGTCAACCCGCACCGCATCGAAGGGCAGAAGACGGCCGCGTTCGAGATCGTCGACGAACTGGGCGACGCGCCGGACCTGCTGTTCATTCCGGTCGGCAACGCCGGCAACATCACCGCCTACTGGCGCGGCTTTCGCGAGTACCATGACTTGGGCAAGGCGGGCCGCCTGCCGCGGATGATGGGGTTCGAGGCGGAGGGCGCGGCACCCATCGCGCGGGGAGCGCCCGTGGCCTCGCCCCAGACTATCGCCTCCGCCATCCGCATCGGCAACCCCGCGAACTGGGCGGGCGCCGTCGAGGCCCGCGATCAGTCGCGAGGCAACATCGGCGTCGTCTCCGATCGAGAGATTCTGGAGGCCTACCAGATGTTGGCGCGGCGGGAGGGCATCTTCTGCGAACCTGCGTCCGCCGCCTCGCTGGCGGGGCTCATCAAGACCGTCCGCGAAGGCGCCGACCTTGGCGGCAGCGCCGCGGTGTGTATCATCACTGGGCACGGCCTAAAGGACCCCGCCATGGTCAAGGAATTCACCGGCAGTTCCCCCGAAGAGTCGCCGGCCGACGCGGCGTCAGTGGCGCAACGCCTCGACCTGGCGCCAGGCCGGGCCGCCTCGTGAGCGCCGACTCCCAGCGCATCGAGCGCGCCATCCGGGAACTGCTGCTCGCCATCGGCGAGGACCCCGACCGCGAAGGGCTCGTCGACACGCCCAAACGCGTGGCCCAGATGTACCTCGAGATTGCCGGAGGCAGCCGTGAGGAGGCCGTCGACGTGCTCGGCACCCAGTTCGACGAGGAACACCAGGAGATGGTCGTCGTACGCGACGTGCCCTTCTACTCGTTGTGCGAGCACCACCTCCTGCCCTTCTTCGGCACGGCGCATGTGGGATACCTGCCGCGCGGGCGCGTCGTCGGTCTCAGCAAAATTGTGCGGGCCGTAGACATCCTCGCCCGCCAGCCCCAGGTCCAGGAACGTCTCACCTCCCAGATCGCGGACGCGGTTATGACCGCTCTCGATCCCGAAGGAGTCGCTGTCGTGATGCGGGCGGAGCACCTCTGCATGTCGATGCGCGGCATCAGGAAGCCCGGGACCTCCGTCGTGACCAGCGCGACGCGCGGTCAATTCCGTTCCGGTCTGGCCACGAGGGGCGAGTTCCTGAGCCTGCTGCAAGAGGGCATCCGTTGACCAGCGCCTCCGTCCGCAGCACTTTCGCCGCGTTGGGCCCGCGTTGGCGTCAGCTTCTCGCCCGGAAGCAGTGGTCCACCCTCTTCCTCACCCCTGAATGGCAGCAGACATGGTGGGAGCAGTTCGGCGACCCCGAGACGGAGCTGTGCCTGCTCAGCATCGGGCCTGAGGCGGACCCGCTGGGAGTCGCGCCCCTGGCGGCGTACCGCGACACGCTCACCTTCCTCGGCGGCATGGACCTCTTCGACTACCACGACTTCATCGACGCGGCGCCCGGATTCCACGACGCGCTCGCCGAGCGCCTCGAATCGGAACGCTGGCGCGTCATCGATCTGCATTCCGTCCCCGAATGGTCCGCCGCGATCGACGGCGTGCCCGCCGCGTTTCGCCGTAGGGGGCACGCCGTCGCCGTTCAGCACGAGGACGTCGTCCCCGGCGTGCAACTCCCATCGACGTGGGACGACTACCTCGCGGCGCTCCGTAAGAAGGACCGCCACGAGCTGCGCCGCAAGATGCGCAGGCTCGAAAGCGCGGGAGCAGTGCGCCTCGTCGAGGCCACGGCCGAAACGCTCGAAGCCGACTTCGCGCTCTTCCTCGACATGATGATGGAGAGCAGCGAGGAGAAGCGCCAGTTCATGCTGCCGGAGCGCGAAGCGTACCTGTGGCGCACCTGCGCGTGGACGTCGGAGGCGGACATCCTGCGTCTCCTCTTCCTCGAGCTCGACGGCGAGCGGGTCGCCGCCGCCCTCTCGTTCGACTACGAGGGCACGCGCCTCCTGTACAACAGCGGCTACCGGCTCGCCCAGTCGGCCAACAGCGTCGGGCTGATGCTCCATGCGCTCTGCATCAACGACGCTATCGAGCGCGGCCTCCACTACTTCGACTTCCTCCGCGGGCCCGAGCCGTACAAGTACCACCTTGGCGGGACGGATCGCACCCTTCACCGCATCGTGGTGACGCGGTGACGCACAACGGAGGGCTGCGCCGAGTCGCCATGGTGTCGGTCCACGGCTGCCCCATGGTCACGCCCGGCATGCATTCGGCCGGCGGGATGAACGTGTACCTCCGGCGCATCGCCCCGCTCCTCGCCGAGCAGGGCGTCTGCGTGGACGTGTTCACGCGCAACCACCACGAGGAGGGCCCGGCCATAGTCGACCTCGGGCCGCGCGCGCGCGTCATCCATCTGCCGGCCGGGAGTCCCGACCTCACGCGCACCGATATCGTGCCTTATCTCCCGGAGTACCGGGACCGCCTCCTCGACTTCGCCAGCAAGGAGGGCATTGGCTACGACCTCGTCCACAGCCACTACTGGCTGTCGAGAGACGTGGGCGCCGCCGCCGCCAAGGCGTGGGGCGTCCCGCACGTCTTCAGCTTCCACAGCGTCGCCGCCGTGAAGGAGCGGGCCAGCGGTCAGCGCGAGCCGCTCGTTCGCAAGGACGTCGAGGACAGGGCGGCGGAGCAATCGGACCTCGTCTTCGTTTTCACGCCCGAGGAGGCAGTCGACCTCTCGGGCCTGCTCGGCATGGCCAGGGAGAAAGTCCACGTCGTGCCCGCCGGAGTGGACGCGGAGCTGTTCGCGCCCCGCGACCGCAGTGAAGCGCGCCGCCGGCTTGGGCTGCCGGAGCGCGGGCACGTCGTGCTGTTCGTCGGACGGCCGGAGTCGTTCAAGGGACCGGACGTGCTCGTCCGCGCCCTGGCCCATCTGGGCGTCGACGGCCCGCCGCAGCTCCTCATCGTTGGCGGGTCGGAGGATGAGCACAGCGTCGATTGGTTGAAGGAGATCGCTGCCGAGGCGGGCGTGGCCCCGCTCGTCCAATGGCGCTCCGCCGTCCCCCAGGCCAGCCTCCCCGACTTCTACGCCGCTGCCGATGTCTGCGCCGTGCCATCGTTCCACGAGACGTTCGGCCTCGCCGCGCTCGAGGCGATGGCCTGCGGCAGGCCCGTCGCCGCCGCCGCGGTCGGCGCACTTCCATCGCTCGTCAGCGATGGCGAGACGGGGATGCTCGTGCCGTCGCACGACCCGGCAGCCTTCGCCGACCGCATTCGCGAGCTGCTCGCCGATCCCCAACTGCGTGAGCGCATGGGACGCAGGGCACGCGAGCGCGCGGTCCAATTCACGTGGAACCGCGCCGCCAGCCTCGCCCTCGACGGCTACGCACGGGCCACCAGAGGCTGGCCCGTGCCCCAAGTCGTCCCTTGCCTGGCCTAGGGAAACCTCTGAATACCTCTGTCCCAATCCGTTCGCCCTGGGCTCGTCGAAGGGTCCCACGAACGGAGCGCCCTGGCCTCGCGGTTCCGTTCGCCCTCAGCTCGTCGAAGGGGGGGCGGCGGTCCCCTCCGTCATTCTCGTGCTTGACACGGGAATCCACGCCCCGGCGACCCCAGCCTCACCCTCCGCTACTGCTGAGGGCATCAGAGATTTGTCTCAGAGGTTCCCTAGGGCCCCTCTCTCCATCGTTCGATTCCGCCTACGAGCGGCGCAACGGCTGCCTTCGACGGTAGGTCCCTACCCGCCATAGCCATTCGGCCGGGCCGAACAGGAAACGGTCGAGCCACGCTTGCGACCACCACAGCTGCAAGGCCCAGACGGCCAGCACGAAGACGAGCACTCCCGTCCTGCCGATGGCGGCGTCGCTCAGCAGTATGGTGAGGACGGCGACGCCCAGGAGAGTCTGGCTCAGGTAGTTGGTCAACGCCATCCTGCCGACGGCGCGGAGGCGCTGCTTCAGCCAACTGTCCGGGCTCCGGTCCCAGAGAATGACGAGACTCATGTACCCCAGCGCAGCGGGAATCGTGCCCAGCGTATTGGGGACCTGGCCGATGAACGCCACGCTCCTAGCGTAGTCGCCCAGCGCCGTCACGACGACGCTGGCCGTCGCGAGGGATAGGCCGGCCCCGATTCCTATCGCGGCGGTCATCTTGTAGGTACGAGGCGATATCCTCCCGTTCATGAACCCTAGGCGGTAAAGTCCGGCGCCCATGAGGATCATCCCAAGCCCCCGCAGGAAGTAGCCGAACAGCACGAGCCCGCCTAGCGCATCGTTGAGGTCCGAGTTGACCTCGGACAACGACCACAGACCGGCGAGCGATACGTCAGTCGTATCGGCGATGTACTGCGCGAGAAGAGCGCTGGGCACGGATAGCAGGAAGATCCCGGCGCCGAGAGCGATGAGCCCCTTGGCCGGGAGTTTCCTGAAGCGATCAGGAATAGGGACGAGATAGCGTAGACGGTCAGCACGTCGCCGTCCCATACCAGCGCGTGGAGGATGCCCATGCCCAGGAGCAGGGCGTTGCGCCACAGGTTCAGCAGGATAGGCCGCCTGTCTTTGCTCTCGGCCCGTTCGATGAACAGCAGGATCCCCGCCCCGAAGAGAAGGGAGAAGAGGCCCATGAACTTCTGGTCGATGAAGATCTCGCCGAATATGCCTACCGACCAGTCCAGCCAGGTCTCGGACCCTACGGCGCTGAGGTTCAGGTAAGGAGCTGTCCCGAACTTGAAGGAGACGGCGTTCATCAGCAGGATGCCCAGCACCGCCGCGCCGCGAATGAGGTCGAGGCTGGTTATCCGCGTCGATTCCGCTACGGGGCCGGAATCGCCCTCCAACCGTTCCGGCTGCATGGCTACCTCGTTCCGGGCGGGCCGACGCGGACCGTGATGATCTCGGTGCCGTGGTACTGCTGGTGCTGCACCGACGAGGCGTAGCTCCGCAGCAGTCGCAGCGATATCTCGTGCTCCGCGGGAAGCGCCTCGTCATGCTGCTGGAGCTGGCGTATCCGGTCCTCCAGGTTCTCCTCGTTCGCGCCGCCGATGAACTCCAGCTCTGCCACTGCCCCTTCTCCGGAAGCGAGAACGACCAGCCGCCGAGCGTTCGTATCGTCCTCGCCGTCGTCGTCCGCGTTCAGCTCCGCCTCCAGGTCCAACGGGGCCAGCGTGAGGAGCGTCTCCTCCGCGACTGCCCCCAGCCGGTCCTTCATCGCCTGGTCCCAGCCCCTGCGAGCGGCGAACTTCTCGACGAACGCATTCAGCTCGGGCAGGGCGCTGATGTCGAGCCGCGATTGGAAACGCATGCTCCGCGGCTTGGTCACTTCCAGGAACAGGATCATCGCCACGATGGTGATCCCGCCGGTCGTGATGCCGCTCGATGCCAACGCGGTGCCCACTGCTCCGAGATTCGGAAGCGTGAATAGGTCGAACTGGAAGGCCGCGCCGATCCAGAAGGAGATGCCGGCGGCCGTCAGCTTCTGCTTGTTCTGCTCGGACTGAATCACCGTCCGCGCGCCCTCGACGAACAGCGTCCCCGTCACCAGGATGAGATATCCCGTCATCACCGGGCCGGGTATCGTGCTGAGCAGCCCCGACACCTTGGGCAGGAACGCCACGACGATGAACACGCCGCCGATGCAGTACCCCATCTTGCGGGAGGCGACTCCGGTGGCCTGAATGAACGGCGTTGCGCCCGCGTTGACGATGATGGGCACGGCGCCCGCAGCCCCCGCCATCAGGTTCGCCGCCCCTGCGCCCGAAAGCGACCCCTGCACCTCCCGGAAGTCGATGGCCCGCGCCTCGCGCCATGCGACCCGCTGCAAGGTAATGGCCTCGCCGTTCACCTGGATGGAGATAATCATCCCGAGGAAGAGAAACGCGGGGAGCAGCGTCCAGAAAGAGACGCTGAAATCGAGCGCCAGCCCTGGCCACTCGTTCGGCAGCCCGATCCAGGGAGCCTGCGCCACCCGCGTGGCGTCGTAGATGCCAAAGGCCGCCGCGACCAGGCATCCGACGACGATGCCGATCATCGGCGCCCACAGGCGCAACACCGGAGAGCCGCGCAGAGCGAGCGCGGCGACGACCATGAGCGTCGCCAGCGCCGTCAGCGGTGCCGCCGTCGGTTCGGCCAGCGCCGCTTCGTCTAGCAGACCGAAAACGACGGACGCCAGCGTGATGGAGAGAATCATCATCACCGTGCCGCCCACGACCGGCGTGACGACGCGTCTCAGGAGAAACAGCCACTTGGAGATGACGATCTGGAACGCCGCCGAGACGAGTATCAGCGTCGTCAGCGTCGCCGGCCCTCCGTTCACCAGCGCCGTGATGCAGAACGGGATGGAGACGGCAGCCGTGAACATCGGCAGAACTGCCCCCGCTCCGACAGGTCCGACCCGGCGCACCTGCAGCAGCGTCGACAGCCCGACGACCAGCAGCGAGGCGAAGACCATCCACACCACGTAGGAGTCGTCCCTCCCCGCCGCCTTTGCCACGATGACCGGCGTGATCACGAGCGTGGCGGAAGCGATGAGGCTGAACTGCAGGCCGAAACCCAGCGAGACGAGGAGGGGCGGACTTTCGTGCGCCTCGTAACGGGGGTTCTGAGAAGCCGGCGCCGTCGTCAAGATGGCCCCTCCCTCACATGATTGCGCGGCACGGACCGCGCGAAGACCTATCCAGCGCTAGGCATCATCCACCGTCTCTCGTCCGCCTCCCCGTTCGGCCTCCTCCCCCACGGGGGGAGGATTGAGGAGGGGGGAACGCTCGCATCGGGACACGGCGTGCCGTCAGTGGCGAGTCCATACAGCATCTTCGTCGTCCAGCCCCTTCCCAGCCTCTTCCCCCCGCAGCAGCGCCCTCAATCTTCCTCATCGTCCTGTTCCGGCATCAGTATGAACTCGGGGTAGGCCTCGAGCTTCAGTTCGGCGGTGTCCTGGCCCAAGCGCTCGACGTTGGCCGACACGCGGGCGCCCAACGTCAGGGCGAACACCCGCCACAAGAGCCACGAGGAGCCGAACGCGAACGCTCCGACCGCCGCGACGCCGATGAGCTGCACGCCGATGTCCCCGCCCGCGGCGATGGAGACCGCCAGCGTCCCCCAGATTCCGGCGACCAAGTGGGCAGGCACCGCTCCGACGACGTCGTCCAGCTTGACCTTCTCCATGAGCTTGATTCCGACAGTGCAGAGGATGCCGCCGGTGGCGCCGATGATGACCGCCCAGTAGTGGTCGACGATATCGGGGCCGGCGGTGATGGAGACGAGCCCGGCGAGTGCGCCGTTCAGTGTGGCGAAGAGGTCCGAGCGTCCAAGGATCGGCCGCGAAACCATGAGGGCGGCCAGGACGCCCGCCGCCCCGGCCAGGTTGGTGTTGACCAGCACATGGCTCATCGCCGTAACGTCGGCGGCGCTCCCCAACGCCAGCTGCGACCCGCCGTTGAAGCCGAACCAGCCGAACCACAGGATGAAGACGCCCAGCGTCACCACCACGACGTTGGAAGGCGGCGTGGGCCTGACTGTTCCGTCGCGGCGGTACTTGCCGAGCCTCGGCCCCAGGACCATGATGCCGGCCAGCGCTGCCCAGCCGCCCGTGCTGTGGACGATGGTCGAGCCCGCGAAGTCCTGGAAGCCCAGCTGGGCCAGCCATCCGCCGCCCCACGTCCACGCTCCGACGATCGGATAGATGAGCGCAGTCAGCACCAGCGTGAAGAGGAAGAACGACCACATCTTGACCCGTTCAGCCACCGCCCCGGAGACGATGGATGCGGTCGTCGCGACGAAGACCATCTGGAAGAACCAGTTCGACATGGTCGAGTAGCCCGCCTCGATCACGGCCCCGGCCACGCTGTCGTCTCCCCCCACCAGGGCTATCTCATCGGCCGTCGGTCCGTAGAGGAATCTGAACGAGCCGATGATGTCTCCGACTCCGACGTACATGAGGTTGTAGCCGATGAAGAAGAAGGCGAGCCCGGCGATCGAGTAGAGGCCGAGGTTCTTCAGGCAAATCATGGAGGCGTTCTTGGTGCGCACCGAGCCGGCCTCCAGCATGGTGAAGCCCGCGCACATCCACATCACCAGCGCGCCCCAGACGAGGAACGAGAAGGTGTTGAGGATGAATTGCGTCTCGGTGCCAACCTCGGCCGCCCGGGCGACAGACGGCGAGGCGACGGAGAAGCCCGCCACGATGAGCCCTACGACGATGAGCGTGCGGTAGCGACGCGGGAGTACGCTCGTGAGAATCCTCATGACCACCTCGGCATCAGCTCGGCGCAGGAATGCCCACTCGTAACGAGGCGCGATTCTAACCCGCGGGCGGGCTTGGCGTAATCCGGCCCTGCCCGGTTTCCACTTTCGCCGCAGCCCCTGCTAAGGCACGATGGGCCTCAGTGTGATTCCGGCCACGTTCGGTTGGCCGACCGGCGCTATCGTGAAGCCGTCAACGTGCGGACGCACAATGACATAGTCCTTGACGTGGAAGAGCGGGATGATCCCCGCGTCGTCCATGAGCAATTGCTCAGCCTCGCGGTACAGGCCCAAGCGCGTCTCGAGGTCCTGTTCTACCCGGGCGCGTTCCACCAAACTATCGAAGCTCAGGTTGACGTATCTGGCGTCGCGGGCCTCGGAGTGCAGCAGCAGGTCGAGGAAGTTCTCTGGGTCTGGGTAGTCGGCCACCCGCCCGTACGTGAACAGATGCTCTGCTAACCCCTCCAACTCGTAGTAGTAGACGTCCGGTTCGAGGAGGTCCGCCCGCACGTCCACGCCCAACTCCTCCCGCCACGAGGTCAGCATGAACTGCACGCTCCGGGGAGGCTCGCCGTCCACGTCCACCGCCGAGAAGACTATCTCCGGGAGACCGTCCGCATACTGGGACTCGGCGAGCAGTTGCCGCGCCGCCTCCGGATCGAACGGGATCCCTCGAAGCGATTCCGAGTAGCCGGGGATGCCGGGCGGCAGCAGCCCGGTTGCGAGCTCCACGTTGCCGCTGTAGACCTCCTCGATGAACCGTTCACGGTCGAGCGCCATAGCGAAAGCGCGCCGCACCTTCGGGTCGTCGAACGGAGGGCGCGTCCCGTCCATCGCCACGAAGTAGCTCGTGAGCTGGTCGTACTCGCGCAACTGCCCGCCGAGCACTTGGTCTTCCCGTATCCTATTTAGAGACCGGGTGCCGACAAACAGCGCATCCCAGGCGTCCGCCTCGTACATCGCCAGCGCCCCGGCCCCGGGTAGGGCGACGAGTGGGGAGATCAGGTACTCGAGCGAGACCGGCGTGTGGTAGTCGTCGAACCGTTGGAGGATGACGACCTCCTCGTCCCACCGCAGGAGCCGGTACGGGCCGGAGAGCCGTTCACGTCGTCGCTCATCCACCACTCGTCGCCCAGCGCCTCCACGGCGAGGCGGTCGACGACCGCGCTGGACGGGTAGGCCAGTTTCGATAGGAAGTACTCCTTCGGGGCGTCAATGGTTATGCGGACGGTACGCTCGTCGACGGCCTCCACGCCGGAGACCTCCGTTGCGTCGCCGTCGAGTCTCTCGCGCACCCCCACGATGTCGCTGAGGTAGAGGGCAGCCGTGTCGCTGTGCACCTCGGGGTCGGCGGCGCGCTCGGCCTCGGAGCCGTCAGCGAGCGTAACCGGCCCGCTGCGCACGATCACCGCTCCGGCCTCTTCCGGCGTGAGTTGTGCGACGGCCCGGTCCAGCCGATCCCTCAGTGGCGCATCGGGCTCGTCGAACTGGGCGAGCAGGGTCAGGCGCGAGAGACCGTCGTCGGCTCCGGGGTAGGCGTCGGCTCCGGGGTGGGAGTAGGCGCCGGCTCCGGTCATCCCCCCAGTTGAAGGTTGCAGTCGCTTGCCGCGCGGGCCAACTCGAGAGGAGGCCCGGCGTCGGGTTGCAAGAGTGCAGCGAACCCTTCCGGCCCGCCCAACTCGTCCTTCACGCATTGCAGAGTCTGCCGGTCTTCCGGGGCCATTCCGAGGGTGGGGCCGGCAGCCCGGAACTCCTCCTCATTCAGGCACGAGAATGTCACGACCAAGCTCGCCATCATGCGGGCCATCGCGGCCCCCGGGTCTTCACTGGGTCCGGACCCGGCCGCGATCAACAGGGCGGCTAGGTCTGCATCCGCATAGCTTTGGCGAATGCACGCGGAGGACTCGGCGCTCAGCGGCCCGGTCTGACGCAAGAAAGGAGTGAGGAACAACCTGAGCACCGTGTCCTGTTCCAGACACCCGATGAAGGCCGCCATCTCCTCGTCAGGGCCTAGGTTCGTGGCTCTCGCCAGCAACATTGAGAGACGGTCCAGATCGACATTAGCCGAGAGACATGCCTGTTCGGCCTCCGATGCTTTGGACAAGAACGCCTGGGAGTCTGTAACGCTAAGGGGGGCGAGCGCTTCGGCTACCTCGGGAGTTGGCGTGGGGGCCGGCGTGGGAGTCGCAGTGGGGGTCGGCGTGGGAGTTGGCGTGGGGGTCGGCGTGGGCGTTGGGCTGGAACACCCCAGCAACACCGCCAGCAGGGAAACGGCTACGCAGGACAACAACTTCGACATGGGAAACGCCGCCACGCTTGAGATGGGCGGCCTCCGGCCAGTGGAAGGAGGCGGCCTCGCACTGATTGTATCTCAGGGGCCCAGGGACAAACCCCATGGACGCGAACCGGATTTGGGCGGTCGCCCCCACGTCGAGGGGGCGCCGAGAGCTCCGACGGCGGCGGGCCTCCTAGCGACCGGGAGGCGTCGTTGAGGGACGGCAACAGACCGGCGCGTCCTAGTCAAGCTGCAACTCGTACCAGAACGAACGCCATGAGAGAACGAAGCCCAAGCGTTCGTAGAGCCGCACCGCCGGCGTGTTCTGCGCGTCGACCGTGATCTCCAAGGGCGTGGCGCCGATGTCGATCAGATGGTTCATCCCTGCCGCCGTCACGACGGCCCCGTAGCCGCGCCCCTGCAGGTCGGGCCGGACGCCCACCATGCCGACGACGCCGGGCGAGTCCGGCTTCTCCTGATGCGTCCACGCATACGCAACGAGCATGCCGTCTATGCGCAGCAACACGACCGGGTCCGGCGGGTCGTCGGGCAGCTCGAACACGCGGTAGGCGATCTCCTCCGGCGTGTTGGGACAGAAGCCCCAACTGCCGGTGAAGGCCGCGTTCTGCAACTGTGTCAGCTCCTCCACGTCGCCCCGGCCGGTCAGTGCCAACGACCCTCTCGGCGGGACGGTCGCGTCGACCCTGTCCGTGCTCGTTCGCTGGAGGTGGTTGTGCGAGCGTACGTGGCTGAGGCCCGCCGCGACGAGCGACGCCTGCCAGCGGACGGCCGATTCGGGCGCGTCGACGTGGAGCACGCCATAGCCTAGCGTCCTTCCGAGTTGCGCCCCGGCGTCGAGCAGCGCCTCGCCGACGCCTACCTGGTCGGCCGCCGGCGCTATGTCGGACAGCAGCACGCCGCGCCGGACCAACGGCTCGGCGACGAGGTAGGCCCACCCTACCGGTACGCCGTTCGCCCAAGCGACGAGACCATCGCGCTCGGGGTGCGCGCCAGGATCAGCCAGCCAGCGGCGCAGCCCGTCGATGGCAGCCGCGGGCGGCGGGCTCGGCGGGTCGAGTCCCGCCTGCAGCGAGGCCGCTGCCGGAACGTCGGCCCACGTGAACGGTCGAATGGAGATATCGCTTGGGCTCATGAAGCACTGATGAAGGCGGAGAGTGGCGGCCCGGCGGCGCGAGCCGGTATCATCCTACCAGACCGAGTCTGGCAGACTGTGATTCCCAAACGGCGCGCGCAGCGCCCACGGCGGCGCGTCTGACCGCGCCGCCTCGGAGGTCCGATGGAAACCATAGAAGCGCCTGAGCGAGCCATGCTCGTCATTCCGCACCCCGACGACGGCGAGTCCGGATGCGCCGGCGCCGTCGCCACGTGGGCCCGCCAGGGCTGCAGTGTCCTCTACGTCGTCGCGACCAACGGCGACAAGGGCTCGTCCGACCCTGAGATGACGAGCGAGCGGCTCGCCGAAACCCGCGAGCGGGAGCAGCGCAACGCCGCCGCCGTCCTGGGCGTCGAAGAGGTCGTATTCCTCCGGCACGGGGACGGCGAGCTCGAGGACGATCGCCAGTTCCGGGGCGAGATCGTGCGGGAGATACGGCGTCACCGCCCGGACATCCTGCTCACCATGGACCCGTACCGGCGCATGTCGCATACTCACCGGGACCACCGGACCACCGGCCAGGTCGCGCTCGACGCCTGCTTTCCCTACGCGCGGGACATCCTGCACTTCCCCGAGCACCGCGAGGAGGGCCTCGAGCCGTTCAAGGTCGGCACGGTCCTCATGTGGGGGACCGAGGCTCCCGATATCGCCGTTGATATCAGCGACGCCATCGACCTCAAGATGCAGGCGCTGGCGGCGCACGAAAGCCAGCTCTCCAACGACATAAACCGCATCGAGCAGTTCGCGAAGCGCCGCGCCGTCGACGCCGCGGCCCAGGCCGCCGACCACGGGCTCGAGTTCGAGTACGCCGAGATCTTCCGCAAACTAACCTTCCGGCGCTGAGCGGGCGCGGCGGCATCTCCACATGCGGGGCGGCCAGCCTGCCGGGCTGGCCCGAGAGGCACTCGTGAGCAGCACCGGTCCCGGTCAACACATCGTCTGGCTTCACGAGGGGCTTGTCTGGCTCCCTGGCGAGCATCTCGAAGTTGCCATCGACTCACGAAAGGGGTCCGTCGCCCCCGAGGCCGTCGGACGCAGTTCGCTCATGGTAACCACCCACCGCGCGATCAAGGCCGGCGTCGACGCCGGCAAGCGGACGACGAGCATCGCGCCCCTCGACCGCGTGAGCGCGGTCGAGGTCACCGATTCCGGCCGCCCAACCGAGCGCCTCGCACAGGGACTGATCTTCATGGGGGCGGGCGCCCTCCTCGGCTGGATCAGCTGGGTGGTGCTCGGCGTCGCCCTCGTGTCCCTCCTCATAGGGGGGCTGCCCGTCCTAGCCTCGGTCTACATGCTGGCAGCGTTCGCCTTCCCCGATGAGGACGGCGAACTCACCCTCTACGCAGGCACGCACGTCGTTCGACAGCCCTTGCTCTCGGCCGTGGCGCGAAGGGACGCCTACGCAGTGGCGCAGCGCATATACGAGCTGACCGTGGCGCCGGCAGCCGCGACTCCCGGCGTCGAGTCGCCGCCGTCGCCCGTGTACGCCGGCGAGGACGCCGACGCAGGGCTCCCCGTACGATTCCCTGTTACGATGCAGACCGCTTCCGCCGAGCTCGATGCGCTCATGGGCCTCGGCGTCGTCGAGGCCGAGCTCGCCGCCGTTGAGGTCGCCGATGTCGACGGCCGCGTCAGACGGAGCGTGAGTGCCGCGTCCGGCGCCGCGGACTACGTAACGCAACGGGTGCTGAGAGCCTCCGCCCTCGCCGAGCTTGGCGAGGGGGACTTCGTCTGGGTCATGGAGTTCGCCAGTCCCGACGCGCGCCGGGTCCGCCAGACAGCGTGGCCGGACGGCCTCCCCGCAACCGACCAATGGGCCACGGTCGGCGGCGACTTCTATCGCATACTTGGCGGGACGTGGGTCCAACGGACGGATGCGGAGCGTTTCGCCGACGAGGCGGCGTTGGGCCGCAGGCTCCAGGCTGACGCCTACGCCGGCCTGCTGCTCGCCGGTGCGGCGGGCGCGGCGGCGGTCTACTCCTACCGCGACCGGACCTACCTGCGCGTCGAGTACCGTCCCCTCCCTCGCCGCGCGCTGTCGCGGATCATCGACGACCCGTCTCCGCCCCAGGCGCTCCAGTGCCAAGCGTGCGTCTGGCTGGACCTCGCCGCCAACCGCCTCGCCAAGGTCGAACTCACCCTCGAGGACGCCAACGATGGCCCGCTCGTACAGATCGACCAGGTCTTCGCCGACCTCTAGCCTGACGCCGCGTCCCGGGCCCTGATGGCTGCGAGCACGCGCTCAGCCGTGACGGGGAGCTGGAGGACCGGCGCGCCGATAGCGTCGGCGACGGCGTTGGCAATCGCCCCGGCTGTCGGGATGGTCGGTATCTCGCCGATGGACTTCGCCGCGAATGGGCCGAGGCCGGGCGCCGGGACGTTCACGGTGACGATCTCCGGGATGTCGCGCATCGTTGGCATCTTGTAGTCGTTGTAGTTCGGCGTGATCACGCGCCCGTCCTCAACGAGCAACTCCTCCATGAGGGCGTAGCCGACGCCCTGGACGACGCTGCCGTCGATCTGGCCCTGGTGGCCGAGCGCGTTGATGATCGTGCCCACGTCCTGCGCGGTCACGAGACGCCGCAGCTTCACCTGCCCCGTTTCGGTGTCCACTTCCACCTCGGCCATCTGCGCGCAGATGCCGGGGTCGGGACTGCGCGGCGCCCGCAGCGTCACGCGGGCGTGGGCAGCCGGCTCCCCCTCCTGGATGAGCTCGGAAGCGAGAGTCTCCAGCGAGATGAAGCGTCCGTCGGGCGCTTGCCACCCGCCGGGACGCCCGCCCGGCGCAGCCTGCGCGGGCGTCCACACGACGGACTCGGCGCCGAGGGTGCCCGCGGCGAGCGGGGCGAGCTGCTCCTTCACCTGCTGACCCGCCGCGAGGGCGACCGTGCCCACGGAGTTCGTCATGCGGCTGCCGCCGGACTCGGCGTCGATCGGCAGGGAGTCTGTATCGCCGTGAACGAGGCGCACACGGTCGAAGGGGATGCCGAAGTCCTCGGCGACAATCGCCGCCACGACGGTGGTCGCGCCGGTGCCGTTGTCCGGCGCGGCGGACACCGCGGTCACGGTCCCGTCCGGGTTGACGGTGATGTCGGACGACCCTTCGCCGGCGCCCTGGTTGCGGTCGATGAGGCTGATGCCCCTGCCCACCACGGTGTGCGGGCCCGTCGCCCGCGACTCGGCCGCCGCCTGCGTCCGGTCCTGCCAGCCGAAGGCCTCGACAGCGGCGTCCAATACGCGCCCGACGACGCTGTCCGCGCCGCTCGGCGCCTGCGCGGGCACGTTGCGCCGGCGGAACTCGATTGGGTCCAAGCCCAGCTCCTTCGCGATCAGGTCCATGTGCGATTCGACCGCGAACAGCACCTGAGGCGAGCCCGGCGCGCGCATGTAACCGCACGGCACTCGGTTCGTGTAGGCCGCGAACGCCTCGATGCGCAGATGCGGGATGTCGTAGAAATTCGCCGCGCGGCCGGCGCCGCCCAGCAGTCCGTTCCCCGACGTGTTGAGCCCCGTGTACGCCCCCCGGTTCATCACGACCTTGGCGTCGTGGGCCGTAATCTTGCCGTCCCGCCTGACGCCGGTGCGGAGCGTGACGATTATCTCGTGCTTGGGCGATGCGGCGGCGAGGTCCTCTTCGACGGTGTTCACGAACTTGACGGGCCGGCCCAGCTTGCGGGCCAGGTGGTAGCCGGTCGCAAGGTCGCCGACGCTGCTCTTGCCGCCGAAGTCCGCGCCGATGCTCACGACGTGGACGCGGACGTCCTCCTTCGGGCGGTCAATCAGCCGGGCCAGCTCCGCCCGCGTCGAGAACGGCGCCTTGTTGGACGCCCACGCCTCCACGCGCTCCGGCTGCCCCTCGGCGGCGGGCGTGATGTCGATGAGCCAGGCGGAGTTCTCGAGGTAGCCCTGGTGCGAGAGCTGCGTATGGAACGTGTGCTCGAAAGTCAGCTCCGCCTCGGCGAAGCCCTGGTCCAGGTCCCCGCGGTCCCAGGAGCCGTAGCCGCACGCGTTCGGAACGTCGTCGGGGATCTCCTCCGGGAAGCCCTGATACGACCGTGGATCGGGATGGATGACCGGCGCGCCCTCCGTCATCGCCTCGATCGCGTCGTACACCGCGGGCAGCTCCTCGTACTGGACGTCGACGAGCGCGGCGCCCTCCTCGGCGGCGTGACGGTCGACGGCAGCGACGACCGCGACCTTGTCGCCGATGTACCGGACGCGGTCAGTGCAGAGCAGGGGCACGTCCTTGATGTTGCGGCCCGTGCGCAGGCCGGGGATATCCGCGGCTGTGATAACGGCGAGGACCCCGGGCGCTTCGAGCGCCCGCGAGGCGTCGATGGAGACGATGCAGGCGTGGGGGTAGGGACTGCGGACGTTCTTCGCCCACACCGTGCCGTGCGGGGCGACGTCGGCGGTGTAATGAGCGCCGCCGCTCACCTTGTCGACGCCCTCGACTCGGGGAATGGGCCTGCCGATGACCGTGAACGCGGGACCCTGTGCAACCACGATGCTTCCTCCCGTGACCGTTGCGCTCCATCCGTTCGCCCTGAGCTGAGCCTGTCGAAGCCTGTCATGGGCGCCCTGCCGTCTGGCCTCCTCCCCCACCACTGGGGGGGATTGAGGAGGGGGAACCTGCCTTGCTCCGCCAGCGTCACCCTCCGCTCTGCCCTCCCATCCGTTCCCCCTGAGCTCGGGGCCGATGATAGCGGCAATCGACGGAGGAAGCACGCACGCCGCGATGGGTTGTGCTACCCTGCGCGTCGGCCCGGCGAGGGCCGTTCCACCGCATCTGTGACAGCGCTCAGGAGGAGTACGCGATGGCGTTCATGACAGCGAAGGACCTGCAGGACATGAAACGCGACGGCAAGAAGATTGCCGCCGCCGTGGTCTACGACTTTCAGATGACGAGGATATGCGAACGCGCCGGGATCGACCTGCTCTCGGTCGGCGACAGCCTAGGGCGCAACGTGTTGGGGCAGGACCACGTCGACGACTGCACGGTCGACGACATGATCCCGTTCGCGCGTGCAGTCGTGAAGGGTCGCGAGCGGGCGGTGGTGAGCGTCGACATGCCGACGACGCCGTCGCGCGCGGGCGCCGAGGCGGTCGCGGCCGCGGCCAAGCGCTTCAAGGACGAGGCGGGCGTCGACATGGTGAAGGTCGATATCCGTACGCACGAGGAGGAGCTCTTCGACGCAGTCCCCGCCGTCATCGCCATGGGGCTCGAGGCGTACCCCCAGATCGGCTACCCGACGCAGGGCCCGTCGACTGGCATCCAGAGCGGACCCGAGGTCGAGGAGCACGTGATGAAGTGGGCGCTGCGCATTCAGGACGCCGGCGCCGCGATGATCGACCTGACCAACGTGCCGCCGGACGTCTACGAGAAGGTCTGCAAGACGCTGACCATCCCCGTGATCGGCGGCCAGGCGCCGCAGATGGCTGACGGCAAGATTCAGGTCATGTTCAGCGGCATCGGCGGCGCGGCGGCGACGATCGACCGCGACGACGGGCGTCCCAACGCGTCGAAGTGGGCCTACGACGTGATGCAGGGCATCATCAACGACATCCACTCCGGCAAGTGGGGGACCGGCCAGTAGGGAACCAGTAGGGAAGGTCCCGACGAACGAGGAGGGCGGGGATGGCCTCGGCGGACGTTTGCATCGTTGGGATGGGCGCGGCCGGCGGCGTGATGGCCAAGGAGTTGGCGTCGGCCGGGCTCAGCGTCGTCGGGTTTGAGCGCGGCCCGGAGCTCGAGTTCGAGGACTACGCCTACAAGGACTCGGTGCGCGCCATCGCCCGCAGGGAGTTCGAGGAGCGCGTCCGCCACGAGCCGGTGACCAACCGGTCGTCCCGCGGCGCCGTCACGCGTTTGCGCTACACGACGACGCCCGCCAACAGCGTCGGCGGCGGTCTGATGATCTGGACCGGCAGCACGACCCGCTTCATGCCCGGCGACTTCAACGTGCACACGAACGAGGTGTTGGGCGGCGTCGCCGAGCGCGCGGGCGCGAATCTCGACGGCTACGACATACCGGACTGGCCCATCGGCTACGACGACCTGGAACCGTACTACGAGCGGTTCGAGTGGGAGATGGGAGCGTCGGGCGAGGCGGGCGCCAACCCGTTCGAGGGCCCGCGCCGACGCGGCTACCCCGTGCCGCCCCTGCGGCACGGGGCGCGCAGCATGCTGTTCGGCGACGCGTGCCGGAGCCTCGGCTACCATCCGTACCCGACCCCCGCGGGCATCCTCTCGGAGGCCTACAAGCCGCCCGCGCCGTACGACCAGCGCATCCCGGAGCGCCCCGCCTGCGTCTACTGCGCCCAGTGCAACAACTTCGGCTGCCACGTCCAGGCGAAGACCTCCACGCCCTTCACGGTGATTCCCGTCGCGCTCGAGACGGGCAACCTCGACCTGCGCACCCGGTGCAAGGTGTTCCGCATCGACACGGACGACCGCGGCCGCGCCACGGGCGTCTCCTACTTCGACCCGGAGGGCCGCGTCCAGCGTCAGGAGGCGTCGGTAGTCGTGCTGGCAGCCTACGTCTACGAGCACGCCCGGCTGCTCCTGCTGTCGGGCGATGGTTCGGGTCGGCGGCGAGGGCTCGCCAACTCGAGCGGCCTCGTCGGCAGGGGCATCATGGCCCACGGCGACGTGCGCACGGTGGGTCTGTTCGACGACACCCGCGTCAACGCGTTCATCGGCCCCAACGCCGGGATGCGCATGGACGACTTCAACGGCAACAACTTCGACCACGCGGGGCTTGGCTTCATCCGCGGAGCGACCATCGGCACCAGCGGCGGCGGGGTCCCGCTCGAACGGTACGACGTGATTCCGCCGGACTCCCCCCGTTGGGGCGCCGCCTACAAAGAGTTCTTGGGCCGCTACTACACGCGGAGCTTCGACCTCAACATGCAGCCGGAGACGCTGCCGCACCGCGACAACTACGTCGACCTCGACCCCGTCCGCCGCGACGAGTGGGGCCTCCCCCTCCCGCGGACGACGTTCACGTTCCACCAGAACGAGCGGCGCATGTGGCAGCACCTCGCCGGGATCGGCGAGGGAGTGATGGAGCGAGCGGGCGCCAGCCACTACTGGAGCGTCATGTCCGGCCGCGCGAGCCGGTGGGCCGGCGGCACTCGCATGGGGGACGATCCGCGCACGTCGGTGGTCAACGGCTTTTGCCAAGCGCACGACGTGGACAACCTGTTCATCGTCGGAGCGTCGGCGTTCCCGACCATGGGCGGCTACGCCGCGACGCCGACCGTCTGCGCGCTGACCTACCGCACGGCGGAGTACATCGCGCGGCACAGCGGGCTGCTCGGCTGAGGCCGACGCCAAGGGCGGGCTGCGGCGAGGGGGCGCGCAAATGGACCGGCCTTTCGGGATCATCGACGGCGACGGCCACGTGACCGAGACGGAAGAGCAGGTGCGCCGCTACCTGCCTGATCGCCTCCGCGCGGGACGCGCCCATCTCCGCGCGGGGCACGGCTACTGGGACATCAGCCTCGGGGGGAGCCTCGGAGGCGAGGCCAAGGACGCCGAGACCTGGCTGCGCGCCATGGACGAGGGCGGCATGGAGACCGCGGTGCTGTTCCCCACGTCGGTGGGGCTCACGGCGTCGCTCATCTGGGAGCCCGAGGTCGCGGTGGAGGTCTGCCGTGCGTACAACCGGTTCATGTACGAGGAGTTCCTCTCGCGCAGCCCCCGGCTGAAGGCGGCGGCGCTCATCCCCATGCAGGACCTGGACGCGGCAGTGGACGAGTTGCGCCGCGCCGTGACGGAGTACGGGATGGTCGGAGCGATGCTGCCGGCGTTGGGCGGGCACCCGCCGCTCGGCCGCAAGGAGTACTTCCCGCTCTACGAGGAGGCGCAGCGCCTCGACACGATGGTCGCCGTGCACTCGGCGACGCAGGGCATCCACCACCTCGGCGCGGACGACTTCCAACGCTTCATTGAGGTCAACACCTACTGCTTCCCGGTCGGCCTCTTCCGCCACCTAGTGAGCATGATGTTCGCGGGCGTCCCCGAGCTGTTCCCGGAGCTGCGCGTCGGTTGGATGGAGGGCGGGTGCGGCTGGGCGCCCTACTGGCTCGAGCGGATGGACGAGAAATGGGAGCTGCGTGGGGCGGCGGAGGCCCCCGAGCTCAAACGGCCGCCCACCGAGTACGTGCGCGACGGCAACTGGTACTTCCACACCGAGGCGGACGAGAAGATCCTGCCCTACGTCATGTCGGTGATCGGCGAGGACGTCCTCTTCTACGCGTCCGACTTCCCGCACTGGGACTCGAGCTACCCCGCCAGCGTCGACGCCATGCTCGGACGAACGGACCTCTCGGACGCCGCGAAGCGGAAGGTGATGCGCGAGAACGCCATGCGGCTCTACGGCCTGGCGTAGCGCCGGGCGGCAACGCCCCCGTGACGAAGATGGCCGTGACGAAGACGAAGACGCCGTGGAACGTGAGGCGACAGAGAGCGCGGTGACGACATGATGGACCCGCTCGCCTGGCGGGCGAAGATCGGCCTGATCACGACCAGTGGACAGCTGGTCACCGAGCCGCGCTACAACCAGCTCGCGCCCGTTGGCGTGTCGTTCCACGCGACCCGCCTGCTGAACTCGGGCGGTCTCGACGGCATTCGCGAGATGGAGCTGAGCGCCTGGCGCGGCGTGGGGGAGCTCGCCTCGGCCCGGGTCGACAGCATCGCCTACTGCTGCACGGCCAGCGGCGCGTTGCGCGGCCTTGCCGTGGACCGTGCGTTCTGCGGCGAGGTGTTCGACCGTTACGGCATCCCGGCGACCTCGACGATGCTGGCGGCGGCGCAGGCGCTCCGCCACGCCGGGGCGGCGCGCGTCGTCGTGGCGACGCCTTACACCGAGGACCACCACGAGCCGGAGCGGGCCTATCTCGAGGACGCCGGCGTCGAGGTCGTCGCGATCAGCGGCATGGGGTTGGTGGGCGGCGAGCAGTACAGCCGCGTGCCGCCCCGGGACATCTACGACTTCTGCCTGGAGACGTGGGACGCGAGCGCCGACGCGCTGTTCGTGAGCTGCATGAACTTCGACGCGCTGGCGGTGATCGAAGCGCTCGAGGAGCGGCTCGGCAAACCGGTCGTGACGTCTCACTCGGCGACGTTGTGGCGCGCGCTCGCCCTCGCGGGCGTTGACGACCCCATCGCCGGCTGCGGGGGGCTGCTCGGCGAACGGCGCCTCGCCGCCGAAGGCCTGCCGGACTCGCCCGTCAATTGACAGTCGTCGTCAGCGTTGCCGATAATCGCAGTAGGCCAGGCGATGGCCAACTCCAGCGACAAGCGGCGGCGCATGATGCCTCCCGCGCGGGCGCGTCCGGCGCAAGCGCGGGCTTTCGGAGCATGCGCGCAGGCCGATCCGAGGAGCCCTGGTATGGCGGGTGTGGCGTTCCTGAACGGCGAATACGTGCCCCTCGAAAATGCCAAGGTCGGCATCATGACGCACGCCCTGCACTACGGCACAGCCGTGTTCGAGGGCATCCGTGGAAACTGGAACCCTGACGACGGCAAGACCTACATCTTCAAGCTGCGGGAGCACTACGAGCGGATGCTCCGCGGCTGCAAAATGCTGTGGATAGAGGTGCCTTACACGATCGACGAGCTGTGCCAGATCACGGTCGAGGTGGTCGAGCGCAGCGGCCACCAGCAGGACCTGTACATCCGGCCCGTCGCCTTCAAGGCGCAGGAGATGGTCGCGAACCTGAATTTGAGATCGCTCTCCGACGGCTTCTTCTGCCTCGCGGTCCCCTTTGGCGCCTACATCGACTCCGACGGCGCCATCAACTGCTGCGTGGCGTCGTACCGGCGGATCGACGACACGATGGTCCCGCCCCGCTTCAAGCTGAGCGGGCTCTATCTCAACTCGATCCTCGCCAAGACCGACGCCGTCGCCACGGGCTTCGACGAGGCGATCATGCTGAACATGGACGGCCACGTCTGCGAGGGCACCGGAGAGAACATCTTCGTCGTCCACGGCGGCGTGATCGCGACGCCGACGATCGAGAGCAATGTGCTGCCGGGCATCACGCGCGACACCGTCATCGCCCTGGCCCGCAAAGAGTTGGGGATGACGGTCGAGGAGCGCCCTGTGGACCGCAGCGAGCTCTACACGGCGGACGAGGTCTTCCTCACCGGCACCGCCGCGCACGTGCAGGGAGTAGGCACGGTCGACCACCGCCCGGTCGGCGCGGGCGGGATCGGGCCGGTCACGAAACGGCTCCGGGACCTCTACTTCCCCATCGTGCGGGGCCAGAACCCCGCCTATCTCCACCAGCTCACCACCGCGACGCCCCGGGTGGCGGCGTCCTAGCACCCGTCGTGCCCTCCGGGTTCGCGCTCGACTACGCCGCGTGGGTGTTCCTCGCCGCGCTTGGCACAGTGCAGATTGCCGCGGCGCGCAGCGGCCTCGCCGGCCTGTTGTTCCTTCGCCAGGCTCCGCGCGCCGCCGTCGTGCTCGGCGCCCTGCTCATCGCCGCGGCGACCGCGTGGTTCTTCGGGTCGGAGCCTCGCAACGTGCCCGACACGGGAGGCGGACTCGACGCGAACTCCCAGGCCCGCTGGTTCGCCGCCGCGTCGGCTGCAGCCGTCGCCTTCGTCTTCGCGGCGTCGTCGGCCCTCAACCACCGGTGGGCCGTTCTCCGCGAACGGGAGTCTGGCATTCGTGATGAACGGGAGTCGCGAGGACTCGGGCGGCTCCGGCATACGACGTTCTGGCGCGCGATCGCACACAGCGCGGCCCCGGCGCGAAGGGGACGGCGCTAGTGGACGGACCGATCGTCGTTTGGCTGAACGGCGGCGTCGGCCGGTGGGGGCTCTTCGACGACCTGATGACGATCGCCGTCAGCGACTACCTCCTCCCGGTTCTCGGGAGCCTGGCGCTGCTCGGGCTCTGGTTCTCGGGCGACGACCCGCGCCGGACCGCCAACCAGACGGCGACGGCAACAGGTGCCCTGGCCATCGGCTTGGCCAACCTGCTCGTCATGATCGTGAACACGTTCATCTTTCGCGACCGGCCCTTCGTCGATTACGACCTCACGCTCCTGTTCTACGAGCCGACGGACTCGTCGTTTCCCGCCAACACCACCGCGGTCGGCTTCGCTGTGGCCACTGCCCTGTTCCCCGGCCACCGCAGGCTGAGCGCGGCGCTGTACGGGCTGGCGGTGGTCTCCGGTGTCGCCCGCGTGTACGCCGGCGTGCACTATCCCAGCGACGTCCTGGCCGGCGCCGCGGTTGGCGTGGCCGGCGCGCTTGCCGCGGCGGCGGTCATGCGCGTGCTCATGCCGGTCTACCGGAGAGTGCTCGCGGTGTTCTCGCGGGCGTACCTCGGCTGACCCCCGGCCCGCTCCGCAGCCCGGAACCGTTCCGCAGCCCGAAACACAGAACGCTCCTGCCCGCTTTCGGGTCCTCCAACTACGAGACTCTCCGGACCGGAAGACGAGGGGTCGTCGGACGCCACCGCGCGGCGGTAGAGGTGCAGCAGGCCCTGCTGCTGGCACGCCCCGAGCCGCCCCGCGTCACGGTCGCCGAGCAGGCGGGAGGCCTCGCGCGTGAGGCTGTTGGCAGGCAATGGCGGGACCTCCTCGAAGAGCGCCGCAAGCCGCGCGACCCCGCGGCGGTCGCCTCGCCGGCGGGCCTGAGCGGCCAGCCCCGGCAGCACCGCGTTCGCCGCCATCTGGCGGGCGCGCCCCTCGCCGATCATCGCGGCGCCGTCGGCGTCCCGCGCGAGCAGCGACGCGACGAGCGGCCTCGCGCCCTGCTCGGCGCACGCGGCGAGGCTGTTCGAGATCCCCGTCGGGAGCCAGCGGGCGAGCAATTCCGGCGCGGCGGCGACCCTTCGCAGCGGGTGGTTCCCGGGCCGCGTTCCGGCGATGCGCCATACGCCCGGCTGCATCGGCTGCGTGCCGATGAGGTCTGTCCACTCGCGCGTTGCCGGACTGAGCCCCGAACACGCGACGAGCAGGGCGCGGTAGAGCCGCGGCCGGGCCGGCTCGGCGACCGATGCGCCGAGCGCGTGCAGCAGCGCGGCCGGGAGCCGCTGCGCCAGCTCGATGAAGCCCGCGCGGTTCTCGACGAAGCCCAGCGCGTCCATGACCGCCATGTACATCGCCTGGTCGGGCCCCGCCCACTCGATAGCCTCCGCCGCTCGCTCCGTGCGCTCGTCGAACCACTCGAGACCCGCGCGGCGGAGCGCAACGTGGAAGCGATGCTCGTCGAGGCCGCGCAACCGTGCGAACGGACCGCTCGGCAGGGAACGCCGACCGGCGCGCGGGGGCCGGTCGACGGCGATGGCGACAGTGGGCAACGCGGGTATCGTGCTCGCAACCACGCGGGCACTGTCGTCGACTGCGTTGACAACGTGCAAGATGACGCTGTCATAGGCGGGGTCGAGGTGGTGGCGATGGCGCGTCCAGTCGGCCGGCGTCCGGTGCAGCTCGACGGGCCCGCTCAGCCTGAGGCCGTCGAGCTCGACGAGCGCGTCGCGGAAGTCGGGGCCGTGCCCCGGCGCCGGCCTGCCGGGGTAGATCACGCGCAGCGTGCGGCCGTCGGTCGTCTTCAGACGCCGTCCCGTCTTCGTCAGCCAGAGCTGCGCGAGCGCGCGCTCCGACCGGCCGGACTCAGGCGCCGGGGCCATCGTCCGGCCCGCCGCCGCGCGCCGGTCCCGCGCGCGTGCGGTACTCCGCCACCTGCTCGGCCACCATCGAAAGCATGCGGACCGAGACCCCGCGCGGGCGGTGCAGGCCCGTCTCCCACTCGCTCACCGTCTGCTGACGCACGCCGAGCAGCCGCGAGAGCTCGGCCTGCGACATCCCCGCCTCGCTGCGCAGGGAGGCCACGGCCTCGGCGTCCCAAGTCTCCCGTCTGCTGGTCTGGTATGGGGGCCTGTCGCTGCTCACGCCGCCACGCTACACGTTTCCGTGTAACCTACACGTTTTCGTGTACCGCCGCAAGCCACTCCTACGACTGCAGCCGCTTGCCCCCAGAGCGCGCCCTCGCTATCATGACCATGACTACGTAGACAACGGGCGCCGCCTCGGAGAGGACGCATGACAACGGCACAGCAACCGCTCACGATCAGCATCAGCGAGAACGCCGCTCGGCACGTCAGTCAGTTCATGAGCGTCGAGGGCCGCCAGAGCGGCACGCTCCGGGTCGCCGTCAAGGGCGGCGGCTGCTCCGGCCTCACCTACGTGCTCGACATCGTCGACGACCCGCGAGAGGGCGACAAGGTCATCGAGCAACGCGGCGTGACCCTCGCCATCGACCGCAAGAGCTACATCTTCCTGGCCGGCACCGAGCTCGACTACTCCGGCGGCCTCAACGGCAAGGGGTTCATCTTCAACAACCCCAACGCCAAGAAGTCGTGCGGCTGCGGGACCTCCTTCTCGGTCTAGGCCCTCCCGGCCCGGACGCACGCCATGACCGACCACGAGGAGCCGAGCGCCGTTCTCCCAGCCGATGCGGCTGAGTTCCGCGCACTGCGGTTCGCGGCGGGCGTGGCCGACCGCTCGGAGGCCGGGCGTCTGGACATCTCCGGCGCCGACGCGCTCGATCTCCTCAACCGCCTCACGACGAACGCGCTCGAAGAGCTCCCCGACGGCCGGTCGAAGTGGACCGTCCTCACCAACGGCGACGCGCGGGTCATCGACCTGCTCGCCCTCGGCGCGCTCGACGGCCGCTTCCTCTGCCTCACGAGCCCTGGACGGGCCGCCGAGGTCGTCGACTGGCTGGACATGTACACCTTCGGCGAGGAGATCGAGGTCGTCGACCGCACGCCCGGCACGTTTCAGCTGACCCTGGCCGGCCCCGAGGCCGAAGCCGCGCTCAGGGCGGCTGTCGGCCCCTCCGGCGCCTTCACTCCGCCGGCGAGGGACAACCTCGCGCGCGCCGCCGTCGCGGGCGCGGATGTCGTCGTCTGGCGGATGCTCGGCGGCGGGCGCGATGTCTTCGAGATTGTCGGGGAGCGGACGGACGCGGAGCGCGTCAGCGCCGCTCTGTCCGGCGCGGGCGCCGTGCCCGTCTCCGCCGCTTCGTGGGAAGGGCGCCGGATAGAAAGCGGCATGCCCGCCTACGGCGCCGAGTTCGGCGCGTTCACGAACCCCCTGGAGAGCGGCCTCGCGGGCGCCATCAGCGACGAGAAGGGGTGCTACACCGGCCAGGAGGTCATCGCGCGCCTGCTGACCTACCGCAAGGTGCAGCGCCGCCTCATGTTGCTGACGCTCTCCGGCCCCGCGTCGCCGGGCGCGAAACTGACCTACGAGGGCGCCTCGGCCGGCGTCGCGACGTCGGTCGCGGCGACGCCCGACGGCTTCACCGCGCTGGCGCTGGTCTCCGCGAAACACGCGGAGGTCGGCCGGACGCTCAGCGTGGCGGACGACGGCGCGACGGCCGTTCTCTCCGAGCCCGGGTTCGCCCTCGCGACCGGGGCCGCCGCCGACTGACGTATGCCGCCGTCATACCCGCGAAAGCGGGTATCCACAGGGGGTGGAGTGTTTCTCTCCCCAAGGGAACCTCTGAACAAGTTCGTCGTTCGTTCGCTCGCTCCAGTCCAGCCTCTTCCCCCACGAAGACCCTTGCATAACTCGTAGGGGCGGCTCTCGTAGTCGCCCAGTGGGGGAGTGCAGAGGGCAAAGCCCTCGGCCGGGGGCGTGGAGGTGTCCCCCACCAAGCGTTGCGGGCGGGTGGGCGGGAAGAACAGCGCTCGTCGAGCAGAGTACCCAAAGGCCCCTACGAGGGGAGGATTGAGGAGGGGAGAACTTGTTCAGAGGATTCCAAGCTGAACAGCCTCTGGCTGACCCGTCCTACAGGTCCGAGGTCGGGGGAATGCGCTCGCGCCGATTGCGGTCCTCGCCCAGGTAGAAGTACTTGAACGACTCGGCGTACGCCATGCCGCGCGGCGCGCCCAGCGCCGCTGCGTTCTTCTTGATGAACCCGCCCAGTTCCGTTGGGCTGCTCACCTGACTCTCGTGAGCCTGGAGCGCGCGGATCTTCGTGTCGATGGTCTCGGAGATGTCGACGAAGGCGTTAGCCTGCTCGCTGCGGTCGCCGAGGTAGAGGTGCTCGACGATATGCGCCCCGAGCCCCTCCTCCTCGATCAGCTCGGGGAACATGTGCACGTCGCGCGCCGACGGGAACACCGCGTCCATCGTCGCGTCGCCCGTGTTGCGGTGGTCCGGATGGTTCACGTAGCTGCCCGACCATCGCATCGTCGGGTCCTGTGTGATGACCGCGCTCGGCTTGTGCCGCCGGATGAGCCGGACGATGTCCTTGCGCAGCTCCAGCGTGTTCAGCACCATGCCGTCCGGGTAGCGGAGGAACTCCACGGCCCGGACGCCGAGGATGTCGCACACGTTGCGCTGCTCCTGCTCGCGCAACTTCGCAAGGTCGGCGGGGACGATGGTTGGATCGGGCGAGCCCTTGTCGCCGCTGGTGACGAGGGCGTAGACGACCCTCCGCCCCTCTCCCGTCCATTTCGCCACCGACCCGGCGCACATGAACTCGGCGTCGTCCGGATGCGCCACCACCACCATGATGCGTTCGCCCGGTCCTTCGCCGTTGAATTGCTGCTGCGCCATGCTCCTGTGCTCTCCGGCCTGCGGCTGCTTTCTGTCTCGTGCGGCCGAGGCCTGCCCGCCGCCAAGGCTAGGGCTACACGGATATGCAGTCCTCAGTCCGCGCCTGCCTGGCTCCTCGACGCTGCTTGACTTCCCCTAGGCCGCGACCTAGGGTACCAAAAACTCGTCACTATTGGGGGAGCAGCGCCATGGCGACGATCGACGCTGACAGCCACGTCATTGAGACGGACGCCACGTGGGTCCATATGGACGGCGCGGACGCGAAGCACCGCCCTATGGCCGTCGATTCGCGGACCGATCCGCCGAAAGAGTTCTGGATGATTGACGGCAAGCTGCGGGGAAGACGCGGCAACGTCGGGCGCGACACCCCTAGGGAGGCGCAGGAGCTGACGGATATTGAAGCCCGATTGCGGCATATGGACGAGTTGGGCACCGACATCCAAGTCCTGTATCCGTCGCTCTGGACAAGCATCACGTTCAGCGGTCCTGAAGTGGAGCTCGCGATCTGCAGAAGTTACAACCGCTGGCTTGGCGACTCGTGGCAGCAGAGCAACGGACGGTTGCCTTGGATAGCCGTGATGCCCCTCATGAGCCTCGATCGCGCTGTCGAGGAGGCGCACTGGGCCAAGGACCACGGCGCATGCGGCGTGCTCTCTCGTGGATTCGAGGGGTTGAGGCACGCGTCGGACCCCTACTATTACCCGCTCTACGCGACTGCGAGCGAGCTCAATATGCCCGTCTGCTTTCACGCAGGCATCGGGTCGAGCGATCTGTTCGACATCTTCTCCACGGCGCCCGACCAGGGCAACTTCATGAAGTTCAAGTTCCCGGTGATCAGCTCGTTTCACAGCCTGGTCTTCGGCGGCGTGCCCGAGCGGTTTCCAGACCTGCGGTTTGGCTTCATCGAGGTGTCGTCTCAATGGACGCCGTACGTGATTCACGACATCGTGCGGCGGATGGGCTGGAAGGGCGACCCCGAGAGGGCGGAACACCTGACGACGCAGATGCTCAAGGACTACCGGTTCTACGTTGCCTGCCAGACCGACGACGACTTGCCGGAGGTGCTCAGGTACACCGGGGAGGACAACGTCGTCATGGGAACGGACTACGGCCACGCCGACACATCGTCGGAGCTGTTGGCGCTCCAGACCCTACGCGAGACGAGCCCGGTGTCGTCTGAGATTGTTGAGAAGATCCTGGACACGAATGCGAGGGCGCTATACGCGCTATGAACGCCGCACGCCGCCTGTGGCCGGGGTCCATCCGGCGCCATGAGGAGCGAGAGACCAACCGTCGGAAGGGGAGAGCGGACATGAATCGATCTGGATACCTTGCTCATCGATTGGGGGCGTTGGGAGTCCTCTCCCTCGCGTTGGCGCTCGGGATGGTCGCCTGCGGCTCCGACCCGACGCCCACGCCGTTGCCGACGGCCACGCCTGTTCCCCAGGCGACGGCAACGCCAACGCCGTCACAGCCGGCATGGGAGCTTGAATGGGAAGAGACCCTGGCGGCCGCGCAGGATGAGGGAGAGTTGAACTACATCCTCGGTGCCGGCGCTTCGAGGTCGATGGGCAGCGTGTACGAGGAATTCAACCGCCTCTTCGACATCGAGGTCATCACGTCGGTCGGCAGGGGCGCCGACCATGTGGACCGCGTCTTCGCCGAGCAGGCGGCGGGCAGGTACACCGTGGACATGGGCGCCCTCGGCCTCACTCAGATCAACCAGCGCCTCGTCCCGGCCGGCGCGCTCGAGCCGATCGAACCGCTGCTGTTCCACCCCGACGTCGTCGACAAGTCGAACTGGTTCCAGGGCCGTTTCTGGTGGGGAGACGCCGAGCAGAAGCACGCGTTCCTGTACGCCGGACGCGTCCAGGCCCCGGACGGAGGACTCATCTGGAACACGGACTCGCTCGGCGAGGACTTCGGCGCGAGTCTCGAGACCATCTGGGACCTTCTCGACGACCCCCGGCTGAAGGGGACGGGGGCCGGACTTCCCCCGCGCGCCCAAGTCGGCAACAGCTACATTAGCCTCGTCCAGAACCCGGACATCGGAGAGGAGTTCGTCGAACGGTTCTTCACTGAGCTTGACTTCGACTTCGTGGAGGACCCGGGAGTCGCGGTCGACTCCATCCTCCAGGGCACGTACGCATGGGGCATGTTCCTGGGCGGGACCCGCCGCGACCTGGTCAGGCTCGCCGACCAAGGCGCCCCCATCAGCGGGCTCGACCTCGAAGGCCGCACGCTTGGCGGCACACTCGAGATCACGAGCGGGACGAGCCTGGAGCACGTGTTGGTGTTCAAGCAGGCCCCCAATCCAAACGCCGTCAAGCTGTTCGTCAACTGGTTCTTCAGCAAGGAGGGACAGACCTTCTACCACGAGAACGTTCCCGACCCTCGTCCGACGCTCAGGATAGACGGCGTGCCTGACGGAAACACCCTGGAGATCCAGCGCCGGCAGCCGGGCGTCGAATACCTGATGAACGCGTTCGACCCAGTGATGATTGCGCAACAGGGCGACGTGCTGGCCTGGGCGGAGAACGCCTACAGCCGGCTCGTGTTGGGGCAGTAACAAGGAGCCCGTGTCCAATTCACAACGGGAGTAGCCAATCATGATGGACGGCAAAGTTGCCGTGATCACAGGAAGCGCCAAAGGGATCGGGAGGCATATCGCGAAGACGTTCGCCGATGCCGGAGCGCACGTCGTCGTCGCCGACATCGCTCCGCTCGACACCGTCGAGAGGGAGCTCCAGGAGAGGGGCGCGCAGACGCTCGCCGTGCCGACCGATGTCCGGTCCGAGGAGCAAGTGCAATCGCTCGTCAACGCGACGATGGAGAGGTTCGGGCGAATCGACGTCTTGGTGAACAACGCCGCAATCGTCACCCACTTCCTCTGGGGACTCCCCCGCTGGCCTCGCGTCCGCGACATGGAGAAGGAGTTCTGGGACAAAGTCATCGGGACCAACCTCGGCGGCACGTTCCTGTGCACCAAGTACGTCCTGCCCCACATGGAGGCCCAACGCTCAGGGCACGTGGTCAGCACCATGGGAGGCGCCAACCCCGCGATGTTCGGCGGCTCTCCTTACGGCGTCTCCAAGGACGCTATCCGGAGCTTCACCCGCTTCGTGGCCGAGGAGGAACGCGAATTCAACATCTGCGTCGTGACGATCGCTCCCGGTACGCAGATCGCCACTGAGGAAGCCCCGCCGGAGGCCCGGGAGCGGATGGCAGGCCCGGAGTCCGTCGGCGACCGGTTCGTCCAAGCAGCCCAAGCAGGCATGGACCTCTCCGGCAACCTCCTCGAGCTGAAGGACGGCGCTCTCGCTATCCGCGCTTGATGGAGAGCGGGCGCGACGTGATGCGGCCCCCGCTCTCCGGCAGCCGCGACGAACGGGGTGAATGATGTGTGGAAGTCGCGCACGAATCGGCTAGGCCGCCCTGCTGCTCGTTCGGCACGGGAATCAGCGTGAATATCGCGAGAATAGTCTCGGGGAAGAGCGTGCTCCGTCTGCCCGGCACGGGGACGTTCGGCATGACGGTGATGATCCTGGGGCTGGGGTTCTTCCTCATATACCCCGCCGTCCTGCTGTTGATCAACGCCTTCAACGTTGCCCCCGAGATGTTCGTGCCGCCGCGCGTGTGGGGGTTCGACAACTGGCGGCTCGCCTACCAGCAGCCGGGCCTCCTCGTTTCGCTCGGCAACAGCTTCCTGATCTGGGCGCTGACGATGGTCGTCAGCTTCCCCGTTGCGGTGTTGGTCTCGTGGACGCTCGCGCGGACGCGCATGCCGTTCAGTCACGGCTTGGAGTTCATGTTCTGGATCTCGTACATGATGCCCGGGCTGGCGACGACGATAGCGTGGATAGCGCTCCTCGACCAGAACGCGGGGTTTATCAACGTCGCCCTCCGGAAGCTGCCGTTCATCGATCAAGGGCTGTTCAATATCTACAGCATTCAGGGCATCGTGTGGGCGCACGCGATGGCCAACGGCATATCGTTGAAGGTGATGCTTCTCACCCCGGCGTTCCGCAACATGAACGCAGCGCTCGAAGAGGCCGCCCGGGTGAGCGGGGCCAGCGGTCTGCGGACCATGCTGCGGGTCACGTTGCCCATGATGGTCGCGCCCATGGCCCTCGTTCTGGCGCTTCAACTGCTGCGCATCTTCCAGTCCTTCGAGATAGAGCTGCTGCTCGGACGGCCGATTGAGTTCTTCGTCTACTCGACGAAGATCTACGAAATGGTCAGAAAAGTTCCGCCGCTCTACGGGCAAGCGACGGCGCTTGCGAGCGCCACCCTGTTCATCATCGTCCTCATCATCCCGTTGCAGCGCTGGATACTGCAAAGGCGCGCCTATACGACGATCGCCGGCAACTTTCGCGTCGGCCTCGTCGATCTCGGTCCGTGGAAGTGGTTGGCGTTCAGCGCCATCGCGTTTCTCCTGCTGCTGCTCACCGTGGCTCCGGTCGCGAGCCTTGTGTTGGGCAGCTTCATGACGCGCATGGGCGTATTCTTCCTGGAACCGGCGTTCACGCTCGACCATTGGAAACTCGTGATGACCGACCCGTTCATTCGACGGGCGTTGCGTACGACATTCGTCATCGCGACGGCAACATCCATAGCGAGCCCGCTGCTGTTCTCGGTCATCGCCTACACCCTGGTTCGTACCCGGCTACGAGGGCGAGTGGCCTTGGACTTCATCATATGGGGTTCCGGCGCCATTCCCGGGATGCTGGCGGGCCTCGGTCTGTTGTCGCTGTTCCTGGGGACGCCGGGACTGGGAATCATGTACGGGACGGTCTACGCCTTGATCCTGGTTGTCGTGCTCCAAGGCAACACCCTCGGGGTGAACATGCTCAAGGGCGTCTTCGTGCAAGTGGGACAGGATATGGAAGAGGCGGCGCGCATCTCGGGTGCGGGCTGGACGCGCACCTATTTCCGCATATGGGTCCCATTGCTGATGCCGTCCCTGATTCTCGTGGGAACGATCAATTTCGTGCTGGCGGCGGGCACGACGAGCAGCATTATCCTCTTGGCGTCGAGATCGACGACCACGCTGTCGTTGCTGGCGCTCGATTACGCGTCCGCGGAGGCGGGCAGGCGCGAAGCGGCCGGCATACTCAGCCTGATAATCATGGCGCTGACCGTGGGAGTCGCCATCCTTGTGAGAGCGGTGGGCCTGCGGCTGGGTCTGCGTCACGACGTGCGCGCGTCGGACCAAGCGAGCGTGCAAGCGCAACCCGTTCCCGGCGGTCGTTAGGTTTGACGCCTAGAGGCGATAAGACGCGCCGCTAGATGCCCAGCCCCCCGTCGACGCTGAGGACCTGTCCGGTGATGTAGGCGGCGTCGTCGCTGGCGAGGAACGCGACAGACGCCGCTACGTCCGCCGTCGAGCCGAACCGGGCCAGCGGGATGCGCTCCATGATCTGCTTCCGTATCTCCTCGGGGACCGCGTCCACCATCCGCGTGGAGATGAACCCCGGCGCCACCGCGTTCACCGTGACGCCGCGCGAGGCAACCTCGCGGGCCACCGTCTTCGTGAACCCGATGAGCCCCGCCTTGGCCGCCGTGTAGTTCGCCTGTCCCGGATTGCCCGTCAGCGCGACGACGGACGACATGTTCACGATGCGCCCCGACCGCTGCCGGATCATCCCCCGGATGGCCGCCTTGGTGCACAGAAACGCGCCCTTCAAGTTGGTGTCCAACACCGCGTCCCAGTCCTCTTCGCTCAACCGCATCACGAGGTTGTCCCGGGTGATGCCCGCGTTGTTCACGAGGATGTCGAGGCCCCCGAGGAGCTTCGACGCCTGCTCGACCAACCCCTCTGCCTCCGCTGCGGAGGCGACGCTGCCCGCCACGACCTCCGCGGCGCCCCCGGCCGCGCGGATCTCGTCCGCAGCCTCGCGCGCCTCGGCCTCGCCAGTGTGGTAGTTCAACGCCACGGCGACGCCCTCGGCGGCCAGACGCAATGCGACCTCGCGGCCGATGCCGCGGCTCGCCCCCGTGACCAGCGCCCTCTTGCCCGCGAGCCCGTTCACGCGCCCGCCCGTCGCAATGCGCTCGCCAGATCGTCGCGCATACGGTCCACCAGCCCGTCGTCAACGCAGCGCGCCGCCAGGGCCGCGGCGCCCGCGATCCCCTCGGCCGTCGACCTCCCGTGACCTACGACCGCGACGCCGTTGACCCCGAACAGGGGGCCGCCGCCGCTCTCGGCGAGGCCCGCGAGCGCGCTGATGCGCTGGACGGCTTCGCTGCCGGGGCCAAGTTGCGCGGCGAGATACGCCGCCGCTGCTTTGGCGAGCCCCTCGGTGAACTTCAGGAGCACGTTGCCGACGAACCCGTCGCACACGACCACGTCCGCCCTATCCTCGAACAGCTCGTGGCCCTCGACGTTGCCCACGAAGTTGAGGCCGCTTGCTTTGAACAGGGCGTAGGCGTCCTTGACCTGCTTGTTCCCCTTGCCCTCCTCCGAGCCGACGCTGAGCAACGCCACGCGCGGGTTCTCGGTCCCGAAGAAGAACCGGGCGAACGACGACCCCAGCGCGCCGAAGCTCAGCAGCTGCGAAGGCTTGGCGTCGACGTTCGCCCCGAGGTCGATGATAGTCGTGCGGGGGGCCAGCGCCAGGAAGGGGCCGCCGAGCGTCGGACGCTCCAGACCGGGGAACAGACCGAGCGCCAACACGCTGGCCGCCATCGTGCCGCCGGTGGATCCCGCGCTGACGAGAGCGTCCGTCTTCCCTGCCTTCAGCAGGCCGGCCGCCACGGCGATGGAGGCCCGCGGCTTGCTCCGCAGCGCCAGCGCCGGCTGCTCCCCCTCGACGATGACCCCTTCGGAGGGGACGACGGAGATGGGCAGCCCCGCGGCGTCGTGCTTGGCAAGCTCGGCTTCGACGAGGTCCGGGTCGCCGGCGAGGATGACCTCGACGTCGCCCCCGCGCGCCGCCAGGACGGCGCCTGCGACGGGCGTTCCCGGCGCGAAGTCGCCCCCCATGGCGTCTATCACGATCGTGCGAGTCTCGCTCAATCGACTACTCCTGGGCCGTCAACGTTACGACGACCTCGCCGGTGATTACATCCGCGCCGTCCTGATTGCGCACCGCCACCTCGTAGCTTGCCGCGCCGTTCGCAGTCGATTTCAGCGTGCCCGCCGTGGTCACGGTGTCGCCCGGGAAGACCGGCGCCCTGAAGCGGACCCGTAGCTTGCCGCCGCACAGCCAGCTCCGTCCAAAAGAGCGGGTGAGCATCTCTGACACAAAGGCGAGCACGAGCATCCCGTGGGCGACAGGCCTTCCGTACGGCGTCGAGGCGGCGAACTCCGCGTCAAGGTGGAGGGGGTTGTGATCGCCCGCCGCGTCGGCGTACCTCGCAATTTGCGACTCGGTGACGCGATGCGTCACGGGCGTGAGCTCCGCGGGCGCCGCCGTCATCGGCCCTCCTCCGTCGTCCCCCGCTCGGCGACGACGATGGTGGCGCGTCCAGCGACCACCGTCTCGGGGTCGCCTTCGCCGCTCAGCTCGCCGCGTATCTCCAGGACCAGAAACCGCGAACCCCGCCGCACACTGTTCTGCGCCACGGAGGCGGTGCAGGCGAGCTCCGCGTCCTCCGGCGCCGCCGCCAAGAACTCGAGCTCCTGCCCCGTGTGCACAGCGCCCCCGGGGAGCTCGACCGCGCGCATCGCCTCGCCCATGACCAGCGCCGCCGCCGCCATCGGCGGGACGAGCCGCTCGTCCGCGTAGAGCTCGGCGCTGTCTTCCACCGCCGAACGGAACTCGGCGGCCGCGGCCGCGGTGATCGTGATCCGCTTGCTCAGGAGAAGGAGGCCGGGTTCGAGCGTGCTGAGATCCATGTGCTGGTTCACGCCCCCCTTCCGTCATTCCCGTGCCCCGACACGGGAATCCAAGGCGCCCGTAGTGCAAACAGGGCAGGCAGCAAGAAAACACCCGCCAAGCAGTCGTCGGACGGGCGTCATTATACGCAACTTGGCCGCTGCGCCGGGGCGGATAGAGCTACCAGGAACGCGCCTCGAGGTAGTCGCGGGCGCCGTCCCAGATGGCGACGCCATTGTCGAGGACGATGTCGATGGGGCGCACACGATAGCCGCTGCCCGCGTGCGGCTCGCGGGGCTCGGCCCCCTCGCGCAGGTCGGTAACCGTTTTCAGCAGCCGCCGGCGCACGGCGATGATGGACGCGTCGGAGCTGACGAGGTGCTCGAGACTGCGGTCGGCCAGCAGACCGCCCTGGTCCTCGGCCATGGCCCAGTCCTGCGCGGGGACAGATTTGATCCCCGAGAAGGAGACGGTGCGCTGCCGTGCGCGGTCGACCAGGTAGTCGTTGTCCTTGTTCTCGACCGGGAGGAACGTCCCGGGGATCATCTCGGGGAAGTTGGTTCCGCCATGGCGGGCGTCGTGGAGCTCGGCGTCGGTCAGCGGCCGCTCGGGGTGGTAGATCACGCGGTAGTAGATCGAGCTCTCGTCGTCCATCGGCACGCGCATCTGGAAGTGGACGGGCGTGCCCGGGCGCGCCGCAATCATCGTGAACGACGGCATGAGCCATTGGTTGATGCGCCAATAGCGCTTGCCTTCGGGCCCCGTGCGCTCGGCGCCGAGCATCATGCCGTATGCGGTGTCCTTGATCGACCAGCGGGGGGCGAGGTCCTGGAACATCGCCGGCTGCGCCCGGTCCTCGGGCAGCAGGCCGCGGGCGTTCGAGTCGACGCGGCTGTGGAGGAAGCTGACGTGGCTCGAGTCCATGTCGCCCTCCATGCTCTGGAGGTAGTTGCCGCGAATGAAGATCTTGGAGATGTAACGGTGCGAGGCCGGGACGCTGTTCATCTCGAGGTCCGGGACCTCCGGCGCGTGGTCGGGAGGGCCCATGTACGTCCAGACGAACCCGCCGCGCTCGACCGCCGGATAGGCGGCGAAGGCGTGGATTTTCTCCTTGAACACGCTCCCCTCCGGCGCGTTCGGCAGGTCGACGCAGTCGCCCTCGACGTTGTACTTCCAGCCGTGGTACGCGCAGCGGAGCCCGCCCTCCTCGTTGCGCCCCCAGAAGAGGTTGGCCTGGCGGTGCGGACACCGCTGATCGAGCACTCCCACGCGGCCGGCGCTGTCTTTGAAAGCGATAAGCTGCTCCCCGAGGACGCGCAGCCGAACGGGGGCGCAGTCGGGCGCCGGGAGCTCCTCGGCCAGCAGGACGGGGAGCCAGAACCTCCGGTAGAGGTCGCCCATCGCCGTACCGGGCCCGGTTCGGGTGATGAGTTCGTTGTCTTCGGCGCTCAGCACGGGTCATCCTCTCCAGTGTTCCATCGGCCGGATTCTACCAGGCGTCGCAGTTCTTGGCGCTGCCGCATTCCGACCACGTCGCAGTCTGGCCTCCTCCCTCACGGAGGGAGGATTGAGGATGGGGGAACCGCTCGCGCGGCCCCCGCACGCGGCCGCCCGCCCCGCCGCGTTGCCTATGTGCCCGGTCTGTACCAGTCTGGCCTCCTCCCTCACGGAGGGAGGATTGAGGAGGGGGGAACCGCTCGCGCGGCCCCCGCACGCGGCTGCCCGCCCCGCCGCCATGACAACTGCCCGTAGCCTGTTCGTCCCCTCGCCTCCTACACTATTCCAGTGGCCCAACTCCGGGGCCGACCCCGGTCGTCGCCGGGCGTTCAGCCCGGACCCCACTCGCGGAATGAGACCAAATGAGACCGTTTAGAAGAGACGAGTCTCGCAACCCATGCGGTCACGAGAGGCCTCCGATCTCGCTTACCGGCCCGGCCCCAGAGGCGAAATGGCGCCCAATGTCACCAAATGTCACCGTTTTCGAAGAACTACTTCCCGCCCCCCACTCGTAAACCCATGCAATCTACGAGTGCGCGCCGCCCGCCATTCCGGTCCACTCCTGCCCCTTACACACGCCATTGCCTTGATAATGCAGCGCTAAGCAGACCACCGGGGCGTGATTCCAGCCACGGGCTCAACCTGCCCCAATGACAACGGCCCTTCCACTACCAACCGCCTCATCTCGTCGGGCGCACTGGCCCACGCCGCCGAATTCGCTTATTCTTTGCTTGTCCGATGGTCTGTTCACACATACGGCCCAAGACCGGCCCGATTGGCCGCTGAGAGTTGGCGATGACGTTAGACGAGTACCTGGCGGTCCCCTACAAGCTCATCATCGAGTCGTTCGAGGCGCCTGACGGCGACTGGCTCCGGCGCGCGTCCTACCCGGAGTTGCCCGGATGCGACGTCGAGGGACTGTGGGCCGTGGACATCGTCGAGCAGCTCGAGGACCTCCGCGTGCAGATCATCATGGACCGCTTCCGCAAGAGCGAGTTCATCCCCGTGCCGCGTCCTCCCCTGAAGTCGCACCCGCCCGTGTTGGACAGGACGCGCTTGGAGTTCGCCAAGTGGCTGGTCGAGCACGGGCGGCTCACCGAGCGGTAGCCCCGGTCCGAGGAGACCCCATGGAGACCTGGTGGCAGGACATCGACGTCGACGGCGACCCGATGCCGACGTACGTCGCGGTCCCGGACGGCGACGGCCCGTTCCCGGCGGTCGTGGTCAACCAGGGCCTCGGCAGCGTCGAGGAGACGATTCAAGAGCTGACGCGCCGCATGGCCCGCGACGGTTTCGCGGCGGCGGCCCCCACGTACTACCACCGGCAGAAGGACAATATCCTGGACGAGGTGCGCGCCCTCCAGCCGGGGTCGCCCGACCGCACCCGGCGCCTGTTCGAGAAGGTGCAGCAGCTCCGCGACGAGGAGGTGATTGCCGACGGCAGGGCCGCGGCGGCTTACCTGCAGGCGCTGCCACGCACGGCCCCCGGCCGCATCGGCGTCGTCGGGTTCTGCCTCGGCGGCAGGATCACGTACCTCCAGACGACGGCCATCGCCGACTTCAAAGCCTCCGCGCCCTTCTACCCGTCAGGGCTGTGGACATCCTGGGGAGACGGGCCGTCGGCGTTCGACCGGTCGCCCGGCATATCGTGTCCCATCCTCGGCGTCTTCGGCTCGCAGGACGGCAATCCGAGCCCCGAGGACATGGCGGCGCTCGACGCGGAGCTGACCCGGCTGGGCAAGCCCCACGAGTTCCACGTCTACGACGCCGGCCACGACTTCCAGAACTTCCGGTCGGCGAGATACAACGAAGCGGCCGCGGAAGCATCCTGGCCCGTGATGGTCGACTTCTTCCGCCAGCGCCTCGGCGCCGCCTAGCAGCGGCCCCCGCCGACGCAGGCCCGGCCCAAGAGGCAACGAGAGTCGATTGGAGAAGCCCCCGCGCTCACCGCCCCTTGCTCCTCCTCCCCCGTCTGCGGGGGAGGATTGAGGAGGGGGCCTGCTGAGAGCATCGGCGCGTTGTTCAGAGGTTCCCTAGAGCAACCGGCGCTGGCGCTCGAATGCGTTCGGGTCTGCCTTGAGCTTCGCCTTGGCGCGGTCGGCGACCTGGCGGAAGACGTCCATCGGCTGCGCGCCGGTGAACCGCATGTCGCCGATGACAAAGGCCGGAATGCCGTTGAAGCCGAGGTCGTGCCCTTCCTGGTACTCGCCCAGCACCGCGTCGAGGTAGCGGTTCTCCGCGAGCGCGGCGGCCAGCGGCGCCCACTCGACGTCTTGCGCCTCAGCGAGCTCGCGGATCACGTCGAGCTGTCCGACGTCCTTGCCGTCCTCCCAGTACGCCTTGTAGAAGGCGTCCCGCACGTCGAGCCCCTTGCCGAACTGCTTCGCGTGCTCGATCGTCTGGAGCACCTTCAGCGAGTTGGGCCGCCGCTGTGGGCGCTTCATGTTCACGAGACCGGCGTCGAGCGCGCTCTCACGGAGATGGCCCGACAGCTGGCCATCGACCTCGCCCGGACGCGGGACACGCTCCATGCCCTCCTCGGGCGTATCGGGGCGCAGGAGGAACGCCTTGGACGTGACGTCGAGGGGGTACTCCTCGCCGAGCGCTCTCAGCCTGGCCAGGCCGACGTAGCACCAGGGTCAGACCACGTCGCCCCAGACGTACACAGGAATCGCGGGCGCGGCATCGTTGCTCATGCCGCCAGTATACGCCCGCTCCCTAGCGGCCGGGGAACTCCGGCGGGCGCTTCTCGAGGAACGAGCGCACGCCCTCGCGGAAGTCCTCGCTGCGTTCTGCGGCGTGCGGCAGCGCTCGCCGTTCCGGAGGCGTGGCCGCCGGCGAGCCGTAAGTCAGCAGGTCCGCGATGACGCCCTTATGCAGGCGGTGGGACAAAGGAGACGCCGCGGCGATGTCCGCCGCGAGCTGGGCCACGTAGTCGTCGAGCTCCGCTGCCGGCCGCACTGCCGCCAGCAGGCCCGCGTTGAGCGCCTCGTCCGCCGAGAAGAGCCTCGCGCTGAGCAACAGATAGCTCGTGCTGGCGGCCCCCGCGATGTGCTCGAGCCGCGAGACGAACCCATGGCCGGTTGCGAGGCCGCGCTTCGCCGCCGGCAGGCCGAGCCGCGCCGTCTCGTCCCCGACCCGGATGTCCGCGAAGAGGCTGAGCTCGAAGCCGCCCCCGATGCAGTAGCCGCGGACCACCGCGACCGACGGCGTGCCCATCGAGCCCAGCGCCGTGCACGCCGCCTCGACGTGCTCGCGGTAGTCCTGCGCCCGTTCAGGCGTGCTACGGGTCTCCTCGAAGTCCTTGATGTCGGCGCCGGCCGAGAAGGCCCGGCCCCCGGCGCCCGTGACGAGCGCGACGCGTACGCCAGGGTCGTCGTCGAGCTCCTGGAAGATCGCCGGCAGCCGGCCCCACATCGCGTAGGAGATAGCGTTGTGCTGGTCCGGGCGGTTGAGCACGACAGTCGCCAGGCTGCCGTCCCTCAGCACGAGCAGGTCGTCATCGGCCATGCGCGAACTATAGCAGGGCGGGGCGAGGAGGCGCCCCAGCGGGGCGCGCGCTACAATGGCGGAACAGCACAGGCCGCGCCCCCAGCGCGCGCGGCCCAAGTCATTCCGAAGGAGACCCCCCGGATGCTCACGGAGTTTGTGAAGGTCGGCAGCGTCGGCGACCTGCCCGCGGATGGCATGATCTCAGTGGTCGTCGACGACAACGAGTACCTCGTCGCCCGCATCGGAGACGAGTACTTCGCTCTGCAAGGCTGGTGTTCGCACGCGGCGGGCCTGCTCGCGGAAGGGGTCCTGCACGGCGACGATTTCGAGGTCGAATGCCCTGTGCACGAGGGGTTCTTCGACCTGCGGACGGGCGAGGCCGTGATGCCGCCCCCAGAGGAGCCTGTCGAGGTCTACGAAGTGAGGATCGAGGGCGACGCCATCAGCATCGGCCCGCGGCAGTAGGCGGCCCGCCGCTCGCTAGAGCGCGCCGGCGGCAAGCCCCGCTGCCAGCGTCACGCCCGTCCACGCGTGAATCTTGGCGCTGCGAACCATGATGACGTTCATGGCGGGCCGCTCATCGGCCCGGAACAGCTTGCGCACGGCGTCGACGGCCCACGGCAGCGGGAGAAGCCCCAGCAATGCCCAGAGTGTGATCGTCGTCGCGGCCCCCATGAGCGCGATGGACCCGTAGGCCGCGGCGAGCAGGCTGGCGTAGAGCCAGCGGCTCGGCGTGACCCCGAGCGCGGCGGCGATGCTCCGTTTCCCCACGGCCTGGTCCTCGCTGATGTCCCGCAGGTTGTTGCAGTGAAGGATGGCGGTGACGATGCACGCGATGGGCAAGGACGCCAGGAACGACGCCAGCGTTACGGTTTCCGTCTGAACGTAGTAGCTCCCCATGACCATCACGGGGCCCATGAACAGGAACACCAGCGGCTCGCCGAGCCCCAGGTTTCCCATCGGGAACGGGCCGCCCGAGTAGCCGTAGGCCACCGCGAGGCTCGCGACAGCGATGGCGAGGATGGGCCATCCGGTCTGCGATACGATCACGAGGCCGGCGGCCATGGCGTAGCCGAACACGACGACCATGCCGGCGAGGACGGCCCGCTCGGAAAGCAGCCCGCGTTGAATGACCTTGTGCGGAGCCAGGTACTTCCCCTCGCCGGCGTACCGGCGGTGGTCGGAGTACTCGTCCGTCAGGTTCGTCCCTATCTGAACGGCGACGGATGCGGTGAGCACGAGCGCGAACAGCAGCCAATCAATCCCCCCGGCGCTCGTGGCCAACGCCGTCCCCACGAGCACCGGCGCCACCGACGCCGACAGCGAGAACGGCCGCGCAGCCCAGAACCAAGAGGCGAGGCGGGATTGGGGAACAGTGGTCATGGGGCAAGGATACACGGCGCCCCGCGCCTCGCCCCCGTGCGCCTATCCCTCGTATGCCGGGCCAGGTCGATCGTATCAGCGCCTACGTCTTGGCGCGATCGCCATAGGCGAGGTTAGTGTCTCCGCTGGGGCCAGTTAGGACACTCGCCGAAGCGCCCATTTCCTGGCGCTAGCGTCGTATGCGAGGATGCCCCTGCGCTTGAGATGCAGTTGCGCGTGGCGCAGCCGACGCTTCCAGGCGTTGCCATAACGTTCGCCCCTGATGTAGAAGTACTCGCTGTCGTCGCAGAGGTTCGGCAGGAGGCGGCTTACCTCCTCCTCGATGATCTTCGTAGTCTGCGGGCCGTGCTCCAGCACGAACTGGATTGCCTCGCCGAACACAGCGTGCGCGCTGCGGTCGCCTACCTGAACGGACGCGAACGCGGGCCGCGCCTGGCGCATGACTTCATCGAATCTGCGCCTGGCGGCGGGAGCCGCGCTGCGAGCGACGTCGACTCGCGCTTTGCGGAGCTCCCGCTCCAACGGATGGAGTTCCGCAATGACACTGGCGTCCGCCTCGCTGCCAAGGCGGGCGAACGACAGCATGCTCTCGCGGACCTCGCGCACGAGCGCCGGATCACGGAGCAGCACCCCGCACTCGATATTGTGGTCGAGTCCCGCCCGCGTTAAGTTGCCGGAAGTGACCACCGCCGCGCTCTCGTCGGCGACGAACACCTTGGCGTGGAGGTTGGACAAGGCAACGAGCCTCGCGGAAGGGGACGCCTCTGCCAGGCAGCGGAGCGCGGCCAAGTCGAGCGCCGACGAACTCACAGCTTCCGCGTCTATGTTCGCGAGAGTGATGACTGCGGTGCCCGGACGCAGCAACCCGCAGAGCCACGCCGCTTCGTCGTACTTCACGTAGGGGGCCGCCACGAGCACCGACTTACGGGCAGCCAAGGCGACTCCCGCCAACTCGTTCCGCCAACCACGACTGAGGAGTTAGACGTCAGCCGCCATCGGAGGAGTCACACGCCGCCTCCACTCACCACGATCCCCGCCGAAACGCCCCGAAGTCCGGCTTGCGCTTCTCGACGAACGCTTGCGCGCCCTCCTGGGCCTCGGGGGTGGCGTAGAAGAGAGAGACGGCGCCGTGGGCCATGGCCTGCATGCCGTACGCCCAGTCGGTGTCCTGGTTGAACGACGCCTTGAGAAACCGGAGGGAGGTCGGGCTCATCTCCAGCATCCGGTCCGCCCACTCGCGAGTCTCGGCCGCCAGGCGCTCCGGCGGCACGACCTTGTTCACCAGCCCCATCTCCAGCGCCTCTTGCGCCGAGTACTGGCGGCACAAGTACCAGATCTCGCGGGCTTTCTTCTCGCCCACGATGCGCGAGAGGAAGACCGTGCCGAACCCGGCGTCGAAGCTGCCCACGCGGGGCCCCGCCTGCCCGAACACGGCCGTCTCGCTCGCGATCGACAGGTCGCAGACGACGTGGAGCACGTGTCCGCCGCCGATCGCGTAGCCGTTCACCATCGCGATAACCGGCTTGGGGACCATCCGGATGATCGTATGCAGCTCGGGCACGCGCAGCCGTTCCGGCGCATCGCCTTCCCGGTAGCCGCCTGCGCCGCGCAGCTTCTGGTCGCCGCCGCTGCAGAAGGCGCGATCGCCGGCCCCGGTGAGCACGATGACGCCGATCTCGTCGTCGTCCCAGGCGTCCTGGAACGCGGCGATGAGCTCGTCGACCGTGCGCGGGCGGAACGCGTTCAGCACGTCGGGCCGGTTGATCGTGACGGTCGCGACCCCCGCGTGCTTGTCGTAGAGGATGTCGGTTAGCTCGGTTTCCATGTCGGGACCCCCTCCGGCGGCAACGCGGGGCCCTCGCGCGGACGCCGCTCTAGTAGCTCGAGAGCAGCTCGGTGACGTAGGGCACTGCCGGAGAACTCCGGAGCACGGCGTACGTCGCCACCTGCACGAGACGCCCCTCTTTCATCACGGCGATGCGGTCCGCCATGTCGGTCGCGTCGGTGACGTTGTGGGTGACGTAGAGGGTGGTCGAATGGAGCTCATCGTGCAGCCTGCGTATCTCTGCGCGCATCTTGGGCCGGCTGATGGGGTCGAGGCTGCTGAGCGGCTCGTCCATGAGGAACACCTTGGACTCGGTGACCATCGCCCTGGCAAGGGCGACGCGCTGCTGCTCGCCGCCCGAGAGCTCGCTGGGCTTGCGGGGGAACAGGTCCTCGCGCAGCCCCACGCGCTGGGTGACGCCGCGGACGCGGTCCCAGATGTCCGAGGGAGACCAGCGCCGGACCTTCAGCGGGAAGCTCAGGTTCGAGTAGCTGCGCTCGTCCATAACCTTCAGATGCGGCCACAACGCGAGGGTCTGGAAGATCATCTGCACGGGCCGCCGGCCGACGGAGATCTCGTTCATCCACCGGCCGCCCACGTAGATGTCGCCGTTGTCGGGTACCTCGAGTCCCGCGATCAGCCGGAGCAGAGTGGACTTGCCGGACCCCGACTCGCCCATGACGGCCATGAACTCGCCGGGCGCAACGTCCAGGTCGAACTCGCTGAGCGCAGGAGTCTCCTGCGCCTCGTATCGCTTGGTCAAGCCTACGACGCGTACACCGCTCATCCGTAGCTCCTCCGGTCCGTCCCCGGGCCCATTAACCTGACGGGCTGCGGCATGGCGCCTGCTCCGTGCCGGAACGCGGCGAGCCGCACACTCACCTGTCATTTGGACAATCTCATGATACACCAGCGCCGCTCTCTCCAACACGAAGGAGCAGCAGGCAGCTCGCCGTGCAGGCGACGCACGTTCGCAGCGCATGGGCCCCTACGCTCGAGCGGACCCCTCCGCGCCATACTGACTGAGAAACTTAGTACAACCTAACTATGACTATTGTTCATACTTACCTGGCGTTGTAGCATAGCCGCGTTAGCCAAAACACTTGGAGGTCGGCTGATGCGTAAGCTAGTGATTCTCTCCGTGCTCCTGACCGTGGCGGGTGCCCTCATGTCCGCCTGCAGCGGAGGAGCAGACGACGCCCTCAAGCGGGACGTCATACGAAACTACGCCGACGGCGCGCACGCGATGTACGCCCGGAGTCTGACGAGCGCCGAGGCGCTCGACCGGGCGATAGACCGGTTCATCAACGACCCGTCGGCGGCGCGGCTCGACGCCGCGAAACGCGCGTGGCTGCTCGCTCGCGACGACTACGGCCCCACCGAGGTCTACCGTTTCTACGACGGCCCGATAGACAACGAGGAAGACGGCGTGGAGGGGCTGGTGAACGCGTGGCCCCTCGACGAGGCGTACATAGATTACGTCGTTGGCAGTCCAAACGCGGGGATCATCAACAACCCCGCCGACTTTCCGTCGATTGACGCGAACCTCATCGTCTCGCTCAACGAGGAGGGCGGAGAAGAGAACGTCTCGACCGGCTGGCACGCCATCGAGTTCCTCCTGTGGGGCCAGGACATGAGCGAAGACGGACCTGGCGTGCGCCCTCTGGAGGACTACACGACCAACGCCAACGCCCGCCGCCGCGCCGTCTACCTTGCGACGGCGTCGGACGTGTTGGTAAGTCACCTGCGGGACATAGTAGACGCGTGGGCACCGAGCGGCAGCGGCAACTATCGCGAGCGGTTCCTCGCCCTCGCCCCGGACGACGCGCTAGTGCGCATCATCACGGGCATGGGCGAGCTCAGCCGGGGCGAGCTTGCGGGCGAGCGCATGACGGTCGCTTACGAGGAGCGTTCCCAAGAGGACGAGCACTCATGCTTCTCCGACAACACGACGGCTGATATCATCGCCAACGCGCGCGGCATTCAGCTCGTCTTCACCGGCGACTACGGCAGTGTCTCCGGCCCCGGCGTCATGGACCTGATCGCCGCCGAGGATGAAGAGTTGGCGAAGCAGCTGGAGGATGAGATCCGGCGCAGCGTAAGCCTCGCCGAGGCAATCTCCGCTCCCTTGGATCAGCACCTCCGCGAGGGCGTGTCTGACGCCTCCCCGGGCCGGCAGGCCATTCTCCGCACGATCGTCTCGCTGGAGGACCAGACGGACACCATCGTGTCGGCGGCCGAGGCGCTCGGCATTGCCATAAGCGTGAGTTAGCCTCCTAGCGAGGCACGACAATGGGGGGCATTGGGCTATGCGGGGATCGAGGTGGTTGGCTGCGGCGCTGCTGACCATCTTGATTCCCGCGTGCGCGCAGGACCGGGAGACCGACGCGGAACTCCTGTTCGATGAGATGCTCGGCGGAGAGACTACCGCGATGAGCACCGGGAGTAACGCGTTCGAGCTGTCCGCCCGCAATCTCTCCAATGAGGAGCGCCGCACGTTCGAGGTGGGGGACAGTTTCTTCAATCAGAACTGGGTCACCGCGCCCGCCTCCACGACTGCGCGCGACGGCCTCGGCCCAACGTTCAACGCGCTCTCCTGTTCCTCCTGCCACAGCCACGACGGCCGGGCAAAGCCGCCGGACAACGACGACGACCCTGAGCGCGGCCTTCTGCTGCGGCTCAGCGTTCCGGGGCCGGACGGCCCCGTTGACGAGCCGGTCTATGGCGGACAGCTGCAGGACCGCGCCATCCTCGGCGTGCTTCCCGAAGGGCGTATCAGCATCCGCTATGAAGAGGTCCCCGGTCAGTACCCGGATGGGACCGCGTACTCCCTGCGGAAGCCCGCGTACTCGATTTCGGACGCGGCCTTTGGCCCGCTGCGTCCGGACGTGATGATTTCGCCGCGCATAGCGCCCGCCACCCATCGGCATGGGGCTGCTCGAGGCTGTCCCGGAAGAGCGCATCCTGGGATTGGCCGACCCGAACGACGCGGACGGCGACGGCATATCGGGCCGCGCCAACATGGTGTGGGACGTCCGCAGCGCGAGCCTCGCGTTGGGGCGATTCGGGTGGAAGGCCAACCAGCCTACGGTGGAGCAGCAGACCGCAGGCGCCTTCCACGGCGACATCGGCGTCACCTCCACGGTCTTCCCGCACGAGAACTGCCCGGCGGCGCAGCGCGCTTGCCAGGACGCCCTCGGCGGCGGCGAGCCCGAGCTGTCGGACGAACGTCTCGGGAAGGTGGTGTTCTACGTGCAGACGCTCGCCGTGCCCGCGATGCGCAACGTGGACGACTCGCAGGTGCGCGAAGGCGCGCAGCTGTTCGCGCAGGCCGGATGCGCCGCCTGTCACGCTCCGCGCCACGTTACCGGGACTGCGCACACGGTAAACCCCTTGCGTGAGCAGGTTGTCTATCCCTACACGGACCTCCTGCTGCACGACATGGGCGAGGGTCTGGCCGACGGCCGACCGGACGGACTGGCCTCGGGCAGCGAATGGCGCACGCCGCCGCTTTGGGGCATCGGCCTCGTGGAGACCGTGAGCGGCCATACGATGTTCCTTCACGATGGTCGCGCCCGCAGTTTGGAGGAGGCCATCCTCTGGCACGGCGGCGAGGGGCAGGCGTCCCGAGACAGTTTCACTCTGCTCTCCGCCGAGGAGCGTGGGACCCTCATCCGGTTCTTGGAGTCGTTGTGATAGCTGCCTGCTTGCGCGCCATCCTCATATCAGGAGGCATCCTTGCCGCGGCTGCGGCCTGCGTGTCGGACGCTCCGGACGAGACGGAGACGCTCATCAGCATCACGGATGGGGTCATCGTTCCGCGCTACGAGGCGGCAGCCGGAGAGATCGCGGAGCTGAGCGCTGCGCTGGCCGGACTCTGCGCCGCGCCGTCGGACGCGGCGCTGGACGCGGCTCGCGAGGCGTGGCGCAGCGCGCGCACGGCGTGGTCGCGGTCGGAAGCGTCAGGCGTGGGACCCGTGCAGGACAGACGCTCGACGGGCCTCATCGCGTGGCCGGCGGTTGAGAGCGAACGGATAGACGCGCTGCTGGCGGACAACGCCTCCGTCACGGCGGATGTGGTGCGCAACGAGCTCTCGTCCACGCAGCGGGGACTCCGCGCAGTCGAGTACCTGTTGTTCGCGGAGGAGGCGCGATCGTCGCTCGCGGCAGACCCCGCGCGGTGCTCCTACCTCGCCGCCGTCGGCGAGGTCGCCGCCGCCGAGGCCGCAGCGGTCTTCGACGAGTGGCAGGTGGCGCGCGGGGGAGACGGCCCGCCGTACAAGGACTTCTTCACCGGGCGCGCCTCCAGTTCACTACTCCCGAATCAGGCCGTGGCCGATGTCGTCCGCACGCAGGTGTTCCTCATCCGGGACATTGTGGACATGCGGCTGGCCGGAGCGCTCGGGTTGCGGGGCGATGCGGACCCGTCCGCAATCCCCGGCGGCGCGGCGCGGAACGCCCTCGCGGAACTCCGCAGTCAAGTGCTGGGCATGCGCGACGTCTACGAAGGCGCGGAAGGCGGGCACGGCGTCTCTAGTCTGATCGTCCCGCTCTCCGCTGATACGGACGAGCGGATGCGCGCCCATTTCGAGGCGTCCCTCGCCGTGATGGACACGGTGGAAGGCTCGCTGCGCGGCGCGGCGGCGGCGCGCTCCCCGCAAGCGTTGGCGGTCTACGAAGAGCTCATGGCCTTGCAGAACACACTCTCCACCGAAGTCGTCAGCCTCCTCGGCGTCGCCGTTGGCTTCTCCGACGCCGACGGCGACAGCCTCCGCTAGCGCTCCGGCGGCCCCGGCAGCACCCACCGCTTTGGCCGTATGCCAGGCTCTACCCGCGCCAGATCAACCGCCGGGTCGATGAAGCGCGCTGCCGGCCGGCCGTTGAACGCAATGAACACGTCCGCCCGGACCTCGGCGTTCGGGATGCCCAAGGTCTCGAAGTCCTGTGCGATGAGGCGGGCCGTCGACAGGATCATGTCTGGCTGATACGCCATCCGCTCCGCTTGCAGCGGCGTGAGGCGTTCCTCTGGGTACACGAGCTGCTCCTGGCCCGTCGCCGGGTCCAGCACGCGGAACTGGGCGTGGCCGGTCTTCTCCGTGAGCAGCACCCGCCAAGAGAAGCGGTAGCCGTCCTCGTTCCAGCGCACGTTGCCCGGGTACGCCCAGTGGCGCAGCGGAACGAGCGCCTGCGCGAGCGCGAACAGCACGAGCGCCCCCACTGCAACACGTGAGCGCCAGGTGACGCCGTGCTCGCGTTGCGGCGCCGGCGCGTCCGTCGTCGACGGACGCCGGAGCAGTCTCGACCGCAGGCGCAGCGGCCAGTCTGGCGGGAAGAAGATAAGCGCCGCGCTCATCATGATCCAGGGAAACATGCCAATGGGGAAGAGCAGCCACGTAAGCACGTGGAACACAGCCACCGTCGCGTAGGCCCAAGGCCTGCTGCGCCTCCACAACAGCCAGCCGACTATCGTGAGGTCGAACGCCGCGCCCGCCCAGCTCATCCCGTAAGCAGCCCAGGGCTCTTTGAGGAGGACGCCTATGAGCGGGGCGTCGGCGCTGTTGTACAGCCATATGCGCAGGGGCTGTGCGTGGAAGAGCCAGTCCGGGTTCAGTTTGGCGATGCCGGAATAGAGGTATACAGCGCCCAGCTGCGCTCTAAGCGTCCAGACCACCCACGCCGGCACGCTCCCGTTCCCTATGCGCTGGCTCCGCCGGGCGTCGAGCGACGCCGTGCGGTGCAGCGGCATGAATATCATCAGAAAGCTGAGGAGGCTGACGAGATAGTAGTGGTTCAAGTACGTTGTCTTGTCCAGCAGCTCGACGTAGGTGAACAGGACAAAGAACGCCGCGATGGAGAGCCGGTAGCGATAGCCGAGCGCTACGCCCAGACTGGCAAGTCCGAGCAGGGCGAAGTGGACGTCCATTCCCCAGGCGGGCCATGGCTGGACCCACCAGAAGCCGGAGTACGTGAAGTGGTGCTCCGGCACGATGTAGAGGTCGGCTATCCAACCCTTTGCTGCGAAGCGCACGACCGACGCGACGCCGAGCAGGCCGAAGGCGATGCGGAACGCCGCCGCCGAGGCGCCGCTCACTGGACGCGCGCCGGCCTCGGCTGCGCGGTCGAGCAGCCGAGCCGCTAGGAGGACCCATGGCGCACGAGTGAGCCTGAACGCGCTAAACATCATGGGAGTAGTCTAAGCGCCGCTGCACTGCCGGGAGCACACCCGGCCATTCTCCAACCCAGCGTCCGACCCGCGCCCGAACGAGCGCGCCCGGCTCGGCGCACATGGCGATGGCCTCCGCGTTCGGGTACCATGGGGAGTGGTTGGCGAGTGTGCGTTTCTGGACTAGCCCTCGGCCCAATCGAAGGCTGCGTTCGCAGGCGGCGCACGGTCGACATGCTGTTCTGGGTGGTCATAGCGGGCATAGCCGCGGCGGAGGCCGCTATCGTCGTCTCGGCTCTCCGCATGCGTGTCGAGACCGATTCCGCCCGCGGCGTCCTGGGCGGACGTCCGGCCGAGATTCTATGGACGCTGCTCCCGCTTCTTCTCCTAGCGGCGCTCGTTGTGTACTCGCACGAGGCGCGCCCGGACGGGCGGACGCCGCCGGCCGGACCTGCCGCAGGCGCCCCGGCGGAGTTCTCGCTGCCTTGAGCTTTCGTGGAGAAATCGAGCAATCGCTGCGCCGCCGGCGGGCGCGCGAAAAACGTCTCATGACTAGGGCGAGTCAAGACTATGGCGACTAGTGGGGCCTCGACCGGCGAGCAAGCGCTCGTCCGGCGCGCCGGGTGGCTCGCTCTTGCCGCGTCCGTGATGACCTTCGGGCTGATCGTCTACGGGGCGTGGGTGCGCGCATCGGGATCGGGACTCGGTTGCCCCGACTGGCCGCTGTGCAACGGCGATGTCGTGCCTGCGCTCGAAGGCGCCGCGGCGATCGAGTTCGGCCACCGGCTATATGCGGGAGTGACGACGCTCACGGTCGGCGCTGCCGGGTGGTTCGCCTACCGGGGCCGGCGCGCGGACCCGCTGACCGCGAAGCTGACCGGCGCTGCGCTGCTGGCGATCCTCGCACAGGCAGCCCTGGGCGCGGCGACGGTGCTGACTGAGCTCGATGGGTCCATCAGGCTCGCGCACCTGATCACGGCGATGGTCACTCTGGGCCTCCTCACCGCTGGCGGCATGCAAGGACTCGGCATAGCGGGCAGCGCCGAACCCGGCGTTCGTATCGCCAGCGCAGTGCTCGCGGCTGTAGCTGTCGTCGTGCTGGTGGGAGGCGGGATCGTCGGCAGCGGGGTGAGCGCGGGCTGCCCCGGCCTGCCGCTGTGCGACGAACGCAGCGCGGCGAGCGCCGCTTGGCTCCACGGGACCCACCGCACGGTTGCGGTCCTGCTGTTGGCGGCGCTAGTGGGCGTCGGCGTCAGAATGCGGAGGCGTCGAGGCACGGCGTTCGCGGTCGGGCTGAACCATGCAGCAGCGCTGTTCGTCGTACTACAGATCGGCGTCGGCGTGACGGCTATCATACAGACGCTGCCCGCCTGGTTGCGGGTCGCGCACCTCGGGTTGGCCACGTTGATCTGGTGGTCGGCGGTGGCGCAGTGGGCGCTCGCGTTGCGGGCGAGAGACCGCTAGTGGCGGCTATCGCCAGGCAGCTCGTGAGGCTCACGAAGCCGCGCATCATCGCGCTGCTCGTCTTCACTGCTGTCTGCGCCGTCTATAAGGCCGCCGACGGGGCGCCAAGCGCTGCGGAGATTGCGGTCGTGGCCGGCGCGGGAGCGTTGGCCGCGGCAGGAGCGAACGCGATCAACCAGGGCTTGGACGCCGACATCGACGAGATCATGTCGAGGACTCGCAGCCGTCCCGTGCCGTCGCGCCAGATGCGCCCGTCGGTCGCGGTGGCGACGGGTGGAGTCCTCGTGGTCACCGCGGTGACGCTGATGTGGTTGCTGGCCAACCCCGTCGCGGGAGTGCTGACCGCGATCGCGGCCGGCGTTTACGTATTCGTCTACACCGTCGCGTTGAAGCGGCGCTCGTGGAACAACATCGTGATCGGAGGGGCCGCTGGCGCGTTCCCGCCGCTGATCGGCGCCGCCGCCGTGACCGGGTCGGTCGACGCGGTCGGCGTGTACATGTTCGCGTTGGTGTTCTTCTGGACCCCGCCGCACTTCTGGACGCTGTCCATCCTGCTGCGCTCCGACTACTCGGCGGCGAACGTGCCGATGCTGTCTACCGTGGCGAGCCAGCGTGCGACGGCCCTGCAAGTAACGCTGTACGTCGTATTGCTCATGGCGATGGCCTGGCTGCCGTTCGCGGCGGGGTACGGGGGAGCGACATTCGGCGCTGTTGCCACCGTGCTCGGCGCGCAGTGGCTGCGCAAGTCGCTCCCCTTGTTCGGACTGGCAAGGTTCGGAGACGCGAGCCGGGAGCAGACGCTCGCCGCTTACAAGTTCTCCTTGCTTTACCTCGCGGGCGTTTTCCTTCTCTTCGCCGTCGAGCCGTCGCTTCCGTGGTACTAGCCCCAGCCGGCCTCGGCGGAGGGCGCTAGACTTCCTCGACGCTCGTCGCCACGTCCGCATCCGTCGGGTCGTCGGGGTCGCCGAGGACGGACGCGAGGGCTGACTCGTCAGGCTCCTCGTCGTCGCTGACCGCCTCCTCCGCCTCCTCTGCCTCTTCCTCGCCCGGGGCCTCGTCCTGGGGGGCGTCGGCGACGAGCTGATCGGCCGCGTCAACGACGTCGTCGCTCAGATCGTCGCCGAGGTCGTCGTCCTCGTCGTCCTCGTCGTCCTCGTCGTCCTCGTCGAAGTTGATGTCGAGCGGCCCGAGCGACGCGAAATCGTCGTCGCGGTCACTAGCGTCGGCCCCGGGGTAGTCGGCCATGAGGCTGAGCAGGTCGCGCTCGCTCCGGGCGTCGTCGTCGTTGAGCTGGAAGACATCGAGCTCGGCGATGCCGAGGAGCTCCCGCCCCTCTTCGGAGATGTCGAGCCGTGCGGGGATGAGCCGTCCGATAATGACGTTCTCTTTGAGACCACGCAGGTAGTCGACCTCGCCGAGGATGGCGGCCTCGGTGAGCACCCTCGCGGTCTCCTGGAAGGAGGCCTTCGCGAGGAAGCTGTCCGTGTTCAGCGAGGCGCGGGTAACGCCGAGGATCTCGGGCTTGCTCGTGGCGGGCTCGCCTCCCTCGGCCATGGTCCGCGTGTTCGCCTCGTGGAACTGGAGGCGGTCGATGAGCTGGTTGGGGAGGAGATCGGTGTCGCCGGTGCTGTCGACGCGCACCCAACGCAACATCTGGCGAACGATCGTCTCGATGTGCTTGTCGTTGATGGACACGCCCTGGTTGCGGTACACGGTCTGCACTTGTTCGAGCAGATAGCGTTGTGTCGCCTCCATCCCCTCGATGCGCAGGATGTCGTGCGGGTCCTTGACCCCGGTCGTCAGCTTCTGTCCGGCGGAGACAGAGCTCCCAGTCTGCAAGAGCTTCTGGTCGGTCGCGTCCACCACATGGTCGCGCACTTCGATATCCGCCGCGTCGATTTCGAGTCCATCGCCGGCCAAGCGCACCTTGCCCGACACCCGGGCGAAGAGGCGTGTGAGCTCGGGTTCGGCCGCCTCGCCTTTGCCGTTGGCGTCCGCCTGGGCCTTCCGAGCCGCGGCTGCCTTGGGCTCCGCGATCGGGTCGCCCGCCTTCACGATCTGGCCCGCCTTGACGCTGCGTTTGTGCGTCTCGGGCAACGCGTAGCAGTCGGTGAACGGTGCCTTGCTGACGACGCGTATCACCGGCGACAACGTGGCCGGAGGCGTGAGTACGCTTTGGTCGTAATCTGCGAGGGGTTGTCCCACTAGCGTGTTCCCCTCAGACACGCCGCTGGAGTAAGGGACACCCATACGAGTTCTTTGGTCGCCGACCAGCTCGCCTCCCTCGAAGACGAGGATCTCGCCGTCGATCTCCGCCAGGCGCGCCTTGCCCTTGGGCGAGCGGGCCTCGAACAGTTCCTCGACGCGCGGGAGACCGGAGGTGATGTCTTTGCCGGCGACGCCGCCGGTGTGGAACGTGCGCATCGTCAGCTGCGTGCCAGGCTCGCCGATGGACTGCGCGGCGATGATGCCGGCGGCCTCTCCTAGGAGCGCGGGTTTCCCGGTGGCGGGGCTCAGGCCATAGCAGACGCGGCAGACGCCTCGCGTGGCCTCGCACGTGAGCGGGCTCCGTACGTACACCTCGGCAACCTTCGCCGCCTCGATGATCTTCGCAAGCGGGTCACCGATTATCGTGCCCGGGTCCGCGAGGATTTCGCCGGTCTCGGCGTTGACGACCTCTGCGGCAGTGGTGCGGCCGATGACCCGCTCCCATAGCGGGGCAATCATGACGTCTTCCTCGGTCGGGTCGCCATGGACCAGCACGCCGCGGTCCGTGCCGCAGTCCTCCTCGTGGACGATGACCTCCTGGGCGACGTCGATGAGGCGCCGGGTCAGATAGCCGGAGTCGGCGGTGCGCAGCGCGGTGTCGGCGAGTCCTTTGCGGGCGCCGTGCGTGGAGATGAAGTATTCGAGGACGGAAAGGCCCTCGCGGAAGCTCGACTTAATCGGCAACTCGATGATGTCTCCGCGCGGGTTGCTCATCAGGCCGCGCATCGCCGCCATCTGCTTGATCTGGGCTTCGTTGCCCCGTGCGCCGGAGTGCGCCATCACGTAGATGCCGCCGAAGTCGGGCAGGTGCTCCTGGATCAGCGTGTCCATCTGGCGGCTCACCCCCTGCCACACCGCAATGGTGCGGGAGTAGCGCTCGTGGTCGTTGATGAGCCCCTGCTCGTATTGGTCCTCGAGCACCTCGACATGGCGGTCGGCCTCGGAGAGCATCTCGGCCTTCTCCGGCGGGACCTGTATGTCGGTGATGCCGATAGTGGTGCCGGAGATGGTCGCGTAGTGGAAGCCCATCTCCTTGATTCTGTCGAGGACGCTGGCAGTCACCGCGTTGCCGTGGACGCGGTAGGTCTCCGTCACGAGCTCCTTCAAGGCCTTCTTGTCCATGACGGTGTCGTACCGCCGTAAGTCCGCGGGGACTGCCTCGTTGAAGACGATCCGGCCGGGAGACGTCTCCATCCACCCGCCGGAGCTCTGAGGGTCGCGGACGAGAATGCTGCTCTGCAGCTCGAGGAGCCCTGAGTCGAAGGCGACCATAGCGTCTTCGAAGTCGCGGAAGCGCTTGCCGTGCCCCTTCGCGCCCTCCTTTACGAGGGTGAGGTAGTAGCAGCCTAGGACAATCTCGTAGGTGGGGGCGACGAGCGGCTCGCCGGAAGAGGGCGAGAGCATGTTGTTAACGCTCAGCATGACGTTGCGCGCCTCGTGCACCGCCTCACGCGAGAGGGGCAGGTGCACGGCCATCTGGTCGCCGTCGAAGTCGGCGTTGAACGCGGCGCAGACGAGCGGGTGCAACTGGATGGCGCTGCCCTCGACGAGCACCGGCATGAACGCCTGGATGCCGAGGCGGTGGAGCGTCGGGGCCCGGTTCAGCAGGACAGGCCGGCCCTTGATGACCTCCTCCAGGATGTCCCACACCTCGGGGCGCGAACGCTCGACGATGCGCTTGGCGCTCTTGATGTTGTGCGCGAGTCCCTGCGAGACGAGCCGGTTCATCACGAAGGGCTTGAACAGTTCGAGCGCCATCTTCTTGGGCAGGCCGCACTCGCCCAGGGTGAGCGCCGGACCGACGACGATGACGGACCGCCCGCCGTAGTCGACGCGCTTGCCCAGCAGGTTCTGACGGAAGCGGCCCTGCTTGCCCCGGAGCAAATCCGAGAGGCTCTTGAGCTTGTGGTTGTGGCTGCCGACGATGGCGCGTCCGCGGCGTCCGTTGTCGATTAGGTCGTCGACGGCCTCCTGCAACATCCGCTTCTCGTTCCGGACGATAATCTCCGGCGCGCCGAGCTCCAGCAAGCGGCGGAGACGGTTGTTGCGGTTGATGACGCGGCGGTAGAGGTCGTTGAGGTCGCTCGTGGCGAAACGGCCGCCGTCGAGCTGCACCATCGGACGCAGGTCGGGGGGCAGCACCGGCAGCATCGTGATGACCATCCACTCCGACTTGTTGCTGCTGCGCCGGAACGCTTCGACAACCCGGATGCGCTTGACGGCCTTCTTGCGCCGCTGGCCGGAGGTCGTGCGGACCTCGTTCTCGAGCTCAGTGGTGATCTGGTCGAGATCGAGGTTCTTGAGAATCTGGAGGGTTGCCTCGGCGCCCATGCCCGCTTTGAACACCTCGCCGAACCTGTCGTTCAGCTCGCGGTAGCGCGCCTCGGTCAGGAGCATGAGCGGCCGGATGCTCTCGACATCGTCGATTTCGAGCTGGGTGTCCTGCTCGACCTCCTGCTTGGCCTTATCGGTGTGCGACCGCAGTTCGACGATCTTGCCGCTGACCTCGGCCCGTGTCTCCTCGTCCTCCTCGGGCAGCGCCTCGAGCTGGGCTTCGAGCGCCGCGAGCGGCCCCGCCGCCTGGCTTTCGAGCGCCTCGATCTTCTCGGCGCACTGCTCTTGCAGCGATTCGACCACCCGCGTGCGCATGAGCGGGTCGACGGAGGTGACGGCGTACTGCGCGAAATAGAGCACGCGTTCGAGATTGCGCGGCGAAAGGTCGAGGAGAAGCCCAAGCCGGCTGGGAATGCCCTTCGCGAACCAGATGTGCGCTACGGGCGCGGCGAGCGCGATGTGGCCCATGCGCTCGCGGCGCACCTTTGCCCGCGCCACCTCTACGCCACAGCGGTCGCAGATCACTCCCTTGTACCGGATCTTCTTGTACTTGCCGCAGTAGCACTCCCAGTCCTTGGTAGGCCCGAAAATGCGCTCGCAGAAGAGGCCGTCCTTCTCGGGCCGCAGCGTCCGGTAGTTGATCGTCTCCGGTTTTGTCACCTCTCCGTAGGACCACTGCTTGATCTGCTCGGGCGAGGCCAGAGAGATACGGATCGCGTTGAAGTCGGTGGCCGATGGCATCGTTTGCGTTCTCCTCGTGAGGCTCTTCCTCACACACTCGCGCTTCGGATCAGGAAGCAGGCGGACGACGACGGTCAGTCCTGGTCGGCGTCTCCGTTCTCCTCGTTGGCCTTGTGGGCGTAGGCGCCCAGGTCCATGCGCACCTCGGGAGCAACCTCCCCGTCGGTCTCGTCGGTGGGGTCGAAGTCCACTTCCCACGAGGGCGCGGGCGGCAGGACGCCGGCCCCCTCGGCGACGACCACATCTTCCTCCTCCTCCTCGGCGTAGGTGAACCGGGGTGCCGGAATGCCGCGCTCGTCTTCGTACCGCAACTCGACCGCCAGCCCCAGGCTCTGGAGCTCCTTGACGAGCACGTGGAACGATTCGGGTACCCCCGGCTGGACGACGTCCTCGCCCTTGACGATTGCCTCGTAGGTCTTCACACGGCCCACGACATCGTCGGACTTGACGGTGAGCATCTCCTGGAGGTTGTACGCGGCGCTGTAAGCTTCGAGCGCCCAGACCTCCATCTCGCCGAAGCGCTGCCCCCCGAATTGCGCCTTTCCGCCCAAGGGCTGCTGCGTGATCAGGGAGTAGGGACCCGTGGAGCGGGCGTGAATCTTGTCCTCCACCAGGTGAATCAGTTTCAGCATGTAGATGTACCCAACGGTGACCGGACCGTCGAAAGGCTCGCCTGTCCGCCCGTCGTAGAGGGTGGACTTGCCGATAATCGGCGGGGCCACGTTCAGCACACGGGCGACCTGCAAAGCCTGCGGGTACAACTCACCCGACCCGACGCCGGGGAGGGTGAGCGGGTTGCCGGTCGCCTGCTGGTAGTCGTCTGCCATGTCCTCGAGCCAGACCTTGAGGCAGACGTCGCTGGCGGCGCCGTAGCGCGCGTTGCTGAACACGGCGTTGGCGTCGAAGCCGCGCGCGCCGACCCAGGCGCGGGCTGCCGCCCAGTCTGGCTCGGCGCCGAACGGCGTATCGCGCGGCAGGGTGCTCATGGCGTTGGCCCGCTCGACGAGCCAGGCGCGCGCCAGCGCGTCGCGGATGTCCTCGTCGTCGGCCCCGTCGAACACGGGGGTGACGGCGCGGAAGTGCAGCTTGTGCGCGGCCAGGCCCAGGTGGGTCTCGAGCACCTGGCCCAGGTTCATGCGAGATGGGACGCCTATGGGATTCAGGATGATGTCGACGGATGTGCCGTCCGGGAGATACGGCATGTCCTCGACCGGCATGATGCGCGAGACAACGCCCTTGTTGCCGTGGCGCCCCGCCATCTTGTCGCCCTCGGAGAGGGTGCGGGTCTGCGCAACCCACACGCGGACGAGCTTGTTGACGCCGGGCGACAACTCGTCGCCGTTCTCGCGGGTGAGGACCTTGACCTCGATGATCCTGCCGCGCTCGCCGTGAGGCACCCGCAGCGACGTGTCTTTCACGTCGCGGGCCTTCTCGCCGAAGATCGCCCGCAGCAGCTTCTCCTCGGCGGTGAGTTCGGTCTCGCCCTTGGGCGTAATCTTGCCGACGAGGATGTCGCCGGGGCCGACCTCCGCGCCGATCCGGATGATGCCGTCCTCGTCGAGGTTGCGGAGCGCGTCCTCGCCGACGTTCGGGATGTCCCGCGTAATCTCGCCGGGGCCGAGCTTGGTGTCGCGCGACTCCACCTCGTACTTCTCAATGTGGACCGACGTGAACTTCGAGTTGCGGACCACGTTCTCTGAAATGATGATTGCATCCTCGAAGTTGTAGCCCTCCAGCGGGACGAACGCGCACAGCACGTTCTGCCCCAGCGCAAGGTCTCCCCTGTCAGTCGATGAGCTGTCGGCGAGTGGCGCGTTGACTGTGACTCGGTCGCCCCGCGAGACGATGGCGCGCTGGGTGAGACAGGTTCCCTGGTTCGAGCGCACGAACTTGTGCAGCTTGTGTTGGTGAGCCTCCCCTTCGTTGTCGGTGACGGTGACCCAATTGCCGGTGACGGAGGTCACCGTGCCGGCAACGCGGGAGAGCACCATCTGGCCGCTGTCCTGCGCGACGCGGCCCTCCATGCCCGTGCCCACCAGCGGGGCGTCGGGACGCAGCAGCGGGACGGCTTGCCGTTGCATGTTGGAGCCCATGAGGGCGCGGTTCGCGTCGTCGTGTTCGAGGAACGGAATCAGCGCAGTCGAGACGCTGACGATCTGCATGGGCGAGACGTCGACGAAATCGACCCGGTCGGGCGGCTCGGTCGAGTAGTGCTGGGAGCTCCGGCACTCGATGCGCTCCTCGATGAGCTGGAGCTTGCCGTCCATCTTGGCATTCGCCTGAGCGACAACGTACTTGTCCTCCTCGTCGGCGGGGAGGAACCCGATGTCGTCGGGGTCGGTGGTGACGAAGGGCTGCACCGGCACCTGCCAGGGCTCCATCTCGGCCAGCTTCTTGGCGGCCGGGTTCGACACCGGACGTCCATCCCGCAGGAGCGGCTTACCGTCCTCGCCGCGCAGGTTGACGCGCGCGATGCGTCCCGCGATGTCGGGGTCGTTGGAGGCGATCTCTTTGTGTACGCGGCGGTACGGCGTCTCGATGAAGCCGTAGTCGTTGATGCGCGCATAGGTCGCCAGCGACCCCAGCAGTCCGATGTTGGGGCCCTCCGGGGTCTCGATGGGGCAGATGCGCCCGTAGTGGGAGTAGTGGACGTCGCGAACGTCGAACCCTGCTCGCTCCCGCGACAGGCCTCCCGGGCCGAGGGCGGAGAGCCGCCGCTTGTGCGTCAACTCGGCCAGCGGGTTGGTCTGGTCCATGAACTGGGAGAGCTGTGAGCCGCCAAAGAACTCCCGGACGGCGGCGACGACGGGACGGATGTTGATCAGCGCGCTCGGCGTCGCCTGCTCCTGATCGAGAATCGTCATCCGCTCTTTGACGACGCGCTCCATGCGAAGGAGACCAACACGCAGCTGGTTCTGGATCAGCTCGCCGACCGCGCGCACCCGGCGGTTGCCCAAGTGGTCAATGTCGTCCGGCGAGGCTGCGCCGTTGTTGATGCGGATCATCATCCGGAGCATCTGAATGATGTCTTCCTTGGTGAGCGTGCGCTCCTCCATCGGGACGTCGTGGCCCATGCGCCGGTTCATCTTGTAACGGCCGACGCGACCGAGGTCGTATCGGCGTGCGTTGAAGAAGAGGTTCTCCAGCAGCGTTCGAGCGCTCTCTACGCTGGGGGGCTCGCCGGGCCGGAGCCTGCGGTAGACCTCGACCAAGGCCTGGGCCTCGGTCTGGATTGCGGTGTCCCGCTCGATGGTCGTCTTCACGTACTGGTGGGCCTCGTCGGTGTCGACGTCCTTGAAGAGCTCGAGGAGATCCTCGTCGCCGCCGAACCCGAGCGCCCGCAGGAACGTGGTCACGGGGAGCTTGCGCTTGCGGTCAATCTTGACCGAGATGATGTCGCGTGGACTCGTCTCGAACTCGAGCCATGCGCCGCGGTAGGGGATTAGCTTGGAGAAGGACACGTTCCGCCCGGTGCCAGGGTCGACCAGACGGGTGAAGTAGGCGCCGGGAGAGCGGACAAGCTGGCTGACGACGACTCGCTCGGCCCCGTTGATGACGAACGTGCCGGTAGGCGTCATCAGCGGGACATCCCCGAAGAAGAGGGTCTGCTCCTTGATCTCGCCGGTCTCCTTGACGAGCAGGCTGACGGTGACATAGAGAGGCGCCTCGTAGGTCGTCTCCTTGTCGCGGCACTCGTCCTCGTCGTTCTTCGGGCTGCGGAAGGAGTGCTCGCCGAAGTGGAGCTCGAAGCGGCTGCCGGTGACGTCTTGAATCGGGTTGATCTCGTCCAGGACATCGCGGATCCCGACGCTCTTCAGCCAGTCGAATGAGTTCGTCTGCACCTGGATGAGGCTGGACGGCTCGAGCACCTTGGGAATCCTGGCGTAGGATTTGATTGCGGAGGTGGTCAGATCGAACCGGGACATCAAGGAAGTCATAGCGGAGACAACTCCTCCTTAGGGGGCCTGTGCGCGGGGCACGCAGTAATGGCCTAGCGATCGCTAGGCCTGAGAAGAACAACTACGTTCGGGGGCCGGGGCGCCGTGATGCGAGGGGCATTCGACTCCTAGAGCAGACATGGTAGGCGTCAGGACGGCTTCTGTCAACCCCATGTCATTGTTCAATGATTCGGTCAGGGGGTAAGTGGTCAATGAAAATGGCAGTCTATGAAAGGACTGACGTTGACCACCGGAGAGCAATCGCGGATACAGGTGTGAACGGCGTGATCGGGCGGCAGGTGTCGCTGGTTGAGGCGGCCGAACTGATGAGGGTGAGCGAGCGCCACGCGTGGCGACTGCTGGCGACGTATCGAAAGGAGGGAGCAGCCGGCGTGGCTCACGGAAACAGGGGCAGACGGCCGTCGACCGCCACCAGCCCGGAGACGCAGGAACAGGTGAGGGCCCTCGCCAAGGGCCGCTACGCCGGCTTCAACCACTCGCATCTGACCGAGCTGTTGGCCGAGCGGGAGGGCGTTCGCCTCTCTCGCTCCACCGTCCGGCGGGTCCTGCTGGCGGGCGGTGTGCGGAGTCCCCGGCGCCGCCGAGCGCGCAAGCGCTATCTGCGCAGGGAGCGCTACCCCCAGGAGGGCATGCTGCTGCAGATCGACGGGAGCCGGCACGACTGGTTGGAGGGTCGGGGACCCCGCCTGACGCTGATCGGGGCCGTGGACGACGCCACGGGGACGGTCCCCTTCGCCCTATTCAGAGAACAGGAGGACGCCCACGGCTACTTGCTCATGATCAAGGAGATCATCGAGCGGCGCGGCGTGCCGATGGCCCTCTATAGCGATCGGCATAGCATCTTCCAGCGCTCCCCAGGAGGTTGAGAGCCGGGACGAGCAGCTTCAGGGCAGACGCGAGCCCACGCAGTTCGCCCGGGCGCTCGAGGAGTTGGGCATCACGCTCATCCTGGCCCATACGCCGCAGGCGAAGGGTCGCGTGGAGCGGGCGTGGGACACCTTCCAGGACCGGCTGGTCTCGGAGATGCGCCTCGCGGGCGCGGCGACCATCGAGGAGGCCAACCGGATGCTCGGGACTTCCTGCCGCGCTACGATCGGCAGTTCGGCGTGGCGCCGGCCCAGCCGGGACCGGCCTATCGCCCACTGCCGCCGGGCGTCTCCCTTGATGCGGTCCTGTGCTTCAAGTACCTGCGCACTGTGGCCAACGACAACACCATCCACTTCAACGGCGCCGCGCTGCGGGCGCTCCCCGATGGGCGCAGGACCAGCTACGCTCGGACCCGCGTCGAAGTCCAAGAGCGGCTGGACGGCAGCATCGTGGTCGTCCACCAGGGCAGGACCGTGGCCACGGAGCCGGCCCCCGCCGGGCCCGTCGCGCTCAGGGCCCGCACTGGCCGGCGCTCCAACGGTCAGCTGCCGGCCGACTCGCCAGCCCGACCAGCCCGTGACGGTCACCGCGCACCGACAACTGCTCCCCGTCCCCCGGCGAAGACCCCGGCCCGCATCCCCCCCAAGCCAGCGCCCAACCACCCATGGAGGAGAGCACTACTGACATAATCATTGAACAACAACCCTGACCGAATCACTGGACAACGACACCCCATGTACTCGTTCATTAACATATGAGACGGCGAGGTCTTGACCATCCCCGGGTCGTGCTGGCGAAGATAGTCCCTCTGGCTCTGCCAGCCAAGGGACTGGTGCGGGCGTTCCGTGTTGTAGCAGCGCTCCCACCGCCGCCGCGCTGGCGTGAGCGCTGCTACCGTCCACTCCTCGTCATAGAACTCATAGAACTCCTCCTGGTGCGTGCGGTGTGCGCGCTCGACGTAGCCGTTGAGCTTGGGCGAGTGGGGCGGCAGGACGAAGAGCGGGAGACCACGTCGCGAGCGGTGAAGTGCTTGAAGACCAACCCGGGCAGAGGCCGGACATCCAGCGTGTCCACCTGCACGAGGTCGCCCGGCTCGGACGGCTGATACTCCTTCGGTTTGCGGACGGCATAGGGGCGCGGCCTGCCCCGCCTCCGGCGGGCAACGCCAGGGCGCGGGGACTCCCGCAGCGCCCCCCGCCGCTTGAGGGGACCGAGGATGCGGCCGACCATGGAGGTCGAGACCGGCCAGCCCTCTCTCCGGAGGATCACGGCGATCTTGTCCTTCCCGTAGCACGGCGGCCTCTCGCGCTGTTGGCGCACGGCCTCCACGAGTCCGGCGCTCCAGGTGGGCAGTCGGCGGCGGTGTGGACGGCGGGGGCGGGGTTCGAGCCCACGGGCCCCGTCCGTGTGGTAGCGCCGATCCAGCCGGTAGAGGGTGGAGCGGGGCAGCTCCAAGAGCGCGGGCGGCTTCGGTGGCTGTGAATCCGCTCGTACGGAGCTTCCGCCACCGGCGCAGGTCGCACAGCCGCTGGGCCGCCTGCGCGCTCAACTCCACCGGCTGCCGGGCGGCGGCGCGGTAGAATGACTTGGGTAGTGCAGCTACCCTTTCTTCATCCGCCTGTCTGTTTCATATGTTTCTGAACGAATACAGTGAGGCGCGTGCAGACTCGCACGGGCGCGGCTCACTCGCATGGGAATTGTAGATGTTAGGTAATTCGTTGACAGATTTGGCTGGAGAACGAGCCAGTCTGGAGGCGAAGATGCGCGACAACAGCACCGACCGCACCATCGAGCGGAACTATGTTCAGAAGTGGCGGTTCCTCATCCGGGAGTACGAACAGGTCAAGGCCAAGAGCCACCCCAAGTTCCGCTTCGTCCAGGACTTCTACGCCTTCCATGGGACCAACCGCCAGACCTTCGCCAAGTACTACAACCGCTATCGGCAGTCCGGCGACGGCGACGCCCTGCTGCCTGGCAAGCGGGGACCCCGTTGGAAGAGCCGCCGCACCCTCCCCTTCATCGAGGAGAAGGTGCTCGAGCTCCGGCGCAAGGGCATCAACCGCTACGAGATCTATGCCATACTCAGGCCGGTGCTGAAGTCCCACACGCCAGCGCCCTCGACCATCTACGCCATCGCCCAGCGCCACGGCCTGAACCGGTTGACCAAGCCCATGCGGGAGTCCAAGCGCCAGATCATCAAGACCCGTGCCGGGGAGCTGGGCCACCTGGACTGCCACCACCTGAGCAAGGACCTGCTCGTGGGCGCCAGGCGGCGCTCCTACCTGGTGTGCGTGATCGACGCCTGCACCCGTCTGGCCTGGGCGGAGGTGGTGGACGACCTGAAGAGCCTGAGCGTCATGTTCGCGGCGCTGAAGAGCATCAACCTGCTGAACGCCGAGTATGGAGTCCGGTTCGAGGCCATTCTCACGGACAACGGGGCCGAGGTGGCTTCGCCGGCCAACAAGGCCAACCACCCGATGGAGCGGATGTTCCAGGAGCTGGGCATCACGCACCGCTACACGCGGCCCTACCGGCCGCAGACCAACGGGAAGGTCGAGCGGTTCTGGCGGACGCTGAACGAGGACCTGCTGGACGAGACGACGTTCGAGTCGGTGGAGGAGCTGAAGGAGGAGTTGATGCAGTACCTCGTCTACTACAACACCGCACGGCCCCACCAGGGCCTCGGGGGAAAGACCCCCCTCCAAACCCTGCAAAATCTGTCAACGAATTAGCTGACACATACAGGAATGACGGGGAATGGACCAAGATGGCGCGGGGGGCGCCACTCGTAGATTTCACGGGTTTACGAGTGGGATGCGGGAAGTAGTTCTTCTAAAGTGTCTCAATTAGTCTCAATTGGTCTCATTCCTCCTCTGGGTCCGGACCGGACAGGGGGTAGGCGAGGCTGGCGCCGGAGTGGAACCGTGGGGACAGTGTAGGAGGCGCGGGGACGATTGGGGAAGGAGCGGGTGTCGTGGCGGGCGGGGTGGGCGGCGTGTCCGCGACGGGCATGGGTTCCCCCCACCTCAATCCTCCCCCGGTGGGTGAGGAGGCCAGAGGGGGAAGGAGGCCAGAGGGGGAAGGAGGCCAGAGGGGGTGAGGAGGCCAGAGAGGGCGCAGGGGGCCGACGCTAGACGGCGGCTTTGGCGCGCTTGCGCGGTTTGGGGATGGGCGGGGGGGATGGGTCGACGCCGTGCTTGGCTAAGGCGTCGCGCAGGAAGGCTGAGGTCCGCGAATCGGCGTGGGCCGCGACTCGCTCCGGCGTGCCGGCGACGATGACGTCGCCGCCGAGTTCGCCCGCGCCCGGGCCCATGTCGATGATCCAGTCAGCGTTCTTGGCCATGTCGATGTGATGCTCGATGAGGAGGACCGTGTTCCCCCCGTCGACGAGGCGATGGAGGACGCGGAGCAGGTGCGCGCAGTCGTCGAAGGCGAGCCCGGTGGTGGGTTCGTCGAGGATGTAGAGCGTCCTGCCGGTGGCGCGCTTCGAGAGTTCGGCGGCGAGCTTGACCCGTTGCGCCTCGCCGCCGCTGATCGTTGTCGCGGGCTGCCCGAGGCGGATGTAGCCGAGGCCGACGTCCTCGAGGGTGGAGAACTTCGACTTGATGCGGGGGATGGCCTCGAACAGCTCGTGGGCTTCGGTGACGGTCATCTCGAGGACGTCGGCGATGCTCTTGCCCTTGAACTTGATCTCGATCGCGTCCTCGTTGTAGCGGCGGCCGTGGCAGACCTCGCAAGGCACGGTGACGTCGGGGAGGAACTGCATCTGAATCTGGACGTAACCGTCGCCGGAGCACGCCTCGCAGCGCCCGCCCTTGACGTTGAACGAGAAGCGTCCGGGCAAGTAGCCGCGGGCCTTCGATTCGGGGAGGGAGGCGAACAGCTCGCGGATGGGCGTGAAGGCGGCGGTGTAGGTGGCAGGGTTCGACCGCGGCGTGCGTCCGATGGGGGACTGGTCAATCTTGATGACCTTGTCGATGTGCTCGAGCCCCTCGACGCCGTCGCTGGCGCCCGGGCGGTCCTTGGCGCGGTAGAGGTGTTGCGCCAGGTACTTGTAGAGCACCTCGTAGACCAGTGTGGACTTGCCGGAGCCGGAGACGCCGGTGACGCACACGAGCTTGCCCAGCGGGATGTCGACGGTGACGCCGCGCAGGTTGTTCTCGCGGGCACGGTGGATGCGGAGGCGCTTGCCGCTCCCGGCGCGGCGCGCAGTGGGCAGGCTGATCTCGCGCCGGCCGGAGAGGTACGCGCCGGTCAGCGACGCCTCGGCCGTCTCAATGTCGTCGATCTTGCCCTCGGCGACGACCCAGCCGCCGTGTTCGCCGGCGCCCGGGCCGAGGTCGACGACGTAGTCGGCGGCGCGCATCATCGCCTCGTCGTGCTCGACGATGATGACGGTGTTGCCGATGTCGCGGAGATTCTGCAGCGTGCGGATGAGGCGCGCGTTGTCGACGGCGTGGAGTCCGACGGAAGGCTCATCGCACACGTAGAGCACGCCCATGAGGCCGGAGCCGATCTGGGTGGCGAGCCTGATGCGCTGGCCCTCGCCGCCGCTGAGCGTGCCCGCCGCGCGGGAGAGGGTGAGGTATTCGAGTCCGACGTTGCTCAGGAACCGGAGCCGAGAGTCGATCTCCTTGAGCACCTGGTTGGCGATGGTCTGCTCGCGCGGGGTGAACGCCTTGGCGTCGCGGTGCTGCGGCCAGCGCGGCGCGATGTCCGGCGTCGGTCCCTTGTCCTGCACGCCCCGCACCCAGGCCGCCGCCTGGGTGACCGAGAGGTCGGTGACTTGGATGATAGAGCGGTCGGCGATGGTCACGGCTAACGACTCGGGACGAAGCCGGTTGCCGCCGCAGGCGTCGCAGTCGAGCGCGGTCATGTAGCGCTCGATCTCGGTGCGGACGTAGTCGGAGCCGGTGTCGCGGTAGCGGCGTTCCAGGTTGGGGACGACGCCCTCGAACGACGTGTCCCACTCGAACACGCGCCCGCGGTGACTGTGGTGGCGGACGCGCACCTTCTTGCCGCTGCCGATGCCGTAGAGGACCTGATCGCGCGCATGTTGGGGGAGCCGCTTCCAGGGGACGTCCGGGGAGAAATCATTGGTTGTGGCGAGACCGCGGAGCACGCTGTAGTACCAGTTCGTGGCAGTTCCCGCACGCGCCCACGGGGCGATGGCGCCGCGGTTGAGCGACAGGTCCGGATCGGACACAACGAGGTCGGGGTCGATCACGAGGCGTACGCCGAGTCCCGAGCACCGGGGGCACGCGCCGTGGGGGCTGTTGAAGCTGAACGTGCGCGGTTCGATCTCGGAGAAGCTGATGCCGCAGTAGGGGCAGGCGAAGTGCTCGGAGTAGACCTGCTCGGCGTTCGTGTCTGCGTCGACCGTGAGCATGCGGCCATCGCCGAAGCGCAGCGCCGTCTCGATGGAGTCGACGACGCGGCTGCGCTCGGTCTCGTCGTCGAGGACGAGACGGTCGACGACAATCTCGATGGTGTGCCACTGGAGCTTGTTGAGCACGATCTCCTGGCCGAGGTCGCGGACCTGGCCGTCGACGCGGACACGGACGAAGCCGGCCTTGGCGGCTTCGTCGAAGGTTTCTTTGTGCTCGCCCTTCTTGTGGACGACCCGAGGGGCCAGCAGCATGAGCCGGGCGCCCTTTTGCTCGAGCACGGCCTCGGCGATCTGTTGCACCGTCTGACGCTGGACCGGCCTGCCGCAGCGATAGCAGTGCGGGCGGCCGACGCGGGCGAACAACAGGCGGAGGTAGTCGTATATCTCCGTCACCGTGCCGACGGTCGACCGTGGGTTGTTGGACACTCCCTTCTGGTCGATGGAGATCGAGGGGGAGAGCCCCTCGATGTACTCGACGTCCGGCTTGTCCATGCGGCCGAGGAACTGGCGGGCATAGGCCGACAACGATTCGACGTACCGCCGCTGGCCTTCGGCGTAGATGGTGTCGAAGGCGAGCGTCGACTTGCCCGAGCCGGACGGGCCCGTGATGACGACGAGCTGGTCTCTCGGGATCGTGACGTCGATGTTCTTGAGGTTGTGTTCGCGTGCGCCTTTGACGACGATGTTTTCGAGGGCCATCGAGTGCTCGAACGGGACGAATCGGGGAGCGCCGGGCCGCCCGCGCGGGACGCGGGACCGGCGTGGGACGATACTATCACGACTATCGCGCGCGGACGCGCGCGGCGCTGCGTTCGGACCCAAGCGGGCCGGGAGACTATCCGCCGGTGCGCTCCTCGCCGGGCGCCCGGACCCATACGCGGCCGTCCCGCACCTCGGTCTCGTAGGCGTCGGTGTCGTAGGTGAACCGGTCCACGCACTCGCCGGTCTTGAGGTCGAACACGGCCATGTGCAGCGGACAGACGACCTCGCCCTTCTCGACGAATCCCCACGTGAGCAGAGCGCCCTCGTGGGGGCAGAAGGCCTCGAGCGCGTAGGTTGCCTCGCCGTCCCAGAAGAGGCCGATGCGGTGCCTGCCGACCCTGCGGTCGGGGTGGATGAACTCGAACGTGAGCGTGCCGCGTTCCTGAAGTTCCTCGAGGCTGCACAGGTCGAATTCGTCTGCGGTTGGCTCTTTCATGGTCATGAGGAGGCGGTCATGAGAAGGCGCGAGGGAGGGAGGCTACTGCAGCTCGATGAGCGGGGTCCCGGCGTTCACGCTCTGGTCCGCTTTGATCTTGACGTTCTTGACGATGCCGCCCCGGGCCATGCGGACGCTCTGCTCCATCTTCATGCTTTCGAGCAAGCATATCTCGTCGCCGGCCTCCATCTGCTGGCCCTTGGCGGCCGTCACGCTGACGACCTTGCCGGGCAGCGGGCAGCGGATGACTCGCTCGTCGCCCTGGGTGATGCCGCGGAGCCCAGCCTGCTCGACCTTCGGGCGCTGCCGCGGTTGTGGCAGGCCCGGCGCGTCGGACGGCCCGGCGACCTCCACTTCGTACGCCTCGCCGTCCACGACCACCTCGACCGGACTCTGGTAGGTGTCGCCCACGTCGACCGAGTGCCATTCGCCGTTGACTCTGATCCTCAGGTGTCTCACGGCTGCCTCACAAGACGCCGTTGCTGAGCCGGTTGACCATCAGCATACGGCGGCCGTGCATTTTCCACTTGCTGGCCATCTGGTTGTCCTCCCTCTCCTGGCTCAGGACCATGGCGAGGGCGATGGCGGCGATGGCCTCCTTGAAGCTCTGCTCGCCGGGCTCGAACAGCATGCGCTCGAGGAAGCCGTTGTCGTAGCGGCCCCCGGCAAACGTCTGGTGCCGGAGGACGCGTTGGATGAGCGGGATGTTGGTCACGAGACCGTCGATGACGTAGGCGTCCAATGCAGCGTGAAGGTTGGCGATGGCCGCGGGCCGGTCCTTGCCCCGGGCGATCAGCTTGGCCATCATCGGCTCGTAGAACGGCTGCACCTCGTAGCCGGGGAACAGGGCGCCGTCGACGCGGACGTTGTAGCCGGCAGGCTCGCTGAGATGCTCGACGCGGCCGGCGGTCGGCAGCAGCATGACCGGGTCCTCCGGGTAGATGCGCGCCTCGATGGCCGCGCCGGTGCGTACGATCTCTTCCTGCTCGAGCGGGAGCGCCTCGCCGGCGGCGACGCGGAGCTGGAGCTCCACGAGGTCCACGCCCGTCACCATCTCGGTTATGGGGTGCTCGACCTGGAGGCGCGTGTTCATCTCGAGGAAATAGAAGGACTCGCCCTGCTCGTCCAGCAGGTACTCGATTGTCCCGGCGTTGCTGTAGCCGATGCTCTTGACGAGGCGTACGGCCGATTCCAGCATCGCGGCGCGCACCTCGGGCGAGAGCCTGGCGCAGGGGGTTTCCTCGATCACCTTCTGATTGCGCCGTTGCACGGAGCAGTCGCGCTCGAAGAGGTGGATGGCATTGCCGTGATTGTCGCCGAACACTTGGACTTCGACGTGCGACGCATGCTCGACGCGCCGTTCGATGTAGATTCGGCTGCTGCCGAACGCGTTGAGCGCCTGCGTTCGCGCCCGTGTGAGCGCTTCGGCGAGGTCGGCGGGCTCACGCACGATGCGGATGCCCATGCCGCCCCCGCCATCCGCCGCCTTCACCATGAGCGGGTAGCCGATCTCGGCTGCTGCCGCCGCTGCGTCGTCGTCGTCAATCTCGCCTTCGGTGCCCGGCACGACAGGCACGCCGGCTTCGATGGCGACGCGGCGGGCGGCGACCTTGTCGCCCATCTGCGCGATCACGTCGCCGGAGGGCCCGATGAACGCGATGCCCGCTTGCTCCACTGCTATGGCGAACGCAGGGTTCTCGGACAGAAAGCCGTAGCCGGGGTGAATGGCGTCGGCCTTCACCTTCTTGGCGGCGCGGATGATGTCGTTGCCCTTCAGGTAGCTCTGGGGCGCAGGCGACGGGCCGATGTGGACGGCCTGGTCGGCCATCCTGACATGGAGGGCCTTCTCGTCGGCGTCGGAGTAGACGGCGACGGTTTTCACGCCGAGCTTCTGGCAGGTGCGGATCACCCGGCAAGCGATCTCGCCCCTGTTGGCGATGAGCACCTTCGAAAACATAGGACGCTAGTGTATCAGAGGGCGCGCCCATTGCAGGCGCCTCGCTCGCCACGAGGGATGACGAATGGGGCAGGGCCAAGCGTCGAGCGGCATCCGCGGGCGTCGGCTTCGTCTGTAGGGGGAGGCGCAACCTGCCTTCCCGGCTGCGCCCCCCTCGTGCCCGACCTGCGCTCCGCCTTAGGCGCCCGGCGCCCGGTAGGGCACGTTCTTCTTGATCGCCTCGTCCACTGTCTCCGGCGTTATGAGCACGGTGATGTCTACGGTGAGGGCGCCGGCGGCCCCGACGGCCAGGGAGAGGGCCGTGGCCGTCGCGTCGTCGGGGAGATCAGCGATGATGTAGACGTCGCGAGCCCCGAACGCGTAGTAAAGCGATTCCAGACTGCCGCCCACCCCTTCGACGGTCTGCGTCAAGGCCGCGCGCCGGCTCGTGCCGCCCTCCTTCAGGAGACCCGCGAGACCTGACTGCGTGTAGTTGGCCGCGATAAGGTACTTTCCCATTCGTTCCTCCTATCGAGTCGTGGCTGCATAGTTACCAGCCACCCTCGGCTTGGTCAAGGTTAACGACGCTCGAGACTTGCGTTGCGGCGCGGTGAAGAACGCGCTAGACGCCCTCGACGATCAGCACGCTGGACTTGGCCGCGCGCTGCCTGAGCGCCTTGAGCGGCGCGTACTCCTCGGAGTCGTACCAGGCCCTCGCCGCGTCCATGTCGGAGAACCGGAGCACGACGAGACGCCCGGGGCGCCATGCGCCCTCGCGCACCTCGACGTCGCCGCCCCGCACCGCGAACGCGCCTCCGTACTGCTCGACCGTCGCTGCGGTCCCCCCGCGGTAGGTCTCGTAGAGCTCCGGGTCCGTGACTTCGACATCGGCGAGCACGTATGCGGTCATGTGTTCTCTCCTTCGCCGCCGAGCGGCGGGCTGCCAGCGCGTCGATTCTAACGACGCCGGCGCGGCGCGCCAACGGCGGGGAGACGGCATCGGGCCATTGCTCTCCCCATGCGCCGCTTGCTACGGTGGCGGGCGTCCAATGACGGATCGTACGAGCAATCCCGTGGGGAGGTGTTTGTGGGAAGGTACATCGTGCTGTATCACGCGCCTGAGTCGGCAGCGTGGGGGATGGCGAACGCTACGCCCGAGGACATGCAGAAGGGCTTTGCGGCGTGGATGGCTTGGGCGGAAAGCTGCGGCGACGGCCTCGTGGACATGGGTTCGCCGCTCGGCGGCGGTCAGAGGGTGACGGCGTCCGGCAGCTCCCCGGCCGAGTCAAACCCCTTGGGCTACTCGGTCCTGGAGGCCGAGGACATGGCGGGCGCTCAGGCTCTCCTCGCGAGCCATCCGCACCTCGCTTGGGCGGAAGGCTGCGCAATCGAGGTGTACGAAGCGGCGCAGCCGCCGCATCCGTAGCGGGTCGATCAACCCCTGGCAAGTCTCGATACGGTGACGAAGCGCCCCTCGCGAAGGCGAGCGATGGTGGTCGGGTCGTACTGCCAGCGCCCGTTGTGGTCGGCCGCGGCGAAGTGCAGCGGGCCGGTCGCCCCGGGGACGAAGTCAGCCGACTCGAGGCGCGCTGCGGCCTCGGCGCCGTCGAGCCCCGGCCGCAGCGCCGCAACCAGCAACCGGAGGCAGTCCCAGCCGAAGCCGTGACTCGCTGTCGCGACGAGCCGGGGGTCCGCGGAGGCCAACCGCTCCACGAGAGCGAGCTCCTCGGCCGGGGCGCCCTCCCCGCGCATGTAGAGGTCGATGAAGTCGAATCCGTCGTCGGTTGCGCCGTTGCGGTCCGCGAACTCGCGGCAGAGCATGCCGCGGGCGAAGAGCGCTGGCCGGTCCGCGCCTGGGGTCTGACGGCGCCACGCGGCCACCGTCGGCGCCAGCTCACTCACGCGGTCGAGCTCGGAGGCCATGACGCAGATAGCGTCGGGCGAGTACGCCTCGATCTGACCGGCCACGCCGGCGCCGGCGGCCGCATCGAGGCCAACGTCGATGGCGATTGCGCTCACGCCGAGCTTTTCGGCTGCCTCGACTATGCAATGCGCGGCGAACACTTGGAACTCTCCCGGCGTGTGGAGGACCGCGACCCGGGAGGCGCCGCGTTCGCCGTGGAGGTAGCGCATCGAGGCCGCGGCGGTGACCTCGGACGGCACGCCGATGTGAAACACGTGCTTGCGCCCCTGCCAAAGCAGCGGATTGTTGTTGGCGGTGGAGTAGAGCACGCCCTCCGCCTCGCACCACTGCGCCGTCTCGACGGACCGCGGCACGGGCAGGATGCCGAGCAGCGCGTCGCATCGCTCGTCGTGGACGAGGGCGCTTAGCTCGGCCTCGAACGCAGTCCCCTCCGCGCCGACCTCACGTTCGATGACTTCGAGCGGACCGCCCGGCCCGGGCGTTTCGCCCTGCGTGTGCGCAGCGGCGAGCCGAGTCCCGAGCAACTGCTCGGACGTGGACGCGCCGAGCCCGCCAGCCTGGTACACGACGCCAATACGCATCTCTGCCTCCCGCGCCCGAAGCGTTCCGGCGCATGGTAGCCTCTTGCGGCAATGTCGCGCCACGTCGATGCAAGGGGAGATCGGCTCGTGACCTATGACCGCAACGCAGATGGCTCGTCGTATGAGGGGGTCCTGTTCGACCTCGACAACACGCTCGTCGACCGGGCAGCCGCCGTAGTGCGCATCGCTGACGCTCTGTACGACGCGGAGCCTGCGATACGCGCCCAAGCGACACGCGATGAGGCAGTCGCCAGGTTTGTCGCCCTCGACGACGATGGCGCAGCGGGCCGCCATGTACTGATGGAGCGCGTGCTCGCCCAGTGGCCCCGCATCGGGCGCCGGCATGAGGAGCTCGTGGCCTGGTACGGAGCTTGGTACGTGGCGTCGTACGAAGAGGACCCTCGCATGCAGGCGCTGGTCGCCGCCCTCCGTCATGCCGGCACGCCATGGGGCATCGTGACCAACGGCAGCAGTAGCCAGCACGACAAGGTCCCGCTACTGGGTTCGGAGGCGAATCCCGGTTGCTTCATCGTGTCCGAAGAGATCGGCCACGCGAAGCCGGCGCCGGAGATATTCCACGAGGCGTTGCGGCAAACCGGGCTGACCGCAAGCGGGCGCGTGCTGTTCGTGGGCGACAACGCGGTGGCCGACATCGGGGGCGCGCAGGCAGTGGGCATGTCCACCGCTTGGGTGCGGCGCGGCAGGGCGTGGCCGACTGCCCTACAGCCGCCGGACCATCAGGTGGACCATGTCGCGGAACTCGCGCCGATGTTGAGGTTGGCGCTGTAGGCTGCGCGCCTCTGAACAACTCCGTCGTCCGTTCGCCCTGAGATCGTCGAAGCCTGCCCGGAGCCTGTCGAAGGGGTCCCACGAACGGACGCCCCTCTCGTCGTTCTCGTGCCCCGACACGGGAACCCACGCCCCCGCTCTGGATTCCCGACCTACCCGCCTGTCGTCGCTATGACAATTGGCCGTTGCCCAATCGTCTCCGCGCCTCTACCCTATCTCCAACGGCCCGCCCGCCTCGCCGCCGGTCTCCGGCCCCGCCCCAGAGGGCAAATGCTACAGAATGCTACAAAATGTTACAGAGAAAAAAGCGCAGCTCTCGCCCCGCCACCGGCTTCTGTCCACAGACCGGGAGGGAGGAACGGCCCAGAATGGCGCAAAATGGCTCACTATGGAAGAAATCTCCCGCGCGCCGCTCGTAGATCCATGCAATCTACGAGTGGGCGCCCTGCACCATTCCGGTCCATTCAGGTCCATTCCCGTCCTTCCCATGCGCCAACACGAGAACCTATAGGAATAACTCCGTCCCAATCCCTTCGCCCTGAGTTCGTCGAAGGGGACCACGAACGGATTGGGGGCTCTAGCCCTGAGCATCTCGACGTCGATGGTCGCTATTCCGTCGAAGGCCGCGCGGGACCCCTCGCGCCTCGACACGCGGACCCCGGCGGCTTGCCGTCGGCGGCGGGACTCGACTGGGACACCGGGCGCTCGACGCCGCCGACGCCCTTGAGGCATCATGCGCGGGGTGATTCCCTGCGCGGAGCGGCGTCGACGTGACGATTGAGAGCTTTCATCCGCTGATTCGGACGTGGTTCGAGCGGCGCTTCGGGGCGCCGACGGAGGCGCAAGCGCAGGGATGGCCTGCGATCGCTTCGGGCCGCCATACGCTCATCGCTGCGCCAACGGGCTCAGGAAAGACGCTCGCCGCGTTCCTCACCGCCCTCGACGGCCTCGTGCGGCAGGCGCTCGCGAGCGGTCTCGACCGCGGGACGCAGGTCGTCTACGTCTCGCCGCTGAAGGCGCTTGCGAACGACATCCAGCGCAACCTGCTCGACCCGCTTGCCGAGATCACCGCGCTCGCCGAGGAGATGGGCTTCCCCATCCCCGAGATACGGGTCGCCGTGCGCACCGGCGACACGCCGGCGAAGGAGCGGGCGCTCCACGCGAAACGCCCGCCGCACGTGCTGATCACGACGCCGGAGTCGCTGTACATCCTGCTGACGACGGAGCGCGGGCGCGAGCCGCTGAAGGCGGCGCGCACACTGATCCTCGATGAGCTGCACGCCGTGGCGGCGAACAAACGCGGTTCGCACCTGTCGTTGTCGGTCGAGCGCCTATGCCGCCTCGCCGAAGGCCCCGTCACGCGCATCGGCCTCTCGGCTACCCAGAAGCCCATCGAGGAGGCGGCGCGCTTCCTGACGGGGGGCGCGTCCGAGTGCGCGATCGTGGATACGGGCCACCGCCGGGCCATGGACCTTGCCGTCGAGCTGCCGGAGGGGTTCGAGCTGGGGCCCATCGCGACTCACGAGCAATGGGCCCAGACGCTCGACCAGATCACGGAGCTCGTTCGGGCGCACCGCACGACGCTCTTGTTCGTGAACACGCGTCGCCTGGTCGAGCGCGTTGCCCACCTCATGTCGGAGCGGCTCGGCGACGCGGAGGTCGTCGCGCACCACGGCAGCATGTCGAAGGAGGCGCGGTACGACGCCGAGCAGCGGCTGAAGTCCGGCGACGTGGCGGTCTGCGTCGCCACGGCGTCGCTCGAGCTTGGCATCGACGTCGGGGACGTCGACCTCGTCTGCCAGATTGGCTCGCCGCGCAACATCGGCGTCGGCCTCCAGCGCGTGGGCCGGTCGGGCCACTGGCTCGGCGGAACGCCGAAGGGCCGCGTCTACCCGCTCACGCGCGACGATATGGTCGAGACGATCGCATTGCTCAGCGCCATCCGCGGGGGCGTGCTCGACGCGCTCAGCATCCCGCCCTGGCCCCTGGACGTGCTGGCTCAGCAGATGGTTGCCGCTTGCGTGAGCGAGGAGTGGTCGGAGGACGACCTTTACGACACGGTGCGCCGGGCCTATCCCTACGCCGAGCTGCCGCGGGAGAAGTTCGACCAGGTCGTCGACATGCTGTCGGAAGGCGTCGCCAACCGCTGGGGACGGGGCGCCGCCTATCTCCACCGCGACGGCGTGAACCGGCGGGTCAAGGCCCGGCGGGGCGCCCGGATCGCCGCCGTGACCTCCGGCGGCGCGATCCCGGACACTGCCGACTATCTGGTCATCGCCGAGCCCGACGGCACGATGGTCGGCACGGTGAACGAGGATTTCGCCATCGAGAGCATGGCCGGCGACATCTTCCTGTTGGGCAACACGCCCTGGAAGATCCGGCGGATCCAGACGGGGACGGTGCGCGTCGAGGAGGCCCAGGGCCAACCGCCCACGATTCCGTTCTGGTTAGGCGAGGCCCCAGGGCGTACGCGGGAGCTGTCCGGCGAGGTCTCGGCCATTCGGCGAGCCGTCGACGAGCGGCTCACTGTACCGGAGACCGCCGTCGCATGGGTGATGGAGACCGGCGTATCGCGGGCCGTCGCCGAGCAGACCGTCGCGTACATCGCCGAGGGCAAGCGCGTGCTCGGCATCGTGCCCACGGACGACCGCATCGTCGCGGAGCGCTTCTTCGACGAGGCGGGCGGCATGCAGTTGGTCATTCATTCGCCCCTGGGCAGCCGCATCAACCGCGCCTGGGGGCTGGCGCTGCGCAAACGGTTCTGCGTTGGGTTCAACGTCGAGCTACAGGCGTCCGCGACCGACGAGGGGATCAACATCTCGTTGACTCCTCAGCACTCCTTCCCCGTGGAGGACGTCTTCCGGTACGTGAAGCCGGCGACGGCCCGCGAGACGCTCCTCCAGGCGGTGATGCAAGGGCCGATCTTCCCGCTGCGCTGGCGCTGGACCGCCTCCCGCGCGCTCGCCCTGCTGCGCCACGCGGGAGGCAAACGCGTGCCGGCCGCGATTCAGCGCATGCGTTCCGACGACCTCCTCGCGGCTGTCTTTCCCGAGGCGGCCGCGTGCCAGGACAACGCGCCGGCGGGCGTCGCTATCGAGCCGCCGGACCACCCGCTGGTGTTCGAGACGGTCCGCGATTGCCTGACGGAGGCGCTCGACCTCGAGGGGCTCCGCGGTCTGCTTGGCCGGATAGAGCGAGGCGAGATCGAGGTCTACGGGCGCGACACGGTGCAGCCGTCGGTCTTCTCGCACCAGATACTGAACGCGATGCCCTACGCGTTCCTCGACGACGCTCCCTTGGAGGAGCGCAGGGCGCGCGCGGTCGCGTTGCGCCGGGCGCTGCCCGAGGACTCGCGCGACCTCGGGGCGCTCAGCCCTGACGCCATCGCCGAGGAGGAGGCCTACGCTTGGCCCGTTATCCGCGACCTCGATGAGACGCACGACGCCTTGCTGTCGCTGTGCGTCCTCGCCGACGGCGACTTCGCTGCGCATCCCGACGAGGCGGACGACTGGCGGGCCTGGCTCCAGGAGCTCGCGGCGGGCGGTCGAGCGTTCATGCTCGACAACGGAAATCGATGGTCCTGGTACGCCGCGGAGCGCGCCGACGTTGTGCGAACCGCGTACGGCCTCACACCCCCGTTGCCGGGAGAGGTTGCGGCGCAGGAGGAGGAGCGGGAGGCCGCGGTTGCGGAGATCGTCCGCGCGCGCGCCGAGTCGTCGGGTCCGTTCACCGCAGCCGGCCTCGCCGAACTGTTGGCGCTCGACGAACGGGCGGTGACGCAGGCGATCGCCCGGCTGGAGACGCAGGGGCTCGTGCTGCGTGGGCGGTTCCGGCTGAGCGCCCCCGACGGCCCCGAGGAGTTCTGCGACCGCCGTATCCTCGCTCGCATCCACCGGAGTACGATCGGGCGCCTGCGCCGTGAGATCGAGCCGGTCCCGGTCGCGAGTCTCATCCGGTTCCTCCTGGAGTGGCAGCACGTAGCGCCTGGCAGCCGAGTCACCGGAGACGCCGGCTTGGTGGGGGTCGTCGAGCAGCTGCAAGGGTTCGAGGCTGCGGCGGCGGCCTGGGAGACGGGGCTCCTGCCGTCTCGGATCGCCGACTACCACACCGCGAGCCTCGACGCGCTCTGCTTCGGCGGCGTGCTCGCGTGGGGAAGATTCGCCCGTCGCGCAGGCGCCGAGCCCCCGGCCTCCGGTCTGTCGCGCAATGGTCCCGTCTCCATCGGCCTGCGCGACGACCTCGACTGGCTGCTGGACCCGCTCGACGCCGACCTGGCGCTGACCGGCGCGGCGGCCGACGTCTACGAGTACCTGCGTGGCCACGGCGCGTCGTTCACGCCCGATATCGTGAGCGGCACGCGCCGCTTGCCGTCCGAGGTCAACGAGGGGCTGTGGGTCCTCGCCGCCGCGGGCGCGGTGACGGCTGACGGCTTCGGCGCACTGCGCGGCCTGATCTCGGGCGTGGCCAAGCGTACGCCGCGCCGCTCCCACTTTGCCCGCCGTTCGCAGCTGGGCGCCGCCAGCCGTACGGGCAGCCGCTGGTCGCTGCTGGCGCATCCCGTGCCCCGGGGCGCGCCTGGCGGGCACGACGGCTCACGCGATAGCGGCACGGTCGAGGCGCGGGCGGCGCAGCTGCTCCGCCGCTACGGCATCGTCACGCGGGAGCTGGTTGCGCGTGAGCCGCTGGCGCCGCCATGGGGCGTGCTGGCGCGCGCCTACCGCCGCGCGGAGGCCCGCGGGGAGGTGCGTGGCGGGCGGTTCGTCGCCGGCCTCGTTGGCGAGCAGTTCGCGCTCCAAGAGGCGGTCGACGCAGTTCGCGCCGTGCACCGCCGCGAGCCGAGCGGCGAGGTCGTACGCGTGTCCGCGTGCGACCCGCTGAACCTGGTCGGCATCCTCACTCCGGGCGCCCGGGTGCCGGCGGTGTTGGGCAACGAGGTCTTCTACCGCGACGGCGTCCCCGTACCGGGAGAGGCGCTGCAACCGGCTGCCGTCCCGGCGTAGGCGTGCGGGAACAGGCGGGCAAGGATTGAGGGAAAGCGCCTATGCCCTACGACGCGATTCTGGCCGACCGAGTCCTCGCCGTACTCGGTGACAAGCCGACTCTCGAACAGAAGAGGATGTTCGGCGGGCTGGCCTTCATGCTGCGAGGGAACATGGCTTGCGGCGTGATCGGAAACGACCTGATCGTGCGCGTCTCGAAAGAGACGTATCAGGCAGCGCTGACGAGACGCCACGTGCGTGAGATGGACTTCACGGGCAGGGCGATGCGAGGCTGGGTGGTCGTCTCTCCCGAGGCGACGGACAGCGACGAAGCGCTGCGGGAATGGGTAGGAGTCGGCGCGAGCTGCGCCCTAAGCCTGCCGCCCAAGTAGGCGCGCGCTCGTCTGGGAGAAGGCCCCAAGCCCGTCAGGTCCCTCATGCATGGCGTGCGGCGCGTATGTCGAGGAGGGATTCGACGACGCTACTGGACCGATGCGAGCTCGCCGCGCCCTATCAGAGGGCCGCGTTGAAGTCGTCGGCGTCGATGTGCAGCAGCGAGAGGATTTGCTTCGTGGTCCCCTTAGCAGGGTGATGAAAAACGGCTGCGAGGTAGGGATGCGAAGGTAGGGACGCGAAGGTGCGGATGGGGAGGCGTTTGGTTACGCTTGGCGCAGCACGAACGGGAGGCGGCCAAGCGCGGCACATCCGACCAACAGATCGAGAGTCTGGTGGCGCTCACCCCCGAGGACTTGGTCCCACAGGAACACCCGATCCGGCGGATCAAGCCGCTGGCAGACCGGGTGCTTCAGGAGTTGTCGCCCACCTTCAGCCGCATGTACGCCAAGAGAGGCCGGCCATCAGTGCCGCCCGAACACCTGTTGAAGGCGAGCTTGCTGATCGCGCTCTACTCCGTGCGCTCGGAGCGCCAGTTCTGCGAACGGCTGACCTACGACATGCTCTTCCGGTGGTTCCTCGACCTGAACATCCGGGGCGGTTCCTTCGACCAGTCGACGTTCGCCAAGAACCGGACCCGGCTGCTGGCGCATGAGGTGACGGGCCGATTCTTCGGGGCGGTGGTGAGCGAAGCGAGGCGGCAGCGCCTGCTGTCGGAGGAGCACTTCAGCGTGGACGGGACCCTGCTGGAGGCGTGGGCCTCCCTCAAGAGCGTCCGGCCGAGGGACGAGGAGAGGGACCCGCCTACGGGGGCAGGCGGGCGGAACCCATGGAAGGACTTCCGGGGCGAGCGGCGTTCCAACGCGACCCATGTATCGACGACGGACCCGGAGGCGCTGTTGGCGCGCAAGGGGGAGGGGCAGGCGGCGAAGCTGTCCTTCGCCGGCCACGTGCTCATGGAGAACCGGAATGGGCTGGTGGTGGACGTGGTGCTGTCGCAGGCTACCGGGACGGCTGAAACGGCAGCGGCGCTGACGATGCTGGAGCGGGTCCCCACAGCACGGAGGATCACGGTCGGGGCCGACAAGGGGTACGACACGCGGGAGTTCGTGGCCACCTGCCGCTCGTTCCAGATCACGCCTCACGTGGCCATGAAGCAACGGCGCTCAGCCCTGGACCGGCGGACGAGCCGTCACGCGGGGTACGCGGCGAGTCAGCGTGTGCGGAAGCGGGTTGAGGAGGTGTTCGGCTGGCTGAAGACCGTCGGGGGCGGGAGGAAGCTGCGCTACTGCGGCGTGGCCCGCAACGGCCTCTGGGCGGAGATGGCTCTCGCGGCCTACAACCTCGTGCGCATGGCCAAGCTCATGCCCCCGCCATCATCTCCGGGGGCGGTTCCTGCCTGTTGAGGATGAAAGGGCCCAACCGGAGACGCCAGCGGCCCGATCAGGGGCGATCCAGGGCGCCGCTTACTCCGAATCGGCGTCCAACGGCGCGCCTCAATGCCGACACCGGCCCGCTCCCTACTTCCCAAACTCGCATTCTTCATCAGCCTGCTAGCGAGTTCGCGCTTGCCCAGGACGATGGCAGCGGAGACAGTTCTCCCGTCGGCCAAGACTCGGTGGAAGATATGATGGCTGCCGCGAGTCGCTGTTCCCTCATAGCAACCTAGCCGTATGGGCGCGCGATCGAGTTGGGCGCTGGAACAGCGCGGATCGGGCATTTAAGCGACTACGGGGATGGCGACTGTGCGACAGTACGCTCGCACTGGCGTTTCGGTCGGAATCACGACCGACACTCTGTCCGGGGCAGGGGCGTCTTCGTGGAGTTCGACACCCCTCTCTTGGAATACTCGTTCGAGCGTGCCCACCTCGGCGAGGCCCTCTAGGTAGACGTCGATGGCTTCGCCGAGGTTATGCAGTGCTTCGTATGCGGCGCCAGCGCAGGTGGCGGTGAATTGGTTGCCGTCGGGTTCTGCGTATCCGGTGAGGATTACGTTTGCCATGATTCCTCCCCTTACACATCGAACACGCGCGGGCTCAGCAGCCACGCGCCTATTCTAGCGCGGACGCATGGCCTCGGTTCCCGGCCCCTCTCCAAAGGGGAGAGGGGCGCTAGGCCTGCCGGCGAGCCTACCCCGTCGGGAAGGGGAGGATGTCTTTGTACTTCTCGATGACTCGCTGCCTGAGCTCCTTGGGGCTGCGGCTGACTCCGGGGAACTGGTCCTTGCGGTGGAACGGCCGGACCGCGTAGTAGATGGCGAGGCTGTTGGTGTGGTCGCCCGACTCCTTCTTGTCGGGGCGCGCCGACACCAGCGGGTCCAGCGGCGTGCTCCACATGCCCTTGAGAATCTCGATGTCGGTCTCCGGGTCGCAGCGCGTGGTCATCGCCCACAGCACTTCCTTGATGTCCTCGGGGTCGATGTCCTCGTCGACTACGACGATCCAACGCCCGTTGCGCGTGTTCGCCGCCGTCGCCATCGCGGCCTGCCTGGCGTGGCCGGGGTACTGCTGCTTGATGGCGATGACGCGCATGTAGGCGAAGGGCGTGCCGACCGCGACCACGTGCGACACGCCTGCGCGAGCCAGGTCCGCGACGCCGCCGCGTCCCGCCCCCATCGGCAGGCCCATCTGCCGCGCGCCGGGCCACATCGGGGCCTGGCTCAGGATGATGGGGTTGTTGCGGTAGTAGACGGCCTTCACGCGGATGATGGGCTGCGGCTCTCCTGTCCCGATGGTCCCCCCGGAGTAGTAGCCCGGCCACTCGCCGAACGGGCCCTCGTCCCGCGCCTCCTCCCAGGGGGGAGGGACCTCGCCCTCAATGGCGATCTCCGCGTTCGCCGGGATGGGCAGACCGGTGATCGGGCCCTTGATGACGTCGACGGGGCGTCCGCGCAGACCGCCTGCGTGGTCCAACTCGGACTCGCCCCATGGCGAGCGTCCGTGCGACGCCATCCATGTGAGCGGGTCAGTCCCGAACGTCGCGACGACGGGGCAGGCCTCGCCCTTGTCCCAGTAGCTGTTGCAGATCAGGCGCCCCTGCTGGCCCGGGCTCATCCACAGGCCGAGCGTGTTCTTGTCGTGGACCTCCATCCGGTAGGTCCCCATGTTGACGTAGCCGCTGACCGGGTCCTGGTTGATCAGCGAGTCGCCGGTGCCGATGTAGCGTCCGCCGTCCGACGCGTGGTAGCGCGGCACGGGGAAGTGCCACATGTCGACGTCCTCGCCCTCCATGACGTTCTCCATCACGGGGCCGGCAGGGACCTCGTTGGGCGGGATGGGCTTGACGGCCCTGAGCCGCTGGCCCGCGAGCTCCGCGAGTTCGTCCCGGCTCTTGTCCGTCGGCAGCCCGAGCGCTAGGGCGGCGCGCTTGTACGAGGCGCCCGTGAGCGAGACGAGCCGGTAGCCTTCGGGGTAGCCCTTCACCTTGTCGAAGATGAGCATGGGCGCGTTGGGGATCGTCTCCGCCACGACTTCCACCAGGGCGCCGAGCTCCTCGTTCCAGTCCACGCCCTCGATGATGCGGTAGTCGTCGATCTCCTGACACGCCGCCACGTACTCCTGCAGGCCGTCGAATATCGTGCCGGTCTCTGGTGTCGCCATTCGATTGCTCCTTGGGGCGTTGCGCCCCTATGCTCCTTGGGGCGCTGAAGCCCCCGCCGTTAGCGGTGCGTGCTGGTTGCGAGCTCGCGGACCGCGTCGTTCTCCCAGTACCGATGCCAGTCAACAGACGCCGGGAGGACGATGTCGTTCCGCACATAGATTCCGAGTTCTTGGGACTGCATGCCGGGGTCTCGGATCACGTGGGCGGGGTCCTGTCCCTCGCGGACGTCCTGGACGGCCCGCAACAGCATGCGCCGCGCGGCCGCGATCGCCATGTCGGTGTAGCCGAGCCGCTCCGTGGTCCGGTCCTGGATCGTTCCCTCGCCCTGGGTCGCCCACGCGTCGTGGACGATGAAGTTCGGCCCCATCCCGATGAACGCCGCGCTCTTCATGGACTCTCGGTCCTGCATGTAGCGGTTGGACTCGTTCCGGATGAGGCGGAAGTCCTCGCCGACCTCCTCCGAGCGCGCCGACTGCTGGGGCCGCATCTCCTGGGTGCGGTTGAACCGGATGCCGTAGCGCCAGTGATGGGAATCGTCGATGGGCACGTGCCAGTTGATGCTGTAGCCCTCGGCGTCGCCCGCAACCGCGGACAGGTTCGGCATTACGAAATTCGTCACGCGAACGTAGCTGTTGTCGTCGTCCACGGGGCGCACGGCGTAGATGCGGATGCCGAACTCGGTCTCCTCGAGCTCGAGGTGCGGCGCCGTTACCCGCGTGTTGAGCGCCTGGTTGATGTCGCCGGGACGGCTCAGCCGGTGCAGGAACGACAGGTGCGCCGGGTCGATGTTCCCCTCGTTGCCCTGCAGGTAACTGCAGTCCTGGAACGCCTTGTAGACCGCCCGCTGCGACTCGGGGACGTCGAACGCCTCGTACGGCGGCAACGCGGGCGGCTCGCCGTCTCCCAAGTAGGCGAAGATCAGGCCGCCGCGCTCGACGGCCGGGTAGGCGAGATGGCGGACCTTGTCCTTGAACGTGCTGTGCGCCGGCTCGCCGGGCTGGTCGAGGCAGTTGCCGTGGATGTCGTAGAGCCAGCCGTGGTAGAGGCAGCGCAAGCCGCCGTCCTCGATGCGGCCGTAGCTGAGGTCGGCCGCGCGGTGGGCGCAGTGGATCCCGAGCAGTCCCGGGCGGCCGAACTCGTCGCGGAACAGCGCCAGGTCTTCGCCGAGCAACCGGACCGGCAGGGGCGCGCCGCCCAGCGGAATCTCGCTGGCGAGCGCCGTGGGCTGCCAGTAGCGCCGCATCAGCGCGCCGCCCGGAGTGCCAGGCCCGATCTGCGTGAGCGTTTCGTTCTCTTCGCGAGTCAGCATTGGGGGCCTCCGACCGCCTCCTGCGGGACGCCAGAACGCGGAGCGAGATACGCGGTGTTTGTAAACCCGGCGGCTGGCCGTGTCAAGCGACGGGGGAGCGCGACGGCCACCGTCATACCCGCGAAAGCGGGTATCCACAGGGGTGGAGGATGCGAGCCTGTCACACCGATTGGCCTCCTCCCTACGTCTGGCTTCTTCCGGCCTGTACCGTCTGGCAGTCCGTCCGGGAGGGGGCGTGGGTTCCCGTGTCTGCGCACGAGAATCTCTCACGTGGGCCTGTCGGCCCACACCACAACCGACGAAAGTTGGCGGGCGGGGCGCGCCCCCTTCGCCGGGCTCGGGGGCGTGGGTCCCCGTGTCAAGCACGAGGATGACGGAGGGGGGCGCGGAGAGGACTTTCGAAGCAATGACGGAGGGCGGAGGCTGCTACCATGCGGGCGGCCGGCCGACGCCGATGCGGCGCTGCGCGAGGCGGCCAATCGAAGCGAAAGGAACTGCGCCATGAGCTCACAACAGACCGAGGCGTCCGCGGCCCCGATGGGAGCGGGCCGGCCCAGCAAGGCCGTGTACGGCTCCGACGTCATGGTGGAGGTGCTCCGCGAGCTGGGCGTGCGCTACATCGCGCTGAACCCCGGCGCGTCGTACCGGGGGCTCCACGACTCGCTCGTGAACTTCGGCGACGGCGGACCGGAGATCATCCTCTGTCCCCACGAGGAGATCGCCGTCGCCATCGCGAACGGGTACGCCCGCGTCACGGGCAAGCCGATGGCCACGGGACTCCACAACGTCGTGGGTCTTCAGCACGCGTCCATGGCCATCTTCAACGCATGGTGCGACCGCACGCCGATGATCAACCTGGGCGGAGGCGGCCCGCAGGACGCCAACCACCGCCGTTCGACCGATTGGGTGCACTCGGCGTTGGTGCAGGGGACGATGGTGCGCGAGTTCGTCAAGTACGACGACCAGCCCTACAGCATCGAGGCTGTCCCCGAGTCGCTCTTGCGGGCCTACCGCATCGCGATGACCGCGCCCAAGGGCCCCGTGTACGTGTGCCTGGACTCCGACGTGCAGGAGGACGAGGTCGCGTCGGCCATGTGGGCGCCTGACGCCTCGCTGTACCAGCCCCCGGCGCCGCCCGCCGCGAACCCCGCCGCCCTGCGCGAGGCGGCCGCGCTGCTGTCGGGCGCCGTTTGGCCGGTCGTCGTGGCGGGCGAAGTGGGCCTCAAGCCGGACATGCCCGCGGTCGTCGTCGAGCTCGCCGAGCTGCTCGGGGCGCCGGTCGTCGACGCGGGAGGGCCGTTCAACATCCCGAACACGCACCCGCTGGACGTGACGGAGTCCCGCGAAGAGGCGCTGCGCGACGCCGACGTCGTGCTGGCGCTGGACGTGCCGAGCCTCGGCGTGCCTCTCGGACCGTCCGTCCGAGAGCGCGGCGCGCTGACGCCGGCCATCGGGCGCGGCACGAAGATCATCCACATCACGCTGAGCGACATGGAGAAGCAGAGCTGGGTCACCGACAACATGTGGCTGTTCCCCGTGACGCTCCCCATCGCCGCCGACACGGCCCAGGCGTTGCCGGAGCTGGTCGGCGTATGCCGCGAGCTGATGGAGGCGGACCCTTCCGGCGGCGAACGAGTCCGGGCGCGCCGCGAGAAGGCCGAGGCGATGCACGCGCGGGCCCGGAAGCGCAGCGAGGACTACATCGCGCAGACGTGGGACAGTAAGCCCATCTCCGGCGCTCGGCTTTACGGCGAGATCGGCCAGCGCGTCGAGGGGCAGGACTGGGCGCTGGCGCAGGCGCACGGCCGCCGGTGGCGGGAGCTCATCGAGCTGACTGCGCCCGGCCACGGGCTGGGCGGCGGACGCGGCGCGGGCATCGGCTACGGTCTGCCGTCGGCCATCGGCGCGGCCCTCGCGTACAAGGGCACGGGCAAGCTGTGCGTGGGCGTCATCGGCGACGGCGACCTGATGATGACGTCGAACGCGCTGTGGACCGCCGCGAAGTACGACATCCCGCTGCTGACGGTGGTGTACAACAACCGCTCCTACTACAACGACGAGGAGCACCAGGAGCGGGTCGCCCTGCGCCGGGACCGGCCGGTGGAGAACAAGGGCGTCGGCATACGGATCGATGAACCGGCGCCGGACTTCGCGACGCTGGCCCGCGCGCTGGGCGTCGCCGGCTGGGGGCCCGTCGAGGCGCCCGCGGACCTCGGCCCCGCTCTCGACGCCGCGCTCGCGGTGGTGCGGTCGGGCAAGCCTGCGCTCGTGGACGTGATCGTGACGCCGCGCTAGGCGCGGCTGCGATGGTCGTTCCCCCCTCCTCAATCCTCCCCCCGTGTGGGAGGAGGCCAGAAGACACGAGCGGCGAGGAGGGCGTCCGGCGGCGCAAGGCGAGGGGCGTGGATTCCCGTGCCGGGGCACGGGAATCTCTCACGTGGGCCTGTCGGCCCACACCACAACCAACGAGAGTTGGCGGGCGAGGCGCGGTCCCTCGCCAGGCGCGGGGGCGTGGGTCCCCGTGTCAAGCACGAGGATGACGGAATGGCGCGGAAAGTGACGAGAAAGGGGCGACAAACGGACCGGAATAGACCGGAATGGCACAGGTCGTTTACTCGTAGATTGGGTGGGTTTACGAGTGGGGCGGGAGATGAATTCTTCTCAAGTGCGCCATTTTGAGCCATTCTGGGCCATTTCTCCTCTGGAGCCGGGGCCGTTAGGCGGGGTCGGCGGCCTCTCGTGGCCGCATAGGCTGCGAGACGGGTCTCTTCCAAACGGTCTCATTTGGTCTCATTCGATCTCATTTCCCCAGTGGGTCCGGGCTGGACGTCCGGCGCCGGCTGGGGCCGACCCCGGAGTTGGGCCATGGGTATAGTGTAGGAGGCGAGGCGGCGAACTGACAACGGGCAGTTGTCATGGCTGCGACAGGCAGCCAGGTCCGTGTTCGCCGAGGGAACCTCTGAACAACGCGCTGATGCTCTCCGCAGGCCTCCTCCTCAATTCTCCCCCGCAGACGAGACCTTTGGGTAACTCTGCTTGAGCAGCGCTGTTCTTCCCGCCCACCCGCCCGAAACGCTTGAGTGGGGGACACCCCCACGCCCCCGGCAGAGGGCTTGCCCTCTGCACTCCCCCCCTCGGGCGACTACGAGAGTTGCCCCTACATGACGGAAGCGGGGTAGCCGGCGCGGCCGGTCCCGTCGGACGGCCAGACGCGCAGGAGGACGGTCTCCGCAGGCGGGACGGGCATCATGGCGCGGCGCGGGAGGTCGCGGGAGGCGAGCGCGCGCCTGACCGCCTCGGCGCTCGCTTCGGGCTGGATGGAGGCGCCGGTCCGCACGACCTCGACGCGCGCGGGAACGGTCCGCCCGCGATGGACGACCGTCGCCGGCGCGCCGGACTCGAGGTTCCGCCACCATACGCCGTGGACGCTGGTCAACGCCTCGAGCGCGCCGTCGTCCGCGCGGCGGTAGGCGACGGGCGTCTCGTAGCGCTTGCCGGTGCGCCGGCCCTCGAAGCAGAGGACGATGACGTGACGGCTCATCAGTCCGTGCAGGGGCGAGCGGAGCAGTGCGCGCGCGAGGGGGTTGACCTTGGGGAAGACGGCGGGCACGAGCCGCCGGGCTGTCCACGCCGCGATGGCCGTCCTGAGCGAGCACGTCTCGATGCGCGCTCTCACTCGCCGGACCGCTCGTTTGCCGCTCCCAGGGCCAAGCACGCAGCCGAGGGTACCGGAGGCGGCGAGGGGGTGTCTATCGCTGCGCGCCCGCCCCTGTCTCCCGAGGTGTATCCCGACAGGCGTGGGGGCATATACTCCGCGCCGATGGCGGATGTACAGTCAGACCCGGACGAGCTGATCTCCCTGCGGGAGGCGTCTGAAGTTTCGGGCTACTCCCCGACCCACCTCAGGCATCTCGTAGTCATCGGGCAGACCGAAAGAGAAGTTGAAGCGTAGACCGTGCGGTCTATGCGCATGTGGGCACCTATGGACTTGAGCCTCGACTTGACAACCGCTAAGGGGTACAAGAGCAGAAGCCAGATTGCAAGAAAAATATCCGAGGATTGGGCGACTCGAAACCTCTTCTGTCTTGCTTGTACCTCTGACCACATCGACGCTGCCAGGGCCAACACCGCCGTGTGGGATTACTCTTGTTCAACCTGCGGGGCGGTCTATCAGCTCAAGAGCCAGAGCAGGCGATTCGGACAGAAGGTTAGCAATTCTGCCTATGGCGTCAAAATGCAGGCGATTGCGGACGGTCGAGCGCCCCACTATGCCTTCCTCCAGTATTCGAAGCTCACCTCGAAAGTAACCGACCTCTTCGTCGTACCTGGTCACTTCCTTACCCCTGCGGTTGTGGAGCGGAGGGCGGCCCTGAAAAATACGGCGAAGAGGCGCGGATGGGTAGGCTCGAACATCCTCATCGGAAAGCTATCGACGGAAGCTCGAGTTCTCGTAGTCGAAGCCGGCGTTCCCCGCGACCCTTCGGACGTACGGGATGAATGGGGCCGCTACCGGTTCCTCGCCGGTAAACGGGGCGGGTGGGCCGCTGATGTCTTGTCGTGCGTCCGAGTGCTGGAACAGGAAACGGGAACTGAGGAGTTCACTCTCCAAGCGTTCTACCAGAGATTCGAGACGGAACTCGCCGCTCGGCACTTGGACAACAAGAACGTCCGGCCGAAAATACGACAGCAGATGCAAGTGCTCCGTGAGGGCGGTGTCCTCCGATTCCTCGGCAGTGGACACTACAGAGTCATGGCCTGATTCACTCGCCGACAGGGGCTTGACAGCCGCCGCGACCCGATCAACGATCGCGGCATGGCGCGTGACGCATTCCAACTTGTGCAAGAGGCCGTGGCCAACTGGGAAAGCCTAGGGAATCTCTGAACAAGTCTATAGGTTGAGGCAGTATCCTGGCAGTCACCCAGTAGCGCCAGGGAGTGAAGCGATGATGGACCAACCGACCTTTGCAGACGTGGACTACGAGAGCAAGAAGCGCAAGACCCGCAGGGAGCGATTTCTCGAACGCATGGGCGGGCTGATCCCCTGGGAACGGCTGGAAGGGCGCATCCGTCCCTTCTACCCCACGGCGGGCCGGGGACGCCATCCGTATGCCCTGTCGGCGATGCTGCGGATTCACTGCGTGCAGCTGTTCTACAACCTCAGCGACCCCGGCATGGAGGACCTGCTGTACGACGTGGAGTCGGTGCGGCGGTTCGTGGGCTTGAAGCTGTCGGAGCCGCTGCCGGACGAGACCACCATCCTGAACTTCCGTCATCTGTTGGAGGAGCACGAACTGGGGGAGGGACTGTTCGCGGAGATCAAAGGGCATCTGGCGTCCCAGGGACTCCTGCTCCAGGAAGGGACGATCATGGACGCGAGCATCATCGAGGCGCCGTCGTCGACGAAGAATCGAGCGGGTGCGCGAGACCCGGAGATGCACCAAGTGAAGAAGGGGAACAGGTGGCATTTCGGGATGAAGGTGCACATCGGGGTGGACGCGGAGACGGGGGTGGTGCACAGCGTCGCGACGACGCCGGCCAATGTGAACGACGTGACGGAAGCGCACCGGTTGCTGCACGGCGGCGAGTCGCAGGTGTGGGGCGATGCCGGGTATCAGGGAGTCCAGAAGCGGGCGGAGCATCGGGGGCTGGAGGTGGAGTGGCAGGTGGCGATGCGGCCGGGCCAACGTCGGCAGTTGGAGCCGGGAAGCCCTGAGGCGTTGGCGGAGAAGGGCAAGGCGTCGGTCCGGGCGAAGGTGGAGCATCCGTTCCTGTACGTCAAACGGCACTTTGGCTACGCCAAGGTCCGCTACCGGGGGCTGGCCAAGAACACGCAACGGCTGATGGTGCTGCTGGGGCTGGCGAACCTGATGAGAGCCCAGCGGTGCTTGGCGGCATGACGGAGGCGCAGTGGGTTCAGATCGGGGTTGGGAGCAGGGAATCCGCCCCAGCAGGGTCGGTAGAAGACCCCCAACAGCCCCGTTCACGGCACCAGCAGAGGGCTGCGAATCGCTGAAGAGCCCCCCACCAACACCACTCGGCCGACTGTGAGTTGTTCAGAGGTTCCCTAGAGGGCGTCGTTGGCGTTGACGTGGTCGAGCAATGGCTCGGGAACACGACCGAGCGCGGCTTCATGGCGAAGGTGGCCTTGATTGACCAGGCGGACCCCATCTATATCGAGTTGACGATTGTCGACCCCCGCGAGCGGATGGAAGCCCTCGTCGATGAAGACTTCGGCCAGCACTTGTTCGACTTGTTGGCGCCCGTCCTATACGAGCTGCGGTTTAGGGAAGGGCTGTCTTTCCGACGACGAGACGAGCCTTGGGAGTGAGGCCGTGCTTGCGACGTGAGTAGCGGGCTACTCTACCGTCCTACCCGTTGCGCGGAGGGTTTTGGGACGCAAGGGAGATGCGATGCCGCAGCGTAGACGGGTTGACCGAGTTCGGCTAAGTGCTCATGAACGTATCAAGGCGTATATGGATGTGCGGGCCGAAGGGCAACGAGCACTGGAGCGCGCCTTGGAATCGGGACGTCCGCTCACCAACGATGAGAAGATGAAGTTCTCGCTTGCAGTCATGAAGGCGTATGTGGAACTCACGCCAGAGCAGCAGCTTGAAATGTTGCGCGATAGCGTCTAGTCGCCGGCGGCGGTGGCCCGGCGAATGAAGCACGTCAAGCGCCCCGTCCCGAGTCCTACGGAGCGGGCTCCCCGTCCTGGTCGGTCGGCTCGTCTGAGCCGTCCTCGTCCATGTCGGCGTCGACGTCCGCGTCGCTCTCGTCCCCGAGCTTGAGGGCGAGCTGCGATGGGCTGGCGTGGCCGTTGGAGCTGGCGCTGGGCGGGGGAGCGGCGATCGTCGCGATAGCCGGCGGCTGTACGACCTGGTCCAGGTCGCGCTCCTTGAACGCGCTCATCGAGATCACCTGGTCGTCCGAGGCGAGCTTGGTCATCACCTGGACGCCCTGCGTGACGCGCCCGAGCGTGCGGATCTCCTTGATGGCGGTGCGGTAGACTATCGCCTTGGCCGAGCCGACCATCACCTCCTCCACGTCGGGGCCCGTGATGACTGCGGCGGCGATGGGGCCGGTCTTGTCGGTGATCTTGAGCGCGATTACCCCCTGGACGCCGCGGCCCGTCGTGCGGAAGTTGTCGACGACCGTCCGCTTGCCGTAGCCCCGCTCGGTGAGCAGCAGCAGCTGCGCGCCCGCGGTCGCCACGTCCATGCCGACGACTTCGTCGTCATCGATCAGACGTATCCCGCGGACGCCGCCGGCGCCGCGCGTGGCGCGCACCCGTACGTCGTCGAGCTCAAAGTGCGCCGCCTTGCCGTTGCGCGTGATCATGATGACGCGCATGCCCGGGTCGGCGAGCCGCGCCCCCAGCAGGTGGTCCCCCTTCTCAAGGTCGAACGCCGCGAGCCCATTGCTGCGGATGTTGGCGAACTGGCCGAGGTCCATGCGCTTGACCTCGCCCCGCTTGGTCGCCATCACGATATAGCGGTCCGCCTGGAGGTCCGAGATCGCCACGAGGGCCGTCACCATCTCCTCGGCGGGGTTGATGGCGATGAGGTTCTGCACCGGCGTGCCGCGCGTCTGACGGGTGGCGTCCTCCTTCACCTTGAACACGCGCTCGCGGTAGACGCGCCCGCGGTCGGTGAAGAAGAGGAGCCAGTCGTGCGTGTCGGCGACCACGAGCTGCTGGATGGCGTCGCCCTCGCGCGTCTCCTGGCCGCGGACGCCCTTGCCCGCGCGCCGCTGGAGGCGGTACGCCTCGATCGGCAGCCGCTTGAGGTAGCCGCGGTCGCTGAGAGTGACCACCGCGTCAGCGTGAGCGACGAGCTCCTCGGGGGCGTTGTCGCGGGCTTCCTCGTCGGATATCTGCGTCCGGCGGTCGTTGCCGTAGGCCTTGCGCAGGTCGGCGGTCTCGGTCTTGATCACCGCGAGGACCTTCATCGCGTCGCCGAGCAGCGCCTCGAGCTCGGCGATGCGCTTCTGGAGCTCCTGGTACTCGTTCTCGATGCGCTCGCGTTCGAGAGCGGCGAGACGGCGGAGCTGCATCTCCAGGATGGCCTGCGCTTGCGCCTCCGTGAGGCCGAACTGCGCCATCAGGCCGTTGCGCGCCGCCTCGACGTCCGCGGAGGCCCGGATGAGCGCGATGACCGCGTCGAGGTTGTCCAGCGCGATGCGGAGTCCTTCGAGGATGTGCGCCCGCTCGCGGGCGCGGCCCAGGTCGTACTCGGCGCGGCGCCGTATCACCGTGCGGCGGAACTCGATGAAGTGCAGGAGCGCCGACCGCAGGCTGAGCACCCGCGGCTGGCCGTCGACCAGGCCCACCATGTTGACGTGGAAAGCGCTCTGCATCGCCGTGTGCTTGTAGAGGTTGTTGAGGACGACGTGCGGGGAGGCGCCCCGCTGGAGCTCGACGACGACGCGCAGGCCCTCGCGGCCGGACTCGTCGCGGACCTCGGCCGCGCCGTCGAGCTTCTTCTCCTTGATGAGGATCGCGATCTTCTCGACCATCGCCGCCTTGTTGACCTGGAACGGGAGCTCCGTGACGACGATGCGCTGGCGCCCGGCGCGGTCCATGTCCTCGAAGGCGGCGCGGGCGCGGACTACGACTCGCCCGTGGCCGGTGTGGGCGGCCTGCAGCAGGCCCTCGCGCCCCATGATGATGCCCGCGGTGGGGAAATCGGGGCCCTTGACGAAGTTGATCAGGTCGTCGGCCGTCGCGTCGGGATGGTTCACGAGGTGGGTCACGGCGTCGCACACCTCGCGTAGGTTGTGCGGCGGGATGTTCGTGGCCATGCCCACGGCGATGCCGGAGGCGCCGTTGACCAACAGGTTCGGAATCCGCGCGGGCAGCACGGTCGGCTCGCGCTGGGAGCCGTCGTAGTTGTCCGCGAAGTCGACGGTGTCGCGGTCGATGTCGAGCAGCATCTGCTCGGTGATCGCGGCGAGCCGCGCCTCGGTGTAGCGCATCGCAGCGGGCGGGTCGTCGTCGACCGAGCCGAAGTTTCCCTGGCCGTCGATGAGCGGGTGGCGCATCGAGAAGTCCTGCGCCATCCGGACGAGGGCGTCGTAGACCGGCGCGTCGCCGTGCGGGTGGTACTTCCCGAGCACCTCGCCGACGACGCCGGCGCTCTTCTTGTACGCGGCGCCGGGGCGCAGCCCCATCCCCTGCATGGCGTAGAGGATGCGCCGGTGCACGGGCTTGAGCCCGTCCCGTACGTCGGGCAAGGCTCGCGCCACGATGACGCTCATGGCGTAGTCGAGATACGCCGAGCGCATCTCGACTTCAATGGCGACCGGACGGACGTTGCCTGAGGCCTGGACCATGCGGGCTCCTTGACCTAAATCTCACCAGATATGGGAATTGCTGGCGGCTCGTTGCGGAAATCTAGCCGGAAATGGCACTGTCCAGTATAGCAGAATCACCCGGCTCACGCCCTGTTTGGTCGGCCTCGAAGCGCTCGGCCCAACCCACCAGCCAGTCGAACAGCTTCAGGAAGCTTCGCGGCGTTTCACGCTCGCGCTCCGGGTGGCACTGGACGCCGATCAGCCGCGGATGCCCCGGGCTCTCCAATGCCTCGATGACGCCGTCGTCCGGGTGGTACGCGGAGGCCAGCAGGCCCGGCGCGCGCTGCGCCTCTCGCAGGCCCTGGTGGTGGCGGCTGTTCACTTTGTAGATTGCGCCCGCGCCGATGATCGCGCCCAGCTTGCTGCCGGGCGAGACGTATATGTCGTGGCGCAGCGCCTCGCCGCTCTCGCTTCCAGCCTCGGCCCGGTGACCGGGGATGTCCTGCAGCAGCGTCCCGCCGAAGGCTACGTTGATGAGCTGCATGCCGCGGCAAATCCCCAGCGCCGGCATCTCCCGAACGAGGGCGTGCCGGAGCACCGCCAGCTCCATCTCGTCGCACTCCGGTCGCCAGTCCGCGTCCATCGTCGCTGCGTGTCCGTAGGAGCGCGGGTGAATGTCGACTCCGCCCGCCAGCAGTAGACCGCCGACGCCGTCCATCGCCTTGGCAACGCCGGCGTAGCGGTCCGGCGTGAGGACGCGAGCCTCTCCGCCGTGCGCCTCGACGGAAGCAACGTACGGCGCCGCCTCCCGCTCGTTCGTCGAGGTGATAGCCACGATTGCCACGTTCAACCTTCCTTTCGTCTCGTCCCGTTCTCCCATCGCGTCGCCGCGCGCGACGGCTACGACAGTCCGGCGGCGGCCTCGAGCGCGGCGATGTCGACTGCGTCCGCGAGCACCGACGCGATGTGCTCGATCTTCTCGGGATGCCCGATGGAGACCATGTCTTGGAGCTGTTCGAGCGCCGCGGCGGCGGCGTGCGTGTCGAGCGGCGCCGTCACCAGCGGCACGTCCTGCTCCAGCGCGCGCTGGTAGACGTACTGAGGCGGCGTGTCGCAAGCCGTGAGGAACAGACCGTTGAGCGGAAAGTTGAGCGCCGCCATCTGGATGTCGATCCGGCCTCCCCGCACGATCACCGCCTGGTTGGGCAGCCGCCCAAAGTAGTTCCCGCCCCACTCGGCAATGAGACCGCCTATGAGGAAGTGCTCGATGAGCTGCTCGGCGCTGTCCAGCCCCGCGTAGAACGTGCCCTCGAGCAGACCGGCCACCTGGCTCACCGTCGGAGCGAGCAGGCGCCGTTGCTCCGCGACGACGCCCACCACCCGGACGCCCGCGTCCTCGAACGCCGGCACGAGCCGGGACCTCGCGTCGTGCTCCGCGTACACCGTCCTGCGGTTGACGACGACCCCGGCCAGGGAGCTCTCGTAGCAGTCGCGCCAGCGCGAGGCGTCGTCCGGACCGAGAGCGCGGCGGTAGGCCGCGACGCCCAGCACTCGAGCGCCGAGGCGCTCCGCCAGCGCCGCCGACGCCGCCAGGGGCGTCCCCTCGGCGTCCTCTCGCGGCAGGCCTTCGACGATCACCGCGTCTGCCTCGGAGGCGAGGCGCCGCACGCGGTCGGCGGCTGCGCTCAACAGGTCGTCGCTTACGCCGTCGCGGCCCACCGCCAGCGGCGGGTCCGCCGTGCGGCCGGTCAGGCCTGCGAGGACGTCGCAGTCGGCGCCCGCGTCAAGTCCTCCGCCCGCCGAGGCGTCGAGCGCGGCCGGCTTGTCCGCGACGACCCGATGCCCCTGCTTGCGCCAGAGCGCCGTCAAGCCCGCCGCGACCGCGGTCGCGCCGGCGCCAGGCCTCTCGCCCGCTACATACAGAATGCCCATCACCGCTCCGCCCGCTCGGACCAGCCGGGTCCGAATGCCAGGCTCGATTCGAGATGTGATTATAGTGACAGCCCGGCCACTCCCGCTTGCGCAATCCCCGACCCTTCCCGCCGCTCACGCTGCGCGAGCGCGCCTCCCTCGCTGGTATACTGCCAGTTTGGCAGGACACCATGGCGCAAACGACAGCACTAAACACCATCGCGGTCCGCGTGCCCGCGACGACAGCCAACCTCGGCCCGGGCTTTGATTCGCTCGGCCTAGCGCTGTCGCTGTGGAACCACATGCGCGTTGCGTGGGCCGAAACGGCGTCCGTCGTCGTCCACGGCGAGGGCGAGGGCCAACTGCGCTCCGACGACCGCAACCTGATGTACCGCGCCGCCGCCCGCCTGCTCGACGAGACCGGGCACGGCGACCGTCGCCTGCACATCGAATCGTGGCAGGAAGTGCCCTTGAGTCGAGGGCTCGGCAGCTCGTCGTGCGCCATCGTGGGCGGACTCTTCGCGGCGAACGCTCTGCTGGGCTATCCGGCGCCGCCCCAGCGCCTGCTTGAGCTCGCCACCGAGTTGGAGGGCCACCCCGACAACGTGGCGGCCGCCCTGATGGGGGGCATGACCATCGCGGTGCGCGACGGTCCCCGCGTCTACGCGGCGCAGGCGCCCGTGCCGGAGGACCTGCAGTGCGTCGTGTTCATCCCGGAGCGTCCGCTGGCCACGAAGCGGGCGCGCGAGGTTCTGGGGCCGGAGGTGAGCCGCGCCGACGCCGTCTACAACATCGGCCGAGCGGCCCTGCTCGTGGCGAGCTTCGCGCTCAACCGCCCGGAGTACCTGGGCATCGCCACTCAGGACCGGCTCCACCAACCGGCGCGCCAGCGCGTGTTCCGCGAGATGAAGGTCCTCTTCGACAACGCGCTCAGGGCGGGAGCGCGCGGCGTGTTCCTCTCCGGCGCCGGGTCGTCGGTCGTGGCGCTCACCACGCGCGGCGAGCACCGCGCCTTCACGATCGGCTACGAGATGGCCGACGGCGCGGACAAGCTGCGGCTCCCCGGGAGCTTCCGCGTACTCGAGCCCAGCGCCGCCGGCGCCGAGGTTGTCGACGCCGCCCGGGACGAGTCCGCCTGATGGCTCGCCTCGTGCAGAAGTACGGCGGCACGTCCGTCGCCGACGCCGAACGCATCCGCTCCGTGGCCAAACGGGTCGCGTCTGCTCGCGCCCAGGGCCACGACGTGACCGTCGTCGTCTCCGCCATGGGCAAGACGACCGACGACCTGATCGCGCTGGCCCGGTCGATCACGTCGGACCCCCGGCCGCGCGAGCTCGACCTGCTGTTGTCGACCGGCGAGACCGTCTCGTGCGCGTTGCTGACGATGGCCCTGCAGGATATCGGGCTCGAGGCCGTCAGCATGGGCGGCGCGCAGGCCGGGATCCGCACCGATACGACCCACGGCCGCGCTTCGATTGTTGAGCTCGACCCCGCGCGCGTGCAGCGGGAACTCGACGCGGGCAAGGTGGTCATCGTGGCCGGGTTCCAGGGGATGACCGACGACTTCGACATCACGACGCTGGGCCGGGGAGCGTCGGATACGACGGCGGTCGCGTTGGCGGCCGCGCTGCGGGCCGATCGTTGCGAGGTGTACACGGACGTGGACGGCATCTACACGGCCGACCCGCGCGTCGTGCCCGGCGCGCGCAAGCTCGCGGAGGTCGGCTACGAGGAGATGCTCGAACTGGCGAGCTACGGCGCGAAGATGCACCCGCGGTCGATCGAGCTCGCGGCCTGGTACCGCGTGCCGGTCCTCGTGGCGTCGAGCATGGAGGATGTCCCCGGCACCATGATCCGCGACGCCGGCGAAGGGCAGGGAGGCGAAGGGATGGAAGTCAGCAACAAGGTGCGCGGAGTCACGTACGAGCGGGGCGTTGCGCGCATCACTGTGCGCGCGGTCCCCGACCGCCCAGGCATCGCCGCGACGGTCTTCGAGCCGCTCACCGATGCCGGGATCAGCGTCGATACGATCGTGCAGAACGCGAGCGCGGAGCGGCTCACCGACCTGTCGTTCACCGTGGAGCGCGCCGATGCGGAGCGGGCCATGGCGGTGAGCGAACGCATCGCCCGCGAGATCGGCGCCGCCGAATGCGTCGCCAACGACCGGCTCGGCAACGTCAGCATCGTGGGCACCGGCATGCAGAACGCTCCCGGCTACGCGTCGCGTATGTTCCGCGCCCTCGCCGACGCTGCTATCAACATCGAAATGATCACGACGTCGCAGATACGCATTACCTGCATCGTGGACGAACAGCAGGTCGACGACGCAGTCCGCGTCCTCCACGCGGCTTTCGACCTCGACCAGGCTGAAAAGAGATAGCAATGTGGAAGTCAAGCTCCATTCTGGAGATGGAGCAGCAGGCACGGAAGATGAGCACTAGGGCGCTGCGCCGAGAGTTGAAAGCGGCACGAGGGCTCTATCAGGCCAACCGGTACGGGGAACCGCCGGACCCCGAAATCGCCGCACGAATCACGGTCTTGAGCCGTGAGCTAACCGGTAGGCCGACCGGTGGGTCCCGTCTAACGCGCAAGGTCAAACTCGTCTTGGCCGGGATTGTATTGATGGCGCTTGCGGCAACAGCTTTCGTGTCCTATGGCTTCGCGAGCGGACGCCTCGCCATAGACTCTTGGTCATGACCGCCGGATTGCAGGGTTGCCCCTTGCGTGAGAGAAATGCGTCGCTAGAGCGCGCGCGAACCCCCTTGACCCTCCATGCGTCCGCGGCCACGCTTACGTAATCACATGAACGAGGAGCCATTGATCGACGAACTGTTGACGAGGAGCCGGACCATCGCGGTGGTCGGGCTCTCGGACAACCCCGCGCGGCCTAGCCACGGCGTCGCGCGCTACCTTCAGGAGCAGGGCTACCGGATCATACCGGTCAACCCGCAGCTCACGGGGCCGGTGCTTGGCGAGCAACCGTACTCCGCCTTGGAGGAAGTGCCGGAGCCGGTCGACCTCGTGGACATCTTCCGGCGTCCGGCGGACGTGCCGCCGGTGGTGGACGCAGCTATCGCGATCGGGGCTCCGGCAGTGTGGATGCAGTTGGGGATCGTCAACGAAGACGCCGCGCAGAAGGCGAGGGAGGCAGGGCTGAGCGTGGTCATGGACCGCTGCACGGCCATTGAGCACCGAGCAATGCTGCGTCGGCGAGCGGACAGGTAGGGTAGAGAGAAAACAATATGCAGTGGCCGCGCCTGAAAGGGGGAATAGAGGCGTGGACCGAGGAGCGTCACCGATGGTCATACGTGAGACCGACAGCGTCCGTTTGGCAAAGAGCAAGGCCCGCGAGGCGATCGCGCTCGCCATGGACAGCCGCTGGCAGGACGCGGCGGAGGTCAACCGCCAACTCCTCGAGATCCAGCCGGAAGACCTGAACGCCTGGAACCGTCTGGGAAAAGCCCTTCTCGAGCTCGGCGACAGTGAAGGCGCCCGTGGCGCGTTCGCCCGTTCGCTGTGCCTGAACCCCTTGAACGCCATCGCCCGCAAGAACATGGCGAGGTTGTCCGGGGCCCGCGATGGCGCGCCCCAGTCCGTGGCCCCGCTCGCGCCGCGCATGTTCCTCGGCGAGGGCGGCAAGACCGCGAGCATCTCGTTGATAGGGCTCGCCGAACCCTCGGAGCGGCCCATCGTGTCGCCGGGCGCGCTCGTCGCGCTACGTCCGATGAACGACACGGTCGCCGTCTACAGCCAGTCCGAGAGCTACATCGGCATGGTCCCGCTTGGCTTGGGGCGGCGCCTCGCGTGCATGATGGGAGGAGGGAACCGCTACGAAGGGGCTGTCTCCGGGTCGTCGCCGGACCACATCCAGGTGCTGCTGCGCGAGACGTATCAGCACCCCTCGCAGCGGTCGAGGGTCTCGTTCCCCGCGTCGTCCCCCGGATCGTCGGTCCCCGCCGAGGCGCCGGCCAACCCGCGCCTGCCTGCGACCGACGCGGCGCCTCTGTGGACGGACGACGAGGGCGGGGACGCCGCGGCGAGCCAGGGGACGGTTTCCGTCGAGGCGATGATCGACGATGCGTTCCTGGACGACGTGTTGCGACCGGAGCTGCCCACGCCCGACCTGCACGCCTGGAGCTACGACCTTACGCTGAACTGAGCGCGGCGGACCGAGCGGCGTCGACCGCGCTCCCTGGGCCTGGCGTCAGGCGTGCCCCTCGCCGGGCCCCAGGCTCTCCGCCAACAGCTCCAGCACGTCCTTGGCCGACTTCTCGCCTTCGACTCCCTTGGCGGAGATGCCCTCCTCCATCATCTGGAGGCAGAAGGGACACGACACGCCGACGGCGGAGGCTCCGGTCGCGAGGAACTGCTCCGTGCGGATGTGGTTGACGCGGACGCCCTCCTCCTCCATGAACATGCGTCCGCCTCCGGCGCCGCAACAGAAGCCGTGCTCACGGCTGAGGCCGTCGCCCATCTCGATCACTTCCAACCCCGGGATGGCGCTGGCGATCTCCCGCGGCGCGTCGTAGATGTCGTTGTGCCGGCCCAGGTAGCACGAATCGTGATAGGCAAGCGTCGTGTAGACCGAGCGCACCGGCTTGATGCGGCCATCCCGGATGAGGCCGGCGACGAACTCCGTGTAGTGCTCGACCTCGAAGCGTCCGCCGAGCTGCGGGTACTCGTTCTTCATCGTGTTGAAGCAGTGCGGACAGAGCGTCAGCACCTTCTTGACGCCGTAGCTGTTGAGCGTCTCGATATTCTGCGCCGCGAGCAGCTCGTAGAGGTACTCGTTGCCCATTCGCCTTGCAGGATCGCCCGTGCACGTCTCCTCGCCGCCCAGCACGCGGAAGCGCACGCCTGCAACCTTCAGCACTGACGCCATCGCGCGGGCCGACGCCTGGTTGCGACCGTTGAGCGCCGACGTGCAGCCGACCCACAACAGCACCTCGTGGTCCGGGTCGTCGGCCATCGTCACAACGTCCAAGCCGTCCATCCAATCCGTGCGCGTCGACTGCGTGCCCCGCCAAGGGTGCCCGCGTTGCTCCATCGACGTCATCGCGCTCATCGCCGTCTCCGGGACGGCAGCCTCCTCCATGGTGAGGAAGCGCCGCATGTCCACGATCGTGTCGATGTGCTCGACGAACGCAGGACACGCCTCCATGCAGGCCCGGCACGTGGTGCACGCCCACAGGGCCTCCGGCGTGATAGCGTCGTGCACGAGCGAACGGGAAGGCGCGGGCGCGGGGGCGTCGCCGCGCCTCGCCAACAGCACGGGCGCGCGCTCCTCCATGTAGGCTTTCGCGTCCTGCACCAGTTTGCGGGGCGAGAGCGGCTTCCCGCTGCGCCACGCCGGGCACTGGTCCTGGCACCGCCCACAGTTCGTGCACGCGTCGTAGTCCAGCAGCTGCTTCGTCGTCAGTTGCGTAATGTCGCCCGCCCCGAAGCTCTCCAGCGTAGCGAGGTCGCCCATCGGCCGCAGCGCGCCCTTGGGGCGTGAAACGCTCGAGCGCATGACGAGGTTCAGCGGGCTGACGAAGATATGCATCAGCGGGCCGAAGCGCCACGCGGCGTACACGAATGTGGCGCTCATCAGCGCGGCGTGCGACCACCACAGCGCGAAGTGCGCCGCCTCCATGCCGCCGATGGTCGCTCCGGCCTCGCGGACGGCCTTTGCGATGACCCAGCTCGCCGGCGACCAGCGCGCCCAGTCCGGGTGATACAAGGCGCTCGACGGCTCCATCTCCGTGGCGGCCATGCGGAGGGCCTGGAGCGCGAAGCCCGACGCCGCCATGGCGAGCAGCAGCAAGAGGAGCACGTTGTTCTCGAACATCGTGTTGAGCCGCGGCGGTCTGACGATCCAGCGCCGGTATCCCGCCATGGCGACGCCCGCGATGAGCATGAGCCCGCCGACGTCCCATACGAGCTCCCGCTGGACCCGCACGAGCGTCGTCGGCAGCCGCCAATCGAGGTACCGCTCGACGTTGAATTCGACGGCGGAGATGGTGGTGGCGACGAACAGGATGAGCATTCCCCAGAAGATGAGGAAATGCATGAGGCCGGGGTAAGTCTCGCGGCGGACGAACCGGCGGTGCGCCGCCGAGTCGATCATGAGGGTCTTGGCCCCCGCGAGCAGCCGCCTGCGCCAACCGCCGGCGTCGGGGTTCGGCGCGCCGAGCCGCCAGATACGCGACCGCTGGTAGAGCGCCCACGCCACGGCGGCGAGGGCCACGAGCCCCGTCGTATAGACGACGGCGCCCAGCGGGTACCCTATGTTCCAGAAGTCGGCCCGTCCGTCGAGCAACGTCAAGCTCCGCGGGGCGTCCGCCCTCCGCCGATGCGGCGCCAGAGGGCGCCCGCGAGTGTAGCGCCTACCCCGCTCCGGGCCAAGGCGCCTCGGCGTTGCTTCGAGAGTGCAGCGCCGCAGGCGTCGCCCCTCGCGGGTGAGACGCGGTTGTCGGGTCCCGGCGTCCGCCGGAGTAGCGCTAGGCGCGGCCGACCGCCTCGTCGATGCGCCGGATGAGGGAGGGGTCGAGCGGGCCCGCGGCCTCGGCGTCGATGCATTCGCGGAGCTCGCGGCGGTCCTTTACGCCGAGGACGACCGTCGATACGCCGGGGACCGAGAGGGCGTAGCGGTGGGCGAGATAGGCGGGGGAGTCGCCAAGCTCGGCGGCGATCTCGCGGAACGGGGCCGCGCGGTCGTAGTCGGCGGCGTCGGGATGGTCCGCGGGAATCGGACGGTCGAAAGCGCTGGTCAAGGCCCCGGCCTGTACGGCGCGGATGCCCATCACGGCGGCGCCGTTGGCGTTGGCGGCAGGCGATGACCTCGCGCGGTCTGGCTGGACCCGCGAAGCGCCGCAGTCCGCCTGCGGAGTCGAGCAGGTTCGCGATGCACTGGACGTAGCCGGGCCGCGGGCCGTCCGTGAGCAATCTGATGATGGCGTCCGGCTCGCCGATGCCGGTGAGCCCCCAGTAGCGGATGCGCCCCTCGGCGGCGAGCCGCTCGAAAGCCGGCGCGACGGCTTCGGCGACGACCTGGGCCGTCGTCGTGCGCTCGGCCCCCTCGCCTCCAAGCGTGACCCAGTTGTGCAGGAACATGACGTCAACATGGTCGAGTTTCATGCGCTGCAGGCTGGCGTTGAGGCTTTCCGATAGGAGGTCGTAGACCTGGCCCGGAGGAGCGCCGCCCACGCGGCACTTGGTCGTGATGCGGACGCCGGAGGGAAGGCTGCTGTCGAACGCGTCGCCGATGACCGTCTCGGCCTCTCCGTTGCCGTAGGACGGCGCGAGGTCCAGGACGTCGATGCCGGAGTCGACGGCCTCGCGGACGGTCGCCACGCACTCCTCGCGAGTCGTGGGCCCCCAGACCTGGCCGATGCCGCCGCCGCCGAGCGTGAGGGCGCTCGCAGCGCCCAGTTCGCCAAAGGGTCGTTGCTGCATGGACGCTCCTCTTGCCAGAACACTAGGGCGTCGGGGCGTCGGCGGCGACCTCGGTAATCGTCAGGGTGTAGGTCCCGGTGGCGCCGCTTGCGCTCTGGACGAGCCGACGGGTGTGCCAGCGCGACCTCGCGACCGGCGAGAAGGCGCGCGCAGCCGTTGATGCGTCGGCCACGCGGCCTCGGCTTCAGGACAGCATCGCCTTGACGGTCGAGCCGATGTCGGCGGGCGTGGGGATGATGCGGCACCCTGCTGCTTCCAGCGCGCGCATCTTCTCCGACGCTAGGGCCGCTGTGCCCGTGATGACTGCGCCCGCGTGGCCCATGCGGCGGCCCGGCGGCGCGGTCTGGCCCACGATCAGCGCGGCGACCGGCTTGCGGACGTGCTCGCTGATGTAGGCCGCGGCCTCCTGCTCCTTCGTCCCGCCTATCTCGCCGATGAGCACGATCGACTCGGTTTCCGGGTCGTCGTTGAACGCGCGCAGCACGTCCACGAAGGTCGTGCCGGAGACGGGGTCCCCGCCGATGCCGACGCACGTCGACTGTCCGATGCCGAGCTTCGTGAGCTGATCGACCGCCTCGTACGTCAGCGTGCCGGAGCGGGACACGACGCCGGTCGTCCCCGCCATGTGGATGTTGCCGGGCATGATGCCGACCTTCGTGAGGGCGCCCGGACTGATCAGCCCCGGGCAGTTGGGGCCGAGCAGGCGTGTGGGCTTGCCCTCCAAGTAGCGCATCACCATCGTCGCGTCGCGGACCGGGACGCCCTCCGTGATGCACACGACGAGCGGCACTCCCGCGTCGGCGGACTCCAGGACAGCGTCGGCGGCGAACGGGGCCGGAACGAAGATCAACGCTGCGTTGGCCGCGGTCTCCGCGACTGCTTCGCGCACCGAGTCGAAGACTGGGACCTTCTCGAGGACCGTCTCGCCCCCCTTCCCGGGCGTGACGCCTGCGACCACGTTCGTGCCGTACGCCATGCAGCGCTCGGCGTGGAAGCTCCCCTCGCGTCCCGTGATCCCCTGCACCAGCAGGCGCGTGTTCTCGTCGACCAGAATGCTCATTCGCGTAAGTGCTCCGTTAGCCCTTGATGGCCGCCGCGGCCTCTTCAAGCGTATCGACCATCGTCGCGCGGAGTCCCGAGTCGGCGAGGATCTGCTTGCCCTCGTCGACATTGGTGCCGAGCATGCGCACGACGAGCGGCGGTTGCCGGTCGGCCTTGCGGTAGGCGTCGACGACGCCCCGTGCGGCGATGTCGCAACGCAGGATGCCCCCGAAGATGTTGACGAGCACCGTCTCCACGCTCTGGTCGGACAGCATCAGCAGGATAGCCCGGCTGATCTTCTCCTCGTTGGCCCCGCCGCCGACGTCGAGGAAGTTGGCGGGCTCGGCCCCGGCGAACTGGACGATGTCCATCGTGGCCATGGCGAGGCCGGCGCCGTTCACCATGCAGCCGACGTTGCCGTCGAGCTTCACGTAGGCAATGCCGGCTTCGGACGCCTCCACCTCGAGCGGGTCCTCTTGCGTGGCGTCGCGGAGCTCCGCGTCCGCCCTCTGGCGGAAGAGCGCGTCGTCGTCGATGCTCATCTTGGCGTCGAGCGCCAAGAGCTTGCCGTCCCGCGTCACCACGAGCGGGTTGATCTCGATCATGCTGGAGTCGTGGGCCAGGTACGCCCGATAGCAGGCGTCGGCAAGCGCCGCGAAGGGCCGTGTCAGCTCGGTGGGCAACCCCAGTTGACCGGCGATGCGCCTGCCCTGGAACGGCTGGAAGCCTACGGCCGGGTCGATCGGCTCCGTGAACACCTTGTCCGGTTCGCTGCGGGCGACCTCCTCGATCTCCACGCCGCCTGCCGACGACGCGATCATGACTGGCCGGCGCCGGCTCCCGTCGGTCGTGATGCTGAAGTACAGCTCCCGCTCCACGTCCACGGTCTGCTCGACGAGCACCTGGTTGACCGGGGCGCCGCGCGGCCCCGTCTGGAACGTCACGAGCGTCGACCCGATCAGCGAGGCCGCGATAGCGCCTGCCTCCTCAGGGTCGGCCGCCACCTTCACGCCGCCCGCCTTCCCGCGTCCGCCGGCGTGCACCTGGGCCTTGACCACAGCGCGGCCTCCGAGCTTGCGCGCGGCATCGACCGCCTCGGCAGCGGTTGAGGCGACGTGGGCCTCGGGCGTCGGCGCCCCGAACCTGGCCAGGAGTTCCTTGGCCTGATACTCGTGCAGTTTCATCAACGACTCCTCGGAATGCCCGCCGTTCGTGCGCGAGCGGAGAGATGATAACAGACGCCGCCCAGGGACTTCGCCGCGCGTAGGGCGAACTCTCGAGGTCGCTCTGCTACCGGCGTTGTCCGGCGCACGTGGTCGACAGGGGGCGCTCCTAGGCGCTACAGTCACCGTGAAGCGGGCGCGGGGCCCAGGCAGTACGCAGGAGGCATTCATGCAGGTCGAACTGGTCAGCACCACGACGAGCGACGGCGTCAAGCTCCACGGGATATTTCTGGAGCCTGAGCAGCCGCGGAAGGACCTCACCATCGACGCGCTGATGATGGTGCACGGGAGCAGCGGCAACTTCTACGCATCGCCCTCCAACGCGCGGGCTGAGCGCCTGCGCGACATGGGCGTCCCCGTCGCGCTGTTCAACATGCGCGGTCACGACGTCATCGCCGGCCACACCGGCGGATACGCCATCGGCAACGCCTTCGAGATTCTCGACGAGTGCAAGCTCGACATCGATGCAGTCGTCAGCTTCCTCGGCGAGCGCGGCTACCACCGCGTCGGCACGATGGGGAGCTCGCTGGGGGCCGTGAAGGTCGTCTACGCGCAGGCCCAGAACCAGGACCCGCGGGTCACGGCGGTGATATCGCTCGCCCCGTTGCGCTTCTCCCACGAGTTCTACTCGCAGTGCGAGATGAAGGAGGAGTACCTGAGCACCTACGAGCGGGCGAAGGCGCTAGTCGAGGCGGGCAGGGGCGACGAGGTCATGCAGTTGAACTTCCCGAACCCGAACGCCTACTTCACCGCGAACGTACACCTCGACCGCCACTGCTCCGAGCGGTACAACCTCTGCATCGACCACACCGACAAGTTCACGACGCCCTTGTTGATCTGCACCGGGTCGGAGGAGAAGCACCCGCGTATGTTGAACGCCGGGCGCGACATGTACCTGCTGGCCAAGGACAAGAACCCCAACGCACGCTGGTTCCACCTCGAGGGCGGCGACCACGGACTGCAGAACCGGGACGACGAGTTCATGGAAGAGATGCTGGGATTCCTCGGGGCGAAGCAACCGGTGGCGGGCGTCTAGACAGTCCAAGCGCTGCGCCGCCGGCCCCGTTCCGCGCGGCTTGCCGCACGCCTCGGAGTCGGATAACGTCCCCCCGGCGGGCGCGTAAGCGGCTCCGCGTAGGGACAGGACGACGCATGGCTATTCGCACCGGCGAGCAGTTCTTGGCAGGGCTCCGCGACGACCGCGAGGTGTGGCTCGAGGGCGAGCGCGTCGAGGACGTTACGACGCACCCCAAGCTGGCGCGGATGGCGCAGACGCTTGCGGGCGTCTACGACCTTCAGCACGACCCCGCGTTGCACGACCAGATGACGTTCGAGTCGCCGTCGTCGGGCGAGGCCGTGCCCCTCTCCTACGTCATCCCGCGCACGGCCGAGGACATCGACCGCCGTCACCGCGCCTTGGAGATCGTCGCCGCGTCGTGCCACGGCATCCTGGGACGCACTCCCGACTACGTGAACGTCCAGGTCACCGCCGCGCGTCAGTTCTCCGCGCTCTTCGGCGTCGACCAGCCCTGGCTGGGCGAGAACCTCGTCGCCTATCACGAGTACATCCGCGAGAACGACCTCTGTCTGACGCACGCCTTCGGCCACCCGCAGGTCAACCGGGGCGCGGCGCTGACGGAGCAGCCGGACCCCTACGTCGCCACGGGCATCGTCGAGACCACGGACGACGGCGTTGTCGTCAGGGGCGCGAAACTGCTCGCGACGCTGGCGCCCTTCGCCGACGAGCTGTTCTGCCCTCCGTACCGCGTGGCGCGTTCCGACGAGGCCATCTTCTGCCTCGGCTTCTCGGTCCCCGTGGCCACGCCGGGCCTCAAGTTCATCTGCCGCGAGAGCTACGACACGGGCAGGCCGCTGTACGACCAGCCGCTGTCGGGACGGTACGACGAGATGGACGCCCTCGCGGTGTTCGACGACGTGCTCATACCGTGGGACCGGGTCTTCAGCTACAACGACGTCGACCTCCACAACAGGCTGATCGGCTCCGTCCCCATGTGGCGCCAGTACATGCAGCAGGTGATGCTCCGCACGATCGCGAAGCTCGAGTTCATGCTGGGCGTCTCCCACGAGCTCACGGACGCCATCGGCATCGGCGGCTTTTCGCACATCCAGGAGAAGATGGCAGAGATCATCGACACCATCGAGACGGTGCGCTCCTACCTGCGCGCCGCGGAGGCGGACGCGGGCCCTTGGGAAGGCGAGGGCATCGCGCTCGCGCCGGAGCCTTGCATCGCCATGCGGCATACGTGGCCGGACGCGTTCGCCCGGGTCGCGGCGATCATGCAGCAGCTCGCGGCCGGCGGGCTCATGCTCACGCCCACGGAGGAGGACATGACCGGCGCGATGGCGTCAACCGCGGACCGCTATTTCCAGGGCGTCAGCATCGGCGCTCACGAGCGGGTCCGCCTCTTCCGGCTCGTCTGGGACCTGATCGGCACGCAGTTCGGGTCACGCTCGGCGCTGTACGAGCGCTACTTCAACGGCGACGTGGTGCGGCTGCGCCAGCTGCGGTTCGCCAACTACGACTACACGCGCGCCAAACAGTCGTATCAGGACTTCCTCAGCGAGACTGAGTCTTCGTGAGCGCCTCGCCCGAACTCTTTCGCGAGGCGTGGCGCAAGTTCCCCACGGGCGTCACGATCGTGGCGACGGTGCAGGAGGACGGCGCGCCCTACTTCACGACTGCCAACGCCGTCTCGTCGGTGTCGCTCGATCCGTTGCTGGTGCTGCTGAGCGTCGCGAAGGACGGCGCGACGTGCGCCAACATCACGCGCGAGCGGCGGTTCGGGATCAACATCTTGCGCGAGGGGCGCGCCAGCGTCGCGGCCTTCTTCGCCACGGCGTCGCGCGAAGAGCGCCAGGCGTTCCCCGGCGGGCACGCGCTCACGCCGAGCGGCGTCGCCATCCTCGACGAGGCGCTGAGCGGGATGGACTGCCGCGTCGTGCAGGTGGTCGAGGCCGGGGACCACGTCGTTTTCATCGGCGAAGTCGAGCACATCGAGGTGCGGCCGGGCGAGCCGCTCGTGTTCTACGACGGCAGGTACACGGCGCTGCCTTCCGCCGACGGCGGGACGGCGTAGCCGCCGCCCCGCGCCGACGGGGCTAGTCGTCGACCATCAGGCGGTACGTCTCCCAGGCCGCGCCGCCCTCGGCTCGGCCTGCCGCCGGCCGGGCCGCTCCCTCGGGACGCGGCGCGCCGCGTCCCATCGACTCGAACGACTTCAGGTCGTCGTCCGAGATCGGGCGCGGGTCGCCGAGCATGTATGCCCTGTAGTTCATCTCGGCGACTTCGTTGAGCATGATGGCGTTGAGACCGGCGGTCTCGACGCTGCTCCCCACGCTCGTGATCCCGTGCCCGCGCATCAGCACCACGTCCTTGTCGCCGATGGTCTGCGCGAGCTGCTCGCCCAGCGTGTCGTTGCTGATCAGGACGCTGCTGTCGAACAGCGGCACGCCGTTCAGGAGCAGGCGCAGGCTGCCGGGGTCGTACGCCCCGTAGATAGGCAGCAGCGGCTTGCCGACGACTGTGAATGTGACGATCGTCGGCGGGTGGATGTGGATCACGCTGTTGACCTCGGGGCGCTGGCGGTACATCCACGTGTGGATGAACACCTCTCGCGGGGCGATGAAGCCCTCGATGCTCGACAGCATCTTCCCGCTCATGTCGACCTCGACGATGTCCTCCGGCTTTGTGAACCGGACGCCCGACTCGCCCGGGCCCCTCGCCTTGATGAGAACGCGCTCCGTGCCGGGAATGCGGGCGCTCACGTGGCCCGCGGGCTCACGTGTGAGGTCGAGTCGCGCGAGCACGCGGCAGGCCGTTGCTACGCGCTCCTTCAGGCTGTCGATCTCCGCATCGCTGGTGGTCATGGCGTTCTCCTCTGGCGCTTCCCGCGCTAGGTCTCGTTGTTGGGGCCGTGACTGACGGAAGTGTCATCCGCACGAAGGCTTGTCTAGCCGTGGCACTGGGGCTCGATGGGCCCAGCATCCCCCGGTTCGTCCCACGGCATCGGCTCCGTGGGGTGCTCTCGGAGGGAGTCAGAACCCACGAACCACTGGGGTTGATGGGGCCAATATACACACGTGCGCGACTCCTTGTCGCTAGCCGCGGTTCTGCAGGGCCCCACGACTGGCAGTTGAGCGCTAGGCTGCGAGGTGTGCGCCGCGTCAGCGAGGGGAGCTCGGCAGGCGATTGGGCTGGCTCGCTGGCCGCGGGGCGTGCCATGCCCCCTGCGCAGCGGTTCAAGCGGGACCGACCGTGCCCGGTATGTCACGCGGACCTGCAGATGCGCGAGACCTGGCTCTTGGGGATGTCCTCGCAGCCAAACGCTTGCACGAGGTCCTCGACGCGGCGGGTGGAGACGCCCTCCACGTAGGCCTGCTGCACGACGGCGAGCAAGGCGTGTTCGCTGCGTCGGCGGGGTTCGGGCAGGGAGGGGAAGGAGCTGTCCTCCCGCACCTGGGGGATTCTCATATCCGGCAGGTCTGGTCGAACAACCCGCAGGAACGCCTTAACAACGAGATCAGACGCCGACTGACGTGGTGGGCATCTTCCCGAACCGCCCTGCGGTCCGTCGGCTCATCGGGGCGGTCCTCGCCGAGCAGCGCGACGAGTGGCAGATCGCCCGCCGCTATCTGCCCGCTCTTGCCGTCGACGTCGGCGATCAGCACCGCATGGAGGCATCGATGTCTGCCCGCAGGGGCAGCCTGATCTATCAGCGAGGGTGACGCTCTTACACCACTTGACGGGACACGACCGCCGAAGGCTCGGAACTGCATTGACTGCTCAGCAAGAAGGGAGACCAAGCGGGCGGCGGTCACCTGTTGTTGGCCATTCAGATTCCGGGAGAGACCGAGAGCGGGCGCGTCGCCGTAGGCCCGAGTTCAGCAAGGTGATCGATGAGGCCAGAATGCCCAAAGCCGCCTTCCGTCCGATTCTCATGGGTGAGACGCAATAGCAACAAAACGTTCCGATACTCTTGGCCGGTGGACCGAGTGCCGTAGCCGAATGATCCCCCAGGCGCTCACGCAAGGCGCGCGCCCTCGCCACGCGGTCATCCCCGCGAGGCGACTGCTTCGTGGCGCATGAGGAGGCGCCGTGCGCGCCGCACCACCGGCACGTCGATCATCTTGCCGTCGAGCTGGAAGGAGCCGCGGCCGCTCTTCTCCGCCTCGGCGTTCGCCTCGATTATGCGTCTGGCGAGGGCGATTTCCTCCTCGCCGGGACTGAACGCTTCGTTGAGCACCGGCACGACGCTCGGGTGGATGCACGATGCGCCCTCCAGTCCGAACCGCCTCGCCTTGAGCGCAACCTCCCGCACGGCGTCCAGGTCCTGGTAGTCAGCAACGGTGCCGAAGATGCCCAGCGCCATCACCCCCGCCGCCTTCGCCGCGTACACGGATTGGGTCTTCGGGTAGAGCAGCGTCTCGGCGTCCGGCTGCATCCCCAGCGACGACGCCAGGTCCTCCGCGCCGATGGTGATGGCCGCGATGCGCGCGCTCGCTTTCGCGATTTCGCCGATTTGGAAGAAGGCCTCCGGCGTCTCGACCATCGCCAGGAACACTGTCGCGCCCATCGCCATCCCGCGCTCCGCTTCCAGCTCCGACACCATCTCGTCGAGCAGCCTGACGTGGTCAGGACCGGCCACTTTCGGCAGGACGAGGGCGTCGACCGCAGGGCATACGCTCGCCTCGATGTCCGGCACGGCGAGCCGCAGTGGCTGATTGACGCGCACCAGCACGTCCGCTCCCGCCCGGCCGACGCGCTCCGCGGCCGCCTGCACGCCCGCGCGCGCCGACGCCTTCTCCGCCAGCGGAACTGAGTCCTCCAGGTCAAGGATGATGCCGTCGGCGCCCCGCTCGTGGGCCTTGGCGACGTAGCGTTCGACGTTAGCCGGCACGTACAGCAGCGACCGCCACACCGGGAGCGTTCGTTCGTCGGTCATCCAATCACACCTCGCGCTCGCAGATTGGCCAACGCTTCGGCGGAGACGCCCGCGTCGCCGAGGATCTCGTCGTTGTGCTGCCCCAGCTTGGGCGCGGGGTAGCGGAAGGTCCCCGGCGTCCGCGAGAGCCGGGGCACGATGTTGTGCGCCGGGACTGTCCCCACATCCTCGTCCGGCAGGTCGACCACCACCTCGCGCTCGATGACGTGGGGGTCGTCGAGGAACTGGGCGATGTCGTAGACGGGCCCGGCCGTCACGCCCGCGCCGTTGAGCTCGGCGAGCGCCTCGTCCAGTCTGCGCTCGGCCATCCAGCCCCCGATGATGGCGTCGACCTCATCCCGGCGCCGCACCCGCTCGGCGTTGTTCCGGAAGCGGGGGTCGCCGATTGCGTCTTCCCTGCCGACTACTCTGAACACGCGCTCCGCCATCGACTGGATGGACGCCGACAGGGCCACCCACTTGCCGTCCTTCGTGGCGTAGACGTTTCGGGGCGACGCCGTGTTCGAGGCGCTGCCTACGCGCTGCTTTACGCTGCCGTCGATCCGGTAGCCGGCCGCGTCGGCGCCTAGGATGGAGAAGACCGGTTCGAGGAGCGAGAGGTCGATCACCTGCCCCGCGCCGCCCTTCACCTCGCGCTCGCGCAACGCGATCAGCACGGCCATCGCGCCGTACAGGCCCGCCGTCATGTCCGCCAGCGCCATCGGAGGCAGGACGGGCTCGCGGTCGGGGAAGCCGTTCCGGTCCGCGAACCCGGACATGGCCTCCACCAGGGTGCCGAACCCCGGCCGCTCCCGGTATGGCCCAGTCTGGCCGAACCCTGAAACCCGCACGACGACCAGGCCGGGGTTGTCCGCGTGCAGGTCCTCCGGCGCCAGCCCCATCTCCTCCAACCGGCCGGGGATGAAGTTCTCGACGAGCACGTCCGCGTCCCTGGCCAGCCGCCGCACGAGCGACCGCCCGTCGGCCTCCCGCAGATTGACCGACACACTCTTCTTGTTCCGGCAGTACGTCTTCCAGTGCGTCTGGACGGAGCTGTCGCCCCAAGCTCGCAGCGGGTCGCCGTTCGGCAGCGCCTCGATCTTCACAACCTCGGCGCCGAAGTCCCCGAGCTGGAGGGTTAGCATGTTCCCGGCCACAAGCCGCGACATGTCGAGCACTCGCAGACTGTCCAGCGGCCCACGGTCGTCGGGATCGAACTGCCTGGCGTGAATCCCCATTCCTCCGAAGCTCCTCACTCTGCGATTCTACTGCCCCGCTGTGGGCGGAGGGCTGGTTCAGTCTACCGTCAAGTTTGGTGGGCCTCCTCAATAGGGAATGACGGGCACGGTGTTGAGCCTCACACTTGACGACTTTCAGTGACCTGAGCGGCCACCGGTCGGGGGATGCAGCTGCGGCGGCTTCCATGCTTTCACAGACCCAGCCACATCCCGAAGACGGTTCTGCCTATCGTCAAAATAGGCCTACCTGGAGCGTGGGTCTCAGACCGTCCTTGACCTAGTGCGGAGCAGCGCGCACGACGCCCACCACCATGCCTGGGACATTCGCGGGTCCGTGGAGACGTGGACTGACGGGTAGGGGTTCTTGGGCGGCTTCCCCCTACCCCTCGCCGAGGTAGCGGAGGGCGTTCTTCCAGCCGATGAGGTCGCGTTCGACAAGGCTGAGGCCAAGCGCGTCGAACTCCTCCTCGGGGGACGGGACTTTCGGGCCCGTGCCCTGCCAGTCGGAGCCAATCATCACCTGGCTCGCGCCCACTTGGTCGATGAGATAGCGCAAGGGCGCCGTGCCGAACGCCATGTCGTCGTAGTACAGCATCGACGCGTACTCCATGGGCGAACGAGGCAGCAGCTTGCGGACTGCTTCGCGGCTGTGCCAGTTCTCGTCGCTCCGGGCGAGGAGCTGCATGAGCACTCCGCCGCCGTGACTTATGCAGATGCGCAGGTCGGGCAGTTCGTCCAGCAAGCCGCTCCAGATGATCGACGCCCCGGCGAGCCCAGACTCGATGGGGAAGCCAAGGGGGGCGTCCGCGACCACGGGAGGAATGTGCGCGAGCCGGTCCGCGAACGTCGGCCTATTGGCGTGGGGGAACACCGCCAAGCCCCGCGTCGCCGCCTCCCGGAAGAAGGGGCGGAACTCCTCTTCGCCGAGGCTCCGGCCCTCGATATTCGACCTAATCTCGACGCCATGCAGGCCGAGCTCTTTGATTATGCGCAGCTCCGCGACGGCCAACTCGATGTCCTGCATCGGGGCCGACCCCAGGCCATAGAAGCGGTCGGGCTCGTCCGAGACCATGCCCGCGATGGTCTCGTTTAGATGCCGCGCCAACTCGGTGCCGTCTTTCGGGTCGAGGTTGTACATCAGCAGCTCGGGCAAGGGGGAGAGCACCTGCTTGTCGGTCCCCTGGCCGGCCATCTCCGCCGCGCGCTTGGGCGCGTCCCAGCAGACGTCGCGCACCGTGCGGTACTCGCGCCCGCTGATCATGATGGTGGAGCGCTCCTCGTCCTCCATGTGCATGGAGGGGAAGGCGTCGCCTGACACGCGCTCGGGGAGGACGGGGAAGTCCTTCGGAACGATGTGGGTGTGCATGTCGATAATCATTGGCTCGTTGCCCTTGCGCCTGGCGCGCGTGACCTAGCCTACCATTGAGCGCGCCCCCTTCGCAGAAGCGCTGTTTGCTGCGCGAGCCTGCGGGCGGGAGTATGCTGTGGAGACAGCGCAGCAAACGCACCGGGAGGCCCGCTATGCCGCTCCAGCTCGATCACACCATCGTTCCCGCATACGACAAGGTGAAGTCGGCCGAGTTCATCGCGCGCATCTTCGGCCTGGCGTACGAAGGCCCTTGGGGACACTTCGCGCCGGTGAAGATCAACGAGACCCTCACGCTCGACTTCGACTACGCCGAGGAGCCACGCTCGAACCACTACGCCTTCCTCACTTCCGACGAGGAGTTCGACTCTATCCTCCAGCGGGTGAAGGACGAGGCAGTCGTGTTCGGGAGCGGCCCCCGCTCGCTGACGGACGGCGAGATCAACCACAGGCATCAGGGGCGCGGCTTCTACTTCGAGTGCGAGAACGGCCACATCTGGGAAGTCATTACGCACACCTACGTCACGAACTGAGGAGCTGCCACCTTGTAGCGCGACCTCCGGGCGAGGGCCGGGAGGCACGCGTCGCAGGCAGCCGCCTCTTCCGCATCGAGGTATTGGACTAGGGGCGGCGGCCCAGGGTACGAAAGAGGTTAGAGGCCGTTTCACGCTCGACTTCCATTCGCCCTAGTCAGGAAGGAAGTCGAGAAGAGCGGCGTTCAGTTCCTCCGGCGCTTCGGTGGGGATGAAGTGTCCGCAGTCAAAGACCACCATCTTGGAGCCGGGGATGCCGTCGTGGGTCATCTGACCCATCTCTAAGGCGTTGACTGCGTCGTCTTTGCCCCAGGCCACGAGCGTAGGGACGGGAATGTGTGAGAAGCGGCGCACGGTGTTGTAGCGGCTGCGCGTCTCCATGTTGTTCATGTGATTCAGTACGCGCTGGTAGGCGGCCAGCCGCTCCGGGTCCTGGGTCAGAGCAAACTGGTAGTCGGCGAGCGCTTCCAGGTCGACGTCCGCCTTCACCCGGGCCTGTAGTCCCGCCAGGATCTCGTCCCGCGTCGGCGGCTTGAACTCCACCATGCTCCTCAGCTGGCGCGGCATCGCCCCGCCGCTCGCCACGAGCACGAGCTTGTTCAGCCGATGGGGACTCTCGTAGCCGAAGAGCGATGCAATCCAGCCGCCCATAGAGTGCCCGACCAGGTTCGTCCGCTCGAGGCCGAGGACGTCTTGGAACTCGCGGAGGAAGTCCACTAGATAGGCGAAGGAGTACTCCTGCTGCAGCCAGCCCTCGCCCTTGCCCCAGGCCAGCGCGTCGACAGCGATGACCCGCAGGCGCTGAGAGAGCGGGCCGATGTTGAGGAACCAGTTGTGCGCCCCCTCTGCATACCCGACGCCATGCAACAGAATGGTGGGGTAGCCCTCGCCTGCATCGATGTAGCGGGTCGTGCCGTGGCTCATCTCCACGTACTTCTCGTCGGCGTTCTCCAACGTGATGTTGGCAATCTGGACTGTCATAGCGCCCTCCTTAGGCCTTTGCGTGACTCTCGCTCGGTGGATGTCGTTCTTCTAGAGCGAGTCGTCCGACGCTCCGAGCGCGGCGTATCCTCAGAGCGCGTCCTCGCCCTGTCAAGCAACGGTCGGCAGGTGGAAGGCATCTCAACTCACAGCCATGTGGTCGTTCATCAACAACAACTCAGCGGCCCTCGCCTTGGTCATCATCGTGGGCGTGATTCTCTACTATGCCTGGAAGAACCGGAGGAACCTGAAGGTAGCCATCGCGCTCACACTCATCGCCCTCGTACTCGGGGCGGGCTATCTGAGCGCTCGCCACGGTCCGAGCGATGTCGCGACCCTCGCGGAGGTCGATTCGCTGGTGGGCGGCGGGCAGGGCGTCGTGGTCGAACTCTATTCGGACAACTGTACGATCTGCCTGATGAGCAAGCGGAGTGTCGACGGTTTGGAGGCGCGCCTGGAGGGCGACGCGGAGGTGGTGCGGCTGAACCTGGCCGAGGACGTGGGGAGGGCCGCCGCGCGGCGCTACCGGGTCGGCTCGACGCCGACGTTCATCGTCTTCGCCGGCGACGGGAGGGAGCGCTACCGGCAGTCCGGCTTTCCGGACATCGACCGCATCGAGGCCGAGGCGCTGAACTAGACGCCCCTCTGCCAGAGCCTGCGCCCGGTGGTGGCGAGAACCAGCGGAATCATTGCGGCAACGAGATCCCAGATGACGTCGACGGGGACGCTGACTGACTCGCCCTCGTCCAGCGCCAGCAGGTAGATCCAGTTGCGGAAGTACCAGATGGCGAGCACCGCATTGGCGTAGAACAGGGCGTGCGAGCCCAGCCGTGCGAGGTTGAGCGGTTCACCGCCGCCAGACTGCGAGCGCATGTACGCGAAGTTCGCTGCGAGCGCGACGAGGATGGCCAGCGCGGAGACGTAGTTCATCACATCCCAGACCTGCTGCGGGTTGTCGTACAGCGTGTTGAAGATGAACTGCGCCACGTACAGCGCCGCGTACGCCATCAACAGTCCGCCGATCACTCGCAAAGCCATCGCCATAACTGCCTGCCCCCGCGTCGCGTTTGTGCTGCCGAACTGGCGTCAATGTATACCGCAGAACGCGTCCGTAGCTGTCCAGTGATGGCCCCGCGCCGTAGGGCCAGCGCCGCCGGCAGTGTAGCACGCCGCTCCCAGCCCCCGTGTCGACGCTACGGGTGATGACCGGCAGAAGCACGCTGTGGCGGCGCCCCGTGATGGGTTGACCTTCGCGCGGGTCGTGTTGTTGCTCTGTGGCGGCTGGGCCTTGTCGGTGAGGGGCTTGATGCGTGTCATGGCTCTCTCCGAGTGGGCGCCAGTTGTGGCAGTCCTACTGCGTTCTCGGCCGAAACGGATATCGTCTGGCGACCCGGTGCGTCTGGGGCGCGCCGTCCGGCGCGGCTGACGGCCGTCTTGGCCGCCATGGACGCCGCGGCTATACTCGCGGCGAGTGGGCGCGCGGGCATTCGCGAGCATGGCGTCTAGGTAGGCTGGGAGCAACTGGCGTCAGGGAGAATGGCATGGAAAAGGTCGCGGTCTTGGCGGACGGTATGGCCCAGGCGGCTTCCGACTTTCTGAACGCTCTGTCTTCGGAGCAGCGCAGCGCGGGCTCGCTACGATTCGGGGACGAGGAGGAGCGTCGCCGTTGGTTCTACACCCCTACCCCGCGCGCGGGTCTGCGCCTCGGCGACCTTGCCCCCCGGCAGCAGCAGAAGGTCATGCAACTGATGGCAACGGGACTGAGCGAGCCCGGCTACAACTATGCGTCGTTGCTCATGGGCTTGGAGAACGTGGTGGACCGCTGGTCGGGATTTCCGGACCGGACGTATGGGGATCTGCCGAACACGCGGGTGCGTGACCCCGCCAACTATTTCGTCGCGGTCTTCGGCACGCCCGGCGACGAGAGCGGGTGGAGCTGGCGCATCGGAGGGCACCACTTGAGCCTCCACTACACGGTGCGGAGTGGCTTGGTGTATCCAACGCCCGCGTTCTTCGGCGCGGAGCCCGCATGGTCGACGTTGCCCGGAGGGGTGGTCCTCCGTCCATTGGCTGCGGAAGAGGACTGCGCCCGCGAGCTCTTGGCGCTCCTGACGCCGGAGCAATTGACGCAGGCTGTCCTCGCGCCCGTGCCCCCTACCGACATTGTGCAGATGAATAGGCCTCAGATCGAGGACGGCGCACTGCCGCCCGTCGGTGGTTCCGGCCCCGGCGGCCAGCGCCTCCGCACGGCCCTGGGCCTGACGCCAGAGCTGGACGAAATGGTCCGCTATTCGCTCACGCCGAAGGGACTGCCCGCCAGCGCCATGGATACGGTCCAGCGCGACGCCCTAGTGCGCCTGGTGCGGGCTTATCTCGATCACCTGCCTGAGGAGATCGTGGACGGCTACACGTCCCTGTTGGAGCCGGACAGCCTTCAAGAGTTGGTCTTCGCGTGGGCAGGTCCGCCGGAGCCGCGGGCGCCGCACTACTACCGCGTGCAGTCTGACGACCTTCTGATCGAGTACGACTGCACGCAGAATGACGCGAACCATACACACAGCGTGTTGCGAAACCCGCGAGGCGATTTCGGGAGCGATCCTCTCGCCCTTCACTACGCGGAGGCGCACGGGGACCGGTAGGACAGCGGAGCGAGGCTCGGGCTGTGGGGGGCTGCCCGTTAGACGCGATGCATACTCGCTATTCGCGCTCATGGCCCCTTCGCGGACGCTTGCCGAGGCGGGAGACCCGCTTCGGTAACGACACCGAATGCCAAGGGGCTCCTTCGCGCGATCGAAGAGGAGCTGCGTCCTAAGGTCGCTGAACTGACCCGCAACGCGCCGACGGAGGGTAGCCCACAGGAAATATGGCACGCGGTCGCTCCTCTGTTACTCGACAGAGAGTCACGCGTCAGCACCACGGAGCGGCTTCGCGGCCCCTCATCGGTCGCACAGACTAGCGGAGATGGGGAGTCCAGAGTCTGGGAAGACTTGGCAACCCCACGTCACAGACGGCCTTGGTAATCCCGCTGCTCTGGGACGGCCGCCCGGCAACCTCACAGAGGCAATGGCCGCGCTCGCCGCCGGTTCGCCTGCGAACGCAACGCTTCGCGCGCTCCTTCGGCTCCGGTCCAGACCCCATGGCCAGCCGCAGCCTGAAGAGTCGACCGCTTACCTGTGAGGAGGCCAGTTGATGCACGCAGACGGACGTGATCAGCAGATAGCGGCCCTGCGGGACCGGCTGTCCCGGTTGAGCGATGCCAGCCTGCGCATCAACGAGAGTCTCGACCTCGACGCGGTGCTGCAGGGAGTCATTGATAGCGCCCGGTCGCTGACGGACGCCCGCTATGCCCTCATCACCACCCTCGACGATTCGGGGCAGGTGGAGGGCTTCCTAGCGTCCGGCCCGTCCGCTGAAGAGACCCGGCGGCTGTGGGAGATGCCGGGGGGGGGCTGAGGTTCTTCGAATACCTCAGCAACATTCCGGGACCGCTGAGGGTTGCGGACTTCGCCGTCCACACTAGATCTGTGGGACTTCCCGAGTTCCACCCGCCCGCCCCCGTAAGCTCGTTCTTGGCCGCGCCGCTCCGTCATCGGGAGTAGGAGTGGGCACCATCTATGTGGGGAGTGATGAACCGGGCCGGGAGTTCACCCAGGAAGACGAGGAGACACTCGTGTTGTTCGCCTCGCAGGCGGCGCAGGTGTTCGCCCACGCTCGCAGACACAGGGACGAATTGCGCGCCAGGGCCGACCTGGAGACCCTCATAGACACCTCGCCTGTGGGCGTCGCCGTCATCGATGCGAAAACGGGGCTTCTGATTTCGGTCAACCGGGAGGCGAGGAGGATCGTCGACGGCCTACGGATGCCGGACCAGTCAATGGAGCAGCTCTTGGAGTTGGCGACCGTGCGGCGCGGCGACGGGCAAGAGGTCTCTCTGGAAGCGTTCCCCTTGGCGCAGGTGCTCAGCACGAGCGAGACGGTGCGGGCCGAGGAGATCGTCATAGAAGGTTCCCGACGGCCGGAGCGTCACAGCTTTGCTCAGCGCCACACCCATCCGGTCGGAGGCGGGCGAGGTAGAGTCCGTCGTCGTCACCATACAGGACATGACGCCCCTTGGAGCGGATGGAACGGCTTCGGGCCGAGTTCCTCGGCATGGTGAGCCACGAGCTGCGGACGCCGTTGACCTCCATCAGGGGCTCGGCAACCGCTATGCTGGACGCAACGTCGGAGCTGGACCCCGCCGAGATGCGCCAGTTCCTGCGCATCATCGTCGATCAGACTGACAACATGCGCGACCTGATCGGCGATCTGCTGGATGTGGCGCGCATCGAGACGAGCACGCTGCCGGTCAGCCCCGAACCGGCGGATATAGCCGCCTTGGTGGATCGGGCCCGGAACACCTTCCTGAGCGCCGGCGGCAGGAACAGGCTCGACATAGACCTTGCACCCGACCTGCCCCTGGTGTTGGCAGACAAGCGGCGCATCGTCCAAGTCGGCAACCTCCTGTCCAACGCTGCACGGCACTCGCCGGCATCGTCCGCAGTCAGGGTGGCGGCAGTGCGGGAGGGAGTCTACGTCGAGGTCTCGGTGGCCGACGAAGGGAGAGGGATACCCGCCGAGCGTTTGCCGCACTTGTTCCGGAAGTTCTCCCACGTTGAGGCCGACGGCCAGGAAGACGACACCGGCTTGGGCCTTGCGATCTGCAAGGGGATTGTGGAAGCCCACGGGGGACGCATCTGGGGCGAGAGCGACGGGCCGGGACTGGGCGCGCGGTTCACCTTCAGTGTCCCGGCGGTCGAAGGGGCCGCAGCTGAGCGCCATCGGACCGTCCCAGGCACGCGGCAGGAGGCGACAGAGGGGCAGCCCATCCTCGTGGTTGACGACGATCCTCAGACGCTCCGGTACGTCCGGAAAGCGCTCTCCGAGGCAGGCTACGACCCCATAGTGACCGCCGATCCTGAGGAGGCACTCCCCCTCATGGATGAGACCCGCCCCCAACTGGGTCCTGCTTGATCTGATGCTGCCCGGCGCCGACGGCATCGAGCTGATGCGGGACATCTTAGCCATCGCCGATGTGCCGGTGATCTTCCTCTCCGCCTACGGCCGCGACCGGGTGGTCGCACGAGCCTTCGACTCGGGGGCCGCCGACTACATCGTCAAGCCATTCTCGCCGACCGAGCTCGTGGCCAGGATCAGGGCCGTCCTGCGCAAGCGTGCGGAGCCGTATCGGTCCGAGCCGTCGGAACCCTACGTACTGGGCGAACTGACCATCGACTACACCGAACGTCTCGTTACCATAGCCGGCCGCCCGGTGCAGCTGACGGCCACCGAGTATCGATTGCTCTTCGAGCTCTCGGTCAACGCAGGACGGGTCTTGACCCATGACCAGCTGCTGCGACGGGTTTGGGGCCCCAGGAAGCAAGGCGACCTGCGGGCGCTCCGCACGCACCTGAGGAGGCTCCGCCGCAAGCTCGGCGAGGACGCGAGCAACGCCACCTACTTCTTTGCCGAGCCGCGCGTCGGCTACCGGATGGCGAGGGGGGATACGCAGGCAGCGGTGGAGGGATGACGGTCACCCTGTTGAAAGCCGGACGACAAGCCCCGTCCATACCGTGAGAGTGGGCTTGTTGCCAGGCAGGCCTAATATGGACTGAGTTGGCGACGAGTTTCTCCGGCCTCGTTTCGTGATGAGCCAGGGGTCAATCGGCCCAGTTAGTTTGGCCCAACCAGCGCCGCCGTCTTTCTCATCAGCAACCGTGCAACGTTCGTTGTGGCGCCGTTGAGTTGTGACGTGCCCGGGTCATCCCTGGACTAGCCCGATTGTCCTCAACCGCACCCCAAAGGGCCGACACGCTTACGCTTCGAATACTCAACCCATGCTGGAAGGTTGCCGATGACCTAGACAATTCGCCGCCTGTCCGCCATCACACGGATCGCATAGCCTAAGGTGTGCTTAGCGATAGTCTGTGCAAGCTATTCCAGCAGGTCTGGATGGCATGAGACAGGGGTAAGTGGCGGAGGGAGTGGGATTCGAACCCACGGTACGGTTGCCCGTACAGCAGTTTTCAAGACTGCCGCAATCGTCCTCTCTGCCATCCCTCCCGTGACCGGCGGCCCCATGGCCAGGGCCGTCAATCAGCCGCCCGTGGGCGCGAACGCTCTGATGGTAGCACGACCGCATCGCCGGCTCCCCGCGGCGCTGAGTCAGCCCCCGAGGTCGGCGCCCAAGGCGCCGAGCGCCTCGCGCAGCAACGCCTCGTCGCGCTCGTCGGACGCCAAGCGCAGCCCCTCGCGCAACGCTGCCTCGGCCTCGACTCGGCGTCCGCTGCTAACGAACGAGAGCCCCTGCAGGAGCAGGACGTTGGCGGCAGCGGGGTGCTCTCCCAGGATATCCGCCGCCTCGCCCAGCGGAACGATTGCCTCGGCAGGTAGGCCGACGTCGAGCAAGATCGCGCCGAGGTTCCGCTTGGGCAGCCAGTGGTTCGGGAGGAGTTGTGCGGTCCGCTCGAACGCGGCGACGGCCGCCGGGACCTGCCCCGCTTCGTCGAACTCCACGACCAGCGTCCTGAACAGCGCCGCCGAGCGTGCGTTCATATCGACCGAAAGGCGGTTGTGTTGCAGCCCGCCTCCGAGCACGAGGAGCGATTCGACCACCGATTGCCGTCGCGCCGCGTCGGAGACGCCCGGTTGCTCGCGCACGTACAGGAAATCGACCAGACCCACCCGATAGCTCGCCGCGGCCGGAGCGGCGCCGACCGCGTCGCTCATCGCCTCCAGCGCGCTCAGGCGGTCGCCGCGCTGATCGGCGCTCCACGCAATCGCGGCGTCACGCGAGGCAACGAACGGGTCCACCACCTGTGCAAGCAGCAGCGCCGCCAGCGCACTCCATAGCATGATTACCGCCGCTGCCGAGCCGACGGCCGCGAGCGGCCGCCATCGCGGCGCGTCGGCCCGGGGCGTCGGCTCCGGTTCGAGCGCGCGCGGAAGCGCCACAAGCAGGCCCAGAACAGCCCATCCGATCAGGCTGTCCGACAGCTGCGTTACGCCCGAAAGTTGCACGACCGTCCACCCGGCGATCGACGCCAGGAGCGCCGCCAGCAGCAGGCGGACCTCCCACGGGTAGCCGCCGCTCCGGCGCGCGAGCGCCCATCCTCCGGCGGCGAGCGGCACGACGGTGACGGCAAGCGCCGCCAGCAGGCCCAGCAGGCCCTGCTCGACCGCGGCGTGGACGTATTGGTTGGGACCGTCCTGCGTCAGTACGACGACCTGGGCCTGGTCCGGGTCCTCGGGAAGCTCTGGCTGCCCGCCCAGGGGGTAGACGTACACGAACGCATCCGGCCCGTAGCCGAGGAGATGCCGCGCCGCCGCCGGCCCGCCGTCCTCGAAGGCGAACCAGGGCCGGCTCATCGCCAGCTCCAGCGAGCTCTCCCAGCTCTGCCCGCTGCCGCCGTCCAGCGGCGCGTTGTTCTGCTCGAACGGATAGAGGGGCGCGACGAGAGCCGCGGCCAGCACAGAGCTGGCGGCCAGGGCGACCAGCGACTGCTTCGCCAGACGCCTCGGCGCCACAAGCCAGACAGCCACCGCGAACAGGGCCAACGCCACGAGCGCGCCCGCCCATGGTCCGCGCGCTTGCGTGAGCGCCAGAGCGGCGACGACGACCGCGACCACGACGGCGCCCGCCGCGAGCCTGCGCTGTGTCTGTCCGCGCGCCGCCCACGCCAGGACCAGCCCGGCCATCACCGGCAGGCCCGGCAACAGCGCCGCGCCGGCGGCGTGGGGAAAGCCGAAGCTGCCCGCCACGCCCCCGAACAGGGCGCCGGCGTCGAACGGGTCCACCGACGCCGCCTGCGCCACGACGTAGAGCGACGCCAGCAGCGTGCCGCCCGCCAGGGCGCCCGCAAGCCGCCACAGCTGCGCTCGCGTGCGCAGTCGCAGCGCCACGGCAAAGAAGATCACGAGCACCGACGCCGTGTTCAACAGCGACTGCCCGTCCCTCCCGGGTTCGAACCCCCAGAGCCCAACGGAGCGGATGGGGGATACGGCGGCGGACAGCGCCGCTACGACTAGCAAGAACGCCGCGGCGACGAGCGTCCACCGCGGCGGATAGGCCCGGAGCCAGCCGGACAGCCGCCCGCGCCAGTCCGCCGTCGCGCTGGTCCCCGCGGTCGATACGCCTATGGCGATGTCCACGGCCCAGACCCCGGCGATCAGCGCCGCCAACAGACGCGTCAACGCTACCTTCGGCACGTCGGCGAACGCGAACGACTCCGGCGGGCCGAACGTGAGCGGGACGAGCACAACGGCGACGAGCCACAGCGCCTCGATGACCGCGTCCGGCGCCGGCCGCGCCGCCGCCGTTGGCGCGCCAGCGTCCACGCGTTGACTCACGACGCGTCCCCGGCCCGCCGGCGCCGGCGGAAGCCTATGCCGATGAGCACGACGCCGGGGACCGCGAACACGACTCCCGACACGATCGCTACGGCGACCTGAGCGCGGCCCGGCTCGGCGATGAAATCATCGGCGGCGGCGCGGTCGGCTACGTTGAGGGCGAGGACCAAGCCCGCCGCGACGACGGCGAGCCACGCCGCTCCGGCGGAGACCCACCCGAGCCATGCGAGACGCGGCGCGCTCACCGCCGCGCCGGCTCGCCGTGCGCGACAGCCGCGTTCATGGCCGCAATCGGGGTCATCGGCTGCGTTCCGGCAGTCCGGTGTCCCGGACCTGCACGCCCGCGCGCTCCTCCGCCAGGAGAAAGGTCACGAGGTTGTCGCGCTCAGCCCATCCGCGGGCCATGGCGCGCCCGATCTCCTCGTACGCAAGCTCGACCATGGCCATCGGCGCCCCTACTTGTCGGGCTAGCTCCAGCGCGAGGCCAACGTCCTTGTGCGAGAGGCCGAGGCTGAACCGCGGATGATCGAAGTCGCCCCGCAGCACGAGGTTCGGTATGTGGTCCGTCAGCACCAGCTGCTTGCCGAACGACGCGTTGCGCAGCACCGCGAGCATGGTCGCGGCGTCCACTCCCGCCTTCACTGCCAGGGCAAGACCCTCTTGGAGCACGATGCGCGTGGACATCGAGATCGCGTTGTGGACCAGCTTCGCCGCCGTCCCCGCGCCGATGGGCCCGATGTACGTAACCGACGCGCCGATCGTGTCGAGCACCGGCCTGACTCGCTCGAAGACCTCGGGATCGCCGCCGGCCATCACCGACAGCGTGCCCGCTTCGGCGCCCTGCGGCCCGCCGCTCACGGGCGCGTCGATCATATGCGCTCCGGCCGCCTCGATGCGCTCCGCCACCGCGCGGACGACGGCGGGGGAGCCGGTGGACAGGTCCACGTAGACCGCGCCCCGCCGCAGCCCTTCGGCAAGTCCGCGGTCGCCGGCCGCGACCTGCTCGACCTCCGCCGGGCCCGGCAGCGACGTCAGCACGATGTCGGTCGCGCGAGCTACATCGGCGGGCGACTCCGCCCAGCCGGCGCCGCGCTCGCGCAGCTCCGCCGCCGCGGACGGCTCGATGTCGTGCACCACGAGCGTATGGCCCGCCTCTATGAGCTTCGAGGCCATGCGCCCGCCCATAGTGCCCAGGCCGATGAATCCGATGCGCAACGTATCGTCCTCTCGCCCCTGCCGTCCCTCCTGCGGGGCGGAGAGGAACCAGAGGCCGTGGGGCGCCTCATGCGCGGCGCGGGGGCAGTCTACGGACTCCGCCCATAGCGCAGCAAGGGAAGGGGGCTGCTGCGGGCCTGAACCAAGAATCTTGGCCTGGGAGCGCAAGACACCGTCCGGCCGCGTCAGGCCCTTGGCTATCTTGCCCCCGCCCAGTTCCTCAACCGATGGAAAGCTTAGCGAAAGGAGGCCGAGTGTCACTAATGTATGGAACGAGTACAAGAAGTTGACAAACTGCCGTAGACAACCCGAGCATGAGAGCGAGAGCATCAGTGCAGAAGGCGTGCGAAGGATGGAGTTGCAATCGTTTCAGCGTCCGCGCCGCGCGGGCTCTCTGGTGCGGCAAGGGTGTGCCGCAGGCGTGACATCGCTCCCCGAAGCGGGACAGCACGCTAGGGTCCTGGGCCCGCACACGGGGAGGTTGACCTCATCATCAACTACGACACCAAGTGCCGGGGACGGAACAGGTGAACCCAATATGAGGCAAATCTATCACTTCAGCGATGAGCTTAGAAGTGCGGACTATATTCCCTGCACCGAGGGCCATGAGAATGGAAGGGATAGTCGAGATCACATTCCAACAAAGGCTCTTTTGAATCCTCCATATCCAGAGAATCTGATGGCTATAGGAATGTGTCAGCAATGTAACTCTGAGTTCGCAGAAGACGAAGAGTACTTTGCCGCGTTCCTTGCATGCGTAATCTCTGGGTCTACAGAACCAGACCGAGAGCAGTTCCCTACCGCGTCTCGTATCCTGGCTCACAATGAACAGTTGAGGAATCGGATCGATCGAGCACGACGAATCCAAGGGATTCTGTGGGGAGGCGCTGAAACTCGTTGGATGCCCGAACTCGATCGGATAAAGAGAGTCATCGTAAAGAATGCTCGCGGGCACCTGCTGCACGAACTCGGCGAAGTCCTGGATGGTTCACCTTCATACGTGAGTGTAGTCCCGATTGAGTCAAAGACCACCGAGCAGCTGCGGCGATTTGAAAGGCCGTCTGGTCTGGCAGGCTGGCCAGAAATGGGCAGCAGGTTAATGCTACGCCTGCTCGAGACCGGCGAGTGCGGCCCAGGAGGATGGATTGAAGTGCAGAGCGGCGTGTACCGTTACGCCGTTGATTGGCCATTTACGGTACGAATCGTTCTGCGTGAGTACTTGGCGGCGGAGGTCGCGTGGGATGACTAGGGCATTTCGCGGGACCAAGGAAAGCAGACAGGTGCAAGGGGCGTTCTCCAACCTAGGCCTCTCTGCGCCTCAGTTCGATTGGCATGAACCCCGTTGATGTACTGAACGCCCCCGGCCGCTAGCGCGGTCCGGCGGTCTGCGGTAAGGTGCCGGGGAGCCGCGCCCGCAGGCGGCGGCTGCGGCGCACACGATCACACAACCACTCGGAGGGCGGTCATGGCGGACAAGCTGCGCGTCGGAATCATCGGGGCGAATCCCACTGCGGGCTGGGCGGCGAGGGCGCACATGCCAGGCCTGGCCGCGGGCGTCCCCGGCGTCGAGCTCGTCGCCGTCAGCACCACGCGGCAGGAGTCCGCCGACGAGGCGGCGAAGACGTTCGGCGCTCGCTACGCCTTCGACGACCACCGCCGCATGCTCGAGTTGGACGACGTCGACGCGGTCGCGGTCGTCGTGAAGCTGCCGCACCACTACGAGCTGACGAAAGACATCATCAGCGCGGGCAAGCACGTCTACACCGAGTGGCCCCTCGCCACGACCACTGATCAGGCCCGTGACCTGGCGGAGCTGGCCAACGCCAAGGGGCTCCGCACCGTCGTCGGACTCCAGGCTCGCCGTTCCGCCGAGTTCCTGCACATACGCCGGCTCATCGACGAGGGCTACGTCGGCGACGTGCTCTCGTGCACGCTGACGCAGTTCTCGGGCGGCGGGCTCGGGCGGCCGTCGGCCCGTATCTGGATGCGCGACGCCGCTGTGCACGCCAACACGCTGAGCATCGCCTTCGGTCACGCTATCGACGGTCTGACCACCGCTATGGGGCCGATCGCATCGCTGGCAGCCGTCGTCGAGACCGAAGTCCGCGAGTGGACCGCCAGCGACACGGGCGAGCGGTTCTCGGTGGACGCTCCGGACGATGTGCTGGTAAGCGGGCGGCTCGCGCAGGGAGGCTCGGTCGCGGTCCACGTCGCCTCGCTGGCCCACCACAGCTCGGGGTATCGTTTCGAAGTGCACGGGAGCGAGGGCTCGTTGACGATACTGGCGGGCGGCTCGCCGCACAACGGACCGGCCAAGGTGCTCGGAGCGCAAGGAGACGCGAAGGAGCTCGCCGAGCTCGACGTGCCTCAGGACTCATGGGTCGGCGAGGCTGGGCTGAGCGGGCAGCAGATCAACATCGGCAAGCTGTGGGCGAGCTACGCGGACTCGGTCATGAACGGCGCGCCCGCCTTCGACCCGGACTTCTCGTCAGCCGTAGCGCACCACGAGCTCGTCGACGCGGTCCAGCGGGCCTCGGACACCGGCCAGACGCAGACGATCTAGCGCCGTCGATGACGCTGCCCCTGAGCGCCGTGCTCCTACATGCCTCCAATCACGCCCTTCAGCATGGCGGACTGGAAGAACAAGCTCTGCTTCGGCGACAACCTCGGCATCCTGAGGGAGCGCACGCGGCTAGGCGCGGCCGAGTCTCGGTTGCCTCGTCATGCCCCAGAGGGGAATGCCTTTCGGCAATGTTGCCTCGGCCGTGACCTCAAAGCCGAACCGCTCGTAGTAGGCGAGGTTGTCCGGCGCGGACGTGTCGAGGAAGGCAGGCAATCCGTCGCTGTCGACTCGTGCGAGCATCCAGCGGAGCAGCGCCGTTCCTAGGCCCGAGCGTTGCTGCGAAGGATCGACGCCGATGGCGTTCAGGCGCCAGCAAGGTCCAGGCGGTCCAAGCGCCGCGAGCACGGAGCTTAGCGAACGACGCCTCAGGTAGGCGGAGACGCCGAGCCGCATGGGCGTTGCCCAGAGGCCGGACCGCAATAGCGTGAGGGCGCTGTGCTTGCTGTGTCCCGGAGGCTCCCAGATCGCGATGCCGAGCGGGAGACCGTTTGGCTCCTCGCGGGCCGCCTGAACGACCCCGGCCGAACGGAGGCTAGCGCGAATGACCGCTCCCCAGTACCAGCGCAGCTTCGTCGTCCGTTGTGCGTCGTCCGGAACGAGGAACCGGAAACGCGGGGCGTCCGCGAATGCATTGGCCATCACGCGCGCCGCGGAGTGGACCTCGCCGGCGCGTATGGTCGATACGAGGAGCTCAGGCATAGCGGTCAGCCTCGGTAGCCCCGCTCGCGCCAGTAGACCTCGGCGGCGGGATGCAGCGGCACGTCCAGCGGCCCCTCGCGGGTGTCGACGCTCATGCGGTCGAGCGGCAGCGGGCCGGCGCCCTCCCACGGGATGCGGTCCCGGCGGGCCTCCAGCGCGGCGCAGAGCGCTTGGACCTGCTCATCGGGCACGGCCTCGTTGGTGAAGACCGGAAAGCCGGAGAAGTCGACGGCCTGGAAGTCCGCCGCGAGGCGGGGGAAGTCGGACCTGAGCACGACGCCGCGGCGCATGCCCAGCGCCTCCAGCTTGGCGAGCGCCTCGTCCTCGGGCTCGAGGAAGCGCATGCCGAGCGCCGCGCCGGGGTCGACCCACTGCCGCACGGCCTCGTCGAAGATCGCGTCCGCCTCGCCCTTCTCGATGTCGGGCAGCCGGGCGCCGGGCAACCGCCGGAAGTACGAGACCTCGCCGCCCCACGACTCGATGTCGTCCAGCGTGAACCCGTGGGCCTTGCATATCTCGTTTGCGACCAGCGGCACGGAGTTCGCCCTGGGCCCGCGGACCGACACGCGGAGCGGGTAGCGCTGTTCGCGGATGTCGGCGAACGAGCGGAGGCCCGTGCGCTCCATCACTCCCAGTGTGATCTGGTCGTACGACGGCAGCACCGCGATGACGCGCACCGGCAGCGGCTTGGTGAACGGCCCCGTGCCGCGATAGGCCATCGTCAGCATCGCCGACGGGTTGATCATCGCGAGGCCGGCCCTGCCCTGGGCGACCTCGTCGATCCCCTCCGGGCTCCCGCTGCCGAACAAGCCAAAGCCGGCCTCGTCGAAGTCGCTCTGGCGAAGGTCGATGTGGGCGCGGAGGTACGGCCACCCGTCCGTCCCCACCAGCTCCGCCGCGATCTCCAGGGCAAGCGTCGACCTGCTGAGCACCGGCGGAGTCGGCGGTCCGTAGGACTCGAGCATCGTCGCCTCCTTCTGCCTGCGAGAAACGGGCCTCGTGGACCCCGAGGCCTTGCCGCGCGGTGGCCGTTCGCCGCAATGGTAATCTACTCTGTTTGACGAGCGCTGTTCTTCCGGCCCGCCCATCCGCAACGCTTGGGGTGGGGGACACCCCCACGCCCCCGGCAGAGGGCTTGCCCTCTGCACTCCCCCACTGGGCTGGTTACTGGAGCGGCAGCGGAGGCTGGAGCCAGCTGCCGGTCGTGTTGACGTCGATCCGCGTGACCCACTTCACCCACTCGAAGCCGCGCTTCCCCGGCACGACCAGCCGCAACGGCGCGCCGTGGCCGTGCGACAGCGGCTCGCCGCCGACGTGCGTGGCGAGCAGCAGGCCCTCTGCTTGCCGAAGCGGGAAGCGCCGGTAGTAGCCCGTCGCGGAGGTCACAGTGACGCTCGCCGCGGAGCTCTGGGGACGGGTGGGGCCGATGAGCGCGCCGAGCCGCACGCCCTCCCAGCGCTGCGTCGAGTGCCATCCGCCCGTGCAGTCGAGCGTGGCCGTCTCCTCCTCGGTGGGTTGCAGGGCACTGAACGGGAGCACGGCCGGATGGTCGACCGCCCCCGCGATCGTCAGGGTCCATGTCTCGCGGTCGATCGGGCCGAGCCGGTCGTTCAGCCACGACGTCGTGGGGAAGGCGTTGCCCTGGAAGTCTCCGGCGGCGTAGGAGCCGGTGAAGCGCTTGGCCTTCGCGACGCCCGTCGCGCTGTCGAGACGGACGCCGACCTGCCAGAGCGCCGCGCCCGCGAGCGCCAGCCCGCCCAGCCGCAGCACCGAGCGGCGCTCCGCCCAATAGCGGGGCCGGAGCAGCTTTCGGTAGCGGGCGACGTGCCAGACGATCATCGGCACGATGAGAAAGACGAGCACGGTGTGCAACGTGAGGCCCGACGTCCCGAGGTAGGAGAACCGGCCCAGGTGGACCCAGGCAATGCCGAGGAGGATATCGGTCAGGAGGAGCGTGAGCGCGGCCAGCGCGAGGTAGTCCTGGTAGGTGTAAGCGCCGAACCGCCGGATGAGCGGCCTGAGGACGTTGGGCAGCTTCCAGACGAGCACGGCGACGACGCCGAAACCGGCTACGTTGTGCGCGCTGACTTGCCACGCCTGGCTTGGCTCGCCGGCGACGAGCGCGTAGTAGCCGGTCACGAGCGAGCTCGCGGCCAGGAGCAGGATGAACGCGTTGGCCCAAGTGTGACGCATGGGTTGAGTGCCGTCTCGTTACATGGTACGCGCGCCGGGCCCGGACGGGTTTGCGGCGCTCGAGCGGCCGGCTTCGCGCTCCCCCTGTCGCGTCAGACTATGGTACGGTGCTGGGGAAGAACCGCGACCGGAGTTTCCCGATGTTCAAGACGATTGGCCACACGTTCAGTTTAATGAAGATGAGCTGGAGCGTGCTCATGCTGGACAAGGAGCTCATCGCCTTCCCCGTCTTCTCCGTCGTCGGCATCGTGGTCGTGAGCCTGCTGTTCACGCCGTTCTTGCTCTTGGGGCCCGCCGACTCCGCGAGCCTCTCGATCGCGGGCGCGGCATACCTGGTGACCATCTACATCGTGACGATCTTCTTCAGCGCGGCGCTGGTCGCCTCGGCGCTCGAACGGCTCCGGGGCGGCGACCCGGACATCAGGGGCGGGCTCGGCCACGCGCTGCGCCACATCCACCACATCGTCCTCTGGGCGCTCGTGTCCGCCGTCGTAACCGCTCTGCTCATGCTGCTCCGCGGCGCGGACCGGATACCCGGCGCTCGCTTCATTGCCAACATCATCTCCGGCGTCTGGGGCTTCTTCACCTTCTTCGTCATCCCGGTGATGGTCTCCGAGGGGCACGGCCCCATCACGAGCATCAAGCGCTCCGTCGGCATCATCCGGGAAACATGGGGCCGACAGATCACCGCGTCGTTCGGGTTCGCCCTCGTCTACGTCGGGGCCCTCCTGGCCGCCGCGATTCCGGCTGTGCTCATCGGCCTCGTCAACGTCGCTGCGGGGATCATGGTCAGCGTCCTGCTCGGAGGCGTCGCGGTCATGGTCGTGCAGACCCTCGAGGGTATCTTCAAGGCGGCGCTCTACGACTACGCGGTAGGCCACGAGCCCGCGGTCTTCAGTCTGCCGACGCTGCAGCAGGCCTTCGCCGCCAAGTAGCGCCGCCCGACCGGGCTAACCCGCGATAACGCCCATGACCCCTGTTGTGTAGCGGTCGACCGCGTCGCGGTCCACGTCGATCCCCAGCCCCGGCATCTGCGGGACCGTGATGTGCCCGCGCACGGGCGCCAGCGGGATCGTGAGCAGGTCGTGCTCGAGCAGCGTCCCCGTGCCGAGTCCCGACGCGGACGCGGACCCGAGCGAGGCCGCCGCGTGCAGCGACGCGGCCAAGCCGACGCCGGTCTCCATGCCGCAGTTGACGACGGCGCCCAACCCGTGCGTGCGCGCTAGCTCCATGATGGTCTGCGCGTTGCGTATGCCGCCCGCCCCGGCCAACTTGACGACCAGCACGTCGGCGGCCGCCGCGTCGATCACGCGCTGCGCCGCCGCGACTCCCGTCACCGGTTCGTCCGCAGCGATGGGCGTGCTCACGGAGCGCCGCACCCGCGCCATCCCGCTGAGGTCGCGGTCCATCACGGGCTGCTCCACGAACTCGAGGTTGAACGGCTCGAGCCGCCTGATGAGGTCGACGGCCCATTCCGGAGTCCAGACGCCGTCGGCGTCGGCCCGGACCGCGATGTCCGGCCCGACCGCCTCGCGCACCTGTTGCACGACGGCCACGTCGACGTCCGGATTGCGCGACCCGAGCGACACCTTGACGCACTCGTAGCCGTTCGCAACGGCGGCGGCCGCCTGCCGGGCCGCTTCGTCGGGGTGGACGAAGCTGATGTCGGCGCTCATCGGCGCCCAGTCGATCATCCCGCCCAGCAGGTCGGCGATGGGCCGGAGCGCGAGCTGGCCCAGCAGGTCGAGCGTGGCGGTCTCGAGGCCGAAGCGGAGGATGTCGGCCTCGCTCGAGCGAGGCAGCAGCGCTGAGAGCACGTCGAACGCGAGCACCGGACTGAGGCCGAGGGCGGAAGGTGCGATGTCGTGGAGCATCGCGGCAACGCCGCTGATGGAGCGTTCGCTGGCGGGACCGGGGGGCGACGCCTCGCCGACGCCCATGAGTCCGTCCGCCGTCTGGAGCCAGAGCAGCAGTCCGTAGCGCGTGAGCTCGCGCCGGCCCGTCTCGTCCGGGACGCCCAGCGGGACCTTCACGCCGCGCCATTCGATCTTGACGATCTTCATCGCGCGCGCATTATCGGCGGGGACGAGGGAGTGGACAACCGGGAGCGCCCCTTCCGTCGTTCCCGCGTCCCCTTCTCTGACTCTCCCCCGCAGATGGGAGTGCGGGAATGGCACATGGGAATGACGGGAATGGACGGAGAACGGTCCGGAATGGACCGGAATGGCACAGGTCGTTTACTCGTAGACTGCGTGGATTTACGAGTGGGGCGGGAGACGGTTTCTTCTCAAGTGAGACATTTGGGGACATTGTGAAACATCCCTCCTCTGGGGGACGGGCCGGAGGGCCGGTGGGCGGAGCTGCCGCCGGGGTCGGGCCATTGGGATAGGGTAGAAGGCGGGGCGCCGGTTGCGCAACGGCCCGGTGTCATAGCGGCGACTGGAGGGCGGTGGCGGAGGCGGGGCGATACGCTTGCGTCGTAACCGCGGCTCATTGACAACCTCTCCTTGGGTAGGGAAGAGTGAGCCCGCGACAGTGCTCCGGCATGGTTCAAACAAATGACTCGGAGCTAGCCAAGAATGCTAGGGAGACTCTGTTCGGCGGCCTTGAGACTACCCTGCAGGCTCTTGGCTTCGCACTGTCTCATAAGCCCTTATTCCCTCAGCACCCTGAGAGGAAAAGGACCATGCGTTCCTCGTCGAGGTATTCTCCATCGACGAGAAGGGCTCGTGGGTCAATGCCGTACGAGGCGAAACCGAGAGAGGCGTACAGATTCCTTGCCTGCTTGTTGCGAGTGACGACGGCAAGCTCGATCTGTTCAAGTCCGGGAAGCGACCTGGCAAGATCGATGGCTTTGGACAGGAGGGCCCTTCCAATGCCCTTTCCCTGGTCTTCGAACCGGACGTACATACCCAAAATGTGGCCTCGGTGCTGCTCCCTCGGCCCGTCTATTCTGCGGAACGTCGCCACGCCTATCAACTCTTCTTGACGGTAGGCGCCAAGGGTGAAGTTGTTCGGAGACTCCGCGGTCAGGCGGAGCCGCTCGGCTACGAACTCCATGGTGTAGGCGCTCTCGCGCTCGTAGGTGGACCCGAACGCATCAGGGTGTTCTTTCAGACCCCTGAGACGCAGGTCTTGATAGTTTCGAGCGTCGTTCTCGTTAAGGGCTCGGATTGTTATGTCTTGCATGACTATGCGGGCACTGTGCAGCCGTATGCTGATCGAGCCTGGAGGGAAGACCGGGGCGTGCGTTGAGTTTAGCGGTCCACAGTCAACGGCCCTCGGCCCTTTCTAGCTAAAATGTCTGAGCTGAGCTTGGCCCACTCAACCGACTGCTCAACCTTCGGACAGGACTTCGGCCTGCTCCAGGAGGGTATGACTGGCCCTCGACGGGGCTGGCGGCGAACCCCGTCGCTGTGACGGGGGAGTAGAGATGTGGCCTAGACGACCTTAGACAACCCCCAAACCCATTGCCACCGAAACCAAGGGCCTCCGTGTTGCGATTGGCTGAAACAACCGACAGCAGCACAGAGGCCCTTGAAGTGCCAGGGTGGGGAGGCCGCTACCCCCTAGCTCCCGGCGGGGAGCTGGTAGTCGGGGTCGATGTAGGCTTGCTCGGGCATGAGGGTGGTGAGGCCGCGCTTGGCGAGCTCCGCCTCGAAGGTCTGGCGGACGAACGGGTCCTCGTCGGGGAACTCGATCTGGTCGCGCAGGCGGTCCTGGATCTGCTCCGCCCAGCCCTCGAACTGGACCGGCGGGTGGAACGCCAGGTAGCGGGCGGACGTCTCGCCGACGTTGAAGTGCTGGTGGAACCAGCGGTTGGGGGGCACGAACAGGCTGCCCTCCTTCCACGGGAACACCATCTTCTCCTTCCCCTCCTCCCACATGATCGAGTAGCCGTCGCCGGCCGGGATCACGATCACGAACGCAGGTCCGTGCCGGTGCGCCTTCTTGTAGGTGCGGGCGGGGAAGACCGACATGTGCGCGGCCATCTCCGAGCCGGGGAACTGCACGTAGACCGCGCTCGCGCCGACGCCGCGCATCGTGTGCGCGGCGAGCTTGTCCCACGCTCGCATGTCAGGGAAGAAGTTGCCGAACCAGATGTCGCGCACGCCGAACGCCAGCGTCGCGTCGGATATCTGCGCCGCGATCGCGGGCGTGTAGAACTCGCCGTCGCTCTCGCCCAGGCGGTCCTGCTCGTCGCGCGCGTTGTTGAAATAGAACTCCGGGTCGGCCAGCGTGGCCATGACGAGGGGAAGGCAGTTGTAGTGCAGCAAACGGACCGGCAGGTCCCCTTGCGCATTGCTCATCTGGTGGGTGTGTCCCCGGGGGACGAGGAACATGCTGTTCTTCTGCCACTCGAACGACTTCTTCGAGGAGCCGTCCGAGCCCCAGATCGTGGAGAAGCCCCTGCCCTGCACGACGTAGACAACCTCGTCCAGCGCGAACTTGAGCGGCGGGAGCGTCGCGCCGGGCGGTATCTCGGTCAACCGGGTCTCCGATATCCCCTCCGAGCCGGCGAGCTCGAGGAAGGCCGCGCTGCACCCGCGCTCCTCCCACCAGCCCAACTCCAGCTTGGTCAGGTCATCAATGAAGTATCCCTTGTGTATCGGAATCCCCACGGACGCCATCCACCGCCGGTAGGGCCACGGCCGGGACCTGACGTAGCTGGCGGCTATGTCCTCGATGGCTGGCTGGCTTGCCGAAACTGCTTCCGCCATGGGTCTTCCTCCTGCCTTCCTGATGCGCCAGACCGATACACGGTCGAGCGCCGTACGGGGGCTCTCAAAAGCTTTGTTGCGCCCGAAAACTAGGCTGCGAGGGTATCCGCCACTCGGGGCGGAAGTCAAGAAACGCCGTCCTCGCCGGACACCGCGGCCGTGTACCGCGCGACGGCGCCCGCCAGCCCCTCGTGCCGGCGCAGGCCCGGGTCTGCTTGCAACAGCGGCCCGGCCTCCGCTCGCGCCTGCGCCAGGAGGTCGCGGTCGTCGAGCCGGGCCATCCTCAGCGCCGGGAGGCCCGACTGACGCGTCCCGAAGAAGTCGCCCGGACCGCGGAGGCGCAGATCCGCCTCGGCGATCTCGAACCCGTCGTTCGTCCGCGCCAGCGCCTCCATGCGCTTCATCGCCTCATCCGACGAGGACTCGGCGAGCAGGAAGCAGTAGCTCTGATGCTCGCCGCGGCCGACGCGTCCGCGCAGCTGGTGGAGCTGCGCGAGCCCGAAGCGGTCGGCGCCCTCGATCAGCATGACGGTCGCGTTTGGCACGTCGACGCCGACCTCGATCACAGGAGTCGTGACGAGCACGTCCAGCGCGCCAGCGCGGAACTCGTCCATCACCGCCTGCTTCTCTCCGAGTGCCATACGGCCGTGCAGGAGCCCGACGCGCAGACCCGACAGCGCCGTCGACCGCAGGCGGTCGTACTCGACCGTCGCGGCCCTCGCGAGCACGGCCTCCGACTCGTCGATGAGCGGGCAGACGACGAACGATTGACGCCCCTCGGCGGCCTGCTGCACGAGGAAACCCTCGGCGTCGCCTGCGCGCGCTGGGGGTACGATGCGGGTCGTGATCTCCCGCCGTCCCGCCGGCAGGTCGGGCATCACGGACACATCGAGGTCTCCGTAGAGCGTGAGGGCGAGCGTCCTCGGGATGGGCGTCGCCGACATGAGGAGCAGGTGCGGCGCGCTCTGCTTGCGGATCGCGGCCCGTTGCAGCACGCCGAACCGGTGCTGCTCGTCGACGACGGCGAGCGCGAGGCGGGGCATCTCGACGCCCGACTGAATCAGCGCGTGGGTGCCGATGAGGATGTCCAACGTCCCCTCGACCGCCATCCGGAGAATCTCGCGGCGCGGGGCGGCGCGCGTGCCCCCGGTGAGCAGTCCGATGCTGATCGGCCGGCGGTGGCCGTCGAGGTATATCGAGAACCAGTCCTGCTCCCAGACCGGCTGGGGAGCGGCGCTGAGCAGACGCCGGACGCTGAGGAAGTGCTGCTCGGCGAGCACCTCGGTCGGGGCCATGATGGCGCCCTGATGGCCGGCGGCGACCGCCGTGAGCAGCATGGCCAGCGCGACCACCGTCTTGCCGCTGCCGACGTCCCCCTGTAGCAGGCGGCTCATCGGCCGCGCGCCGCCGGCCACGTCGGCCATCGCGTCGTCCAGCGCCCCGCGCTGTCCCGCGGTGAGCTCGAACGGCAACGAACGTATGAACGCTTGCACCGGCTCCGGCATCGACGTCAGGACGATGCCCGGCGTCTCGCTCGCGGGACGCGACCGCCGCGCCGCGACTGCCAGCTGCAGAACGAAGAACTCGTCGAAGGCGAGCCGCCGGCGCGCCTCCTCGAACGCGGCGGGAGAGTCGGGGTAGTGGGCCTGCGCGACGGCGCGCGGCAGCGGCCACAGGCCGTGTTTCTTGGCGAGGCCCTCGGGGAGGGGGTCGTCCACCGCCAGTTGACCGTCGACGGAGACGGCGTTCAGCGCGTCGCGCACGATGCGGCGGAGCGTCTTCTGGTAGAGGTCCTTGGTCGAGGGGTAGACGGGCAGCAGGCGGCCCGTATTGACCAGCTCGCTCGTTTCCGGGTCGTCCACCGCCTCCCACTCGGGGTTGTCCATCTGCCTCCGACCATTGAACACGCTGACCTTGCCGCTCACGGAGAACCGCATGTGCTCCGCCCCGGCGGCCGCGCGGCTCGCGGCTCTCCTGAGGTTGGCGGCCACATACGGCTGGTTGAACCAGATGAGACGCAAGTTGCCCGTCTCGTCGCCGATGACCGCCTCGGTCGCCCTCACGCGCCGGTTCGCGCCCAGCTGGATCTCTTTCGCCTGCCAGAGAGCGCCGAGCACCGTCTGCTCCTCGCCCTCGACGACCTCGGCGATGCGCCGCAGCGCGCTGTAGTCGATGTGGCGCGTTGGGAACAGGAACACGAGGTCGCGGACGGTCTGTACCCCCATGCCGCGCAGCTTCGTTGCGCTTGGACGGGTCACGCTCTTGAGCGTCTCGATCGGCGAGTCGAGGGCGATGGGCGCCGGCGGACGCTTCGGGCGCGGCTTCGCCGCCGGCGGGACGGGCGAAGCCGCAGGCTCGCGCGCCGGCGTCAACAGCGGCGAATCGAGGACACGGCCCGCTTCGTCGGCCCACTGCTTGCGCTTCTCGGGAGGCAGCTCCGCGTAGCCGACCGCGAGCAGTCCCTCCCGCTGGAGCGCCGCGACCGCGGGGGCGCTCGCCGCCGCCGCTCGAAGCGTCGCGAGGAAGAGGTCGAGGCCGCCGCTGACCATCCGGTCCGCGTAGCCGTTGGCGGCCTCGCCTTGCAGGATGTTGCGGAACGCCCGAAGGAGGTCGTCGCCGCGCTGATTCGTTGTCCGGTCCGTCACGGGCCTAGCGTAGCGCAGCGCCAGCCGGGCCGCACGAGGAACGAGTCGGCGCCTCGCCTGCTAACATTGACCCACCATGCTGGTCCGTCAGATCATCGAACAGCGCATCGCTGAGGCGTTGGCGCAGGCCCAACGCACGGGCGCTCTGCCCGCGGCCGAGGTCCCCAACGCCCCCGTCGAGCGTCCGCAGAACCCGGAGCACGGGGACTTCGCGTCGAGCCTCCCTCTGCGTCTCGCCAAGCCGCTGCGCATGAGCCCGCTGGCCATTGCGGAGTGCGTCGCGGCCAACGTCCAGGCGGACGGCGCGATCGGGAGCGCTCGCGCGGCGTCTCCCGGCTTCGTCAACGTCGCGCTGAGCCGGGAGTGGCTCCAGGCCCAGGTGGAGGCGATACGGGCGGCCGGCGCGGAGTTCGGCAACGTCGACGCGGGGACGGGTCGGTCGGTCCAGGTCGAGTTCGTGAGCGTCAACCCGACTGGGCCCGTACACGTCGGCCACGCGCGCGGCGCCGTGCTCGGCAGCGCACTCGCCGAGTCGCTTGCGGCCGCGGGCTTCGGGGTCAGCCGCGAGTACTACGTCAACGACACCGGCACGCAGATGGAGCTGTTCTACGAGTCGGCGTTCGTCCGGTACGCCCAGGCGCTTGGCCGCGACGACGAACGCATCCCCGAGGACGGCTACCGCGGCGAGTACCTGGAGGTGCTGGGCCGCCAGCTTGCCGGGGACTTCGGCGACCGGTTCCTGACGATGGAGCGGGCCGACGGCGTGCGGGAGCTCGGCGCCGTGGGCATCGACCGTATGATCGACGCCATCGGTGCGGACCTCGAACGCATCGGCGTCCGGTTCGACGTCTGGTTCCGCGAGCACGATCTGCACGACAACGGCAGCTACGCGCAGGCGATGGCAACGCTCGCCGAGCGCGGTTACACCGTCGAGCGCGACGGCGCTACGTGGTTCACGTCGACGTCCCTGGGCGACGACAAAGACAACGTGCTGGTGCGGTCCACCGGCAAACCGACCTATTTCGCGGCGGACATTGCATACCACCGGGACAAGTTCGAGCGCCGGGGCTTCGACCGCGTGATCGACCTCTGGGGCGCCGACCACCAGGGACACGTGTCGCGGATGAAGACCGTGCTCCAAGCGCTCGGCATCGACCCGGTGCGGCTCACGATCATCATCTCGCAGCTCGTGACGCTGAAGTCCGGCGGCGACATCGTGCGCGCCTCGAAGCGCACCGGCCAGATCGTGACGCTGGCCGACCTCGTCGACGAGGTCGGGCCGGACGCCTGCCGCTTCTTCTTCCTGGCGCGCGCCGCCGAGAGCCAGATGGAGTTCGACCTCGAGCTGGCCAAGAAGGAGTCGAACGACAACCCGGTCTACTACGTGCAGTACGCCCACGCGCGCATCGCGGGCATCCTACGGCAGGCGGCCGAGCAGCAAGTGACGTGGGAGGACGGAGACGTATCGCTGCTCACGGACGATGCTGAGATGGCGATGGTCCGCAAGATGCTCCAGTTGCCGGAGATCGTCGACTCGATCGCGGTGACGCTGGCTCCGCACTCGCTGCCGCACTACGCGGTCGAGCTGGCGACCGCGTTCCACGGGTTCTACGACCACTGCCGCGTACTCACGCGGGACCCGGCGGAGGCGCCGTTGATGAAGGCGCGGCTGAAGCTGGTCGAGGCCAGCAGGATAGCGCTCGCGCGCACCCTAGGGCTCATGGGCATGACCGCGCCCGAGACGATGTAGCGCCCCTTTCGCTGCTGTTTCACTGGTTCATGGGGGTGCAACTGCTGGAGTGCACTTCGATAGCCTACCACTGGCGGTCGCGAACCACCTTACGATTCCACACGATTGGCATTTCTGAGATAGGTCACGACTCTTGTATTTGCGGGTTTTCTGGGTCTTTCCCAGCCCCGTCAGTTCCTCCACTTTCGAGGTCTTGGACGACTAGGTCGCCTGTCTTCACATAGGCATCTATTTCGTCCAGTTCCTCCAAAGTAGCATCATCTGTCTTGAGAGTTTCGATATGGGTTTCCCACTTTGGCGGTTGAAACAAGCCACCGAAGAGGAGTGCGCTTCCGCTACCACCTACATTGATTCTGTAGGTATTGTACGTTGATGCCGCAGAGACTCGATCCTGTACTGCTGTGACCTTGACTCTGGTCTTGGTCAACTCTAGGGAGCCTATGATCTCCCCGGTGTCAGGATCCTTAATAGCGGAACCAGTGGGACTAAGTATTTTGAAGATCATCCCAATACTAACTCCGTCGTTCGATCCTTTGTTGAGAGCCACTTCTCGGGAGTTGAGAACACGAGCGACCTTGCCCCGAATGGGTTCAACAGGATTCGTCATCGCTGGGCACTCCTCTTTTCGATTAGTTCGACTTCCTCGGGGACAATGTCCCGCCAGTCCTCTATGGCATCCTGCCCCGTTAGGATTTGTTCTGCCACCAGAGCTTGGACTAGGTCCAATCGATATTCACCCTCTTTCCCTTTCAGTTCCTCAATCGTATCTGATAGCCTATAAAGGCTTCCGTACAGAGCGGTGACTCGCCTGAAGGCCGAACGCGCGTGTAACTTGATTCTGTCATGCTCTGTATCGATTGCCGACTTCTTACCAATAATGTAGGACCCAAGAATACCGGTGACCAGGATCACGAGTTGAAAGAACAAGACTTCGAAAACGGTAGGAGGGTTGAAGTACGCTAGGATAACGAACGCGGATGCAGCGGCAAGACATGGGACGAAGAGGAGGATTACCAGAGGGTTATCTTTCACTGCGGCTACTGCCTCTTGATGTGTCTACAATCAGCGCCCGAAGCGTTCAGAGTCAGTCTATTGATCCCTTCGCGGGGCTCAGGACTGGCATATGATAGCATGGGCCGACTAATCACCCCATCGAGGCCCTGGCCCAGCTCTCGCCCGATATCGACCGGGTGTAGCCCGCCCAGACGTCTCACAGACGAGCGGCTTGGCCGCCATCGCCTAGCGACGCTGGGCCCGCCTGAACGCAAGCCAACTTCCCGCCAGGGCTCCCGACAGCCCGCCTGTCGAAGTAGCGAAGACCGCAAAGAGCCAGAGGATCTGCCGGTCGTACCGGCATCCGATTCCTCCGTATAGGCCAGCCTGGTATCCGCCCTCGCAGTTGGATAGGCCGATCGCGGCGTTTATGAGAATCAGTCCTGGAACTATTCCGACTGCAAACCCCACGGCGACTAGCCAGTAGGCGCCTCGCACGATGCGAGCGCGGTCCTTTCTCAGCGCAAGGCAACTTCCTGCTATGGCGCCGAGCAGCCCGCCTATCGAAGCGATGGAAATCGCAACGAGCGAGAGAATCAGATAGTCGTAGCCGCTTCCACTGTTGATGTCGGTGTCGCCCGTGGAGCAGGCGAACACGCCGCTCGCGGCCACGAGGCCCAAGAGGACTAGCCCAGGAGCTGCCCCAACTATGAACCCCCAGGCGACCACGCGACACGCGCTACGCATGGTGCGCCTCTCTATTGGCCTCGTCTTACAGGAGCCGGAGGAGGCGCGGGTTCGGCGGAGGCGGCTCGGTCTCTTGCGGGACCGTGCGGTCGGCGATGGTGCGGATGTTCGGCAGGTAGGGGAGCGGCTTGGCCGCGGCGATGTACCCGATGTCGTGGAACACGTCCACGGGCGCGGCGTTGTCGAGCAGTGTGCGGATGCGCTCCGGGGAGAGGCGTCCGCTCACGACGATGGTGACGTTGCGCGCCCCGGCCGCGTCCAGCCGCCGCCGCACTTCGAGCACGGTGTCGGCCTGGACCGGCTTGCCGCCGGGCACGCGGGCCAACCGGACGCTGCCCAGATGGTCCTTGAGACTGCGGGCGAGCTCGACCGCCTGGGCGACCACGTCCCGGCGCGGGTCGACGTAGGCGACCCGTTGCACGTCGGGCGCGACTGCGCGGTCGAAGGCGAGGGTTGCCTTCACGGGATCGCCCAATAGCTGCACCAGGGCGCCGGACACGGTCGCGACGGGCTGGGTGTTGGCGAGCCGCGCGCCGAGCACGGTGGAGCCCGCGGCGCACCCGCCTACGACAGCGGCGTAGTCCATGGCGGGCGCGACGGAGGGGTGCACGCTGTGCGCGCCCATGGAGACGACCGGGATGCTCCCTGCCTCGGCGACGAGCTCGCTGGCGGCGGTCGCCCAACCGGAGTGGTGCGCCAACATGCCGCAGATCGCCGTCTCGTAGAGTCCGAACGACGAGTAGGGCGCGCGCACATACAGGCATACGTCGCCCTCCTCGACGTGGGAGCCCTCCTCGACGGCCCAGATCTCGCGGTTCCCTTCGGAGGTCACCTTGGCCAATACGGCCCGGACCTCCAACGCGCCGCACAAGACGCCGTTCTGAGTCGCCGAGAACTCCATGACGACCGTCGGGTTCAACCCTTCGTTCCGCAGGATGCGCTGCGTCCGATGCAGGTAGACATCGGCGGTGTCGCCGGTGATGACGGAAGGACGGACTTCGAAAGAAGGGTTTCGCTGCACCAAGGCGGTTGTGCTCCGTAGTCGTCCGGCGCCGGAACCGTGAGCCCGGCGGCGAGACACTGCTATCCTAGCGTATACATTCCTCTACTCAATACGAAAGAGAAGCCGAGTCTGGCCGTATCTGTGGGGCGTCATGCGCTCAAAGACGCGGTTGGCGGGTCGATTTCGGGGATGCCGTCGAGGCGCAACCGCGCGAGTCCTTTCAGGTCCTCGATGACGGTGCTGGCGATCCTGACTCGCGTGTCGGGGTCCTCGCGCCAGGTGACGGGGACCTCCTCGAGGACGAATCCGCGCTTCTCGGCGATGATCAGCAGCTCCGTGTCGAAGAACCAGTGGTTGTTGACGATGGCCGGCAGCAGGACGCGCGCGGCGGCGGCGCTCACCGCCTTGAAGCCGCACTGCGCGTCGCGGAAGCGCGTCCCCATGGTCGTCCTGATGATCAGGTTGTAGACGCGAGAGATGACCTCGCGCTTCAGCGACCGCGTGGTGCGGGCCCCCGGCGCCAGCCGGCTGCCGAACGCGACGTGGCAGCCGTCGCGCGCGATCGCGTCGACCAGCAGCGGGAACGCCGCGAGGTCGGTCGAGAGGTCCACGTCCATGTAGCTGACGATATCCGCCGTGCTCTCCAGCCACGCGCGGCGCAGCGCACGGCCCCGGCCCCGGCGGTCGAGGTGGACGTAGCTCACCTGGCCCGGGTGCTCCGCGGCGTACCGTTTCGCCGCCTCCAGCGTCCCGTCGGTCGAGCCGTTGTCGGCGACGACGATCCGCCACGTGTGGTCCGTGAGGCGGTCCCCGAGGAACCGGCGCAGCTCGTCGATGCAGCCGGGCAGCGCTTGCTCTTCGTTGAGGACTGGGATGACGACGTCGACGCTTGCCATGTCCCTCCTACTCGCCCGCCAGCAGCCGCCGGACGGCGAACGGGTCGGAGGCGACAACGCTCTGCGCGAACATCTCCATCCCGCCCATGTCGCTGGTTCTGGTCGTCAGGCTCCCCCGGTCCACCAACCGGACGATGGCCGGGAAGCCGTCCCAGGACTCGCTGGTCGGCGCTGCGGGAGGGAGGAGGATGCCGACGTTGAACGAGCGCACGCCTGCCCGGTCGCGGAACCTTTCGAGCACTGCGTACAGGGCTCCCGCCACTCGCTCGTCCCACGCGGGCGCCGTTATCAGCGCCTCCTTCTCCTTCAGGGGCGTGAGGTGCGCGATGGCCTGTACGCCTTCGAAGTCCACGGCGAGGCCCAGGCGGCTGTGGATTTCGACGAGGTCCTGAAAGTAGTCGGCGCCCGTGGCTGAGCGGTACGCCTCGGCGTCACGGCGCAGCCGCTCGATCTTCGCGTAGTGTTGTCCGCGGGCGAGCGACGCTTGTAGGTGACCGTGGACGATGGAGCCTCCCGCGCGCCAGAGGCAGTTCCACATGATGAAGGGGTAGATGGCCTCGGGGTCGTGGCGCCGCGCCGCTTCTACCCACCGTCGGGCCAGGTCGATGTGCGCGGAGACGGACTCGCGGCTGAATGCGAGCGGGTTGGGGTCGCTGAACACGACGAGGGAGTGCGCGGAGTCGTACTTGGCGACGTTCGCGGCGGTGACGCCGTGCCCATTCGCCAGGCGGCCGAACAGGTCCTCCGGCGTCGACTCTCGCGGTTCCGCCCAGGGGTCGCCGGCAAGCTCCTCGGCGAGCGTGTCCGGCGCGTACGCGGGGCCCGTCACCGGCCGGAGTGCGCGGAGGCTGTTGAACAGCGTCCCCTCGCCGGTCACGAGATTCGAGACGCGGACGATCTGCTGGGTCTCGACGGCCGCAACCTGGCCGAAGGCGCTCTCCACCCAGGGGACCATCGTCTCGGGCACGCGCATGCGCGCTGTCGACGTCGAGATCTGATAGATGCGGTCGAATCGGGCCCGGGCGGCCTCGTCGAGACCGGCAACGAGGCCGGGCAGGTCGGTGATGGCGGGGGTGGGGGCGCGTGCGGACGTCAAGGGAGGGAGCGTCACTCTCCGGACGGCTGCGGCGTGCGCTCGAGCGCCAGCTTGTCCAGCTGGAGCTGGACCGGCATGGGGTAGTTGCCGGTGAAGCATGCGTCGCAGAAGCCGTCGCCCGAGCGGTTGCCGCTGACGGCTTCGTGCAGGCTTCCGACGCTGAGGTAGGCCAGCGAGTCGGCCCCGATCAAGCGGCAGACCTCCTCGACGGTGTGGTCGTTGGCGATGAACTCGCCCTTGGCCGGCATATCCACGCCGAAGTGGCACGGGTTGACGATAGGGGGAGCACAGACGCGGACGTGGATCTCCGTGGCGCCCGCGCGGCGCAGCAGCGCGACGGTGTGCGGCGTCGTCGTGCCGCGCACGATGCTGTCGTCGACCATGATGATCCGCTTGCCCGCGAGGACTTCGGGGAGGGGGTTGAACTTGTTGCGGACGCCCAGGTCTCGGAATATCTGATGCGGCTCGATGAAGGTCCTGCCCACGTAGCGGTTCTTCATCAGGCCGAACTCGAACGGTATGCCCGACTCGCGCGCGTAGCCGACCGCGGCGGAGTTGGCCGACTCCGGGACGGGGATGACGAGGTCGGCGTCGACGGGGTATTCCCGAGCGAGGGCCGCCCCCATGCGCGCGCGGGAGCGGTGCGTGAGGGCGCCGTCGAGGATCGAGTCGGGCCGGGCGAAGTAGATGTGTTCGAAGACGCAGTGCGCCAGCCGGGCCCCGCTGACCGGGGACGGGATGCTGGCGAGGCCGTCGCGGTTGACGACGACGGTCTCCCCCGGTCCGATCTCGCGGACGAACTGCGCGCCGATATGGTCGAGCGCCGAGCTCTCCGAGGCGATGATCCATCCGCCGTTGGGGTACCGCCCAAGGGAGAGTGGGCGCACGCCGTGGGGGTCGCGGATGCCGAGGAGGGTGTCCTTGGTGGCGACGACGAGGGAGTAGGCCCCTTCGAGCGATTGCATGAGGTAGGCGATCCGCTCTGTCCAAGTCTTGGCGGGCGCCCACGCGAGCAGGTGCGCGACGACCTCGGAATCCGTGCCCGTCGAGCAGACGACGCCCCACTGGGCGAGCCGCTCCCGCAGCTTGGCGGCGTTGATGATGTTGCCGTTGTGGCCCAGGGCAATCTCGATGTCGGGCCCCTTGGACACGAGGGGCTGGGCGTTCATAGCGCTGCTCGAGCCGGTCGTGGAGTAGCGCGTGTGGCCGATGGCGACGTGGCCCGGGAGGCGGTCGAGATCCTCCTGGCGGAACGCGTTGGATACGAGGCCGACGTTGGTGAAATTGCGGAGGGTGCGTCCGTCGCCTACGGCGATGCCGGCGCTCTCCTGACCGCGATGCTGGAGGGCGAAGAGTCCGAAGTAGGCGACCTGCGCCGCTTCACTGTCGGTAGAGCCGGGGAGGTATGCGCCGATGACGCCGCACGCGTCGTGCGGGGCGTCGTCTTCGGCGTTCACGTCGTGGGGAGTCGCGGCCACAACACCGTCCCTACGCCCTAGTCGTGCGGCTACGATACCATTGCGCCCCGCGTTGGACAACCGCGATCGCCGTCGGATAGCTCGTCAATCAACCAGAGCCGCAGTGCGAGCACCTAGAAGGAGGACGGCGCTCGAGGCAGTAACACTTGCGGATGATGCGCGCGGCAAATGGGCAGGCCGGATCGGTGTGCTCCACGTTGTCGTCGTCATGACGGGCTGAGTGATACCTCGACTCCATAACTAATTGCCTGGATCGCAAGGAATGCGCCGCCAAGCGGCGAGCTGCTCAGGAGAAGGCTCGCCGCCCCGACGCTGCGTCTGCACAGGCCCAAGGCCGACCGCACGGCGAAGCTCAGCGTGTGTGGAGCATAGTGGATGTTGGCGACGGTTGCGAGCAAAGAATGTGCCGCCCCCGTCCTCACAAGTGAGCCAGTAGCTAGCCATGCCCGATGCCTCCCGAACTCAGCGCAAGAAGCCGTAGCTCCGCACGGGCTTAGTCTGCGACCACCAAAAGGCGAGACCCGCCCGCACGGGCCTACGTCGGCGAGGGCAGCCCCACGCCTGGGATCACGGTCGTCCGCGCCTCCATCCAGTCCTTGAGCTCCTCGGTCCAGCTGGCGCTGACGGGCAGCGTCGCCGAGGCGGACCGGAGGCGGAACCAGTCGGGGTTGTCGACGCCGGGAGGCGGCTCGCCGGTGTCGCGGAACGCCTTCGCCGCCTTGATGAGGCGTTGGCGCGTCTGAATGATCATCGCGTCGGCGGCGCCCAGGTGCTCCTGCGTGCGGTCGAGCACCGGCCCCATCGGCTCCGTCATCGCCTGGTCCTGCAGCGGGACCGTCGGGATGCCGCTGAAGCTCGAGCTCCGCTGGAGCGCCCGGTCCTGCATGTAGTCGTTGCTCCGGTTCGCCTTCGCCCGCCACCGGCCGAGGCCCTCGGAGGTCTGCGGCAGGTACTCGCCGACGAGCTGGCGCGTCCTCGCGCGCCAGTCGCCCGCGCTCTCCATGGGGCGCACCGGGTTCCACCCCATCGCGTAGACCATCGTGTTGCCGTTGTCCAGCGGGACCCATATGTGGCCCGGGACCAGCCCGTCGGGCCGCGCCGGGAACAGCGTGTGGAACGGGAACATGAACTGACTGATGCGCCAATACGTCGTGGCGTTGCCGTCCGGGTCGTCCGGTTCGATCTCGCCGTAACGCCCGCCGTACATCACCCCGGCCGGCGTCTGGACCACCTCCATGCGGGGCGGGTGTTCCCGGCGCCAGGTGTTCACGGCGGACGCGCCGCGCTCGAGCTGGCTGTGGAGGAACCCGGAGTGCGTCGTGTCGATGTCGCCCTCGAGCGCCTGCATCCAGTTGCACTCGCGCAGGAACGGCGATATCTGCCGCTGCTCCGCCGGCATGCTCATCCATTCGAACTCGGGCAGCGGCGGCGGCGTCTCCCGCGGTCCCATGTAGGCCCAGATCATGCCGGCGGCCTCGCGGCACGGGTACGCGACCTGTCGGAGCTTGTTCTTGAAGTTGCTCTCGGGCGGCTCGTTCGGCATGTCGAGACACTGCCCCGTCACGTCGAACTTCCAGCCGTGATACAGACAGCGGAGGCCGCCCTCCTCGTTCCTGCCGTAGTAGAGGGAGGCGCGGCGGTGGGGGCAGTACTCCGAGAACAGGCCGATCCGCCCGCCTGTGTCCCGAAAGATGACCAAGTTCTCGCAGAGCACGGTGAGCCGGACAGGGTTGCCGTCCGCCTCGAGGAGCTCCTCCGAGAGCATCACGGGCATCCAGTACTGCCGCATGAGGTCGCCCATGGGGGAGCCGGGGCTGATGTCGGTGAGGAGCTTGTTGTCTTCCGCGTTCAGCATGCGCGCGCCTCCTTTCGTCATCGAGTGACCCGGCGCGTCGCCGTCGAGCGGCGCCGCGCGCGAGTGGCTCCGGGACGGATTATACTACGGCGCCGCCCGAAATCTGCTGGACGGCGCACGAGTGCAAGGGGGGCAACGACCATGATCATCGACGGGCACGCGCACACGATCACGCCGCAGGCTTGGAGCCGGTATCAGTCGCTGCTCCTCAACAGCCGGGGCTCGCACGGCCCGGGCGGCTTCCGCGTCAGCGACGACGAGGTCCTAGCGACGCTCACGAACCCCGTGTTCGGCGGCGGATCGCTCATCGACCAGATGGCCGAGGTGGGCACCGACTTGCAGCTCATCTCGCCCCGGCCCATCAGCATGTCCCATCACGAGAAACCGGAGAGCATCGTCCACTGGTATATCGCCGCCCTCAACGACGTCATCGGCCGGCAGGCCAAGCTGCGGCCCGACAAGTTCCGCGGCGTGGCCGGGCTTCCGCAGAACGCCGGCGTCAGCCCGGCCAACTCCGTCGAGGAGCTCGAGCGGTGCGTCAAGGAGCTTGGCATGGTCGGGTGCGTGCTCAACCCGGACCCTAGCGAGGGCTTCAGCGAGCCGCCGCCCGGCCTGGGCGACGAGTACTGGTATCCGCTGTACGAGACGCTCGTCGAGCTCGACGTCCCCGCGCTGGTGCACTCGACGCAGTGCGGGAGGCCGCGCGAGCCCTACACGCTGCACTTCATCAACGAGGAGAGCATTGCCATCATCTCGTTGCTGCAATCGCGTGTCTTCATCGACTTCCCGACGCTCAAGCTGGTGATCTCCCACGGAGGCGGCTCGATTCCCTACCAGATTGGCCGCTTTCGCTCCTTCTACCTGCGCCCCCAGCGCCGTGTGCTGGACGAGCCGTTCGAGCAGAGCCTGCGCCGCCTCTACTTCGACACCTGCCTCTACTCGAAGGAGGCGCTGGAGCTGCTGTTCAAGGTCGTCGGCCCCGACCGCTGTCTGTTCGGCGCGGAGCGGCCCGGCACCGGCAGCGAGAAGGACCCGGACACCGGACGCTGGTTCGACGACATCAAACCGCTCATCGACGACATCGACGCCCTGACCGACGCCGATCGCCAGCTGATCTACGAGGACAACGCCAAGAAGCTCCACAACCTCGACTTGCCCTAGCTCGAACGCTCGGCTAGTGCGGAGGCGCTGCGGGGTTCACTCCGGGGATCACCTGGCGGAGCTCGCGCGTCGCCTCGATCCAATCGGCGTCCCGTGGGATGAGCGCCGCCGTCCCGCGCACCTGATAGATCGACGGGTCCTCGACGCCCGGAGGCGCGACATCGTCGAACTCCAACGCCCGCGCCGCGTCGAGCAGGCGCTTCCGGGCCCGGATGATCGCACGGTCGGTCGTGCCGAGATGCTCCTGCGTGCGGTCGTAGATCGCCCCCATGCCGATCTGCACGCCCCCGTCCTGCGCCCAGAACTCGGGAATGCCCGAGAACGACCGCGTCCGTTGCAACTCGCGGTCGAAGAAGAAGTCGTTCTCCGAACCGGCCTTGGGAATCCACGCGCCGAAGGGGGCCGTCGTCGTGGGACGGAAGTTCGAGTCCGCGATGAATCCGGCGCCGCCGCCGTTCTCGCGCGCCCGCAGCACCTCGTCCTCGGTCAGCGCCCGCAGCGGGTGGTACAGGATTCCCACCACCAGCGTCGTCGTATCGTCGACGGGAATCCATACGCGGGCTGAACGCGACGGGTTGTCGCCGTAGACGCCCACCATCGTGTGGAACGGCAGCATGAACTGCGTGATGCGCCAGTAGCACAGGTCGTCGTAGGCGTCGCGCTGTGCGCCGATGAGCACCCCGCACTCGGTGTCGGCTACGTGGAACCGGGGACGCTTGTCGCGCTTGCGCCACAGCGCCGCTCCCGGTCGCGCCTCCTCCTCCGGCGTCACTGGCTTGAGCTGGTCGGCGGTGGTGTGCAGGAACGAGTTGTGGCTCTGGTCGATGTCCCCCTCGAGCGCCTGCAACCAGTTGCAGAACTGCACCCGCTTCTTCGTCAACACCTGCTCCTCGGGCAGCATGTTCCACTCGAGGGCGGGCAGGGGCGGCGGCTCCTCCTCGCTGCCCATGTAGACCCAGACGACGCCGCCGCGCTCACGGCAGCGGTACGCCTTCTGCCGCACCTTCGAGCGGAACGCCGTCTCCATCGGCTCGTTGGGCATGTCGACGCACTGGCCGGAGGCGTCGTACTTCCAGCCGTGATAGATGCATCGGAGCCCCGATTCCTCGTTGCGGGCGAGGAACAGGTCCGCGCCGCGGTGAGGGCAGTTGGGCCCGAGCACGCCCACGCGACCGCCGGTGTCGCGGAACGCTATGAGGTCCTCGCCCAGCAGGCGGATGCGCAGCGTATCGCCGTCCGGCTCGAGCTCCTGCGAGAGCAGCGCCGGTATCCAGTACCGCCGCATCAGCTCGCCCATCATCGTCCCCGGTCCGACCCTCGTCAGCGATTCATTGTCCGTTGCAGACAGCATGCCGGCGCCTCCTCCCGCAATGCGCAGTCCCTGCATCTCCTACAGGCCCCACCATAGCCGATTCTCGCGCCTCGCGCGCCCCCACCCGTCATTCCCGTGCGCCGACACGGGAATCCACGCCCCTCGCGGAGAGACCTCCCACTACGGTGCGAGACCCCCCCGCTACGCCAACCGCCCCTTCCCTCAACACCCCGAATCTCCCTACCATCCCTGCCCTGAGCCGTCCAAGCCTGCACTGAGCCCGTCAAAGGGGGGAGTCCGAACTCCCCGCGCGCTGGCGCGGCGTGGTGGCGGCCCGATTTACGAGTAAATGCCGCAGTTCGAATTGCCCTTTGAGCCTGAAGGCTGCCAATATGGGAAATCTCAGGTAAGATACCTGCTCAGCAGCGCCAGGGAGCGACTACATGCGGCCAGCCTCGTCCCCCATCGTCACAAACGACGATGTCTCGTCTGCCGTAACCAAACTCATCCGCGAGGCGAAAGACTACGTTGTCCTTGTGTCGCCTTATAATTCCTTCTGGGACCATCTAAAGGACGGGATTCGCCTTGCGATCAAGCGGCACGTCCGGGTGACTGTCATCTACCGAGAGGGAGAGAAAGAGAACGATGACATCACTTGGCTGAAGAAGGAAGGCGCAACCGTCTATGTGGTCGATAGGCTTCACGCTAAGCTCTATCTAAATGAGTCGGCCGTATTACTGACATCAATGAACTTGCTCCAGTCCTCGCGTGAGAAATCGAAAGAAGTTGGCATACATGTCGACAACGCGGCCGCGCAGGAGGAACTGCGCATCTACGTGGAGGACCTGATCCACCTAGGCAAGAAAGTCAGTCCCGCCCCCGCCAGTGCTCAGACGAGACCTGCGCCGAGCATCACGCGCACGCAGAGGAGGGTCACTCCAACCAAGGCCAGCACGACCGGCGGCACTTGCATCCGCTGCAAGACTCCTATCTCGTTTAACGTTGAGAAGCCCCTGTGCCCCAAGGACTACAGAACGTGGAATAAGCGTCAGGACCCCACCTATCCGGAGAAGTACTGCCACAAGTGCGGCAGGGAGTACTCAACGACTTTCAACAAACCCCTCTGTCTCCCCTGCTTCACGGCCTCTCAACGCCCCTAAACGTCGCGCCTCAACCCTCGCTCCCTCCCTCGTCCCCCGCCGTTATCCCCACGCTTCCCCGCCGCGCCAACCGCCCCTTCCCCCGCCATGCAGAATCCCCCTACCATGCATGTCTGGGAACCGTCCGAGCCTGTCCTGAGCCCGTTGAGGGGCCCCCGAACTCCCGCGCGCTGGCGCGGCGTGGCGCCGGCCCGATTTACGAGTAAATGTCGCAAAATGTCGCAGAATGTCGCACTATTTCGACCCCTCCACTCGTAAACCCCTCGATCTACGAGTGAAAAACCTCACGTTTTTGGCCGAAACCCGGCCATTTTGGCCCCTTTTCGTTCATTTCTCGTGTTCGAGCAGCACGGAGTGGCGCTCGGACGGCGGCGGCGCGCCGGTTGGCGGTTGACACGGGTAGGGCGCGCAGTAGTATCGCGGCGAGGGATGGAGGAGAGAGGCGAATCGCCATGACCACCGAGCAACAGAGCAGCGAGCGGCGCGTCCGGATCGGGTTCGTCGGGATCGGGATGGGCGCCAGCATGATCCTCTACCAGCTCGACGACCTGCCGCAGTTCGAGATGGCGGCGGGCGCCGACGTCAACCCACGGGTGCGCGAGGCCTTCCACGACCGCTATCCCGGCGCGCGGGTGTACGACGACGCCGACAAGCTGTTCGCCGACCCGGACGTCGAGGCGGTCTGGATCGCGACGCCCAACCAGTTTCACGCCCCCATGGCCGTCGCCGCGGCGCGGCAGGGCAAGCATGTCGTCATCGAGAAGCCCATGGCGCTCTCCATCGAGGACGGCCTCCGCATGATCGAGGCCGCCGAAGACAACCACGTGAGTCTGCTCTGCGGGCACACGCTGGGATTCAGCCCCCAGGTCAGGGCGATGCGCCGCGTCATCAAGTCGGGACGCCTAGGCGCCGTGCGCGCCGTCAACACTTGGGCCTACACCGACTGGATGGTGGCCCCCCGGATGCCCGACGAGGTCGACTTCGCGCAGGGCGGCGGCCTCATCTACCGGCAGGTCCCGCACCAGGCCGACACGGTGCGCCTGCTCGGAGACGGCGTCGCTCAGACCGTGCGCGGGACCACCGGCCAGTGGGCCGACTGGCGCTCCGAGACGCCCGGCTACTACTCCGCGTACCTGGAGTTCGACAACGGCGCCACCGCCAACATCGTCTACAACGGCTACGGCCACTTCATGACCCAAGAGATGGTCCCCTGGTCCCAGGACCGGGGCATCAGCGGGGCCGACGTCGTCGGACGCGGCGCCATCCGCCGCGGTCTTCGCGACGGCAGCCGCGAGGAGCACGACCTCAAAGACGCGTCGCGCCTCGGCGGGAGCAACTCCTCCAACCGGTTCGCCCGCCGCGGTCCGAGCGGCCCGCCCGAGTGGGTCCCGAACCACCTGGGCATCCTCGTCGTCTCCTGCGAAGGCGGCGACATACGCCACTCCCGCTACGGCATCAGCGTCTACTCCGACGACGGCAAGCAGGACATCGCCGTCGAGGAGCACTACCGGCCGGGACGCGAGGACCTCATCGAGCTCTACGACGCCATCGTCCACGACAGGCCGGTGTTCCACGACGGGCGTTGGGGTCTGGCTACGCTCGAGATCGCCCTCGGCGTCATCCAGTCGTCCGACGAGCGCCGCGAGGTCCGGCTCAACCATCAAGTCAGGATGGCGGACGCCTACGACGCCGCCCCGGCATAGTCTCCATTCGTCATTCTCATCGTCATGGCTTCGAAAGTCCTCTCCCCGTCTGCGAGACCTTCGCATAACTCGTAGGGGCGGCTCTCGTAGTCGCCAGTGGGGGGAGTGCAGAGGGCAAGCCCTCTGCCGGGGGCGTGGGGGTGTCCCCCACACCAAGCGTTGGGGGCGGGGGTGGGAAGAACAGCGCTCGTCCAGCAGAGGTACGCAAAGTCCCGTCTGGGTGGGAGAGTGAGAGACCCCGCCTGTCGCCGCTATGACAATTGCCCGTTGCCGGTTCGCCGCCTCGCCTTCTACACTATCCCATAGCCCAACTCCGGGGCCGGGCGGCCCTGCCTACCGCCCCAGCCCCAGAGGCGAAATGACGCAGAATGACTCTAAATGACTCACTTGAGCAAGAAACCGTCCCCGCCCCACTCGTAAACCCATGCAATCTACGAGTAAACGGCCTGCGTCATGCTGATGCATTCCTGCCCGTTTCTCGTGCGTTCCCATCATTCCCATGCGTCATTCCCGCGCTCCTGTCTGCGGGGGAGAGTCAGAGAGGGAGCCGCCCCATCCGCCTTCGTCATTGCATGAAAATCCTCTCCTCGTCTGCGAGACCTTTGCAGCACTCGTAGAGACAGCTCTCGTAGTCGTCCAGTGGGGGAGTGCAGAGGGCTGAGCCCTCTGCCGGGGGCGTGGGGGTGTCCCCCACACCAACGTATGGGGCGGGTGGGTGGGAAGAACAGCGCCCGTCAAAGCAGTTATGCAAGGTCTCGTCTGCGAGGAGAGTTAGAGAGGGGAGCCGCCCCCGCCCGCCTACTTTCGTCGGTTGTGGTGTGGGCCGACAGGCCCACGTGAGAGATTCTCGTGCTTGACACGGGAACCCACGCCCCCGCGACCGAGGTTGGAATTGACACCTAATCAGGCGCGGCATAGCATCCCGCCTGCCTGGTTGGCGCGGAAAATGACGAGAATGGCGAGGGGCGACGAACGAGGGAGGACCGCATGCTGACGAAAGAGGACAACGACCGCTTTACGCGCGTGGGGCCGGGCACGCCGATGGGCGAACTGATGCGCCGGTACTGGCACCCCGTCGCGGCGACCTCCGAGATGACGTCAGACGAGCCCACCAAGGCCGTCCGCCTGCTCGGCGAAGACCTCGTGCTGTACGTCACGCGCAACGGCAGGTTCGGGCTCACCGAGAAGAACTGCGCCCACCGCGGCGTGAACCTGCTCTACGGCATCCCCGAGATCGACAGCATCCGCTGCTGCTACCACGGGTGGGTCTACAACTTCGAGGGCCAGTGCATCGAGCAGCCCGGAGAGCCGACGGGCAGCGCCTACAAGGACAAGATCAAGCTGACCGCGTACCCGGTCGAGGAGTTCGCCGGGCTGATCTGGGCCTATCTCGGGCCGCAGCCCGCCCCGCTCGTGCCCCACTGGGACCTGATGTCTTGGGAAAACGTCACGCGCACCATCTCCGCCGTCACGCTGCCCTGCAACTGGCTCCAGTGCGTGGACAACGCGCTCGACCCCGCCCACTTCGAGCACCTGCACGGCTATTACGGAAGTTGGATCAACTCCCAGAAGGGCCGCGGCCAGGAGTGGGCGGAGAATCTCCCGCAGCGGTCGAAGCACCACCTCAAGCTCGGTTTCGAGCGCTTCGAGTATGGCATCGTCAAGCGGCGTGTCACGCAGGGCATCGACGAGACCCACGTCGACTGGGCCATCGGTCACCCCCTCGTGTTCCCCTACACCCTCAAGGTCGGCGGCGGCGGACGGTCGCACCGGTTTCTCATCCGCGTGCCGATCGACGACGAGCACACCTGGTATGTGCGCTACGCCTCCCAGGTGCCGGCGGCCGGCGAGACGGCGCCGGTCCAGGAGTCCATTCCGCTCGACGTGATCCCGCTCTACGACGAGAAGGGGCGGCTCGTGAGCCAGGACGTGACGGGCCAGGACCAGATGACGTGGGTCGCTCAGGGGCCGCGCATGGACCGCACGCGCGAGAACCTGGGCGTCACGGACGCCGGCCTCATCTTCTTCCGCAAGCTGGTGGACGAGCAGATCAAGATCGTCGAAGACGGCGGAGACCCCATCAACACGTTCCGCGACCCCGAGCAGAACCGTTGCCTCCTGCTGCCCAACGAGGCCGCGCCCTTCCCCGGCTTCGACGAGCCGGGCGGCCCGTGGGCGGGAGTCACCCCGCGGGCGCCGGACCTCGAGGTCTCGCTGCGCTAGGCCGAGCCGGGGATAGGCCCGCCGCCGCTGCCGTAGACGCCTCTGACGGGGCGCTCTGATTGCCGCTGCCCCCGCAGGGGGGAAAGGGGGAACGCTCTATTGCCCTAGATCGTCCCGGTGACCTCCTGGCGAGTCCCCTCTTCCTCCCGGGCGTAGTTGACCGCCTCGACGACCGGCAGGTCGCTGATGGAGAAGAGCACCGCGTCGTCGTCGCTGTCGGCGTTGGCGTGCTCGTGCCATGCGCCCGCCGGCACGCAGAAGACGTCGTGCTTCCCCCAGTCGATGCGCAGGCCGTCGACGATGCTGAAGCCGCTCCCCTTGGCAACGTTGTACACGACGGCGTGGTTGTGGCGGTGCGCCTGCGTGTGCTCGGCCGGACGCAGACGTTGGAGCGCGCAGGCCACGCTTGGCAGCGTGTGTCCGCCGTCCAACGGATTGACGTACTCCATCGCCACGCCGTCGAACGGGCTTTCGTGCACCGATTCGAGCAGAGCGCCGTAGGCGTCGGCCCACTTGTACGCGAGCGGGAGCGTGCGGTCCGGGGGTTTCTCGCCGAACGGGCGCATGAAGCCCCGCCCGACGAGCGAGGCGGTGTACCCCGCGGGCCTCGTCACGGGTTGTACGTCCTCGGGGTACTCGTCGCCGCCCATGACCTCGAGGTACTGAACGAGGGGCGATTCGAGCACGTCCATCCAGATCATCGGTTCCTTGGTGAATCCGGCGTGCGCGTGGTCGTGGTACATCATCGTCGGCGTCAGGACGAGGTCGCCCTCCTCCATGAACATCTTCTCGCCGTCGACGATGGTGTAGGCGTCGGAGCCGATCATGATGAAGCGGAGCGCCGCCGCAGGGTGGCGGTGCGCGGTCGCCACCTCGCCGGGTTTGATGAGTTGGATGGCGGCCGACGCGGTGCTGATGGTGCCGTGCCGCTGCCCCTCGAAACCGGGGTTGACCAGCGAGAGGGCGCGGCGGTGGCCGATGGACTCGAGGTCATCGCTCTCCCCAGCCTCGCGGATCATGCGCCCCGTCAGCTCCCACCGCCAGATGTGGGGCGCCGTCTTCACGCGGCGCCCGCCGCGTCCGAGCTGCCACACCGGGGACATGTTGGCTTCCTTGATGCGGGCGTAGTAATCGTCGTCGATAGGCACGTTGCTCTCCCTTCTCCGAGGATGCCGCCGACGGACCTTTGCTTAGCCCTCGCCGCTCTCGACGTACCGGAGGAGGCGGGCGCCCTTGGGCGCGGTGGTCGGGCCGTACGGAACGCCCGCCGGGATGTAGATGCACGCCCCTTGCGTGTATGCCGTGTCGCCCATGACGACCTCGCCGTCGAGGACGTAGAACATCTCCGCGAAGGGGTGGCTGTGGGTCTCGATGTTGGTTTCCGGGCCCCAGATGCGGATCATGATGCTGGCGCCATCGCCGCGTTTGTTGGTCACCAGGAACTTCGTGTAGCCCCGGCCCGTCTTGACCTCAGTCACGTCGTTTTCATTGACAACGGTCATGTCCATTGGGTCGCCTCCGCTCTTACACTCGCGTGGCCGTCCTCACACGCCGCCGGGGCGCTGCTAGCGCCCTCCCCTCGCGATGGCGTGTTCCCTGATCGCCTGCGGGTCGTCCGTCCCGACGTTCAGCGGCAGTCTGGCGTTGACGAGGAATAGCGTGTCGAAGTTGTTGTCCTCTTCCCTGAACGCCACGCCCGGAGGGTCGCCGCCGTCCTGAACGCGGCGAACGACGTCCAGCATCATGCGGCGCATCGCTATGGGCTGCACGTCGCAAGCGCCGAGGTGCTCGCCCTCGCGGTCTGTGATCGGACCCATTGACTCCGTGACGACCGCATCCTGGAGGTGGTTCCCGCCGTCCACGCCGCAGAAGACCGTCGTCTGCTGCGCCTCACGGTCAATCAGGTAGTCGTTGTCCTTGTTGCGGGTCTTCTTGTACATCGGACCGGCTACATCGTGGCGGGAGTAGAGCCCGCCGCCCTCCGCGTTGGTCCCGCCGTAGAGGTCATACCTGAGCGTCGTGTAGTCGTCCGCCGGGACCTGATAGATGGCGTGGAAGCCGCCCGCCTCGATGCCCTCGTCGACGTACCCGCCTGGCGGGATGCCGATGCACGGCGGAATGAACACGTTGGTGCGGACGTACTTGACGCCCTCCCCGACGTAGCGCACTGCGTTCGCTTTGATCCACCAGGGACCCGACTCGAGCTCGAATGTGAGCCCCTTGCCGAAGCCCTCGACAAGCTCGAGCGTGTCGCCGACCGTGTTCATCCCGACCCGACGGTGCAGGTAGGCGGTGTGCGAGCTGTCGCAGTCGCCCTCGACGGATTGCAGCCAGTTGTTCTCGTTCCAGTACTTGCTCATGGCGGGCTGGCGCTCGAGGTTCGTGAGCCACTCGTAGTTGGGCAGCAACGGCATCTTCTCGGGCGGGCCCATGTAGGCAAAAATCAGTCCGTTGACTTCGCGGCACGGATAGGAAGTCTGGTGAATGGAGTCCTTGAGACGGCTCCCCTCGGGCTCCGCCGGGGTGTCGATCACGTTGCCGTCAACGTCGTACTTCCACCCGTGGTAGATGCACCGGAGGCCGCACCCGTCGCTCCCGTGCTCGTTCCGGCCGAAGAAGAGCGAGGCGCGCCGGTGCGCGCATTGGTCCGCCAGCAGGCCGATACGCCCTTCGCTGTCCCGGAACGCCACCAGGGTCTCTCCCAAAAGGCGGACGCGAGCGGGCGGCCCGCCCGGCTCCGGTATCTCCTCCGAGAGGAGCGCGGGAAGCCAGTACCTCCTGAACACGTCCCCCATCGGCGTTCCGGGGCCCACACGGCACAAGAGCTCGTTCTGTTCCTGCGTGAACAAGGCCATGACATCTTCCTTTCGCGGGGCCTCGGCGGTCCGGTTTCGCGCCGCCGACGCCCTCGTAGAGTCTCCGGCGGCCGGCTACGTCTTGGGCCCGACGGATATCGCTCCGCCCGCGACACGGACAGCGTACGCGGTCAGCGCCTCGTCGGGCGGAGGTCCCGTGACCTCGCCCGTCCGGAGATCGAACCTTCCTTCGTGAAGCGGACACTCGATCTCGTAGGCGTCCACGTCCAGCTCGCCGTTGTGGAGGTTGGCCGCGGCGTGCGTGCACCGGTCGTCGAGGGCGAACACCTCGTCGCCGACGCGGACGACGAGCACCTCTTCGACGCGCCCCTCCGTCTGCACGAGGCGCAGCGTCAGCTTGTTCGGCGGGATGTCGTCCAGCGATGCGACTTGCACGAAACCGGTGAGCATGGCTCGGAGCCTACCACAATCGATGGGGGCGCCGCGCTCCTAGCCTCCGTCGCACGAGGGACTCCGGGACGCTGCCAGGCCGCTTGGGGCCGCGCTTGACACGCGGCCGCAAGCCGGTAACGTACGGCACGCCGCCGGTCGTTCGCGGCACGGGCATGTCAGCGCGGCATGTCGCATGTGGGAAGGAGAACATCATGACAACGAAGGCTGCTCCCAAGGCCGAGGCATTCACACTCAAGACGCCCCTGCTGTCGCTTGGACGGTCCAACAGAGTGCTTGGCGAGACGGACCTTCTGAAGTTGCGGATCAAGGTCTACGCCGAGGGCGGCGAGAACGGGCTGCACACCCACCTCGACGAGGACCACGCGTTCGTGATTCTCCAAGGCCAGGCCACCTTCTCCGATCGTGAGGGCAATACGACCGTCGTCAACAAGCACGAGGGCATCATGCTGCCGCGCGGCGCCTTCTACCACTTCCTGAGCAGCGGCGACGAGAACCTCGTGTTGCTCCGCGTCGGCGCCGGGAGGGAGGCGGAGGGCGACTTCCGGGTCGGCCCCCACGGCAGGCCGCTCACCCGCGATGAGAACGGGCACATCGAGGGAGTCCCCGTTCCGGGGGCCTTCTTCGGCTAGGGGCGAATGCCCCAGGCGGCAGCGATGTCGGGCACCCTCAGGGCTAGACGAATAGCCGTTTCAGCCAGGAAACAAGTAGATCTACCTGGGGCACGTCGGGATCGAGGAACCGCGCCGTGATGGCTGTCCCATAGGGCAGGCCAGGCTCCTCTTGCCATGCGAGCCAGGTGTGGATGACCGCTTTTGGCTCATCTGATTGGCTGAATAACCGACTGGGGATGTTGCCCACACTAGAGACTGCGTGGTCAAACAGCGCGTTTGACTGAGGGACGAGGAAGCGGAGGAAGTCTTCCAAGCTTCCGCTGGTCTTGTTGTCTGGCATTATCCAGACGCCCGCCCTTGGCAGAAGCGATTCGCTAGGAGGCTCCAAGATAGTCCCGTTCGGGTCCGGCCGGGCGGGCACGCCCTGGTATCCAATCTGGACCAACCGGTCGCGGATAGACTGCCAGCGGGAGGCGGCATCTACATCCGCATCGATGACCACGCCGACAACGTCGCCCTCTTCAGTGAGCCGGAGTCTCGTAGGAAGGATTTCAAGAATACCTTCATCTCCGCCACAAGGGGTCACTTCGTCAAGGCGGGGAACACCGCGATTGCCGCAAATATGTCTTAGCACATGCTCGTCGTCACGGCCCTCCACCATCAGTATTTTCCGTCCCGCCACGTCAGCGTACTTCGATGCTGGCGCGCGTGGCAATGGCCAGTTCGTCTTCCGCGACCACTGTGGGAATGATGTCATTGCCTCGGCGCGTCAGGCGTAGAAGCACTCCCGCCTCGGGAGCTTCGGCGGCGGCTTCCTGGAAGGCCGATACGGCGTCCCAACTGTGGGAAGTGGCAAAGACCTGCACGTCGAGTTTGTGGGCGAGCCGGAATATCATACGCCAAGCATCCGAATGGATCGTGTGATGGAGGCCATTCTCGAACTCGTCAATCAGCAGCAGTCCGCCACGGGCATTGACGAGTGAGAGGACTATGGAGAACAAACGATTCAGCCCGTCGCCGAATGAGCGCAGTGGAACAGGCCTTGGAATATGATTCGCGCGTACGATGGCCGTTCTCCGTCTCGAATTGACTTCACCGGCGACCATAGAGACTGCCGAGATTCTAGTATCGATGATACGCAATGCTTCGACGACGTCTTTCTCACCGTCAGTTAGGGCAATCTCGTCCCATAAAGGCCCCAGGGTATCCGTTCCCTCGCCACCGTACGAACTGACTAAGACACAGGGTATTCGTGCTGCTTCGGACAGCCCGAATCGAGGGGGGCGACCCATGCGGGCAATCCGGGAGAAGTTTTCAAGTGAACGAATCTGTTTACCCTTTTCCGTCTCGGCAACCAAAGCAGCGGTGGCCTCTATTTCTCCGAACAGTGGGTCTCGCTTGGGAACCAACCTTCGGGTTCCTTCCGAATCACGTTCCTCGTAGAACCATTCCACCCGCATGGTCAACTGCATTCGGCTCTTGTTGCCGCTGGTTGAAATGACAATCGGGTCAAAGTGATCAGAAAGCTGAGGGAATCCGTGGAACAACGAGGAGAGATGAAACACGCTGTCGGGATCTGAAGAGCGATATTCTGTATCGGTGGATCTGAGATACTCTTCCCGGAATGTGAGAATGTTGTAGACCGTGGAGGGGGCACCATTGTGAGAATGTAGGCGTAACGCCTCGAGAATCGAAGATTTCCCGGAGTTGTTCTTGCCTGTGATGAGCGTCACACGGCCCAACGGCGAGATCGAAAGATGCTTGAATCCACGGAACCCCTCAATCGATAGGTCCGGAAAGTGTAAGTCGCTCATGGTTAGCGCCTCTTGTGCAACTCCTAGACGAGCCAGCCGGCGTGGTCGGCCTCAACGTCTTTGGGGGCTGCTGCCGCTTGTTGGAGTTGCCCTAGTGTGTATGGTACTCCACCACCGACTCCGTTGGCCAAATCCTTGCCCCGCCGCGTCCTACAGGCTGTAGAGCCGTCGCGGATTGTCGTCGAGTATCTTGTCGATCGTCCGGGCGGGCACGTCCGATTGCTGCTTGAGGGCGCGCAACGCTTCGAGCTCGCTCGACGTGTCGGCGTGTCCGTAGTCGGACCCGATGACCAGGTTGTCGTCGCCGACGTACCCGGTGATGTGCGGCAGGTCGTCGTTGGTCTGGCACGCCACGTACATCCGGTTGTCGGCGAGCGGGTCCTCGGCGAGCCTCTTCCCCGCCCGCTCCAGACGCCTCGACAGGTCGGTCACCATGTAGGGCAGCCACGCCGCCGCCACCTCGATGAACCCGAACCGCAGCTGCGGGAACTTGGCGGGCACGCCGTGGAGCAGCAGCGAGTGGAACGCGCTCGTGACCGGCACCTTGTTGCGGATGAAGCCTTCGCCCTCCGATAGGCCGGTGAACGGCGGATTCCCGCAGCCCGCGTGCACGGTGATCGGCAGGTCCAACTCGCTCGCGGCTTCGTACAGCGGGAAGAAGTACGGATCCGAGATGATCCGGTCGCCCTCGAAGCCGCGCATGAACACGCCGCAAGCGCCGTTCTCCTTGGCGGACCGCAACTGAGCGGGGACTTCCTCCATGCTGAGCAACGGCGGAACGGCGACCCACCGGAGCCGGCCTTCGGAGCCGTGCCAGATGTCGGCGAGCCACCGGTTGTAGCTCTTGGCGAGCGCGAGGTCGACCTCAGGCCGGGGCGAGATCTGCGTCAGGTACACCGTGGGATAGAGCACCTGGACATCCACGCCCAGCTCGTCCATGTGCGCGAGCCGCGCCTCGATGTCCTCCAGCGTCCTCGTCTCTTGGGTCGTCCGGTCGAAGCCGGACAGCGACTGTGACGGCGACTCGCGCGACGGCACGGTCCCCGGCTGGCGCGTCGGCGCGCCGTCGATGAGCCAGTACAGCCTATCCGGCTCCGACGGCGAGACGTACGGCTGAGGCCGGTGCGCCTCGTCGCCCGGGTCCAGGTAGTCCCATGTGTGGTCGGACTCGATCACGTGGCAGTCGGCGTCGATCGTAGGCATCTCGCTCCTCCATTGGTCAGAGCACGAAGGGACTGGCCGGTTGCTGTGGCTTGGCCCTTAGTCTAGCGCACGGCGGGCGCGCACGGGATGTGTACGGGTGAAAGCGCGACTCCTGCGCAAGCCGACATTGTGGCCTTGCGCGCAAGGGCGAACTCTAGTATCTGTTCGGAACATATGTTCCAGTTCGGGAGGGGAGAGATGCTCATCCAGCGCGCTCCGGACGTCTACGAGAAGCTCCAGCACCTCGGCGGCATGGCCACCGACGACATCCTCGCCCCTCCGTCGCGGCTCGACAGCGCTGCTCCGCGACCTGACTGGGGCGGCATCGCCCCACGAGGGGGCGTTACGCCGCACGCAGGCGTCTACAAGGCCGCCATGCCCAACGGCAAGCGCATCTCCCTCATGCGCGTGATGTTCACCGACCATTGCATCATGGACTGCCACTACTGCCCGAACTCCTACTGGGTCCCCCGCAAGCGCTACGGATTCAAGGTTGACGAGCTCGCACGCCTCTTCGATGAGATGCATCGCCGCCATATGGTCGACGGGCTCTTCCTCAGCTCCGGCATCTTCAAGGATCCCGACGCGACCCAGGAGCGACTCCTCAACGTCGTCGAGGCAGTCCGCAACCGCTACCAGTTCCACGGCTACATCCATCTCAAGGTGATGCCAGGCGTCGGCGAGGATGCGCTCATCGAGGCTGGTCAGCGGCTCGGCACGCGGCTGTCGATCAATATGGAGTCGCCCTCGCGCGAGCATCTCGAACGCCTCTCCCGTATGAAGGATTTCGACAACGGCATCGTTGCGCCTATGCAGCGCATCAACAGCCTCATGCAACAGACCTACGGCGGCGCCGTGGGTCAAGCGACCCAACTCGTCGTCGGGGCCGCGGACGAGACCGACTGGGATATCTACGCCCGGATGCGGAGCCTCTACGCAGACTCCGGCTTCAAGCGCGTCTACTACTCGGCGTTCCGCCCAGTCCGTTACACCCCTCTCGAAGAGCATCCGCCGACGCCAAGGGCGCGCGAGCACCGTCTGTACCAGCTCGATTGGCTCTCCCGCATCTACGGCTACGACGAAGACGAGCTCAGGCCAGCGTTCGATACCGCGGGGTTCCTCGAGCTGGGCGCCGACCCTAAGCTGCTGATTGCCGCAAGGAACGCCGAACGCTTTACGGTCGACGTCAATCACGCCGATGAACGCCAGCTGCTCAGAGTGCCGGGAGTAGGCCCGACCGCGGCTGCGCGCATTCTGCGACAGCGCCGACAGCACACCATCACGCGCCGCCAAGAGTTGCAGGCGATGGGCGTCGTCCTGAAACGCGCCATGCCCTTCCTCCGCTTCCCCGGTCATAAGCCGACGCTTGCCAAGCAGGGCGAGCTGTCGCTCTTCGACCCGCCTGCAGCCGACCGGCAAGGCTCGCGCGCCGCTCCCTCCCAGCGGACCATGAGCCTTCACGACGCTCATACCGCCAGTGGCGGCTGTGCGTCGTGCCCGCTCAACCCAGGCTCCTGCGGGATGCCCGCGCCGCCGGTCTCGGCGGCGACCGCGTAGGCGCTCCGCGACGCACGTCAGCGTTCCGCAGTCTCAGGACTGCTGCGCTCGACGCGCTGCGGCAGCCTGCGCCGGTTGCAGCTTGCCGGCGCTCCGGCGCTGGCTACTCCAACTCCCGCGTGTTCGCCGCGAAGAGGCTGTCCACGTCCATCGGCCCCGGGATGACCTGTTGGTCGATGTACATCTGGAGCATCGCCTCCATCGCTTGCCGGTTCTTCGCCAGTCCCATGGGGAACGGGTCGCCGCCGACGAGCTCCCGGTTGCGTATGACCTGCTTGTCGCGGCCGGTCTGCGGGTCCCGGCTGTCCACCTCGCCGAGGTAGACGTCCTTCGAGGCGGCGAAGGCCCGGAACATGGCCGTCGCGACCTCGGGGTGGGCCGCGAGCACGTCGTCCTTAATCGTCATCACGTGACCGATCGGGTAGACGCCCGTCCTGCGGAAGTAGCGGAGCCCCGCCTCGTTCGCCTCGTCCTCGGTGAGCAACGGCTGGATGTCCCCTTCCGGCTCAATGGACAGCTGGATGCCGGCGTCGATCTCGCCGGCCACGAGCATGTCCTCGAGCTTCCTGCCCTCCGGCGCGTAGGAGACGTGCGAGGGCTCTTTGTACTGAGCAACGTGCGCGTCCTCCGTCACGACCCATTGCACCTTCTTCGTGTCGATGCCGAACTCGTACTGGAGCAGCGCTCGGCACTGCGTGTTGTTCGTCACTGTGAACGACCGCAACCCTACGCGCTTGCCTTCAAGGTCCGCCGGACTCTTGATGCCCGACCGGACGTTGTACACGATGGGGCTCATGGTGACGTCACGGTTCGAGAAGATGGGTATGCCCGTGATGGGGATGTCGAACGACTTCGCGCAGGCGAAGGTCGTGAGCGCGACCTCGGCGATGTCATACGCGAGCTCGCGCACCATGGGCCGGTAGGGCGACGCGACCTGGATGTGCTCGAGCTCGATGCCGTCGGGAGTGACGCGGCCGTCCTTCAGTGCGTCCCACTGGCCGTGATTGAACGTTGCGATGGTGAGGTGCAGCGGGTCTGCCATGAGGAAACCTCCGTGAAGTCGATGCCCCCGGACCGCCGGGGAGTTGTATAGTACTCCCTGCGTGGCGCGGATGGGGAGAGATTCCTGTCCGCGCGGGACCGGCGGAGGGGATTCCGCAGAGAGAGGAGGGAGCGATGACTGATCTGTACGTCGACTATGGGACTCCGGCGACCGATGGGATGCCGGAGCACTACGTGAGGATGGAGCCCGCGGCACAGCGGATCCGCGCGTTCTTCGGGGGAGTGGCCGTCGCCGACAGCCGGCGGGTCTTGCTCATGCACGAGACCCGGCGTCCCCCCGTCTACTACTTCCACATGGACGACGTTCGTATGGACCTGACGGAGCCGACCGACCACGGCACTACCTGACCGGTCAAGGGAGACGCCCGGTACTGGAGCGTCAAGGTGGGCGAGCGGGTGGCCGAGAACGCCGTGTGGAACTACGGTGACCCGTTCGAGAGTTGCGTCGACGTCAGTGACTACGTCGCGTTCTACTGGGACAGGATGGACGCCTGGTTCGAAGAGGACGAGGAGGTGTTCGTCCACGCCAAGGATCCGTACAAGCGGATCGACTGTCTTGCGAGCTCTCGCCGGGTCTCGGTCGTCGTGAACGGCGAGACCGTCGCCGAGACCAACCGTCCGGTGATGATGATCGAGACAGGCTTGCCGCACCGCTACTACATCCCGAAGAGCGACGTGCGCCAGGAGCTGCTGCGCCCGAGCGAGAGGATCGTGCGGAGCGCTTACAAGGGAGAGGCGCGCTACTACTCCGTGGAGGTTGGCGGCCAGACAGTCGCGGACCTGGCGTGGTGCTACCGGTATCCCGGGCCCGAGGCCGCGAAGGTCGCCGGACTCGTCTGCTTCCCTCAGGGGAAGGTGGACATGTACGTCGACGGCGAGCTGGAGGCGAAGCCCGAGAGCCGATGGGACTGACGTCGGCGGCCGAGCGCCTACGGCCGAAGGGTAGCTTGCGCGACGTTAGGCGCATCGAGTCCAGGAAGGACCTATTTCAGCCTCTCCCGCGTGGGGGAGGACCGAGGAGGGGCACATAACCATGACCACGAACACGGGACAGGCCGGCCGGCGCCAGAACTCTTTGCCCTACGACCGCTGGATGGAGTCGTTGGGCGTTCCCATCCACCGGGGGCACTTCGTTGCGGACCTGCGAACTGTCAATCTCGACTGGTGGGAGGAGCGCCAGTGCAAGACGGCGTTCCTACAGATGAAGGGGATGGAGGGCATCAGCGAGGCGCGCATCACGGAGATCGAGCCCGGCGCGACGCTGCCCGCGACGAAGTTCGCGCTCGGCGAGACGGTGTACGTCATCGAGGGCTCGGGGCTGGCGACTGTCTGGCCGACCGAGGGCGAGCCCCGTACCTTCGAGTGGCACAAGCACAGCATGTTCCACCTGCCGCGCCACGCGTATCGTCAGCTCAGCAACGCTCGGGGCGACAAGCCCGCCCGGCTCCTTCACTACAACTACCTGCCCCTCGCTATGTCCACGCTGCCCGACCCGTCCTTCTTCTTCGACAACCCGTACCAGGGAACGACGAGCTTCGCGGAGGGGGAGGACCTCTACGCGGAGGCTAAGGCGTACAAGGACCCTACCGGGCAGGACGTCGCGCCCACCGGCGGCGCCTTCTGGGTAGGCAATTTCTTCCCTGACATGAAGGTCTGGGACAAGCTGACCCCCTGGCAGTCGCGCGGCGCCGGCGGCACAGCGGTGCACATCCGCTTCCCCGGGGCCGAGATGAGCGCGAGCATGTCCGTCTTCGACGCCGGGCTCTACAAGAAGGGCCACATGCACGGGCCTGGACGCGTCATCGTGATTCCCGAGGGCGAGGGCTACTCCGTCCTGTGGCCGGAGGGCGGCGAGAAGATCGTCTGCCCCTGGCAGGAGGCGTCGGTGTTCACGCCGCCCGCCGACTGGTTCCACCAGCATTTCAACGTGGGGACCGGCCCCGCGCGCTACCTCAAGTTCGGGCACATGTCGCAGTTCGCGGGCCATCGTACGAACGGCCAGACCGAGTACGCGAACGAGCAGCCGTGGGTCCGCGAGAAGTTCGAGGCGGAGCTGGCCTCGCGCGGCGCCAAGAGCCTCATGCCGTCAGAGGTCTACGAGGACCCCAACTATCAGTGGGAGTACGGCGACGGCGACTGAGGGCTGCTTGCCGGGTAGGGACGGGCGCCAAAGCGGGGACGGGGTTTCATGCCCGCCCCGCAAGTTCCGAAGGAGGAATCGATGGCCGATAAAGTAACGCTCCCGATGCTGAAGCAGATGAAGACCGACGGCCGCAAGATCGCCGGTCTCGTCGCGTACGACTACCAGATGGCGCAGATCATCGACCGCGCGGGCGTGGAGATCGTGTCGGTCGGCGACTCCGTCGGACACAATCTGTTTGGCCAGCAAGGAAGCCTCGAAATCACGCTGGAGCAGATGATCTTCGTCTGCCAAGCCGTTCGCCGAGGGGTGTCGCGAGCGATCCTGAACTGCGACTTCCCGTTCGGTCCGCTCCAGCAGGGCACGGACGCGGCGGTGAATGCGGCGATTCGGTTGGTCAAGGAGGGCGGCGCCGACATGGTGAAGCTCGACGGCGCCGCCGACTTCCCGGAGGCGGTCGAGGCCATCGTCCGCGCCGGGATTCCCGTGTTCGCGCAGTTCGGCATCACCCCGCAGACAGCCGCGCGCTACGGCGGTTGGGACAACGCCACGGGCGACCTCGCGGCGGAGATAAAGGACCAACTCGTCGAGGACGCGAAGACCCTCGAAAACGTCGGCGCGTCGATCCTCGACTTCACGGGCTCCGGTCCCGTGGCGGGCCCTGAGGTCGTGAAAGCAGTCGACATCCCGGTGATCGGGGGGATGGGCGGCGGGCCGTGGCTCGACGGCCGCATCACCGTGACGCAGGGCATGATCGGCTACTCGTACGCGGCGCTCGACGACGGCCGCGAGCGGCTGACCAACGTCGCCCAAGCGGCGTTCGGCGCCATCAACACGTGGATCGACGGGGTCCGCACGCCGAACTAGCGGTGCGCGAGGCGCCGGCAGCGTGGGCGTCAGCGCAGGCGGAGCTCCTCCGCCTGCGCGTGCATGCGCTCTTCCAATGTCATGTTGAAGAGGCGGTCGCCTTCCTGACGGTCGACGTACTTCACTTGGCCGGGGAGTGGGATCATCTGCTCTGCTTCAGGACCGCGGACTATCCCCACGGGGTCGGCGCCATCCTGAATCCTGGCGATCTGCTCCTTCCACAGCTTGTGCATCAGGAGCACCCCCTTGTCGGACGAACCGAAGGTCATCTTGTCGAAGTCGGGCAACCCGTCCCGCTGTTCCCTTCCTTGGGTGCTCATCACGACTTCGTCTTCCCAGATAGGCCCTTGACGCAGTGGGTGGCCGGTGTTCCACCAGTGGCCGACATCCTCCATCCAGCCCTCGTAGAAGGGGCCGCCCGAGTCGAGCGGCGTGTCGGCGTGCAGTCTGCGCATTGCGGCCTCGGAGACTTGGCCGTGCTCGTCGAACGGCATGAAGCTGACTCCCAGCCAACGCGTTGTGTGGTCGTCCATGGGCACGGCCCAGTTCATCGTATCGGTGCGTGAGCGCTGGCACGGGAAGACTGCATGGGTCTCGTGGTACTCGTAGAGCTTGGGATCCCTCGTGTTCTGGAGCGTGACGTAGCAGGCGCCCCACGGAGTCGTCTCGAACTTGATGGGAGTCGGAGGATCGCTCTCGCGACCGTTGTGGATGCCGTACACGGGTTCGACGCCCTTGAACCAGCCGTGGGCGACCTCGCGATGCCAGACGTCCAGCACGTTGTCCAGCGTCTGCAACAAGGCGTTGGACTTCTGGATGCGGTTGCCTTTCCCCGCGACGCGCAGGCCGTCCCTACGGAATAGCACCGGGTATTGCGGGAACGGCGGCTGGAGCTCGGGAGGGCCCATGTAGGCGAAGATCAGGCCGCCCACCTCGACGCACGGATACGCGGGATGCTTGACGGAGGCTCTGAACCGATCGTTTGTTTCCGCCGGCATGTCCAAGCAGTTGCCTGCGCGGTCGTACTTCCATCCGTGGTAGAGACAACGGAGCCCGTCGTCCTCGACTCGTCCGTAGGCGAGCGATGTTCCACGGTGGGTGCAGTGTTCCTCCAGCAGTCCAGGCTTACCGGTGGCGTCACGGAAGAGCACGAGTGTCTCGTCGAGCACCTTGAGGCGAACCGGGTTTTTCGCGCTTGGCGTTACCGGGCCGCGACCGCCGCCGAGGTTCGCCGACGTCTCGACGGGCAACCAGTAGCGCCGGAACAACTCACCGGATGGGGTTCCCGGGCCCATCTTGAACAGCACGTCCTCTTCCTCATTGCGGAATGCCATTGGATGCCCTCCTCATTCGCTTCATTAGCCAGGCGTGCCCGGAAACGCGGGAGGCCTCTTCTATGTCCGCGCCGCCTTGAACGAACACGCCCTTCATGATGTTCACTCCGGTGGTCTTGCCCCCGATGATCGGTAGCGGGGGCGCGGGAGGACCAGGTTGACGCCGTTCTTGGCGCACTCCGCCGCGTAGGTCTCGTATACCGATGGGTCCTGGTCCTCGTACTCGATCTGGTCCGGCATGCCGCCGCCCTCCCAGTGTCCGGGGTTGAGGCGGCCCAGCAGTACGGCGAGGTAGCGCGCTCGGTCCCGGCCGGTGTTGAAGTGCTGGTGGTACTCGTTCTCCTTGGGGGAGAGCACGCTGCCGTCCTGCCAGTCGACGCGCCGGGGCTCTTCGCCCTCGAACGACAGCAGCGAGTAGCCGCGCCCGCCGAGGATGACGACGTGCGCTCCGACTCCGTGGCGGTGCACCTTCTTGTACGTGCCCGGCGGGAACTCGCTGCTGTGCGCGTACATTGAGTTGTTGGAGAGCGAGAAGCCCGCGCGGTAGTTCCCCTCGCCGCGGCCTGGGTTCTCGTCCAGAGTGAACGACCGGATGTCCGGCACGAAGTTCGTCTTCCAAGTCCTCGGGTCGAGCCGCTCCGCGGGAGCGCTCCAGAACGTGCTCTCGCCTTCGTAGCGCGAGCGGAACTGGAACGTGTCCCCGAACACGAAGCTGGGGTCGCGGAAGATGTTGATGATCATCGGCGCGTTGGTCACGGTCAGCAGCCGCGCGGAGTCCTGCCCATCGCCGTTGAAGTGCTGGTAGTAGCAGTTGACCGGAGGCGCGAAAACGCTGCCGCGCTGCCATTCCACCGACTGCTTCCCGGTCCCTTCCTGCCAGAAGGTCGTCGCGCCGCGCGCCGTCAACACGAACACCGTCGCTTCGCAGAGGTGGTGCTGGACCTCGGTGTTGCCCGCGGGGGCCAGCTCCACGACCCACGCGTCGTCCTGCTCCTGGTCTGCGAGGTTCACGAAAGCGCCGCGTTGACCGGTCCTCGGCCAGTCGGCGAGCTCCAGCGTGTACAGGTTGTCCACATAGGAGCCGGTGTAGACCGGGATACCCTCGGAGCGCTGCCACTCCCGGTAGGGCGACTCGCGGCGTTCGCCTCGCCGCGGCTGCGTCGCGTCGTCGGAGCTCGTCATGCGCGTCCTCCTACTTGCCGTTCGTTACGTCCACCGTTCCACGCCATGGCGTGACGAAGCGGGCCTACCGAGTCTTCCCGGCGGCCTTCAGCCCCTCGCGAATCGCCCGCCTAATCTTCCCGCGGACCGCATTGATGTTCTTGCGCCCCGACTCCTCAGCCTCCCGCAGAAGGGTCTCCCTAAATTCGTCTTGGGACAACGGCCGGGTCACTACTCGTCTTGCTCGTCGCTCACCTTTGTTAGCGGTCTTCGTTTGACGTGCTTGTGCCATGTTTCTCTCTCCCATACTTACGTGCAAAATATGCGGGGTTCAACTCTGCTGGGAAGTAGTGCTTCCGTTTGACCCAAATCAGCCCATCGCCCTTGGTGATAAGAGCGACATCCGTCGGGCCGCCCACCGTCTCTTCCTGGAGAGACACTCTCCTCTTGAGCGATGTCAAGCTCACCAGAGCTTCGGCCATCTCAGCGAGCTGGTCCTTGGGGAGCATTGCCACTACGTCCATGATTGATTGAGCGAAAGTATCGCCGATGTCGTCAACACTCCTGACGAACGACTCGGCAATCTCAGGATGAACGTTTCCTAACCGCTTGGCTATCTCTTCCCTATCATCGGCTGAATAGCGGTCCAGATTCTCTAAAATGCGGTCCGTATAACTACCAAGGTGCGACACAACAGATTGTCTCATATAATCATGGTATCCAGGGTCGATGCCCTGCATGAACTGGTAAATCATATCGGCCTGAGCGAACGGTACGATTGTCGCCGGGTGATTCGGCCTAAGAACATCTTCACCCTCGTGCCGCATTTTCAATATATCTTGTACGGTTCCTTCCACGTGGAGTTCCGCTAAGGCCGGAAAGACATCCTGGTCGCCAAACCCAGCAATGACGATGCCTGTGGCCGGTCCAGACCCAGGTTGGCCCGTGACATCGTCAAACAGACCAGTGATGGATTTGAAGGCAATGCGGGAGAGTTTTTGCGGAACCCCGCGCCGGAGTCTTCGGTCAAAAACCTGTTCCCGCGCTTGCTTGACCCTGTCTCCCAACTCTTCATCGAGTTTCGCGCCAAGGTCGGCCGGAGCTCCGTCAACCAGAGGCGTCGCCATGGCTCGCCGATAGTAGTCATCGACTACTTCGACAGTTAGTTGGTCGAATAGGTCATTGACCTCGTCAATTTCGAGGGGTCTGTCGCCAGGAATCGCAGCGTTCCTCATCAGCTGCTCGGTAACTCCTTGGTCGATCGCGCGATCGATCTCCGCGAAAATACTATAGGCAAGACTCTCGGCATAGTCGATTTGATGCTCATGGCTGACGTAGCTGAGTACGTCATGGGCTAAGAATTCGCAGAAATCAGCAGCGTAGTCGGTCAGCCTATCGAGCGTTTGCCCTGCTCGCCTCCGGCGGTACTCCTTGACCAGCGTCTCCCAAGGGATCGACATGAAGCTGGCGTTGCCGTAAACGAGGACGCCAACGGGAGCAACATCCGAAAGCGCGAAGAGCTTGTTCTGAGATGAGAATATCTTCTGGTTGTCCCCCGTGGAGGCGGTAAGGGCACTATCGGCCGCCAATGCGACGGCCTCCAGATTCATGATGGCGATCTCAACTGTCATCGCGCGAGGACTCCCTGAGGGTCTCCACAATCTCTGTGCCGCCTAGGCGAGTTGGCGCGCGCCGGGGGTGAAGTCGGGGCGGCTGCGCTGGGAGTCGAACAGCTCGAGCGAGGCGTCGAGGTTCGTGTCGATCATCTCGTGGTCCGGGTCGCGCAGCACGCCCATCGGGTCGTGTCCGGCCTGGACGAGGGCGATGTTCTCCCGCAGCAGCTTGCGGAACAGCGCGACGCCGCGGTCCGAGAAGCTCAGGTGCTCGACGGTGCGGTCGGTGATGGGTCCCTGGGTCTCCCAGGCCATGTGGTCCTGCGGCTGCACCGGCTCCATCGAGTGCGTGGTGAACGGATGGACCCGGTCCGGCGGGTCCTTGTAGGGCGGCAGGTAGATTACCTGCGGCTCCATGTCCTCCACGACGCTCCCGTCCGGCGAATGGTCGAACTGGACGAAGAAGATCGTTGTGTGCGTATCGTCGATGGGCACCCGTATCTGGGCGTCGCGGTGGTGCCTCAGAATGTTCGGGAAGATGACGGGGTGGTACTCCGCGTAACCGGTCATCAGCGTGCGCCGCTTCATGATGCCGTAGGGGACCATGAAGAAGTCGAAGCTCTGCACGTCGTCGATGCGGCCCCGCGTCGTGTTTTCGGGCGTCCTGCCGCCCACGTTCTGATGGAGGATGGCGGTGTGCGCGGGGTCCATCGAGTTCTCCATCGCCTGGAGCCAGTTGCAGTCCAGGCGCGGCTGGAGGATCACCTTGCGCGTGCCGTCCTTCCGCTCGAACACATCGTAGCGCGGCATCTCCGGAGCGGGGGCCGGCCCCATGTACGTCCAGTAGAGGCCGACGTACTTCCGCACCGGGTACGCGAGCTGCTTCACTGATCGCATGATGGCGTCGTTGCGCTCGGGCGGCGTCTCTAGGATGTTGCCCTCGCAGTCGTACAGCCACCCGTGGTAGGCGCACGCGATGCCGCGCTCCTCGACGCGTCCGTAGACGAGCGACGCGCTGCGGTGGGAGCAGTGGTCGGCGAGCAGGCCGACGCGCCCCGACCTGTCGCGGAAGAGCACCAGGTCCTCGCCGAGGATCCGCACGAACTTGGTGGGGTTCTCATCGGTGAGCTCGGCGGCAATCGACACCGGATACCAGTAGCGCCGGAGCAGCTCGCCGGCCGGCTGGCCGGGGCCCACTCGCGTCATCAGCTCGTTTTCTTCCGTCGTGACCATGCGCGTTCTCCTTGGGGACTGGACGCCATTCTACACCGCGCCCTGACGGCCGTTTCTCCTGGCGCAGCCTGATGTCGCAGGGAATGAGCACGGGGCGGAGTCCCGCTGCGCCAGCCGCAGCTCCCACAGAGGTTGTTGGCCTCTCTCTCGTGCTCGGCCGGGTGCGTAGCAGGCAGGGGCGGCGAGGCGGGCGCCGGCACGCGGCGCGAGGGGCATGGATTCCCGTGTCTGGGCACGGGAATGACGGCGGGTGAGACCGGGAATGAACGAAAATAGGCCAAAATGACTGGAAATGGGCCCAAAACGTGAGGTTTCTCACTCGTAGATTGCAAAGTTTACGAGTGGAGGGGGCGAAATAGTGCGACATTCTGCGACATTTTGCGACACTTACTCGTAAATCGGGCGGGCGCCCCGGCGCGCCAGGCCATGTTGTTTCGACGGCCCCCCTCGGCAGGCTCGGGACAGGCTTCACCAGACATGGTAGGGGCGGATGTCGCGCGCTGGGTCACGCGTGACGGGCGGCGCCACTCCCAAGCGCCACGGCCTGAGGGCGAATCTTGCGTGGTCGAGTTACCCCGCGCCGTGCTACACGTAGTGTTCCGGCGTCGGGACCTGGCGGCGGAGGTAGACCTCCTTGCGCTCGCGGGCTGACTCCATGATCGCGAGGCAGACCTCCAGGGTTGCGGCGCCCCACTGGCCCGAGTGAGAGACCGGCTGGCCCAGGACGACTGCGTTGTAGAGCTCCGTCAGCTCGGCGTGCCCCGTGATGTTGCGCTGCGTCACCGGCTCCTCGCGGCGGCCGTCCTCGTCGTAGACGAACAGGCCGTGCGGCGAGTAGCGGATGTCGCCTCGCTCGCAGCTCACCACCAGCATGCCCAGGTCGTCCGGAGCCCAGGGGCGCGCGCCGCCCTCCCGGTCCGCCTCCTCGGTCTCGCGGCGTCCGCCCAGGTAGCGCTCCTGCTTCGCCGCCTCCTCGTCCCATGTCCCGGAGCGCAGCCCCTTGCGGATCGCTCCCCGGCTCTCGGGAGTCGCGCCGGACCGCTCGCTCTCCCAGGGCGCGAGTTCCGCGGTGTTGAAGAAGCCGTACCCGTTGTGGAGCAGCGTTACGGGCGTACCGTCCTCGAACTCCATGTAGGCGGAGTAGTAGCCGGGGATGGTCCGTTCGGGCATCCACTGGCCGGTCATGCCGCGGACGCTCCGCACCATGCCGCCGCCAAGGATGCGCAGCGTGTCGACCTGATGGGGGGCTTGGCGGTAGGGGATGCCCCCGCCCTGGGCCGGGTCGAGGTCGACCGCCGTCCGGGGCCGCAGCATCCAGTCGGTGTACGCCCAGACGTTCATAGCGCACAGCCGCCCGAGCTCTCCCGAGCGGAGGATCGCCAGGACCTTGCGGGCCCGCGGCGTGTAGCTCTGCGTATGACCGCAGACCATCGTCACGCCGTTCGCCTCCACCGCATCGAGCATCCGCTCGGCCTCGGCCATCGAGATGGCAATGGGCTTCTCGATGATGATGTGCTTGCCGTGCTGGGCGGCGAGGATCGTGTGTTCGGCGTGGAACTGATTGGGCGTCGAGATCCAGAGCGCCTCGACGTTCGGGTCGGCGCAGAGCTCTTCGGCGCTTCCGTAGACCGGCGTGCCGTAGCGCTCGTTGAAGTCGTGTTGCACCTTCTCACGCGTGTCTCCGGCGGCGACGAGCTCCGTCTCGGGCATCGCGCTCATGGCCCGCGCGACCCGTGCTCCGCTCACCCCGATCCCGAGCACGCCCACGCGCAAGGCGCGGCGTGTGGACGTTCCGGCCGAGTCCTGCTGAGTTGTGGCCATGGCTTAGCCTCCCAAGTAACGCCCTAAGAGCTTGCGGTGGTACTTCCAGAACGACGATTGCCCCGAGCCGGCGCGGTTGCGGTCGCGTCCACGCCCCTCGCGCTGCCGGGACGCGTACTCCTCGAGGTCGGCGTCGGGGATCGGCTTGGGGTCGCCGATGGCGTAGGCGAGGTAGTTGATACGCGCCAACTCGTAGACCGTCAACGTCCGCGACGTGCAGTCCTCCACGCTCCTCCCCGCGGTCGTCAGGCCGTGTCCCCGGAGGACGCACGCGTTGCTGTCGCCCATGACCTGCTGGAACTCGCGGCCGAGGTCGTCGTCGATGATCGTCGCGGCGCTGGGGTACACGGGAATCCCGTCGGCGGCCAGGCGCATGCCCATAGGGTCGTAGCCGCCGTAGATCGGCAGGATGGGCGCGTCGACCGCGGTCAGCGCGACCACCCAGTCCGGGTGCGAGTGGATGACGCTCAAGACGTCGGGCCGCGCCCGGTAGACGGCGAGGTGCATCGCTGTCTCGTTCGGCGCTTCGAGACCCTCGGGCGCCTCGAGCGTGGCGCCGCTCAGATCGAGCGTGATGACATCCTTCGGCTCCGCGAACTCCAGCGCCTCTTGGTCCGGCCCCTTTGCCTTGATGAGGACCTGGTCCGTTCCGGGCACCCGGGCGCTGACGTGACCGAACGATCCGCGCGTTATGCCCTTGATGCCGATGATCCGGCACGACATGGCGACCTGCTCTCGCAGATCTTCGACTCCTCGATCCGTTGTCATATGCGTCACCTTGCGCCAGTTTGCTCGTACGTGGATGGGGCATTTGGGGGCATGGGCGCCGCTCTCGCGGCGCAGCGCGAGCTTACGCTGCGCCAGCGCGGGTTGGCAAACGGAGAAGTCCCGGCGGGCGGCGCTGCAAGCGGCCGTCTCTCGTACTACAATCACGAGCGCGAATCACCAGCGAGCGTCAAGATTGGGCCGGGTCCCGGCGACCGCCGGGCGTTCCCGCTGGGAGGACGCTTCATCAACCGACGGCGGTCAGCGCCAACCGGGCGCGGCAGGGGAGATTGAAGATGGCAACGAGCGAGCAAAAGTTTGGCGTTGGGCTGATTGGACTCGGCGGCGCCGCCGGAGCCATGATCGGGAAGTTTGCGAAGAGCCCGCATTTCCGGGTCGCGGCGGCGGCGGACATCGACCCCGAGATCATCGAACGGTTCCACAAGGACTACCCCGACGCCGAGACGTACTCCTCGGCGGAGGGCTTGTGCGAGAGCAAGAGCGTCGACCTCGTCTACATCGCGACGCCGAACCGCTTCCACACCGAGCACGCGCGGATGGCCCTCGAGAGCAAGAAGAACGTGCTCATCGAGAAGCCGATGACGATCGAGCTCGAGGGCGCGCAGGACATGATCGATACGGCGAAGCGTTCGGGCGTGCTGCTCGGCGTGAACGTCAAGCACAGCTTCGAGCCTCGCGTGCTCAAGCTTCGGGAGTTCGCCCGGACCGGCGAGCTTGGGCAGCTGCGCATGATCAACTCCTGGCGGTTCCAGGACTGGCTCTACCGCCCGCGGACGCGCGAGGAGCTGACGCCGGAGTTTGGCGGAGGCATCCTCTGGCGGCAGGGCCCGCACCAGTTCGACATCATCCGGACGATCGGCGGCGGCTTAGTCCGCAGTCTGCGCGGCTCCGCGAACGTCTGGGACCCGGCGCGCCGCGTGCCCGGCGCTCATGCAGCCTATCTCGACTTCGAGGACGGCGCGCTTGCCACCGCCGTCTACAGCGGTTACGACCACTTCGATACGCGGGAGCTGGTGACGCCGGGGAGCGCTCAGGACCCTGCATCTTACGCGGCGGCCCGTCGCGAGTTGCGCGACGCACCCGACGACGATTGGGAGGAGCGCGCGGCGCGCGCTGAGCGCTACGGCGGCGAGCGCACCCGCGGAGCCGAGCCCCAGCCGACCTCGGCGCCCTCCATGGGCTGGGTCATGGGCGGCCCCATGCTGGTGAGCTTCGATGACGCCGACGTACGCCTGAGCCGAGGCGGGCTCACCGTCTACGGCAACGAGGAGGTCTGGGAGGTCCCGTTGGGCGTTCCCGGCGAGGACGGCCGCGACGGCCGGATCAACAGCTACTACGAGGCGATGGCGCACGACCGGCCGCTGCCGGCCGACGGGAGCTGGGGCAAGGCCACGCTGGAGGTGCTGCTGGCGATTGAGGAGTCGGGCGCCGAGCGTCGAGAGGTGTTCCTCAAGAACCAGACTCCGACCGTCGACTGACAACGGGGTCTCACACGGGGGACTGACACAAGGGACAGAACGAGACCGGCTCGTGGACTGATAGGGCCGGAAGTCGAGGAGGGACCAGATGGTCGACGAACTGCGGATGAAGGTCGCGGTGTCGTGCCGCATCCTGGGTATGCTGGGCCTCGTACGCGAGTCCACGGGACACGTCAGCGCTCGGATACCTGGCACGGACGAGATGTGGATTCGGTGCCGCGGAGGCGACGAGGCCGGCAACATGTTTACCGGAATTCACAACATCCGCCGCACGGACTTCGACGGGAAGGGCGAACACGTCGGATCCGCGCACGCATCGCCTGCCGAGACGCCGATCCACGGCGAGATTTACCGCGCGCACCCGGAGGTCATGGGGGTCGTCCACGCGCATCCCTACTACGCGCTCATGTGCGGTGTTACGCGGCTGGACTTCCGCCCGGTGTTCGCCGCCTACGAGCCTTCGGCCCTCGACATGATCCTGAAGGGCGTCCCGGTCTATCCGGTCGCAAGGACCGTCTCCAACAAGGAGGACGCGGCCCGGATGCTGGCGTCGATGGGCGACCGCGACGTGCTGCTCATGCAAGGCCACGGCATCACCGCGACCGGCAGGGCGGTTGAGCAGGCGACGACGCTGGCCATCCGATTCGACCGCACGGCCAACATTATGTGGGACCTCGCGGTGTCAGGGTTGGAAGCCCCTGAGATTTCGGCAGAGGACATGGCCCGCTACGACCGCCGGGGCCGCCCCGAACGGCCTCGCGAAGAGGCGTCGGGGTGGGCCGGCATCGAGGGCGCCGAGAACTTCGGCTGGAACCACTACGTGAAGCTGCTCGAGACGAGCAACATTGGATTGCCCGACGACTTGGACGCCGACTGAGCCGCGCCGCGAGGCCGGCCCGTTCACAGAGGCAAGAGCAGAGGCAAGATAGCGAAGGAGGAGTCCCATGGCTCGAACGTACCGCGTCATATCGGGAGACAGCCACCTCGAGATTCCCTGCGATTGGTGGACCCCCCGCGTCCCGGAGAAGTTCAAGGACCGCGCGCCGCGCAGGATCACGATGCCCGGCGGCGGAGACGGGTTCATCGGCGAGGGCTCCCCGTTGATCTTCGGCGGCACGGGCCACTACGCCGGCAAGTCTCCCGAGGAGTTCGACCCGATGGTCCCGGAGCGCATGGACGAGACTCCCGGGTCCGGCGACCCGGCGCAGCGCTTGCGGGAGCAGGACCTCGACGGCACGGACGCCGAACTCCTCTTCCCGAGCAGCACTGCGATGAAGGTCTGCCGAGGCATCAAGAACGACGATGCTTTCAGCGCAGTGATCCGCGCCTACAACGATTACCTGGCGGAGGACTACTGCGCCGCGGCCCCCGAGCGTCTCTTGGGCGTCGGCGTGTTGCCGCACCGGGGCCTCGCCGGCGACATCGAGGAGATGGCGCATTGCAAGGAGATCGGCCTGGCGACCGTCGTCGTCGGCCGCTACCCGAGCGGACAGTCGTACCCGACCTCGGAGGACGACCGCTTCTGGGAAGCGGCGATGGACCTCAACATGCCCCTTTCGATCCACACGTCCATGGGCGGCGTTCGCCGGGGGGTCTTCCTGCCGTATCCCAAGAAGCCGGAGGGCGAGACTCCCGACGACGACTACCTGATGCGCCTCTACCGGCACGCCAAGCCGCACGCCGGCGGCTACGAGGCCTTGCAGATGGTCATGGCGGGCGTGTACCACCGGATGCCCAAGCTGCGCATCTACTGGGCGGAGAACAACGTCGGCTGGTTGCCCTACTACCTCGAGACAATGGACCTGGAGTGGGAGCGCAACCACCATTGGGGCGAGCGGCTGTTTGGCGCACTCGCGTTGGAGAGGCCGCCGAGCGAGTACATCAAGGAGCACTCCCTCTGGGGGTTCTTCGACGACCCCGTTGGCATGAAGGTCCGTCACGAGATCGGCGTCGACAGCATCATCTGGGGGAGTGACTTTCCCCATGTCGTGACGACGTGGCCCGACTCGCGCGAGATACTCGGCCGGGAGATGGCGGGCATACCCGGCGAGGAGAAGCGCAAGATGATGGCCCAGAACATCATCGACTTCCTGCACCTCGATGGTGTGGCGGAGGCGCCGGGGTTCTAGGCTTCCCCGCTCGATTCCGGCGCTGGCCAGGGGCCGTGCACCCGCGTGGGGATCGCGCCGGAAGGAGTTTGGGCGTGATCCAACGGCCGTGGTATCAGGCCGCCGTCGGACTGTTGACGGTCGTTGCGCTGGCGGGCGCGGTGTGGCTGTTGACCGCGCCCGCCAGCCCGCCGGGCGTACGGGTCGTGCTTCCCGACCCGAGCGCGGACAGCGCCCCGGCGGACGCAGGGGCGGACGCCGATGGCGCGCTGATCGACATCAACGCCGCGTCCGGCGATGAGCTCGAAACGCTGCCCGGCATCGGCCCCGTCCTCGCAGGCCGCATCATCGAGCACCGCGAGCAGAACGGACCGTTCCAGCGGACCGACCAGCTCACGGCGGTCCGCGGCATCGGCGCCGCAACGTACGAGCGCCTCCGGCCGCTCGTCACCGCGGGGGAGTGAGCTGTGCCGCTGGCGTGGGCGGGCGCCGGACTGCCGCTGGGACTGTTCCTCGGCGCGAGTTTCGACGCGCCGCCCTTGGCGTTGCTCCTGCTGGCGGCAGCCACAGTCGGGGCCTACATCCTCGCGCGTGCGGCGGGAGTCGGCGCAGCGGGCCCGGCGCTGCTCGCCCTAGCGCTGCTCGTCGGCATGGCGCGCGCCGGCCCCGACACGTTGAGCGTTGGGGGCGGTCTCGAACGCGTGCACGGGCAGCGCGTCGAGCTGCTGGGCGTTGTCAACGGCCTGCCGGAGCTCATGGGCCGGCAAGTGCAGTTCGAAGTCCGCGCGAGCGCCGTCAGCGTCGATGGACGATCGCGGGCTTCCACTGGCGCCGTGCTCGTCAGAGCCAGCCCCGCGATTCAGCCAATCGAGGGCCGGTCCCATCCGTTCATCGCTCACGGCGACGAGGTTCTCGTCGTAGGCGGCATCGCCGCGCCCCGCTCGCAGTCGGGTTTCGACTACGAGGAGCACCTGGCTTCGCGGGGCGTCGGGTCGGTGATGACGCAAGCCGTCGTTGCCGAGGTCGAGCCCGCCGTGGGCGCAGACGCCATCCGCATGCTTCATACGGCGCGCCGGAGCCTCGCCTCTTCGCTGCATCGCCACATGCCGGAGCCCGAGGCTGCGCTCACGGCGGCGCTGACGCTCGGCGTGCGCGGAGGTCTGCCGCCAGACCTCAACGACGACTTCCGCGGGGCCGGCATGGCGCATCTGCTCGCCGTATCGGGGATGCACGTCGGAGTGCTGCTCGCCGTTGTGCTTGCGGCCTCGCGCCGGTCGTTGGGGAGACGGCGCGGCCTCTATCTGGCGGCGCCGTTCATATTGCTCTGGTCGTACGTGGCGCTGGCCGGCGCCCCGCCGTCAGCCGTGCGCGCGGGGGTCATGGGCTCCGCGTACCTGCTGGCGCTCGCCACGGGCCGGGCGTCCGCCCCGATCAACGCGGTGGGATTGGCCGCGCTGCTGATCCTCGCAATCGAGCCGAGGTCGCTGTGGGACCGTTCGTTCCAGCTCAGCTTCACCTCGATGGCCGGCGTGTTGCTCGCGGGGGTCCCCGCTGCTCGGCTCGCGCGCCTAGGCCGAGAGCCGGGGCCGCCCGGGCCGCTCACGGTCCGGAGCGCCGGGATGAACGGCGTGAGATGGGCCGCCGCCGGATTCTTGGTGTCGCTGGGCGCCGTCGCCGGCTCGCTGCCGCTCGTCGCCTTCAACTTCGGACTCGTGCCGCTGCTCGGGATCCCCGCGACGCTCGTCACGATGCCGCTGCTTCCCATCCTGCTCGTGTCCGGGATGCTCACCGCCGTCGCCGGGCTCGCCGCGCCGTACGCCGGCTACGCCGTAGGAGTCATTGCGTTCGTGCCCGCGTCGGTGATCGTGTGGACGGCCCGTCTCTTCGGGGGGCTATCGTGGAGCAGCGTATCCGTAGGGGGGTTCGGAGCGGGTTGGCTGTGGGTGTTCTATGGCGCCTCCGCCGCGGCGCTCGCGGCGGTCCATCGGGCCCGATGGGCCCCTGCGGCGCGCGATCTGGCGTCGGCGGTCTGGCGAGGCCCGCCCGGTCTCGTCCGCTCGACGCTCGTCGTGGCCGGTCTTGCCACGATTGCCGCGACGCCGATGGCCGTCGCGTTCAGGGACAGCTCCGACGGGCTGTTGCACGCGTACTTCCTCGATGTTGGCCAAGGCGACGCGACCCTGCTGGTGACGCCTGGCGGCGGCTTGGTCCTCATCGACGGCGGCCCCGACCCGCGTCGGACCATCAGCCTCGTCGACGACATCCTGAGCCCGGTCGACCGCGTCGTCGACGTCGCGGTGCTGACGCATCCGCACGAGGACCACCTTGGCGGGATCATGGAGCTCGCGAGGAGAGGGCGCATCGCGCAAGTCCTCGTGCCGCCGCCGGTGGACTCGGGGGGCGAGGCGTGGCGCCGCGAGCTCGGAGAGCTGAGCGTTACGCTGACGCAAGGGGTGCGCGGCGCGGAGGTCGTCTTCAGCGACGGCGTCGTCCTCGAAGTGCTGCATCCCCCCGACCCTCCGCTGGAGGGCAGCCGCTCCGACATCGACAACAACGGTCTTGTCGTGCGCGTAGCTCTGAAGGACGCCGCGTTCCTGTTCACCGGCGACCTCTTCGCCGACGGCGAGCGCGTGCTCCTCGACCTCGAACCCGACCTTTCGGCCGATGCGCTCCAGGTGGGTCATCACGGCAGCAACACCTCGAGTTCGGCTGCCTTTCTCCGCGCCGTCGCCCCATCGATGGCGGTGGTCTCGGCAGGGGTCGACAATCGCTTCGGACATCCGTCGAGCGACGTGTTGGACCGCCTGTCCGGCCACGTGCCCGACGGCTTGCTGTTCCAGACGATTGAGCGCGGGACCGTCCACATCACGACCGACGGCGAACGGTGGTGGGCCTCGGCCGAGCGGGGCGAATAGGCGAGGCGCGTCAATACGCTGCAATGGCATGGCGACGCCTCGCCTTTGCGTGACCGGAGCTATTGGGTTTGCTCGGTTATCGGCGTATGATGCCCACACTTTGTAGCTTCGGCGCACTGGCTCTGCAGATTCCGACGGGGAGATGAAACAATGATGCGTAAGCGAGGTATGGTGTTTGTCCTGCTCGTCGCGGCCGTCGGCTTGCTGGCTGCCGCCTGTGGTTCGGACCCGACGCCAACGCCACGGCCCACGGCCACGCCAGTGCCCGAAGCGATCGCAACGCCGACTCCGGCGATGAGCGCATTCGAGATGGAGTGGGAGGCGCTCGTCGCTGCAGCCCAGGAAGAGGGCGAGTTGCAGACCTTCATCTGCTGCGGCCTAGGGCGGGTTGTGGAACAGCAAGTATTGCCGGCCTTCGAGGAGGAGTTCGGCATCGACGCAACTAACTCCACGGGGGCGTCCAGCCAGCAGGTGAACAAGGTTGTCGCTGAGCGCAACGCAGGTGAGTTCACCCTCGACGTCTGGATCGGCGGCCTCGCCACTGTCACGGATATCCTCATCCCAGACGGCATCGTTGATCCGATCAAGCCGCTGGTCATCCATCCGGAGGTGCTGGACGAGTCCAAGTGGTACCGCGGGTTCGTGCCGTTCCTGGGCCCGGACGAAGGGGCATACATCGTCGGCATCTCGGCGAACGCTTCGCTGGCGCCGCTGGGCTACAACACGGAGCTCCTGACCGACCCGACAGTGATCCAGTCTTACCACGACCTGCTGAAGCCGGAATACAACGGCAAGATGGTCATGCAGGACCCCCGGTTCCCCGGCATAGGGAACGGCCTCCCCTTCTACCTCAACAACCCCGACCTGGGGGAGGAATTCATGAGAGGCCTCATCACCGAGACTGACATGACCTTCCTCGAGGCCCGGCCTCTCGCGGAGGCGGTGGCCCAGGGCAAGTTCACGCTCTGCATCTTCTGCGGCAGGGACCTGGGCACGATCAAGCGAGACGGGGCAACGGTTGAGAACAACTGGCCTCATGCCCTCAAGGAAGGCGCGACCATCGGGGTTGGCGGCGAGACGATGTACTTCGTCAACAACGCGCCGCACCCCAACGCGGCGCAGCTCTTCATCAACTGGCTGTTGCTCCCCGATTCTGCGTTGCTCGCGCAGATGGCCTCGGGGGCCGACTCGTTGCGCATCGATATCCCCAACGATGGGGTGGACGAGGGCGATATCAGGAAAGATGACCAGGACTACTACTGGGCCGAGGTGAACCCTGAACACACGGCGCAGATCGGCCCGGCGCAAGAGCTGATGCGCGAAATCATGGCGGAGGCGGGCCTGTAGCGAGGCGGCGCGTCAGGGCGGCGGGCTTTCAGGATTGCGAGGCGTGATGTGGTCACCGTCGAACGGAAGCCCGCCGCCGGCGCCCTAGGCCGGTCTCCGCGACACCGGCCGGGGACCGGTACGTTTGTCATGGCCGTCCTCATCCTGGGGTTCGGTTTCTACGTCGGCGCCCCGGTCTTCTTCATATTCCTCAACAGCTTCAACTCCTTGGACGTCGGGCGGGGATTCGCTCTGTCCATGGAGAATTGGAGGCTCGCCTTCACGACGCCCGGAGTCCTGGAGGCTCTGGGCAACACGTTCCTCGTATTCGGACTGACGACGGTGATCTCATTCCCGCTCGCCATCATGATTGCGTGGGTTCTGGCCCGCACCAACGTCCGCTTCAGCTATGGCCTCGAGTTCATGTTCTGGGTCAGCTTCATGCTGCCCGGCATCGCCGTCGTGGTGGGGTGGACCTTCCTGCTCGACCCCAGCTTCGGTTTGCTGAACAGGGCGTTCGAGCTGCTGCCATTCGTCACCGACAGCTCCCTGAATATCTACAGTGTCGAGGGCATCATCTTCACGCACCTGATGGGCAACGCGATCTCGGGCAAGGTCATGCTGCTTACGCCCGCGTTCCGCAACATGAGTGTGGCGCTGGAGGAGGCCGCCCACGTGTCGGGGGCCAGCGCCCTCCGCACCCTGTTCCGCGTGACGCTGCCGGTCATGGTCCCGGCCATGGTGGTTGTGTTCATGCTCAACCTGGTCCGCATCTTCCAGTCCTTTGAGATCGAGCTGATCCTTGGCAAACCCGTCGGTTTCTATACCTACTCCACGAAGATCTTCGCCTTCCTTCGCTTCTTCGACCCCCCGGAGTACGGAGCTGCAGCAGCTCTGGCCAGCATCACCTTGCTCATCATCGCCCTGGTCATCCCGCTCCAGCACTGGCTCACCACGCGCAAGCACTACACCACGGTCACCGGCCAGTTCAAGCCAGGCTTGCTCGACCTGGGGCGGCTGCGCCCGTTCGTCTTCGGCGCGATCGTATTGCTTCTGCTCTTCCTGACCGTGGTGCCCGTCCTTACCCTGGTCGGCGGCAGCTTCATGCTCCGCGTCGGCTTTTTCAACCTGAACTCCGTCTTCACCATGAGGCACTGGACCACGGTGCTCAGTGACAGCTTCTTCCTCCAAGCGCTCAGGACGACGCTCACGTTGGCTCTCAGCACGGCCATCCTGACTCCCCTGATCTTCTCGCTGATTGCCTACGTGCTCGTGCGGACTCGGTGGCGCGGCCGGCAGACCCTTGACTCCATCTTCTGGGTCTCCTCCGCAGTGCCAGGGATGCTTGCCGGTTTGGGCTTGCTGTGGCTATTCCTGGGGACGCCGCTCTTCCAACCCCTCTACGGGACCATCTGGGCTCTACTCCTCGTCGTCATCCTGCAAGGCAAGTTGATCAGCACGCAGCTCATCAAGGGCGTCTACCTCCAGATGGGGAGCGACATGGAGGAGGCGGCGCGCGTTTCCGGGGCGGGCTGGTGGTACACGTACGTGCGCATCTGGCTGCCGCTGATCATGCCGACGCTGATACTCATTGGCACGCTCAATTTCGTGTTCGCCGCGCAGGCGACTGCGAGCATCATCTTGCTGGCTAGCCGGGGCACCAAGACCCTCTCGATCATGGCCCTGGAGATGATGACCCACGCGGACGGCCAGCTTCTGGAGGAGGCCGGGATCGTCAGCCTGTTCATCGTTGCCATGACGGTCGTAGTGGCGCTCATCGCTCGCAAGCTGGGACTGCCGCTCGGCGTCAGCCCTGAGATGAGGGCGTCAGCGAACAGGGCAGCGGTGAAGGCTCCGCCGGAAGCGACAGATCCCGTGGCGCGAACCCCCGCGTGATCATGGACGTCTGCGCCCACGCCGTTCCCTAGCAAGGGGCCCGCGCTCCGTTGCCGGGAGGCTGACCGTCGCCGCCGCGCGCGAGGTTGCTATACTGGCGAACGCTGCATATTCCTCCAGTCACTTTCCGGACACGCTCCCGACGAGCTAAGAACGAGGTTTCTCTTGGCGCGCATCGACGGCAGGACGAACGACGAGCTTCGCCCCTCTAGCATCACATCGGGTTTCCAGGAGTTCGCCGAGGGCTCTGTGCTCGTCCAGACGGGGCTCACGCGAGTGGTGTGTTCCGCGAGCATCGAGGAGAAAGTGCCGCCGTTTCTCCGGGGACGCGGACGGGGCTGGATCACGGCCGAATACGGGATGCTCCCGCGATCGACGCTCTCGCGGACGCCCCGCGAGCGGAGCGCGACCGGCGGACGGACCATGGAGATTCAGCGGCTGATCGGCCGCTCGCTCCGGGCTGTCGCCGACCTGGGGAGGCTGGGGGAGCGCACCATCACCGTCGATTGCGACGTCCTCCAAGCCGACGGCGGCACTCGGACCGCCGCCATCACCGGAGCGTACGTCGCCGTTTACCAAGCGATGCTGTCGCTGGTGCGGCAGCGGGTGCTGCACCACGTGCCGATGAACAGCGCCGTGGCAGCCACGAGTGTCGGCGTCGTCGGCGGGGACATCATGCTCGACCTGTGCTACGAGGAGGACTCGAAGGCCGACGTCGACTTCAACGTCGTCATGACCGACCGGGGCGAGTTTGTCGAATTGCAGGGGACCGGAGAGGAGGGCCCCTTCTCGCGGCCAGTCATGGAGGAGATCCTCGCTCTGGCGGACAGGGGCATTCAGCAACTCTGTCAGGTGCAGAAAGAGGCAGTGGCGGCCTTGCCCACGTCTTAGCCTCTGTCCGAGCTCCCGTGGGCGGCCCGCCGCAAGCCCAAACCGCGCCCCGCGCACAGCCGCGAACCTCTGCGCTGGATATCTCTCGCCGGACATGGATACGGAAACAGGCGATGCGTCACCCTCTCACGCTTCTGCTGCTGGCCATGATTGTCACCCTCGTGGTGGTCGGCCGCGACGATTCGGAAGCGCCGACCCTCAACCCGTTCGTCGCCGCGCCCACACCGACGGCCGCCGGCGGTGCAGCACGCCCGTCGACCGGACTCCCTGACGTCGCCACAATGGTGGAGCGGCTCGGGCCGACCGTTGTGCAGGTGCTCGCCACGGCCCAGCGCCCGGACCTGTTCGGTCAGCCCACGGAGGGCCAGTCGCAAGGGTCGGGCGTGTTCTTCGACGAGCGGGGATTCATCCTCACCAACAACCACGTCGTCGAGAACGCCGCGCGGGTGGAGGTGGCGCTCTCGAATCGCCAAGTGGTGGAGGTGGAGATCGTCGGCGCCGACCCGGAGACCGACTTGGCGGTCCTCAAGGCCGACCCCGCGGAGATCGACAACCTCGTCGTCGCCAGCCTGGGCGACACCGACGCCATGCGCATCGGCGATTGGGTGATCGCGATCGGGAGCCCATTGGGGCTCGAAGGGAGCGTCACCGTGGGCGTTGTGAGCTCGAAGGGCCGCTCGCTGGTGGTCGATCCGAACACGCCGCCCCTCCACGACCTCGTGCAGACGGACGCGGTCATCAATCCGGGGAACAGCGGCGGGCCGCTTCTGAACCTCGCCGGCGAGGTCGTCGGCATCAACACCGCTATCATCAGGGGCACTGTGGGCAACGACCAGGAGGCCGAAGGGATCGGCTTCGCGATCAGCATGGGCACCGCGATTCCCGTCACTGAGCAGCTGATTGCCAACGGGCGGGTCATACGGCCGCGCATCGGGGTCCGTATTCTCGACGTCACGCCTGTCGTCGCCGCGGACAGGGGCCTGTCGGTCGCCGAGGGCGTTCTGATCGTGGAGCTGACGGAGAACGGCCCCGCCGCCCGAGCGGGCGTCGAAGTCGGCGACGTCATCGTGGAGGTGGACGGCACTCCAGTCGTCTCGACGTCCGAGCTGGTGCGGCTCTTCCTCACCGGCTACGAGGTGGGCGACGAGATCAACCTCACCGTCGTCCGGGGCACGGAACACCTGGACTTCGACATGACCCTCGAGGAGGTCTCCTAGGGCGGTCTGGCTAGCCGAGCCCCGACGTGTACATGCGTCCCAGGCGGAGCAGGACTGCCACCCGCCGCTGGTCGACCATGGCGCGGTCGTAGTCGTCCCAATCGGGATGCTCCTTGCCCGCGCTCGCGCGATAGACGTCCCGCAAGGTCAGGCGCACCGTGTCGGCGTCCGCGTTGTGGGCGCCGACGACCTCGGCGTCGCCGTCGATCACTGCGTAACCGCGCCAATCGGGCGAAGCGAGCATGAGCGCGCACCGCGGGTCGCGCATCAGGTTGTGGAACTTGGCGTTCCGTTGCCGGGTCGTGAACCCCAGCGCGTCGCCCACACGGCCGACCGTGACCAGACTCATCTGCGGCCGTCCATCCCGCCGGAACGTGGTGAAGACCACCGTTCGATGCCGCGCTAGCAGACCGTCCAACTCTTCCAACCCCACGTGCGTCCTCCCTCGGGCGTACCGGACCGCACGCCTGCGCCGCTTCGTGCGCCGAAGGAGTGTGTGCGCTGGCGCCGCATCGAACTCGTCGGCTACCATACCGGCGCGGAGCTCGGCGTGCACGTCTGCCCGGCCCTGGAACGGAGCGGTCCCTTGATGGATGAGCGCGCGCCGCGCGGCCCGGAGGGCAGCAGGCCTCGTATATTCTTCGGATGGTACATCGTCGCCGCCAGCGCCGCCGCCAACGCCGTGCTCTCCGCCGCCTACTTCCAGGGCTTCAGCGTCCTGTTCCTTCCGATCGAGCAACACTTCAATTGGAGCCGGTCGACCATATCGGCCGCCATGTCGCTCCGGCAGCTGGAGTCGGGGGTCGCCAGCCCGCTCGTCGGCTTCATGCTCGACCGTGTGAGCCCGCGGCGCATGATCTTCTGGAGCGGTCTCGTCACGGCGGCGGGCCTCGTCGCACTCGGTTTCACCACCGGCATCGTGACGTTCTACGTGGCGTTTCTGGTCATTTCGCTCGGCACCTCGGGCGTCAGCCACACCGTGACCTGGCCCGTGCTCATCGCCCGGTGGTTCCGGCGGAAGCGCGGACTGGCTATGGGCCTCGCCGTACTCGGCCCTATCTTCGGGTCCCCGTTCGTCATCCTCAACACGGCGCTCGAGGAGTGGGTCGGTTGGCGGGCTGTCCTGATCGGCTACGGCATTCTGGTGGCCATCGCAATCAGCGCGCTCTCAGCCCTCGCCCGCGACCGGCCCGAGAGCTACGGTCTGCTGCCCGACGGCGACCTGCCGGAAGAGGGGAGCGCTCAGGCGTTCGGGCAGTCCGCCAACCTGGCGCCCCGGATTGAGACGGGGCTCACGTTGCCCGAGGTGATGCGCACGCGGGAGTTCTGGCTGCTTGCGACCTACATGGCGGGCATGTTCACCGTCAACTCGTCGATTCAGGCGCACCAGGTCCCGTTCTTCGTGAACGACGGGGGCCTTTCGCCGGCCAACGCCGCGGCGACGCTGACGCTCGTGTTTCTCGTCAGCGGAGCGGGCAGGATTGGCGGCGGCTTCCTGCTGGACAAGACCGACTTCCGAGTCGTGCTCGTGGGGATGGCCGTTGTCATGGGCCTATCGCTCGTCTACCTCGAGGTGTTCAAGCCCGCCACGCTCGCGGCATCGTTGCCGTTCGTCGTGCTGTTCGGCACCGCGCTCGGCGGGCTGATCCCCACGCGCGGCACGTTGGGCAGCCTGATCTTCGGGCTGCGGTCGTTGGGCCCCGTCATCGGCCTGTTGCAGGGCGGCGCCGTAGCCGCCGGCGTCGTGGGCCCGATCTTCATGGGCGTCGTGTTCGACCTCGAGGGAAGCTACGCCGTCGCCATCTGGGTGCTCGCAGTCTTCAGCTTCCTGCTCGTCCCGCTCCCCCTGCTGATGGCGTCCCCAACGAAGCTCCGCCGCCGCTCGATGCTCCCGAGCACGGCGTAGGGGGGGAGAACGCGCGTGTGCATTCTAGCCGTTGACGTGGCCAGTCCCTGATATGAGTGCCGGACTAAGGCCTAGAGTGCCGGTCTCGCTCGTGTCGATTGACTTGGATGGAACTCTAATCCCGCATTCATCGACCGTCCGCGTACTAGCCCATGTGCTTGGTCACGAACGTGAAGCTGAAGAGGCTGAGCAGGCGCTCCAAGCTGGCGCATTGGACGACGTTACGATTGCCGACCGATTGGGAAAACGCTTGGCTGGAGTCCCCTTATCAACCATCCGCTTGGCATACGAGCAAACGCCGCGAATTGGCGGAATCCATGAAACTATCGACGATCTACACCGAAGGGGAGCCTACGTAATTCTCGCATCGATTACATGGAAGTTCTTCGTGGAGATGTTCGCGACAGAGTACGGATTTGATGACTACTGTGGAACTGCAATGGCCATGAATGGCGCAGTGCTCACAGGCCGTGTGACCAGCCACTTCACCGGGCTAGACAAGGCCAGATTCTTCTCGCAAACCGTGACACGGCTTGGGCTAACCGCCGACCGGTCCGTCGCTATAGGGGACTCGAGGTCGGATCACGAGGTTTTCCGAATAGCCGGTGTGTCAGTCGCCATCAACGCAGACCGCACGACTCAGCTTCTTGCCGACCACTCCATCGAGACGATGGACCTGCGAGAGATTCTGAGGTTTGTGTAGCATCGATAGTCGGGCGAGACCAGCGAACCGGCCCCATCGTATCTGCCGCCCGGTTCTCGCAAGCGCTGTCAGCGCACGACAACCCCCTAATCGAACACCGTCGTCGAATACGGCTCGACATCGATGAACGCGTCGATGACGCTGGGGCCGTCGAGTTGCAGCGCCCAGCGGAGCGCGGCGCGGAACGAGGCTTCGTCGCGCGCGGCGCGGAACGGCACGCCGAATAGGCTGGAGGGAGACTCCGACTGCTCGCCAAGCAGGGCCCCTGACGACCCGTAGTCGAGGCGCTCCTGCTTCACCTTCATCAGGCCGAGCCAGCCGTCGTTGAGCACGACGATGGGGACGGGCAGGCCGAGCCGCCGCGCTGTCGCGAGCTCCCCGGCCGTCATCTGGAAGCACCCGTCGCCCACAACGCCCACCACCGTGCGGTCCGGACGCGCGAGCTTCGCCGCGTAGGCCGCGGGCATGCCGTAGCCCATCGACGACCACCCATTCGTGGCCAGCGCCGTGTGTGGGGAGTCGGTGCGCCACTGCGTCGCGATCTGGTGCGTGTGCGCGCCGACGTCGTAGGCGATGACGGCGTCGCCGGGGAGCTCCGCCCGCAATACGTCGAGAACGTGGTGCGCGGCCATCCCGTTGGAGGGCGGGCGGAGCGCGGCGTCGAGCGCCTCGCGGTGCGCGGCCCACTCGGCCGGGTCCCACTCGTTGGGGACAGCGGGCACGCTCGCGAGCTCCAACAGGATGGCGTCCAGGTCGCCGACGGCGTCCAGCACTACGTTCGCGTCCGTGCCTGCCTGCACCGGCTCCGTGCTCAGATGCGCGACCGGCATACGCCGGGCCCAGTCCTCGTAGTCAATCTCGATGCAGTCGAACCCCACCGCGATTGCGAGGTCGGCGCGGTCAATCATGCGCTGGACGTCGGTGCGACGGGCGCGGCCCATGACGCCGAGAGCGCCCGCGTGCGACTCGGGGACGAACCCCTTGGCGTGGAGCGTGGACACGAACGGGATACGCTGCGTATCGAGGAACCGCGTGAGCAACTCCGGATGCGCGGCGCGCGTCAGCGTGAGTCCTGTCACGACGATCGGTCTGCGGCTCGACCGCAGCAGCCGCTCGATGTCGTCGGGGAGGCTTGCGGGCGGGGGCGGCGCCGGGACGGGCGCGGGAGGCTCCGCCAGCGACTCCGTCGCCTCTGCGAGTCCCACGTCCTCGGGAAAGTCGAGGTGGACGGGGCCGGGGGGCTCGCTGACCGCCAGGCCCAACGCCTCGGCGAGGACCGCGGCCACCTTCCCGTGTTCGAGGCGGAACGACGCCTTGACGAGCGGCGCGAACAGCGCCTGGTGGTCGATCAGCATCTGCGTCCGGCGACCGAGCTGCCGCGACGCGTACGTGCAAGTGATGGCGATGACGGGGGAGCGGTCTAGCCAGGCGCCGCCGACGCCGGTCGCCAGGTTGGTCGCGCCCGGGCCGACCGTGGAGACGCAGACGCCGGGCGTCCCGGTGATCCGGCCCACGGCCTCGGCCATGAAGCCGGCGGAGGTCTCGCTTGCGGTGAGCACGTAGCGCACCCGGTCGCTCTGGCGTATCGCCTCGATGAGCGGCAGGACTGGCCCGCTGGGCACGCCGAAGACCCAACGGACTCCGGCGCGTTCCAGCATTCGGACGGTGAGCTCGACGTTGTTCACGTGACGCGATTCGCTCGACGCTGCTCGGCTGGCACTGAGAGGAGAAGCCTACGTCCCGATGTGCACCGGGTCGACGGCTTGCTGAATGGTCCGAATGATGGACATCGCCGTCAGCTTGCCGGTCTTGGGGTTCTCCGATGGGATGTTTTCGATGTGCAGACGTATGAGCCCGAAGTCGCCCTCAACCTCGATGTCGTGGCAGTTCCGTTGCAGTCCCGGCACGACGACGATCTCGACGGTCGTGAGGTCGGGGCCGATGCCTGCAAAGCTGACGGCAGCCGACACGTTCAGGTTGTTCGGGAATCCGGCGCACGCCTCGCGGGCCGGTCCCGAGAAGAGGGACTGCTCCTCGGTGAACTCCCAGATGTCGATGCCGTGCTCGACGACGTAGGGCGCGCCGTCGAGCGCGGCGGGAGGCTTGCGCGAGACCATGGACACGTGATCGATCTTCCCGGCCGTGGCCGACTTGATGCCGTCGAGGCCGACGATCGCGCCCGACGGGGCCACGAGACGGCAGCCCGTCGCGCGCGACCGCTCCATGATCTCGGGATGGGCGACGAGCGCGCCCACGCTGATGATCATCAGGTCCTTGCCGGCGTCGAACGCCGCGGTCGCAAGCTCCGGCACGACGTGCCCGCCCGCCGCCTCGACCAGCATGTCCGACTCCTCGATCAGCTCGCCCATGCTCAGGTACGGGATCGGGTCGCGCAACGAGTCGAGGAACGCGCAGGCCGTATCCTTGGTGCGGCTCGTTACGCCTGCGACGCCGACGCCGAGCACGCCGTCGTCCGCTGCGCGCAGAATTGCCTGTCCGATGGCGCCGCAACCGACGACGCCGATGCTCTTCGTTGTCACGGCTTACCCCTGTTCTGTCGAGAGACACTCGTCGAGAAAGCCGAGGACCGTCTTGTTGAACGCGTCCGGCTGCTCGAAGTACACCGAATGGCCTGCGTCGGGTATGGCGGTGAACCGAGACCCGGCGACGTGCTGTTGGAACGCGGCTATCTGGTCCGCGGGGAAGAGCCGGTCCTCGAGGCCCGCCAGAAAGAGGACCGGGACTCCCGTCGCCGCGAGGTCCTCGGGGCTGACGAGGCGGTCGTAGTCGCCGTTGAGGTTGCCGCGGTTGGCCGCGTTGAAGCTGGCGATGGCGGCGTAGAGGTTGGCCCCTGTTGGGTTGCGCTCGCGGAACCCGTCTGAGAGGACGCGCTCGAGTTGCGGAAGGTCGGCCGTAGCCTTGCGAATCGAGACCATAGCCTCGCGCACCTCGGGGGGCTCGTCCATGCCGACGAGGGTGTCGGCGAGCACCAGCGCGCTCACCCGTTGAGGGCAGCGGACCGTGAAGCCCGCCGCCGTGCCGCCGCCCATGGACTGCGCCACGATCGCCGTCCGCTGAATGCCCAGGTGGTCGAGCAGCGCCTCGAAGTCGTCCACGAACCGCGACCGGGCGTTCGCCGAGGGGTCGAAGGAGGACCGGCCGAACGCGCGGTGGTCGAAGACGACGACGCGGTATCGCTCGGCGAACGGTCCCACCTGCTGGAACCACGACGCGTGATTGCCGCCGATGCCGTGACACAGCACGACCGGCGGGCCTTCGCCGTGGACTTCGTAGTAGAGGTCAACGCCGTCGATGGGCGCCGTTGGCATGGCCGTCTCCCTCAGGCGCTGCTAGAGCGCGTTGCCGGCGTCGAGCCAGCCGATGTACTCGGCGACCGCGTCCTCGATGTTGTACTTGGGCTTGTACCCGAGCGCGCCGATCCGAGTGATATCAAGATAGTTGTCCTTCTTGTAGCGGGGGCCGCGGCCAGGCTGGAAGCTGACCGTGGCGTCGGGCTTCACCCTCTTCACCGCCGCCTCGAGCTGCGCGTTGGACGTCGCCGCGCCCTGGCTGACGTTGTACGTCCGGAACTCGAGAGTCTCCGCCATCTGCACGGTGCGGATGCCCTCGGCCGTGTCCTTGACGTAGCACAGGTCCTGGGCGTCCTCCGCGAACGGCGTGTTTCCGCCGGCGTACTGCGGGTCCACCCCGTCGACCGCCGCGTGCACGACTCTGCTGGGGAGGTTCATCCCCGAGTGGTACACCGGGCCCCAGATGCCCGAGATGCGCATGTTGACGACCTCGATGCCAGTCCGCGCTCCGTAGTGGTGGGCGAGCACCTCCCACGCCTTCTTGAACGCCTCCGTAGGGTTGCTCGACTCCAGCGGCAGGCGGTCGGTCTCGCGGAACGGGCCCTCGGGTAGGCCGCTGTAGACCGCGACGGAACTCGCCAGGCTGAGGCGCTTGACCTCGGCCTCCCGCGCCGCTTCGAGGACGCCGAGGAGCCCGTCCATGTTCACGCGGTAGTCGCCCGCCGCGTCCAGCGCGCCCAGTCCGGGCACGGCCAGGTGCACGATGCCGTCGACGTTGTGCTTCTTCGCCACGTCGCGGATGACGTCGGGCTGCGAGACGTCCGCCCTCTCGACCTGGACGCGCTTGCCGTATTCGTCCCTGATGAAATCGGGCTCGCGCCACGTCTGGTGCCAGGTGATGACGACGTCTTCGCCCGCGTCGATAAACGCCTTGGCCGTGTGCAGGCCAATGAATCCCATGCCGCCTGTGATGAGGACGGTCACCGCGTACCTCCACGATAGCGTAGCTGTTGCCGCGAGCCGTGCGCCCGCCACCGGGCCAAAGGGTAGCACACCACAGAGCGGCCGTTCGACCGGTCAGCGTTCGCCTGCGCCCTGCATCGGGGGGTCTATGGGTTGATTACGAGCTCAGCCATTTGATAGAATTATGGCAAACTACAGAAATCTGGCGCCGATTGGTGAAATCCGATGCCCACGACCCCAGGGAAAGCCCAGGCGCCGAGGTCCCCGACCAAGGTAAAGCTCGACGCGGCGGGGCGGTTGCTGATACCGGCCGACTTCCGGAAGGCCTTGGGCGTCCAGCCGGGCGAGTATCTACTCATGAGCGTCGAGGATGGCGATTTGCGCGCGTGGACGTTCGCTCAGGGCGTCCGGCGCGCCCGCGAGGTCGTGGCCAAGTATGCCCCACCCGGCGTGAGTATCGTCGACGAGCTCATCGCTGAACGGAGGGATGAAGCGGCCTTGGAAGAACTCGGTCTCGAAGAGGCGAGGCGCCGCCGTGCGGGAGAGCAGTCGTGAGCGACGTCGTGATAGACGCTTCGGCATGGCTGGCGGTGGTGTACAACGAGAGCGGCGCCGATGCAGTTGAGCGATGGATGCCGGTCGCGGCGATGAGCTCCGTGAACCTCTCGGAGGCCATCGCGAAGCTCACCGACCGGTCGTTCTCCGAGGCCGATATTCGTGAAGCTCTGCTTCGCGTTCGCCCGGAGGTCGTCCCGTTCGACGAGTTGCAGGCGTGGGACGCGGGCCGCCTTCGGTCGTACACGCGCGTCCAAGGGCTGTCGTTCGCCGACCGCGCGTGCCTTGCCCTCGCTCGCGCGCTCGACCTGCCTGTGCTCACCGGCGATCGAGCGTGGGCCGCCCTCGATGTGGGCGTGGACATCCGCGTCTTTCGTTAGACGCCTGCCTTCACCACGCCCACCGTCAGCTTCGCGCCGTCGATGTCGTGCTCCTCGACGTAGGCGCCCGCCGGCGGGGACTCCGCGTACAGCGCCTCGCTGAGCGTTTCCTGGCGGATGTACGCATCGTGGGCAGCGAGCGCCGAGGCGGTCGCCTCGTGGGCGCCGCTGACGACGTAGGTCAGGATGTGGTCCTCGATCTCGAGTCCGGCCGTCTTTCGCATGTTCTGGATGCGATGCACCAGCTCGCGGGCGAGTCCCTCCGCCTCGAGCTCGGGCGTGAGCGTGAGGTCCACGCCCACCATGACGCCGGCGGCCCCGTCCATGGCCATCGCCATGCCGGGCCGCTCCTCGACGTCCACGAGCACCTCATTGGCCTCGAACTCGAAATCGCCGACGGTCGCGCGACCGTCGGTGCGGAGTTCGGCTGCTACCGCGGCGGCGTCGGCGGCGTCGAGCGCCGCGCGGATATCCCTGATCCGAGGACCGTACTTCGGTCCTAGGACGGGTAGGTTGGGACGCAGCTTGAAGGTGGCCAGCGAGTCCTCAGCGGCGACTTCGACGGCGTGTACGTTGAGCTCGTCCATCACCTGCGCCTCGATGACGCTGAGCAGCGGCGCGTCCTCGGGGCGCAGCCGCACCATCGCCCGCGCGAGCGGTTGGCGCACCTTCACTCGTCCACTGCTGCGGGCTGAGCGGCCAAGACTGGCGATCTTCATCGCCAGCCGCACCGCGCGGTCGAGGTCGTCGTCGATCAGCGCTGGGTCCGCCTCCGGGTAGTCGGCGAGGTGAACGCTGCTAGGCGCCCCGTCGGGCGCGAGGTTGCGGTGCATGGCGTCGGCCAGGAACGGGGTCAGTGGCGCCATGAGCTTGCTGAGCGTCGCGAGGCACGAATAGAGCGTGACGTAGGCCCAGGCTTTGTCCTCGTCGCTCTCGGCCCGCCAGAAACGCCGGCGGCTCCGGCGCACATACCAGTTCGACAGGAGGTCAACGAACTCCTCGATGCGCCGCCCCGCGTCGGTGGGGTTATAGGCGTCCAGGTGGGCTGTGACGCTTTGCACCAGCTCGTTGAGCTCCGAGACGACCCAGCGGTCCAGCTCGCTCGGGGGGACCCGCGACAGGCGCGGACCGCCCACGTCGCCCCGCCAGTAGGAGGCGTGGGCGGTCGGGTCGAACCCGTCGATGTTGGCGTAGGTGACGAAGAAGCTGTAGGTGTTCCACAGCGTCAGCATGAACCGGCGCAGCGTCTCCGCCACGAGGTCGCCGGAGAAGCGGCGGGGGACGCCGGCCGGCGCTGCCGTGTAAAGATACCACCGCAGCGCGTCGGCGCCCTGATCGCTCATCACGGTCCAGGGGTCGACGATGTTCCCCTTCGACTTGGACATCTTCTCGCCGTCGCTGTCGAGGATCAGACCCAACACGATGACGTTGCGGTACGACGGCTCGCCGGTGATCAGCGTCGCCAGCGCCAGGAGGCTGTAGAACCACCCGCGGGTCTGGTCCAATGCCTCGGTGATGTAGTCAGCCGGGTAGAGGGGGCTTGCGATGAGATCGTCCGCGTTCGCGATGTAGAGAGGCGTCCCGCCGGGGCCGGGGACGCTCACGGGGTACGCCCATTGCGCGAACGGCATGGCGCCGGAGTCGTACCAGGCGTCGGCGACCTCCGGCACGCGCTTCATAACGCCGCCGCACGCTTCGCAGGCCAGCTCGACGCGGTCGACGAACGGACGGTGTAGGTCGAGGCCCTCGACGAGCGGCCCGGTCTCGGGCGTGGCGCGCTCAGCGAGCTCGGCGACGCTGCCCACGCAGACGGGGTCGGCCGTACAGTCCCCGCAGCGCCACACCGGGATGGGCGTGCCCCAGTAACGCTCGCGCGATACGGCCCAATCGACGTTGTTCCGGAGCCACTCGCCGAAGCGCCCCTCGCGGATGTGCTGAGGGCGCCAGTTGATGCCGCTGTTGCCCTCTACCATCTGCTCTTTCATGGTCGTGGTGCTGATGTACCAGGACGCCTTCGCGTAATAGAGCAGCGGCGTGCCGCATCGCCAGCAGAACGGGTAGGTGTGCCGGACCGTCCCGCTCCGGTAGAGAAGACCGCGAGCGTCGAGGTCGGCGATGAGCTGTTTATCGGCCTCCTTCACGAACTGCCCCGCGCCGGGAAAGCCCTCGCCGAGCACCCCGCGGAGATCCACGGTGTGCACGGTTGGGAAGCCGTGCGCCTTGCCGAGCTCCGCGTCCTCCGCGCCGTAGGCCGGCGCCGTGTGGACGATGCCCGTGCCTTCCTCGGTGCTCACGTAGCCGGCGGCCAGCACACGGTGCGCGTGTTGCGCCATCTCGCCGGCGCGGTACGGCGGGTCGTAGGGCAAGCCCACGAGGTCCGAGCCGGCGAAACGGTCGACGACGCTCCACCCATCGCCGAGCGCCTGTTCCAGCAGGGCGGCGGCGACGATGGTCCGCTCCGACCCGTCGGCGGACTCGGCCAGCGCATACTCGATGTCGGGGCCGACCGCCAGGGCCATGTTCGCCGTCAGCGTCCAAGGCGTCGTGGTCCACGCCAAGAACGAGGGACGGACCGGCGACCACGCGCCGTTTGCGTAGCCCAGCCTCGCCGCGACGGCCGCTGACGCGCCGTAGGCGTCTGTCTGCGCCTCGGCGAGCGGGAACCGGACGAAGACCGACGGGTCGGGAGTATTTTCGCGGTACCCCAGCGCCACCTCATGGGAGCTGAGACTCGTGACGCACCGGGGGCAATGCGGCGTGACCTTGTAACCTTCGTAGACGAGGCCCTTCTCCCACAGGCGCTTGAACACCCACCACGCCGTCTCGACGTAGCTGTTGTCGCAGGTGACGTATGCCGCGTCCATGTCCAGCCACACGCCGGCCCGCTCGGTCATCGCCTCCCACTCCTTCACGTAGCGGAAGACGCTCTCGCGGCAGCGCCGGTTGAACTCTTCGATGCCCAACCGTTCGATCTCAGATTTCGAGGAGAAGCCCAACTCCTTCTCGATCTCGAGCTCGACGGGCAGCCCGTGCGTGTCCCAGCCGCCGCGGCGCAGCGGCCTGAACCCGCGCATCGTCTTGTAGCGCAGGATCACGTCCTTGAAGGACCGCGAGAGGAGGTGGTGGATCCCGGGGCTGCCGTTCGCGGTCGGCGGCCCCTCGTAGAACACGAACAGCGGCGCCGTCGCGCGGACGCGGTCGACCTCGCGGAACGTGTCCTCGTCGCGCCAAGCCTGAAGGATTGTCTCCTCGAGCTCGGGAAACCTCACTCTGCTGGAGACGGGAGCGAACTGCCGTTTCGCCTGCTCGGTCATCTGCCAACCTCAAGCCCAACAACAAAGCCCGTCCACAAACGTGGACGGGCATACATGACCCGCGGTACCACCACTGTTCCCTTCCGCTGAGGGAAGGACGCTCTTGGCCCCGTGCGGGGCCGGCCAGGATAACGGGCGGCTGGCCCGGCCAAGCCTACTGTCCGCGCGGCAAACGAGCGGAGTTCGGTTGGCGGCTAGGGAGTGATATTCGGCGGGGACCGCGACCGGCTTTCACCGTGCCCGGCTCGCTGTGCGCGGCGTTGCCGCCTACTCGTCTCCGTCTCTGCCGTTGCGTGGATTGTAGCATAGCGGCGGCGCGTCCCTATCGCCGCCGGCGTCTGCGCGGCGTCGGACGTCGGCTTCGCCGCGTCGGCGTCTCGGTCCGCGCAGGGAAGCGTGCCGCGGCGGGCTCTCCCGCGGTGGGCTCCGCCGCGGCAGGCTCCGCGAGCGGCTCGGCCCAGCGTGGCTCCCGCCCCCACGAACGCCGCAACCGAATGAGCGCCAAGGCCATCCCCAGTTGGATGCCCACGAACACGAACCAGCGCGCCGCCTGCTCAGTCACCTCGAGCAGGCTGAACTCGCCTCGCAGCGCCGAGTCCTCCCAGGAGGCGAAGACCCCGTGCAGGACCGCGAGCGCCACGAGGAGCGCGGCGCTGCCGCCGGCTTGGCCCTCCGGGGCTTCGACGAGGCGGCGCGTCAGCGTGATCACGAGCCCCGTCTCGACCGTCGCTCGGACCGCCGCCGTGAATGTCAGGAGGCCGGCCGCGGTCACGTCGACGCTCGAGTCGACCCCAAAGACGGGAAACCTAACAGTCTGCGTGAGGAGGAAGAGAGAGATGTAGGCGGCGCCGAGCGCAGCGCCGTGGCCGGCCACCGCGAGCGCTACGCCCAGCGCGATGAGGTAGATCAGCACGTACGCCACGATCACGGCGGCGCCGGCTAACGCCGTCGGGGTTTCGGCGACAAACCCGGTCGTGAGGAGGACAATCGCGCCCTGTCCCGCGGGGAGCCATGTGATCATGCCCAGAGGCAGGCCGCGCCGCAGAGCGAGCATGGCGGCGGCGACGGCGAGTGCGAGCAAGAGGATGCCTGGCGGGGTCATCGTGCCGACAGCGCCCGGCAGTCCGAGGCTCCGCCACGGCCACGACGCCAGCGAGGACGCCAGCAGCAATAGGAACGGGGCGGCCAGCGTGATCGCAAGCCGCTCCCGCGTCACGACGGATAGGCGCCCGTCTTTCGGCTCGACGCTCATCGCCGCCCGGAGGGTCAGTCGCGGTCGTCGCGGATTTGACGGCGGCGGTTGCCGCCTTGGCGGCCGCCGGACGGCGACGAGCGCGGGGCGCGCTCACCCGTAGGCGTGATGGTCACTCTGCGTTGCGCGCCCTCGCCCGAGCTGGCGGTGGTCACGCCCTTGTTGTCGGCGAGCGTTACGTGGATCACCCGCCGGTCGGCAGGGGGCATCGGATCGAGCGTGACGGGTTGTCCGCCGGACATCGCGCGGTCCGCCATCCGTAGGGCCAGCGTCCGGACCTGTTGCTGACGCCGTTGCCGGTACTGCTCAACATCGACGATGACGGGCCCGCTGTCGCTCTGTCGCGCGAGGATGATGTTGACGATGAACTGGAGCGCTCGGAGCGTCTCGCCGCGCCGCCCGATGATGAGGCTCGCATCCTCGCCCACGATGTCGATGATCGGCGGATCGTCAGAGCCGGAGCCGGAGCTGCGGATGGTGCATGTTGCCTCGACGTCCATGGCGTCGAGCACGCGGTTGACGATTGTCAGAGCCGTGCCCGCGGCGGCGTTGCTCGAGCTGAGAAGTGATACGCGGACCTCGGCCAGCTCCGAGCCGATGCCGAGGATGCCGGCGCGGCCCCTGCTAACTACGTCGACCTCTACCTCTTCGCGGCCGACGCCGAGTTCGAGGAGCGCGAGCTCGATCGCTTCGTCCACCGTCTTGGCCGTTCGCACCAGGCTGGAGTTTTCCATTGTGGCCCTGCTCCCTTTCCGCTGTGGCCGCGACGGGCGTCGACTCGGGCTCGGGCTCCGCCGCCTGGGCCTCGACTTTCGCCGCCTTTCGCAATCCGCCGGCGCCTGTGATGAAGTACTGCATGACGATGCCGATGGTGTTCGACGCGACCCAGTAGATGACCAGCCCGATGGGGAACACCAGGCTGAATATCCCGAACATGATCGGGAACATGAACGTCATCATGCGCTGGGTCTGCTGCTGTTGTGGGTCTGCCGAGGGCATCTGGGTCATCTTCTGCTGCACCAGCATCGTCAGACCCGAAGCCGCGACGAGGATGAACGCGAGGATGTTGCCAGCGCGCATCGGCTCGAGGGCGAGGTCCATGCCCAGGAAGTTGCGGTCCACCGGCACGGCGTTGTCGAGGAACGGCAGGAACCCGTAGAGCTTGCTCGAGAGCCCCGCCAGGCTCTCGGGCTTGAACGGCAGTACGTGGTTGATTGCCCAGAACAGGCCGATGAAGATCGGCATCTGCACTACCAACGGACCGAGACAGCCGACCGGGTTCACGCCGGTGGCCTTGTACTCCCGCATGACCGCTTGACCGCGGGCCTGGGAGTCGTTCTTGTACCGCTCGTTGATGGCCTTGATGCGCGGCTGGAGCGATTGCATCTTGCGTGTCTGCACGATCTGGCGGACCACGAGCTTGTAGGTCATGCCGCGCACCAGCACGGTGAAGGCGATGATCGCCAGGCCGAGGTTGCCCCACAGCGCCACGTACAGCAGCATGAGGGTATTGGTCATCGGCCTGGTGATGGCCTCATTCCAAAGGAGGGCAACGAAATCGAACATGGCTAAAAGCCGCCTCGTTTCTGCCTAGAACCCCGGGAGCTCGAACTCCCAGACTTGGTCCAAGTTGCCGCGGTTCACCGCGAACGCCGTAACCGTCTCGTTGAGCCAGTGCACGTACGCCGTATTCCCCTCGATCGTCACCGGGGCGCGGACGCCGTCGGTTCCGCTGCCCGTGTCGTCGAGCCGGTTGCCCTGGTTGTCCACCAGCGTCACCACGCCGCGGTCCGAAGCAACGACGACGCCGTCGTTGACGAGCGCCGGCTGCGACAGAATCGGTTCGGTGCCGCCCTGCTGGTTGTACGTCCACGCGACCGACCCGCTCGCGATGTCGAACGCATACAGCGCGCCGTCCATGTTGGGAGCGTATACCAGCTCGCCGTCCGAGACCGCCGTGCTCCAGAACCAGTCCTCGGCCTCGAACAACCGCGAGACAGCCCCGCTCTGCGGATCGGCCGAGTAGAACGTCCGGTCGAACGAACCGAAGTACAGCGTGCCCCCGACCATGATCGGCGTCGCAATGACGGCCCCGTCGACCTCCGCGGGCGCGTCCCATATCAGGTCGCAGTCGACCGTCGACACCGCGTGCAGACGGTGGGAGAGGTCTCCAAAGTAGGCGATGCCGTCCACGACCAACGGCGTGGACCATATCTGCCCCACGGGGGCGGATTCGCGATCGGGGTACCGGCAGCGCTCGGCGGGCCGGTCCTCGTCCAGGCGCGTGCGGTCGAGGACGTACAGCCGGCCCCGGTTCGCGTCCTCCGTCGCTCCCACGACGACGGTGTCGCCCTCGACGACCGGCGAGCCGGCGATGCTCTTGGACAGCTTGTTGCCGTCGACCTCGAACACGCCGACGTTCGCGAGGGAGTCGAAGCCGTCGCCGGGGGCCGCTGTCATCGAGTAGACGAACCCCTGATAGCTGGCGGCGTACAGGCGGCCGTCGCTCACGGCCGGGGTGGCGTAGAACGCCGGCGGCACGCGGCCGCTGTCTTGGCCCTCCACGGTGTCCTCGAGGTTGAACTCCCGTCCGGCCGTAGCCTGGAGACCGCGGGCCGTATCGGCAACGACGAGCTCGATGATCCTCCCGTCCTTGGTCCCGACGAAGAGGGCCCCGTCCCCGGCGGCGACCCCGGACCATCCCTCGTTCGGGTCGCTCCGGTTGCCGGCGCAGCCGGCCAGCGCCAAAAGCGCGGCGAGGACCAGCGCCAGCGCTGGCATGCCTGCGCTGGCGACCGGGCGGCCACGCCGAGGGCCGAAGCTAGTCACGCTACGATAGTCCTTGCTTGCCGGGGCCAATGGCCCGCGGCAGCGACGGCGAGACCCGCTGCTTAGCGGGCGGACGCCGGTTGCTGATCACGTTTCGGCGGCGCCGGGTCGTAACCCTGTCCGCCCCAAGGGTTGCAGCGGGCGAGCCGCCGGATGCTCATCCAACCGCCGCGCAGGACGCCGTGGCGCTCGATGGCGTCCTGCGCGTAGTGCGAGCAGGTCGGATCGTAGCGGCACGTTCCGGGCCAGAACGGCGAGAGCCTGTGCTGGTAGAACGAAATCAACCCTATCACTGCCCCGCGCATCACTCGTCTCCCGCCGCCGCGTCGCTAGAACTCGCCAACCCCGCTCTGCGTTCCAACTCGTGAGCGGCCCGCCGGAGGCTGTGGAAGTCCGTGGTCGCGGCGTCTCGCCGAGCGATAAACAGCAGGTCCCACCCGGACTTCACCGGAGCGCCCCTGGCGATTTCGCGGAGGCGCCTTCGTACTCTGTTCCGATCAACCGCGTGGGCGGCAACCCGGCGGCTGACGATGAACCCGAATCGCGCATAGGGCAGTGCGTTCGGGATAGCGCGCAGCACGAGGAGGGGGTGGGTTCGTGAGATGCCGCGCTTGCGAAGCGCCTCGAAATCGCTCTTGCGCCGGAGCCGCTGCTCCCGCTTGATCGTGCGAGTTGGCCGCCCGTCCCTGGAGTCCGGCGCTATACCGCCAACTCGTGCCTCCCCTTGAACCGCCGCCGACTGATGACCCTCCGGCCACCGGGCGTGCGCATCCTTGCCATGAATCCATGGCGGCGGAGCCGGCGTCGTTTCTTGGGTTGCCACGTTCGCTTCGGCACAGGTCGGATTCCTTCGGAGGGGCGGTCGCCCAACGATGGGCCATTGTACCGTCGAGGCTGTGCTCGTGTCAAAGGCTGCGTAGGCTGCGCAGGCTGCGCCCTCACGACGCCGTGAGGAATGGAGAAGGGAGAGTCCGCCGCCTTCGACGGCCCTTGGGCGGGGGCGCATAGTGTGCTAGAATCCCAACGCGGCCCCGCAAGGGGTCGCTCGTGTTTCGGGGAGTGGCGCAGTTCGGTAGCGCGCTACGTTCGGGACGTAGAGGCCCCGGGTTCAAATCCCGGCTCCCCGACCACACACGCGTCAGCCCCGACCGTTCCCCGGCAAGGTAGTGCTTCCATGGATGTGCGCGAGGTCTTCCCCGGCGTCTTGGAGATGCACACGACCTATGGCCGGGACACCGCCGGCCTGCTGACCGACGGCGCGTTCCCGCACGCCGTTTGGTACATCGAAGGGCCGAGTCCCGCCCTCTTGGACCCCGGCCCGACCGTCGTCGCGGAGGAGACGCTCCAGGCGCTGCGAGACCTCGGGTACGACCCGGGGGCCATCGAATACGTCGTGCCGTCGCACATCCACGTCGACCACGGCGGCGGCGCCGGCTGGCTGGTCCGCGAGCTTCCCAAAGCCTCGGTCGTCGTGCATACGCGCGGCGCGCCGTACGTCGTCAACCCCGAGCGCCTGATTGCGGGCACCGCGCAGGTGTTCGGGAGTGAGTGGGAGAGCGTGTTCGGGCCGGTGCTGCCCGTGCCGCAAGAGCGCCTGGCGAGCGTCGAGGACGGCCACCGGCTCTCGATGGGCGGCCGCCCCTACCAGGTGCTGTTCATGCCGGGGCACTCGCTCGACCACATCGGCGTCTACGACGAGACGAATCGCGCGCTGTACTGCGGGCATGGACTCGGCAACTACATGCCCCACCGCTTTATGCCCGATCCGCCCCTGACGCTGCCGTACTTCGACGTGCCCGCCAGCCTGGCGTCCATCCGCCGGGCGCGGGAGCTGTCCCCGCGCTATCTGCTTCCCGTACACACAGGCTTCCTCGCGTCCAACCCGGCGTTCGCCATCGACGCCGTGGAGCGCGTCACCATCGAGCTGGGCGACCTCATACGGAATGGGACCGACCGTGGCGATACGGAGGAGTCGCTCGAGGAACAGGTGCGGGAGTACCTCTTCGCGGACCCGAGCAGGGCCGACCGGTCGTACATGCCGGTCGTCCGCGCCTACCAGACCTACTACGAGCGCGAGCGTCGCCGCCCGCCGCAAGCGTGAACGTCGTGCTGGCGAGGTAGCCGCCGCGCCCTCACTCCGCGCGGCGCCTCCGTCTGATCCGGCCCTGGCCCGAGGATCCCGCGGCCGCCTCGAGCTCCTCGCGGGAGGCCGTTCTCCAGTCGAACGACCGCGGCACTGTGTAGTGCCCGCCCCACATCTCCCCGAAATCGTTCCGCGCGGGGTCCCGGATGACGCCCGCCGGGTCGCGGCCCGCTTGCACGTCCTCGATCGCCCGGAACAGCTGTTGCCGTTGGACGATGATGGCCTGATCGGTGAAGCCGAGGTGCTCCTGTTCGCGGTCCTGGATCGGCCCTGCCGTTTCCAGCACGCACGCGTCCTGTGGCTGGTTGACGAGTCCTAGTCCGCTGTAGGTCAGCGTCTTCATCTCCTCGCGGTCCTGGAGGTACCGGTTCTCCCGGTTGCGGACGAGGTGATAGTCGCCCGTGAGGTCGGCTCGCCCTGCGACCGCCGCGTCGCGCGCGGCCGCCGACGGACACGTCCGGAGCCAGTACTTCCAGTGGTGCGTGTCGTCAATAGGCACGTGCCAGTTGGCAGTCATCCCGTCCCCGATGGCCGTGATGTTGGGCAGCGCAAAGTTGTTCCGCACCTGGACGGAGAGGGTCTCCGGCCCGTCGGGCCGGACCCAGTAGGCGCGGAAGCCGTAGTGCGTCTCCACCGCTTCGATGAGCTCGTACCCGTGGTTGTTCTCGGGGTTCACCGGGTCGCCGTCATGGAGAAAGCTCGAGTGGACCGAGTCGATGTTGCCTTCGTTGCCCTGGAGGTAGTTGCAGTCGTCGTAGTGCTTCGAGTTGGCCCTGAGTTCGTCGGGGGCAACGAGGAACGGGTAGGCCGACGTCTCCGGCGGAGCGCCCGGCCCCAGGTAGGCCAATATCAGGCCCCCGACTTCTCGGCACGGATAGGCGACGTTCCGGATCTTCTCGAAGTAGCGGCTCCCCTCCGGCTCGCCCGGCTGCTGGAGGCACTTGCCCTCGACGTCGTAGAGCCAGCCGTGGTAGATGCACCGGAGCCCGCCGTGCTCGAGCCGGCCGTAGCTCAGGTCCGCTCCCCGGTGGAGGCAGTGCAAGCCGATCAGCCCGATTCGGCCTCGCTCGTCCCGGAAGAGGACTAGGTCCTCGCTCAGGAGACGGATGGGCAGCGGCGCCCCGCCCGGAGGCAGCTCCTCGGAGAGCGCCGCCGGCTGCCAGTAGCGCCGCAACAACTCGCCGCCGGGCGTCCCCGGCCCCGTCCGCGTCAGCAGATCGTTCTGTTCCTGGGAGAGCATCCGTCACCTCCTATCAGCCGACCCTATCCTACTCCAATCCGCCGGGCCGCTCCCCCGTCGCGTCCCCTGGTTTGGCCTCCTCCCTCACGGAGGGAGGATTGAGGAGGGGGGAACCGCTCGCGCGGCCCCCGCGCGGACAGGACAACGCCCCGCCCGCTCCCGGCTTGGCCTCCTCCCTCGCGGAGGGAGGATTGAGGAGGGGGGAAACCGCTCGCGCGGCCCGCGCGGACAGGACAACGCCCCGCCCGCTCCCGGCCTGGCCTCCTCCCTCACGGGGGAGGATTGAGGAGGGAGAACCCCGCAGCCCCCAAGCGCCCCAGTTGACGATTCCCGAGCGCAACCCTACCGTTTGCGGGAGAGCGCCGCATTCTCCCGTCCTCCGCGGGCGCTGTCGAACACCGCTCCCCTCGGATTTGACATGCCCGGCCATCTATTCACGGACTACTTCCTCACCGACGGCGTCAAGGCTACGCCCGAATGGCGCGCGTCGGCCGCGGCCTTCGAGACGTTTCGAAAGAGCGCCGCCCAGACGCTCTCGCCCTTTGCGGAGCACGACCGGCCCAACGAGGCGCTGACGGAGCAGGACCTGATTCGGCCCGTACTGGAGAGCCTCGGCTGGACCGATTACCTGCCCCAGCAAGGCGCCGCGCGCAACGAGGACATCCCCGACCACCTCCTCTTTGCCGACGCCGCTTCCAAGGACCGCGCCGCCGCAAGCCCCCCCGCCGAGCGCTTCCGGCACGCCGCCGTCGTCGAGGAGAGCAAGCGATTCGGTCTCCCCCTCGACTCCCGCGACACGGACGACAAGGTCCAAGCGGCCAGTCCCCACGGCCAGATTCTGCGCTATCTCGCGACGGCCGATGACGCGTCCGATGGGGAAATCCGGTGGGGAATCCTGACCAACGGCGGCGTGTGGCGCCTCTACGACTACCGCGCCCGTCCCCGCGCCGCCGGCTACTACGAGGCCGATCTCGGCGCAATGCTCGAGTCCGGCGACGAGGCCGCCCTGCGCCTCTTCCACCTGCTGTTCCGCCGCTCCTCCTTCACGCCGCAGGACGGCGCCGTGGCCAGCTTCCTCGAAAGAGCCCTGGACGAAGGGAAGCGCTACGAGGCGAAGGTTGCTCAGGACCTGTCGAGCGTCGTCTTCGAGAGCGTCTTCCCTGAGTTGGTCCGGGCGCTGGCCGAAGCGACCGGCGAGGCGCTCCCGCAGGTCCGCCAAGCGGCGCTCATCTTCCTCTACCGGCTGCTCTTCGTCCTTTACGCCGAGGACCGGGGCCTGCTCCCCGTGAACGACCGCCGCTACGAGGACTACGGCTTGCGGAAGCCGGTCCGCCAGGACATCGCCCGCCGGACCGAGCAAGGCGCCGCCTTCTCCGCCGGCTCCTCCCACTACTACGACCACCTGATGACGCTGTGCCGTCTCATCGACCGGGGCGACACGTCCATCGGCCTTCCGCCTTACAACGGCGGCCTGTTCGCCGCAGAAGCCGCTCCGCTGCTCTCCAAGGTGCGCCTAGCAGACGCCACGATCGCTCCGCTCATCTACGACCTGAGCCACGCCAAGACCGCCCAGGGTCGGCGCTTCGTCAACTATCGCGACATGTCCGTCCAGCAGTTGGGCTCGCTCTACGAGCGTCTGTTGGAACGCGAGCCTGTCCGAAACGAATACGGCGAGGTCGTCGTGCGCCTCAATAGCTACGCCCGCAAGGACAGCGGCAGCTTCTTCACGCCCCAGGAGCTCGTCGACCTGATCGTCGAACGCACTCTCAAGCCCCTGGCCGAGGAGCGGCGAGCGAAGTTCGAGAAGAAGGCGGCGGAGCTGAAGAGCGACCGCCGCCCCAAAGCCGAACGCGAAGCGGAACTGCGCAAGCTGGACCCGGCCGAGGCGGTCCTCGGCCTGAAGGTGCTCGACCCCGCGATGGGGAGCGGCCACTTCCTCGTCACTGCCGTCGACTTCCTTTCCGACTACATCGCTGACATGGTCGAGTACGTTCCGGCGGTCCCGGAGTGGCTCGACGGCGAGTACGTATCGCCGCTGGTAGAGCGCGTTGCTGCGGTCCGGCGGGACATCCTCCAACGGGCCAGGGCGTCCAATTGGGTCATGGACGAGGCCCTTCTCACCGACCAGGCCATCATCAGACGGATGGTGCTCAAGCGTTGCATCTACGGCGTGGACAAGAACTCCCTCACCGTCGAGCTGGCCAAGGTTTCCCTCTGGCTCCACAGCTTCACTGTCGGCGCCCCGCTATCGTTTTTGGATCACCACCTGCGCAGCGGCGACGCGCTTGTCGGCCTGCGCGTGAGCGACGCCGCCCAAGACCTGAAGCGTCTGGGAGGCATGTATTCCGGTAGCGCGATCCAGGCGGCCGAGTCTGCAACAAAGGCGATGCACGACATTGAGCAGATGTCCGATGCCGACCTGGCCGAAGTTCGCGAGTCAGCCCAACTCTTTCGGAGCATAGAGGCGACCACTTCGGAGCTCCGTGGGGTGCTCGACACGCTCACTGGAGTTCGTTGGCTGACTGCGGGAATGAAGACGAAGGAACGCATCGGCTTTGAAGAGCCGCTGGTGGGGATGCTGGCCCTAAAGGAAGACAGGGCCTACCAGGTGATCGCGAAAGGCCCTGCTGGCGTCGATGACGAAGACTCAATCAGACAACGGTCCTTCTGGTCGGCGTTCACCGACCTATGGAGCAGGGCCAAGGCCATCGCGGAGCGCGAGGGGTTCCTGCACTGGGAGGCCGCGTTCCCCGGCGTCTGGACCGGATGGCAGGACAACCACCCGCAGGGCGGTTTCGACGCCGTCATCGGGAACCCGCCGTGGGACCACATTGAGCAGCCAGAGGTGGAGTGGTTCGCCACTCGTTCGCCTGACATAGCCCTAGCGCCAACCGCAGCTGAGCGGAAGGCCATGATCCAACAGCTGCGTGCCCGAGAAGAACCCCTTGCTGCCGAGTTCGACGCGGCGAGGGAGCAAGCGGATAGTCTCGTAGACTTGGTCCGCGCGTCCGGTCACTATCCCCTGCTGAGTGGTGGGCGCATCAATCTCTATTCCCTTTTCGTTGAGCGCGCGATGAGGCTTGTCAGGCCGGACGGTTTCGTAGGCCTGCTCACGCCCTCCGGCATCTACGCCGACCTGACGGCGGCGGCCTTCTTCAAGTCCGTCTCCACCGGCGGACGTGTTTCCGGTCTGTTCGATCGAGAACAAGAAGGTCTTCTTCAAGGATGTCCACGCGTCGTTCAAGTTCTGCGCCCTGATATTCGGCGGCGAGGAGCGGCGGTTCGACGAGACCACGTGCGCCTTCTTCCTGCACGACGCCGAGACCATCAAGGACCCCGACCGCTGTTTCCCACTGGCCCCGTCGGACTTTGCTCGCGTCAACCCCAACACCGGCACAGCCCCCGTCTTCCGCACCCGCCGCGACGCCATACTCACCCGCCGCATCTATGAGCAGCATCCGGTGCTGATCGACCGTTCACAGGGAGCCGAGCGTCGGGCTTGGCCGGTGCGCTACATGCAGGGGCTTTTCAATATGACTTCAGACTCCGATCTTTTCAGAACCAGGCGGCAACTCGAAACTGAGGGTTACTACCCCGTCGAAGGCAATCGCTGGAAGAAGGGCGAGGAGTTGTATCTGCCGCTCTATCAGGGCCGCATGATCTGGCATTTCGACCATCGAGCGAACTCCGTTCGGGTGAACCCGGAAAACACGCACAACCCCTACCTCAGCGAAGAGGTCACTGAGGCGCAGCACGCGGATCCTAGCTTCCTGCCTGGGTCCGAGTATTGGGTTCCGGCCAAAGACGTAGAGCTAACCATGCTTCGGAACCGCGGCTGGACGCTTGGGTTCCGCGACATCGCGAGGCCGACTGACGCACGAACAGTGATTGCATCGTTAGTCCCGTGGGCGGGGTTTGGAAACAAAGTCCCCCTCTTCGTCGGCAGCGACGGCCCAGCCGCTGCCTGCCTCGTGGCGAACCTGAACTCCATCTGCTTGGACTTCGTCGCACGGCAGAAGATTCAGGGCACTAGTCTGAACTTGTACATAGTCGAACAGCTCCCGGTCATCGCGCCCGAGGACTACGACCGGCAGTTCGGCGCCACGACTGCCCGCGATCTGGTCCGCGACCACGTGCTGCGGCTCACTTACACCGCCAACGACATGGCGCCATTCGCCCGCGACCTCGGCTACCAGGGTCCGCCCTTCATCTGGGACGCGAATGAACGCCGCCACCTGCGCCCGGCTCGACGCCCTCTACTTCCACCTCTACGGCCTCTCCCGCGACGACGCCGACTACGTCCTGAGCACGTTCCCGATCGTTCGCGCCCAGGACAACAAGGAGTTCGGCGCCTACCGCACCCGCGACCTCATCCTCGCCTACATGAACGCCCTCGCCGCCGGAGATACGGACACGGTCGTGTCGATCACGCCGTGACGCCGCCCGTCTGACCTCCACCCCCGCCGCCCGTCTGACCTCCACCCCCACCGGGGGAGGATTGAGGAGGGGAACTCCGCAGTCTCGCGTTACGCGCCCCGTCGCCGCCGTGACACCGGCCCGTTGCGCAGTCCCCTCCTCGCCTCCTACCCTGTCCCCAACGGCCCTCCCATCTGACCTCCTCCCTCACGGAGGGAGGATTGAGGAGGGGGGAACCGCTCGCGCGGCCCCCCGCGCGGACAACACCGGCGTCCGGCCTGACCCCGAGGAGGAATGTCGCCAATTGTCACCGAATGTCGCCTGGAAACAACGCAACCCCCTCCCGCGCCGGGACAGCCCCGCACTCGGAGAATGAGCCACAATGATCCACAATGAGCCACATTTTGAGACTGCTTACGCCTGAGAACGCTTGCCTAGGCGTGCGCGGAGCCTGCCATTTCGTTTCATTTCGCAGTTCCCGAGCGTCAAACGACTGGCATTACCCCTCATGCCGCCTCCTAACCGGCCACGGTTGACGATTCGCGGGGACAACCCTACTGTTTGCGGGAGAGCGCCGCGCATCCTCCCGGTCGTCCGCGGGCGCTTGGGACATCGCCCGATGGGAGCGGAGGCACGGCTATGACGACTCAGGACGGCGCCCGTCAGGAGCTCCGCATCTCGGCGGACTCGCACGTCTCCGAGCCGCCCGACCTCTGGCGCACGCGGCTGCCCGCGCGGTTCCGCGACCTCGACCAGGTCGGCCGGTTGACCGAGCGCATACGGCTCGGCCGCGGGACGCACTACCGCGCGGGCGGGTGGGACGTGGACGAGCGCCTCAAGGACATGGCCGCCGACGGCGTCGCCGCCGAGGTGCTCTACCCGACCGTCGCGAACGCCATCTACAGACTCGTGGGGCCCGGCTCGGCGGGACACGAGCTGGCCGAGGCGTGCAGCCAGGCGTACAACGACTGGATGATCGAGTACTGCGGCGAGGCCCCCGACCGCCTGTGGGGACTGGCCCACATCAGCCTGTGGGATGTGGACGCGGCCGTCCGCGAGCTCGAGCGATGCAAGCGCGCCGGCCTCGTCGGGGCGACCATATGGGTCGTGCCGCCCGAGGAGCTCCCGTTCACGAGCCTCCACTACGAGCGGTTCTGGGAAGCGGCCGAGCAGCTCCGGATGCCCATCGGCATGCACGTCAACGCCGGGTTCACCGAGCGCATCGAGCCCGCGGCCAGCGACCCGGAGCAACGGCTGCGCCGGCTCTCCTACGGGCACAAGCTCGTCGCGATGCAGACCATGACGGACTTCATCATCTCGGGCGTCCTCGAGCGCCACCCCGATCTGAGGCTGGTGCTGGCCGAGTTTGACGTTGGCTGGATACCGTTCTGGCTGGAGGACCTCGACCGCAAGTCGTCCCGGAACACCAACATCGACGGGGACGCGCTGGACCTGCCGCTGCACGCGAGCGAGTACTTCAGCCGCCAGGTCTACGGCACCTTCATGCAGGACGGCGTGGGCGGATACCTGCTCCAACGCTGGGGAACCGACAACTTCCTGTGGGGGAACGACTACCCCCATCCCGGCGGCGTCTGGCCCTTCTCCGACGACACGATTGAGCTGACGCTCGGCCACCTCGACGAGCGCACCAGGGCGAAGGTCGTCAGCGGCAACACCGCCGAGCTGTACGGGATGCCGGCCCCCGCGCCCATGCCGCGCCTCGACCCGCCGGACATGGCGGAAGTCGAGACCTATTGGGACCGGCCCTGGCTCAAGCGCGCGGGCGCGTACACCTTCGACAAGCCCGTCATGGGGCTGACCGACTGACCCTCTGCGCCGTCGCCGAGTTCAGTACTTGAGCTGCCGCACCGCCTCGCGCGCCGTGTCCTCCCAGGGCTGCTCCCTCGGCAGGACGACCATGTTGCCGCGGACGCGGTAGGCGGCGCCGTCATGCGCCGCGAGCGGCGACGCGCCCTCCTGCACCGCAGTCGCGGCGGCCAGCAGCATCCGCCGCATGTGGATAATCCCCAGGTCCGTCGTGCCGAGGTGCTCGTCCGACCGGTCGGTGATAGCGCCCATCTGCTCCTGGACCGACGAGTCTTGGTCTCCCTGGCCGCGGATGCCGGTGAAGTTCATCGTCCGTTGTATGGCGCGGTCAATCATGTAGTCGTTCGACTTGTTGCGGATGGGATTGTGCGTGCCGGGAAAGACCGGCGTGTGGAGGCCGAAGCCCTCGCCGGTCTGCATCAACAGGCGCTCGGGGATCGTATACGGCTTGTCCTGGCTCCACGAGAGCGTCCACCGCATCGTGTGCTCGTCGTCGATGGGGACGAAGGCGTGCAGGCCGGTGCTGACGGGCGGATTCGTGTAGAACGGCATCAGGAAGTTGTTGAACCGCCAGTAGTAGGAGTCCTCGCCCGTCTCGCGCCGCGCCGCGATCACCAGGCCGTAGTCCGTGTCCTTCACGAAGAACTTCGGCATCGTGTCGCGCGCCTTGTAGACGTCGGCGATGGACTCGGTCCGCTTGCCTTCCTCGCGCCACGCCTCGGTCATGTAGTAGCTGTCGAGCGAGGAGTGCAGGAAGTTTGTGTGGACGGAGTCGATGCCTCCCTCGATGGCCTGGACGAAGTTGCTCTCCTGAACGGCCCACGAGGAGAAGCGTTGGGCCGCCGGCGTCCGCGTGAACTCGAACTCGGGCAGCTGGGGCAGATCGCTGGGCGGTCCCATGTACGCCCAGAGGACGCCGCCGGCCTCGCGGACCGGGTAGGACGTCAGGTGGATCTTGTCCTTGAAGCTGCCGTCCTCCGTCTCGGTCGGCATGTCGACGCAGTTCCCGTGGACGTCGTACTTCCAGCCGTGATAGGTGCACCGCAGGCCGTGCGCCTCGTTCCGGCCGAAGAAGAGGTTTGCCTTTCGGTGGGCGCACAGCGTGGCGAGCAACCCCACCGTCCCGCTCGTGTCCCGGAACGCGACGAGCTGCTCGCCCAGCAGCTTGACGCGGACCGGATCGCAGTCCGGGTGCGGCAGCTCCCAGTCCACCAGGAACGGGAGCCAGTACCGCCTGAGCAACTCGCCCATGGGCGTGCCCGGCCCAACGCGCGTCAGCCTCTCGTTGTCTTCCAGGGAAAGCATGGCTCACTCCCTCCGGCGCGTGGCGCGCCCCGCCTCGGCAGTCTCTCACTCAATACGCGGCGCAGCCAACGCTGTCAATGCGCGCGCCCGGCGGCTGCTTCCGAGCGTCCGCACCGCGCTTGCCGCCGCGGCGCCGCGTATGCTATTGTGAGCCGTCGGCCGACGCGCGGTGCGCGCGTATACTGGCCTGCGGAGTGCAAATGGCGTTCGTCACCTTGCGAGATGGGGAGAGCCCCGAAGGCATCGTCTCACGATTCCGGGCCGCCGTTACCCGTAACGGCATCCTGAAGGAGCATAAGGACCGCCGGTTCTTTCGCTCGAAGGGTGAGAAGGCCCGTCTCGCCGCCCGGCGCTCGGCTCGCCGCCGCCGCCGCGCCGGCGGTTAACCGCTCTCGCGACCTGATTCGTAATGAGCGCTCGGCCTCTGGTCGGGCGCTGTTTTTCGGGTCGTCTCCGCCCGCCCATATGCTATACTCGCGGCGTGTCCCCTAGGCCGTTATGCGGTTCCCAGTGATTCGCGGCCACGCCGGAGCGCGCCCACGATGAGACCCCTTCGCCTCGCGCTCGCCCAGATGAACCCCACGGTGGGCGACCTCGAAGGCAACACCAATGCCGTACTAGCCATCCTCGACGAAGCGAAGAGCCGGGGCGCGCACGTTGCTGTGTTCCCCGAGATGGCGGTCACCGGCTATCCGCCGGAGGACCTGCTCCTGCGGCCGCAGTTCCTCGCGGACGCGAAGACGCAGCTCGATAGGATCGTCGAGGCGAGCCGCGGCGTGGTGGTGGTGGTGGGCGCGCCCGAGCTGGTGGACGGACGCGTGTTCAACCCCGGTGTGGCGTCGAGGCCCGACGAGGCGACCGGCAAACTGTACAACGGCGCGGCTGTGGCGGCGGACGGCCGTCTCGTCCACATCTACCGCAAGATCTTCCTGCCTAACTACGGGGTGTTCGACGAGGAGCGGTACTTCCAGCCCGGCAACGAGTGTCCCGTGTTCGAGATCAACGGGGTGCAGGTCGGCGTCAACGTCTGCGAGGACATCTGGCACGAAGAGGGCCCGAGCATGGTCCAGCGCGGGGCCGGCGCCGAGGTCATCGTCAACATCAACGCCTCGCCCTACCACCGGGGCAAGGGCCGCCAGCGCGAGGAGATGCTCGCGGCGCGGGCCCGGACTCACGGTGCCTACATCGCGTACCTCAACACCGTTGGCGGGCAGGACGAGCTCGTATTCGACGGTCAGAGCCTCGTGCTCGGGCCTGATGGGGGAGTGGTCGCGCGGGGCGCGCAGTTCGCAACGGAGCTGCTGATCGTCGACATCGACGCCGACCAGACATTGCCTCCGTCCTTCGACGGTGTTCAGCTCGAGCGCGTGGGGACGACCGTGGGCGCGCCCGCCTCCTACTACGTATCCGGCCCGGTATCCGGCCCGGCGTCGGACTCGATATCGAGCGCGGCGCCGCTGTACGAGCCGATGGACCCGCTCACCGAGGTGTACTCGGCGTTGGTCACAGGCACGCGCGACTACGTCCTCAAGTCCGGGTTCCGCGGCGCGGTGATCGGCCTGTCGGGGGGCATCGACTCGGCGCTCACGACGGCAATCGCGGTCGACGCGCTGGGGGCCGACCGCGTGACGACGTTCTTCATGCCCTCGCACTTCACCTCCGACCAGTCGGCGCAGGACTCGCGCAAGCTGGTGGCGAATCTGGGCGTGCGCATGGAAATTCTCGGCATCAAGCCCGGCCTCGACTGGTATCTGGCGGAGCTCGATCCGCTCTTCGAAGGACTGGCGCCGGACGTCACCGAGGAGAACCTCCAGGCGCGCATCCGCGGCAACTTGCTCATGGCGGCGTCCAACAAGTTCGGCTGGCTCGTGCTCACCACGGGCAACAAGAGCGAGATGGCCACGGGCTACGCGACCCTCTACGGCGATATGGCCGGCGGCTTCGCCGTCATCAAGGACGTCCCGAAGACGCTGGTGCAGCAGCTCGCTCGTCACCGCAACGCGATGGCGGGGCGGGAGGTGATCCCGGAATCAATCATCGTGCGTCCGCCCACGGCCGAATTGCGCCCCGACCAGAAGGACGAGGACTCGCTCCCGCCCTACTCTGTGCTCGATCCCATCCTGCAGGCCTACGTCGAGGATGATTGGACGGTCGGCGAGATGTTGCAGGCGGGCATGCCGGCCGACGCGGTGCTGCAGACCATCCGATTGGTGGACCGCAGCGAGTACAAGCGCAGGCAGGCGCCGCCTGGCGTGAAGATCACACGGCGCAACTTCGGGCGCGACCGGCGTCTGCCAATCGTGAACCGCTATACGCCCCACGCCTGAGGCGATTGCCGGACAGGCGGCCGGGATTGTGCCATTTGCCCCTTGCGACTAGAACAAATGTTCCCGCACACTACGCGCCTACCGTCGGTGGGGGTGTGGTACGATACAAGCGGTTAGTGGCGGTAAGAGACGAGGCCAATCATCGTGTCTGATAAGCAGCAAGCACTAGAGCTGGCCCTCGGTCAGATTGAGCGCCAATTCGGTCGTGGCTCGATTATGCGCTTGGGCGAAGCGGCCCAGCGCATGCATGTGGAGGCGATCCCCACAGGCTCCATCTCGCTGGATATCGCACTGGGCATCGGAGGCATTCCCCGAGGCCGGGTCACAGAGATATTCGGCTCGGAGTCGGCTGGGAAATCCACGTTGTGCCACCACATCGTCGCCGAAGCCCAACGGCTCGGCGGGACCGCAGCCTACATCGACGCAGAGCATGCGATGGACCCCGACTACGCCGAACGGTGCGGAGTGCAGGTGGACACGCTCCTCGTTTCGCAGCCCGACTCGGGCGAGCAGGCGTTGGAGATCGTCGAGTACCTGGTCCGCAGCGGCGCGCTGGACGTCGTCGTGATTGACAGCGTGGCGGCGCTCGCGCCGCGGGCGGAGCTGGAAGGCGATATGGGGGACGCCCATGTTGGACTCCAGGCCCGCTTGATGTCGCAGGCCCTGCGCAAGCTCACCGCGGCAACGAACCACTCCAACACGGCGGTGGTGTTCGTGAACCAGCTGCGGGAGAAGGTGGGCGTGTTCTTCGGCAGCCCGGAGGTCACCCCAGGCGGACGCGCGCTCAAGTTCTATAGCTCGGTGCGCATCGACCTGCGGCGCGTCGAGACGATCAAGCAACAGACCGAGATGGTGGGCAGCCGAGTACGGGCCAAGGTCGTCAAGAACAAGGTCGCTCCCCCCTTCAGGCAGGCGGAGTTCGACATTATGTTCAACTGTGGCATCAGCAAGCAGGGCGACCTGCTCGAGCTGGGCACGGCCATGGGCTTTATCCGGAAGTCCGGAGCCAATTACTCGTTCAACGAGACCAAGCTCGGCCAGGGCAGGGAAAACGCCAAGGAGTTCCTGGTCAACTCCCCGGAGATCGCCGGCGAAATCGAACGGATGGTGCGCGAGTTCAGCGAACGCTCCACTGCTCGGCCGGGCGCTCCGGCGAACGGCCATAGGGCCTCCTCGGCGGAGGAGCTGAGCGAGCTCGCCGAGGAGCCGGTCGGCTCGACCGTTCTATAGGCGTCTCCAGACACGACGCCTACTCGTCTCCCGCCGCCATTGACGATCAACGGATCGTGAGCGGTGGTGTGCAATGCGCCTCGAGAACGAATGCAGCGATGCGTGGAAGCCTCCGTCGTCGACGGAGGCTCGCCGCGTGCTGTCTGCGTCGGGCGTGCTGAGCGAGAAGAGGCCCTCCGTCCGGTCCCCTGCTGAGGGGACGCGCGCACGGCTGGGTCCGGAAAGGCAGTGCAATGGAAATCGCATTGGCGATCGTAGCGGCTATTGTGGGTCTGGCGGCGGGGGCCGCAGCCGGCTGGATGATGAAGAGCAGCAAGCTGAGCCAGGGCCTCGCGGCGGCGCGGGAGTCCGCCGCGGCGATAGTGGAGGATGCTGAAGAGGAGAAGAAGCGGGTCCTGTTGAATGCGCAGGAGGAGGCGCTGAAGACGCGGCAGAGCGCCGAGACCGAACTGCGAGACCGGCGGCGTGAGCTGCAACGGACGGAGGACCGCCTCTTGAATCGCGAGGAGGGAATCGAGAAGCGCCAGACTGCGTTGGAGCAGCGCGAAGAACGGATCGGTGGGCGCGAGGCCGAGATTGAGAGCATGCGGGGGGAGGTCGAGGACCTCAAGCTCGAGCAGACGCGAGTCCTGGAATCCATCGCCCAGCTAACGTTCGCCGAGGCGAAGGAGCAGATCGTGCAGACCGCCGAGGGCGAGATGGGGCACGAGCTCGCCCGGCGTTACTACAGCCTCGAGCAGACAATGCTGGCCGAGGCTGACGAGAAGGCGAAGAAGGTCGTGGCGCTGGCGATCCAGCGTCTTGCGTCCGATGTCGTCTCCGAGACGACAACGTCCATCGTGCCGTTGCCCAACGACGAGATGAAGGGCCGGTTGATCGGGCGGGAAGGGCGCAACATCCGGGCGATCGAGGCGGCGACAGGCGTGGACCTGATCATCGACGACACGCCCGAGGCGGTGACGATCTCCTGTTTCGAGCCGGTGCGCCGCGAGGTCGCCCGCATAGCGTTGACGCAGCTCATCCAGGATGGCCGAGTCCACCCAGCCCGGATTGAAGAGGCGGTGGAGAAGGCCCAGAAAGAGGTCGACGAGACCATCCGCAAGGCGGGTGAACAGGCAGTGCTGGACGCCAACGTCCACGGGCTTCACCCGGACCTGATCAAGCTGGTCGGCCGGCTGAACTTCCGGTACAGCTACGGTGAAAACATCCTGCAGCACTCTATCGAGGTGGCGCGGATCGCCGGGATGCTCGCCAGCGAGATCAAGGCGAACAAGGAAGTAGCGAAGGCCGGGGGGCTGCTGCACGACATCGGGAAGGCGCTCGACCACGAGTTCGAAGGGACCCACATCGAGTTGGGCGACGAGGTGGCGTCGCGCTACAAGCTGCCTGCTGCGGTCAAGGCCGCGATTGCGGAGCACCACGACGACGACCGGGGCTCGGTGGAGGCGTTCTTGGTGGCGGCGGCGGACGCAATCAGCGCCGCGCGTCCCGGCTCCCGCCGCGACACGGTGGAGCTGTACCTGAAGCGCCTCGAGGCGCTTGAGGATGTCGCTAACAGCTTCCCGGGGGTCGAGAAGTCCTTCGCCATCCAGGCGGGGCGCGAGGTCCGCATCCTGGTGCAGCCGGAGGCAATCGACGACGTCGGCGCCTCCAATCTGGCCCGCAACGTGGTGCGGAAGATCGAAGAGAACCTGGTCTATCCTGGCCAGATCAAAGTCACCGTGGTGCGCGAGACGCGAGCGAGCGAAATCGCGCACTAGCGGCCGAGCCGCGTGGCAGGTTGTGCGGCCGGCTGGCCGGACAGTGCCGGGTAGATGCGGACAGATGCCGGACAGGTGCCGGTTAGAGGAATGAGGGAGGGCGGCGCAGTGCGAGTTCTGATGGTGGGCGACGTGGTCGGCAAGCCCGGCCGCACGGCGCTGCGTCGGCGCCTCCCCGAGCTCCGCCGGGAGCTCGGGGTCGACTTCTCGGTGGTCAACGGCGAGAACGCCGCAGCCGGCTTCGGTCTGACCGACGACACGGCGGACGAGTTGTTCGAGGCCGGCGCGAACGTGATTTCGGGCGGCAACCATACGTTCGACCGGCGCGAGTTCATCCCGTCGCTGGACGGCGAGTGGCCGGTGCTGCGCCCAGCGAACTACCCGGCGGGCACCCCCGGCCGAGGCGTGGCCCGGCTGGGGGATGTGGCCGTAATCAGCCTCCAGGGCCGCGTGTTCATGCCCGAGGGCCTCGATTCGCCGTTCGCCGTAGTGGACCGGCTGTTGGAGGACCTCGCGGACGACCCGCCTCGCGTTGTGTTGGTCGACTTCCACACTGAGGCGACGTCGGAGCAGGCGGCGATGGGGTGGTATCTCGATGGGAAGGTGTCGGCGGTGGTGGGCACCCACACGCATGTGCCGACCGCCGACGCCAAGGTCCTCCCGCGCGGCACAGCGTTCGTAACCGACCTAGGCATGACGGGGCCTGTGTATTCGATTATCGGCAGCAAGGTCGACGACGTGCTCACGCGCTTCCTGACCGCGATGCCGCGCCGCCTTACGGTGGCGGACGGACCGGGTCCGGCGCAGCTGAACTCGGTGCTCATCGACGTGGACGACCGCACAGGACTGGCGACGCATATCGAGCGTCGAGACGAGGTGATAGAGCTATGACCCAGACCCGGCGCCCCGGCACACGGGCAGACCTGCACATGCACACGACGCTGTCGGATGGGAAGCTGACGCCGACGGAACTGGTCCGGCTGCTGCACACCCGCGGCGTGGAAGTCGCGGCGATCTCCGACCACGACTCTACCGAGGGGCTGGACGAGGCGTTCGCCGAGGCGGAGAGGCTCGGCGGCATTCAGCTGATTCCGGGCGTCGAGATCAGCGCCGACCACCCCACGGACGAGCAGTCCGACGTCCATGTCCTCGGCTACTTCTTCGACCCGCACGACCCGGCCTTCAACGAGAAACTGCGCTCGTTCCGGAGCGACCGGGAGTTGCGCGGGAAGCGGATGGTGGAGCGGCTCGGCGAGATCGGGTACCCGGTCGACTGGGAGCGGGTCCAACAGATCGCGGGAGAAGCCGGCATCGGACGTCCGCACATTGCGCAAGCGCTGGTGGAACGGGGGTACGTCGCCACGATCCGGGACGCGTTCAACGGGCTGTTGGACGACCGCGGAGCGGCGTTCGTCGGGCGCAGCCACATCAGCATGCGGGAGTCGGTCCAGCTCATCCGAGACGCCGGCGGCGTCGCGGTGCTCGCGCACCCGCTGTTCATCCCTGGCTATCAGGACGTGCTGCCGGGTCTTGCCGACTTGGGCTTCGAGGGGTTCGAGGTCCACTACGGCGATTTCTCTCCCGAGCAGCGGCGGGACCTCGCGGAGCTGGCGGACCGGTACGGGATGCTCCAATGCGGTGGGAGCGACTACCACGCCATGGGCCACGAGGGGGAGTCGTTGCCGGGGACCGCGGGACCGCCCGCGGAGACAGCCGACGAGCTCGAGCGGCGCGCCCGCGCCCGGCGGTCCGGAGCCTAGCCGCATCGAGGCCGCCATGGATGATTCGGTCAAGGTTGCGCTGGCCCTCGCCTACGCGTACCTGCTGGGGTCCGTCCCCTCGGGCTACGTCGTGGGTAGGCTGGTCAGGGGCGTTGACCTCAGGAACGTGGGCAGCGGCACCGTAGGCGGCTCCAACGTCTGGTACAACGTTGGCAAGCGCTGGATCTTCCCGGTCGGGATATTCGACCTGTTCGTGAAGGGCACGACGCCGGTGTACGTGGCGCAGGCGCTCGGCCTCGACCTGGGAGTGCAGGCGGGCGCGGGACTGCTTGCGGTGGTAGGCCACAACTGGCCCGTTTTCCTGAAGTTCCGGGGCGGGCGGGGAGTCGCGCCTATCGTTGGCGTGCTCGTCGCGCTGGGTCGGCTCGAGTTGGGCGTGTTCATCATCATCGGTACGGCGGGATGGCGGGTCACGCACGCCGCCGCGGTATGGGTGTTGGTTGGGATGGCGTCGCTGCCGCTGCTTGCACTCTGGTGGGAGCGCCCGGCCCCGGCCGTCCTGCTGATGACGGGTATTCTCGCCGTGACCGTGGTGAAGCGGCTGGCGTCCAATGGCCGCAATCCGTCCGGTTCGGGCTTGGTCCCGCTGCTGTGGAACCGCCTCGTGTTCGACCGGGACATCCGGGACCACGACGCGTGGGTGCGACGCGGCCAAGCCGCCCCGGAGTAGACGTGACTACTACGACTTGCCACTGGCACGCCGACCGCGCGACGGGGCTTCGATGCGGCAACTGCGGGAAGCCCGTATGCGTCGAGTGCGTACGCCAGCACCCGGTGGGCATCCGCTGCAAGGAGTGCGCGTCCGCCGCTCGGCTCCCCACGTACAGGGTGTCGAAGGGATACATCGCCCGCGGCGCCGCCGCCGCGGCTGGGCTGGGCGTGGCCGGGTTGGTCGTGCTCGGGGCGCTCCGATGGTTCGTGGGGCCGTCCATCGGGTTCGTCAACCTGTTCGTGATGATGGGACTGGGCTATCTGATCGGCGAAGGCGTCGGCGCCGCAGTGAACCGGCGCAGGGGGCGAACGTACCAGTACATCGCCGTGGGCGGCGTGGCGATTGCGACGCTCCCCGATCTGCTCTTCGCCCTGTTCGAGCTATCGCTCGGGGCCGCGTTCGTGCTCGCGGGGGTCGGCGTCGCAGCCGCGGTCGCCTGGCATCGCCTGGAGCCATAGACCCTGGATCTGCCGCCCGGCTACAGCGTGCGTTGGATGAACCCGGCCTTGCGCCGCCATTTGGGATTGACCTTGACCCAGAGCTCGACGTAAACCCGCTTCTCGACGATGCCCTCTATCTCTTCCCGCGCCTGCACGCCGACCTCCTTCAGCGCCTGGCCTGCGCGGCCGATGAGCAACTGCTTCTGCGATTGCTTGTCAACGTACACGATCGCGCGGACCATGTCGGGCTCGGCGCCGTCGCGTTCCTCATAGGAGTCAATCTCGACGGCGACGTCGTAGGGCACCTCTTGGGCGTAGAGGTTGAACACCTTCTCGCGGATGATCTCGGAGCAGAGAAAGGTCAGCGGCCGGTCAGTGAGCACGTCGGCGGAGAAGATGGGTTCTTGGGCCGGCAGGTGGGCCGCCGTCTGCGCGAGCAGAACGTCCACGCCGTCGCCGGTCAGGGCTGACACCGGGACGATGTCGGAGAAGCTGTGCGCCTCGCTGTAGCGCTGAATCACTGGGAGTAGCTTCTGCTTCGCCGCCTCGTCGGTCTTGTTGATGGCCAGGACGGCGGGCGTCCGCGCCGCCGAAAGCTGGGCCATCAGCTGCTCCTCCACGTCGCCGGGAGGGCGGGGCTCGACGACGAGCACAGCGAGGTCGGCGTCCCCGAGGGCTGACGCAAGCTGGCGCGACATGGCGGCGTCCAGCTGGTCGCGCCCCTTGCGCAGGAAGCCGGGGGTGTCGAGAAGCGCGGCCTGGAACTGCTCGCCGTGGAGCACGCCGAGGAGCTTGTGGCGCGTCGTGTGCGGCTTGGGGCTGACGATGGCCAGTTTCTGGCCGAGCATGGCGTTGAGCAGCGTCGACTTGCCGACGTTGGCGCGGCCTACGAGTGCGACAAAGCCACTGCGAAAATCACCGGGGAAGACGTGGTTCTCCATCGCCGCTAGTGTAGCGCGCTGGAGCGGGCGATGGGATTCGAACCCACGACAACCTGCTTGGGAAGCAGGTACGCTACCGCTGCGTCACGCCCGCGCCGCCCCTCATTCTATCACCGGTTGGCGTGAGCGTGGCGCGCGGGCCGGACGTGACGATAGGGGACGCGCGGGTGGTAGGCTTGGCGCCATGCTCGCATCAGTCCTGGCGACGCTCCGGTCCCGTCTCGGCGAGACGCTCTTCCGCGCCTTCGCCGCCCTCTTCGCGCTCGAGGCGGTCCTGATTGTCGTCAACATCCCGCCAGTGCCCCCGGCGCTTCAGCTAGGTCAGGAGGGCGAGTTTCCGACGTTCCTTCACAGCGGCGTGCTCGCTGCTTCGGCAGCCGTGCTGTTCGCGGTGGCCGCCCGCGGCTGGCGCGCCCGGCGGCAGGGACGCGGCGAGATTGAGCGGCTGCCGCTGTGGGCTGCGTTGGGCGTTGCGTTCGCGTACATGTCGATGGACGAGGCGCTCGAACTGCACGAGCGCGCCTCGCGCGCCGTCTTCCAGCGTCTCGGCGTCTACGACCGGATGCTGCACTACGAGATCACGCCCGCGCTCTGGGAGGCGCTGTTCGCCCCGCTCTTCGTTGCGATCGCGCTGCTGGTACTGGCGTTGGTCTTCCAGGAACGACGCCGCGCCGCGCCTGCGTTCCCGCTGGGACTCGCCACGTTGGCTATCTGGGCGCTGGCGCTCGTCACCGAGTTCGTGGAGATGACATTCCTCATCGAGCACCGGTTCTGGTTCGGCGCGGCGATCTGGCTCGAGGAGTCCTCGGAGCTGGTCGGTTCGACCGTGTTCCTCGTCGCGGCGGTCGTCATCGCACGAGCCCAGCCGGGAACCGCGCCAAACGAGCGCGCCGACGACGGGGGCGTCGAGCCCGCAGCCGCTGCGCCAGCAACCGCGGGGGGGGGGGGGGGACCGCCGTAATCCGGCCTAGCTCCGGCCCCACGGCGGACGGCTGCCGCCGCCAATCTTGGGATGTAGGCAGGCTAGCGGATGATCTTGGAGCCGCCCGCGCCGAATCCCTCGACATCTTCGCCGTCCCCGTCCCACGAGGCGATGTCGTCGATGGCGTCGCGCTCCTCTTCGGTCATCGCCCAGCCGCCGGCGGCGGCGTTCGCCTGCACCTGTTCGGGCGTCATGGCCCCGGCGATGACGGAGCTGACGGCCGGGTGCGCCAGCAGCCAGGAGAACGCGAGATCGAGCATGGTGTGGCCGCGCTCAGCCGCGAAGGCGTCGAGCTTGGCCAGCGTGTCGCGCGCCCGGTCGTCGCCCTGGAGTTGACCGACCATGCGCCGGGAGCCGTCGGGCGCCGTGTCGCTGGCCTTGTACTTGCCGGTCAGCCAACCGCCCGCCAGGGGGTAGTAGGGCAGCACGCCGATGTCGTTCTCCGTGCAGAAGGGGAGCAGCTCGAGCTCTATCTGACGGCGGAACAAGTGGTAGTAGTTCTGGGCGGAGACCATTGCGGGCCACCCGTTGCGCTCGGAGACGGCGTCGGACTGGGCGTGGCGTCCGCTAGAGTAGTTGCACTCGCCGATGTAACGCACCTTCCCCGCCTGCACGAGGTCGTTGAGCGGGCCCAGTACCTCCTCGTGCGGCAGGCTCCGTACGGGCCAGTGGATCTGGTAGAGGTCGATGTGGTCCGTCTGGAGCTTGCCGAGGCTCTCGTCGACACAACGGTTGATGCGGTCGGGAATCGACTCGCCCTCGAGCCGGTTGAGGTTGAACTTGGTGGCGATGATGGCTTCATCCCGCCGGCCCTTGAGCGCCTCGCCGATGTGGACCTCGCTCTTGCCCTGGCCGTAGTTGTTCGAGGTGTCGATGAAGTTGATTCCGACGTCGAGGCATTGGTGAATGACGCGGGCGCTCACAGCCGGGTCCGGGATGCGGCTGGGGTTGCCGAAGTTGTTCGTGCCGAGGCCGATGGTCGAGACGTGCAGGTCGGACGTGCCGAGCTTGCGGTATTCCATGGGGTTCGTTCCTCCGGATGGGTGTGCTCTCGCGCGCGGGCGGTCCCCGCGCCGAACGCATGATAGCGGAAAGGACGGCGCGGCGGCGGCGCGCTATACTTGGGGCCGCAAGCTGCGGGGCCCCAGGGGCCCTTGGCGGCGGAATCCACGGCGTTACGCCGAGAGGTGGCCCATGCTGACACGGGAAGAGAACGAGTTGCTGACCAGAGTCGGCCCCGGCACTCCGGCGGGTGAGTTGCTCCGCCGCTACTGGCACCCCATCGCCCTCGCGAGAGACCTCAGCGACGAGACTCCCACCAAGTTCGTCCGTGTGCTTGGCGAAGACCTCGTCCTGTTCCGCGACAAGTCGGGCCGCACCGGCCTGCTCGCCGACCACTGCTCGCACCGCAGCGCGTCGCTCGTCTACGGGCGCGTCGAGGAGCGCGGCATCGCGTGCGCCTACCATGGATGGCTGTACGACTGCGAGGGCAACATCCTCGAGACCCCGCCCGAGCGGAACGACGCCATCATGCGCAGCGTCAAGCAGAAGGCGTATCCCGTTCAGGTCTACATCGGCCTGGTCTGGGCCTACATGGGCCCGCAGCCCGTCCCGCCCATGACCCGCTACGACACGCTGTTCCGCAAGGACGGCCACCGCAGCATCCGCGTGCACCCGGTGCTCGACTGCAACTGGTTCCAGGCCATGGAGAACTCCATGGACCCGGCGCACCTCCAGGTGCTGCACCAGGAGTTCATCGGCGGCGGACGTCAGCCCGTCAGCACCACCCGTGGGTACACCGACGACGTCGAGGGTTTCGAGTTCTACACGACCGACTACGGCCTGATGAAGAAGCGGACCTACAAGAACGGCTCCATCGACGAGCACCCCGTCTGCTTCCCGTCGATCCTGCGCCAGGGGCAGAGCACCCAGTTCCGCACCCCCATCGACGACGAGCACACGATGCACATCCACGTGAACTTCCGCGTCACCGGGGACGGCTCCGAGCCGCCCGACGCGTTCGACCCGGCCGTCGAGATCATGGAGGCCTACAAGCTGCCGGCCGACAAGCTGTACCCGGAGGCCAAGTTCCAGCTCCAACACGTCATCCCGCAGGACCACATGGCGTGGGAGACGCAGGGCCCCATCGCGAATCGCGGGATCGAGCACCTGAGCTACTCCGACCGCGGCGTTGTGCTGCTCCGGCGGGTGATGAAGGAGCAGATCGAGCGGGTGCAGCGGGGCGATGACCCGATGGGCGTCCAGCGAGACCCCGATCACGCCATGATCAACACCAACATCGATGAGGACTTCTGGCAGCGCACCGGCGGGAGCACAGCCGCCGCCAACGCCCAACGGAAGTAGCCCTAGGGCACGCGAGGAGAGAGCCGCGTGGCATGAACGGCGTCCACGATATGGGCGGCATGCATGGGTTCGGCCCCGTCGTGCGCGAAGAGAACGAGCCTGTCTTCCACGAGGCGTGGGAGGGCCGCCTCTACGCCATGCGTCGTTTGCTGCGGACGGGACCGATGCGGCCCGCTATCGAGCGGCTGGACCCGGCAGTGTATCTCAGCGTGAGCTACTACGAGCGGTGGCTGCGGTCGACACTCGACACGCTAGTAGCGGGCGGTGTCCTTACGCGAGAGGAACTCGACGAGAAGGCGGCGCTGTTCGCCGACGACCCCGGGGCGACTGTCACCGTCCGCGACGACCCCGAGATGAAGGCGCGCGCCGCCGGCTCGATCATGGCGATTCAATGGCCCCGGCGTGACGTCGGCATCGAGCCCGCGTTCGCCGTCGGGGACGGCGTGCGCGTACGCAACATCCATCCGATTGGTCATACGCGCCTTCCTCGCTACGCACGGGGCAAACGGGGCGTCGTCGCGCTCTACCACGGCGTCCACGATTTCCAGGACGAGGCGCCCGCAGCTCTCGCGGGACCGCAACCTGTGTACAACGTGCGGTTCGACGCGGCGGAGCTTTGGGGAGAACAGGCAGAGGCCAACCAGAGCGTCTTCATCGACATGTGGGAAAGCTACCTCGATCCGGTCTAACCGGTCGAGCGGCGGAGGGAGCAGTATGAGCAGCAGCCACGAGCCGGTCCATCACCCGGAACCGGAGTCCTACGCAGCGCTCCGCACCAAGGCGCTCGAGTCGCTTCTCATCGAGAAGGGCGTGATCTCCACGGACGCGGTCGACGAGATCGTTCGGACCTACGAGCAGGACATCGGTCCGCTGAATGGAGCGAGGGTCGTGGCGCGCGCGTGGACGGACCCGGATTACCGGCGTTGGTTGCTCGCGGACGGCACGGCCGCGATAGCTGACATGGGTTTCAAGGGCAGCGAAGGCGCGCAGATCATCGTGCTGGAGAACACGCCGTCGCTGCACAACATGGTGGTCTGCACGCTTTGCTCCTGCTATCCCTGGCCCATCTTGGGCCTGCCGCCCACGTGGTACAAATCAGCCGCGTACCGTTCCCGGGCTGTCATCGAGCCGAGGGCCGTGCTCGAGGAGTTCGGGTTGCGGCTGGGCGATGAGGTCGAGGTACGTGTGTGGGACAGTACCGCAGAGGTGCGCTATATGGTGCTGCCGGAGCGGCCCGCGGGGACCGAGCGCCTGAGCGAAGCGGAGCTGGTTCCGCTGGTGTCGCGCGACGCGATGGTCGGCGTTGCGAAGGCCGCCGCGCCCGCCGGCGTGGGGTAGGAGGGCTGCCGTGAGCTGGGAGACCGACCGTCAGATCTCCAACATGGAAGGCGTCCAGGCGCTGCCGCGCAGCAACGGCGAGCTCGTCTTCGAGGCGCCGTGGGAAGGCCGCGCCTTTGGCGTCGCAGTGCGCCTGAGCGAGGACAACCGCTACGAATGGCGGGAGTTCGTCGACCGTCTGGTCGATGAGACCGCGGCCGCAGACCGGGATGGCGTCGAGTCGACCTACTACGAGCGGTGGCTCGCGTCCCTCGAGCAGCTGCTCATCGCCAAGGGCTTCGTCACCGCCGAGGAGCTTGGCGCGAGGACAGAGGAGTACCGCCGTGGCGAGCGGGACGACGACGATCACGACCACGACCACGACCACGACGCTCACCATCACTAGGGACGAGTGACGCTAGACGTCGAGCTCGATCCCGACGGGGCAGTGGTCGGACCCTGGCGCCTCCGGCATGATCCAGGCTCCCTTGACGCTCTCGCGGAAGTCGCGGTTGACGAAGAAGTAGTCGATGCGCCACCCGACGTTCCGCTCGCGGGCCCGGCTCTTCACGTCCCAGTACGAGTATTGCTCCGCGCGGTCGTCGAACATGCGGAACGTGTCGACGTAGCCGTGCGCGAGGAAGGTGTCGATCCACGCCCGCTCCTCGGGCAGGAAGCCCGATATCTTCGCATTCTCCTTCGGCCGCGCGATATCGATTTCGCGGTGCGCCGTGTTGACGTCGCCGCAGACGACAACCCGTTGCCCCGCCGCCGACAGTCCGTCGGCGAACTCGAGGAACGCGTCGTAGAAGCGCATCTTGTACGCGAGACGCTCATCCGACATCTTCCCGTTGGGGTAGTAGATGTTCATCAGGACGAAGCTCGGGTACTCCGCGATGAGGACGCGCCCCTCGACGTCGAACTCGGGAACGCCCAGACCCGCGATCACGTCGACGGGCTCCTCCTTGGTGTAGATGGCGACGCCGCTGTACCCCTTGCGCTCGGCGGAGGCGAAGTAGGCGTGATAGCCCTCGACCCGCCGCAGCTCGGGCGGCAGCTGCTCCGCCAGCGATTTTGTCTCCTGCAGGCAGAGGATGTCCGGCGAATCGGCGCGAAACCAGTCGAGGAAGTTGCTGTGACGGTGGATCGAGCGGAGCCCGTTGACGTTCCAGGACAGCAGGCGCAGCGTCATTGAGGCGCTCTGCCCTGGGACGCCGTCTGCGCCATCGCCCGCTCGATCTCCTCCGCGTCGCCCAGGTAGCGATGGCCGACCGGCCGCAGGTCGTCGTCGAGGTCGTACACCAGCGGCACGCCCGTCGGGATGTTCAGGTCGACGATCTCCTCGTCGGAGACGTGGTCGAGGTGCTTGACCAGCGCCCGCAGGCTGTTGCCGTGCGCTGCGATCAGCACGCGCTTGCCCGCCGCGATCTCGGGCGCGATGGTCCCCGACCAGTAGGGCACGAAACGCGCGATGGTCTGTTCGAGCGACTCGGTGAGCGGGAGCTCGTCCGGCGTCAGGCTTGCGTAGCGCGGGTCGTTGCGTGGGTGGCGGGGGTCCGCTGGCTCGAGCGCCGGCGGCGGCACGTCGAAACTGCGGCGCCACACCTGCACCTGCTCCTCGCCGTGCTCGGCCGCCGTCTCGGCCTTGTTCAGCCCCTGAAGCGCACCGTAGTGGCGCTCGTTCAGCCGCCAGCTCCGCACCACCGGGATCCACATCAGGTCCATCTCGTCGAGCACGATCCAGAGGGTGCGGACGGCCCGTTTGAGGACGGAGGTGTAGGCGGCGTCGAACGTGAAGCCTTCGTCCATGAGGAGCTTGCCCGAGCGGGCGGCCTCCTCGCGGCCCGTGTCCGTGAGGTCGACGTCGGTCCACCCGCTGAACCGGTTCTCGAGGTTCCAGATGCTCTCGCCGTGACGGAGCAGGACTACCTGATGCATGTGCGCTCGCTCCTTCGGGGAGTCTGCCCTGATTCTACCGGGCGCCGGCGCAGCCGCGAAACAGGGCGGAGACGCGCTACGGCGCCACCGCCCCCACGAACCTCCCGAACGCCTCGTTGCCGAGCAGCCGCCCCTCCTCGGTGAGCCGGAGATTGCCGCGGCTCCACTCGAGGAGGCCAAGGTCGATGCAGTCCGCGACGACGGACGGGAAGCGTTCGGCGATGCCTTCGCCGAACCGCTGCGCGAAGGCTGCGTCCGATACGCCGGCGTTGAGGCGCAGGCCCATCATCATCGTCTCCGCCATGGCCGTGCCCTCGGAGACCTCCTCGTAGAAGCCGACCGTGGGCACTGCGCCGAGCGCCGCCGCGTCGACGGCGCCCTCGGCGCGCCACGACTCGGCGCGGTCGACGTAGGCGCGGGGCGACAGCATCGCCGCGAACCGCACCCCATGCGGGCCCAGACCGCGAGTTTCGGCACGGTCGCCGATGAGGTACGAGTGAGCGCCGGGACCCACGCCGAGGTAGGGACGGTTCTGCCAGTAGGCGAGGTTATGCGTCGAGGCCCGCGACGGCGCGGCCCAGTTGGAGATCTCGTACTGCTCGTAGCGGGCGTCGGCGAACATGCCCTGCGCCAGCAGGTACATCTCGGCCGCGAGGTCGGGGTCGGGGTCGGGGAGCCGTCCCTGCCGCACGCTGGCCTCCATCTCGGTGCCCCCTTCGAGCGTGAGCGCATAGGCGGAGACGTGGTCCGGGAGCAGCTCGATCGCCCGTTCGAGCGTGTGCTCCCACGACGAGACGAACTGATAGGGCAGGCCGAACATGAGATCGATGCTGAGGTTGTCGAACCCGGCTTGCCTGGCCGCGTGCACCGCCGCGGCTGCGTCGGCGGCGGAGTGCCGCCTGCCGAGCAGGCGCAGCTCGTTGTCGTCGAGCGACTGCACGCCAATGCTGAGCCGGTTGACGCCGGCGGCGCGTATCGCCGCGAGCCGCTCGCGGGCGCAATCGCCGGGGTTCGCTTCGAGCGTGGCCTCCGCGTCCGACGGCAGATCGAACGACGTCGTGACGGCGCCCATCAGCCGTCCGATGTCGCGGGTAGGGAGGTACGACGGCGTGCCCCCGCCGAAGAAGAGGCTCGCGAGCCGGGGCCTGCCGAGCCACGCGCCCCACTGCGTGAGGTCGTGGCACAGCGCGTCGACGTAGCGCGGCATCAGCGACTCGATGCCCGCGTAGGTGTTGAAGTCGCAGTAGGGGCAGCGCGTCTCGCAGAACGGGATATGGACGTACAGGGCGATCGGCTGGCTCATTCCCTGAGTATAGCGGGGCGAGGGAGGGAGAGCAGCGGAGACGCGGCCTGACGTCGTCTAGGCGCCGACGGATTCTTACAGGGCGTCGTTGGCGAGCCTTGCGCTGACTAGACGATTCAGGCTAACGCCTTCCTCGGCGGCCCGTATGGCAAGGGCGCGATGCGTTTCCGGGGGTACGCGAACCATGAATTTCCCGCTGTAGGAGCGGTCGGCCATCGGTTCTGGCGGAGGTTCATCGTTGGACTGCATATCCGTGACGCAGTCCTCGACCAGCTGCCGGATTCCGGAAAAGGCCTCTTCCTGGGTGGACGCCAACCAGCTCAACGAAGGAAATTCGGCGCACAGCCCAACGTATTCCTCGTCCTCAGCGGACCACGTAACTCTGTATGTGTAATGACTAGCTATCACTTTCTTGTAATCGCTCAAGGGCCTCGGCGACTTGGCGCACTTGATACGGTTTCGCCATGCCCCTGTCGTTCTGTATGTTCACCCTGGGGTTGCCCTGCCACGGAGTCCGGTAGACCCGGTGACTCGTACCCTGCTGACGGGGTTCTCCGAAGAAGTAGTCGCATATCTTGGCTAGGTCTGCGAACCGAACGCCTTTAGGATTACTGCGAAGTGCCTCGATGGCAGGGGAGCGTTCCATTTCAGACTCCAATAACAGTCATATTCGCCCATAGTCACTCCTCCTGTGTTCTGACAGTAGCAATATTGATACTGCCTGTCAAGCCCAGCTACATCAAATGTTGAACAGAAAGTTCACCACGTCGCCGTCGCGCATGACGTACTGCTTGCCCTCAGTGCGCAACACCGCCTGCTTGCGGGCCTCGGCGACGCTCCGTGTGCGCACGAAGTCGTCGTAGCTGACAACCTCCGCGCGGATGAAGCCGCGTTGGATGTCCGAATGCACGGCGCCCGCGGCGTCGACCGCGGCCGTTCCCTTGCGGATCGTCCACGCGCGCGTCTCGTCCTCGCCGGTCGTCAGGAACGAGATGAGACCGAGCAGGTCGTACGAGAGGCGCACCATCCGGTCGAGTCCCGGCTCGCCCGCGCCGAGCGATTCGCGGAACTCCGCCTCCTCCTCGGCTGTCATCTGGGCGAGTTCCGCCTCGAGCCGCCCGCACAACGCCGCGGTCCCGACCCCTGGCCGGCCGAGCGCCGCCGCCATCTCCGCCTCGATCTCGGGAGTCCTCGCCACATCGTCCTCGTTGATGTTGAACACGATGATCAGGGCCTTCGCGGTGAGCAGCTGGAAGTTGTTGAGGAGCCCCTTTGCCTCGGGGGGAAGCTCCTGCTCGCGGACCGGCGTCTCCGCTTCGAGCCCTTGGCGGATGCGAACGATCAGCTGCTGCTCCCTGCCGAGCGCGTCGCGCTCCTGCGCCTTGGCGCCCCTGAGCTGCGTTGCGATCCGCTGCTCGCGCCGCTCGAGGATGGCGAGGTCCGAGAAGGCGAGCTCGAGCGCCAGCGTACCGGCGTCGCGGTATGGGTCCAGCGTTTCTTCGACGTGAGCCACCGCCGGGTTCTCGAACGCGCGGGAGACCATGAGCAGCGCGTCGCACCGTTGCAGAGCGTTCAGGTACTCGCCGCCGATGCCCTTCGCCTTGCCGATGCCCTCGGGGGCGGCGGGCACGTCGATGTACTCGACTTCCGCGGGGACCACCCGCTTGGGATGCGAGATTTCCGCGAGCACGCCGAGCCGCGGGTCGGGCACCTTGACGACGCCCACGTGGGGCTGAGCGCCGCCCGCGCGGGACCCGCCCGTATCGGCGTGGCCGCGCGTCACCGCGTTGAAGATCGTGGTCTTGCCCGTGCGAGGCAGGCCGAAGATGCCGATGGCCATAAGCCCCCTTCGAGCGTCCTACCGAATCGTCCGTATCCTATCCGACCCGACGCCTGGCCTGTTCACCAGAGCTCGGCGACGAGGACTACGACGCCGAACGTCACGATGAGCGCCGCCACCGCCGCTCCCAGCGGAGGCCGGCTTACCCATGCCCGCCCCAGCTCCGGCGTTGCGATCAAACGAGTCGTGACGCGCGCCGTCCACGCGGCTGCGGCCTCGGAGGCCGTGAACGCGCCCTCCAACGGCTGCAGGACCAGCGCGCTGAAGGGACGCCCCGCCTTGCGGTACACCCAGTCGGCGTCCAGTGTTACCGTGTCCCGGCGCGCCAGCTTCGGCAGGAAGAGCCACGCCCCTATCGCTGAGAGCGCCAGCACTTGGAGTCCGGAGACGATGGTTGTGGTCGTGTACTCTGGGTGCTCCAAGTGCAGGCCGAAAACCTTGGGCGCAGCGCCCGGAAGCACGCCGACCGCGATCGACAGCACGGCGGCCGCTCCCATCGCGGCGTACATGCCCCATGGGACGCGGGTCGTCGCGGTCGCGCTGTCGCGAGCGGGGGCGAAGAACGCGTAGTAGGGCAGCTTGACCGCCACGGCTAGAACTGTGCCGACCGACGCGGCGTAGAGCAGCGTCGCCGCCCATCGGAGGTCCGCGCCCGCCGCGTGCTCGGTGTACAGATGGCTTGCCTCCAGGCCGGCGAGCAGCGGAAACACTGAGATGGACAGCGCGCCCGCGAGGTACGCCGCGAGCACCCAGCGCAGCGGCGCCGCGAGCCCGCCGAGGTCCGTGAGCTTTGTCGCGCCGGTGGCGTGCAGCACGGCCCCCGCGCTCATGACCATCGCCGCTTGCCACAGGACGTGCGTGAACACTTGGTCGGCGACCGATGCTGCGCCCGCCGCTGTCCCCAAACCCACCGCAGTCACCATGAAGCCCACGGAGCTGATGATGTGGTAGGCCAGCAATCTACGGATGTCGTTCTCCATCAGCGCGAACACCGCGGCGTAGACGGCCATCGCGGGCCCTGCCGCGAGCAGTATGTCCCAGCCGTCGAACATGCGCAGCATCACGTACACGGCGGTCTTCGTCGTGAACGCGCCGAGGAACACCATGCCAGCGGCGCTCGCCTCGGGGTAGGCGTCCGACAGCCAAGCGTGGACCGGCACGAGGGCGGCGTTGACGGCAACGCCTGCGAACATCAGCCACGCGGCCGCTCCGCTGTCGACGTGCTCGATGGCGAGCGAACCAGTCTCGCCAAAGTGCCAGAGGATCCCCGCCAGCAGCAGGCTCCCGCCGACGATGTGTACATAGAAGTAGCGTTGCCCGGCGCCGTGCGACCGCGGCCTGCCTCCCTGCAGGATGAGTACGGTCGATGCGACTGCCATGCTCTCCCAGAACGCAATCAGGGTGAGCAGGTCGCCCGCGAACAGCACGCCCAGCGCGCTGCCCCCGTACGCCAGGATTGCGGTCTGCTGCCAGCGGTCTCGCAGGTGCAGGCCGAAGAGCCCGCCGCCGACGCCCACCAGCGCGAACACGGTCGCCCAAACCTCGTTCACGTCGTCGACCGCGAGCAGTGTGAGCTCGAGAACCAGCCAGCCGATCGTCCTCGTCGACTCCGGCTCCAGCCACACCATGAGCTGCACGAGAACGATTGCCGGCGCCGCGACGACCACCCAGGGCCGCGCCGCCCCGGGCAGCAGCGGGACGACCGCAGCCGCCGCGAGCATCAGCAGGGCGGGGGGGACGCTATCCATCGCCGCCGCCCTCGCTGTCATCGTTGGTCTTGTCGTAGGGGTCGCCCCGGCGTTGCAACATGCGCCCCGCCCACCACGCCGCGTAGACGAACGCCACAGCCGACGCGAGGCCGAGCGCCGGCCACACGCCGATCACGCGGCCGCCGTAGATCGTCTCGTCGATGCTGCCGCGGTCCACGAGAATGGCGTCCGCGGCGACGGAGACCGCGAATGCGGCGACCAGCGCGACGGTCATGCGCATCCGGTTGCTCACGGCGCGCCTCCCGCCGTCGCGCCGGCGCCGAACGCGGCGTCAGCCACGTCGGACGCGAGCTCAAGGAACGCGAACGGCACGTTCGGGACGATGCCGAGCACGAGAGCGAGCACGCCCGTGATGGCGAGCGGCACGACCATCCGCATGTCCGCTTCGCCGTAGCGCGTGAACTGGGGCGACGAACCCCAGAATGCCCGGATGACGATGGGGAACAAGTACGCGGCGCTCAGCACCCCGCTCGCGATGTACAAGACCATGAACAGCTGTTGATCGACTCCCGCCGCGCCCCAGCCCAGGTAGAACTTGCTCGCGAACAGGACGAACGGAGGGATGCCGACCATGCTGAGGGACGCGAGCGCGAACGCGGTCATCGTGATGGGCATCTGACGGCCGATGCCGCTCAACTCGCTCACGTTCTCGCGGTGCGTCCGCGCGTGTATGGCGCCTGCGCAGAAGAACAGCGTGATCTTCGTTACGCCGTGGCCCACGATGTGGAGCAGCGCTCCGATGAGCGCAGTGTAGCCCAGCAGCGCAGCGCCGAGCACGATGTAGGAGAGGTGGATCACGGTCGAGTACGCGAGCCGCCGCTTGAGATTGTCCTGCCGCAACGCGAGCGCCGACGCCATGATTACCGTCGCGGCGGCGAACCCCGCGATGACCTGCCACGCGCCCATCTCGCGCAATACGTCGGCGCCGAACACGAACACGAGCATGCGCACGACGCCGAATACGCCCGCCTTCACGACGGCCACCGCGTGCAGCAGCGCCGAAACGGGCGTCGGCGCGACCATCGCCGCGGGCAGCCAGCTGTGCAGCGGCATGACCGCCGCCTTCACGCCAACGCCCAGCCCCAGCAGCGCCAGCAGGCCCCACAGAGTCGCGTCCGAGATGTCTCTGCCGCCGAGGAATCCGCCCGCCGTGAAGCTCGCGTCGATGCCTAGCGTATGGACCCAAGCGGTCGCGCCGATGAGCAGCACGCCCCCGGACAGCGTGTACGCAAGGTACTTGCGGCCCGCCGCGATGGACTCCTCGGTCTCCCGGTGAATCACGAGCGGGTACGTGAACAGCGTGAGTAGCTCGTAGAACAGGACGAACGTGAGCAGGTTGCCAGCGAATGCAACGCCAATGGTCGCGCCCAAGCTCAGGGCAAAGACGCTGAAGAACCGCGTCTGCTTGTGCTCGCCCCCTGCCCGCATGTACCCAACGCCGTAGACGCCGGCCAGCACCCATAGTGAGGATGCGAGGAGAGCGAAAATCATGCCGGCAGGGTCGGCCCGGAGCGTCACGTCGATGCCGGGGGACAGCTCGATCAGCGTCGTTTCCGGTGCCGTGCCGTCGAGGACCTTGGGGAGCATCGACGCGACGACGCCGACGAGAGCGAGCGCCGCCAACGTCGACCACGCGTCGCGGAGATTCCTGTGCCGCTCGCCGGAGAGCGCAACGAGCAGCGCCCCGACAGCGGGGATGAGCACCGCGATCAGCGGCAGCGGCGACGAGAGCGTCCCGCCCATCAGAGGCCGGGCTCCAGGACTCGCGTCACGATGGGCGTGTTGAGCAGACCGAGTACGACCGTTGCCACTGCTAGGGCCGCCGCCGGCAGCGCCATGTCCAGCGGCGCCTCGCCGCCTCCTGCCGCTGCCTCGTTGCTCGGTTCGGCCTGCGAGCCGCCGTCGCCTTCGGCGCCCGTGTGGACGGACGCCGCGGCCGACTCGCGCTGCGCCGGCCTGAGGTACGCGCGCTCCAGCACGCGGAAGAGGTAGGCCGCCGTCAGCATGCTGGAGCCCAGCACGACGGCGACGACGGCCCACTGTTCCGCCCCCGTGCCCGTCTGCGTGCCCGCTTGCGCCACCCACCACTTGCTGAAGAACCCCGCCGTCGGCGGAATCCCGATCATCGAGACCCCGGCCACCGTGAACACGCCCATCGTCAGCGGCATCGTTCTGCCGAGCCTCGTGAAGCCGTCCACCGACGACTCGCCCGTCCGGTAGCGGACCGACGCTGCGGCGATGAAGAGTGCGGCCTTCATCACGGCGTGGTTCATGATGTGCAACAACGCTGCTATGAACCCGAGCGGCGAGGCCAGGCCAATCGCGGCGGCGATCAGGCCGATCTGGCTTATCGAGCTGTAGGCGAGCATCCGCCGGATGTCCTGCTGGCCGATGGCCGCTGCCCCGCCATATACGACGCCGGCGAGACCGAGGACGATGAGAGCGTCCGCGACCGGGACAACGTCGGTCAGGTAGTCGTCGGGGAAGACGCTCAGGAACATCCGGATCATGGCGTAGGCGCCGACCTTCGTCATCACGGGGGCGAGCAGCGTGTTGACCGACGAGGGGGCGTGGGTGTACGCGTCGGGCAGCCACAGGTGCAGCGGGACCACGGCCATCTTGAGGCCGAGCCCCACGAAGATGAACACGGCCCCGGCCTGCACGGAGCGCGCGGAGGCGTCGTCCGCCAGGATTTCGCCCGTCTCCGCCATGTTCAGCGTGCCCGTCGTGAAGTAGAGAAACCCAACCCCCAGCAGGTAGAAGAAGCCGCCGATCGACCCCAGGACCAGGTAGCGGAAGCCGGCAATCATGCCGTGGCGCCCGCCCTGAAACACCAGCGCGTAGGCGGACAGCGAGGAGATTTCGAGGAAGACGAACAGGTTGAACAGGTCGCCTGTGACGACGATGCCGGTCAGGCCCGCCAGCAAGAGCAGCACCAGCCCATAGAACGGGCCAAGCCGGTCGCCCGCCTCGCGAACGGCCCAGCGCCGCGTTGCGATTACGACCGGCGCCGACACGCCGGTCACTACCATCGCGACGAGCGCCGAGACGTGGTCGACCACGTACTCGATGCCCACCGGCGGCGCCCAGCCGCCCAGATCGTAGTGGAGCGGCGCATCCGTTTGCAGGACTCGGGCCAGCGCCCAGGCCGACGCGCCGGCGGAGGCCAGGACGCCTGCCAGCGTTGCCGGGTAGGCGAGTCCAGGGCGCAGCCTCGCCGCCAACGGGACCACCAGCGCGAGCAGCAGCAGCGGCAGCGGTATGAGGACGGGGAGTTGATCGGCTATGACCGCACCTGCTCGAGGAGGGTCGCTTCGTCCGTACTCCCGAACTCGCGTCGTATCCGGACGAGGAACGCCAACGCGACCCCCGTCGTCGCGATGCCGACGACGATCGCCGTCAGCATAAGCACGTGGGGCAGAGGGTTGATGTACCGCGCGTCGCCGTGCCCGCTCTCGAAGAGTATCGGCAGCGTTGCGCCGTCCTGAACGCTCCCGGCGATGAAGAACAGGATGATTGCCGACTGGAAGATGTTCATCCCGATCAGCTTCTTGACGAGGCTGCGCTTGCCGATCATGCCGTACAGGCCCACGGCAATCAGCGCGCCGTTGCCCCAGAAAGGGAACCTTGCCGCGATCTCGTCAATCATCGTGCGCCCGCGTCAGGTAGTCGTAGATGAGGACCATGGTGCTGAACACGACGATGAACACCCCGAACTCGACGATGAAGATGCCCATCGCCCGGTTGGTCCGCGCGTGGCTGGCGACGCTGTTGAACCACTCCAGCGGCAGCGCGCTGTAGTCGAGGTAGTTCTCGCCGAAGAAGAGCGGGACTACCCCGGTGAGCGCGTAGAGGGCGAGACCGACGCTCGCCGCCCACGTCAGCATGCCCGTGGTGAGGCGGCCCGCCGAGTGCTCGGCGCCCAGCGTCAGCCGCGCGAGGATAGCAGCGGCTGCCACGATGGCCCCCGCCTGGAACCCGCCGCCCGGGCTCGCTTCGCCATGGACCAGCACGTAGGCGCCGAACACGAAGATGAACGGGACCATGAACGAGCGCACGATGAAGTGCAGGATCACACTGTCATGACGTTCCGTCATCGCGCCCCCTTCTTCGTGTGAGCACCAGCAGCACAGCGAGGCCGCCCGTGAAGACGACCACCGTCTCCCCGAGGGTGTCATAGCTCCGGAAATCAGCGAGGACCGCCGTGACCAAGTTGGGGATGCCGACCACGTCGTGGTCCTCGGTGAGCTCGACGAACTCCGGCGCTAGGTGCACGTTCGCCGGCGCGTCGACGGCGCCGCGGTCGGGCAGGTCGGCCGAGACGTAGCCGAACAGGGCGACGACTACCACAGCGAGGGCCAGGCCGAGCAACCTCAATCGACCGACCTCCGGCCTATCAGGCTGATGCCGCCGATGAACAGGACGCCGGTGATGCCGGCGCCGAGCGCCGCCTCCGTCAGCGCGACGTCGACCGCGCCCATGATGGCCAGCAGGGCGGCCGCGAGAAAGCTGTAGACCGTCAGCGCTGCGACCGCCGCCAACATGTCGCGGATCTCCAATGCCAACACCGCCACGACGACGAGGAATGCGTACAGCGCGAGTTCGATGCCCCAGACCACTATGCCTCCTCCGCCCGGGCGCGGTCGCCCGACCCGGACTGTCGCCACGGCATCAGCCCGGTGCGCACAGCCGCCCTGGTCAACACATGCGCGCCAACGGGGTTCGCGATGCCTACGAACAGCACGATCAGCGCAAGCTTTAGGCTTGTCAGGCTCGCGCCGTTGTGCGCCATGAGCGACAGCAACACCAGGGCGATTCCGAGCGTCTCGACCTTCGAGACGGCGTGGACGCGACTGAAGAAGTCGGGCAGCCGCAGCATGCCCAAGGCAGTGACGCCCATCAGGAAAAGCCCCGCCGCTAGCAGCGTTAGCGCGACGATGCTCACGACGTTTCGCCGTCGGCGGAAGCGTCGTCAGGCCCGCGCCGCTCGAGATATTTGGCTGCGGCGACCGTGCCGATGAAGTTCAGTAGGGCGTAGCTCAAGGCGAGGTCTACGAACATATCGGGACGCTCGAAGATGAAACCGGCGATCGCGAGAAACGCGATCGTGTTCGTGCCGATGGCCCCGGCGGCGAGGAGACGGTCGAACACCGTGGGGCCACGCACGACCCGCAGGAACATGATCGCGCTGAAAGCGGTCACCAGGCTCGCCGCCGCCACGAGCTCGCTCACAGCGGCACTTGGCCGGGACGCTCGATGTCGGTGAGCTCGATCCGCGGCGCCCGCTGCTCATCGAACACGCCGGCGATCCTGCGCTGCAACGTGCCCTCGGCGAGCCCCGCGCGGGACCGGCGGGAGAGGCAGTGGACCAGGAACCTGCCGTTGGACGCGTCGACCGTCACCGTGCCCGGCGTAAGCGTGATCGACTGTGCCAGCGCCACCTGCCCGGCCTCCGACCGCAGTGTCGTGTCGAACTCGACAAGCGATGGATCGATGGGGAGGCGCGGGTGCAGGACGAGGTACGCGACATGGATGTTCGAGACGACGATCTGGTACGCCAGCCAGGGGAGGTACAGGAAGAAGCGCAGCGTCGTGCGCGCGTACCACGAGACCCGCGCTGGCGATGGCGCGAACAGGCCCTCGTGCGACCCACGGAACAAGAGCTCAGAGAACCCAATCGCAGCGGCCGCTGCGACCGCGCCGATCACGAGGAATTCGACGCCCGTCTGACCGGAGAGAGCGACCCACAGGCCAAACAGCAGCGACCATTGCGCCGCGCGCCGGGCCGTGTGCTTCCATGCCGGGTAGTGGGTGTGTGCCGGGCGGAGGTTCCCGCTCATTCCCGATCCGTCGCGAAGGGGCTGAGCCTCGCCGCCCATACGCTCGACGGCCTCACAACCATGAGGCCGCCCCCAGAGGCGGGCTCGCGGGCCAGAGTACGCGGCAGGGTATGGCGTGTCAAGGAGCGCGGCGCCCTGTCGCCGTCCCGCCGCCCGGCGCTAGGAGCCCTTCGCGCCGCCGATGTCTCGCTTCTGGAAGATGTAGACCGTGGCGGCTACCAACACGACCACGTAGGCCAGCACCACGAGGAAGGGGCGAACGCCGTCGCTGAAGCCTTGGCCTGCCCAGTCGCCCGAGGCCTCCCCCAGCAGGTACGGGGAGACGTGCCGGAACCAGTCGAAGAAGCCGCCGAGAATGCCCCTCAGGATGAGCTCGCCGAAGTAGTAGCCCAAGCCGACTGCGACGCCGACGGCTGTCGATGAGCTGAACACCGCTAGGAATGTCGCCAAGGCGATGAAGGGCGCCAATCCGTAGAGCGTCTTGGCAAGGGTCGTGGCCACCGGCAACCACTCTCCCGCGTCGGCGACGCCGCCCTCCTCCGATGGCGGGATGACGTGCGCCAGGAGGCTGGCGGCGGCGGTGACCGCGCCCAACGCTACGAGCGCGCCTGCGCTGGCCAGCAGCATAGTCAGAAACTTGGCCGTGATGAGCTGCCAGCGTCCCGAACCCTTGGTTATCGTCGTTCGCAGGGTCCCCCAGGCGTACTCGGCGCCCATGGCGGAGGCAGCCAAAACCATGACGAGCATGATGAAGAACGGGAGCCCATCGCCGTTCTCGTCGGCCAGGCTGGCGGGCAGCGTAAAGCCGGACCGCCAAGATTCCGTATCGGAGACGAACTCGATGTCTTCAGGGTTGCCGCATTGCTCCTGCAGCTCTTCCATGGCCTCCCGGACAGCCATTTGCTCTCGCTCGGAGAGCGCCGCCGCCTCCGGGGGCAGGTCGTCGTCGAAAGCGTTGAAACACGTCACTTCAACGGATACGGGCACTTCTTGGCCGTCCACCATAGCGGTGCTGGAGAAAGTCGTGCTGGTCGGGTTGACCAAGACGCTGCGGATGGCGGAATTGTGGTAGGTGAAATAGGCGCCCCACAGGAAGAGTTGGGAGATGGCGAGGGCAATGCCCAGCAGCACCCACGGCAGCCGCCGGCGCCGGAGCTTGAACAACTCCCATCGAGTGAGACGGAGGACGTGGAGGATCTGGCTCATGCGGACCCTTCCTCGCCGGTGACCTCCATGAAGTAGTCCTCCAGAGACAGCGTGATGGGCCTCATCTCGGTGACGTACACCCGAGACTGGCTCAACACGGCGGTCAGTTCCCAGGAGCGCTCTACAGGGGCCATGGCCACGAGCGACCCGCCCTGCGTCTTCACGCCTTGCACCCAAGCGAGGTCAGATAGGATTTCGAAGGCTTCGTCGTTGTCGGTCGTGCGCAGGCGGATCTGGCCTTCGGTCTGTAAGAGATCCTTGATGTTCCCCTGGGCGATGAGGCGTCCCTTGGAAAGGATGGCCAAGCTATCGCACACCTGCTCGACCTCGTTGAGGAGGTGGCTCGAGAGGAGCACCGTGCGCCCGCCGGTCGCCAGGCTGCGGATCATCTCCCGAATCTCCGCCACGCCCGCGGGATCCATGCCGTTCGTGGGCTCGTCCAGGAAGAGCAGTTCCGGGTCTCCCAGGAGGGTGTAGGCCAGCCCCAAGCGCTGCTTCATTCCGAGGGAGTAGGTCTGATAGCGGTGGTCGCCCCGCCCTGCCAGCCCCACCTGCTCGAGCAGGCTGTCGAGCTCTCTGGGGCTGCCTCTGCCCAGGACGCCCTGGAAGTAGGCGAGGTTCTGACGGCCGGTGAGGTAGGGATAGAAGGTGGGGCTTTCGATGATGGCGCCAACGCGGCGCAGCGTCTTGTCGCTCCTCTCGGAGGAGCCGAACAGACTGAACTTCCCGGCGGTGGGCTTGATCAGGCCCAGCAACATATTCATGGTGGTGGTCTTGCCGGAGCCGTTGGGGCCCAGCAACCCGAAGACGTGGCCGCGGGGCACCTGGATGGAAAGATCGTCTACGGCTAGGATCCGGCCGAAGCGCTTGGTCAGGCCACTGGTCTTGATGACGTAGCTGTTCACGAGTTTCCGTCTTGCTTGGCGGGGGTTGCAGGCTCGGCGCGAGCCGGTGGCCGGACGGTAATCGTGCCAGAGCGCGGGTGCCGGAGCCAAGGGGAAAGCGTGTCGTTGGCGGGCCTATAATGTGCGGGGAGGCGCGGCACATGACGCTCACTTTCGACATCGGCGATCCGGACAGGCCGCTCGGCCATGCCATCGTCTACTTCCGCTCCGGCCCGGACGTGCTCGCCACCTACGCGGTCGTGCTCCCGGTCCCCATGGACATGGGCAAGTACCTGCCGCCGTTGCTCGCGTCCCAGCTGGGCGGAATGGCCGGCGAGGCGCTTGGCGCCGGCATGGGCAGCTTTGCGGCGCCCCCGGCCCCTGAGCAGGTCGACGGATTGCCGTACCTGGAGGCGCTCGCCCGGCTCCGAGGCGACGACCTGGTGATGGGCGGCAACGTCACGCTCGGCGACATCGCCGCGGCGATGCACGAGGCGGCCGAGGCCGTGCAGGAGTACAACCGGCTCTACGAGCGCCACCGCGACAGCGTGCCCGCCCACGCTCCGGAGCCCGCCGCCATCGCCGCCGATGCGTCGGTCGATGTCCAGCGCATGTTGTACGAGCTGCTGACCGAGCGCGACCGCCTTGGCGAGCTATCGAAGCTCGTTGGCACGCTCCGTTTCGCACAGGAGCGGGGCGACACTGCGCTGGTCAGCGAGAGCGAGGCGTCGCTGGAGGCGTTGGAGCGCCTGTTGCCCACGCGCTACTGGACGGATAGGGTGCGCCGGGCCGCCCGTGATATGAGCGAACGGGGCGCAAGCCTCGCGCAGTTCTACGTCGAGCGATGCTACAAGCTGCTCGACGAGGACTACGCCGCTGTGCAGGACCTCGAGCGACGAATCACTGCGCTGGAAGCTTAGAAGCTTGTGGCATGAAGCATATGGAGTAGGGGAGTCCAGCTATGGCTACGCAGGAAAAGATCTACAGCGTCGGCGGGGTCCGCTTGGCCAGGCCGTTCAAGCTGCGGCGACTCGGCCACTTCGGCTACAACGTCTACCGGATGGACGAGTGCATCCACTTCTACCGGGGTCTGCTGGGCTTCAAGCAGTCCGACATCATCGATTTCGCCGCCAACCCCGAGCGCGCAAAGGTCCTCGAGGAGAAGGGGATCGCGAGCGGCAAGGGCGGGTTCTTCCACTACAACACCGACCACCACTCCTTCGTGCTCTTCCCCCGGGAGGCGCTGGAAGCCATCCGGGGAGGGCCCGCCGGCGTCGACATCAACCAGATCACATGGCAGACCGGCTCCCTGGCCGAGGTGGTGAACGGCGTCGAGTTCTTCCGAGAGCGCGGCGTCAGGGTCAACCGCTCCGGGCGCGATATGCCCGGCAGCAACTGGCACACGTATATCTCCGACCCCGACGGGCACACCGTCGAGCTCTACTACGGCATGGAGCAGATCGGCTGGGGAGGCCGGAGCAAGCCGCGCGATATGCACTACCGGCGGTTCGCCGAGGCGCCGGAGCTCCCACAGCCGTCGGAGGAGGCCGAGGTCGAGGAGGCAAAGGAGCGGGGCATCGACATTGAGTCCGGGTTCCGCGACCTCGACGACATGCCGTTCGTCTACGACGTCGAGGGCGTGCTGCTTCCGCGGCCGTTCAAGATCACGAACATCGGTCCCGTCAACATCTTCGTCGACGACGTGGACGCCTCGGTCGAGTTCTACACCCGCGAGCTTGGCTTCACGCTCACCGAGGACGTTGCCTATGCCGGCAAGCGTTTCGCGTTCCTGCGAGTCGGCGCCGAGCACCACAGCCTCGGGCTGTTCCCGAAGTCCGCGCGCGACGAGCTTGGCCTTACCGACAAGAGCACGTCGGCGTCATTCGGCGTACGGGTGGGGAGCTACGCGCAACTGCGCAACGGCGTCGCCTTCCTGCGCGAACACGGCGTGGAGTTCATCGACATGCCGCCGGAGCTGCACCCGGGAATCGACTACGCGGCCTACGCGTTGGACCCCGACGGTCACGCCGTCCAGCTCTACTACTACATGGAGCAACTCGGCTGGCAGGGCGTCCCGCGCCCCCACGAGGCCCGGCGGGTCGCGGCGGCCGAGTGGCCCGAGACGCTCGACCCGCTCTCGGACACCTACGCCGACCAGACGTTCCTCGGCCCGCTGGGGTAGGTCGGCGGCCCAGGGGCGTGCGCTCCACGCGGGAGAAAAGAAGAGGGGGACGCAGTGCGTCCCCCTCCCATTGAATCCGCGTCCGTGCTGCTTAGGTGGCGGTTGCCTCGACCTGCGGGCTGATGAGCAACTCGCCGTCGTCGGCGTTGACATCGACAATCACGGTGTCGCCCGGCTTGTACCGGCCGCTGAGCACTTCGTCCGATAGCGGGTCCTCGATGGCCTGCTCGATCAGTCTGCGCAGCGGGCGGGCGCCGAAGTTCGGGTCGTAGCCCTTCTCGCCGAGCCAGTTCTTCGCGGCGAGGGTCACCTCGAGGGTGAGGCCCTTCTCCAGCATGGGCTTGCGCACGTCGTTCAGCATCAGGTCCACGATGCTGACGATGTGCTCCTTCGAGAGCGAGTGGAACACGACTTGACCGTCGATGCGGTTGAGGAACTCAGGCCGGAAGAAGCGCTTGACCTCATCCTCGACCTTCCCCTTCATCTTTTCGTACGCGTACCCGGCTGCCTTGTCGTCATCGTGTTGGACCGCGAAGCCGATGCCCGTCTCGCGCTTGATTAGGTCCGACCCGATGTTCGAGGTCATCACGACGATGGTGTTGCGGAAGTCCACCTTGCGGCCCTTCGCGTCGGTCAGGTGACCGTCGTCGAATATCTGCAGCAAGATGTTGAACACCTCGGGGTGTGCCTTCTCGATCTCGTCGAACAGAATGCACGTGTAGCCGTGACGGCGGACCGCGTCGGTGAGCTGTCCGCCCTCGTCGTAGCCGACGTAGCCGGGAGGCGCGCCGACCAGACGTGCGACCGTGTGGCGTTCCATGAACTCGGACATGTCCAACCGGATCATCATGTCGTCGGAGCCGAACATGAACTCGGCGAGAGCACGGACCAACTCGGTCTTGCCCACGCCCGTGGGCCCGAGGAAGAGGAAGCTGCCGATGGGGCGGCGCGGGTCCTTGAGGCCCGCGCGAGCGCGCCGCACCGCCTTGGAGATTTTGACGATCGCCTCTTCCTGCCCGACGATCCGCCGGTGGATGTTCTCCTCCATGTGCAGCAGGCGCTCGGTCTCCTCCACCGCCATACGGGTCACCGGGATGCCGGTCCACATGCTGACGACTTCGGCAATCTCCTCAGGGGTAACGACGGGTTGCTCGTCGGGCGTTGAGGCTTGCCACTCAGCCTGGAGCGCCTGGAGCTTTTCGGCGAGCTTCAGCTCGCGGTCGCGGAGCTCCGCGGCGTACTCGTACTGCGACTGATTGATGGCCTCGTCCTTCTCGCGGCGGACCGTCTCCAGCACCTTCTGCGACTCCTTGACGGAGAGTGGAGTGCCGCTCGTGCGGATGCGCACGCGCGAACCCGCCTCGTCCATCAGATCGATGGCCTTGTCGGGCAGCCAGCGGTCGGCGATGAACCGCGAGGCGAGGTGGGCCGCCGCCTGCAAGGCGTCGTCCTCGATGGCAACGCCGTGGTGCTCCTCGAACTTGCTCTTGATGCCCTTGAGGATATCCACCGTCTCCTCGGTGGTCGGCTCCTCGACGTTGACGGGTTGGAAGCGGCGCTCGAGCGCCGGGTCGCGCTCAACGTACTTGCGGTAGTCGTCGAGGGTCGTCGCGCCGATGCACTGCAGCTCGCCGCGCGCCAATGACGGCTTGAGGATGTTGGCGGCGTCCACCGCTCCCTCAGCGGCGCCCGCGCCAACCATCGTGTGCATCTCGTCGATGAACAGCACACAGTTGCCGGCGGACTTGATCTCTTCGATGACCTTCTTGAGGCGTTCCTCGAACTCGCCGCGGTACTTCGTTCCGGCGACCAGCGCGCCCATGTCCATAGTGACAACGCGCTTGTTGCCCAGGTTCTCCGGGACGCCCCCACTGACGACGCGATGCGCCAGAGCCTCGACGATTGCCGTCTTGCCCACGCCGGGCGGGCCGATGAGCACCGGGTTGTTCTTCGTGCGTCTGCTCAGTATCTGAATCACGCGGGCAATCTCCTTCGACCGGCCGATGACCGGGTCGAGTTTGCCCGCGCGGGAGGCCGCGGTGAGGTCGATGCCCAGCTGGTCGAGCGTAGGCGTGCGCGTGCTTCCCGGGCGCTGCCCGTGCCCCTGCGACACGCTCTGGTTCAGGATGCGCGTCGTCTCGGCGCGGACCTTGTCCAAGGAGACGCCCAGGCTTTCGAGGACGCCTGCGGCCACGCCTTCCCCTTCCCGCATGATGCCGATGAGCAGGTGCTCCGTGCCGATGTAGTGATGGCTCAGCCGGCGCGCCTCGTCCACCGCAAGCTCGATCACCTTCTTGGCGCGGGGCGTGAGCCCGATGTCGCCCGGCGAGGGGCGCTCGCCCCTGCCGATGATGAACTCCACCGCCGACCGGACCTTCGAGAGCTCTACGCCGAGGCTGCTCATCACGCGCGCGGCCACGCCGTCGGTCTCTCGGGCCAAGCCAAGCAGAATGTGCTCCGTCCCTATATAGTTGTGGTTGAAGCGCTGTGCTTCCTCTTGTGCGAGTGACAGCACCCTGCGCGCGCGCTCTGAGAACTTCTCGAATCTGCTTGCCATGATCTTGGCTTCTCCACGCCCATGTCGATATTCGACACTTCGGTCTAGCGGTACGACTCCTCGTCGTCGGCCTCGAAGCTCCATCGAGAGGAGCCGGGGTCGGGGTCGCGGTACTCGGTTGGGCTATCGTCCGCCTGGCGCAGGCTCAGGCTCAGGCGATGCCGCTCCAGGTCCATGCTCACTATACGCATGGCCATTGTATCGCCCACGTCGACAACTTCCCTTGGGTGTCTGATGTGCCTTTCCGTCAACTCTGAGACGTGAATCAGGCCCTCTACGGTGTCTTCGATGCGGGCGAACGCGCCAAAGTCCGTCAGTTTGGTGATCGTCCCCGTCACGAGTTGGCCCAACTGGAACCTCGTCGCGGCCTGCTCCCAGGGCGTCGGTTCCAGTCGGCGCAGGCTCAGCGCGATGCGGCGCGACTCCCGGTCGACCCGCAGCACGTAGACATCCACTTCCTGACCGACCTGCACCACCTCCTCGACAGACGCCACGGGCGCCCAGGACAGCTCCGATATGTGAATCAACCCGTCGGCGCCTCCGATATCGACAAAGGCGCCGAAGCTCGAGACTCCCGTGACCCGGCCCGTTCGGCGCTCGCCCTCCTCGAGAACGTCGAGCAGCTTGTCCTTCAGGCCTTCGCGCTGCTCGCGCATTGCCGCCCGCTCGGAGAGGACCGCCCGGTTCCGGCGCCGGTTGACCTCGAGCACCTTGACGGTGACCTCTTCGCCGACGCGCGCCGCCAGGGCCGCCTCGTGCTCCACGCCCTGCGGCAGGACCGCCTGCGAGAGCGGGATGAAGGCCTGCAGGCCGTCGACGTCCACCACCGCCCCTCCACGGTTGTACCCGGTGATTCGCGCCTGGACCGTACCGCCGCTCTCGGACAGCTCCTCCAGCACGTGCCACGCCGCCTCGCCCCGCGCCCGGTCCACGGAGAGCACCGCCTGGCCCTCGCCGTTGGCTGCGTCGAGGACGTACACCAGGATGCTCTCGCCGACGCGGAGCTTCTCTGCCGCCTCGGGCGTGACGCTGCGCATCTCGCGCTGCGGCACCACCCCCTCGGACTTATGGCCGACCGATACCAAGATGCCATCTTGGTCGATCCGCATGACCTGCCCTTCAACTATCTCGCCGCGGCGCAACTCACGAAGTGGAGTTGACTCTTCAAGCAATTCCGCCATGCTCGGTTGCTTAAGGCGGTCCGTGTCCGGCTCTTCCGCCACATTGACCCCGCAATCACGGTCTCCTAGACCTACTCATCGATTGTAGTCCTGCGCCACCGCGGTGACAACATGAAGAAAGGCCCGGATCTTGCAGACCCGGGCCTCGTTGCTAATTGAGCTCTTGGCGGTGGCCTATTCTCCCAGCGGATTGCTCCACCAGTACCGTCGGCGCTGAAGCGTTTCACTTCCGTGTTCGGGATGGGAACGGGTGTTTCCGCCTCGCTCTGACCACCAAAAGCTGTCAGAAAACTATAGCACCTCGCGCAGAACCTGTCAACAGGCGCATTTGCCCTTACCGTGGCCGCCGCGCAGCGCCTGGCATTTTCGCATAATGGGGTCTGGTAAGATTTTGGGGCCCGATGGAGCCCGGTGAGGGAGTGCGGCTGTGAACAAGATCGCGATCCTCGGCAGCGGGGGCGACGCCCCTGGGATGAACCCGTGCATCCGCGCGGTGACGCGCAGCGCCCTCGAGCGGGGACTCGAGGTCTGGGGCGTATGGGACGGGTACAACGGACTCGTCGACCGGCGCATAGAGCAGCTGACCAGCCGGGGCGTCGCGGGGATTCTCCAACGCGGCGGCAGCATGATCGGCGCGGGACGGTGCCCGGCATTCTTCGACGCGGCGACGCGCCAGGCGTGCGCCGACTATCTGCGCGGCGAGGGCATCGAAGGGCTCGTGGTCATGGGCGGCGACGGCTCGATGAACGGCGCGAGGGAGCTCCACCTGCTCGGCGTTCCGACGGTCGTGGTGCCGGTCACCATCGACAACGACATGCGCGGCACGGAGATCACCGTGGGAGCGGACACTGCCATCAACACCGCCGTGGAGGCCATCGACCGGCTGCGGGACACCGCCAGCGCCCACCAGCGGGCCATGATTGTCGAGGTGATGGGCAGGCATTCAGGCTACATCGCCATGATGGCCGGGATCGCCACGGGCGCCGAGATGATCATCACCCCCGAGCGCGCCTCCGAGCTCGAGAGCATATTCGCCGAGATGCGGGAGATGGACGTGCGGGGCAAGCGCCACTTCATCGTGGTCATTGCCGAGGGCGCGCGCTGGAGCGCGGCGCAGCTCACGGAACTGATCAACGAGGCTCCCAACCCCTACGACGCTCGGTACACGGTCCTGGGCTACATCCAGCGCGGCGGCGTGCCGAGTCGGTTCGACCGCATCCTCGCCACGCGCATGGGGGTCGCGGCCACCGAGGCGCTGCTGGAGGGCCGGTCCAATGTGCTCATTGGGTGGCGGCATAATCAAGTCGCCATCGAGGACATCGACCACTTGGCCCCGGTGCCTGACCCGTGGAGCGAGGAGCTGTGGCGCGTGTACCGGGTCACGACGACGTAGCGGGCGCGCGCCATTGCCGCCCCGGTCTGCGTTCCGTATAATCAAGCTTCGCGCGTCTGCGCCCTACCGCTACTGCACGGAGAGTCCCATGGAAGCCCGCGAAGTTGTCGCACTCGAGGCGAACCCCAAGATTCAAGAGTTCCAACCCGGCGACACCGTCAAGGTGAACGTCTGGATCCGCGAGGGCGAGCGGCGACGGCAGCAGAGCTTCCAGGGAGTCGTCATCCGCAAGCGCGGCGGCGGGCCGTCGAGCTCCTTCACCGTCCGTCGCGTCGCGTCCGGGATTGGCGTCGAGCGCAGCTTCTTCTTCCACTCCCCCAACGTCGAGAGCGTGGAGGTCATGCGGCGCGGCATCGTTCGACGGGCCAAGCTCTACTACCTGCGCGGCCTCTCCGGCAAGGCCTCGCGCATCAAGGAGCGCACCCAAACGGGCAAGCGCTAGCCTGCGACATCGGGCCGTAACGCCGAGAGCCCGCGCATGGGTATACTCGGCGCGGAGGCGCATCCGTTGTCGCCGCTCTCACGATCCGACATCCCGGCGTCCGCCGCTCCTCGTTACGTCAACGTCGCTGTCGACGCCAAGACGTCGCTTCCTGGCGACGAGTTCACCTACGCCATCCCCGATACGCTGGACCTGCGCCCAGGCCACCTCGTGCAGGCGCCGTTCGGCCGCCGCTCCGTACGCGGCGTCGTCACCTCGCTCACCGACGTCCTGCGCGTCGACTACGTCAAGCCCGTGGCGCGCCTGCTGCACCCGGAGCCGCTGATCGACGGGCCGCGCATGGCCTTGGCCAGGTGGATCGCCGACTACTACATGGCCCCTCTGTTCGACGCGCTGGCGCCGATGCTCCCCCCGGGTTGGCGCGGACGGGCGCGGTTGACGATCTGGCCCGTGGCGGACGCCGAGGAGCCCGCGGACCTCTCGCCCGCGGCGCGCCGCCTACTTGCCTACCTGCGCGCCAACCCGCAGCCGCGCCAGCTCGCGCGCCTGGTCCAAGCGCTCGGTCCATGGGCGCAGAGTGCGGCGCGGGCGTTGGTCAAGGCGGGAGTCGTGGAGCAGCGAGTCGTCGCGCCTGCCGTTCGCGTTCCCCGGAGCGTGCAGGCGGTCTTGCCCGCCGTTGCGCCGGCCGACCTCTCCGCGTACGCCGACGTCCGGTCGGCGCGGGCGCCCCGTCAGGCCGAGTTGGCGAGAAGGCTTGCGCGGGGCGGCGAGACTCCGCTCACGGCCGCGGACGCCCGGGCCGAGTACGGCTCCTCAGCTGTCGCGTCGCTCGTGCGCGGGGGCGTCGCGACGCTCGGATTGGTCCCGCGTCCCGAGCCCGCTGTCGCCGCTAGGTTGCCGGAGCCGCCGCTTCTCCCCACTCCCGCGCAGTCGGCGGCGCTGGCCGCGATCAGCGCCGCGCTGCGTGATGCCGCCCACGAGCCGCGTTGGTTCCTCCTCCGGGGAGTGACCGGCAGCGGCAAGACGGAGGTCTATCTCCAGTCGCTGTCGCGGTGCCTGGACCTCGGGAAGCGGGCCATCGTCCTCGTGCCCGAACTCGCGCTCACCCCCCAGATGGTCGAGCGTTTCGAGGCCCGCTTCCCGGGACAGGTCGGCGTGCTGCACAGCAGCATGGGCGCCCCGGAGCAGTGGTCGCAGTGGTGGGCGGTGCACCGCGGCGAGCGCGGAGTGGTGATCGGCGCCCGCAGCGCGCTGTTCGCGCCGCAGCCGGACCTCGGCCTCATCATCGTCGATGAAGAGCACGAGTGGACGTACAAACAGAGCGACGCCTCGCCCCGTTACCACGCGCGGGAGGCCGCGATGGAGCTGGCGAGGGCCGCCGGGGCCGTCGTGGTGCTCGGGAGCGCGACCCCCGACGTCGTCACGGCGGACGCTGCCGAGCGGGGGCGCCGGCGCCTGGCGTTGCCCCAGCGTATCGACCGCTCCGGCGCCCCGGCGTCGATGGCCTCGGTCGAGGTCGTCGACATGCGGGCTGAGTTGCGGGACGGCAACCGAGGCGTCTTCAGTCGTGCGCTCGCCGGCGCGCTGACCGGCGCGTCGCAGGCCGGGAAGCAGTCGGTCCTCTTCTTGAACCGGCGCGGGGCTGGCAGCGTCGTCGAGTGCCGCTCGTGCGGTCACGTCATGCGCTGCTACCGGTGCGGGACGGCGTTCACGCACCATACGACGGACGCCGCTGGCGGGCGGGGCGTGCTCGTGTGCCACCACTGCAACCGGCGGCGAGCCCGGCCCGCGCGCTGTCCCCGCTGTAGAAGCGACCGTATCCGGGACCTCGGTCTCGGCACGCAACGCCTCGTGGAGGAGGTGCGCCGGCTCCTGCCGTCCGCACGGGTGCTCCGCTGGGACCGTGACGCGGCCCCGACGGCGGCGGCTCACGCACGGCTGCTTGCGCGCTTCGCCTCCGGCGAAGCCGACGTGCTCGTCGGCACACAGATGGTCGCGAAAGGCCTCGACTTCCCCGCGGTGACCGTCGCGGGGGTCGTGCTCGCCGACGTGGGTCTGCACGCGCCGGACTTCCGCGCGCCCGAGCGTACGTTCCAGCTGCTCACACAGGTCGTGGGGCGCGCGGGGCGGGGCGACACGCCGGGACGCGCCGTCATCCAGACCTACGTTCCCGAGCACTATGCGATCGTAGCCGCCGCCCGGCAGGACTACGATGCGTTCTACCGCGACGAGATGCGCTACCGGAGGGCCCAGGGCAACCCGCCATTCGGGCGGCTCGCCCTGCTGCTGTTCGGCCACGCGGACCCGCAAAGCGCCCGCGCCGAAGCGCACCGGCTCGCTGGCGACCTCAGGCGGCTGGCGCGGAAGTGGGACATGCGGGACGTCGATGTCGTCGGACCCGCCCCCGCCTACCCGCCGCGAGTCCGCGGAGCGTGGCGTTGGCAGGTCGTCCTCCGGGCGTCCAACCCGCGTCTGTTGCTGGCCAAGACGAGCGTCCCGCCGCATTGGACCGTGGACATCGACCCGGTGAACGTGTAGGGGATCTCTGAATAGCTCCGTCCCATCCGTTCGCCCTGAGCCTGTCGAAGAGGGTCCCACGAACTTGGACGCCTATGGAAACGGTATGGCCGGCGCGGCCCTCCCGGTATACTAGGGCCATGGCTGTCCTACCCATGCACTACGTCTCCGACCCGGTCCTCCGGCAGAAGGCGCGTAAGGTGCGCGACACCCGGGACCCGGCGTTGCGCGCGCTTGCCGATGACATGATTGAGTCGATGCGCCACTACAGCGGCGTGGGCCTCGCGGCGAACCAGATTGGCTCACTCAAGCGTATCTGCGTCATCGAGATGCCTGAGGACGAGGCGCCAACGGTGCTCGTCAACCTCGAGGTCACCCGCAAAGAGGGCGAGCGCGAGGTAACCGAAGGCTGCCTCAGCCTCCCAGGCTGGCGGGCCCGCATCCAGAGAGCCGAGAAGGTGTGGGCGCGGGCGGTGGACCTCGACGGGAATCCCGTCCGCTACAAGGGTGTCGATGGCCTTCTGGCCCAGGCGCTCGAGCACGAGGAGGACCACCTCAACGGCATCCTGTACATCGACCTCCTCCAGTCCAAAGACGACCTCTACGAAGTCAGGGAGGGCTCCGAAGAGGACGACGAGGACGAGGACGACGGGCCGGACGAAGAACAAGCGGACGAGGACGCACGCGCTCGGGCAGCCGCGTCTCCCGGGAGGGAGCTATGACCGAGGCGGCGCCGGCGTTGGAGTGCCACGACTGCGGCGAGGTCTATCCCCCCGGTGTGAGCGCCGCGCCGTGCGTTGACCAAGGGCACTACGTCGGCCCCGTCGCCGCCTGCGAGCTACCGGCCCGTCCCAGTATTCCCACCCCGGGCCGCGACTAGCCGCAGTTCCCCACCCCTCGCCACCGTCATTCTCGTGCGTAGACACGGGAATCCATGCCCCCTCGCACGGATCGACCGCTCACCGCGCATGAGCCCCTCGCCACGACATCCGCCCCTCCCCCCAGTGCCTCCCAACCCCTACCATGGCCATCGAAGCCTGTCCTGAGCCTGTCGAAGGGCCCTCGAAACCCCCGCGTCCTGGCGCGCCGGGCCGCCGGCCCGATTTACGAGTAAATGTCGCAAAATGTCGCAGAATGTCGCACTATTTCGCCCCTCCACTCGTGAACCCCTGCAATCTACGAGTGAAAAACCTCACGTTTTGGGCCGATTTCCGGCCATTTTGGCCCATTTCCGTTCACTTCCGTGTCCGGCCCGCCCCCATTCCTGCGCCGCCCCCCGCCGTCATTCTCGTGCGTAGACACGGGAATCCATGCCCCCTCGCGCGGATCGACTGCCCACCGCGCATGAACGCGCCCCCACCGTAATCTCGTGCGTAGACACCGGAACCCCTGCCCAGCAGCCTCCGTCGGCGGTAACTGTTCAGAGTTGGTGAGACCCGTCTCGACCAGGGGCGCCGCCCATAGCGCGGTTGACCTCTGACCAGGTCGTCGTCCACGCTCTCCGCAGGCATTCGCCTCATCAACGCTGAACAGTTGCCCACGACACTTGCCCCTTACCCCAACCCTCCCCCCTCCGGTATGCTCACCAGATGCTCCCTCGTGGCCGTCCGCTCCGAACCCCCTACCGTGTCCTACAACTCACCCGCCGCCCATAGAGAGAGCTATGTCGAAAAGTGCGTTTGCGCGTTTCACACGCCCCCTTAATCGCAGGAAGCAGGCCGTGGCCTGCTAAACAGCCTCGATTAAGAAGCCGAAGGTACCCCACCGGCGACACAAGAACCAAACATTTACGAGTACAAGTCCCCATCAAGAAGCCGAAGTACCCCGAGAACACCCGCCCCGCCGCTGACTGTTCCGACTTCGTGAGACCCGTCTTGCCCAAGGTGGGGCCGATAGCACGGTTTATCCCTGACTAGGTCGTTATCCACCCCTCCGTAGGCATCTGCCTCATCGACTCTGAACAGCGTCTGTCGGCGCAGGCGCCTTCCGGGCCGGGCGCGCCCGTGGTAGCATTGGCATTCGGCCCGCCTCCCAGACCACCCGGTACTCGCAGCCCGAGTCCCGCCGAGGGACCGTAACTTGCTACGACATCTCCGCTGGAAATCACTCCTGTTCATCGCGGGACTCTTCGCGTTGGCCGTCACCGCGCTGGCCATTCAGCGGATCGACGCGGGTCCCGTTGGGTTCGAGCGCGGCACGGACGAGGTGCTCGGCCTCACGCTCGGGCTCGACCTCGCAGGCGGGACGCACCTGGTGTACCAGGCGGGCGATGCGGAGTTCCAGCCGACCGAGCAGCAGATGGACGCGCTGGTGGCCAACATCCAGCGCCGCGTCAATCGACTGGGCGTCACCGAGCCCAGCATTCAGAAGCTCGGCGACGACCGCCTCATCATCCAACTTCCCGGCATCGAGGACAGCGCGGAGGCCGAGCGGCTCATCGGCGAGACCGCGCAGCTGGACGTCATCGAGCGCGTCTGCTTCGACGGCTTCTCGGAATGTTCCGAGGCGTTCCCCGGCAGCTTCGAGGACCGGCCCACCGGCCTCTCCGGTGCCGACATCTCCCGCACTTCCGCCGGAACCAACACCACCACCAACGAACCGATCCTGCTGTTCGAGCTGAACAGGGGCGCGGCGGGCCGCTTCGCCGTCATCACCCAACGGCTGTTCGAGACGCTGACCACGACGAGCGCCGACCAGCTGGCGTTCGTCCTCGACGGCGAGACGCTGGTCGCGGCGGTCGTCCAAAGCCCGATCCTGGGCGGCAATGGGCAGATCAGCGGCCGCTTCACGGCTGATGACGTCCGTCGGCTCTCCATCCAGATCGAGTCAGGCCGCTTGCCCATTGAGATTACAGAGATATCGTCGTCGGTCGTCGCCGGGTCGCTCGGGGACAAGTCCCTGGAGGACGCGATGATCGCGGGGCTGATCGGGCTCGCCCTCGTGCTCTTCTTCATGGTGGCGTACTACCGGATGGCGGGCTTCGTCGCGGCCGTCGCCCTGATCATCTACACGACGTTCGTCCTCGCCATCTTCAAGATCGTTCCCGTCACGCTGACGCTGGCCGGAGTCGCCGGGTTCATCCTGTCCCTTGGCATGGCGGTCGATGCGAACATCCTCATCTTCGAACGCATGAAGGAGGAGCTGCGCATCGGGCGCAACCTCCAGTTCGCCACGCAGCTCGGGTTCAACCGAGCGTGGCAGTCGATTCGCGACGGCAACATCTCCACGCTGCTGATCGCCGCGGTGCTCTTCCTGTTCGCGGGCGAGGCCAACTCGTCGGTCCGCGGTTTCGCCATCGTCCTCATCATCGGCGTCTCGACCAGCATGTTCACGGCGATTGTCGTCAGCCGCGTCCTCCTGTCGGTTGTCGTCAGCACAGGGCTGCGGCGCTTCCCCCGCATCTTCTCGCCCGAGGGCCGGCGAGGCCAACCGTTGACCGAGCATGGGGCGTAGCGTGAACATCGCCGGCTACCGCAAATGGTTCTTCCTCTTCTCGAGCCTACTCGTGCTTGGGTCGATTGTCCTGCTGTCCGTGCCGCCCGCGCTGACGCCCGGCATCGACTTCAGCGGCGGCGCGGCGCTCACCCTCGAGTACGACCGAGACGTCACGCCTGAGGGCGTCGAGGATGCGCTCCGGTTCGTCGGCCACGACGAGGCGGTTGTCCAGTCGACCGGCCCGCGGTCATTCTTCGTACGGGTCGGCGAGCTCGCTCCCGGCCGGCCGGACAGCGAGGGGAACGTTCAACCGGGAGACCGCGACGCCGTGCGCGGCGCCCTCAACAATCTCGGCGACGTGACCATCGTCAGCTTCGACAACGTATCGGGGATTATCGGCGCCGAGAACGTCCGTCGCGCCGTCATCTCCGTCATCGTCGCGGCGGTCGTGATCCTGTTCTACGTGACCTGGGCGTTCCGCCGTGTGCCGTCCCCGTTCCGCTATGGCGCCGCCGCCATCGTGGCCCTGCTGCACGACGTGCTCATCGTCTTCGGCCTCTTTTCGCTGCTGGGCAAGACGCTGGGCCTCGAGGTGAACGCGATGTTCATCACAGGCGTGCTCACGACGATCGGCTACAGCGTCAACGACACCATCGTCGTGTTCGACCGGGTGCGCGAGAACGTCGGACGCTTCCCCGCGGGATCGGTCACCGAGGTCGTCAACCTCAGCGTCCGCGAGACCATCGGCCGCTCCCTCAACACGTCGATTACACTGCTGATCGTCGTGGTCTCGCTCGTGCTGTTCGCGAGCTCGTCGATTCACCCGTTACTGTTCGTGCTCGCGGCCGGCGTCATCGTCGGGACCTACAGCTCGATCTGCATTGCGAGCCTTATACTGGTGTCCTGGGAAAACGGCGAGATCGGCGGCTTCTTCTCGCGTATCCCGCTGGTCGGCCGGCGCAGGCGCGCGGCGGCCTAGCGCCGGCGGGAAGAAGGGAGTACGGGTTGCGGCAGGAAGACTCCTACCTCATGTCCCGCATGCGCGGCTGATACCGCAGCTGAAGCGGCGACTTCGAAGAGACCACGGGTATGGTCTCCAACACCCTGCAGATGACGCTCGAGGACCTCGTGGACCGGCTCCGCGCGATCGCCGAGGAGTACGCTGACGACCCCGAATACCTGGAGTTGCGGTCGGCGTTGCCAGCCGAGTTCCCGTTCTGACGCGGGTCCGCTAGGGAACCTCTGAATACTCCGTCCCAAATCCGTTCGCCCTGAGCCCGTCGAAGGGTCCCACGAACGGATTGAGGGGGCTCCCAGTCTCTCCCTTCCGCTACTGCTGAGAGCATCAGCGCGTTGTTCAGAGGATCCCTAGGTGGGCTGCGGGAGCCGGATCGTTGGCCTTCGCAGCAGCAGGCGGCGGTCGCCCCCGTCCCAGTACTCGCGGCGGCCGGTGATCGCCTGCACGTGACCGTCCCACTCCAGGTTCCACGCCTCGGTGCCCAGCTTCACGGCGCGCCGCACGCGCTCCTGAGACTCATCGTCCGTGGCCAGGAGGCGGAGCATCTCGATCTGACTCGCCCCGTGGGAGACATCCTGCTCCGCGTGGATTCTGTATGTCTCGGCTGCGTGCTCGGAGAACCCGTAGTAGCCGGTGAGCGCGGGGTACGCGAGAGCCGCGGCGCCGTCGGCGCCTCCGTGTTGACTCTCGACGAACGCCAGCATGGCGATGCCCTCGAGCGCCGAACGCCGCTGGCAGTGCCCCAGGATCATCTCGATTGCGGCGAGCGTGCCCGGAGCGGGGTCCGCGGAGTCCGCCTCCTCCCGGCTCACGCCCCCTTCCTCGAGAAACTGGAACATGATGTCCACGTGGCTCCGATCGCCGGCCAGCTCCTCAATGTAGTTCTGCAGCACGACCTCCGTAAGCCCGGGCTGGCGCTCGATGGCGGCGTTGACGGCGATGTACCCGAAGTAGACCGGGTTCTGCCGGACCCGCAGATAGTGTTGGACCTCGCCGACGATGATCTCCTCGCGGGTCCACCGGTGCTGGGCGATGCCTTGGAACCACGGGTGCTCGCGCATTGGCGCCTGCAGCGCGTACTCCCAGAGTTCGGCGACAAAATCGTCGGTGTTCATGCTCCTCCTTCTCTTGCTGCGTGGCGAGTAGGACGCCCAGTCTACAGTACGCTGAACGGGCGCCCCGAACCTAGCGAGCGCAACGAACACATGCGGAGCGGCGAATGAGAGCAGTCGTACTCGACTCGGCCGGCGAGGTCCCAGGCGTCGCCGACCGTGAACTCCCGGCGCCTGAGCCGGCTGACGGCGAAGCGGTCGTGCGAGTAGCGGCGGCTGGCGTGTGCCATCACGACATCCTCGTCATGACCGGCGTGCTGCGCCGGCGCGTGCGGCTGCCGCTGGTGTTGGGCCACGAGGTAGTGGGGACCGTTGAGCAGTTGGGGGCAGGGGTGGAGCGCGGCTGGCTTGGCGCAACCGTCGTCCTCATGCCGGGCGAGCTGGGGCATGTCCGCGACGGAGGATTCGCTGAGCTGGTTGCCGTCCCCGCGGGCTCGCTCGTCCGCGTGCCGGAGGGCGTGCCGGCCGCGTCCGCTGCGCTCGCCGCGTGTCCCGTGGGCGTAGTGCTGAAGGCGGTCGTCGACGTGGGGCGCGCCGCCGCGGGAGAAACGGTCGTAGTCACCGGCGCGAGCGGCGGACTCGGCCAACATGCCGCTCAGGCAGCTCACGCCGCTGGCGCCCGCGTGTTCGGCGTCACCTCGTCGGAGTCGAAAGTCAGCGTCCTCGAAGCGCAGCCCTGGCTGGACGCCGTGTTGTTGGACGACGGCGCGGCGCCCGTGCCGGAGATGGTGCGAGCGCTCACCGGCGACGCCGGAGCGGACGTCGTCGTCGATACGGTCGGCGGCGCAAGCGTCGACGCGGCGGTCCGCTCACTCGCCGTGAGAGGCAGGCTGGTGCTGCTCGGGCAGATCGGCAGGGCCGCTGCAGCGTTCCCCGTGGCCGAGGCGGTGTTCCGCGAGGCGCAGGCCTTCGGCAGCCGAGGGGCGGAGCGGCGGCACGTCGAACGGGCGCTCGCGGCGATGCGGGAGGGGGCGCTGTCGCCCGTCGTTCATCGGGAACTGACGCTCAACGCGGCGGGGTTGCGCGCCGCCTGCGAGGAGCTGCGCGAGCGGCGCGCCGTGGGCCGCATCGTGCTCGTTCCCTAGTCGCCCGCGAATCCGACAACGTGCGCGGTCATGTTCTCGTTGACGGCGGTAGGCTCGCCTCGCGGGCCAGCCCGTACCGTGAGTCTCTGCAACACGCGCCAGGTCTGGCCGCGCCACACGACCCGCAAGATGACGAAGGCGTTCTCGGCGTCGTCGCCTGGGGCCTCGCTGAATGCGACGCTACAGTCGAACCGCACGTGCGTCTCGGGGGCGAGACGTTCGCCGCCGAACTCGTGCGGGGCCGCACGGTACTTCGGATGGGGGATCCTGGCGTCGACGAGTTGTACGGGACCGGGGCCGCGGTTCTCGACCTCGAAAGAGACGGCCCAAGACGCAGCCCCTCCCGTGGCCGGACCGGACTGATGAATGTCGATGTCCGGCCCCGAGGCCTCTGCGTCTGTCGACATTGGCTCCCTCGCAGCGGCGTGGCTCTGCCCGCGGGCGACGCCATTGCCCGAAAGGCGCCTGCCTCAGCATAATGTCCGCGTACGCCGCGCGCGAGGAGGCATCATGCGGATCGGAGCACACGTCTCATCGTCGGAGAGCGCCGACCTGGCCATCGACCGCGCCCTGAACATCGGGGCGGAGGCGGTGCAGATGTTCGTGTCGCCTCCGCAAGGATGGGCCTTCAAGCCCATCGACGAGAAGGTGGCCGCCGACTTCAAGGCCAAGGCGCGCGAGCACAACATCGGCCCGAACGTGTTCCACGGCATCTATCTGGTCAGCCTGGGGAGCGACGACGCAGCGTTGGTGAGCCGTGGCAAGGGCTCGCTCATCAAGTACATGAACGCCGCGCAGGAGCTGGGCGCGATGGGGGTCATCTTCCATCTGGGCAGCCACAAGGGGCGCGGGTTCGAGGGCGTCCTCGAGCAGGTGGCCCAGGGCATTCGGGATGTGCTCGACCAGTCGCCCGAGGACGTGCTGCTGATCCTCGAGAACAGCGCGGGCATGGGCAACCACGTGGGTTCGAAATTCTCAGAGCTCGGCACGATGATGCGGGAGGTGAACGACCCACGCGTGCAGGTGTGTCTGGACACGCAGCACAGCTTCGCGGCCGGCTACGACCTCACGACGCCCGAGGGCGTGGCGTCGGCGATGGACGAGTTCGACCGCGAGATCGGGTTGCAGCACCTGGTCGCAGTCCACTGTAACGACTCCAAGCCGCCGTTCGGCGGCGCCGTGGACCGGCACGAGAACATCGGCGAGGGCCAGATGGGGCTCGCCGCCTTCGACGCGATCCTCTCGCACCCCGCGTTCCGCGACGTTCCGTTCTACCTCGAGGTCCCCGGCTACGAGAACAAGGGGCCGGACGCGCGGAACGTGGACACGATGAAGGAGATCAGGCGGAAGGCTGCGGCTGCGGCGTAGTCGCCGGCGCTCGTTCATCCCTCCCTCGTTCATTGGCCCTCGGCAACATCATGCGGAAAGCGCAATTCGAAGAAATCGTGCGGGAAGCCGTTACCGAGCTGCCCGACTTCTTCCTGGACATCATGCACAACGTGGACATTCAGGTGCGGCGCTGGCCGACCAGGCGGCAGCTCAGCGGCGCTGGCATGGAGGAGGGCGAAACGCTCCTGGGCCTCTACGTCGGTGTGCCGCTGCCCGACCGCTACGACGGGAACATGGTCCCGCCCGACATCATCACCATCTTCCAGGCACCCATCGAAGCCATCTGCTCGAGCCGCGCCGAGGTCGTAAGCGAGGTCCGCGACACCGTCGTTCATGAGGTCGCGCACTACTTCGGCATCACCGACGCCGAGCTGACGGACTGGGGGTTGTCGTAGGAGGGGCGGCTACCGGTCCCGGCGCGCGGCTTCCAGACGCTCCTCGGCGATGCGGTTGGCGGCCTCGGCGGTGGTGATGTCCTCGCGATTCGACGTGGCGATGACGCGTCCCATCGTGTCGTAGATGTGGGCCGTCTTTTCCATCGCCGCGTCCCGGTCGTACGCGCGGCCGAGTTCGAAATAGACGTTGATGACGCCGCCGGCGTTCGCGATGAAGTCGGGCGCGTAGAGAATCCCGCGCTTGCGGAGCTGCTCGGCGCTGTCGTCGTCCGCAAGCTGGTTATTCGCGGCGCCGCAGACGACGGCGCTGCGCAGCCGCGGAATCGTCCCGGAGTTGAGCGCCCCGCCCAGCGCGCACGGCGCGAAGACGTCGCACTCGACGTCGAAGATGGCGTCGGGCTCGACGATGGCGGCGACGCCCATGGCCTCGGCCTTAGCGATGGCCGCGTCGTTGATGTCGGTTACGACGAGCTTGGCGCCCGCTTCCTTCACATGGACCGCGATGGAAGAGGCCACGTTGCCGAAACCCTGCATCGCCACGGTGCGGCCCTCGAGGGAGTCGGAGCCCCAGGCGGCCTCGGCGCAGGCCCGCATGGCCTGGTACACGCCGAACCCGGTGACTCTGGCGGGGTTGCCGCTGCCCCCGAGCTCCTCGGAGAGGCCGACAACGTGCTCGGTTTCGCGGGATATCCACTCCATGTCCTGCGCGTTCGCGCCTACGTCCTCAGTGGTCACGTAGCGTCCGCCCATCGAATCGACGAAGCGTCCGTACGAGCGCAACAGGGCCTCGGTCTTGTCCTTGCGGGGGTCGGCGAGGATGAGCCCCTTGCCGCCGCCGAGGTTGAGGCCGGCCGCCGCGGACTTGTAGGTCATGGCGCGCGCGAGACGCAGCACGTCCATGATTGCGTCCTCGTCGGTCGCGTGGGGCCAGATGCGCGTCCCGCCGAGAGCGGGACCGAGGGTGAGGTCGTGGATCGCGATAAAGGCCTTGAGGCCCGTTTCGGTATCGGTCCACACCGCTAGCTCACGATGCCCCTTTTTCTGCATGTATTCGACGAATCGCATGGCCGTTGCCCCCTCTGACATAAGGATACCATCGCCCACATGGGCCAAACAACGGCCTAGGCATAGCTCCTGTGGGGGTTATTGACAGGCGGAGGCGCCGCAACCGGAAGCGGTGGGGACGGAGTTATTCAGATGTTCCCTAGGGCGAGCCGAAGAGGTCGCGCTTGTCGAAGGGGGCGGTCTGCGCGAGGCCGTAGCCCGGCACGGCGACCTCGGCCGCGAACTGGTTGTAGTCGCGGGTCCGAACGACGACCGGCATGGGCAGCGCGTGCCCGAAGATGAGCGCTTGCTGCTGCGATTCGAGGCGCGACAGCACGGACCGCATCTCGCGCGAGCCGGGCGCGCCGCGCAGGACGGCGTCCACGTCGCGGTCGTTGTCGAGCTGACACGTGATGCGGGTGCCGAGCTGGCTGAGCACCTCGTCGTCGATGCCCGACGGACGCTGGTCGACGACGAGTAGGGTGACGCGGTACTTGCGCATCTCTCGCGCGATCGTGCCGAAGATCGTCTGGGCCGCGACGCCGGGGCTGAGGAAGCGGTGGGCCTCCTCGATGGTGATGACGAGCGGCTTGGGCGGTCTGGCGTTCTCCGCCATCGCCGCCTCGGTCCGCCGGCGGTACGCGTCGTGGATGCGCCGTGTGATCAGGTTCGCCGCCAGCAGATACGCGGTCAGGTCGTCGCCGTAGCGTCCGAACTCGAGGACCACGTGGCGGTTGTCCTCGAGGTGTTCGAGGACGCGCTTGACGGCGCTCGCGCCCGGCGCGACGCGATGGTCGGTGACGAACCCGATGCGCGCGAGGGTCCGGAGCTTGCGGCGGAGGGCCTCGAGAGCGCCTTGGTGCTCGCCCTGGCTCGAGAGCTGCCGGATAGCCTCGCCGTCGTCCGCCATGAAGTCGCGTATCCAGTTCTCCCCATGGCGCGCGTGAAGCTCGTAGCAGGCGTTGAGCCCCGCCTCGGAGATACCGAGCGTCCCAGCGAGGATGGCGATGTCCTCGGGCTCGATCTCGTTCAGCCCGATGCGGACATCGACGTCGGGCGAGAGCCGGCGAATGCGGGCCGAGTCCGCGTCCAGCGAGAACACCGACACGCGGTTGCCGAACAGCTGTCTGAGCCCCTTGGCGGCGTAGCCCGACTCGGAGGTCGCCTGCCAGCCGTACTCGCCGTGCATGTCGAACACGAGATTCGTGGCCACGTCCCGCTGGAGGACCGCGGCCAAGAGGATGCGGGTCAGGAAACTCTTGCCGGACCCGCTCTTCCCGAACACGCCGTTGGAGCGTTTCACGAGCTCCTCGAGGTCCAAGCAGACGCGCGTGTCCTCCATGTCCAACGGACTACCGATGTAGACGTGCCGGGCGTCCTCGGCGCCGAACACCTCCTGCACGTCCTCGTTGCTCGCGCGCCTCACGGGAGCGAAGTGGCCGGGGAGCGACCGGGCCGGCTGCGGGCCCTCCTCGCCGACGCCAGTGGCCAGCATCGGCGTTACGCGCGCCTGAGCGAATACGCCGGCGCCCGCGAGCACTCGCGGCATCGCCGGGTCCATGTGGCCGAGACTCGACGCGAGGCGCGCGTCGGAGCTCTCGAGCGAGAGGTCCGTGATGATGCCGAAGAACCGGTTCGCGGTGCCGTGCACTACGACGAATGTCCCGACCTTCGCCGTCTCGACCGCCGCGGAGTCGCTCAGCCGCACGTCGAGCCCGCTGGACAGCGAGCCGCCGGCCACGATGCCCAGGTCCTCGCCCGCTCCCTCGCCGACCCCGCCGCCTGCCTCTTGGCGTTCGTCCTGCAAGCCCGCTCCTCCTAGCTCTGGTCCAGCGGCAACCGCCGCAGAATGGTGTTGAGCCTTGCCGTGTCGTTGGCCAGCAGGACCGCGACCGCCCGGCTCGCTGCCAGGAGGAACTCGGCGGGCGCGTCGAACGCGAGCGACGCACGGCGCAGCGCAGCGGCGAGCACGTCGTCGTCCGCCGGCCCCCCTCCGATGAGCAGCGAGACGAAATCGAGCCTGACGGACGCGGCGCCCCCGCGCTTGCCGTCCAAGCCCCCTCCGCCGAAACCCCCTCCGTCTAGACCAAGGAACGCGCGGGCCTCCGCGGCGCTGCAGGCGTAGAGGAACGTGTGGATGCGCGGCGGGAGCGGCGGCAGGTACTGGGCGAACGGGCCGTCGTTCCGTCGAGGCGCGTCGTCCGCCGGCGGCCGGTGACCGACGACGGCGATCGTAACGTCGGTGCGCAGCAGACGTTCGAGCTGCGGGTGCGCGGCGTAGACCTCGGACTCGGTCGCAGCGTCGGCGCCCCGCGCGATGACGCGTCGCGTGGGGTCGAGCGCGCTCGTGACGATGCCGCTGACGACGCCGTAGACATCGTCCCCGGCCCGCACGAGCGTGCCCAACGGAGGGGCCTCGTAGAGCCGGTGGCACTGGCCGATCAGCGTCTCGACGGACGCCTCGACGACCTCGCCGAACCGGGTTGCCGCATCATCGATCATGGGTCCGCATTGTCCCGGAGCCGGGCCGCAAGCGGCAAGGGGCGGGCTAGACCCTCGCGCGGCCAGGGGCTGGGTCGGCGGCGGCAGCCTGCCCGGGGAGTAGCCCACTCGACAGCTGACCCTACCGCAAGGTCTGCTCGAAGAACGCCAAGGTCTTCTCCCATGCGTCCGCGGAGGCTTGCGGGTGGTGGCTCGACCTGTCGTCGCAGAAGAAGCCGTGGGCGGCGCCGTCGTAGTAGTGGAAGCGATGGTCCTTGCCGAGGGCCGTCAACCGGTCGTCGAGGGCGCGCGCCTGCTCCGGCGTGGGGTTCTGGTCGTCGTTGCCGAAGAAGCCGACGATGGGGATGTTCAGGTTGGGCGACTCCGCGAGGGCGGAGAAGGCCTCGGGCTGATCGTCGCCGGGGAACATGAAACCGCCGTAGTAGAGGGCCGCCGCCGAGAGGCCGCGGGCCCGGACGGCCGACTGCAAGGCGATGCGTCCGCCGAGACAGAAGCCTACGATGCCGACGGCGCCGCTGACGCCGGGGTCGGCGCGGAGGCGGTCGATGGCCGCCTGGATGTCGGCGTCGATGGACGCGTCGCTGAACCCGACGCGGAGCTCGGCGCGCATCTCCTGGAGCTTGTCGTAGGGGGCGTAGCGGAGGCGGCCCGCGCGGTGGAAGAGGTCGGGCGCGACGGCGACGTAGCCCTGCTCGGCGAAGCGGGCGGCGATGCCGGTGATGTTCGCGTTCACGCCGAACGCCTCCATGACGACGACCACGGCGGGGTGGGGTCCGCCCGTCGCGGGTTGGGCCCACGGGGCCGCCATCGGCCCGTCGGCTGTCTGGATGTCGATGACCCGCTCGGTGATGTCCATGGCCGCTCCCTTGTGTTGCTGTGTTGCTTCGAGCATTGTCGCCGGTCGTTGCGCCGGAAGCCAGGGCGAGGGTCATGGGCGGGGAGCGTAGGGGAGCGGGGGCCGCTGATATACTGGCCCATGTCCGATCGACGAGCAGGTGAGGCGATGACGAGCACGAGCGAGGGCACGGCGGGGCAGGAAGCGCCGCACTTCACGCGGGAGTGGCTGCTGGGCGCTGTGCAGCACTTGCGCGGGGACCTAGCGGCGTCGTTGAGCGGCGAGGGGGCTGACGACCGCGCCCGCTCGCGGCTGCGGACGGCCCAAGCGCTCGGGCTCGACCACATTGCGGCCGAGGCTATCGCGGCCTTCGACCGCGCGTCCGCCGACGTGGCCAACCTGGCGTGGCCCGGGGGCCTCGAGCACCGGTACGTCGCGCTCGCGGGCGCGCTCCGTACGCTGGCCGACGTGAGCACGGCGCTGATCCCCCACGACTCCGAGCACGCGCATCTGACCGAGCTGGCCGGTGTGCTCGCGGGCGTCGAGCTGGCGTCGGCGTCCGGCTTCCGGCGGCGGACGGCAGAGGCGTTCCGGGGCCTCTACGTCATCGTCGACCCCGAGCAGACGAACGGGCGCGACGCCGCATGGGTGGCGGAGCAGGCGCTGGCCGGCGGCGCCACGGCGGTCCAGCTCCGGGTGAAGAATAGGGACAAGGGCGATTGGCTGGAGCTCGCGGTCCGGGTCCGCGAGGCCTGCGAGGCCCAGGGCGCCGCGCTCGTCATCAACGACCATCCCGACGTCGCGGTCGCCGCAGGGGCGCACGGCGTCCATCTTGGTCAGCACGACCTCCCGTTGAACCGCGCGCGCGAGGTGCTGACGCCGTGGCAGGTCGCGGGCACCTCCAATGCGTTGGCCGGCGAGGCGTTGGCGTCGCTGAACGGCGGAGCCGACTACATCGCGGTGGGACGCATGTTCCCCACGCAGTCGAAGCCGGATACGCGCCCAGCTGGGCCCGAGACGCTGTGGGCGGTGCGCGGAGCCGTACCGGCGGACGGTACTCCCTTGGTGGCGATCGGCGGCGTCACCGAGGAGAACGCGGCAGAGGTCGCTGCGGCGGGGGCGGACGGCATCTGCGTGATCGCGGCGGTCTCGGCCGCGGAGGACCCCTGCGAGGCGGCGGCCCGGTTGCTCGCTGCGTTCCGGGGCGCGTCTCAGACGTAGTTCGGGGAGTGACGCCGTGCGCGTGGCGGTCTTTTCGACCAAGCCCTATGACCGCGAGTTCCTCGAAGCGGCCAACGAACAGCTGGCCGAATCGACGCCCGGGGCCCAGCATGAGTTGGGCTTCTACGAGGCCCGGCTCACGGCTGAGTCGGCGCCGCTGGCGGCCGGTATTCCCGCCGTGTGCGTGTTCGTGAACGACGACGTCAACGCGGACGTCGTAAGGATGCTCGGCGACGGCGGCACGCGGCTCATCGCGCTGCGGTGCGCCGGGTTCAACAACGTTGACATCGAGCTCGCGCGCTGGATGGGGATCGGCGTCGTGCGCGTCCCCGCCTACTCGCCGTACGCCGTCGCCGAACACACCATCGGGCTGATTCTCGCGCTGGACCGGCAGGTCCACCGGGCATACGCCCGGGTGCGCGAGGGGAACTTCGCGTTGAACGGCCTGCTGGGGTTCGACCTCTACGGCAAGACCGTCGGCGTCGTCGGCACGGGGCGGATCGGCGCAATCGTGGCCCGCATCTTGAACGGCTTCGGCTGCCGTGTGCTGCTGAACGACGTATGGCCCGACCCGGCGCTCGCCGACGCCGGGACCTACGTCCCGTTCGAGGAGCTCATGGCCGAGTCGGACATCGTCACGCTGCACTGTCCGCTCACGCCCGAGACGACTCACCTGATCGACTTCGAGAGCCTGGCGTTGACGAAACCAGGCGTAATGCTGATCAACACCAGCCGGGGGGCGCTGATCGACACGGCGGCGGCCATCGGCGCGCTGAAGACCGGACGCCTTGGCCACCTGGGGCTCGACGTGTACGAGGAGGAGTCCGGCCTGTTCTTCCGCGACCTGTCGAACGAGGTGATCAGGGACGATGTCTTCTCGCGGTTGCTGACGTTTCCCAACGTGCTGATCACGGGTCACCAGGCGTTCTTTACGCGGGAGGCGATGGCGAACATCGCCGAGACGACGCTCGCCAATATCGCCGCCTTCGAGCGGGGCGAACCCTCCGGAAACGAGGTGCTTCCGGTCGAGTGAATCCACGGCCTGCGCGCCGCCGCCGCTCGCCTTGACTCCCCCGACGCCCCCGTGTAGTGTTCCCGCGTGCTCCGCAGCCCGCCGGCGCGGGCGTGCTGCGCTGTGTGCTCTCGGGGGGCCGGGCTCGCCGATCGAGGACGGACCTCAACGAGATAGGTTGGACGAGGCAGGTTGAACGAGGAGGAATGATGGCCGCTCAGCAATCGAAGGTTGGGTACAAGGACCTACGGGGCTATCTTGACGTGCTCGAGTCGAATGGATTGCTGAAGCACATCACAGCGCCGGTCGACCTCAAGTACGAGGTCGGGGGCATCGCAGCCCGCGCGCTGGACAAGGGCGGAGACAGCCTCGTTGGCCTGATGTTCGAGAACATCAATGGGTACGAGGGCAGCAGGCTGGTCACCAATATCCTGGCCAAGACCGAGCAACTAGCCCTCGCCGTCGGCACGGAGCCCGACGACATGGAGATATACGCCAGGGTGGAGGAGGCGAAGACGCACCCGGTGCCGCCGGTCGTCGTTCCGGAGGGGTCTTGCCAGGAGATGGTTATCACCGGGGACGACGTTGACGTGTACAAGTTCCCGACTCCCTGGTGGCACGAGGGCGACGCGGGCCAGTACATCGGCACGACAGCGGGCGTGACGACGGCAGACCCGAAGACGGGCTATATCAACCAGGGCCTCTACCGCTGCATGATCCTGGACAAGAACACGATCTCGCTCCAGGCCCGCGGCGGACACCCCGTCGGCGAGGCGCCGACCAAGACGGGATACGGCGGACAGTCTCACATCCTTATGAACGAGGCCGAGGGCAAGCCGACCGCGGTCGCGCTCGCCCTCGGGATGGACCCGGCGCTGACCTACGCGGCCGGACAGTTCGCGCAGTCCGACGAGATCGAGCATGCGGAGTACGCGCTGGCCGGCGCGCTGAAGGGCGAGCCGATCGAGCTTGTGAAGTGCAAGATGAGCGACCTGCTCGTGCCGGCGAGCTCGGAGATCATCATTGAAGGCGAGGTGGCGCCTTACGAGCGGACCAGCGAGGGGCCCCACGGCGAGCACCAAGGCTTCTACACCGCTGTAGACGACGTGTTCGTACTGCACGTCAAGGCGATCACCTGCCGGAAGGACGCCATCAACTACGGGCTCATCTGCCGCCAGCAGGAGGACTACCCGAAGTTCATGTACACCGCCGGCATGCGGACCAAGCTCGAGGACAAGGGCCTCGGCGACCTGCTCGCCGACGTGTGGTGCCCCGACAGCACCGGAGGCGGCTTCGGCCTCGTCGCGATTATCGCGGCCAAGGCGAAGAGCCCCGCTGACGTCCAACGCATCAAGGACGTCATCGACGGTCTCGCCGAGGAGCGCTATCTCGTGCGGAAGCCCCGTTGGACCATCGTCGTCGACGAGGGCTGCGACATCAGGGATTGGGCTGAGGTGATGTGGCGCGTGTCGCTCGGGGTCATGCCCGATCAGCACCTGTCGATCGGCGCCCGGACAGACGCCATCTGGCACGAGCCGTTGGATGTCGAATACGAGGCAACGTCCAGCGTGTTCATCGACGCCACTTTCAACACGAAGAAGGGCTTCCGGCCGATCAACGCGCTTACCCCTGAGCTGAAGGCGCGCGTAGACGGACGCTGGAAGGAGCTTGGGCTGGAGTAGACCGCGGCGACGCGCAGGGCGGTGGCCGAGAAACGCCGGGGAGTGCTACCATCCCCCGTACTCTCGGACGACGAGTCCAAGGCGCGGCGCTGATCGTACTCACTGGGGAGGGAGCTATCGTGGCGACACAAGGCAGGCAGGTCGGCTATACGGATATGCGCGAGTACATGCAGCTCCTGGAAGAGAAGGGGTTGCTCGTACACGTCACGGCGCCGGTCGACCTCAAGTACGAGGCTGGCGCTATCCTCACCCGCTCGCTCGAACGCAAGGGCCCGGCCATCGTGTTCGACAACATCATCGGGTATGAGGGCAAGCCGCTAGTGAGCAACATCATCTCGACGGTCGACCAGTTGGCTCTCGCGTTCAACTGCGACCCCGACCCGGACGTGATGTACTCGATCATCGTCGACGGTCACAACAACCGCATCTCCTCGTTGAACGTGGAGACGGGCCCCTGCAAAGAGGTGATAGCCACCGGCGGCGACGTTGATCTTTACGAGATGCCCACGCCGTACTGGCACGAGCTCGACGGCGGGCAGTACATCGGGACCTCGGCCGGAGTCATCACGCGCGACCCCGATACGGGCATCATCAACATGGGCACCTACCGGGCGATGATCGTGGACAAGGACCACCTGACGGTGTCCGGGCAACTGCGCGCGCACGTCGCAAAGAACGACGCCATGGGCAAGCCGACCCCGATTGCCATTGCCGTCGGGATGGACCCGCTGCTCTGCCTGGCGTCGGGGAGCCCGGTGCCCGTGGACGCGAACGGTCATATGGAATACGAGGCGGCGGGCGCGTGGCGCGGCGCGCCAACGGAGCTCGTGCGCTGCGAGATGAGCGACCTCATGGTCCCGGCCCACTCCGAGTACATCATCGAGGGTGAGATTGCGCCTTACGCGACGCACGTGGAGGGCCCGCACGGCGAGGCCGGCGGCTTCTACGGGCAGAACCTCGAGGCGGCGTTCATGACGGTCACCTGCATCACGCACCGGCGCAACCCCATCAACTACGGCGTGATCTGCCTCCTCGAGGAGGACTACCCGCGCTGGCTCTTCCGCTCCGGCTCATTCGAGGCGCGGATCAAGAACGAGAGCGGCCTCACGAGCATCCGCCACGCGTTCTTCCCGGAGATTGGCGGACGCAGTTGGGGCGCCGCCGTCGTATCGGCGGAGATCAACGACCCGGAGGAGCCGCTGCGCATCATCGACGCCGTGTGGAAGATCGTCCCCAACCGTTGGATCATCGTCGTCGACGAGGACTGCGACGTCCGGAACTGGAACGACGTCACCTGGCGGATGGTCACGAACGTTCGTTGGGAGCAGGATTTCGTCAAGGGGAAGGCGTTCCATCCCGACATGGGGCAGACGCAGGGGCGTCACGGGCGCAATGCCGACTACGACATCGACTCAGACGTGCCGGATCCGACTGGCATCAATGCGTCGTTCAAGTTCAAGTTCGAGAACCTTCCGCCGATCAACAAGTCGAGCCGGGAGTACATGGCCCAAATCGCGAGCCGATGGCAGGAGTTGGGCCTGCCGTAGCGGAGAGACTCGCTGGCGAAACTGGGACGCACGCCCGACAGACGCGCGTCCGCCGATACGATGCTGGGAGGATTGAAATGAAGTGGACCAGGCCGGCTGTGCTAGTAATCGTGGGAATCGCGGGCGCCCTGATGCTCGCGGCGTGCGGCAGCGACCCGACGGCGACGCCGCGCCCCACGCCGACGTCGGCGCCGACGCCGACGGCAATGATGGAGCCCACGGCGATGCCCGAGGCGATGGAGCCCACGGCGATGCCCGAGGCGATGGAGCCCACGGCGATGCCCGAGGCGATGGAGCCGGCGCCCGACGCCATGGCCGCCATCGAGGCGGAGAAAGACGCGCTGCTCGCAGCCGCACAGGAGGAGGGCGAGCTGCAAGCCTTCTTCTGCTGTGGACTGGGCACCGGCATGGGCGACGTGGTCGGCGAGTTCGAGGACAAGTACGAGATCAAGGTGACCTTCTCGGGGGGCTCTTCCCGGGAGCAGGCCCCGAAGGTCCTCGCCGAGCGCGAGGCCGGCAGGTACACGCTTGACGTGTGGTCGGGCGGGCTGAACCCGGGCATCCCCACGCTGATTCCGGCGGGCGCCCTCACGCCCCTCAAGCCCTTGCTGTTCTGGCCCGAGGTCGTCGACGAGTCCCTCTGGTTCGAGGGGCGGCTCCACTGGTTCGACCCGGAGAAGCAGTACGTCCTCGGTTGGACCGGGTCAGGGGGCACAGCGGGCATCGCCTACAACACGGACCTGGTTGACCCCAACGACATTCAGTCGTTCTGGGACCTCCTCGAACCGCGGTGGCATGGCAAGATCATCATCCGCGACCCGCGCGAGGTCGGCTCGTCCGGCTCGACCGCCTTCTACTACATGAATCCGGAGCTGGGCGAAGACTGGCTGCAGCGGATGATGACGGAGACGGACGTCACGGTGGTCCAAGGCGCCAGGCAAGCCGCGGAACAGCTGGCGCTGGGCAAGTACGAGCTCTGCATGTGGGCGTGCGGGCGCGACGTGCGCAACCTGAAGAATGAGGGGCAGCCGGTCGAGAACAACTGGCCCCACATCCTCGCGGAAGGGGCGAGCGTGAGTCCGGGCGGCGGCGCGTTCTACGTTATGGACAGCCCGCCGAACCCCAACGCGCAGAAGTTCTTCGCCAACTGGTTCATGAGCAAGGAGGGGCAGCTGCTGGCGCAGCGGGCGAGCGAAGCCCATTCGTTGCGCGCGGACATTCCGACGACGGGCGTTGACCCCACGAGCATCCGTAATCCCGACGTCGACTACTTGGTGATCGGGAGCCAGACCGACTACCAGGACCAGCTCGCCACGGCGCTGGAGATTGTCCGGGACGCCCTGGCGTCGGTGGGCAAGTAGCAGCGAGTAGCAACTCGATAGCAGGGATGAGCGCGCGGCCAGAGCGGAGGCGCGGGAGTGGCCAAGACTGACATAGCCCCAGCAGGCAACCGGCGGGTCCCTCGGGTCCGTCCGGGCACCAGCACCTTCGTGATGGCCGCGTTGCTCATCGTATTCGGCTTCTGGGTGTTCGCGCCCATCGTCGTGATCCTCGTCAACAGCTTCAACGTGGCGGGGATCAACGAACCGACCGAGTGGTCCCTCGAGAACTGGCGGCTCGCCTTTAACGAGCCCGGGATACTGGAGTCGATCCGCAACACCTTCCTCGTCTACTTCGGCTACAAGGCGATCGGATTCCCGCTGGCGGTGCTCATCGCCTGGTCGCTCGCGCGGACGAAGATGCCTTGGAGCTACGGGCTCGAGTTCATGTTCTGGGTCTCGTTCATGCTGCCGGGCATCTCCACCACCATCGGGTGGATATTCATGCTCGATCCGGACTTCGGCATCCTCAACGTGGGCTTGGGCTACCTGCCGCTCATCGACCACGGGCCGTTCAACATCTACAGCGTGCCCGGGATCATCTGGGTGCACCTGATGGGCGGCACGATATCGAGCGCGGTCATGCTGCTGACGCCCGCGTTCCGCAACATGGACGTGTCGATGGAGGAGGCCGCGCGCGTCTCCGGCGCCTCGAACTTCCGCACTATGATGCGAGTGACGATTCCCGTCATGGTCCCGGCCATCACGGTCGTCTTCATGCTGAACCTGGTCCGCATCTTCCAGTCGTTCGAGACGGAGCTGCTCTTGGGCACGCCCATCGGCTTCTTCGTCTACTCGACCAAGATCTTCCAGTTCGTCCGCTTCTACGACCCGCCGCTTTACGGCTCCGCGACGGCCCTGGCGAGCCTGGTCCTCGTGATCATCGCCTTCATCATCCCCTTGCAGCGTTGGCTGACGACCCGCAGGAACTACGCGACCGTCACGGGCAGCTTCAAGCCGGGCCTCATCGACTTAGGCAAGCTGCAACCGGTCGTCTTCGTGTTGATCATGACACTGGTGCTGCTGCTGACGGTTGTTCCCGTGCTCGTCCTCATAGGCGGGAGCTTCATGACGCGGGTGGGCTGGTTCTCGAGCACGCCGACCTACACGCTGCGGCACTGGGGGGAGGTGTTCGACAACCGCTTCTTCGTCATCGCCTTGAAGAACACGCTGATCATCAGCCTCTCGACCGCCCTCGTGAGCCCGATGCTGTTCTCGATGATCGCGTACGTGCTGGTGAGGACCCGATGGCAGGGACGGGGCGCCCTCGACGCGTTCTTCTGGATGTCCACGGCCATGCCCGGCATTCTGTCCGGCCTGGGCCTGCTGTGGCTGTTCCTCGGCACGCCTATCCTGACGCCGCTCTACGGCACGCTCTACGCGCTCGTCCTCGTGGTGATCATGCAGGGGAAGCTCACGAGCACGCAGATGATCAAGGGCGTCTTCCTGCAGATGGGGGCGGACCTGGAGGAGGCGGCCCGAGTGGCCGGCGCGGGGTGGTGGCGGGCCTACTTCCGCATATGGGTGCCGCTGCTCATGCCGACGCTGGTGCTCATCGGGACGTTCAACTTCGTAATCGCCGCCGGCACGACGAGCAGCATCATCCTGCTGGCCGACCGGGGGACCTCGACGCTGTCCCTCCTCGCGCTGGAGATGATGCGGAGCACGACCGGCCAGAACATCGAGGGCGCGGGGATAGTGAGCCTCTTCATCGTCGCGCAGACGGCGGGGATCGCGCTCATCGCCCGGAAGTTCGGCCTACAGCTCGGCGTGAGCCACACCCGCACCGCCCGCACGGGGAAGCGCGGTGCGGCCCCCGCCCCGGAAGCGACGGCGCACTAGCGAACCTCTGAATAGCTCCGTCCCATCCGTTCACCCTGAGCCTGTCGAAGGGGGTTCCCACGAACGGACTTGGCTGCTTCCCAGCCTCACCCTCCGCTCTGCTGAGAGCATCAGCGGGTTGTTCAGAAGTTCACTAGCGTCCGTCACGGCGAGACGACGCAAGAGGCCCGGGACCGCGCGGTCCCGGGCCTCTCCGTTTAACGCATCCCCGCAGCTGCCCTCCTAGCCTGGCGTCGAGAGCACGACCTCCGGAATCTCGATGGTCCGGGCGTGGAGCCAGTCGTCCAAGGCCTCGGTCCACGGGACGCCCTTCGGCAGCGTGGCCGCCGCCGACCGTACGCGGTAGGCCTCCGGGTTGTCCACGCAAGGCGGGGTCACGCCATGCTCCGCGAGCGCTTTCGCCGCCTCGATGGCGCGACGACGCACCTGGATCACCATGCCGTCGGAGGTCCCAAGGTGCTCCTGGGTGCGATTGTAGATCGGGCCCATGCTCTCGGTCACGGCCTGGTCCTGCAACGGTATCGTGGGGATGCCGGTGAACGTCTGCTCGCGCTGCGCCTTGCGGTCGATGAAGTAGTCGGTCTGCCGGTTCGCCTCGGAACGCCACCGGCCGAGGCCGTCGGACGTCGCGGGCAGGAAGTTGAGCACCCCGGCGCCCGTGGCGAGCGAACGGGACATCATGGTGACTTCGTCCATCGGCGTCGCCGGATTCCACGCGATTATCCAGACCATCGTGTGCTCGTCGTCGAGAGGGACCCACATGTGTCCCGGCACGGTGCCGTCCGGGTTGGCGGGGAAGAGCGTATGGATCGGCAGCATGTACTGAGTGATGCGCCAGTAGGTGGTCTGCGGGTCCTCTTCGCGGTTGGCGCCGTAGACGACGCCGTAGTCGGTCTTCACGACCTCGAGCCGCGGGTGCTTGTCGGTGTGGTACAGCCCGAGAGCGGGCGAGTCTTCCTTGTTGAGCCGGCCGTGGAGGAAGAAGAGGTGACTCGTGTCGATATCGCCCTCGAGGGCCTGGAACCAGTTGCATTCGCGCATGAAGGGAGCAAAGCGCCGGTGACTCACCGGGAGGGACATCCACTCGAGGTCGGGCAGCGGCGGCGGCTCCTCGCGCGGCCCCATGTACGTCCAGATCATGCCGCCCCGCTCCTGGCACGGGTAGGCGCGCTGGCGGACCTTGTCCCGGAAGTTGCTCTCGGGAGGCTCGCTGGGCATATCCACGCAACGCCCGGTGACGTCGTACATCCAACCGTGGTACACGCAGCGCAGGCCGTCGTTCTCGTTTCGCCCGAAGAAGAGGGAGGCGCCGCGGTGGGAGCAGTTCTCGGCGAAGAGCCCGACGCGCCCCGACGTGGCCCTGAATATGACGAGGTCCTCGCCGAGCAGCCTCACGCGCATGGGGTCGCCGTCGGGCGCCGAGAGCTCGTCGGAAGCCATGACGGGCATCCAATACTGGCGGAGCAACTTGCCCATGGGAGCGTCGGCGCCCACCCTGGTCAGCAACTCGTTGTCCTTCGTGGAGAGCATCTCCGCCTCCCGGTCTCGAAATGAACGGGCGGCCAGCCGAGCCCGCCGCCACGAGTCTAGCGACGGCCTATAGGGGTGTCAATCGAGCCAGCCCTCCGAGTTCGGTGGCGGCCAACGACTCTCCTATCTCGTCGATTGCCAGCTTGTTCATCAGGTAGAGCAGGTCGTCCGGGTCCCCGCCAACCAGCCGGACGGCGACGTCCTCTATGTGAGGCTGGAGCTTCCGGTTCAGCGCCATTGCGAAGCCCGCGCCGGCAACCCCGCCGGCGAGTGATCCCCCAAGCGACCCGACGCCCGGCAGCACAAATGTGCCTGCCGCGCCGCCGCCTGCCGCGCCCGCCATCCCGCATACCGACGCGACGCCGAATCGCGTCATCAACGCCAGCGTCTGAACGCCATGCACGCGGGAGCGGTCGGACAGCGCCTCGCCCCGGAGCGTCCGCTCCGTCGAGACGATGCTGTGAATGAGCTTGATGCCGAGCACGACCTCGCCGACGTACGGCAACACTTCTCCGATCGAGTCGGGAACGTCGATGCCCATGTTCGCGGCCAGTGTTCCCAGACCTTCTCTAGCCTCAGTAGTGAATTCGTGGTTGCTAACGTCAAGGTTTATGAGCAGGTGTGACAATTCCGACGCCTTCTCGGTCAGCTGAGCGAACAGGTTGCCGCTAACGGCGAACGCTATGTCGGGACTCCCCTCCATGCGCTCCAACACGTCGCCGACATAACTTGCCGCGCCGGTCTTGATCTGGACCAGCATCTCTTGACCCTCCGGGCCTATTCCCTGCAGGTCCCAGTCCGGCTGCGTCGGGTCGCGAGCAAGGGTGAAGTTCCAACCGGGGAATCGTTCTTCCAGTACGGACTCGGCCTCGAACTCTGCGAGCCTGCCCTTCAACGGGTTGATGAAGCCCGTTACTGACGCCTCCCCTTTCGCCAGCATCGCCAGGTAGTGATCGTACATGGACTCATGATCAGACGCCGCGTTCGGAAAGACCTCGCCATAGGCCGTTGACAAGTGGTCGCCCACATTGCGAGCGTCGAACAGGGCTTCCAGCCCCTCCTCGACGGCAATCGAGACCTCGATGGCGAAGTTGTCTCGGTCCATCGCCCGGACTCGCGACATCATCTCCGCGGGGGCGAGCTCGCCGGCCTCTTCGATAGAGGGCAGCGCCTGGAGTTCCAGCAGTAAGGAGAGCGATTCCATGCGCGCGCGCCCTACGTAAGCGCAAGAACGATCGCCGCGATGGCCACGGCGAAGCTAGTGAAGGAGACGATCAGCGACTGACGCTTGGCGGAGCGCACCGCCGCCGCCGCGCTCTCTTCGAGCGTCCGTATCCGTGACACGGTGCTCTCTTCCAACGTCTTCATCTGGGCCGCCGTTTCCTGTTCCAGCGTCTTTATCTGCGCTCTGGCCTCAGGGTCGGCGTGGGTGTGATGCTCAACGTGCGCGGTGAGCAACTCGTGTTGCTTCAGCACGCGTGGTATGAGTTCCTTGTTGATGCGGTCTTGCTCCTCCCAGAACCTGACTTTGTCCGCGATCTTCGGTGTTTCCATTCGACGATGCTCCACGACGACTTCTGAGAAATTGCACTCGCATGCTGCTTGTTGGCTGCGCCTATGGCATGTCGTCGCCTAAGCAAGCAGGGAGTCGGCGGCTGTTCTGGCTACGCTGAGCAGGCCGCCCGGCCACAGGCCGAGCACCAGCACGCCCGCGGCGGCGACGCCGATGGCGACCCGCGCCGGAATGCCCGCGCTGACGATGGAGTCGTCCTCGGCCGACCGCAGATACATGACGCGCACGACACCGATGTAGTAGTAGGCGGACACGACGCTGTTGACGACGCCCACTACCGCCAGCCATGTCAGGTCCGCGTTCACGGCTGCGTTGAACAGGAACAGCTTGCCCATGAACCCTACCGTGGGCGGCAAGCCGGTCAGCGATAGGAGTGCAAAGGCGAGCACGGCGGCCAACGCCGGCGAGCGGTAGCCCATCCCCGCGAGACCGTCGATCCGGTCGTTGGCGGTCCGGTCCGTGATGACAATGACGGCGAAGAACGCCGCCAGGTTCATGGCCGCGTAGCCGCCGAGGTAGAACAGCACGCTGCTGACCCCGAGGACCTCGTTGGCGGCATCCGGGCTGCGTCCCGCGACCGCCGCGACGCCGATGAGCACGTATCCCGCCTGCGCGATCGCGCTGTAACCCAACAGCCGCTTGATGTTGGACTGCGCGATGGCAACGACGTTCCCAACGCTCATCGTGACGACTGCGAGCGCCGCGTACATGATGGACCAGTCAGCGCTGAGGTCGCCCGGGAAGGCGGCGTAGAAGACGCGCAGGACCACGGCGAACGCGGCGGCTTTGCTCGCTACCGCGAGGAACGCGGCAACGGGCGTCGGCGCTCCCTCGTAGACGTCGGGCGTCCACATCTGGAAGGGGGCCATCGAGAGCTTGAAGCCGAACCCCGCCGCCGCCATGACGGCGCCCGCCATGAGCGCCAAGCTCCCGAAGGGCGATCCGTCGTCGCCCGCCAAGGCGATCCCCGCGATCGTCGGTCCGCCGTCCAGCGGGATCAGCCGGATGCTCCCGGTCGCGGCGTAGATGAATGCGAAGCCGTACAGCAACACCGCGGACGCGATCGCGGAGAGGACCAGGTACTTCATCCCCGCCTCAACGGAGCGCGCCTGTGACTTCGCGAATGCCGCAAGCGCCACGACGGGCAGCGAGGCGAGCTCCAACGACACGTACAGCGTGATCAGGTCGGCCGACGCGGGAAGCAGCATGAGCCCTGCCGACGAGAAGAGGACCAGCGCGACGAACTCCGCTTCGTAGGGGCGGAAGCGTTTGAGGTGGTCTGCGCCGGCGAGGAGGACGAGGGCGAGCACGCCCAGGATGAGGAACTTGAAGTACAACGCGAACTTGTCGACCACGAGCGATCCGTTGAAACCGAGCTCGGCGTCGGCGGCGGCGTGGACCTCGTTCCACAGGCCGATGCCGGCGGCGAAGGGAGCGACTAGGCCGACGAGCCCCACGACTACGGCTGCGCCCGCTCGCCTCGCTACGAGGTCGATCAGCACGACGATCGCAGCCAACGCCACGAGCGAGAGCTCGGGCGAAATGAGGAAGAGGTCGCGCGCCTCGATGCCCATGCTCAGCCCCCCAACCCGCGGACGATCGGACTGATGCCGGCGTCGAACACGTCGGTGAGCAGCCGGGGGTAGAGTCCGACGACGAGGATCGGCGCTGCGAGGACGACGATCGCTCCGACGTCGACGAGCTTCGCGTCCGTGAGCCCATCCCACCGTTCGAGGCGCGGGCCGAACAACACGCGTTGCACGGTCCAGAGGATGTAGCCCGCGGCGAGCACGACGCCGAAGGCGGCCAGGCCCGTGGCGGCCCCGTACACCGGGAACGTGCCGAAGAACACCATGATCTCCGCGACGAACCCGGACGTGGTGGGCAGGCCCAGCGAGGCTAGGCCCGCAATCATGAAGCCTATGGCGATGAGCGGCATGCTCCGGGCGAACCCGCCCATGTCGGGGATGTGCCGCGTATGCGCGCGTTCGTACACGAGGCCGACCACCACGAACAGCAACCCGGTGATTGTGCCGTGAGTGAAGAGCTGAAGCGCGGCGCCGTTCAGCCCCACGCCGTTGATCTCGCCCGCGGCCGCGCCGGCGGACGCGATGCCAAGCACGACAAACCCCATGTGGCTCACCGAGCTGTAGGCGACCATCCGTTTGAGGTCGGTCTGCATGACGACGATGAACGCGCCGTATAGCACGCCGATCACCGCCAACGCCGCCAGCAATGGGGCGAACTCCCTCAGCTCATCCGGCATGAGTCCCGCGTTGATGCGCAGGAGGCCGTACCCGCCCATCTTGAGCAGCACGCCCGCCAGCATGACGCTAACAGCCGTCGGGGCGTCCGTATGAGCGTCGGGCAGCCACGTGTGCAGTGGGAAGATGGGCAGCTTGACTGCGAACGCGATGAGGAAGCCGGCGAAGATGAACGACGCCGGAACGACGCCTCCCGTCACGCCCTGGTCCGCCAACGCCGTCATGTCGAACGTCCGGTCGGCGGCCGACTGCGAGAAGTAGATGGCCAGAATCGCCGCCAGCATGAACGCCGAGCCGAGGAAGGTGAACAGCACGAACTTCATCGCCGAGTACTCGCGCCTGCCCGTTCCCCACATGGAGATCAGGAAGAACATCGGCAGGAGTTCGAGCTCCCAGAACACGAAGAAGAGGATGAGGTCAAGCGACAAGAAAACGCCCATGACGGCGCTTTGCAGCACGAGGAGCCACATGAAGTACTCGCGCACCCGGTGTGCAATGTTCCACGACACGAGCATGGCGGCGACGCCGAGGATGCCGTTCAGCAGCACGAGGGGCGCGCTGAGCCCGTCGACGCCAACCAGGTACTCGATGTCGAAGGCGGCGACCCAGCTGGCTCGCTCGACGAGGTCGTATCCGCCTGCGCCCGGGTCGTAGCGCGCGAATACAACGATAGCAAGCACGAGCTCGATCGCGACCGTGGCGAGCGCGACCCACCGTGCGACGCGCGGGTTGCGTCCGGCCGCCATGACGACCGCGGCGCCCACGGCGGGGAAGAAGATGACAGCGGTCAGCACGTCACACCCGCCTTACCGTTGCGCCATGAAGGCGCCGAGAAGGGCGATCACGCCCACGGCGACGCCCACTCCGTAGGCTTGCACCTGACCGGTTTGCAACTGGGCCACAAACCGCCCGCCGTTCCTCCCCAGGAGCGCCACGAGGTCGGCGAGTCCGTCCACCAGTCGGCGGTCCGTCCAGTCGGACAGCGAGAACAGGCCGCGGAACAGCACCCGGCGCACGATGATTGTCTCGTACAGGTAGTCCATGTAGAAGCGCTCTTCGAGCACGCGCCGCAGGAACGGGAACGGCGCCGGGAGCCCCGCCAGCGAGACAGTTCGCACACCGTAGACGAGCACCGCGCCGAGGATGCCGGTCGCCGCTACCGCGGACGACGCAACCGCGATCGGCCAGTGGAAGGCGGGCGTGTCCGCGTGCAGCGCGTGGGCGAGCCAGTGCGCAGGCACCGGACCCAGCTCGATGAAGCTGTTGGCGACGAGCCCCGAGAAGACGGCGAAGAGCGCGAGGACAATCATGGGCAGGACCATCGACGCCGGCGATTCGCTCCGGTGGACGTGCTGACCCTCTTCGCCGGGCAGCCGTTGGTCCGGTGGCACGACGTCGATCCCGCCGCGGAACTCGCCGTGGAACGTCATGAAGATGAGCCGGAAGATGTAGAACCCGGTCAGGCCCGATGCGACGAGGCCCACCCAGAAGACGGCCTGCCCAATCGCCTCATGCCCGGGGTCGGCGCTCTCGACCTGCCAGGCGAACGCGAGCACCTCGTCCTTGCTCCAGAAACCCGCCAGCGGGGCGATGCCGGCCAAGCTCAACGCCGCGACGACCATCGTGAGGTAGGTCACAGGCATCCAGTGCCGCAAGCCGCCCATGCGCCGCATGTCGAAGGTCTGCACCGAGTGGTGCACGCTCCCCGCTCCGAGGAAGAGCAGGCACTTGAAGAAGGCGTGGTTGAACAGGTGGAAGATGGCCACTCCAGGCGCGCCGACTCCCAGCGCCAGGAACATGTAGCCGAGCTGGCTCACCGTCGAAAACGCCAACACGCGCTTGATGTCGTTGGCCACGAGCGCCATGGCCGCCGCGGCCAACGCCGTCACTGCGCCGATCAACGCGACGGTGTTCAGCGCGCCGCTGCTCTGCTCGAACAGCGGAAAGAGACGCGCAACCAGGAATACGCCCGCAGCCACCATCGTCGCCGCGTGAATCAGCGAGCTCACGGGCGTCGGACCCTCCATCGCGTCGGGGAGCCACGTATTTAGCGGAAGCTGGGCTGATTTGCCGGCGGCGCCCGCGAACACCCCGAGCGCCGTCCACGTCACGAGCCCGGCCGACAACAGCGGCAGCACCTCGCCGGAGATCAGCGTCGGTATCTCGAACGGGTTGACGCCCAACGCCTCGAACTCGCCGCGGTTCACGAATAGCCATATCAGCGCCAGCAGGAAGCCGAAGTCCCCGACGCGTGTGATGATGAACGCCTTCTTCGCTGCTGCTGCTGCGGCAGGCCGCTCGTGCCAGAAGCCGATCAGCAGGTAAGACATGAGCCCGACCAGCTCCCAGAACACGAATAGTTGGATGAGGTTGTACGCGAGCACGAGGCCCAGCATCGCGGCCGTGAACAGCGACATGTACGCGAAATAGCGCGGGTAGTCCGCCCACGCTCCGCCGTCGTCCTCGTTCGCCTTGCGCATGTAGCCGAGCGAGTACACCTGCACGACCATGCTCACACCCGACACGAGCGCGAGCATGACGGCGTTGAGCGGGTCCAGCAGTACGCCGACGGTCATGCGGAATCCCGGTTGGATGTCCGTGGCGCCGACGGTGAACCAGTGGCGGGGCGCGAAGCCGGCAGGCCCATCGCTCGTGGTCGCCGAGTCGAGGGCCCAGAGGCTCAGCGCGAACGCCGCGCCGATGCCCGCGGTCGCCACGAGGCCGCTGTAGCGCCACGCGCGGGGCGTCCAGGGACGGAGGGCGGCAATGATGATGAGGCCGGCTGCGAGTGGCAGCCCGATGATCGCCCAGACCGCGGCTTCAGGTATCATCCGTGCGCGCTCCCGCCGTCAGAGCTTCCTGAGAATCTCGTCCGCAACGTGCTCACGGCCGCGCGGCACCATGATGCGGAACGGCGTCGACTCTCCGTAGTCGAGGATGTCGCTCTCCGGCAGCAGACGCACAGGCAGGCCCTCCCCTTCGATGATCTCCTTCCACATCTCGGCCAACATCAGGTTGGGCGCCGTCTTGTAATCGACCCACATCCCGCTACACCTCGCCCGGCCGCTCCCGGAAGGGAGGGCGTGGACCGCCCTACTGGCGCATCAGATTGATCTCCGACACATCGACCGTGTTCCGCCGGCGCACCGTCGCGATCACGAGGGCGAGCCCGAGCGCCGCCTCCGCCGCCGCGATCACGATGACGAACGCCGCGAAGCTCTGCCCCGCGAGCAGCGCCCCTGCCGAGCTCAGGTCTGACATGGCGTCGGACACGGCCCCGGCTCCGACTCCCCGCAGCTCCGCCGGCGTCGCGTAGCGCGAGGCTGCGACGAGCGCAACGTTGACCGCGTTGAACATGATCTCGATTGAGATGAGCACCGCGATCAGGTGCCGGCGCGACAGCGCCCCGTAGAGCCCGATACAGAACAATACCGCTGAGAGGATGAGGAGCCGTTCGAACATGCTCAGCGTTCCCTCACCAGCGCCAACGCTCCGATCACCGCGGCGAGCAGCACGATGCCGACGACCTCGAACGCGAGCACGAAGTCGCTCAGCAGTGCGCGCCCGAGGTGGGCAGGCGTGTCGACGAGCACCGCTTCGATCGCTGAGCCCGCTAGGTCGGCAGGCAGCAATTGCCACTGGCCGCCCGTGACGACAACGATCAGCACGGCGAGCAGGCTGACCGCCGCCAGCAGGGCCACGGGCGCCACACCCGTGCTCCGGTTCCCTTCGGCGACGTCCTTGGTGAGCATGACAGCGAAGATCACCAACACCGATACGCCGCCCGCGTACACCAACACCTGGATGACCGCTAGGAAAGCGGCGTTGACCAGCACGAAGATGCCCGCCACGCCCAGGAAGCTCACAACGAGCATCAAGGCGGCGCGGAACATGTTCTGGGTGCGCACGACGCCCAGCGCCCCGGCGACCGAGACCGCCGCGAACAGCCAGAAGACAGCCTCCGTGAACGCGTTGTCCGCCACTTTCCTCTCTTGCAGCCGCTCAGAGCCGCCCAGCGCACTTGGCGGCTGGGGCGCGTCTATTGGTAGTCGCCGTCCGCGCTGGCCTTCTGCGCCATGTCCTCCGGCGTCTCCGCCGGACGCTTCGGGTGCCAGAAGAACGGCTCTCGGCCAGCCGATTCCCACTCCGCGAGCTCGTCCCGGAATGGGTCGAACTGTTTGCGCTCGAGCTGGGGACGGTACCAGGTGCTGGGGTGCTTGTCCCGTTTCCTCAGCACCTCGACGTTGACGACGAGATCAGCCCGCGTGTACTGCGAGGCCTCGAAACTGCTGCCCATGTGCAGTGCGTCGTACGGGCACGCCTCGACGCATAGGCCGCAGTACATGCAGCGGCCCTGGTCGATGTCGAATACGTCGATGCGGTAGCTGCCGCCCTCCTGCTCGTCTCCGCCGTGCGGGTCGGTCACAATGCGGATGATGCCAAGCGGGCAGTACTTGGCGCAACTCGCGCAGCCGGTGCAACGGTCCTCGTACCAGGTGAACTCCTGGCCGCGGAAGCGCGCGTGCTGGCTCGCGTGCTGTTCGGGGTACTGCACCGTGACCGGCTTGCGCCCCAGGTTGCGGAGCGTCACCGTAAGGCCCTTGAGAACGCCGAGCCCATACATATCAGCCTCCCTCCGATCCCGGCCTGCCCATGACGGCGAGCCGCGGGGCGGGGACGCCCAACCGGACGGTCCTCGACAGGACCGCCACGGCGACGAGCGCCACGGCCCAATTAACAGCCGCCATGATCAGCATCTCGGACTGCGTCAGCACGTCGCCGACCGACGGGTCCGAGAACGCGATGACTTCGACCGCAAGCACGATGACGTTGATCAGGCTCAGCGGGAAGAGGATCTTCCACGCGAAGCCGAGAATCTGGTCGAGGCGGAGCCTGGGGATCGTGGCCCTCACCCAGGACGCGACGAACAGGAACCCGAAAATCTTGATGAGAAACCACAGGTGCGGCGGGAGGACGGGTCCGTTCCAGCCGTCGAGGAAGAGCACCGCAAACAGCGCTCCGGCCAGCACGACGTTGGCGAATTCAGCGAGGTAGAAGACGCCGAACTTCATCCCGCTGTACTCGGTCAGGTAGCCCGCGACGAGCTCCGACTCCGCTTCCGTCACGTCGAAGGGCGGACGGTTCAGCTCGGCGGCGATCGCCGCTAGGAATACGAACACGCCAAGCGGCATCACGAGGATGAACGGCGCAGCCTGGGCGTCGACCACGTCGACGAGGCTCATCGAGCCGGCCAGGAGCGTGACTGCCAGCAGCGCCATGATGAGCGGAATCTCGTAGGAGACGAGCAGCGCCACCGCCCGCATGCTGCCGAACATTGCCAGCTTGTTGGCGGATGCGTAGCCGGCCATGAGGACGGCAAGCGACGCGACGCCGCTCATGGCCGCGATGTACAGCAGACCGATGTTGAGGTCGGCGATGAAGCTGCCCGGGCCGAAGGGAATCACACCGAGCGCCATTACGGCCGGCGCCAGCATGACAATGGGGGCCGCGTTGAACATGACGCGGTCAGCTCGCCGGGGAACGATGTCTTCCTTGGACAGCAGTTTGATTGCGTCGGCGATCACCTGGAGCAGGCCAAAGGGACCGGCACGGTTGGGGCCTACGCGCGACTGGAAGCGTCCGACGAGCTTGCGCTCGAACCACGTGAAGAGCATGCCCAGCGCCAGGAATCCGTTGACGACGACGAGAATGACGGCCATGGCGGCGACGCCGTAGGCGAGCCAGGCGGCGTCGGGCCCGGCCAGGCCGTGGACGAACTCGTAGACCTTCGAGAAGATCGCGTTGTCTTCGAGCGGGGCCACTACCGGTCCACCTCGCCCATGTTCACGTCGATGCTGCCGAACGTCACGATCGCGTCGGCGAGCTTCCAGCCGACCAGCATCTGCTTCATCAGCGATAGATTGATCAGCGACGGCGCGCGGATGTGGCACCGGTAGGGAGCGATGGAGCCGTCGCTGACGAGGTAGAAACCGAGCTCCCCCTTGGGCGCCTCGATCGGGACGTAGGCCTCGCCGGGCGGCGGGCGAAACAACATCGCTGTCGTCGCCCGTACGGCCCCCGGCTCAATCAGCCGCGCGCACTGCTCGACGATCTTGATGGACTCGCGTATCTCACGGATGCGCACCAGGTAGCGGTCGAAGTTGTCGCCCGCCTCGCCGGTGGGCACGTCGAAGGCGACGCGGTCGTACAGGTCGTAGGGCGCGGCGCGCCGGATGTCCCACGGCACGCCCGAGGCGCGGAGCATGGGGCCCGTGATCGACGCGTTGACCGCGGCCTCGGGCGACACGACCGCGACGCCCTTGGTCCGGGTCAGCACGATTTCGTTGGTGGTGATGAGCCCCTCGAGCTCGTCGATGTAATGGGGGAGCTCGTAGAGGAGGCGGCGCAGGGCCTGCCAGAACTCGTCGGGGGTGTCCTGGAACACGCCGCCGATGCGCATGTACGAGACGGTGATGCGCGCGCCGCACAGCATCTCGAACAGGTCCAGGATGCGCTCGCGCTCCCGCATGCTGTACATCAGGGGCGTCGCGAACGCGCCGAGGTCCTGCAGGAAGAAGCCTGTCGCGACGAGGTGGGAGACGATGCGCTGGAGCTCGGCGGCGATCACGCGCAGGTACATCCCCCGTTCGGGCGGGCGCAGGCCGAGCAGCTTTTCGCAGGCGAGCACGTAGGCCTGGTTGTTGGTCATCGACGCCACGTAGTCGAGCCGGTCGGTGAGCGTGATGATCTGGGTGTACTGGCGCTCCTCGGCGAGCTTCTCCGTGCCGCGGTGCAGGTAGCCGATCACCGGTTCGACGTCGAGGATGTTCTCGCCGTCGAAGGTGATGCGCATGCGGAACACGCCGTGCGTGCTGGGGTGGTGCGGGCCTATGTTGACGACAACCGGCTCGGTGTGCAGCGTCATGGCGTTCGCGGGGCTGTAATCACCCTCCATGCGGCCACGTGTAGGGGAGGGGAGGTTCGAGGTAGTCGCGCCGCAGCGGGTGCCCCTCGAACCCTTCCCACGTAAGCAGGCGCTTCAGGTTCCCGTGCCCCTGGAAATGGACCCCCATGAGGTCGAACACCTCCCGTTCTTGGAGGTCGGCGCCCTGCCAGACGGGGACGACCGAGGGCAGGGAAGGCGCCTCCCGACCGTAGAGACGGGCCTTGAGCACGGCGGCTGCGTTTCGGCTGATGGACGTGAGGTGGTAGACGACGTCGAAGTGCTCGACGTAGTCGACAGCGGTGATGGAGCTGAGGAGCGCGTAGTCCTGGCCGGGATTGTCGCGGAGGAAGGCGCAGACGTCGTTGACGACGCCGGGGGCGACCCACGCGGCGTAGGCGTCCTCGGCCAGCACGTGCTCCGCGAATGGGGCCCAGAGGGCTTCAGCGAGCTGGTGGCCGGTGACTGCGACCGTCATGCGAGCTCGCCAGCAGGATTGCGGCCGACGCTGTAGCGCCGGATCTTGTCGTGGAGCTGCATGATCCCGTAGATGAGGGCGTCGGGCCGGGGCGGACAACCGGGCACGTAGACGTCGACGGGCACGATGTGGTTGACGCCCGGGACGACGCTGTAGCCCTGGTAGTACGGCCCGCCGCTGGTGGCGCAGACCCCCATGGCGATGACCCACTTGGGCTCGGCCATCTGGTCGTAGATGCGCCGAACGGCGGGGGCCATCTTCCAGGTGAGCGTGCCGGATACGATGAGCAGGTCGGCCTGCCGGGGGGAGGCGCGCATCGCCTCCATGCCGAACCGGGAGATGTCGAACCGGGACATGGCGGAGGCAATCATCTCGAACACGCAGCACGCGAGGCCGAAGGCGACGGGCCACACGGCGGAGCGCCGTCCCCAGTTCAGCAACGCGTCCACCGATGTCACGGCGACGCTGTGCTTGAGGTCAGCGGGGACCTGGATCGTCGGTTCGGGGAAGGCCTCCTGAGCGCTCCACTTGAGCTGCTCGATGGTCTCGCCCTCGATGCGGTCCATGTCCCAGTCCGCGTTCGCCGTGACGAGCGGCGCCGGCAGCGTCTGGCCGTAGACGGACGGTCGAAGCTCATCGTCGTTCCCGGCCGCTAGCGCCATCTGAAGAGCCTCCGTCGGAGACGAGGAAGGGGCAGTCCGCACGCCCCTGCAAGGCCGCGGGCGCCATGCCGACCGCGTGCGGCGAGCATAGCATAGGGGCCAAGGCGTCACAAGTGAAATGCTGCACAAACACCCAGGCGAACGCCCTACCCGTCAGGCTCGCGAGGGCCGTCCCCGTGCTAGAATCGCGCCCACCAACCGGCCCGAGGCCCTGCTTGCTGCCGATCAGCCTGACCGTTCGCAACTTTCTCTCCTACAAGGAAGGCGCGCCGACGCTGCGCCTCGAAGATGTGCACGTCGCGTGCCTCTGCGGCGCCAACGGCGTAGGCAAGTCCGCGCTGCTCGACGCTATCACCTGGGCGCTCTGGGGCCGCGCCCGCGGACAGAGGCAGGAACAGCTGGTTCACCACGGACAGCAGGAGATGTCGGTCGCCCTCGAGTTCGCCGTCGGGGAGACGCGCTACTGCGTCACCCGCCGCTACTCGCGGGCGCGCCGCACGCCGCAGAGCTCGCTCGAGCTGACGGTCCAGGCAGGCGCCGACTACCGCCCAGTCACCGGAAACACCATCGCGGAGACGCAGGCGGAGATTATCCGGCGTATCAGCATGGACTACGACACGTTCGTGAACAGCGCGTTCCTGGTGCAGGGGCGCGCGGACCAGTTCTCCATGGCCACCCCCATGGAGCGCAAGGTGGTGCTCTCCCGCGTGCTGGGGCTCGAAATGTACGAACGGCTCGAGGCGCGAGCCAAGCTGCGCGGCCGCGAGCTGCAGGGGAAGCTCTCGGCGCTGGACTTCCAGATCGATGGCCTCCGGCTCCGCGTCTCGGAAGGCGACAGCGTGCGCGAGTCGCTCGACAAGGCTCGCGAAGAGGCGCGGACAGCCGAGGAGCAGGCGACGTCGGTGGGCGAGCGGCTCGCGCTCCTCGTGCGCCACGTTGAGCACCTCGAGCGCCGAGGAGCGGAGGCGGACGGACTCAGGGAACGGCAGGCCCGAGTATCGGCGCGGATCGTCGAGGCGCGCAAGGAGACCGTCGAGCTGGAGCGCCGCCTGCGCGAGTGGCGGAGCGCCATTGCGCGCGAAGCCGAGATTCAGACGGGGTACGCGAGGCTGGCGCAGGCGCGTGAGCGTCTCCGCGCACTGAACGCTGATGGCCAGCGCGTGCTCGCGCTGCAACGAGACCTCGCGCCGCTCGACCAGCGCATCTCGTCGGCCCGGGCGACGCTCGATGGCGAGGTCAGCGCTCGCCGGCGCCAGGTCGAGAGCGAGCTAACGCCCAGGGCGTCGTCGCTTCCCGCCGTGAGCGAGCAGCTCGACCGCGTCGCGTCGGAGGCCGCCGCGCTCGAAGAGCGCGCCGACGAGGCGGCCCGTGTGGCGGAAGAGGAGCGCGAGCTCCGCCTCAGCGCCAGGCGGCTCGAGGACGAGAACGAACGCTTGGTCGAGCAGGGCAAGGAGACCGCCAGCAAGCTTGCGCTGCTCGACCATGAGCACGGCGAGGGCGTCGAGTGCCCGCTGTGTGGGACGCCGCTGGCGCCGGACGCGCGGGCGCGCACGCAAGAGGCGTTCCAGCGCGAGATCGCGGAGCAACGCGAACAGTACCGGGCGCAGGCGGACGAGGTCCGACAATTGGACGCGCGGGCCGACGAGCTGTCCAAGCGGGCGCTGGCGCTCCAGCAGGTCGTCGAAGAAGGCCGTCAGCAGCTGAGCGCGGAACGGGCGAAGCTGACGCTCCAGCGCGACGATGCGGAGCAGGCGCAGACGCTCCTCGGCGGCGCCGAGACCGCGCTCGCGGAGGCGCAGGAACGCCTCGATCGGGGCGAGTACGCAGTCGAGGAGCAGCAGGCGGCCCACCGCCTGCGTACGGAGATCGCAGAGATCGCCTTCGACCCTCAAGCCGTGGGCATGGCGGAGGCGTCGCTGCGCGAAGAGGAGCACTGGGAGGTTGAGCACCGTGCCCTCGCGCAGGCCCGGGAGCGGCTGCCCGAGGACGAGGAGGCGCATCAGCGCGCGTCCGGACGCGTGAGCGAGGACGAGGAGGAGCTTGGGCGGATCGCGGCGCAGCTCGAGGCGGTCCGCAAGGAGACCGCCGAGCTCGACGGCTATCAACGCCAACGGGACTCGGTCAGGCGGGAGGCGGCGGAGGCGGAGCGGCGGCGCGACGAGCTGCGGACGCGGATGGGCTCGCTGACGCGCCAGACCGAGGAGATCGCCGAGGCGGCGGCCGAGCTTCGCAGTCGAGAGCAGGAACGGCAGAGCGCCGCACGCGACGCCGGGGACTACGGCGAGCTGGCCTTGGCGTTCGGCAAGGGCGGCGTGCAGGCGCTCCTCATCGAGGCGGCCATCCCACGACTCGAGGACGAGGCGAACGACCTGCTGAAGCAGATGACCGCCGGACGCATGTCGCTGAAGGTCGAGACGCAGCGCGCGCGACGCACGGGCGGCAGCGATGCGGCGGAGACGTTGGAGATCGTGATTGCGGACGAGCTCGGCACGCGCAGCTACGAGATGTTCAGCGGCGGCGAGCGCTTTCGAGTAGACTTCGCGCTGCGCATAGCGCTGAGCAAATTGCTGGCATGGCGCGCCGGCGCTCCCCTGCCTACGCTGTTCGTCGACGAGGGGTTTGGCACCCAGGATGCCGAGGGTCGCGATCGCATCCTGGACGTAATCAAGGCGATCGAGGACCGGTTCCAGCGCATCCTCGTCATTACGCACATGGACGAGATCAAAGAGGCCTTCCCGGTGAGGATCGAGGTCACGCGCAACCTGGAGGGCTCGACGTTCTCCATGTCGTGAGACGTTCCCCATGTCAGGAACAACCGCGCGAGTCACGTGATCGACGTTATGAGGGGCCGACGGAGAAGAGGCGATGAACATTCCGGAAGAGAGCAAGGAGAAGGGCCGTGCGGTGCGCCGCGTGCTGAGCGGGAGCGCCAGCGCGCGCAGCGCGTCCAACTCGGCGGGTTTCGACCTGGTGCCGGGCCTCGAGGACTACGCGCTCGGCGTGAACTTCGGCGAGATATGGTCGCGCCCCCAGCTCGACGTGAAGACGCGGTGCGGCATTACCATCGCGGCGCTGACCGCACTGGGCGCCGAACCGCAGATCAAATCGTACGTCGGCTACGCGCTCAACGCGGGATGGACGCCGGACGAGGTCCTCGAGATCTTCGTGCAGTGCATCTCGTACTGCGGTTTGCCCCGCGTGTTGAACGGCTTGCGCGCCGCGGGCGAGGTGTTCGAAGAGCGCGGCGTCACGGTCGCCGCGTCGCCGTCATGACGTCGTCCGCCGGACGGGAGAGCGGGAGCGGACTCCGTCGCCAACTCGAGCGCTACACGGTCCGGTTCAACGAGGCGTTCTGGTTGTTCTTCGATTCGACGGTGGCCCCCTTGCTGCCCGACGCGCCAGTGCTCGTCGATCTGGGATGCGGCCCGGGCTTGTACCTGCGCGATGTGAGTCGACGTATCCCCAATGCTCGGCTGCACGGGTACGACCGGGCTGCCGACATGATCGCGAACGCTGAAGGGCTCGACTACGCGGGCGAGCCGCCGACGCTGGGCCTGTGCAACGTGGCGGCTGCCCCGCTGCCGCTCGCCGACGGGTCGGTGGACTTGCTCACTATTGCGGCGGCGCTGCACATGTTCGAGGACCCGTTCCGCTTTCTCGACGAGGCGCGCCGGGTGCTCGCGCCGGCGGGGCTGTTCTTGCTCTACGACTGGGTGCGCGTGCCGTTCGAAGAGTACCTCGCAGGGCGCCAGCAAGAGCCGGGCGATCCGGAGGAGCTGCGCTACGCACGCGCGCTCGAGGTGTTCGCGCAGCACAACAAATACACGGAAGACGATTGGCAGTGGATCCTGGCGCAGGCCCGCTACGAGATCATCGCCGCCGCCACGCCTCACCCCCGCGCTGGCGCGTTCCTCACGAGGGCTGTGTAGGGGGCGGTTGAGGGGCGACTAGGGCCTGCTCTTGCATCTCCGGACGGTAGAGCGCTCAGCCGCCGACCGCATTGAATCGTTCGGACATTCGAGGGAGACGCTCAAGCGCTGTCCTGAGCCTCTTCTTCGGAATCGTCGGCGAAGATGCGGATGTAGGGGTCATAGCGGAACTGTCGGTTGCGCCTGTTGCCAGTGGCCTCTTGCAAGATGCCGACATCTACGAGACGTGCGACTAGATTGTTGGCGGCGGTGTAGCTGGTCCCGGTGATGTTCTGGACGTGGGCGACCGATAGTATCGGCGTCTGGTAGAGCTGTTCGAGGACGCGGTGGCCGTTCCCCGCAGCCAGGCCAAGGTGGTCGGTAACGGCCGATCGGTGCTGCTCTCGTAGCTCGAGGATGCGCCGGGCGGTCCTGGTGGCTTCGTTGCTGATTTCAATTATGCCGCGAAGAAAGAACGTGAGCCAACCTTCCCAGTCCCCATGGTCGCGAACGGCTTGCAGGCGATCGTAGTACGTCTGCCGATGGCGCTTGAAGTAGTACGACAGATAGAGGACAGGCTTTTGCAGAATGTCGCGTTCTGTCAGCAAGAATGTGATAAGGAGTCTCCCCATGCGGCCGTTGCCGTCAAGAAAGGGGTGAATCGTTTCGAACTGGGCGTGGACTAGGCCAAGGCGAACGAGAATGGGAAGATCGTCTTGTTTGTGAATGAAGGTCTCCAGCTCTCCGAGAACCCTGAGCGCCTCGTGCGGGGGCGGCGGCACGAACTCGGCTTGGTCGAGGGTGCATCCCTCGGGGCCTATCCAGTTCTGGCTCGTTCGCAACTCGCCCGGGGTTAGATGTGAGCCGCGGACGCGCGCAAGCAATATCTTGTGGATATCCCGGATGAGACGGATGGAGACCGGCAGGGCGCCGAGGCGCTCGAGCCCAGTGTTCATTGCCGCTACGTAGTTGATCACCTCCTGCGCATCACGCGGGCGGCTCGGCGAGAGAATCTTCGCCTCCGCGGCCAGTACGTCTTGCAGGGAACTCTGCGTACCCTCGATCTGACTGGAGAGCACGGCTTCTTTGCGTACGTACATGAAGACGAAGAGGTCGGGATCGGGCAACGTCTGGATGGACCCATCCAGCCTGCCTAGGGCGCGGTCGGCGTTGGACAACAAGGACTGGAGTTCGCCCGTGAGGCGTAGGGACGGTTCTGGTGGAAGAGGAGCGGGGATGAATGCGCGGTAGCCAGTCGGCTGAGGCACGTACCGCCCGGCCCGTCCAGGAGTGCTAACACTGCTTCCTTGAGACTCGTACATCGCCACGACGAAGCTTCAGAATGCTCGGAAAGGTGCAATACAGAGGAGGTGTGCTCCATGTTGCACCCTGCCTTCAGTATAGAGCGCCTCTGGAGCCTTATGCAACGCAGCCTGCAATATGGGGACGGCACGTTCAGACCAACAGCCCTCTCCCCCGGTTCTTCCCTGCGGAATGCTCAGAAGGCCTCCATATTCAACTCCGTCTTCAGTACGGAGGCCGGGCGTGCTCCATATTCAACCCTGTCTTCAGTATGGAGGTCGGGCGCGCTCCATATTCAACTCCACCTTCAGTATGGGCGTCTCCCTACCCCTGTGCGGCGATGAGGGCTTGGCCGGTGCGGTGGGCGGCGGCGGCGGCGATGGCGGCGACGATAACGAACGGCGCGATGGCGATGCCGGAGCCGGTGATCAGCGCGACCGCGACGCCCATGTAGGCAGGGAAGGGCGCGGTGGTCGTCGCCTGATTCAGACGTTGCAGCGCCCCGTTGCGAGTCTGGCCTGGCGCCGTTAGCCGTCGGTGGAAGGTCAGGGCCCATCCTACAGAGACGAAGAACGCGATCACGCCAAGCACGCCGGCGGCCGTGCCGCCCGCTTCGTCGAATGCGTTCGACACGACCACGGCCAGCGGCGCGCAGACGGCAATCCCGACCGCGTTGCACGCGGTCAGCCGCGTCAGCGCCCTACGCTGCCGATGGATGCGAGCCTCGCCTGGGGTCGTACTCGCCTACCCCTTCACCACGACGCTGACCAGATAGCGGCCTGGCACGAACACGACCCGTTCCACCGACTTGCCGTCGGTGTACGCGAGCACGCGGTCGCTGGCCAGCGCGACGGACTTCGCGTCCTCCTCGCTGATGCCCGCGTCCACGGTGATGCGGTCGCGAAGCTTGCCGTTCACCTGCACAACGAGAGTCGCCTCCTCGGCGGCGGCGAGCGCTGCGTCCCACTCGGGCCACGGTTGCTGATGGATGCTGTAGGCCTGGCCGAGCCGCTCCCACATCTCCTCGGCGAGATGCGGCGCGAGCGGCGCGAAGAGCAGCAAGAGCCCTTGCGCGGCCTCGTCCCACGCCTCGCGCGACAGCCGCTGCTCCGAGGTCGCCGCCGCGAGCACGTTCGTGAACGACATCATCGCCGCGATGGCCGTGTTGTACTTGAAGCGCTCGAAGTCCTGAGTGGCCTGGCGCAGGGTCTGGTGCAGCGCGCGGCGCACTTCGCGGTCCGCCGGCCCGGTTCCGGCGTCGTCCGATGGCCCGTTCGAGGGGTCAGTCAGCTGGTCCCACAGGCGATTGACCCAACGCGCGACGCCGTTGATGCCGGAGTCGCTCCAGTCGCCGCCGCCCTCCCATGGGCCCATGAACATGAGATAGAGGCGCACGACGTCCGCGCCCAACTCGGCTACGTAGTCGTCGGGAGCGATGACGTTCCCGCGGCTCTTGCTCATCTTGGCGTGGCCGGAGAGGACCGTGCCCTGGTTGAACAGCCGGAGGAACGGCTCGTCGAAGTCGACGACGCCCAGGTCGCGCATGGCTTTCGTGAAGAATCGAGCGTAGAGCAGGTGCATCACGGCGTGCTCGGCCCCGCCCGTGTACTGGTCGACCGGACACCAGTAGGCCGTGCGCGCGGGGTCGACGGGACCCTGGTCGTAAGCCGGGTTCGAGTAGCGGAACTGGTACCACGACGAGTCCACGAACGTGTCCATCGTATCGGTCTCGCGGGTGGCGGGACCGCCGCACCGGGGACAGGTCGCGTGCAGGAAGCCCTGGTGCAGCTTCAGCGGGGACTCGCCGGTTGGCTTGAACTCCGCGTCCTCAGGCAGGACCACCGGAAGCTGGTCGTCGGGCGTCGGCAGCGCGCCGCAGTCGCCGCAGTAGACGATAGGGATCGGCGTGCCCCAGTAGCGCTGGCGCGATATCAGCCAGTCGCGCATCCGGTACGTCACCGTACGCGAGCCCCATCCCTGCGCAACGATGTGATCGGCGATCGCCTCGTAGCCCTGCGCATTGGGCATGCCGTCGAACTGGCCGGACGCTGTTTGCGTGCCCGCCTTCTCGATGTAGGCCTCGGTCAGCGGGGCGCCGTCCCATCCCGGAGGTGCGACGACCACTCGGATCTCGAGCCCGTACTTCTGGGCGAACACGAAGTCGCGCTGGTCGTGGGCTGGCACGCCCATCACGGCGCCCGTCCCGTAGGTGAGCAGGACGTAGTCGCCCACCCAAATGGGCACACGATCGCCGTTGAGCCGGTTCACGGCATAGGCGCCGGTGAACACGCCCGTCTTCTCGCGCTCGGTGGAGAGGCGGTCGATCTCCGACGCCTCGCGGGCGCGGTCCACGTAGGCGCGCACGGCGTCGCGGCAGTCGGGGGCGGTGAGCGGCTCGACGAGCGGGTGCTCGGGCGCAAGCACGATGAACGTGACGCCGAAGATCGTGTCGATGCGCGTGGTGAATGTGCCTATCTCGCGTTCGTCCAGCCCGTATTCGGAGATGTCGAACGAGATGTCGACGCCCTCGCTGCGGCCGATCCAGTTCGTCTGCATCGTCTTGATGCGCTCGGGCCAGTCGACGACGCCCGAGAAGTCGAGCAGCTCGTCGGCGTAGTCGGTGATCTTGAAGAACCACTGGTCCATCTGACGCCTGACGACGACATCGCCCGTACGCTCGCACCTGCCGTCGACGACCTGCTCGTTGGCGAGCACCGTCTGGCAGGTCGGGCACCAGTTCACGGCCGCGGACGCCCGGTAGGCGAGGCCCTTCTCGTACATGCGGAGGAAGAACCACTGGTTCCACTTGTAGTACTCCGGCAGGCACGTGACGATCTCGCGGTCCCAGTCGTAGGTTGCGCCTATCGACCGGAGCTGGTCCCGCATGCGTTCGATGTTGGCCATCGTCCAGGAGTGCGGGTGGATGCCGCGCTGGATGGCGGCGTTCTCGGCGGGGAGTCCGAAGGCGTCGAAGCCCATGGGGTGCATGACGTTGTAGCCGCGCATCCGCATGAAGCGGGCGTGTGCGTCGGACGGCGCCATCGCGTACCAATGGCCGACGTGCAGGTCGCCGGAGGGATACGGGTACATGGTCAGCGCGTACCATTTGGGCCGCGGGTCGTCTTCGGTCGCGCGGTAGAGCTGGTCGGCGCTCCAGCGTTCCTGCCACTTGCGGTCGATCTGCTGATGGTCGTATCGCATCGTCGATACGCGGGATGACCTGACCAAGCGCTTTTCCTCCGTAAGGTGTTGTTCCAAGGGGCGCGGACGGGCCGGCAAGCCCTCGCGCGTTCTCTCAGGTTATCTGATTCCTACGTTTCAGCGCGACTGCGCCGCCGGGGGGTGTTCGGAGCGTTGGGCCTCGCGCGGGGCGGGCTGCTCGAGGCTAGGCCGGCCGGCGACGACGGGTAGGGCGGTTCGGGTCGTATTCGGTGTAGCCGAAGAGGCGTTGCCAGTAGTCCCCCTTGCGCGGGAAGTCCATGTAGAGCCCCAGCTCGGCCCCGCCGACGAGGTGGAGGTGGCCGTGGGGTTGAGTCTGTGATGCGTCGCGGCCGAAGTTGGACACGAGCCTGAAACCGCCCGGCGCATCGCTCTCGCCCAGGCTGACCGCCAACGCCGCGGCGCGGCCGAACAGCGGCGAGCGCCAGAACTCCGCCTGTGTCATGTGCGCCTTGGGTACGACCAGATACATAGTCGATACCCAGGTGAGGGCGTTGCGGAACACCATGATGCCGTCGTCTTCGTGGATCACGGTCCGCGGCAGGCGGCCGGCAACGATGCCGCAGAAATCGCACGAGTCGTCCGCGGGGATGGGGCCGTCCCGGAGCTCAGGCTGCCCGGTCATGCGCCCCGAGACTGCCGGGGCGACTTCCGGGCTTGGGCGCGGCGGTAGTCCGGCGCGGCGATGGGCATGACTGCGACGAGCCGGGCGTCGTTGAGCCGCGACGCTACCGGGTCGTTTGGCTCTTCGAGAATGGCCCGCGTCGTGATGACGGTGGGCAGGCGGGCGTTGTGCCGGTGCGTGATGATCTGGTAGAGCTTCTCCCTCGCCCAAGCGGTCGTTGTCTGACTGCTCAGGTCGTCCAGCACGAGCAGGGGCGTCTGCTTCACCCGGTCGAACGCTTCGTCGTAAGTGATGCGGCTGTCGGGGCTGAAGGTGTATCGGAGGTGGTCGAGCAGGTCGGGGACGGTGGTAAAGAAGACCTCCTCGCCGAGCCGGAGGCGTTCGTTGGCCACCGCGACAGCCAGGTGGGTCTTGCCGGCGCCCGACTCGCCCACGAGGACGAGCCATCCCTGGGGGTCGCGCGCAAAGTTCGAGGCCATGGCGACGGCCGCTTGGAGCGTTTCGCGGCTGTCGCGGTCGGAGCCGGGCGGCGCGGTGTCGAAAGTCTCGAAGGTCATGTGCTCGAGCATCTCCGGCTCGACGCTGCCGATGCCCCGCCTGGCCCCGCGCGCGCTGCCGCCGAGGTCCAGGATGCGCGCCGCCCGTGGGTCCAACAGCCGGCTCTGGATGCGGCCGTCTAGGCGTTCGACCTGCGCGCCGCAGGTGACGACGGTGGGCAACCTCGAAAGGACGCGGTGGTTGAGCACCTGGTAGAGCTTTTCCTCCGCCCAGGGCGACGCGCCGTGCGCGCCCAGGTCGTCCAGCACCAGCGCCGGTATCTCCTTCACTTGTTCGAACAGCTCGTCGTAGGGGAGGGCGCTGTCCGGGCTGAAGGCGGACCGTAGGTGGTCCAGCAGGTCGGGGACGAAGGTGAAGAAGACGGGCTCGCCGCGCTCCATGAGCCGGTTGGCGACGGCGGCGGCGAGGTGGGTCTTGCCGGCGCCGTTGCCGCCGACAAACACGAGGGCGCCCTCGGGTTGCTCAGCGTAGGCCCGTGCGGCCTCGAAGGCAGCGGCGAACCGCACGCGGGCTTCGCTGGTCGCGCCGGGGCCCGCCGGGTCGGTGGACGCGAACGACACCTCGGCGAGCCGGCCCATGTTGGAGAAGCGGCGCAAGCGCGACAGACGCCGCTCGAGTCCGACGCCGTCCTGGCACGAGCACGGGTAGGCCTTGCCGAAATCCGGATGCGTGACGGGGACGTCGTGCCTGAGCCAGCGGCGTCCCTCGCAGATGGGGCACGGCGGCTCGGGCGGCTCGCGGTCCAGCGCCTCCAACCACTCAGCTGGCAGCTCTTCTGCGGCGGAGTAGCTCTGCCGCTGTAGCCGTCTGAGGATGTCTCCCAGGCTTTCCATGCTCTCGTGTCCCTCGGCCCTCGGCGCGCCAACGCTCGAGGATTGCGGCAATGAACCGCCAGTTGTGCACATTGCTCTCGGCTGCCTCGCGAATCGCGGCTTCGATCCACTCCTCAGGGTACTCGGTCTCGGCCTCGCGGAGCTCGTCCGCGATCATGGGGGTCAGCATACCGATGTTCGCCTCGTAGAGGGCGAAGACGTTGGGGCGCGGAGCCCTCGCCTCGGCCGGTGGGCGAGTCTGAGCTGACTGCGTCCGCGCGCCGCCGGCTGCGGCGCGGGCGCCTTCCGGTGTGTTTAGCAGCCAACTGTCGCCAGCCTTCATCAGCGTGCCCCGCGCCTCTGCTTCAGCGAGGCCCTGGCGCACCGCCTCGCTCGAGCCGAGCGCACGCAGCAGGATGGAGTCCGACTCGAGCACGCCTGCGGCGACCGTCTTGGGGAAGCCGGGCGCCTGCGCGGCGTGCCAGAGGAAGCGCAGCGTGCACTTGAGCTCGGCGAGGCTGTCGATCTCCTCCAGCAACGAACTCAGCACCGGACTCGGCGCCGGGAGCCACTTCATCCCTGCGGAAAACGCGGCAGTCATGCCTACCCGCCCACGGCGGCTAGGGTCTCGAAGCGTGAGAAGCTGCCGCGGAAGTAGAGCGGTATCTTCGCCTGCGGCCCGTGGCGGTTCTTCAGGATGACCAACGTCACCAGGTTCTCCGGGTACTCCTCGGTGGGGTGGCGGTCGTTCCACTGCTCCTCGGTGAGTCCCTTGTCCTCACGGTGGATGAACGCCACGACGTCGGCGTCCTGCTCGATGCTTCCCGACTCGCGCAGGTCCGAGAGTTGGGGGTAGTGGTCGGGCCGCTGCTCGATGGCGCGGCTGAGCTGCGAGATCGCCAGCACCGGCACGTTGAGGTCGCGCGCCATCGCCTTGAGCTGCCGGGTGATCTCGCTGAGCTCCTGCACGCGGTTCTCGTTGCGGTGCTCTGCGCGGCCCGCGATCAGTTGGATATAGTCGACGATGATGAGGTCGATGCCGCGCTCCGAGTGGAGCCTGCGCACCTTGCTCCGCATATCGAGGACGGTCTGGGCGGGCGAGTCGTCCAGATAGATCGCCAGGTCCGACAGTGCGCCGATCGAGTTCATCATGCGTTGTGTGGCCGCCTCGCCCAAGAGCCCGAGGCGCAGCAGGTGACTATCGACGTCGGCCTCGGCGGAGAGGAGCCGCAGCGCGAGTTGCTCCCGGCCCATCTCGAGGCTCAGGATCGCGACGACCGCGCGGTGGCCTGCCGCGTTGCGGGCGATGTTCATGGCGAGCGTCGACTTGCCGACGGAAGGCCGGGCGGCGAGGATGAACAAATCGCCGCGCTGGAGCCGCCCGAGCGCGCTGTCGAGGTCGTTGAACCCGGTGGGGATCGCGGCCGCGCTCCGGTCCATCGGGTCGAGGCCCACCGTGTCTTCGAGGTACTGGTCCAGCACCTCGCGGATGGTGACGAAGTCGCGCGCCGCACGGGTGTTGCGCACGCGGAACAGCAGCTCCTCCGCCTGTTCCATCGCCGCCTCGACGTCCGCCGTATCGCCGTAGCCGATCGCGGCGATGTCGCCCGCGGCCTGGATGAGCCTGCGGAGCGTGGCGGTCTGGTTCACGATCTGGGCAAAGTGCTCGACGTGGATGGTCGTCGGGACGACGCCAACGAGGTGGCTGAGGTAGGCGGGGCCACCCACCTCGTCTAGGCGCTCCTTCAACGAGAGCTCGCGGGCCACGCTGATCTGATCGATGGCGTCGCCGCGCCGGTAGAGCGCCTCGCACGCCTCGAAGCACCAGCGGTTGCGCTCGCGGTAGAAGTCGTCGGGCTTGACCAGCGCCGCGACGCGGTTGATCGCCTCCCCGTCGATTAGCAGGGAGCCGACCACCGCCTCCTCGGCGTCGGAATCGTGGGGGGGCAGCTTTTCAGCGTACATCGCCGCCGCCGATTACTCGTCTTCGCTGTCGGTTGCTTCGTCTTCGTCGGATGCGTCGCCTGAATCACCGGCGTCGGCGCTGTCCTCGGACAACTCGGCGTCGATCTCGGCAAGGGCTGCTTCCTCATCGGCCGAGTAGCCCTCCGGCACGACCGAGACGGTGACGTTGGCGTGCACGTCCCGGTAGAGGCGTATCGCCACGGGGTACTCGCCGGGCTCGTGGATCGCGGCGCCGAGCAGCACTTGGCGGTGGTCGATCTCGCGGCCGGTTGCCTCGGTGAGCCGTTCGGCGACCAAGCGTCCGGTGACGGACCCGAACAGCCGGCCGCTGGGTCCCACGCGAACCTCGACGGGGACGGTCATGCCGTCCATCGCTGCCGCGACCTCGCTCCACTCCTCCGAGTACTTGAGGCGCTTCTCGTGCGCAGCCTTCTCGATGGACCGGATGCGCTGGAGCTGATCGCGCGTGGCTGGCGCGGCCAGCCCCTTGGGCACGAGGTAGTTCCTCGCGAACCCGTTCTTGACCTCCTTGATATCGCCGGCATCCGCTGTTCCGGCGATATCTTCGAGAAAGATCACCTTCATGCTCTCTATGTCCCCTTTCCGTCAACTGGGGCCGTCGGCCTCGCGCCGCGACAGGCGACGACCGAGCTTCGAGCCGCGCTTCATGATACTCCAACCGCCATGCAGACGGGACGCCTGGATGGCAGTCCGTGGACCCACTTTCCAGAGGGTCCTCCGTCATTGCTCCGAAATAGGCAGCCCTCTCTGACTCTCCCCGCAGGCAGGAGCGCGGGCATGACGCATGGGAATGATGGGAATGCACGAGAAGCGGGCTGGAATACATCAGAATAACGCAGGCCGTTTACTCGTAGATCGCATGGGTTTACGAGTGGGGCGGGAGATGATTTCTTCTCAAGTGAGTCATTTAGAGTCATTGTGCGTCATTTCGCCTCTGGGGCCGGGACGGTAGGCAGGGCCGCCGGCCCCTGAATTGGGCTAAGGGGGATAGTGTAGGAGGCGGGGCGGCGAAGCGGCAACGGGCAATTGTCATGGCGGCGACAGGCGGGGCGGGGGAACCCTCTCTCACTCTCCTCGCAGATGGGATCTTTGCGTAACTCTGTTTGACGAGCGTTGTTCTTCCCGCCCACCCACCCCCAACGCTTGGTGTGGGGGACACCCCCACGTCCCCCGGCAGTGGGCAATGCCCTCTGCACTCCCGTTGGGCGACAAGGAGAGCGGCTCTGCGAGTTAGGCAAAGGGTTTCCCGCACGGCCTGCTGTTCTTTGCGCCCGCCCGCTGCAACGTTGGCATGAGGTCACCCCCACGCCCCCGGCAGTGGGCAAGGCCCTCTGCACTCCCCCACGGGGCGACTACGAAAGCGGCCCTTAAGAGTTATGCAAAGGTCTCGCAGACGGGGAGATACTCTCCTCGCAGATGGGACCTTTGCGTAGCTCTGTTTGACGCACGCTGTTCTTCCCGCCCACCCGCCCGTAACGTTTTGGTGTGGGGGACACCCCCACGCTCCCGGCAGAGGGCTTTGCCCTCTGCACTCCCGTTGGGCGACAAGGAGAGTGGCCCTTAAGAGTTATGCAAGGGTCTCGCAGACGGGAAATGACTTCGAGGCAATGATGGTGGGCCGAGCTGCCTGGCCTACCCGGCGAGCGCCCGTTCGAGTCCGCCCTCGAACGCGTCCGTCAACTCCGCCAACGGCTCGTCGAGCAGTCCAGCGATGGCGAAACGATTGCCGCCGACGCTGCCGACAACGCTCGTCGGCACGCCAGCCGCGCGCGCGCGCGCGCGGACGCTCGCCAGCTTGTCGGCGGAGCAGCTGACGACGATGCGCGACGGCGCCTCTCCGAACAGCATGGCGTCCCACCTGCCGGTGTACGGGACGAGCTTCCCCGCGAGTCCCCGGCCGCTCAGGACTGCGCACTCCGCCAGCGCCACCGCCAGTCCGCCGTCGGAGCAGTCGTGCGCCGATCTGAGGACTCCCTCGGCGGCGAACGAGGCTACGAGTGATTGGACTCGGGCTTCCGCCGCGAGGTCGATGGCGGGCCTGCCAGCGACCATCCCGTGCATGCTGTCGAGGTACTCGCTTCCGCCCAACGTCTCGGGGCCGGCTGCGGTCTCGCCCAGCAGCACGACCACGTCGCCATCGTGGGCGAATCCGGCGGTAAGGCGCGCCGAAGCGTGGGGGAGCAGACCGACTGCGCCGACCACGGGGGTGGGGTAGATCGCCTCGCCCCCTGACTCGTTGTAGAGCGAGACGTTGCCGCTGACCACCGGCACTCCCAACGCGTCGCAGGCTGCGGCCATGCCCCGGATGCACTCCTCGAGCTGGTAGTAGATATCCGGGTTCCGCGGGTCGCCGAAGTTGAGGCAGTCGGTGACGGCGAGCGGCGCGCCGCCTCCGCATACGACGTTCCGGCAGGCCTCGGCGACCGCCATTGCGCCTCCCGCGTACGGGTCGAGGTAGGCGTGTCTGCCGTTGCCGTCGATGGCGACGGCGATCGCCTTGCCGGCGCCGCGGATACGCAGGACCGCAGCGTCGCCGTCGCCGGGTTTTGCCATCGTGTTCGTCTGCACTTCGTGGTCGTACTGGCGGTAGACGGACCGCTTGCTGGCGATGTTCGGAGAGGATAGGAGCGACCGGAGGATGCGGCCCGCCTCGGAAGGGGGAGGCTCGGACGGGAGCGCCGCGGCATTCAGGACGTCGAGGTACGCAGGCCGGACGCCGCCTGGCGTGTACAGCGGCGCGTCGACTAGTGTCCCGACGTCGACCTCGGCGACGATGCGGCCGCCCTCGATCACGCGGGCCATACGGTCGTTCGTGACGCGGCCGATGACCGACGCCTCGATGTCCCAACGCTCGAAGATCTCGCGGACAGGCGCTTCGCGGCCCTCCTTGACGATGAGCAACATCCGCTCCTGCGACTCCGAGAGCATGACATCGTATGCGGACATGCCGCGCTCCCGGCGTGGGACCGCGTCGACGTCGATCTCGACCCCCGTGCCGCCGCGCTCGGCGCATTCGATGGCCGAACTGGCGAGGCCGGCCGCGCCCATGTCTTGGAGGCCCTCGAGATGACCGCTGCGCGCGGCCTCGAGGCACGCCTCGATCAGCACCTTTTCGAGGAACGGGTCTCCCATTTGCACGGTCGGGCGCATCTCGCGCTCAGCCTCGTCTTCGGCGCTGCCGAAGGACCGCGAGGCGAGGCCCGACGCTCCGTGGATTCCGTCGCGTCCCGTGGCCGAACCGACCGACACGAGCAGGGCGCCGGGAGTCGTCGCCGCGGCGCGCATGAGCTGTCCGTCCGGCAGCAGGCCGACGCACATAGCGTTGACGAGAGGGTTGCCGCTGTAGCTTGGCGCGAAGGCCGCCTCGCCCCCGACGTCCGGGACGCCAATGCAGTTCCCGTAGCCGGATATGCCCGCGACGACGCCTTCGAAGAGGTACCGGTTCCGGGCGTCGGTGAGCGGACCGAAGCGGAGCGAGTTCAGCAGCGCGATTGGCCGGGCGCCCATTGCCAGGATGTCGCGGACGATGCCGCCGACGCCGGTCGCCGCCCCCTGGTACGGCTCGACAGCCGACGGGTGGTTGTGCGACTCCACCTTGAACACGACGCTGAACCCGTCGCCGATGTCCACGGCCCCGGCGTTCTCCTGCCCGGCCTCGACGCGCACTGCTGCGCCTCTGGTCGGGAACAGGCGCAGCAGCGGTTTCGAGTGCTTGTAGCCGCAGTGCTCGCTCCACAACGCTCCGAACAGCCCGAGCTCCACCTCGTTCGGCTCGCGGTCGAGCTTCTCGACGATGAGGTCGTACTCGTCCCGCGAGAGCGCGATGCGGTCGAGGGTTTCTTGCGATACGGCCATCAGGCTGTAACTCCGATCAGCCCTACGCCGGCGGCGATGAGCGACGCTCCTGCCAGCGCTCGGCGAGTGATGCGTTCGCGTCCGGGCAGGATGACCAGCGCCGCAGCGTACGACACCAGCGGCGTCGCCCCGAGGATCGGCGCGGCCAGGCTGTAGTCGACGCTGCTCAGCGCAGTGTAGAAGCTGCCCAATGCCGCCGCGTAGGCCACACTTGCCAAGAGCACCCACCGCGTGGGAAACCCCCACCGCGCAAGGGGCGGTCTCGTCGCGCGGCGCCTCAGGAGGAGGTTGATGCTCACGACGCACGCCAAACCGAATAGCGCTTCGTAGGAGCCGACCACCAGTCCGGGCGCCCCGTCGTCGACCAGTTCGTTGGCAACGAACCCGGTCGCGGCCATCGACGCGGCAGCCAGCAGCGCCAGCAGGATACCGGCGCGAGCCTGGTTGTCCAGCAGCACGGCTCGCCGGTCCGCGTTCAACGCAGCACCCGCCGGCGGTCTCCGACCAGGAGACCGGCGCCCGCGACCACGAGCGCCGCGCCTACGAGAGTCGCCGTGCTGGGACGCTCCCCTCCGAGCAGGACAGCCATTGCGATGGCGAAGAACGGCAGTGTGCCGATGAGTGGAGAGGCGATGACGACGCCAACCAGGCGCAGCGCGTGGAACTGGAGCAGGGCGCCGCTGGCCCACGAAAGTACGGCCATCAAGGCGGTCAGCGCGAGAAAGCGGGCGCCGATGGGCCAGAAGGCCCCTGCGCCCTCGAACACCAGACCAGCTGTTCCGATCGACAGCGCCAGAACGGCAACTATGACGGCTAGCACCGTCTCTGCCCGTGCGCCGAACAGGGCCCTGCGCGCGAAGACATCGCCGACGCCCCATCCGACGGCGGCGACGAGAATGAGGAGGAAAGGAATGAGTTCCATGGCGCTCGAAGTCCCAGAGTCCCGGATCGTTAGAGTCGCGCCCCTTCGTGCAGCGCCTCGAGGATCGACCGCATGATGACGAGGCCGTCCACGCCGCCGAGCTCCGGTTCGACGACGCGTTCGGGGTGCGGCATCATGCCGAGCACGTTGCCGGCCTCGTTGGTGACGCCGGCGATGTTCGCGCGCGAGCCGTTTGGGTTCGCGCCGCTGTCCACCACGCCGTCCTCGGTGCAGTACCGGAGCGCGATCTGCCCGTTAGCCTCGAGCCGTTCGAGCGTGGCGTCGTCCGCGAAGTAGTTGCCGTCGCCGTGCGAGATGGGAATCGAGAGCACGTCGCCCTGACTCGCGAGGGAGGTGAACGGCGCCTCGGCTCGCTCGACCCGCACGTGTTGCGGCTGGCAGCGGAACTGTAGGCCGCGGTTGCGCATGAGCGCCCCCGGCAGGAGGCCCGACTCGCACAGCACCTGGAAACCGTTGCAGCTGCCGATGACGAGCCCGCCCGAGCGGGCGAACTCGATCACTGACTGCATCACGGGGGAGAAGCGGGCGATGGCGCCCGGGCGCAGGTAGTCGCCGTACGAGAACCCGCCCGGCAGCACTACGCAATCGAACTGCGCGAGGCTGGTCTCCTTGTGGAACACGTACTCGGCATCTTCGCCGAGCACGTTGACGATGGCGGCGTGCCAATCGGCATCGCTCCACGTGCCGGGAAAGACGACGATGGCGAAGCGTGCGGACATCGGTCCCTGCCCCCCCAATAAGAGATATCGACGAACGAGCCAAACGGTCCTGCCGACCGCGGCTACGCGCTCGCCAGCGACTCCAGGATTTCACCGACGACGGCGTTGACGGCGGCACCGTCCGCTCTGCCCTTCAGCTGGGGCATGAGCTTGCCCATCACCTTGCCGCGGTCGCCGGGACCCGTCGCGCCGACCTCCTCGGCGGCCGCGCGAGCGAGTGAGGCTATGTCGTCAGCGCCGAGCTGCTCGGGGAGGTAGCGCATGACCACTGCGAGTTCCGCCTCCTCCTTGTCGGAGAGGTCGGTGCGCCCGGCGTCCCGGTAGATGGCGATGCTGTCGCGGTACTGCTTGGCCATGCGCGCCAGCACGGTTTCGACGCTGGCTTCGTTGAGGGTCCCGCGCTTCTCGATCTCGGCGTTCTTGAGGGCAGCGCGCATGAGCCGAACGACGTCACGAAGGACGTCGTCGTGGCTCTTCATCGCCTGCTTCAGGTCGTCGGCGAGCTGCTCCTCGATCGTCATGAGCGTTTCCCCGGGTCGGCGCCCCCGTCGAGCTGATCGAGCTGACGGTAGACGTTGACCATCTTGATGACCGACTGGACTGCATCGGCCCCGCGGTTGCCGAGCGCTCCCCCGGAGCGCGCCATCGCCTGGTCGGCCGTGTTCGTGGTCAGGACGCCGAAAGCGATGGGGAGACCCGTCTCCCTGGCGACCTGAGCGATGCCGTGCGCGGCCTCAGCCGAGACGTACTCGAAGTGCGCGGTCTCGCCTCGGATCACACAACCGAGCGCCACGAGCGCGTCGTAGGCGCCCGACTCCGCCATGCGCTTGGCGAGCTGCGGGAGCTCGAGCGACCCGGGCACGCGCGCGATCGTGATCCTGTCCTCGCGGACGCCGTGGCGGGCGAGGGCGTCGCGAGCGCCGTCGAGGAGGCGCGAGGTGACCGTCTCGTTGAATTGCGAGACGAGGACGCCGACGCGCAGCCCCTGGCCGTCCAGACTCCCGTTGATCTCGCGTGCCATGCAGCCATTGTAGCCTGCCGCGTAATCCGGAGTAACAGCCTGGCCATCCCTGGCGGCTCACGGATCGGCGGCTGCGAGCGGCGAATGCTACGGCAACCCTTCTCCAGGTTGCCCGAGCAGGTGTCCGAGCTTGTCGCGCTTCGTCTGCAGGTAGCTGGTGTTCTCGGGGGTGCCCTGCACGACGATGGGCACCCGCTCGACGAGGTGAAGGCCGTAGCTCTCGAGCCCGACGACCTTCTTCGGGTTGTTGGTGAGTAGACGCATGTTGCGGACGCCCAGGTCGGCCAGAATCTGAGCGCCGATGCCGTAGTGGCGCAGGTCCGGCGGGAAGCCCAGTTGGACGTTGGCCTCGACGGTGTCCGCGCCGACGTCCTGGAGGGCGTACGCCTTGATCTTGTTGTGCAGACCGATGCCCCGGCCTTCCTGGCGCATGTAGAGGAACACGCCGCGGCCCGCTTCGGCGATGGCCCTGATGGCCATGTCTCGCTGGACGCCGCAATCGCAGCGGAGGCTCCCGAGCACATCGCCAGTGAGGCACTCGCTGTGGACGCGAACGAGCAAGGGATCGCTCGTGTTCACGTCGCCGAATACGAGGGCCACGTGCTCGGCCGCGTCGACGGCTGAGCGGAAAGCAACGGCCTTGGCTTCGCCGTACCCGGTGGGCAGGCGGGCCTCGGCGACGCGCTCGATGAGGCGTTCGTGCTCGAGGCGGTACGCGATGATCTGCGCGACGCTGACGATGTGCAAATCGTGCTCGGCGGCAACGACCTCGAGTTGGGGCATGCGGGCCATCGTGCCGTCGGCGTTCATGATCTCGCAGAGGACCGCGGCCGGCTTGAGGCCAGCCAAGCGAGCGAGGTCGACCGACGCTTCGGTCTGGCCCGCTCGAACGAGCACGCCGCCCGCCTCCGCGCGCAGCGGGAACATGTGGCCGGGGCGGGCGAGGTCCGCCGGACGTGTTCGAAGGTCGACCAGCGCGGCCACGGTCGCGGCGCGGTCGAACGCGGAGATGCCCGTGCCCCCGTTGGCGATGTCGACTGAGACGGTGAAAGCGGTGGAGTGGCGCGCCGTGTTGTGCGCAACCATCATGTCGAGATCGAGTTCGTGGAGCCGGTCCGCGCTGAGCGGCACGCAGATCAGGCCGCGGCCGTGCGTCGCCATCGTGTTGATAGAGGCGGGGGTCACGAACTCGGCGGCCATGACGAAGTCGCCTTCGTTCTCGCGGTCCTCGTCGTCGACCACGATAATGAATTTGCCGCTACGGATGTCCTCGATCGCCTGCTCGACGTCAACTAGCGCCATGGCTCACTCTCTTGCCCTTCGCCGGTCGGGCACAGCCGTTTCGTCCCTCACCGGTTGGGCAGCAGCCGCTCCACGTACTTGGCGACGATATCGACCTCGAGGTTGACGGCGCCGCCCGCTTGCTTCGAGCCCAGTGTGGTGTGCTCAAAGGTATACGGTATCACGGCGACCGTAAACAGAGAATCGCGAACCCCCGTGATGGTGAGGCTGACGCCGTCCACAGCGATGAAGCCCTTCTCGACTATGTAGCGGTCCAACTCGGCGGGGGCGGCGACGGTGAGCGTCATCGTTTCGCGCTCGCCGGCCAAGCTCGCCAGCGTGCCGACGCCGTCCACATGTCCCTGTACGATGTGCCCTCCCATGCGCGACTGCGGCGTGAGGGCGCGCTCCAAGTTCACGGGATCGCCCGTGGTCAGCCCGCCGAGGTTCGTGCGTTCCAAGGTCTCCTGCGAAAGGTCAACCGCGAAGCTGTCGCCCACGTGCGCGGTCAGGGTGAGGCAAGCGCCGTTCACGGCGATGCTGTCGCCCAGTGCGGCGCCTTCCAGGACAGTCGTCGCTGCGACGACGAGCCTGTGACGCGAGGCCTCGCGGACGCGGCCAACCTCTTCAACGATGCCCGTGAACATCCTCGCTCCTCATCGGTCCTGGTAGCCGACGACCATCATGTCGCCTTCCATCTCTTCGTAGCGGACCCCCGTCAGCCGCAACGTATCGGCGATCGTTCGGGCCCCGAGACCGCTGACCGCCCCAGGCGCTTCCGCGCCGCCGATGATGACCGGCGCCACGAAGGCCACGACCTTGTCGACCAAGCCCGCGTCGAAGAATGCGCCGAGCAGACCGCTGCCGCCCTCGACCAGCAACGCCGTGACGTCGCGGGCGCCGAGACGACGGAGGAGCTCCGACAGGTCGACACGGCCGTCCGCGCCCGGCGTTGCTATGACTTCGGCGCCCTTCGATTCGAGGGCGGCCCGCTTCGCGTCGTCGACGTTCGCCACGGCCAGCACCGTAGTACCGTCCTGCGCGAGCATGGCGGCAGTCTCGGGCAGACGGCCACGGCTGTCGACGACCACGCGCATGGGCTGGGGCCGCTCGACAGCGACATCCCGCACGGTGAGCAGCGGGTCGTCGGCGAGGGCTGTGCCGATCCCGACCATGACGGCGCTGGCCTCGGCGCGGAGCCGATGCGCGGCGCGGCGCGACGCCTCGCCTGAGATCCAGCGGGAGTCGCCGGTATGCGTAGCGATCTTGCCGTCGAGGCTGATGGCGAACTTGGCGGTGACGAACGGCAGCCCGGTCGTCACATGCTTGGCAAACGCCTCAATGAGTTGTCCCGCCTCAGGTGAGCCATCGTGGATAGCGACGTGGACGCCCGCAGCCTCCAGCGCCGCGACGCCCCCGCGAGCGGTCTCCGGGTTGGGGTCGAGCGCGGCTATGTGCACGCTGCTTACGCCCGCCTCGACGAGGGCCTGGGCGCAGGGCGGCGTGCGCCCCCAATGGGGGCACGGTTCGAGTGTGACATAGAGGTCGGCGCCCTTGGCGGCGGCGCCCGCCTGCCGGAGCGCCACGATCTCGGCGTGCGCCTGCCCGGGCGGCTGCGTGGCGCCCTCGCCGACGACGCGCCCGTCCTTCACGAGCACCGCGCCGACCGGGGGGTTCGGGTCCGTGCGGCCCACCGCGGAGCGCGCCAGCTCGATAGCTCGGCGCATGTGCGCCACTTCGGTCATGCCTCGCCCCCATCGTCGTCCCGGCGCAGACGTGGACTTCGTCGCTCACCCATTGGATTCACTCGGCGACTCAACCAGGACCCAAGGATTCTTCACCTCGATCCCGCAGCCTGCGAAGCCGCCTATATCTCTGGTTGCGACTAACGCACTCCTAGAGCGGGCAATCGCGGCGATTTGGCAGTCGGCTTGGCTGATCGGACGGCCTGCGGCGCGGCGGGCGGCTGCTATCCCGGCGTAAGCCCGAGCGGCATCGCTGTCGAAGGGCAGGATACGCTCGGCGAACAGCACGCCGAAGGCGCGTTCCACTGCGTCGGCCAGATTGCGCCGACGCTCTCCGCTGGGCAAGAACGCGACGCCGACCCGAATCTCCGCCTCGGTGACGGCGGTGACGAACAGGGAGCCCAAAGGCTGATCGTCGAGCCATGCGACGACTGCCGGCTCCGGGCTGTCGCGCATGAGCTCCGAGACGACGTTGGTGTCGAGAAGAATCATTCACCGATGCTCAGTCGAACCGCGGGGGCTCGCGCATCGGTCCCCTTGGGGGGATGTCCAACTCCACGCCGCCAAAAGGCTTGAATAGCTCGTGGAACGCCGTCCCGAGACCCTTGGCCGGCGTTGCGGACTCCTCGTCCAGCGCCGCTCGCAGGATGTCGCGGGCCTCCTGCTCCATCGAGCGGCCCTTCTCCGCCGCTCGGATGCGCAGTTGGCGCTTCAACCCATCATCGAGATTCCGCACTGTGATGGTGGCCATCATCGATCCTCCGTGTGCAGTGCAACCATTGTAGTCAATGCAAGCATTGCAATCAATGCGCCCAAGACGGCCTCCTCGTAACGCCGCCCATCATTGGGACTATGTCGCAGGGCCGTCGAAATCCAAGTGGGCCCGGCTGGGCGTCGGGTCCAGTTGGCCCTGGTACTTGCTGCCGAGCTCGGCCGAGCCGTATAGCCGGTCCGCCGGCGTTGTCAGCGAGAGGAAGGAGATTTGGGCGATCTTCATTCGGTGATACAGCGTGATGGGCAGGCTGGAGACGTTGATCAGCTCCAGCGTCAGATGGCCCTTCCAGCCGGGGTCGACGTAGCCGGCGGTCGAGTGGATCAGCAGGCCGATGCGCCCCAGCGAGCTCTTGCCCTCCAGCCGCGCGACGAGGTCGTCGGGCACCTCCACGTGCTCGATTGTGCTGCCAAGGATGAACTGGCCGGGGTGCAGCATGAACGGGTCGTCGTCGCCCATCGTGATCATCTCGGTGAGCCGCTCGTTCGTGGCGCGGATATCGATGTAGGCGACGCGGTTGTTGCGGAAGACGAGTACATTGCGGTCGAGGTGCAAATCGACGCTGGCGGGCTGAACGCAGCCGTCGCCGAGGGGCTGGATGACGATCCTGCCCTTGGCCAACTCTTCCCGTATCGTGCGGTCGCTCAGGACCATGGGCTTCTCCTCCGCCCCGGGCGCTGCACGGGACGGTCGACAGGCTGTGCGGGCCATTCTAGCAAGGGCCGCGGCCCCTCGCCCGCTCTAGTACGAGACGCCCTTTGCGCTGCCGCCGGATACGCTGATGGCCTCCCCCGTGATGCAGCCCGCCTGCTCGGAGCAGAGGAAGGCGACCGCTGTCCCGATCTCGTCGGCGGTAACGAGCCTGCGTATCGCGATGCCTGCCGCCATCTCGGCCTCGACCTCCCCGGCCGTCACGCCGCGTTCGGCGGCGCGCTGGCGCACTCGCTCGGCCTGAGCGTCGGTCAGTGTGACTGCGGGATGCACGACGTTAGCGGTGATGCCCTTGGGTCCGAGTTCCTCGGAGAGCACTTTGGTGAAGTTGGCCACGGCGGCGTTGCGCATGCCGCCGCTCACGCCGGCCGCATGGCGGGCCGCCATGCCGTCGATGTTGACGACCCGTCCCCAGTGGCGGGGCTCCATGTGCGGGACCGCCTCCCGCGCGCAGCGGAGGTAGCCCATGATCTTGACGTTGAAGTCCTCCTGCAGCATGGGCTCGTTGAGCATGGCGAGGCTGTCCGGACCGCCCGTGCCGCCCACGCGGGCCGCGTTGTTGACGAGGATGTCGAGGCCGCCGAGCGAGGAAGCGGCACCTGCGACGAGCCGCACGACGTCGTCAGCGACGCCGGTGTCCGCCCGAAACGCGACGACGGCGCTCCCGGTCTCGCGCGACAGCTGGGCCGCGACCGCCGTGGCTGCCTCCTCGTGCCGCGCGCAGATGGCGACAGAGGCCCCTTCGCGGGCCAGCGCGCCGGCTATCGCCATGCCGATGCCGCGGCTGCCGCCGGTAACGAGTGCTGCCTTGCCCTGCAGTCCGAGGTCCATCGCCGTCTCCTATGTCGTGCTTGATTCTCGTGACGACTCTACGAGAAGAGTTGCGCCGCGTGACGCGCGGCATGGCTGGCCGCTGCACGCCGGCGGGCCGGGCCGATTATACGTGCGCAGCGCGGCAGCCGCCTTGCGTCGCGCCGCGGGGGCTGGGCTATGCGCCGACGTTGCGCTCGGGCAGGGAGAGGATGTGTTGCAGGCCCTCGACATGGTCGCCGAGCCCCGCGCCGTCGAACGCCGAGGCGAGCCTGCGCGCGTTCTGCTGCCCTTGGTCCTCCCAGTTCGTGTTGAACATGACTGTGACATGACCGGCCTCGCGCTCGAGGAACGCGATTCGCGGCGTCCACTCCTTCAGCTCGGCGTCCGTGTACCACCAGTCGAACCGCTCGCTCGGGTCGGCGACCTTTGCCTCCCACATGGCGGTGTTGCGACCGTGGAACCGCAGGTACGCGCCGGGCCCGGTGACGTCGACTACCGGCGGCACGCTCGATGGGAAGCCCTGCGGCTCGTCGACCGCGACGTAGATGAGCCCGCGCTCTCGAAGGAACCCCGTCGTCTCCTCGAGTCCCTGGGCGAACCAGGCCTTGTTGCGGAACTCGACGGCGATCTGGTAGTCGGGCAGCCTCGCCTTGCACTCGTCCAGGTGCTCGTAGACGCGGCGGCCTGGCGGGGCCCACGGCGGGAACTGGAACAGGACGGAGCCGAGCTTGCCGGCCGCGCGCATCGGCCGCAGCGCCTCGTCGAACCGCTGCCACAGCGCGTCCTTGGCGTCGGCGGGAACGTCCTTGAGGTACACGTGGCCGCGCGTGTCCGCATGAGGCGCGACCGCCTCGCGCAGGTCACGCGGCAGCGTCTTGACGTCCGCCCAGTGCCCCGTGAACAACCGGAATGCCTTCACGTGGAAGCTGAACCCTTCCGGGGTCCGCTGGCTCCACATCGCCGCGTTCTCGACCGACGGGATGGCGTAATAGGCAGTGTCCACCTCGACCGTCGGGAAGACGCTCGCGTAGAACCGCAGCCGCGCCTCGGGGGTCTTCACGTCCTTCGGGTAGAAGAGGCCCGAACTGGTGAGCGTCTTGTGCGCCCAGGAGCACGTGCCGATCCGGATTGACATGCGCGTAGCCTAGTCCAGCCCGACGTGAGCAGCGCGCCGGGCTCCTCAGCCGGACGCTCCGTCTACCGCGATTCGCCGGGCCTTCTACGAGGCGGCGGCCTTCGACGCGACGAAGTAGGCCTCGACTTGCGCCAGACCGGCCTCGACGGCTGCTGGGTCCAGGGCCTGCGAGACTGCCGGGTACCCGGCGCGGTCGACCATGTTCGCGATGTTCCCTCGAATCTGGGAGATCACCCACCCGAGGCTGTCGCGTACGAGGGTCGGGTCGATGTTGTATTCGGCGTTCAGCCCTTCGGGGGCGTAGTGGTAGTGGGGCTTCACGTGGAAGCAGTCGAAGCGAAGGATCTGCGCCCCCTCGCCGTCCTCGTTGGTCCGGACCTGGATGGACGGCCCGCCGTCGTCCCGTGACTTCCGGTTCTCGACCTGGAACACCACGTTGCCTGCTGAGATGACTTCCATCGTGGGCCTCCTCTCACGCGAGATGCTTATGGCTTGCGCCTATCATTCCACGGATGGGGGGATTGCGCCAGGGTGGGGCGCGTCCACGGCCTTCCGCAGAGCGCGGATGTGCTCCGGGCCGGCGCCGCAGCAGCCGCCGACGATCCGGCAGCCGCCAGCCAGCCATTCCGTCGCGCTCCGGCCCAGTATCTCCGGCGTGAAGCCCGGGTCGAACTCCCAGGCGTTCCCCAAGTACCTCCCGCTGTGAGGATACGCCCCGGCAGGCCCCGGCCATACGCCGCTCAGCGCCTCCAGCGACGGGCCGATCACGTCGATCGTCGTGTGCATCACCAGCGCGGCGTCAACGCCCGATAGGTCTATCCTGCGCAACGAGTCCTCGAAACGCTCGGCCTCCTCGCCCAGCAGCAGCGCGCCGCCGTCGCCGGTCCGCTTGCACGAGAACCCGGCCCAGACCGGCACGCCCGCCGACGCGGCGGCGGCCAGCTGGACGTTCGCCCGCTCCACGTTCGCCAGCATCTCGACGATGATCAGATCGACGCCGGCGCCGGCCAGGGCCGCGGCCTGGGAGGCCAGCGCCCACTCCCCGCCGGGCGGTGTGGTGATTGCGCCGTCCGGCCCGCGACGGCCCACCGTCGTCATCGACCCCGCGACGAGCACGGGGCGGACCGCCCGCGACCGCGCGTCCAGCGCCAGGGCGACCGCCGCGTGGTTCAGCTCCTCCTCTCGTCCCGTGATGCCATGCGCCGCGAGCCGGGGCTCCGAGCAGCCGAAGGTGTTGGCGGTGATCACGTCCGCGCCCGCCGCGATGAAGTCCGCGTGTACGGACGAGAGTATCTCCGGCCGCTCGACGTTCGCGAGCGCGGCCCAAGCCTCGAGCGACCCGCCGCGGCGGCTCGTCTCCGTGCCGACGCCCCCGTCCAGCAGGAGCCGTCCGCCCGCGGCCAGGTCCGCCATCACCCCCTCATACGTCGCGCTTTGCTGTGTCATGGGGATGGCCCCTTTCGCAACCTACGTCGCGAAGGTGCTCGCGAACACGAGGGCCACGATCGACATCAGCTTGATGAGGATGTTGAGCGACGGGCCTGACGTGTCCTTGAACGGGTCGCCGACCGTGTCGCCGACCACGGCGGCTGCGTGCGCCTCGGTGCCTTTGCCGCCCAGCGCGCCGGCTTCGATGTACTTCTTCGAGTTGTCCCATGCGCCGCCGGAGTTCGCCATTGTGATCGCCAGCAGCGCTCCCGTCGAGATGGCGCCGATCAGCAGTCCGCCGACTGCCTCCGCGCCCAGGAACGGGATAACGCCGACGACGATGGGGACGATGACAGCGAGCAGACCGGGGATGATCATCTCGCGAAGCGCGCCCTTGGTGCTGATGTCCACGCACCGCGCGTACTCGGCGCGAACCCCTTCCCGTCCCTCGCGCAGTCCGTCGATCTCCCTGAACTGCCGTCGCACCTCCTCCACCATGTCCTGCGCGGCGCGTCCGACCGCTTCCATGGTCAGGGCGCTGAACACGAAGGGCATCAGCGCTCCGATGAGCAGGCCGACGAGGGTTGAGACCTCGAGCAAGTCGATGGACTCGAGGCCGACCGCGTGGGCGTACGCGGCCATGAGCGCGAGGGAGGTCAGCACCGCCGAGCCGATGGCGAACCCCTTGCCGGTCGCGGCAGTCGTGTTGCCTAGCGAATCGAGCGCGTCCGTGCGCTCGCGGACCTCGGGGTCGAGGTGGGCCTGCTCGGCGATGGCGCCGGCGTTGTCGGCCACCGGGCCGTAGGCGTCGGTCGCGAGCGTGATGCCGAGCGTCGAGAGCATGCCCACGGCGGCGATGGCGATGCCGTAGAGCCCCGCGAGCTCGTGCGCGCCGATCACCGCGGCGGCAATGACCAGCAGCGGGATGATCGTGCTCAGCATCCCTGTGGCGAACCCTGTGATGATCACCGTCGCCGGCCCGGTGGCCGTGCGCGACGCGATGTTCTTTACGGGGCCGTACTCGTAGCTCGTGTAGTACTCGGTGCTCACGCCGATGATGACGCCAGCCCCGAGACCGACGGCCACGGCGCCCCAGACATTCCATACGGTGTCCATGCCGAGGTTGTTCTGCGACTCCAGCAGCCACCAGATAGCGCCGAAGGAGCCGGCTAGACCCAGAATCCCGGCCCCGAAGATGCCCCGCCTCAGCGCCCAGAGGAGACTGCCGATGTTGGTTTTCTCGCCGGTGCGCACGATGAACGTGCCAAGGATTGACGCGACGATGCCCACGCCCGCGATCAGGAAGGGCAACACGAAGGCAGGGCCGTCGCTGACAATCTCCCCTCCGTAGAACGCGGCAGTGGTCGCGAGGGCCAGCGTCGCGATGATCGAGCCGACGTACGACTCGAAGAGGTCGGCGCCCATCCCCGCGACGTCGCCGACGTTGTCGCCGACATTGTCCGCGATGACAGCGGCGTTGCGGGCGTCGTCCTCAGGGATGCCCGCCTCGACCTTCCCGGCGAGGTCGCCGCCGACGTCCGCCGCCTTGGTGTAGATGCCGCCGCCCACGCGGGCGAAGAGGGCGATGCTCGAAGCGCCGAAGCTGAATCCGGCGACGATTGCGGGGTCCTCGAAGACGACCCAGAGGATCGACGCGCCGAGGATGCCGATGCCCACGACGGTGATGCCCATCACCCCGCCGCTGGAGAAGGCGACGCGGAGCGCCTTGTTCAGGCTCGTGCGCGCGGCGGCGGCTGTCCGCATGTTGGCTTTGACGGCGATGCGCATGCCGATGAACCCGGCGAGCGCCGACGATATTGCGCCGACGAGGTACGCGTACGCGACCGACGGGTCCTGTTCGTCACGGGTCAGGCCCAGCGCCAGCAGGATGCCGGCGATGACGATAACGAAGAAGGCGAGCACGGTGTACTCGCGTTTCAGGAAGGCGTTGGCGCCCTCCTGAATGGCCGCTCCGATCTCTTGCATCAGCAGCGTCCCTTCCTCGTTGACGAGGACGCGCCGCCCCAGGAACACGGCAAAGAGCAGGGCGAGGACGCCCGCACCCATAGCCAGATAGAGGCCTTCCATTGGTATCTGCCTCCTGCGGGGCGTCAGCGCATGAACGCCGAACGGCGCCCCTGTGATGATTTCGTTCGGAGCCGTTGCGCATTGTCCACAAATCAGGGCCGACGGGTCAACGGGATTCGCTGACGCGGACGGTCGCGCTGGCGGCCGCTGTCATTACCCGTGGACACGGGGAGAACACCGGGGGAGGGGCTAGGGAACCTCTGAACAACTCACAGTCGGCCGAGTGGTGTTGGTGGGGGGCTCTTCAGCGATTCGCAGCCCTCTGCTGGTGCCGTGAACGGGGCTGTTGGGGGTCTTCTACCGACCCTGCTGGGGCGGATTCCCTGCTCCCAACCCCGATCTGAACCCACTGCGCCTCCGTCATGCCGCCAAGCACCGCTGGGCTCTCATCAGGTTCGCCAGCCCCAGCAGCACCATCAGCCGTTGCGTGTTCTTGGCCAGCCCCCGGTAGCGGACCTTGGCGTAGCCAAAGTGCCGTTTGACGTACAGGAACGGATGCTCCACCTTCGCCCGGACCGACGCCTTGCCCTTCTCCGCCAACGCCTCAGGGCTTCCCGGCTCCAACTGCCGACGTTGGCCCGGTCGCATCGCCACCTGCCACTCCACCTCCAGCCCCCGATGCTCCGCCCGCTTCTGGACTCCCTGATACCCGGCATCGCCCCACACCTGCGACTCGCCGCCGTGCAGCAACCGGTGCGCTTCCGTCACGTCGTTCACATTGGCCGGCGTCGTCGCGACGCTGTGCACCACCCCCGTCTCCGCGTCCACCCCGATGTGCACCTTCATCCCGAAATGCCACCTGTTCCCCTTCTTCACTTGGTGCATCTCCGGGTCTCGCGCACCCGCTCGATTCTTCGTCGACGACGGCGCCTCGATGATGCTCGCGTCCATGATCGTCCCTTCCTGGAGCAGGAGTCCCTGGGACGCCAGATGCCCTTTGATCTCCGCGAACAGTCCCTCCCCCAGTTCGTGCTCCTCCAACAGATGACGGAAGTTCAGGATGGTGGTCTCGTCCGGCAGCGGCTCCGACAGCTTCAAGCCCACGAACCGCCGCACCGACTCCACGTCGTACAGCAGGTCCTCCATGCCGGGGTCGCTGAGGTTGTAGAACAGCTGCACGCAGTGAATCCGCAGCATCGCCGACAGGGCATACGGATGGCGTCCCCGGCCCGCCGTGGGGTAGAAGGGACGGATGCGCCCTTCCAGCCGTTCCCAGGGGATCAGCCCGCCCATGCGTTCGAGAAATCGCTCCCTGCGGGTCTTGCGCTTCTTGCTCTCGTAGTCCACGTCTGCAAAGGTCGGTTGGTCCATCATCGCTTCACTCCCTGGCGCCACTGGGTGACTGCCAGGATACTGCCTCAACCTATAGACTTGTTCAGAGATTCCCTAGGGAACCTCTGAACAAACCTCCCCCTCCACTAACGACGGAATGGCGCGAAGGATGACGGCATTGGCGTGTGAAAGAGACACGAAAGTACCGGAATGGCGCGGAATGCCAGAGGTCGTTTACTCGTAAATTGCATGGGTTCACGAGTGGGCGGGAAACGTTTTTCTTCTCAAGTGAGCCATTCTGAGCCATTTTGAGCCATTGCCCCCTGGCGCCGGGGCGGACGGACCCTTCGACGGATGCGTTCCACTTCACCACCACCTCCTCAATCCTCCCCACGCTGCGGGGGGGGGGGGAGACGGGAGGAGGGCAGACCGGAGGGGGCTGGTCGGGGTTGGGCGTTGGAATCAGGATAGGAGAGGGGCGGCGTATACGCAACGGGAGTGTGTCGCCGTTGCGACACAAGGGGGCGTGGGTTCCCGTGCCGAGGCACGGGAAACGACGAGAGGGGCGTCCGTTGGCGGGATCCTCCCTCCCTCCTTCGACAAGCTCAGGACAGGATTCGACAAGATCAGCGCGAACGGGACACGGAGTTGTTCAGAGGGTCTTCAGGCCTCGTCGACGAGATGCGCGCCCACTAGGTCATGTCCCGCCAAGTGTTGTAGGAGCGTCACCTCGTTGATTGACGAGGGCTGCCCTGTGGGGGCCTTGACAAGTCTCCGTTTATAGTTTGCAATACAAACTACTTTGAGACCCTACAAGGAGGATTGGCATGCCGGACCCAGACAGCGAAGGGCAGCAGATCACCCCGGAGCAGGGGTGGACGTCGATACACGCGACCTTGGACAGGTCACGCAGTTCCATGTACGTGGCGGGCTGGACCAACATCATGTTGCTGTGGGGCTCCATCGTAGCGGTGGGGAACCTTTCCATGTACGCCATCGAAACGTTGGCGCCTGCGCTTGCCGCCGACTACCCATGGTACCCCGGTCCCTTGTGGTTCGGCCTAGCAATCCCAGGCATGGTTGGGAGTTCGGTCATCGGCCACCGCGCCAGCAAGCAGAACGCAAGCGGACCCTCCGCTACAGCGGCAGGTCTCCGGGTCTTCGGCTTCTGGATGTCAGTGGTGGCGGCCGCTTTCATCATTCCCGCGGCGTCCGGCTTGTGGACCGCCGACTCCGACACCATCGTCATCAGCGGAGTCGCCGTCGGCATAGTTGCGCTGGGGTACGTTCTGTTCGGCATCATGAACCATTTGGCCATTGCCCTGGTGGGTCTAGGCATTGCTGCTTCCCACTACCTGCCCACGCACTTTGCCAGCGACGCGGCTCCCTTGGTGTCGGCAGTGCTCATAGTTGCCGTCGTGGTCGTCGCATGGGTATGGATTCGCCGGAGCCGTGTGGCATGAGGGAGGAGCCGATCGTCCTCAATGAGACGATCCATCAGTCCACACGGCTGCGCATCATGACTCTGCTGGTGTCCCGGTCCGACTCGGACCGCTTGGCCTATGGCTTTATCCAAGAGACGTTGGGCCTGACCGGCGGCAACCTCACCATCCACCTGCGCAAGCTGGAGGATGCCGGGTATGTCAACACGACCAAAGAATTCCTTGAGACAAAACCCCGCACATGGGTGGAGGCGACGCCTAACGGCCGACGAGCCTTCACCGAGTACCTCGGCAACCTCGAACGCGTCCTCGATATGCCCTTTCGTTAGCTTTCCTGCGACGGGGCAGCCGTATGGGCGACGCGCAGCGGGGCGGTCCGCCTGTGGTAGGCATGGATTCCGTGTTCACGTAGGGGGGACGACGGTTGGCGTGGGTTGGGAGCCGCGAGTCCCAGGCGCAGCGCTCACGCCATGCGGGTGTTGCGGACGCTCACCCGCCCGTAGCGTCCCGCTGCGCGAGGAGGCGCTCGAGCCGGCGTTGGCGCATGGTCATGGTGAGGTCGCCGCGAGTGCGCTCGAGCACTCCGCGGAGCTGGTCCGTCGTGCGGCGCAGCGAGCCGGTCATCGCGTCGGGGAAGTCCATCACGAGCATGACGTTGTAGACGTCGTCCATCTGCTGCATCAGCTCTTCCGACCGGGAGTCGTCGTCGCGCCGGAGCGAGTCGAGGATGTAGCGGCGCAGCTCGCTCGCCGCCTCGGCCATGCCGTTGAGGTACGCGGCCGTCTCGACGCCGATGTCCTCCGGGGCCGGGACTGCGGTGCGGGCGATGAAGGAGTAGACGCACTCAGCCTCCGCGTACTCCTTCTGGGCGTCCTGCGTGTAGCCGGTGTAGTAGAGGTCGGGGTGGTCGGCGAGGAGTTGCTTCGTCCGGGCGACGAGCTCCCGCGCTTCGTCCACCTGCGCCCTCGCGCGCTCCAACTCGTTGCGGTGGACCGCGCGTATGGCGTTGGCCGAGGTGCGGATCACCTCGCGCGAGAGCCGGATTGCTTGCTCGCGGACCGCGTGCTTGGCCCCGAACAGCTCGAGCGCCCGCGCGGTGATGCCGTCGTAGGGGGACTGCTGGTCTGCCATGGCCTCGGTAGTGTAGCAGCCCGCCAGGACTGTTCGGCCCGCGCGTTACACGTGCTTCACCAAACCGCAACACCTCTGTAACGGCTCGGCAATCAAGGTGTAACACGTCCCGCCTAGGCTTATGGCGAGATTCACTCCTCCAGGGAATGGCGCCATGAAAGAAGTCGTCGCGATCATCCGGCCTGAACGTTGGCAGGCCACGAGAGAGGCTGCCGCGCGGTTCGATGTGGTCGAGGCCGCGCACCTACGCGCTCTCGGGCGCGGGCGCCAACGCGGACTCCGCTACCTGCGCCGCGTCGTCGCGGAGACGGGAGGCGCTGTCACCGAAGAGGTCGGCGGCATGCAGTTCCTGGCCAAGCGCATCGTGACGTGGCTGGCGCCGGACGACCGGGTGCGGGAGTTCGTCGCGACGGTTATCAGGGTCAACCAGACTGGCAACTTCGGGGACGGCAAGATATTCGTTTGCCCTGTCGAGAACGTCTCCGCGGGCTTGCCGGCCGAGATGGCGGACGTAGCGGCCGAGGCGAGCGCGTAACGTCGTGAGCAAGCGCGAAGGGGTCAACTACCCCAAGTTCAAGGACCAGTTCGCCGCGATGGACTTCGAGGCCGACCCGTTGCCGGTGCTGTCGCTCTTCCCGATGCCCGCCCGGCGCGCGTGGGCGACCAGATCGTCGACGCGGTGAGCGTGTTCGTTGGAGGGCGAGCGGGCGCCGACTCGCGTCCCGGGCGAGAGGATCATGCAGTTGGTTCCGGTGGATATGCTGCCGGCGTTGATGCCGGTGCTCCTGAAGAACCTGGATATGTTGAAGAAGATCCGCAAAGAGCCCGACGACGCTGACCGCGTGTTGATGGTCCCGGCGCAGTAGGCGCGACAGCGCACAGTGGGGACGGCGCGCGAGCACAAGAGTAGGGATGAGGAGGGACGAGCGATGAAGATGATTCGGGCGGTGGTGAGGCCGGAGCGCGAGTGGGATGTCTCATCGGCCCTGGCGAAGAACGGGTTCCGAGCGCTGACCAAGTGGGACGTGCTGGGGCGCGGGAACCGGCAGGGCATCCAGGTGGGCAGCCAGATGTACGACGACTTGGCGAAATCGATGATGCTGATCGTCGTCGAGGACCAACAGGTCAAGGCGGCGGTCGAGACGATCCGCGAGGCGGGGTACACGGGGTTCCCCGGCGACGGCAAGGTCTTCGTGACGCCGATCGACGAGGCGTACACGGTCCGCACGGGGAAGGCGGAGCTGTAAGGCTACGCGGCGGGCCGAGCCGGGCCCCGGCGTCGCCGAGGGTCTAGCTCGCGTTTCGCCTTGTGACCGGCGGGCCGGTTTGCTACTATCGCGCCGTCCCGATTCCCCGCTGAGGCCGCGTCCCCATGCCCTTCAACATCGTGGTAACGGCCAAGCAAGTCCTCGACCCCGAGACTCCCGTTTCCGCGTTGAACGTCGAGGGGGACCGCGTCGTCGCTCCCGCCAGCCAGTCGCCCGTCGTAAACGGGTTCGACGAACAGGCAGTCGAGGCAGCGCTGCGGGTCAAGGAGGCCGTGGGGGACGCCCGCATCACGGTCCTCTCGTTCGGCTCCGATTTCGCGCTCGATGTCATCAAGAAGCCGCTCGCCATGGGCGCGGACGATTTGGTGCTGCTTCGCGACCCGGCGTTCGAGAATTCCATCGACCCGATGCTCGCCGTGGCCGCGCTGGCCGCGGCGGTGCGTAAGCTTGACGACGTGCGCCTCGTTATCGCAGGCCGGCAGGCGAGCGACTGGGACAACGCACAGGTCCCCATCGGCGTCGCTGAGGCGCTCGGCTGGCCCGTAGTCACCATCGCCAGGAAGGTCGGCGTGAGCGGCGGCACGCTGTCGGTCGAGCGCGTGCTGCCCGACGGCTACGAGGTCGTTGAGGCGGACTTGCCGGCGGTCGTGACGGTGTCCAACGAGCTGGGCAACGCGCGGTACCCCAACATGCGGGGGATCATGGCGGCCCGCCGCGTGCAGCCAACCGAGTGGACAGCCGCCGACCTCGGCATTGACCCGAGACAGGCGGCGCGCGCATTCGAGCTCGTGAGCCTCGCCAAGCCGTCGCGCTCTGTCGAGACGGAGATGGTCACAGGCGACGACGACGCGGACGCCGGACGCAAACTCGCACTGCGCCTGCGGGACGCCCGGCTGCTGTAACAGGTCGGCGGAGCGAAGCGAGAACCGGACCGGAACAGGAGACAAGGCGGTGGGCGACGGCACGGGCATTCTGGTAGTCGGCGAGTTGGCGGACGGCGCGCCTATCAGCGCGACGCTCGAGGCGCTCGCCGCCGCTCGTGCGCTGTCCGATGCGCTCGGCGGCGAGCAGGTTGTCGTGCTGCTGCCCGGCGAGGCAGCCGGAGACGCGCCGCAGACTGCCATCGCTTATGGCGCCGACGCTGTCTGCACGGCCCAGGCCCCGGCGCTCGCCGGCGGGAGCCCCGAGGCGCTGACAGCGGCCGCGGAGGCCGCCGTCGCGCACGCCGGCCCGCGGTTCGTCATCGGCTCGAAGACGATTACGGGCAGGGACGTGATGCCGAGGCTCGCCTTCCGGCTTGGCACGGCGCTCGCCCAGGACTGCACCGCGCTCGGGGTCGACGCGAACGGACGTCTGTTGGCGACGCGGCCCACGTATGGCGGCAACACCGAAGCGACGGTCGTCTGCCTCGGGACTCCCGCTGTGGCCGCGCTGAGAGTACAGAGCGTCGACGCGCTCGAGCCGGACCCCTCGCGCACGGGCGAGGCGACGGAGCTGAGCGTATCGCTGGAGGGGGCCGCTCGTTTGCGGACGGTCGAGCGGGTCGAGGCGGCGACGGAGGGGGTGCGGCTGGAGGACGCGCGCGTCGTGGTGAGCGGCGGCCGAGGGCTCGGCGGACCGGAGCCCTTCGCCCAGCTCGACGAGCTGGCGTCGCTCCTCGGCGGGGCCGTGGGAGCGTCGCGAGCGGCGTGCGACGCCGGCTGGGCGCCGTCGAGCTACCAGGTCGGCCTGACGGGCAAGACCGTTACGCCGGAACTGTACTTCGCGATCGGCATATCGGGCGCTAGCCAGCACTTGGCCGGCTGCAGCAACGCGCGGAACATCGTGGCTATCAACAAGGACGCCGGAGCGAACATCTTCAAAGAGGCTCGCTTCGGGGTCGTCGGGGATTGGCAGAAGGTGCTGCCCGCATTCGTCGAGCAGCTCCACGAGTTGTTACACTAGGTGCTCCGGAGGTGTGAGCGCATGAGTCAACCGGAGTTCGATTTCGATAGGGAGATGGCGGAGGCGCTGGAGAACGCCGAGGGCTCGGAGGTCGTCTGCATCATCCTGCCGACGCTGAACCAGTGTCTTGTGTACGACGGGCGATCGGCCCCGGACGACCCGCCCCGTATCTCGGTGTCGGCGCCGCTGGGCTCGGCCGAGCGCCGGCTGCGCCACGTAAACCGGGCTCGCCCCGAGATGAGGCACGCCCGCGAGCTGGCCGCGCTCCCGTGGACCGGCTCCATCGGCAGCTTCGCGGAGTCGAGAATCTGGCGCATGCTGCGCGAACGCATGGAGAACTCCGGGTTCGAGGGCGCGGAGGACCAGTGCGACGACGCCCTCCGCGAACTGCGGCAGTGGGAGCGCCGGACGCTCGTCACCATGATCAAGGGCCAAGGCCCATACCACACGATCTGGTCGCGGACGGAGCAGGGCGTGTAGCTGCGCGGCATGCGCCGGGTGAGGTACTGAGTACTTCGCCGGTACGGGCTACTGCCCCATGCGCCTACTGTAGACAGCGCCGGGGCGCCTACTCGGTCCCCGCCAGTATCAGACTATCCCCGACACGTGGATGGAGTAACGGACGACGGCCCTGCTGGGGGCGGAAGTGACGACGCTAGAGATTCGGTCTTACAGGGAATCAGACCAAGACGCCGTAGTGAAACTATGGCGAGAGTGTGGGCTGGTGGCCCCCTGGAACGATCCTGAGAAGGATATCCACCGTAAGCTACGCATCCAACGGGAGATGTTTCTTGTCGGATTGCTCGGCCCTCGGCTGGTAGCAACGGTCATGGCCGGGTACGAGGGTCATCGTGGTTGGATCAACTATCTGGCGGTTGTCGCCGACTACAGGAAAGGCGGCATCGGGCGCAGCCTGATGGATGCTGCGGAGGCACGCCTAAGAGGGATGGGTTGCCCTAAGATCAACCTACAGGTCAGAAGCTCAAACGCTGAGGTGGTCGAGTTCTACAGGACCATCGGATACTCTGTGGATGACGTCGTGAGCATGGGCAAGCGTCTCGACGAAGACTGATCCAACGAGCCACCCTGCCAGTCATGGCATAGCACACGGGAGCCAACTCTGATTCCCTCGTAACAAGGTTCTTTCGAGTTGGTGTTGCAGCTGAGGGCGGATAGACCACTACTGCCGCAGCGTTCTCCACGCCGACAGCAGCCGCACGGCGACGATGGCGTTGGTGAGCACAGCCAGCGTGACGACTGTGGCGACGCCCAGTCCTGCGATGCTGCCGATCATGACCAGCAGCAGGCGGGTGTCGCGGGATGCGAGCGACGGGAGGCCGCGGTCAAAGAGCGTCCGGTGGGACTCGTCGACGCGCGCGCGGGTGTATGTCACGCTGAACGTCCCTAGCAGTGCCGCGAACCCGGCGATCCAGACCCACAGGGCGCCGTTGTCCCCGGCGGCCCAGACCGTCAGGCCGAGCAGGATGAAACCGTCGGAATAGCGGTCCAGGACCGCGTCCAGGAAGCCGCCGAATAGCGAATGCACCCCCGTCAACCGGGCGAGGTCGCCGTCCACCCCGTCGATGATGGAGCCCGCCTGCGCGAGTAGACCGCCCACGATTGGCTGGCCAGCGACAAAGGCTCCGAACGCTCCCAACGACACCAGCACCGCAACGAGCGACACCTGGTTCGGCGTGGCCGGCGTGTGGCTCAGCAGGCGGGCCACCGGCCTCGACACGCGCCGGTTCAGGTGGCGCGAGACGAACCCGTCATAGGCCGATGTCATCCGCTCGCTCCAGATACCGGCCCGCGGTCTCGTAGTCGTCCACCGTATCAATATCGGTCCAGAAGAGGCCCTCCACGTCGCAGGTGGCGACTCCGGGACCGGTGTCAGCGAGGTGCTGCATAAGTTGGTTGAGCTCCAGTCCCACGCCCATGCGGCCGCGCATCTCAGCGACGACATCGAAGACCTCGGGCTCGAAGCGGAAGACGCCGATGTCGACGGCGTTCCAGTTGTCGAGCTGCTTCCCGATGCGCACCAGGTGGCCGTCACGGTCAACGAGCACACGGGTGGCGTCGCCCAACTGGCTATCGAGGAACGCTGCCGAGTCGACGCCGAGGACCGCGCGCGCGGCGTAGTTCCGTACGACGCGCTTGACGACATTCCTGTGGATGACGTGATCGCCCATGCAGAGCACGAACGGGTCGTTCCCGATCAAGTCGGCAGCCGCGTCGAGGGAGATCGCGTTGCCGCCCTCGAAGTCAGGGTTGAACGCGAACTGGATACGCATTCCTGGCGGCGCCAGGTCGGGCACTGCCGCCATCACCTGCTGCGCGTTGTAGCCGACGACCACCACGACCTCGCGGATGCCGACATCGGCCATTGCTTCCAACGGGTACGAGATGAGCGGTCGTCCGCGCATCGGCAGCAGCACCTTCGGGTACGTTTGGGTCAACGGGCGGAGCCTGCCGCCGTCGCCCGCGGCCAGGATTACTCCTCTCATGCCGGTACTCCCCTCATGATGTGATCGGATGCAGCGCGCGGCCAGCGAGCCGGAACGCAAATGAGCCGAATGGCCGCTGGCCACATCGGCAATCTCGGTCGCAAGGACGCTGGGGGGCTACGTCTTGGCCAGACTCTAGGCAACCCCTGGTCTGACTCGCCGCCCCAGGCCTTGGTCATATGTTGTTCAGACGTGGGCGGCTTCCTGAGATTGCTCAGCGACGATCTTCTGAACGAGGTGCGCCGGTACCTCGCCGTAGTGATCAAACTCCATGGACAGCGTGCCCCGGCCCTGCGTGAGAGCGCGGAGCTGCGTGGAATACTGCAACGCCTCGACCTGAGGCAATTCCGACTCGATCGTGGCGACTCCGCCCTCCGGGGACATCCCGGCGATGTGGGCGCGCCGCGTGTTCAGATCGCCTACCACTGCGCCCGCGAACTGATCGGGCGCGCGGATGGTTACACGCATGATCGGCTCCAGCAGCGTAGGGGCGGCATCGTTGACGCCCTTCTTCATGGCCATGCCCCCCGCAATCTCGAAGCTCTGCCCCGAAGAGTCCACCGAGTGGGAGCTGCCGTCCGTGAGCACGACCTTCACGTCGACGATGGGGAATCCTATGAGCGCCCCCTCTTCAATGGTCTTGCGGACGCCCTTCTCGACAGCGGGGATGTACTCGCGCGGGACGTTGCCGCCGACGACTTCGCTCGCGAACACGAAACCTTCCCCCCGCGCAAGGGGTTCAACGCGGAGCAGCACGTGACCGTACTGGCCATGTCCGCCCGTCTGCTTCTTGTGCCGGTACTCGACCTTCGCGACCTTACTCACCGTCTCGCGGTAGGCGATGCGCGGGGGCGCCAGCTCCAGCTCGACGCCGAACTTGCGCTTCGCCCGCTCCGCCATCACGTCGACGTGTGTGTCGCCCATGCCCGTGACGATGATCTCGGCGGTGGCCTGGTCCCTGGTGAGCCGGAGCGACGGGTCCTCTTCGACCAACCGCGCCAGCGACGACGAGAGCTTATCGAGGTCCGCCTTGCTCTTGGGGTGGACGGCGACGGCGTAGACGGGCTCGGGGAACACCACCCGGGGCAGCGTGACGCCGTCCGCTTTCGTCGTTAGCGTATCCCCGGTGACTGCATGGGCCAGCTTCGACACGCTGCCGATGTCGCCGGCGCAGATGCTGGGGACGTTCTCCTGGTGCTTGCCTACGGGGACGAACGCCTGCCCCACGCGCTCCGCTTGCCCCGTGCTCGTGTCCCATACCTCGCTGTTGGCGGACAACGTGCCGCTCAGCACGCGGAAGTAGGAGAGCTTGCCGACGAACGGGTCGGCGGAAGTCTTGAAGATGAGCGCGGCGAGCGGGCCGTCGGGGTCGGGGGTCAGCTCGACTTCCTCGCCGCCCATGGTGGCTTTGCGGGGCGGGAGGTCGGCAGGCGAGGGGAGGAAATTCACGATGGCGTCGAGCAACTCCTCGATGCCGCTGGAGGTCAGCGCCGAGCCGGCGAGCACGGGCGCCACAGCGCCGGAGACGACGCCCGCGTGGAGGCCTGCGCGGATCTCTCCAGTCGTCAGTTCGCCGTCGTCGAGGTACTTGAGCGTGAGGTCGTCGTCAGTCTCGGCTACTGCTTCCGCGAGCTTGTCGCGCGCTTGGGCGGCGGCTGTCTCGAGGTCGCCGGGCACGCTGTCGCTCAGGAGGTCGGCTACGCCGGAGAAAGAGCTCTCCGAGCCCACCGGAAGGTTGAGCGCCGCGCAGCGGCTGCCCAGCTGCGACCGTAACTCATTCATGGTCCCGTCGTAGTCGGCGTGCTCGCGGTCCATCTTGCTCACGAAGATCAACGTGGGGATGCCCAGCGCTTGGAGGCGTTCCCAGGCGACCGCCGCGCCTACTTCCACCCCGCTCGGCGCCGAGACGACGAGCACCGCGCCGTCCGCCGCGCTCAGGGCCGAGACGGTCTCGCCATCGAAGTCGGCGTAGCCAGGGGTGTCGATGACGTTGATTTTGGTACCCTTCCAGATGCAGGGAACGACGGCCAACTGGAGGCTGGTCTGGCGCTTGTGCTCTTCCGGGTCGAAGTCCGAGACGGTGTTGCCGTCTTCGACCCGGCCCATGCGGTTGATTGCCTTGGTCGCCAGCAGCATCGACTCAACGAGCGTGGTCTTGCCCGCGCCCGAGTGAGCCAACAACACGATGTTGCGGACTTGCTCTGTCGTGAATTGGTCCAAAGACGCCACCTCCCCGCGCCGAGTGGCCGCGCGGCGCCATTCTAGTAAACAGCCCAGAGGCGCGCAACGCCGTTGCGGTTCGGGACACGGAGACTGGCAGGACGGGGGAGCAAGTAGACGGGAGAAGTAGAGCACAGGGAGGCGGGCACCGGTGGCTCGGAGGACGATTGGGCGCGTTTGCGGGGACCTGGGGATCGCCGCGCTGACGGTGTTGGTTGTGCTCGTTGTGCTGGTGGGGGCCAGCCGAGGAAACAGCATCTCCGGCGTACGGGCGGTGGTGGGCAAGTACGAGCAAGACGTCGTGCGTTGGGAGGTCGCCCACTTTCTCGACAAATGGACGTACTTGGCCACGGGCCTCTTCCTGGGCCGTTCAGGCGAGGAGACACGACAGGAAGCTGTCGCAGAATTCTTCACGCTCGGCGAGCGGCTGAGGGCCGTCCGAGGCGAGCTCGAGAGTGCGCTGGCCGGGCGGGACGGCGTCCGGGCCCGCGGCCCTGAGGCGGTGCAGGCCGATGTCGACGCGATCCAGCGCCGCCGCGACGAGCTCGCGCCCGTCGTCGAAGAGACGCTCGAGGCGGTCATCTCCGGCGTCCTCAGCGACCTGGACATCATCGACCGCTTCGGTCCTGTCCGCTGGCCTCCGGTCGATTTCACGTTCGAGGACCAAGCGTTGCTGTTGGTGCGCTCGCCCAGGGACGAGATCGTGCGGCTCGAGGACGTTCTGCTCCGGCCCAACGTGAATCTCATCGAACAGACAGCGCTCGAGTCCACGGTGGAAGGCCTGGACGACAACACGTCTGCGCTGGTAGTCCGTCTCGGTGGGTTGGCGACCTATCCGGCGCACGTGAGTCCGCACCTTTCGCTGCGCGGCGCGCTCTCAGTGGCGAGCCATGAATGGCTCCATCACTGGCTGTTCTTCAGGCCGCTGGGCCGCAGCTGGTTCGCTGGGGGAGAGTTGACCAGCATCAACGAGACGGTCGCCAACCTCTTCGCCGAGGAGGCCGGCGACCTGGCGTATGCGCGGCTGACCGGCGAAATCATTGAGCGCGCCCCGTGGCAGCCGCCCGCGATCCGGCAGGCCGATGCGCCGCCGGACGACGTGTTCGACTTCACGCGAGAGATGCGCAGGACGCGGATGCGCCTCGAGGAACTGCTGGAGGAGGCAGGTCCCGATGCGGCGGAAACCTATCTCGACGAGCGGCGACTCGAGTTCGTTGCCAACGGCTTCAACATTCGCAAGCTCAACAACGCCTGGTTCGCGTTCAACGGGACCTATGCCGGCGGCCCGGCCTCGATCAGCCCCATCGAAGGGCAGCTGCGGACCGTGCGGGCGGCATCGGCGAGCCTAGCGGAGTTCCTCGATCGTATGAGTGGGATTACGCAGCCGGGGCAACTCGAGCAGATGGCGCTCGAGGCGGGTTGGGTACCCACTGCCCTGGCCCCCTGACGCTTGGCCCAAGAGGTGGATGGACGGCGGGGCCTGGCGGGCCGTGGGTCGGCGCTCTACCAGTTGGGCTCGGAGCTCGCCACGGCGCTCTTGGAGATGCGGATCTGCATGCCGTCGTCGTCCACGTACAGCTCGGAGCGGTCGCCGGGGATCGAAGCGAAGACGATCCGTCCGTCGCGGCCCCACTGGACCGAGAGCTCGTTGATCTCGCTCCGGGTGACCCCTTGCAGGTCGTTGCCGTTGCGGGCGACGGTGAAGATGTCGTTGGCGCCGTTCCGGGTGGAGAGGAACGCAATGCGCTCGTTGTCGGGCGACCACGTGGGGGCGTAGTCGCGCGCATCGTCAGTCGTCACCGTGATTTCCTGACTGGCGGGGCCGTTGTCGTCGATTTGGATGACCCAGATATCATCGTTGCGGTCGGCTGCTTCCTCACCCGTGGCCGAGTTGTCGGGAGACCCCACGGTGCGGACGAAGGCAAGGCGCTTCCCGTCGGGGGACCAGGTAGGAGTGCGGTCCGGCGCCTCGGTGATCTGGAACTGAATGACGCCGTCGGGGTTGCGCAGGAAGAGCCCTGTGGAGCTGCCGTCTTCGGCCAAGGCCGCGAATGCGACCCATGTGCCGTTCGGCGACCATGCGGGATCCACCTCCCCGTTCCCGCCGAACACGAGGGGGTTGGAGATGAGGTCGTCGATGTGCAGCCAGTAGATGCGCGGCCTGCCCTCGTTGTCGGGCGAGGAGTAGGCAATCCGCTTGCCGTCAGGCGACCACGTGACTTGGGACTCGTCGACGGCAGTGTCGGTGGCCCGTATAGCATTGGAACCGTCAGCCCGCGCCAGATACACCTCGGTGTTCCCGTCGCGCCTCGAGAGAAACGCGAGGCGGTCGTGGCTGGGCGACCAGACGGGCGTGAAGTCGTCGGTGTCCCCGCCGATGATGACCTGCTGGTCCTCGCCGTCGGCGCGGACGACCGCGATGTCGCGGTCATCGGCCTGACCGAGGGTGTACGCGATGAACAGATCGTCGGTGAACGGATTGCACGCGGACGCCAGCAGCGATAGAGCAAGCGCGCAGAATGCAAACCACCCGAGCGAAGCGGGCCGTTGGGAGAGGGACCTAGGCAAGTGAATCGACGTGCTCCAGATATCTTACGGGGCGATGGCCCAAGAGTAGTTAGACCATACGCTAGCAGCCCTCAGCGAAAATCTCCATGAGTTTAACGGGCGCTTGCAGGCGTTTTCCGAGAGAGCGCGCCGGCCGGCTTGGTCAGAACGGGAGCCACGACCGGTCCGGCTCCCGTCGTCTCGCGGCCCCGGCGCTCGATGTGGCGAACCCGTAGCCGAAGCCTCCCGCCATGCCGATGATCCCGCCGCCAACGATTATCGTCGGCGGCAGCCACTCCGGCGTTGCTTGCAGATTCTCCGCACAGTCGGTCTGAATCTCGCCGGTCACTGCGATGTCCGTACGCTGCGCCGCGTCGCAGCGCTGTGCGTTGCCGATGAAGATCGACTGAACGAACAGTCCCGGCATAACTGCTAGCCCCGCCCCCACGACGCCTACGAACAGGGCGAAGACGAGCGCACGGTAGAGACGCCGGCCCACGCCCGGCTTGACGTCGGACGGCGTCGCGTCGCTCATCGACCGAGCACTGCAGACCGGTCGTTCCCCGCGAGCTTCATGGCGGCGGTCTGCAGGAGCAGCCGAGGAGACCTGTCCTTCCACGACATCAAGAATTCGACGACGCGCGATCCCTGGAGGCGGCTGGCCTCCATGAGCAGCGAACCGGCGCCGCGTTGGACATCCTCGTTCGCGTCCTCCATGACCGCCTCGGCGACGGTGAGGGCGTCCGTCATGAATCGTCCAGTGCGGACGAGCGGCACGAACGACATCACGGCGGCGCGGCGCCGCCAGGGACTGGGCGCCTTGGCCCAGACGTTCAACCGGGCCGTGAGCGACGGCTTCGCGGCGAGCGCATGCACCACGCAGTTGGTGGCGAGCGCGTCGGCGGTCTGCGCGTTGTTCAGCGAACGCGCCCAAGCGTCGAAACGGTCGAAGTCCCCGCCGCCGATGTGACGAGCCATGGCGCCGACCAGCTGCGCGCCCAGGAGACCCTCCTCGAGGTTGCTGCTCTGCAGCAGTTCGTCCCCGATCGCGAGCGACACCGGCAGTCCGCCGCCGCGGACGATGCGGACCATATCGAGGCCGATGCGGTGCACGTCGGCGGGCTTGACTCCGTAGCACGGGACGTCGCCGCCCACCTCGCGCTGGATCTGCGCGGCGACCTCCTTGCGCCCGGCCCGCGCCAGGCGCTTGCGTATGTCGTCCACGTGACGACGGACGACTTCTGGGTCAGCCGAGGGCTGCTGTGGGGAGGGCTTGCTCGATCTCTGGGCCATGGGAACACCGCCAACCGGCTGGCCGTGTTGGGCGGGCCAGCGAGGAGATACGCGCATCAGGCGCTGCTGCCATCTTCCTATCTTACTCTTCCGGAGGCCAACGGCGCGCGTTGACAGCCTGCCTGTCGAGCGCGAAACTTCCTCGCGCACGTCCTGCTATCGCGCTATCGCGCCGACGGCGCCGTGGGGAGACGAGGATGACCACTGCAATCGATGATTTCAAGACGAAGGTAGCGACGTCGTGCCGCATCCTGGGCATGCTGGGGCTGGTCCGGGAATCGACGGGGCATGTGAGCGCCCGTGTCCCCAGCGGCGACGAGATGTACGTCCGGTGCCGCGGCGGCGATGAACTCGGGCTTACCTTCACGGGCCGCCACAACATCCGGCGGGTCGATTTTGACGGCGACGGGCCGGGCATGGGCGACGCGCACGCAAAGCCGAACGAGACGCCGATTCACGGCGAGATTTACCGGGCGCGGCCGGAGGTAGGGGCCGTTGTCCACGCGCACCCCTACTACGCGCTGATGTGCGGCGTCACGAATCTCGAGTTCCGCCCCCTCTTCGGGGCCTACGACCCGAGCGCGATGAACATCGCGCTCAAGGGGGTCCCCGTCTTTCCGCGCGCGGTCACGGTTACCGACAAGGAGCTCGCCGCCGCGATGCTCGAGTCCATGGGCGAGGGAAACATCGTCCTGATGCGCGGCCACGGCATCACGGTCACCGGCGCGACTGTCGAGGAGGCTACGACCCGGGCGATCCAGTTCGACCGGCTCGCGAAGGTCATGTGGGGCGTGGCCGTCTCCGGCCGCGCGGCGCCCGAGATATCCAGCGACGACCGCGGCCGGCTCGGCAGGACCGAACGCGGCGCCGGCGGCCCGAGCTGGCGCGAGCTCATCGAGGGGTCCGAGAACTTCGCGTGGAACCACTACGTCAGGCAGCTCCGCGTCAACGGGATCGGTCTCCCCGACGACGAAGACGACAGCTAACCAGGCGCAGCCAGATCCTACCGTCGTTCCGAGCAGGAATTCCCCCCACCTCAATCCCTCCCGGCTGGGGAGGAGGAGTTATGAGTCCATAGGTTGTTTTGACAGACGAGGGGCCTCATCCGTGTGTACCCGTGTTTGGCGCGGGAACGACGGCGGGGCGAACGTGTGTGACGCGAGTTCGGCGGAAACGGACCGGAATGACACAGGCAGCTCATTCGTAGATTGCATCGATCTACGAGTGGGCGGCGGGAGATATTCCTTCCAAACGGTCTCATTTAGTCTCATTTGGTCTCTTTCTCCTCTGGGTCCAGGCCGGAACCCCGTGCTGGGCTGCCGTGCGGAGTTGGGCCACTGGGGACAGTGTAGGAGGCGAGGGGGAGTTCGCGGAACGGGCTGGTGTCATAGGGCGGAGCGAAGTCACTCGTGATGCTCTCAGCAGAGCAGAGGGTGAGGCTGGGAAGCAGCCCAAGTCTGTTCGTGGGATTCCCTTCGACAGGCTTAGGACAGGCTTCGACACACTCAGGGCGAACGAAAGGGACGGAGCTATTCAGAGGTTCCCTCTAGTGTGCTCGGTCGAGCACCTGAACGTTCAGCCAACGGCCTGTCCTGAAGTAGAGCATGTAGAGCGCGAGTCGGCCGAACATCGCCAGGCTGATGGCGATGGGGATCCCGTACTGACCCAGCGGCCCGTACTGACCCACTGTGACGAAATCGCGCGTGAGCAGGATAGCCACGGGGACCTCCAGCACCCACATGCTCATGAATGTCACCAGCAACGGCGCGAGCGTGTCTCCCGCCACGTTGAACGACTGTTGCATCACCTGGCCACCGCCCATGAACATGCCGCCGATCGCCTGGATCTGGATCCACACGATGGCTACCGCCACGAACGCAGGGTCGTCGTTGAAGATGCCGACCCAGAAGGCGGGGAACAGGAAGAGGATGACGCCTGCCGATCCGCGGATCGCAATCACGTAGGCCATCGCCCAGCGCACGGTGCTTCGAGCGCGCTCGGGCAGGTTGGCGCCCAGGTTCTGGCCCACCAGGATGCCCGAGGCGCGTCCCAGCCCCATGCTCCCGATATGCGTGAGCCGCTCGAGCCGCCGGGTCAGCGCGTAGGCCGAGAGTGCGATGTCGCCGAACGGCGCGACCACGCGGACGAGCACCAGTTCGGAGAGGCCCCGCTCGAGCTGCGTGCCAGACGCCGGGACTGCAATCTTGACCTGCCGCCAGATGATCGCGAGGTCTGGTGAGAAGCCGCGAAGACTCAGCCTGAGGCGGGACGTGCCCGCGAACAGCGCGTAGATGTTCCAGACGGCACCGGCGACCTGCGCCACGATGTTGGCCATTGCCGCGCCCGGGATGCCCATCTCGGGGAGGCCGAGCCACCCGAAGATCATCACCGGGCTCAGGGCGAGGTGTATGCCGCGAGCGAGGAGCGTTGCCTTCATCGGCGTCACCGCGTCGCCCGACGCCTGCAGCGCGGCGCCGGTGCTCTGCCGGAACCCCTGCACCGCGGTTCCCACGAACTGCAACTGCAGGTAGACGACCGTGATTGCAATCACCTCGTCGCTCACGGCGACGATTGATAGCAACCTCGAGGTCAATCCGATGCCGACAGACATGATTACGAGCGACACGAGGACGGTCAACGCGAAGGACTGGAGGGCAATGCGGTTGGCTAGGTCGATCTGGCGCGCGCCGACAGCCCGGGAAACCATCGACTGCATGGCGACGTCGAGTCCCATTCTCGCCATCATGATTAGGTGGGCGAAGGCCTGAGCGACGCCGACGCCTCCGATGGCCTGGAACCCTGCCACCTTCGCGGCCCAGAAGAGGTCGGCCATCTGGTCGAGCGCGTTGAAGACGCCCTCCACGGTCTGCGGCCAGGCGAGGTACCAGAGGTTCTTGGGCACGCTGCCCGATGTGAGGTCACGCCCGATGAAGCGGCGCCGGCCGGGCCGGGTTCGCCGCCGGGGCCCGTCGAGGGCGCTCAGATCGGCGCGGACGCCCGAATCGCCGGGCGCGCCGTCCGGGCCGGTTGAGTGGGATTCGTCCCGCGGAGCGCCGCCCTCAGTGGACAATGCGTCCGAACTCCCGCTCTCGGCGGATGATTGATGGCTGGCCCATGCTGGACCACTCCTTTGCGCCTGCGGTCACTCCCTCGGCGCCCCCGCCCGCTCTATGAACCGGCGGCCGGCGCGAACAGCCCCGGTATTCGGCTCGCAAGCCGACAAGTCGCTGTCGCCGCGCTCGATGGCGTCTCCAACGCGACGGATGCGCACTCAGGCCGTGGCCGTGGGTGAGACAGTCGTTGCACACGCGCCCGCCACTCCGCGGTTCACGCAGTCCAGTGGGACAGAGAAGTGGCGGCGCGGGGCTGCTCTGCATAATACCACCAGCGCCGGACTGTACAAGGATGGTCGAATGCGGAAGCTCGTCGATGTACAGCGAGCGTGAGTCCGGTTGCGCGTGCGGACACTGCCTGCGCTATAGTGGTGACGCACGAGTGCTGATCGCGGGCTGCCCAAGGACGGCCCGGGTCTGCCCGAGGAGGGGGCGCGCATGAGCGGAGAGTCGGTGTCGCTCGAGGTTGCGGGACTGGTCGGCCGCCCGCATACCTATGACTACGCCGGACTGGCTGCGTTGCCGGGCCAAGTCCCCGACGTGTCGCAGGTGGCGGCGGGCAGGGACGGGAGCGCTGTGAAGCTGAACGCGATCGTGGCCGAGGCGGCGCCGGCCGAGGAGGTCCGCTACATCACGCTGTTCGCCGAGGGCGACTACAGCGCGAGTGTGCCCCTCAGCGCGGTCCTCGACCAGGCGCTTGTGATCTACTCCTTGGACGGGGCGCCGCTTCCGAGCGACCGGGGCGGGCCGCTGCGGTTCCTGATACCCGACGTGGCGGCGTGCCAGACAGCGGACGTCGATACTTGCGCCAACGTCAAGTACGTGCGACGGATCGAGCTGAGCGCGGAGCCGGGCCGCGACGTCCGTCCGAGGAGCGTCGCGCAGCACTTGGAGTTGCACCAGGCGTAGCGGGCGGGCCCTCGCTCGGTCCCGGTCCACAAAGCCGGGAGAGGAGGAGCGAGGCAAAGCGAAGGAGCGAGCCATGGCTGGGATTCTGGACGCGGACACGCACATCGCGGAGCCGTTGGAGATGTGGGACTGCCTCGACCCGGAGTGGCGCCCCCGGCGGCCGGTTATCGTTCAGGTGCCCCACGATACGCTCTACCAAGAGAGCGACCACATGTGGCTGATCGACGGGCAGATCTTCCCCAAGTCGGCGGGCCGGGGCGGGAACCGGTTGGTCACGCCGACGGCGCAGACGAGCGTACAGAAGCGGGCCGACGTGAAGTCGCGCGAGCTCACCGACCTCGCCCTCCGCTTCGAGGCTATGGCCATGACGGGCGTCGAGGCGCAGGTGGTCTACCCGACGCTGTTCCTGGCGTTCCTGACGTTCGACGCGGAGCTCGAGGCTGCGCTGTGCCGGGCCTACAATCGTTTTCTCGCCGGTGTTTCGGAGCGTTCCGAGGGCAGAATTCGGTGGGTCGTGGTGCCGCCGCTGCGGGACATCGACGCGAGTATCGCGGAGTTGCGGTTCGGTCGCGAGCACGGCGCCTGCGGCGTGTTCTTCCGCGGCATCGAGAAGGACCGCACGCTCGACGACCCTTACTTCTTTCCCATCTACGAGGAGGCGCAGGCCCTGGACCTCGCCATCTGCGTGCATCAGGGCCAGGGCGCGCCTGGGCTGAACAACCTCGTCGACATCACGCGCAGCCATACCTTCACGCACGGGCGCCTGCCTCCGCTGAGCGCGTTCCGCAACATCGTGGCGAACCGTATTCCCGAGCTGTTCACCGAGTTGCGATTCGGGTTCATCGAGACGGGGGCGTCGTGGATACCGTTTGTGCTGCACCAGCTATCGGGCACCATGCAGGTCGACGCGGATTGGTGGGGCCCCAGGCTGTTCGACGAGTACCGGTTGTGGGTCTCCTACGAGGTGGACGAGGACCTGCCGTACCTGATCAGGTACATCGGCGAGGACCACGTGGTGACGGGCACGGACTACGGACACCACGGCGGAGGCGCGAGCCGGCTCGGCGGCGATCCGTCGGCGCAGATCGAGATGGTGCAGACGCTCCGTTCCCGGGAGGAGCACAGCAGCCGCGCCATTGACAAGCTGCTCATCGATAACCCGCGCGCGCTGTACGGCGTGGCGTAGGGGGCGCTCCTCATTCCGTCCTCGTTGATAGCGTCCGTGCCCTAACGGCGCTGCCGCGCCGGGAGTGGGGTCTTCCGCACGGCGTCAGGCGCCGCAGAGCGGCAGACCAACGTCGGCAAGGTCGTTGGTCTCCACATCTGCCAATCCCTCGGGTATGCACCCGGTCAACTGGTTCCCAGCGAGAGACAGCGCTGTCAGGCTGGCGAGGCTGCCAAGCTCGGACGGTATCGCTCCGCTCAGCGGGTCCTCGTAGCCTCCCGAGCCCCTACGGCGGCGGCGCGGCTGGCGTTTCACTTGCCAGGCAAACGACGCAGCGCCGCCGCTCCTCAAACTCCCCTCCGGGGTCGAGCCGGAGGGGGACGTCGGGAGTGACGGCGCTGCGTCTGTCCGGGTGAGCGAACTAGGTCTTGAGCCGGGAGAACACGCTGCGGGCGGTGTCCTCGAAGATGTTCTTCTTGTCCGCGTCGCTCAGCCACTCGATGCCTTCGATGACCGGTTTGGTGTCGTCCATCATCTTGCCCGTCTTAGGGTCCTTGTAGGAGCCGGTGCCGGGGTTCTCGGTGCCGAACATGCAGCGGTCGGTCCCGACGATTGTGAACAGCAGATCCAACGCCTCTTGGTTGTAGAGACAGGTGTCGAAGTAGAGCTTCTTGAGCTCAGCGTCGAAGTCGGTGCCGTCGTGGCGACCGTAGAAAGCACGGTAGCGTCCCACCTGGTAGGGGACCGCTCCGCCGCCGTGGCTGACGATGACCTTCAGGTCGGGGAACGTGTCGAAAACGCGACTCGACACCATGGAGATGATGCACCGGGTCTCGGTGGCGATGAAGTAGGAGGAGTAGGTGTCCCACGGGTCCTTGCATGCGGCGCCGTGGACCAGGGCGGGGATGTCCTCCTTGACCATCTTCTCGTAGAGGGGGTGCCAGTACTCGTCGCCCATGCCGGGGAAGGGAGTCCCGTCGCCCTCGTAGGGGTCCGGGTCGATCATGATGCCGAGGAACCCGAGCTCGTTCATGCAGCGGTCGATCTCGTCGAACGTGGCCGTGATGGGCTGGCTAGGGCACTGCGGAAGGGCGGCCATGCCGCGGTAGCGGTCGGGAGCGATCGTGACCGTCGTGGCGACAGCGTTGTTGTTCGCCTCGGCGAACCAGTGCACCAGCCTCTCCGGCTTCTCGGAGTGCATGAGCTGGAAGGGCCGTGGGGAGATGACCTGCATGTCGGTCCCCACCTTGTCTAGCACGTTCGCGATGTGGCTCTGCACCGCGCCGCGCATCGAGTCTTCCGACGCCGCGGTGCTCCCCTTGCCGTGGGCGCCGCGTGCGGCGAGCAGTCCTGACTTGTAGCCGCCCAGGTGGTTGGCTCCGTTGGTGTGTGCGTGAGAGTCAATAATCATTGGTCGTCTCCCTCTCTTCGATGGGGCGATTCATGGGGGTCATGGGGCGCGAGCGGGCCGCGCGCCGAACAGACGTGTGTGGCGGCCCGTTCACGGTCAGATCGGACGGGGCCGAGGTTGCGCGCCGTGGGCTACGTCCACTCCGCGAAGCCCATGGCGCAGCCGTTGCCGGCCTCGGTGCGGTAGCACGGGATGTAGTCGACCAGGCTCATGCGGAGCCCATTCCCCGCCATCGCTCCGGCCAGGGCGACCCAGTTCTTGATCTCCGACGTGCCGCCCCGGAAGCGGACGTCCGGGTAGTCGGTCAGCTTCGCGATGTCGTTGGTCCTCAAGCCGTCGATGATCTTCTCATCGAGCTCCTCTTCGATGACTGTGTGGCTGAGGCCGCCCGAGGCGAAGATCGCGACCGTCTTGTCTGAGTCCCAGACGTCGATCGCTTGGCGCAGCGACTGGCCGAGCTTGTAGCAGCGCAGCGCGGTCGGGGCGTTGGGCGGGTAGTAGGTGTTGACCAACACTGGCACGTTGGGGATCACCTCGTTGTGCATCAGACGCCGGTAGATGTAGTGGAACGCATGCCCGATCGCGCCGTGGTTGTGATCGAGCGACAGCGCGTTGGTGCGGGCGACGTCGAACTCGTCGGCTGTCAGCGCCTCGATCAGGTATTCGCCGAGGTCGGCGTGCGTTGGGCGCTCGACGGGCTCTCTCGGCGAGTTGTCGATGCCGGGGTCGCGGACCGCGAACCCTCCGTCCCGCGGAGCGTCGACGACCGTCGCCCCGTGATAGATGGCGATGGACGGCATGTTGCCGTCGCTGAACGCTTCGTGCTGGTCGTCGCCCAGGATGATGGAGACGTCGGGAGCGGCGTCCGCGAGCGTGTTCCCAAGATGGGCAATCGCTTGCTGGCAGGCGTCGAAGCGGGCCGCGAATTTCTCGTCCGTGCACTCCTTCTCAAAGTGGTCGCCGGCGCGCAGCTCGGCCAACTCGCCGAAGGAGTAGGTGTTGCCGGCGTACCAGTGCACGGCCTGCGTGCGCCCGCGGTCGCCGTATGCTCGCCACTGCCCGGGCTTCATGGCGAGTTGGGGCGCGTGCGATGAACCGATACCAAGAACGATCTTAGCCATGTGGTCCGCTTCCTTTCTCTGCCTGTCTCGCCGCTCTGCGTCCGATGCAGGCGGCCCTTGGGCGTGGTTTGCGTTGGGCGCAGTCTACCAGCGTTGACTACTGTCGCAGTATCGCGTCCACCTCGGCCGGCGCGTAGGGGTTGTCCCTGAACGGCCCGCCCGTTTCCGTGTCGCCAGGGAAGACCGTGTTCTCGCTGGGGAGCACGATGCATTGGTTCTGGGCGGGGTCGCGGAAGACGCCGACCGGCTCGCCGCCGTCCTCCACCACCGTCATCTGCTCGTTGAGCAGCTTGCGGTACCAGATGATGCCGATGTCCGTAGTGGCGAGTCCCTCGACCGTGCGGTCGGAGATGGTCGCCTGGGCAGCCCACGCCATGAAATCCTGCTCCAAGATGGCCTCTCGGCGGAACATTCCCTCCTCGTCGAAGACCTGCTGGACGTTCCAGGGCACGACCTCCTGCGGGGGAATCGTCTCGCCCGGCTTGGGGAGGCGCGCTGAGTAGGTGATATGGGACGTGTGCTCGTCGTCGACCGGCACACGGAATTGGAAGCTGACGCCACGGCCGGAGCGCCCGACGCGCAGGATGTTGGGGAAGAGGACGGGGTGCCCGATGCGCCAGCTCTCGTCGTCGTCGGGGTCGCCGTCGTACAGCCGGCGTTTAATCATGCCGTACTCGAACCGGTCGAACCCGATCCTCCGGTGGCGCATACGCTGGAGCGTCAGGTGGTCGGCCGACTTGTTGACGGACTTGAGCACCCACTCGCCGTACCAGCCGTGCAGCCATTCGTTGTGCACCGGGTCGAGGGAGTTCTCCATGCACTGGAGCCAGTTGCACGGCACGTCCGCGACCTGGATGGAGCGCTCGACGTTGTCCCAGACGAGGAGGTCCCACCTCGGCAAGAGCGGCACAGGTTCCGGGCCGAGGTAGGCGAAGATCAGCCCGCCGAGCTCCTGCACCGGGTAGCCCTGTAGCTTCACGCGGCGCAGGTAGGTGCTGTCGGAGGGTTCGGCGGGCTGCTCGATGCACTGGCCGGTCTCGTTGTACACCCAGCCATGATACGGGCAGCGGAGGCCGTGCTCGGCCGGCCACCCGTAGATGAGGTGTATCCCGCGGTGGGCGCAACGCTTGCCGATCAGCCCGAGCGTGCCGCTGAGATCACGGTAGAGCACGAGGTCTTCGCCGAGCAGCCGCACGGCCTTGGTGGGGCGCTTGTGCATCTCCTCGGTCCCGGCGATGGGATGCCAGTAGCGGCGCATGAGCTCGCCCATGGGCGTCCCCGCTCCGACCCTTGTGATGCGGTCGTTCTCGGCCTGAGTCAACATGGCTGCTCCTCGCTGGCGTCCGCCGGTTTGTGCGCGCGCGGCCAAACGGCCGTTCACACAGCCGATACGCCGAGGTTGGTGTAGCACCCGCCGATAGGGGTGTCAAGCGCCGGAGAACGTGGCCGGACCTCCCCATTCGGGCGGGTCCAGTCGCGACTGCGCATCCCTGAGTGCGCGTGTTTGCGCAAGGAGTGACGGGGATGGACGAGAACGGGGCGGAATTGTCCCGAATGTCGCGGCCCGTTCACTCGTAAAACGCATGGGTTTACGAGTGACGGACTAAAAAAAGATGGACATCTGCGCCATTTTGCGCCATCTGCTCGTAACTGGGCCGGCCGTAGGCGGGGCTCAGGACAGGTCCTCGGGATACTCAGACATAGATGTTAGGGGGGCGGATGTCGCAGTGGGAGTCGTTGGCGGGAGGAGGGGGCGGGGGCGTGGATTCCCGTGTCAAGCACGAGAATGACGGAGGCGGCAGACGGGAGGGGGAGTCTGAGGGGAGGCGACGTGGCTATGTCGTTTCCACGGATTTATTCACTTGCTTAGGCGGCGGGGCAGGTCCCGTGGGCGATGTGGTGGGCGATGTCCTCGGGGAACAGCCGGACGGCGGACGTGAGCGGCGGGAACGGCATGGAGATGAGGCTGCACATGCCCTTCCCCTGCGCGAAGGCAGCGAGCCGAGGAATCTGGTCCACGAGCTGCTGCGTGCCTAGGCCGCTCTTGACCTGCGTGACGATCTTGGCCAGCGTCTGCGTCTCCATGACGCACGTCGGACACTGGCCGCACGATTCGCGCATGAAGAGCTGAGCGATCTCGTCCAGCGCCTCGACCACGCACTCGCCCTCCTCGAGGACGCGGAGGACGCCGCAGCCGAGCGCGGAGCCCTTCTGCGCGAGGGGCTCGCGGTCGAGCGGGACATCGAGGTCGTCCGCGCCGATCCAACCGCTCGACGGTCCGCCCGGCAGCACGCCCTTCACGCGTTTGCCGCTGGCGGGGCCGCCTCCGTGCTCGTCGAGGAGCGCGCGTAGCGTGGTCCCGATGGGCAACTCAACGACGCCGGGCCGGCGCATGTTCGCGGGGAGCGTGAAGAGCATCGGCCCAGGGTTGTCCGCGGTCCCGATGCCCCGGAACCACTCGGGCCCGTTGCGGACGATCGCCGGCACGTACGCGAACGTTTCGATGTTGTTCACGACCGTTGGTTTGCCGTAGAGGCCCGCGGAGGTGGGGAAGGGCGGCTTCTCACGCGGGAGCGCCTTGCGTCCCTCGATCGCCTCGAGCGCCGCTGTGTCCTCGCCCGCCACGTATTCGGGCGGCCCGGGATGGATGCGCAGCCGCAATGCCGCCTCGGCGCCGCCGTTGTGCTCGCCGAGGAGGCCGGCGTCCGTCGCCTCGGCGATGGCCGTCTCCAATCCGGCGATCGCGCGGTCGAACTGCGCATTGACGTAGAGGACAGCTTCGCTGGCGGCGATCGCGCACGCGGCCAACGCGACGCCCTCGATCACTTTGTGGGCGTAGCGCTCCATCAGCACCCGGTCCTTCTCGCTGCCCGGCTCGTCCTCGCCGCCGTTGGCCACGACGTACTTCGGCGTGGCCTGTTCGGCGGCCGCCAATTCCCACTTGCGCCCGGCTGGAAAGCCGGCCCCGCCGCGTCCGCGCAGGCCCGATGCGATGACAGCGTCGAGGACGGAGCGAGGACCGGACGCGCGGGCGCGGAGGAGCGCTTCGTACCCACCGGACTCCCGGTAGGCGTCGAGTGTTTCGGGCCCGGCGCTGGAGTCACGCGTCAGGAGGACGGGTTCCATGGGCTAGAACTCGACGAGGCCGGCGTCGAGGATCATGAGGATGAGGTCGCGCAACGCCGGGTCGACGTCGGCGGTCAGGCGCTCGACCTCGGGGCCGCCCATGCAGTGGGCGGCGATGTCTTCAGCGTCGCTTAGCTGACAACCTTTGTACCACGTGCCCTGGGGGTACACGACGATGTTGGGGCCCTCTTCGCAAGCGCCGAAGCACAGGTGCGGCATCATCTTCACCGAACTGTTGGCCTCGGCCAAGAGGCGCGTGATTTTCTCCCCGATGGGAACGGAGCCACGGGACTCGCAATCGATGTTGTGACACACCAGACAGGTGTGGATGTCTTGGCTTCGCTCCATCCCGCCTCCCTGCAAGCCCGCGCGAAGGGCGTGCAGTCCGAGCGAAAACGAGAACCCGTCTCCGCGGAGGCGGAGACGCTCTCGGTCGTCACCGCGTGATCATCTTGGCGCTTGCCCGCTCACGCTGCACGTGGATGTACGGGACGTTTTCCTCCATGTCCCGAATGGTGAACATCGGGTCCTCGCCCCGCTGGACCTTCTCGATGTTCTCCATGAGGAGCTTGTGGTAGAGGATGACGCCCTTATCCGACGTGGCGAGGTGTTCCTTGGTGCGGTCGCTGAGCGGTCCCTGCGCCACCCAAGCAGCCTCGTCCTGGAGCGAGACATCGGGCCACTCGACGCGCCCGTAGGCGTCGTAGGGGAGCTCGAGGTGCTGCACCGGGACAACGGTCTGCGGCTCGGCGTCCGGGCCCATGGGAGACCCACGGTAGCGGACGTGCATCGTGTGCGTGTCGTCCACGGGGACGCGAATCTGGAGCCCGTACGAGTCGCCCACGCCCTGGATCAACGTGTGGGGGAAGATGAACGGGTGTCCGACGACCCAGTCGTCGGCGTCGATGGGGTCGCCCTCGAGCAGTCGGCGCTTGTAGATGCCGTAGTCGAAGACGTCGAACTCGATCTTGAGGTGCTTCGCCGTCCTGACCTTTCGGTCGATGCCGTGCTTGCGGTTCCAGTAGTCGCCGAAGTAGCCGTGCAGATGCTCGAAGTGGACGGGGTCTAGCGAGTTGTCATTGCACTGGACCCAGTTGCACGGCAGGGGCCGGAAGGTGACGCTCCGGTTCCAGTCGTCACGGACGAGCAGTTCGAGCCGCGGGAGAAGCGGCGTCGACTCGACGGGGCCGAGGTAGGCCCAGATCAGGCCGCCGAGCTCTTGCGCCTGGTAGGCCTTGACCTTCAGCGGCAAGCAGGCCGGCTCGAAGGGCATGTCCACGACCTTGCCCTCGATGTTGTAGGTCCAGCCGTGGTAGGCGCACCGCAGGCCGTTCTCCTGGGGGATGCCGTAGGCCAGGCTGATAGCGCGGTGCGCGCAGGCCTTGCCGATGAGGCCGATTTCGCCCTTCAGGCTCCGAAACAGCGTGAGGTCCTCGCCGAGGATACGCACGGGCTGGACGGGGTCTTCGTCCATGTCGAGGCTGGCGGCGATCGGCCACCAGTAGCGGCGCAGCAACTCGCCCATCGGCGTGCCCGGGCCGGTCTGGGTCAAACGTTCGTTCTGCTCTACGGTTAACACATTCGCCCTCCTCTGGGCCGGTTGGGAACCTGTTCCTCGCCTAATCCTACTCCCTCCGCGCAAGAGGCGCCCGCGCGGCGCCGCGCGGGAAACCGCGACTAGAGACGCACCATGGACATCTCCTCGTCGGTCAGGGCGCGGAGGAACTCGACGAGGCACGCCACCTCGTCGGTCTCGTGCGCCTCCCAGTCGGAACGGTTAGCCGGCGCGTTGTCGAGCAAGGCCGTCGCCTCGGCATACTCTTCCCGCTCGATCAGCTCGCGGGCGTGCGCTATGAGTTCCTGCGCCTCGTTGTTCATCGTCCCACCCCCTCTCGTGTGCTGCACATGCAAGCCGCGCTCCCAGAACGCAGTTCGTTACCGCCGGCCGCCGACCACATCGCGGTTGATGCGGAACGCCTGATAGCCGACCTGTTCGCGTTTCACTTCCACCCACGGCTCGTTCTTCGCCGGGTCGCGAATGACTGCCATCGGCTCCTCGCCTCGCTCGACCTTGGCGACGTTCTCCTGCAGTATGTTGTGGTAGAGGATGACGCCCTTATCCGATGTCGCCAGGTGCTCGACCGTGCGGTCGCTGACGGCCCCTTGACCGATCCACGTCATCTCGTCCTGTGGCACGATCCCCGGCTCATCGACGCGGCCCCACTTGTCGTAGTGCACCTCCGACCGGGTGACGGGGACGACTTCCTGCGCGGACTCCCCCTCCTTGAACGGGCGGCCGCTGTAGAACGTGTGCATGGTGTGCGTGTCGTCGATGGGCACGCGGATCTGGTAGGCGAACGAGTCGCCCGTGCCCTGCACCAGCGTGTTGGGGAAGAAGATCGGGTGGCCCGTCGTCCAGTCGTCGGGCGGGTTCGCTTCGTCGTCGCTCTCGGTCAGCCGCCGCTTGTAGATGCCGTACTCGAACACGTCGAACTCGATTTTCCGGTGCGGGGCTGGGTTCATGGCGCGGCCGAGGCCGTGCTTCTGGTTGTAGTAGTTCTGGTAGTGCCCGTGCAGGTGCTCGAAGTGGATGGGGTCGAGGGAGTTGTCCATGCACTGGAGCCAGTTGCACGGCAGTGGCCGGAACCGGATCTGGCGGAAGAGGTCGGGCCGGACCAGCAACTCCCATCGCGGCAGCAGCGGCGCCGGCGCTGGGCCCATGTAGGTCCAAACGAGTCCGCCGAGCTCCTCCACGGGGTAGGCCTTGACCTTGAGCGGCAGACAGGCGGGCTCGAAGGGCATGTCTATGACCTTGCCCTCGACGTTGTAGGTCCAGCCGTGGTAGGCGCACCGCAGCCCGTTCTCTTGCGGGATGCCGTAGGCAAGGCTGATGGCGCGGTGGGCGCACGCCTTGCCAATCAGGCCTATCCGTCCCTTCAGGTCCCGGAAGAGCGTGAGGTCCTCGCCGAGGAGCCGCACGGGCTGCACCGGCTCCTCGATCAGCTCGGCGAGCGAGCCTACAGGGTGCCAGTAGCGGCGCATCAGCTCGCCCATCGGCGTGCCGGGCCCGACCCGCGTCAGCCTGTCGTTGACCTCTTGCGTAATCATGGCGCGTCCTCCTGGCCCCAGTCGCCGCTCCGAGAAGATGCCCGGATGTTATCAAATGGGCCGCTCGCCTGCTCGCCTGTAACCCCAGGGGCGGCGGGCGCTACATCCGGCCCGCGAGGAGCTTGTCCGAGCGCGAGTAGATGCGCCGCGTGTTGCCCTCGAACAGCTTTTGGCGGTCGGCGTCGGTCAGCCATTCGATGCCGTCGATGAGGGGTTTGTTGTCGTCGAACCAGCGGCCGCTCTGGGGGTCGATGACGTTGACGGCGCCGATCATCTCAGAGGCGAACATGACGTTGTCGACGCCCGCGACCTCGAGCAGCAGTTCCATGGCCCGCCGGTCGTACACGGCGGTGTCGAAGTAGAGATTGCGGATGAACTCGTCGAACGGTTGGAAGCCGTCGCGGAGGGCGATGCCGCGATAGCGCGCGTACTGGTAGGGGATGGCGCCGCCCCCATGCGGCACGACGATCTTCAGGCCCGGCAGGTCCTGGAAGACGCTCGATTGGTGCAGTTGCGCGATCACGGTGCTGTCCGAGTTCATGTAGTGGGACGACGTGCTGTGGAAGTTCGGGTTGCACGTCGCGCTCACGTGAATCATGGCCGGCGCATCGAGTTCGATGAGTTTCTCGTAGAGCGGGTACCACCACGCCCGGTCGCTCATCGGCGGGTCTGTCCAGAATCCGCCGCTCGGGTCGGGGTTGAGCAGGCAGCCGACGAAACCCAACTGGTTGACGCACCGCTCCAGCTCGGCGACTGACGCCGCCCCCGGCACTCCGGGCGACTGCGGGAGCTGCGCGACGCCGATGAAGTTGTCCGGGTAGAGCTCGCACACGCGGGCGATGAGGTCGTTGCAGTGCTCCGTCCAGTACTGGCTGATCCGAGCGTCGCCGAAGTGGTGGCCCATGGACGAGGCCCGCGGGGAGAAGAAGCAGACGTCCGTGCCGCGCTCTCGCTGCTTCTGGAGCTGTCCGGTCTCGAGCGACTCGCGGATCTCGTCGTCGCTGATCTTCACCGATCCCTTCTTGGGCGTGGCCATCTCCGAAATCTGCAGGCCGCGGTAGGCGACGAGCGGAGCGGGGACGGTCGTGTAGTGCCCGTGCATGTCGATGATCATCTGGTTTGCGTACCTCTGGTGTGTGCTGGTTCGTGGAGCGGGTCGCGGGCGCGGCGCGGCTCATGTGGTCGAGGGGACGAAGGCTCCTCCGCGGATCTGGCGCGAGGCGCGGACGTCGCTGATGAGGGCGCGGATAGCTTCGAGGCTGATCTTTGCCACGTCGGCGTAGCGGTCGGCGTTGTCGTCGAGGGAGGCGGCCATGTAGCCGATGGCGGCGTATGAGACTCTGATGCGGCCGTCGAGCCACGGGCCGCCGCCGAGCCCGCCGATTACGGGAATCGCTACGGACTGGGCGGCTTCGGCGCCCGCGACGGGCCCGGAATAGGTGAAGTCGAGGATGGAAGCGCCCGCCTCTTCCATAATCTTGGCCTCGACGAGGAGCTGGTCTTTGAGCTCGGTCGCCAGGTCCGTCCCCGCGGTCATACCGCCGAAGCGGGCCGCGGTCTGCGGCGTGATGCCGAACTGGCCGAAGACGGGGACGCCAGCGCGCACGATGGCTCGGATAGCGTCGGGGTAGTCGGCGGCCCCGTCGAGCTTGACGAGGTCGGCGCCGCCCTCTTTCACGAGGCGGACCGCGGCCCGCACCGCCGTCTCGGTGCTCTCTTGCAGCGGGCCGTAGGGGAAGTCGCAACTGACGAGCGCCCGCTTGACGCCTCGCCTGACTCCCTGGCACGCCAGGACCATCTGGTCCATGGTGACCTCGAGGACGTTGGTCTGCCCCCAGATGTTGCTGCCGACCGAGTCGCCTACCGAGACGATGTCAACGCCCGCGCGGTCGACGATCTGGGCCATCTGATAATCGTAGGCGACGACCGCGACAATCTTCTCTCCGTCGCGCTTCATCTGTTGGAGCGCTGGGATTGTGACCTTGTCCATGTACCGTCCTCTCTGGTGTTCCGGACCTCTAGATCGGCGCGCCGGACGGGTACATACGGTCCCTCAGAGCGTCCAGCCAGTAGGCGTCGCTTGGCAGGAGCTGTTCAATGGCCCGGATGTCGTAGTAGGAGTCGTCGACAGCGGGCGGGTTGCCGCCGTCGGCGACCGTCTTGACAGCGTCCAACAGCAGCTCGCGCGCCGCCACGATGGCTTTGTCCGTCTGCGAGAGCCGTTCCTTGCGGCGGTCGACGATGGGCCCCATCGCCTCTTGGACCGCACGGTCCTGCTGGTTGACGCCCTCAATGCCGGTGAACGTCTCGTGCTTCTGCACGTTGCGGTCGATGCCCCAGTGGTTGCGCTTGTTGAGGTAGCTGCGGAAACCGTTGCTCGTGTCGACGAACTGCGGACCGTTGCCCCAGAACGTCTCGTCGCGCTCCTGCTCCTCGAGGGGGGCGTCGAGGCTGTAGTACCAGTTCCACGTCATGCAGTTCTCGTCGTCGATCGGCGTCCACACATGCCCTGCCATCTTGAACTTTTTCATCGAGCCGTCGGGGGTGTACTCCTGAATGGCGCGGATCTGGTGGTTCGGCATGACGTAGTGGTAGGTCCGCACGTAGTTGCCCTTGTCGGCGCCCAAGGGACGGATCGAGGCGTAGGTGTAGCCGTATGGAGTCGTCTGGACGTCGAGCTTGGCGGCGGTCGCTTGGGCCCGGAGTCCGCCGAGCCCGGCTCGGTCGCCGCTGAGGAGGCGGTGGAGGAACGACGTGTGAATCGAGTCGATGCCGCCCTCGAGCGCCTGGAGCCAATTGCACTCCTGGAGGCCCTTGGACACGTGGAGGTGCGTTTCGGGCTGGCGCGTCCACTCGAAGTTGGGGGGAGGAGGCTGCTGTTCCTTGCGGCCCATGTAGGCCCAGATCACGCCGCCCAACTCCAGGGTTGGGTAGGCCCGCACACGGACCTTTTCCTTCACGTCGTTCTCGGGCAACTCATTGGGCATGTCCACGCACTGGCCGGCGACGTCGTACTTCCAGCCGTGGAACACGCATCGGAGGCCGTTCTCCTCGTTGCGTCCCAGCCAGAGCGAGGTGCGGCGGTGTGCGCACCCCTCCTCGAGCAGTCCGACGCGGCCGCTCGTGTCGCGGAAGGCGACGAGGTCCTCGCCGAGGATACGCACTTGGATCGGCGGGCAGTCCGGCTCGGGCAACTCCCACGACAGCAGTACGGGTTGCCAGTAGCGCCGCATCAGCTGGCCCATCGGCGTGCCCGGGCCTACCCGGGTGACGGTCTCGTTGTCGCGTGTAGACAGCATGTGTTACATCCCTCGTTGCGTTATCGGTCCGGCGCGTTCCGCTCTCACATCTCGCGCGGCGCGCTTACTTCCAGGGGAACACCGACACGTGGATGGCGCCGGGGGCGCCTTCGCCGCCCACCGACTTGATGGCGTAGTCCACCTCGTCGAGCCCAAAGGTGTGCGTCGTCATGAGCTCCAGGGGGAAGCGGTGCGACGCCAGCTGGTGCAACGCGAGCTCCACCGCTCGGTAGGAGTGCCCGCGCGCGCTCTTGAGGGTCATCGCCTTTCTCGTGATCCTGCCGATGGGGAAGGCGGGGAACTCGACGTCGCCGCTCTCGGCCTGCATGACCATTGTCGCTCCGCGGCGCTTCGCCGCCTCGACGCCGAGGAGCACCGGGGCCGCGCCCGCGCCCGACGTGCAGTCGAGCACGACGTCTACGCCGCGCCCCCCGGTGATCTCGTTGATGCGCTCGAGGGGGTCCTCTTGCTGGACGTCGACGACATCGTCGGCGCCCAACTCCTTGGCCACCTCCAGCCGCCGGGCGTCCTTGGACGTGCCGGTGATGATGATGCGGTCCGCGCCCGCGTGCTTGGAGGCCATGACGCAGCAGAGGCCCTGCTGGCCGGGGCCTTGGATCAGGACAGTCGACGCGTAGCCCACTTGGCCGTCGATCAGCGCCCATTGGATGCCGTTGGACATCGGGGTCACCAGCCCGGCCTCCTCAGGAGTGAGCCCCTCCGGGACCTTATGGATGACGGCGTTGGGCGGCATGTAGACGTACTGGCTGAAGCCTCCCCACAGGCCGGGAGCGATGTCGAGGGAGGTGTAGCCCAGGCGGACGGCCTCGGGGTCGTAGTACCACTCGGTGGCGGCGCAATGGCGGTACTCCCCCATGTGGTCCCATTCGCAGTTGCCGCACGGGACGTAGTGCTCGGGGAATACGAGGTCGCCCTCCTTCACCCCTTTGCGGCGCGCGAACTCCGTTCCCACCTCGGCCAGATAGCCGACGTTTTCGTGGCCCATGATTATGGGCTGGCCGCGCAGCGGGAGGCGGTATTGACTGACATCGGTCCCGCAGACTCCGGCGACCTCCATCTTGAGGAGCGCAGAGTCGGCGGACATCTCGGGGAGCTCCATCTCGCGGAACTCCATCGTCGAAGGTCCCACTTTCAGCGCGGCGCGGGTCGTTTCCGCCATCGTGGCCATCTCCAAGGGCGCCTGATGGACGCCAGTCTACCAGCCGTCGAAATCGAGTGTAAACGGCAGTCGCTGCCCTCACGGCGCTAGGGCAGCAGCGTGACGTGAATCGCGCCGGACTCGCCCTCGCCTCCGGCGGTCTCGAGCGCGCGCGCCGCCTGCTCGAGGGGGAACTGATGGGTCGAGAGTTCGAGCAGCTCGGGGTGTTTTCCCGAGGTCAGGTAGCCGATCGACTCGGTCACCGAGGCGTACGAGTGGCCGTTGGCTGTCTTGACGGTGAGGTCGCGCCGGGGCCGCTTGCCCGCCACTCCGAGCGACACGGGTTCGTCTCCCGCCCCCGCGAGCACGAGCGTGCACTGCTTGCTGGCCACATCGAGCGATTGTGCGATCGCGTTGCCGCCGCCGCCGGTGACGTTCACCACAACGTCGACGCCCTCGCCGCCGGTGATGTCGTCGATGCGTTCCTTGAAGTCCTCGGTCTCTATGTCAATCGTGAAGTCCGCGCCCAAGTGGCGCGCCAGGTTCAAACGGACGGTGTCGCGGGACATGCCGGTGACGATCACGCAGTCAGCGCCGACCTGCTTCGCGGCGAACGCGGCCGACAGCCCCATCTGGCCCGGGCCCTGAATCAGCACGGTCTTGCCGCTCTGGGCGCCGCCGTAGCGGTAGACCCACTCAATGCCGTCCGCCAAGGGCAGGTAGAGCGCGAGTACGTGCGCGGGGACCGGGCGCTCGATCCGGTGCATGACGGTGTTGGGCGGCAGGTACATGTACTCGCCGAACCCGCCCCAGATCGACGGCCAGACGTCAGTAGTGGTCTGGCCGTGACGCAGGATGGGGGTGTCGTGGCCCCGGTCGGTCTGATTGCAGAAGCGGTAGCGTCCGGTGTAGCAGTACTTGCAGTGGAAGCAGGGGATGTACTCCTCGGGGATGACGAGGTCGCCCTCCTTGACGCCCCACCGCTTCGCCGCCTCCACGCCGACGCCGGCGATCACCCCGACGTTCTCGTGGCCCATGACCCGCGGCTTCGGTACGCTCTCCTGGTAGGTGTGGACGTCGGCGCCGCATATGCCGACCGCCTCCATCTTGAGGAGACCGTCGTCGGCCGAGAGCTCGGGCAGTTCGTACTCGCGGAACTCGAGCCGCCGGGGCGCCACCAGCGTTGCGGCTACGGTCTTCTGAGCCATGGTTCACCTCGTGCGCGCGGCCCTTGTCCGAGTCGCGTCGGCGGGGCCGCGGCCCCATCGAGCAACATACGCCGGCGTCAGACGAGGGTCAATCGCGAGGGCTGCGTCGGCGCCGACCTACGCCCCCGCGGCCCGCTAGGCCGTCGCCCAGGGGTCGATGCTCACGTGGATGGCGTTGGGGACGCCTTCGCCGGCGACGGACTGGATGGCGAGCGCCGCGTCTTCCAAGCTGAAGTGGTGCGTCGCCACGAGGTCGATGGGGTATGCCCCGGACGCGATGCACTGGATGGCCAACTCGACCGATCTGTACGAGTGCCCGTGCGCCCATCGCATCGTCAGGTTCTTGCGTCCCGTGCCAACGGTGGAGATATGCTGCTCGCCGGGGCCGCCCAGGACGATGACGCCGTTGCGCGCGGCGAAGGCGACGCTCTCCGCAACGGTCCCGGCGCCGCCGGAGACGTTGACCGTTACGTCCGCGCCGTGCCCGCCGGTGACCTCGAATACACGCTCGGCGAGCGACTCGCTCTCGACGTCGACCGTCACGTCGGCGCCGAGTGCGCTGGCGGCGGCAAGCCGGGCCTCGTCCCGGCGCAACCCGCTGACGATGACGTGGGAGGCGCCGGCCTCCTTGGCCGCGACGACGCACGCGAGGCCCTGCTGGCCGGGACCCTGGACGACGACGACGTCGCCCACTTCCGCTCCGCCGTAGCCGCGCACCCACTCGAACCCGTTGGACAGCGGCAGGAAGAACGCGGCCTCGTTCGGGGGGACGTGCTCGGGCATCCTGTGCACAACCGTCCCCGGGTGCATATAGAGGTACTGGCTGAAGCCGCCCCAGATTGCCGGCTCGATGGCGGCGGAGGTCGATCCGTACCAGAGCCGGTCGCCGGCGAGGCCGATGTCGGTCTGCGGGCAGAAGCGGTAGTCGCCGGACCGGCAGACGGCGCAGACGCCGCAGGGGATGTACTCCTCGAGCGCGACGCGGTCGCCCTCTTTGACGCCCCACCGCTCCTGGGCCTCGCGCCCGATCTGGGCAATCGTGCCGAGGTTCTCGTGACCAAGGACCCGCACGCCGCGGCGCATCGACTGCCACCCGCTGACATCGCTGCCGCACACGCCGCACCGTTCGATCCGGAGCAGGCCCGCGTCCGGTCCGGGGGCAGGCATGTCATACTCGCGGACCTCGATCCGTTTCGGCGCGGTCAGCGTCGCGGCGAGCACCTTGTCCGTCATGACCTGTCTCCTCGGCAACGGCGCGGCCAGCCCAGCCAGACTCTCGTGGTCAGCCGCCTGCTTCAGCGATGAAGTCGGCGACGCGCTCGCCGATCATGATTGACGTCACGTTGGTGTTGCCGTGGGTGACAGTGGGCATGATCGAGGCGTCGGCGACGTAGAGGTTCTCCATGCCGTGGACGCGGAGCCGGTGGTCCACGACGGCCATGTCGTTCGAGGCGGGGCCCATCATGCAGGTCCCGGCGCCGTGATGGTAGGAGCCGTGGGTGCTCCGGGCGAACTGCGCCCAGTCCTCGTCCGGGCCGGGGTAGAGCAACGGGCCGTAGAGATGGCTCAGCGATTCGTCTTGGACCAGTTCGTAGATGAAACGCATCGCATTGAGCACCGCTTCGATATCGCCGGGGTGCTCGAGCATGGCGTCGTCGATTCCGGGCAGATCGTGAGGGTCAGAGCTCTGGAGGAACACGCGCCCCCTCGCTCGCTGTTCGAGGAGACTCGCCGACACGGGCATCATCCGCTTGAGCCCAGGTATCTCCGTCGGCGCGCGCATAGTGATGTGGAAATTCCCGCACGGGAGGCTCGGGTCGCTCTTCACCATCAACCGAAAGCGGGGGATGACCCAGTCGGGACGGAACGCGGTCTGGCCCTCAAACGTCATCTCAATGGTTGCGTGGTCCTGGTAGTTCTGGCCGACCCCCTCGAGCACGTGGACGCCTTCGATGCCGAGCCGCTCCATCTCGCCGGCGGGGCCGATGCCCGAGAGCATCAGGACCTGGGGGCTGTGGTAGACGCCGGCGCTGAGGACCACGCGGTCCGCCCCCGCCGAGAGGGTCTCTCCATGCTGCTCGTAGACGACCTCATCGACTCGGCCGCCGGCGATGCCGAGCGAAACGACGGTCGCTTCGGCGGCGATGTGCAGGTTGGGGCGGTCTCGGGCGGGGTCAAGGTAGGCGACCGTTGTCGATTGGCGCACGCCGTCCTTGATGTTGTACGCCGAGCCGCAGACTCCCAGCGGGTCCGGCACGTTCAGGTCGGGGCACAAAGGGAGGCCCATGCCGAGAGCGCGGTCGATGAACGCCTGGACCGGCTCGGAAGCGGGCATGTCCAGCGTGTAGGGGCGTTTGACGTACAGCGGCCCTTCCGTCCCGTGGATGGGGCTGTCGCCGTAGTCTTGGTCCGACTCGATTCGTTTCAGGAATGGGAGGCACTCGTCGTAGGTCCAGCCAGGGTTGCCGGCGGCTGCCCAGCTGTCGAGGTCGTGTTTCGTAGGTCGGACGACGGCCATCGCGTTGACCGACGAGCCTCCCCCCATGACCCGTCCGCTCAGCGCGTAGAACGTACTGCCGTCGCCCTTTCGCTGCGTGGGGTACATGAGCACGTAAGGGGACTGGAGCACCGCGCGGGTCCCGAACGAGCCGTCCGCAATCGTGTCGGGGATGGGCAGCGGGTCGGGGCCTGCTTCGAGCAGCAGGACCTGCCGCCGGGGGTCCTCCGACAGTCGTGCTGCGGCGGCGCACCCCGCCGAGCCGCCCCCGATGACGATGACATCATAGGCCTGCCTCTGCTGCATGCTGCTCCTCCACGTACGCGCGGACTCTTCGTTCGGCCGGGCCGGCGGGCTGGAGCTCAGACCGTCGCGCCCTCGACCCGGGCGCGCAGCCGGTTGAAGAACTCCTCGATCATCTGCGCTCCCGTGGCTCGGAGCACCATATCGCCAATGATTGCCAGGCGGCCATGGATGTCCACGACAACCCGGTAGGCGAGCTCCGTCTGCTCGGGTCCCGATGCCGCCAGGGTCATGGCGATTTCGGACGTTACCCTGCTGTTCGTCATCGAATCGGCACCCTCGACATGAGCGGCAAGCTCGGTGGGCGGCGAGCTCTCGACAATGCTGGCCCTGAAGCTGAACGAGCCCGACAGCGGCCCAATCTGCGCACTGATCGCGCCTTCGAAGGTATGGTCGTCCACTTGGCTGAGGTCCTCGACGCCGGGCATGCACGCGGCGAACTGCTCAGCGTCGAGCACTACCGTCCAAACGTCGAGCGGCGTCGCGTCGAGCGTTGCCTTCCCCTCGTAGATCATGCGAGAGAACTCCTTCGCGGGCTGGGGGGCCGCGTAGCGTGGGTATCCTAGAGCAGGGCAGCCGCTCGCGCCAGCGCGCCCGCACTATCTTACCGAATCAGTGCGTGAGAATCTGGTCGAGGAAGAGCTTGGTGCGGGGTTCGCGGGGGTTGGTGAAGAACTCCTGGGATGTCCCGATTTCGACGATTTCCCCTTCGTCCATGAAGATCACGCGGTCGGCGACGTTGCGGGCGAAGCCCATCTCGTGCGTGACGCAGATCATCGTCATGCCGTCCGCGGCCAGCTCACCCATCACCTTCAACACCTCGTTGATCATCTCCGGGTCGAGCGCGGAGGTGGGCTCGTCGAACATCATGACCTTCGGGTTCATGGCGAGCGCACGGGCGATGGCGACGCGCTGCTGCTGGCCGCCCGACAGTTGGCCGGGGAACTTCTGCGCCTGCTCGGGTATGCCGACGCGGTTCAGCAGTCGAATGGCGAGCTCCTCCGCTTCGCTTTGCGGAATGTGTCGGACCTTCTGAGGAGCCAGGGTTAGGTTCCGCAAGACCGTCAGGTGGGGGAACAGGTTGAACTGCTGGAACACCATCCCCGTTTCCGTCCGTATCTTGGTGAGCGTCCTCACGTCGTCGGTCATCTCGACGCCATTCACGACGATCCTGCCGGCGTCGTGCTTTTCGAGCTGGTTGATCGTCCTGAGCAGCGTGGACTTGCCGGAGCCCGACGGCCCGATGATGACGACCACCTCGCCCTCGCGGACGGACATGTCGATTCCCTTCAGTGCGGTGAAGTCGCCATAGCGCTTAACCACGCCTTGGAGCTGGACTATGACGTTGTCGTTGTGTACTGGCATAGACCGTCCTCTCCGTTTGGGGTTACCTGCGACCTTGTCCCAACCGGGCCTCCGCCGCTCCGCCGAGCCGGGACAGCAGGTAGGAGACAACCCAGTAGATGAGGCCGACGATAACGTAGACCTCGAAGAAGGCGCCCTCGGCTATGTCGCTTTGGCTGCCGAGCACTTTCTTCGCCTTATCGAGGGTGTTCACCAGCGATATGGCCGCCAGCAGGGCGGTGTCCTTCCACAACGCTATGAAGCGCCCGATGAGCGCGGGGATGACCGCCTTGAGCGCCTGGGGCAGGATGACGAACGCGTACTTCTGGAAGGAGGTGAGCCCGCTGACCTCCGCCGCTTCGTACTGTCCGCGGGAGATGGACTGCAGGCCGCCCCGCACCACCTCGGCGATGTACGCTCCACCGAAGAAGGCGAAGACGATCATCACGCGGAAGACGAGCCCGATGCTGCTGAACGCCTCGCCCAGCGGGCCGAACTCGTCCCGCTGGAACGTGGCGAGCAGGAGCCAGACCAGCAACGGGGCGGCCCGCACCACTTCGATATAGCTGACCGACGAGACGCGGATGGCCCAATAGGGCGAGATGCGTCCAAGCGCGAGCAGCAGGCCGATCAGGAATGAGAAAGACCCGCCTACCGCGAACACCAGTAGGTCGAGGAATACGCTCTCCCAGCTCCCGCTTGAGACCCCAATCTGCAACAAGAGGATGACCGGCACCAGCAGGACCCATCCGGCGCCGATGCTCTGAAGGAGCACCGGATTGTCCTTCCATCGCGCCAGGAGCCGACCCGCCCAGGCGCCGCCGACCAGGACGGCGAACAGCAACGCCACCAGCAACCACGTCGTGCCGAAAGGCAGCGCGAGGCCAAGCGATAGCGCGTACAGCCAGCGCGGCGCCCAACCGCCATCGCGCACTAGCTGCCGGTCGATGCCGCTGACGGTCGTGGTCAGGCCGCCGTCGGTCACTGTTTCGGTGTACGCGGACTCCTCGATGCGAAACTCCGCGCCGAGGCCGAGCGTGAGCGTCAGGACGGCCGCGACGCCGACAGCCACGGCAAGAGGCCGCAGCCGCCTTATCCAGACGCCGTAGGTCACGGCGGCCAGCGCCACTGCGATGAAGGCCGATATCCATATCCTGTAGGTGTCTTCTGACGGGTAGCTCCCGATGAAGAACAGCTTGCGGTTGATTGCCACCAGGCCCCAGTTCGCCTGGAACAGGACGAACCAGAGCGCCAGGAACGCAATCAGGGCGCCGGCGGCCAGCGCGGCGGCGCTGAGGACAGCGTTGCCCCGCGAATTGAAGAGGTTCGCCCTCGCCCACGTCAGGCGCCTCGCCATGGCCCTACGTTGTATTACGAGCGTCGTCATTTGATCTGCACGTTCTTGTTGATCGTGTTCATCACGAACGAGATGAGGAGGTTCGTGATGACGAAGACGAGGAAGATGAAGATATAGGTCTGCAACAGGTTGCCGGCGTTGTTCACAATCCTGTTCGATATCAGGACGATCTCTCCGTACGCGATGGCGTGCGCGAGCGTCGAGTCCTTGTTGGCGTTCTGGTACTCGTTGTTGAGCGACGGGAGCATGACGCGCAACGCCTGTGGGAGGACGATCAGCGAGAACCGCTGGTAGGCTGAGAGGCCTAGTGAAGCGGAAGCCTCGGTCTGCCCGCGCGGCACGGCCTGGATCGATCCACGGACGATCTCGGCAATGAACGCGCTGAAGTAGAGCGTCAGCGACACCAGCGCGCTGATGTAGCCGAGGCCGAAGAGGATGCCCCCGGCGTAGGCGAGGAACCCCGCATCCGATTCAACGATGCCGGGCAGGGTCCAGCGCACCGGGAACTGCAGCGCCGCGTACGCCGCCCCTCCTATCAGCACGAATACTGCGACCCCCCACGTGTTGTGGCGCAGGCTCTCGCCCGTCAGGGCCTCGGCGCGCATGCGGCGCGCTCTCACGAGCCAGCCGGCCCCGCCGGCGACGAGCAGCGCAACCGCCCACACCCACCAGAGCCCATTGGCGGGCTCGAGCCAGGGCATGACCACCCCCCGGTTGCTAACGTAGAACACGCCGCTCCAGCCCGACCGGTCCTCGATGCGGGGGAGCTCACGGAAGGCCGCGAAGGCGAAGAAGAACATGATGAGGAGCAGCGGGATGTTCCGGAACAGCTCGACGTAGAACTTCCCCAACAGGTTGATGACCGGGTTGGCCGAGAGGCGCGCCACGCCGATCGCGAGGCCCACCATTGAGGCGAGGGCGATGGCGAACACCACGACGGAGACCGTGTTGCCGGCTCCTTTGAGGATCGCCAGCCATCGCGGGTCGCTCGCCTCGACGTCGAGGACATTGAAGATCGAACTGCGGTCCGGGCTGCCGTACGGCCCGAAGAGGAAGTCGAAGTCGAAGAAGTTGGCTGCTATCGAGTAGGCGAGGTAGCCCGCAAAGGCGGCCGCGAACGCTCCGACTACGAGGTTCATCACCAAGTAGCGGGAGCGTCTCCTGAACCAGATGCCGGCCAGGTATTGATTCATCGCACGGCAACGACAGGACAAAGGCGTATGGGCGGGATGTTCCCGCCCATACGCCTGGTCAACCGTTTGTCAGTCAACTGCCTGCCAGTCCTTCTAGCGCATCGGGGGTGCGTAGATCAGCCCGCCGTCGAGGTAGGAGGCGTTCGGCGACCCCGCGCGCGTCAGCCCGACCCGTTCGAGGGTGGCGTCGTACACCTCGCCGTAGTTGCCGACCTGGGAGATGACGTCCTGCATGAACGTGGCTGGGATCTTGCCGTGTCCGATGCCCAGGTTGCTGGGCGCTCCGCCGCCGAAGCCGACGCCGAGGAGGCGGGCGACCGTGTTATTGGGAGGACTCGACGCCATCTGTCCCACGTTCTGGCTGGTTACTCCCTGCTCCTCGGCGATGATCATCCCGTTGACGATCCATCGCACGACGTCTTCCCACTCTGAGTCGTAGTCGCGCACGGACGGGCCCAACGGCTCCTTCGAGAGGGTCTCGGGCAGGACGACTGCGTTGACGCCGTCGGCCACGAGCGTGAACTGGTGCCCGCCCAGCTGCGACTTGTCGGAAGACCATCCGTCGCATTGATCGCTGATGAAGGCCGCGCGGATCTCGGGGTTCGCCTGGAGGGTGAGCTCCTCGTAGGTGAGACCCTGTTCGGTGAAGAAGTCGGAGACGGCGCCCTGGGTGCTGGTGCCGTCCAGGATGCAGATCGTAGCGCCATCCAACTCGGTAACGCTCGACACGTCCCGCCCCGCCTTCACCATGACGCCCGCGCCGTCGTAGAAGGTCGTGGGCGCGAACGCCACCTTGAGGTCGGCGTCGCGGCTGGCGGTCCACGTGGTGGTCCGGATCAGGAGGTCGATCTCTTCGGCGGCGAGCAACTCGAACCGGTTGGCGGAGGTCGCTTCGGTGAACGTGACCTTGTTCCTGTCTCCGAACACGGCTGCGGCTACAGCGTGGCAGAACTCCACGTCGTTCCCTTCCGCCGAGCCGTCGGGGGCGAGCACGCCAAAGCCTGGCGTGTCAGCCTTGACGCCGCAGACCAACTCTCCTCGGTCGAGGACCACGTCGAGGGTGCTCTCTTGGGCATCCTCCCCATTTTGGCACGCGGCTACCGCGGCCAGCGCGAAGAGCATCACCATGAAAAAGACAATACGCTTCTGAAGACTCATGTTCATCTCCCGTTCAGTGTGGGGTCGGGAATCCCGAGCTTGGGATTGGGATCGGGAGCGATTCTATTCTGACGTTGGGCCGCTGTCCACGCCTCCCGCTGACGCGTTGGACTGCCGCTGTCTCTTAAACACCCGATAACGTTCCGTTAACAATGCAGTGTTGTACTGGGAATGGTGACAGCGAATGCCACAGCGGTGGGCTGACGTCGCGGAAAGGAAGGGCATGCCGGAGCAAACCACCGACCACGAGAAGGTACTCGAGGAACGCATTCGCTCCGAGACGACGGAGCTCGTCAAGCAATTCAACGAACGAATCAATCCGGAACTGGTCGAGCGGGAGATGTCGAATGCCGTCTCAGGGCTCCGCTCGGCCAGCGTGAAAGACTTCGTCCCCTTGCTCGCCAGCAGACGCGCGCGGACTCGTCTCGAGGCCCTGGCAAGCGGTGTGGAGGGCGGCGACAGCGCGGAGGAGGCCCCGCTTACCTAGCGGCGAGCGCCTCCTCCCGTGTCCAATGCGCGCCTTGGCTAGCTGCGGCCGGGCGCGTCAGCCTTCAGCAGCCCCACCCCAAGCATGATCGGCCAGACCACCCAGGCGACGTAGCAGACTCTGGCTATAGCAATCCCCGAGTCCAGCCGACTTGGGTCGCTGATCGCGATGGCGTAGCTCACCAAAGCGACGATGGAGGCCAAAGCTACGATCCACGCGGCGATCTTGTTGAAGCCTGGCGTAGCCGACAGGGCAAGGCTGAACACGAAGAACCCGAGAGCGACGGCGAGGCCCGGCATCAGGACGAGTCCCAACCGCACCGAGTAGACAGGCGCCATCGCCTCCATAGCCTGGGGGCTCTGAGCGTCGGCCACGATGAGTGTCAACCCCTGGGCCATGACCCACCCTACGTTGCCGAACAGCAATAGGAGGAATCCCGCGAGCGCTAGGGATTCCCCGTTGCCGCTGCCTCTGAGGCCGGCCTGTACAACGTACATCCCGTACGTCGTCATGATGATGCCGAGCGCTATCACGATGGCGGTGAGGTTGGACAGCACGACGTTGTCCGCCGCCGCCGTTATCAACGCCGCCGAGTCGGACGGTTTCGCGCTGTCGATCAACAGCCCGCCCGGCTGTATCAGGAAAAACGCGAAGGCCAGCAACGGCCCCAGGGCCAGCGAAAGTCCGCCAAGCTTGTTCAGCGATAGGGTGCTCACGGTTGCAACCTCCGTTCTCCCGTCCCCAGCCCTTCCCCGGCAGCCGGGTGGCGGGGACGCCCGAATGGCTATATTAAGTACCGGGACTAGTTCAACTGCAACTGGTTTGGCTGCCATCTCTCCCCGGGTGACGAGATCGACGCGGCTCTTTGACCGCCAGGAGTGGGGGGTCTCATGGCGGAGGAAGGGGCAAGCCCCTTCCCCCTCTACGGCTAACGGCGCCACTCGGCGACGTTCCAAAGCTCGCTGTCCCAGCCGTTTATCCGAACGCCCTGCAGGGTGTTCAGGCGCGCGGAAACGAAACCGCGTTCCACCAGTGGAATCTCGTAATAGCCTTGGATGTGGATGTCGTTGAGCTGCTTTACCAGCGCCTCCCGGTCCGGGCCGATTCCGGTCTGTTCCAGTTGGGCAAAGAGCGCGTCGTACTCCGGGTTGCAAGAGCGGGCGACGTTGCCGAAGGCCCAGTTGTTGTCCCGAGTCTGAATATGCTTGCAGAGGGGGCCGGATAGGGCCTGCTGAGGGTCTATGCCGGGGCCGTCGGCGTACATCTGCACGTCGGCGAAGAACCTGCGGAGCGACGCTTCCTTGTCGATCACGGGGTCTCCGCCGAAGAAAACGCTGGCGTCGTGCTGCTTCAGTTCGGTCTCAATGCCTATCTGACCCCACCAATCGCGAACGAGGGCCTGGGTGTCCTCCCGGATGGAGTTGGTCGAAGTCTGGTAGACGATTCGGAGAGGAACGCCGTTGTATTCGCGGACGCCGTCGCCGTCCGTGTCGAGGACGCCGTTGTCGTCCAGCAGGCTGTTGGCGCCTTCGATGTCCTGGGATAGGCAGCCGTCGTTTGCGTTCGAAGCGTAGTTCGGAGGGCCCGTGATGAGGTTGCACGTTGGCTTTCCCGCGAAGCCGTAGAGCTGCGTTGATATGAGGCTGCGATCGATAGCCATCGACATGGCTTGCCGGATGGGCTTGAACGTCAGGAAGGGGTGGGAGTTCTCTCCGTCCAGATACTCGGAGCGGTCGTCCCCCAAGGCAGGGTCCGCATTGGTCTGGTTGACGACGATGCGTTCCACCAGACTGGTGAAGGAGACGACTAGTTTGCCCAGCCCGGCCGCTTCCATCGAGGCAAGCGTCTCCGGCTCCGCCTGCAGGTTCCACGCGTAGTCGGCTTCGCCCCTCTCTAGGACGGCGCCGGCCGCCGAGGTCGCATCGCCGCCGCCCACGAGGACCACCCGGTCGAAGTAGGGCTCCTCTCCGTGATAGAACGGGTTGCGCTCATAGACGGCCCGCCCGTTGGGCTCGAAGTAGATGATGCGGTAGGGGCCGGCGCCGAGCGGGGCCGTGTTCTGCTCTTCGCAGGTCGTAGCTGCCGCGCCGACGCAGTCGGCGAACTGCGCGCGGCTGATGACCGGGGTTCCAGCGCCGACGAACGCGTTGTACGGATAGGGCGTGGGCGCGTCGAAGGCGATCTTGACGGTGAGACTATCGATGGCCTGCACGGAGGCAACGCCGTCGAACGAGCTCTCGTTCGTGCAGCCCGTGTCCTCGTCTGTGCAGTAACGCCAGGTGAAGACGACGTCCTCGGCCGTCATGTCGCTGCCGTCCGACCACTTCAGGCCCTCTTTCAGCGTCCACGTAATCGACGTCAAGTCCTCGGAGAATCCGCCGTTCGCCAGCGTCGGGATTTCGGCGGCCAGCGCCGGCACGAGATTGCCGTCCGGGTCGTACTTGGCCAGGGGTTCTAGTGTGAGCGCCGCGGCGTCCGTGTCCTTGATCCCGGAGGACAGGTACGGGCTGGGGAGAGAAGGCGCCTGCCAATAGAGGAGCCTCAGGACCCTCATCGCTTCCGTGGTCCTCACTGGGGCAGTGAAAGCGTACACGGCGCCGTCCAGAGCGCCGACGTACAGAACGCCGTCGGCGACGGTGAAGGATGGGACGCCGTCGAAGTAGCCCTTCTGGAACTGCCAGATGTCCTTGCCTGTTGCCGCATCCAGCGCCCTAATGTGACCATCGCTGGATTCGGCGTAGAGAACGCCGTCGACGACCGCGGGCGATTGCAGACCCCACTCCATCGACTCCCGACTCCAGACGAGCCCGCCGGTCACAGCGTCGAGGGCGTAGAACCGGCCGGACTCGGAACCCACGTACACTATGCCTTCAGCAGCTACGGGCGCGGTGTTGATCATGCTGTCCGCCTGGTGCGACCATCGGGGCTCTCCGGTTGTCGTGCTGAGGGCATAGATGTGGTCGTCCGGCGAGAAGTAGTAAGCGCCGTCTGCTACTACGGCCGGGAAATCCCTGGCGGGGAGCCGCTCCGTTCCGTAGCTCCAGACCGGCTTCCCGGTGGACTCGTCCAGCGCGTAGGCGGTGTTCACGGCTGTCAGGTACACGACTCCGTCTACGACCGCGGGCGGAGATTCCGCCCCCATCCCGGCGCTGAAGCTCCAGACCAACTCGCCGGTTGATGCGTTCAGGGCATGGAACTCGCCGAAATCGTCCCGTGTGTAGAGCATGCCGCCGGCAACCGCGACGGTGAACTCAGCGCCGGAGGGATAGGGCGCTTCGACGACCCATACTTGTTCTCCGGACATCGCGTCGAGGGCGTGGACCTTGCGGTCTCCATCCTGCAGCGCTCCAACGTAGACCAACGCGCCATTCGCCACGGGGGAGTACTGCGCCGAATCGCCGGTGTCGTGTTTCCACAGCAGCGCTCCTGTGGACGCATCCAGGGCATACACGTGGTTGTCGTTGGACCCTATGTACACCGCGCCGCCGGTCACGGTTGGCGTCGACCGTATGACGTCGCCCGTCTCGAAGCGCCACAGCGCCTCTCCGGTCTCCGCGTCCAGAGCGTGCACGTGGTTGTCGTCGGACCCTACGTAGACCACGCCGTCGGCCACGGTCGGCGCATTGACGACCCAGCCCCCGGCGGCGTAACGCCAGAGCAGCGCCTCATCGTCTATGGGCGGGCCGGAGGGCCCCTCGCCGCCGGGAAACGCCAGTTCGGGAACACAGCTCAGGAGGCCAAAGCCAAACCCCAAGGCTGCAGTGACAGCGGCGGGATCGGCGTCCGGAAGCGTGCTGGCTACGATGCCGGCCACGTCAAGGTCTGCCAGCAACTCTCCCAGGCAACCCTCGGCCTCCTCGGTCAGTCCAGGCGTCTGCGCAACGAAGCCAGAGAGAAATATTCCGGCGGCTGTTCCCGGATCGAGACAGCCGAAGAGCAGCGCCTCCGACCGTTCCGTATCGCCTTCGGACATCACACGCCGTTCCAGCACGGACACCAGTTCGTCGCCCAGCGCGTCGCGGATGCAAGACTGCTCGGAGGTCGTGAGCGTATCGAACAGCGTCCCCCACCGCGTGTCGGCGTCGATGTCGAGATCAGGCATAGCGGGACCGCCAACCTGCTCCGGAGTTGGGGTCGCAGGAAGGGGCGTCGGCGTTGGCGTGGGGGCTGGCGTCGGCGTAGCCGTGGGGGCAGGCGCCGCCGTGGGAGTCGGCGGGACCGGCGGGGGCGTGGCTGTCGGCCCGTCGCCACATGCCGACAGCAAAGCGGCAGCCAGCAAACACAGCAGCCCAACACTCGCCATCCGTCGAACGGACGCGCCCAACACGCCCCATACATTGATATCTGAAACGAACACCACTGCCTCCCATTAGCTTAGCCGCAAGCCCTGTAACGCGCGGCGCTCATCATATGCATACGGTTGAAACGGCCTGCTGGCGTCATTGGCCTCCGGCCGCGCCAATGGACGGGGTGACGATTTCGCCGGAAATGTGAACCAATCAGAGAGGAATCCCGTCAAAACCCCCGTGGTCCTGGTGGAACCTCAACGGCTCCGGTCGTATACTTACTCAATCCTAAGTGGGACTAGGAGCCGACCATGTATCCGTTGACCTTCGGCATTGACTACCCAGGCGCCGGCAGGAGCAGGTTGTCCGTGTTCTTCCGCCCCCTTCTCGCCGTCCCGATTCTGGTGGTGCTCGCAGTGCTGAGCCCTATGATCGTCAGCGCCGCGGCGCTCATGATTGTGTTCCGCCGGAAATACCCGCGTTGGTGGTTCGATTTCAACGTCGAATGGACGCGGTTCAGCGCCCGCGTGTCGTCGTACCTGTTCCTTCTGCGCGACGAGTACCCGGCCACGGACGACGAGCAGGCCGTGCGCCTCAACGTCGAGTACCCGGAGAACCTCAACCGCTTCCTCCCGCTCGTCAAGTGGCTGCTGGCCATACCGCACTACGTCGTCCTTAGCGTCCTCGGCCTCATCGCGTTCACCATCACCGGCCTCGCCTGGCTGCTCATCCTCATCACGGGGTCGTACCCCAAGGGTCTCTTTGGCTTCGTGGTTGGGGTCTCGCGGTGGTCGCTGCGCGTGCAGGCATACGCGATCACCCTCTGGACGGACCAGTACCCGCCCTTCAAACTCAGCGAGTAGGCGGCCGCCGGAACACACGCGGGTCAATCGACCCGTTCCCGCATGAAGTCCGCGAGACTACCGCAGCAGTTCGCGCAGCGTTGCCCAGCGCGGGTCGATTGCGGGCTCGCATGTGCAGGCCGACTCGTTCAGGTCGGTCCCGCAGGTCGGGCATAGCCCCGCGCAGTCTTCCCGGCACACGGGCGCGAGAGGCCTGGCCGCGGCTGCGTACTGCCGGAAGAGGTCCTCGAGGTCCAGCACGTGATGCGCGTCGATGCTCTCCGTATCCGCGTCCGGCTCGTCGCCGTACCGGATCTTGCGGCCGGTGTCGATGTCCACAGGCGGCAGGAACTCGTCGTCCACCTGCACCCGCAGCCGCTCGACGAACGGGACGAGGCAGCGGCTACAGACCTGGTCGGCGGCGATGACGACGGCGCCCGAGGCCCAGACGCCGCGGTCGGTCCTCGTGAGCGTCAGCCTGCCGGTCACGGTGGCAGGGGGCGTGTCGCCGCCCTGGCTCCGGGCGCCGTCCAACTCGACGGTCCGCCTGGCGCCCGAGTGCTCCTTGAGGAGTCCGGCGATGTTGAATTGCAGTTCCATGCGACCTCATCCCGCCATTATCCGGTCCGGCATCGTCCGGTCTGGCGTTAGCCGTGCCACCATTATACGTAATACGTACGCCTGCCGAAGAACCGGCGACGCGTTGACCGGACGGGCGAGCCCTCGGTAGAATCGATGGCCGTGGCCCGCTAGCTCAACGGTAGAGCAGCTGACTCTTAATCAGCAGGTTCTCGGTTCGAAACCGAGGCGGGTCACCAACCCCCACCAGTCTACGGTCCGCCTGCCTCTCGCCGGATTCCCTACGGGGGCAAGGGGCGCCACAGACCCATGCAGGCCGCCGGCTGCCGATGGTCAATGTGGACTCGTGCGTTCGGAAGTGTCGACGCGCTACGGTGATGGCGCGCGACTACGGGCGGGGCTTGGCGACCCTGATGCTCGCGGTGGCCATTTCCGTGCCGTTGACCAACCAGGAGACCTGGTAGTCGCCGTAGTTGGGAAAGGTCAAGCCGTACATTCCGACGACGCTCTGGATGTTCCGGTGGTGGAATCCCGCTGGTGGCGGTTCGGCCGTTCCGGCGGTCTCCATCGGCGGGGCGATGAGGTCCCCGTCGGCATTCATGATCGAGACCTTGAAGGCCTTGTCCGCTCCCGCTTCAGCCCGCGAGAACCTGACCGAGATGACGGCGAACATGGCGGCATGGGTTGCGGGCACGCTAGGCGCGTAGATTGTGTCGAACCCGATGCCGACGGCAGTCAGCTTAGGCGAAGCGTCCGCGAAGTCGCTGACGAACGCAAAGTTGAGGTCCAAGGTTACGCGGTCCCCGTGGTCATCTTCGGAGGTGGGTCCCACTTGACCCGTGTCGTGTCTGGGCTGATCGTCGACATGACTACTACTGCGGAGGACTCGGCCGCCTGGACGGCCTCGAAGGCTTCTACGAGATTCGTGAACAATTCTGGAATCGTCTCACCCTGCGATACACACCCGGGGAGTTCGGAGATCTCGGCCCAGTACCCCCCTCTTCCGCCTCGTGGACCAGGGGAATGAGCGTCCGCCGGCCCATTCGAATCGTTGCTCCGTCGTAGCTCATGGTCACCATGGGCGCCTCCTCCTTCACAAGGCGTCCTGGAACTGCTCCGGTGTGAGCCCGGCGACCTTGATGAGGTTGTTCAGAAGCCCAATTTTGAGAGTACCGCTGGGAACCGAAAGGGTCCGACCGTTCATGCTTACCACACGATGGCTTCCTTTGCCCTGGCGCTCCAAACGCCGCCAAGCCGGACAAACGCTCGAATCGCCTCAGCTTGCCGAACGTTTCTCAATGACTTCGCCATGCCCGCGCAGTGTATCACTGCGATGCATCAGCCAAGCGACGCTTCGCGGCGCCCAGGCGGCGCGTCATGGAGCCCTGGTGGCGCCTCGCCACTGTTTCCTCCCCTGCGCACCCGCTATGATGCCGCGGGTCGGCTTCTTGGATACTGCCGCCTGGAGGAGGGCGATGCCATTCAACATCGGCGACCGCGTGCTCGCGCGGATCCCGTCGACGGGGCTCATTCCAGACCCGGACCGTCTGTTGGCACCGGGAACGGTCGTGGAGAAACCCGGAGGCCTCGTCTACAACGTGCGGCTGGACGAGCCCATCGTCGCGCCGGACGGGACGCCGTACGACGTCATCACGGATCTGGGCGAGGATTTCCTGCGCCCCGCGGGGTGAGAGGCTACACCGCGCGCAGTCGGGTATGATGCGGCTGCGGGGCGGCGCCAGAGCGGGCGCGGCAGCGCCAAGAGGAGGATTGACGTGAGCTACAACGGACACCGAGTCGTCGACATGGACTCCCACATCCGGCAGTACTGGGACTTGGACAACACCTACAAGGAGCGCATGGACCCTGCCTACCGCGAGACCTACGCTCAGTTCAGCGCGGCCTCGGCCGCGATGCGGCGGCATCCCGGCGACCGCGGCTTCGACCGCTTTCTCTGGCCGGCCTTTCCGTCGCGGCCGCTGGGCACGTTCGAGGCCTTCGAGCTGCTGGGCAACGGTTCGGGAGACGGCGGCGGGCTTTCACGGAGCGCCACCAACGCCGGCATTGAGATCGACCCTTCCTGCAACTGGGACCCCGCGGTGCGCTTGCGGGACATGACTACGGCGGGAGTGGACCTGAGCGCTATCTTCCCCAGCTCGGCTGATAGCTTCTGCGCGCTCAACGACCCGGGGTTCGAGGCTGCCTTGCACCGCGCATTCCACCGCTTCATGAGCGACTATTGCGGAGACGCAGCGGGACGCCTCTGGTGGATCGGGGCCGCCACGATGCGCAACATCCCCGAGACCATCGCTCAGCTCGAGCAGTGGACTCGGGACGACCCGTACTTCGCCGGGATACAGATTCCGCGGACCTGCCCCGACGGCGCCATGCTCGACACTCCGGCACTGCACCCGTTCTTCGCCGCGGCGGAGGCGTTGGACATGCCCGTGTGGGTGCACGGCGGCGCGAACCGCCCGCCGTTCACCCCGTGGGTCGACGCGCCGAACGGCCTCTACCACGCCATCGGCGGGCAGTACGCGATGGCCGCGCTCGTCGGCGGAGGCGTCTTCGACCTCTTCCCGAAGCTGCGCATCGGGCTGTTCGAGAGCTTCGGCGGCTGGATGCCCTACTTGGTCGAGAAGCTCGACGACGGCTTCAGGGCCGGCTCCTCCACGACGCCCCGGATGAAGCGCTCCGCCTCCGAGATACTGGCGGACGGCAACCTGTTCTGCTCGATTGAGGCAGACGAGCACCACGTCCCGTACGCCGTCGAGAGCCTGGGGGAGCACGTATGGCTGTTCTCGACCGACTACCCGCACAACGGCAGCCCCTGGCCGAACGGGGTGCCGATGATCGCCGAGATGGAGATGCCGGAGACGGCCAAGGTCAAGCTGTTGGGGGAGAACGCCGATCGGTTCCTGCCTCGCCTGGCGGGGGTGACCGTTCCAACGGGGTAGGGGGCTCGTCTCGCTTCGTGGCGCGCTAGGTGGGACTCGAACCCACGACCTCATCCTCCGCAGGGATGCGCTCTATCCAGACTGAGCTACTAGCGCGGACTCGAAGCCGCAAGCGGCCGCGGCCACTGGTTGGTGCCGAGGGCGAGATTCGAACTCGCACGCCCGTAAGGACACTGCGCCCTGAACACAGCGCGTCTACCGTTCCGCCACCTCGGCGCCTCGCGTGGTGGGCGATACAGGACTTGAACCTGTGACCTCTTGCGTGTGAAGCAAGCGCTCTAACCAACTGAGCTAACCGCCCGTCGGACTCTTATTGTCCCCGCCGCCGTCATAGGTGTAAAGGGGCGGCGGTCGCCCCCGGTCGCCCGTTGGGCCGTCCCAATGGGCGCGCCCCATGGCGTCGTGGCCCGGTTCGCCTTACTTCCAGAGCTGCTCCGACGCGAGTTGCGCGCCTTCCGAGAGCGCCCGGAACTTGGCCCACGCAATCGACGGATGGCCAACCCTCGTGCCGAGGCCGCAGTCGGTGCCCGCCATCACGTTCTCACGACCCACGATGTTGGCGTAACGGAGCAGGCGCTCCGCCACGAGCTGGGGGTGCTCGACGAAGTCGGATGCATGACCCACGACCCCCGGAATGAGGACTGCGCCGTCGGGCAGCTTCACGTTCTCCCACACCCGCCACTCGTGCTCGTGCCGGGGGTTCGACGCCTCTATCGAGAAGGCCTGCGCCTTCACGGTCAGGAACAGGTCCACCACGTCGGTAAGCGGTATGTCGAACTGGTGCGGGCCGTGGTAGCTGCCCCAGCACACATGCAACCGGACCTGCTCGCGGGGGATGTCGCGCAATGCGTAGTTGAGCGCTTCGATGCGCATCTCAGCGAACTTGCGGTACTGGGGCACGTCGAAGTCGGTGTGGATCTGCCATGCGTCGAACAGGTCCGGATCGTCGATCTGGAGGACGAGACCGGCGTCGGTGATGGCCTTGTACTCCTCGTGCATGGCCTCGGCGATGGCGTAGACGAACTCCTCCTGGGTCGCGTAGTGCTCGTTCCTCAGCCAGTGCTCGATACTGCCCGGGGCGACCGCGGGCAGGAACGGCTCCGCGCCCGTTACGCCTTCGAGCGCGCTCTTGAAGATGTCGATCTCGGCCTGCAGGCGATCGCCCCCGGTGTAGGCGAGGCGGTCCACGCAGAAGAGCTGCCTGTCCCGGGGACGCCCCGAGGCCCGGCCGCCCACCGTGTCGAAGTACCCCGGGAACACGAGCCGGTCGCGGGCCGATATCTGCTGTGGCTCGGGACCCTCGTTGGGCCCGAACACCCGCACCTCGAGCCCGCCGAGCCGCTCGTTGGCGTAGTTCGTGAAGTTGGTCTTCCCCAACTCGCCGTCGTTGATGCTGTCGAGGCCGCAGTCGGTCTGCTGCCGCACGATATCCGCGACAGCGCCACGCAGCCGTTCGTTCAGCAGGCCCTCATCGTATGGGCGGCCGTCCGCCCTTGCGGCGACCATCTCCCGCACATCGTCCGGCCGTGGCAGGCTGCCCGCATGCATCGTCAGGACGCGGTCTGTACTCCGTCTCATGGCGCGCTCCTTCTCTTACTAGGGAATCTCTGAACAACGCGTTGGCGCTCTCAGCAGGCCCCCTCCTCAATCCTCTATCGGGAGGGGGAAGGGACTTGCGCATCCGTGTGTCCGTGTTTGGCGCGGAAACGACGCCGGATCTGACGTGTTTGACGCGAGATGCGCGGGGAATGGCCGGGAATGGCGCAGGCCGCTCACTCGTAGATTGCGTCGATTTACGAGTGGGCGGCGGGAGATTTTTTCTCAAAGTGAGACATTTTGGGACATTTGGAGACATTTCGCCTCTGGGGCCGGACCGCCGCTTTAGGGTTTCCCCCTTCCTCAATCCTCCTCACGGCGGCGGAGGAGGTCAGACGCGGGCCGGAGTTGGGCCATTGGGGACAGTGTAGGGGGCGAGGGGGCGTTCGGGGAATGGGCTGGCGTCATAGGGGCGCCCTTCGACGGGCTCAGGGTGAGCGGATGGGGACGGACGGGCTGGGTCGCGAGGGGCGTGGATTCCCGTGTCGGGCACGAGAATGACGGAACAGAGCGGGAGGTTCCCCCATCCTCAGTCCTCCTCCCGCGGGGGAGGAGGCCGGAAGGGCCGGCGTGAGGCCGCGATCGTTTCGCTCAGCGTGTGGATGATTTCCGCGGTGCGGGCGCCTGGTCCGAAGATGGCGGCGACGCCCATCTCGAAGAGCGCGGCGCGGTCGCGCTCCGGGATGATGCCGCCTGCGACCACGGGCGCCGTCTCCAAACCGTGGCGTTGGAGCGCCTCGATCACCGCCGGTACAAGCTCACGGTGCGCCCCGGAAAGAATGCTGAGCCCCACCAGCTCCGCGCCGAAGTCCCGCGCCTGCTGCGCGATCTCGTCCGGCGTCTTCCGGATGCCCGTGTAGGCGACATCAAAGCCGGCCTCGCGCAGGGCGCGGACGACGACCCGCGCCCCCCGGTCGTGGCCGTCGAGGCCGGGCTTCGCGATGAGGACCCTGAACGCTTGCTCGTTGCCGGGGGCCGTCTGTTCTGGCACTGCGCGTCCTACACCGCCGCGGACGGCGTGACCAGCTCGATGAGGACTCCGTGCGTGGCGGACGGGTGCGTGAAGGCGATCCGCCCCCGCAGCCCGGGGCGCGGCCCCTCGGCGATAGGGAGCCCCAGCGCCTGCAGCGCCTCGACCTTCGCGTCGACGTCCCCGACGGTGAAGGCGATGTGGTGGATCCCCTCGCCTCGCCGCTCGATGAACCGCGCGATGACCGAGTCGTAGCGCAAGGGTTCGAGCAGTTCGATGTGCGTTTCGCCCTGCTCGATGAACGCCGCCCTGATGCCGCGTTCTGCGTCCTCGAGGACCTCCGCTGTTGGCGAGTCGAATAGTTCGCGGAACTGGCGCAGCGATTCCTCGATGCTCGCCACGGCGATGCCCACGTGATTCACCGCGCCAACCGTTGTCCTCGGACTGAATAGCGTCATGCCCTCGCCCCGCGGCGCGCCTTGCCGCGTCCGCCGTGAGTATAAGCGCCCGGGGTCAGCCGCCGGCGTGTTCCCTGAGCACGGCGCGTGAAATGACGATGCGTTGTATTTCGCTCGTGCCCTCGTAGATCTCGGTGACGCGCTGGTCGCGGTAGAGGCGCTCCACCTCGTTCTCGCGGAAGTACCCATACCCGCCGAACACCTGCACCGCCCGGTCGACGCAGTAGTGGGCCGTCTCGGACGCGAACAGTTTCGCCATGGACGATTCCTTGCCGTGCGGGGCGCCGGCGTCCTTGAGCTCGGCGGCGCGCCTCGTGAGCAGCCGCGCCGCGTCGGTCCTAGTGGCCATGTCGGCCAGCCAGAACTGGACTGCTTGGCGGTCCTTCAGCGGCTGTCCGAACGTCTCGCGTTGTTGCGCGTAACGGACCGCCTCCTCGAGCGCGCGCCGCGCCAACCCCACCGACTGTACCGCCAGCGAGATACGGCTCGAATCAAGGATGGTCATCGCGATCTTGAAGCCGCCGCCCTCCTCGCCGAGACGGTTGGCGGCGGGCACATGGCAGTCGTCGAAGAATACGGCGGCGGTGTCGACGCCGCGGATACCCATCTTGCCGTGCATGGGCCGCGCCTCCAGCCCCGGCGCGCCCTTCTCGACGATAAACGCGGTCGTGCCCGCGGCGCCGCGACTTCGATCGTGCGACGCAAACACGATCATCACGTCGGCTTCGCAGCCGTTGGTGATGAATATCTTGGCGCCGCGCAGCACGTAGCCGCCGTCGTCACTGCGCTCGGCAGTCGTCTCCATATCGGCGGCGTCGCTCCCGGAGCTGGGCTCGGTCAGCGCGAAGGCCCCGAGCTTCTCGCCCGAGGCCATGGCGGGGAGGTAGCGTGAACGCTGCTCCTCGGAGCCGAACTGGTCGAGGGCGGCCGCGGCCAGCGACAGGTGCGTGAGGTGGACGGTGCTCGTGGTCATGCACGCGCGGGCTACCTCTTCGCCGACGATTGCGAGCTCCGTGTACGACATGCCCGCGCCGCCCATGTCGGCGGGGACCGTGAGCCCCATCAGTCCCATGCGCTTGAGGCTCTCGATGCTTGCCCAAGGGAACTCCTCGCGCTCGTCCCACCCGGCCGCGAGCGGCGCAAGCTCGTTGTCGGCGAACTCGCGCATCGTCGAAGCGAGCAATCGCTCTTCGTCGGTGTACAAAGCGTCCCCCCTCTCCCAGACGGCTGACAGGCCCCCGGTCGCGCTGCCGCGCCTATAATCGGCCACGCCCCGGCCGTTCGCCATTATAGAGGGGCGCCAGGAGGGACCATGGCAGGCGCCTTGTTCGTGGTGGCGACGCCCATCGGCAACCTCGAGGACCTCACGCCGCGCGCTGCCCGCGTGCTGAGCGAGGTCGGCTTCGTCGTGGCCGAGGACACCCGGCTGGCCGCCAAGCTGATGACGCATCTCGGCCTGTCGAAGAGGCTATTGAGCTACAACGAGCACAATGCGGCCCAGCGCACGCCCCGCATCCTCCGGTCGCTGCTGAAGGAGGACATAGCCCTCGTGACCGACGCCGGGGCGCCGGCGGTGAGCGATCCCGGCGCGGCGCTCGTCCGCGCCGCCGCCGAGCAGGGCACGCCCGTGGTGTCCGTGCCGGGGCCGTCGGCCGTGACGGCGGCTCTCGCCGTTGCCGGTATGCGCGCCGATTCGTTCCGCTTTCTCGGGTTCCCGCCCCGAGCGCGGAAGGCGAGGCGCAGCCTGTTCCGCGACGCTGGCGCGGGAACGGACACGCTGGTCCTGTTCGAGGCTCCGCACCGAGTCCGCGCCACGCTGGCCGACCTCGCGGCGGAGCTTGGCGAGCGCGAAGTCGTCGTCTGCCGCGAGCTGACGAAGCTCTATGAGGAGGTGTTCCGCGGCGCTGCGGCCGAGGCGCTCGCTCACTTCACCGAGCCTCGGGGCGAGTTCACGCTCGTGGTGGCGGGCGCGCCGCACGCCACGCGCGCCGCCGCCGACGAACGGGGCGCGGCCCGTGCGATGGCCCGCCTGAAGGCGGAGGGCTCGACCCGCCTGGAAGCGATGGCGATGGCTATCGAGGCGTACGGCGTATCCCGGCGCGACGCGTATCGCCTATGGCTAGAGGCGTAGTCGTGTAGAATGCGGACACCGTCGTTCCTGCGAGTGTCCCCGTGACTGAACGCATCTTCATCGGCGTGGCGTGGCCCTACGCCAACGGCCCGTTGCACCTTGGCCACCTCGCCGGCTGCTACCTGCCCGCGGACATCTTCGCCCGGTTCCACCGCATGCGCGGGAACGACGTCCTCATGGTGTCGGGCAGCGACTCCCACGGCACGCCCATCATGCGGACGGCGGAGGCGGAAGGCGTATCGCCGCGCGAGGTCGTGGAGAAGTATCACGCCACGTTCCTGGACGCCTGGGAGCGCCTCGGCATCACGTTCGACCTCTTTACGACGACCATGACCGACAACCACCGGGAGACGATCCAGGACCTGGTCAGAGACCTGCACGGCGCGGGCCTGACGTACTCGGACACGATGAAGGTTGCCTACTCCCCGGACTTTGAGCGCTTTCTGCCCGACCGCTACGTGCAGGGCACGTGTCCCCACTGCGCGTATCTCGACGCCCGCGGCGACCAGTGCGACAACTGCGGGCGGCTCCTGGACCCGGTGGACCTGATCGAGCCCAAGTACCGGCACGAGGGCGCGCGCTACGAGGTCGAGATCCGCGACACCGAGCACCTGTTCTACCGGCTGAGCGCCTTCCAAGACCGGCTGCTGGAGTGGGTGCAAGCGCAGGACCACTGGCGGCCCAACGTCCGCAACTTCACGCGCGGCTACCTCTCGGAGGGGCTGCGGGACCGGGCCATCAGCCGCGACATCGACTGGGGAATCCCGCTGCCCATCGAGGGCTTCGACGATAAGCGCATCTACGTATGGTTCGAGGCGGTGTGCGGGTACCTGTCGGCCAGCAAGGAATGGGCGGCGAGCACGGGCGATCCCGAAGCATGGCGTCCCTACTGGGAGGACGAGGCCACCCGGGGCTACTACTTCATCGGCAAGGACAACATCCCGTTCCACACGATCATCTGGCCGGCCATGCTCCTCGGCAAGGGCGGGCTCATCCTGCCCTACGACGTGCCGGCGAACGAGTTCCTCACGCTGGAGGGCAAGCAACTCTCCACGAGCCGGAACTGGGCGGTCTGGGTCCCCGACTACCTGGCGCGGTTCCCGCCCGACCCGCTGCGCTACCACCTGAGCGCGAACATGCCCGAGTCGAGCGACTCCGACTTCTCGTGGAGCGAGTACGTGCGGCGCAACAACGATGAGCTGGTGGCGACTTTCGGCAACCTCGTGCACCGCGTGCTGACGCAGGTCCACCGCAACTTCGACGGGAGCGTTCCCGACGCCGGACCGCCCCGCCCGGAGGACCGCGAGCTCGCCGCCAAGGCCCAAGCCGCGCTCGACGCAGTCGCGGCAAGCCTCGAAGGCGCACGGTTCCGCGAGGCGCTGGGCCACGCCATGGGCCTGGCTCGGGATGCGAACCGCTACATCGACGCACAGGCCCCGTGGCGACAGATGCGCGAGGACCGCGCCGCCGCGGGGCAGACGCTCTACGCGGCGCTGGGGGTCCTCGCGGCGCTCAAGGTGGCGTTGTATCCGTTCCTGCCATTCAGCGCCCAGCGCCTTCACGAGCTTCTGGGTCTGTCTGGTAGAGTGGAGGACGACGAGTGGGCGATTCGGCGTCCCGTCTCCGGCGCGCCGATACCTGAGCCTACGCCTCTTTTCACGAAGCTCGACGACTCGGTGGCGTCGCAGATGGCGAGCATGCTCGGATAGCAGAGACGACAACCTATGGCAGACACCGCAAGCATCGCAACGGCCTTGGACGACCGCGTCCGTTTCATCTACGAGCCGGTCGAGCGCCAGTTGGCGCGGGTCGTGGACAACCTGCGCGGTCTAGCCGCCGGCGCGCATCTCGCGGGCGACGCCGACTTGCTCGAATACGCCGTCGTCAGCGGCGGGAAGAAGGTCCGCCCGGTCGTCACCCTGCTCGCCGGCGGGAGCCGCGAGGGCCACGAGGACGAGTTGGTCACGATGGCGACTGCGGTCGAGCTGCTGCACATCGCGACGCTCATCCACGACGACACGGTAGACAAGGCCGCCACGCGCCGGGGCCGCGCCACCGTCAGCAGTCTGTGGGGGAACGACGTCGCTGTGCTCGTGGGGGACTACGTGTTCGCGGCGTCCGCGACGTTCGTGTGCGATACGCGCGACCTGCGAGTGGTGCGTCGCTTCTCCGAGACGATCATGGAGCTCGCGCGGGGCGAACTGGCCGAACGGGCCAGCTCTCACGACTGGTCCAAAACGGTCGACGACTACTTCCAGCGCATCTACAACAAGACGGCCTCGCTGTTCTGCACGGCGGCGCAAGCGGGCGGGCTGCTCAGCCAAGCGCCCGAGGAGGAGGCCGCCGCGCTCACGCGCTACGGTTACTACCTCGGCCTCGCATTCCAGATTATGGACGACGTGCTCGATTTCCTGGGGACAGAGGAGGAGCTTGGCAAGCCCGTCGGCGCCGACCTGCTCCAGGGCGTCATCACACTCCCGGTGCTGCTCTACGCGGACCGCCACACCGGCGAGCCCGTCGTTGCCCGGCTACGGGAGGGCGGGCGAGACGCCGCCGACCTCGCCCGGCTCGTCGAGCTGGTGCGCGAGTCGTCGGCCATCGAGGAGACGCTCGCGATGATGGGCAACTGTCGAGAGCAGGCGCGGGAGGCGCTCGCGCTACTGCCGGCGTCGCGCTCGCGCGAATCGCTCGAAGCGCTCACCGATTACGTCGTCCAGCGCCGCACATAGCCCGCACGGCCCGGTGCCTGGGGCTTACTCGCGCGCGTTGGCCAGCGCGGCAGGGTTGAGGACGTTCACCGGCTCGCCCGCGAGCCAGGCTTTGATGTTGCCCACCGAGCTGCGGTACATATCCGCCAGCCCTTCGAGGCTCGCGTAGCCGAGGTGCGGCGTCAGCACCACGTTATCGAGCGCGAGCAGCGGGTGTCCCGCCGGAAGCGGCTCCTCGTCGTAGACGTCCAACGCGGCGCCTGCGATGGCCCCGGAGCGCAGCGCGTCGAGCAACGCCTGCTGCTGCACGATTGGGCCGCGCGACGTGTTGATCAGGTAGGCGGACGGTTTCATCATGCCCAGTTCGCGCGCGGTGATCCACCCGAGGCTCAGGTCGGTGAGCGGCACGTGGACCGAGAGGATGTCGGCGCTCGAAAAGAGCTCGTCCCACGACACGTAACGCGCGCCGCTCGCCGCCGCTCGCTCGGCCGTCAGCGTCGGGCCCCATGCGATCACGGGCATGCCGAAGGCTTGGGCGATTGCGGCCATCTTCGTCCCGATGCGGCCCATGCCCAGGATGCCGAGCGTCTTGCCGCCCAGGCCCGTTCCCAACCGCGTTTGCCATCGCCCCTCCCGGATCTGCCGGTCTTCCCACGAGATATGACGGGTGAGCGCGATGATGAGCCCCCACGTCAGCTCGAGCGTCGAGTCGCCGCCGGTCGACGAGGCGAACGGGTCGGAGGGGCCGCCGGTGCCGGTGACCGGTATGCCGAGCCGGTCGGCCGTTTCGATGTTGACGTGGGGCTGGCGTCTGCCGGTGCCCGAGAGGAGCCGCAGCCGAGGCAAGGCCTCGAGTACGGACTGGGGGAGGGGCGTGCGCTCCCGAACCATCTGGACGACGTCGAAGTCGCGCAGGCGCTCCACGAGCGCGTCTGGGTCGGTCACATGGTCGTGGAAGAATACGACCTCGGCCCCGGTTATCGAGTCCCAATCAGCGCCGCCAGCGACGCCGGCGTAGTCGTCGAGCACTGCAATACGGACCATTGGCCACCTGCGGTCGTCTGATTTCGCGGACGGTTATACCCGGTCCCGGCTCTGTTGTCGAACAGGGAACGGGGCGGTGGGTTGTGGTCTGAGGGGCGCCGTTCTGGTACCGTGAGCCATCGTCGCGGACGCATGGTCCGCGAGGTTCGTGGAACCCTCCTTTGACAGGCTCAGGACAGGCCTCGACGAGCTCAGGGCCAACGGATTGAGACAGAGCTATTCAGAGTTTTCAAAGTCAGATTGGAGCAGGGGCATGGGCTTCAGACAGGCCATACGGATGGCGCTCGATGAGTACTACGCGGATTTGACGGCGGCGTTGGACGGCCTCAGCGCCGAGGAGCGCCGCTTTCAGCCCGGCCCCGAGTCCCACCATATCGACTTCGCAGTCTGGCACATGGCCCGAGTCGAGGACATCTGGATACAGGGCTTCGCAAGGGGCGTTGAGCAACTCTGGACGCGCGGTGGATGGTCGGACAAGCTGGGAATCCCCGCGTCCGATACCGGGCATAGATACGATGCGGACAAAGTCCGCAACCTGCCTCGCTTTGAGTTGAGCGACATCATCGAGTACTACGAGTCCGCCCGGAAGGAGACCTTCGGCTTCCTGGAGTCGGTGCCCGAAGAGGACCTCGACCGCTGCCCGGACCCCGATAGGCGGCCGGGCTATACGGTCGGCAGAATGTTCGGCCACATAGTCGTGGAGCAGGCGCAGCACACCGGGCAGGTCGCCTATCTGAGGGGCCTCCAACGTGGCCTAGACCAGTAGCGAGCGTGCTCGGCCGGCGCTGAGCGCCTATGCCCCCTTCGAAGGGTACGCCGCACCCTCTGTCCCTACGTCCGGGCGTAGCCCAGCTCGGGGTCGACGAGGTTCCGGAGCGGCTCGCCCGACCTGAACCGCGTCAGGTTATCCGCGAAGATTGCCATGATCTTGTCCCAGGGCGTCGGGCCCAGGCCGGCGAGGCGGGGCACGATGACGACGTTGGGCATCCCCCACAGCGGCGAGTCCTCGGGCAACTCGCGGCCGCCGTGAGCGAAGCAGTTCAGCACGGCCCCCGCGATGGGGCCGTCCCGCAGCGCGCGGATGAGGACGTCCTCTCCCGCGATGGCCTGGCGGGCCGTGAGGTTGACGAGGAACGAGCCCTGCTTCATGCCCATGAGCTCCGCCTCGCCCAGCACGTCGCGCTCCGTGGAGGGGAGGCAGAGGACGACGAAGTCGGACTGCGCGAGCGCCTCGGCCTGGAACTCCGTCGTGCCGAGCTGCGCAACGTACGGCGGCGGCTCGGCTGGGCGCCGCTTGGTCGCGACGACCCGCATCCCGAGCGCGGACGCCTTGCGCGCGAGCTCGTTGCCGATCACGCCAAAGCCCAGAATGCCGAGCGTCTTCCCGTCCAACAGGACCGGCGCGAGGTCCTCGTCCCACCGGCGCTCGCGCTGGAGTTCCCAACAGTCGGTGAACCGCTTGGCCAGCACGAAGAGCGACGCGAGCGCGAACTCCGCGAATGGCGCGCCGTGGACGCCGGTCGACGTTGTCACCGCGACTCTCCCCGAGATGTGCGGCGTCAGGTAACCCGCCGCGCCGCCGTGCTGCACGTGGAGCCACCGCAGATTGGGCATGCGCGCGGCAATCTCGTCGGGCACCGGGTCGACGGTGAACACGGCGTCGGCCGTCCCTACCACGGCGCCGTCGGAGTCGCCGGCGACGAGGAACTCGACGTCGGGGAAACTCGCGCGCACGGAGGCGAGCTGGCTTTCGGGGATATCGAGGCGCATCCAGACCTTCATGGGGCGGTCCCTCCGTAGGAGTCTCACGGTCCGGCGACAGCGTCCCGTGGAGCGTGCGAGCGCAACGCGAGCGCGCGGCTCGCCTCATCGGCGTGGTAGGAGGAGCGTACCAGCGGGCCCGAGGCCACATGGGCGAACCCCAGGGCGCGGGCCTCGTCGGCCAGCTCGGCGAACTCGCGGGGGTGGTAGAAGCGCTCCATGCGGACGTGTCCCGGCGACGGCCGCAGGTACTGGCCGATGGTCAGCAGGTCCACGCCCGCAGTCCGCAGGTCGCGCATCGTCTCGGACAACTCTTCCCTCGTCTCGCCGAGGCCGACCATGATGCCGCTCTTGGCCGGGACACCTGGGGCGAGCTCGCGCGACCGGCGCAGGAGCTCCAGAGAGAGGTCGTAGCCGCCCTTTGCCCGCACGCTCGTGAATATCCGGCGGACGGTCTCGATGTTGTGGTTGAGCACGGCGGGGCCGGCGGCGAGAACGAGGCCGAGGGCGGCCCGGTCGCCGCGGAAGTCGGGGATGAGCACCTCGACGTCGCAGCCGGGCGTACGCTCTCGCACGGCGCGGATGCACTCGGCGAAGACCGACGCCCCGCCGTCCGGGAGGTCGTCGCGGTCCACCGACGTGATGACGCAGTAGCGCAGCCCCAGGCGCTCGACGGTTCGGGCCAGCCTGGCCGGCTCGTCATGATCGACCGGCCCCGGCTTGCCGGACGTGACGGCGCAGTAGCGGCAGGCGCGCGTGCAGACGTCGCCGAGCACCATGAACGTGGCGCTCTTCCGCTCCCAGCACTCCCCGATGTTGGGGCAGTGTGCCTCCTCGCACACCGTGTGCAACTCCGCCGAGCGGAGTAGTTGGCGCACCTCGAGGAATCCCGGGCTGCCCGGCATGCGCACCTTGAGCCAGTCGGGAAGGCGCCGCACAACGGCCGTGTCGTCTCGTGTCATCCGGTGGCGCTCCTCCGTGGCTACCGTCCGGGCGCGGCCGCGTGGCTCGTGAACGCGTCCCGCCCTGAGCGCAGCGAGCATTCCGCGATCGCCTCGCGGAGGCTGGCGACGGGGACGACCGCAAGCTCCGCCGCGGTCTCGAGGGACCGCGCATTGTTCACTGGGATGATAGCTTTCGCGAATCCGTGATGCGCCGCCTCGGCTAGGCGGCGCTCGATCTGCGGGACCCTCCGCGCCTCGCCGTTCAACCCCACCTCGCCGATGAATACGGCGTCCGCCGCCAGCGGCCGGTCGGTGAGGCTGGAGGCGATGGCGAGCGCCGCGCCGAGGTCCGCTGCGGGCTCGCTCACGCGCAGTCCTCCGGGGACGTTCACCAGGATGTCTTGGTCGCCGAGCCTCAACCCGGTTTGCCTGGCGAGGACGGCCGTGAGCATCATCATACGGTTGAAGTCCAACCCGTTCGCGCTGCGGCGGGACGGCGTGAAGGCGCTGGGGTTCGTGAGCGCCTGCACTTCCAGCAGCAGCGGCCGGCTGCCCTCGAGGGTAGCGACTACGGCCGACCCCGGCACGGCGGTCTGGCGCTCGCTGATGAGCGCGGCGGACGGGTCGGCCACCTCGGCCATGCCGTCGCCGCGCATCTCGAACAGCGCGACGTCGTTCGTCGAGCCGAACCGGTTCTTCATGCACCGCAGTACGCGGTAGCCGCCGATGTCCTCGCCCTCGAGATAGAGGACGACGTCGACCATGTGCTCGAGCACGCGCGGCCCCGCGACGTTGCCGTCCTTCGTCACGTGTCCGGCCAGGAAGCACGGGACGCCGCGCGGCTTGGCCCACTGCAGCAGCAGTTGGGCGCAGTCGCGCACCTGGGCCACGCTGCCCGCCGTCGAGGGCGACTGGTCGGAGGCAAGCGTCTGGACCGAGTCGATGACCAGCAGGCCGGGCGATGTCCGCTCCAGCATCGCGAGGACCGTCTCGACGTTCGTCTCGGAGGCGAAGAGCATGTCGGTCGCCGCGCTCCCGATGCGCGCCGCGCGCAGGCGCACCTGCGCTCCCGACTCCTCGCCTGATATATACAGCACGCGGCGTCCCGCTTCGGCCACGCGCGCCGCCACTTGCAGCAACAGGGTCGACTTGCCCACGCCGGGGTCTCCAGCTATGAGCATCATCGAGCCGGGCACGATGCCGCCGCCCAGCAGGCGGTCGACGTCGGCCATGCCGGTGGTCGCGCGGTCCGCAGCGTCGTCCGGCTGCGCGCTCAGGGGCGCGGGTCCGTCCGGGGCCCCGCCCACGGGCCGGCTGAGGGTCCTCGACGGGGTCTTGGGCTCGTGGAACGCGGCGTAGGTTCCCCACGCGCCGCAGCCGGGACAGCGCCCCTCCCACTTGGGGCTCGTCCGGCCGCAATCGGAGCAGAGGAACGTCGTCTTGGGCTTAGCGTTGGGAGGCACTCGCGAATCGTCGCCCACGCGGGCCAATAACGCAACGGGTGGGTGGCGTCGTGGTGACCTCAGCGGAGTCCGGGGATGCAGGGACGGCGGACCGCTCGCTAGAGGGACTGGCTACGCACGCGTTCCCCCCTCCTCAATCCTCCCCCCGTGGTGGAGGAGGCCAGACGGGGCCGGAATGACCATGAAAGAGTGCGCCGGCTAGGGGTTAGGCAGTGCGAACGGGGCCGAAAGCGAGGCGCCGCGCACGCCTGGATAGCCGTCTCTCAGGAGTGATGGGCCGCGCAAAGTGTCTCATTTGGTCTCATTTGGTCTCATTTCGCCTTTGGGTCCGGCGGGCAGCCGCCGGGGCTGGGCCGCTAGGGACAGGGTAGGAGATGGGGGACACCGGGCAACGGGCAAGTGTCACAGCGGGGGCGCGGGGTGAACACGGCGGTCGCCCATGCTTCATGGACTCGTCGCTCACGACGCTTCCGTGTCCCGACACACGGCGTTCCCCCCTCCTCAATCCTCCCCCCGCGGTGGAGGAGGCCAGACGATAGCGTAATGGGTGGGTGGCGGCGCTTCCACGTTCCGACACACGCGTTCCCCCCCCCCTCAATCCTTCCCCCGCGATGGAGGAGGCCAGACGGGGACCTGAGGTGCTCCTCGTAGCCGATGTTCGTCCCGGAACTCTTTGCGCGTCTCTCCCCTAGTCATCCTCCAGCGTTGACGTGTCGCCTTCGGGGAGGCCCAGCTCGCGGGCCTTGAGGAGGCGGCGCATGATCTTGCCGGAGCGGGTCTTGGGGAGACCGTCGATGATCTCAATCTCGCGCGGGGCGATGGCGGATGAGAGCTTCTCGCGCGCGAAACGGATGAGCTCGCGCCGCAAGGCGTCGCTTGGCTCGTAGCCTTCCTTCAGGGAGACGAACGCCTTCACGACCTCCATGGCGATGGGGTCGGGCTTGCCGATGACGCCGGCTTCGGCAACCGCCGGGTGCTCGATGAGCGCCGACTCGACCTCGAACGGGCCGACGAGGTGGCCGGCGGTGTTGATGACGTCGTCCGAGCGGCCCACGAACCAGAAGTAGCCGTCGGCGTCCCGGTAGGCCTCGTCGCCGGTGAAGTACCACCCGCCCTTGAAGCGCGAGTTGTAGCGCTCCTCGTCGTGCCAGTAGGCCTGGAACATCGAGGGCCACGGCGGGCGCACGGCGAGGTTGCCGCTCTCGCCGTCCGGCTTCGGATTCCCATCGGCGTCGATGATGCCGGCCTCAACCCCGGGGATCGGGCGTCCCATCGAGCCGGGGCGGATCTCCATCGAGTTGTAGTTGGCGATCAGGATCGCGCCCGTCTCCGTCTGCCACCAGTTGTCGTGGATCGGCAGACTGAACGCCTCCTCGCCCCAGACGACGCCCTCGGGGTTCAGCGGCTCGCCGACCGAGGCGACGAAGCGCAGGCTCGAGAGGTCGTACTGCCGGGGCAGCTCGACGCCCGACTTCATGAGCATGCGCACGGCGGTCGGAGCGGTGTACCACACTGTCACGCGGTGCTTCTGGACGAGTTCGTACCACTTGCGGGCGGAGAACCCGCCCTCGTAGATCAGCTGCGTCACGCCGTTGGTCCACGGCGCGACCATGCCGTAGGAGGTGCCGGTGACCCAGCCGGGGTCGGCGGTGCACCAGTACGTGTCGTCGGGGTGCAGGTCGAGGCACCACTTGCCGGTGGCGTACTGCTGGACGACCGAGTTGTGCCGGTGCACCGCGCCTTTCGGCTTGCCGGTGGTGCCCGACGTGTAGTGCATGATCGAGTAGTCGTCCCGCGTCGTGGAGAGCGGGCCGAGCTCGTCGGAAGCCTCCTCCATCAGCTTGTAGAAGTCCAAGTCGCCCGGCTCGAGGGGCGCCGTCGAGCGGCCGTCCTTGTTGACGATGATGATGTGCTTGAGCGCGGGCAGCTCCGGCAGGACCGCCGCGATGCGTTGCCGCAGGTCGGGCTGCGTGACGAGGACGGAGGCCCCGCTGTTCTCGAGCCGGTCGCGGACTGGCTCGGGGCCGAACGCGGAGAAGAGGGGACCGATGACGCATCCGGCCTTGAGGGTTCCGAACGCGGTGAAGTAGATCTCGGGGAGCCGTTCCATGAACGTGAACACCCGTTCGCCCTTCGCCACGCCGAGCGCCGACAGCACGTTGGCGAACTTGTTGGTCTGCCGCCGCATGTCGTCGTAGGTGAACCGCTGCTCCTCGCCGTTCTTTCCCTCCCAGACCATGGCCAGCTTGTCCGCGTTGCCGTGGGCGCAGTGGCGGTCGATCGCCTCGTGCGCCAGGTTGAGGCCGCCGTTGGGGAGCCAGTCCAGCTCCGCCTCTATGCTGGCCCAGTCGAACCCGCCTCGGGCGCTGTCGTAGTCGGCCAGGTTCGGCGCAACGGGAAACGAATCGGGTTTGCTGATCGGGGGGTGTTGCATGGACATGATGCGCCTCCTGTCGCGCCAAGACGCGGCGCCGCCGGACTCGGCCGCAGTTTAGCAGGGCGTCGGACGTCGGGCACTCGCCGTTCGCGTCCCTAGACGGCGGCCATGACGGCTGCCCAGTCCTCGATCGCGTCTTCCTGCCCGTTCACGATCTGCACGACCAGCTGGGCGTAGCCCGCGTTGCGCAGGATGCGAGCGCGATCGGCGAGCTCGTCGAGCGTTCCGGTGAACGTTTGCTCGCGGATGGCCTCGGCCGTGACGAACGGGCGCTCCTCCGGTCGGACGAACATCAGGTGGCCGCGGTAGGGCGCGGACTCGTCGCCAGGGGGATCGGCTGCGCCCCCGTGCAGGCGCGCTGCGACGTCCGGTCCCGCCTGTGCGATTGCGCGTTCGCTGTCGTACGGCTCGCCCTCGCCGAGGACGCAACCGAGGAAAAACAGGCTGCTGTAGCAGGCCGAGGCGTCGCGTCCAGCGTCGTGCCAAGCGTCCTGCATCGTGATCAGGCCGACGAGCGCTGTCTGCAGGTCGGAAGCGAAATGGATCCAGCGCTCGCCGAGCTCTGCCGCCAACTCGATCGACCTCGGGCCGTGCGCCGCGACGTGCAGGTAGACGGGGTCGCGGAGGTTGACGAGCCCGCGCTCGTGGGCGAGGAAGGCGATCTTGCGCCGCCGCTGTTCGGACTCCCACTCGACGGTCTCGGCCGCGAGGAGTCCTTCCACGACACGTACATACTCGCGCAGGTCCTCCAGCCGCACCGGCGCGAGCCCTATCGCGCGCCGCCCTGTGTTGCCCACGCCCACGCCGAAGTCGATCCGGCCCGGGGCCAACTCGTTCAGCGAGGCGAGCGCGTTGGCGGCGACCGGCGCGGTGCGGTGGAAGGGGACGAGCACGCCGGAGCCGAGACGTATCCGGGAGGTCTGCGCCGCGGCGGCGGCCATCGCCACGAACAGGTCCGCGTACATCAGCGGGGAGTCGTAGAACCAAGCGCTCGCGAAGCCCAGCTCCTCAGCCCGTTGTACGATTTTCCACGAGTGGGCCGACGGCGCCACCGCGATGCCGAAGTCCATGGGCGGCGTTCCTCCTGCGCGTCTCGACTTGGGCGACTATCCTACGCTGGCCGCTCCGTCCCGCAAGGGGTTGGGACAGCAGGGTAGGGCGCGATAGCCGGAGGTCGAGGTGCGAAAGGTCAAGCTGTACACCGCGATGAGTCTCGACGGCCTGATCGCCGGGCCGAACCATGAGCTCGACTGGCTCGACAGCGCCTCGGGCGGGGCCGACGATTTCGGCTATCAGGAGTTCTACGACTCGATCGACACGACCCTGATGGGGAACACGACGCACCGGGTCGTTCTGAGTTTCGGCGAGACGCCCAGCCCGGACAAGAAGAACTACGTGTTCACCCGGGGGCCGCTTCCCCCGGCGGAGGAGCACGCGGAGTTCGTCTCCGGCGACATCGCCGGCTTCGTGCGGACGCTCAAGGAGCAGCGCGGACTGGACATCTGGCTCGTCGGCGGTGGGCAGATCAACACTGTTTTGCTCAACGCGGGCCTCATCGACGAGATGGTCCTTACCGTCTTCCCGCTGGTGCTCGGCGAGGGCATTCCGCTGTTCGCGCCGGGCGCGGTTCGGTCCGGGTTCACGACGCTCAGTTGCCAGACGTGCCCCGGCGGCGTCATTCAGTGGAGCCTCGCCCGGTAGTCCGGACCGCTGGTAGAATGCGGGCCATGACGTTGAACGACAAGGGCATCACGCGGGCGCAGCTCCGCGTCGGGTCGGGCAAGGGCGCCGAGGTCGCCGACGACCACGTCCACGAGTTGCTCGGCTCGGAGGAGCTGTACATCTACGTCACGCCCGGCATACGGCCCAAGGGGTACGAAGGGCTCAAGGCGTACCTCGAAAGGGAGGGCTGCGAGGTGCGCGTGTCCGACACAGCGCCGATGCTGCCCGCGCCGGGGTACAAGGCGATTCGCATCACCGCGGGGGGCAGGTCGATGTCCGACGCAGTGCTCAAGCGGTCGCACCGGTGGGCGCACAAGCTCAACTACCTGCACAGCTTCTTCAAGCCTATCAAGCGCACGTAGCGATGGCAGGCAAGACGTCCTCCAATCAGGACTCGCCGCAGCTGTTCGACCGACCGTCCGGCAGCGACGGCGGCGCGGCCCGCAAGCCGCTGCTGCTCGTCATGGACGGTCACGCCATGGTGTTCCGGGCGTGGTTCGCGCTCCAGCAGGCGCGGCCCATGACCGTCCGCAAGACGGGCGAGGACGTGCGGGGCGTCTACTCGTTCACGAGCACGTTCTTCAAGACGATGGCGGACCGGAACCCCACGCACGTCGCCATCGTGTTCGATCCGCCCGGCCCGACCTTCCGCCACGAGCAGTTTGTCGCGTACAAGGCGAACCGCCCCGACGCGCCCAAGGAGCTGCACCAGAACCTCGAACGCGTGAAGCAGGTGATGCGCGCGTTCGGCGTGCCCATCTACGAGCTGGCCGGCTACGAGGCGGACGACGTGCTCGGGACCATCGCCGCCTACGCCACCGAGAACGCCATCGACTGCATCATCGCGACCGGCGACACCGATACGCTCCAACTCGTCTCGCCCCAGGTGAGCGTGCTGCTGACGACCGGATTCGGCGACACCAAGCTGTACGGCGAAGCGGCTGTCCGCGAGCGCTACGGCGGCCTCGAACCCGATCAGCAGCGCGACGTCAAGGCGCTGACGGGCGACGCCTCCGATAATATCCCCGGCGTCCCGGGGATCGGCGCGAAGACAGCGGTGAAGCTGATCCAGGAGTTCCACAGCACGGAGGAGTTGCTCGAGCGCGTCGACGAGGTCAAACCTCCGCGCATCCAGGGGCTCGTCCGCGAGCACGCCGAGACGATCGCGCTGAGCAAGCATCTCGTCACTATCGTGCGGGACGCGCCGTCCGGGTTCAGCATGGAGGAGGCGGAGTTCGGCGGCTACCGGCGCGAGGACGTGCTCGACGTGTTCCAGGAGCTCGAGTTCAGCAGCCTGGTCGGGCGCATTCCCCAGGGACCCGGCGAGCCGGAGCCGTCTGGCCTCCTCCCCCCTGAGGGGGGAGGATTGAGGAGGGGGGAGAGCGCCGATGTCCGGGTGACTATCGTCGACTCTCCCGAGAAGCTCGACGGCATGATGCGCGCGGTCGAGGCCGCGTCGATCGTCGTCGTCGAAGCAGAGGCGAGCTCGCACCGGGCGATGGAAGCGGCGCTGACCGGACTCGCGCTCGCCGTCGAGGAGGACAGCGCCTACTACGTCCCGCTCGGCCACGCGGAGGGCGCGCAGCTCGGCGTCGATACGGTCCTGGACCGCGTGGGCCCGGCGCTCCGGTCGGCCGGCGTCGGCAAGGCGGGACACAACCTCAACTTCATGCTCACGTTGCTGTCGAACTACGGCGTGCGGCCCACGAGCGTCGACATCGCGTTCGACACGATGATTGCGGCGCACCTGGTTGGCGACAAGGCGCTGGGGTTGAAGCAACTCGCGTTCAACCGGCTGAACGTCGAGCTCCAGGCGCTCGGCGACCTCGTCGGGACCGGCCGCAAGCAGGTCGGTTTCGACGCCGTGCCGATCGACGCGGCGGCAAGGTTCGCGGGGGAGAACGTCGACGCAACGCTCAAGCTCATGCGCGCGCTGGCGCCGGAGCTCGAGCGGGACGGCCTCACGGCGTTCAACCGCGACCACGCGATGCCGCTCGTGCCAGTGCTGGCGCAGGTGCAGGCGAACGGCATAGCCATCGACGCATCGGTGCTGGCGGAGCTCGACGAGGAGTTGGTCGTTCAGATCGAGGCGGCGGAGCGGGCGGCGTACGAGGCAGTGGGGCACGAGTTCAACATCAACTCGCCGTCCCAGCTCGGGGACTTGCTGTTCAAGGAGCGGAAGCTGCCGAGCGGACGCAAGACGCAGAAGGGCTACTCGACCGACGCGTCGGTCCTGGAGGGCCTCCGCGACGCCGACCCGGTCGTCAATCACGTGCTGGAATACCGTGCGCTGACGAAGCTGAAGTCGACCTACGTCGACACGTTGCCGCTCGAGGTGAATCCGCGCACGCGCCGCATCCACACGACGTATAACCAGGCGGGTTCGGCGACGGGACGGCTGGCGAGCAACGACCCCAATCTCCAGAACATACCCGTGCGCACCGAGCTTGGGCTGCGCGTGCGCCGGGCGTTCATCGCGGAGCGGCGGCCCGAGTGGGAGCTGCTCTCCGCCGACTACTCGCAGATCGACCTCCGCGCGCTGGCGCACCTGTCGCAGGACCCGGCCCTGATGCAAGCGTTCGAGCGCGACGAGGACATCCACGCCTCGACGGCGTCGCTCATCTACGGGGTTCCCATCGACGAGGTGACGTCCGACATGCGGCGCATGGCGAAGGTCATGAACTTCGGCGTGGCCTACGGACTGAGCGCGTTTGGCATCTCCCGGCAGACCGAGATGAGCATGGACGAGGGCAACCAGTTCATCGGCGACTACTTCGCGACCTACGCCAAGGTGCGCGAGTATCTAGACGAGACGGTGGCCCGCGCGAAGGAGACCGGCTACGCGGAGACGCTGCTGGGCCGCCGCCGCTACCTCCCCGAGCTGACGTCTCCGCACTACCCCGTGCGCCAGGCGGGCGAGCGCATGGCCCTCAACATGCCGGTGCAGGGCACGACGTCGGACATCATCAACACGGCGATGGCGGGCGTGCAGAAGCGGCTAGAAGGCGACGGGTTCAGGGCCAGGATGCTGCTGCAGGTCCACGACGAGCTGGTGTTCGAGACGCCGCGCGACGAGGAGCAAGCGCTCGCCGCCATGCTGCACGAAGTCATGCCCAGCGCGCTCGACCTATCGGCGCCGCTCAAGATCGACATCAAGACGGGCGACAACTGGGCGGACCTCGACGCGGTGTAGGGCGGGGCTCCGCCGTCCTCTACGACCGCTTACGCCTACGACCCCAAGAACTCCGACGCGACCTCGTTGAACCGCTCCGCGGCCTGCTGCGGCAGCATGTGGCCAATGCCCTCGAACGGCACGAGGCGGGCGCCGGGGATGGCGGCCGCCGTCTGCTCGCCCATCTCGAACGCGTTGGTCTGGTCGTCCGTCCCCCAGCACACCAGCGTCGGGACCTTGATGTGCGGCATCCGGCGCAGCGTGTTGTAGCGCAGCCGCGTGTCCGGGTTGGTCATGTGCCGCATGACCCCCGCGAACGCCTCGCCGTGGCCCGGCAGCGAGGTCTTGTGAATGAACGTTGCCGCGAGCTCATCGACGTCCACCGTCCCCGCGGGGAACCGGCCGGCGAGCTGCTCCTTGATCTGCTCCTCGGACGGCACCTTGAACTCCACCATGCTCTGCAGAGGCCGCGTCGCGGTCCCGCCGCCCGCCACGTTCACCAGCTTGTTGACCCGCTCCGGGCTCTCGTAGGCCAGCAGCGTCACGAGCCAGCCCCCCATCGAGTGCCCCACGATGTTCGCCCGCTCGATCCCCATCACGTCCATGAACTCGCGGACGTGGTCGACGAGGTAGGCGAAGGAGAACTCCTGTTGGAGGATGTCGCCGACGCCCCAGTTCAGGCAGTCGATGGCGTAGACGTGGAGCCTCTCGGAGAGCGGGCCGATGTTGCGGACCCACGTCTCGCAGCCGCTCGTCCACCCGACCCCGTGGACGAGGATCGTGGGATATCCGGCGCCGGCCTCCCAGTACCGGGTCTTCCCGTGAGTCATCTCAGCGTACTTCTCGATCCAGACCTTCTCAGTCGTAGCCATGGCTCCTCCTCGAATGCGCTCCCTCCTCAGTCCGAAGGGAGCGGCAGCTAGCTTACACCCACAGGCCTCCCGCCATGACACCCGCTCCTTCCCCCAGCACCCCTCGCCCCCCTACGATGCCTGTCTGAGCCTGTCGAAGCCCGTCCTGAGCCCGTCGAAGGGGCCCACCCAACCCACCGCCGGCGCCGCCCCGCGGCGCGGGCCCGATTTACGAGCAAATGTCCCAAAATGTCGCAGAATGTCGCACTATTTTGCCCGCCCACTCGTAAACCCCTGCAATTTACGAGTGAGAAACCTCGCAGTTTGGGACAGTTTTGGATGATTCTGACCCATTTCCCGTCATTTCTAGTGTCCACGCGCCGACGAGGGCGCTGACGCCGGGTGATACAATCGACATGGCGACGACCTGCCCTCGCGACGCTGCCGCGGGGGGCCACGGCGAGAAGAGAGACTATGGGACGCCGCTATCTTCCGTGGATGCTCCTGCTGGCGGGGTTGTTCGGCCTGCGCGTGGCGGCCCAACTGGCGCAGGCCGCGTACGAAGTCCCGTTTCTCCCTCCGTTCGACGACTGGCAGGGCTCCGCGATACCGTATCCGGCCCTCGTCGCGACGCAGGCGGGCATCCTCGTCGCTATGGCGGTCGTGATAGCCCGAGTGAGGACAGACGCCATCGCCCCGCGCCCGTGGAAGCGCCAGGCGTGCCTTGCCGTCGGCGGCGCCTACTTCGCGGTCATGGCGTTTCGCCTCGTCGCCGGGCTGACGTTCCTCTCCGACTCCGCATGGTTCGCCCAGACGCTCCCTGCCTTCTTTCACATCGTCCTGGCGACGTTCGTTCTGACGCTGGGCCGCTACCTCTCCAGACGCGCCTCTAGCGGCGAGTCGAGCGGGGCAGCAGGCGAGGAGCGTTCCGCCGGCGGCGCCGTTGGCGGCTTCAGGGGAACGGCGTGACCGACCCCAACGACACCGGCGCCGAGAGCAGAGCGAACGTCGCGAGACTGGCGACGGCCGGCTCGTACCCGATCGTCATAGCGTTCGGCGTCGCGCTGTACATGGCGCTCGCCGGAGCGGGGTGGCCGACGACGCTCGCCTCCTACGCAGCGGTGGTGGCCGGCGCGGCCCTCATCACGCTGCACGAGGCGAGGCTGCCCTATCGGGCCGGCTGGCGGCCGCCCGCGGAGGACGTCCGGGCCGACGCGCTGTTCATGGCCGCGGTGCAGGTGGGCGTGCCGTACCTGCTGTCCATCACGGTCGTGATTGCGCTCGCGGGCGCGCTCGACGCCAACGGGTTGACGGTGGACGTCCTCTGGCCCCACGACCTGCCGGTGGCGGCGCAGGCCGCGCTGATGCTGTTGGCGGCTGACTTCCTCCGGTACTGGCTGCACCGGGCGTTCCACCGTTTCACGTGCATGTGGCGGTTCCACGCGGTGCACCACTCGCCGCGCCAGCTGTACTGGTTCAACGTCGGGCGGTTCCATCCCATCGAGAAGGCGGTGCAGTACGCATTCGACGGGTTGCCGTTCGCGCTCGTGGGCGTCGCCCCCGAAGTGCTGGCGGCGTACTTCGTCTTCTACGCGCTCAACGGCTTCTTCCAGCACTCGAACTGCCGGGTGAGCCTCGGCCCGCTGAACTACATCGTCGCCGGGCCTGAATTGCACCGCTGGCACCACTCGCGGCTCGTCGAGGAATCCGACAGGAACTTCGGGAACAACCTCATCATCTGGGACGTGCTGTTCGGGACTCGGTTCCTCCCCCAGGGTCGAGAGGTCGGGCCGCTGGGCCTCCTCAACCGCGCGTACCCTACGGGCTTCTTCACACAGATGAGGAGCCCGTTCATCAAGGGGCTGGAGAATGGCTAGCGTCCTGGGCGCGGTCGGTCAGAGCATGAGCTACGCTCTGCTGCGCAAGGGCCTCAGCGTGAAGCAATCCCGCCAGTACCGGGCGCTCGTGGAGGGAGCGAAGCGCCCCCGCGACGCGCAGCTGTCTCTGCTGCGGCGGATCGTGACGGAGAACGCCGAAACGGAGTTCGGCAGGCGCAACGCCTTCTCGCACGTCGACGACGCCGGCGCGTACCGTGCCGCGGTTCCGGTTCAGACGTACGAGGACCTCCGTCCCCTGATCGAGCGTCAGGAACTCACCGGCGAGCAATGCCTCACGATGGAGCGCCCGGTGTACTACCACCGGACGAGCGGGACGGCGGGCGCGCCCAAGAACATACCCGTCACGCCGTCGGGCCTGGCGCGGATGAAGCGCGATCAACAGCTGACCGCCTACGTCTGGTCGCGGGACTCGGCGGTGCTGCGGGGCAAGGCGTTCGCGATCAGCGGTCAGGCCGTTGAGGGCAGGATGGAGGGCGGGACGCCGTTCGGCTCCGCGACGGGGCTGCTCTACCAGACTCAGCCGCGGCTCGTGCGGTCCCGGTACGTGTTGCCCGCCGAGCTCGCGGACATCGAGGACTACGAGGCGCGGCACCTTGCGACAGTCGTGTACGGCCTCGCCGAGGAACAGGTCACGGCCATGGCGACGGCCAACCCGTCGACGTTCCTCCGGCTGCTGAAGGTTGCCGACGAACACGCGGACGCGGTGCTGAGGGCGATCGCCGACGGCGGCTTGCCGGACGAGGGCTCGCTGCCCGCTGCCGTGGCTCGCGGGCTGCGGCCTCGCCCGCAACGCGCAGCCTATCTCGAGCGCCGGTTGGCCGCGGCGGGCCGCTTCACGTACACCGACGCCTGGCCGGACCTCGAGGGCGTGGTGACGTGGACGGGCGGCAGCTGTGGGACCGCTCTGCATGGCCTGTCGGGCCTGCTGCCCGACGGCGTCCCGATCATCGAGTTGGGGTATATGGCGAGCGAGTTCCGCGGAACGCTCAACATTGACGCACGCAACAACGTGTGCCTGCCGAGCCTCTTTCAGACTTACTTCGAGTTTGCCGAACGCGGCGCTTGGGAGGCGGGGAACGCGGAGCTCGTGGGCCTCGACGAGCTCGACGAGGGCGGCGAGTACTACGTGTTCGTGACGACGCCCGACGGGTTGTACCGGTACGACATGAACGACATCGTCCGGGTCAACGGAAGGGTGTACGAAACGCCCACGATCGAGTTCGTCCAGAAGGGCAAGGGCACGACGAACATCACGGGGGAGAAGCTGACCGAGGCTCAGGTGCTGGTCGCGGCGCCGGAGGCGTTGAACGGGCGGAGCGTCGGTCAGCAGTTCTTCATCGTCGTCGCCGACGAGGAGTCCGCGCGCTATACGCTGTTCGTCGAGGCGGACCGTCACGACGGCGGGAGCGACATCGCCGCCGAGGTTGACTCGCGGCTCTGCGAGCTGAACGTCGAGTACGAGGCCAAGCGCAAGAGCGGCCGGCTCGAGCCGTTGGACGTCCGTTGGCTCCGGCGCGGGACGGGCGACCGGTACCGCGCCAGCTGCGTGCAGGCGGGCCAGCGCGACGCTCAGTTCAAGTACCTGCACCTGCAGTACGCCCGCGAGTGCAGGCTCGATTTCGCCGCCCTGACGGAGGACGCCCTGACGGAGGAGAGATGAGCGGAGTGCGCATCGAGCGGCTGGAGGTCGCGAGCTTCCCTGTGCCCTTCCGTGCCGTCTTCCGCCACGCCTCCGCGGCCCGCGGTCAGGCCGAGAACCTCATCGTCGCCGCGCACGCGGACTTGGGCGAAACCGGGTACGGCGAGGGTTGTCCCCGGGAGTACGTGACCGGAGAGACGGTGGAGAGCGGCGCCGCCTTCATCCGAGCGCACTCCGCCTCGATTGTCGACGCCGTCACCGACGCCGACAGCCTCCGTGGGTGGGCCGCCGAGCACCGGGAGGCCATTGACCAGAACCCAGCGGCGTTCTGCGCTATCGAGCTTGCCGTGCTCGACCTGCTGGGGAAGGTCGCCGGCGCGCCCATCGAGGAGGTGTTGGGCCTGCCGCGCCTGACAGGGCGTTTCGTCTACTCGGCGGTTCTGGGGGATGCGCCGTACCTCGCGTACTGGTGGCAGTTCCGGCGCTACCGGAGGCGCGGATTCCGCGAGTTCAAGGTCAAGGTGTCGGGGGACCTCAACCGGGACCGCCGGAAGATGCGCCTCTTCGAGAGGAACGCCGCGCCGGACCTGCGCGTCCGGTTCGACGCGAACAACCTGTGGGAGTCGGCGGACGACTGCATCCGTTACGTCGCGGCGCTCCCGCACAGCGTCTACGCGATCGAGGAGCCGCTGCGAGTTGGCGACCTGGAAGGGTTCGAGCGCGTGGGCGTCGAGTGCGGCGCGAAGATCATCCTCGATGAGAGTCTGCTGCGCCCCGAGCAGCTGGACACGCTGGCAGACCCGGAGCGTTGGACGGCGAACGTGCGCGTCTCGAAGATGGGCGGCGTCATACGGTCGCTGGAGGTGGTCGAGAAGGCCGCCCGCCGGGGCGTCGGCGTGATTGTGGGCGCGCAGGTCGGCGAGACGAGCCTCCTCACACGGGCAGGGCTGACCGTGATGCACGCCGCGAGCGCGAATCTCGTCGCGTCCGAGGGGGCGTTCGGCACGCATCTCCTCCGTCGCGACCTCACGACGCAGAGCCTGATGTTCGGCGACGGCGGGGCGATCGACACGGAGGGCGCCGGCCTCGCCGCCGCGCCCGGCCTGGGACTCGAGGTCCGCGCCGCAGACCTCGTCGCCCTGTAGCGTTGGGTTGAGCCTCAGGTTCAATCGCGGCTTGACAGGGTGATTGACTCTCGGAGAGGATTCTGAGAGGGGAGAGCAGCCTATTTTGCTTTGAATGCAGCTACATCTTGGGGAAGAGCTAGGCAATGGGAACGTTCACTCAGGAAATCGAAGTATCCGGCCCTAGCGGCGGAGAGTATTCCACCATCGAGGCAAAGGTAGACACGGGCGCGACCTATTCTATGTTGCCCGCCTCGTTCTTGAGTAGATTTGGGGTGATTCCTGAACCAGAATCTATGGAGTTCACTCTCGCAAACGGAGAGAAGCAGCGTATGCAGGTTGGGAACGCTTGGTTCCGGGTCAACGGCGTAGTACGTCCGAGTCCCGTTGTATTTGGCCCAGAGGGCCGGATGCTCTTCGGCGCTACAACGCTTCAGGCCTTCGGACTTATCGCCGACACAACGAACCATTGTCTCGTGCCAGCGCCAGAGTTGACCTTATAGGCTTGCCGTTTGCTGACACACCTCACTCCGCCTGTCAAAGCGCCCTCCCTCAATGTTTCGGACACGACTCCCTCGTTACCTTCTCAGAGGCGAGGGACGGCACTGGTGTGGCCGCTAGATTGTGTAAAGTTTCAAATTCGTCGAAATTGAGGCTCTAGGTAGCCCTGCCTGCCGTGGTCGCCTACGGACCGAAAGCCTGTCGTCGGCCGGCCAAGGGGGTCTCGGATGAGTTCGCTCTCTCAAGCTGCTCGCGCCTACGCCGCCCATGCGCTGGGTCTGGACGAGAATCGCCTGGACGAATTGAGGGTCCGGACGATCAGCGGCGGAGAGACCCACCAGATCTTTCGCGTAACAGTCCGGGGCGAAGAGGACTTCGTGGTCCGCGTGAACAACGCCGACGGGGAGTACGTGCGCCGCAAAGCACAACGCGAGGCCATGGCGCTGCGCGGCCTCGAAAGCGATTTCGCTCCCCGGTTGATTCACTACGACGAAGCGGCGGCGTTCTTCCGGCAGCCTGCGATGGTGACGACCTTCCTATCTGGCGAAAAGGTGGACCTCGCCCATGCCGAATGGAGGGTCCTCGAGTCGCTGGGCGCGACCATCGGCCGCCTCCACGACTTGGACCCGGACCGGGTCGGGCAACTCGACCCCCGTCCGCGGAGTCTGTCGGAGTACCTGGTTCAGCGTATCGAGTGGGACATCGGTAGAAGGATCTACGAAGACAGACTGCCTGGCGACCTGGCCAGCAGGTTCTGGGGGGGCTACCGCCGCGTTGCCGAGGCCGCTTTGGAGTGCGTCACGCGGGACGAGTGGCTCAACGCCGCATCCTTCTCCTTGCTCCACGGGGACGCCCATGGGGACAACGTGGTCTGGTCCGGCTCTATGGCGCAACTGGTCGACTGGGAGGACGTTCGCTTGGGCGACCCGGCTGAGGAGGTTGCCTTCATCTTCACCGAGAACCAGCTGACGGAGGCCGACCGGGCGAGATTCTGGGAAGGGTACGCACGGACCCGGGGCAGCCGCGCAGGCCCCGTGGGACAACGCGTGGCGACTTGGGAGCCGGTCACGATGTTCGGGTCGGCAATGTGGTGGTTAGACCGCTACTGCCTCAAGCTTCGAGCACGTCGCACTGGCGTCCCGAACGCCGTAGTGCCCCGCGCCCTTTCGTACTACAGGAAGGTAGCGGTCTCGATGTTGCGGCGATTCGAGTCTCGTTACCCGGAGCCGTCGTGACGCATCATGCGTTCGCCGATTCGGGGCAGGCCTCCTCGTCCGGAACGGTCCCGAATAATCCGGAGCGCATGACTTCGCGCCGTCCCGCCAGTTGTGTATCGTAGGCGGGACTGGGCGCGCCCAGGACCCCACTCAGACGGAGTAGAGGGATATGGTCAAGATGAGCGGGGGCGAAGCCCTGACGCAGTCCCTCGTACGGGAAGGGGTCGAGGTCGTGTTCGGGATTCCCGGCATACATGTGTCCGGGATACTGGCTGCAATACGGGACGAGCCGAGCATCCGCATGGTTACGACCCGCCATGAGCAGGGCGCGGCGCACATGGCCGACGGCTATGCCCGCGCGTCGGGAAAGCCGGGGTAGTGCTGGTGGTCCCAGGCGCGGGCGTGTACAACGCTGCCTCCGGTCTGGCGACCGCGTACGCCCGCTCCTCGCCCGTGCTCCTCATTGCCGGCCAGATACCCCGCGCCCAGATCGGCAAGAACCTTGGGGCCTATCACGAAGTCGTGGACCAGTCCGAAATGCTGCGCTCGGTGACAAAGTAGCGGCGGCAGGCGCACACACCCCGTGAAATTCCCCCTCGCCGTGTCCGAAGCGTTCAGGCAGATGCGCACGGGCCGCCCCCGCCCCGTTCTGATCGACATCCCGCCCGAGGCCGGCGTTGAGCGGGACGACTCATCGACGTGCCCGGCGCCCACATGCCTCTGCCGCGCGCCAGCAGCACGCGCACCTACCCTCCATCCCATGGATGAGGCCCCAGGAGGGGCTGATTGGGTCTTGAGCCGCCGCCGGCGTCTCGCTGGGCTCACGCCTCGGGTGTTCGTGTTGCGAGTATCCGCTTCGCGATCTCCCGCGCTTCGTCCAGGTTTGCGACAAAGCGGTCGGCGGGAACGCGCTGCAGAACATTGAGCGCCCGGAGCGTCGTCTCAGGCAGACCCTTGAGGCCCATCACGATGCACTCGGTGTCCTGGGCTATCGCGGCGTCGATCATCTGCTCGACCACGAGGGCGGCGCTGTCGTCCATGTAGACGGCGCCGGAGAAGTCGAGGATGACGACCTCATGGTCGCGAATGTCCACGCTGATCGTGCTGATCAGCTTGTTGGAGGAGGCGACGGTAAAGCTGCCCCTGAGCGCCACCAGGCCTACGCGCGCCGAGAAGGCGTCCGTCTCGTCCTCGCCCTCCTCGTGGGGAAGGAAGGTTCGGTCCAGCAGCGGCACCGAGACGACGCTGTCGAGCTCCAGGCGCTCGAACTGCCGCGCGCTCGCCATCCCCGCCGCGATCATCCCTATTGCCACAGCAGTGACCAGGTCGAGGAACACCGTGAGCGCGAGCGTGATCAACATGACCAGCAGGTGTTCCCGCTGGACGCGGAGGATACGGGTGAGGAAGCGCCAGTCAACGATGTCCCAGCCGACCTTCATCAGGATGCCGGCAAGGACCGCGTGGGGGATTGCCTCGACATACCTGCCCAGCCCGAGGACCAGCGCAAGGAGGATCGCCGCGCGCAACGCGCCTGAGACGGGCGTCCGTCCGCCGGCGCGGATGTTCACGACGGTGCCCATGGTGGCCCCTGCGCCGGGCAGCCCGCCGATGAGTCCCGCCAATGTGTTCCCTATGCCTTGGCCCACCAGCTCCCGGTTGGGGTTGTGGCGGGTGCGGGTCATCGAATCGGCTATCAGGGAAGTCAGCAGGCTATCTATGGAGCCGAGCAGCGCGATGATCAGGGCGGGCTCCACGGCGCGCGCCAGCGCGTCCGGAGACAGCGCCGGCAACCGCGGCTCTGGCAGGCCGGTCGGCACTTCGCCGATGACGGGCGTGTTGGTTAGCCATAGGACGCCCAGCGCCGTTCCGGCGATCAGGGCAGCCAGGGTGGGAGGCAGGAATTTCCTCAGCCGGGCGGGCCACGCGACGCCCACGGCAAGGGTGACGGCGGCGATGGCGAACGCGCTGAGGTCCACGCTCCTCACCGCTTCAGGCAAAGCGCGGACCGATCCCATCGGGCCGCCCGTCGCAACGGACGCGCCCAGGAAAGGCAAGGTCTGCACCAGCATGACGATGACGCCGATGCCGGACATGAACCCGGATATCACCGAGTACGGCGTGTAGGCTACGAACCGGCCGATTCGCAAGACTCCAAGGAGAATCTGCAGGAGACCCGCCATGACGACCACTGTGAAGGCTTCGGCCAGATTGCCCGCGTGGCTCGTGACGATGACTGCCATCGCCACGGACATTGGCCCGGTGGGGCCCGATATCTGCGACCGGGTGCCGCCGAAGACCGCCGCGAAGAAGCCCACCGCGATGGCCCCGTAGATGCCGGCTATCGCCCCCAGACCTGACGCCACGCCGAAGGCCAGCGCCACCGGCAGCCCGACCACGGCTGACGTGACGCCGCCAAAGACGTCTCCGCGGAAAGTTTGGAGGTTGTAGCGCATGTTCGGACGCCTTGGGTGATTTCGGGGAGTATTCGTCCTGCGGCGCCTATCCTACCGCGCCTTGCCGTCGTGTGCGGCTCAGAGGAAGACGATTCCGCATTCACGGGGCGCTAGCGCGAAGGCTCCGGCCCATCGCGCCGCCCGTCTCTCCGAGACTCGTACTTCTCTCTCCCGCCTGCGGAGAACGGGGACTCCACGAGGGACGCTTCTACGGTCTTGGCGCGGTCCATCGCTTGGGCAGCAAGAGGCTCCACATCCGGACGACGCGGGCCTGGAAGAACGCGCGCTTGCCGAACAGCGAGCCTACGGCGAGCAGCGTGACGGAATAGGCCGGCGTGATGAGCAAGACGTAGGCGGCGCGATAGGACCATGGCCCGTCGCGCAGCGAGCCATCCACTCCGGGCAGCGCCCCGAGGAGCAGGCGGCTCAGCACAACGGTGATCGCGCCGGTGATGCCGAATACGAGCAGGACGATGGCCCCGTGAAGCACGGCCGGCGGGATGCGCGGTCGGCTGCTCATGACGGGCGGGACGTTGTCAAGCCGACTTCGTGGGGGCCGCGGCGCCGCTGGGCGAGCGGAGCTGCCGCGCGAAGAAGGCGGCTCCGCCCGTGACGATGATGCTGACGTAGCTGATGGAGCGGTCGACCAGAGCGACGGCGATCGCGAGCTCGACGCTCAACTCGAGTTGCAGCGCTCCGCTGACGCCGGTCTCGACGATGCCTATGCCTCCAGGCGTGAGGGGAACGGCTGAGAGGACGCCGTTGGCCATCGGCACGAAGATGATGAGGCCTAGGCCTACGGGCGTGCCTAGCGCCAGGATGACGAAGAACAGCCGGCCTATCTCGCAGAACCATGCAAAGAGGCCCAGCGTGAAGACCAGGCGGACGCGTCCGATGCTGCCCACCGTGCCGTCGTGGAAGTGGCCGTAGAACTCGCTGATGCGTCTCGGCAGCCTGGCCCCCAGCCAGTTCCTGGTGAGCTTCATGGCGCAGATCCCTCCCGGGATGAGCGCCAGGACGCCAAGCGCGAGGTAGAGCACCAGCAGGGGCGGACGTATCTGTCCGCCGATGAGCAATACGGCGATGCCGACAACCAAGAGTAGGCTCACGACGGCCATGTCCACGAGGCGATCGGCAACGACGGTGCCCGCCGTGCGCGGGAAGCTCGCCTTGGCGTCGGTTGAGTAGACGTAGGCCCGGTAGGCGTCCCCCATGCGGAACCAGGTCACCGCGTTGGCGAACCAGCTCATAAGGATCAAGCGGGCGGCGGAGAGGACGGACGGGGGCTTCGGAGGATACTCGTCGTCTTTGGCGGCGTTCATCAGAAGCACCCGCCAGCGAGCGCCCCTGAATACGAACGTCATGTAGTGCACCAGGATGGCCAGGCCGTACAGGACCGGGTCGATGGTGCGGACGGAGTCCCACGTGTCGCTCCACGCGATGTCGAAGCGTGTCGTGATGAACGCGATCAGGGCGGCGAGGAGGAGGAACGATATCATTGTCTGCGGGGCGAGGAACTTGCGCCGCAGCGAGGCCGCCTCTCTTGGTGTTTCGTGATGGTGTTCGACCAAGACGGTTCCTAGGCCTCAGACCAGAGGGTTCTTCCGCGGCATGCCGACGCGGCGCGGGTACTTGTCAGGCGTCGGGGCAACCTTGTCGACGAAGACGATCCGCGTCGAACTCCGCTCGTCAAGCGCGTCGGGCGCTTCGACGTCGTGGACCCGCCCTCCGAGGAGTCGGGCCGCTCCCCGAGCACCCTCGGCGTCGGCGTCGGCGCCGATACCGCGCGGCGCGACGACCAGTCCGCCCATGCGGCAGAACGGCAGCGTCAGCTCGAGTACGACGGGCAACGGTCCCAGCGCGCGGGCTGTCGCGACGTCGAACGCTCCGCGCAGTCCACTCGCCCTCGCCGCGTCCTCGGCCCTCGCCGCGACTACCTCCACCCCTTCCAGGCCCAAGTCATCGACGACCCACGAGAGGAAAGCTGCCTTCTTCCGGGTCGCCTCGACTAACACTACGGCGGTGTCGGGCATGGCGATCTTCAGCACGACGCCCGGGAAGCCTCCGCCAGCGCCGACGTCGACGAGGCGCGCCGGAGACGGCTGTTCGCGCCGTATGACCGGCACGAGGCTGAGCGAGTCGAGGAAGAGCACGCGGGCGGCCTCGGCTAGAGCGTTCGCCGAGGTGAGGTTGACGCGTTGGTTCCACGCTGCGAGTCCAGCCCGGTAGCGACTGAACTGCGCGAGCTGGGCAGCGGTCAGCTCCAAGCCGAGCGCTCGCGACCCTCCCTCGAGAACGTCGAGGTCAGCCGCAAGCGAAGGCATGGGCGGGAACGTGAGCGGGTGAGTACATTGGCGTCTAGTGCAACCTTCTCTGATAAGTACGGGGAATCGCCATGGTTAGCGCTTCTGCTCCCGCCGGAGCAGGACCACGAGTGTTTCGAGCACGACGATTGCTGCGAGCAGCCACGCGATGGGCACTCGGGGCGGCTCGTCGATTTCGAGCGTCAGCGGCGCCGCCGGCGGCGGCGTCGACCGTGGAGCGACGGAGTCCACGGCCCTCGCCAGGTGGGACGCCGAGCCGCCGCCGTACGACTCCAAGTAGCCCCGCACCAGTTCGTCGGCAACCGACCGGAGGAACTGCTGTCGGGTGTAGGTGGGGCGGTAGCGGAACGCTCGACCGTCAAGCTGCCGCTCGAGCAGCTGTTTCTCCACGAGACGGTTGAGAACTGTCATCACCGTCTTGTAGTTGTGGCCGGGGCCGAGGGCGGTGCAGACTTCCTGCACCGAGAGGTCCGCGGTCGAGTCCCACAGCGCGTTCATGATCCGCGACTCAAGGGCGCCCAGGCCGCGGGGCGCTCGGCGCGGCTCGGGGCCGGCGACGCCGGGGGATGCGTCTTGCTCGGTCACGGTGGCCCTCCCGCCTCAACGAGCGGCTCCAAGCGCGGGGATACGGGTCACCGTAAGAGTCGCTAGCGGCTCCTGTCAAGGCAGTTCGCATGGGGCCTTGGGCAGGCTTTGCGTCAGCCGGGTGCCGTTCGCTGGGTTCCCCCAACGAGCTTGACGGCCCCTTCCGCGTATGCGCCGCGTCCGCTACAGTCTTCGACTGTCCCTTCACCTCACGACGGAGCGCCAGATGCCCCTTCTTCACGAAACGACGCGCAAGGCCGCGCAGCTCGCGGAAAGCGAGATTGCCGAGATTGCCGAGAAGCTGAGCAAGCAGATTGCGGGCGATGTCCGCATGGACCGCTACAGCCGCCTGATGTACTCGACCGACGCCTCGATGTATCAGATGACGCCGGTGGCCGTCGTCGTCCCGCGCAGCGCCGACGATGCGCTGGCGGCGCTGCTCGTGGCGCGCGAGCACGGCGTCCCGGTGCTGCCGCGGGGCGGCGGCACGGCGCTGGCCGGTCAGACGTGCAATCACGCCATTGTCGTCGACTTCTCGAAGCACATGCGCAGCGTCCTGGAGGTATCGCCCGAGGAGCGGTGGGCGCGGGTGCAGCCTGGCATCGTCAACAATCATCTCAGCGCCGCCGTGCGCCAGCACGGCCTCATGTACGGCCCGGACCCGGTCACGAGTCAGCGGGCGACCGTGGGCGGAGGCATCGGCAACAACTCCTGCGGGCCGCACTCCGTGATCTACGGCAAGACGCTCGACCACGTGCTCGAGGTTGACGCCATCCTGTCGGACGGTTCGCGGACGCACTTCGCGCCGATCACGGGGCGGACGCTGGAGGAGCGGATGACGGCCGGCGGCCTCGAGGGCACGGTGTACCGCGAGGCGCGGCGGCTCGCGCACGAGCACGCCGACGAGATCCGGCGCCGTTTCCCCAAGCTGCTGCGCCGCGTCATGGGCTACAACCTGGACGATTTCATGGGCGACGGCCCCATGAACCTCACGCGTGCGTTGGTCGGCTCCGAGGGCACCCTGGCCATGGTCACCGAAGCCAAGGTGAACCTCGTGCCGCTGCCTGCGTACAAGGGGATGGGCGTCGTGCACTTCACCGACCTGATCGAATGCATGGAGGCGGCTGTGCCCATCCTCGAGCACAGCCCCTCGGCCGTCGAGCTCGTCGGACACATGATCATCGACAACTGCCGCCGGAACCCCGGCTACCGGCACCTGCTGGGCCACTTCATGGGCGACCCCCGCGAGCTGTTGTTCGTCGAGTTCTACGGCGACTCGGAAGCGGAGGTGCGGTCGAAGCTGGCCGCGCTCAAGTCCGACATGGAGCGGCGCAGGCTCGGCTACGCCACGATGGTGACGAACAACCCCGCGCAGCAGCGGGAGTGGTACGCGCTGCGGGAGGCGGGCCTCGGCCTCGCTATGTCCGTCAAGGGCGATGCGAAGCCGCTGCCCTACGTCGAGGACACGGCCGTCTCACCCGAGCAGCTGCCGGAGTACGTGCGGCGGTTCGAGGAGATCGTCGCGCGCCACGCGACCGAGGCCGCGTACTACGGCCATGCGAGCACGGGGTGCCTCCACATCCGGCCGATGGTGAACATGAAGACGGAGGGCGGCGTCGAGAAGATGGCGGCGATCGCCGAGGAGATATCGGACCTGGTGCTCGAGTTCGGCGGCAGCCTCACCGGCGAGCACGGCGACGGCATCGTGCGGGGGGTGTTCACCGAGAAGATGTTCGGCTCCGAGATATACGGCGCGTTCCGTGAGTTGAAGGCGGCGTTCGACCCCGACTCGGTGATGAACCCCGGCAAGATCATCGACACGCCGGGGATCCGCGAGAATCTGCGCATCAGCCCCGCCACACGCAACGCGGTCGTGCCGACGTATCTCGATTTCGCGAAGGACGGCGGGCTCGCCGGGCATGTGGAGCTCTGCAACAGCCAGGGCGCTTGCCGCAAGCTCGACGGCGGGATGTGCCCCTCATTCATGGTCACGCGCGAGGAGGAGCACTCGACGCGAGGCCGCGCGACGATGCTCCGAATGATCATCGGCGGGCAGCTTCCCCCGAGCGAGCTCACGGGCAAGCGTCTGCAGGACACGCTCGACCTCTGCGTCGAGTGCAAGGCGTGCGCGGTCGAGTGCCCGTCCAACGTGGACATGGCGGCGCTGAAATCCGAGGTGCTGTCGAAGTACTACGAGGAGCACGGCGTGCCGCTGCGCGCGCGGCTGTTCGGCGACATCGCCCGGCTCAGCCGCATCGGGCAAGCGGCGGCGCCGCTGACGAACCTCCTGGGCAGCCTGCCGGTCGTGCGCCGGCTGACGGAGCGTTACGTGGGGGTGTCGCGCAAGCGTCCGCTTCCCCGGTTCGCGCTGCGCCGCTTCAGCGGGTGGCACCGCCGTCGCGCTCCACGCCCCCGGGGCCCCCGCGGCGACGTCGTCCTGTTCAACGATACGTTCACTGAGTTCATGTACCCGGAGGTCGGGCGCGCGGCGACGCGCATTCTCGAGGCGCTCGGTTACAACGTGAAGCTCGAGCGGCGGAAGGTGTGCTGCGGCCGCCCGCTCGTTTCGAAGGGGCAGCTCGCCAAGGCGCGGGACTGGGCGAGCAGGAACGTCGCGGCGCTCGCGCCTCACGCCAGGAGGGGCGCGTTCATCGTCGGCACGGAGCCGTCCTGCCTCCTCACGTTGCGCGACGAGTACCCTTCGCTCCTACGAAGCGCGGACGCGCGGGCAGTAGCGGGACAGTCGCTCATGCTCGACGAGCTGCTGGCGCAGTTGGCGGAGCGCGACCCGGAGGCGGTCCGCGGCCTCTTTCGCGAGCATGAGTTGCCGCCGATTCAGGTGCACGGCCACTGCCATCAGAAGGCGATCGTGGGCACGGGCCCGACGATGGCGGCGCTCGCGATGGCGGGATTCCAGGCGGAGCTGATCGACTCGGCGTGCTGCGGCATGGCCGGGACGTTCGGGTTCGAGGCGGAGCACTATGAGATGTCGAAGGCGATGGGGTCGCTGAAGCTGTTCCCCGCCATCGAGGCGGAGGAGAAGGTCGACTGGGACGTCGCAATCTCCGGCATCTCCTGCCGCCAGCAGATAGGCCACTTCACGTCCAAGCGCCCGCGCCACGTCGTCGAGTACCTAGCCGACGCGTTGCGGGGGTAGCAAAGCGCCCGCGCCCGTCTCGTCACGCTTACGCCGGCCTCTGGCCGGAGTGGGCGTAACCCAGCGAGCTTGTTGACGGGGGCATGTGGCCCCAACTCTCGCCCGCTCGCGTAAGCGAAACGGGTTCACGCGGGGGTGGGCGGGCCGAGATAATCGGACGATGTTGACTGTACAACCACAGGCGGTGCGCACCCATGTGGAGCGCCTGCTGAAAAGCAATCTGAAACAGGGGCGCGACCGTGGGCGAGGCGTCGATTACTCGTACCTCAGCCCCTCCGGGCGCCAGCACAAGGGGCAATGGTCCGCCCACTCATGCTGCCATGCCGTGGCGATCGCCCACGTGGCGCCGGACCAGGCGCGCCAAGAGCTCCAGACCCTGATCGCCAGTCAAGCCGACGACGGCTTCATCGGCGAGGTATATCACTGGGGCACGCGGTGGACGGACGTCGTACGGCCGTTGATCCAACTGCCGCCTGGCGAGCGTGTCGCACGGTCAAGGCCCATCGGGCCGCCGCTGCTCGCGCAGGCCGTTGAGCGCGTCGCCGAGGTGACACGGGACACATACTTCGCTCCGCCGCTCATGCGGGCGCTCGACCGTTACCACAACTGGCTGGCCGTCAACCGCGCGCCGGACGAGGACGGCCTCCTGGTGATCGTGTCGCCGCGCGAGTCCTGCATGGACAGCTCGCCGGTCTACGACGACGCGCTCGGGCTCGAAAGCAACGCGACTCCGTTGCAGCGCAGGCTGACGGAGCGCAGCCTCGACACGCGCCACGGCGCCGTGCGCGGCGACAGTGCGGGCATGATGGAGTCCGGCCGCTTCTACGTGAAGGATGCCGCCGTGAACGCGCTCTACGCTGACTCGCTCGCGACGATGGCGCGGCTGTATCGCGCGCAGGGGAGCTGGCAGATCGCTGCCGCCTACGCCGAGAAGGCAAGGGCCGTGACCGAGGCGATGATGGCGAAGATGTTCGACCGCGCCCGGGGCAGCTTCTGCTCGCTCGTGGGGACCGAGGAGTTCCGGAGCGAGCCTAGCACGGTTGGCGGGCTCATCCCGCTGGTACTCGACGGCATGCCGTCCGACCTGGCGGAAGGGATCGTCGAGCGTCACCTCGGCAGTCCGCGCGAGTTCTGGCTGTATTACCCCATTCCGTCGGTCTCGGCCATGGAGGAGACGTTCAACCCCCGCAACGATAGGCTGGGCTGGCGAGGGCCGGTGTCGGTGTACGCGAACTGGCTGGTGTGGCGCGGGCTGCGTCGGAGCGGCTTCGCGGACCCGGCCGAGCTGTTGGCGGCGCGCACGGTGGAGATGGTGGCGCAGGCGGGGCTTCGGGAGTTCTACAATCCGCTGAACGGCGACGGCATGGGCAAGCGCGACTTCGCCTGGTCCGCGCTCGCGCTGGACATGGCCTCTCGCGACTAGCGATCTCTGAATGACTACGTCCCAATCCGTTCGCCCTGAGCCCGTCGAAGCCTGTCCTGAGCCTGTCGAAGGGGGTCCCACGAACGGACTTGGCTGCTTCCCGTTCTCACCCCCTCCCTCTGTTCTGGCCTCCTCCCCCGCGGGGGAGGATTGAGGAGGGGGCGGACCGCGCCTATCGCTCGAGCAGCGCGTATTCCAGGCTGTCGGAGAGCGCCTGCCACGACGCTTCGATGATGTTGGTCGACGCCCCGACGGTACTCCAGTGGCGCTCGCCGTCGGTGGACTCGACGAGCACGCGAACGATGGCCCCGGTCCCCTCGGGCCCCTGCTCGACGACGCGGACCTTGTAGTCGACGAGCTGCACGTTCATGATCTGCGGGAACGAGGAGACAAGGCCTTTCCGGAGCGCCGCGTCGAGCGCGTTGACCGGGCCGTTGCCCTCGGCCACTGTGTGCATGACCTCGCCCTTCACGTCGATCTTCACCATTGCCTCGCAGAGCGTCTCTTCGTCGTTGCCCTGACTCATCCTGCGGTGCCTTTCGGTAACGACGAGGTAGTCGACGAGGTCGAAGGGCGGCGCGTAGTTGGGAAGCGCGCGTTGCACGAGGAGCCGGAACGAGCCCTCGGCGCCCTCGTACTGGAACCCTTGGCTCTCGCGGTCCTTGAGGAGCTTGAGCAACTCGCCCGTGCGCTCCTTCGGCAGGGCCGCGGAGAGGCCCTCCTCTTGGAGCCGGATGGCGATATTGGCGCGGCCAGACAGCTCCGAGACGACGACGTGCTTGCTGTTGCCGACGGACTCGGGCGAGATGTGCTGGTAGCTCTCCTCCATCTTGGCCGTGGCCGACGCGTGCAAGCCTCCCTTGTGTGCGAAGGCGCTGTCGCCGACGTAGGCCTGATAGCGGCTGCGGGGCATGTTCGCGAGCTCCGCGGCGAACCGGTGCACCTCGGTGAGGTGGGATAGCTGCTCGTCGCTGACGCAGTCGATGCCCAGCTTCAGCTTGAGGTTCCCGATCACCGAGAGCAGGTTGGCGTTGCCGCACCGCTCGCCGTAGCCGTTGATGGTGCCCTGCACCTGCGTCGCCCCGGCTTGAACCGCGGCGATGCTGTTCGCGACCGCGACGTCGGCGTCGTTGTGGCAGTGGATGGCGATGCCTGTGTCGATGGCGCCGCGCACCGCGGACACCGTCGCGTAGATGTCGCCCGGCAACGAGCCGCCGTTGGTGTCGCACAGCACGACGTACTCGGCGCCCGCCTCAGCCGCTGCCCGCACGCACGCGAGCGTGTACTCGGGGTTCTCGTTGTAGCCGTCGAAGAAGTGCTCGGCGTCGAACAGCACGCGGCGCCCGTGCTCGTGGATGTACGCGATCGACTCGCGGATCATCGCGAGGTTCTCCTCGAGCGAGGTCTCCAGCACACGCGCGACGTGGGTTTCGGAGGTCTTGCCGACGAGCGTCACCACGGGCGCGCCCGAGTCGAGCAGCGCCCGAATGTTGGCGTCGTCCTCGACTCGGGACATCGCATGGCGGGTGGAGCCGAAAGCGACGATGCTGGCGTTCGTTAGCTTCAGATCCTTCGCCTGACGGAAGAACTCCTCGTCCTTGGGGTTGGAGCCGGGCCATCCGCCCTCGATGAAATGGACGCCGAGTTGGTCGAGCCGCTCGGCGATGCGGAGCTTGTCGTCCACCGAGAGGCTCATGCCCTCCATCTGCGTTCCGTCCCGCAGAGTCGTGTCGTACAGCGTCACATCGGTCATGTCGTCTCATCTCTTCGCCCGGCGTCCGCCGGCGCTCGTGGCCCGCCGAAAACAAGAACCCGTCCCAGTCAAGGGACGGGCTCGGCATGACCCGCGGTGTTCCAGGTCCCGTTCCCCGGCGCGGCGAGGGCGCGGCTGACTGATAGACGCTAGCATGCGCCGGCGATGCCGGTCAATCTCGCGGGGGGCGTCGCTGCGGCGCGGTTGGCGGTCGAAGGGCCTTTGTCATTGGGGCCGTGGGTGGAATCACGCTCCGGCCCCCGCTTGGCCTGCATTGTCACGGTAACGGCGTGTGTGAGGTGTGCAAAAGGCAGAGAATGGGCCGGAATGGCGCGGGGCGCTTACTCGTAGATTTCATAGATTTACGAGCGGGGGCGGACAGATTTTTTCTGAAAGTGAGACATTTTGAGCCATTGTGAGCCATTCTTCTCTGGGGCCGGGGCCGGTAGGCGGGTCGGCGGCTCTTCCAAAACGGTCTCATTGGTCTCATTTCCCCAGTGGGTCGGGGCCGGACGACCGGCGGGCGGGGCGCCCGTCGGAGTTGGGCCATGGGGATAGTGTAGGAGGCGAGGGGACGACTGGGGAAGGGGGGGATGTCGCGGGGGGCGTGACGAGCGCTGTTCTTCCCGCCCACCCGCCCGTAACGTTTTAGCGTGGGGGACACCCCCACGCCCCCGGCAGAGGGGCTTTGCCCTCTGCACTCCCGTTGGGCGACTACGAGAGCCGCCCCTACGAGTTATGCGAGGGTCTCCGTGGAGGAGGAGGCCAGAGAGCAGCGAGGGGCCGCGCCGGGGTCTCGCCGCAGTGGGCGGTCCGTCCGCAAGGGGCATGGATTCCTGTGTCGGGGCACAGGAATGACGGAGGGGCGGCGGCGCCGATCCTCTCACGAACTCTGTACACTTACGGGGCGTCGGGCGACACGGGGCCACTGCCGTGGGCCGCCGTCCTGCTACCATGCGCCTCAACTACGCCCCCCGGCACAGGTGACCGCATGGCGGACTGGAAGAACAAACTCTACTTCGGCGACAACCTGGATATCCTGCCCGGGCACGTCCCGGACGAGAGCGTCGATCTTATCTACCTTGACCCGCCCTTCAACTCCAACGCCACCTACAACGTCCTGTTCAAGGAGACGAGCGGCGAGGGCTCCGCCGCGCAGATACACGCCTTCGGCGACACCTGGCACTGGGGCGAGGAGGCCGAGTACGCCTACCGGGACATCGTGACTAACGGGCCGAAAAGCCTGACGGATCTCCTGCAGGCGATGCGCTCCTTCCTTGGGCAGAACGACATGATGGCGTACTTGGCGATGATGGCCCCGCGCATGGTGGAGTTGCACCGCGTGCTCAAGCCAACGGGCAGCATCTACCTCCACTGCGACCCGACCGCCAGCCACTACCTCAAACTGCTCATGGACGCAGTGTTCGGGCCAGAGCATTTCCGCAACGAAATCACTTGGCGTCGAACCACGGCACATAGTGATTCATCACGGTACGGGGCAAACACCGACACCATATTGTTCTACACAAGAGGCGAGCAGTGGACATGGACACCTCAATATCAGGACTACGAGGCTCGGTATGAGGCCCGCTTTCGGTTCAAAGACCCTGACGGGCGTGCTTGGGCCGACGACAACCTTACTGCCAAGGGCTTATCCGGCGGCGGGTACACCTACGAATACCGAGGGGTAACTTCCTTCTGGCGTGTGCCTCTAGGAACTATGCAGCGATTGGACGAGGAGGGAAGGCTGCATTTCACGAAGACTGGAGGAATCAGGCGAAAGCGGTATCTAGATGAAATGAAGGGCAGGCCTGCTCAAGCCCTATGGGATGATATAGACCCCATAAACTCGCAGGCCAAAGAACGCCTAGGCTACCCCACCCAGAAGCCCGAGGCGTTGTTGGAGCGCATCATTCAGGCGAGCAGCAACGAGGGCGACGTGGTGCTCGACCCGTTCTGCGGCTGCGGGACGACGGTCGCCGTCGCGGAGCGGTTGAAGCGGCGGTGGATCGGCATCGACATCACGCACATCGCCATCTCGCTGATGAAGTACCGGCTGCGCGACACGTTCGGTGCACAGCTTCCGCCCTACGACGTAGTAGGCGTGCCCCAAGACGTAGCGAGCGCACGGGCGCTGGCGGCGGAGAGCGAGCACGACGGGCGCTATCAGTTTGAGTATTGGGCGCTGGGCCTAGTCGACGCCCGCCCCGGCAACAATCGTCGGAAGGGGGCCGACGCCGGAGTCGACGGTTATATCAACTTCTTCGACGACGATTCGGGCAAGGCCAAGACGGTTCTCGTTCAGGTCAAGAGCGGCCACGTTCAGCGGAACATCATCGCGACGCTCAAAGGCGATATGGAGCGCGAGAAGGCGGAGCTGGGCCTGCTCGTAACCTTGGAGCCGCCGAGCAAACCTATGATTGATGAAGCTTTGGCCGCCGGAGTGTACGTGCCGGAGCATTTCCCGGACCGCCAGTTCCTGCGCGTGCAGATCGCGACCATCGAGGACCTGCTGAGCGGCCGCGGCCCCGACCTTCCGCGCCTCGGCCTCGCAGACGCCCCGACGTTCCGCCGCGCCGCCCGCCGCCGCGCCACGAGCTCGTCCCGGCGAATGCTCTGACGGACGCCCACGCTGACGGCGTCCCGTGTGCTAGAACTTGATCGCGAGGAAGACGCCTCGCTCCCTAGTACTGAATCAAGGAGAACACATCGTGACCGGACAGCTTCTCGCGGCCGCTCAGTGCTTGGAGTTCGATGAGCACGGCGATGCCTGCGACCCTTGCTCCCGACTGCTGCACGAGGTCGATGGTTGCCGCCATGGTGCCGCCGGTGGCGAGGACGTCGTCCACCAATAGGACGCTATGGTGATCGAGCAGGCCGTCCCGGTGCACCTCGACGACGGCCTCGCCGTACTCCAAGGCGTACTCCGCCCGGTACGTCCGCATGGGGAGCTTGCCGACCTTCCGGACTGGCACGAATCCCGCGCCGAGCTCGATGGCCATGGGCGCGCCGAGCAGGTAGCCGCGCGCCTCGATCGCGGCGACGCGGTCGATTCCCTTGTCGCGGAACGGCTCGGCGAGCTCTCGCACCGCTGCGCTGAACGCCTCGGCGTCGCCGAGCAGCGGGGTGACGTCGCGGAATAGGACGCCGGGCTGTGGGAAGTCTGGGACGGTCCTGATCAGCGCGGCGTAGTCGGCGCTCATCGCCTGCTCCTCTCCGGCCTCAGGGGGGCGTGGAGTCTATGCTATACTGGCTGGCGGCTCCGGCAGGGCCGGGGCCGCGGTTGGTTGAAGCCGCCGGGAGTGTTGGGCCCGGCGGAAATCTCTTAGAACAACGGAAGGGCAGGTCACATGGTACAGGAGGTCGCCGAGGCTCCCACGCAAGGGGCGCCTCCACGAGTTGCACAGGAACAGGGAGAGCAGCTGAGTATGAAGGCCCTCCTCGAGGCAGGGGTCCACTTCGGTCATCAGACACAACGGTGGAACCCCCGCATGCGACGGTTCATCTTTGCTCAGCGGAACGGGATCCACATCGTAGACCTCCAGCAGACTATGGACCTGCTCGAGCAGGCCTGCCAGTTCGTGACGGACGTTGCCGCGGCGGGACGCAAGCTGCTGTTCGTCGGCACGAAGAAGCAGGCCCAAGACGCCATTCGCGAAGAGGCGGGCCGGGCGGGCCAGTACTTCATCAACCAGCGCTGGCTCGGGGGCACAATCACCAACTTCACGACGATCCAGTCGCGGATCGACTATCTGGTCCGTCTCGAAGAGCGCCGCGCGAAGGGCGAGTTCGCCCGCCTCACCAAGAAGGAGGCGCTCAAGCTCGAAGCCAAGATGGAGAAGATGGACCGCTACCTCGGCGGAATCAAGGAGATGACGACCTTGCCGGGCGCGCTGTTCGTCATCGACGTTGGCCGCGAGAGCATCGCGGTCGCGGAGGCGCGGCGGGCGGGCGTGCCCATCGTGGCGCTGACCGACACCGACTGCGACCCGAACCTGATCGATTGGCCCATCCCCGGCAACGACGACGCTATCCGGTCGATCCGGCTGGTGAGCAGCCACATCGCCAACGCAGCGCTGCAAGGACAGCGCGAGTGGATGGCCACGCGCGGCGGCTACAGCGAGGTCGGCGACGAGCCGGTCTCGTCGGATGGCGCGGAGAGCATCGAGGCCTACGCGACGGCCTACGCGCCGGTGGCGGCGGCCGTGCCGGATGCGCCGGTTGCGCTTGCCCAAGAGCCCGATGCGCCAGTGGCCGAGGCCGTGCCGGATGCGCCAGTGGCCGAAGCCGTGCCGGATGCGCCGGTCGGGCCGTCGGACGCCGGCGAGACTGGCCCAGCCGCCGACGCTAGCCCGGCCGTCGGCGCTGACCCAGCCGCCGGCGCTGACCCAGCGACCGAGACCAACTAACACGCAACGCGAGGTACACCGGAGTGCAGGTCACGACCGAATCTATCCGCCTGCTTCGAGAACGCACCGGGGCAGGCATCATGGACTCCAAGCGCGCGCTCGAGGCCGCTGAGGGCGATATGGAGAAGGCGGAAGCGGCCATCCGCGAGAAGGGACTGGCGCAGGCTGCCCAGAAGGCGGGCCGGTCCACCGGCGAGGGTCTGGTCGAATGCTACGTCCACGCAGGCGGCCGGATCGGCTCGATGGTCGAGTTGAACTGCGAAACGGACTTCGTGGCGCGGACTGCGGAGTTCGCCGAGCTGGCCCACAACATCGCGATGCAGGTCGCGGCCATGTCCCCGGTGTACGTCGACCGTGAGCAGATGCCGGAGGACGAGGCGAGCGCCCCCGAAGAGGTGTGTCTGCTAGAGCAGGCGTTCATCAAGGATTCGGGGAGGACGATTGGCGACCTCGTGATGGAGCTCCGAGCACGGGTCGGCGAGAACGTTCGCATCAGCCGCTTCGCGCGTTTCGGCCTCGGCGAGTAGCCGCTGGCGGAGGGTCCATGCCGCCCGGAACCATCAAACGGGCCGTCCTGAAGCTCAGCGGAGAGTCGTTGCGCGGCCAATCGCCCTACGGCATCGAGTGGTCGGTCCTCCAACGCCTCAGCGTCGAGATCAAGCAGGCCATCGCCACCGGGATTCAGTTGTGCCTCGTCGTCGGCGGCGGCAACATATGGCGCGGCGCGGAGGCGGAATTGCAGGGCATGGAGCGGGCGAGCGCCGACTACGCGGGTATGCTGGCCACGGTGATCAACGCGCTGGCGCTCCAGGACGCGATGGAGCAGCAAGGGGTGGTCACGCGGACGCAGACCGCGATCGACATCCGGTCGGTGGCCGAGCCGTACATCCGGCTGCGCGCCATTCGGCATCTCGAGCTCGGCCGAGTCGTGATCTTCGCGGCCGGCACCGGCAACCCGTACATGACTGCTGATACAGCGGCCGCCCTCCGCGCGGTGGAGATGAACGCCGACCTGCTCCTCATGGCAAAGAACGACGTGGACGGCGTGTACGACGATGACCCGCGCAGCAATCCCGCCGCGAAGAAGTTCGAGCGAATCGACTTCATCAGCGTCCTGAACCGGCGTCTGAAGGTCATGGACGCCACTGCTCTTTCGCTGTGCATGGAGAACAACCTTCCGATCCGGGTGTTCGACGTGTTCCAGGAGGGCAGCGTTCGCCGTATCCTGGAAGGCCACGAGATCGGGACGCTGATCAGCGCCGACACCGTCACGGTCTAACGGCGGGGCATCGGTCCCGCCGTTCGGGGATCCCGCTCAACACGCGAGGTGCATCATGGCAGACCAAGAGGAGATCGAACTCATCCTCATGGACGCCGAGGAACGGATGGCCAAGTCGGTCGAGGTGTTCAGACACGAGGCGTCGTCGCTGCGGACCGGCAGGGCGAACCCCGCCTTGGTGGAGCGCCTGTCGGTTGAGCTCTACGGTACGACGATGGTCCTGAACCAGGTCGCGACGATCTCCGCGCCGGACCCTCGTCTGCTGGTTGTCCAGCCATTCGACCGCGGCACGATCGGCGCGCTCCAGAAGGAGATCCAACGTGCGGACATCGGGCTCACGCCCAGCAACGACGGCATCGTGATCCGGTTGCCCGTGCCGCCCATGACCCAGGAACGCCGCGAGGAGATGGTGAAGCGCCTCAAGCGGCTTCTCGAGGACGCTCACGTGGCGGTGCGCAACGTGCGCCGGGATTGCCTGGAGCATCTTCGCGACCTGGAGAAGAACAAGGAGATGTCGCAGGACGATCTGCACCGACGCCAGGAGCAGTTGCAGAAGATCACCGATGCGCACGTGGCTGAGGCGAACGAAGCAGGCGTCCGCAAACAGGCCGAACTGATGGAGGTCTAGGCGGACGATGACGCTCGAGGCACAGCGCTCCGACAGCGGCGTCGCTCCGCTGGCGATTCCGGCCCATGTCGCGATCATCATGGACGGCAACGGCCGATGGGCCGAACGGCAGGGCATGCCGCGTCTGGCGGGGCACCGCGCGGGCGCCGAGAACCTTCGCAGCATCATCGGGGCGCTGCACGGGTGGGGCGTCCGGTACGTCACGCTGTACGCGTTCTCGACGGAGAATTGGGGCAGGCCGAACAGCGAGGTAACGGGACTCCTGGAATTGTTGGGCACGGTGATCGATGAGGAGACCGCAGCGCTGAACGAACGGCGCGTGCGCATTCGGCACCTCGGCGCACTCGACCGGTTTCCGGCGCCCCTCGCTGACTCCATCCGCGGCGCCGTCGAGCTCACGAAGCACAACACGGGGCTCACCTTGTGCGTCGCGTTCGACTACGGCGGTCGTACGGAATTGGTGGACGCGGTGCGACGCATCGTGGCCTCCGGGCGCCCTCCCGAGGACGTGTCGGAAGACACGATTCGCGCTTACCTCTACATGCCCGACGTGCCGGACCCCGACCTGATCATCCGGACGGCCGGGGAGCAGCGGCTCAGCAACTTCCTGATTTGGCAGGCTGCCTATAGCGAGTTCTACCAGACCTCCGTCCTTTGGCCTGACTTCGACGACGTCGAGGTGAGACGCGCCATCGAGGAGTACGGACGGCGGAAGCGCAGGTTCGGCAAGCTGCCCGACGATCCGGTCGAGAGGTAGTTGGCAAGGAGTATGACCTCCCGGCCCATGCCGCCGGAGCTTGCGGTCCGGCTCGCCACAGCGGCAGTCGGGCTTCCGTTGCTCTTCGCCGTAGTCTGGGCGGGCGGCTATTGGCTCGCCGCCGTCGCCGCCGTCGCCGCGCTGATCGCGCTCTCCGAGCTCATGACGCTCATCGACGCCTCGGGGCGGCAGCCGCTGAGCTATGGAGGCATCGTCTGGGGCGCGGCCCTGGTCATCGTTGCCGTAATCGACGGACGGGCCGTGATGCTCACGTTGGCGTTCGGGGCCTCGTCGGCGTTGGCGGCGGCCATCGCAGTCCGCTGGTCGCGCGCGGCCGTGGGCGATTGGGCGCTCACCGCGGCGGGACCTCTCTACATCGGCCTGCCCCTTGCCGCAGTGGTCCTCATGCGGAACGGGGAGGGGGGGATCGAGTGGGTGGCGTTGGCTTTCCTCGCCACCTTCGCCACGGACACGAGCGCCTACGCCGTGGGACGGCTCGCGGGCAGGCGCCGGATGGCCCCCTCGATCAGCCCCGGCAAGACGTGGGAGGGCGCGGCCGGAGGCCTCCTCGGCGGGATAGGCGCCACAATCGGGCTGGTCGCAGCGCTCGACGGGATCGCGACGGCCTACCCTGAGGCGGCGGCGCTCGGCGTAGTCATCGGGGTCGCAGCGCAGGCCGGCGACCTCGTCGAGTCCAAGCTCAAGCGGCTGGCGGGGGTCAAGGACTCGGGCAAGCTCATCCCAGGCCACGGCGGGCTTCTCGACCGTCTGGACAGCCTTGTCGCCGTCTTCCCGACGGTCTACTTTGCCGCGAGGTTCTGGCCCGAGGGGTAGACAGCGCGCCCGCCTATCCGCAGCGCTAGGACGCATTGGCCCTATGGTAGACTGCCGAAGAGAATCCCAACCATGAAGAACATCGTCGTCCTAGGCTCCACCGGGTCGATCGGCACGCAGACGTTGGACGTCGTGCGGTCGCTGCCGGACCGGTTCCGGGTCGTGGGCCTGGCCGCCGGGGCCAATGTCGGACTTCTGGCAAAGCAGTTCGAGGAGTTCGCGCCCCGCATGACGTGGCCCGACGCTGTGGGCCCGGCGAAGCGAACGCCCATGGAGGAGATGGTCACGGCGCCCGACGTCGACCTCGTGATGGTGGCGACGACAGGAGTTGCGGGTCTTGCGCCTACGCTGAACGCGCTGCGGGCCGGTAAGGCGGTCGCCCTCTCCAACAAGGAAGTCGTCGTCATGGCGGGCGAGCTCGTCACGCGAACCGCCGCCGAGCACGGCGCGCCGCTGTTGCCGGTGGACAGCGAGCCCTCGGCGATCTGGCAATGCCTGCGCGGGGAGGACGAGCCGGTAAGCAAGCTCATCATCACGGCGTCGGGCGGGCCGTTCCGCAAGCGGCCGTTGGACGAGATGGAGAGCGTTACCCCGGCGGAGGCGCTGGCCCATCCCACTTGGGTGATGGGCAAGAAGATCACGGTTGACTCGTCGACGCTGATGAACAAGGGCTTCGAGGTTATCGAGAGCCGGTGGTTGTTCGGCGTGCCTTTCGAGAAGATCGAGGTCGTCGTGCACCCGCAGAGCGTCATTCACTCGATGGTGGAGTTCGCGGACGGCTCGGTGAAGGCGCAGATGGGGCCTCCCGACATGCGGTTGCCCATCCAAGTCGCGCTCGCGCACCCCGAACGCGTGCCCAACGGCTCGCTGCCTAAGTACGACCCGCTGACGCGGCCGTCGCTGACTTTCGAGGAGCTCGACAGGCAGCGCTACCCGTGTTTCGCGACGGCGCTGGAGGCCGGCGCCGAGGGCGGCACGTGCCCCGCGGTGCTCAGCGCCGCGGACGAGGTGGCTGTGCATCTGTTCCTGGAGGGACGGATCGGGTTCAACGATATCCACCGGATCGTGCGGGAGGCGCTGGACAGCTACGAGCCGGCACCGGCCACGACGGTCGAAGCGGTCCTCGAGGCCGACGCTTGGGCGCGGCGCCAGGCGCTCGCGGCGGCGCCCGTGTAGCGGTTCGCGGAGAATGGCGGAGGCGAAGCCGCATGGACACCGTCCTCATCTTCGTGGCCATCATCCTGGTGTTGGTCGTCGCGCATGAGCTTGGCCATTTCACCGTCGCCAAGCTATCCGGCATCAGCGTCCTCGAGTTCGGCGTCGGCCTTCCTCCAAGGCTGTTCGCGTTCGAGTTCGGCGGGACGGTCTATTCCGTAAACCTGCTGCCGATCGGCGGCTTCGTCCGCATGCTCGGGGAGGAGGACCCGACCCACCCGACGAGCTTTGCCAACAAGGGAGCGCTCACCCGGCTCGCAGTGCTCGTGGCGGGCCCAGCGGTCAACGCCGTCCTGCCGATCGCGCTGCTGACGTTCGCGCTGATGGTCCCCCACAGCGTGCCTGTGACGGATATCGTCGTGCTCGATGTGATCGACGGATCGCCCGCTGCGGAGGCGGGCGTACAGCCGGGGGACTTCATTCGCGAGGCGGGCGGGAGAGCCCTCGACAACTCGGCCGACCTGGTCGGCGCCGTCCATCGCCGACTTGGCGCGGACACCTCGTGGATCGTGGAGCGTGATGGCGAACTGGTCGAGTTGCGTCTCGCGGAGGTGCGGATCGACCCACCGGAGGGCCAGGGCGCGACCGGCATCTTGCTGAGGAACGCGCGGTTGACGGTCGAATCGGTGGCGTCAGGCTCGTCCGCAGAGTCGGTTGGCCTGCTCGCCGGCGACCTCCTCCTCTCGGTCGCGGGCGCCAGCGTCCTGTCCGAGGATGCGCCGACCGCCTTGGCGGCCGGCGCGCTCGACGCGGCTCCCGGCGAGCCGGTCGATATTCTCGTCATTCGCGCCGGTGAGATCGTTGAACTCAGCGTCGGGCCTCCGGTGAGCGAGCTAAGCGGGTACACCGTCTCGGTCTACCCATTGGCCAGCCAGTCCCGGCCGGTGTGGCGAGCGGCGGGGGATAGCTTTGTGCAGATGGCCGACATCCTCATCTCGTTCCGCAACGAGATCTCGCGACTGATCGCGGGGTCGAGCGATCTGGGGTTCGTGGGGCCGGTCGGGATCGCGCAGATTACCGGCGAGGTAGCGGACGCCGGCCTGAGCCCGTTGATCACGTTGGCGGCGCTCCTATCGATCAACCTGGCAATCGTCAACATCCTGCCGTTCCCGGCGCTCGACGGCGGCCGCATCATGTTCGTATTGCTAGAATTGGCGCGCGGCGGCCGCCGCATCTCGCCCGGGAAGGAGCGGACGGCCCATCTGGTAGGCTTCGGCCTCCTCATGACCTTCATCCTCATGATAAGCATCAACGACATACAGCGGCTGGTAAGCGGGGCGGGGCCCTTCGGCTAGGCCGGCCCCGCACGGGAGGAGCTATGACGCAACGGCGTGTGACGAAGCCGGTTTTCGTTGGCGGCGTGCAAATCGGCGGCGACGCGCCGGTCAGCGTTCAGTCGATGACGAAGACCGACACGCGAAACGTGGCCGCGACGGTCCGCCAGGTCCGAGAGCTCGAGGAGGCCGGTTGCGAGATCATCCGCTGCGCCGTCCCGGACATGGAGGCGGCCAAGGCATTGGGCGACATCAAGCGGGGCATCAACATCCCGCTGGTCGCGGACATCCACTTCCACTACCAGCTCGCTCTTGAGGCGTTGGCGCAGGGCGTCGATTGCCTCCGGCTGAACCCGGGCAACATCCGCGACCCCGAACGCGTGCGCGAGGTGGTCCGCGAGGCGAAAGCGCGCCAGGTCCCCATTCGCATCGGCGTGAACTTCGGGAGCCTTCCGCCCGTCGGGGCGATCGGCAGGACCCGCGGTCAGCACCGTCACCTGGACGGCGTGAACCGTCTGGTCAAGGGGGCGCAGGCCAGCGGCGAGGGAGGCGCCGTTTCGGCGGTCGACCACATGGTCGCGACGGGCCTGTGGGAGATACAGCTGCTCGAAGATCTCGACTTCGACCTCATCAAGATATCGCTGAAGGCGTACGACATCGACACGACCGTCGAGGCGTACCGGAAGCTCGCAACGATGGTCCCATACCCGTTCCACCTGGGCATCACGGAGTCGGGGACGGCGAGGTCCGGTTCGATCCGGAGCGCCATCGGCCTCGGCATTCTGCTCTACCAGGGCATCGGCGACACGATCCGCGTATCGCTCAGCGACGAGTCGCGCACGGAGGTTGAGGCCGGGTTCGACATCCTGAAGGCCCTCGACCTACGCAAGAAGGGCGCGCAGATGGTGGCTTGCCCGTCGTGCGGCCGCGCCGACGTGGACATCCGCAAGCTCGCCAACACCGTCGATGAGATGCTCAAGGGCATGCAGAGCCCCGTCAAAGTGGCCGTCATGGGCTGCGAAGTGAACGGCCCCGGCGAAGCGAAGGATGCGGACGTCGGCATCGCCGCCGGCAACGGCCGCGCCGTCATCTTCCGCAAAGGCCAGAAAGCTCGAGTCGTCGAGGAAGCGGACATGCTGACCGCGCTCCTCGAGGAGGTCGAGGCCGTGGCCGGTCCGGTGGGGGGTTAGCAGGCTGATGAAGAATGCGAGTTTGGGGAATCGGGAGCGGGCCGGCGCCGGCATTGAGGCGCGCCGTTGGACGCCGATTCGGAGTAAGCGGCGCCCTGGATCGCCCCTGATCGGGCCGCTGGCGCCTCCGGTTGGGGCCTTTCATCCTCAACAGGCAGGGACCTCCCCCGGAGATGATGGGGGAGACATGAGCTTGGCCATGCGCACGAGGTTGTACGCCGCCAGAGCCATCTCCGCCCAGAGGCCGTTGCGGGCCACGCCGCAGTAACGCAGCTTCCTTCCGCCCCCGACGGTCTTCAGCCAGCCGAACACCTCCTCAACCCGCTTCCGCACCCGCTGACTCGCCGCGTACCCCGCGTGACGGCTCGTCCGCCGGTCCAGGGCTGAGCGCCGTTGCTTCATGGCCACGTGAGGCGTGATCTGGAACGAGCGGCAGGTGGCCACGAACTCCCGCGTGTCGTACCCCTTGTCGGCCCCGACCGTGATCCTCCGTGCTGTGGGGACCCGCTCCAGCATCGTCAGCGCCGCTGCCGTTTCAGCCGTCCCGGTAGCCTGCGACAGCACCACGTCCACCACCAGCCCATTCCGGTTCTCCATGAGCACGTGGCCGGCGAAGGACAGCTTCGCCGCCTGCCCCTCCCCCTTGCGCGCCAACAGCGCCTCCGGGTCCGTCGTCGATACATGGGTCGCGTTGGAACGCCGCTCCCCCCGGAAGTCCTTCCATGGGTTCCGCCCGCCTGCCCCCGTAGGCGGGTCCCTCTCCTCGTCCCTCGGCCGGACGCTCTTGAGGGAGGCCCACGCCTCCAGCAGGGTCCCGTCCACGCTGAAGTGCTCCTCCGACAGCAGGCGCTGCCGCCTCGCTTCGCTCACCACCGCCCCGAAGAATCGGCCCGTCACCTCATGCGCCAGCAGCCGGGTCCGGTTCTTGGCGAACGTCGACTGGTCGAAGGAACCGCCCCGGATGTTCAGGTCGAGGAACCACCGGAAGAGCATGTCGTAGGTCAGCCGTTCGCAGAACTGGCGCTCCGAGCGCACGGAGTAGAGCGCGATCAGCAAGCTCGCCTTCAACAGGTGTTCGGGCGGCACTGATGGCCGGCCTCTCTTGGCGTACATGCGGCTGAAGGTGGGCGACAACTCCTGAAGCACCCGGTCTGCCAGCGGCTTGATCCGCCGGATCGGGTGTTCCTGTGGGACCAGGTCCTCGGGGGTGAGCGCTACCAGACTCTCGATCTGCTGGTCGGATGTGCCGCGCATGGCCGCCTCCCGTTCGTGCTGCGCCAAGCGTAACCAAACGCCTCCCCATCCGCACCTTCGCGTCCCTACCTTCGCATCCCTACCTCGCAGCCGTTTTTCATCACCCTGTTAGGGGTGGCTTGGATTCCCAGCCCGGACAGGACCCTCGTCATCATCCAGAGAATCGAGAAAGGCGAGAACGTCCTAGAAGACGTTGTCGCCTTGTTCCTGACCTTTCTTAGAGAGTCCTACAGTCCAGATCAGTTTTCTGAACGAATGCAAGAGATCAAGAGGGTCTTGGATAGCGGTTCTGGCCACTATATCGAGCATGAAATCGCACAAGCTATGGATTTGGCGATGCGGGACCCGGTTGCCGGTGTCCGACTGGTCGTCGAACGACTCCATGGACTCGAGAGTCAGCTCAGCGCCCCCTACATGCCGGATGGTCGTGAGGACAGGCTAACTCTTGGGGCAGCTATCCACTATCGGGCGACCCTCCTTGTCCGGGCTATGCGGTTGTGCGCAGTCGAGGGACAGGAGTTCGGTTACGGAGACGACGTTAGTCGCTTTCACAACGAACTGGAACAGTTGCTAGCCAGGTACGGTGAAATCGACAAATACGGTGACGCTCACGCGGAGACGCTGTTGTCGATTTGCTCGATTTCGAGCCGTGTTAAGGCGGAGCTCGCGTTTCAAGTAGGCGACTACGCCACCGCGCTGTTGAGCATCGTGTCTTCAATAGAGGCATATGAGCTTGCGGACGGGGATGGGCGGCTCGAGATTGGGCAGTTCACCGAGGAGGCTTTGCCACTGTGGCTCACTGGAGCAGAGGATATGCTGAGACAGTATATGGCTCAACTACGACACGGCCGAACTGATGGAACAGATTGGGATGCGATTGCAACTGCATGCGACACTCTGAGAACCAAATTTCCACTCTATGAGAGTGGAATGACTGAGATTTTCGATGGTTACTGGGATGAGCAACTGGGTTGGGCGCAAGCTCAGCTGACGCCTGATCAGCTCCGAGACCTACACAGACGCCAAGAGGACGAGTTAGCAGTCGAACGCTTGGAGAGATACTTCTTCCAGGATGGACTTTGGATGAAACTCCCCGGGCGCGCACAACAAGCTCTTGTCGACGCAGACAGGAAGTTCATAGCTTCGACTCGAAGCAGGTACGTAGCTATCGCTAACGACATCCGCATCGCGACGGAGGAAGTGCTGTACTGCTATCTGTGGCTTCCTCTATCCGAAACACAACCTTTGCCGCATCCAGGGTTGCAGATGATACTCGACAGACCGAAACAGTCTCGGCGTAGCCCTAGCATTGATGACTGCGTACAACTTCTATGGCATAGCGGCATCAAGGACTACTTGCAAAGCCTAGGCTTATCCAGCGATGACGTGCGGTTCCTCACGGAAGCGGACCTAACGACGAAACATCTCCAGACGCTTCAGCGTACGCGGAATGCGGCGGAGCATGAGCCAGGCGACACGGTCGACCCCCGGACGGTCCGCCAGCTCTACGCCGAGTCGTTGGGCATAGGCCGCCGAGGCGTCCTTCCAGAGTTGGTGCGGCTACTGGCCAAGGACTAGGCGCGACCTGACGCTGGTGCTGGATTACCACCTGCCAGTCGCCACGATGACATCCGCCCGTTGCCCAGGCGCCCACTCGCCGCGTACCCTATCTCCTAGGGCCAACGACGGCGGCAACCGGCGTCGGTCCCAAGCCCAGAGGTGGAATGGCTCAGAATGGCCCACTTTGAACGAACGGAGCCCTCTCTCCGCCTTTGGACCACCGGCTTGGCCGCGAGGGGAATGAGACCAAATGGGACCAAATGAGACCGCAAGGAGAGCCGTCACCCTCTCCGGCGGCCAAACAGCCCCATCTGAGCGGTGGGCTGGGCCGCCCACTCCTAGCTCGGCTTGACCGCCGTCACCATGATGCTCACGAGGGAGCGGGCTGCGGCGCGGACGGCTTCTTCGGGGACGCCCTGCTCCTCGCGGAGGCCCTCGATGAGGCGCTCCTCGAATCCGAGATCGGGCGGGTAGGGCGTTTCGCTGTCGATCCGGACCTCCGCGAACCCCGCCTCGTTCAGCGACGCCAGGTACGACTCCTTGGTCACGACCGCGGAGATGCACCCGGCCTTCGCCACTTCCGTGTCGAGCAGCGCATCCGGCAGCGCGACCGTCTGTATCGTGTCGGAGACGGACACGCGCCCGCCCGGCTTGAGCACGCGCAGCGCCTCGCGGTAGACCTGCGTCCGGTCCGGCACGAGGTTGATGACGCAGTTCGAGATGACCAGGTCCACGCTGTTGTCGTCCACCGGCAGCGATTCGAGGTCGCCGCGGCGGAACTCGACATTGGCGTACCCGCCGGCCGCAGCGTTAGCGTTGGCCCGGTCGAGCATCTCCGGCGTCATGTCGATGCCGATGACGCGGCCCGACGGCCCGACCGCCTGCGCCGCGAGGAAGCAGTCGATGCCGGCGCCCGACCCGAGGTCGAGCACGACGTCGCCTTCGCGCAGCGACGCCAGCGCGATTGGGTTGCCGCAGCCGAGGCCGAGGTTGGCGCCGTCGGGGAGGCTCGCCAACTCCGCCTGCGAGTAGCCGATGCGCGCGGACGCTTCGTCCGCCCCGCAACCGTCGCCGCAGCGCGCCGCCGCGTCCAACGCGATCTTCCCGTACGCGCTCCGCACCGTGGCCTTCAGGTCGGTATCGCTCATGGGGTCGTCTCCTCGTTCGTTGGCGCCGTAGTATGCCATGTTAGTATAGGACGACATGTTCAAGAAACTCCTCTCGCGTCTGATTCCGAGACCTGCGTCCGCGACCCCCAAAGCCTCCGACGCTCCCCCGTCCCCCGCGACCCGCCCGCAGCCCGAGCCCTCCGCGGGACCTGGCCGTCCGCGCGGCCGCACACGCGACGGCGCTCCCCCCGACGCTTCTTCCCACGCTCCCAGCCACTCGTTCTCCGCTCCCTCTGCCGATCAGGCCGACGCCTCGCCCAAGCAGCGTAGGCGGAGGCGGGGGAAGCCCTCCGGCGAGGCCGTGGCGCCTCCGCGCGTCGAGAGCGTGACCGGGCCGCAGCCGCGCGAAACGGCGTTTGGGCCCGTCATGGTGTCGGCGCCGGTGGCCCAAGCGCTCGCCGAGATGGGCTACTCGGAGCCCACGCCCATTCAGGAGGCCGTGATCGGGCCGATGCTGGACGGCGTGGACCTGGTGGGCCAGGCGCAGACCGGCACGGGCAAGACGGCGGGGTTCGGCATTCCGCTGGCCGAGCGGATCGACGGGACCGACGGCTACGTGCAGGCAATCGTCCTCGTGCCCACGCGCGAGCTGGCGCGCCAAGTGACCGGCGAGGTCACCCGGATCGTCCGCCACCGGGGCATCCGGCTCGTGGCCGTGTATGGGGGCGCGCCGATGGGGCCGCAGATTGCGGGCCTCGAAGGGGGCGCGCAGATCGTCGTCGGCACGCCGGGCCGCGTGATCGACCTCCTCGACCGTGGCATCCTGCGCATCGACCGCGTCCAGATCGTCATCCTCGACGAGGCGGACCAGATGCTCGACATCGGGTTCCTGCCCGACATCCGGCGGATACTGCGCAGCACGCCGCGCGACCGTCAGACCGCGCTCTTCACGGCGACGGTCCCCACGATGATCAGACGGCTGATCTACTCGTACCTGCGCGATCCCCAGTGGATTCGCGTGGGCGAGGAGTCGGAGCCGGTGGAGACGGTGCGTCAGATGTACTGCGAGGTGGCGCGCCGCGACAAGCTGAGCGCGATGCTCGAGGTGCTCGACACCATCGATCACTGGGAGCAGACCCTGGTGTTCCGGCGCACCAAAGAGGACGTGGATTGGCTGGTCCGGTCGCTGAAGCGCAGGGGAATCGCGGTCGAAGCGATCCACGGCGGCTTGCCTCAGGGCGAGCGCAACGCGGTGATGCAGGCGTTCCGCGACGGCAAGCTGAAGCTCCTGGTCTCGACGAACCTGACCTCCCGGGGCATCGACGTGCCGGCTGTGGCGCACGTCATCAACTACGACATCCCCGAGCAGGTCGACGAGTACGTGCACCGGATCGGCCGCACCGCTCGGATGGGCCGCGAGGGGACCGCGGTGACGTTCGTGAGCGAGTGGGACATCGAGTTCTTCGACGCGATCCGGGAGCACGTCGGCGGGGAGAACCTCGAGGAAATCTACCTCGCGATGTACGCCCAGCCGGCGCCGAGCGGCGGGGCAGCCACCACGGCGTGAGCGGCGGCCAGCCGGGATGCTATCCTTGCCGCAAACGCTCCCGGCAGGCAACGACCCCATGCGCACCTCGCAGTTCCTTTCGAAGACGCTCCGCCAAGACCCCGGCGAGGCCGAGACGGCCAGCCACCGGCTGATGCTGCGCGCCGGCATGATGATGCAGGTAGCCGCGGGCGTGTACGCCTACCTGCCGCCCGCGCTGCGGTCGCTGCACAAGATCGAGCGCATCATCCGCGAGGAGATGGACGCGGCGGGCGGCCAGGAGGTCCGCATGCCTGCGCTCCAGCCAGTCGAGACGTGGCAGGAGTCGGGCCGCGACGAGGCGTTCGGCGCGAACATGTTTCGCCTCACGGACCGCCGGGAGCGCGAGATGGTCCTGGCGCCGACGCACGAGGAGGTGGTCACGGCAATCGCCAAGGCCAACGTTGAGAGCTACCGCGACCTGCCGCTGCTGCTCTACCAGATACAGACGAAGTTCCGGGACGAGCCCCGGCCGCGCGCGGGCCTGCTCCGCGGACGCGAGTTCGACATGAAGGACGCCTACTCCTTCGACACGGGCCAGGAGGCGCTGGACGTCACGTACCAGCGCATGCGCCAGGCGTACCGGAACATCTTCCGCCGCTGCGGGCTGCCAACGCTGGAGGTCGAGGCGGACTCGGGCGCTATCGGCGGCAAGGACTCCCACGAGTTCATCATGCCCGCTGAGTCCGGCGAGGACACCGTGCTCACGTGTCCCAACGGCGACTACGCCGCCAACTCCGAGCGCGCCGTCTCGGTCATACCGCCCGCGCCGGAGGGCGAGCCGGGGGAGCTGACGCTCGTCGACACGCCAGGCGTCACAACGATCGCGCAGCTGGCCGAGCTCATGGGCGTGCCCGAGTCGCAGACGCTGAAGGCCGTGTTCTACGCCGCCGACGGCCGGGTCGTGCTCGTCACGCTCCGGGGCGACCTAGCGGTGAACGAAGTGAAGCTGAAGAACCTGCTCGACGTCCACGATCTGCGGATGGCGACGCCGGAGGAGTCGTGGGCCGCGGGGCTGACGCCGGGCTCGACCTCGCCCGTGGGGCTCACGGGCGTCCGGCGCATCGGCGACCCGAGCATCGGGCAGGGCAATAACTTCGTCGCCGGAGCGAACGAGCCCGGCAAGCACTATCGGAACGTCAACTACCCGCGCGACTTCACGGTGGACCGCATCGCCGACGTCGCGCTGGCGCAGGCGGGCCACGGCTGCCCGAACTGCGGCGCGGCGCTGGAGGAGGTCCGCGGGATCGAGGTGGGCCATGTGTTCAAGCTCGGGACGTTCTTCACGCGGACCATCGGCGCCGAGTTCACCGACGAGGAGGGCCGGCTCAACCCGGTCGTGATGGGATGCTATGGGATCGGCGTGACGCGGGTGTTGGCGGCGGCCATCGAGCAGAACCATGACGGGGCCGGCATCGTCTACCCGGCGCCGATCGCCCCGTTTCAGGTGCACCTACTGGCGCTGAACGCGGCTGACCCGCAGGTCGCGGCGGCGGCCGAGGGCACGTACGCTGCCCTCACCGAGGCTGGCTACGAAGTCCTCTACGACGACCGCGACGAGTCGGCGGGCGTGAAGTTCAACGACGTGGACCTGCTGGGCCTGCCGGTGCGCGTCGTCGTGAGCCCGCGCAACCTCAAGCAGGGCGTGGTGGAGGTGAAGCGCCGCCGAGACACGGAGGCGTCGCAAGTGGCGCCGGGCGAAGTGGCGTCGACCATCGCCGGACTGCTGGCGCGGGACGAGTTGTAGGCGGCGTTGGGGTTGGGTGGGGCTTGGCGATGGCGGTGCAGACCTGTAACCCAAGCTGTCCCTGTTGGGGACGGTCCACAATGGCGCCTCGTGTATGCCCGTTGTGCGGACACGAGTTCAGAGGGAAGGGGTGGGAGGTATCGACGCCCATCACAAAGGCCCTCACGGCATGACTGACGAAGAGTACAGAGAATGGTTCGGTCGTTTGTGCATGGAGCATCAGCCGAGATGAGTACGTCGGACACGTTGCTCGCCAAGGACGAGTCGTAACGTGTAGTGTGCGAAGCACTGTGCGCAGGCGGCAACGGGAGAACGTGATGGCAACGGCGCGCAAGGCAGCAGAAGGCTCGTCGGACTCTGGAGACGGCAACAAGGCGCTGCCCACTTCGGCGGAGTGGGAACAGTCCCAGCGCGACTGGCAATGGTTCCACGAGAACAAGGCGTCGCTGCTCGAACAATACCCTGAGCAATGGATCGCCGTCATGGACGAGCGGGTAATCGTGCACCAGGCGGGCCTTGACGAGTTCATGAGAGCGCTGGGAAAGGCCGACGATCCAAAGGGCCTCGCCGTTCGGGAATTGGTCACTGCCCAGGACCCTCTCTGGATGCTAGGCCATTGGCCCGCCCCGCAGTAGTAGTCCAACAGACGCAGGCGTCAGCACTCTTATGGCTGCCGGTCTACGTGCGTCTGCCCGCCCACTCCAAAGGTTCCCGCGTCAACATGCTGATCGACACGGGCGCGGCCTTCTCGGCCCTGCACCCGAGAGACTGGGAGAAGATAGTGCCCCCCCGAACAGTGGGAGACGCTTCCCGAGGACGCGTCGCTCATGGGCATCGCTGGCGCCCGCGCCTACGCGAGGCAAGAGGCGCAGATATACGTGCTCGACCAAGACACCGGGGCTTGGCGGCAATGCGAGATAAACTCCATTCTTCTCGGTCGCCGTGTCTCCGGGGAACCAGCCTCCTTCGTGCCGTCTCTCCTAGGCATGGATGTAATGCGGCGTTGCGTCCTCACCTACGACGGTCCTTCCGGGCAGGCGGAGCTCACCGTCCCGGCGTTCTGACGCTTCCCACGCTGTCCATGAGTGAGCGCGCCTTCCGTGCGCGGCGTATACTGAGAGTCGTCGATGCCAGTGGGAGGAAGTAGCGTGACTACGAACGGCGCTCAGGGTGGCGGAGAGACGGGCACGTTTGCCGTAAAGTCGGGGCTTGCCCAGATGCTCAAGGGCGGCGTGATCATGGACGTGGTCACCGCCGAGCAGGCGAGGCTGGCCGAAGACGCGGGCGCCTGCGCCGTGATGGCCCTCGAACGCGTGCCGGCGGACATCCGCGCCGACGGCGGCGTCGCGCGCATGTCGGACCCCGGCATGGTCAAGGAGATTATCGAGGCGGTGACGATTCCGGTGATGGCCAAGTGCCGCATCGGCCATTTCGTCGAAGCCCGCGTGCTCGAGGCGATCGGCGTGGACTACGTCGACGAGTCGGAGGTGCTGACGCCGGCGGACGAGGAGCACCACGTCTGGAAGCACGACTTCACGGTCCCGTTCGTGTGTGGCTGCCGGGACTTGGGCGAGGCGCTGCGCCGGATCGGAGAAGGCGCGGCGATGATCCGGACGAAGGGCGAGGCGGGCACGGGCGACGTCGTAGAGGCGGTCCGCCACATGCGCACCGTGATGAAGCAGGTCCGCCGCGTGCAGCTGATGCCTGACGAGGAGCTGACCGCCTACGCCAAGGAAATCGGCGCGCCGATCGACCTCCTGTGCGAGGTGAAGCGGGTAGGGCGTCTGCCCGTGGTTAACTTCGCGGCGGGGGGCGTTGCGACGCCGGCTGACGCGGCGCTGATGATGCACCTGGGCGCGGACGGCGTGTTCGTTGGCTCGGGGATCTTCAAGTCAGGAAACCCGGCGGCCCGCGCCGCGGCGGTCGTCAAGGCGGTCACGCACTACGAGGACCCGCTCGCCATTGCGGAGGCCTCGACCGGGCTCGGAGAAGCGATGGTGGGCATCAGCGCCCGGTCCATCAGGTCCGAGGAGCTGCTGGCCACACGAGGCTGGTAGCGTGAACGCGGGCGCGACAGTCGGCGTCCTGGCCCTCCAGGGCGATTTCGCTGAACACGTCACGGCGCTCAACGACCTCGGACTCCGCGCGGTCGAGGTGCGGCGGGCCAGCCAACTCGACGCGGTCGACGCGCTCATCGTGCCCGGCGGCGAGAGCACCACGATGGCGCATCTGATGGACGCCTACGGTGTGCGCGACCCACTCCTCGCGTACGCCGCGAGCGGCCGTCCGCTGTGGGGCACGTGCGCTGGCTTGATTCTGCTCGCAACCCGTCTGGTCGAGGACCGCCCGGCGCCGCTTGGTCTCGTGGACATGCTCGTCGAGCGGAACGGCTTTGGGCGGCAGGTGGACTCGTTCGAGACTGACCTCGAGGTCGACGGCGTCCCAGGCGGTCCGCTCCACACCGTGTTCATCAGGGCTCCGCGCATCCGAGAGCTCGGGCCGGCGGCGCGCCCGTTGGCGGCGCTTTCCGATGGCACGGTCGTGGCGGCGCGGCAGGGGAACATCCTGGTGACGGCGTTCCACCCAGAGCTCACGCAGGACCGGCGCATGCACGCCTACTTCGTGGGGATGGCGAAGCGTCCGGCGGCGCAGGCGGCCCTCCCGTGATCCGTGGTCTGCGGCTGACCGACTTGCCGCTGCAGCTGCTTCCGGGCCGCCTCGCGGGGGAGGACCAGGCGTGTACGCATGGTGAGCTCGGCAACGCGGCCCGCCGCCTGACCCGGACGGAGCTCGCGCGTTGGAGCCTGTCGGCCTCGCCGCGGCAGCTGCCGCTCGCCGCGGTCCACGGCGGCAAGCTCGACGCAGTTGGGGTGCTCAGGACGCGGCAGGGCCCGCGGTCATGGGAAGTCGCGCACCTGTTCGTCGACGGCGGGCGCCTAGACGAGCTCACGACGCTGCTCGAGCGGGCGGTCGCGCACATCGGGGCGCGGGGCGCCGAGCGGCTGTTCCTACGCACGCCGCTGGAGAGCCCCGTGGTGCAGGCGGCGAAACGCGCCGGGTTCTTCCCCGCGTTCACCGAGGAGGTCTTTATCCTCAACCGCCCTATGACGGTGGACCCGCACAGCCCGCCCCTATTGTTGCGTCCGCTGGCGCCGTCGGACACGGTAGGCCTCTTCTGGCTGTACAACCGGACGCAGACGGCGTCGGTCCGGGCGGCGGCGGGCCTGACGATGGACCAGTGGCTCGACTCGCGGGAGCCGTGCGGCAACGCGGTGCGCGACTACGTCTGGGAGCGCGGAGGCCAGCTGCGCGGATGGTCCGGTTCGACGGCGCGGGCGATGTGCTGACGCTCGATGCGGCGCTGCATCCGGAGGAGGGCGCCGTGGCGCCCCGGTTGGTGACGTACGCGGCTCGCCTCGCCTGGGGGCACAAGACGCCTCGGTGGGTTGTGCCTAGCCACCAGCCGGCCATCGGCCGGGCGCTCCAACAGCGCGGGTGGCAGGTGCGTGGTTCATACGCCGTGCTGATCCTGCCGACTGCGCTGCGGGTCCGCGAGCCGTCGCTTACGCTCGCGCAGGCGTGACGTGCGGGAGAATACATGGCTGTAGACATGCATGACGGGGAGAGCGTCGCCGAGGGGGGCGGCGCCGACGGCGTTGCGCCCTTCCGCGCCCTCGAGCCCGCCGTGGGCGACGACCTGGCGGAGATGCTGCGCATCCTGCCCCCCGACATCGAGGCGGCGCTCCGCCGGCACGACGAGTTGGGCACGCTCTTGGAGGTCGTGCTTGACCTGGGCCGCCTGCCCGAGGCCCGCTTCGCCGACGGCGACGTCTATCTGGGCAACCGCGAGGTGACCGTCGAAGACCTGCGGTACATCACTCAGCGGGTGAGTCCCTTCGGCGACGACAATCGCTCGGGGATCGAGCGGACGCTCCACCGCATCTCGGCGATCCTGAACCGGGCGGGCGAGGTGGTGGGCGTGACGTGCCGGGTGGGGCGCGCGATTCACGGGAGCGCCAAAGTCATCGAGGACCTGGCTGTCTCGGGCAACAGCGTGCTGTTGGTGGGGCGGCCGGGCGTCGGCAAGACGACAGTCCTACGGGAGCTCGCCAGAGTCCTCGCAGACTCCGCCCGCAAGCGGGTGGTGATTGTCGACACGTCCAACGAGATTGCGGGGGACGGGGACATCCCGCACCCGGCCATCGGCAAGGCGCGGCGCATGCAAGTCTCGACGCCGGCGCTCCAGCACGCGGTGATGATCGAGGCGGTGGAGAACCACATGCCGCAGGTGATCATCGTCGACGAGATGGGAACGGCGCTGGAGGCGGACGCGGCGCGGACGATCGCCGAGCGCGGCGTGCAGCTCATCGCGACCGCTCACGGCAATACGCTCGAGAACCTGCTGGTCAACCCGACGCTGTCCGATTTGGTGGGCGGAGTGCAGACCGTCACGCTGGGCGATGAGGAGGCCCGCCGCCGCCGTACGCAGAAGACGATCCTCGAGCGCAAAGCGCCGCCGACGTTCGACGTGCTGGTGGAGATCCAGACGTGGGACCGCGTCGCGGTGCACGCCGACGTCGCCCGGACGGTCGATGCGGTGCTGCGGGGGCGCCCGGTCTCGCCCGAGATACGAGAGCTGGACGAATCGGGCGCGGTGCGCCGGAGCTGGCAGCGGCCAGCCGTGGCTCCGGCGTTCGAGGCCGCCCCGTTTGGCGGTCGCGTAGAGCGGCCGCACCGCGCGGGAGCCCCGTACGACGACGGGGAGGAGGCGCCGGCGCCGGCGGTCGCTGCCCCTGCAGCCCCGCGGAGCGCGCCCACGCGCGTCCATCCTTTCGGCGTGAGCCGGGAGCGGCTGCAGGAAGCGGCTGAAGACGCCGGACTCGAGGTCACGGTGGCACAGAGCGTTGCCGAGGCGGACGTGGTGCTCACGACCAAGGCGCACTTCCGCCGCAGGGCGGGGGTGCTCGAGACGGCTGAGGAGCTGGGCAAGCCGGTGTTCGTGCTGCGGCGCAACACGGCCGGGCAGATCGTGGGGTTCCTGCAACAGGTGGCCTATGGACGGGAGGCGGCCCAGGGCGGCGAGGCCGGCGAGCGCGCGGCGGGGGCGATGGAGGCAGGCAGCAGCGAAGCCGTGGCCGGCGTCGAGCGCATCCTCACCGGGCAAGCGGACGCGATCGAGCTCCAGCCGCGCAGCGCGTTCGTGCGCCGGGTGCAGCACCGCATCGCGGAGCAGGCCGAGCTCCGCTCGACCAGCGCGGGCCGCGAGCCCCGCCGTCGTGTGACGATCCGCAAGGCCGACGGTCGGCGCGGCGGGGGCCGCCGGTAGCGGCCGGCGAGATCTGGCGTATCCACTACGGGCGGGGGAGCGGGTTTGAGCGGGTTGTTCATAACGTTCGAAGGCGGCGAGGGCGTCGGGAAGTCGACGCAGGCGCGTCTGCTGACGGAACGGCTGCGCGCTGCCGGGCGCAACGTTGTCCCCGTGCATGAGCCGGGCGGCACGCCGCTGGGGGAGTACATCCGCAACTGGGTCAAGGCCCAGAGAGCTCCTTTGACGTCGTCGGCCGAACTCTTGCTGTTCACGGCATCGCGCGCGGAACTCGTCCGCCGGGTCATCCGCCCCTCGCTGAACGACGGCGCCATCGTCATCGCCGACCGCTACGCGGACTCGACCACCGTGTACCAAGGCTACGGCCGCCAGCTTCCCCTGCGCCAAGTCGCCGAGGCGAACGCCCTCGCGACGGGCGGGCTCGAGCCCGGTCTAACCGTGCTGCTCGACGCTCCGCCGGAGGCAGCGCTGCAACGCGCGAGGGTGCAGGCGTCGTTCGACGAGGAGGGGCGGATAGACCCGGTCCCGCGCGCCGAGGACTCGGACAAGAGGCGATTCGAGGAGCTCAGCGCGCTATTCCACCAGAGGGTGCGGGACGGCTTCTTGCGGCTTGCGCGGCGCTCGCCCAAGCGTTGGCTGGTTCTGGACGCCCTGGAGCCGGCGGACAGCGTGCACGCGCAGGTCTGGGAGCGGGTCGAGCGGGAGCTGCGGGCTGCGGGCTGAGCGGCTCGGGCCCGACTCGGGCGCTGCCATTGTGGTCGGATGGGGTTGACGGGCAGGCCGTGGGCGTCTATGCTCGTTGGGTTCCCCTCCGGGGGACAGGGTCGGCGTACCTTAACAAGTGAATAGTGGAAGGAAAGCGCCCCGTTTCCTTTGAAACGAAAAAATGGGGTCCTCTGGGATCCCGCAACTGATCGAGAGTTCGATCCTGGCTCAGGACGAACGCTGGCGGCGCGCCTAATGCATGCAAGTCGAACGAGCGTCCCGGCTTCGGCCGGGGAGCGAGTGGCAGACGGCTGAGTAACGCGTAAGTAACCTACCCATTGGCGGGGGACAACCCGGAGAAATCCGAGCTAATACCGCATGTGGTTGTGCTTCAGAAGAGGGACAACGAAAGGCTTCGGCCACCAGTGGAGGGACTTGCGTCCCATCAGGTAGTTGGTGAGGTAACGGCCCACCAAGCCGTCGACGGGTAGCCGGTGTGAGAGCACGACCGGCCAGAGGGGGACTGAGACACGGCCCCCACTCCTACGGGAGGCAGCAGCAGGGAATCTTGCGCAATGGGCGAAAGCCTGACGCAGCGACGCCGCGTGGGGGAAGAAGGCCCGCGGGTCGTAAACCCCTTTTCCAGGGGAAGAAGTTCTGACGGTACCCTGGGAATAAGCCTCGGCTAACTACGTGCCAGCAGCCGCGGTAATACGTAGGAGGCAAGCGTTGTCCGGATTTACTGGGCGTAAAGGGAGCGCAGGTGGCTGAGTCCGTCGGTGGTGTAAGCTCCAGGCTTAACTTGGAGAGGTCCATCGAAACTGCTCAGCTTGAGGGCGGTAGAGGAGCACGGAATTCCCGGTGTAATGGTGAAATATGCAGATATCGGGAGGAACACCAGTGGCGAAAGCGGTGCTCTGGGCCGTCCCTGACACTCAGGCTCGAAAGCGTGGGGAGCAAACCGGATTAGATACCCGGGTAGTCCACGCCCTAAACGATGAATGCTGGATATAGGGGGTATCGACCCCCCCTGTGTCGAAGCTTACGCGTTAAGCATTCCGCCTGGGAACTACGGCCGCAAGGCTAAAACTCAAAGGAATTGACGGGGGCCCGCACAAGCAGCGGAGCGTGTGGTTTAATTCGATGCAAAGCGAAGAACCTTACCAGGGCTTGACATGTTAGTGGTACCCTGCCCGAAAGGATGGGGGACCCCTCGGGGAGCTATCACAGATGCTGCATGGCTGTCGTCAGCTCGTGCCGTGAGGTGTTGGGTTAAGTCCCGCAACGAGCGCAACCCTCGTGACTAGTTGCACTCTCTAGTCAGACTGCCTTGTAATTCAAGGAGGAAGGTGGGGATGACGTCAAGTCATCATGGCTCTTACGCCCTGGGCGACACACACGCTACAATGGGTAGGACAACGGGCAGCAACGTCGCGAGACGAAGCGAATCCCTTAAACCTACCCCCAGTTGGGATTGCAGGCTGCAACTCGCCTGCATGAACGTGGAGTTGCTAGTAACCGCAGATCAGCCATCCTGCGGTGAATACGTTCCCGGGCCTTGTACACACCGCCCGTCACGTCATGGAAGCCGGTAACGCTTGAAGTCGCACAGCCAACCGTAAGGAGGCCTGCGCCGAGGGCGGGACTGGTAACTGGGACGAAGTCGTAACAAGGTAGCTGTACCGGAAGGTGCGGCTGGATCACCTCCTTTCTAGGGAGCTCCCTTCGGGGAATCCTAGGTCGGTCCGTTCAGGGAGAGCGGCCCGCGGCAGACGATTGGTTGAGTTTCGCTCCCTCGTCTCGCCAACAGCCCTCCCCGTGTCCTTCTCCGGAAGGGCCCTGAACGGCTTAGCGTCTTTCCTTCCACTATTCACTGCGCTAAGGGCGCGACCCGAGAGAGACCAGCCGTCAGGCTGGTCTCTTTGTGTGCGCCGTGGGGGGGATTCCTCCCCTGCGCCACTTGACTTGGGACAGCTACTTTCGTCTACCATCCGGTCAGGTTGCGTCAAGGGAAGGCTGATGGACATCAATGAAGTGTTCCCAAACGGGCTAAGCGTCGACAGGGCCTTCGATCTGCTATCGCCTGTCGCGGTCTACATTCTCGGCATGGCTGTGTACGCGCTCTTTGTCTTCAAGTACTACCGATTCATTGCCTCTCGGGACATGTTTGCGTTGGACCTGTCCAAGTATGAGACGTCGCGATTTCGGTGGATGCGGACTCTCCTCCACATCGTCATGTACGTAGCAAAGTACCTGATCCTATTTCCGTTCTTTGCGTTCTTCTGGTTCACAATCCTCACGTTGATACTAGCCTTCCTGTCGAAAGACCGCTCGTTCTCGGACGTTCTGCTGATGGCGCTGGTCACCATCGGCTCAATCCGTGTAACGGCGTACTACAACGAGGACCTATCTAGGGACCTAGCCAAGATCCTCCCCTTCGCGGTCCTGGCCATCTTCCTCATTGACACGTCGTTCTTCGCGATTTCAGAGTCGTTGGACCTGTTGAACGACACCCTGGACTATACGGAAAACATCCTCTACTATCTGCTGTTCCTGATAGCTATGGAGTTTGTGTTGCGTCTCGCCATGGCGATTGCCGCGTTCCTCGTTGCTCTGAAAGTTCGATTGCAAAGGGGGCGTGATCGGGAGACGAATGACGTCTGAGGGGTCCGCCCTGCCAAGGCGGGACGGCGGTCGTCTTGGAATGGTTCGGTCTTCGGTCGAGGCATGGGCGACCATGACTAGGCGTTGGGGTCTGGCGATGTTGTGCTTTACGCTGGCCATCGCGCTTGCCGCTTGCAGCCACCCACGCCTACGCCTGAACGCACCCTGACCCCTACTCCCACGCTTGAACCGGCGCCGCGATTGACCGGCGACAAGGGCGCGCTGGAGGCGCTCTATGAAGCGGCAGAAGGAGCGAACTGGGAGAGGAGCGACAACTGGCTGAGCGAGGCTCCCGTCGGCCAATGGTATGGCGTCAAGACCGACCCCGGTGGCCGCGTCAATGGGTTGGAACTCAATGGGAACCGGTTGAGAGGGGAGATACCGCCGGAGTTGGGCGACCTCTCCAACCTGAGAGGGCTGGTTCTCCACGATAACCAGTTGAGCGGGGCGATACCGTCAGCGCTGGGCAGCCTCTCTAGCCTGGAATCGCTGTGGCTTCAGGAAAACCGGTTGAGCGGGGAGATACCGCCGGAATTGGGCAGCCTCGCCAGCCTGCGAGAGCTGGACCTCTCAGACAACCGGTTGAGGGGAGTGATACCACCTGAACTGGGCAGGCTCCCCAGGCTGCAACTGCTGTGGCTTAACCAGAACCAGTTGAGAGGGGAGATACCGCCGAGTTGGGCAGCCTCTCCAATCTGACCTTTCTATTCCTGGGTGGGAGCAACCAACTGACCGGGTGCGTCCCCAGTGGATTAGAGAGATTCCTGAACGTACCGGAGAGTGACCTCGACGAGCTTGGTCTGCCGGTCTGCTGAAGCGCTAGTTCGATTTGCCCACGCCGGCGCTACCCGCAGCACTTCGACTTTCGGGCCTCAACGGCGACGGCGACTCGCCTCGTCACCACCAGCGGCATGCCCAAGTTCCCCGTCCCCCAGGGGGAGCGCTACGCAGAGAGAGGGCCTACGGAAGTGGTGCGAGGCTAGGGGACGAGCAGGCCGGGCTCTTCGATCCAGACCCAGTAGCCGGCCCCGTTGACGACATCGCCGCCGTCGAGGGCGTTGGCAAGCTTCTTCCACGAGTTCGTCTGGTTGTCGAAGCCATACGCGAAGGACCAGGCGACACTGGCGAGATACTCGCTGACGGGACGTTTGGTCACGCCCGCCTCGCCGCGGTCGACATCGACGATGCCGAGGAGGTTCCAGCCGGTCGTGACCGGGAAGGTCGGGAGGACCGAGCCCGGAGCGGGTTCCGCAATCACGGTCGACAGCGACGTGGAGGTCGGGGTCTCTATCCAGTAGCCGTAGCCGGCGACGATCTCGGTTAGCGTGCCGTCCCACTCGCCGGTCGCCTCGTCTCGGAAGGCGGCGATCCATTCGCCGGCTCGGTACGTCAGTACGGCGATCGTCGGGTGGCCGGGCGGCAAGACGGCGCCAATCGACGGGTCCTCTGGGGTCTTCGGGAGCGAAATCAGGTTGAATCCGCGCCTCAGGTTGACCTCGTACGGTATGCGTTCGAGGACCACGAACCCTGCGTCGTCGACCGTGATCTCGTTGCCCGCTTCGTCAACCGCGGTGTAAGCGAGGGTGTGCTGGCCAAGCGCGAGGCCGCGGAGCCCCAGGCTGAACTCGGCGTCTCCGGTCCTCACGAGCCTGGGCATCGCATTCTCGCCGTCCACCGTGACGGCGGTGATGGTCACCGTCCCGTAGCTGTCGAAATCGGTCTCCTCTCCGTCTTCATCGGTGTAGGAGTCGTGTGTCGATCCCACTATCGGAGGCGTGGCGGCCGCGTTCGCCTCAACGGTGATCGTGTTCTCGGCGCCCTCCGCGAACGTTAGCTGGATGAACGGGTTGGGGCTGTCCGTTCGGAGGCTCGAGCCCGCCCTCGGAGTAATGGCCAAGTCGGCTGGGGCGATGTCGTTGTCGAACTCGATGACGAACCCAGCCGCGTCGAGCTTCGCGAGATCGATCGCTTCGCCTACGTCCGGCGACCCGTTGCCGTCCTCTGGGTCCGCCGTCTCATCGCCGTCGTCGTCCGTCCAACCGAGGGTCGTGCTGACGTTGTCCCTGAGGTCCTCGCCGCGAACGATAAGCGCGGCGACCTTCGTGTCGTTGTCGCCGTCGATACGGGCGACCCAGGCGTTCGCGCCGTCGACGCCGAGGCCCACAGCCTCGACGGCGCTGATCTTGCTCTCCTGGTCGAACGAGACGAGCCATGCTTCTGGAGAAGCAGCTAGCCGCTCCCCGGACGCGACGCTTAGGGTGACCGCCTCCCGGCCCAGGGGGCGTCCGTCCGTGCTCACGTCTCCCGCGGCGGCGACGGTGAGGGTCGGGGGAATCTTGTCCACGGCCACGCCTTGGAAGGAGAGGTTGCCGTTCCCGGCTAGGTCCATGATGGCCCCGCCGAGGATCTGGACCTCCGCCGTCGCGTCGTCCGCCATAGGGGCGGTCAAGACCACGTACACCCGGTTCCGCGTGTCTATGCATCCGCTGGGGTTGGACACCGGGTCTTGGCCGAGGCCGGTGTGGGACTCGCATACGTCGTCCTGATACGCGGCGGGGTCATCCTGGGAGCTAAAGAAGGAGCCCATCTCGTCAAGGCTCTTCGCCCTGTTGGGGTGGATGACACGGGCCACCTCATGCCCCGTGACTTTGAAGTCGGCGGCCTGGATGGAGGATGGGTCGAGGGGATCGACCACGCCAAGTGGGTAGGAGGGGTCGTTCTCCTCTGCCTCTTCTCCTTTGTTCCCGAAGACGACGAGGAGCGAGGAGGAGTCTTGCACCTCTTTCCCTTTCGCGGAGTCGAACCCGATGCCTGCGTGGACCGCGGCTACTTCAGGGCTGAGAGCGTCGACCGTAAGCATGTGTTTCTGCACGCCGGGCGCGCCCTCGGAGTCGCTCCAAGTCCTATTGCCGACCCTGTCGTACGCCTGGATGCGCCACTCGTACGTCCCCGACGTAAGGACGCCGTGTATGAAGCTGACCGAGTAGGAATGGTCTCGTTCCAACTCGACCCAGTTCCGGTCGCCCCTTCTCTCCAGACCGTCGATCTCCCTCGCATCGCCGAATCTCGCCAGCCATGACACGTCGACGTCGGCGCTGCCGCCGAGGTTGTCTTGGGACAACGGCTCGTCGAGCCGGTCGTCCCCGTCCAGGTCCGTGCCTGCCTCGCGGTCCGTGCGCAGGCCGGAGTCCGTGTCTGTAACGGTGAACCCAACTATGGCCGTGCTAAAGGTCTGGAGCGTCTCGTGTTCCGGCGTGATGTCGCTATAGACCGGCCCCTTCCCATCGACCGTCAGCCTTGCCGTGTTGTCGTCCGAGGCCACGGTGACGACGTCGCCGTGGAACGCCTCGATCTGGCCCGCTCCAGCGGTTCCGGCGCTCAGGGGGACGACGACCTGGAACTTGCCGTGATAGACAAAGCCTTGGCCCGTGGTCTTGCGCAAGACCAGTGCCTTGGGGGAGCTGCCGTCGGAGTCCAACCGGATGCGCAGGCCTTCGATCTCGTCAGTGCTCGGATCGTCGTCATGGTCGATCTCACCCGGGTCGACGGGCTTCTCCACGACGACGTACACCGTGTCGTAAGCCGCTTCGTCGTTGGAAACGTAGAGGGTCGGCCCTAGCTTTGTGTCGCGCGGGTTGAGAAAGTGAATATTGTTGCTGTCGACCCCCAGGTAATTGGGATCGTCCGCCGCGAAATCGTGGATGGCGGGATTGAATTGCACTGAATCGAAGACCGCAACGGTCAGACTATCGTGTGCGGTAGGCCGCACGACATCCTGGCCGTCCGCCGCGAGCGCGGGCAGGAGAATGAGCAGCGACAGGGCCGCAGCCATCAGAGTTCCCGCCATTGACGCCCGACTGAGTCTCACGTCTACCGCCTCGTGGAGTGTGTGCGAAAGATGCCCCTGCGCGAAACTCGCCGTTCCCGCGCGCAGGCGGAATCTCGTGAGGGCAGGTCAGGAAGCGGGAACCCTTCTGCAAGCTCCCCCAGCAGGAGCAAAGAGAAGATACCCCGGCCCCCGCGCGAGCGGAACCCAACAAGCTGACGCCTACCGGGCAATCGGCCTCTCTGTGTATGTTGGAAGGGTATGTTGGAAAGCGGCGTGGCAGTCCGTATGCCCTTCCTGGCCGGCGCGACCGTGATCGAGCGTGGCGCAAGGCGGTCGGCGAGGCCCGTCGTACAGTGCGTGACGTTGGGTCCACGGATGACCGTGGGCTTCGTCCAATGGGACGACCGCTACGAGCTCTTGCGGGGCCATGCGCCTGTACATGGAAGAACGGATTGGCGCGGACGGCCCTCATGAGAGGCTGAAGACCGTGAGGCCGAGCAGGAAGAGGCGAGGAAGGGGATACACAGATGAAGCGACAGGCAGATGGACGCAAAGTTTCGTCCTTCGCTTCGTATCAAGACTCTTAGCGAGAGAACTCAAAGATACCCGCAATCAGCAACAGGGGCTGCGGGGCAAGCAAAGCTTGGCAGCTAATCCTAGTGACCGCCATCAGCATGGACGCGTTGTGGCAATGGGCATCCGATCAGGGCTTCATGTTGGGTCTCTCTTTTCTCACCGCAGCCATCCTTGCCATTGTGCGCGGTCACTTCTCTACCCATATTTTGATTGTTCCTAGTGGCAATAGTCGTAATGATTGGCACTCTCGTCATACCTGGTTTGCGTGAAGATGCGTGGCAAGCACTTCGTCGGGGAGATAGGGTATCCAGCGACCGGCAGGACTGGACCTGTCCGTCGCCGCCAGCTGAGAGCGCTCCGGGACTACGCCGAGAAGATGGCTACGTCGGGCCCGCGAGTACGTGGACGAGGACAGAGCGGGCGCATCGCCGACAGGCCCCAGTTCTGCGGGATGCGCGACGAGGCCGAGTCGCGGACCTTCATCAAGTCCTTCGTGAGGGAGGTCGCCGTGGCCCCGGCAAGGCCGTCATCCGGTACTCGATTACCGATGCCCCGCGACAGCCGGATCCGGGGCGGGGACACCGAGGAGGTGGCCCTCATGAGCCCGGTACTGTCTACAGTACCCTATGGTGGGCGGTAGAGGACTCGAACCTCTGGCCTCCGCGATGTCAACGCGACGCTCTAACCAACTGAGCTAACCGCCCGCCGAACCTTCAGAGTATAGGTGTGGCCCGGAACGAGCGTCAACGCGGAGCGGCGTGGCCACGACGCTCGACGGGCGACTCCCGCCCATGGCAGGCGGCCGGCTGAACTGGCGACGTAGCACGCGCGTGACTCCTCTGACCTACCGCCGCATCCCTCCGCATCCCTTGAACCCGACTGCCGACGATGCTACAATCCGCCGCGTTCCCCAAGGTGAGGCGCCACAGGACAGGAGGAGGCCGACGTTGGAGGGCGTTCTTCCGAAGTGCCACGCTTGCAAGCAAGGCGAATTGGTTCCCCTGTCCGACTTCGGAGGGCAGGGCGCTGCTATCCACTACAAGGCTTGGGTCTGCACGAACCCGGAATGCGGGTTCAACATCAAGATCCGAAACGGCGACGTCTACCTCAACGAGCCAGTGTCCAACGGCGCCGACCATACCCCTCGTTCCCGCTAGTCCCCAAGGCTTGGCCGCCCCCCTCGCGCACGGCGCTCCGCATGCGGCCGGCGTCGTCCCCGCCGCGAGTGAAACCCCCGTCATAGTCCCCTCGTAGCTGATTACCGTCATGGCCAGCGCACAGCCAGTACAGCGGCGGCCTCGCACCGGCAGACGCGGTCTGCGGACCATCGCGGCTCTCCTGATGCTCGGCGTGGGCGTCGTACTGCTTGGCGGTGCCGGCGCGTACTACGGCTACGTCCACCTCGCGGACTCGGACCTCGACGCCCTGGTGGTCCCCCCCGAGCCGAGCAAGACCGAAACACTCCCCGAGCCGGCCCCGCCCTCGGACGCGGCGACAACCGGGCGCCCGTCGCCCGCGTCGCAAGTGCTCTACCCCGGCGCGCTGATCCCTGCACGGCAGTGGGCTGACCCTCGAGGCGCCATCGACGCCGACGTGCCCGCGCTTCAAGGGTTCACGCCCGTAAGCGACATCGGCCGTCAGAGCATCGCCAACATCGCCCGCCGGGGCGAGCGCATCCTGATCCCCGCCCTGAAGGTTGACGCTGCCATCGAAGAGCTTGCCGTCCTCGACCTCGGCGACAGCCGGGCGTACGAGACGCCCCCATTCGCGGTCGGACACATCCCTGACAGTCCGGACGCCGGCTCGAGCGGCAACGGCTGGTACTTTGGACACCTGGAGACGCCGCTCCAGAGCGGCGGAAACGTGTTCGCCAGGCTGCCCAGCGTGCCGACGCTCCTGCGGGACGGCGAGGACGTGCACATCATCTTGCAGAGCAGTGGACGCGACTACCTCTACGTCGTGACCGAAACCGACTTGGTCCACGAGGACGACATGCATCTCTACCAAGCGAGCAACGCGCGGGTGACGCTCGTGACCTGCTTTCCCCGTCTCGCTTACGACCACCGCTTGCTGGTCACGGCCAAGCTCGTAGGCTTCCGCAACTCGGCCGACGCGTAGCGCCGCGCCGTCCCCGAGTCATCGCGGCCGTGAACAGCGTATGCAGCCAGACAGCGTAAGATAGGAGTATTGCGGAAGCCTTCGAGCGTATCCCGGCGTACCGTGGCCCGAGGCGCTGGTCACTCGGGTAGAGGCGCGAGATGTACACACGGGTCTTGGTCCCTTTGGATGGATCGAGCATTTCGGTCCAGGTGTTGCCTTACGCTGAACTGGTGGCGAACGCTGCCGGAGCGAGCATGGAACTGCTCCGGGCCCTGCCTCGGTACCCGGTGGACATGGTCCGTGAGGCGAGCCAGGACTTCGTTGAAGGAGTGCCTCCCCCTCGGTCGCTGGCCGAATGGCAGAGCGTCCACGCGGAGATGAACGAGCAGGCTCGCCAGCAGTTGGAACAAGTCGCGGAGCCCCTCCGGGCGAGGGGCCTGACGGTCCACACGACCGTGACGGAGAACGACCCCGCGGATGCCATCACTGCGGCGGCCAGCGCCGACCCCGGTACGCTCATCGCCGTTTCGACCCATGGCCGCTCCGGCATCGGCCGTTGGATGCTCGGGAGCGTCACCGACAAGGTCGTGCGTTATGCACAGCATCCCACCCTCGTGGTCCGGGCGACAGGCGACGAGCCGGAGCAAGGGGTGCCCAAGCTAGACCGGATCATCGTCCCACTCGACGGTTCGGCGCTCGCCGAGGCCGCCGTGCCCCATGCGGTTGAACTGGCGAAGACGTTGGACCTTGGCATTAGTCTCGTGCGGTCCATGGCGCCGTCGACCTACGCCGACCACTTCGCCGACTCCATGTCCGACATGTACGACCATCTCATGGACGAGTTGGAGGCCGACGCTCGGGACTACCTCCGCGACGAAGCCGCTGTCGTCCGCGGGATGGGAGTCGAGGACGTAACGGAGAGCGCGTCGACGGGCCCGGCCGCGCAGGCGGTTCTCTCCGAGATCGGCGAGGCCGGCAAAGCGCTGGTGGTCATGGCCACCCACGGCCGGTCCGGCTTAGGCCGGCTGCTGCTCGGCTCCGTCACCGATAGGGTCGTGCGCCATAGCCATGGCCCAGTCCTCATCATCCGGTCGCGGGCCCGTGAGTAGCGCGTCTGTCGCTGCCCCTCCCGTCATTGCTCCATGCTTCGGAACGGGCGCGCCGCCTGTGGATGTCAGTTGATTCGTTGACGGGAGTTCCAAGGTTCGGAGGGAGCCCAGCCCCCTGAGCGGGAATCCGGGGGCGGGCTTACGTCCGATGGCACAACCGGAGAGAATAAGCGGGCCTCTTGTCCCTTCTCGCGGCTCGGCGGGAGGGACTGAGGAGGGGCGGCTCCAACTCCCCCCTACGGCGGCGTTGTCGCACGCATGGTTGGACACGAGGGCCATGGAAACGGATCTGTTCAGGGACATCGTCGTGATCGTCGTCGCGGCCTTCGCTGGCGGGACGGTGGCCCGCGCTGTCCGCCTGCCGCCCGTGCTCGGCTACTTGGGCATCGGCATCGTCGTCGGGCCGGACGTCCTGGGCCTGATAGGCGACGTCGAGGCCGTGCGGACCCTCGCCGAGTTGGGCGTTGTGCTCCTGCTGTTCGCCGTGGGCGTGGAGATATCGCCGAGCGACCTCGGACGGCTCGGCCCGCGGATTCTGGTGGCGGGACTCGCGCAGCTTGGCCTCACTGGCGCCGGGGGGTACGCGATCGGCTGGTCGTTGGGTTGGAGCGTCGAGCAATCGCTGCTCATGGGCATGGTGACCTCGCTGTCGAGCACCATGGTCGTGCTCAAAGTCCTCAACGACCGGGGCGAGGTGCGTGCGCTGCATGGCCGCGTGATGACCGGGATGCTCGTGATCCAAGACCTCGCCTTTGTCCCGATGATTGCCGTCGTCTCCGACTTGGGGAGCGGCTCGCTGGCCGCCGGCGTCGGCCTGGGCGCGCTCAAGGCCGCTGCGGTCTTGGCTCTCGTGTTCGTCGTCGGCGGAAGGGCGATCCCCTGGTTGCTGCGCCACGTAGCCCTGTTGGGCTCGCGCGAGTCGTTCATCATCACCGTGCTGGCCGTATCGGTCGGCGCGGCCGCCGCGACGCAGGCGGTTGGGCTCTCGGCGGCGCTCGGCGCATTCGCGGCGGGCCTCGTCATCAGCGTGTCGGACTGGTCGGGCCACCGCGCCCTTCAGGAGGTGACGCCGCTCCGAGATATCTTCGCCGCCATGTTCTTCGCCTCGCTCGGCATGCTCATGGACCTGGAATTCCTCATCGAGAACGCTTGGACCGTCGCGGTCGTCGTCGCTGCGTCCGTGGCGCTGAAGTTCGTGGTCGTGACTGGGACAGTGCGCGCCGTCGGGTACCTACCGCAGACATCGATGCTGGCGGGCGCCGGGATGGTGCAGATAGGCGAGTTCAGCTTCATCCTCGCCGAGACAGCCGAGTTGAGACATGTCGTAGACGCCGACTTCCTGTCCTTGGTCGTCGTGGCGACGATCGTGACCATGGGGTTGACGCCGGCCTCGTTCGCCATTGGCGCCAAGGGCGTAGCCTGGCTCGGGCGGGTCTTTCCCACGCTCGGACGACAGCCCGCTGGCGCCCATACGGGGGAGCCGGCGGAGCTCACTCCGCGGCTGGAAGATCACGTCGTGGTGGCTGGCCTTGGACGCGTCGGAACGTTCATCGCGGAGGAGCTGCACCGGCTCGGCATTCCGTTCGTGGGGATAGACACCGACCCGGCGGCGGTCGCGCAAACCCGCCGGCTGTACGGACTGGCGTTCCACGGCGACTCGGCAAGCGAGACGTTCCTCACGCTGGCTCGTGTGCAGTCCGCGCGGCTGCTGGTGGTCGGCATATCGGACCCGATTTCGGCGCTCGTAACGGTGCAGCACGCGCGTAGGCTCAACCCCGCGCTCCAGATCGTCGGGCGCGTGGGCTGGCAAGAGGAGGCGGACGCCCTCAAGAACGCGGGGGCCGACGCCGTTATCTGGCCTGAGATGGAGGCGGCGCTGGAGATTATGCGCGTGTCGCTGATCGACGTGGGCATGAGCCCGCAGCGCGTGTCGGAGGTTGTCAGCGAGGCCCGCCACTCACTCAACTTCGGCGGACCGGGGGAGGAGCAGGACTCTTTGGCGTAGACTCGTCGTCGCTTCGACAGTCCGGCCCCCAACCCCGACCGACGCACGCCGTCCCGTGCCCCGACCCGGAATCCGGGGCAGGGCGTAGGGGGGCATCCCCATTTGGCGACCGCTCGTATATCATATCGACGATGAGCATGAAGAAGTTCGGTTCCTCGAAGCATTCCCTACCGCTCGCGGGCGCTGCGGTGTTGGTCGCGCTCGCGATAGGCGTGGTCGCGTGCGGCACGGATACGACGCCCACCGCCGACCCCCCGACCGCCACCCCGATTCCGCGCCCCACGCCTACTGCCGATGCAGCCCCCACCGAGGAGCCGGTCGCGCCCCCTGTGCTCACCGGGTGGCGCACGGATGTGGCGACCGGATCGAACGTCGGCGACGTCGCTCCGAACACGTCCGTCCTTCTGCGCGACGGGTCGATGGCAACCCTCGAGGAGGTGGCGGCCGGCAAGCCGATGGTCCTGTACTTCTTCGCCACTTGGTGACCGACCTGTCGCGCCGAGTTTCGGACGCTGAAAGAGGTCTACCCACCCTTCGCCAACGAGGTCGAGATTCTCGCCGTCGGTTTCGGGTCGTCCGAGAACATCAGCAAGCTCGCGGACTACCAGGACGACAACGCGATTCCCTGGCCCTTTGCCGAGGGGCCCGCTAACATGGCCCGCGATTTCAACGTGAGCTCGCAGGCGACGAAACTGGGCATCGGCGCCGACGGCGTCATCCAGTTCGGCGGCGGGTACAATTCGGGCCCGGGCTCCTGGCCCGACGTCCTGGCGACCCTGGCCGGGAGCGGGTGACGGAGCACTGTTCGCGCGCCGTAGTCGGCGGTAGCATAGATGCCTCCACCCTCTCACGTACGGACGGACCTCGTTTGCCTAACTCCCCGTTTGCCCTGTGCCTGTGTCCCTCTGCGATGAAGTCCCCCGCAGGGGGAAGGAGGGCGCTCTTGGCAATGCTGGGCGCTCTCATGTTTCTCGCGGCCTGCTCGAGCGACCCTACGCCCACGCCGGCGCCGACGTTCTCCGGCGCGACGACCGGAGACCCGGAGAAGCTCCGGGCAGGCGAGGTCTACCGGACGCTCGATGACGACTGGGTTCGGACACCGGAGGTCGAGCGGCTCGTACCGCTCGCTCAGGACGAGGGCGAGGTGGTCTGGAGCGGGTACGACCAGGACCAGATCGACGCTTGGTGCGCGGGCTTCACCGCCGAGTTCGACATCGAGTGCTCGGGTCGCGCCATCGGCGCGGGCCAGGTCGTCACAACCCTCGTGAGCGAACGGGAGGCCGGGCAGTCGGTCACCGACGCCGTCTACTTGTCCATGTCGCAGATGGCGCAGTACCTCGACCGTAGCATGGCGGCGCAGGTGGACTGGTCCGCCCTCGGCGTGGATGCGCGCCGGGCGTGGGCCGCGGACGGCCCGGGAAACGCGGTCGGCGTCGCGCAGAGCCAATACACCCATTTCGTGAACACCGCCGATATCGACCCGCAGGACTTGCCGAGGACCGTGTTCGACTGGCTCGACACGCGGTGGAAGGGCCTCATTTGCGCTCCCGACTTCCTGCTGCGCGCCGGCAACGGCTTCCTGTCGCTCTACTACGACCGAGACGAGATGGTCGCGTTGCACCGGCAGATGCTGGCGACCCAGGACATTGTCGTGACGTCCGACTGCGACCCATTCGCCGTCTCCGGCGAGCGCCCGCTCATGTACATGGGGTACGGCTACCCCGCGGAGCTTCTCGACACGGGGAACATCCGAGCCTTCTGGAATCCCGGCATGGGGGTGAACATGTTCAGCCATAGCGTGGCGGCGGACGCGCCCCATCCGCACGCCGCGAGGCTCTTCTCTGCCTGGACGACCTCGCGGGCTGCGTCGTCGCTATCCTGGGAGGCGATCGGTCAGGGCTGGGCGGCCTACGGACACGGGCCCGAGGAGCTCGTCAGCGGCCGCTTCGCCGACCTCGACCTCGTCTACGAGAGCCCTGCCACGTTCAGAGAACGAGGACAGGGAACGGCGTACTTCCAGGAGCAGGTGTTCGGGCCGGGATTCTAGGTTTGACCTCCTCCCCACACGGGGAGGATTGAGGAGGGGGCCGCCGCCCCTCCGTCATGCCCGCGCCCCGACACGGGAATCCACCCCCCTTTCGCACGCACCGTCCTCCTCCGCCGCTTAGCCTCCCACAGGGAGACCCCGACAACTGCCCGTAGCCGGTTCGCCCCTTCGTCTCCTACACTGTCCGAATGGCCCAACCCCCGGGCGCCCCGGCCCAGACCCGGGGAAATGAGACCGATGAGACTAAGTGAGACCGTCTAGAACCGACGCTTCCCGCCAACTCATGCGGTCACGAGAGGCCGCCAGACGCGCCTAACCGGCCCGGCCCCACAGGCGAAATGACGCACAATGACTCTAGATGACTCACTTGAGAAGAAATCGTCTCCCGCCCCACTCGTAAACCCATCCAATCTACGAGTAAACGACCTGCGTCATTCTGGTGTATTCCTGCCTGTTCCTCGTGCATTCCCATCATTCCGATGCGCCATTCCCGCGCTCCCCTGGAGATCTCTTGCATCACCCTTCCGCCTTGGCTTCGAAGGTCCTCTCCATCGTCTGCGGGGAGAATTGGAGAGGGGGTCGTGCTCCGCCCGCCTACGCTCGTTGGTTGTAGTGTGGGCAGGCCAACATGAAGGGTTCCCGTGCGCAGACACGGCAATTGGCAAGAAGCGCCTGCCGGCAGTAGTTGCGCAGAGGTCTTGATGTGGGAGAGCTCGTGGAGGCCCCCCAGTGATGGGCGCCGCTAGGCGCGGCGCCAGCCGCGCGCTCTCGGTGGTCACCGCCGAGCGGCTCCTCATCGGCGGCGCTGTCACCGCTGTTGTCTACCTACTGGCCCCGCCCGTCGCGCTCACGCTCTTCTCTGCGCTCCGCACGCCCGGCGACCGCCTGCCCTTCGAGGACGGCGTCGGCTGGGGCCTCGACAATTTCGCCGCCCTCTACCGGTCCGGCGCCCTGCAGAGCACGCTGGCCGACACCGCCGTCTTCGTGGCGGGATCGGTTGTGCTGGCGTTCGCCGCGGCGCTCGTGCTCGCCTGGCTCGTCGAGCGCACCGATCTGCCGTTGCGGCGTCTCGTCTACGTGTTGCTGCTCGTTCCACTCATGATGCCCGGAATCGTTACGACGATGGGGTGGGTGCTCCTGTTCGGCGAGCGCACCGGCGCGATGAACGTCGCCATACGGACCATCCTCCCGCTCTGGGAGGCGGGCCCCATCGACATCTTCACGGTCTATGGCATGGTCATGGTCCAGGGCGCGAGTCTGGTCACGCTCATGTTCGTGTTCATCAGCGCGGCCCTGCGCGGCATGGACCCCGCGCTCGAGGATGCGAGCCGCACGAGCGGCGCCACACTGCTGGCAACGCTCACCGGCGTCACGCTGCCTCTACTGCGGCCTCACCTGTTGGCCGTGCTCATCCTCGGGGCAATCCTTGCCATCGAGTCCTTCGAAGTCCCGCTGCTGCTTGGACTCGGCGCGCGCGCGGACATCCTCAGTACGCGCATCTACTTCGCGCTCAACGACGCGACGGGGGCCTCCCCCGACTACGGCGCCGTGGCAGTGCTCGGGTTGCACTTCATGGCGCTGAGCTTCGCGCTCTTCTTCGTCTACCACCGGCTTACCGGCGGCGCCGAGCGGTTCGCGACCATCGGCAACCGTGCGCAGCCCACCGTCCTTCACCCGCTGCAACGCTGGAAGTGGCCCGTCTTCGCCGGCGTTGCCGCGTTCCTGTTTGTCGTCTCGATCGCTCCGTTCTTGGTGCTGGTCTGGACGAGCCTTCTCGACCAGTACCAGCAACCGAGTTCCGAGGCGCTTGCCCTGCTGTCGCTCGACCAGTACGCGGCCCTGTTTGCCGATAGTAGGCTCGCCTCAACGCTGGGGAACACGGCCGTCGTCGTGGTGGCGGCCCCGACGTTGGCGGTTGGCGCGGCGCTTGTGATCGCATGGGTCGTCGTGCGAGGGAAGGGCAACCCCAAGCTGCGGTTGGCGCTCGACTTCCTCGCCTCCGCATCGATTGCGATCCCGGCCGTGGTGGCGGCGAACGCGTTGCTGCTGTTCTACCTGCGCCTCAACCGTTGGTTGCCCGACTGGGCGCCGCTGCTTGGCGCCTCGGTGGTGCTCGTGCTCTCCTACGCCTACCGGCTCGCCGTCGCCTACCGCCTTCAGCGCGCGGGCATCGCGCAGCTGGCGCGCGAAATGGAGGAGGTAGCCGGGACGCACGGCGCGTCGCCCGCGCGGACGTTCAGAGACATCGTTGTCCCGCTCGTGCGGCCCAGCACGTTCGGCGCGTGGGTCTTCCTGGCGGTCGTCGCGTTCCGCGAGCTGACTCTGCCGCTCATCATCGGACGAGACACCCCCCCATTCGTCGTCAGCACGCTCATCTGGAAGCTGTGGGGCAACTCCACGGGACAAGCAGCTGCGCTGGGTGTCCTCAGCGTCGTGTTCCTCGTGACGTTCCTAATCGTCGTACACTGGCTGGTGGCCCGTGGCGGACTGAGCACGAGTGGGGGGCGCGGCGGCTCGTGAGGCCTGGGACTGCCGCCCTGCAACGGAGAAGGCGCGCTTGAAGCTAGCGCTCGTGCAGATGCATAGTGAGAAAGGCGGGGTCGCTCGCAACCTGGCGCGCATCGCAGAGTTTGCGCACCGCGCAGCCGCCGCAGGCGCCGAGATCGCATGCTTCCCCGAGGCGAGCATCACCGGATACGCCGGTCCGCGCACGCACGCCAACGCTGTCGTCGGGTGGGGCGACCCTGAGCTCACGCCGCTGTTCCAGCTCTCCAAACGGACCGGGCTGACGCTGGTCGCCGGAATCGTCGAGCGCAACACCGCGGGCGCCCCCTTCATCTCGCAGAGCGTGATTCGGGGCGGCGACCTCGTGGGGACGTACCGCAAGATCAACCTGGCGCCCGACGAGATTGGTCTCTTCTCCCCAGGCGTGGAGCCGCTCCTATGGCGGCAGGGGGATGTGGACTTCGGCGTGGCAGTGTGCGCGGACATCGATAGCGAAGCGCTGTTTCAAGGGTACTCGCGGAGCGGAGCGAAGGTCGTGCTCCTCTTGGCCGCTCCGGGGCTGTACGGTCAACAGAACACACGGGACTGGCAAGAGGGCTACGCGTGGTGGCGTGAAAAGTGCCGGGACCAATTGGGCGCCTACGCGGGAACGTACGGTCTCCACATAGGGTGGCAACCCAGGCAGGACGCACCGTGGACGAGGACTTCCCAGGCGGCGGCTACCTGTTCGACGACCGCGGAGACCTTGTCGCGGAGACCGCGGACGGCGCAGAGGGCATGCTCATCGTCGACGTATCCTCCCGCTTTGCCTCGCGCGCGAATCTGCGATAGCATCCGAGCGGCCCGGCCAACCAGCCTCGGCCAGAGAACGACTAAGCCCCAGCACAACGAGGAGTCGCATGACCACGACACCGATCAAACAGACCGTGAACGTCACGGTGAACGGCAAGGCCTACACCGCCGAGGTCCCCACGTACCGGACGCTCGTCGACATGCTCAGGTACGACCTCGGACTCACCGGCACCAAGGAGACGTGCAGCGTGGGCGTCTGTGGCGCCTGCACCGTCATGCTCGACGGCCGGATGGTCTCCTCGTGCATCACGCTCGCGGTGCGGGTCGACGGCGCGGAGATACTGACGATCGAGGGCGTTGCCGACGGCGACACGCTCCACCCCGTGCAGCAAGCGTTTATCGACAACGGGGGCTTCCAGTGCGGCGCGTGCACGCCCGGCCAGATCATCGCCGCCAAGTCCCTCCTCGAAGAGATTCCGAATCCCACTGAGGACCAGATCAAACAGTGGATGATGGGGAATCTCTGCCGGTGCACCGGCTACTACCAGATCATCGACTCTATCAAGGACGCAGCGGTGAAGATGTCATGAACGACTTCGAGTTCCACACCCCCGGGACGATACAAGAGGCCGCGGCTGCGCTGGCCCAGTACAACGGCGATGCGAAGCTCATGGCCGGCGGCACGTCGCTCATGCTGCTGCTCAAGCAGTCGCTGGTGCAACCGGACCACATCATTAGCCTCCACCGAATCGGCGGCCTCGACGCGATCGAGTACTCGGACGGCGTCTTGCACATCGGCGGGCTCGCCCGGATGCGCGACGTCGAGCAATCGGACCTAGTACGCCAGTTCGCGCCGCTCCTGGCCAACGCCTATAGCCGTGTCGCCACGGTTCGCATACGCAACTCCGCAACCGTTGGCGGCGGCCTCGCGCAGGCCGACCCTGCCATGGACCCGCCGCCGTCGCTCCTCATCTTGGACGCCGGCGTCAAGGTGGTCTCCTCCCGCGGCGAACGGATCGTGCCTGTGAACGACCTGTACGTTGACTACTACGAGACGACCATCGAGCCTGACGAAATCGTCACCGAGCTGCTCGTGCCGGCACAGCCGGCCGATTCGGGCTGGGTGTACATCAAGTACCTGCCGCGGACCGAGGACGACTATGCCACGGTCTCGGTCGCCGCGATGGGCCGTGTCGAGGACGGGAAGATTGCCGACGTCCGGGTCGGGCTGGGCGCGGTAGCGTCCACGGCGCTCCGGGCGACCGTCGTCGAGGACGCGCTGCGCGGGGCCGACGCCACGCCGGCCGCGCTGCGCGAGGCGTCGCAGCTAGTCGCCGGCATCGTCGATCCCACGAGCGATCCGCGCGGCTCGGCCGAGTACAAGCGCGACATGTCGGTCGTGTTCACGCGGCGCGCGCTCGAGCAGGCGTTGGGCGTCACACCGTAGCGGCGCCGCTCACCACCAGTGCACCTCGTCGAGACGCTCGTCGCCGGTTTCGGCCGCGTCCCAAGGCCGCGCGGGCAGGTACTTCCAGCCGCCGTCCGAAAACATGACGACAATGTTGCCCCGGTCCATGCCTTCGGCAATGCGGAGCGCGATGTGCAATGTCGCCCCCGACGATACGCCCGCTAGGATCCCCTCCGTCTCGATGACGCGGTGGGCCGCGGCGATCGCGCTGGCGCTGTCCACCAAGAAACGGCTGTCCAATTGCGCTAAGTCGAGGAGCGGCGGCCGATAGCCGTCGGCCAGGCTCCGCAGGCCCTGTAGCCGTTCGCCGAGTCGAGGTTCGACGCCGACGATGCGGACGTTGGGCTGCTGTTCTCTGAGTCGCTGGGCGACGCCCATGATAGTGCCCCCCGTGCCGATGCCGGCCACGAAGGCGTCGGTCTGTTCGAGCGCGCCGGCTATCTCCGCGCCCGTCTGGGCGTAGTGGGTCTCCACGTTGACGCGATCCCTGAACTGGCCCAACTCGTAGAAGCCCTGCCGCTCGGCCAAGTCGTGCGCTGTTTCGACCGCTCCCCGCATGCCTCCAACGGGTTCGGCCCACGTGACTTCGGCGCCGTAGAGCCGTAGGAGGTCGGCGATACTGGGTACGATGCCGTGCGGCAGCACCGTGCTGACGCCGTAGCCCTTCTGCTTGCCCACCATGGCCAACGCGATCGCCGTGTTCCCGGTGCTGGCTTCGACAATCGTCGCCCCCGGCTTCAGATCGCCCCGGCGTTCGGCTGCCTCGATCATGGCCAGCACGACGCGGTCCTTCACGCTGCCGGATGGGTTGGCGCCCTCGAGCTTGGCAAAGATGCGCACCCCAGGCTTGGGAGCGAGCCGTCGAAGCTCGATCAGCGGAGTCTGGCCGATGAGGCCGAGGAGATGCCGGGGCCGTTCAGGAGTGACCACCCGGCGATTCTAGCAGGCGCGCCCTCGCTCGCCGCCGCGTCGCGCAGCCCCGCCGCGCCAGGGGCTCCCAGTCCGCCAACCCCGCGCGGAAACCCGTGCGCGGACCGCGTTGACCGGAGACGCTGCCCGTCTTAGAATCCGCGCGCTCTCTTCACGAGCAAGCAGGCCACGGGCCCTTTGTCCGTCTCATTCGGCCGCGACTAAGGCCGGGGCTCCGTTTTGGCCCAACGATCAACTCTTTCACAACTCCGCTCCGCTCCCCCGCTCGACGCAGAGCGGAACGAACTGCTATGAGAAGCGATGGCGGCCAACGACGGCTGGGAGACCGGGTCGTGCGTCGGCCGCGTGCGCGCGAACTCGGGCCGCTGCGCATCAAGGCGCATCATCGCCGCCGCCTGCTGATTCCCGCTCCGACCACCGGGCTGCTCATGCTCTCCGGCACATTCGCGGGCCTCATCGCGCTCGGCACGACATTGCTCTTGGTCCCGGCCGCCACCGCCGGACCGGACAGGGCAGGGTTCATCGAGGCGCTCTTCACCGCCACCTCGGCTGTATGCGTCACGGGCCTCGTCGTGGTCAGCACCAGCGACTACTGGTCCGGGTTCGGCCAGCTGGTCATCCTCCTGCTCATGATCGTCGGCGGGCTCGGCATTATGACTGCCGGGCTCGTCATCGTTGCGGCGATAGGCAGACGCATTACGCTCAACCAACGGCTCATCGTCCGGGATACGATGGGCGGGGCGTCGCTCGGGAGCATGCTGACGCTGGGGCGCTACGTCGTCATCTTCGCCCTCTCGGCGCAGGCCGTGGGATTCCTCGCCCTCTTCGCGAAGCTCGGGATCGACCATCCGCTGCAGACCGCCGCGTGGCGCAGCCTGTTCCACTCCGCGTCCGCGTTCAACAACGCCGGCTTCAACATCTTCCCCGATTCCGCGAGTCTGGTCGCCTTCGACAGCGATCCGGCGATGCTCGCGATAACGGGCGCCCTCGTCGTCGTCGGCGCGCTTAGCTTCCCCGTCGTCGCCGAGCTCTACCGCAGACAACGCCCTCGGCGGTGGACGCTCGACACGCGGCTGGTCGTCGTCGGCACGCTCGGGATGTGGGCGATTGGGGCCGTCGCGCTGGCGCTGTTCGAGCTGACCAACGACGCCACGCTCGGCGGCATGTCGACCGTGGACAAGATCAGCAACGGCGCCTTCCAGGCGGTCACGTCGAGGACAGCAGGGTTCAGTTCCATCAACTTCGACGAAACGCGTTCCGGGACCGATTTCCTCTACGCGGCGCTGATGTTCGTCGGCGGAGCCTCGGGCTCCGTCGCGGGCGGCATCAAGGTCAACACCTTCATGGTGCTCGTCTTCGCGGGGCTCGCGTCGGTGGCCGGGCGCGAGCGGACGGAGGTGTTCAAGCGCGAGTTGCCAGTGGCGCAGGTAACCCGGGCGCTGGCGGTGTTCCTGTTGGCGGCGGCGGGACTGTCGGCGTTCATCGTTGCCCTCGCGGTCACCGAGGCGTCCAGCCTCAACTCCGGGGCGTTCACGTTCATGGACGTGCTGTTTGAAGCGGTTTCCGCCTTCGGCACGACGGGGCTCTCGCGCGGCATCACGCCGGACCTGAGCGATCCGGGGCGCGTCGTGGTCGTTCTGGTTATGTACGTGGGACGGTTGGGGCCGCTCACCATCGCGCTCGGCCTGGCCCTCCGCGAGCGGCGCGCCGTATACCGGTTTGCACAGGAACGGGTTAGAATCGGTTAGTTAGGTGGTCGAATGGCGCATCAAGTCGCAGTTATGGGGATGGGACGCTTCGGGGTCAGTCTTGCGCGGGAGCTGTACCGCGCCGGCAACGACGTGCTCGCCGTCGACAAGGACGAGATCCTCTCGCAGCAGATGATGGGGCAGGTGACCTATGCCGTGAACGGCGACTCTACGTCATCCGAATTGCTCGAAGAGATCGGCATCCGCAACTTCGACACGGCGGTCGTCGCCATTGGCACGGACATACAATCGAGCGTGCTCACGACGGTGCTGCTGAAGCACCAGTTCAACTTGACGCAGGTGATCGCGCGCGCCACCAGCGAGTTGCACGGCAAGACGCTCCAGGCCGTCGGCGCCGACCGCGTCGTCTACCCCGAGCAAGAGACCGGTGTTCGCACGGCGCACAGCCTGTTCCACCGTGAAGTGTTGGAGTACATGGAACTCACCAGGGGTTTCGGCCTGAGCAAGATCAACGTGCCGGAGGGGATGGCGGGCCGCACGCTTGCGCAAGCCGGGTTCAGCGCAGCCCGCGACCGGTACGGCGCGGCGGTCGTGGCGATCAAGCGGGGCCTCGAACCCATCTTGGCCCCCGCGAAGGAGGAGCGCTTGCTGGACGGCGATCAGCTCATCATCGCGGGCCCCGAGGACACGCTCGACCGGCTCGGCGGGCACTAGCGAGGTGTTGGTTGGCCAGGACCGTGGCCAGTGCGCTCGTCTCCGTGACGGGGTCTCCGCTCGACGAGGAAGCCGTCGCGATGGCCTGCGACCTCGTACGGTCGGCCAAGGGCGTCGTGTGGCTCCTCTACGTCGTCGAGGTCGGCCGGAGCCTGCCGCTCGACGCCGAAGTGCCGTGGGAATCCACGCGCGGCGAACAAGTGCTCCAAGCGATGGAAGCGTTGGCTCGGTCGCGCAAGTGCCGCGCGGAAGGCGAGATACTCCAAGCCCGCGACCGGGGTTCGGCTGTCGTGGACGAAGCGGTCCAGCGCGAGTGCGACATCGTCATCGCTGCGGTCCCCTACGAGGAACACTACGGCTCGCCGACTCTGGGCGGGTTCTCCCCGTACTTGCTCAAACATAGTCCGTGCAGAGTGCTGATCTACCGGGAGGAGCAGCCGGCGTACGTTCCGTCCGGCTAACGAGTGGTCATGGCGCAACGAGTGATGATCGTGGGGTGTGGACGAGTCGGCGCGATGGTGGCGAAGGAGCTCGTGGCCCGTGGCGATGAGGTGACGATCCTGGACAAGGACCCGGAAACCTTCCGTCGCCTGAGCGAGCAGCCGCGCCTCCGCATGATCGTCGCCAACGGCACGTCCAACGAGGAGCTGCGCCGGACCGGCGTTCAGGAGATCGACGTGTTCATGGCCCTGACCGCTCAGGACACGGTGAACGCCTTGGCTGCGCAGACGGCCCAGATCGGCTACGGGATTGAGAAGGTCATCTGCCGAATCAACGACCCGGTACGACGCGAGATGTACGAGGAGTTCGGCTTACGGACCGTAAGCCCGCCGCAGGCCACAACGGCGCTCGTCCTCGAAGCGATGGAGCGATAGCCGTGTTCGTCATCGTTGTGGGCTGCGGAAAGATCGGCTACTACCTTACGCGCGCGCTGCTGGCGAGCAGCCATGAGGTGGTCGTCATCGAGCACAACTCCCGCAAGGCCGAGGAGGCTGCTGAGGAGTTCGGCAACATTGTCGTTTCCAGCGACGGGACCGAGCCGACCGTGCTGGCGGAAGCGGGCGCGGAACGGTGCGACATGCTTATCTCCACCACGGGGTCGGACGCGGTGAACCTGATGGCCTGTCAGGTCGCCAAGTGGAAGTTCAACATCCATCAGGTCATTACGATTATGACCGACCCCGATCACGGGCCGCTGTTCGATTCGCTGGGCGTCGACGTGGCGATCAACACGACCGAGCTCATCCTCTCGCATATCGAGGAGGAGTTTCCGGGCGGCCCGCTGGTCCACGTGCTCCCGCTCCACGGGGACTCGGGGATCGTCTGCGTGCGAGTTCCCGACGGCTCGCCGGCGGTCGGTCGGTCGCTCGCCGGGGTCGGGTTGCCTCCGGGGATCTCGCTCGCGGCGGTCGTCGGGAAGAACGGCGAGCTGAGGCGCATCGAGGACGACATGCAGCTCCAGGCGGGCGACGAGGTCGTGGCGATTACGCCTTCCGAGAAGGAGAACCAACTCTGGCGGGCGCTCACGGGGAGCGCGTAGATGCGGCTCGCGTTCCTGGGGCCGCGCGGCACCTTCTCGGAGGAGGCGGCCCTCCGCTACGCCCCCGACGCCGAGATGCGCCCGTTTCCCACCATCGCCGCCGCTGCCGCGGCTGTAGCCAGCGGAGACATCGATGAGGCAGTTGCCCCCATCGAGAACAGCCTGCAGGGCGCCGTCACCGAGACGCTCGACCTGTTGATTCACGAGGAAGGCTACCGCGTCAAGCGCGAGCTCAACCTGGCGGTCGTCCATAACCTCATGGCCTCGCCCGGCTTGGCCATGGACGCCATCCAGCGGGTCTACTCGCACCCGCAGGCGCTGGGACAATGCCGTGAGTACCTCGGCCGCAATCTGCCGCACGCCGAGCTTGCCGCGGCGCTCAGCACCGCTGGGGCCGTCGAGCAGGCCGCGAACGCGGATGTGCCGTCCGCCGCGATCGCGCCCAAGCGGGCGGCAACCCTTTACAACGCGGCCGTCTTGGCCGAAGGCATACAGGACGACGACAGCAACGTCACGCGCTTCGTTGTGCTCGCGGCGAGCGACGCCGAGCCCACCGGCGACGACAAGACCTCAATCTGCTTCTCGTTCGACGACGACCGGCCCGGTATGTTGTTCGACGTGATGGGCGAATTTGCGCACGCTGGCATCAACCTGACGAAGGTGGAGTCGAGGCCCACCCGGGAGGCGCTGGGGCGCTACTACTTCCTCGTGGACCTCTCAGGGCACCGGAACGACCCCGCGGTCGCCGCCGCGTTGGAGCGGGTCGAGCGGTCAGTGTCGCTGCTGAAGGTGTTCGGCTCCTATCCAAGATACAAAGGCTGAGTCCAGCCGGCGGCAGGGGCGGGCGCCCACGGACATCCGCCCCTTCCCTCGACGCCCCCATCCCCCTACCATCTCTGTCTTGGGCCTGTCGAAGCCTGCCCTGAGCCCGTCGAAGGGGGCCTCCGAAACCACCTGGTGCTAGCGCGCTGGGGCGACAGCCCGATTTACGAGTAAATGTCGCAAATGTCGCAGAATGTCGCACTATTTTGCCCCTCCACTCGTAAACCCCTGCAATTTACGAGTGAAAAACCTCACGTTCTGGGCCCATTTCTGGCCATTTTGGCCCATTTCCGTTCATTTCCCGCCGGAGTCCTCTCCACCCCGGAGGGAAGTTGGGATGGGGACCATGCTCCATGGCCTCGTTGCCAGCGCGCCGTTGCACCGCCGGAAGTCCATTCCACCGTGGGGGGAAGGTTAGGATGGGGGGACCATGCTCCATGGCCTCGTTGCCAACGCGCCGTTGCGCCGCCGGAAGTCCCTTCCACCGCGGGGGGAAGGTTAGGATGGGGGGACCATGCTCTATGGCCTCGTTGCCAACGCGCCGTTGCGCCGCCGGAAGTCCCTTCCACCGCGGGGGGAAGGTTAGGATGGGGGGACCATGCTCCATGGCCTCGTTGCTAACGCGCCGTTGCGCCGCCGGAAGTCCCTTCCACCGCGGGGGGAAGGTTAGGATGGGGGGACCATGCTCCATGGCCTCGTTGCCAGCGCGCCGTTGCACCGCCGGAAGTCCATTCCACCGTGGGGGGAAGGTTAGGATGGGGGGACCATGCTCCATGGCCTCGTTGTAGGCGCCGCGTTCTCGAAGCGATGGCCGGAATCACAGCCAGCCAGCCGTTGCCAGCACTTCCCGCGCAACATCGCCTACGGATCGCCTTGGGCCGTTGTCGACGACGAAGTCGTCAGGCTGATTCCTCTTCAGTACGTCGTCCAGCTCCGCCGTCCGGGCGAGCGCCTGTTGCTGGAACATCCCGGGCTCGCGGACGCGCAGGCGGTCCTGCATCGTCGCCAGCGGGGCAGTCAGCCGGCACACGGTCGGCTCAGCGTTCGGGACCGCGCCGTGGATTGCAGCCAGCTCGCTTCGTTCCTCTATGACCCATGCGATCAACAGGCGGTCCGCCCCAGCGCGGGCATAGATAGGCCAGATTGCGGCCAAGTTGGCAAACGCGAGATGCTCCCCATGGGGCCCCTGTGACGGGAACATCACCGATAGGGCGTCGAGGTCGATCGCCGCATGAGGGACGCCGGCCTCGGCCAGGATGTCCGACGCCTCGGAGAGCACCGTCGTCTTCCCAGCCCCCATGGAGCCGGAGATGACGAGCACGGGTATCGTCTGTTGGCTCATCACTGGCGGCTCCTCGTCCCCGTATGGGCTGCGACGAACGAGGGTAGGGGGCTAGTCGCCGTCTTTCTTCTTGCGGTCTGAGCGGCGGCCCCGGAGGCCTGCGATAAAGCCGGTCGCGAAACCGAGAGAGTTGCCGGCCACGGAGCTGAACGAGACCCCGTCCTCCAACGGTCTGACGATATGCTCCACGGCCGCGTCGGACACCTTGCCAACGTTGTCCATCGAGCGCGTCGCCGAGCTGATGAACCCCTTCAGCGCCTTGTAGAGCAGGCATGAGAACACAATCAAGGCTAGCGTGAGGATGATGCCCACGCCCAGGTAGACGCTGATCAGAATGTCCCGGATGTTGTCGATAAAGTCCATGGAGAAGAGGCCTCCAGAGGCGGGCGGGCGAGCCCGTGCCCAAGGCGCTAGGCTAGCATCGACCCGTGGGCTCCGCAATCGGTCGAGCGCTCACGCGGGCTCGTCCGCGCTTGGCAGCACTCGATAGATCGTGACAGTCGAGTTGCTGAACACCACATCGAGCGTCGTGCCCGCCAGCCTCTCGAACTTGCCGACGCCCTGCGGGAAGTAGAGACGCTCGGTGGGCCCGACGTAGATGTACTCCACGTCGTACTTGGCGAGGAGTTCGCCGAAGCGCTGGAGGTCGCTTGTCCTGAACATCTCGCGCACGTCGGCAAGCCGGCGGTCCACCGCGTGCGGCTCCCTCCCGCCGTAGCCGCGCTGCTGGACCTGGTGCCAATGCCACCCGAAGACCACGGGCAGGCCGGTGTGCTTGGCCACCCGGGGAGTCCAACGGTACTGGTTCGTCACCGCCTCGAGGAACACCGGCGTGCCGTCGATGTGCTCTCGGATGAATGCGAGAGCTTCCGCGTCGTCGGCCAGCCGGTACCGGGAGTTCGGGGCCTCTCCTCGACCGTTGGGCCCGGGGTCGTGGTACTCCACGGTCTGTTGGTACGCCGTCCCGTCCAGCGTGAGCGGCAACCCGGCATCGAAACGGTCAGCAATCCTAGCCCGTGTTCCCAGGATGGGGAACACGCTGCTCGCCGCCACCAGGACGACTAGAAGAGCGAGCCAGGCCCCGCGAACGAAGCGGACCCGCCCCACGCCGCGGATGCGCAGCGCCCCCGAGACCCACAGTTGCCACAGGCCGGCCCCCGCGACGATGCCGTAGAGGACCCAGGCGTTGAGGTAGAACTTGAACACCGTGTTCATCCGATCGATGTCGATCTCGGCGGTTACGAAATCCACGCCGACGCCCACGCCGAACGCCAGCACCGCCATCGTCAGCAGCAACATCTGCAGCGGGGCTTCCGGGAGCGTACGGCGCGCCGCCCACCAGAGGGCGAGCGCCGACGCGGCGAGGACGAACGGCGCGAGCAGCGCTACGGTCGTCCATTGATGGAGCGCTGGGGTGGTGACCCACACCGTGCAGGCAAGGCCCGCCAGGCCCGCTGCGGCCAACCCGAGCAGCAATAGCAGCCGCCGGGCCGCCAGCGTGCGGCCGCTTTCGAGACTCCCCGCCGGAGCAGCCCCGGGCCCAGGCGACAGTCGTGGCCCCGCCACGAGGCGGCGGTAAGTCTCCACCGCCAGCCATGTCCCGGCAACGAAGAACAGCACGCCGTGGATGCCGAGGTAATGCCACAGCACCGTGCGCCATTGGCTGAGGCGCATCCCGGCGAACGGCGCATCGTAGTTCTCGTGGAAAGGCAGGAAGAAGAGATAGAACGCCGCCCAGAACGCGGCGCCCCAGAGCAACGCTGCGCCCAGCGTCGTCGGGCCGACGGCGCCGCGCTTCGCCGCGAATACGGTGATGCCGATGGCGGCGAGTCCGAGGACGGTGTAGGCGGGGACGTCCCATGTGTTGATAGCGGCGAGCGAGCCCACGACGAGAGCCATGGCGCCGATGGCTGGCCCGCGCCGCAGCATCCGCAGCGGCTGTTGTGCGCTGAGCGCGAGATTGACCGCAAGCCCGACCGCAGTGACCTGAAACGGCAGCGATATCAGGTGGGCGTGCAGGTCGGCGAACAGGAACGTCCAGAACGGGAACTCGGTGATGCTGATCTGCCCGGGCATCAGGCGGCTCGAACGCCAGAAGTCGAAGTATCCGCACGGCTCGCCGCTGAACGACCGCGCCGCGCCTTGGAGCAGCTGCGCTGCGCCGTCGAGGTTGCTCATAACCGCCACCATGAAGGCGGTCGCGGTGCCCGCGGCGAGCGTCGTCGCTACCGGCGCGTCGAGCTTCATGCGTCTCCGGAGGCCCTCGGTGAGGTTGTAGCCGACGCTGAAGGCGGCGGTCAGCGTGAGTGCGAAGAGGGCTGGCACGGCGAGGTTGTAGGCAACGGCGGGCACGATGCCGGTCGCTCGGACCAGCACGCCGACGATGACGAACCCGAAGTAGTAGTAGTTGATCAGCCCCCCCGCGTACCACGGGTCGTAGGGCGGGAACGTAGTGGACTTGACCACTGCTGTCAGGTACGCCAGGTCCATCGGCTTTTCGCCCCCGCGGTACGGGTGCCATAGGTCCGGGTTCGCGGCGCGGATGGCGATAAACACGAGGAACGCAACTACGAAGGCGATCTCCATGACCGCGATGTAACGCCAGCGGCGGCGGACGAATAGGAGCATCGCCCGCCGGTTGCGGTACGCCAGCACGGTTGAGACCGTGGCCACGAGTCCCACCGACAACATCACGGTCCCCCGCCCGAACTCCCACAGGCCGGTGCTCGCCCCCATCCAGGTGAGCCATCCGACGAGGAGGAGTCCGAGCGGCCGAGCGAGCACGACGCCGCGGTCGGGCAGCCAACGCAGCGTCCGCATGGCGAGGGGAAGTGTTGCGATGAAGATGATCTCCAATGCGAGGAGCCAGACGAGCCACGGCGCTGTTCTGTTCAGGCCGCCTTCGTTGAAGATCGACGTCCACGTCCCCCCGGCCCGTTGCGTTTCGAAGGCTTCATCCGATAGGAGCGCGCGTTCGGCGGAGCTGCTGCCAGCCGCCGTGATGATTGCCCTGACCTCGTCAATGGAGAGACCGCCGCGGTTCTCCCACACGAGGACCAGCGGATGGTCGTAGTTCGTCACATTCTCGTCGGCCCAGCCGAGGTTGAGCGCTGCGCCGTCGGGTTCGGCACCCGGCAGCGCGCCGGGCCTGGCGACGCCCGCGCGGTCGAAAGGGTCGTGGACGAACGAGAGTCCGCCGAACGTTGGATAGCGCTCGAAGGCCTGCGCCAACTCGTACCCCAGTTGCCCCGAGAACAGCGCGTGGTAGTAGGCACTCGAATACGGATAGCGCTCGGGCAGCCGGGCGATGCTCCCCCACGGGCGGTTGCTATACGCGACGATGTAGTCGGCGGTCGCCACCATGTTCGCGACGCGGGCCGCCTTGCCGAGGTTGTCTCCCTCGTACATCGGCAGTTGACGGACGGTAAACCGCCACAGGTCCGGTATGCCTTCATCCCAGTGGTTGTCGGTGAGGATAACCGCCCCAGGCGGCGCTTGCGCATTCAGCCAGTCCGAGGCTTGCGTGGCTGGATGGTCCTCCCGGTAGATGCCGGTGAATGCGGCCGCGTACAACGCCGTCGCCACAACGACGAAGGAGATGACGCCGACGGCTGTCGCGCGCAGTCCCGGCGCGCGGGGTTTCGCCCATACGTAGGCCGCCATCATCCATCGGCTGCCCAGCAGCACGAGCACCGGGAGCACGGGCGCGATGTAACGGAGGAACTTGACCTCGAACATGGCGACGGTGAGGAACAGCGGCACGACCCAGGCCAGCAGCAGCAGCTCCCCCGTACGCGGGCGGAAGAAGGCCATGACGATCGAAATCGCGAGACCCGCCCACGCCGCGATGCCCAGGGGCAAGCCGAGCGCCCACACCGCCGTTTGACGTATCTCGTACAGTCCGTTGCGCGCGGCGCCCACGTACTGGACGGTGTAGGGAACGTCCCCGGCGTGCTGCGCGATCTTCGTTTCCCAGGCCAGGTTGCCGAAGAACTGCCGGTAGTCCAGAAGGGCGTACGGCTGGAGGACCGCGAAGATGCTGAACGCGAGCGCTCCGGCCGCGAACGCTTGGGCCGCGACGACGGCGAGCCCCACGCCTGGAACCATGCCCTTCTCGAAGTTCCACCGCCGCCACGCCAGGATGCCGTAGACGGCGAAGAGAGGTATGAGCAGCGGCGCGCCGCTGGCCCTGAACGCGAAGCTCAGCCCGATCATCGCCGCGAGTCCCACGTGGTCCCGCAACCTGCCTCGCTCCAGCACGTTCAGCATCCACCAGAACGAGCCCAGCGCCAGCAGGATGACGAACGACTCCGGCCGGTAGAAGTGGGCGAGCTGGATGTTGATGACCGTGAGCGCGCCGAGCGTCGACGCCAGCAGTCCCACGGCAGGCCCGTACAAGCGGCGCCCTAGGAAGTAGAGCATCAGGACGGAGCCTGTATCGACGATGGCTGCGATCGTGCGCCCGGCCGAGGCTAGGTCTTGTAAGCGCACCTGGTCCATGAACGGCTCCAAGAGGAGCCCGCGTACGGCGACGAGGATGTAGATGATGATGGTCCCCAGGGGGAACCAGTGAGGGTTCAGCGGACTCGCGTCCTTGTCGAAGAACGTGCGGATGCCCGGGATGCCGGGCGTGTCGAGCGGAAAGTCGCGGTTCGCGTCGACCTCCCACCCCGGAGCGTCGGTGAGTGTGCGGTACATGTGGTCCGCACGGAGATAGATCGAGCGTTCGTCGGGGTGGAAGAAGTGGCCGTTGTCCCAATCGATGCCCTGGAGCCGGAGGCCCAGGGCTACGGCGGCGATGAGGAAGGGCAGCAGCACGAGCACCCGAGCCCGGCTCAGCCAGCGCGAAGGTTCGGCAGCTGCGGACGTGGCGACGGCGGGCTGCATGGCGTCGGCCATTGTATCAAGCGGGCGTGAGGGGAGGGCGACCAGGGACGCGCTCCCACGAGGGAGGCCTTACGGCAGCGTCGTCATCGGCAGGGCGCGCGCCTGATCCAGGTCGCTACAGGCCTCGCTCCGCGAGCATGGCGGCGAGGTCGGAGGTCCGGCACGAGTAGCCCCACTCGTTGTCGTACCAGCCCAGCACCTTCACCATCGAGCCCTCCATTACCATCGTGGAGAGGCCGTCGAAGATGCAGCTGGCCGGATTCATCTTGATGTCGCTCGATACGATCGGGTCCTCGGTGTACTCCAGGATGCCGTGCAATGCACCCTCGGACGCGGCCTTGAACGCCGCGTTGACGTCGTCGACGGAGACCTCCTGTTCCAGGTCCGCCACGAAGTCGGTGATGGACCCCGTCGAAACCGGGACGCGTAGGGCCATGCCGTGCAGGCGGCCGTTGAGTTGCGGGATCACGACTCCGACGACCTTCGCGGCGCCGGTGCTCGTGGGGATGATGTTCTGGGCCGCCGCCCGCGCCCTCCGCAGGTCGGAGTGCACCTGGTCCAGTATCTGCTGGTCGTTCGTGTAGGCGTGGACCGTTGTCATGAGTCCATGCTTGATCCCGAAACTATCGTTGAGCACCTTCACGAGCTGCGCCACGCAATTGGTCGTGCAGGATGCGTTGGACACGACACGATGGTTGCTGGGGTCGTACTCGTCCGCGTTCACGCCGAGGACCAACGTCTTGTCCTCCTTGGTCGCGGGGGCTGAGATGATGACCTTCTTGGCGCCGGCCTCGATATGAGCGGCGGCCTTCTCTCCGTCGGTGAAGAACCCCGTGGACTCGATCACGATATCGACGCCGAGATCGCCCCAGGGGAGCTTGGCCGGATCGCGCTCCGACAGCGACGCGATGGAGCGCCCGTCAATCTCGATGGCGCCGTCCCCGGCCTCGACGGTCCCCGGGTACCTGCCGTAGTTGGAGTCGTACTTGAACAGATGAGCGTTGGACTTGGGGCTTGCCAAGTCGTTGACGGCGACGACCTCGAGCTCGTCGGGATGCCGTTCGAGCGTCGCGCGCAGGACCTGTCGGCCAATGCGCCCGAAGCCGTTGATGCCTATGCGTGCGGCCATGGGTTCCTCCTGAGCGGCCGGGATTGCAGTTCTAATGCTAGCTGCCGCCGCCTACGTAGTCGAGATTAGTTGTGGCGGACGCCGAGGTTGAGGCCGAGTCGGCGGGCCACCATCGCCACGCCCAAGGTCAGCGCGGTGATGTGCAGCGTGACGATAGCGGCGGCCTCTCGCAGCGCCAACTCGGGCGATGCGAACTCCAGCGCGAGGATCGATAGCGTGATCGTCTCGCGCGACGCTAGCAGGATAACGCTCGCGGTCGCTCCGGCGGCGCTGACGAAGTTCAGCGTCCCGAGGAGGATCATGGTTGGCATCAACAAAGGCAGCCAGATGCGCACGTAGGTCCGTAGCCACCCCGCGCCCGAGACTCGGGCTGCCTCCTCCATCTCCTGGCCTACCTGCACGAGCGCGGCCTTGCTCAGGTTCACGCCCGTGGTGTTGCCGCCGACGATGACGACGATCAGCAGCGCGAAGATCGAGCCATAGAGAAAGGCCAGGCCGGGCGTGCCGAGGAACAACATCAGCAGACCGAGCCCCGATAGCAGGCCCGGAATGGCGGCCGAGCCCCAGATGATCCAGTCGACGATCGATCTCCCGGGCCAGTTCGTGCGCACGATGACGTAGGCGATCACCGAGAACAGCAGCGGACTCAATACCCCTGCCGTCGAGGCCAGGACGACCGTCGTCTTCAGCGCGGTGAGGAAGAGGTGGTCGCTCCACACGAACGCCCAGTGCTTCAACGTGAACACCTGGTTCACGTTGAAGAACCCCGCACGGCTCATGAAGCTGCCGCCCACGAAGGCAAGGAGCTGAATCCCGGTGAGCATGATGTGAAGCGAGAGGATCGATCCGAAGATGAACCACTTGAGCTTGCCCAGGTCAATCAGGCCCGGCCGGAAGCTTCCGGTGATGGTCGTGTACCTGCGGCGCGTGATAATCCAACGCTGCAGCGGCACGATGAGCAGGATGACGAGCAGCGTGATGCTCGCCAACACAGTCGCGCCGCCGTAGTTCGACGGCTCGGTCTTGTTGACCATCTCGAAGATGAGCGTTGAGTAGACCCAGAAGTTGATGGGCCTGCCGAGCAGGAACTCCGTCTCGAACGACTGAAAGATACGGAGCAGTTGGAGCGCGAACACCAAGACAATCGGTGACGCCATCAACGGCACCGTGACCCGCAGCATGGTCCGGATGTTAGATGCGCCTCCGACCCGCGCTGCCTCCTCCATGGCCAAGTCCATGTTGCGGAAGGCCGGGGTCAGCAGCATGACTTTCAGTGCGACGCCGTTGCCCATCAGGCCGGTCCAGATGATGCCCTCGACGCTGAAGATATTGAAAGGCCCGCGCCCGCGCTCGTCGAGGAACGGCTCGACGAGGAACCCTGTGACGGGGAGGTCCCGGAGCGCGACGTTGATGAACCCGCCCGCCGGATCGAGAAGCAGGATCCACGCAATCGCGGCGCCAGGCACCATATACGCGACCCAGAACATGTACTCGAGGGGGTAGGTGAAGGGCATCCTCACGCGTGCGAGCGCCCAAGCGATCATGATGGAAACGGGGAAGCTGATTGAGGCGGTGACGCCCCAGATCATGAAGGAGTTCAGGATCGCGCGGAACAGCCGCGGGTCGTCCGGCGCCGAGCGCCAGTTGTCCAGCCCCCAATCGCGCGGGCCGAAGATCTCCGGCGCCACGTTGAAGCTGTGGGACAGCACCAGCAGCATCGGCCAGATGAGGTAGAACCCCAGCGCCGGGATGAGCAGCGCCATCACGAACGTGCCCGTGCCGGGCTTCAGTGAGCGCCCCTGCCCTCTCATCCACGGGACACGCCCTGTGCCAATCATGCCATGGCCTCCCAACGGGACGGAGCGATTCCGCGACCGCGGAGCGCTAACGCTCCGCGGCCATATATCTATGGTCTGCCGTCCGGCCAGGTCCGGCGAGCACGGTCAACCCGCATCCCTCCCTAGCGGTAGCCTGTCTCTTCAAGGATCGGGACGAGCCAAGCGCGGGCTTCCAGGAGCGTGGCCTGATAGTTGGGGTCCGCAGCCGGCAGGTAGAACCCTTCCTCCTCCACGATGCGCAGTATCGGGTCGACGTGGGCGTCGGTGTACTCCAAGTGCAGCGAGACCGTCTCCGAGAACGTCGAGTTTCTCAGCAGCTCGGGGTTCTCTTCGACAGTCTCGAGACGCGCCTCCCATCCCTCTGGGCTCAACATCCAGTTGATCCAGAGTTTCGCGGCGTTGGGGTGCGGAGCTTTGTCGAGGATTCCGACGATGCTCCCGCTGCCGGCGCGCCAGCCCTCGAAGGCGTCGTAGTCCGTCTCAGCCACGGGCAGACCCAAGTCGACCATCGCGTTGAAGTCGGCGCCTGACTCCGCGCCGCACGCCGCGATGACGTATGAGCCGCGGGCAAGGCCGTCCAGGCAGACCCGCGCGTCCGGGACGATCACCGGCATCGCCTCCCGCCAGTAGCGCTCCATCCATTCCTTCCCGTCCGGCGCCTTCCACCTGCGGATCAGCCCCGACGACCCGGAAGCTCCGTCGGGGATCGTTGCCTCGGCCTGCAATGCCTTGTACTGAGGCAACAGCCGGTCCCAGATAGTGAACCCTGCTTCGACCTGGCTCACCGGCAAGACGTCAGTGTTGTGCTGGATGCTGCCAAGAGTCTTGTTCGCCCCATAGACGAATGAGAACTGCTGGGTCTCGTCGACGTAGTTGAACCCGCCGCGCCAGAGCGACTCGTCCGCTACTTTCGGGTGGACGAGCGAGTCCGCGAACGGACTAAACGCGCCGGCAGCGGCAATGCGGCCCATAGTGCTCGACCCGCTGTGCCACACGTCGACCGTGTAGACGCCGTTGGCGCGCTCGGCGAGGATCTTGTCGCCGACTTCGCTCCCGCGGCCTCGTTGCTGGGAGATATCGATCCCAAATCGCTCGGAGAACTTGTTGAGCAGCGGCTCGAACTCACGAGCGGCGCCGCCGGTGGTTACCGGCACGAGCTCACCCTCGGCCTGGGCCGCCGTGATTAGCGCGTTCCACTCCGATTCGAACATCGCCATAGCGTCAGGCGTAGGCGTGGCCTGGGGCGCCGCGGTCGGCGTGGGCGCTGGCCGGGGCGTTGGCGTCGGCGTTGGGTCGGAACCGCACGCGGCGACGAGCAATGCGAACGCCGTAAGCGCCCCGACCAACCCGAGCAACGGCAACTGCATCAAGCGACTCTGTCCACTGGACATCAGGTCCTCCACTTCGCGTCGTGGCGGCGCAATTTGCAACACGGTACCCGGCACGAGCGGGCCGCGACTCCACAATTTCGGCCCGTCAGGCCGGGGTCGGGGGCCGCACGATGGTACGCGGCCCGGCCGGTCCCGGTCAACTTGACGGCCCCGGCCCCGGATCAGACGGCAACGAGCTCCTGCTCCATGGCGGGCGTGTACTTCCCTTGCCGGGCGGCGCTCGTCACCTTGGCCCGGTGGAGGTACGCGCGCTGCGCCGCGGGGACGTTCTCCGCCTTGCCGCCCCACGTGCTGAGCGGCAACGCCTGAAGCGATCTGCCGTAGGAGTAGCTCAGCTCCCATGGCGCGTGGACCGCGCGGCCGCGGACGCCGATGGTCTGGAGGTTCGCCGTCGCGTCGTCGTCGTTCTGGCCGCCGGAGAGGAACACGATGCCCGGCATGGCGGCCGGGACGGTGTGCTGGAACACTGAGACCGTCCGCTCGGCGACCTCTTCCGCGCCTGCCCGTTCCGCAACGTCGTAGCCGGTGAGCACCATGTTCGGCTTCAGCAGCATGCCTTCGAGCGCCACTCGCTGCGCGGCAAGCTGGCGGAACACCTCCCGCAGCGTGGTCTCCGTGGCCTCGTGAGCCTGCTCGATAGAGTGGCCTCCCTCCATGAGCGTCTCCGGCTCCACGATTGGGACGAGCCCGGCCTCCTGGCTCAACGCGGCGTAACGCGCCAGCGCGTGGGCGTTGACGTCGATGCAGTAGGCGCTGGGGATGCCTGGCCCAATGGTGATGACGGCGCGCCACTTCGCGAACCGTGCGCCGATTCGGTAGTACTCCGCCAACCGCTCCCGCAATCCGTCCAACCCCTCGGTGACCAGTTCGCCCTCTGCGCCTGCTAGGGGCCTCGCGCCCGTGTCTACCTTGATGCCGGGGATGATGCCCTGTCCCGTGAGCAACTCGACCATCGGCGTGCCGTCGGCCGCCTCTTGGCGGATCGTCTCGTCGTACAGAATGACGCCGGAGATGTACTCGGCGGCGCCCTCCGTGCGAAACAGCAGTTCGCGGTAGGCCCTGCGGTTCTGCTCCGTGTTCTCGACGCCGATGGACTCGAGGCGCCGCGCAATCGTGGCAGTGCTCTCGTCCGCTGCCAGGATGCCTTTCGTGGGCGCCACGAGCGCCTGGGCCGTCTGTGCAAGTCCCGTGATGTCCGTCATATGCACTCTCCCCCTCATGGCCGAGTGTCGGCCTGACCGGCCCCTATGATAACCTTCACAACCGTCCCAAGTCACACACGACGCGGCGCAGGACTCCCGCTCGCTCTTCCCCTCTCGGGGAAGGTTATAGGAGGGGGCTTCGTGTCATGCAAGGAACGCTCTTCACATGGACAGCCTCGCAGTCGCGATACCTGTATTCCTAGGCAGCGCCATCGCCGTGGTGCTCGCGGGCGTCGCCCTAGCCAAGTATGGCGACGAGATAGCGGAACTGACGGGGTGGGGCGCGCTATGGGTGGGGACGATCCTCGTCAGCATCGCCACCTCGCTCCCCGAGCTCATCACGAACATATCGGCGGTGGTCCTGGTTGACCCGCCCGCGCCGGGCCTTGCGCTTGGCAACGTCTTCGGCGCGGACATGATCAACATCTTCACCATCTCCCTGGTGGCCATCGCTTTCGGCGTGGGCAACCTCTTCGGCAACCAGCCCAAGGACACGCAGACGCTCGTGGTCGTAGCGGTGGTCATCGGCATCATCGCCACAACATTCGGCGCGCTGGGCGACTGGGGAGTCGGCCCTACGAGCGTAGGAGCTCTCGTAATTGCGGTCGCCTACTTCGCGGGGATGAAGCTCGTGTACGACGCAGGCCGGAGCGGCGACAAGGGGGAGGACGACGGTGCGCAATCCGAGGAGTCGACGGGGCGCCGGAGGCAGTTGACCGTGTGGGCTGGGTTCCTGGGCGCGGGCGTCGTTGTGCTGCTCGCTGCCCCGTTGCTGGCGCTCAGCGCCGACGGCATCGCGGAGGCGACCGGCCTCGGCCGCAGCTTCATCGGCGTCCTGCTAGTCTCCATCGTCACGACGCTGCCGGAGGCGGCGGTGACGGTGTCGGCGGCGATGCGGAAGTCGTACGGGCTGGTGATCGGCAACATCTACGGGAGCTGCGCGTTCAACCTGTTCGTCATCCCGGTCGCGGGGTTGTTCTTCGCGGGCGGGCCGCTGCTGGGAGAGATGGATGACTCGCACTTCGTCGCCGCAGCGGCGGCAATCGGCCTCATGGCGACGGGTTTCCTCATCATCCGCAGCTACAAGACGAAGGCGCTATCCTCGCTGCGCTTCCTGACATTCGCAATTCCCCCGGCCTACGTCGCGGCGCTCTTCTTCGTTTTCCGTCTCTCCCAGGCCTAGCCCTCGGCCGCCTCCAACGCCAGCTGGTCTCGTTCCTCGGTGCGCAGCGCGAAGTAGAGCGACAAGAGCATCGCTGCCCCGATGATGAACGAACCCGGGATCCACATGATCAGTCCCCCCAGCTGCTGGTCCTCGATAGCGGTGAAGCCTCTGGCGGGCGCCGTCAGCTCGTAGGGCGAGTACCAAGCCGACGGTGCGAACGTGAGGAACGCCGACAGCGTGAAGTTCGGGACGACCGTCAGAAACGTATACGGGATGCGGACCAAGTAGGCGAGGTTCGGCTTCAATGGCGTCGGGTCGATGACGTTCCACCAGTAGACGTAAGCAGCGCCTGCGAACGTGGCGTGTTGCAGCAAGTGCGTCCACTCGCTTTCGAGGGCCGCCTCGAACAGCGGCGGTACGTGCCAGAGCAGGAGGACGCTGACGAAGAGCAGCCAGGCCGCCACAGGCTGGGTGACGAGCTTCAGGAAGCCGCGCACAGGCGGCGACTTGATTGCCGGTATCACCAGACTCCGGCGCACCGGACGAGGGATGCCCCGGAGGATCGGGACGAGCGGCGCGCCGAGGAGCACCAGCGGCACACCCACCATGATGAGGAGGATGTGCTGTGTCATGTGCGCGAAGAACAGCTCCTCCGCAAGGTGGTCCAGCGGGCTCACCAAGACCAGCAGGACGAGCGCGAGGCCGCCGTAGAAGGACCACGGACGCCACGAGGCATGGAGGCGGGCGCGCGGGCCGAGGCTTCGAAGCCCACGGGCGTAGAGCGCCGCCGCAGCCGCTACGGCCAGCCATGTGATGGGATCGACGGACCAAGCGGCCCAGAGAGAACTGGATTCTGTCGTCGCGTGGAGTGCGATCAAGCCGTCACTCGCTCAACGCCCGCGCCGGAACGCTTGCGGGCTGCCGGCTCGCCTATAGGTTGCCGAACATGGCCAAGAGCGCCACAGCGATGCTGACCATGCCGATGAACGGCGCTACGAACAGCACCGTGAAACGAACGTCGTCGAACTTGAGGTGCATGAAGTAGCCGACGACCAGTACGAACTTGGCGAATGAGAGCGTCAACAGGATCGAGACCACCACAGCCTTGGCCGCATCGATATAGAACGCGCCCACTTCGACGGCCGTGATGACGGCGAGGATGGCGCCGATGACGACGTACTTCGCTGGTCCGGGGTGCCGCCCGTGGGCTTCCTGCTCGTGTGCCATGCGCTCCACCTCAGCCTGGGTCTACGCCGACCCGCCGAGAAATCCGGCTCAATGAACTGCCGCCTCGACGCCGAACGCCCCGACGAGGTAGACGACGCCGAAGATCACGATCCAAACGATGTCGACAAAGTGCCAGTACAGACCGGCAATCTCCACCTCCAGCGAATTGTCCTGGCGGACGTATCCCTTGAACGACGCGAAGAGCAGCGACCACAGCCACAGAACGCCTATCGCGACGTGCGTGCCGTGAAAGCCCGTCATCACCAGGAACGTCGAACCAAACAGGTTCGTTCGCGGGGTGAGCCCCTCGTGAGCGAACACGGTGAACTCGAACATCTGGAAGCCGATGAACACCATCCCCAGCACGGCGGTGGCCCCGAGCCAGAACCTGCCCACCGGCAGGTTGCCGCGCTGGAACCCCGCCAGCGCCAACACCATCGCCAGGCTGCTCATGAGCAGCACGAACGTGCTCACCGACGTTATCGGGATGTCGAGGATCTCCTCCGTCGGACCGCTGAGGCTCTGGCCCTGGTAGATGAGGTGGGTCGCAATCAGCGTGCCGAAGAAGAGGACATCCGATCCCAGGAACGCCCACATCAGGAGTTTGCGGTTGTGGAGGCCCGTCGACGTCCTATGCGCGGGCACGCTGGTCAGGTACTGCATGTTGGTCCCTTGGTCTCCGCCCCGGCCCTAGTGGTGAACCGGGACATTCGCCTCTTCTTCGAGTTCGAGCGGCTCGACTACCCACGCGTACACGGAGCGCAACGCCAGCAGGCCCATCGACGCCATCATGGCAATTCCCGCAACGGCTTGCGCCTGCCAGACGATTAGGCCGCCCGCCATCATAGTCACGCCAAACGCGAGCACGATTGGCCAGTAGGACGGCGAAGGCATGTGCGGCTCGTCGTAAGCGGGCAGCGGGGGCGGCTCCACCGGGTTCGCCTCTTCATCCCATAGCGGGTGCTGCGAGCGCACGGTGGGGACCACCGCGAAGTTGTAGTGCGGCGGCGGCGAGGGGATGGACCACTCCAACGTGGCCGCGCCCCACGGGTTGGCCCCCGCAATCTCTCCCTGGCGCAACGACCGGAGGATGTTCGCGATGAACATGAGCACCGAGAGCGCGATGATAGCCGCGCCCACCGTCGTCATGAAGTTGAGCTCATCCCAGCCGAGCCCTGCGGGATACGTGTACACGCGCCGCGGCATCCCGAGCACTCCCAGGATGTGCATGGGCATGAACGTCAGATTGAAGCCGATCAGCATCGTCCAGAAGTGAGCCCGTCCCATACCCTCGCCGAGCATGCGGCCGCTCATCTTCGGGAACCAGTAATAGATGCCCGCGACGATGCCGAAGATGCTGCCGCCGAACAGCACGTAGTGGAAGTGCGCCACGATGAAGTAGGTGTCCTGCTGCTGCGCGTCGATGGGCACGACCGCGTGCATCACGCCGCTCAGCCCGCCGAGCGTGAACATGCTGATGAAGCCGAGAGCGAACAGCATGGGCGTCTTGAAATGGATCGACCCGCCCCACAGCGTGCCCAGCCAGTTGAAGATTTTCACGCCCGTTGGGATGGCGATGGCCATCGTCGTCGCCGAGAACGCGCCGACCGTCCACGGCCCGAGGCCCGTTGTAAACATGTGGTGAGCCCACACGCCGAAGCCCAAGAACGCGATGACCGCGCCCGCGAACACGACCATCGGGTAGCCGAACAGCGGCTTGCGCGAGAACGTCGGCAGTACGTCGGACACGATGCCCATGGCGGGCAGGATCAGGATGTACACCTCGGGGTGGCCGAACACCCAGAACAGGTGCTGCCACAGCAGCGGGTCGGCGCCGGCCCCCACCGTGTCGAAGAAGTTCGTCTCGAAGAAGCGGTCGAACATCAGGAAGATGAGCGCGATGGTCAGCGGCGGGAAGGCGAAGATGATGAGGAAGGACACCACTAGTGTCATCCACACGAAGATGGGCAAGCGCATCATCGTCATGCCCGGCGCGCGCATGTTCAGAATCGTCACCAAGAAATTGAAACCTGCCGAGATCGTGCCGATGCCCATCACCAGCAGGCCCAGCACCCAGTAGTCCGTTGCGCTGGAGATGGTGTAGGGGGAGGCCGGCAGCGGCGCGTAGCCGAACCAGCCGATGTCGGGGAACGCGTTCATGAAGAAGCTGAAGTTCATCAGCAGCGCCCCGAACAGGAACAGCCAGTAGCTCAGCGCGTTCAGGCGCGGGAAGGCCACGTCGCGCGCGCCTATCATCAATGGCGTCACGAAGTTGAAGAACGCCGCGCCCGCGGGCATGATCACCATGAACACCATCGTGGTGCCGTGCATCGTGAACAGCGAGTTGAACGTGTCGGCGTCGACGAGGTCGTTGTTCGGCGAGGCAAGCTGGAGGCGCATGATCATCGCCTCGACCCCGCCCAATAGGAAGAAGAAGAAGGCAGTGACCCCGTAGAGGACGCCGATCTTCTTGTGGTCGACCGTGGTCATCCAAGCCCACACGCCCGAGGGGTCGATGGGGCGGCTGAGAATACCTGTATTCGAAGCCATGCTCGCCTTACCTCGCCAGGCTCTTGAGGTACGCCGCTAGGTCCGCGATCTGCGCGGCGCTCAACGACTCCTCGAACGTGGGCATGAACTGCGCGCCCTCCGGGATTGGCTTGAAAGACCGCACGTTCCCGATCCAGCTCCGCAGGTTGTCGTCCGTGTTCTCCATGATACCGGCCCCGAGCGTCGTCCGCTCGCCGAAGAGAGTCAAGTTCGGTCCTGTCGTCCCCTGGGCAATCGTGCCCGCTACCGTGTGGCAGGCTGAGCACGTGACGAACAGGACCTGGCCCCGGGCGGCGCTCGATCCCGTCTCGGGCTCGGCGGGCGGGGTGTTCATCGTCTCGACCCAACTATTGAAGTCAGCGAGCGAGTCGACCATAACGCGGAATCGCATGAGCGCGTGCGCGCTCCCGCAGAACTCGGCGCACTGCGCGTGGAACTCGCCGATCTGGTTTGGATTGAACATCTCGAGCTGGTTCGTGCGGTTCGGCACCATGTCGGTCTTGCCGACGAGCTTGGGCACCCAGAAGCTATGGATGACGTCGTCCGAGTGGAGGGTGATGGCCACGTTCTTGCCGACCGGCAGCCGGAGCTCGTTGGCCGTCACCAGGTCCGTGCCGTCCGGCCCCAGGCCCGGATAGCGGAACTCGAACCACCACTGGTGACCGATCGCCTGTACCTCGATATCCGCCGGCGGGTCGTCCGTCGTCCCGGCGATCCAGACGAAGCCAGGGATGCCGACGAGCAGCAGCACGAACACCGGAGCGATGGTCCAGGCGACCTCGAGCTTCGCGTTGCCGTGGGTCTGACTCGCGGCGCGACCGGGCCGGGCCCGGAACTTGAAGAGTATGAAGAGGAGTCCGCCGAGCACGAGCACGCCCACGATGGACGCTACGACCGTCACGAGGATATAGATCGTCAGAATGCGGTCGGCCGCGTCCGACTGTGGGTCGAACGTGTTCATCGGCGTCGTGTCGCACGCAATGAGCCCAACGAGGAGCGCGGCCGCCAGAGCGGCCTTGGTGAGCGTCGTGCGAACCTGAGGGGGCCAAGCCATATGCGGGTTACCTCGCGGCGACGCCGCGTTGGAGCGGTCGCGGTCTGCCGCGCCGGGCCAGAATCCGCTTGTTACAGTTATCACACACCAGTGTGAGCGTCAAGCGGCCCCGACCGTCGTTTGCCGCCTGGGTGTCGGGAGTCCACGTTCAGGGGAGGGCCAGTGACAGGGATATGGCGGCGGCGGGGTGGGCGGCCCCGAGGCGGCCGGAGTCGAGCGGGAAGCTGTTGACACGCTGCCGTGGCCTGTCTATACTCGTCGTTCAGTGCTCCCCGGGGAGTCGAGGGCAGGAAGGGAGTCAAGCGTACAGTTGACGACCAAGAGGACCTCAAATACCTGAGCCGGGTTGAGCGTTAGGCTACCGAACAGGGCGGTGGCGTGACCAATGGCCACCGCCTTTGCACGTTAACAAGGGAATATCGAGCGAGTACGAGCCAAGGAAGGTCCTTCCCCCTGTGGGAAGGGCCGAGCGTGTGGTCAAGTTAGTAAGGGCCCACGGTGGATGCCTTGGCGTCAAGGGCCGATGAAGGGCGTAGCACGGCTGCGATAAGCCTCGGTTAGCCGCCAAGCAGGCTTAGCCGGGGATTCCCGAATCGGGGAACCGGTCCCGGAGAAACCGGGACGCCCCCTGCCGAACACATTAGGCTTGGGGCGGTAACCAGGGGAACTGAAACATCTCATTACCCTGAGGAAAAGAAAGCAACAGCGATTCCCTGAGTAGCGGTGAGCGAAACGGGAACAGCCCAAACCGTCGAGGTTGAGTGGCCTGGGGGCCTATACCTCGGCGGGGTTGTACGGCGTGTCAGCGGAAGCCCCAGCGACTGCGCAGAGTTACCAATCCGATCTCTAGCCGAAGGCGCCTGGAAGGGACCGCCATAGAGGGTGAAAGCCCCGTAGGCGAAAGGGACCGGACTCTGGATGCGTTCGTGAGTACCACGGGACACGAGAAATCCCGTGGGAAGCCGGGGGGACCACCCCCCAAGGCTAAATACCCTTGACGACCGATAGCGCACGAGTACCGTGAGGGAAAGGTGAAAAGAACCCCTGTAGGGGAGTGAAATAGACCTGAAACCGTGGGCCTACAAGCGGTCGGAGCCCCGATTCATCGGGGTGACGGCGTGCCTATTGAAGAATGAGCCGACGAGTTACTTCTGTGTGGCAAGGTTAAGAGATCTCGACGTCTCGGAGCCGTAGCGAAAGCGAGTCTGAATAGGGCGATTCAGTCGCACGGAGTAGACCCGAAACCAGGTGAGCTACCCATGGCCAGGGTGAAGCCCCGATAGTCTCGGGGTGGAGGCCCGAACCCTTGTACGTTGCAAAGTGCTGGGATGAGCTGTGGGTAGAGGTGAAATGCCAACCGAACCTGGAGATAGCTGGTTCTCCCCGAAATGCATTGAGGTGCAGCCTCTAGGGAGAGGGACGGAGGTAGGGCTCTGAATGGGCTAGGGGGCGTGAGCCTACCAAACCCAATCAAACTTCGAATGCCGTTCCATCCATGCCTAGGGAGTGAGACCGTGGGGGATAAGCTCCATGGTCGAGAGGGAAACAGCCCAGACCACCAACTAAGGCCCCCAAATGCAGGCTCAGTGTCAAAGGAAGTACGGTCGCCCAGACAACCAGGAGGTTGGCTTAGAAGCAGCCATCCTTTAAAGAGTGCGTAATAGCTCACTGGTCAAGGGACTGTGCGCCGACAATTTATCGGGGCTTAAGCCTGCTGCCGAAGTTGTGGCTTCGCGAGCAATCGCGAGGGGTAGGGGAGCGTTCCCTGTGCATTGAAGCGCCGTCGTGAGGGGGCGTGGAGCGCAGGGAAGTGAGAATGTCGGCATGAGTAACGTAAAGATGCGTGAGAACCGCATCCGCCGAAAGTCCAAGGTTTCCTACGCAACGTCGTTCGTCGTAGGGTTAGCCGGGCCTAAGCCGAGGCCGCAAGGCGTAGGCGATGGAGAGCCGGTCAATATTCCGGCGCCACCTATGGATCGTTTTAAGGTCAAGGAGGGACACGGTAAGCTAGGCAGAGCGTGCCCATGGACATGGTGCGTCTGACCCTGTAGGCCATCCCGGGATAGGAAAATCCGTTCCGGGGCTACGAGCTGAGGGGGGGAGCGACTCTAGGGTTCTGCCCTGGGGAAGTCTGTTGACGCTACACCGGCAAGAAAAGCTTCGTGGCTAGAGTCATAGGTGTCCGTACCGCAAACCGACACTGGTGGACTGGTATCAAAGTACTAAGGCGGACGAGAGAACCTTCCTTAAGGAACTCGGCAATCTAACTCCGTAACTTCGGGAGAAGGAGTGCCCTGGGGGGTGAAGTCCTATACGGATGGAGCACTCCTGGGGTCGCAGCTAAGAGGCCCTGGTGACTGTTTAACAAAAACACAGGTCCCTGCTCAAGTCGCAAGACGATGTATAGGGGCTGACGCCTGCCCAGTGCCGGAAGGTCAAGGGGAGTGGTGCAAGCTACGAACCGAAGCCCCGGTGAACGGCGGCCGTAACTATAACGGTCCTAAGGTACCGAAATCCCTTGTCAGGTAAGTTCTGACCCGCAGGAAAGGCGTAACAACTGGGGCGCTGTCTCAAGGAAGGTCTCGGTGAAATTGAAGTACGAGTGAAGATGCTCGTTACCCGCAGCAGGACAAAAAGACCCCGTGGAGCTTTACTGCAACCTGACATTGATCCGAGGATATGGTTGTGTAGGATAGGTGGGAGGCTACGAAGCCAGGACGCCAGTTCGGGTGGAGCCAACGTTGAAATACCACTCTTCCCTGTTTTTGGATCTAACCGCTGAACAAGCAGCGGGACCGTGTCTGGCAGGCAGTTTGACTGGGGCGGTCGCCTCCCAAAAAGTAACGGAGGCGTACAAAGGTCCCCTCAGGGTGGATGGAAATCACCCGTAGAGCGCATTGGTAGAAGGGGGCTTGACTGCGAGGCCTACAAGCCAAGCAGGGACGAAAGTCGGTCAAAGTGATCCTACGGTCCCGTGTGGAAGGGCCGTGGCTTATCGGACAAAAGCTACCCCGGGGATAACAGGCTTATCTTGCCCAAGAGTCCATATCGACGGCAAGGTTTGGCACCTCGATGTCGGCTCGTCGCATCCTGGGGCTGAAGAAGGTCCCAAGGGTCCGGCTGTTCGCCGGTTAAAGCGGCACGTGAGCTGGGTTCAGACCGTCGTGAGACAGGTCGGTCTCTATCCGCTGTGGGCGCAGGAAGTTTGAGGGGGGCTCTCCCTAGTACGAGAGGACCGGGAGGGACATACCTCTGGTGTTCCGGTTGTTCCGCCAGGAGCAACGCCGGGTAGCTATGTATGGCACGGATAAGCGCTGAAAGCATCTAAGTGCGAAACCGGCCCCAAGATGAGACTTCCCACCCGAAAGGGTTAAGGCCGCAGAGAGACTATCTGCTTGATAGGCCGCAAGTGTAAGCACGGCAACGTGTTCAGCTGAGCGGTACTAATCGGCCGAGGACTTGACCACTACTCTTTCCTTCCCTGCGCCAACTCGCTCGATTTCCCTTGTTAGCCTGCAAAGGCCCCCGCCCTCTTCTCGTTGCGGGGTGGAGCAGTGGCAGCTCGTCGGGCTCATAACCCGAAGGTCCCAGGTTCGAGTCCTGGCCCCGCTACCAATTCTCCCCCCACGTGGGAACCAATACCCTGCTGATTCACCGGCTTCCCGACGCTGCCAGCCCAGCGAGCGGAATCGCCGTGCCGTGTCGTCGCCCCGCTGAGCTCCCTTGCAGCGCCCCGCCGCCGCGAGGCGTTTTCACGTTTTCCCGCACGCCACGCACGGGGCGCCGCCGAGAGGGCCTGTGCTAGCATCGCCCCAATCCTGGCCGTGTAGGAGCCGCACATGGAGTACGCGCGCAGAATACCCAGGTTCTTCGCATGGGTCATCGACATCATCATCGTGGCCATCATCATCACGGTCCTCAACGCGATCGGGGTCATTGACACGTTCAGCCTCGAGGAGGACGCCGCCGTATCCACTGTTGATTTCATCATCCAGGCGGCCGTCCCCTTGAGCTACTTCGTTGTGCTTACCACCGCTTTTGGCGCGACCCTCGGCAAGATGGCCCTCGGCATGAGAGTAGTTGGCGCTGACGGCAACAAAGCTGGCGTTGGCGCCATCCTCATCCGCGAGATCATCGTCAGGTCGAGCGGCGCCATTCTGGCCATCTTCCTCGGTCAGGAGACCGGCGGTGGCATTGGCCTGCTCGTCGGCCTCATCGTCGTCTTCGTGATACTGATCGACGACAAGCGCCAGGGCTTGCACGATAAGGCTGCCAAGACGTTCGTCGTGAGGACCTAGCGCCGGGAGCGCTGACCACGACGCCAGGGGAGAGGCGCCAGGAGAGCGCACGAGCCGCTCCCGCCCCAGGCGCGCACGCGTGATATCGTCGTCCCTGCGCGCCCACCCGAAGGCGCCAAAGCCCTCGGGTGGGTCGAAGGGACGCCATGGCAAACCGGCCCGGCAGCAACCTGATCACGTGCAGGCAGTGCGGCGAGAGTTTCACGGCATCGGTCTGGCCGCTGCACGAGCATCACCCCGACCAAGTCCACTGCGCGTTGCAGACGTGCCGCCGGAAGGCCGTGGGCTTCTGCCAGGCGTGCGAACCCCCTGCCGAGGCACTCTTCCGGCCGCTTGAGGGAGGCCTCACGCTCTGCGGCGAGCACCTATTGGAGCACCGCCGCCTCGGCCACGGAGTCCGCATCGTGGACGGTGCCGTTTGCCGTCTCTGCGACGGCGAGGGACAGGTCCAGTCCCAGGGCGTCGACCCTGAAACTCCCGGAGGCAGATGGGCGCGTTGCCCTCATTGCCAAGGGTCGGGGTACGACCCCGACCTCCGGCCCCGCGCCCCGCGCCGGTCTCCCTTTGCCGCGCCGCCCCAGCCGCCTCCTCCCTCCGAGCCGGCTCCGCCCAAGCCGCCCACGACGCCCATCGACTGGGACGCCCTGGTGCGCGTCCGTGAGGAGTGGCTAGAGGGGGAGGCGGCACAGGCTCGCGCGAAACAGCAAGAGGCAGAGGCGGAGCAGGCTCGCGCGAAGCGGCAAGACGCGGAAGCAGAGCAAGCCCGCGTGAAACAGCGAGAGGCGGAGGCGGAACAGGCCCGCGCAGCGGACCGCGAATTAGCCTGGCTTAGGGAGCAGGCCCAGGCGAAATCCCAGCAGCGACAGCGGCCACGCGCGCCGCGGCGATTCCCAGGTGCCCGCCGACGCCCGCGAAGGATGCCCTCCCTGCGGTCGGCCATCCTCGCCGTCGCGGCGGGCGTGCTATTTGGCCAGATGTTCGTCTTCCCCCTGTTGCCCGATGCCGCCGCCGATCGGGTGGTCGAGCTTCAGCACTGGGTCAACGATACCTTGGGCTGATGCGAAGACGCTCGTGAGATATCTCGTCCTCCTCGCCCTATTCGTCCTCGGCGCGGTCGCGGGGATGGCCGCGACGCCGCTGCTTTCGGACGGCGCCCGGCAGCAAGTCGCAGACTTCCAGCAAGAGGTTCGATACGCCACGGGGCGAGACGACAGGCCAACGGTTGCAGGCGACGTTGCGGCTTCAGTTAGGCCCACTACTACGCCCCGCCCGACCGCGAGGCCTAGGCCCACCCCTACGCCTCGCCTGACCGCGTCGTTCACCCCCACTCCCACGACACGCCCGACCGCGAGGCCCCTGCCCACTCCCACGCCGCGTCCGACCACGACGTCTAGGCTCCCTGCCACGCCGCGTCCGACCCCAACGCCCACGCCGCGCTCAGGGATATCAAACGATGAACTGGACTCCCTGCGGTGCCTTGCCCTCCGGCTCGTCAACCGTGATAGGGCCGGTCATGGCCTGCCGCCTGTCGTCCTCGGCACGAACCCCGCAGCGCAACTGCACGCCGAGGATATGCTCGCGCACGACTACTTCGGCCACTGGTGGGCGGACGGGCGGAAGCCGTACATGGTGTACAGCCAAACTGGCGGCACGAGCTATGCCGGTGAGAACGCGGCCACCAGTGGTTGGACGGACCGTGAGTGGAACGCTCAGAGCTGCGGCTCGCGGCTCGTGCGATGCATCGTTCCGGACCTTGCTGAGTCGATAACAGACCACCAGCAGTCGATGATGTACGACGACGCCCACGCGGACTGGGGTCATCGCGACAACATCCTGGGCGAGAGCCATCGAGCCGTGAACATCGGCGTCGCCTCGAACGGCAGGAGGACGACGTTCGTGCAGCACTTCGAGGGCGGGGCAGTTGAGGCGGACGGGCCGCCGGTCCTCAATGCAAACGGCGTGCTATCGTTGTCGCTCACCAAACGGGAAGCGGGAATCGCCATTGGAGGGCTGGCGAGCATCGCCTATGATCCTCCGCCCACGCCCAAGACGCCCTCGCAGATCGACGCGCTCCGCAGCTACTGCATTGGAGGAGGGTTTACGACCAGTTGCAGGGATCCTGTCGCACGTATCCTTAGCCCGCCCGGCCCAGGGCGCTACTACTCCAACCTCGACTCCAACGAGGTCATCGCCGATAGCTGGAACGAAACTGCCGACGCTTTCAGCTTCTCCGCCAATGTTGGGCGTCTCATGCAGAGGCCCGGCGTGTACACGGTCGTCGTCTGGCGCGATAGCTCGAGTGGATGGCTGTCCGAGGCGCTCGTAGAGCTGTCGCTGTTCGTGGAATAGAGCGACCCCGGGCAATCCCCCACGCGTACAATCCTCCCACCAACCGAGGAGGAGCCCCCATGCCTGACTTCTTCGACGTCGCCCGCAGTCAGCGCGGCGTCTCGCACTTCAAGTCCGATCCGATTCCCCGCGCGGCGCTCCACCGGATTATCGAGGCCGCGACGCGCGCGCCCAGCGGAAGCAACCGCCAGCCCTGGCGCTTCGTCGTCGTCGAGGACCGCGAGGTCAAGCGCAGGCTGGGCGAGCTGTACCTCGAGGGCCTGCGCCGGTCGCGCGGAGGAGCGTCGGCCCCTCCGCCCGACGGCGAGCCGCCGCGGTTCACGGACGCGATGGAGGACGTCCCCGTCGTCGTCCTGCCCTGCGTCGAATTGTGGCGGATCGTGGGGCGTGACGTCTATCGGGGCGCCTCGATCTATCCGGCCGTGCAGAACCTGATGCTCGCGGCGGCGGCCCTCGGCATCGGGACGCGGCTCACGACGATCTGGCAGCACTGCTATGACGACGTCGCCGAGCTCTTGGGCGTGCCGGAGGGGTTCGAGATCATGGCGCTGATCCCACTCGGCTACCCACAACCGCCTGACCACCTCGGCGGCAGCCGCCGCAAGCCCGTCGCCGAAGTGACGTACCGGGACCGATGGGGCGCGGCGTGGTAGGCCCCCCGCGTCGAGCACAACGATAGACAGGTGGTCTACACTGGAAGCGCGCTCGCGCGAGGAGGTGACGAGGTGGCGAGGATTCAACGCGTCGGTCACGTAGTGCTCCGGGTTACTGACGTCGACAAGGCGGAGGCGTTCTATCGGGACGCGCTGGGGATGGAGACGGTGCATCGCTCCGAGGGCGCGGCGTTCATGTCGTTCGGCACACAGCACCACGACATCGGCCTCTTCAGCGTCCGGGGCGAGCCGACGCGCGGGAACGCCGGCCTCGGGCACGTGGCGTTGGCCGCCGAGGGCGGCATGGCCGAGCTCGAGGAGCTCCACCAGCGTCTCCTCGACCACGGGGTCGAGATTGCCAACCTGTCCGACCACGGCATGACGAGGAGCGTCTACTTCGACGACCCCGACGGCAACCGGCTGGAGATATACGTCGATACGATGGCCCCGGAGGAAGGCAAACAGTTCCTAGCCTCGGGCCAAGGCGCGGGCGCGTCGCGGTTCACGTTCCAGGAGACCGCTGCGCGCTAGGGCGTTGGGGCAACGGCTGGCGCGCGCCTAACCCGCGAGAGCGTCCTGAGCCGCTGGTTCCGAGGCGTACGAGCGTGCCCACCGTCACCGCCCCCGCAGCGTGCGGAGCAGGTCGCCGACGCGCGGCCGCTGACCGAACGTGAGCAGGTAGGCCTTGAAGAGGCGCGTCGTGAGGAGCGCGACGACCCACACGCTGACCGACAGCGCCCCGAGGCTGAGAAGCAGGTCGAGCGTGCTCATAGCGTCGAGGCCCAGGCGCACCAGACTCGTGAGGGGCGCCGTGAAGGGCACGAAGCTCATGGTCCTGGCGAGCGTCCCCTCCGGGTCCGAGAAGATTGCCTGGAGGAACCACAGCGGCGCGAACGCCGGCAGCACGACGAACACGGTCATGTTGTTCGCCTCCCGCTGGTTCGTAGTGATCGCCCCGAACGCCGCCTGAAGCGTGCCGAAGAAGGCGTAGCCCAGTAGGAAGTACGCGAGCGCCACGACAACCCCGAAAGGCGACGGCGCGAGCCGGTCGAGCGGCACGTCGATGAAGCCGCTGAGCGCGAACAGCGCTCCCAGCATCGCAGTCGTCCAGACGGCCATCTGCAACAGCCCCGCCGCCCCAAGTCCCAGCAGCTTGCCGAGCATCAGGTGCTCCGGCTTGATCGAGGAGAGCAGCACCTCCATGATGCGGTTCTCCTTCTCTTCGCTCAGCCCCTGCATCAGGTACCCCGCGGTCGTGAACACGGATATGATGAGCAGCCCTCCCGTGGCCAGGAAGAAGAGCAGCCGGCGTTCGTCCGTCTCATCCGCCGCCAACGCGCCGGAGTCGTCGACTTCCAGCACCGTGACTCTGTAGGGGTTCAGGAGGCGCGCCATCTCCTCGGGGCCCACCAGTCCTGCGTAGAGGTTGCTCAGGATGAACTCCCGCAGACCCCTGTTGCCCCCGCCGCCGTTCAGGTCCGCGATGCCCGCCCGCTGCTCCTCGACCCTGACGACGACGCCGTTCTCCGGAAACTCCGCCGGGAACACGTAGAGCGCGTCGAGACCGCCCGCCAGCAGCTCTTCGGTTGCGGTCGCCTGGTCCTCGTACGGCACGAACACCGTGGACCCCTGATCGCGGAACGCCGCGAACAAGCCTGTGTGGTCGACGTATCCGGCCTCGGCTGCCGCGTCCGGTTCAAAGCCGGGCTCGTCGTCGTCTCCGGCGACCGCCCGAAAGACGGCGAAACCTATGAGGGCGAGCGCGACGATGAGCGGGACGGCCACGGTGAAGAGGCGGAAGCTGAGGCGGCCCACGGTGACCGCGAACTCGTGCCGCGTCACGAGCCACGTCTTATGCATGGCGGCGCTCCACCACGCGCAGGAATATCTCCTCGAGACTCGGCGTCGCCAGCTCGAACCTGTCGATCTTCGCGCCGCGGTCGAGCAGCGCTCGCAGCACCGACTCCGGGGCGTAGCCGTCGGCGAGCCGCAACACGTAGCCCGTGCCGTCCCGCCGCGACCTGAGCACGCCGTCGATCGCATCGGGCGCGTGGTCGCTTGCGATGAAGATCTCGCTGCCGGCGAACTGCCGCTTGATCTCGCTGAGTAGCCCGTCGAGCATAACGCGGCCGTCGTCGATCATGACGACGCGGTCGCAGAGCTCCTCGACGTCCGTCATCTGATGCGTGGAGAACATAATTGCGGCGCCCTGCGCGCGCAGGTCCGCGACGACGTCTTTCATGAGCCGTACGTTCACCGGGTCGAGTCCGCTGAACGGCTCGTCGAGCACGACGAAGCCCGGCTCGTGGATGAGCGTAGCGGCGAACTGCACGAGCTGGCCGAGCCCGCGGCTGAGCTCGCTGACCTTCTTGCCGCGGTGCGGCTCGAGCCCGAGACGATCGAGCAGCTGGTCGGCGCGTTGCATCGCGCGTTCGCGGGGCACGCCCTTGAGCTCGGCCAGGTACAACAGATTCGGGATGACGCGCAGGCTGCGGTAGAGCCCGCGCTCCTCGGGCAAGTAGCCGATGCGCTCCTGCGCAGCCGCAGTCAGCGCTGCGCCGAACACCGACACCTCCCCGGCGTCCGGCTGGATGATGTCGAGCAGCATCCGGATAGTCGTCGTCTTGCCGGCCCCGTTGGGGCCGACGAGTCCGATCACCTCGCCGGGCGCAGCGGAAAGCGAGACATCCTCCACGGCAGTCCGGTCGCCGAACCGCTTCCACAGCCCCTCGGCCCGAACGACAGGAACGCCTGCCGCATCAATCATCTACAACGCCTGGCGATTTGGGTGGTGCTCCCACAGAGGTTGTTGGCCATTTCGAGCATCCCTCTTTCGTGATCGCCGGCGAAGGGGCGGGGCTGGGGGCATGGGTTCCCGTGTCGGGGCACGAGAATGACGGGATTCGGGGCACGGGAATTGTAGATGTTAGGTAATTCGCTGACAGACTGGTGTGAGGGATGAAGCCAGTCGGGAGGCGAAGATGCGCGACAACAGCGATGACCGCACGATCGAGCGGAACTACGTCCAGAAGTGGCGATTCCTGGTCCGGGACTACGAACGGGTCAAGGCCAAGCGGCATCCCCAGTTCCGCTTCGTGCAGGACTTCTACGCCTTCCATGGGACCAACCGCCAGACCTTCGCCAAGTACTACAACCGCTACCGTCAATCGGGGGCGGACGATGCCCTGCTGCCCCGTAAGCGGGGGCCCAAGTGGAAGAGCCGCCGCACCCTCCCCCTCATTGAGGAGAAGGTGCTCGAGCTCCGGCGCAAGGGCATCAACCGCTACGAGATCTATGCCATACTCAGGCCGGTGCTGAAGTCCCACACCCCGGCGCCCTCGACCATCTACGCCATCGCCCAGCGCCACGGCCTGAACCGGTTGACCAAGCCCATGCGGGAGTCCAAGCGCCAGATCATCAAGACCCGTGCCGGGGAGCTGGGCCACCTCGACTGCCACTACCTGAGCAGGGACCTGATCGTGGGAGCGAAGCGGCGCCACTACCTGGTGTCGGTGCTCGACGCCTGCACGCGCCTGGCCTGGGCGGAGGTGGTGGACGACCTGAAGAGCCTGAGCGTGATGTTCGCGGCGCTGAAGAGCATCAACCTGCTGAACGCCGAGTACGGAGTCCGGTTCGAGGCCATTCTCACGGACAACGGGGCCGAGGTGGCTTCGCCGGCCAACAAGGCCAACCACCCGATGGAGCGAATGTTCCAGGAGCTGGGCATCACGCACCGCTACACGCGGCCCTACCGGCCGCAGACCAACGGGAAGATCGAGCGGTTCTGGCGGACGCTGAACGAGGACCTGCTGGACGAGACGACGTTCGAGTCGGTGGAAGAGTTGCAGCGGGAGCTGGTGGAGTACCTCCTCTACTACAACACGGAGCGGCCCCACCAAGGCCTCGGGGGCAAGAGCCCCCTCCAGTCCTTGGCGCTTCTGTCAACGAATTAGTTGACATCTACAGGAATGACGGCGGGTGAGACGGAATTGAACGAAAATTGGCCAAAATGGCCGGAAATGGGCCCAAAGCGTGAGGTTTTTCACTCGTAAATGTAGGGGGTTTACGAGTGGAGGGGCAAAATAGTGCGACATTCTGCGACATTTGCGACATTTACTCGTAAATCGGGCCAGCGCCCCGGCGCGCCAGCGCCATGGTTTCGAGGGTTCCCTTCGACAGGCTCAGGACAGGCTTCAACAGGCATGGTAGGGGTTGCGTGGCATTGACGGAAGGAGCGGATGTCATGGCGAGGGGCCGATGGATAGCGGCCGGACCGCTCGCTACCGCTCCGTCATTCTTGGCTGCGTCATCTTGAAGCGCCTCTGGGCGGTCTCCAATCTGCCCCCGTTGCGACAGGTAGGCGGGTTAGCGGAATAGACCGTGAGACGGCGCGTTGGCCGACGAAATCAGCCGGGAGAGCGGGGCGTTCGTCGGGCGGGCCGTATATACCTATGGCCTTGGCGGAGAGGCGATGGACTGGACGCCCGCGCCTGTATGGTGGGCTCGTCCGACAGATATAGGCATGCACGCAAGTCGGCGACATCGTGTGAGGGCACGGCGGAATCGTGACGTTGACACTGCGCGGAGCGCATCGCTACTGTGGCGTAGAGCCTGCGCGGAGAGGGCGGCGCCAAGACCTTCGACGCCTGCGGGCCGAATGGAACACACTATCACTTGAGTCACGCTTCCGTGCGGTGACCTTTGCGCTCGCACGTAGCGCACCCCACCCCCGCTATTCTCCATTTGGACGGCTTGCACAACGCTTGCAGAGGATAGGCCAACGGCGGAGAAGTAAATGGCGACCCATCCACCCGTAGACCCTCGAGTGACCGTTCGAGGCCTCTGGAAGCTGTTCGGGAATCGTCCTCCGACGGAGATCACGCCGGATATTCGTGACAAGACGAAAGCCGAGCTCCGCGAGGCCCACGGCTTGGTGCTGGCGCTCCGGGACGTGAGCTTCGACGTGGCCCCCGGCGAGACGTTCGTCGTCATGGGGTTGTCCGGGAGCGGCAAGTCGACGTTGGTGCGCTCGCTGATCCGGCTCATCGAGCCGACCTTCGGCGAGATCCGGGTGGACGGCGAGGACATCCTCCGGTACGACGAGAATGAGCTGATCGAGTTCCGCCGCAAGAAGGCGGCGATGGTCTTCCAGCACTTCGGACTGCTGCCCCACCGCACGGTCGAGGAGAACGCGGCGTGGGGCCTCGAGGTGCAGGGCATCGAGAAAATCGCGCGGACCGAACGGGCCCGCAAGGTGCTCGAGCTGGTCGGACTGAAGGGGTGGGAAGAGTACCGCCCGTCGACCCTAAGCGGCGGGATGCAGCAGCGGGTGGGCCTCGCCCGCGCCATAGCCGCCAACCCCAGTCTGCTGTTGATGGATGAGCCGTTCAGTGGGCTCGACCCCCTGATTCGGCGCGACATGCAAAACGAGTTGATCCGGCTGCAGCAGCAACTGCACAAGACCATCATGTTCATCACCCACGACCTGAACGAAGCGCTGAAGCTGGGCGACCACATCGCGATCATGCGCGACGGCGCAGTCATCCAGGTCGGCACGGGCGAGGAGATACTGGCGAATCCCGCCGACGACTACGTGACCGAATTCGTGCGTGACGTGCGAAAGTCCTCTGTGATCACCGTGCGCACGCTGATGCAGCGACCCGTCGTCCCGGTGCTGTCGACGATGTCGCCGCGGGAGGCCATGGATGCGATCGGCGGCCAGGGAGAGGTCGCGGGGTTCGTTGCCGACCGTCGCGGCCTGTACATCGGCGCGGTGAGCTTCGCCCACCTTGCGGAGGCGAGCCAGCGCGGCGACGAGACGGTAGTCAGCGCCCTCTCCGACGACGTAAGGCCGGTTCCGGCTGACCTGTCAGTGTCGGCGGCCCTGCCGTTGGTGCGGAACGTGTCCGGCCCGGTCCCGCTCATCGACGAGGACGGACGCCTGGTCGGTCAGGTGCTGGCGAGCGCGCTCATCGAACTCATGGAGCAAGAGAGCATCGAGGCTGCCGCGGTGGCCGAGGCCGAGGCCGCGGTCGCCATCGGGGCGGACAGGGGGTAGGAGCAAGTCATGGCGCTGGCGACACGAAGGACCAAGGACGGCGACCAGGAGTTGGTCGGCCTCCGCGCCCGCTTCGACGCCATGCCCGACCGCTACCTCTACGCGGGCGGGCTCGTCGTTCTGTTCGTCGTCTCGCTTGTACTGATTGCCGTCTGGGGGCCCCGGATGGGATTCCCCGCCAACTACGCCCGGATGCTGTCCGATGCGGTGGACACGGCGATATTCTGGACCACCCGGAACGGCGATTTCATATTCGACGCCATCGCGAAAGTGGTGCTCCAGTTCCTGCTGTGGGTCGAGAGCGTTTTCCTATGGGCGCCTTGGCCGGCGTTGATCTTCGGCGTTGGGCTGCTGGCCTGGAAGCTCGCCGGTTGGCGCATCGGCGTCTTCTCGGTGGCGAGTCTTCTCGGCATCGGCCTAGTTGACCTGTGGCCCAGCGCAATGGAGACGATGGCGTTGATCGTGGTCGCGGTGACGATTTCGATTGGCATCGCGGTCCCCTTGGGCGTTGCATCCGCTCGGAGCGACACGCTGGACTCGCTGCTCCGGCCGTTGCTGGACGGCATGCAGACGATGCCCGCCTTCGTGTACCTGGTGCCTGCGGTGATGTTCTTCCACATCGGGAACGTACCGGCGGTGTTCGCGACCGTGATCTACGCGGTCCCGCCGGCGATCAGGCTGACGAACCTGGGCATCAGACAGGTCTCGCCGGAGGTCGTGGAGGCGGCCCGCTCGTTCGGCACGACCCCCCGCCAACTGCTGGTCAAGGTGCAGATTCCGATGGCCGTGCCGACCATCATGGCGGGCATCAACCAGACGACGATGATGGCGTTGGCGATGGTCGTCATCGCCTCCCTCGTCGGAGCGGGCGGCTTGGGAGAGGACGTGAGCCGGGCCCTGGGCAGGTTGGAGCCGGGCAAGGCGCTCCTTGCCGGTCTGGGCATCGTCATCCTGGCGATTATCATAGACAGGATTACGCAGGCCGCCGCGAAAGAACGGCAGGCGGCGTTGACAGGCGACCGTTAGGCGAAGGCATTGAGAGGCGCGCGCAACCGGATCCCGTGATCCCGGGGAACGACGGAATCGAGAGAAAACCCCAGTCGGAGACTGGCATAGCGCAGACTGGCATAGCGCCAACGAATGCAACGGCATTGATATCGAGGAGGCGACTGTATGAAGGCAACGAAACGTGTATGGCTATTCATCGGGCTTATGGCCCTGATGACAACGGCGCTGGTGGCAGCGTGCAGGGACGAGGGGGACAAGCCCGTGCTCATCTTCTCCGACCTGAACTGGAGCACAGCCGGGTTGCAGAACGCGGTTGCGCGCTCCATCCTGGAGAACGGCTACGGGTATGAGACCGACTCCGTGGCGGGCGGGACGATTCCTCTGATGCAGGCGCTCACCGCCGGCGACACGAATATCACCATGGAGATATGGCTGCCGAACCAGCAGGCCGCCTGGGCCGAGGCTGAAGCCGCGGGGACCGTTACCGAGATTGGCGACTCCCTCGCGGGCGTGGCCTGGCAGAGTGCCTTCCTCATCCCGCAGTACACCGCGGACGCCAACCCCGGGCTCCGATCGGTTGAGGACCTCAAGGATGAGGCGCACTGGGGCCTGTTCGTCCGCCCGGACAGTGAGGGCAAGGCAGGGCTGATCACCTGCATTCCCGGCTGGGAGTGCGAGGTGATCAACGAGAAGCAGGTCTATGGCTACGGCCTAGGCGATGTGGTCACGATGATCAACCCTGGTTCCTACGACGCCCTGAACGCGGAGATCCTCGGCGGGTTCGAGAGGGAAGAAAACATCCTCTTCTACTACTGGGGCCCCGAGACGCTCCCGGCGAAGCTGGGCCAGTACGGCGGCTTCCTACGCTTGGAAGAGCCTGGCTACTCTGCCGAGTGCTGGGACCACATGACCTCAACCGAGGCAGCCGACATCACGCAAGCGTGTGAGTACTCCGACGCTCAGGTGCTCATCGCGGTGCGGACCGAGCTGATAGAGGCGGCACCCGACGCCGTCGCGTTCCTGGCGAAGTGGACGCTGAGCGACGAGGCCGTCGATATGCTGCTCGCTCGCCTAGACGAGACAGGAGACGACTACGCCGACGTCGCCGACTGGTGGCTCCAAGAGTCTGACGACTGGAAGAGCTGGGTCACCGAGGGCGTCGCCGACGAGGTGCTGGAAGGGATCAGCGGCTAGCTGCGGCTAACGATAATGGAGCAGAGGGGGTGGCCCTAGGCCGCCCCCTCTGACGTTTACGAACCTCCGTTCACGAAACACATCTCGCCACGAATACCTTGCTTTGAGGAGCACGTCTGAGACATGCGCGTGCTGATTACGGGAGTCACAGGTTACCTTGGGCGCGCGCTGTGCGCTGCGATCACCGCCGACGGCCACGACGTGGCCGGGACCTCGCGCGACCCCGGGGCCGCCCGCGATGCCGTGCCCGGCCTGAGCCGCGCCTTCGGTTGGTCCCCGATGGACGGACCGCTACAGCCGAGCGCGCTGCTGGGCGTCGACGCTGTCGTCCACCTCACGGGTGAGCGCGTTGCGCCGCGGTGGAACGCCGACAGGAAGCGGCTGATCTACGACACCCGGGTGACTGGGACGCGCAATCTCGTCCACGGGCTCGAGGCCGTCCGCGTCCGCCCACGAGTCCTCCTGAGCGCAAGCGCCGTCGGCTACTACGGTCACCGACGCGACGACGAGCTCACCGAGGCCGAACCGCCGGGCCGCGACTTCCTCGCCCGCGTCTGCCGCGACTGGGAGGAGGAGGCCCAGGCCGCCTCCGCGCTCGGCGTCCGCGTAGTCTCGCTGCGCATCGCCCCGGTCGTGGGCAGCGGCTCGCCCTTCCTCGAAGCGGTGACGCGGCCATTCAATTCGGGCGTGGGCGGCAGGCTCGGCTCCGGCAAGCAGTGGTGGCCGTGGGCGCACGTGAGCGACGTAGCGGGGCTCGTGTCCCACGCCATCGCGGACGATGCGCTGGCCGGCCCGCTGAACGTGGCGTCGCCCAGCCCCATACGTCAACGCGTCTTTGCGAGGACGCTAGGCCGTGTCCTTCGCCGCCCCGCCTTCCTCTGCGCGCCCGCTCTCTCCGTGCGGCTGCTGCTCGGCGAGTTCGCGCACGAGGTCCTGAACAGTAGGCGCGTGCTCCCGACGGCGGCGTTGGACAGCGGCTACGTCTTTGTGCACGAAGAGCTCGAAGGGGCGCTGGAGGAAGCGCTCTCGACCTAGGGCCGAACGGCGGCGCCCGGCCTGGCCCCAGAGTCACCGTTTGGGAAAGCGTCTCCTGCCAGCAATGCCGGTCGGAGCCGGTCGCCCGCGCTGCGGCGCTACGCCCGGGTCGCCGCGCGGCCCGTCGCGCACAGGTCGTTGAGCACGCACGCGCCGCAGCGCGGGTCACGCTTGCGGCAGACCGCCCCGGCGTGCGCGTCGAGCAGCGCGTGGTACTCGTTGAACAGCGGCGCGTCGTGCGGCAGGTTAGCCTCGAACAGCGCCTGGTAGTCGCCGTAACGGGCGAGGCCCGGCGCGACGCCCCAGCGGTCGACCATGCGCTGGGTGTAGGCGTCGATGACGAACGAGGGCAGCCCGGCCACGTAGAGGACGATGTCGTCCGCCGTCTCCGGGCCGATCCCGAACACGCCGAGGAGCTCGGCGCGCAGTTCCTTTGCCTCGCGCGCGCCCCATGGTTCCGTGTCGTCCCCGTATGCCGCCAAGTACTCGGCGACCGCCTTCAGCTTGCGGACCTTCGAGTTGAAGTAGCCGCTGGGCCGGATGAGCGCCGCGAGCTCCGCCTCGGGCAGTTCACGGATCGCCGACGGCGACATCGCCCGCGCCTCGCGCAGATTCGCGATTGCGCGGTCAACGTTCGTCCACGCCGTGTTCTGCGTGAGCACGGCGCCGACGATCGTCTCGAACGGACCGTCGCCCGGCCACCAGCCCTGCGGGCCGTGCGCCGCCAGCAACCGCTCGTACACCTCGGTGAGCAGCTCGCTCAGGCTCCGTTCGCGAGTCACGCCGCCCCTCCGGCGCCGGTCTCCACGGGCACGAGCCGCACCGGCTCGACGCCCTCGGGCCCGACCCTGCACGCGATTGCGTACGCCTCGACGCCCTGTTGCACCACCTCGCGGAGCGCCGCCGCGAACGCCGGGTCCGCCTCCGCGTGGGGCGTCAGGCGGTCGGCGTCGTCGCGCTGTATGACGAACGCCACGGCGGCTCGGCAACCCTGCCGCAGCGCCTCCCGGAGTTCGTAGAGATGCTTCACGCCTCTCGCTGTCGGCGCATCGGGGAACATGGCCGTGCGCCCCTCAACGAGGTTGACTGACTTCGCCTCGACGTACAGCGCCCCGGGCCGGCCCTCGAACAGCAGATCGATGCGGCTCGCGCCCAGCCTCACCTCGCGCTGGACGCTCGTGTACCCGCGGACCGCCGGCAGCAGTCCCGCCCGCCAAGCCGCCACGACGATTGCCGGAGGCGTCCGCGAGTCCACTCCCACCCAGCGTGCGCCGTGCTCGATCATCAAGAGGTCATAGGCCGTGCGCCGCGTGGAAGCCGTGGGAGCGGGACGCAGCAGCACGGATGCCCCCTCCACGAACAGCTCGGTCATACGCCCGGAGTTCGGCACATGCGCTAACGCCGCCCGACCGCCGACCACGACATCCGCCGCGAACCGGTTGCGGCGGGACACGAGACGGCCTTGCAGGAGGCTGGGAACGCCGGTCACGCCGGGATGCTAGCACAGAAGCGCCGCCTCCCCGTGTTGGGCGCTGCTACAATGGCGGCGTGAGCCTGTTCGTCGAACGCTTGAACGAAGCTGCCCGCCGGAACCGTAGCCTGCTCTGCGTGGGGCTCGACCCATGGCTGCCGTCGATGCCCATCGGCGATATCGCAGCGTTCAACCGCGCCATCATCGAAGCGACGTCCGACCTCGTCTGCGCGTACAAGCCTAATTTCGCCTTCTACGAGGCGGAAGGCATCGACGGCCTGCGCGCGCTGCAAGCGACGATTGCAGCCGTACCGGACGGCGTGCCGGTCATTCTCGACGCGAAGCGCGGCGACATGGACAACACCTCTATCCACTATGCGAGGGCAGCCTTCGAGACCTGGGGCGCGGACGCCGTTACGGTCAACCCCTACCAGGGACGCGACGCTCTCGAGCCGTTTCTGGCCTACGAAGACCGGGGCGTGCTCGTCCTCGCGCGAACCTCGAACCCCGGCGGAGCGGACTTCCAGGACCTGAGCGTCGGACGAGACGGCGCCGCCGCGCCGCTCTACGAACACGTGACTCGGCGAGCGGTCGAATGGAACACCCGCGGCAACGTGGGGTTGGTCGTGGGAGCGACCGCTCCCGAAGAGCTCGCACGAGTCCGGGCCATCGCGCCCGCGATGCCCATCCTCATACCCGGCATCGGCGCGCAGGGCGGCGACCTCGAAGCCTCCGTGCGCGCCGGCGTCGACGGACACGGCAGGGGCATCATCGTCTCCGCCTCGCGCAGTGTCATCTACGCATCGAATGGCTCCGGCTTCGCAGAGGCCGCGCGCGCTGCGGCGTCGGCAACGCGAGCCGCCATCAATGCCGAGCTCGACCGGATAGGGAAGGGATGGAACGCGTAACCTTCCGGCTGGGCGAGACGCTCACGCTGCGTAAGGCGCACCCGTGCGGGGGGACGACCTGGCGCGTGGAGCGCCTTGGCGCCGACATAGGTATCCGCTGCCTCACCTGCGGACACTACTTGCTCACGCCCCGCACGCGGCTCGAGCGAGCGGTCAAGCCCGTGAAGGTCTCCTAGCAGTCCCGGCCTGCTAGTCCGAGTCGAGAGTCGCCGAGACGCGCACGAGCGGGCTCTTTGTCATCCGGTCCTCGAGTTGTTCGAGGTGGCCCGTCTGATCGAGGAGCGTACGGAACACGCGGCGCCGCTCCCGCTCCTCCTGGATGGGCTCCGCCAGGGCGTTGATGTCCGCCGTGACGTCGCGCTTGAGGTGCACCGTGAACCGCGGGCTGGCGAGCATGTTGGCGTACCAGCTGCGCGGCCCCGGCGCTCCCGATAGGTAAAGCTCGCCGTCCACGTTGTGCAGCCGCACCTCGATTCGTCGCGCCTCGCCCGTCTTGCGGCCAGTCGTGGTGATATCGATCACGCCGCCCTTGCGGAGCGCCTCGCGGACCTGTTCCTCCATCGATGTTCCTCCCAAGAGCTACACCGGAGACCGCCGCCGGAGATCGTCTTCCAGTGTCGAGTACTGGTGAACGTCGCGCCACCGTCCGTCCTTCAGGACGACCCCTCGCACGAGTCCCTCATAGGTCATGCCGAGTTTCTCCAGTACCCGCAGCGACGCCTCGTTTTCTGGCGCCGCTTGCGCCCAGATACGGTGCAGGCCCAGGTTCTGGAACCCGTAGTCAATCACTGCTGCCGCAGCCTCCGTCCCATATCCCTTCCCCCAGGACGCCTTGCGGATGACGAAATAGGTCTCGGCTCCACTCGGCGGGTCCTCCGCGACCAGCAGTCCGCAAGACCCGATGATCTCTTGGGTGGACCGGTCTGCAACGGCGAGCGCATAGCTCGTTCGCGGCGCCGCCGCTTGCGCGGCGACGGCCCAATCGACCATGGCCTGGCTCTCCGCTGGGCTCGTGGGGCCGAGCGCCAGGTGGCGCACTACGTCAGGGTCCGAAGCGAAGGCGTGGAACGCGGGGACGTCGCTCGGCGTGAACTCGCGGACGGTCAGGCGGGCGGTCTCGATGTGGACAACGGTCGGCACGGCCAGGCTAGTCTACCAGGCGCCCGTGATGCGAAACCCGTGGCAGAAAATGCGAAATACGTGAGCTTGCGTCGTAAAGCGTCGTGTGCTACTATGTACACAGAGCCTCCGGACAGGACCCAAGGGTCCTTCGGGGTCCCGCCTCTCTCAGGGCCAACGCCGCCGCTCCAGGCGGCTCCACCGGCCACCCCGCGGGACCCGCCCCGGCATTGACACCGAGTGTCCCATCGAGCCGCGGCGCCGCGCGCCTCCACGGTATGGCGACTGACGCCGCCCGGCATTGTCATGCGATTCACCATCGCAGAAAGGAAACCGACATGCACCTGATCAATTTCCTGAGGTCCAACCGCAACGCGGACCGGTTCACCGCCGAGTTCAGCCTCTTCGCCATGAACAGCCCCGCCCCGGGGATGCGCGAAGCGCTCCTCAGCGCAATGGGGCTGGAGGACGACTCCCTCCAGGCGCACGACGAGTCCGAAGAGCTAGCAGCCTAGTCTTCGGACCGAACGCGGCGCGCGCTTGCCGCAACGCTCCGCCGCCGTGGAGGTGGGAGCACGCGGCTCGTAGCGGCCCGTTCGGTCCAGACGCCGACGGGTCGCGCCGCCGCGCCAGACCAGCTATCTTCCGTTTCGCCTGTCGTCCGCCTGCGAGGCCTCCATGCCCACTATCGACCCCATCCGCACTCCGCGGCTCCTCATCCGGGACTACGTTTACGACGACTGGACCGCCGTCCACCGCTACGGCTCGGACCCCGAGGTCATGCGGTGGCTTGCCCTGCCGCCGAACACCGAGGCGGTGACGCACAGCTTCATGGAGCGGCGCCTCCAGGCCCAGCAGGACGAACCGCGCACTACGTTCGAGCTCGCCGTGACCCTTGCCACGAGCGGGGAGCTGATCGGCGGATGCCGCGTGGGCATGGTCAACCCGAGGCGCCGGGAAGCGTCGATTGGCTACGCGTTTCGTCGCGACCAATGGGGAAACGGCTACGCGACGGAGGCCGCAGGCGCACTGCTGCGGCTGGGGTTCGAGCAACTCGGAGCGCACCGTATCTTCGCAACCTGCGACACGGGCAACACGGGGTCATACAGGGTCATGGAGAAGCTCGGCATGCGCCGCGAGGGGTTGCACCTGCGCAACCGGCAGTTCCCGTCGGACGCCCAGTGGCGGGACTCTTACTACTACGCCATCATCGAGGATGAGTGGAGGGCAAGCTGCTGACGGAGGACGGGCTTGTGGGGGTAGGGGCTCTCGCCCCCTGTGCAATGAGAAACTGGCGACCCGGACGAGATTTGAACTCGTGATCTCCGCCTTGACAGGGCGGCGTGTTGAACCAGACTACACCACCGGGCCGCGGTGTGACGGGCGGACCGCCCGTCCGTTCTAGAACGCTCAGCCTATACCGTGGTAGCCGACGATTACCAAGTCGCCTTCCACCATGACCGGCGTCACCCGGTCGCCGCCGGTGAGCCGCTCAACCACTTCGACGAACTCCGGGTGCTCCTCCAAGTCGATCTGCTCGTATGGAACATCGTCCTTCTTGAGGTCGTGCAACAACGCGTCGGAATAGGTGCAGTCCGGACGTGTGTAGACGACGAGTGTGCTCTCGGTGCTCATCCGTCTCATCATACCAGGCTGCCGACTGGGCGCGCAAAGGATGGAGCTGCAGCTCCCACTGCTCCTCGCTACTCCTCGAATCGAGTGAACACGAGACAGGCGTTCTGCCCGCCGAACCCGAAGCTGTTCGAGAGCGCAGTCTTCACATCCACCGCGCGCGCCTCGTTGGGCACGTAGTCGAGATCGCACGCCGGGTCGGGCGTAACGTAGTTGATCGTCGGATGGATCATGCCCGTGCGGACAGTCTGCACACACGCCACCGCTTCCAGCGCGCCGGCGGCGCCCAACGCATGCCCGATCATCGACTTCGTAGCGCTGATTGGCAGCCGGTAGGCGGCGTCTCCGAACGCCCGCTTGATGGCCAGCGTCTCGGACGCGTCGTTCAGCGGCGTCGATGTCCCGTGAGCGTTGATGTAGTCGACCTCGTGCGGCCCGATTCCAGCGTCCGAGAGCGCCGCGCGTATCGCCCTGGCCGCGCCCGAGCCGTCGTCGTCGGGTTGGAATTGGTGGTGGCCGTCGGACGATGCGCCGTAGCCGACCACCTCGGCCAGCACCCGCGCGCCGCGCCGCGCCGCGTGGTCCAGCGACTCGACGATCAGGATTCCCGCCCCTTCCGACGGCACGAAACCGTCCCGGTCAGCGTCGAACGGACGGCTTGCGTGCTCGGGCACGTCGTTCTTGGTCGTGAGCGCGCGCATCACCGCGAACCCCGCGAGCCCGAGCTGGCTGATGCCTGCCTCCGTCCCGCCGGTGATGACCACATCCGCCGCGCCGCGTTTGATCAGCTCCGCCGCCTCGCCTACCGACTGCGTCGACGCCGCACAGGCCGTCGTAATGGTGTTGCTCGGGCCGAGCGCGCCGAAGATGCGGCTCAGGTTCGCCGCCGCCATATTCGGCAGGATCATTGGGAAGAAGAAAGGCGACATGCGCATCCCGCCCCGATTGACCAGCACCCGCATACTCTCGTCGATTACCGGGAGGCCGCCGTTGCCGTTGCCCAGCACAACCCCCATGCGCTCGGCGTTGAAGCTATCCGGGCTCAGACCGGCGTCCGCCATCGCCTCGGTAGCCGCCGCGACAGCAAGTTGGGAGAAGCGGGCCATGCGCCGGGTTTCGCGCTTATCCATGTAGCGCTCAGGGTCGAAACCGCTTACCTCGCCCGACACCCGGCAAGGGTAGTCGGTCGCATCCGCCTGCCGCATGGGGCCGACGCCTGAGCGGCCCGTCACCAAGCCCTCCCAGAACTCGGCCACGCTCTCTCCCAGCGGCGTCATCGCTCCCATGCCAGTGACAACGACGCGCGGCCTGCTGTTCCGCGCCGTCTCGGTCACGGCCGTCCTCCCGACGCGTATGCCTGCTCAGGGTCGAGCTCCGGATAGACCTCCGGCGCGATTCCGAACCACACTTCGAGGGCCTCCGCCACGACGAACAACGAGCCGGTGACCAGCACCAAGTCGCCCGTCCCGCACTCGGCCTGCGCCATCGAAAGGGCCGTGGGCAAGTCGGGCGCCGTCCGCGCGGGTATGCCCGCGCGCTCGAACGCGCCTGCCGCCTCCGCCGGGGCCACCGCTCGCGGGTGTCGGGACGCACAAGCAACCACGCTCGTCGCGAGGCCCGACAATGCGTCGATCATCCCCTCGAGGTCCTTGTCCCGCGAGCAACCGAACACCAGCGTCGTGCGTTTGGGCGCGACGTACTCCTGCGCTGTCTCGCGCAAGCGCCCGGCGGAGTACGGGTTGTGCGCCCCATCGACTACTACCACTGGTCCGCGGCGCTCCGCTCCCGGGAGCGGAGCGAGCACCTGAAAGCGCCCGTCCCACCGCACCGACGCGACGCCATCCACGAAGGCCGCGGGCGGGCAGGGCAGCCCGAGCGCCTCCACGGCCGCCACCGCGAGCGCCACGTTCTCCCGCTGGTGTTCGCCGAGCAGGCGCCCTGCTAGCCGGTGCTCTCCCGCGGCCGTCTTTACGATGAAGCTCTGCCCGCTCAGACTGTGCTCGAGCGGAGCAATCGTGACGTCCGTCCCCACGCGGGTTACCGGCGCCCCGATCGAGGCGGCCCTGGCCAGGATCACCTCCATAGCCTCTGGCGGCTGCGGCGCGACGACCACGGGAGCCGGCGTCTTGATGATTCCAGCCTTCTCTCCGGCAACCTTCGCCAGGGTGTCGCCGAGAATCGCCGTGTGGTCGAGGCTGATCGACGTGATCACGTGTACAGCCGCCTCCGCCACGTTGGTCGCGTCGAGCCTCCCGCCAAGGCCAACCTCCAACACCTGCACGTCCACTGCCTCGTCCCGGAACAGATTGAACGCCATCGCAGTGAGCGTCTCGAACGTGGTGGGAGTCCCCTCCTGGCTTTCCGCCTTCATCGCCTCGACGTGCGGCCACACGCGTTCCAGCGCCGACGCGAACTGTAGTTCCGTGGACGGCGTGCCATCGAGCCGCAGCCGTTCCCGGAAGGTGTGGAGATGCGGCGATGTGAACAGGCCCACACGGCGGCCCGACGCCCGCAGGATGCTCGCGATTGTCGCCGCCACGCTGCCCTTTCCCTTCGTGCCTGCGACGTGCGCCACCGGGGCAGTCAGTTGCGGCGCGCCGAGCCGTTGAGCGAGCTCGCGCATGCGGGCGAGGTCCAGCTTGTACGGCGCAGTGGACGGCCCCACCATGCGCTCGAGATCAGCGAGACTCAGCAGCCGGTGCAGAGCGTCGGCGTAACGCGAAGAGGGGTCGTGGGGGGCTGGGTGGACGGCCATGACTCTTCCAGCGAGCGTAGCAGAGCCGCGGGAATCGGGTCAACGAACGGTCAGCCCATCGACTGTTGCCGGGCGGCGGCTCCAAGGGATGCAAGTCACGCCTGCTGGCTACACCATGCGGTAGTCAAGTGATTCGAGGCGTGCAAATCTTGCGGATTTGCTTATGGCCGCGCCAACCCGTCCTCACTATAATGGCGGCCACCACCCGCCAGCGGGGTCCCGCCTGTGCCCTTCACTCACCTTCACGTCCACACTGAGTACAGCATGCTCGACGGCCTGAGCCGCATCGACGGGCTCGTAGCACAGGCCAAGGAGCTCGGCATGGACGCCCTCGGCCTCACCGACCACGGCGGCATGTACGGCGCCATCGACTTCTACTCTGCCTGTGTCAACGCTGGCATCAAACCGATCGTCGGCTGCGAGTTGTACGTCGCCCGCGGCAGCCGCCTCGAGCGCCGCAGCAGCGACAAGAACCCCTTTCACCTGACCGTCCTAGCGCAGAACAACGTCGGCTATAAGAACCTGGTCCAGCTGGTGAGCAGGGCCAACCTCGAAGGCTTCTACTACAAGCCGCGCATCGACAAGGAGTTGCTCGCCGAGCACGCCGACGGACTCATCGTCCTATCGGGATGCCCATCGTCGGAGCTCTCGCGGCTGCTCATCGACGGCAACGATGCGGCCGCGGAGGAGCTCGCCCGCTGGTGCGCCGGCACGATTCCCAACTTCTACGTTGAGCTCCAGCGCCACGACAACCTACCCTTCCTTGAGGGACTGAACGGCAGCCTCTTGCGGCTGGCTGACAAGCTCGACCTCCCCATCGTCGCCACCAACGACCTCCACTACATCCGGCCGGAGGACGCCCCGCTACAGGACGTCCTCGTCTGCATCCAGACCAACACTAACGTCGCCGACGACTCTCGTCTGAAAATGTCCGACGAGTCCTACTACCTGAAGAGCCCCGCGGAGATGGCGGAGCTGTTCGCCGACCTCCCGGAGGCGCTCGCCGCGACCGAGCGCATCGCCGCCTCGTGCGACATGACCCTCGATTTCACGTCCCTGCACTTGCCGCAGTACAAGACGCCGGGCAACGAAGACGCCGACGCCTACCTGCGGCGCCTCTGCTGGCAGGGATTCGACGAGCGGTACCCCAACGGTGCCCCAAGCGAGGCGCGGCAACGACTTGAGTATGAGCTCGACGTCATCACCGAGACGCAGTACCCGAACTACATGCTCGTCGTCTGGGACATCGCCGACTTCGCGCGCCGCAACGACATCGTCTTTGGCGTTCGGGGCAGCGCGGCATCCTCCCTCGCGCTCTATTGTCTTGGCGTCACCGACATCGACCCGCTCGACTACCGGCTCGTCTTCGAGCGCTTCCTCAACATCGAGCGCAAGGAGATGCCCGACATCGACATGGACTTCCAGGACGACCGGCGCGACGAGGCGATCCGGTACGTCACCGATAGCTATGGCTCCGGACACGTCGCGCAAATCATCACCTTCGGCACACTCGGCGCCAAGGCGGCGATCCGCGATTCAGGGCGCGCCCTGGGGATGGCGTATGCCGATGTCGACCGCATTGCGCGCCTCGTCCCGACCCGTGTCGGCATGACCCTCCAGACGGCCTACGAGTCGTCCGATGAGATGCGCGAGGCGTACGAGGCGGACCCCTCGATGCGCAAGCTCATCGACACGGCGTTCGGGCTCGAGGGCGTCGTGCGCCACGCCAGCACTCACGCCGCCGGCGTCGTCATCTCCGAGGACCCGCTCACCGATCACCTCCCCTTGCAGCGCCCAACGAAGGGCGACGAGGGGGGCGTCGCCATGACCCAGTACGCCATGGAGCCCGTGGCCAAGCTGGGGCTGCTCAAGATGGACTTCCTTGGCCTGATCAACTACACGATCCTCAGCAATGCGCGCCGGATGGTCCGAGAGCGCTGCGGCGTGGACGTCAAGCTCGGCTCGATTCCATTCGACGACGAGGCCACCTACGCGCTGCTCGCGTCGGGCGAGACGACAGCTATCTTCCAGCTCGAGAGCCCTGGAGTGCGACGTTTCATCAAGGAGCTTCGTCCCGGGAGCCTCGCCGAGCTCGCTGCGATGGTCGCGTTGTACCGGCCAGGACCCATGGAGCAGATCGGCCACTACATCGACGCCAAGTTCGGGAGGGTTCCCATCCAGTATCCCCACCCGGCGCTCCGGGAGATCCTCGAAGAGACCTACGGCACCATCGTCTACCAGGACCAAGTCCTGCACATCCTCCGAACCTTCGCCGGCTACTCGCTGGGCGAGGCCGACATCGTGCGCAAGGCTATGGGCAAGAAGATCGCCTCCCTCATGCGCGAGGAGCGCGACAAGTTCACTGCCGGCGCGGAAAGGCTCGGCTACGACAAGCCCTTGGCCGAGCAGGTCTTCGACCTCATCGAACCGTTCGCCGGCTACGCGTTCAACAAGGCCCACAGCGTCTGCTACGCCATAGTCGCCTATTGGACCGCCTACTTCAAAGCCAACTACCCCGTCGAATACATGACCTGCGTGCTCAACGCCTCGGACGGCAACGCCGACAAGGTAGCTGCCGTGGTGTCGGAGTGCCGCCGTCTCGACGTCCCCGTCCTGCCGCCGGACGTCAGCCGCAGCGACGTTGGGTACGCCATCGACACTGCTCCCGACGGCCGAGCGGCGATTCGTTTCGGTCTCGCGTCTATCAAGAACGTTGGCGAGGGCGCCGTCGCCGATCTCGTCGAGGAACGGCGCGCCTCCGGTCCGTTCACTTCACTCGAGGAGTTCGCGCGCCGCGCCGGGTCGGAGGTCGCGAACCGCCGTGTCCTCGAGAGCATCGCGAAGGTGGGGGGCCTCGACGCCTTCGGCGGCCGCGGCCGTATCCTCGCGAGCATCGACGCCATCATGCGTCTCATCCAGCAGGAGGCGCAGCTCAAAGAGTCGGGCCAGTCGACGATGTTCGACATGTTCGGGCAGTCGGTCCCGACGCCGCTCGCCGCGTTGGAGCTTGCCGAGGCCCCTGAGCCCAGTGAGCGCGAGCTGGGCCTCTGGGAGCGCGAGCTGCTTGGCGTTGCGCTCACTACGAGAGTCCTGGACCCCCACTTCGCTCCCCCCGGCGCCGTCCTTTCCAAGGAAGACCTCGAGGCGCTGCCGGACAACGAGAAGGTGGTGCTCGCCGGCCGCGTCGACAGCTCCAGGCTCCAATACGACAGGCAGCAGCGGCGCATCGCGTTCGTTGGGCTCGAGATATTCGACGGCTCTACTGTCGACGTTGCCGTCTGGAGCAAGGCCTACGAGGCGACCGCCGAGCTCTGGGTCGAGGGGACTCTGGTCGAGCTCAAGGGGGTCCTGCGCCGCCGCAACGACGAGCCCTCGGTGCACTGCGACGAGGCCATCGTGTTCGACCCGCCGTCAGGACCGCAACCCGAGTCCTCGGCCGCGCCGCCTCCGGTGGTCGAGAGCCCTCGCGTACACGAGTGGCCTCCGGATACGACGCCCGCCGCCGCGTCGCCGCCTTCGAAGGAGTTGACGGCTGCCGTCTCGGTCCCGCCCCCTCCTGAGCAATCGGCGGCTGCCGTCTCGACGCCTCCTGAGCAATCGGCCGCAGTGGAGCCCAGGCGGCGGCTCCTCGTCAATCTCACCGAGACGGAGCGCCCGGAGGAGGACGCGCACCTGCTCAAGGAGGTGCTCAAGACGCTGCTCGACTACCCCGGCGCCGACGCGGTCGACCTCCTCATCACCAGCGAGGGACGGAACTGGCGGTTGGAGATGCCCATCATCACCACAGGGTTCTGCGCCGATCTTGAGTCCCGCTTGCGCCAGACCTTGGGCCGTGAAGACGCTCTCACGCTAGAGACTACAGAGCCGGTCGCAGCGGCGTAAGCGGTCGTTGGTTCTCAGCTCCAACTCCGTCCAATTGCAGGTAGATATCGCGTCTGATTGCAAGGTTAAGGTGCGTCCAATCGAAACGTTAGGGTGTTTGCCTCCCTGTAAGGGCTGCTCGCCTCTACTGAAAGAGAATAGAAATGGACGACTACGTTGTCAGCAACTCCGGCGTCAAGGTTTGGAGAGCGGCGGATGCCCATCCCCTGCTCCGGCACACCGATACGGCGCATCCGTCGTTCCGCGACAAGCTAGCCGAAACCTACGCGAGAGGGAAGGTGAGCGGCATGCCACGGATTCTCAGTGAGAATTCCGAAGATGCGCGCACCTGGTATTACTTCAGCCCGCTACTTGGCGATCGCGCGAAGCGCGGCGAAGTCTTGGATCATCTTATGCGTCAAGCGTTCCCTGAATCAGTTTCTCCTGGTGCGCCGAAGGCGATGCCATCCACCGAGCTGGAGTGCTGGCCAAAGCTGTCCCCACCTCCGAGCCGACCAACAAGAGAAGGATTCTCTGAACCTGATGTCCTGATAAGGCTAGGAAACCAAGGGCTAGTGCTTGTGGAAGCCAAGTATCAATCTGACGTTAGTGAACGCACGAAACACGACGAAGCACGGGACCAGGTGATTCGCTTCATCGACATCGGGTCATGGTATGCAAGACAGGAGAACCTGGGAGATCCAAATGCAGGCTACTACCGTAGCTATGTAGTCGTGCTACAGTACGGCGATGCCCATACAAATGCAGAGAGAATTGTTGACCGGTACGCAGGAAAGCCAGAGGCCATTGAGCAAGCTCTGTTCTATCGGTCTGACCTCACCTCCGCCGATTATCAGCGACTATCCCGCTCAGTAGCGTTTGTTCGATGGCCAGACCCACCCGTCGCCTAGGAATCAGGCGGCGTCGTGTTATCGTATCCTTGGTGATGCGTGAACTGGTGCCCGATGGGCGCTACTGCCGTAACACCACTGCGGCTTATGCAGGATCGCCAAGGAGAACCCCATGGAACAGGCAACTCCAAAGTCAAACATTATCCCCGGCATGCGGTACCGCGACGCCTACGCCGCCATCGACTGGCTTTGCAACGTCCTGGGGTTCGAACGCCATCTCGTCGTGCCCGGCGATGCGGAAGGCTCAGTGGCGCATGCGCAGCTCGTGCTCGGCAACGGCATGATCATGCTCGGCTCGTTCAGCGAAGACATCCCGGACAATGTCGTGGTCGCGTCCACTGCCGATGGGATGCTGACGCAGAGCGCGTACATCATCGTAGGCGACATCGAGGGCTGCTACGAGAGGGTCAAGGCGGCGGGGGCCAACGTCACGATGGAGCTGACCCATCAGCACTACGGCGGCAGCCTCTTCTCAGTCCGCGACCCCGAGGGACAGCTCTGGAACATCGGCACGTACGACCCTTGGGCGTCCGCGTCCTGACCACGGCGCGCCCCGCTTCGTCGCTACCGGCGCCTAGACCGGGAATATATGGCTGGAGGCGACCTCGCCTCTCAAGGGGAGAGGTCGCGCGAAGCGCGGCTGAGTCTCCCGTAGCAACGGGGGACACATGGGCTGTCGCCTGCGTCACCCTAACCCTAGTCCTCCGGCATCGAGAGTCCTGTCGCGGCCGCGACACGTACCCGTTGCGTAACCGCCACCTGCCGTTTACCCTACTGCCAACGGCCTACCCCTTGCAGCCCCCTGCCCACCGGCGTCCGGTCCGGCCTCAGAGGCGGAATGATACAGAATGATACAGGTAGAAGAGGGCCCCTCACGCCTGAGAACGCCTACCCAGGCGTACGCGGAGCCTCACATTCGGCCCGATTAACATTCTCCAACTGCCAACCGAGGCGCTATTCCTGTCCCTGGCCCGACGGTCCTCACGACACACCCTGACGAAGTGTAAGACTACACTACCGGCTTGCCTCCCCCGACCCTCGCGGTCCGACACGTCTCTAGCGGAGATGACAATGGCCGGAACGGCCGCTTCCGACATGCAGCGCGCAACCGGCGGCCAGCGGCGCAACGTTCGATTCACCCCGACAACGGGAGCGTTCGTCATGTCGGGACTCCTGCTTGTGTTCGGTCTATGGGTCCTGGCCCCGGTTCTCGCCATCGTCGTGACGAGCTTCGACACCGGGGCGCTAGGCGAACCGCAGCAGTGGTCGCTCGACAACTGGCGGCTGGCGTTCGAGCAACCCGGAATCGGGACCGCCCTGCGCAACACATTCCTCGTCTACGGCGCGTACACCGCTCTCGGGTTTCCGCCGGCGGTCCTGATTGCGTGGGTCCTCGCCCGGACCAACGTCCCGCTGGCCGGCAAGCTCGAGATGACATTCTGGCTCGCGTTCATGTTGCCCGACATCTCGACGACCCTCGGTTGGAGGTACTTGGCGGACGGTCAGTTTGGGCTGCTGAACCAGGCCATCGGGCTGCTGCCCTTGCTCGACGACGGCCCGTTCGACGTATTCAGCGTGCCCGGCATCATCTGGGTGCGTCTGATGAGCGGCGGCACGATCGCGAGCACGGTCATGCTGCTGACGCCCGCGTTCAGGAATATGGACATGGCGCTGGAGGAGGCTGCCCGGGTGTCCGGGGCCGGCGCGTGGCGCGCGATGCTCAGGGTGACGCTGCCCGTGATGGCCCCGGCTACCACAATCGTCTTCGCGCTGAGCCTGGCGCGGATGTTCCAGTCGTTCGAGACGGAGCAGATCCTGGGGACGCCAATATCGTTCTTCGTGTACTCGACCAAGATTCTCCAGTTCCAGCGCCACTTCGACCCTCCCAACTACGGCGCCGCGACCGCACTGGCGAGCATCATCCTCGTGTTCATCGCCGCGATCATCCCCCTGCAGCGCTGGCTGATTACCCGCAGGCGGTACACCACGGTCACCGGCAGCTTCAAGGTCGGGCTGATCGATCTGGGCCGTTGGAGACGTGTTGTGTTCGCGGCGATCGCCGCCCTCCTGTTCGTGATGCTGGTCGTGCCGGTCGCGGTCTTGATCATGGGCAGCTTCATGACTCGCGTCGGCTTCTTCAACAGCGTCCCGGTCCTGACGCTCGACCATTGGCGCAGCGTCTTGGACAACCGCGTCTTCCTCTTGGCGTTCCGGAACACGCTGGTGCTCTCGCTGGGCGCCGCCATTGTGGGACCACTGTTGTTCTCGATCGTGGCCTACGTGCTGGCGCGCACGTCCTACCGAGGGCGCATCGTCCTCGAGTCGATCCTCTGGGTCTCCGCCGCGATGCCCGGACTCCTAGCCGGCCTCGGGCTGCTCTGGCTGATTCTGCGGGTCCCGCTCTTGGCGCCGCTCTTCGGCACGTTGCCCGCCCTGGCGCTGGTCATCATGATGCAGGCGCAGCTGATCAGCACGCAGCTGATCAAGGGAGTGTTCCTTCAGATGGGCGCGGACATGGAGGAGATGGCCCGCGTTGCCGGGGCCGGCTGGTGGTCGACCTACTTCAGGATATGGGTCCCACTGCTGATGCCTACGCTCGTGCTCATCGGCACGATCAACTTCGTCATCGCCGCGGGAAACGCCAGCACGGTCATCCTGCTTGCGGACCGCGATACGACGACGCTGGCGCTCTACGCGCTGGAGCGCGGTTCATCTGATTGGGAAGGCGCGGGCATCGTTAGCCTGTTCATCATCGGCATGACGGTTACTGTCGCCATGCTCGCGCGCAGGCTCGGGCTTCAGCGGGGGTTGGATCATACAGTGGGCCGCCTCAACCCGGCCCATCGCTGAAGGCGCCGACTTAGTACTTCGAGGCGTGGGCTCCCCCCATCTTGCCTGTGATGGAGAAGATGACGCGCTCGGCGATGTTGGTGGCGCGGTCTGCCAGGCGTTCGAGGTCGTGGGCCGTCCACAGCAGGTAGGTCGCGCGTTGGATGGCTCTGGGGTCCTGAATCATGTAGGTGAGCAACTCGCGAAACACCTGATCGTAGAGATTGTCCACCTCGTCGTCCGCGTCGCAGACCTGGACGGCCAGTTCGACGTTGCGCTCGACGAGCGCGTCCAAGCTGTGGCGCAGCATGGTCGTCGCGGCGTCCGCCATGCGCGGGATGTCGATGAGGGGCTTCAACGGCTGCTCGTTGCCCATCATCAGGCTGATCTTGCCAATGCCCTCCGCGTAGTCGCCCATGCGCTCGAGCTCGACGGCAATGTGCAGAATCGCAATGATGCGGCGAAGGTCGCCTGCCATCGGCTGCTGCTGTGCGATGAGGTTCACGCAGCGGTCCTCGATTTCGAACCGGAGGTGGTCGATTTCGTCGTCGTCCCTGACGACCTGCGCCGAGGCGTCCAGGTCACGGAGGCGAAGCGCCTCGACGGCCCTGCCCACCGACTTCTCAACCATACCCCCGAGCATGAGGAGGTCGCTCTGGAGCTCGCCCAGTTGGCGGTCAAACGATGCCCTGTTTGAACTTGCCATATCGTCAGCTCCTGCGGCGCTAGCCGAATCGTCCCGTGATGTACGCCTCGGTCCGCCCGTGTTCCGGGTTGGTGAAGATGGTTTGCGTGGGCGCGACCTCCACGAGGTACCCGGCGCGGTCCTCGTCCATTGTCAGGAATGCAGTCTGATCGGACACCCTCGCGGCTTGCTGCATATTGTGCGTGACCACAACGATTGTATAGTCGACGCTCAACCGCCGCATCAACTCTTCGATTGCCAGCGTCGAGATTGGGTCAAGGGACGACGCGGGCTCGTCCATCAGGATCACCTCCGGCTCGACCGCGAGTGCACGCGCAATGCACAGCCGTTGTTGCTGGCCGCCCGACAGCTTGAGCGCACTCTCGTCGAGCCGGTCCGAGACCTCGTCCCACAACGCGGCGTTGCGCAGGGACCGTTCGACTCCCTCGCGCACGTCGCCCCGGTAGCCGTTGATCCGCAGTCCGAACGCGACGTTCTCGAAGATCGACTTGGGAAAGGGGTTCGGTTTCTGGAAGACCATGCCGATCCGGCGGCGGACATCGGTCGGGTCGACTGAGGAGTCGTAGATGTCCTCGCCGTCGAAGAGCACCTGTCCACGGATGGAAGCGCCGGCCACGAGGTCGTTCATCCGGTTGAAGCAGCGCAGCAGCGTGCTCTTCCCCGAGCCTGACGGACCGATCAGCGCCGTAATCATGTTCCTGCCGATGTCGAGGTTGATTTCTTTCAGCGCACGGAAGCCGCCGTAGTACACCTCGAGCCCACGTGCGGTCAGGGCGTTGTCCGTCCCGCCGGCGGCGTTGGCTTGTGCCGTCTGTCGCTCGGTCATTCTTCCGACCTCGTTTGCGTCCGATTGCGAATGTAGATTGCCACTGCGTTCATGCTGAGCAAGGCGGCCAGCAGGACGATGATCGCAGCCGCCGCGATGTCCGAGAATCCCTCTCGCGGGTCCTGGACCCAATTGAATATCTGGATGGGCAGCACTGTGAAGGTATCTAGTGGACTGGTCGGTGTAAAGGTCATGAACGCCAGGGCGCTGATTGCCACCATGGGCGCAGCTTCGCCAATGGCCCGCGACATGGCAAGAATCGTCCCCGTCAGAATGCCCGGAACAGCCTGGGGGAGCACGACGCCCTTCACGACTTGAAACCGCGTGGCGCCGAGTCCATAGGCCGCCTCGCGATAGGTGCTGGGCACGGCGCGTATCGCCTCGCGGGATGCGATGATGACGATCGGCAGCACGAGTAACCCCATGGTGAGGGCGCCGGCAATGATGATTCGTCCCATCGACAGCAGCTGCACGAACACCGCCAGGCCCAGCAGTCCGTACACGATCGACGGCACGCCGGCAAGGTTCGAGATGTTGATCTCGATGAGCCGGGTGAGCAGGTTCTTCGGAGCGTACTCCTCTAGGTAGATTGCTGAACTCACGCCCACCGGCACCACGAATAGCGCGGTGAGAGCCATGATCCACAGTGTGCCGAACAGGGCCGGCTTGATCCCAGCCTGGTCTGCGAAACGCGACGGGAAGTCGAAGAGAAAGTTGATTGAGAGGTAGGGGAGGCCCTGCCAGAGGATCTGCGCTAGGAGCGACACGAGGCCCGCGAGGCCGACGAGCACCGCGAGCAGGAAAAGCCCGAGGAACAGTATGGTGCGGCGACGGCGGGCTGCCGTTCGTGGCCGAAACCGGTCTGACATCTGTCTCGACGCCATCAGTACGCCTCGCGGAACCTGCGGACGAGGACATTCCCCAGGACGTTCATGGTCAGCGTCAAGAAGAAGAGCAGGAGTCCCACCGCGAAGATTGTGTTGTATGCGAGCGAGCCGTGCGCGGCCTCGCCGAGCGCCACCTGCACGATGTAGGCCGTCATGGTTTGGATGTCCTCCAGCGGGTTCGCGGTGAGCCGCGGCCTGGCCCCTGCGGCAATCGTGACGAGCATCGTCTCGCCGATGGCCCGCGATATCGCCAGGATGAACGACGCGACGATGCCCGAGAAGGCTGCCGGGACAACGACCTTGACGGCGACCTCGAGGCGGGTTGCCCCGAGTGCGTAGGCGGCCTGACGCAGAGACCGCGGAACGGCGACCATCGCATCCTCGCTCAGGGAGGAGATCATCGGGATAATCATCAGACCCATCACGATGCCGGCGGTCAGCGCGTTGTAGACCAGCAGGTCCGGCAGCACTCGCTGGAGCAGCGGCGTGACGAACGTGAGCGCGAAAAACCCGTAGACGACGGTGGGAATTCCCGCCAGCACCTCTAACGTAGGCTTGAGCGTCTTGCGCAGGCGGTCGGGAGCGTATTCAGCCAGGAAGATCGCGATGCCCAAGCCGGTCGGCACGGCGACCCCGGCCGCGATAGCCGCGACGAGCATCGTGCCCGCCACCAGCGGGAGCACCCCGAACGACTGCGGCTTGAGGATGGGAGACCAACGGGTCCCGAAGAGGAACTCTCCGATTGACACGTCGGAGAAGAACCCAGCGGCCTGCACGAGCAATGTGGCGACAATGCCGATGGTCGTCGCGACCGAGAGCAGCGCGCTCCCCAGGAACAGTGCATGGGCGATGCCGCCCGGCACGTCGCGGCGCTTGCGGGTTAACCGGCCCTTGGCCCGCTCGCCGAACTGGGACGACCCATGCGTGGACTGAGCGTCGAAAGCAGTCACCCCCCCGTGATTCGAATCTCCACAGGCGGCATGGGCGGCCCAGCGTACGCCGCCGAGCGGCGAGCAAGAAGGCAAGGAAGCCCGCCAACCTCGCCAACACGGTAGAACCCTTCTGTGAACGGGCTGTTAACGCCCCATTAGCGGGGCGTTAGCGCGGCGTTAGGGCGCTGCGGGGAGCGTCGCCTCGAACGTGGACCCGCGGCCCAGCTGGCTGCGCACCGAGATGTGCCCTCCGTGGGCCTCGACGATGTGGCGGGCGATGGCGAGGCCGAGGCCGGTGCCCGGGTCGTGGCGAGAGGGGTCCGCCTTGTAGAACCGCTCGAAAAGGTGTGGGAGGTGCTCTTGGGCGATCCCGGGGCCAGTGTCGGACACCGACAGGTGGACGGCGCCCTCGTGGGTCCATGAGCGCAACGTAACGGCGCCGTCGGCGGGCGTGAAGCGCAGGGCGTTGTCGAGCAGGTTGTCGACGACCTGACGGACCCGGCGCGGGTCGGCGAGAGCAATCGGCTGTTGTTCCGTCTCGACGACAATACGGGCGAGCGGTCCGTGCTTCGTCGCCGCTCCGCGTCTGGCGTCCTCGAACAACTCGGTCACGTCTACTCGAACGCGGTCCAGCTCCTCGCGCCCGCTCTCGATGCGGGAGAGCATGAGCAGGTCGTTGACGAGCGCGTTCATGCGTTCGATGTCGCTCCGGACGCGCGCGAGGAAATCGGCTGCGGCCTCCGGGTCGGCGACGGCGCCCCCCTCTAGCGTTTCAACGATAGCGGTCATCGAGGCGAGGGGGTTGCGCAGCTCGTGGGACACGTTGCTGACGAACTCGCGCCGAGTGACGTCAAGCTGCCGCACCGTTGTAAGGTCGTGCAGCGTCAGCAGCACGTGCTTGCCGTCGAGGGGAGTGGCGATCGCACTGATATAGCGCGGGCCCGGCACGAGCTCGATGTCGCGCTGCTGCCGCGTGTTCTCCTGGACGGCCCGGCGTGTCAGTTGGAGAAGGTCGGGGTCGCGGAGGCGGGGAGCGCCGCTCCCGCTCTCGCCGACGCTGAGCAGGTCTCGCGCAGCGCTGTTCACGAGATCGATTGCGCCGGGGGCGGTGATCAGCGCGACGCCGTCGCCCATCGTGTCGAGGACCGCTGAGAGCTTCGCGTGCTCGTCGGACAGGTCCCTGATGGTCGAACGCACCGTGTCAGCCATACGGTTGAAAGCTTCGGCGAGCAGGCGCGTCTCGGAAGTCTCTTGGAGCGGGACGCGATAGTCGAGGTCGCCGTTGGCGAACCGCGCAGCGCCGTCCGCCACCGAGCGCACCGAGCTGACGGTGCGGCGAGCGATCCAAGCTCCGAGGCCCAACGCTAGGGCGGTGACCACGAGGCCGGCGATGGTCACGGTCCAGATGATGCGGTTGATGTTGCTGTTCACGCCTGACATAGAGGCTGCAACGATGACCGCGCCGGCCGGTTCGCCGCCGGTCAAGATGGGCACAGCCTTGTGGAGCAGCCGCTCGCCGCTCGCCGCGCTTTCCCGTGTAGTGCGGCCGACGTTGCCCGCGAGCGCCGCGGCTACCTCTGGGCGGCCGCGATAGTTGGCCATGTCCGCGGCTCTCTCTTGGTTGTCCGCCAACACGACGCCGGCCGGATCGACGATCGTAACGCGCGCGTCCGCCGCCATTCCCGCGTTCTCGGCGAGGACCTGCAGCTCGATGCCGTCGGGCGAGGCGTTTAGCAACCGGGCGGCGCTATCGGCGGTGAGTCGGGCCTCGTGCTCCAGCCGCCCCTCGAGATCGTCGAGGTAAGTCCCGCGCACGAAACTGATGAGATAGACGCTAACGACGCCAAGCGCGAAGACGAGGAGAAGGGCGTGCGCGAGCGTCATCCGCCAGAGGAGCGACCGCGGGAGTCTCATCCCTCGAACCGGTAGCCAACGCCTCGCAGAGTCACGAGCCGCTGGGGGTTGCTGGGCTCGTCCTCGATCTTCCTGCGCAGCCAGCGCACATGGACGTCCACGGTGCGCGCGTCGCCTATGTAGTCGCGGCCCCACAACGCGTTGAGCAGCTGATCGCGCGTGTAGGCCCGTCCTGGGTTCGCCACCAGCAGGGCGAGGAGGTCGAACTCACGCGGCTTGAGCTCGATGGCAATTCCGTTCTTACGGACGACGTGCGAGACGTTGTCAATCTCGAGGTCGCCCGATTTCGCCGTTTGGGGGAGACTTGCGCCGGCCACGCTGCCGCGGGGCCGCCGGAGCAGGGCGCGGACGCGCGCCATGAGTTCCCGGACGCTGAACGGCTTGGTCACGTAGTCGTCGGCCCCGAGTTCGAGCCCGACGACCTTGTCGACCTCCTCCCCGCGCGCCGTGAGCATGAGGATCGGCACGTCGGACTCGCGCCTAATCTCTCTGCAGATATCGTAGCCGCTGATGCCCGGCAGCATGACGTCGAGGATGATGAGATCCGGCGACGTGCTCCGCGCAATCTCGAGTCCCGCGCTCCCGTCGTTCGCGACGCGCACCGAGTAGCCCTCGCGCACCAGGTTGTAGCGGAGCGCGACCGCGAGGTTCTCTTCGTCTTCAACGACGAGCACTGTTTGGTCTGTCATGCCCCGATTGTAGGGAATCGGCGCCGGGCGTGGCTATACGGGGGCCCTCGCGCTGCTTGTCCGCAGCGCGAGGGCCGGCCTATGCTTACCGCAGTTCCGAGCGGCTCGTGTATTGCGGAGCCATCGCGGAGGCGGATGTGGAGTCAAAGTTGCGGGTCGGCATCGCCGGGTTCGGGAGCGTGACGCGCCAGATCATTCCGGGCATTGTGGCGATGCCTGGAATTGAGCTGACGGCAGTCGCGGCTCCTCGTGAGGGGCCGCGTGAGGAGGCGCGTACGCGCTACGGCGTGCAGACCTACGCGACTGTCGAGGCGATGTGCTCAAGCTCCGACGTTGATGTCGTCTGGGTTTGCACGCCCAACATGTTCCACGCCGAGCACACAATCGCGGCGGCGGAGCACGGCAAACACGTGATTTGCGAGAAGCCGATGGCGGTGACGCTGGAAGAGGCGCAGGCCATGGTCGAGGCGATCAACCGGAATGGCGTCAGGTACGTTCAGGGCCACTCGAAACTGTTCGACCCGCCGGTGCGGCGTATGCGGGAGATTGTCTCATCCGGGGAGCTCGGGCGGGTGATTCAGGTCAACACATGGGAGTACAAGCCGTGGATCTCGGGTCAGCCGCGCCGCGCTTCCGAATACGACACGAGCCAGGGCGGCGGCGTGCTTTACCGGCAGGGTCCCCACCAAGTAGACGTAGTCCGCGGCATAGCGGGCGGAATGGTCCGTAGCGTGCGGGCCGTCGCCGGCCGGTGGCATCCCGACTTTCCCCTTGGAGAAGGAGACTACACGGCGTTTCTGGAGTTCGAGGACGGCACGGCGGCAACGATGGCGTTCAACGGCTACGGCTACTTCGACATCACGGAACTGACGTGGGGCATCGGCGAGGGTGGTCAGCAGCGGGAGCTCGACGCGCCGGCAGCGCAGCGCTTCGCCGCGCCCGCCGGGGCGGCGGCGATCGATCAGTGGGTCGAGGCGAACACAGGCGGCGCTCGAGCGGAACGGGGAGAGCGACGCCGGTTCCAGCCGTTCTACGGCCTGACGCTCGTGAGCTGCGAGCGGGGCGACATCCGCCAGTCGCCGGACGGGCTCTACGTCTACACGGAGGCGGGCAGGGAAGAGGCGCCGGTCGAGCGCGGCGCTCCAGGTCGCGCCGAACTCATCGAGCTGCAGGCGGCGCTGCGCGAGGACCGGGCAACGTTCCCAGGCGAAGCATGGGGGATGGCCACGCTCGAGGTGCTCACAGGCATCTTGGACTCGTCGCGGGAGCGTCGCGAGGTGTCGCTATCGCATCAGGTCCCGTGCGCGTACTGACGAATCGCGCGTGGGCGTCTACCGCTGGATAGCCGACAAGATCGCCCCGGACCGTTTACACGAAGACGCCGGCCTGGGAGGGCGGCAGGTCGAAAATCTTCGCGTCGCCGTAGTTCGGCGCCACCGGCACTTGGTGCTGCATGTCCAGGGCCTTCCCTGTCTTCGCCGACTCGATGATGCCGAGAGTGACCTCGAGCGTGGCGATGCCCCAGTCGGGAGTGTGGTAGACGGGAGCGCCGTTGACAACGGCGTCATAGAGCTCCTGGAGCTCCGCGCGGCGGTTCATCGCCCAGCCGGCCGGCGCCTTCAGCTGGATCTCGTGGTGCCCCTTGTTGTCGTAGATCATGATGCCGTAGGCCGTGCGGGTGATGTTCCCACGCTCGCACGAGACGACCACGAACCCGGGCTCGCCGGGCACCCACGGCTCGCCGTCCGGGTTGCGGTTCACTCCCTCGCGCTTGAATATCTCCACCTCGCGCGCGCCGCCTATGCGGATGTCCTGCTTGTCCTGCTCCTCGTTGCGCGTGCCGGTGATGAGCCCGTCGCGGACCAGGATGCGCTCAGCCTCGTCGTAGCGTTGGCGGTCGTGACCCCACGGCACGAGCTGCGCCCCCATGAAGTAGCCGTGCCCGTCGTGCACGATAGTGGCGAACGCGCCGTTCTCGAACTCCATGACGGCCGAGTAGTAGCCGGGGATAGACCGCTCGGGCATCCACTGGCCGACGACGCCGCGGACGTTCTTCACCATGCCGCCGCCGAGCAGGCGCACCGTGTCGATCTGGTGCGGACCCTGGCGGTAAACGAGGCCGCCGCCCTGCGCCAGGTCGAGCTCCTCGGACACGCGTGGCCTGAGCAGCCAGTCGGTGTAGGCGAAGAAGTTGATCGACCGCACCGCGCCCAGCTCGCCTGACTGGATGACGCTGTACATCTTGCGGAACGGCGGGATGAAGCTGCGCGTGTGGCCTGCGATGAGCACGTTCCCCGTGCGCTTTGCGGCGTCGCGCATCGCCATGGCCTCTTCCAAGTTCAGCGCCATGGGCTTCTCGACGATCACGTGTTTGCCGTGTTCGAGCGCGTAGATCGTATGGGGGGCGTGGAAGCGGTTGGGCGTCGATATCCAGACGGCCTCGACGTCCTTGTCCTCGCACAACGCCTCGATGCTGTCGTAGGCCCTCGCCTCATAGCGGGCCGTGAACCGCTCGCGGGTCGTCGGGTTGATGTCCGCGCCCGCTACGAGGTCCAACGTCTCCATCTGCTCGAAAGCGGGGAGCATCTCTGTGCCGCCGACGCCGATGCCGACCATGGCGATGCCCAACGAACGATTGGATGTCATGGCGAATCCCTCCGTGCTCGAATGCGCGCTCGGTGTATCACCGTGGCGACGGGAGTGTCAACGGCGCAGCTGGGGAGCGCGGGCGTCCCGCCTATCTGCCGCCGCGCCACGGGTGCGGGTCTGAGCCCCGGGACCGGAACCAGTAGGTCACGCGGTCCCAGTAGAGCTCGGGGTCGATGCTCAGCACGTCGCCGTTGTCCGACCGGGCGACCACGAGGCCGCCCCATTGCTGAGGGTCGCGCTGACTGCCGTCGACGACGCCACGGCCTCTCTGGGCGTCGACGCGTTCCATGTTGTTCAGGAAGTCCGCGAGCGAGTCCGCGTCGGCCTCCCACGCGTCGAGCACGGTATTGCTGTCCTCCTCGACGGTCAGGAGGGCGTCGTCCTCGTGGTTCCGATTCCGCCACTCGATGCGCATGTGCTCGCTCGCTTGCCCGCCAAGGACCGGCTAGAAGAAGGTGTTGACCACCTTGGGAAGCAGGACGTTCTGGTCCAGAATGATCTCGCGCTTCACGACCTTGAACGCCGTCACGGGGTCACGGCGCAGCGTGTCGTATCGTCTCCCGACGAACAGGTTCACCTCGTCCTGCAAGCGGTTCTGGTAGCAGAAGAACTTGCTGTTGACCCGCACCTCGTCGCCGTCGACGCCGAGCAGCAGCACGTTCGTGACGAGGTGCTCGAAGCGCGACACCGGCTCCTCGGCCCAGTGAACGCCGGTGTTGATCTGCCGTACGCGCCCCACCAGGATGTCCTTCCCCTCGTCGAAGTAGGATATCTCTGAATTTGGGTCGCTGAACTCGAGGTCCCAGTCGCCGAACTTGATGTTCCTGCGGATGGGCATCCAGTAGTGCAGGTCGTCCGCCAGCAGGTCGAGCCACTCGGTCAGTCGACGCTCGTCGAGGAGCAGCGCCTCCTTGTAGAGGAATTGCTCGACCTCCTTGAGCAAGACGACCTGGTCCGTCAGGTTCGTTGTCGAACTGGTAACGTCCGCCATTCCCGCGCCCCCTTCGAGTCAGTACGCTACGGGGCCAAGACCTTCTGCACGTCGCTGAAGAAGACGTATTCCTCATCGCCAACCCGGGATGGGTGGTCCGGGCTCTCCAGGATGCGTAGCAGCAGGTAGGCGCCATCGCCCGGATTCCCGATGATTTCGCCCGTTGCCCCGTCGGCCAGCTGTACGCTCAACCCTTCCGGCAGGGTCCGAAACACTACTGACCCCTCCGGGCCCGACAGGTTGTACTCTTCCGGCGAAGCCACGGTCTCGTCTCCTACCAGATGCGGTGGGCCGCTTGCTTGTTGACAGGGTAGAGCTCATCCCAGCTCCCCGCCTCCATGAACGCGAGCCACCGGCTGAAGCGGGCGCGGTGCGCCTCCTCGGTGTGCGTGCCGTTGAGGACGAACCCCGGGTACTCGTCGTGGCTGACCCCTCGGCCCAGCCCGTTCGCGAAGAAGTAGTTGCGCTTCCGCGCCATCGTGCCGCGGCTGGCGGCGTAGACGTAGTTCCAGTTCTCCATGTCGTCCGACTCGGTGGCGCCGGTCGGACCGTTGTACCGCATGACGTAGTGGCGCACGGCGTCCTTCACGTGTTGCGGCGCCTTCTTGTCCACGCCGAACAGGCTCCATCGCTCGACGACGCCGACCGTGTGCGGGTGCCACCAGCGCCACCGCCAGCTGTCCATGATGAAGTTGGGGAACACGCAGAAGTGACCGCCCTCGTGGCCGTGGTGAGGCAGGACCCGGTCCGCGTACTTCTGCGACTTACGTTCGTGCGTCTGGCGGAAGTACTCGTCGACGCCCGGCTCGAACCAGGTATCCACGTAGTCGGGCACTCCGGTTTCCTGGTACTCGGTCCAGTTGCCGCCGTGGCCGAGGTTATGGTCGCCCACGGCGTACCGCTTGGCGGGGAGCGTCGCCCGTCGCCGGTGGCGCTCGCCTTGCCCCATGGTCCCTCGGTCGGGGCCGATGGCGGCGGCGTTCACCGAGCGGTGAGTCATGGCGGCGTGCGGCAGGTCGGTCGACGATGAGAACGCAGGGACCTTCCAGTTCGTGGGGAGGCGCCACTTCTGGAACGGTGTGAACACCTCGATGCCGGCGTCCTCGCCGTCGCTGGCCTCGCAGTCGTACCGGATGCCTTCGGCGAACGGCCCGACGTAGTCCTCGAAGGATGGCGCCTTCGGGTCCCAGGTCGCCCACAGCGACCCGTAGTAGTTCTTGAACTGGGCCACTTCCATCAGCCCCCAGTGCTCTTTGTCGATCTCACCGGCATACGCGCGGGCGTCGTACTGGTAGGCGGCCCCGACCAACTTGCCGGCGGTGTCGTAGGTCCAAGCGTGAAACGGGCAGGTGAAGACCAGCGAATTGCCCTGGTCGTAGCGGCACACCTTCATGCCTCGATGGGCGCACGAGTTCAGGAAGGCGCGGATCTGCTTGTCCTTGCGCCCGCGCACGAGAAGAACCTCTTCCGTGCCCATGCGCGTCACGACGAAATCGCCCGGGTTCGGCACCTGGCTCTCGTGTCCGAGGAAGAGCCAACACCGCCCGTAAATCTGCTCCTGTTCCTGCTCGAAGATGTCTTCGTTGACGTACAACTCCCGGCTCACCGTACCTCCGTCGGTGTCGATGAGCGACCGAAGCGAGCGATCGCCGCGTGCCGTAATGACGTTCACCGTATCACTCCTTCCCTACTCGGGCCTTCCCTGAGCAAGCCTGGTTGCCGCCGTTAGCGATGCGGGAGAGGGCCGACGCGTCGACCGAAGCGGGCCGTCTCTAGCGTGGGGGCCAATAAAGCACTCCGCTAGGCCGTTGTCAATCGGCGGGAGGGCATGGGCGTCCTCGCGGACGGGCCGCTAGCGTGTGTACAGCTGGCCGGTTCCGGGCTACTCGCCGCCCTCAAGCTCTTCCTGTATGAGGCGCTCGGCGAGGGCGAGGAGCGTGCGCTCGCGGTCCTCGGGCACGTTGCGCGACGCGAAGTAGCGCTGGAGCGCGGCGACCGGCGTGATCTGCTCCCCGTCCTCAATGCCCAGGCGCGTACGCCGTTCGCGGCGCACCTGGCGCTCGACCCCGGCCAGACAGAACGCTGACGCCAGCGCCTGCCGGAGCGCCCTCTCGCGGAAGGCGGGCTCCTGTTCGGCCTCCATGCTGATGCGGACGCGGACGATGGAGTCTTCGAGCCCTTCGCCCACGTGCTTGCCGGCGGCCTCGAGCGCGGCGTCCGTGGGGTCTTCGTCAGGGCGCGTCCGCACGTCGATGGTGAGCATCGGACGAGCGGCGACCTGCACGAAGTCGTACCGCACGATGCGCTCCCCGCGGGCTCTGGCTGGGTCGAGCTCGATGACGTAGAAGCCCTTCTCGTCCGTTTCCTCGGAGAAGTCGATGCGCTGGAGGCTGCCGGGATAGACGACGGGCGGATGCTGTGTAAGGACCTGCCGCTTGTGGATGTGGCCGAGCGCAACGTAGTCGAAGGCGGGGTTGGCGACTGTGCCGAGGCTGAGGGTGTGGTCGTTGCCGAGCATCATGCTGCGCTCCGACGCAAGCTGGGCGCCGGAGACGGTGACGTGTCCGCAGAGAATGGCCGGGAGTGCGGGGTCGAGCTGGGCGGCCTCTTCGTCGAGGTGCGCCGTGAGCCGGGCCTCGACGTCCTGTTTGATCTGCTCGAGCGTGCGGTCTCGCGTCTCCGCTTTCGCCATGAATTGGCCGATGCGTATCCACGGGAGCGCGACGATCTGGACGGTCGACCCGCCGGCGCGCACGGGGTAGGTCGTGAGCGTGGCGCCGACGGTCACGTTGGCGACGGCGAGGGTGGGGAAGATATCGAGAGCGGTCGCGCGGTTGGCGACGTGCGGCAGGTCGTGGTTGCCGACGGTCAGGAAGGATGGGATGCCGGCCTCGCTGAGCCGGGCGATGCGGCGGGCGAACTCCCGCTGCTGCGTCTGCGAGGGGTCGCGCGACTTGTAGGCGTCGCCCGCGAATAGGACGAGGTCGATCCCTCCGGTGACGGCGTAGTCGACTGCGGCGTCGAGGGTGCCGAGGAAGTCGAGGAGCCGTGTGGACACGCCGACGTACTGCGCGCGGTCGACGCCCGGCGCGAAGTGAGCCGGCAGCGCCTCGACGTCGGCATCGGTGGCAGGCCGTCCGTAGTTCTCGACGCCGATGTGGACGTCGGAGAGGTGCAGGATGCGCATGGGGCGAGGGTACCAGAGGGAACGCAACCGCCGTCAGGGGCCGCGGGCTGCTTTCTGGGCGTCGCTAGGGGATAACGGGCGGGGGCTACCGAGGGCTCACCCCCCCCTGTCCCGTGTTGGCGCATCGGAATGACGGGATTGGACGAGGATGGGCGGGGAATTGTCCCGGATGGCGCGGCATGCTTACTCGTAAAGTGCATGGGTTTACGAGTGGGTGACGAACAAAGGTGCGCCATTTTGGGCCATTTTGCGCCATCCACTCGTAGATCAGGCCGACTGTTCACCGATGGCGAGCGGGTCTGGCGGCCCCCTTCGACGGGCTCAGGACAGGCTCTTGGGAGGTCCAAGGCATAGATGTTAGGGGGCGGGGGTGTTGGGGGGAAGGGGCGGATGTCGCGGTTGGGGGGAGCTACTGGCGTGCTTGGGGTGGAGGCTAGGGTTGGCCTCTGGCGTAAGCAATGGGATTGGGAGCTACAAGCTAGCCGCGCGCAGCAGCCGCCCGACGGCCTTCTCGACGGCGCGGCCTTCCTCGGAGGCGGCGAGCCACTTGTGTATCTCGCGGCGGGCGTACGTACTGGTGAGGTCGTCCCCACGGTTTGCGCGCAGACGGTCGAGGAGTTGCACCGCGCCCTCGGCGGCGGTGGCTCCGGCATCTGCGATAGCCGCGTGGAGGCGTTTAGCGGGGTCGAACTCTGGAATGGGCAGTTTCCAGAGGTGCTTTTGGAGGTCGCGCGCGCCGAACAGGCCTTTGGACATGAGAGGGGTTACCGCGTGATACAAAGTCTTGCTGTTGATGATGGCGAGCAGATAGTGAGCTTCGTAGGTGTCTCGGCAGGAAACCCAGAAAAGTTTGTAGTCGACTATGACCTTGTCGCTGTTGAGCAGCGCGGCGGTGGGTTCACCTGCGGAGGTGTAGACCAACCTCACGGGTCGTTCTCCAGGTTCGCGCTGCCAGTTGAGTTGGTCTGAGAACTTGCCGTAGTAGTTGAGCTGCTCAAGCAGATCCAACTTTGTTGCGGGAGCTTTGTTCTCCTCCCAAAGGCGGCTGATAGTGCGCCAGCGGGCCTGCATCCGCTGCGCCAGCGCGGAGACGTTGACGCCGCCCACGCCGTCCGGGTTGACGGGGAGTTTTGTATCGCCGCGTTTCAGCGGGAGAATGGCTTTGAGCGGGGGGAGCGTGGCGTAGGGGACGACGGTCTCTCCAAGGTGTACGTCGAACAGGTGGACGGCCTCAACGGACTGACGAGTGAGCGCAGAGAGGTCGATGCTCTTCCAAGGTTCCTTGTCCTGCGTGCCCATGCGCGGGTTGACGGTTACGGTGGGGGCGGCGCGGACGACGGCGGTGCTGGCAACTTCTTCCACGAAGAAGAGGCGGCGAGGGACGATAACTGCGCCTTGGATGGTGTGCTGCGAGTAGGGCGAACCTCCCAGGGCGGACGTGTCGGTGGTGGCGGCCAACTGCCGCAGCACGTGGGGCGAACCCGGACTGCCGAACCAGCGCTCCACCTGTCCGGCGAGTGGGCTAGCCTTGGCGTTCGCTCCGGCGCGCTGCGCGAATACTACGGACGCGGGCATGGGGAAGAAGTTGTTGGGCTCCAGCTGTTCCAAGTCCCACGCGGTCTTGTAGCTGCTGAAGCGGACCGCGAGGGTCCGGGTGAAGCCGCGGCCGCCGCTCGTTGACTGCCATTCGCCGGTGCGCCACTTGGCGTATTGGCCGGCCTGCAAGGCGCTGTGGGGCATGACCATGCCGATGACGCCGTTGTCCTTGAGGTAGAGGTCGACGCAGCGGGCGTAGAAGAGGCCGGCGACGTCTTGATGGGTGGAGTAGTGGCGGCCTGCCCAGATGCCGTACTCGCTCTTGCTCTGGCGCTCCAACTCGGAGCGGAGGATGTTGGCGGTGTTGCGGTAGTTGAGCCAGGGCGGATTGCCGACGATCACGTCCACCCGGTTGCGGTTGCGGGTGAGCGCGAGGGGGCGGACGAGGTTGCGGGTGTAGTAGGCCCAGATGTGGTTGCGGCCTTCATCATGCAACTGCTGCATCGTGGCGGTCGTCTGCTCCATGACGGCGCGCTCGCTTGGCTTCAGATCATGCCTGCCGAGCGTGAGCGCCGGATCGTCCCCGGCTTCTACGGCGCGGGCAATGTCGTTCATCAGGCGGTCGAAGTCGTCGGCGCGGTCTACGAGGCTGCGCGGGAAGACGAGGGTCGTGTTCTCGTCGTCCTCGACGGGGATGCTGATTTCGGTCTCGGCCAGCATGTCTCCGACCCGGAGGCGCAGGAGGAGGGAGTCGCCGAGGTAGACGGGGATGGAGACGGAGGCGTCGGCCCCGGTCTTCACAACGTCTTCTATGAGGGGCTTGGCCCCGAGCGCCCACGCGGAGCGGGCGAGGTGAACGGCGACGGGGTGCACGTCGATGCCGGTGACGGACTCGCGGAGTCTGCGGAGGGCTTCTTCCGGCGGGAGTTTGGCCTGCCGCGCGGCTGTGATGAAGTGGGCCATCGCTTCGGCGATGAACGTGCCGGAGCCGCACGAGGGGTCGAGGACGCGCTGTTCGAGGGGGTTGTCAACGAGTTCCCCGACGATGGAACGCGCGAGCCACCGCGGTGTGTAGTACTCGCCGAGCTGCCAGCGCTCATGGGCTGGGATGACGGTCTCGTAGAGGATGGCGGCGATGTCCGGCGGGGCCTGCAGCCAGTCGAACCGGGCGACGCGGCGGGCGATGTCACGGATCAAGGTCTCGCCGCCTACTTCGGCGGGCCACGCGAAGAAGTCGGACTCGACGATGCCTTGGAGTCCGGTGTCGTCACGGAAGCGCTGTCCCCGCAGCAGGTCCGCGGCGTCGCGGTCCGCCAGTTCGCGGATGTCTATGCCGAAGGAGGCTTGGAGGATGAGGCCGACGGCGATGCTGAGGTGGGTGTGGCGGATGAAAAGGTCGTCCAGCTCTTCCTGGGAGCTGGTGAGCTCGCCGAGAGCGGTCTTGAGGAGGGTCTGCCAGAGATCTTGCTTGACGGTGACCGTTGGGGAACGGTCAGCGGACTGGAGAGCTTCGCGTCTGAGGGCGCGGAGTACTCCGATTTCCCGCTCCCAAGCCGGGCTTCCGACGCCGAAGTGCTTTTCGATATTCTCCCGCGTGGGTATTTCGCCCTCGAACGAGACGAGCGCCTTGTCGCGCAGCCACTCGTAGAGAGTGAACCATCGGTCCGGATCCTCCAACCAGAACGCGTATGGGTAGGTCGTGTGAACGTCACCCGCGGCCGCCCAGCGGAGCAGCCAGTATTTGCCGTCGGTGAGGATGCCCATGCGCCCGGGGTCGCCCTGGGCGTGGGACTGTTCCAGGTAGGCGTCCAGTTGGTCGACGTAGGCGGGATTCGGGTCGAAACCGCCGTGGCCGCTTACTCTCCGCTTCACCTCGATGAAGGAGTCGAGTGCGACGAGGTCAACGGCGTGGGGCGATCCGCTGGCGGGCGCTTGTTCCTCGTGAATCTGGTCGGGCTGGGCGAGTCCGGTGATTAGGAGGAAATCGCGGACGGCGCTGGTGATGTTCGCCTCCGCCTCGAAGAGATTGTGGCGGCGGAGCAACTCGGCGGCGGCTTGCCGATAGCGCGGGTCGTCTGGGTCTAGGTGTGTAGTCATGGCTCCTTGCCTGTGTCGGGGCGTAGGGGCTGGGGGAGGATAGCGCAAGCGGCTAGGGGCGGGCGCCGAGCCCTCGGATCCCCCTCGCCGAGACGGCGCTGTACGGGGCGCGACGCCTAATACTCAATCGCCGCCCGCGGCTCGAGGCGCTCGGCTATGGGGTCGACTTTGAAACCGAGGTTCTCGAGCGTCGTCACGCCGATGAGCGGCTCGGCTCCATCCTCGGCCAAGGCAACCAGCACGGGACTCCTCACGCCATCCAGTTGCGCGTCTGCGAGGGGCCAGGCTCCTGGCGGCCACGCGGCCGTCGGACAACTCGACCTGTACTTCACTGACGATCTCCAAGCCAGCCGCTCCCCCAGCGCGGCGGGAATCTTGGTGAAGGTTGCGCCCGTGTCGACGAGGCATCGTAAGGTGTCCGTCGCGGCGGCGCCGGATAGCGTCAGGACTGCGTAGGTCTCACTCATGCTCACATTCTACCCCCGCGAACTCCCCATCGACCGGAGCTGCTCGCGCACCGCGTCGGCCAGGTCGGGAATCGGGACGCGGACCTGGGCCATGGTGTCGCGGTGGCGGATGGTGACGGCGTCGTCCTCCTCGACGGTCTGGAAGTCGACCGTGACGCAGAGAGGGGTTCCGACTTCGTCCTGGCGGCGGTAGCGGCGGCCGATCGACTGCGCGTCGTCGTACTGCGCGCGGAAGAGGCCGCGCAGTTGTGCGTGGATCGCCCGCGCTCGGGGGACCAACTTCTCGTTCCGGGAGAGCGGCAGGACTGCGACCTGCACCGGCGCGATGTCCGGGTGGAAGCGGAGGACGGTGCGCGCAGCTTCCTTGCCGTCGCCCGTGGGGGCCATCTCCTCGTCGTAGGCGTCGAACATGAAAGTCAGCGCGGCGCGGTCTACGCCGGCGGCAGGCTCGATGACGTAGGGGAAGTAGTGCTCGTTCAGCTCCTGGTCGAAGTACTTCATGTTCCTGCCGGAGGCGGACTCGTGCTGGCTGAGGTCGAAGTCGGTGCGGTTGGCGATGCCCTCGAGCTCGCCCCAGCCCCATGGGAAGAGGTACTCCACGTCCGAAGTCGCCTTTGCGTAGTGCGACAGCTCGTCCGGGTCGTGGGGCCGTAGGCGGAGGTTCTCATTCTTGATGCCGAGTGCGGAGTACCAGGCGAGACGCCGCTGAACCCAGTACTCGTGCCAGGCGTCGTCCTCGCCAGGCTTGACGAAGAACTCCATCTCCATCTGCTCGAACTCGCGCGTGCGGAAGATGAAGTTGCCGGGCGTGATCTCGTTGCGGAACGACTTGCCGATCTGGGCGATGCCGAAGGGGAGCTTATTGCGGGTGGCCGTCAGGACGTTGTCGAAGTTAATGAAGATGCCTTGGGCGGTCTCGGGCCGCAGCCAGACCTGGTTGGCGGAGTCCTCGACCGGGCCGACGAACGTCTTGAACATCAGGTTGAACATGCGCGGGTCCGAGAGCGTTGCGCCGTCGTCGGGGCATCGCGAGGGGTCGTCGAGCTGGTCGGCGCGGTAGCGCTTCCGGCATGTGGGGCACTCGACAAGCGGGTCGGTGAAGTTCGTCGTGTGGCCGCTGGCGACCCACACGTTCGGGTTCTGGATGATGGCGCTGTCGAGCCCGACGATGTCGTCGCGCTCGTAGACCATCGAACGCCACCAGGCCTCTTTGACGTTGCGCTTGAGCTCGACGCCGAGCGGGCCGTAGTCCCAGCTCGAGCCGATGCCGCCGTATATCTCGCTCGACGGAAACACGAACCCTCGCCGCTTGGCGAGGGAGACGATCTTGTTCAGGTCCACACCGGTCATAGTTCCTCCACAGCCTGCGCAACTGGCCGTTGCGCGGCATGCGTAAGTATAGCCGAGGGACTTTCCCCGGCCTCCTCGTCGAGTGCGGCGGTCGCAGCGCGCGCTGCCTGATAGAGGTCCGGCAGAGTCACACTCGCCGGTTGTAGACTGCCGGCAGCGGTCTAAGCGGCGGCGCGGCAAGTCGGGGAACCGCCGAATCTGCGTCCTGGATAGGAACTGGACTAAGGAACAGGCGCCGTTATGACATCCGAGCAAGGCCCAGCTCACGAGGGTCACGACCGCGCTGCGCACGACGAGCACGCCCACGACCCGCGCGGGGCGAGCAAGCGCAGTCTGGTTATAGCCCTAACGTTGATCAGCTCCTTCATGGTGGTGGAGCTCGTCGGCAGCGTCTTGTCAGGGAGCCTTGCGCTGGCGGCAGACGCCGCGCACATGCTCACGGACGGCGCCGCCATCGCTCTGGCCTTGTTCGCCATGTGGATGGCGAACAAGCCTGCGTCCGCCGAGCGCACGTTCGGGTACTACCGTACGGAGGTGCTGGCCGCGCTGCTCAACACGCTCAGCCTCTGGCTGATTGCTGGTTGGATATTCTTCGAGGCGTACCACCGTTTCTCCGAACCGCCTGAGATCGAGGGCGTCCTGCTCTTGAGCGTCGGCGCGGCAGGACTTCTCGTCAACATCGTTGCCGCTTGGGTGCTCCATCGCGCGTCAGGGGAGAGCCTGAACGTCGAGGGCGCATTCCGGCACGTGATGGCGGACCTCCTCGGCTCCATCGGCGTGGTCGTTTCCGGCGTCTTGGTGTTGAGTCTCAACTGGTGGATCGTTGACCCGATCCTCAGCGTCGGCATCGGCCTGCTCATCCTGAAGAGCTCTTGGGGCCTGTTCATGCGGGTGTTCAAGGTGCTGCTGGAGGGGACGCCCGAGCACGTGGACATCTCCCGGCTCTGCGGCGATATGGAGGACGTGCAGGGCGTGAACTTGGTGCACGACCTGCACGCCTGGACCATCACCTCCGGTTACAACGCGCTCACGGCTCACGTGCTCGTAGACCCTGCCGAGCGGGAACACGCGCCGGAGTTGCTCAGCAAGCTGCGGAAGATCGGCTACGGTTTCGGCCTCACGCACATAACCCTCCAGCTGGAGTACACTGCGGCGGAATGTACGCAGGAGAATCATCGCGTCGGACACCTCGCCATGCCCGCCCGCGCATAGGCGACGGCTCTCCGGGTGATTCGGGGACAGCGGCCCCGCGTACGTGCTCATGTTCCTCCCAGCCGTAGTTGTCCACGCGGAGGCGCCGGATGGCCGATTACCCGAGGACTGATCTGCTAGTCGAGACGGAGTGGCTCGCTGAGCGCCTCGGCGACCCCAACGTGCAGGTCGTGGAGATGGCCCAAGACGGGAGCTCCTTCGAGGGCGGACACATCCCCGGCGCCGCCCTCTCCCCGACATGGCAGATCAAGGGATCCGTCAACACGAGACTGGTCGCGCCGGCCGACGAGGCGAAGGCGTGGTTCGAGTCGGTGGGGATCGGCGACGATACGCTGGTGGTCGGCTACGACCGCTTCCTGTGCCGGGACGCCGCGCGCCTGTGGTGGGTGCTCACGTACTACGGACACACCAACGTCAGAGTGCTGAACGGCGGGTGGGCCAAGTGGTCCGCGGAGGGCCGGCCGATCGAGACGGGCCCTGCGGCCGTCGCCCCCGGGGGCGCCTTCACGCCGAAGCCGCCGGACCACGGCATTGAGTCGACCGCAGAGAAGCTCCAGGCTGCCGTTGGCCGGGACGACGCCGTCATTTGGGACGTGCGCACGGAGGATGAGTTCACGGGCGCGAACTCACGAGGGAACGCGCGGGTGGGACACGTCCCGGGCGCCAAGCATTTGGAGTGGGTGCATCTGGTCAACGAAGACGGCACGTTCAAGTCGGCTGACGAGCTCGCAGCGCTTGTCGCCGGCCTTGGCGTGACGCCGGAAACGACCGTCCATGTCTACTGACAGGGCGGAGTGCGTGCGGCGCACGCAGCGTTCGCGCTAACGCTGATTGGCCATCCCCAGGTCTGTATGTACGACGGCTCGATGGGGCAGTGGGCCAACCGCGACGACACGCCGTTGGAGACGTAGCCGGGCCGTTGACACGTCTCACCAAGGGCCCCCTCCTCAATCCTCCCCCGCAGAGCCGTGGGGAGGAGGAGTATGAGCCTCCCCGCAGACGGGGAGGAGGCTATGTCACTTCCACGTATTTATTCAGACTACCCCTAAGGCGTTCGCGCGGGCCGACGCCCGGATGTCTCAGGACGCGCTACTCGATCCGGAAAACTGCCTGCACGTCGATGCGCACCTGAAGCTCCGGCGTGAACAGTTGGGTCGGCGGGGCAAACGCGGCATCCGCCGTCCGTAGGAGCGCGCCCGACTCACGGAAAAGGACGTCCTGGCTGGTCTCGACGACATAGGTCAGCTTGCCCCGTTGCACCCCGGTCTGTTCGGCGTAGATGTCCGCCTTCGCGATAGCGTCCTGCAACGCAAGCAGGCGCGCCTCCTGTTCGAGAACGCTCGGGTCTTCGATCTCGTACCTCACGCCGTCGATGCGTGTGGCGTCGCCGCCCGCCGTGACCGCGTTGTCGATGACCATGGGGAGGCTGTCGAGGTCTCGGACGGTGACGGCGATGGTGTTCGTGACCTCGTACCCGCTCAGCCGCGGAGTGCTGTTGGGCGGATACTCGTAGCGAGGCTGAATAGAGAATCTGGCTGTCTCGATGTCCCCGTCGGCGATGGCGGCGTCTCGCAGCGCGCCGAGTATGCCGTCCATGGCCCGGGCGGCGTCGTCGCGGGCGTCCGTGACCGTTTCGCGGCGAGCTTGGGCTGCGAGCGTGAGGACAGCGATATCGGCCTCGCCGGTCGTGACGCCTGTGCCGTGGGCGTGGATGCCTCCTTGTCGGACGTCGCCAGCTTTCTCCGCCGTGGGGAACGCCCTCTTCAGGGCTTCCAACTCAGCGGCGATGACGTCGGCGCGGTCGGCATCGCTGTCGTCCGTGTCTGAGCAGCCAGCGAGCAGGGCGCCCAGCGCCAGGACGGTTGCGAAGACGAGCATCCGCAAGGTCCAGGTTCGAACGGTCTGCTGCGTCTTGGCCACGTGAAACCTCCACTGCCGGCTCGTTTGCGTTGACGCCCCACCACAGGGTACCAGCGACGAGCCTGCGTGGTTCCGACGTTCGATGGGCGGCGGACACGGCTCCGCGGGGTCCGCGCCGCACTTGATATACTCACGGCTCCCGGCCCCTTCGTCATCATGCGATCAGCCATCCGCGAAGCAATCGAGACCATCGCGCTCGCCGTGTTCCTGGTCCTGCTCATCCAGACGACGGTCCAGAACTACCAGGTGAACGGCCCCAGCATGGACCCGGCCTTGGCAGACCAAGACCGCGTGCTGGTGAACCGGGTCGTCTATACGAAGATCGAGGCTGAGCGGGTAGGGCGGTTCACGCCGGGCTTCGACCCGGAACCGGGCGAGGTGTGGCATCCGTTTCACGCGCCGGAACGCGGCGACGTCATTGTGTTCCTCTGGCCGGTCGATCCTGAGCAGAACTTCGTCAAGCGCGTGATTGGCCTGCCGGGCGACCATATCAAGATAGACCGCGGCACTGTCAGGGTGAACGGCGAACCGCTCGACGAGCCGTACGTGGAGCACCGCACGCGGCAGTCGCTGGCGGCGCGAACTGTAGACCCCGACAGCTACTTCGTTTTGGGGGACAACAGGGCGCAGAGCGACGATTCTCGTCATTGGGGCGACGTGCCAAGGAAGAACGTCATCGGCGAGGTGTCGCTGGCCTACTGGCCCTTCGACCGCTTGACCGCGTTCTTCTCCCGCGTTCGCTAGGCCGCATCGTCCGGCCCCCAAGGGGCCGCCGGGGCGTATGATAGGGGGCGGTGTCTGCCCCCGTAGCTCAGATGGTTAGAGCGCCTGGCTTTTAACCAGGGCGTCGCGGGTTCGAGTCCTGCCGGGGGCACCAGGCCTTACTGTAGCCAGAACTTTCGAGTGGGGCATTCTCGTTGAGTGTGCTCATACGGGGACGTGCCACATTCGTCGGCGTGGCGTCAGCCCCCCCAGAAGTAAGGTGGAGGACCAAGCTTGTCATCCTACGAAGAGTCCTATGTAGGTCGCTTGAGGAAGTTGGTAGGCAATCAGATGCTCCTGACTCCTGGAGTGCGCGGCCAGATGCGTGACCAACACGGCCAGGTCTTGTTCATACGGAGGAGGGACAACGGAAAGTGGGGTATGCCCGCTGGCAGTATCGAACTCAGAGAGACAGTCTTCGAGGCTCTCCAGCGCGAGGTCAAGGAGGAGACTGGGCTCGACGTGGTCTCTGCAACACTAGTCGCTGTGTACTCTGGCGACAACATGACATTCAAGAGTGCCTATGGCGACGATTGCCAAGGTCTGGTGTTCGCATTCAGGATTGACCAGTGGGATGGTGACTTGGTCAGGGAGACCGGTGAAACAACGGACGCTCAGTTTCTCAATGAGTCCGAGCATCCCGATGCCTACGGGCAATATCGAGAGTTCCTCGACGACCTGGGAAGCTTCACTGGAACCGTCATCCTCAAGTAGCCTCGAGTCAGTATGACCGCGGCATGCCCAGGACGTTCTGGCCTAGGAACGCCAGCACTAAGTTGTTCGTGACGGGCGCGGACATGAGCAGGCGCGTCTCGCGGAACTTGCGCTCGACGTCGTAGTCGGCGGCGAAGGCGTAGCCGCCGTAGGTGTTCATGCAGACGTTGGCCGCCTCCCAGGAAGCCTCGGAGGCCAGCAGCTTCGCCATGTTGGCCTCCGCGCCGCAGCGCTCGCCGCGGTCGTACTTGCCCGCCGCGTCGGACCGCATGAGGTCTGCTGCCCGGACGTGGGCGTAGGCCTGCGCGATGGGGAATTGCACGCCTTGGTTCGCGCCGATGGGCCGGCCGAACACCTCCCGTCCGGCGGCGTAGGCGGACGCCTTCTCGACGAACCAATCGCCGTCGCCTATCGCCTCCGAAGCGATGAGGATGCGTTCGACGTTCCACGAGTCGATGATGTAGCGAAACCCCATCCCCTCCTCGCCGATGAGGTTCTCGGCGGGGACCTCGAGGTCGTCGAAGAAGAGGGCGTTCGTGTGGTGATTGAACATCACGTCCAGCGGCTCGACGCGCAGATGTTCGCCCGCTTGCCGGAGGTCGACCAGGAACACGGACAGGCCCCGCGTCTTATCGTCGAGCTCCTCGTAGGGCGTCGTCCGGGCCAGCAGCACCATCAGGTCCGACTGCAGCACGCGGGAGATGAACACCTTCTGACCGTTGACGACGTACCGGTCGCCCCGCCGCATCGCCGTGGTCTGGATGCGCGTCGTCTCGGAGCCTGCGTCCGGCTCCGTGACCGCGAACGCTTGCAGCCGGAGATCGCCGGCGGCGACGCCGGGCAGGTAGCGCTCCTTCTGCTCCTCGCTGCCGTGACGCAGCAGCACCCCCATCGTGTACATCTGCGCGTGGCAGGAGGCGCCGTGCCCGCCTGAGCGGTTGATTTCCTCGAGAATGACGCACGCCTCGGCGACGCTCATGCCGCCCCCGCCGTACTGCTCGGGCACGAGCGCGGCGAGCCAGCCGAGCTCGGTCATCTCGCGCACGAACTCCTCGGGGTAGGCTCCTTCACGGTCGAGGCCGCGCCAGTACGCATCCCCGTACTTGCCGCAGACCTCGCGCACAGCGGCGCGAATGTCGTCAACGTGGGGTGAGCTCTGCGTCATCAGGTAGTCTCGCCGTCCTCCGGAAAGCGCCGGGGCGGCCCTCCGTCATGGCCGCGCTAGATGGTAACGCTGCCCGCCCAATCGTCCAGCGGCGCGTCCTCGTCGAAGTTCATGGCGTACAGCTTGGCGTAAACGCCGCCTCGGTCCAGCAACTCTTGGTGTGTGCCCACGTCGACGATTCGGCCGCGGTCGAGCACTACGATCTTGTCGGAACCGGTGATTGTCGATAGCCGGTGGGCGATGATCATCGACGTACGGCCCTTGAGTACGATCTTGAGCGCCTCCTGCAGGCGGTGCTCCGTCTCCGAGTCCATGTTCGCGGTCGCCTCGTCGAGGATCAGGATGCGGGGGTCGGACACGACGGCGCGCGCCATGCTGGCGAGCGCCCGCTGGCCCATGCTGAGGTTCGCGCCGCGCTGTTCGAGGACGGTGTCGTAGCCGCGGGGCAGGCGCGTGATGAACTCGTGAGCGCCCACCGCCTTCGCCGCATCCTCGACCTGCTCGTCCGTCACGTCGTCGTGGTTGTACCGGATGTTCGCCCGCACCGACTCCGAGTAGAGGAACGGCTCTTGCAGCACAACGCTCATCTGCGACGCCAGCGACTCGCGAGTCACGTCCCGCACGTCCACGCCGTCCACGAGCACCTGTCCCTCCGTGACGTCGTAGAAGCGCTGGGCCAGCGAGATAATCGACGTCTTGCCGGCTCCGGTCAGACCGACGAACGCCACCGACTCCCCCGGCTCGATGACGAGGTTGATGTGCTCGAGCACCGGGATGCCGGGAACGTAGCCGAACGTCACGTCGCGGAACTCGACCCGGCCGCGGATGGGGGGCATCGCCTGGGCGCCCTGGCGGTCGGACAGGTCGGGCTCAATGTCCAGCAACTCGAAGATACGCGCGCCCGACGCCATCGCCTTCTGGAGCTGCGTGAACTCGATCGTCATCAAACGGATCGGCTCGAAGAACCTGAGCAGGAACACGACGAACGCAAAGAGCACCCCGACTTGGAGGTCGCCGTCGATCACCCGCTGGCCTCCGAACACAATCACGAGGCCAATCGACGCCATCGAGATCATCTCTATCGGTGGCATCAGCATCCCGGAGAGGAAGCCGCCGCGGATGGCGGCGTTGCGATGATTGGTGTTGAGCCGATCGAACCGGGAGAGGTTGACGGGCTCGCGGTTCATGCTCTGGGCGACCCTGACGCCGGTGATGCCCTCTTGGAGGCTCGCGTTCACGGCGGAGATGGCTGCGCGGATACGCAGGAACGTCGGCTTGGCGTGGCGCTGCCACACAATCATGATCCCCGCCATCAGTGGAATCGGGAGGATCGCCACGAGGGCTAGGTCGAAGTCTGTCGCAAGCATCGTGGCGGCGATGGCGCCGAGCAGCAGGATGTCCGCGATGGTCGGCAGGCTCAGTTCCATGAACTCCTGAAGCGCCAGGACGTCGTTCTGCACCCGGGACATGATGCGGCCAACCTCGTTCCGGTCATAGAACGCCGTCGGCTGTCGCTGGAGGTGGACGAACATGTCCTGGCGCAGGTCGAACAGGATGCGCGTGCTCAGGCGCGCCAGAGCGCGGAATTGGACGTACTGCGACACGCCCAGCAGCGCCGTGTCCAGCAGCAGGACGACAGCCGCCATTGTGAGATTGCCGAATCGGTCCTCGCCGGGCTGGGGCGCGATGAACCCGTCGATGCCCCACGCGAGGATGAGCGGTTGGCTGACGATGGCGATGATGTAGCCGGCCATGCCAAGCAGCGCTACGACGAACGTACGGCGGTAGGCCATCGCGTAGCGCACGAGGCGGCGGACCACCGTGGCGTCGTAGATGTTCCCGAGGAATATCTCGTCGAGGTTGGCGCCGAGAGATCGGCTCCCCGTGGGCCGCTGCGTGCCGGTCGTTGCCATCAGCTGCGCGCCTCCCGGCCGTCGCGCGAGGCGATTCTCGTCTGCTCCTCGCGCGCCCCGTTCCCCGCAGCCCGTTGCCTTTCTTGCAACTCGCGCCTCGCCTGCTCGAACGGGCGCATCTGCGAGTGGTAGAGCTCGCTGTATTCGCCGGGCGCGTTGACGAGCTCGTCGTGCATCCCCCGCTGTACAATCTCGCCGTCGCGGAACACGAATATCTCGTCGGCCCGCGCGATCGTGTGGAACCGGTTGCTGATGAGGAACGTCGTGCGGCTGCCGATGACCTCGTCCAATCCCTGCTGGATCAGCCGCTCGGTGTGTACGTCAACGCTGGAAGTGGAATCGTCGAGCACGAGGACGGGCGGACCGAGCAGGACCGTGCGCGCGATAGACAATCGCTGCTTCTGGCCGCCGGAGAGTCCCACGCCTCGCTCGCCGACCACCGTCTCGTAGCCGTCGGGCAGTTCTTGAATGAAGTCGTGCAGCTGAGCCATGCTCGTCACCTGCTCGACCCGTTCGATGTCCGCCTCCGTGTCTCCGTAGGCCACGTTGTCCCGGATCGACGACGTGTGGATGAACACGTCCTGCTGCACCACGCCCACGTTGCGGCGCAGCGACTCGACGGTGTACTCGCGGATGTCGTGGCCGTCTATCAGGACCCTCCCGCTCGTCACGTCGTAGAAGCGCGGGATGAGGTGGGCGAAGGTCGTCTTTCCGCTCCCCGGCCTGCCCACGAGTGCCACGACCGACCCGGCGGCAACGTCAATGTTGATGTCGCGCAGGGCCGGGTGCACGCCGTCGTAGCTGAACGAGACGTGGTCGAAGGTCACCTGGCCCTCGACGGCGCTTATCTCCTGGGCGTTAGGTCGGTCCCGCACCGGCGACTCCGTGTCGAGGATGTCGAACAGCCGCTGGCCCGACGAGGAGGCCCGCGCAAAGCTGTTCACGGCGAACCCGGTTATTCGGACCGGCATCACCAGCATGCTGAGATAGATGAAGAAGCTGGCCAGCTCGCCAGGCGTCAGGCCGGTGTACACGTACTGCCCGTCGACGAGGGTGCGTCCGTCGATCACCCGATTGCCGCCGTACCAGAGGATGACGCTCATCACGAGCATGAAGCCGAGGTTCATGATTGCGAAGTTCCTGGCCCAGGTGTGCTGCGCGTGGTAACTCTCCTCGGCCACGGCCAGCGACCGCTTGCGGAACTTGGCGATCTCGTGCTTCTCGGCTGCGAACGCTTTGACGACCCGGATGCCCGTCAGGTTCTCCTGAAGCGTTGACACCATTTCGGCGGTGAGTTCTTGGACCCGCATCCAGATGCGCCGAAGCCTTCGGCTCGTGAGGACGACGCGGAGGACTAGAAATGGGACGAAAGCGAGTGTGACCAGCGCCATGCGGATGTCGGTGAGCAGCATCGCCACCGCGGCGCCCGCGACCATCGCTAGGATGAACATCGCGCGCACTGCCCCTATGTTCACGAACATGCGCACGCCCTCGACGTCGGCCGTGGCCCGCGACATCAGCGAGCCGGTCGCCTGCTTGTCGTGGAAGGCGAAACTGAGACGCTGGAGACGGTCGTAGTAGTCGTTGCGGATGCGGTAGGCGATCTTCTGCGACAACGACTCCGCCGTGAACGTCTGGCCCCACGAGAAGAAGCCGCGGGTCAGGCCTAGGAGCAGGAGGGTCACAGCGAGCGCCAGCAGCCCCTGGAGGCCGCGCGATTCGTTCTGCGGGTCCAAGACGCGGTCGACGCCTGTGCCGATGACGCGCGGGATGGCCAGACCGGCCGTGGCCGCTCCGAACACCGAGAAGTAACCGAACAGCAGCTGCGTTCGGTGCCTCTGGATGATCATCTTGAAGATACGGACGATAGGTCGCATACGCTCAGTCGCCCCAAACCGCCCGCGGTAATCCGGCACGCCTATGTGGGCGCCGGCGCCGCATCCGGTCGGCTGCCTCGGTATTGTAACGGCGCCGCGTCGTGGCCGCATTGTCGGACTCGCAGCCCCCCAGGACTGGGGGTGTCCGAACCGCCGGTCTCGAGCACGCCAAGCGGGGGCCCGGCGGGGCGCCGGTCGACCAACGTCTGTTAGCATGCGGCTCGTCGACGCCTCTTCGCGCGTAGTCGAGGGCGTCTACCGGTGCCTGCGGCCGGGATGGGAAGTCTGTATGACACTCCGATCGCGGCCCTATTGAACGCGGCGCGGTTCTTGAAGGGGCGGTTGCGGCTGAACCGTTCCGCCGGCGCCGCCGTGGCCGACGATCGGCGCGAGCAGCGGGGCAAGCTGAGTCACCTGCGTGAAGTGGTCCTCCTCCTCGCTGCCTATTCCGCCTACATGCTGGTCCGCAAAGTGATCGCACCCGGGGCCGACGAGATTGGGGTCGACAACGCAGGGAGCGTCATCGCCCTCGAGCGTTACATCGGGCTGTCCTGGGAGCCGTGGCTGCAGGGTGTTGCCAGCAACGGAGGCGAGACGACGATTCTCGTCTTCAACTATCTGTACATCCTGACGTTCTTCCCGCTCATTCTTGGCACAGCCGTCGTCATGTACATCGTGAACCGCGAGCGGTATCTGTACTACCGGGGGATGGTGCTGCTGAGCTTCGCCGTGGCGCTCGCGCTGTTCGCGCTCTACCCGCTGGCGCCCCCTCGATTCATGAACATCGAGGGAATCGTCGACACCATCGCCGTCTACGGGCCGCCTTGGTACGCCGCGTGGGATGTCGATCTCTACTACAACTCCTACGCCGCGATGCCGAGCCTGCATTTCGGCTGGGCCATCCTGCTCGGGCTCATCTTCTGGAACACCGGCCCACGCATCCTGAAGCTGCTTGGCCTCCTCTCCCCCGCCATCATGTTCTTCGCCATCACCATCACGGGAAACCATTACGTCGTGGACGCGATCGGCGGCAGCGTCATAATTGGCATTGCGCTCGTCCTCTACCCGCACGTCATCCGCGCTCGTCCTGTCCGCGAGTCGCCCCGGGCCGACGCCCTCGCGTGAGGCCGCCGCGCCCCCGGCTGGCCCGTGGCAGGCCGTCGCCGCGCGGCGTATGATGCGCGCGGAACAGCCTCGACAGTCGCAGGCGAGGAGGGCACGATGCTGACAGCAGAGGTGAACGACCGCTACACGCGAGTGGGTCCCGGGACGCCAACCGGCGAGCTCATGCGGCGGTACTGGCACCCCATCGCGGCGGTTTCGGAGCTCAAGGACCGCCACACAAAGAAGATACGCCTGCTCGGCGAAGACCTGATCCTCTACAAGGACCGCTCCGGCACCTTCGGCCTGCTCGAGCCCCACTGCGCTCACCGGCGGATGAACATGATCTACGGCATCCCCGAGGAGCATGGCCTGCGGTGTTCCTACCACGGCTGGATGTACAACGAGACAGGGGCCTGCATCGAACAGCCCTACGAGGAGACCGAGGACCCTACGGGCCGCTTCAAGGACAAGACGCCGATGAAGGCCTACCCCGTCGAACAGAAGGCGGGCCTCCTGTTCGCCTATCTCGGTCCCCAGCCCGCGCCCCTCGTTCCGAATTGGGACGTTTTCGCGGCCCCGGACGTGGTGCGCGACGCCGGCTACACGGTCCTTCCCTGCAACTGGCTGCAGTGCCAGGAGAACTCACTCGACCCGGTGCACCTGGAGTGGCTGCACGCGTACTGGACCAGCTACATCGCCGAACGGCGGGACGAGCCCGAGAGCAAGCGTCCTCACCGCCGCCACGCCAAGATCGGTTTCACCGAGTTCGATTGGGGCATCATCAAACGCAGGGTTATGGAGGGGGGCACGGAGCAGGACACATCGTGGCGCGAGGGACACCCAATCGTGTTTCCCTACTTCTTGCGCCAGGGCGGCTCCGGCCTCCACCGCGACCATTGGGGCATGATGGGTCCCGCCTTCCAGATTCGCGTGCCCGTCGACGACACGCACACGCAACACTGGTGGGTGATGTGCCATCCAAGGGCCGAGGGCGAGCCTGAGCAGCGGCCCGAGGATATGCCCTTCTTCTCGCCGCCGTTGATCCAGCTCGACGAGAAGGGCGACCCGCAGTGGTCGATCCTCGATAGCAACAGCGCGCAGGACATCGCTGCGTGGATCACCCAGGGCGCCATCGCCGACCGAACCGGGGAGAACCTCGGGCGGTCCGACGTGGGGGTCATCATGTTCCGCAAGATGCTCGAGGAGAACATCCGCATCGTCGAGGACGGCGGCGAGCCGATGAACACGTTCCGCGATCCCGAGCAGAACACCTACCTCGCGATGGACACCGAACTCCCGGCCGAGCTGGCGGCGGCGCGCAACGCCGGCGACCTCGGCGGCACGGGCACGGGGGGCTTGGGCTTCAAGCGGCAGGGAGCTGCAAGCAAGTACAGCCCAGTGCTCAACGCCAGAGGCGTGGAGGGGGGCGCAGACGCAGCCGAGCGCCGCAGGATGATTGGGCAGTAGCCCGGCTGGGACCCCGCCTCGCGCACAACAGCGCTCAGGGTTTACAAATGCCGTGGGGCGTTGCAAGCTCTTGGCGCGGATTGACGCAATTGTCGATTGACATATCCAACAAAGGCCAGGGGCATCGCCCTGTCTGGCCGCCACGATCGGGGCCACAATGCTGACGGCAGAGGAGAGCGAACGGCTGACGGCGGTCGGTCCCGGCACCGTTATGGGTCTCCTGATGCGGCGCTACTGGCACCCCATTGCCGCCTCCGCGCAGTTGGACAAGGAGCCCGTCAAGGCTGTCAGACTCCTGGGCGAAGACTTGGTGCTGTTCCGCGACGGCAGTTCCAATCTCGGCTTGGTGGCTGAGTCGTGCGCGCACCGGCGAACGTCGCTCGCCTACGGCATACCCGAGAAGCACGGCCTGCGCTGCGCCTATCACGGTTGGATGTACGACACGACTGGCCAGTGCATCGAGCAGCCAACCGAACCCGAGAGCAGCACGTTCGCTTCACGTATCAGAGTCCCCGCGTACCGCGTCGAGGAGCTCGGCGGGCTCATCTTCGCCTACCTCGGCCCGGAACCCGCGCCGCTAGTGCCTCACTACAACGTCCTCGTGTGGAACCACGCGTTACGCGAGACCAACGGGACGATCATTGCGTGCAACTGGCTCCAAGTCATCGAGAACATGCTCGATCCCGCGCACGTCGCCGCGCTGCACGGCCGCTACTTCTCGTACATCCTGGAGCGGACTGACCCCGAGGAGGCAGCGCGGTTCCGCGCGAACTTCATGCCTGGGCCCATGAAGCGCATCGGGTTCGACCTCTTTGAGGAGGGCATCATCGAACGCCATATGAGCCGGTCGGCGAGCGAGTACAGTTGGACCGCAGGCTCGTCTGTCTTCTTCCCGAACGTCGCGCTCATGGGTTCGCCGAACAAGTCGGGGTCCATCATCTACGTCGTGCCCATTGACGATACTCACACGTGGTTCCTGCTCCACATGGCTCGGCCGTCCGATCGCGCGTCGGCGCACGGCGCCGACACGCCCTACTACGACGTTGCCGGCATCGACGAGGGCGGCAAGTTCCTTCTGGGGACGGCGAACGGGCAGGACAACATGGCGGTCTCAACCCAGGGGCCTGTCACACCGCGCGACCTAGAACACCTCGGGAGCAGCGACCTCGGGATCATCATGTTCCGCGACCTGCTGCTCGAGCAGGCGGCTGTCGTCGAGGATGGCGGAGAGCCCATCAACGTCCGCCGGGACCCATCCACGAATAAGCGCATCGACCTACCGGACGCCAGCCGCGTCGGAGCGTCGGAGCGCCACGAAGTGCTCATGCGGGCGTAGTCCCTGCCTGGATGCGGATGATGACGGCGTCGACATTCCGGCCCGGCGCTCGCCATTCGAACAGCAAGGGGGTTTGGCCGTGGCGCACTACATTCTGCTGATGACTTTGGACTCGACAGGGCGCGAGCGCCTGCTCAACGACTCCGATGTCATCGTTCGCGCCGCCGACGAGGTCGAGGTGTCCGGTGTGATGGGGCTGGGCCTCTACGCCGTGCTCGGCGACTACGACTTCGTCGGCATCGTCGAGGCTCCGGACAACGACGCCGCCGCCCGCTATTCGCTCCAGTTCGGCGTCCGCGCGGGCGTCCATGTGATGACGCTCCCCGCAGTGCCCATCTCCCAACTCTCCGCCCGCAATGATGACGATGGCTCGTCCTTGCTGGGAGGCGTCGAGTTGGATGTCCCCGGCCTGAAGGAGTAGCCCCCCCCCGCAGGCAACACGGTTAATCCCGGAAGTTCACGTACTGGAGAGGGAGGTCAATCTCCATCTCCTTGATGAATGCGATCGTCTCCTGTAGGTCGTCTCGCTTCTTGCCGGAAACCCGCAGCTCGTTGCCCTGGATCGCCACCTGCACCCTCAGCTTCGTTCCCTTGATCGCCTTAATGATTCGCCGCCCGAGGTCGGCGTCGAGGCCCTGCCGGATCGTTACGGTCTGGCGGAGGCTGTCGCCGCTGGCCTTCTCGGGGGTCTTGTACTCGAGCGCGCGACCGTCTACGTCGCGTCGCGCCAGGTAAGTCGCCAGCAGTTCGTGCATCTGACGCAGCTTCAGGTCGTCGTCCGCCGTGATGGTGAGCTCGCCGCCGGAGCGATCGATGCCGCACTTCGTCCCCTTGAGGTCGAAACGCTGTAGCGTCTCGCGGCGCATGCCGTTCACCACGTTGTCGATTTCGTTGAGGTCTGTCTTGGAGACGACGTCGAAGGATGGCACGGTGACCGCTCCGAATGTAGGCTGGACGCCGCAGGCCGGATGCAGCAGCCTGCGCTCGGCTGTCGGCTGGATGGTACCATGACGCGCGCAAGGCCATGCGAGGTTCGCGCACTGCGCCGATTCAGCAGACTGGCCGAGCCCAACAAACCTGAGGAGCAACCATGTCACGTGAGATTGACGAGGTGAAGTACGAGGTAGCGACTGCGACCCGCATCCTGTCCGCGACAGGCCTCGCGGCGGGAATCACGGCGGGGCTCGGTCATGTCAGCATGCGCGTGCCCAACCAGCCCGACCTGTTCGTCGTCAAGGGCAGGGGCTACGAGGTCGACGCGCTCGAAGCGATGCAGTACTACGACATGATCGTGTGCGACCTCGAAGGCTATAAGGTCGACGGCCCCGCCAAGTCGACGCAGTGCTCCGAGGTCAAGATTCACTCGAGCATCTACCGGGAGCGGCCCGAGATCCAGTCCGTGGTGCACGTGCACCCGCGCAACGTCGTGCTCATGTCCGTGCTGGAGGAGACGCTCGTCCCCATGTGTCAGGAGGGGGCTGAGCTTGTCCGCAGGCCGCTGCCCGTCTACCCGCACTCCAAGACCGTATGGAGCGAGGAGGAGGGGATGGAGCTGGTCCAGGTGATGGGCTCCGCCAAGGCGTGCATCATGCGAGGTCACGGCGCCACTATGACCGGCCGCTCCGTCGAGGACTCGGTGCTCAGCATGCTGGCGCTCGAAGAGCAGGCGCGCATGAACTACTGGGCCGTCGCCGCCAAGGGCTCGGACCACAAGCGGGTGCCCGAGGAGTACCTCGTCGAGTTGGAGACCCGCGCTCCTCAGCACGAGTACCCCCACTTCAAGGAGCTCATGCGCCGCATTGGCGGCAACCCGCCGCGCAACGGCGTGTGGAACTCCTACAAGGCTCGGGTCACCGCGGGGATGGTCACTCCGTAGCTGTAGGCGGGACGGGGAACGGGGGGCGTCCGACGTTGACGCCCCTCCCTCCGCTGGCGGCGACGCGCGCCGCGTGGTATCCTGGCATCGCTATGATTGCGACATATCGCCAGTACGGGCTCTGCGGGTGTTGCAGCTGACTAGGGCTGGCGGTTCAGGACGTCCGAGACGCCGTGCCCTTCTCATACCGAGAAGGGCACTTTCTCTTTCCAGCGTTGCTGGAGCTACCCGGCGAGAGTGAGAGGATTGACGACATGACGACCACGAAAGGCCCCATCGTCCGTGGCGTTGAGACGATGAACGACAAGGCACGCCACGACTACACCAAGAGCGTGCTTCCCTATGTTCCCCAAGAGGCCGACGACTTCGAGACCGAAGCCACCAGGTTCCTGAACGGCGAGTGGGACTCGGAGGACCAATTCATCATGTTCCGGCTCGTCCGGGGCGTGTACGGCCAGCGTCAGGCCGACGTGCAGATGATGCGCGTCAAGATACCGGCCGGCGCCCTCACGGCCGACCAAGTCGACGCGTTTGGCGAGGTCGTCTCGCGCTTCGCGCCGCTCAAGAAGGGGCACGTGACGACGCGTGAGAACATCCAGATACACTTCCTGAAGCTCGCCGACACGCCGGAGTGCATGCGCATACTGGGCGAGGCCGGGCTCGTGACGCGCGAGGCCTGCGGCAACGTCGTGCGGAACGTGGGCGCCCCTGCCATGCTCGGCGTCGACCCGGCGGAGCCGTTCCCCACCGCTCCCTACCTCGCGGCCTTCGCCCGCTGGTTCATCCGGCACGAGTACACCCAGGTCCTCCCGCGCAAGTTCAAGACCGCATTCACGACCGAGCAGAACGACGACATCGTCGCCGACATCCACGACATGGCGTTCATCCCGCGCGTCCGTACGGGCCTCGGAGGCGTCGAGGAGCGCGGCTTCGAGTTTCGCGTGGGCGGAGGCACCTCCATCATGCCCCGCCTCGCGTGGACGATCTACGACTTCGTCCCCGTCTCCGAGTACCTCAAGGTGAGCGAGGCAATCATCCGGGTGTTCCACAACACGGATGAGTTGCGTAAGAACAAGATGCGCGCGCGCATCAAGTTCTACATCGACCGAATCGGCATAGACGCCTTTCGCGTTGAGGTCGAAGAGGAATTGAAGGGCGACTGGGCACAGGCCGACTTCGACCCGACGCCCCTGATGGAGCTGCCGCCCGAGCTCATCGAGGACCCGCCGCCGCTCGTGCCGGTGGGCCCGGAGCCGACCGACCCGGCCTACCGCAAGTGGCGCGAGACGAACGTCAAGCCACAGGCGCAGGCCGGCTACAACGCGGTGTTTGTCACGCTGCCGCTGGGCGATATCCACGAGCGCCAGTTCCCTGTCATCTCGGGCATCGCCCGCAAGTACGCCGGCGGCCGGGTCCGCACCACGGCGGAGCAGAACCTGATCTACCGGTGGATCCCTGACGGGCATCTCCCTGCGGTGTGGGAGGAGCTCAAGGCCGGGGAGCTCGCCGAGGACGGCGCGAACCAGATCACCGACGTCGTCGCGTGCCCCGGCACCGACAGCTGCAAGATGGGCATCACCTCCTCCATGGGCGTCGCGGAGGCGCTGCGCAAGACGATACGCGAGTACGGGTCGGACGACCCGCTCATCGCAGGTCTGCACGTGAAGGTGAGCGGGTGCCCCAACGGCTGCTCGCGTCACCACATCGCCAACATCGGCTTCCACGGCGCGGCGATGAAGGGCGACGGCCATCAGGCGCCGGCCTACGAAGTGTTCCTGGCCGGCAACTACGGCAACTCCGACCCTGTCCGCTTCGGCCATCGGGTGAAGGCGAAGGTCCCCGCCAGGCGCGTCCCTGATCTGATGTCCGACATCCTGACGTACTACTGCGGCGACCGGTCGGACGGCGAGCGGTTCAACGACTTCGTCGACCGCGTCGGCGTCGCTCCGTTCGAGGAGATCGCGGGGAAGTACCGGGATGTCGGGAAGCTGGAGAAGCAGAACATCGATGTCTACATGGACTGGGGTAAGACGATCCTATACAAGCTCGAGCGCGGCGAGGGGGAGTGCGCAGTCTAGGCGTCTCCCCAGTCCGCCGGACTGCCGGCAGCGGACGGAAACCTCATGGCAATCAGCCGCAGCCGAGCACAGGACTATGCCGAGTCGGTGTTGGGACGGCCGGGCGGTGAGACGCCCGTCACGCTGAAGCGGTTCAAGAGCGGGGCCACGCTGCTCCACCGCGGTCGCGCCCTGACGAAGACTCACGCCTCCGTCGCCGGCCAGCTCCAGGCTGAGCTCATGGCCGACGTGCTGGGCGTCGAGTTGCCCGAGGTCGGCGGCGCCATATCGCTCCGCGTGCCGACGGGCGTGCTGTATCGGGCCGTCGCTGTCTCCTCCCTCGATCCGCGGAAGCCGGAGGCGCGCATGGTCCTCGGCCAGCTGTTGCGCACCGCGGCGTTGCAGCGGGGGGCGTTCCACACGATTGAGGTCGGGTAGGGCAGGGCGCCGATGGGCCCGCGATGCCGGTAGACGTCGTCCGGGGAAAGACTACGCAGCCGCTGTCGAGCGAGCAGTTCGTCGACGCCATCCGCCCCTATCAGCGTCTCGTCTTGGACATCGGCGCAGGCGACGGCAAGTTCGTCATGAGCCGGGCGGCGCTCGAGCCCGAGACGCTCTTCGTCGGGCTGGACCCGGCGAGCGAGAACCTCGCGGAGGCGTCCGCCAAGTCCGCTCGAAAGCCGGCGAGGGGGGGCAGGCCGAACGTCCTGTTCGTCAGAGCGTCCGCCGAGGCCATGCCGCGCGAGCTGGACGGGCTCGCGGCCAGCGTCTACGTCCTGATGCCCTGGGGGCGCTTGCTCGATATCGTGGCGACCGGCGAGCCTGGCGCATTGGCCGGCATAGCGCGAGTCGCCGCGGCGGGCGCCCGCCTCGAGGTGCTCATCAACTACAGCATCTTCTACGGCGACCGGATGTCGGCCGATACGGCCCACCTCCCGCCGATGAGCGAGCGGTACGTCGACGATGTCCTGAGCGACCGCTATCTGAGCGCGGGGTTCGAGATCGTCGAGCGGGCGATGGTCGCGAAAGAGGAGCTCGCGCAGACGCCGACGACGTGGGCGCGGAGGCTTGCCTACGGCCGGGAGCCGTCGGCGCTGCGCATCCGTGCGACGAGAGTCGGGTGACCGCCGGCTCAACTCGCGGCGGCAGCCCGGGCGGCGGGACGGCCCGCATACGTTCGGCGCGGCGTCAGCACTAGGAGTACGCCCGCCACGACCCACAGCGCGACGATGGTCCAGAGCGACGACGTGTAGCTCCCGGACCATTCGAACAGGAGTCCCGCGAGGATGGGCGTCCCCATGGTGCCCGCGATCTGCAGCGCCATCACCCACCCGCGGATAGTCGAGAAAGCACGCCGGCCGAAGCTCTGCCCGAGCGCCGCCCATATCAGCGGGTACATGCCGAAGTTGGGCGCCATCACGAGCGCAGCAGTCCATACGGTCCAGCTGTTCGTCGCCAGGTTCAGCAGCAGCACGCCCGATGCGACGACGAACGAGATGAGCCCCGCGACCATGAGCCGGCCCATGCGGTCGGCGAGCCACCCGGTGAACAGCACCAAGGGCGCGCTCATCAGCGCCGTCACCGTGAGGACGAGCGCGCCCTCGACCTCGTCCAAGCCCTTCCAGACCATCACCGGCACGAAGTGAATCTGCAGTCCTCCCTGCGCGCCGCCGAACGTGAGCACGGCCGCGGCCATGAGCCAGAACGTGGGCGTGCGGAGCGCTTCATGCGCCGACAGCCCGGCCATCGCCGGCGTCGGGTGATCGCGGGGCTGCTGCGGCGCTCCGTCGGGGCGCAATCCCATCTCCTCGGGCGCGTTCCTCGACAACAGCGCGGCGGGAAGGCCCAGCACAATCAGGAAGCCGCCCGCCGTGAGCGCCGCCCACCGCCAGCCTGCTGCGTCGATGACGAACGCTAGGGACGGGATGATTAGCACGGCGCCCAAGCCGGAGCCGACCTGCAACAGCGACATCGCTATCGCCTTGTTGCGGTCGAACCAGTTGTTGACGAACGCCGAGGACGCGTTGAACGCGATGTTCAGGATTACCGGGCTGATCACCGCGACGTAGAACAGGAACACGAGCGCCACGTTCGTCGCCAGCGCGAGGAGCGCGTAGCCTCCCGCCGCCACGGCCACGCTCCCCAGCAGCACGAGCCGCGGCCCGTGCTTGTCCATGAGCGCACCGCTGATCGGCGCGGTGACGCCCGATACGAGGGCGGCCGCCGCGAACAGGAGCGACGAGACGCCCCGCTGGATGCCGAGGTCCTCCTCCAGCGGTATGACGAAGAGCGTGCCGCCAAGGATGAACACGCCAACGCCGCCTGCCCGAGGACCGAGCATGAGCAAGACGATGCGCCAGCCGTAGAAGCTGTGACGCACGCGGCGTGCGGCGTCCGAAACGATTGTCATGGCCGCGCCAGGGTAACACCCAAGGAGGACTATACGCGGGCGCCGACGGAGCGTACCGTTGTGCGGTGCTAGCGACCCTCCGTCGGCGAATCGAATTCCTGACCATCCTGCGCTACCGCGATTACCGCATCTACTATGTGGGGTTGCTCGCCAGCGTCACGTCGCATCAGGCGATGATTGCCGCTCAGGGCTGGCTCGTATACGACATGACGGGCAAGCCCATAGCGCTGGGCATCGTGGCCGCTGCCCAGGCTGTGCCCGGCCTCGTGTTCAACCTGCTCGCCGGCGCGCTCGCCGACCGGTGGAATCCGCGCCGGATCATCGTGATCAGCGAGGGGGCGGCGGGCGTCTTCATGCTCATACTGGGCACCCTCATCGTGACGGGGTACGTGGAGGTCTGGCACGTCGTCTTGGTCAGCTTGCTGACGGGCATGGCCACGGCGTTCGATTCCCCGGCGCGGCGGGTCGTCTGGCCGGTGCTGGTGCCGCGCTCCGAGTTCGTGTTCGCCATTGCCATGAACCAGGGCGTATGGAACGGCACGCGCGTCATCTCGCCGGCGGCGGGCGTCGGCATCATCTGGATCGTCGGCCTCATCACCGGCGACGAGCGGCTCGGCGCGGGCATTGCCCACTACGTCCTAGGCGCCGGGTTCCTCTACATGGTGCTGGCAATGGTCATCATCCGCATGCCGCCGCTGAAGCGGTCGACCGGCGCGACCGTGCTGCACGACATCCGCGACGGACTGCTCTACACGTTTCGTCACCGCATCTTCCTGGTCCTGCTGCTGATGAGCTTCGCCGTTGGGTACTTCGGCCTCTCGTATCAGCTGCTCATGCCCGCCTTTGCGAAAGACGACCTCAGCGTCGGCCCGGAGGGTCTCGCGGTGTTGCTGTCGGCCAGCGGGGCCGGCGGCATCGTGGGCATCGCGGGCATTGCGTCGTTCGGGCGCTACGGGCATCGCGCGCGTCTTATTGGGGGCGGCGCGACGGTCCTGGGCCTGACGATTATCCTGCTCGGCGTGAGCGGCTGGCTGGGCTTCTTCGCCTTAGCTGTGGCGCTCTCCGGCCTGGCCGGCGCTCTCTACTCCGTCTTCCAGATCGGCGTCAACACGCTGCTAAACCTGCTCGTCCCCGACGAGTACCGCGGGCGCGTGATGGGCATGCGCGGCATCATGTGGAGCCTGTCGCCCCTCGGAGCGCTGCAGGCCGGATTCATCGCCACGTGGGTCAGCACCTCATTCGCCATCGGAGTAGGCGGCGCCGCCGTCCTCGTCGTGACGGCGCTTGCCTTCATACTGAGCAGAGAGCTGCGCCACGTGGGCGGCATGGTGGACGAGCGCGACGCCGACTCGCGCCGACCGCAGGCCGAACCCGTCTAGGCGTTTGGGCGGTTGTCGCGACAGCAGGGCGAGGTCCCTTCCGTGCGAGTGGGGGCCGGGCGAGTCTTTTGACAGCCCCCTAGGCGGCCCATATACTCGCGGCGCGCGGCGGGGCTCGGCGCAGCCCGTCATGGCCGCGATCAGCATGGCGCGACTTAGAAGGGGGAGACATGGCGAGACAGACACTGCACATCCCTGGCAAATGGCACGGCGACAACCCCATCGCACTGGCGACGAAGGTTGGACATATCGTTACGACCAGCGGCGTGAGCGGACAGAACACCGACACCGGCGAGACCCCGGAAGACGCTGAAGAGCAAGCGAAGTGGGCGTTTGAGCACGTGCGGAGGATTATGGCCGCGGCGGGCGGCAGCCCCGACGACATCTCGCACGTGCAGATACTGGCGAAGAGCCGCGACGTGCGCGCCGTGCTCAACGTCGAATGGGCGAAGATGTTCCCGGACCCGGACAGCCGCCCGACTCGCCACACCGCGCAGACCGACGCGCTGGGCGGGAACATGCAGTTCCAGCTCTTCATCACCGCGTACGTCGAATAGGCAGGCGCGCCGAGAGGAGAGCCACCGATGGCAGTCGACGAGATCGTGGAGCGGCTCGCGCAGCTCGATAGCTGCGCGGTGTCCGACGCCCTGGACAAGTTGGAGATCAAGGGCACGGTGATCGGCATCCTGCCGCTCTATCCCACGGAGCGCATCGTGGGCAGGGCAGTGACCGTGCGGCTGAAGACGAAGGGGCCGGGCGAGGAGACGACACGGCACTTGTGCACTGCCGCCGTCGAGGCGTCCGACCCCGGCGACATCATTGTCATCGACCACAAGGGCAGGACCGACGTGGCGGGGTGGGGCGGCATCCTGTCGACCGCCGCGACGGTCAAGCGGGTCGCCGGCGTGATCATCGACGGCGCGACGCGCGACGTCGACGAGGCCAAGGGGCTGGGACTGCCGCTCTTCGCCAAGGCCGCGGTGCCCCTCACCGCGCGCGGACGCATCATCGAGGACGCGACGAACGAGCCCATCGAGATCGCCGGAGTCGCGGTCCGCCCGGGCGACTACATCATCGCCGACAACAGCGGCGTCGTCGTCGTGCCGGCGGACCGCGCGGCGGAAGTAGCGCCGGCGGCCGAGGCCATCGTGGCCCGAGAGGCGGCGATGGCGAGGGACGTGCTCGCGGGGAAGTCAGTCGTCGAAGTCATGGGCACGAACTACGAGCAGATGCTCGCTCGCTAGGGATTGACCCGGTTGCGCGGCGGACGCCCGTCCAGCGCTTCCCGCACCGTCTCCGCTGCCTTCACGCGCATGTCGTGTTCGCCCTCCTCGCTGTAGAAGGCGGCGTGGGGGGTCACCACGAGCCGGTGACGCACCCACTCTTCGCGGGCGCGCCACGCTTGGAGCAAGGGCAGCTCGGGGCTGGGCGGCTCCGTGGGCATGACGTCGAGGGCTGCCGCGGCGACTCTGCCCGCTCGGAGCGCCTCCGCCAGCGCATCGACGTCCAGCACGCCGCCCCGCGAGGTGTTGACGACGAACGCGCCCGGCTTGATCTTCGCGAAGAAGCCGGCGTCCGCCATGTTGCGCGTCTCATCCGTGAGGGGCGTGTGGAGCGTGACCGCGTCGGCTGTCGCGAGCAGCTCGTCGAGCGGGAGGCGGATCAGCGCCAACGCGCGGTCCACCCCATCCCGCGCATATGGGTCGTGGAAGACGACGCGCATGCCGAACGCCTTCGCCCGCAACGCCACAGCCGTGCCGATGCGGCCCAGGCCGACGATGCCGAGCGTCCTCCCCGTGAGCCGGTACAGAGGCCCCGCGCCCGACCACTCCCAGCCTTCGTTCCCGCCGCGCACGGCGTCGTTGTAGGCCGTCAGCCCGCGGCTCAGCGTCAGCAGCAGGGCCATCGTGTGGTCCGCCACCTCATTGGTGCAATAGTCGGGGACGTTGCAGACCGGGATGCCGCGCCGCTTGGCCGCCTCGATGTCGACGAGATCGTAGCCGACGCCCATCCGAACGATCAGCTTGCAGCGCTCGAGCTGGTCGATCGCGGACGCGTCGACGCGCGTGCGCCAGGTGATGACGGCGTCGGCCTCGCGCGTCTCCGCGCCGTCCATCGGCGTGCGGGGGGCGTTCGTCATCACCCGCAGCTCGACGTCGCCGCCGAGACCGGCGCGTTCGATCGCGTAGTCGGGGTCCATGTGTCCGGACGAGATGTAGACGAGGTGTCTGGCCATGGACTCTACGCGCCCCCTACGCCGCGTCCGCCCGACGCCCGAGGACTGAGGTAATGGCCTCGTAGCGGCTGCTGACCTCGAGCTTGGCGTAGATGCGGTTGATGTGGTTCTTGACCGTCTTGGGCTCGATGACGAGCGCCGCTGCGATCCGCTGATTGCTGTACCCTTGCGCGATGAGCGACAGCACCTGCCGTTCGCGAGGCGACAGCAGCTCGGCTACGGACGCGGCGTCGATGGCAACCCCGCCGGCCTCGATCGGAGACGCGGCGACCGTCACCTGGCGGTAGACCTCTCGCACGGCTGATCCGACGACTGTGCCCACGAGCAGGACCAGGACCGAGACGACGACGAACGACATCGCCTCGAACGGGTCGTCGCGGACCGGTCCGCGTATTCCTATGGCGGCGGCGAGGCCGGCAATCAGCCCAAGAGCGGCGGCGACGCCCTTCACCGGCGCAAATCGCGTGGACGCCTCTGCCGCGACCAGCACCATGGCGCCGTAGGCAGCGTTGGCCGCGTCGGCGTCGGCCGCGACCGCCAGCCCGAGGACAACCGCGGCGTCGAGCGCCACGGCCGCGACGCCGAGCCTGCGCTGAGCGGCGAGAGAGCCGATGCGGGAGTTGGCGCGCCAGACTGCGGCATTGCCGACGGCAAGGACGACCAGGGCCGCGAGCGCCGCGGGCAGCGGCAGGCCGCCGAGGGGGGCCAGCAGAGCTAGGGCCAGCGCCATGAGCCACCGGGCGCGCACGAAGCTCCGCTCGAGGCTCTGGCGCTGCGGCACGCTCCGCTCTTCGTTCGCCATAGGGGAGCTCATTCTCGCGCAACCGGCGAGGGTGCAGAGGAAGCCGCAGGCTAGGCCCGGATGCCGAACCGCCGCCCGGCGTCGCCCGCGATGCGCTGCTTGATGCCCATCTTCAGGGCGTAGTGACGTCCGACGAGCGCGAGCGCCAGCGTGTAGACCATGATGACGAGGCTGATGATCCCCGCCTTCTCGGTCGAGCCGATCTCGGGCGACGCCCATTCGAGTCCAATGATGGACAGCGTGAGCGTGTCCCTGGAGGAGAGGAGGATGATGCTCGACGTGGTGCCCGCGGCGCTGATGAAGTTGAGCATGCCGATGAGCACCATCGTGGGCATCAGCAACGGAAGGACGACCTTGACGTACGTCCGGACCCATCCCGCGCCGCTAACGCGCGAGGCCTCCTCAACGTCGGCCCCGAGCTGGAGCATGACGCCCTTGAAGATGTTGGTGCCCGTCGTGTTGCCCGCGATCAGCACGACCAGGATCAGCGCCCAGATGGTCCCGTAGAGGATCTCCAGCCCCGGGACGGTGAGGAACATGAGCAGCAAACCCAGCCCTGAGATGATTCCCGGGAACACGGCCGAGACCCAGATCGTCGCGTCCAACATGCGCCGGAAGCGCCACCGCGTCCGCACCAGCATATACGCGATGATCGAGAAGAGGAGCGGGCTGCCGACGCCCGCGCTGACGGCGAGAATCGTCGTCGTTCTCAGTCCGCGCAGGAAGATGTCGTCGGTCAGGACCAGCCGCCAGTGGTCGAGCGTCCACGTCGGCACTGCATTGAAGAAGCCGACGCGGGACATGAAGCTGCCGATTACGATGATGATAAACGGGAGGGCCGTGAACATCGCGAGGAGGAAGACGATGCCGAAGAGCACCGCCCACCGCCAACGGCCGATGTCGATCAGACCCGGCTTGAACGTGCCGGTCAGCGTCGTGTACTGACGGCGCGCGACGATCCACCGCTGCATCGGGAAGATGACCGCGATAATCACCATGGTGAGGCTGGCCAGTACGATGGCGCCGCCATAGTTCGGGATGTACAGCGACGTCTGGCTGAAGATCAGGGTGGAGTAGACGAAGAAGCCCCAGCTGGCGCCCAGGATCCATTCGGTCTCGAACCCGCTGAAGATGCGGAGCAGCTGGAGCGCGGTCACGAGGATCACGGGCGAGATCATCACCGGCAGCGTGATCTTGAACACGGCGCCCATCTTGGACGCGCCCGCCACCCGGGCAGCCTCCTCCATGGACTGGTCCATGTTGCGGAAGGCAGGGGTCAGCAGGATCACGAAGTAGGAGACGCTGTCCGATTGGAGCTTCGTCCAGACGATGCCCCAGAAGCTGTAGATGTTGAAGGGGCCCTCCTCGATGAACGGCAAGGCCTCCAGCCAGGTGTTGATTATGCCGATGTCGGGGTCGAGCAGCATGATCCACCCGACCGTGTTGGCGAGGCCGGGGAACACGTACGAAATCCAGAAGAGGTACTCCAGCCCATGGGTCCACGGGATGTGGGTGCGGGCAAGGATGAGGGCAATGGCGATGCCCAAGGGGAAGCTGAAGATGAAGTTGATGAACCAGAGCGCGAAGGTGTTGTAGAGCGCCTCGAGGATCCGAGGGTCTTGCCATATCTGGGTCCAGTTGTCGAGGCCCCAGACGATCGGCGGGATGAGGAAGTCGTCCGCAACGTTGAAGCTGAGCACCAGCATCAGGATGACGGGGAACATCAGGTAGAAGCCGAGCGTCAGGATGGTGATGGCCATGACGACGGTCCCGGTCTCCGACCTCAGTCGCGAAACCAGGGGGTGCTGCGGCTGGGTTAGGACCGTCTGCGCCACTCGATGTGTCTCCCGCATCATCCGTCATAGGGACTGTCCCCACAGGCTGGCCCCGTGGGGACAGTCCCTTGCATCTGCGTTCTAGACGGCGCTAGTACTGATAGGTCACCCAAGCGTCGAAGCCCAACTCTGCATACAGTGCGTTGAAGTGGTCGCGCATATTCTCACGCACCGAGTGCCACTCGTCGTCCTGCTCAAAGACGATGAGCTTGTCTTCGAGGATTCCCTGCTCTATCCACTGCGGGATCAGCTGAATCGTTTCCCAGGAGGAGTCGCTCGTCGAGAATTGGGGCACGTCGCTCCGGAGGGAGCCGCTGTTCTGGGCCCCGAACTGTTGCAGGTTGTCCCGGTGCACGGTCTGGCCCTCTTGGGAGAGCCACCAGTTGAGCCAGAGGGCGGCGGCGTTCGGGTGCGGCGCCTGGTCGACCAAGACGTGGCTCCCGCCGAGCTCCGTGGATGCGCCGGGGTTGATGAGCTTCTGCTCAGTAAGTTCGTCCACCGGCAGACCGAGATTCCTCAGCGCATCCAAGTCGCGGCCTCCGCCGAAGAGAGCTATGTCCCACTTGCCCTGCGCGAGGCCGTCGGCTATCTCCTTGTCCGCTTCGGAATCGACCAGGTCGCCCTGCTCGAACTGGGTGTGGAGCGCGTCCAAGTAGTCGGGGCCCAGTTCGGGGGAGAGCCACAGCCGGGCGAAGACTGACTTGCTGCCCGGGTTGTTCATCGCGCGCATGACCATCCGGCCCGTCCACATGGGGTCTAGCAGGTCAGTGTAGTGCTGGATGCTGTCGAGCTCGTCCTGGGTCACGTTCTCCGTGTTGTACCAGATGCCGCCGATGTTCCCCACGGAGATGGAGTTGGCGAGGGCGTATTGACCCTCCGAGTCCAGGAAGACCGGGTCCTCGTAGTACCAGTTGGAGCGGTCCTGCAGGATCGACGGGTCGATGATCAATGGTTCGAGGGGCGAGAGACCGCCGGCCGCGCGTATCCGCTCCATCGAGCCGCCGCTCACCGTGGAGACGTCGACCGTGAACTTGCCCCGCGCCCGCTCCGCTAGGAGGCGGTTGGCGTTATTGGGGCCGCTCCCGCTGCTGGTCACCATCTTGATGCCGAACTTCTCGCCGAAGTAGTCGAACGTTGGCCGGCCGGTCCGGGACAGGGTCCCGCTCAGGATGATGACGATCTCGCCCTCCTCCTGTGCGGCGGCGACGAGCTCGGCCCACTTCGCTTCGAAGCTCGCGTCCGGCGTGGGAGTTGCGGGCCGGGGCGTCGCGGTTGGCGGCGCGGGAGGCGGCGTCACGCCGGGAGGAAGGGGCGTCGGCGTGGGCACAGGCGTCGCCGTGGCGACCGGGGCCGAGGTCGGGGTCGGTCGCGGCGTCGCCGTCGGGTCGCTCCCGCAGGCCGCAGCCAGCAGGCCCACGGTCGCGAGCGCCGCGATGAGGCTGATGATGGATTTCATTCGATGCATTTGCTCACCTTCTCCGATTGGTCGCGCATCTTACACGCTCAATACTGGTTAGGCCATCCCGTGAACGGGAGTCATGGCCGCTTGGCTGTCCTACGGCAACGGCAGCATAGGCTCCGCGGCTACGCAGTAGTCCTGCTCACGGGAGGGCCCGCACACAGCGACGGGAGCGACAGCGAGCAACTCGCCCGTGATCCCGTCGTGGAGCCGGAAGCTCAGCGTTTCGAAGCGTCCTTGGAAGAACGTGTCCCGGCGCGGCTCGCGGAAGTCCGCGAGGCCCTCGTCGTAGCCCATGGTGAAGGCGCCGTGGATGTTCGCCACCGCTCCGGTCTCGTCGGTGTATCCGCTCAGACCTGCCGTAACGTCTCGCTCCACTCCCACGCTGTCCCACCGAAGTCTGAGGCTGAACTCCTGGCCCGCCTCGAGCCCTGCGCCCAAGATGTAGATCCCGTTGTCCCTATCGCGCTTGCCCCACTCAGGCAGCATGAAGATCGGGGGCTGCACGGTGAGCACGGGGGCGGCCCCGTCCTCATCCTGGGCCGACGGGGCCCCCTGCGCTGAAAAGCCCGGCTGCACGATGGCTGTGACGACCGCCGCCGCGAGGACAACGCCCGCCGCGATGGCCAGCCGCTTCCAGAGCTCCGGCCGGACCGCTACTCGACTATGCATGATGTACGTCTCCTTTGCCCAAACAGTTCTCTGTACCTGCGGCGTCCGTGGCTCGTGCTTCCGCACTGCTCAGTTGGGGCGCCTCGTTCCCGCGGAGGGGATTTCCTTGGGGTTGCCTTTCCTCGTTGCCTACCCGCCGGCGAGAGTGCGGCTCTTGCGCCACTCCTCCAGCGTCGGGTCCTCCGGGGGCTCCGGCATCGCCGTCGGCACGGGCATGCCGTAGAGCTCCGCGACGTTGTCTCGCAGGACCCTTGCCTGCACCTCGGGCGCGAGGTGGCCCAACGTGCGCTCGATCACCTCGTCCGAGAACAGCCAGATGTCGCCCGTGCCCACGTGCGGGTAGTCGGTCGACCACATGAAGCTGCGTTGTCCGTACCGTTCCAGCAGCATGCCGCCGACCTCGTCCTCGGTGAAGGTCGAGTAGCACTGGCGGTAGAAGTACTCGCTGGGCATCAGCGGCAGCCCGCGTTCGCGGGAGCGCTTGTCCATCTCCGTCAGCCAGAACGGGATCCAGCCGACCTCGACCTCCGCGACGATGATTTTCAGTTGCGGGAAGCGTTCGAGCGCCCCCGAGCAGATGATGTCGGTCAGGGCGTCCGCGGTGACCTGCTTATGCCCGGTGGCCGTACGCTTGAGGGTCGCGATGCGGTCGAAGCTGAGAGCAGTGCCTCGGGCCCTGGCCTCGTAGCGGCCGAAGCCGGTGTTGATGTGCATGCTGACGGGCATCGCGAGGTCCTGGGCTGCGGCCCAGAACCGGTCGTAGTGGTCGGTGCTGAACGGGATGTCGTCGGGCGGGACCATCCAGATCGTCGCGCCCACCAAGCCGGCCTTGCGGCACCGCTCCATCTCCGCGATCGCATGGTCGATGTCCCAGAGCGCGATCTCCGCCTGACCCCAAAGGCGGTCAGGCGCCTCGCTGCAGAAATCAACCATCCAGTCGTTGTAGACGCGGGCCAGGGCTTCCGCCGCCGCGGGAGGCCGGCCAGGGTCGTACATATCCTTGGCGAATGTAGGGTAGAGCACCTCGGCGACGATGCCGTCCCGGGCCATGTCGACGAGCCGCGGGCCCGGCTCGTACCCGCCCCGCCGGGCGTAGAAGCCCTTCCCGTACTCGCCGCGCAACGGGATCGTGTACTCCCGGAACTCCTCCGGCAGTCGCTTCTCCCAGAGGTCGAGCGGCTCGGACATGTGGGAATCGGCGGATATCCGCACGCGTTGGTCCGATGTCACTGTCGTCACGGTTGCTCTCCTCGTCCGATGCCTTCCTGGCCCTGCCTACGCGATCCCCGCGTAGTAGGGGGCGCGCTCTTCGCGCCACTCTTCCATCGAGGGGTCGTCGGCGGGGACGGGCATGAGCTCGGGGATCGGCCTGCCGTACAGGTTGGCGGTGCTCTCGCGGAGCACCTTCGCCCGCGCCGCATCGCCGAGGTGGCCGAGGTCGCGGGCGATGACCGCTCCGGAGAACAGCCACGTGTCGCCCACGCCGGGGTGCGGGTAGTCGTTGGCCCAGAGGAAGCTGTTCTCGCCCCAACGGGAGAGCAGGAACCCTCCGACCGGGTCGTCAGCGAATGTGGCGTAGCACTGGCGGTAGAAGTACTCGCTGGGCAGCAGAGGCAGGGAGTTGTGCCGCCTCTGGCGCTTGTCCATCTCTTCGAGCCAGAACGGGATCCAGCCGACCTCGGCCTCGGCGACGATTATCTTCAGTCGCGGGTACCGCTCGAGCACGCCGGTGCAGATGATATCCGTCAGCATGTCGGCTGCGATCTTCTTGTGCCCCGCGGCGGTGAAGGTGAGCTCGTCCAGCCGGTTCCACTCGTTCCGGGTCCGGACCTCGGCGGACGCCTCGGCGTACGGGCCGTACCCGTTGTTGATGTGCATGCTGACGGGCATCTCCATGTCTTGGGCGGCTGCCCAGAACCGGTCGTAGTGCTCTGAGCCGAATCGCAGGCCGTCGGGCGGAACCATCCACGTCGTGACGCCGACGAAGCCTGCCTTCTTGCAGCGCTCCATCTCCTCGATGGCGTTCTCGATGTTGAACAGCGGCAGAAGCGCCTGGCCCCAGAGGCGGTCGGGCGCCTCGCTGCAGAACTCGATCAACCAGTCGTTGTAGACGCGGGCGGCCGCTTCCGATATCTCGGGCTCGTAGTCCAGGCGGAACGCGCTCTTCGCGCGCGTCGGGTACAGGACATCGGCGACCACGCCGTCGGCGGCCATGTCCTTCAGACGGGGGGCGGGCTCCCATCCGCCTTCCCGCCGGTACTGTCCGCTCCCGATGCGTTGTCCCGGCCAACTGAACGCGCGGTTCTTGTACTTGGCGGGCATGCGCTCCTGCCACAGGTCGACCGGCTCGGCCATGTGCGAGTCCGCGGAGATGCGGGGCTCCGTGTTCGGGACTACCTTGTCGGCCATGGTGTCTCCTTCGCCTACCGCAGGCGCCTACCGCGCGAGCTGCTCACGAGCCGTTGCGGACGGCTGCCGCCGCCGCGCCGGCCATCTTGGGGAGGAACCTGACAGCGTTCTGGCCGAGCAGCTTCACCTTTGCGCTCTCCGTCATGTCCTGCCCTGCGATGAGCGGGACCCCTTCCGGCCACGGGCTGCCGCCGTGCGGGTAGTCCGTCGAGAAGAGCCACACGTGCTCGCCGAGCGTCTTGACGGCGTAGGCGATGTGTTCCTCGTCGGCCTCGACAGCAACGAAGAGTTGTCCGCTCGCGACGACTTCGGAAGCGGTGCGCTTCTGCTTGGGCGTCGTCCGTGAACCGGGAGTGAAGCCATCGTCGAGCTTCTCGACGAGGTAGGGCATCCAGCCTCCGAAGCTCTCGAACAGGCCGATGCGGAGCTTGGGGAAGAGATCGAAGACGCCGCCGCCGACGAGGGCGGCGAGGGCGTACTGACCGCCGATGGCGTGGTAGAGGCCGTTGGGGGCCTCGACCCACGGGGTCAGCGGGGGTCGGTTCGCCCCGCCGTGCACCCAGAGGGGCAGGTCGAGCTCCTCGCTGGCGGCGTAGAGGGGGTAGAGGCTGGGGTGGTCGAGCGTGCGGCCGTCGGGGCACCCGCGAGGCAGGTGCATGCCCGCGAAGTGCGGGTCGTCCTTCGCCCATTGCCGGAGCTGCGCGACGCTCTCGGGGATGTCTCGCATCGTGAGTCCGCCCATCCACCAGAGCCGCCCCTCGGCGGCGGCGCAGTAGTTGCTCATGAACCGGTGGTAGGAGCGGTGGAGCGCGCTCTCGAACCCAACGTCGTTGAGCATGCAGAAGCCGTCAGCCTGGCTGGGGAACATGAAGCTCATGTCGACGCCGGCGGTCTCCATATCCCTGAGGCGGATCGTTGGGTCCCAGTTGCAGGAGGGGTCGATGTCGTAGCCTCGGCCCGTGACCGTGGCGCTGCCGCGGGGACCGCCGTCCCCCGGCAACTCGAACGCCTCGAAGAGCCCCATGGGACGGTTGGGGAGGCGGGGCCAGAAGAGCGGAGTGAACCCGACGTCGCCCGCACGTTTCTGCTGGGCGCGGACGACCTCGCTGAACTGCGCGTACGTGTCCCGGTACGCGGGGTCCATCGTTTCCTTGTAGGTGCGGTCGAGTTCCCAGTACTCGCGCATGTGGCAATCAGAATCGATGACTACGTGGCCGTTGTAGCTCATCTCTCGCCTCCTCGTGCGCATGTAGGTTGCGCAGGCGCAGATGTTAGTTTGTTGAGCGAGGATGCGCAAGCGTCGGCTTGACAAACCGTCACTGGCAGGCGTAGCAACAAGACGCCGCCGATGCAGACTGCCGCCCATTCTCCGTTCGGGAGGAACCTATGCTGAGTGTCGAAGCGAACGAGCGCCTGACGCGGGTGGGGCCAGGCACGCCAATGGGCGAGTTGATGCGCCGGTACTGGCTGCCGATTGCACCGGCCTCGGAGTTGCTGCTCAAGCCTACCAAGAAGGTCCGCGTACTCGGCGAGACCCTCACGCTATACCGTGACAAGAGCGGCACGCTCGGCCTGATCGGCGAGCGGTGCTCCCACCGGAACGTCGATATGCAGTATGGCTACCCCGAGGCGAACGGGCTGCGCTGCCCCTATCACGGATGGCTGTACAACGAGTCAGGCCAATGCCTCGAGACGCCGCTCGAGCCGATCGAGAGCAGGTTCCGGGAGAAGGTCGAGATGCCGGCCTACCCGGTGCGGGAGATCGGCGGCCTCGTCTACGCCTACCTCGGACCGGAGCCTGTTCCGGTGCTCCCGCCGTGGGACGTGCTCGTATGGCCCAACGCGGTCCGCCAGATCGGGGTCGCCGAGATTCCGTGCAACTGGCTCCAATGCCAGGAGAACGCAGGAGACCCGGCCCACGGCGTCTACCTCCACGGCAACTTCTTCAAGTACGTCCTGGAGTACGAGGGGCTGCACGACGAGCGCGTGCACGACAAGAACGTCCATCGCGCCTACCGAGGGGCCGAAGGGGGCCTTGGCCTCGATTCGATCTACGCGCGCCCGACGCCATACGGGATGGAGAAGGGCGAGCGAGTGACCAAGGCGCGCGGCGCTCCCGAGGACCGCGAGAGCCGGGCGGCGTACGTCATATTTCCGTTCTACACGCGCCCGGGCGGCGGGGGCATCCGGACAGAGCTCCAGGCCAGGGTCCCGATGGACGACACGCACACGTACCACATCAATTATCAGATGTACGCGGCCCCGCCTGGCGTCGAGGCGCCGCGGCAAGACATCGTCCCGTTCTATGAGATGCCGATGGTGGACGACAACGGTCGCCCGATCTTCGACTACGTTCTGTCGCAGGACATGCTTGCTTGGTGGTCGCAGGGCGCCGTTGCCAACCGCTCCGGAGAGCGGTTGGGGACCTCGGACGTCGCCCTCATCCTCATGCGTCGGATGCTCGAGGAAAACGTCCGGATCGTCGAGGGCGGAGGGGACCCGAAGAACGTCTTCTACGACAGGGACGAGGCCGGCGAGATCATCCACCTGACCCCCCGCCTGGACAACCGCAGAGGCGAGGGCCGGGGCGGCGTGGCGTCCTACCGCGCCATGTACCACCTGGGGTACGACGTGGACGACGGCGATCGGTACGGGCCTGCCATGCCGCTCGTCAAGGAGCTGATGCAGCGGGCCCAAGACGCCAGCGCGGCGGCCACGACGTAGCCGCGTACGAGGAGAGCTCATGGCGCACCGGCCTCACCCCATCTTCGGTTTCGAGTGCCCCGAATGCGGGGGCGCTGTCAATTGGCGCGAAGAGGAACCAGTGCAGATGTTCTCGTGGGAGGACGTGCGCTACATCAACATCCACGCGCGGTGCGCCAACTGCGAATGGAGCGCCGTAGTGGCCCGTATCCCACAGAGCTCGCAGCTGTTCCGGTTGCGCATGTGAGCCGTCGCTGCGGGGTCGGCTGGCGGGTTGTTTGGATGGTCACGTCAAACGGAGGCGGCGATGGATGCTCGAACTGACCTCGAGCCGGGCGTGCGGCTGCAGATGGAGGACGGGAGCGTCGTTGAGGTCGTTTCCCTCGGCGCGGATGGGAGGTCGGCGCAGGCCGTCTGCGTCGAGTCGCCCTTCGAGCCGGGCATGCAAGGCGCGAGTCTCGTCATCTCGGTCGACGACGTCATCGCGGTCGTGAACCCGGAAGACTCGACGCACCTGAACTGAGGACGCGCCGCCGCCGCGGCTCGTTGGGTTCAGCGCGCGCTCAGGCGGACTCCCGAAGCCCGAAGTCAGTGCGGTACAGTTCCTCGACGAACTCCATGTGGGCGTCGGAGAACGCGGGGCGCTCCGTGCAGGCGACCGCCTCTTCGAGGCGGCGCATCTCCGAGAAGCCGACGAGCACTGTCGAGATCCGCCGATTGCTCAGGCCAAACCGGACCGCTACTTGGGCGAGCGACTCGTTGCCGTCGAGGCGGAGCGCGCTCAGCGCTTGGGCTCGTCGCGTTTCGCCGGCGTAGTCGCCGCGGTCTGAGCTGCCGCCCTTGTTCAATTCGTGGGGCGCTGGGTTGCCGCTGAGAGCGTCGGCGGCGAGCACCCGCAGGCCGACGATGCCGATGCCCCGGTCGGCGCCCGCGCTGATGACGTCGCCGTAGTCGTCGCGCTCGAGGCCGGGCGGCGCGGGCCTGCCCGCTGACGGGTTCAGCACGTTGTACGAGGCGAGCATCGAGTGGAAGTGGCCTCGCGCGATCACGCTCTTGACGGCCGGGACCTCTCCTCCGAAGGCGCAGAACCCGTAGTAGCGGAGCTTCCCCTCGAGCTGGAGCTCCTGGAATATCTCCTCCATGCCGCCGGGCCCGACCATCTCCTCGGGGTGAGCATGACGCCGTGGGCGCCGCGCGTATCGGGCGTGCGCTCCACACAGAGCCGGTTGTGCAGGTGAACGAGATTGACGTGGTCGACGCCCAGGCGGGTGAGGCTCTCGTCGAGCGACCGGCGCACGGCGGAGCGGAGGTCCGCGATGTCTTCGTCGTCCAGCGCCACCTTGGCGCCGATCAGCGGCATGGCTGAGAGGCGCCGTAGCACCTGGCCAAGGCTCTCCTCGGACTTGCCGCGCCCGTAGGCGGAGGCGGTGTCGAAGTAGGTGATGCCCGCGTCGATGGCCCGCTGGGCGATGCGTATCTGGTCATCGCGGGAGCTCCACACCATGAGGCCCGCAGTGTTGCCGCAGCCGAAGCCTATCTCCGAGATGCGAAGCCCGGTCGCGCCGAGTTGACGGTACTTCACGAGGTCTCTCCAGCCCCGCGCTAGTCGCCTTCGGGCTCGCCCTCCGGCCACGTGTAGTCGGGATTCGTGTAGGCCTCGGCGGGCATCAGCGTCTGCACGCCCCGCTTTGCCAGCTCTGCCTCGAACATCTCGCGGATCCAGGGCTCCTCGTCAGTGTATTCAATCTGGTGGCGCGCCCCGACGTCCGGGCCCCGTTGCCCGCCGAACAAACGGTGCCGCGGCGTGTGCAGCGGCATGTACCGCGCAGGCTGCGGGCCCACGTTGAAGTGTTGGTGGTACCACTGGTTCGGTGGGATGAAGCAGCTCGCCTCGTGCCAGGGGACGATGACCTTCTCGCCGCCCTCCGGCCACATGATGGAGAAGCCGTCCGCCTCGCCCGGTATGACGATGCTGATGCCGGGGCCGTGGCGATGGCCCTTCTTGTAGGTGCCGACCGGCATGGTGGGGATGGCGATGCGGAAGGGCGTGCGCGGGATGCGGAAGCCGACGCTCACCGAGCCGCCGCGGCCCTGCTGCAGGCGCAGATTCTTGTTCCACAAGGCCATGTCGGGGAAGAAGTTGCCTGTGAAGAAGGCGCCCTCGCGTCCGCCGAGGTCGACCCATTTCGCCTCGGAGCGGTACGGGTCGCCATCCTCTCCGTAGAGCATCGTCGGGTCGGGGAGGGTGTAGGGGTTGTTGAAGAAGTAGCTCGGCTCCTGGTAGATGGCCATGGCCACCGGCAGCGCGTTGAAGTTAAGCACCCGTGTCGGACGGTTCCCTTGGGCGTTGCTGAGCTGGTAGGTGTAGTTCTTCGGGATGACGAAGAGGCTGTGTGTTTGCCACTCGAAGGTCCTCGGGACCATACCGTCGGCCCAGATCGTTGTGAAGCCGCGGCCGTCGAGCACGTAGATAAGCTCGTCCAGCGAGAACTTGACCGGCGCGATGGTTGCGCCGGGCGGAATCTCGGTCACCCGGGTCTCAGTGACCCCTTCCGCGCCGTTGAGCGCGAGGATGGCGGCGTTGCACTCCCGCTCCTCCCACGGCCCGAGCTCCATCGTGCGCAGGTCTTCGACGTGATACCCGCGAAAGATCGGAATCTTGAGGGTCTCGAGCCATCGGTCGTAGCGGGGGACGGGGTTCCAGACCTCGAGCATAGCTTCTTGGCTGGTGGTCATAGTCCTACCTCCCTGGGGGATACGCGGGATCCGGGGCGACGCGCCGCCGCCTCGGCTAACAGGCCTCTCGGAGACGCGGTAGCTTAGCAGGTCGAGAAGTCGGACGGGGTTACTGGGCGGGCATCTCGGCGACCTCGGCTGCGAAGACGAGATCGGCCTCCTCATCGGAGCCCACGGGTCTGACGAACACCCATTGGCCGTCGCGCGGGTTCTCGACGATCTCGACCTCGGCCCCGCCTCGCAGGACGAGACGCGTCCCCAACGGAAGGTCCTGGAGCATGATCTCCGCGCCCATTGTGTGGGGCAGTCCCTTCGGCTCGGATTGCTCGGTCATCACTGTCCTCCTGCTCCCTGTAATCTCCTTCCTTCGTCATCCCCGCCCCGGAGCGGGAATCTGGGGCGGCCCTGCCCAACGGCGCGGGCAGCGGCTAGAAGAAGAAGGTGATGTTCTTGGCCAGGAGCACGTTCTGGTCCAGGATGATCAGGCGCTTTGCGATTTTCCAGCCCGTCTCGCTATCGCGCCGCAGCGTGTCCTCGCGCTTGCCCGCGAACAGGTCGACCTCGTCCTGAACGCGGTTGCGGTAGACGATGAAGCGGCTGCGCACCTTGACCTCGTCGCCGTCGACATCGAGGACCTGGACGTTGGCGATGATATGGCGAAGACGGGAGAGGGGCTCCTCAGCCCAGTGGATGCCCGTGTTGATCTGCCGTACGCGCCCCGCCAGGATCCTCTTCCCTTCGTCGAACCACGAAATCTCGTCGTCCGCGCTCGTGTTCTCGCGGTGCTGCTCGCCGAACTTGACGTTCCGGCGCTGCGGCATGTGGTAATGGATGTCGTCGGCAATCAGCTCGATCCATTCGTTGTACCGTCGTTCGTCGAGGAGTTCCGCCTCCATGGAGAGGAACTCCTCGACTTCCCGCTGAAGGAGCAGGCGCTCCAACGCTTGCTGCATTGAGTCTACGGCCATGGCCGGCCCTCCTGGCGCTTAGGTTCGGTCATTTACTGCTTGTTCGGGTAGAGCTCGTCCCAGCTGCCGGCTTCCATGAAGTCCAGCCACCGGTACAGGCGCGAGCGCTGGTTCTCTTCGGCGATCCCGCGGTTCAGCGTCATCCCCGGCACACGGTCGTCGGTGTGGTCGTACCCCAGCCCCGCCTTGAAGGGGTAGGGCAGGCGCCGGGCGATCGTGCCGCTGCTCGCCGCCGAGGCGTAGTTCCAGTTCTCCATGTCGTCCGATTCCGTCAGGCCGACGGGTCCGCAGTAGCGCATCATGTAGCGGCGCTGGGCGTCCCGCACGACCTGCGGCGCTCCGCGGTCGACCGTGTAGAACCGCCAACTCTCGCACCACCCGACGTGGTGCGGGTGCCACAGCAGGATGCGCTGGGGCTGGATGTTCACGTTGGGGAAGACGTGGGCGCCCCCGCCGTGCGTGTACTGCCCTTCGTACTTCTTCGCCTTCTTCTCGTGGGCCTTGCGGTAGTACTCGTCAACCTCCGGCGGCTCCGTCTGCCAGGTGTCGACGTAGGGCGCGATGCCCGTCTTCTCGTAGATGGGGTTGTGCCCGCCGTGGCCGAGCTTCCGGATGGACATCTCGTAGCGGGTCAACGGGAACTGGCCGCGCATCGGGTGGCGGTCGCCTTCGTTGGCGTCGCCCTGGGGCCCGATGGCGGCTACGTTGATCGACCGGTGCGTCGTCACGCCGTGCAGCGTGTCGCCGTCGAAGCTGAAGCCGGGGAACTTCCAGTTGCTGGGGAGACGCCACTTCTGGACGGGCTTGAAGAACTCGACGCCGTTGTCCGTGCCGTCCGTGCCCTCGAAGCAGCTCCGGATGCCGTCGGCGTACGCGCCGAGGTAGTCCTCGAACGAGGGGGCCTTGGGGTCCCACGTCGCCCAGATCGAGCCGTAGAAGTTGCACATCTGCGCGACTTCGTGCAACCCGAACTCGCTCTTGTCGAACTCCTCGTGGAAGGCGGCCTTGAAGTGGGGGACGCCGACGAGCTTGCCGTCGGTGTCGTAGCTGAAGCCGTGGAAGGGGCAGGTGAACAGCCGGGTGTTGCCGTCGTCGTAGCGGCACACCTTCATGCCGCGGTGTCGGCAGGTGTTGAGGAACACGTGCAGCTGGTCCTTGTGGTCGCGGACGAGGATGACGGTCTCCTCGCCCATGCGTCCCTGGAAGAAGTCGCCGCGATTGGGCACTAGGGACTCGTGTCCGATGAAGAGCCAAGCGCGGCCGTAGACCAGCTCGAGCTCTTGGGCGTAGATGTCGGGGTTGACGTAGATCTCGCGGCTGATGAGGCCGTGTTCGAGATCGACGAGACTACGCAACGACCGGTCACCCAACGATGGCAGTATTTGGACCATGTCTCTCTATCCTTTCTTCAGCAGTCCTCAGGCAGGCCCCTCCGGCTATCGCCCATACCCCTCTCGGTGGAGCGCTTCCCGCCACTCCCAGAGCTCTTGGGTGCGCCTCGCAGACTCTTCGCCGCCCTTGATCATCAGGTAGTCGACGCCCGGCTCCCTCAGCTCTTCAGGCCGAGCGTTGCCCGGAGGCACGTCTACCCGCAAGCTGACCTGGCCGTGTCCTCCCTCTCTCTCCTGTTCGGCCCGGAGGATCGGGTCGGGGTGCCATCCCTCCTCCTGCATCACCGTCTGGCCCTCGCGGCTCAGGATCCAGTTCGCCCAGAGCCTCGTGACGTTCGGGTGCGGCGGGTTCTTCGGGATCATCACAGCCCTCGAAGCCGAGGGCGACACCTGCTCCAAGAAGGCGATGGGCTCCCAGCCCATATCTGCGGCCCCGCCCGTAATGAAGCGGTTCCTGCTGGCTATCGACCCGCCTGCCGACCTCACGAACTCGAACTCGTTCGCGCCGCCGAAGCATATCCAGAAGGTCCCAGCGGCGCAACTGTCCGCGATGAACCGCTCATCGCTGGACCAGGTTACCCCGACCTCAGCGTCGCCGTAGGCCCGTTGCAAGTACTCGGGCCCCAGCCCCGGGTTGTCATGCTGTTCGATGATTGCCGACCCCGAGATCCTTCCCAGCGGGTCCGAGTCGATGATCTTCCCGTAGAACTTCGGGTTGTCGTAGATGTCCCGCCACGACGTCCAGGCCTCGGCCTCCTCCATGCTCACGTTGTCGGTGTTGAACCAGACGTCCCAGCTGGAGTTCACCAGACTCCCGGTGTAGATGACGTTGTACTTCTGCTCGACGTCGTTGAAGAGGAGCTCGCCGCCAAACCAGTTGTCCCCGCCGATGACCTCGGGCAGAAAGAGCCAGTCCTGCAAGGGTTCCACGGCGTTGGCCGGAACGAGAAGCAGGTCGACGATTGGCCCGCCCGTCGTCAGGTGGTCCACGTCGTACCGTCCGAAACTCTGCTCGGCGATGACCCGGTTTATCTGGTCGTTGAGGCTCCCGGCGCCGATGGACACCTTGATCCCGAACTTGTTCCCGAAATACTCCTTCATCGCGGTCGTCTGTTGGATACCCCGGCCCCCAACGGTGACCAGCCGCCCCTCTTCCTGCGCCCCGGTGACAAGCGCGTCCCATTCCGCCTGGTCCACGCCCTCCGGAGCGGGGAACTCGGAAGCTCCGCCAGTCGGCTCCATCGACGTGTCCCCCGCCGGCGTGGGGGTAGGCTCGGGCGTCGGCGTTGGGTCGGTCCCGCACGCCGACGCCAGCATCGCCGCAGCGCAGATGAGGCCGAACGTGAAGCCAAAGGGCTTCCACAACGCCTCTCTGGGCCTGCTTCGGTTCTCTTGATCGCTCATCATCTGCCTCCCGTTCTGTTCCCCGTCTTCACCCTACGGGTTCCGATTTGTTCTGGTCGCGACAGGCGCCCACGATACGCAGCCCGGATAGGCTACTCTTCACTTATCTTTGCGGTTGCTCTCGCCGCGGAACACCACGGGTTTTCGCGCTCGATGCCGCAGACCGCCCACGGAGTCGACGCCAGCAGCGCGCCCGTATCCGAGTCGCGGAGAAGGAATGTGAATATCCCTCCGGGGCCCCCTCCATCTCGGTGCAGTGGGTAGAAGGGGTGGCGGAACTCCGACAGCGTCGCGGCGAAGGTCCCGTCCGCGCTCGCTCGCCGGACGAAGTCGCCGGGGAACGAGAGCGGGATCTCGTTGCCCTGTGTTTGGACGGTGAGTTCGAACCATTGGCCAGGCTGCAGGCCCGAGCCGAAGACCCAGACGGTGCCCGGCGCGTTCCTGGTCCTGATCCGTCCCTCCGGGTACTCAAAGATGGCGGGCTCGACGAGCATCTGAACGCCGGGCGGCTGGTTGGAGAGTTCGCCGATCGCCGCCGCCATCTGCTGGAAGCCCGCCTCCTCCGCTGCCATACGGGCGGCCTTCTCCTGCTCGACCTCCTGGCGGAGGTCGGCAACCTGCTGCTCGAGCTCGTCCGTGTTGGCGCATGCCGTCACGAGGACGAGGGCGAGCACAAGGACGGCGCCTATGGAAGCTCTCGATATGTTACTCATGGCCTACGTACCTCCTTTTGTTCTTGCTTCCCGTCATTCGTACAAGACCGTGCGGGACGGACCGCTGCAGGCGGCCCGCCTATGCGCGGTGGCGAATACCAAGCTTCAGTGCGTAGTGCCGGGCGAAAATCGCTGTCGTCAGCGTGAATATCCCAAGGAGCAACTGCGCGGCGGCTGCGACTTCGCGGCCGCCCCTGCTCTCCGGCAACAGCCAGTCCAGAATCACCAGCGAGACCGTCATGGTGTCCCTCGACGCGAGGAGGACGACGGTCGATGTCGTATTGGCGGCGGAGTTGAAGTTGAACAGGCCGATGAGCACCATCAACGGCGCCATGAGCGGGAGCCATATCAAGAAGAACGTCCGGAACCACCCCGCGCCGGAAACCCGCGCCGCCTCCTCCATGTCGTATCCGACCTGGACGATGTTCGTCTTGACCAGGTTTACGCCCTGTGTCATGCCCGATATGAGGACCACGATGATGAGGGCCCAGATGGTCCCATAGAGGAAGCTGAGGCCCGGAGTCGCCAGGAACAGGATGAGCAAGCCAAGTCCCGACAGAAAGCCGGGCAGCGCTCCCGCGACCCAGATGAGCGTGTCCAGAGCAAACCGGAACCGCCATCGCGTCCGAATGATCACATACGCCAAGAGCGAGAACAGGAGCGGACTGCCGATCCCCGCGGCAATGGACAGGATGAACGTCGTTCGTATGCCGGTGCGGAAGGTCTCGTCGCTGAAGAGGTACTGCCAATGCCTCAACGTGAACATTGGATCGAGATCGAAGAAGCCGACGCGGGTCATGAAGCTGCCCACGAGCATGACGGCCAACGTGAACATCGTGAGTATGTGGTCGGAGGCGACAAACGCGAATCCCAGCCACTTCCAGTGTCCGAGATCGATCAGGCCTGGCTTGAACGCGCCCGTGATTGTCGTGTACCGCCGCCTCGATAGAATCCACCGTTGGAACGGTATGATGACCGCGATGACGATTAGCGTCATGCTGGCAAGCGCGGTCGCTGATCCGTAATCGGGCGGCACCTGCCCGCGTATCTGCTCCCATATCAAGGTTGAGTACACATAGAAGCCGATCGGATAGCCGAGGATCAGCTCGCGCTCGAACGACGTGAACATGCGCATCAGGTTGAGCGCGAAGATGAGAACGACCGGCGAGATCATGATCGGCAGTGTTATGCGGACCATGGTGCGTATGGAGCTGGAGCCGGAGACTCGGCCGGCCTCCTCCAAGGCCGCGTCCATGTTGCGGAAGATCGGCGTGAGAATCATCACGCTCGTCGCCGAGGCCCCGCCGACGACGTTGACGAAGATGATGCCCGGGACGCTGAAGATGTTGAACGGCCCGTTGTCGACGAACGGCAGGAGCTCGACGAGGGTGTTGAGAAATCCCCTGCCTGGGTCGAGGAGCATGATCCAACCGATCAGGCCGCCGGGAGAAACGTAGCTCACCCAGTACAAGAGCTCCAACACATGGCTGCCGGGCATCCGGGTGCGAGCGAGCAGCCACGCGACGACGACGCTGAACGGGAGGCTGACGGAGAGTGAGATGCCCCAGAGCCAGATCGTGTTCCACAGCGCCCCGTAGATGCGGGAGTTCGAGAAGGCGCCTCGCCAGTTGTCCATGCCCCATTCGCGGTCGGCGATGAGGATGTGAGGCGCCGTGTTGAAGCTGAGAACGAGAATCAGCACGACGGGGTAGATCAGGTAGAAGCCCAGCGTGAGCAGCAGAGCAACGACGATGAACGTGCCCTTGTCGGGCAACCGGAAACCTCGGCTCGCGGGGGCTCTGGCTGCGGGGTCCGTGCTGAGGACGCTCATGCCGCACGATGGGGATGGTCGCCAGCCGAGTCCGTGCGCCTACGCGGGTCGAGGGCAGCCGTAGTCTCCCGTCTCGGACCAGCGGAGGAGTCCGCTCGTTCGTCCACCAACGCTACGGCGCCGTATCTCGCGGGCGGGGAATCTCGGTCCGACACCGGTCCTAGCCTTTCTCGCCGCTCGGCCTCGTCGGCGGAAGACGTGTTGGGTCGCCTATTGCTTGTTGGGATACAACTCGTCCCAGCTCCCGGCTTCCATGAAGTCCAGCCATCGCGAGAGACGCGAGCGCTGGTTCTCCTCAGCGATGCGGAAGTTCAGGGTCATGCCCGGCGCCCGCTCGTCGGTGTAGTCGTGCCCCAACCCAGCCTTGAAGGGGTAGGGTAGGCGCCGGGCGATCGTGCCGCCGCTCGCCGCCGAGGCGTAGTTCCAGTTCTCCATGTCGTCCGATTCCGTCAAGCCGACGGGTCCGCAGTAGCGCATCATGTAGTGGCGCTGCGCGTCCCGCACGACCTGCGGCGCTCCGCGATCGACCGTGTAGAACCGCCAACTCTCGCACCCCCCGACCCCATGCGGGTGCCATAGCAGGATGCGCTGTTCTTGGATGTTCACGTTGGGGAAGACCATGGCCCTCCCTTCGTGGCGGTACTGACCCTCGTACTTCCTTTCGCGCGCCGCCCAGGCCTTGCGGTAGTACTCGTCAACCTCCGGCGGCTCCGTCTGCCAGGTGTCCCTGTAGGGCCGCACGCCGGTCTGGTCGTACAGAGAGTTGTGCCCGCCGTGACCGAGCTTGCGGCTCGACATCTCATGCGTCGACGAAGGGAAGCTCGCCGTTAGCGGGTGGCGGTCGCCCTCGTTGGTGTCGCCCTGCGGCCCGATGGCGGCTACGTTGATCGACCGGTGCGTCGTCACGCCGTGCAGGTGGTCGCCGTCGAAGCTGAACCCGGGGAACTTCCAGTTGCTGGGGAGACGCCACTTCTGGACGGGCTTGAAGAACTCGACGCCGTTGTCCGAGCCGTCCGTGCCCTCGAAGCAGCGGCGGATGCCCTGCGCGAATCCGCCCAGGTAGTCGACGAACGAGGGCGCCTTAGGGTCCCACGTCGCCCAGATCGAGCCGTAGTAGTTGCACATCTGCGCGACTTCGTGCAGTCCGAAGGCGCTCTTGTCGAACTCCTCGTGGAAGGCGGCCTTGAAGTGGGGGACGCCGACGAGCTTGCCGTCGGTGTCGTAGCTGAAGCCGTGGAAGGGGCAGGTGAACAGCCGGGTGTTGCCGTCGTCGTAGCGGCACACCTTCATGCCGCGGTGCCGGCAGGTGTTGAGGAACACGTGCAACTGGTCCTTGTGGTCGCGGACCAGGATGACGGTCTCCTCGCCCATGCGTCCCTGGAAGAAGTCGCCGCGATTGGGGACGAGGGACTCGTGTCCGATGAAGAGCCAAGCGCGGCCGTAGACCAGCTCGAGCTCTTGGGCGTAGATGTCGGGGTTGATGTAGATTTCGCGGCTGATGAGGCCGTGTTCGAGATCGACGAGGCTACGCAGGGACCGATCGCCCACTGAATGCAGGATGCTCGCCATGCCAGGTCCTCCTTGCCTACGGTCGACCGCAAGCCGCCGTGGGAGCCGGCGTCGGCCGAGCGCCGCTGCCAGGACGCCGGTGGCTAGCGCCGCCCCGATGCATGGGGCAGGCGCGCTTGGACACTAGCACGGCCCCACAGCATCGGTCAATCAGCGGGCGCGCGAAGGCGCGCCGCCGTGCAAGCACAGAGACGAGCGCGCCAGCACAGAGACGAGCACACAAGCGCACAATTGAGTAACCCGCGCCGGTCGGATATGCTGCCCTCCGCGGCCGCCGCGGAACGAATCGCAGTGGCGGCCGTGGAGGGAATACGGTGGAGCACGCCATCTCTCGGGTCGTTGTCCAGCGTATCTGTGACGAGCAATCGGAACTCGTGCCCTACCTCACGCGCATCATTGACTCCCTCGAGCGGCACGGGGGCTTGTACCACGGGACGCTCGGCGAGTTCATGCCGGACAGCGTCGTCAAAGAGATCGAGTACTGGCTGACGCGCCACCTAGACTACGCGGGCGAGGAGCTGAGGTCGGAGGTGCTCCGACCGGACGGCATCGGCGCCGGTCTTCGCCATCTGGAGCGCATCTTCCCCGAGCGCGCGGACGATGCGCCTCGACCGCGCTAACGGCTCAGCTAACGAAGCGCACAACATCGCTCGGACGAAAGGGAGACCGAATGGCAGACCTACGAATGAGCCTGATTGGAAGCCCCAGCGACGTGGTCAACCCGCTGTTCGAGGGAGAGATCAAGCCGGAGGGCGTCGAGCTCACGGTGACCCGCGCGGACGGGTCGACGGGCTACTGGCGGCAGTTCCACTTCGATGAGTTCGACATATCGTCGCTGTCCCTTGCGTCCTACATCATCGCGAAGACGCGGGGCTACGACGCTGTGGCCCTGCCGGTGTTCTCGACCCGGCGCTTCATGCACGCCGACCTGACCTATCACGTGGACTCGGGCATCAAGGGGCCCGAGGACCTGAAGGGAAAGCGCGTGGGCGTTCCCGAATACCAGATGACGGCGTCGGTCTGGCTGCGGGGGACCCTCGAGCACGACTTCGGCGTGTCGCAGTACGACGTCAACTGGTTCATGGAGCGCACCGAAGAGCTCAGCCACGGGGGCGTCACGGGCTTTAAGCCGCCGGAGGGAATCTCCTTCCAGCGCGTGCCCGAGGACAAGAGCCTGGCGACGATGCTGGTCAGCAACGAGCTGGACGCATCGTCAATCGGGCAGATGGGGATTCGGGGCGGGAACTTCATCGACCGCTCTACGCAGCTCCGAGCGCAGGACGCGGACTGGAGCAAGGTCAAACGGCTGTTCCCCGACCTCATCTCCGAGGGGACGCGTTTCTACCAGAAGTACGGCTTCATCCCCGCGACCCAGATGTACACGATCAGGGGCTCGACCTACGAGAAGTACCCGTGGATCGCCTTCAACATGTACGACGCGTTCGTCAAGGCCAAGCGCGCGGCGGAGGAGTCGCTCAGCGAGCGCATCCCGGCGTTGATGGTGTTCGGACGCGACTACATGGCCCAGACGCGGCGGATCTTCGGCCCGGACCCTTACGCGTACGGGCTGGAGGCGAACCGGCCCATGCTCACGACGGTCGTCGACTACCTCTACGATCAGCATCTCATCACCGAGAAGCCGAAGATCGAGGACCTGTTCGCGCCGAGCGTCGTGAGCCTGTAGCCGGCGGAGCGTGGGGCGGCTGTCGCCTCAGTCGCCCTGCATCTCCGGGTCCGTGAACTTGAAGTTCGGGTCCGTGTAGGCCTCGTCGGGCATCCTCGTCGTGAGGCCCGACTCCGTGAGGTCCGCCTCGAACCGCTCACGGATCCACGGGTCCTCTTCGACATACTCAATCTGCGGGTGCGAATCGGGCATGTTGTAGGCCATGAGCGCGCGCGGCGGGAATACGCGGAGCTGTCTGTTCTGGACGCCGCCCGAGTTGAAGTGCTGGTGGTACCAGTTGTTCGGGGGCACGAACACGCTCCCCTCCCGCCAGGGGCACACGATCCTCTCCCCTCCCTCCGGCCACATGACGGCGAATCCCTCGCCCTCGGAGATGCCGACGATCGTCACGCCCGGCCCGTGCCGGTGCGCCTTCTTGTAGCGCAGCGCGGGCAGGACCATGATCCCCGTCCGGATGCCGGAATGCGGGAACTGGATGCCTGCCGACATCGACCCGCCGCCGCGTCCGCTCCCTTCGCCGTTGCCGCTCTGGGACTCCAGCTTGTCCCACACCGTCAGGTCGGGGAAGAAGTTGGCGTACCAGTGGTTCGTGTTGCTCACCCGGTCGCCGCGCCTCACTTCCTCGCGGACCGCCCAGGCCTCGGCCGAGTAGAAGTTCCCGTTCTCGCCGTAGAGCTCTCGGGTGTCGACGAACGGGTTGTTGAAGAAGTACTCGACGCTGGGGTTGACGCTCAGCGCCAGGGGCAAGTAGCTGACGTGCAGCGTCAGCGCGGGCCGGTCTCCGCGGGCGTTGCTCAGCTCGTACCAGTGGTTGCTGGGCAAGCGGAACAGGCTGTGCTTCTGCCATTCGAACGTCACTTTGGGATGCCCCTCGGCCCACACCGACGTCAGCCCTTGGCCCTCGATGACGTAGATCGCCTCTTCCAGCCCCATGCGGAACGGCGGCAGCGTCCCTCCCGGCGGAATCTCGAGGAGACGGGCCTCCGTCACTCCCTGGTGTCCCACGAGGTTGAGCACCGCAGCGTTGCACCCGCGCAGCGACCACCAACCCAGCTCGAGCTCCCGCACGTCCTCGATGAAATACCCCGAGTGCACGGGTACGTCCTGCTGCACCAGCCACTGGTCGTATGCAGACGTCCACCAAAGGTTAGAGGGCAGCGCCCTGTCCGGCGTCGTTGTCATCGCGTTCTCCTCGCACACACTCGAAAGGGTAGATGTTTCGTGTACCTTACCTGCGCATCCGTGTCAACCTTCGGCGGACGGGAGTAACTGTTCAGAGTTGAGGAGGCAGATGCCTGCGGAGAGGGTGGATAACGACCTGGTCAGAGGTCAACCGCGCTATGGGCGGCGCCCTTGGGCGAGACGGGTCTCACGAAGTCTGAACAGTCAGCAGCGGGGCGGGTGTTTTCGGGGGCACTTCGGCTTCTTGATGGGGATTTGTACTCGTAATGTTTTGGTTCTTGTGTCGCCGGAGGGGCGCCTTCAGCTTCTTAATCGGGGCTGTTTAGCAGGCCATGGCCTGCCTCCCGCGATTAAGGATGCGTGCGAAACGCGCAAACACACTTTCGGCATGGGCTCTCTCTATGGACGGCGGGTGAGTTATAGGACACGGTAGGGGTTCGGAGCGGACGGCCACGGAAGGAGCATCTGGTGAGCATACCGGAGGGGGGAGGGTTGGGGTAAGGGGCAAGTGTCGTGGCGCGGGCGCCTCTGCATTCGGGAAGGACTCGGCAGGGCGGCGCGAACGGTTATGACAGCGCGCGGCGCGCTGCGTTTCTGGCAGGCCGGGCCCCGCGGATGCATAATGCCCCGCAGACGCCGGAGCTTCGACACTACGGCGGCGTCATAGGAGGCCACGATGGGGATCAGGACATCGATCAACATACCCGGGAGGGCGCATCGGGGAGGCAATATCCCCATGGGTTCGCGGATCGGGAACACGGTGTATTCGTCCGGGATCGGCGGCGGAAACCCCGATGGGGGCGGAGCGCCCGACGACCTCGACAAGCAGGCTGAGAACCTCTTCACGAACATGAAGAACTTCATCGAGACCGCAGGCGGGACGATGGAGGACATCATCTTCGTGATGCTGCTGCTGAAGGACCGGGCTGCGCGAGACTTCATCGACAAGCACTGGCTGGCTGCGTTCCCCGATGAAGAGAGCCGGCCCGCTCGCCACGCGTTGCAGGCCGAGCTGGGAGGCGGTCAGAACATGCAGGCGCTGATCACCGCGGTGATCGAGTAGCCGGCAGGCTCAGGCGGGCACGGGAAGCTTGACCGACGCATCGCCCAGGAAGAGGTAGTCGCCCCGGAGCACGCGCATGAACAGCTCGTGCGTAAGGTCGACGTCGACGCGGTTGTAGTCGATCAGGCGGTGTGGCTCATCGCGCCAGACCCTGGCGTTCTCATGGTGGTCCCACGGCAGCTTCTCTTCTCCGAACGTGTACAGGCAGAGCCGGTCGAGGCTGATTCTGCGGTCGGCCGCCCGTACTATCTCGACCATCAGGTCGTAGTGCCGAGCGATTGCGAGCCGCCGCCCCAGCGCGTCGCGGAACCAGCGGTCGAGCACGGGAAGGTCGAAACGCGCCCCGTTGAACGTGACGACTGGGCCCGAACAGGCCTCGAGCAAGTCCGCAAGTTGCGCGAGGCTCTCGGCCGCCGACGTGTATACCCCGTAGATGTCGCGCTGGCGCGTGCCGGTTAGTAAGAGGTCGAAGCCTTCGGGGATGTTGTCCATCGACCCTCCAGCCGTCTCGACGTCCAAAACGCAGAAATCTTCGATGCTCATGCCTGGAGCATACACGCGCCAAAGTCTGATCGGTCCGTCTCCCTCCTCATTAGACGGGCGAAAGTGACGCCTGTTCGGTCCGGGGACGGGGTGTAGGCTGTCGCAGGGGGTCATGCACATGCACGACGCAGCCGCGCGCGGCGCTGCCGCAGGCCAGCTGCTCAGGGGACGAGCCGCGGACATCGCGCTCCGCGAGGCGGTCGCGCCGCTCGCGTTTCTGGCGGCGATTCTCGTGAGCAACTACGCGCTAGCGGGACTGCCGAACGTCAAGTTATTCGACCTGCTAGTGTTCGTCGCCGGGTATACACTCGGATTCAGGCGCGGCGCCGCCGTTGCGATAGGCGCCTGGCTCGTCTATGGCCGCCTCAATCCGTGGGGGGCGGCGCACGCGCAGTTGCTGGCGACGATGATGGCGGCGGAAACGGGGTACGCGCTGATGGGGGCGCTCGTGAGGCTCGCGGCCACGCCGTCGGCGCTGCGGCTCCGGCCCGGACGGCTCAGCGTCGCGCTGGTCGTGGCGGCCATGCTGGCGACGGTGTTCTATGACGTGACGACCAACGTCTACACCGGCTACTTCTGGGCGACCGTCGCGGCCTCCGACGACTACGGGAGGTGGATCAACGCCGCGCTATTCAACCCCGGCGCGGTCTTCTTCATGGCAGTCCACGTCGGAAGCAACGCCGTGCTGTTCCCGGTCTTTGGGCCGCCGTTCATGAAGGGCGCCGCGTGGGCAAAGCGGGCGTTCTCGCTGGGCTGAGGTGCGACGATCCCGCGTAGCCTTGGCCGCGTCCCTCCTGGCAAGCGTTGCCGCGCTGCTGGCCGCGTGCGGCGGCGGGTCGGCGGCGACTGCCGTCCCGGTCATCACGGCGAGCCTCCTCATCGAGTCGAGCCCCGGCGACCCGTATTGGGCGCGCGACGTCGCCATGGAGCAGGGCGCCGACGGCTACGAGCTGTTGGAGGCTGCGACTGCGGGCGAGCTCGTGTCCGAGTGGCGCCCCGAGTTCCGCTCCCACTTCGTGCAAGAGATACGCGGCGTCGCTCCTCAGGGAACGGCCTTCTGGGGCGTGTTCGTGTGGAACGAGGACACGCTTGGGTGGGAGCCGCTCCCCGTGGGCGCGGACCTGTTCACGGTGCAGGACGGCCACATCATGGCGTGGGCGCTGGTGGAGTTCGCCCCGGACTCGCCGCAATTGCCGGTGAATCGTCCGTAGCGGACGCATCGCCGGGCGGCGGTCCGTCGCCGCGCGGACTCTCGGCCACGGCGGGCCGTGAATGTTCTGGGGTAGACGCGCCGTCGGGAGACGCCGCAACGGAGTCTGGACTGTCGCCCTCCGACGCCTCGACCGCTTGCTGGAGGCGCGCCTCTGCCTCCCGTGCCTCGCGCTGTTCCCTGATCTGCGTCCCGTAATGAACGGCCAGCCTGTAGAGGACGCCCGCCACGGGCACGCCGAGCAAGGCGCCGGGGATGCCGATCAACCGGGCGCCCAACACGACCGCCATGATGACGAGCATCGCCGGCATATGGACCGCCTGACCCAGAATGCGCGGCGAGAGCAGGTTGATCATGACCTGCTGTATGAAGAGCAGCACCGCCAGTACGACGATGAAGGTAATGAAGTCGCCCGCGGCGGCGGCAACGATCAGCGGAAGCGCCAGCGCGAGCCAGTCTCCCACGAATGGCGCAGCGAGCAGCAGGCTGGAGAGAATCGCCACGGGCAGCGCCGCGGGCAGATCTCTCTCGAACATGACAGCCCACGTGCCGAAGCCGTAGATCATCGAGATGACCAGCATCCCGCGAACGTAGCCGTGGAACGTGTCGTCGATGATGTAGAGGACGAACCGGGTCTCGCGCTCCGCCCCGTGCGGGAGGACCTTGAGCGCTTCGTTGAGGCGGCGGCCTCCGTCCAGGACGATGTAGAACGAGATGACGATGATAAGGCTGACCCCGAAGACGGCCGAAATGACATCCTGCAGTATCCTGACCGCGTTGTCCGTCACGAACACGGTTGCCCTGTCCGCCAGGTCGTTGACCGATTCGATCTGCACCTGGTTTTCCAGGTCGACCCTGATGCCGAACCCCGCAAGGACCTCTTCGATTCGCTCAAACGCCTCGGGCAGGCGCGCCACGTACTCGGGGACTTGGTCTGCCAGGGCGATGACTTGCGAAACGGTCTGCGGGATGACGAGGAACGCGAAGAGCGAGACCAGCGCGAGGAGGCCCGAGTAGACGATGACGATCGCCACGGGCCGGCGCATGTGCGGGATGCGCATCAGGCCGTTGACCGCGTGGATGATGACGGCCCCAACCAACCAGGCCAGGAAGAAAATCAGCAGCAGGTCGCCGATGAAGCCCCAAAGACGGGCCGCCGCGCTGACAAGATAGAATAGGGCGCTCAGCACGACGACCACGAAGGTCGCCCTGAACCACCAGCTCGTTACGATCAAGCGAAAGCCTCTCTGGCCGCCATTCTAGCGGTTCTTGATTCATTGATCAGTCGACGAATCGATTCGTCGCGGTCTGTCGCGCGCTCAGCCCGCAAGCTGCGCCGCGAGCTCGTCCGGGTCGCGGGTCGGCAGAGCGCACGCGTAGTGCCTGCACACGTAGGCGGTGGACCTGCCGTCGATCTGCCCGCGCCCCTCAATGATAGGCGATGTGTACGGCCGGGGCTCCTCTGGATCGAGGCCCACGATAACGCGGTTTGGCGCGTAGCGGGCGTGCAAGGCGCGGAGCAGCGCGCGGGTGTCCGCGTCACGCGCTCTCCCGACGATTGCCACTTCCATCGGCTCCGCGAAGTACAGCTCGAACGCTTTGAGCCAGTTGCCGTGGCCCAGCGCATAGGGCCCTGCGGTCGGGGCGGCCCCACGCAGCAGCAGCGCCGCCTTGCTCAGGTACTCCTCGTCGCCGCCTATCACGCCGAGCCGCAGCAGAGCCTCGGCCGCGGCTGATTCGCCGCTGGGGATCGCGTTGTCGAATCGCTCGCGCGGACGGACGATGAGCCGTTCGTGGTCGGCGCCAACATCGAATAGGCCTCCCGTGTCGCCGTCCCAGAACAGCCCGATCATCTCGTCGCACAGCTCTCTCGCCGCGTGCAGCCAACGGTGTGCGAACGTCGCCTCGTGCAGCGAGATCAGTCCGTTTATCAGGAACGCGTAGTCCTCGAGGTAGCCGAGCAGGTGTGCGCGGCCGTCCTTCCACGTGCGGAGCAAGCGCCCATCGGGGCGCATCGCGCCGAGTAGGAACGTCGCGTTTCGTTCAGCCGCGTCGACGTAACGGGCGTCGTCGAGCACCGCGCCGGCCTCGGCCAACGTGCGCAGCATGAGCCCGTTCCAGGCGGTGAGCACCTTGTCGTCGGTCGCCGGGGGCACACGCTGGGACCGTAGAGCCAAGAGCGTGGCGCGCATGTCGTCGAGACGCGAGCGGAGCGCCTGCTCGTCTATGCCGAGCTCTGCCGCCACAGCGCCAGGGCTTTCCGCCAGCCGGAGGATGTTGCGCCCCTCGAAGTTGCCTGCGTCGCTCACTCCGTAGACCCGGCAGAAGACTGCCGCGTCGCTCTCGCCGAGAGCTGCGCGCACTTCATCAGCGTCCCACACGTAGTACTTGCCCTCGACGCCCTCGCTGTCGGCGTCCTGCGACGAGTAGAAGCCGCCGGCCGGGTGGGCGAGGTCTCGCAGGACGTAGTCCAGCGTCTCGGACGCAACGGCGCGGTGGCCGTCGTCGCGCGTGAGCTGGAACGCTTGCACGTACGCCAAGGCGAGCAGCGCGTTGTCGTAGAGCATCTTCTCGAAGTGGGGGACGAGCCAGGAGGCGTCCGTGGAGTAGCGGGCGAACCCGCCTCCCAGATGGTCGTAGATGCCGCCGTCCGCCATCTTGCGCAGCGAGTGGAGCGCCATGTCTCGCGCCCGCGCGCTGCCGGTCCGCTGGTGCAGACGCAGGAGGAACTCAATGGCCATCGCCTGCGGGAACTTGGGCGCCGAGCCGAACCCTCCCTGCTCGCTGTCGTAGAAGGAGGCCAGCGCCTCGAACGCGTGCGCGGACACCTCCGGCCCGAATTCGTCCGCGCTTCCGGGCGACGTCGCCTGGAGCGCCTCCGTCAGCGCAGCCGCGTTCTGGAGCACCGCGTCCAGGCGCGTCGCGTACGCGTCCGCGACGGCTTGGAGTACGTCCGGCCACGACGGCATGCCGTGCCGGCTCTCGCTGGGGAAATACGTGCCGCCGTAGAAGGGCCTGCCGTCGGGCAGCAGGAACACGTTGAGCGGCCACCCGCCCTGGCCGCGCAGCATCTGAAGCACGCGCATGTAGATGGCGTCGACGTCCGGCCGCTCCTCGCGGTCCACCTTGATCGCGACGAACCGCTCGTTCATCGCCGCGGCGATGTCCTCGTCCTCGAAGGACTCGCGTTCCATGACGTGGCACCAGTGGCAGGCGGCGTAGCCGATGCTGACCAGCACCGGCTTGTCCTCGGCCTTGGCCTTGGCGAACGCCTCCTCGCCCCACGGGAACCAGTCCACGGGGTTGTGGGCGTGCTGGAGGAGATAGGGAGACGTTTCGTTGATGAGCCGGTTCGTCATGCGCCGTCCGTGGCTGTGAGATGAGGGCGGCGCCGGCACCGCAGCGGCCAGGCTGTTCGCCCTCGCCATTGGAACACAGGAGAGGAGACGCCGCTACAGCATTGCCAAGAGCGCCATGAGGCTGGCCGAGGCCAGCGGGATCGTCAGGTTGTCGTCGATGGGGATGGGCAGGAGTTCAGCCGCCGCGGCCGCGACCGCTCCGGGGATGAGCCACCACGCGAGCGGGATGTCCGGGTGCAGTGTGACGACGGCGCCAGCCGCAACGGCGCCTGCGACGAACGCCGCGCTTCCCACGACAGACTTCTCGAAGATGCGGAGGCGGTGGTCGCGGCGGCCCACCAGCGCCGCCAGCGGGTCGCCGACCGCGAGAAAGACGAGCGCCAGCACGACTATTTCATTGTCGAACGCGAAGTACGCGGCGGTGGCCCCGAGGATGAGGAACGTGGCGCCGGTCACCTGATAGCGCTCGCGGGACTTGAACAGCGGGAGCCACGTGAAAACCCAATCGTTCGCGGTCGGCACGAGGCCCCGGCTGAGTTCGAGGAGGACGGCCGCGAGGCTCGCCGCGACCAGGACCCACTGCATGATGTGGTCGGGCACGACGAGGATCGCCGCCGGCAAGCTGAGTCCCGCTGCCAGGTGAAAGAGGCGACGCGGCCAGATGGACGGCGCGACCGGCGGTTCGTAGATGAACTCGCGAACGGGGGCGGGCAGGTTCGCGGCTAGACGCTCCACGCCGTCGCCGCCGTGCTTCTTCCGCGCCTTACGCTTTAGCTGCATGTGCGCCGCCTTACGCAGCCACTGCCCTCAGCTTGCCCACGAGCTTCGCGACCGCGTCAACGACGTAGTCGGCCTCTTCCACGGTGTTCTCTGGACCTGTCGTGAGCCGAAGGCTCGACCGCGCCCTGCTCTCCGGCATCTGCATGGCCAGCAACACGTGAGACGCTTCGAGAGACCCGGCGGTGCAGGCGCTTCCACTGGAGGCGGCGACCCCCGCCAGGTCGAGCCCCATCAGGAGCGCCTCCGCCTCCACGCCCGGGAACGAGAAGTTAACGTTGTTCGGGAGCCGCAGCGTCGGGTGACCGTTGAGCTGAGCGTCGTCGATACGCTCGGCGATTCCCGTCATCAGGCGGTCGCGCAACCGCAGGCAATGGGCCGTGGTCTGCTCGCGCGCCCCGGCTGCCGCCGCCAGCGCGACGCTCATGCCCACGATGCTCGGCGTGTTCTCGGTGCCCGCGCGCCGGTCTCGCTCCTGCGCCCCGCCGACCTGGGTCGGCGTGAACGGCGTTCCCCGCTTCACGTAGAGCAGGCCCACGCCCTTGGGGCCGTTGAACTTGTGCGCCGAGAGGCTCAGCATGTCGATGCCAAGCGCGCCCACGCTCAGGTCCACGAAACCCGCCGCCTGCACTGCGTCGGTGTGCACCACGACCGTGCGCCGCTCTGCCGCCGCCCGCTCCTTCACTCGTCGTGCGATATCGGCAACGGGCTGGAGCGTGCCGGTCTCGTTGTTGGCGAGCATGACGCTCACCACCGTCGTGCGCGGCGTCATCGCCGCTTCGACGTCCTCGGCGCGCACCAGTCCGTCTCTGTCAGGCGCAACGTAGGTCACGTCGAAGCCGAGCTGTTCCAGCAACTCGGCGGCGCGGAGCACGGCATGGTGCTCGACGCGCGTCGTGATGAGGTGGTTGCCTTGGGGGCGGAGCGCCAACGCCGCGCCCATGAGCGCCGCGTTGTCCGACTCCGTTCCGCCGCTGGTGAATACGACTTCGCTGCCGCGGGCGGCCAGGACCCGCGCGCATCGCTCGCGCGCATCGTCGATAGCTCGCCGCGCGTCCTGTCCGAGTGCGTAAATGCTCGACGCGTTGCCGAACCGCTCGTCCCAGAAGGGGCGCATCGCCTCGATCACGTTCGGTGAAACCGGCGTGGTCGCCGCGTGGTCCATGTAGATGACGTGTTCTGGACGCGATGTCACGGCACGATCCCTGAGCCGAGGTTGGGACATTCTACCATTGACCCGCAACGACCCCTGCATGCGTACTGGGGCAGAGCGCATTGTTGCAGGCAGCTATGCGCCCTATACTCCGGTAGCCGGACCCATGAGCGGGGGGTACACGATGCCAAGGATCAACAAGGTAGCGCACGTCGTGTTGGCCGTGGCGGATGTTGCGAGGTCGAAAGCCTTCTACCGGGATGTCCTCGGCATGGAGGTAACGAGCGACCGGCCTGAGCACGGGCCGGCGGCCTTCCTGTCGTTCGGCACGCAGCATCACGACATCGCACTGTTTCAGGCGCCGGCTGGAGCGCAGCGCGGCGCGCTTGGCCTCGTCCACGTCGCTCTACAGATTGACGGCGGCCTCGACGAGTTGCGCGCGATGCGCCAACACGTCATCGACGCAGGCTGCGCGATCGAAACGCAGGTGACCCACGGCATCACCAACAGCATCTACTTCCGGGACCCCGACGGGAACCTCATCGAGACCTATTCGGAGGCGTTCGCCACCGGCGAGGAGGGGATTGCGTACATGCGCGCCCAGCAGGGCCGCGGGGTGGCGGAGCCGCTGGCGCTCTAGCAGGCGAGAAGCCCGCGCTGCGTGGCGTAGCCGATGAGCTTGTACACCAGCTTCGCCGCCGTGTAGGCGCACGCCTCGGGCCCGTCGTCGGGAGCGAGCTCCATGACGTCGAACCCCACGATACGCCGGTTGGCCGCCACGTAACGCAGGATGCGCAACGTCTCCCACCACCCCAGCCCCCCCGGCTCCGGGGTCCCGACCGCCGCCATAAACGACGGGTCGAAGGCGTCGAGGTCGAAACTGACGTAGACGTCCGGCCCCAGCTGTTCGAGGAGCGCCGGCACGGGGACCACCTCCGAGGCGCCACGGGGAAAGCACGCCACGTCTCCGCCGCGGACCGACTGCGCCTCCTCCTCCGTCATGCTCCGGACTCCCACGAGCGTCACGGGCGCGTGGTCGAGGATGCGCCGAGCCGCAGTCGCGTGGCTGCGCGCCGAGCCTTCGTACTCGTGGCGCAGGTCCGCTTGGGCGTCGAACACGAGGGCGCTGAGTCCCGGATAGCGGTCGGCTAGGGCCGCCACGCTCCCGGCGCTGAGCGAGTGCTCGCCGCCCAACAGGCCGACTAGCTTGTCCTGTGCCGCGTACCACGACGCCGCCTCGGTGACGCGTTCGACCATCGCCCCGGGTCCCCCGGCGTGGGGCTCGAGCTCGGGGGCCGTGTAGATGCCCACGGCCGACGGCTCGCATCCGAGCTCAGGGTCGTAGTCCTCCATCTGGCGCGAGGCGCGGATGATGGCGGCGGGTCCCTCCCGCGCGCCGCCTCGGTAGGAGGTCGTCGCATCGTAGGGCGCCGGGAGCAGGACCACCCTGCTCGTGGACAGCGCGTGCCGGTCGGGGTCCAGGGCGAGGAACGTGTGGGGGGTAGTCGGCCAGCTGGGGCTGCTCATGGGACGCTCTCCGGCGCCAACCGCGGCCCACGCGGCCTATACGCGTTGGCGGACCGTCTCTCGTTCGCCCGCGACGACGCGCTCCGCCGCGACGGGGTCGAGGTGCTCGAGGCCGCGCTCGAGCACCCAGGTGCGCGTGCTGCTCATCGTGAAGTGCCCGCGGATCTCACGCTCCGCTTGCTCAGCGTCGAAGTCCTTGCACGAGAACACGTCCACGTTCATGTAGGCGCGGTCGGGGAACGTGTGCACGCTAATGTGACTCTCGGCGATGATGACGAAGCCCGACACGCCCCAGTCCTCGGGCACCGGCCCACGGTACGTCTGCACGGAGGGTGTCATGATCTTGGTCATGTTGATGGCGTCCGGGTAGGTGTCCAGGAAGGTCCGGACATGCTCGGGGTCGGACAACTGCGTCGGGTCGCAGCCGTAGCCGTCGATAACCAGGTGCATCGTGTCTCCGGGCGCCGCTCGGAAGCGGCCAGTCTGCTACGCACAAAACCGTCCCGGCGGCTCCGGGACGGGCACCGTGAAGGATACCACCATGTCCGGCCGCGAACAAGGCGCGTTACTCCCTCCGTCGGGCTGGGCCGCCCACGCCATGGGCTGATGCTATACTCGCGCCGCTCTGGGACCGCTGGCCGACGGAGGCCCGCGCCAGAAGGAGATGACGCCAGTGAAGGCCGAGATCATAGCGGTGGGAGCCGAGTTGCTCATGGGCGAGACCCAGGATACGAACTCGTCCTGGATCGGTTCGCGGCTGCCAGAGATGGGGCTCGAGTTGCAATGGGTGACGATCGTCGGAGACGACGTCGGGATGCTGGTTGACATCATCAGCCGCGCCTGGGAGCGCTCCGACGTGGTCCTCACGATTGGGGGGCTTGGGCCGACCAAGGACGACGTCACCCGCGACGGCATCGCCGGCGTCCTCGGCGAGGAGATGACCGTTGACCCTGGGCTCGCGGAGTGGCTCGAGAGCAGCTTCGCCCGCCGCAACATCCGGCCCATGCCTCAGCAGAACCTCCGGCAAGCAAGCATCATCCCGTCGGCCAAGGCGATCCATAACAGCCTCGGGACAGCGCCCAGCTGGTGGATCGAGCGGGACGACAGAATCATCGCAACGCTGCCCGGTCCGCCGCGCGAGATGATGAACATGTGGACCACGGAGATCGCCCCCCGGCTGAAGGAGCGCATCCCCGGCGACGTGATCAGATCGCGTACGTTCAAGACGATTGGCCTGAGCGAGGCGGCAGTGGACGAGCTCGTCGGCGCTGCATACGAGATGCCCGGCATGGACCTCGGCGTGTACGCGAAGCCGGACGGGATCTACGTCCGGGCCATTGCGAGGTCGGCGACGGAGGCGGAGGCGCAGCGGACACTGACTGACGCGGAGGATCATATACGCGGGGCTCTGGCGGATTACATCTGGGGCACGGACGAGGAGTTCCCGCCGGAGCTCGCCGCCGGGGCGCTGCTTCGAGGCGGCCACAAGCTGGCCGTGATGGAGTCGTGCACCGGCGGGATGCTGGGCGCTGCGATCACCGATATTCCGGGCTCGTCCGCTTACTTCGTCGGCGGCGCCATCACCTATACCGACGACCTCAAGATCAAGGCTGGCGTCCCCACGGGGACCATCCGCGCGTACGGCGCCGTGAGCGAGGAGACGGCGCGGGCGATGGCGTCGGCGGCTTGCGCCGCGTACGGCGCGGATTGCGGCATAGGCGTCACCGGCGTCGCGGGCCCGGACGACGTCGATGGGGTGAAAGCCGGGACCGTGTACATCGCCGTCGCCCACCCCGGCGGAGTAGACGCTCAACTGCACCAGTTCCCCTCGCGCCGTCCGCTCGTGCGCGCCCGGGCGGTCACCGCCGCTCTGCTCCAACTGCTGCGCGTCCTGCGCGAAGGGTAGGGGATGGGGATTGCGGGCGTGGACGGCTGCCACGGACGTGGCGGCAAGGCCCGGTGGCTCGCGGCGGTGGACCCCGAGGCTGGGTCGCCGATTACCGTTGTGCTCGCGGATACGCTCCAAGAGATCGTCGCCGAGCCGTGGCTGGACGTGGTAGCCGTCGATATTCCGATTGGACTCAGCAGCACCCCGCCGTGGACTCGCGACTGCGATGTTGCGGCGCGGTCGTGCTTGAGACCGCATCGCTCGTCGAGTGTGTTCACTGCTCCCATCCGCCAAAGTCTCGATGCGATCAACTACCAATCGGCGTCCGCGATGAACTTCCGATGGTCGGGTAAAAGGATGACGAGGCAAGCGTTCGGCATACTGGATAAAGTCCGCGAGGCAGACAGGTCGCTCACGCCAGCCGACACAAGTCGCGTGTTCGAGGTGCATCCGGAGGTCTCGTTCTGGGCGATGGCCGGCGGGAGGCCGAATGCGTACAGCAAGCGCAAACGGCTCGGAAAAGAGGAGCGGCTTGGCGTGTTGGTGGGCGTGTTCAGCCGCGCCGAGGTTGAGGCGTGTACTGACCGTATGCCAGTTCGAGCGGTCGCCGGGCTGGATGACCTCTACGACGCGCTGGCGGCATTGTGGACGGCGCGACGCATCAAGCACGGCATTGCCGAGACGCTCCCCGAGGAACCATCCGCCGATGAGCGGGGCTTGCTCATGCGGATCGTCTACTAGACCGCGCTAGACCGTGATCTTCTTGTAGAGCTGGGGCAGGCGGCGGGGGAGCTCCATGATGTCGGGGAGCACCTCGTAGCCGAGGTCGCCGGCCATGGTGCGCAGGTAGTCGTGGCCGTTGCGGTCGACCGTCAGGCAGAAGGGCGTGATGTCCTTCTGCTTCGCCTCCAACAGCGCCATGCGCGTGTCCTGGACGGCGTACTCCTTCTCCACGCCCTCGCGGCTGTACCCGCGGTCCTGGGGCCGTCCGTCGCTGACGACGAACATGAACTTCGTCTTGGCGTCCACGAGATCAAGCTTGGCCGCCGCGTGCCGGATGGCCGGGCCCATGCGGGTGGCGTGCAGCGGGGCCACCTTGTCCAGCCGCCGCTTCACGCGGTCGGAGAGGCGCTCCTCGACCTCCTTGATCACGTAGAACTCGACGTTCTCCCGTCCGAATCCCGAGAAACCGTAGACGCCGTACCGGTCGCCGATGTTCTCGAGCGCCATCATGAGCAGCACCATCGACTCCTTCTCGACGTCGATGATGCGTTTGTATGGCCGGCGCGACGTCTCTCCGCGGCGTGCGCGGAGCCACGCGGTGTAGGCGACGGGGTCGCCGGGGACGTTCCAGTCGCCCTCGCGCGTGCCTTCCTCCACGGCCTCCGCGGTGGAGGCGCTCATGTCCAGCAGGAACACGACCGCCACATCGCGCTCGTCCTTGTTGCGGCGCCAGTAGATGCGCTCGTCGGGCGTCTTGCGGCTGCGAAGGTCGATCAGCGCCTCGATGCCGGCGTCGAAATCGATGTCCTCGCCTTCGGGCAGCCGCTTTATCTTACGGTATATCTCGGGCCTGACCGACTCGAACTGGCGTCTGATCTGGTCCATCAAGCCAGCGTGCTGCTGGAGCGTTTCGATGAAGAACTGCGGCTCGCCCGCGACGCCGATGCGCTCCTGCACGATGCACCAGCGGGGGCGGTAGTCGTTGGCGCGGAAGTCCCACTCGTCGTACACGTAGCTTCGCGGCTCGACGGGTTCGAGCGGACCGCCCTCCTCGTCCGAGTGGGGAATCTGGTTGTAGCCGTGCCCCGCGGGGTTCTGCGGCGCGTCCGCCCCTGCCTCTTTCATCATGTTCGCGGCGACAGTCTGCATGTCCGCGTCGTCGTCGAACTCCACCTCGGTGGAGTCGCGCAGCATCTGTTCGAGCTCCTCCTGCGAAATGCCTTGGGCGGCGTCTGAGGAGCTTTCGTCGGTCGGGCTCGTCTGGCCGCGCATCTTGGCGAGCATCTGCACCATCTCGGGCTTGAAGTCGCCGCGGTACTCGACGTCGTCGGGCGATTCGTAGCCTTCGCCCTCCTCCTGCTGCTGCTCCTCCGCCTGCGCCTGGAGATTCCTGATGATGTCTTCGACGTCCGGCTCGGTGAAGCTCGTGTTCCTCAGGTCCGCCTGCTCCCAGTCGTCGGGCGCGATCATCTCGTTGGGCATCTGCGATATGAGGTGGTAGACGCGGAGCGCGGCCTCGGCGGCGTCCTCCACGTTTGCGCCGTGGTCTTGCACCTGCCGCAGCAGGGCGGCCAGTTCCTCCGCCTGCGCCCGGAAGGGCATGGGGACCGTGGCGTCGGCCGTCTCGTGGAGACTCATGCGAATGAGCAGCTCGACCATGGCCTGCTGAGCAGGCATCCCTTGAATCGGAGGACGGGCGTCGAGCGCCTCTTGCTGGACCTGGAAGAAGTGCGGCGCCAGGCCGCGGTAGCGTCCGGTGAGGTCGTGGTCGATCCGCGCGTCCTCTACGACCGAGAAGACATCCGCAGCCAGCGCGCGGACCGGGAACATGTCGAAGAACGAGGCGACGTCGGTCACGCCGGGGGCGGCCCCGAGTCCCTCGGCGACCTGCTGCCGCAGGTCGTTGAACCGCTCCGCCGGGGTGTTGAACTCGAATTCGAAGCTGCCGAACTCGAGATGGCCCACTTGGTGGGTCGTCACGACCTTGAGCCACGAGAAGTTCTCGGCCTTCGACTCGTGGGAGTCGACCGTGGCGGGGAGAAACACGCTGGAGCCGTCGGTGGTGGCGAGCTCCATCGACACCCACCCGATGTTCCGGTGGGTGAGGTCGGTCACAGGCTTGAGCTCGACCGAGGTGGCTGCGAGCGCCCGCGCGTACATGCCGAGGAACCCGCTTACCTTCTCGAGTTCGATGCTCGACGACAGCGTGTCGAGCAGGTTCTCCGCCCGGGCGGACTCGAGTCTGAAGTAGGCGATGCCGCCGTCGGCATTCTCCTTCAGGAACTCGACGCCCTGGTGGTACCAGGTGTCGAGCTGCGCCGAGCTGATGCGCTGGAGGACGTCCGGCGCCGTGCGCAGGAAGGCGCCGACCGCCTCGGCGGAGGTGTCCGCCAAGTCCTCGGCCCGCTCGATGACAATCGTCTGGTCCTCCTGGCGCAGGCGGGCGAGGCTCGTCGCCGACTCCAGCATGAAGGTCGAGACGTTGCCCATGCCCATGCGCGCCAACCGCTCGGTCAGCCCGAAGTAGCGCCGGCGGAGCCTCCGGTCGACGCTGAGGCCGACGCGCGAGGCTGCCTCGAAGGAGCCGCGGACTTCCCGCCAGCTCGTGTCGGCGAGGACGGTGGCCAGGGAGATCAGTTCCTCGCGCTCCGTCACGGCCGGGAGCACGCGTTGTCCCAGCACGAGCGCTTCCGCCGCGAGGTCGTAGGAGCGGTTCGAGAGCGTTTCGACGAGCGAGACGAAAAGCTGGAGCTCGTGGAAGCTGACGTTCTGCACGAGGTCGCCGCTCACGTCGAAGAAGCGGGCGGCGAGGCTCGACGACTTCCACGTCCCGCGCGAGAGGCCCTTGCCGAGCGAGGCCCAGCCCGCGATGTGACGCGGGGCAAGCGTGGGCAGGACGCCGGGGCTGGCCCGGAAGTACGAGGCCCCCACGACGGGCGACTCCTGCACCAGGTCGATTCCGCTCTCGATCCACCGCTCGAACTGAGGGAAGCCGATGATCCGCAGTACTTGGGGCGAGGCGCGGAAGTACTCCGTGGCGGCTTCCCAAGCGCGGGGACCCTGCGCCGCTACCCGCGCCCCTTCCTCCGCCCACCGCACGAGCGGCGTGTCGCCGACGACCTCGTCGACCTGCTCTCGCGCCGCGTCGAACGCGGCAAGCAAGGCGGCTGGGTGCTTGTGCAACTCGGCGATGACGTGTTCGATTCCGCTTGGTGTCGCCACTACGCTCGCTCCTCGACGGTTCGGCGCTCCTGCGCCCACGCGTCGCCGCTCTCGGTCATTCTATACCGTCAATGATGCTCAGCAGGTCGGCCAGTATCCATGCGGTCGCCCCGAACACCAGATGACGGTTGTGGGCGTACGCCGTCCGCCGAACAACGACGCCTCCGGGAAGCAGCCGGGCTTCATGGCGGACCGAAGCGCCGTCCAACAGCTGTTCCAGCGGGATCTCGATGACTTCGGCGACCTCTCGCGCGTCAGGCGCGAAATCGTAGGGGTGGGGGACGACTCCCACGATAGGCCAAACCAGGAAATTCGTCCGTGTGAGGCAGGAGTTCAGCGGTCCGAGCACGTCCACGTCGCTGGGGCGGATGCCCATCTCCTCCCACGACTCGCGGAGCGCGCACTCCTGCATGTCGCTGTCGCTCGGCTCGAGCCTTCCGCCGGGGAACGCAATCTCGCCCGCGTGCTGGCGGACGTGGTCCGAGCGGCGGTTGAGGATAACGTGCCAGCGATCGCCGCGCAGTTGGAGCGGCACGAGGACGCCCGCGGGGACTGCGCCTTCGGCCGCCTCGACGGTCGGAGCCCGTCCCGAGAGGCTGGCGCGGAGCGCGTCCGCCAGCTTGGCAGGATTGGTGCGATCGAATGTCGGCAAGCGCCCGCGTCCTCGCCTTAGGGGAAAATGGACGTGACTACCTCGTGGATGCTCCGCTGCGTGTCGTGGTCGTCGGTCAGGCCCCAGACGATGGCGACCTCGCAGGCGCGGCGCGCGGCGATGCCCTCCGTCATGAGCCTGCCCGCGTAGATGAGCAACCGCGTGCTCGCCCCTTCTTGGAGTCCGTGGCCAACGAGGTTGCGAATCTTCTCGCCGAGGAGCGCCAGCTGCTGCGCGGTCTCGCGGTCGCAGCCGCTCTCGTGTTCGATGATCGGTCCCTCGAGGTCGCGCGGGGCGAAATCGAACTCAATGGCAATGAACCGTTGCCTCGTGCTGTGCTTCAGGTCCTTGAGGGCGCTCTGATAGCCGGGGTTGTAGGAGATCACCAAGAGGAAGTTGGGGTGCGCCTCGAGCACCTCGCCGAGCTTCTCGATGTGGAGCAACCGGCGGTGGTCGGCGAGCGGGTGGATAAGGACCGTCGTGTCCTTCCGTGCTTCGATGATCTCGTCGAGGTAGCAGATGCCCCCCGATTTGACGGCGCGGGTGAGCGGACCGTCGATCCACCTCGTCCCCTCCGGTTCGAGGAGGTAGCGCCCGATCAGGTCGCTTGCTGTGAGGTCTTCGTGACAGGCCACGGTGACGAGGGGCGACGTGTCGTCCCTGCGCCCGTCCTTGATGCGCTTCTGGTTCAGCCGCCACGACATGAACTCAACGAATCGCGTCTTGCCAGTGCCCGTCGGGCCTTTCAGCAGGATGGGGACTCGCTGCGCGTAGGCCGCTTCGAACAGGTCGACCTCGTCCGCCACGGGGAGGAAGAACGGCTCTTGATCAATGTAATACTCTTCGATGTTGTGTCTTCGGTAGCGCTGTTCGGTCTGTTCTGCCATGTCCACGATGCCTCAGGGAAGAATTCGCTCGGTCCAGGACCGCTCCACCGACCCAATCAGATCCGCTCGGCTGCCGTTGTTTTCTATGACCAACGCAGCCCGTTCCGTCGCCCGCTCCGGCAACTCCTGCACGTCCATCCTCCGGCGGACCTCCCACTCTTGGAGGCCCCGTTGCTCGGCGAGCCGTGCAACGACCACGTCGTCTCGCGCTGTCACTACCCACACTTCGTCGGCGAGGTCGTCCCATCCCGCCTGGTAGAGCAGCGCCGCGTCAATCACCGCAATCGCGGCGCCCTGCGCGCGCAGCTCGGTGAGTCGCGCTACGATCCGGGCTCTCAACAGCGGGTGAATCGCCGAGTTCAGCCAGGCCATCGCCTGGGGATTGGCGAACACAAGCCGTCCGAGCCTCTTTCTGTCTATGTCGCCGTTATCGTCGAGTAACGTCTCTCCGAACAGCGCAACCAGGCGGCCCCATCCCATTGTGCCCCTGGCGTACGTTTGATGGCCTTCTTCGTCAGCGTCGATGACCACGGCGCCCAGCCGCGCCATTTGCGCGGCGACCTCGCTCTTGCCGGTCCCGATGCCTCCTGTGAGCCCTATGACGCGCACTGCGCATTCGCCGGTCCGTGCGGATTCGCGTTCAGACTCGCCACGGGGGGTGTTCTGCGCATCGCGTGAGTCTACCACGCGCCAGCACTGCCTCCTAGTCCTCCCCACAGCGGAAGGAGGGATGCGCTGATACAATCCGGGCCACATGGCCGATCACACCTCAGGCGCCACTAGCGCGGACCTCCGCGAGCGGTCGCTCGTGCTGTTGGAATTCCCCCGCGTACGGGAGGCGCTCGCCGACCGTGCGCACTTGCCCCTCTCGCGCGAACGGGCGCTCGTCCTTCAGCCCGTCTACGACGCCGAGCTTGTCCGGCAGCTACAGCAGGAGACGGTCGAAGGGCGTCTGGTGCTGGCCGACGCTCCGAACGCGGACCTGTCGCTGAGCAAGGACCCGCGCCCGCTGCTCCACCGGGCCGCGATGCAGGGCGTTCTCGCCGGCGACGAGCTGGTCGCCGTGGCCGATGCGCTGGACCTGACCCGGCGCGCGAAGAACCTGGGCGGTTTGCTCATCGGCAAGACCCCGCTCCTGCGCAACCTCGCGCGCAACATCGCCGATTTCCGGCCCCTCGAGCGGGAACTGCGCTCCAAGCTGTCGCCGAGCGGCGAGCTCCTCGACGACGCCTCGTCGTACCTGCGCCAGCTGCGGGCCGAGAGCCGCGACGCATACCGGCGCGCGACTCGGGCCCTCGAGGTCATCCTGGAGTCGGACCTGGCAAGCGAGGTGTTGCAGGACCGGTTGTTCACGGTGCGCGGCGAGCGGTTGGTGCTCCCGGTCAAGGCCGACTTCCGCGGTCGCCTGCCGGGCATCGTCCAAGGCGTATCGGACTCCGGCGCCACGCTGTTCGTCGAGCCGATCACCAATGTGTCGCTCACCAACGCCTGGCGCGAGGCCTCGGCCGCCGAGCAAGAGGAGTGTTTGCGCATCCTGCGTCAGCTCTCGTTGAGCGTCAGCCGGCGGACTCGAGAGATCAACCACGCGCTCGAGGTCTCCGCGCGGATCGACCTTGCCCTCGCGAAGGCGCGCTACGCCGAGTCCTACGGCGGCGTCTCCATCGACACGTCCGCTGACTACATCCACCTCGTCGAGGCGCGCCACCCGTTGCTGGGCCCGGCTGCCGTGCCCGTCTCGCTCTCTATCGCGCCTCCGGCCGCGGGACTCGTGGTCACGGGCCCGAACACCGGCGGCAAGACCGTGGCGCTCAAGACGTTGGGGCTGATGGCGCTCATGCACCAGAGCGGCCTCCATCTTCCGTGCGACCAATCGACGCGCCTTCCGCTGGTCGACGGCGTCTACGCTGACATCGGCGACCAGCAGAGCATCGAGGCGGCAGTCTCGACGTTCAGCTCGCACATCAGTTCCATAGCCGCCGTCCTCCGCCACGCGACGCCGCGTTCGTTGGTGTTGCTCGACGAGCTGGGCACAAGCACGGACCCCGAGGAGGGGTCGGCGCTCGCTCGCGCGATTCTCGCCCACCTCGCGGACCGGTCGGTCCCAACGGTCGTTACGACCCACCACTGGACGGTCGCAGCGCTCGCCGAGGAGACGGCGTCGCTCGAGAACGCCAGCGTCGAGCTCGACCCGGTGACGCTCGAACCAACCTACCGCGTCACGATGGGCCTGCCCGGCAGGAGCTACGCCTTGGCCGTCGCCGAGCGCATCGGCCTCGACCCCGAGCTGATCGAGGCGGCGAAGCGCTATCAGGACCCGGCGCACCGGAAGGCCGTTGCGCTGCTGGCGAGTATCCAGGAAGAACGTCATCGCACGAGGCTCCAGCTCCAGCGCGCGGAGGAGGCCGAACGGCGGTCCGAGGAGCTGGCGAGGGAACTCGAGCGGCGTGTGGAAGAGCTTGCCGCCGCCCAGGCCGAGGCGGTCGAAGGCGTGCGGCGCGAGCTCCAGGCCGAGGCCAAGCGCGTGCGCGCTCGCCTGAAGCAGGCGGAGGCCTCGGCGTCCTGGACGGCGCTCGGCGACGGCCCGCCGCCGCCCCGCGTCGTCGAGGCCGCCGGCGAGGAGGTGGCAGACGTCCAACGTATGCTCCGTTCCCGGGTCTGGGGCCGGGCGAAGGCGCCGCCGCGCCGCAAGGCCATCGCCGTGGGCGACGTTGTCGAGATCGGCTCGATGGGCTTCACTGGCACGGTGCTCACCGAGCCGGACGAGGACCAGAAGATCGACGTGCAGGTCGGATCGGCCCGCATCAGGATGGAGCTCTCGCGGCTGCGCAGGCAGTCGCAGCCCGTGGAGCCTGCCATGCCCAGCACGGTTATTTCCTTGCGGCCCGCGAACAACGGCGCTACTAGTGAACTCGACATCCGTGGGATGCGCGTGCACGAGGCGCTCGAGCGGCTCGACGGCTATCTCGACCAGGCCATCGCCCAGGGGGCCGCGCGTGTTACGATCGTTCACGGGAAGGGAACAGGGGCGCTGCGTCAGGGCGTGTGGCGCCACTTGGCGGGCCACTCGGCGGCGGCCGGTTTCGACTTCGCCCCGCGTGAGCGCGGCGGCGACGGCGCCACCGAGGTGGAGTTGGCCTGACGGGAGGTCGGTATGCAGAAAGCCGGTTGGGTGCTGCTGATAGTGGGATGTGGGGTGGTGGTCGGCTATTGGGCTTACTACGTGCTCGAGGCGGTCTTCTCGAACACGCCCGGTCCGCTCCTGGCAGGCATAATCGCGATGGCGGGCGGCCTCGTGGTCCTGTTCGCGTCCACGGTCCGGGACAGGCTCAACGAACGAAAGAACGAACGGTACGAGGAAATGAAGCGATGATCCTCACGACGACGGAGGCGGCGCCGGGCCAGCGCGTCGTTGCGGTGAAGGGCCTCGTGCAAGGCAATACGATACGCGCGCGGCACCTTGGCCGCGACATCATGGCCGGCCTTCGCAACATCGTGGGCGGCGAGATATCCGAGTACACGCGGCTGATGACGGAGTCCCGGATGCAGTCGACCCAACGGATGATCGAACAGGCGGAGGCGCTCGGCGCCAACGCCGTGATCGGCGTCAGGTTCGTGACGTCGATGGTGATGTCGGGCGCGTCGGAGCTGCTGGCGTACGGCACGGCAGTCGTCGTCGAGGACGAACCCCAGGAGCAAGCCTCCGACGAGGCGCCAGGCGAGGAGCCTAGCGTGTCGGATCAAGACGAGGGCAGGATTGACGAGTCGCGCTCCCTCGCCGTCGCGCGCCTGTCGTCGCTCCCCACGGCGCGTTTCGTGGCTCTAGGCCTCATGGAGCCCACCGGCGTCTGCTGGTGCGGGTGCGGCCGCCCCACAAAGAGCATGTTCGCGCGAGGGGACGATGCGAAGTTCCACAGCTTCTTGCGGAAGTACGAGAACGGCGAAATCGTGTTGGACGAGCTGCCGTCCACTATACGAGGGATACTTGAGAAGTTGACGCAGGCGTAAACGAGACGGCGGCCCAGGACGAAGGCAGTCGCCAAGCGGGTCCGGCCCGCCGGGTTAGCTCGCGTGCGAGCTGCGGTACTCCGCGATCGCGTCCTGGAGCGTGGTCCAGCCCAGTAGCGCGCACTTGATGCGGATAGGAAACCGGCGCACGCCCTGCAGCGCGACGATGTCGCCGAGCTCGTCCTCGAGCTCTTCGGGAATCTCGTCCCCCTGCATGATCCCCTTGAAGGCGCGGACTAGCTCCTCGGCCTCGTCGATCGTCTTGCCCCTGAGATGATCGGTGAGCATCGACGCCGACGCCTGGCTGATGGAGCATCCCTGGCCGTCGAAGCCGACTCGGGCGATGCGCGCGCTGTCGTCGAGGCCTGCTGTCAGGATGACCTGGTCGCCGCAGAACGGGTTGAAGCCCTCGCTGTGGAGGTCGGCGTGGTCGACCGAGCCGCGGTTGCGCGGGCTCTTGTAGTGATCCAGGATAATCTCCTGGTAGAGGTCGTCAAGCTCGCCGGGAAGCTGCATTGCCGAAGTACCTCAGCGTCTCTTGGAGGCCGTCGATCAGCGCGTCGACCTCCTGCTCGGTATTGTACAGGTAGAAGCTGGCGCGCGCGGTTGCGGGCACGTGCAGCCTGCTGCGCACGAGGGGCATCGCGCAGTGGTGGCCCGTCCGGATGGCGACGCCCGCCTGGTCGAGCACCTGTCCGATGTCGTGGGGGTGAATGTCGCCCAGGGAGAAGGAGACGACCCCGCCCCGCTCGGAAACGTCCGACGGGCCGAACGGGACGGCCTCCTCGATCTCCCGGAAGCGTCCCAGGGCGTAGCGCGTCAGGTCGATCTCATGCTGGCGTACGGCGTCCATGCCGAGGGCGGCGAGATAGTCGGCGGCGGCGCCGAGCGCTATCGCGTCGGCGATGTTCGGCGTGCCCGCCTCGAACTTCATGGGCAGGTAGTTCCAGGTTGCAGTCTCATAGGTGACCTCGAGCACCATCTCGCCGCCGCGCAGGAACGGTCCCATCTGCTCGAGGACCTCGCCTCGCGCGTAGAGCACGCCGATGCCCGTGGGTCCCGCCATCTTGTGTCCTGAGAACGCCAGGAAATCGCAACCGATGGCCTGCACGTCGACCGGCATGTGCGGCACGCTCTGCGCTGCGTCTATCAGCACCAGCGCCCCGGCGCGATGCGCCGCCTCGACGACGCGCTCGACCTGCGTGATGGTCCCGAGCACGTTCGACATGTGCGTCAGCGCCACGAGACGCGTCCGCGGCGTGATGAGCTCATCGAGGTCGGAGAGGTCGAGACGGTAGTCGTCGTCCAGCCCCATCAGCTTGAGCTCTGCGCCCCTGACCTCGGCCACGTGCTGCCACGGGACGAGGTTGCTATGGTGCTCCATCTCGGTGGCGACGATGCGGTCGCCCGGGTTAACGTTGGCCATCGCCCACGTGAGCGCCACGAGGTTGATGGCCTCGGTCGTGTTGCGGACGAAGATGAGGTCCTCGATGGCCGGCGCGTTGATGAACGACGCCACCTTGCGGCGCGCCTCCTCATAGGCCTCGGTCGCTTCCACACTGAGGGTGTGGACTCCCCGGTGGACGTTCGAGTTGTAGCGCTCGTAGTAGTCCACGAGCGCCTGAATCACCGCGCGCGGCTTCTGCGAGGTGGCGGCGTTGTCGAGGTAGACCAGCGGCTTGCCGTGCACCTGTCGCTGCAGGATGGGGAAATCGTCGCGGACGCTCGCAAGATCGTACATGTCGGCTCGTTCGCTCCTGACTAGTCGTCGATCTGGCCGGCGATCACGCCGTCGGCGAACTGGCGCACCGCGTCGTCGGCGATGGCTCCCACGACCTCGTTGATGAATCCGTGGACGAGGAGCTGCCGCGCCTCGCGCTCGCCGAGCCCCCGGCTCTTGACGTAGTAGAGCGATTGGGGGTCGAGCCTGCCCACCGCGGCCCCATGGGTGCACTTCACGTCGTCGGCGAAGATCTCGAGCTTCGGTTGCGTGTCGATCTCGGCCGCGCCGGAGAGCAGCAGGTTCTTGTTGACCTGCTGGGCGTCCGAACGCTGCGCGTCCGGCCGCACGAGGACGTGACCGACGAAGACGCCGTGGGACTCGCCGTCGAGGATGCCCTTGAACACCTCGCGGCTAGAGGTGTCGGGAACGGCGTGGTCGATGTAGGTGTGGTTGTCGATATGCCGTTTGCCACGGCCGACGTAGAGCCCGTTGAGCTCGATCCTCGCCCCTCCCTCCGCCAAGAGCACCCGCTGGTCGTGGCGGCCGATGGCGCTGCCTGCGTCCAGGGTCGTAGCCGACACCCGGCTGTTGCGGCCCAGCGACATCTGGGTCGTCGCCACGTGAAACCCGTACTCCGCTTCGCGCTGGATGCGGCAGAGACGCAGGTCGGCGTCTTCCAGCGTCACGACCTCCGTGACAGCGTTGGTGAAGTAGGGCCCAGGGGCGGGCTGATCGGGCTCGTCCGCGCCGCCGTGCAACGACTCGAAGCTCTCGAGGACCGTGGCGCGGCTGCCGGGGCCCGCCACGATGAGCACGCGCGGGTGGGTGACTCGCCGTGCGCCGTCGGCGGTCGAGATGAACAGCAGGTAGATCGGTTCGGGAACAAACGCCCCCTCCGGGATGTACACGAAAGCGCCGTCGTCGATGAACGCGGTGTTCAGCGCGGCGAATGCATTCGCGCCGTATTCCGCGTGGCGGCCCAGGTGCTCCCGCAGTGGGCCGAGCCCACGGTCGATGCCGTCGGCAAGCCTCCGAACCTCGAGCCCCTTGCCGTAGTGACCGATTGTCTCAGCTGCCATGCCGGCTTCGCTGGGCGGCTCGGTCGACAGGCCCGGAGCGTAGTGGCCGTCGATGAATACGAGTTGGTGCACGCGCGGGCAGGGGAGGTCGAAGTCATGGAATCGCGCGCCCACGACGTCGAGGGAGCCGGGGTCCAGGCGGTCGGCGGCCATCGGGAACTGGGCCTCTGCGATCGGCCGGATGTCGGTGTACTTCCACAGCTCGTTGCCGCGGCGGGCAACCGGGAATCCGAGTCGAGCGAAATCGGCTATCGCCTCTTGGCGCAGTCCCCTGAGCCATGCGGGGCTACTGGCGGCGCCGTTCTGCTCGGTCCGCTCGAACTGCGAGACGTAGTGCGCTTCTGGCGCGGGCTGGCGTGCCATGGCGCCAGGCCCTAGGCGCTCGCGGCGTTCGCGAGCCAGTCGTAGCCCCTGGACTCGATCTCGCCGGCGAGCTCTTTCCCTCCCGAGGTGACGAAGCGCCCGCCCATGAGAACGTGGACTTGGTCCGGCACGATGTACGACAGCAGCCGCTCGTAGTGCGTGACCAGAATGGTCGCGGAGTCGGGCGTTTGAAGCTCGCAGATACCGTCGGAGATGCTGCGGAGCGCGTCGATGTCGAGGCCCGAGTCAATCTCGTCGAGGATGCGCAGCCGCGGCTCGAGCACCGCCATCTGCAGCAACTCGTTGCGCTTCTTCTCGCCGCCGGAGAAGCCCTCGTTGACCGACCGCTTCGCCATCGCGGAGTCCATCTCGACCGAGCGGGCCTTGCTTCGGAGCAGACGGTCGAACTTCAGGACGTCCATCTCCTCTTCCCCGCGGCTCTTGCGGAGCGCGTTGTAGCTGGCGCGGAGGAAGTGGTCCATGCGAACGCCGGGTATCTCGATGGGGTGCTGGAACGAGAGGAAGAGCCCGCGGCGGGCCCGCTCCTCCGGGGCGAGGGCCAACAGGTCCTCGCCGTCGAACGTGACCGTCCCCGCCGTGACGACGTAGCCGGGATGGCCCGCCAGCACGTGGGCGAGCGTACTCTTCCCGGAGCCGTTGGGGCCCATGATGGCGTGCGTCTCGCCAACGGCGACATGGAGGTCGATGCCCGTGAGGATCTCGACGCCGCCTACCTCGGCGCGCAGGTCTCGAATGTCGAGCATCAGCCCACGGCGCCTTCCAGGTTCATGTCGAGCAGGCGGTTCGCTTCGACCGCGAACTCGAGCGGGAGCCGCTTGACCACGTCCCGCACGAACCCGTTGATGATCAACGACTGGGCGTCCTCGGGAGAGAGCCCCCGCTGCTGACAGTAGAGGACCTGCTCCTCGCTGACTTTGGTGGTGGAGGCCTCGTGTTCCACGCTCGAGGAGCTGTTGCGCACCTCGACGTAGGGGAACGTATGGGCGCCGCACTGGTCGCCGATGAGCAGGGAGTCGCAACGGGTGACGTTGCGGGAGTTCGCGGCCTTGGGGTTCACCTGAACGAGGCCGCGATAGGTGTTGTTCCCGTGGCCCGCGGAGATGCCCTTCGAGATGATCGTGCTCGACGTGTTCTTCCCTAGGTGGAACATCTTCGTGCCGGTGTCGGCCTGCTGGCGGGCCTTGGTCAGCGCAACCGAGTAGAACTCGCCCGTTGAATCGTCGCCTTGGAGGATGACGCTGGGGTACTTCCAGGTGATGGCGGAGCCGGTCTCGACCTGCGTCCACGAGATCTTCGAGCCGCGGCCGGCGCACTTGCCGCGCTTCGTCACGAAGTTGAAGATGCCGCCCTTGCCGTTTTCGTCGCCCGGGTACCAGTTCTGGATGGTCGAATACTTGATCTCCGCGTCGTCGAGCGCGATGAGCTCGACCACCGCTGCGTGCAGTTGGTTCTCGTCGCGCATCGGCGCGCTGCATCCCTCCAAATAGCTGACGTAGGCGCCCTTGTCGGCGACGATCAGCGTCCGCTCGAACTGGCCGGAGCCCATCGCGTTGATGCGGAAGTAGGTCGAAAGCTCCAACGGGCAGCGCACGCCCGGCGGTATGTACACGAACGATCCGTCGGAGAAGACGGCCGAGTTCAGCGCCGCGTAGAAATTGTCCGAGTAGGGCACGACGGAACCGAGGTACTGCTTCACCAGTTCCGGGTGCTCCTTCACGGCCTCCGACATCGACGAGAAGATCACGCCGTACTTCTTGAGCGTGTCCTTCGCGGTCGTGGCAATCGATACGCTGTCGAAGATGGCGTCCACCGCAACGCCTGCGAGCCGCTTCTGCTCTTCGAGAGGGATGCCCAGCTTCTCGTATGTCTTGAGGAGCTCGGCGTCGACCTCGTCAAGAGACCCCAACTCGAGCTTGGCCTTGGGAGCGGCGTAGTAGCTAATGGCCTGGTAGTCGATGGGGCCGACGCGCACGTTGGCCCACGTCGGCGTCGCGTCCTGTTCGAGCAGTCGCATGAAGTGGCGGAACGACCGCAGGCGCCACTCCAGCAGCCACGGCGGCTCCTCCTTCTTGTGGGAGATCCAGCGAACAATCTCCTCGCTCAGGCCGGGGGGAGCGGATTCCTCGTCGACGTCAGTCGTCCAGCCGTAGCGGTACTGCTCTTCGGCGACGTCGTGGGCTGCTTGATTAGTGGTTGTCATGACTCCACGGCGCTTACGGAATCCGGCGCGACGAACACCCTAGGCCGACTCAGGGCCTGTTGAGAGCGGGCTGCGGGGCGCTGCTCTACTGGGAGATGGTCTGCGCTGCCATAACGGGCGGGTAAACATATTGTCGACCTTTGGCATCGACAATAGTCTAGCCCGCTGTCGTCAGGGGTGTCAATCACGAGAGGACGCCCCCCTCGCGAAGTACGACGCCAGGGTCTGGCGCGAGGTGTGGGCGAACTCGAAGCCGAGCTCCCGTTGCAGCTTGCGCGTGCTGACAGTCCAGGGCCAGCGCACGAAGTCGAGGCCGGCCGCCGGCGCGTCGCTTTGGAGTCGGAGCCGCCACGCGAGGCCGGTCAGGCCGTAGGCCAGCGGCGCGGGGAGCCGGAGCAGCCTCTTCCCGCTCATCTTCACGACGCTGGACCACGGCACAGAGCCGGGACCAGCGACGTTGTACACGCCTGGGCGCCGTTCGAGGACGAAGCGCGCGAGGACGTTCGCCATGTCGTCTTCATGCACGAACTGCATGGGCGGGTCAGCTCTGTCCACGCCGATCAGGAGGGGTTTCTCCAGCGCCTCGGTGATGAAATTGCGGGCGCTCGGCCCCATGACGACGCAGGCGCGGAGGACCGAGACGACCGACTCCTCGTGCCGGCCGGCGTAGTCGTGAAAGAGCTGCTCGCAATCGGCCTTGTCCTCGGCGTAACCGAATCCCGGCGGAGGACGCACCGGACTTTCCTCGCCGAGCTCCTCATCGTTGTCCGGATGTCCTCCGTAGACCGTGGCGCTGGACATGAGCACGATGCGGCGGACTCCCGCGGCCTCGCACGCCGTTAGCACGTTGGACGAACCGGCAACGTTGGTCCGCCGGCCCTCGGCGCGGTCCCGGAGCTGCCGGAGCACGAACGCCAGGTGCGCGACGGCCTCGACCCGCTGCTCCGCGAACAGCCCGTCGAGAGGTTCCGCAACGTCGTGTCGGACGAACGTGAGCTTGTCGTGCTCGAGGGCCAATGGCCGGACATCAATGGCGAGGACGCGCGCGACTTCGGCCTGGGCGAGGAGCCGTTCCACGAGCCGTCCGCCGATGTACCCGGAGGCCCCGGTCACCGCGACCACCCGCGGCGCCGCGTCGGCTGGCGGTCCCGTCACGGCAGGCCCCGCTAGCCGGCGTCCGCCGCGACGTCGGTGAAATCGAAACCCAGTTCGCCGAGTCCCGCGACCTCGAATCGCATGCCGACGCGATGCTGTCCCGGCGACAGCGCCCCGCCCGTGAACGCGATGGTCGTCGTCTTGTTCATGCTGAGCGTGAAGGGGACCTCCGGCGATACCGCGTCGAACGTGAAGCGCCTGCCGTCCACCTCGAACGTCGTCGCCGTTTGGTCGAGCTCATCGCCGTCGAGCGTCAGGGGCGGCAGCTTGCGGGCGTACCCCGAGCCAAGCCTGTTGCGAAGCTGGAACTCGAAACCGTCGCCGGTTGCACGCAGGCTCCCCTTGACGTAGAGGCGCCGCAGGAGAAACGGGGGCACCTTCATGCCGGCCCCGCCGCGTCGCGGCGCATTCGGAACAACGCGAGCTCCGTGTCGACTGCCTCCTGAGACAGCTGACTGACGCCGCCCAGACCGCGGGCCAGGATGTAAACCTGCGCCAACCGCTCGGCTAGGACGCACGCGCGGAGCGCGTCATCGGGGGTGCGTCCAACGCCCACGAGGCCGTGGTTGCGGACCAGCGCGGCGTTGCGTTCGCCGAGCGCCTCCACGACCGCCTCGCCGAGCTCTTCAGTGCCGGAGTACCGGTACTCTGTCACTTCGACGCTCGGGCCGAGAAAGATGACCATCTCGTCGGCGATCGGCGGCAAAGGCGTGCCGGCGACCGCCAGGGCCGTCGCGTGGACGGAATGCGTGTGCATCACCGCGCCGACGTCCGGCCGGGCCCGGTAGACGGCCGCGTGCATGAGCGTTTCCGTCGAGGGGACCGCCTCCCCCGCCAGCGGCTCGCCGTCGAAGTCGACGACCACCACGTCGTCCAGCCCCATCGAGCCGTAGTCGCAGCCGGTCGCGGTGATCGTCAGCGCGTCTCCGCCGTCAGGTGCGCGGCAGCGAGCGCTCACGTTGCCGCTCGTCGCGGACACAAGCCCCAAGCGGTGCATCGCCCGCGCGCTTTCGAGCACCGCTCTCCGTTGCTCCGTCCAGTTGCTGTCGGCGCCGAGCGGCGCCAGGCTGTCGTCGGTCGTGGTCACGGAGTCGAGGATAGCAAGCCCGCGTCGCGAGATGCTAGGCGCGACGCCCCGCACGTAGCGCAAGACACGAGTGAGCGCTCCAGCGCCATCGACGGACGCGCGCCCCGGCAAGCGGCTATGCGCTCAATCAGCGGCTGAGGAAGCGGCTCGAGGAGATATTCGGCTGGGTGAAGACGGTGGGGGGGCCGGAGAACGCGCTGCCGAGGCCTGGACCGCACGGGACCCAAGGGTGGAATCCTCCAACTTCCACTCCCCATTGACCAACCCTCGGGTTCGAGGCAGTCACTCCTATCTTGCGGAGTGTATGGGCTCCTCTATTGCGTCGCGAGCCCTTTGTACAACCGCAAGAGGACTGCCGCCGGGCAGGCGCTCACGCAAAGGCGCCCAGAAGTCGCCTGGCGGTTCCGCCTCCACGTCCACACGCTTCCCCCCATCCCATTCTGCGTCGAAGGCAAGCCGCCACGAGTGAAGGAACGTACGCTCTGAGCGCCAGGCGCTCTCCTTTTCAAACAACGGATCGCCATTGATCGGATGGCCTATCCATGCGAGGTGCACTCGTATCTGGTGTCGGCGTCCCGTGACGGGCCGAATGGCAAGGAGCGTGAATTCCTCATCCTCCCACACCTTTGCGAATGTAGTGATCGACGGATATGTTCTCGTGTGGGTGAACACCTTTGAAGGTGGAATCGACCAATAACTCATCGCTTCGTCGAACGCGATGTTCGCCCGCTGCGCAGCTACGCGGATTCGCCCCTTCCGTCCTGCGCAAAAGGGTAGGTCTATCGTGCCCCTATCGGGAAGACCGCGAGAGCGTGTGACGGCAAGATACGCCTTGTCTACAGAGCGCCGATTGAACTGGCGGGTTAGGGTGGCGTGAAACCGCGGCTCCTTAGCCAGGAGAATGGCGCCGGAGGTCACCTTATCGATGCGGTGAACGGGCGTTAAGTGTTCACCAGCTCTTTGCACCAGCGCCACGAGGTCCGTGCCATGCGACTCGCCCACTAGGGTGATCCCTGCGGGCTTGTTGAGCACCAAGGCCGCTCGGTCCTCCCACACCACACAGTCATTTCGAATCTCTGTCCAATTGTTCATTACTGAGTTCAACCAGCGGGTGCGGCGCCATGGCTTCTAACGGGTGAATCAACCGAGCCGTTTCATCCATCGTATTGGGCTGCTTCTCGACTATGGAGGCAGTATTGTAGTGCAGTTAACCTTCTCGGGGAAGGAGTACCGGGTAGGGCGATGCGCGCCGGGGTCACCCCGCACGTGGCGCAAGACACGAGCGAGCGCTCCAGCGCCATCGACGGACGCACGAGCCGGCATAGCGGCTATGCGCTCAGTCAGCGGTGAGGAAGCGGGTCGAGGAGATCCTCGCTGGAAGGAAGACGGCGGGCGGGTCCCGGAGAACGCGCTGCCGAGGCCTGGATCGCACGGGCCTTGTCAGCGTCCTGGCGTGGGGAAGGGGTCCTCTTTGCTTGCTTGGGCTTGCGCCTCGCTCTTCACCAGACCGCTGGCCGCTTTGCCTCGCCACTGGCTCTTGACGTAGTTGATGACCGCGACAATCTCCTCATGGGTCAGCGTCTGGCCGAATGCGGGCATGCCGCTCTTGAAGCTGGGCGCATCGGGCGATTCGTAGATCGCGCCGCCGAGGCTCACCGTCCTGTAGAGCGTGCCGTCGCCGTGGTGCCATGTATGACCATCGCCGTTCAGCGGCGGCGCGGGGAGCACGCCGCTCGGCGTGGGGATATGCCAGTCCGGTTGGCCCTGCCCGTACTCGCCGTGGCAGGTCGCGCAGTTCGCCTGGAATACGGCCTGGCCTCGCTCGATCTCGCTCTGCCCGCAGGCAGGCAGAAGGACGGCTGCCATCACAACTATAGCGAGGGCGGCCAGTAGTCTAGTGCGCGTCATGATGGGGCAAGGAAGTCCGTCGACAGATGGATGTGCCGTCATGGCCCTGTCTCACCGGTTGCAGGAGCGGGCGACCATATCGTCACATCATACTGGGTTCGGAAACAGGCGGAACAAGCAGAGCCTGCGTTCGCCCCGGGCCGGAGCCAGTTGACCCCCTCCGTCATTCTCGTGCTTGACACGGGAACCCGCGCCCCCTGGCGACCGGACCGCCGACACTGCACGCACAGCCCCCGCCCCCGACATCAGCCCCTCCCCCCGATGCCCCCTATCCCCTTATCATGCTTGTCGAGGCCAGTCGAAGCCCGTCCTGAGCCCGTCGAAGGGCGCCCCGAAACACTCTGGCGCCGCCGCCCCGTGTCGGTCGGCCCATTTACGAGCAAATGTCGCAAAATGTCGCAGAATGTCGCACTATTTCACCCCTCCACTCGTAAACCCCTGCAATTTACGAGTGGAGAATCTCACGTTTTGGGCCGATTCCCGGCCATTTTGGCCCATTTTCGATCATTTTCGTGTTCGGCCGCCGTCATTCCTGTGCGCAGCTACTGGGAATCGACGGGTAGGGCAGGTGGTGAACGCGGACGTCGTAGGAGATCCGTCGTCCTGGATTCCCGGTCTGGGCGCCCGGAATGACGGCGCCGCGTGCGCCTACAGCTCGTCCGCGAGCGCGTCGAGTCTGTCCCGGAGCAAGCGCCAACGCGCGTAGCGCTCGGCGTAACCGGGGACGGCGAGTGGGTCGGGCTCGATAAGCTCGCGGCGGGCGGCGCACTCGGCTGCGGCCGCCGGCCAGTCCCGCCGGGGCCGTGATGCGATGATTGCAGCGCCGATGGCGGACCCGCGTGGGTGCTGCAGCGCGACGGGCGCTGCGAGGACGTTTGCAAGCATACGAACGAACACCCCGCTAGTGGCCATGCCTCCCGTCAGCGCTACTGTCCCATCGCCGGCGGCAACGGAATCGACCAGCGCGACGCATTCGCGGAGGGCGAAGGCAATGTTTTCGAGGGTGGCGCGCGCAATCGTGGCGGCGTCCATCCCGTCGAATGTGATGGGCGTGGGCGACAGCAGACCGCCCAGCGACATTCCGGGGTTGGACAGGTCCAGCGCCCGCGGTCCCCACAATGCCGTCGCCTGCTCAGCGCGCTCGGGGGCCGAGGCAGCGAGCACGTCGAACCGCGCGCTGCTCATGCGTCCGCCTAGGAGGCGGCGGACCGTGTCGAGCGTGCGACCTGTGTCCCCTGCGTTCGCCTCCGCCACCCAACGGCCTACGGCCGGGTGGAGACCAGCCCATGTGCGGCGAGCGCTGTCGAACGCCGGCGCCAAGGTGACGCGCTGGACCGGGGCGCTCCATCCCGCGACGACGCACGTCTCGCCCGGTTGTGCGCAACCCGCGCCCAGCGTCGCCAGCTGGGCGTCGGGCCCCGCCAGGTACACCGGCGTTCCTGCCGTGAGTCCGGTAGCCTTGGCTGCCGTCGCGCTGAGCCCCGCGGTCGGCTCGCCCTCGTCGATCAGGGGCGGCAACAGGTCCGGGGAAACGCCGGTCTGGCGCAGCAGGTCGACGGCTGGGGCCAACGTGTTCACGTCGAGCAGACCGGCTTCGCCGAGCGCGGCGGGCGTCTCGGCGAGCGCCCCGGTAAGCTCGGCGACGGCCCACGCTCCGAGCGTTGCGACTGCCGCCACGCGTTTCGCGGCGGCCGGGCGCTGCGTCTGCCACCAGCGGAGCTTGGCAGGAGTCGAGAGCATGGCCGGCAGGTGGCCCGTGCGGGCGTACGCCTCCTCGCCGAGACGCTCGTCGATGGCCGCGCCTTCGAAGACGGCGCGCGCGTCCCTGTTCGGCCCGATGTGGACCGGAGCTCCGTCGGCGCGGAGCAGCGCAAGGCCGCCCCGCTGCGCCGACACGCTGACGGCGGAAATCTGGCCCGGGGAGATCACCGCGGCTGTGCGCGCGGCCCCCAAGACGCTGAATATCGCTGCCCGCAGTTGCGCGGGGTTGAACCACTCCTCCAGCCCGCCGCCGCGCGCGCGGAACACGCGTTGCCGCCGCTCGGCGCCTGCCGAAAGTTCCCACGGACGGTCCGCCGGCGCCGCGCAGGCGCGAACGGCGCTCGATCCGATGTCCAGCGTGAGGACGTACCGGCTAGCCGCGGCCACGCCGACGTCCCCAAACCTCTGGATTCGCGAGCCGCTTGGGGCGCCGGCCCGCCGCGAACAGACGCAGGTCGGAGACGACCATCGCGGAATGGCGCTCGACCGTTTCAGCGGTCGCCCCGCCGATGTGTGGCGTGAGGAGGACGTTGTAGCCCGCGCCTGCCAACTGCAGCAGCGGCGAATCGGGCGGGATGGGGTGCGCCTCGTGCACGTCGAAGGCAGCGCCCGCTAGCCGGCCGCTGCGCAACGCCGCCGCGAGCGCAGCCGAGTCGGCGAGCGCCGACGACGCGGCGTTGATCAGGTAAGCTCCGCGCCGCATCAGGCCGATACGCCTAGCGTCGAGCATTCCTGTGGTCTCGTCCGTGTCCGGCGCGTGAAGGGAGACGAAGTCGCTGCGCTCCAGCAGATCATCGAGCGCGGTGAGCGTCGCCCCGGCGGCGCCTCGCGGGTTCTCGTGAACGTACGGGTCATGGGCGAGCACGTGCATGCCGACGGCGCGCCCCAGCGACGCGACCCGCCGGCCGATGTCGCCGAGCCCGACCACTCCCAGCGTGGCGCCTGCGAGCTCGCGGCCCCGGAACCGAACGTACGGCTCGCTGGGGTCTTCCCATTGTTTGCCTACGACGTAATCGTGGGAGACGGCGATCATCCGCGCGAGGGCGACCATCTGGCCCAGAACGAGCTCGGCCACCGCTTGCGCGTTCCGCCCCGGCGTGTGGACGACAACGACGCCCGCCGCGGTCGCCGCGTCGAGGTCGACGTGGTTCAGCGCTGCCCGGCAGACGGCGGCGAACCGCAGGCTTCCGGCCAGCTCGAACAGCTCATCGAACAGGAAGTCGGCCTCGACGACCAGCGCCGCCGACCCCTCGGCAGCGATGCGCTCCCCCAACTCCGCCGGATCGTGAAGCGCCCGCGAATCAGTCCACGGCTCGTACGTGATTCTGCCGAACTCCTCGAGCTCTGCGAGGCCGGTTGCCGAGAACGGCGCCAGCACGATTGTGTCCACGCCGCTCAACTCGCAATCACCGGAGGAGAGTCGCACTGCGCGTTCCGGCGCGGAGGCCGCAGCCTACGCGCCCACGTTGGTCTCGCGCACATGGCCGCCCACGCAATGCGTGATGTCGTTGGACGCGGGAGGCCGAGTGAATTCAAGCAGTACCCTGGTTGAGAACGCAGTCGCCGGCGCATTCAGCATTCGCCGTGTGACCTCCCACGGGAGGCGACGCGGATGATGAGCCCGTCACAAGGGCGGAAGGTAGCATATCGGAACGAGCCGGTACAACTGTGGACGCGGATACGACTTGAACCGGTTACGGAGCGGCCGAATCGGATTCTGAGTGCGCTCCGAGTCTAATCTCGGCGTCTGCGCGCTATCTCGCGTTATTCAAGTGTGGATTGCTTGTGACATCGAAGCGCAGAGATAGTGATTATGGAAGTACATACGCTGAGAGATGATTGTGCTCTACCAAACATCGCTTGACGCCTATGTGCGACACGCGGGAGAGCTGCCAATCGGTGAGTATTGGGAGAGGCCTGACAACTCGATTCGCGGCGGTGGCAGGCGGGAGCAGCCGCAACTCCGCCGCCGCCCCCTTGGAGCCTGGCCCCCAAACGCCGCTCGACCAACTTGCCTTAGAATGAACTGCCGCGTAGTCTGCTCTGGCTCCGCGACTCAGAGGGGACTCTTGGCGGCAACGACCGATACGGACCTGGCCATCATCATCCTGGCGGACGGCGTCAGGCCCGACGTGTTGCGGGCGTTGGCCGCGTCTGGCAAGCTCCCCCATCTGGCTCGCGGCCTCCTTGCAGAGGGATTCCAATACACGGGCGTCACCGTTCTGCCCAGCGTAACGAGCGTCGCCTACATCCCTATGCTCACCGGGCAATACCCCGGGACCGCCAACGTGCCCGGACTCCGATGGATGGACAAGTCGGAGTTCTCCTCGGCAAGACCCTTGCTGGGAGGCCATCGCTCCTATATCAGCCCGGCCCACGTACAGTTCGACAGCGACCTCTCTCCCGACTTGGAGACTATATTCGAGCTCAACCCGAACTCCTTGGCCGTACGATGTGACGTGCGCCGAGGCCTGTCGGTGGAGAACAGCAGCTTCTCCCATCTGCTCTCGATGCCCTTCATGTTCTTCGCCCACTATCTCAGGAGAGGCGACTTCGTCGACCGGATCGTGATGAACCAGGCCATCAAGTGGCTGGCTCGAACGGACAGCGGCCAGCCGAGGTTCGTCTTCCTTCCACTCGTCGACGTGGACAAGCTCTCACACCACTACGGCCCGGAGGATCGGCGCACCGTCGACGCGTACCGGCGCCTGGACGCCGAGGTGGGCAGGCTGCTGGACTGGCTCCGCCGCCACGGCCTGTGGGACCGCACACACTTCATCGTAACCAGTGACCACGGTCATACGCGGACCAGGCAGCACCTGGACATATCGTCCCTGCTCTCGGAACTCGGATACTCCGTACTCGAGCACCCCTTCATCTTCCGGAAGAACACAGACGCGGCGGTAATGGTCTCCGGCAACTCCTTCGCCAACCTCTACTTCCCTTCCCACGGCAGATGGGAAGCGCCGTTGGGCTGCGAGGAGATAGAAGAGGAACACGGGACCGCCTTGCGGGCGATAAGCCGCCGTGAAGAGGTGGAATGGTGCGCCTACAGGCGGGGGGGCGGAGTCAAGATAGTCTCGAGGGACGGCGAGGCCGTCCTGGGAATGGAAGGCGAGGACTACACCTATGCGTTCGATGGGGCCGACCCCCTGGCCATGGCCTCCCAGCGCAGCCGCATTCCCCGGTCGGAGGCCCTCGCGTACACGATGGAAACGGAATTCCCCGACTCGCTGGAGAACATCTGGCATCTATTCAAGAGCCAACGCACCGGGGATATCGTAGTCACCGCAAAGCCCGGCTACGATCTGCGGGGCTGGCGGGAGTTTCCGGAGCACCACTCCTCTCACGGCGCCTTGTGCCGGGACCACATGATGGTCCCCTTCCTCAGCAACAGACCTCTGGTTGCCGATGGCGGCATCCGTACACTCGACCTGTTTCCAACCGTCGCTGAAGGGCTCAATCTCACCCCTACCAAACCGCACTTCGGGCGCAGTCTCTTGTGACCGGGCTGCCCGCCCGGCGCCGGATAACCCCGCGCCAAACTCTCTACTACACCGCGGCGCTCCTACTGCCCGCTGTGACGTGCACACTGCTGGCCTGGAGTTTGTTCCCGGAATGGTGGGCGCTGTCCGCGTTTTTCTGGTACTCCATCCCCGGAAACAGCTTTCTTCTATTGCCCCATGAACCTGCCGTTGTGTACGCAGGGACGCTGTACCACCCCCTGCTGGTCGCAATAGTGGGCGCGATGGCGACCGCGCCCGCCTCGGCAATCGACTACCAGCTATTCGAACGAGCGTTTCGGCTCGGGCCTCTCGCCCAGGCCAAACAGAGCCGCATATCCGTACTTGCTCAGCGCGCGTTCAATTGGCAGCCGTGGTGGACCATCGTGGTGTTCGCGTTCAGTCCGCTGCCGTTCTACCCGGTCCGGATCGCCGCCCCGATGGCTGGCTACCCTGCCGCCCGCTACGTCGTAGCAGTGTTGGTCGGGCGACTGCCGCGCTACTACCTCCTGGCTTGGGGCGGCGAATGGGCCGCAAGCCTACTGGACTGGAATCCCCTCACTTGACGGTCCGAACCGCTGGGCGGTCTGCTCGCAGCCCCTGGGGAATCGCCTCAACTTACGAGCCATCACAGAATCGCAGTGTTGGGGTGTCCCTACCGCAGCGGGCTAACCGGCGATGGCCCGACCCAACGGTGACCCTATGACACATCGGCAGAAGGAACTAGAGCGGCTAGCGGAAACCATTGCAGAGCGACTCGTTGAGGGTTAGTGGGGCGGACCAGCTCGATCGCACACCGGCGGACAATAACGACTCGGTCACGACCGAGCTAGACGCGGCGCCGCGGCAGATCACGAATCTGCGGGCGTCGGGAGCGACAGCACACATTGACGTGACGTGGAGCACACCGGGCGACAATGGCAGTCCCATCACCCGATACGAGCTGCAGCGCAAGGAGGCCGGCGAGAGCTATGCCCTCGTCACTCCCGGACCTAGCGTCGCGGCGACCACGTACCGGGACAACCAGGTGTCGACTGGAACGACCTACACCTACCAGTTGCGCGCCGTCAACGCCGACGGCGACGCCGAATGGTCCAACGAGGCGACCGCAACCGCTAGGGCGGCCCCCCTGCGAACCGGGAGCCGGAGTTCACGGAAGGCGACCGGACTGCCCGCTCGGTAGCCGAGAACACGCCTGCAGGCGACAACATCGGCGAGCCGGTCGCGGCCATGGACTTCAACCGCGACAAGCTGACCTACTCCCTGCGCGGGATCGCCGCCGGTCTCTTCGATGTCGATGCGCCCTCTGGCCAGCTGCTGACCAAAGCCGCCCTGGACTACGAGACTGAGGCGAGCTACTCCGTCATCGTGGCGGTCTCCGACGGCAAGAACGCTAACGGCAGACCCGACAACCAGAGGGACAGCTACATCACCGTAACCATCACCGTGACCAACGAGGACGAAGCCGGAACGGTCGCACTGTCGTCGTCGGAGCCCGATGTCGGCGTCGCGCTGACCGCAGCCCTGACCGACCCCGACGGCGGCGTCGCCCGCGTCTCCTGGTCGTGGGAGCGCCCCACGGACCAGACCGCGTGGACGGCGGTCCGCGGGGCGGCGTCGGCCGCCTACACGCCGGTGGCCGCCGACAAGGGCAGCTACCTGCGGGCGATGGCGTCCTACACAGACGGGCACGGGCGGGGCAAGAGCGCGCGGGCGGCGACGAGCGCGCCTGTCCCGTCGAACGCCGCGCCTGAGTTCCCCGTTACGGACCTCGACACCGCCAGGGGGCGGAACGGCGCGATAGAGAGGAGCGTGGCTGAGAACACGGGCGAGGGCGAAGTCATGGGCGCTCCGGTTGCGGCCACGGACGCCGAGGACGACGCTTTGACCTACGCCCTCGGCGGCGCCGACGCAGCCCTGTTCACCATCGACGAAGGCACGGACAGATCAGGGTCGGCGCCGGCACGACGCTGGACTACGAGGCGGACAAGAACGTCTACGAAGTGACCGTCACCGCCACGGACTCGTCCGGGGCCAGCGCCACGGTCACGGTGACGATTGCCGTGACGAACGTGGGCTTGGGTAGTCCAGTGGGCGATGCCTATGACGCGGACGGCAATGAGGCGATCGACCGGGACGAGGCGCTGGAGGTCGTTAGGCTCTACTTCGCCGGCTGATTCGTGGGCTGGGGGGCGGAGAGCGGTAGCGTCTATTGCGGTCCCGGCTTGCGTGGAAAAACCTACACGATGGACTCTCTGTCCAGAAGAGCCTCAGCCTTTGCGCGATTGTCGGGTAGGATTGCGATTGTAGTGTAGTCGCCGCGGCGTTCGACTATGTGCAGGCTCTGAATGTTCACGCCGCCCTGCTTGAGCTTCTCCGCCACCTTCGCCAGAGCACCCGGTTCATCGCGCAGGTTGACTATCAGTGAGTCGTCCGTGACCGTCTTGAAGCCCGCGCTGGTGAGCGCTCGCAGCGCCCCATCGTAGTCGTCGGTGGTCAAGGAGATGGCGCCATTGTCGGCAATGGCCTCAGCGTTGATGGTCTCGATGTTGATGCCATTGTCTGCCAAGGCCCGGCTGATGTCGGCTATTACGCCCACTTCGTTCTTCGCCATGACTATGATTCTCGCCGTAACAGTGTGTTCCTCTATCCTTTTCTTGATGCTATTGCTCCAAGCAATCGTCCACGACTGCGTCTATAGTCTCGCGCGTTATGTGGGGCATGGTCAGCATGTGAGCGATGCCCTCGTAGGGGGCAAGCTGCCATTTGAGGATGACCTCCGCGGACGGCTTCGGGAACACAACGGTGACCGAGTTTCTGTTTCGCCACGCGGGTATGCCGCTGTCCCTGAAGCGCGTGACCGCGTACTCGGCATATCCAGGCATCCGGCTACAATCCGCTTGAAGCCGTCCAGCCCGTGGCGCTCGAGGGCGTACCAACATCATAAGCGGCGTAATGGCGCTGCGGGAGCCCGTGAGAGTAGTGTCCAGAACGCCTACGTACTCGATGGAGCGGGCGATGCGCGCCACGTACTCGCGTCTGGTGAGAGCGATGCCACAGGGCAGAGGGGAGCCTATCATCTTGTGTCCGCTTATGGCTACGCTGTCGAAGCCGACGTCGAACCCGTAAGGCTGCGGCTCCTCCACGAAGGGCAGAATCATGCCGCTCAGGGCGGCGTCCGCGTGGATGTAGGAGTTGGTCACCGCCAGATCGTTGAGTATTGCTCGCACCCTGCTCACGTCATCTATGGCGCCCTTCATGGTGGTGCCTATGTTCGCCATGAAGATGACTGGCGAGTCGGGGTTGATGCGTATGGTCTCGTATAGATCGTTGTAGTCTATCTCGCCGTTGTCTTGGCTCTTTATCATGATGTTTCGGGCCTTCAGCAGGCGCATAATCTTCACGACGCTGTAGTGGGTGTCCTGGGAGAAGTACACCACGCCGTCTGGGAAGATTTCGCGCCCCAGGTATAAGCCGTACATATTGCCCTCGGTGCCGCCGGAGGTGACGTAGCCCCAGGCCTGGTCCCGCGACAGATGCATCATGTCAGCGAACGTGTTGATTACCTCGTACTCCATCTCGTGGGTGTTGATGAGGAAGCTACTGCCGTGGAAGGGATCTCCGACGTTGTTGGCACTGTACTGCAGGAAGGGCCACAGCTCCGAGTAGTCAAAGTCTTGATTGCACGGGTAGCCGACCTGCTGGGCGCTCAACTCCTCAAATTCCTTAAGCAAAGCGTCGAGACGTTTCTGGGTTTGAGTTTTCAACTCAGTCCTCCCAGCAGTGTTGATTCCCGTATTCTCAAGCCCTCATTTCCAATATAGCAGGCAGCCACGCCTGTCAGCAAACGACGAAGGTCCTAGCCGATGCCAGGGATTGCCTAATGGTCTTCACCCTGAAGAGGCCCACTGATCCCGCTGATCGCTCTGATAGGAGCCGGGGCCATCTTGACGATAGTTGTCGTCTCCACCCGCTTGTGGCCGTCCGAGTCCCAATCGTAGGGGTGGGTTGAGGTAATGAAGCCCGAAGAACGCTGTCGGACTTCAGCACCAGCGCATCGCTCAGCCGTCCGTGCCAGGACACTGCGGCCAGGTACTCCCCGCCTGCCTCCCGCCGGCCTACGGGACGCCATCATCCGCACCTTCGCGTCCATACGTCCCAGACGTTTTTCATCACCCTGCTAGGGTGTGAAAACGACCCGCTGAAGGTTCTCTCGGAGATTACCCCACCACCCGCGGTCCACTCCGTAATGGACCACGTATCCCCACTCCTGATCCTCCCTGATGCGGCCGGCAACTTGGACTCGGCCAGGGAGGGGAACCTGCTCGAAGACCTCGGCCGGTCCACGGACCTTCACATGCTGCACGTACTCTCCCCGGTCCATCTCCACGACCAGCTCGCCAGCGTCTCGCGACACCACATCTCCGACAACGCTCACGCACTCGTCCAGGAACACATCGGGGATCACAAGAATCTGCCCGGGTGGCGGAATACCTGGAGAATCCGCTGGACACGGATCCACAGCCGGTGAGGTCAGGTTGATACCGACCAGCACCGCCAGGCCCAGCGCTCCTATGCCGAGCAGGTATGCCACCCACATGAGGCGACCGCATCCCCGTCCTCGCCCCGGCTTCTCCACTTGTGCCCGTCTCCTCCGCAGCCACCGCACCACGTACAGAGGCGAATAGAGCAGGGCACTGAGGTACCCGAACAGGAGAAAGACAACCACCATCACCACGGGGAAGGCTATAAACAACATCACGATCCGCAACCAAGTTGGGATGTGCTCCACCCACTCGGTCGGGGGCAACCCCTCACCCACGGTTTCCCCCAAGCCGCTGGGCGCCGTCGAGCCCGTCCTCGTAGATGTCTAGCAATCGCCAGTCCTGGTATTGGCCCGAGCCAAGCGGGACGGAACGCCGGACGCCCAATTGAGGCGGGTCACCGGTACGTAGCAAGTGGACACGTTGTGACCCGTGGCCGCGATGCGCCCTGCACAGGGTCATTGCCGTTCTCCTTCACGGGCTGAGGGTTGCCGCCGGTGAGGAGGACACACCGGCCCGATTGCCATCATACGGGTCTCCGCCACTGCCAGCAGTTTGGTCTGTTCCCTAAGTAATCTAGCCGACACATCGTTGATGATACTCTCGTGGCTTCGGTCCGAGGATGTTGTCATTCCATATCACCTGCGGAGTCGACTCCCCCTAGCCAGCGTACGTTGCCGGCACTGGGACTCGAAGTGCGGCAGAACCTCACATCAGCGGTCCACAGCTCGCAGCCATCGCTTCTGGCCGTGGCGACACCAGTCATGTGGAGTGGGGACTCCGCCGCATCGTCATGGAGCGCGTATATTCGTAGGTGGTCTTCAAGCGTCGTTCCGGCGCAGTCACCGGGGTAGAACCCGCTCCTCCCGGAGGCTACACTCGGCTAGGCCCTGTGAGTGTCGGAGGAGGCGCCGGAGCATGACCGATCCCATCGTTGAACGTCTCACGCGTTACGCGGCCAGCCTCGAATACGAGGACCTGCCCAGCGAGGTTGTGCACCAAGTCAAGCGGCTCGTGATCGATTCCATGGGTTGCGCATTGGCGGCCAGCGATGCCGCTCCGGTGCGCGCGGCCCGCGACCTGGCCCTCGAGGCGCACGGCTCGTCGCCGGCCACGCTGCTGGGGACCGCCGACACGACCACGCCAGACATGGCCGCCTTCGTGAATGGCACGATGGTGCGCTATCTGGACTTCAACGACTCCTACAACGGCAAGGACATCGCCCACCCTTCCGACAACATCCCCGCAGTACTGGCTGCCGCAGAGGCGCATGGAAGGTCGGGCCGAGAGCTGATCGCGGCTGTCGCACTCGCCTACGAGGTGCAGGCTGCCTGGGCGGATAGCTTTCACCTCGCCTCAGGCGGCGCCTGGGATCAAGCGGCCTATGCCGCCGTCTCGGCGCCGCTTGGGGCGGGCAAAGTGATCGGTCTCACGGTGGAGCAGCTCGCGGAAGCACTGCGCATCTCCGTGGTCAGTAGTATGACGCTTGGCGAGGCCCGGCGTGGGACCATCTCTCACTGGAAGGCGGCGGCTGTCCCAAACGCGGGCAGGAACGGCGTCTTCGCAGCCATGCTCGCCCAGCGCGGGATGACGGGTCCGCCGGAGGTGTTCACCGGCTCGCACGGGTTCTTTGCGGGGGTGACGGGCACCCCTGTCGAGCTTGCTCCTTTGGCGCGGGAACGTGGCAATGACCGCGCGTTCCGACTCATGGAGTCGCGCTTCAAGCGATTCCCGGCGGGCTTCGTCTCCCAGACAGCGATCGAAGGCGCGATAGAGGCACGGGGGGCACTGGGCATCGCCGACGCCGACGACATCGACCACGTCCACATCCGGACATTCGAGAGCGGCAAACGGATCATGGCAGGCGACCCCACTCGCTGGCGCCCTGAAACGCGAGAGACGGCCGACCACAGCATCCCCTTCGTTGTTGCCTGCGCCCTTCGGTTCGGCACGCTCGAGCCCACGCACTTCGAGGACGACGTCCTACACGACCCTGTGTTGCTGGACCTGATGCAGCGTATCGAGGTCGTACAGGACCCGGAATGCGACGCCGCCTGGCCAGAGGCCATCCTCAACATCCTGACGGTCCAGACCTCGGACGGCCGCCAGCACACGGCGGCCGTCCCCTACTACACCGGGCACTTCAAGAGGCCCATGAGCGACACCAACATCGAAGACAAGTTCCGGCGGCTCACGACGGGCCTGCTCGACGGGTCTCGTCAGCAGGTGGCGTTGGACCGCCTGTGGCGTCTCGACGAGGAGACCGACCTTGGTCGAGTCATGGCATCGCTCGTGATCGCGTAGGCATCACCCAGCCACAGATGCGCGGGCCGCCGTCTCGCAGACCGAGAAGGTGCAACAGGACACGCCCCGTACGCCACTCGATCCCCGGTGCTCAGGCTATTGATGTAGCGACTCTTCTCAGGGCAACCACTGGAATCACCCGTGAAGTGGCCTTCTGAGAGCCGCCGAAGTTCGGGAGTAGCCGAGCCTGCTCTGCATAGACCTCGTCGCGCCTCGCACCCGGTAAGCGGCTCTGCGACCGCTTCGTACGTATCGGCGCCGTCACCCGTGGATTCGCTAGCCCCGGTGTGGGCAAGACGCACTTGGCCATCGCTGGTTCCCGTAGCTGCGGCAACTGAGGGGACGGGCGCGCACGATCATCCGCGCAAGACCTGCGGGGCATCGGGTGCCCGCCGCTGCCGCCGGCTCCGCAAGAACCGGGCCGGTAGTTCGCCCCGCTTCCTGGACCCGACCACGCACGTGTTCACAGAAGAGGGAGCAGTCGCTATTGCCTAACCAGTTTCCTTCATGCCCGTTGGCAATAGCAACGAAACGCTGCGGTGCTCGTGGGCGGTTGGCCTAGGGTCCCCGGCAGGCGACCGCGCTTAGATGCCCACTAATGAGGTTCAAGTCTCGGCTAGTGGTTCCACCTTAACCAGACAGAGCCGTCATCCATTAGGCCGGAGGGGGACAGGCGTGGTAGCGCACAAGACCATGGAGGCTCAAAGATGACGACGCATGACACGGCTACCCCTCCACTCATTTCAGTTCCAGATGTGTCCCCTTTCTCGCCAATAAGTGGAGGTCAGTTACTCCTTAGGGGGTTCAGGATCATCACCACGCAGCCGCAAGAACTCGCTCGGCCAGAGAAGCACGTGGATGAACGTTAACCACAGGGAGCCCGTTGACCAAAGCCTGTTCGCGCACCCAGTTGCCGAAGAGCCAGAACGTTTCGCCACGATGATCGGTAAGTCGGTCTCGCCTTGAAAGAAGGTACGCCCGAAGGTCTTCTGGTTCCTGAATGAACACAGCTCGCACGCCCTCATACTGACGAGACCAGCGTGCTGCGTCGGCGGGAGTGATCCAGGCGCCCTCCACTATGACGGGCCACCGCTCGGTTACGTAGTATTCGATGACGGGGTCCATCGCCAAGCTGATCGCTTTGGCACTTCTTACATGACGCTCACACCAATACTCCGCGCGAAATCGTCTCCATTCCGAGTCGGGCGGGTCGAAGTAGTGCAGTTCGGGATAAGACGTAGGGTCAGTAGCAGTCTTCAGGGCGTACCAGATCACGTCGGCCGGCAAGACGGAAGCGCCACAACGCACTGCTAAGTTCCTTGCAGTTGTGGTCTTGCCCACGTTGGCAGCCCCTCCTAGCAGGAGCACACTCCAACTAGGCCTGTTCTCTCCTGAGGCTCTTCTCCTGCTTACCGTCATCACGAAACCTCGGGCCACCATAACGTCAGGTTGAACCTGGACGCCAAGGTTACCGGTTAGTGTACCAGGTCGTGTCCCATCAAGTGGTGTGAGAGCGTCACCCTCGCAGATTGATCAGGCTGCCCCTGCGGGCAGCATCATTGATGTCTCCATGCGGTGCTGATCGCCGACGTCGACGGCAAGAGCGGGCAGATAGCGGCGGGCGACCTGCCATTCGTCGCCCTGCTCGGCGAGGACTGCCCCGATGAGCCGGCGGACCGCAGCCCGGTTCGGGAAGATGCCCACGACGTCGGTGCGTCGCTGTATCTCCTTGTTGAGGCGCTCCTGGGGGTTGTTCGACCAGACCTGCCTCCAGTGGGCCACGGGGAAGGCGGTGAAGGCCAGGATATCCGGGCCCACGTCGGCCAACAGCTCCGCCGCCTGGGGGAAGCGTTCGTCGAGCATGCCCACATGCGGCTGTGTTGCGCGTGGACCTTCTCCGGGGAGGGCTGCTGCTAGATGGTCCGCACCATGGTCGCCACCCACGGCTGTGCACGCCGCGGGACTCTGGAGAGCAGGTTGGTCATGAAGTGGGTGCGGCAGCGCTGCCAGGACGCGTCGGCGACCACCCTAGCGATGGCGTCCTTCAGCCCCTGATGCGCATTGGAGGTCACCCCAAGCGTCGCCCCCGCACCGCGGACAGTTCACAGGTGGACTCATCGCATCGGGCCCCATCCTCACGCCAGCGAGTGATTGACCACCGGGACCATCGCCGATAGGTCCACGTGCGACTGCAGCGCTTCGTTCACCTGCGCCAGCGGGTACTGGTGGGTAATCATCTTCTCGACCGGGACGTCGATCCGCGACCGCATCAGCCGCATCGAGCGGATGATGTTCTCGACCTTCGAGCCGACGACTCCCGCCACCGTCAGGTCCTTCGCTGCGATGCGCGACGGGTCCATCTCGACGCTCGTCGGCAGGATGAGGCCAATCACGAGGTATTTCCCGCCATAGCGCGCCATCTGGAGGCCCTCGTGCACCGACGTCCGTGCCCCTGACGCCTCGACGACCAGGTCGGGCCCGCCTCCCGTCAACTCGCGCACCCGCTCGATGCGCGATTCCGGGGTCGGGCAGTCCGCCAGGTCGATCGTCTCGTCCGCCCCCAGCTCGCGGGCCAGCGCCAGCCGGTGCGACGGCGCGCCGATCATGATGACCCGCGCCGCGCCGCGCGCTCTGGACTGCACGAGCGCCCCCATGCCGATGGGGCCGGAGCCCTGAACGACAACGGTGTCGCCGGGATCCGGCGCGTTGATCTTCCGCAGCCCGCTCATCGTCGTGTGGTTGCCGATAACGCTCATCAGCGCCCGCTCCGTCGACATGTCGTCGGGCACACGGATGATGGCAGGGTTGGGGTCGAGGAGCAGGTACTGCCCGAACCCGCCGCGCAGCATCGTCGCCGAGGCCGGGTCCACGTGGGAGTTGCCGTAGTGGATGCTGTTCGTGCAGCGCAGTCCCATGAGACAGTTGTAGCAGTGCCCGCACGGCGCCGAGTGGAAGAGGACCCGGTCGCCCTCTCGCAGGGTCTCGCCCAGGATGTCCGTCTTCACGCTCGCCCCGAGCTTGGCGACCTCCCCGATGTTCTCGTGACCCCAGATGATGGGGTTGGGCGCTTGCGGGTTGTACCAGTTGTGCGCGTCCGTCCCGCAGACGGCCGCCATGCTCATCCGCACCAGAATGTTCTCCGGCCCCACGTCGGGCACCGGAAACTCCCGCAGCTCGAGGGGCAGCTCTGCGCCCACGAACACCGCCGCCAGGCAGCTCTCCGTCATCACGCACCCCCTGAGCCAAGGTGGCGGCAGTCTAGAGAGCGGACAGGTGAGCGTCAAACAACGCCGCCTACAGGTCACCACCCACGGCCAGCCAGCTGTGCAGCTTCTTCACTACCAACTTCAGGGCGTCCGCCTGTAGGCTGTTCCGGTAGGCCATGAACACCACCTTCACCGGCCTCCGCGGGCCCGATGCGCCACGACCGCCGTGACGCCTAGTCGTTGGCTTTGGCGTAGTCCCTGAGCGCCCTGAGCTGGGCGGCCACGGACTGGTCCACGTCCTACCGGTCGCTGGACACCTGGCGTAGAGGGCCGCCGGCGTCAGGGGCTGTAGGTGCTTCATGATGTCGTCCTCTTCACTTGGTTGCTGTATCTTACGCAACAGGGACCGGCTGGGGCATTCTCGGCGTGGCGCAGGGTTGTTATCACTCGGTCGCCTATGGGCTGCACAGGACGATTGTTGGGACCGCCGCTCAGCATCAGAAGGCTATCGACCTGTTCTTGGGAGATGGTTTCCGGCTGGCGCATCACATACCAGTCAACTGGTTCGTGGCACGGAGGCGTCGTCTTTGAGCCGTCGTACCGATAGTAGCCCAACTCGCCCGGCACGTAGTCTCTGGCGCTGAGCGCAAGACCTTCGATGACGGTATCGCCGGCAGCTGGGGCGGCGTCGAGAATCTCCTGCGCCACGGGACTGGGCGCGCCCAGCCTGAACAGCAGCCCCACGACCGCCAGGTTGCCGTCGGCGTCCGCGTGGACCAGGTGCAACTCCGCCGCAAAGCTCGCGCCGTCTATCAGATGCTCCGAGGGCGAATGGAAGTGAGCCGACTTCAACTCGTAGGTCCGCTGGCCCACGCTCAGAGTGTTGCCGCGTCCATAGTCAACGTGCACAAATCTGCCGTCGTTGCGGACGGCTGCGGCATCGCCGCTGTATGAGAGCGCAATGGGCGCGGCGTCACTCCGGTCGTATCCGGCAATGTCGATTGGAGATTGCCGCTGGCCGTCGGCGCAGGTTGCGTACTCTTCAGACAACGAGGCCCAGCGTTCCGGCGCGCCCGGTCCATCGTATCCCCATTTCACCCTCTGTTCATGACGGGCGCAAGCCGCGCCTGCGAGCAAGGCTGCCAGCACGCAAAACGCCAGCGTCGGCCAAATGACTTTCGGCACTGGCTTACTCCTCAAGCTGAACCGGCTATCTGCCATTGCCCGGTTGTCCCTGATGATGGTTGTTCACTCTCTGGTCACTCCCGGCGCGCCGGACGCGTGAAGTTGTAGTCCCAAGGCGCGGACCACCTTTGAATACCGTGGCGAAGTCTGGTTGCTGTCGGCGGACAGCGACTTGTAGAGGCTCTCCCGGCCCAGCCCGGTCTCCTCCGCGACTATCGCCATCCTCCGGGCGCGGGCGATGTCCCCAAGCGTCGCCATTATCAAGCTCAGGTCGCCCTCTTCCAGGGCGACGTTCAGATAGGCGGCCATGTCCTCCTCGGTTTCCAGATGCTCCGCCGGGTCCCACGGCCGAGTCTGCGTCTTCGCCACTACTGCTCCCTCGGTCTGGCGAATCTCGATCATCCTCTTGTAGGCCACAGGATACCTTGACGCAACGGGCAACTGACGCTCTGGCGGCAATGGGCCAAGCAGGGCTTGCGCACAGGCCCCCTCACGCCGGATGCCACGCCTGAGAGCCGGGGAGGACGGAGGTGCCAATGGCAGTACTATGCTGACCACTCAGAGAGCGGCTCCCCGATCCAGCCGCTCGTACCGGGAGGTAGAAGACAGGATGCCCACGTTTGACACTCTTCCGCTGCACGAAGCCCGCGCGAACCGCGTAACCGGCCAGCGCGCGGCGCCGCTTCAGGAGTACATGGGTACATCCAGCGCGTAGCCCCCGGACAAGCGGGGAGGCTGGAGCCCGGAGAGGGAGAGACGACCCAGGCGGTCCGGCGCAGGCTTGCCGCAGCGGCGGAAGCGCTGGGGAAGGACCTGGAGGTCCGCCGTTCCGCCAACGCCGTCTACTTCTGGGCGCCGGATGCCCCGCGCCGCGGCAGGCCCCGCAAGGACCCGGCCCCGTAGCTCCCGCCGCGCTTCTTAGACCCAACCATGGCGGTCGAGCAATAGAGACGAAACGCTGCGGTACTCGTGAGGTAAGTCTGAATGCAGCATACAACGGCTACACCAAGACAGCCGACTCGCCCGGCGGCCCCACTTCCTTGTGCTCATAGAGAAGCGGAATGGGCTGGTGCTGGACGAGGTGCTGTGTCAGGCCACCGTGACGGCTGAAGCGGAAGCGGCGTTGACGATGCTGGAGCGGGTCCCCACGGTCCAGCGGATGACAGCGGGGCCAACAACGCCTAAGACACGCAGGCGTTCGTTCGGAACACGGTTAGCGTCCTCCCAGGCCTGCACGCTGAATTCCCAAACGGCTCGCATAGTGCCGTGCAGCCACCGCGATAGTTAGCGTGATGCCCCCTAGCATGATCTGTGCAACGGCAGCCGCGGAGCGAAGGTTGATGCCCGGTTGCAGCCATTCAAGAATCAGTACAGAAATCGTTACCGTTTCTCGTGAAGCCAGCAAGATGACGGCCGCTGTTGTATTGGCGACGATATTGAAGTTCAGCAAGCCGATCAGCACCAAGTAGGGCGCAAGTAGCGGCAACCAGATTCGACCGAATGTTCTGAACCACCCTGCCCCTGATATGCGAGCGGCCTCCTCCATGTCGAACCCTATCTGGACGATATTCCCCTTGAAGACGTTCACGCCGATTGTATTGCCCTGAATCACGACAACAAGAATAAGAACCCAGATGGTGCCATAAAGAAAGCTCAGACCTGGAGTCCACAGGAACATTAGAAGTAGGCCTAGACCCGATAGTATCCCTGGAATCGCGCCTCCCATCCATACTAGAGTGTCCAGGGCGAGTCGGAATCTCCACCGACTGCGGACGATGATGTAGGCGAGCGTCGCGAACAAGAGCGGGCTCCCGATGTCAGCTGCCGAGGCTATAATCAGAGTCGTCTTCAGGCCTGTATAGAAATGCGGTTCAGATAGGACGAACTCCCAATGCCTCAAACTGAAGACCGGATCTATCATGAAATAGCCAACCCGGGTCATGAAGCTGCCTCCGATCATGATCACGAAGGTGAAGAAATTGATGAAATGGTCCCCGACAATAAACGCAACGGCGAACCATTTCCACACAGGCCTAGATCCATGAGGCCAGGTTTGTAGACGCCTGTGATTGTCGTGTACCGACGACAGGTCAGTATCCATCTTTGAATTGGAATGAGAACCGCGATTAGCACCAGCGTGAGGCTGGCAAGAGCGGTCGCCTCTCCATACAGAGGCGGTTGATGTTGACGGCTCTCGGTGTAGATAAGGGTCGAATATGTGTAAAAGCCACGCATCGCCGCCGACACGCTGCGTCAGGACGCCGGTTGCGCTCATCGTGAAGAACGGCAACAGGAAGTGGGCAATGCGCCAACAGTTGGTGTGCTTTCCTGCGGGTCTGTAGGCACCATAAGTGACACCCCCAGGGTGTTCACGAACCTCCATCTTGATGTGCCGACTCCGCAGCGCGCAATACTTCACGCTACCCTCGGGGTATTCCGTTACCCTATTCGCGTGCGCTTCACCTAACGAAAGGGTGCCGAACGTGGGCATCCCGTCTACCTCCTAGTGCGAACGGCCGCATCGTGCATCCGCCTGTGGGCGGTTAGCATGACGCCGCCATCGGCGGTTCCGTCCTCTCGGACGTGGCGTACAGGCTGCCTTCCTAGGAGGAGCAGGTGTTGCTCCCATCCATGAACCGGGAGTTGGACGCCATGGCCTCTCACAGCGGGGGATTCTACGAACGGCCCGGTTGTGAAACTACATTGTCGCCGCCTGGAAATGAGCCAACTAGCGAAAGGCGTCTTTGGATGCCTGACAGGCGTGGCTGCCTGCTATATTGGAAATGAGGGCTTGAGAATACGGGAATCAACACTGCTGGGAGGACTGAGTTGAAAACTCAAACCCAGAAACGTCTCGACGCTTTGCTTAAGGAATTTGAGGAGTTGAGCGTCCAGCAGGTCGGCTACCCGTGCAATCAAGACTCTGACTACTCGGAGCTGTGGCCCTTCCTGCAGTACAGTGCCAACAACGTCGGAGATCCCTTCTACGGCAGTAGCTTCCTCATCAACACTCACGAGATGGAGTACGAGGTAATCAACACGTTCGCTGACATGATGCATCTGTCGCGGGACCAGGCCTGGGGCTACGTCACCTCCGGCGGCACCGAGGGCAATATGTACGGCTTATACCTGAGGCGCGAAATCTTCCCAGACGGCGTGGTGCACCACCATGAAGGGCGCTATAGATGACGTGAGCAGAGTGCGAGGAATACTCAACGATCTGGCGGTGACCAACTCCTACATCCACGCGGACGCCGCCCTGAGCGGCATGATCCTGCCCTTCGTGGAGGAGCCGCAGCCTTACGGGTTCGACGTCGGCTTCGACAGCGTAGCCATAAGCGGACACAAGATGATAGGCTCCCCTCTGCCCTGTGGCATCGCTCTCACCAGACGCGAGTACGTGGCGCGCATCGCCCGCTCCATCGAGTACGTAGGCGTTCTGGACACTACTCTCACGGGCTCCCGCAGCGCCATTACGCCGCTTATGATGTTGGTACGCCCTCGAGCGCCACGGGCTGGACGGCTTCAAGCGGATTGTAGCCGGATGCCTGGATATGCCGAGTACGCGGTCACGCGCTTCAGGGACAGCGGCATACCCGCGTGGCGAAACAGAAACTCGGTCACCGTTGTGTTCCCGAAGCCGTCCGCGGAGGTCATCCTCAAATGGCAGCTTGCCCCCTACGAGGGCATCGCTCACATGCTGACCATGCCCCACATAACGCGCGAGACTATAGACGCAGTCGTGGACGATTGCTTGGAGCAATAGCATCAAGAAAAGGATAGAGGAACACACTGTTACGGCGAGAATCATAGTCATGGCGAAGAACGAAGTGGGCGTAATAGCCGACATCAGCCGGGCCTTGGCAGACAATGGCATCAACATCGAGACCATCAACGCTGAGGCCATTGGCGACAACGGCGCCATCTCCTTGACCACCGACGACTACGATGGGGCGCTGCGAGCGCTCACCAGCGCGGGCTTCAAGACGGTCACGGACGACTCACTGATAGTCAACCTGCGCGATGAACCGGGCGCCTTGGCGAAGGTGGCGGAGAAGCTCAAGCAGGGCGGCGTGAACATTCAGCGGGAATCCAGCAGCATAGTGGCCATCGAACCTGATCGACCTGGCCGCCAGGGCATCGAGAGAAGGTGTTCGAATCGTCGGATTGCCGTAGGCGTACGTGGTCCCTGCGGAATGTGTCAGCAACTATCCAGAGCACATTCACCTTAGACGCTCCCATGATCTGCTTCCGAGAATGTACCACAAGTTGACCTCCCCCCGAAGAACTGATCCACTTGAAGTCAGGAGACTGGATCAGGATGGTCTTCCTCATTGAGAGTAGCCCCACCAGCCGGGACTCGAGCCACGTTGGGGGCTTAGGGTGCCGCGGCCGCCTCAGAACCCAGGTCTACCTCCCACGAATACCGCAGCGTTTCGTTGCTATTGCTCAACCGGTATGAAGGGAGCTGGTTGGGCAATAGCAACTACGCCCTCTTCAGTGAACATGTGCGTGGTTGGGTGTAGAAAGCGCGGCGGGGCCTCCGGCGCCCAGAAGTAGACAGCGTTGGCAGAGCGGCGGACCTGCAGCTCCTTCCCCAGCGCTTCCGCCCGCCGCGGCAAGCCTGCGCCGGACCGCCTGGGTCGTCTCGCCGTCTCCGGGCTCCAGCTTCCCCGCCTGTCCGGCCCCTACGCGCTGGATGTACCCCATGTATTCCTGTAGCAGCGCCGCGCGCTGGCCGGTTGCGCTGTTCGCGCGGGCCTCGTTCAGCGGAAGGATGTCAAACGTCGGCATTCCGTCTACCTCCCGCCATGAGCGGCCGGATCCGGTCAAGCCGCCCTGTTGGCGGCCAGCATAGCACCCTCATCGGCAGCTCGGTGTTCCTGCGGCTCTCGACCGTGGCCTCGGGCCTGCCCTCTCACGAGGAGCAGGTGCTGCTGTCGTCAATGGACTGGGAGCCCACCGGCACGGGGGGCCTTCTAGCGGGGGCCTACGACCCGGGTGTTCCACGCCCTGAGGGCCGCCCTGACGGCCGCACGCGGGGCAAGACGGTCTACGACTTGCCTACACCGGCGCAGCTCTGAGCAGAGCGGCCCGCGTCCGACTAGCGTGAATGGACTACTACCGCTCCCACGGCCAGAACGCCGCCCTCACCTGCCGGCACTTCGGCATCAGCTCCGCCTGACGGACTCGACCGGGACCGACGGGATGCCACGAGCGGCCTCGCATATGCTATCCACACATCAGGATCGACGGGCCGCCCGAAGCCGGTGGCGACCTCCCAGCAATCTTGCCTCTTACTGCATGGCATTCACGGCCGCCACCAGGCTGAGCATGTCGGACCGCGTACTGCAACTCGCCCCAGTAGCCTTCGACGTCGTGTTTTGAGGAGTCACTTCGATCTGGAGTGTTGGCGGCACTGTCGTACTCGCGCGAGACGGTGCTGACGATCCTGGACGGTTGCTCGACGGTATCGACCGGTGCGCCATCACTGTCGCTGAGTTGACCTACTGTCTCACAGGCGGCTGTGCCGGCCGAAGGTACGCACCTAGCAGGCTGATGAAAAACTCTGAGGTCTACTCAGGACTCAAAGCGGCTCGACGATAATCGATGCCATATTGTCCGTATGCTGTATCCAGGGCTCGAAACGAACCATGACATGACGGATATCGTTGGGATGCTTGACGCTCTATCCGCCCACATCTTACGCCTTGCCCTTTTTCAGCAGCCTGCTAGACCAGCCGGGTTCATGGGTGATTCGCCTTACGACCCCTAGCTTCGCTGATAACGTCAACCAAGCGCGCTTCTATGTCAGAGTGCCGCGAGTACGAGACGCGCGCCTGGGCTCGAATGCCCCCAGGCGCCGTGTCGTCGAGCGCACCTTGCCAAATCACCCCCACCCTCCCAGTGGCCGCCTCTGGTGACCCGGTACTCTCCAGGTCCACCAAGATCGTCGGTCACTGCGTTTCCACCCGGGTAGGGCTGGTAGAGATCGCTGGTCCATTCCTCGACGTTCCCTGCCATGTCGAGAACACCGTAGGGACTTGCACCGGCGGGGAACCTGCCAACAGGGGTGACCCCCCCACAGCCACCCTCTCGGGTGTTGCACCTTGCTGCATCGAATTCGTCGCCCCAGGGATATTCACGACCATCTGTGCCCCGAGCGGCTTTCTCCCACTGGGCTTCTGTCGGAAGGCTTGCCTCATAGGCAGAAACTGTAGATAGCCAGTTACAGAAGGCTTCCACTTCTTCGTAAGACACTCTTGCAACAGGATGATTCGGCTCAGCAGCGGACTCGGCCCAGGCTGCCTGAGGCGTCGAGCCGGTTTGGTAGGCATACTCCGTCCAGAGTTGGGTCGTGATAGGTGTACGTGCTATGTAGTAGTCAGGCAGGTACACCTCACGGTTAGGGGTCTCTTTGAGAATCCATGCCGCTTGCACATCGGGGTACCGGGCCGTCACGGCAGATACTTCGCTTGGGTCGGTGCCCATAACGAAGGTCCCCGCAGGGACCAACACGAACTCGCAGCGTGTCTCGCCCACGGATACTTGGATTTCGTTGGGGGTATGCGAGCTCATGTCATCGCTCCGATTGCTCCGAAGTGTACTCGTTCACCACATATGAGGCAGGCGCTGGGACTCTTGCCCACCACTGGCCGCGGCGGAGGCCGGTTCCGTCGGCGACGCCCACGGGATCCGTGGAGCACGGGTGGAGGCAGGCCCATTGCGACACGTCGACAGTTTAGTCCCCTAAGACGGGCGTACTTAATATGCCGACAGCATGAAGACCCCCCATCTAGACTCAATTCAACCTATTGAACGGAGGATTTCATGGACCCGCAACTCGAGGAACGTCGCGTAGTCCGCAGAGGAGAGGTCTCCCAGCTGACCGGCCTGGCGAGGGCAACGATCTACAAGAAGGTAACCGATGGCAGTTTCCCGCAGCCGATCCGCCTAGGGAATCTCTGAACAAGTCTATAGGTTGAGGCAGTATCCTGGCAGTCACCCAGTAGCGCCAGGGAGTGAAGCGATGATGGACCAACCGACCTTTGCAGACGTGGACTACGAGAGCAAGAAGCGCAAGACCCGCAGGGAGCGATTTCTCGAACGCATGGGCGGGCTGATCCCCTGGGAACGGCTGGAAGGGCGCATCCGTCCCTTCTACCCCACGGCGGGCCGGGGACGCCATCCGTATGCCCTGTCGGCGATGCTGCGGATTCACTGCGTGCAGCTGTTCTACAACCTCAGCGACCCCGGCATGGAGGACCTGCTGTACGACGTGGAGTCGGTGCGGCGGTTCGTGGGCTTGAAGCTGTCGGAGCCGCTGCCGGACGAGACCACCATCCTGAACTTCCGTCATCTGTTGGAGGAGCACGAACTGGGGGAGGGACTGTTCGCGGAGATCAAAGGGCATCTGGCGTCCCAGGGACTCCTGCTCCAGGAAGGGACGATCATGGACGCGAGCATCATCGAGGCGCCGTCGTCGACGAAGAATCGAGCGGGTGCGCGAGACCCGGAGATGCACCAAGTGAAGAAGGGGAACAGGTGGCATTTCGGGATGAAGGTGCACATCGGGGTGGACGCGGAGACGGGGGTGGTGCACAGCGTCGCGACGACGCCGGCCAATGTGAACGACGTGACGGAAGCGCACCGGTTGCTGCACGGCGGCGAGTCGCAGGTGTGGGGCGATGCCGGGTATCAGGGAGTCCAGAAGCGGGCGGAGCATCGGGGGCTGGAGGTGGAGTGGCAGGTGGCGATGCGGCCGGGCCAACGTCGGCAGTTGGAGCCGGGAAGCCCTGAGGCGTTGGCGGAGAAGGGCAAGGCGTCGGTCCGGGCGAAGGTGGAGCATCCGTTCCTGTACGTCAAACGGCACTTTGGCTACGCCAAGGTCCGCTACCGGGGGCTGGCCAAGAACACGCAACGGCTGATGGTGCTGCTGGGGCTGGCGAACCTGATGAGAGCCCAGCGGTGCTTGGCGGCATGACGGAGGCGCAGTGGGTTCAGATCGGGGTTGGGAGCAGGGAATCCGCCCCAGCAGGGTCGGTAGAAGACCCCCAACAGCCCCGTTCACGGCACCAGCAGAGGGCTGCGAATCGCTGAAGAGCCCCCCACCAACACCACTCGGCCGACTGTGAGTTGTTCAGAGGTTCCCTAGGGCGTGTTCACACTAACGTAGGGCATCGTAGATAAGCGCCGATAGGATGAAGCCCATGTAGAGGGCGTCCAGCTTATCGAAGCGGGAGAAGACACGGCGGAACCCCTTCAGCCGCCGGAACAGCCGCTCCACCTCGTTGCGCCTCTTGTACAACTCCCGGTCGTACTGCCACGGGGCGACCCGGAGCTTGAGCGGCGGCACAACGGGCGTGTATCCCAGGTCCATCGCCAGTTGGCGCGTCTCGTTCCCTTCGTACGCCCGGTCCATCAGGAGCGGCAACTGCTCGCGCTGGCGCCCCAAGCGGCGGAGCAGCTTGCGCCCTTCCGGCGCGTCGCCAGCCTGCCCGGGGGAGAGCGCGAGGGTCACGGCCGTTCGAGCATCCGCGGCAACCAGATGAATCTTGGTGGTCCATCCGCCGCGGGACTTCCCGATGGACTGGGGGCCACTTTTTTTCGTGCGCCCGTGCCGTCAGGGTGCACCTTGACGATGGTGCTGTCTAGGGAGACGGCTTCCAGCTTGATGCGCACGATCTGCTCGCGCTGCAGGTGCTCGAACACCCGGTCCAGCACCCCGCTCGTGGCCCAGCGGTTCATGCGGGTGTAGATCGTGTGCCACCGTCCGAACCGTTCGGGGAGCCCCCGCCACTTGCAGCCGTTCTCGGTCACGTACAAGATGGCGTTGAGGACTTGCCGGTTGGAGATGCGCACGTTGCCGCGCTGGACGGGCAGGAAGGGGGCAATGCGTTGGTACTGCGCTTCGGTGAGTTCCATGCCCCCAGCATACCAGAATAGACCCGTTAGTGTGAACACGCCCTAGGCGACCGCTCTGTAGGCTGGCGGCTGTCGGACATTGACGCTTGGCTTCGCGCGCCGGAGAGGCGGGTCCGCCCACCGCTGCATCAGCGCGCGGCGCCGCTCGAAGAGATCGGACCGGGCGTAGGCCTGTTCGGTCGAGTTGCCCAGCATATGGGCAAGCGCCGCCTCCGAGACAGCCCAGGGCGTGTCCGTCTGCTCCAGCGTCCAGTTCTTGAAGCTGCTGCGGAACCCGTGCACGGTCGCCTGTTCCGCCAGCCCCGTTGAACGGAGCACCTTCGTCAGCGTCATGTCGGACATCGGCGACCCCGGCTTCAGCACCGACGGGAACACCAAGCCGGTCCCATCGCCCAAGGCCGATGCCTTGCCCAGGAGCTCGAGCGCCTGGCTGCTCAGGGGGACCCGGTGCTCCACGCCTGCCTTCGTCCGCTCGGACGGCACGCGCCATACGTGGCCCCGGAGGTCGATCTCGTCCCAGACGGCGCCCCTCGCCTCGCCGGAGCGCGCCGCTGTGAGCGCCAGGAACCGGAAGCACAACTTGGCCACCATCGAGGCGTAGGACGCTTCAACGGTGTCGAGCGCCGCCCCGACCTCCTGGTAGGGCAGCGCTCTCAGGTGCGCCTTCACCTTGGGCATGGGGGGCAACGCGCCGTCGATGGCCTCGCCCGCCAGGTTCGCTTCAATGAAGCCGTGCGCTATCGCCCAGCGGAAGACGGTCCTCATCCGCTGACGCACCCGCCGGGCTGTCTCCGGCCGGGTCGTCCATATCGGGTTGAGGACGCGCAGCACGTCGCCGCGTTCGAGACGGTCGAGCGGCGTGTTGCCCAGCGCCGGCATGGCGCGACGCTCCAACGTCTGCATCCAGCTGGCGACGTGCCGGACGTTGCGCCAACGGGGCGTGTTCACCTCGTGGACGGCCCGTGCGGCCTCCCGGAAGGTCGGCGTCGCAGGCGCGCGCTTCGCGGTCAGGGGATCGTGGCCCGCCGCAACGGCGGTCCGGTTGTCCGTCGCCTTCTCGCGGGCGCGGGCCAGGCTGACGGACGGGAACCCTCCCAGTCCGATATCGCGCCGGCGTCCGTCGACGGTGATGCGCAGCACCCACGACTTGCGTCCCGACGGGTTGACGTAGAGGTGCAGGCCCCCGCCGTCAGAGTATCGCCCCGGTTCCTTGAGGGCCTTGACCCGCGTCGCCGATAGCGCCATGCGTCTCCCACCATGGCAAACTTATTGCCATACGTGAGGCGGGACACTGAGGGATGCATAGAGCACAACTGGGCGCCGGCCAACGGCTCCCCAGCTATGAAACGGGGGATTCCTGGGACACAAGAGGGCAGGTCTGGAAGGGCTAGTGGTGGAGATAGGGGGACTCGAACCCCCAACCTCCGCGATGCGAACGCGGCGCTCTCCCAGTTGAGCTATATCCCCGCAGCGCGCGTCACCGGGGGAAGTGGCGGCAGGTTCACTATAGGGCCCGGCCGAAGGCATGGTCAAGGCGTCATGCCCGTCGCCGCTCTGGCCCTGGCCTAGCGCAGACCCGCCGACCCGCCGCGAAACCGCCCCTGCCGCGCGACCGCAGCGGCTGGCCGTCACGCCATCAGCCGCTCGCAAACCACGTCCACATCCACGCGCCTATGGTAGACTCGCAGCATGGGCAGCGGCGTCTGGCCCGCGTCTCACGCTCCCGCGTAGCTCAGTGGTAGAGCGGTCGGCTGTTAACCGACTGGCCGTAGGTTCGAGTCCTACCGCGGGAGCCAACAGCGCCCGGCGCGGCCCCTCGGTCGGGTAGGGAGCCCTCGGATTCCCTTCAAGAGCGGTTCGTCGAGGGGAGACCACAGCGAATCGAGGCAAAACGCCAAGCATCCCCCCGCCCACACCGCGTCCGAACGTGATAACATGTATTTCCCCAAGGATCTTGTGAGTTACCTCTCTGCTTCCCGGTCCGACACGCCAGGCCTCTGCTGGTGCCTCCGAGCCAATGGGTGAACCAACTCCTAAGGAGCACCAGATGAGAATCTACGTCGGCAACCTCAGCTTCAACACCAGTGACAACGACCTCCGCGACGCCTTCGCCCCCTACGGCGAAGTCGAGAGCGCGCAAGTCGTCGCAGACCGCGAGACGATGCGCTCGCGAGGATTCGGCTTCGTCGAGATGCCCGACAACGACGCCGCCCAGCAGGCCATACGCAGCTTGAGCGGCTCCGACCTCCAAGGCCGCACGCTCAACGTCAACGAGGCCAGGCCTCGCGAGGACCGCGGCGGCGGTTCCTGGCGGAGGTAGGCAGGACTCGCAGGCCTGCGACCGCGTCCCCCGGTGTCGGCGGGGACACGGTCGTCAGCGCCTGCGCTGGTATCGCAGGGTCGGGACTGCGGCAGATCCTCTGCCCATCCCGGCCCACAACCATCAGCTGAGCGCCCCTCCGGGACGCTTAGCCGTGTCAGGCAAGCACGCCGAGCGTTGGCGTGCTCCGGCCGAGGGTGAAGGGTCGCCCAACCGGCCATCTTGGGGGCGACGGGTAGAAGGAGCCCGACTCTTATGAACAGGTCACCGACGCCGCTGTCCGCCGGGACTGTCAAGACTCTGGAACACCTCGTCGAACGCATCGAGGCCAACCCCGGTCGTCTCATCGACCCCGGCGAAATGACCGAGGCCAGCGAGGCCATCGACGTTGCATCCGTCGTCGCCGTCCTACCCGACGGCCTCTCCCGTGAAGACTTCGTCGACATCCTCAGACTCGCCATGCTCACCGAGTGCGCGACCGAGACCTACGCCGATGTCTTCCGCGAGGGCGCCAGGCGACACGACGCGCCGTGGCTCGCCCGTTTCACCGACCGTACGTGGGTCCCCGACGAACTGACTCACGCCGCGCCCTACACCGCGATGTTGCGCTCGCTCGGCTTCTCCGAGGACGAGCTGGAACGAGACATGAAGGCCACTCAGGAGACCCACTACGACCACTGTTGCGGTCTGACCCCCGTCGAGCTCACCACCTACGGCATGGTCCAGGAGCAGCTCACCGACCAGTGGCATGGACTCATCGCCGCCCTCGTTAGGCCCGCCTCCCCAGCGGCCGCCCTCATGGCGACCCGGGTCAAGACGCGCGAAACGCTCCACACCATCTGGTACCGGGAGATGACCGCCATACAGGTGGCGGCCGACCACGACCTGCTCGGCCCCGTATCCGACGTCATCATGGGATTTGAGATGCCAGGAGCCCAGGTCGCGCCAGAGATTCAGGCCAAAGCCCTCCGCTGGATGCCGCACCTCGGCGTCGACTTCACGAAAGTCGCCCGCGACCTCGTCCGAAACTTCTCCGAAGTCGCCGGCAGCACACGCGGGGCCGGCGAACTGCTCGCCAACGTCGCCGCGCGCCGCGGCTACTCCGTCGGCCCACTCCCATTGCGCATGGTCCGAGCCATCCTCGGTCGGTTCGGAGGACTCGGCTACGAGATACTCGGCGAGGCCATCCGCGAACGCGTCGGACTCCCCTTCGAGAGCCCCGTACGCAACCCAGGCCGCGCCCGCCCCTTCGTCCTCCGGCGCGCACTCAAAGGCATGAGGGGCGCCGTGAGATCGTCCGTTGCCCAGCGGATCGACCTGCGCGCCGTCACTGGAGAGACCTCGCCAGCACAGTAGCCGAGGCTTGTTGCACAGAAGGAGCTCTTCACGAACTCGAAACTCGCCAACACCGAACCCTCAGTGGTCGTATCGCCCGCTCCCGACGGAACGGACGACCAGGCCGCAGAGGCCCCGGCAGCTGCCGTTGCCACCGCCGTCAACAAGCGCGGCGGCCGCCCTTCTCGGGTCGAAACTGATCCGGAGGAGCTCCGCGAAGACGCCGAGGGCTCTGAGCTCATCGATGATCCGGTCCGCATGTACCTGCGCGACATCGGACGCGTTACGCTGCTCACGGCCGCCGACGAGCGGCGCCTCGCCCTCCAGTTCGCCTCCGGCAAGCACATCGAGAGCGCGGAGAAAGAAATCGCTGCCAAGACCGAGCGCCCGGCGTCCGCCGCCGATGTAGTCGATCTGCTCCTGAGGCGGCTCCAAAGCAGCGCATGGCTACTCGAAGCTATCAGCGAGTACCGCGCCATCAACGAGCCGCTCACCTTCGGCGTGTTGCTCACCAATGAGCACCTCCGCGCGGCTATCGACGGCGCCACCGACATCGAGATGCTTGAGACCTTCGCCGAGCGCTGGTCGATGGAGGTGCGCGACGTCAGCCGCGAGGTAGCGCAACTCGCTCTCAACAGTCACGTCCTGCCTGAGGAAGCGCTTGGCATAGTCGGCGCCGACGTGAGCGTTACAGCGCTTGCCGAAGTGCTCGACGACGCCGACACCCGACAGCACCTCAGGTCCCACGAGCTCGCGTTCCGCGCGCACACGGCTGAAGTGAAACGCGAGGGCGCCCGGGCTCAACAACGCCTGACCGAGGCCAACTTGCGCCTCGTCGTTAGCGTCGCCAAGAAGTACATCTTCCGCGGCATGTCGCTGCTCGACCTCATCCAGGAGGGCAACACCGGCCTCATCCGGGCCGTCGAGAAGTTCGACTACCGCAGAGGCTTCAAGTTCTCTACCTACGCCACCTGGTGGATCCGCCAAGCCATCACCCGCGCCATCGCCGACCAAGCGCGCACCATCCGCATCCCCGTCCACATGGTCGAGGTCAGAAACAAGCTCATGCGCGTCACCCGAAGGCTTGTTCAGGAGTATGGGCGCGAGCCCACCGTCGAGGAGATATCGGTCGGCATGGAAATCTCCCCCGAACGCGTCCGGGAGATACTCAAGCTCACACGCGAGCCTGTCTCCTTGGAGACGCCCCTCGGCGACGAGGGAGACGCCCTCCTGGGCGATTTCATCGAGGACCAGAACGCGCCGGCGCCTGTCGAGGCTGCCACCTTCCAGCTCCTCCGCGAGCAGGTCGAGGGTGTGCTTTCGACCCTCGGTGAGCGCGAGCGCCGTGTGCTTCAATTGCGCTTCGGCCTCGAGGACGGGCGCAGCCGCACCCTCGAAGAGGTCGGGCGCGACTTCGGCGTGACCCGCGAGCGCATTCGCCAGATCGAAGCGAAGGCGCTCAGCAAGCTGCGCCACCCCAGCCGGTCACGCAAACTGCGCGACTTCCTCGAATAGCGCGCCCGTCGTTCCGCGGTATGGCCCCGATGTCGGGCCAACATGCGGGATTCCCGCCGCCAACTCAGGGGACGCCGACGGCCCGGCGCCTGATATGCTAGAATGTACAAGGCACTCATGTTCGGTGATCCGCTTTCGGCCAGGCTTGGCAACGGATCCTTCCCACTCCCCGGCTTCCCCCTCGCGCAGCACTGACTGACTTGCCCACTAACCGACCCAGAAAGGTCAGTCAAATAATGCCGTCCGACACAATCGTCAACCGTCCACAGCATGGCGCGCCACAACGCAGCGCGCTCGGCGACGCGCAGCGCGCGCTGCGGCCCCGCCCGGCCGCTCGGCACGACGCCGACTGCGCCAAGTGCGGCGCGCCCACCACGCTGCCGTTCAAGCCCACGCCCGAGCGCCCAGGGTACTGCCCAGCCTGCTTCAGAGGCAGGCGCGGGGCGCCCGCCGCCAGCCCCAGCCTCGTTGCACGCGCAGGGGAGCAGCTTGACCGCCCTGCCGTAACTGGGAGCCCCGACGCGTTCCCAGGATTCAACCTGCAGCCTCGCACGCAGGCTGCGTTGCGCCTCATGGGCATTGCAACCCCTACGCCCATACAGGAGCAGACCATCCCGTTGCTCAGGGAGGGCCGGGACGTCGTCGGGCAGGCGCAGACCGGCTCCGGCAAGACGCTTGCATTCGGAATCCCGCTGGTCGAAAGCTGCACGGGTTCGGCGCCCGGCGTGCTGGGGCTAGTGCTCGTGCCGACCCGTGAGCTCGCGATCCAAGTTGCTTCCGTCATCGAGAAGCTGGCCGGCCGCCCGAACGCCGTCACACTCCTCTACGGCGGCAGGCCGCTTGGAGGCGAGAGACGCGCGCTCCTAGCCGGCGTCCAGGTGGTCGTCGGCACGCCCGGCAGGACGCTGGACCACCTGCGTCAGGGCAACCTGCGGCTCGGCTCGGTCCGCATGCTCGTTCTCGACGAGGCGGACGAGATGCTCGACCGCGGCTTTGCGAAGGACGTCGAGGCGATCATCGGCCAGACGCCGCCTCAACGGCAGACTGCTCTCTTCTCGGCGACGCTGCCCGATTGGGTGGCGCGGACATCCCAGAAGCACCTGCGAGACCCGCGGACCGTCCGCGTCGTCTCCGAAGCTGCCGACATCCCCAAGATTGATCACTTCATCTACAAGATGGACAAAGCCGCCAAGCCCGCCGCGCTGCGCTTCTTGCTAGACCGGCGAGGCGACGCTCCGATCATCGTCTTCGGCAGGACCAAGCACGGGGTCAAGAAGTTGGCCAAGCAGCTCGTCGAGACCGGCTACCCGGTGGCCGCGCTCCAAGGCAACCTCAGCCAGAGTGCCCGTGAGCGTGTAATGGCCGACTTCCGAGCGGGGCTGACGCCCGTGCTCGTCGCCACCAATGTCGCGGCCCGCGGCCTCGATGTCGAGGGCATCGCTCAGGTCATCAACTACGACCTTCCCGACTCCCCTCTGCTGTTTACGCACCGCGTTGGCCGCACAGCCCGTATGGGCAAGTCCGGCGAGGCCGTCACCTTCGTCACGCCCGACGAGGAGAAGAAGTGGCGCGAGATCGAACGCGAGTTCGACACCCGGTTCTCTATCCGTCGCTGGGGCGCTCAGCAATAGGCATCGTTGCCGTCGGCCCCCGAGGGGCGCTAGAGTCAGGGTCGCGCCGACCCCGCTCGCTCGCCTATGAACGCGAGCGCATATCCGGGCGGCAGGACATGCCCTAGCTATGCGCGATTCAGCGGCGGAGCCCCAGGGGCCGGACGCTTCGGAGGGGAACATCCCCTCCTATAGCCGTCTCTACCTACTGCTGACGCTGCACTATCCTGCCATCGCCCTCGGCATGGGCAACGGCATCATTCTGCCGGCGCTGCCCATCCTCGCGAAATCATTCGACGTTAGCGTCAGCATCGCCACGCTCGTCTTCATCGTTCACGCCGCCGGAACGACCCTTAGCGCCGTTCCGACCGGGATACTCATCGACAAGATCGGGCGACGGAAGGTGCTCCTGACCGGACCCCTCATCGCCGCCGCTGCCGCCTTCCTCGTCACGATTGCCGACTCCTTCCCCGAGCTGTTGGTGTACCGGTTCATCGGCGGATGGGGCACGCAGATGTGGGCGCTCAGCCGGCTCACCATCATCGCCGACACGGGACGCTCGGGCACGCGCGGGCGGCAGATCACCAGCATGCACGGCGTCGCTCGCATTGGCACCCTGCTCGGTCCCGCGCTCGGGGGCGTCATCGCCGTCGCCTGGGGCTTGGACATACCCTTCTTCATACAGGGCGTCGTCGTGCTCCTCGCAGTCGTCCCTAGCTACTTCATCCTGCGAGAGTCCGCCCCTGAGCGCCCGTCGCGCAACGGCCGCCCAGGCCGTGGAAGCGACGACGCGCCCGACGCCTCGTGGAAGGCGTTGCTTGCCCACCCGATCCCCGTCGTGTTCCTGGCCCTCTACATGGCCAACCTCACCCGTGGCGGCAACGCCATAAGCGGAGGCACTGGCCCCATCTTCCTCTACGGCGTCTACGCCTACGCCATCGGCCCCGGCGTCATTGGCTTCCTCAGCAGCGCCATGGCCATCGCCAGCATTCCCATTCTCTTCGTGGCCGGCTACGTCATGGACCGCTTCGGCCGCAAGTTCACCATCGTCCCCGCCCTCGTCCTCATGGGCGCATCCCTCCTCTTCCTTGCCTCCACCTCCTTCGCTTCTCTGCACGTCTTCGCCTTCTACGCCGCCTTCGTCCTGCTCCAGCTCTCCACCAGCATCATGGGAGGCTCGATGCAAACCCTGGGCAGCGACATCGCCCCGCCACACGCGAGGGGCAAGTTCCTCGGCGCCCACCGTCTCGTGTCCAACTCCGGCGCCACTTCGAGCCCCCTCAGCTTCGCCGTCCTCTCGGAGATCGGCTACGCCGCCGCGTTCGGCTTCCGTGGCATCGTCGGGTTCCTAGCCGCCCTCATCTTCGTCGTCTACGTCAAGGAAACACTGGTCAAGGAAGAGACCGCCGTCAAAGAGACCATCGAGAAGGACTAGCGCCCGGGACCCCACCTGCCTGCCGCCGCCTCGCAGCGCGCGGCAACCTTGTTACAATGGCTGCTAGTACGACCATCCGTCATGCCTGGCGGAGCAGAGCTCCTTGGAGCCCGCCGAGGGCGAGCGGGTCCTTCGCCTCTCCCGCCGACCTCTCACCACAGAGAACGCGACGAGTGCGCACGCGGTCGGAAGACGTATAGGCCGCGGGCGCCGCGCCGGAGCTGAGCAACTCTCAACACCCATGACCATTAAACCGCAAACCCATATCCGCAACGTCGCCATCATCGCCCACGTCGACCACGGCAAGACCACCCTCGTAGACGCCATGCTGCGCTACTCTCACGTCTTCCGGGACAACCAGCGCGTCGTCGACCTCGTCATGGATTCCGATCCGCAGGAGCGCGAGCGCGGCATCACCATCCTTGCCAAGAACACCGCCATCGGCTACGGCGACGTTACCGTCAACATCATCGACACCCCCGGCCACGTTGACTTCAGCGGCGAGGTCGAGCGCGTCGTCAACATGGCCGACGGTTGTCTCCTGCTCGTCGACGCCGTGGACGGCCCGACGCCCCAGACGCGCTACGTCCTCAAGACCGCCATGGCCCAAGGTCTGCGCCCCATCGTCGTTATCAACAAGATCGACCGCCCCGCCACTCACATCCCCGAGACGCTCGGGGCCGTCCAGGACCTCTTCCTCGAGCTCGCTACCGACGCTGACCAGCTCGACTTTCCTGTCCTCTACGCCTCGGCGCGCGAGGGCTACGCCATCGCGAACCTCGACGACACGCCACGGGACCTCGCCCCCCTCTTCGAGGCCATCGTCGGCCATATCCCAGCGCCCCATGCGGATCCCGAGGGGCCGTTCCAGCTGCTCGTCGCCGCTCTCGACTACGATAACCACCTTGGCCCCATCGCCATCGGCCGCGTCTTCCGGGGCGGCGTCGGGCGAGGGGAGCCGGTAGTCCTGCTCGACGGCAACGGCGGCGACGCTGAGTCCAAGGTCGACCACGTCTTTCTCTTCCGCGATCTCACGCGCCGCGAGGTCGACGCCGCGGGCCCCGGCGAGATCGTCGCCCTCTCCGGCATTCGCGGCGTAGCTATCGGCGACACCCTCGCCGACCCTGCCGCTCCCGAGCCTCTCGGCCGCATCGCCATCGAGGAGCCCACTATCAAGATGACCTTCGGCGTCAACAGCTCTCCTTTCGCCGGACGCGAAGGCAAGTACGCCACCTCGCGCATGTTGTGGGATCGCCTCGAACGAGAGCTCCAGACCAACGTCAGCCTGCGGGTCGAGCGCACCTCCAACGCCGACCAATTCCTCGTCTCCGGACGAGGCGAGCTCCATCTCTCGGTCCTCATCGAGCGTATGCGCCGGGAGGGCCTCGAGTTCCAGGTGTCGAAGCCCGAGGCCATCACTCGCTACATCGACGGCCAGTTGCACGAGCCCTACGAGCGGCTCACCGTCGAAACCCGTGAAGATCTCATCGGCCAGCTCACCGAGGAGCTCTCCGCCCGCCTCGGCGTCATGACCGACATGGCGCACGACGGCGACGGCAACGTGCGGATTGCTTACACCATCCCGACGCGCGGACTCATTGGTTTCCGCAGCTTCTTCCTCCGTGTCTCCCGCGGGAACGGCGTCATGAACACCGAGCTCATCGGCGTGGAGCCCGTCCGCGGCGAGGTGAAGGCAGTCCGGGGCGGCGCGATCGTCGCCATCGACACCGGCGTCGCTATGACCTACGGCATCAAGAACGCCCAGGAGCGCGGCGACACCTTCGTCGACCCCCAAACCCCCGTCTACGGCGGCATGGTCGTCGGCGTCCAGAACCGCGGACGCGACCTCGACCTCAACATCTGCAAGGAGCGCAAGGCCACCAACGTCCGCTCCTCCACTCAGGACATCATCGAGCGCCTCGAGCCCACTGTCAGATTCAGCCTCGAACAGGCCCTTGACTTCGTCGCCACCGACGAGCTCGTCGAGATTACCCCCAAGAGCGTCCGCATTCGCAAGCGCGAACTCAGCAGCGAAGAGCGTTACCGCGACAAGCGGGGTAGGGCGCGCGCCGCATCGTCATGACCGTTGCCGTCCTGTTCGACCTCGACGGCGTGCTCGTCGATAGCTTCGACGCCTGGCTCGCGCTCAAGAACGATGCGGCGCGCCACTTTGGACACCCGGCCATCTCGGCCGAGCAGTTCCGGGCCTCCTTCGGGACAACAGCCGGCGATGTCGAGCGCTTCTTCCCGAGCGCGTCCGCAGCCCGCGTCGAAGCCTTCTACGAGGAGCGCTTCGCGGACCACGTCGGCGCCGTCCGGGCGGTTCCCGGAGCGTCCGAGATCATCGACGAACTCGACAAGCGGGGCCTGCTCAGCGCCGTCATCACCAACGCCGCATCATCGACCGCGCGCATGGTTCTCGAAACCTTCCAGATACTGCCCCACGCCCTCGTGGGCTGCACTGACGTCGAGAGGCCCAAGCCGGCGCCCGACATGATCTTCCGGGCGTGCGCCGTCTTGGGCGTCGAGCCGTGGGACGCCCTCGTCGTGGGCGGCAGCGCCGCTGACCGCCAAGCCGCGGCCGCCGCCGCGGCCCCCTTTGCGGGCATCGGGGGCATCACCGGCAACTTCACCATCGCACGACTCGACGAGGTGCTCGCCATCGTCGACGGCACGTATGCCGGCTGACCATCCAGTCCCCAAGACCGGTCCGGCGGCTCTGGCGCCGCTCGTCATGCGCCGGCGCTGTTCGCGTACTTGCAAGTGTTCTAGGCGGTCGCTAGAATCTGGCGCCAGTTGGCGCCATCCGGTCCCTTCCATGTGGTCTCGCCCCAGGTGCGGACGGAGATAGCGCAGGCGACACGCTATGGGAAGTTCGCTACGGACCCGAGGGACGGATGGAGGTTCTATCGTGACCATGGACAGCGGAAACCGGATGTTCGTCGGCAACCTGCCGTTCCGGATGACCCGAGACGAGCTTTACGACCTCTTCGCGCAGGCCGGAGCGGTCACATCGGTGCATATCCCTACCGACCGTGAGACCGGCCGCCCGCGCGGCTTCGGCTTCGTCGAGATGGAAGACGCCGGCTCCATGGAGCAGGCCATCTCCATGTTCAATGGCTACTCCGTCAGCGGCCGCGCCCTCGTCGTCAACCAGGCCAGGCCTCGGGAGTCACGCCCCCGCTTCTAGCCCAACCTCCGCCGGCCAACAGGCGTCGGCGTCCCCCCCCCCAAAGCAGCGAGTCCATTGTCCCGGCTAGCCGCTCACCGCGCGCCGCTGAAACTCCAGGCACGGGCGGACGCAACTGTGGCGCGCAACGCCGAGCGTCCGCGCTCACCCTGGCCGTTGCCCGGCCGGCTTACACCAACTCCAGATACTTCAGCCCACTCCCCGTGACCATGAGCACCGTCTCCGTTTCGGCGGCGAGCCGTCCCTCCGCGCGCAGCCGGAGGTACCCCGCGAGCGTCGCCGCGCCTTCCGGCGCCGGCCAGATGCCCTCCAGCGACGCGATGGTCCGCATGGCATCCAGAATCTCCGCGTCGCTCACTGCCACCGCTGTCCCGCCGCTCTCACGGATCGCATCGAGAATCAGGTAGTCCCCGATTGCCGCCGGCACGCGAAGCCCAGCCGCGATGGTGTGGGCGTTCTCCCACGGCGCCGCGAACCGCTCCCCCTGCTCGAACGCACGTACGATCGGGGCGCACCCTTCCGCTTGCACGGAGATCATGCGAGGACGCTCCGGCCCGATCCACCCCATCGCTTCCATCTCACCGAACGCCTTCCACATCCCCACCAGCCCCGTGCCGCCGCCCGTGGGGTACACGATGGCCTCAGGCAGCCGCCAGTCGAGGTCCTGTGCGATCTCGTAGCCCAACGTCTTCTTCCCCTCCACGCGGTACGGCTCGCGCATCGTCGACACGTCGAACAGGCCGAGCTCCGCCGCCCGTTGGCGAGAGAGCACCGCCGCGTCCGAGATTAGCCCATCCACCAACGTTAAGTTGGCCCCGGCGATCTCCGTCTCCTTCTTGGCGGCCTCGGGCGCGTCGCTGGGCATGAACACGTGGCATTCCATCCCAGCCCGCGCGCAATAGGCCGCCAGTGCGCCCGCTGCGTTCCCGGCCGACGGGACCGTCAGCTTGCTCAGCCCGAGCTCCTTCGCCTTGGACACCGCCGAGGAGAGACCGCGCGCCTTGAACGTCCCTGTCGGGTTCTGACCCTCGTCCTTGATCATCAGACGCCGGGCGCCCGTGTGCGCCTCGAGCCGCGGAGCGCGGAGCATCGGCGTGCCGCCCTCGCCCAACGTGACAACGTTCGACTCGTCCAGCACCGGCATCACTTCGAAGTACCGCCAGATGCCCGGTGGGCGGCGCGCGATCGCGCTGCGGTCCATGGCGCGGCCCGCCGCCTCCAGGTCATATCGCGGGAGCAACACCTTCTGTGAAGCTGGCGACAGTGTCTGGGGCTCAACCGCGGAGAACGAACGACCCGTGACCGTACACTCGAGATGCGCGAGATAGCTCTTCATCATGACTCCAAGCGCGGCTATGCCCCAACGCGGCGACGACTCCCCGCGCCGCACATCCGGGCAGTCGCCTATAGGCCCGCGCTGGAGGCGGGCTGGCGTAATGGTCTACGATCGTCGGCGCGGGGCTACTTCCCGCGGGTCAGCCAGCGCCGAAGGCGCTGTAACGGGCCCGGCTGAGGCGGGTCCTCGATGCTCTGACCACGCCAGCGGCGCTCCATCGTCCGGCGCGGCTTCGTGAAGAACAGCACGTACGCCAGGATGAGCAGCCCGATGCCTATCCATACGAGCGGGGCCGTGAAGCCCACGCCGAACAAGGTCAACACGAGCGCGAGCGCCAACAGCGCGATGCCCGTGAACGCGACGCGGCCAGGCGTGTAATCGAATCCGGCCCCCCGTTGCCGACCCGGCATGGGAGGCGTGTCCGCGCTGCGCTGGCGGCGGGCTGTGCCCCGCTTCGCCCCTGTCTCAGCGGGCGGACTCTCATTGACGCTCTCGAGTATCTCCTCGATTTCCCGTCGGTAGCGCTCCGCCATTCCCTGCCTCCCCGTCCTAGGCTGCGCCTCTAGGACGCATCGTAGCGTGGCGATCTACCTGTTTATCGGTTTCGCCCGCCGATGTTCGACGGGAACATCTGGCCTGGGTGGTCTGGCGTCGCCGCGTCCGCCTGCGCCAGCGTCCGCGACTCAGCCTCCTTCAAGCGTACAGGTCAAGCATACCAGGAATGCGTAGTGAAGAGTACAAGCGATGTCCAGGACATCCGTCGCCGCATTCCTCAACTACACGTCCCCGGACTTCCGCCGCCGGTCTTTACACCCCCACGAAACGGATGGTGCTATGCGTCTTGTGCAGCCGGTTCACGTTCACCAGGAGGGCCGTGAGGTTCTCGACGTAGCGCGAGTTCGCCAGGCTCCCCACCTCGACGCCGCGCAAGCTCCGAATCGACCCCGCAAGCTCCGCCGTCTCGCGCCGCGCGCCCTCGTCGTCCCCGCACACCGCCACATCGCCCTCGAGCTCTGCGTCCGGCTTCAGCAATTCACGCGCCGATAGGCTCTGGAACGCCGACGTCACGCGGCTCGCCGGCAGCAGTCCCGCCACGAGCTCCGCCGCGGAGCCCTCCGGCGCCTCGACCGCCCGCGCTTGACCGCCCTCGAACGCCATCGGCGCCACGACGCTCGTCACGTGCTTGCCCGCGAGCCAGGGCGCCAGCTCCTCCACGATCGACCGCAGTCCCTCGTACGGCACGCTCAGCAGCACCCAATCGGCATAGTCTGCCGCCTCCGCGTTGGTCCCGCCCCTGATCGGCAGTCCCCCCTTGATATCGAGCAGCCCCTTCGCCGCGTCTGCCCCGCGCGACGCCTCCCGCGAGCCGATCACGATCGGGTAGCCAGCCATCGCGAACCGGAGCGCCAAACCGCGTCCCTCCGGCCCCGAACCCCCGACGATTGCAATTGTTGGAGGCATCCGCGTTCCCTCTCAGAGCCCCGTCATCTCGGCGAGCGTCTCCAGGTGCTCCTCCATGTCGAACACCGGGTTGAGGATGAACTCCGAGACGCCCGCCTCCGACCAGGCAGCCAGCTGCTCCGTCACCCGGGACCTGCTGCCCCACACCGCAGCCCGGTCCGCCATGTCCGCGTTCCCGTAGTACCACCCGAACCACTCCCGCAAACGCCTTCCCGCACGCTCCTCATCCTCGTCGACCGCGAGGTACACCCGCTTCGAGATTGGGAACGGCGACGGCGCCCGCCCTTGCTCGGCCAGCAGCCCCTTCACCAGTTCGAGGCGGTCCGCGAACTGGTCCCGCAAGCCGCTGCCCGACCCGGTCCAGCCGTCCGCGTAGCGCACCGCCCGGCGCACCGCCGCCTCCGCGTTCGCCCCGAACCACAGCGGCGGATGCGGACGCTGCATCGGCTTCGGGTCGATGTTGACGCCCTCGAACGAGATCAGCTCGCCGGAGAAGCTGGCTGGCGACTGCGTCCATAGCGCCTGCATCGCCTGCACCTGCTCCATGAACCGCCGAACACGCCGCTCCGCGGGGATCCCGCACTGCGGCAGGTCGTTCGCCCCCGCTCCGAGCCCAAGGCCGACGATCAGCCGGCCTCCGCTCAGCTGATCGATGTCCGCCACCTGTTTCGCCAGATGGACCGGACTATGCCGGGGCAGCACCAGCACGGACACTCCGATGCGGGCCCGCTCCGTCTGACCCGCGATGTAGGCGAGGAACGGGAGGGGATGCAACGCGGTCGGCCTGCCGGTCACGCGTTCCTGCGTCCAGAGGCTGGCGTAGCCGGCCTCCTCGGCCCGCCTTACGAACCGCCGCACGAGCGCCGTGTCCACCCGCCCGTCCGGGAAGATGTGCGGCGAAGCGATGCCGATGCGCGAGCGGTCTGCGATGGCCATGAATGCTCCTCCGCGAGGTCCGCGCCGCATTCTACACAACCGTCCCGGCGCCGTCCGCGCGCGTCTCCCGCCACCGTTCCGATGCGCTCGAACGCAGGAAATGAACGGAAAGAGGCGGGAATGGACCGGAATGGCGCGGAGCTCTCGCTCCTAGATGGCATGGGTCTAGGAGCGGCGGGCGCCAGATAGTCCTTCCAAAGGGTGACACTTGGTGACATTTGGCGCCATTTCTCCTCTGGGGAGGGGGCGGAGGCCGGCAGGCGCCCGGAGGTCTAGGGGCCCTTCGACAGGCCCCAGACAGCCATAGTAGGGGGGATGGGGGCATTGGGGGGAGGGGCAGATGTCGCGACGCGGGTTGCTCTTGTGAGCGCGTGGCGCCCCAGACCTAGACCGCCAAACCGACGCCCCTGCCGTCATGCCGGCGCACGAGCCGGAATCCAGGGGAGGCGGGCGGCGAACGCATGAGGGGCTGCCAAGCCGCCGGATGAGGCGCCCAGGCCCAGGCCAAGGGCGTAGCGGGTGGTCCGTCCGCGTGGGGCGGTATCGACGTTCCCCCCCTTACCAAGGAGCTACTATCTACAGTCCCACTAGCCCGCGCGATTCTGCTACACACCGAACCTTTGAGTTGGCGGTGATACGATTGCGACTAGTAGCTGGTTGGCCCTCGCGTGTCACACCTGTCGCTTTCCCGGTCCTAACGGGGCTGTGAGAGAGCGTCATCAGATACTGCGCAAGATGCCGTCCTGCTGCCGGCGAAGAAAGACAAGGCGTCATGATTCCCGCGATCGATCCGAAGGTCGACTACAAGGCATTGGTGAAACGAGGGTATAACGCGTGCGCGGCGGCGTACGACGAGTCTCGAAAGACTGAGTCAGGGTTTGAGATACGTGGACTGTCAGACCGTCTGGACGACGGCGGCGCAGTGCTTGACATCGGCTGCGGCGCTGGGACCCCAATCGCCAAGTCGCTGGCCGCACGCTGCCGTGTCACAGGAGTGGACGTCTCACAGGAGATGGTCCATCGGGCGCAGCAGAATGTTCCAACCGGAGACTTCATATGCGCTGACGTCATGTCGGTCCGCTTCCCTCCATCCAGCTTCGACGCGGTAGTAGCGTTCTACTCCATATTCCACCTTCCCAGAGAGGAGCACCCGAGCCTGTTCCGGAGGATCCACCGGTGGCTCAGGCCAGGCGGCTACCTGCTATGCACCCTGAGTCATGGCAGCGAGGAAGGCTACACCGAAGAAGACTTCCATGGGGTGACGATGTATTGGAGCAACTTCGGGCTCGTGGAGTACATACATATCCTGACCGGAGTGGGATTCGTTCTGCTCGAGACAAAGTCAACGGGTTGCGGCTGCGAGGATGCGACCCATAAGATCGGCGAGGACCATCCGCTGGTGCTAGCGCGAAAGCAGTGACTTCACGAGATTTGGACCGGGCCTTAAGCCTACTGCGTGAGTGCCGACGACGCCCTTAGGGGAGGACGCCTCCGGCCCCCCGCGAGCCTCCTCGCTCCGCCGGATACGCCTTCGCAGGAGGCATGCGACGACGACCGTGAGGCTTACCGCGGAAAGGAACATGGTCTCCAGCCCGATCGCGTTCGCCGTCCACAGGATGACCGATAACGCGGACAACGCGAGCATCCCGATGAGCGCGACGAGGGAAGCCGGTATATGTCGCGCTTCAAGGTGGATCGCGAGGGCAGTGCCCGCAAAGGGGACAGCAGTTAGCCCGGCTGCCAGTTCTGAGCGCAGCGGGATGGTAAAGGCGGAATCCATTTCGGTGGTCTCGACCCATCCTAGATAGGTAAGCGTGCCGGCAAGGCCTATGAAGAACACGCTGCCGCCCGTCCGATGATTGGCCCAGCGGCATATCCAAGCGGTGGAGGAGATAACCCATGCTGCTCCGATGGCGAATGGCTGCCACGGGCTGACGAGCACAAGGAATACCGGCACGATAGCAATCGGCGGGCCGAAGAACGCGCACAGGAGGTCGACCCGCCGGACGTTAGACGATAAGACGATGGCGGCGGCGGCTGACGTTAGCGCCATGGCCAGGCCTAGGATCCAAAGGTCCCAGTCCCGCAGCTTGCCGGACACAGAGAAGTCAGTCGGAACGTAGGGTCCCACTCCAACCTGCGCCCACTCTCCGTTTGGAGTGCCGACCACGACGCCTTGCAGCCCCATCGCCACTACGACGTTGCCGCTGGAGTCGTCGTAGACGATGGCGTACGGCCCCGTCGTAATCTCATCTCGCGTGAGGTGCGCCGTGGCGAGCCACTGCGCCCGGATGTTGGACTTCTCCCAAAGGTACGCAGCGGAGTAGGCCGTCTCACGCTCACCGCCTACCGTTCGAGTGATGTCCACACCCTCGATCGAATACGTGCCTCTGGGAGTAGCGACGCTCTGCTCTTCCTGAACGGGCCCAGCGCCCCGCGAGTCCTTCCACGTGAAACCGCCATTGTAGCTCGTTGAGCACTGTTGCCTAGCGCCACAGGCAACTATGGAACCGTCGCCCGCGGCGCCTAACCCCGTGATGCCCTTTGTTAGGGGTTCCTCGGTCGTCGCCACGGTCGCGAGGGCCGCTACGCCTGCCGCCAAGAGCGCGAGGCGCGTGCGCAGGCGCTCGATGTTGATCGCGCTCCGCCGCCACACCCATACGGCGGCGCCCAGCCCCAACGGGACAACCAGCGAGTCCGTCGGATCCAGCGGCGAGACCGGCCCCCCGCCGCCGCCTGCCCAGGACAACGCTTCGACTATCGGGTCGTGGACTGCCGCGAACGTGTTGAACGCCGCGTAGAGCAACGGCAGCCCAATGTACGCGGCGGCGAACACGGCCCGCTCGCCGAACGCGCCCCTCGCCGCCGGAGACAGCGCGAACGCCAGCAGCGGCGGGGCGAACGTAATCCATGCGAGGTCGCTCAGCTTGCCGGTGACCCAAGCGTCGGGCCACGCCGCTTTGAAGAGGATGTCGTTGACCAGCAGCGCCGCGAGCGCCGCGAGGGTGACGGGGTGGGTCAGCGCGGCGGCGGAACGTAGTCTCAAGGGCGCGCCTTTCGCGAGCATGCGTCGCACATACTACGCGCAGCGGGCAAGCGGGGACTCCCAGGACATCTCCCTCGCTCTCGCGTTCCCGTCTGGGCCGGGCAGGGCGACGAGGGGCCCTTGCCGTCGCCGATCCGCCGGGCCTAGGGGCGTCCGTGCGCGTATACTGCGCAAATGAAGAAACTGAGTTCCACCTACGAGGCCAAGCTGAGCGTGCTCGCGGAGTCCGCCCGGGTGCTGCAAGCCCGGCACAACGAGCTCGCCAAGATCATCGTCGTCGGCGTTGAGGCCCACGAGATGTCGGGGCTCCGCGCAGCGAAGCGCAACCTGGCCGACGCCAACGCCCACTTCGAGGGCATCGTCGATCAGATTAGCGACCTCATCGCCACCGAGCAGGCCTTCGCCGACGCCGGCGCAACCGGTTGAAGTCCTCGCCGAGACTCGTCCTCCGGTCCGGCGCGCGCCACCCCGGTGTATGATGCCGGACATGCAGTTCACCTCGCGCAACCGCTACTCCGAGTGGGACGGCTCCCAACAACCATTTGAGCCGAACGCCGACGCCCTCCTCGAAGAGATGACCGACGATGTCCTGCGCCACGGCGACGTCCGAAGGGCGCTGCGCGACCTGATGCAGCGCGGCATGCCCGACGACAACGGCTCATCCATTCCGGGGCTTCGGGACCTGATGGACCGGCTCGGCCGGCGCCGTCAGCAGATGCTCCAGGACTACAACATCGACTCGGTCGTCAAAGAGCTCCAGGAGCGCCTCGACGACGTCCTCGACACAGAGCGCGCCGGCATCGGCCGCCGACTCGACGAGGCCCGCGAGCAGCTCGACCGTATGGACGAGGCCGCGTCGGAGCAGCACCGCGAGCTCATGGACATGCTCCAGCAGCGCGCTGACCGCAACCGCGAGAAGCTCGACCGCCTCCCGCCGAGCCTGGGCGGGGCCATCCGCGAGCTCCAAGATTACGACTTCATGGACCCCGAGGCGCAGGCCAAGTTCCAGGACCTCATGGCCGAGCTCCGCAAGCAGATGATGAGCAATGTCGCCTCGGGCATGAAGCAGAGCATCGAGCAGATGGGCCCCGAAGAGATCGCGGCCCTCCGCGAGATGATGCGGGACCTCAATCGCATGGTCCGCGACAAGCTGCAGGGCGAGACTCCCGACTTCGACGGCTTCATGCGGAAGTGGGGCCACAGGTTCGGCGACAACCCGCCCCAGAGCTTCGACGAGCTCATGGAGATGCTGGCCCAGCAGATGGGCCAGATGCAGTCGCTCCTCAACAGCATGTCGCCCGAGCAGCGCCGCGAGCTTTTCGAGGCCATGAACGCCGCGATCGACGACGCCACCGCCGCGGAGCTAGCCGAGCTGGCGCAGAACCTCGGTCAGCTGATGCCGACGCAGGACTACGCCGACCAGTACCCCTTCTTCGGCGGCGAGGACGTCACCCTCGACCAGGCGATGCAGGTCATGGCCGAGATGCAATCGATGGACCAGCTCGAAGCCCAGCTGCAGCAAATCATGCGGCGTGGCGACCTCAATGACATCGACCCCGGCGAGGTCGAGCGCCTGTTGGGCGCCGAGGCGCGCGAGGACCTCGACCGCCTCCGCGATCTCGCCAAACGCCTCGAGGACGCCGGCTACCTCAAGCGCAACGGGGACAAGCTCGAGCTCACGCCCGCCGGCATACGCAAGATCGGCCAGAAGGCGTTGCGCGACCTCTTCTCAGACCTCCGCCGAGGCCGCGCCGGCCAGCACGAGACGCACGCCCGCGGCGCCGGCGGCGAGCACACCGACGACACGAAGAAGTACGAGTTCGGGGACCCCCTCGATATCCATCTCCACAAGACCGTGATGAACGCCGTCGAGCGGTCAGGATGGGGCGTCCCCGTCCGCATCAAAGTCGAGGACTTCGAAGTCAGGCGCAACGAGCACACCACGCAGGCCGCCACCGTCCTCCTCATCGACCAGAGCCGCTCAATGGGCCTCTTCGGCTCCTTTGCCTCCGCCAAGAAGGTCGCTATCGCGCTCGACACCCTCATTCGCAGCCGCTATCCCCGCGACCACTTCTGGGTGCTCGGTTTCGCCGGCATGGCCGCCGAGATCAAGAGCGACGACCTTCCGTACATCATGTGGAGCGGCGGCTCGGGCACGAACATGCAGCACGCCTTCGCCTCCTCCCGCAAGCTCCTCGCGCCGTTCAGGGACTGCACGAAGCAGATTCTCATGATCACCGACGGGGAGCCGACGGCCCACATCGAGGGCGGGCGACCGTTCTTCAGCTACCCGCCCACCTATCGCACCATCCAGGAGACCCTCCTCGAAGTGCGTCGCTGCACCAACGAGGGCATCGTGATCAACACGTTCATGCTCGAGACGAGCCACTACCTGCTCGACTTCATTGACCGCCTGACGCGCATCAACCGCGGACGCGCCCTCTACACGACCCCCGGCGAGCTTGGCCAGTACGTGCTCGTCGACTACATGACGAACCGCTCGAAGCGGGTGCGGAGCTAACCTGCCGCGCTCGTGCGTTGACGCCCTTAGCTGACGGTTGCGCTGGTGTGCAATCAGCGCCACTCGGCTACCAGCGCGAGGAGCTTCATGGCAACCGCGATACGGAAGACGAACGGCAGAGCCGTTGCGTCCATAGATCGGCTCCTCGCCTTCGCTGTCGGACAGGTCGTTGCAGCGGAGGAGGACTGCACCTTCGAGCGGCTCGTTTATGAGTGCTTCACCCTCTTCCCCGACGCGTTCGCCATGCAGCGCTACCCCCAGTGGCCAGACTCTGTACGGATCAACAAGACGTGGCTGCGATGCCGCACCGACCGCGGATGGATTGTGGGAAGCGTGCAAGAGGGCTTTCGTCTGACCGAGCAAGGTGCTCATGTCGCCTCCGAGGTGGCGCACGTTCTCGGCAAGAATCCCGCCGCCGCCGAGACCGGCCCGGGCAACCGCGCGAGGGAGCGGTACGAGGCGATGCTCCGGCACGTTCGGCGTCAACCGTCGTTCCAGGCGTATCAGGCAGACCCCGGCTCGTTCAGCCTGAGCGACTCAGGCCTTCGCGTACTCTTGAACGCCACGTTGGAGACTCCGCGCCGCATTCTCCGGCAAAACCTGCGCGCCTACCAGAACGCCGCCGCCGCCTATCAAGATGCCGAGGCGGGAGCCTTCCTCGCGGCTTGCGGAGAGATGCTCAAGGAAGGCGTAGTAACCTAGCTATGCCAGGACGCGAGGGGCAAGAGGCTGATATCCCTATCAGCCAACGAGTCATCACTGAGTCAAGCCAGTCAACTATCAAGCGACTGCTGGATGCGCTCGTTGAACTGGTCACCAATAGTGATGACAGCTACAGGCGACTCGAATCCAGAGACATCATTCGGGATGGGCGTATTGAGGTATACGTCCATCGCCATCGTGCTGGGGCGGTTTCAGACGTAGTAGTTACGGACTGGGCCGAGGGCATGACGCTTGAACGGATTTTGGAGGTGTTGGTCTTTGCCGCTGATACTAGCGGCTTCAATTCGGGAGGCAATATACGAGGGATATTTGGCAGAGGTCTGAAAGAGGCTATCTTCGCCCTCGGCAGCGGCCGGATAGAGAGTGTGCGCAATGGGGCGCTGAGTGCGGTCGCCGTTTGGCAAGACCAACAGACGCACAACTACCGATGGCGCATTGACAAGGACGGACAAGATTCAACGGAACCTGATCATACACGGGTCGCCATAACAGTAGCCAACCCTAATATCAATTCTCCAAAGTGGGATGGATTGACCGACCAATTCCGTACTCATTTTGCCTTGCGAGAAATCTGCTCAGATGCGCGATACGTTAGAATAACTCTACAAGATACAAGCATCAGCCGGTCTGCGCGCATGCTGTATCAAGGCTCTGAAGTGTCATCAGTCCTGGAGAAGGACATCGAGGTTGAAGAACTAGGAACAGTTCATCTATCCATAGATGAGGCGATGGTCGCTCTGAGCTACGCTAGGAACGATCCGTGTTCCATCGCTGGTGTCGTAGTTAAGACAGAAGACATACCCTTGGACAACAGAGCGTTCGGCTTTGAGAACGACGAGGCCGCCCGCTACTTCACTGGTAGCGTAGAGGTGCCTGCAATTGCGCAGGCGCTTCGGAGTGGCGATCTTACGATCCTGTCGCCGTCACGTGCAGGCCTGGACTGGCGCAACAGCCGAGCGAATAGATTGCATTCAGCAATTGAAGGCGAGTTACGTCCGCTAGTTGTCAGGAAGCGAAGAGAGCTGGAATCTGAGCGGCGCACTGCGACAAGGGAGAGCTTCCGAAGACAACTCAGAGACGTCTGCGACTTACTCAATCGCTTAGGGAACCTCTGAACAACTCACAGTCGGCCGAGTGGTGTTGGTGGGGGGCTCTTCAGCGATTCGCAGCCCTCTGCTGGTGCCGTGAACGGGGCTGTTGGGGGTCTTCTACCGACCCTGCTGGGGCGGATTCCCTGCTCCCAACCCCGATCTGAACCCACTGCGCCTCCGTCATGCCGCCAAGCACCGCTGGGCTCTCATCAGGTTCGCCAGCCCCAGCAGCACCATCAGCCGTTGCGTGTTCTTGGCCAGCCCCCGGTAGCGGACCTTGGCGTAGCCAAAGTGCCGTTTGACGTACAGGAACGGATGCTCCACCTTCGCCCGGACCGACGCCTTGCCCTTCTCCGCCAACGCCTCAGGGCTTCCCGGCTCCAACTGCCGACGTTGGCCCGGCCGCATCGCCACCTGCCACTCCACCTCCAGCCCCCGATGCTCCGCCCGCTTCTGGACTCCCTGATACCCGGCATCGCCCCACACCTGCGACTCGCCGCCGTGCAGCAACCGGTGCGCTTCCGTCACGTCGTTCACATTGGCCGGCGTCGTCGCGACGCTGTGCACCTTCATCCCGAAATGCCACCTGTTCCCCTTCTTCACTTGGTGCATCTCCGGGTCTCGCGCACCCGCTCGATTCTTCGTCGACGACGGCGCCTCGATGATGCTCGCGTCCATGATTGTCCCTTCCTGGAGCAGGAGTCCCTGGGACGCCAGATGCCCTTTGATCTCCGCGAACAGTCCCTCCCCCAGTTCGTGCTCCTCCAACAGATGACGGAAGTTCAGGATGGTGGTCTCGTCCGGCAGCGGCTCCGACAGCTTCAAGCCCACGAACCGCCGCACCGACTCCACGTCGTACAGCAGGTCCTCCATGCCGGGGTCGCTGAGGTTGTAGAACAGCTGCACGCAGTGAATCCGCAGCATCGCCGACAGGGCATACGGATGGCGTCCCCGGCCCGCCGTGGGGTAGAAGGGACGGATGCGCCCTTCCAGCCGTTCCCAGGGGATCAGCCCGCCCATGCGTTCGAGAAATCGCTCCCTGCGGGTCTTGCGCTTCTTGCTCTCGTAGTCCACGTCTGCAAAGGTCGGTTGGTCCATCATCGCTTCACTCCCTGGCGCCACTGGGTGACTGCCAGGATACTGCCTCAACCTATAGACTTGTTCAGAGATTCCTTAGCTGAAGATGAAATAGAGGAGATGCCTCAATTTGGACGTGAGGCAGCTCGATTGGAAGGACTCGCTATCCGCCCTGATGTCGGTTACGAGCGCCCTGGCGAACAGCGCCGTTTCTCGATCTACCTCCCGAGCAGTATGGCAGGTTCAAATACTCGGCCGAGGGTGTCTATCAGCCTAGAAGACATTGAAGGCGAGATTCGGGCATCAGCTACCTCAGTCACACTTGCTCCACAACGTTCAAACCCGGAAATACTGACGAGTAGCTTTACGATGGCAGGAATGCCCGAAGGCGCTTCATGCACTATCTATGCTCAGTGGAGAGATCAGGAGGACATGGCGGAGTTTCGCGTTAGAGAGCCTCGTACTCGGAATGCCACAACAGAGCCGCGCACTCGAGGACTGTTCCGTGACATCTATTTTGACGACCACGAAGCCTCTCCAATCCAGCGAGTCAGCTACAGTAGTGGGAATATCACCATTTATTTGCATTTCCCAGTGGTGCGGAATTACTTGGGATCCGGGGGAGATGGGATGGATACTCCCTTAGGTAGCCTCATGTGCGCAGAACTTGTGGCAGAGGCGTTCGGGAGAGAGGTAGCTCGTCGAAGGCTTGAATCCGGTGTCGTTGTGCCGATACCAGGCAGCGAAATAGACACCTACAACGCTGAGCTGAACACCCTGAACCGCAAGTATATCCATGCTGTGCATGAAGCGCTACAAGTGCCTTCCTCATTCCCCCAGCGCCATGACCAGCCCTCATTGTTGTAGATGGGACAGCTTAGCCGTTTGTCGCAAGTTCGTTCTGAGTCCGCTGCGGCGCAAGGTATGAGAATCAGCCGGCCTTCTGACCGCCGCCCGGCGTCGCCTCATGCTGTCACAAAGCAGCCGAATACGCTCACCGGTCCTTTAAAGTCAGTCCCGTGAGGCGAGTAGGCGAGGGGGCCCCGCATGCAGGCCTCCCAGCCACCGAGCTGGAGGGTTTTCTTACCACGCGAGCGTCTGCTCCTGGCGACCGGCGGCATGCGGCGCGGCGTCCCCTCGCGAGGCGTCTGGCGGAGCGGATTGCGGAGTTTGAGGGCGTTCGCGTCCCCCCAGCACCCTCGGTATCAGCCTGTACCCGGACGCCTCCTCAGTGGCCGACGCCCCGAGACGGCGTTGGGAGGGCCTCCCGAACGGAGGCAATCCGGGCCTGCCAGCCTTCCGTCAGCGTTCACGGTCGTGTGAATCCCTGCCTCGGCCGATCCGGCGGTCGCCTCAGCCCCCTTCTCCATCGCGCTGCTGGCGTCACCCGTGTTCGCCACTTGACAGGGGGTGACCGCTGCACAAGAATGAGTCGCAGTCGTGGCTTTCGCGCCGATATGCACGCTGGTTTCCTCCAAACGCGTGCTGAAATCGGATAGTAACATGCCATGGCTGTCGATTACCGGCAAGAGAGGAACAAGAGGCAGACACAAACCGTTAGGGCAAAGCGGTCTAGAGCAGGAGAGTTGAGGGACGTATGCCCGATTCATCAGCTGAGCTGAGGCGAGAGGTTGCGACCGCCTGCCGGATAGTGGGCCGTACGCTGGGATCGACGGGTCACGTCAGCGCCCGCATCGACGATCGGGAGATGTACCTGCGGTGCCGCGGCAGTAACGAGATGGGTCTCGTTTACGCAGATACTCCGGCCGTGCGACGGATGGATTTCGACGGCAACGGGCCCCTGATCGGGGCCTACCGGACTCCGCACGAGACGCCGCTCCACGGCGAGATATACAAGGCCCGGCCAGACGTGCAGGCTGTGGTTCACGCGCACCCTTACAACGCGCTCCTCTGCGGACTTGCCGGCGTGGAGTTCCGGCCCCTGTTCGGCGGGTACCAACCGGCAACGCTGAGGATCGCACTCAACGGGGTGCCAATCTACGACCGCGTTACCCAGACGATTACGACACGGGAGCTCGCCGAGGAGATGTGCGACGCCATGGGCGACCGCGACATCGTGCTTCTCAGGGGACACGGGATTGCCGCGGTCGGCGACAGCGTCCACGCGGCGACAGGCCTCGCGATCCGTTTCGAACACCTAGCCGAGATCGTTTGGCAACTCGTTCTGTCCGGACGGTATGAACAGATCAGCGAGATTCCTGAAGTGGACAAGCTCCGGTATGGACCCGAACGAGTAGGAGGCCCGCCGCTCACCGAGGGCGGCGAAGAGGGCGGAGGGTGGCGCACGCACCTGATTGCGCTCGAAGCCGGCGTGGGCTTGCCGTCAGTTGTCGAAGGAGACGACTGACTGGACCAAATCGAGCAATCGTGTTGAATCGGCGACAATCGATAGGAGAAGCCAGATGGTTGAAGCAGCTGAAGGGCCCGCGCGAGGCATAAAGCTCTCCGAAACGCCATACGGGAAATGGCAAGGGTCGCAGGGCGTCCCTGTACACGAAGGCCCGTACCTACGGGACCTGTTCGCCGCGGACGTGGCTCCCTGGCCGATGCTCGGTCAGAAGATGGCGTTCGTTAGCCTAGCGGACCAACAGCAAGACGACGCTTGGGTCATCGAGATTGCGCCCGGCGGCAGCACCAAACCGTTCCACCATCTGTTCGAGGCGACGTTCTTCGTCCTAGCCGGGAGGGGCGCCACCACGTTCTGGTCCGGGAAGGGGCAGAGGCAATCCGTGGAGTGGCAAGACGGCAGCATCTTCTCCCCGCCAATGAACGCTTGGTACGAAATCTTCAACGGCTCCGGGACCGACCCCGTGCGGCTCCTTGCTGTAACGAACCTCCCGATGGCTTTGAATATGTACCGGAACGCGGACTTCTTGTTCTCGTCCGACTTCGAGTTCAGCGACCGCTATGCCGGTGAGGAAGACTTCTTCTCGAATCCCGGCGAAAAGGTTGGCAGCAGCCGGTGGAGGGTGAATTTCGTCCCGAACATGAAGCTGTTCGGGTTGGACCAGAATGTTAACCGGGGCGCCGGGGGGCAGCTGACCAGTTTCGAGATTGCGAACAACTCGATGGCCGTCCATTGCAGCAGTTTCCCTCCGGGGACGTACAAGAAGGGGCATCGCCACGGTGTCGGGGCGCATGTGATCATACTGGAGGGTCAGGGGTATTCCCTGCTATGGAAAGAGGGAGACGAGCGCGAGAAGGTTGATTGGCAGGTGGGGAGCATGCTCTCCCCTCGTGAGCAGGAGTACCACCAGCACTTCAACACAGGCCCGAGTCCGGCTCGATACCTCGCCGTGCGCTTAGGAGCGCTGGACTCCCGCCGCTGGGGAGGAGCTGTCCCAACCCACCAATTCGAGTACGAGGAGGAGGACCCCGCGATCTACGACCTGTACGTCGCGGAATGCGCCAGAAACGGCGCCGAAGTCCAACTCCCACAGCCGCAGTACATCGTCGGGTGATGGCGTTGACTACGTTCTCAAAGCTATTGCAGTAAACCGCTCTCGCATACTGATAGGGACAAGGCGGCGAGGAGAAGAGATATGGCCAAGCTAGTCCCCGCTGACCTCCAGACGATGAAGCAGTCCGGTGAGAGGATCGTGGCGCTCATCGTGTACGACTACCAGATGGCCCGGATTGCCGACAAGGCCGGCGCCGATGTGCTGACCGTCGGCGATAGCCTGGGCAGGAACGTGCTGGGCCAGCCCGACGTGCTCGATTGCACGGTCGACGACATGATTCCGTTCGCGAAGGCGGTCGTGCGGGCTAGCGAGCGAGCTGTCGTGAGCGTTGACATGCCCATGACTCCGAGCCGGTCCGGGCCCGTAGCGGTTGCCGAGGCGGCGCGGCGCTTCAAGGAGATCGGGGTCGATATGACGAAGATCGACCTTCGGACCAAGGAGGAGGAGTTGTTCGACGAGGTGTCGGCTGTCGTCGAGACGGGCCTCGCCGTGTTCCCCCAGATCGGGTTCCCCACTCAGGGGCCGACCCGGGGTGTCCAAGGCGGTCCGGAGGCTCGTGACCATGTCCTGAAGTGGGCCCGGGCGATCGAGGACGCGGGAGCCGCGATGCTCGACGTCACGAACGTGACCCCGGAGATCTACGCGGCCGTCTCTAGCAGCGTGCGAATCCCGGTGATCGGTGGGCAAGCCACCCCGGAAGCGAACGGCAGAATCACAGGCTTCTCGCCTAGGTCCGAGAACATTGGGGTCGACACGGGCGCACGGGCCAACGTCGCGCAATTCATCTACGACTCGGCAGTCGCGGCTATCGCCAAAATCAGGGCAGGCCAGTATTGACCCTCCGTCGCGGCTCGACGACGCCTGATCCCCGCCAAAACGGGAGCCACGGCACGATTTCCGGGCTGCTCCTCTGAGTTGCCAACCTGGCGTCGACTGCCAAGCTCATGCCGCCGGCGGAGGCCCCTCACGGCGTCTGCTCCTCAGCATCCTGATGAGGCACAGGACCAGTGCGATGGGTATCACCACAAGGACCACTAGGATGTTAAGGACGAGCCAGCCGCCGTTTATGGAGAAGAGCCAAGCGGCGCCCACCACAGCAAGGATGACCAAGCCCAAGATGATGTTCTTCTTCTTCATCGCAGCCGAATCATAACAACGGGCGCCGGGTCGAACTGTGGCTGGGCATGTCCCTCACGACGCCATCCGCATGAACCTTCCCGCGCGACGTCGCCGCGGAGGCCCACGGGACGAGTGCGGCTTACGTGATGTAAGACGCCTTGGAGGCGCCGGGCATGACGAGAATGGCGAGCGCCGCGATGCCTGCGGCTAGGCCGAACCACATGCAGAGACAAGCCCACACGAGAGATTCAGCGTCATCCCGCTATGACCGCGTCGGCCGCGGCGTTGCCGCTGCGCACCGCGCTCTCCATCGTTGCCGGCCACCCCGTGTCAGTCCAGTCGCCCGCCAACACGAGGTTATGCAGCGGCGTTCTCGTTGGCAGACGATTGGCAGGTCCTCCGGGCGGCGACCGGAACGTCGCGCGTTGCTCCTTCACGACGGCGAAGCGCTCGACCGTGGCGTAACGCGCGAGGGGCAGTGCCCGCGCCAGCTCTGGAATGAAGCGATCGCGCAGCTCGTCCTTCGACAGTGGCCACCACTCCCAGGCCCCGCTCAGCGAGACGGCCAGATAGTCGCCCGGGCCTGTGAGTCCGGCGATGCGCGTCTTGTTGAACACGAACTGCAGCGGGCTGTCCACGAACGACGCCCATTCGAAGTCGGCGACCGCGCGGTCGTACCAGATGTGCAGATTGACGATCGGCGCGAAGGTGTGGGTCGCGGCAGCCGACAGCGCCGAGCCGTCGCGCAGGTCGTCTGGCAGGGTGTTGACGAGTGCCTGCGGCGGCAGCGCAGCCACGTACCAGTCGGCGGCTAGCACTTCGCCGCCGGCGAGCGCGACTCCTGCAATGGCGCCGTCGTGCAGCACGAGTCGCTCAACCGTACGGCCGAGTATCAGGTCGACGCCCCAGGCGCGCAGGCGTCGCTCGACCGGATCGCCCATAACGTCCGACAGGCCGGACCGCGCGAAACCGATGTCCGCGCCGTGGGCGTTCCTGAGCAGCGCTACCTGGAAGACCGTGAAAGCCATGCTGGCCGACACCTCACGCGATGCGTCGTTGAGCGTGGGGATGACGATGAGGTCCCAGAAGTTGGCGATGGCCTGGTCTGACTGACCGTTCCGGCGCAGCCATTCCTCGAAGGACATGGCCCGCAGCTCGTCCCGGTCGCGGTTGCGTTCCATCTCGATGCGCAGCAGGGCCGTCGCAGCGCGGAGCTTGTCGCGCCAGCCAAGGTGCGGGTAGCGTATGAACGATGGGAGCAGATGGAACGGAGCGGGGAGGGGAGCGGCGGCGAGCACGCCCGCCTTCCCCGACGGGCTTCGGACCTCGACGCGCATCCTGTCCTGCTTGGCCGTTCGGTCGAGCGTCCCCACATCGCGCAGGAAGTTGATGTAGGCCGTGCAGCAGCCCATGAAGACGTGCTGGCCATTGTCGACCTGCACGCCGGTTTCACGGTCGACGTAGGAGTAGGCGCGGCCGCCGAGGTAGGGCCGTCGCTCGACGAGGGCGACCCGGTAGCCGGCGGAGGCCAGGCGCCATGCCGCAGCCATGCCGGCGAGTCCGCCCCCGGCGACCACGACGCTGCCTAGTTCGGATTGTGGCGTGGGAGCAGGCTTGTTGTCCAAAGCTTGGCCATAATACGCAGTTTCTCCCCAGAGGAGAGCCGCACGCGCTCGCCGTAGACGTTGAAGCCACGCTGCTCGATGCGGTCGAGCAGCCGGCTATAGAGGCCATGGAGGACCGCAGGGCACGCGCGCGACCGGGGCGAGAGGTATCCCAGCAGCGTCTCGCCCGACTGGAAGTACTCGCGGGCGCGCTGCGCCTCGAAACGCATCAGCCCGACGAAGGCGTCGTTCACGAGGCCCCGCATGAGGTCGTCCTCCGTATAGCCGAACCGCCTCAGGTCCTCCTGGGGGAGATAGACCCGGCCCGCATCGGCGTCCTCGCTGATGTCCCGCATGATGTTGGTGAGCTGCATGGCGAGGCCCAGGTCCACGGCTGCCGCAGGGGCTCGCGGGTCGGCGTAGCCGAAGATCTCGATAGAGATGAGGCCGACCACTGACGCGACGTGGTAGCAGTAGTCGCGCAGCTCGTCGAATGTCTCGTAGCGGCGCGGCGCGAGATCCATCTCGACTCCGTCGATGAGCCTCTCGAAGAGTGCTGGGTCGATGCCGTACTCGTCCGACGCATGAGTGAGCGCGACTAGGACGGGCCCTTGGGGCTGTCCTGCGAAAGCCTGCCGGAGGTCCGCGCGCAACTCGCGAAGCTGCTCCGCCTTGTCGGAGCTCGACGCATCGCCGTCGGCGATGTCGTCGGCGAGCCTGGCGAAGGCGTACGCCGCGTAGATGGCGCGGCGACGCCGGGCGGGCAGAGTGATGAAGGCGAAGTAAAAGTTGCGCGCCTCCCGCCTCGTGACCGCCTGGCAGTAGTCGTAGGCAGCGGCGATAGCGGGAGCGGTGGTCATGGAGCCCTCCGCAGCGCCAGCCGCAGTGCCGTGGACGCCATGAGCCACAACTTGCGGCGGGGGGTGACGATAGGGCGGTTCGTCAGCACGTCGTAGTCCTGGCGGCGTATGGATTCGAGGACGCTCAAGCCGCCCTTGGTGAACAGAGCGATATCGAGCTTGGGCCGGCCATTGAGGCGTTCGATGAGCGCGTAGCCCTGTTCGAACAACTGCTGGGCGCGGTCCGCCTCGAACGCCATCAGCTTGCGTAGGTTGTCGTTGACCACGCCCGCCGCCAGGTCCTCCTCGGAGTAGCCGAAGCGCTCCATGTCCTCCAGCGGCACGTAGATGCGGCCCATGTCGTAGTCCCGCTTCACGTCCTGCCAGAAGTTGGCCAGCTGGAGTGCGGTGCAGGTCGCGTCGGACAGCCGGTGGCTTTCCTCGGAGCGGTCGCCAAGCACGTAGAGCACCATGCGCCCGACAGGGTTCGCCGAGTGGTCGCAGTAGTGCAGGAGGTCGCCGTACGTGGGGAATCGGACCTCGCCCTGATCCATGCGGTTCGCCTGGATGAGCTTGCGGAACGGCGTCTCGGGAATGTTGAACCGGCGAATGGTGTCCTGGAGCGCGACGATGATGGGGTGCGACGAATGGCCGCCGTAGGCCTCTACGAGCGCCTCCTCCCACTCGCGGAGCTGAGCCAGCCGGTCGCCCGCGGCCTCGTCGCCGAGGTCGTCGGTCTGGCGGCAAAAGGCGTAGACCGCGTAGAAGTAAGGCCTCACTCCGCGCGGCAGCAGCAGCGAGCCGACCGTGAAGTTCTCGTAGTGGGCCCTTGCCAAGCGTTCGCAGTAGGCGTACGCCTCGTCAAGGCCGGGCGGCTCGCCGATGGCGCGATGCGTTGTCACGCTTGCTCCGGCGAGGGCAGGGCCCAGGGCCTCGCGAGTGCTGCACGGACGAGGAGACCGTTCAGGCCTGTGAGGCAGGCAGTCCCCTCTTCACCACCCTCGCCCACTAGGTGCGTCGGCAGGCATTATGCCTTACTTGTCGCGCGTGACGAAATAGTCCGCCATCGCTTGGATGCTCTCCCTCGCCTCGGGCGCGAGCGGGAGCCCGTCGAGCGCGTCCATCGCGCCGGCGGCCTGGCGGGCCGCGGTCTGCTGAACGAACGTCTGGGCGTCGAGATCGGCCAGCAGGGTGAGGACCCGCTCGACGTCGTCGCCCGCCACCTCCTCCGCGGCGTAGGCAGTCCGGAGCCATTCGCGCTGCGCGGCGTCCGCCTGCTGGAACAGGTAGACGATGGGCATGCTCTTCTTCTTGTTCCTGATGTCGGAACCGACCGGCTTGCCCGTCGCCGCGGGGTCGCCCCAGATGCCGAGCAGGTCGTCGCGCACCTGGAACGCCAGGCCAAGCCTCCGGCCGCAAGCGCCGAACGCCGCCGCTGTCTTTGCGTCGCCGGTGGCCACCAGCGAGCCGATGTACATGGCGCCGTCGATGAGCGCGCCCGTCTTACGCGAGATCATGTCAAGGTAGGCGTCGGTCGTAACGTCGTCGGAGTCCTCGAAGGACAAATCCAGGTATTGGCCCTCGATCATCTCGAGGTAGCGCGACGTCAGCGCGACGGACGCCGCCGTGACGGTGGACGCCGGGAGGCCGGTCTCCGACAGCGCTTGGAGGGTCTGGTCGGCGACGACGCGCATAGCGTTCCCGGCGGCGATGGCCTCGTGAACGCCGAACACCGTCCACGCTGTCGCACGGCCGCGCCTCGTCGTGTCGCGGTCCTGGATGTCGTCGTGGAGCAGCGAGAAGTTGTGGACCAGTTCCAGCGCCGCTGCGGCGGGGAGGGCGTCATGCCAATCGCCGCCGGCGATCTCGCAGGACGCGAGGACGAGCGTGGGGCGCAGCCCCTTGCCCGCGTCCTCGTCGGCGGGCTTGCCGTCGCGGTCCTGCCACCCGAGGTGGTAGCGCAGCACGCCGAAAAAGCCGGTCTCGGAGTCGGGCGCCGATCGTCTGATCTGCTGCCTGACGTCGGCGATGTAACGCTCGACGAGAGCCGAGATTCGGCGTTCGGAGGAGACGATCACGCTGTCCTCCAGACCGCGTCCGCCTATCCGGTCGCGGCTTCTCGATCAGCCGGGCTGCGATTCCCCTGCGGCGACGCGCCCGGGAAGAACGCGCGCAGGACCTGCTGGGCGATGCCGTCCGCGTCCAGCTCCAGCCGCCGCCGCTGGGCGTCCGCGGTGCTGTGCTCGATGAACGAGTCGGGGAAGCCGATGCGGTGGACGGACACGTCCTCCATCCCGGCCTCGGCGAGCGCCTCGAGCACGGCGGAGCCGAATCCGCCGGCGAGCACGTTCTCCTCCACGGTGACGATGCGGCGCGTGCTGCGGGCGGCGTCCAGCAGCAGGTCGACGTCGAGGGGCTTGACGAAGCGCGGGTTCACGACGCCGCAGACGATGCCGTAGCCGGCGAGCTGGTCCGCCGCTTCCACGGCCGCGTCGCCCGGCTTGCCCAGCGCGAAGATTACGACGTCCCGTCCCTCCCGGACGACGGCCCCGCGTCCGAGGGGGAGCTGCCGGAGCTCCTTGTCGAGCGGCGCGCCGGTGGCGGGGCCCCGGGGTATGCGGATGACGAAGGGGCCCGGGTGCCGGTAGGCGGTGTAGACGAGGTGTTGCAGGTCGTTCTCGTCCGTCGGGACGGCGACGACGGCGTTGGGGATGCACCGCAGGTAGGAGATGTCGAAAGCGCCGTGGTGGGACTTGCCGTCCTCGCCGACGATGCCGGCGCGGTCGGCGATGAGGGTCACGGGCAGGTCCTGGAGGCAGACGTCGTGGATGACCTGATCGAGGGCCCGCTGGAGGAAGGTGGAGTAGATGGAGACGAAAGGAGTGAGGCCGGCGGAGGCCATGCCCGCGGCCATGCTGACGGCGTGCTGCTCCGCGATGCCGACGTCGAAGACCCGGTCGGGGAACTCGCGGCGCACCTCCTCGAGCCCCGTGCCCTCGAGCATGGCCGCGGAGATGCCGACGACGGCGGGGTCGTCGCGCATGAGTCGTTGGATGGTCTGCGCGAAGACCTTGGAGTAGGTGGGAGCGCCGGACGAGGTCCCCAGGGGAGAGCTTGGCTGGTGGAACTTGATGGGGTCGTCCTCGGCGGGCTCGTAGCCGTGTCCCTTGTGGGTGACGATGTGGACCAGGGGGACGAGGCCGGTGGAGGCCTTGGCCTGACGGAGTGTCTCTTCGAGCTGCTTGAAGTCGTGGCCGTCGACGGGGCCGAGGTATTGGAGGCCGATCTCGGTCCAGAAGGTGGTGGGCACGATGATGCTGTCGAGCCCGCTGCCGAACCGTTTGACGAGTCGGTAGACCATGTCGCCGGTGGGGACGCGCTTGGAGAGGGCGCGCATGCGTCCGATCATGGCTTGGTATTCGGGATGGGTGATGACGCGCTTGCGCCAGTTGGTGAGGAAGCCGATGTTCTCGGAGATGGACATCCCGTTGTCGTTGAGCACGACGATGAACTTGTTGGGGTGGAGATGGACGATGTTGTTGAGGGCCTCGAAGCTGGAGCCGGAGGTCATGGCGCCGTCGCCGACCACGGCGATGGTCCAGGAGTCCACGCCGCGGCTCGCGGCGCCTTGGGCGACGCCGAGGGCAATCGAGAGGCCGGTGCCGGCGTGGCCGGCGGCGAGGGTGTCGTGGGGGCTCTCGCTCGGCTCGCCGAACCCGGAGAGTCCGCCCTCGAGGCGGATGTTCTTGAACGCGTCGCGCCGGCCCGTCACCAGCTTGTGGGCGTAGCACTGGTTGGTCGTGTCCCAGACGATGCGGTCGATGGGGCTGTCGAAGACGCAGTGGAGGGCCAGGGTGAGCTCAACGACGCCGAGGTTCGAGGCCAAGTGGCCGCCGCGCTCCGTTATCACGGAGATGATGGTGTCACGCACTTCTTGGGCGACCTGCGTCAGCTCCTCGTGGGTCAGCGCCTTCAGATCGCTCGGCCCATCAATCTGGTCCAACAGCTGGCTGGACATTGGAAACTCTCCTAGCGCCTCCGTCGGCCGCCCCTAGACGCCATAGCCGAGAACGCCACGGCAGTCAGGATAGTCTAACAGGCTGATGAAGAATACGGCGTCGGGCGACCGTCGGGGCCGGGCGGGGCGAAGACTCGCGCGGCCGCGGATGCCGATTGAGGGCTGAGAGGCGCGGGTTGCTCCGTTCGTGAGGCCGTCCAAGCGCTGCTGGAGGGCCATCGGCTACTAGGCGGCGGCCGCCGCCGGAATGGGGACCGACGGCTTGCCCACCGTGGTGTCCATGCGGGGAGGGAGGGCGAGAGATATCGGAGGCGTCGGCCTGGCCAGCGACTCGATGCGCCGGACCGGATGGTTCTCCGGGGCGAGTTCGTCCGGGGTGAGGGCGATGAAGCCCGCGATCTGCTGGTCCGTCGTATCGCGCATAGCCCGCCCTCCCACTCATGCACGCCGTAAACGCACAGCATCGAACATTCTTCATGGTGGGCGTCAGCCTATTGATTTGACATGCTTTCGACACTTCACGGCGAATTGTGCTGACGGTCAAGACGTACAAGAAGAGTGATGTACGAGCGAATCGAGTCTATTGTTGGAGATGTCTGGGATTGACCAACATCGAAAGGCCAGGTTATGATCGCCGACGTCTCACTTTGGCCTGCGTTCTGAACTTGAGACCGCCCAAATGAGTGCCGCTGTTCTACTCCTGACGCGCAGACATATTGCGGGAGAACGAATGTTGAGAAGACGCCTGTGGTGGCATGGGGTGGCGCTAATGGCCCTCCTATTCTTGGCATCTTGCGGCGGCCAGGAAACGAACGATGTAGCGGAATTGCGAACTGCAGTCGACTCGCTGCAACAAGAGATTGAATCCCTCAGACTAGATGTGGCGAACTTGGCTCTGAGGACGGAGGGCAATGGACAGTCCGCAGGAGACATATCAAGTCAGCTTATGACACTGTCCGAAGCTCTCGACTCCATCGCGGGAGCAACAGCCGAGCTAGAGCAGAAAGTGACGTCTCTCGGCGGCACTGTCGACGAACGACACGCCGGAGTGACCAATGAGCTAATCAGGCGGGTCAACGAATTGGAAGCCGAACTCGACGCGCTTGCGGCCGAATTGCGGAAGCCGGATGAGGAAGTGTTCACTTTGCAGCTGCTTCACGCCTCGGGCATGGACGGCTCTGTTGGGGCGCTGACGAACGTCGAGAACTTCTCGGCAGTCCTGGACGGCTTCCGGATGCAGTTCCCCGGCAACACTCTCGTTCTGAGCTCAGGAGACAACTACGTTCCGGGGCCGCGCTACTTCGCCGCCGATGACGACGCGAACGACCCTGTCCTCGGTGTATCAGGGGCCGGTCGCGGGGACATCGCTCTCCTCAACGCAATGGGCTTCCAGGCGTCGGCAATGGGCAACCACGAGTTGGACCGCGGGACGGCAGCGTTCGCCGCAACGATAGGCTTCGAAGCCAACGACGAGGGCGTCTATGCAGGCGCCATGTTCCCCTATCTGTCCAGCAATTTGGTGTTCGCGGATGATGAGAACCTCGCAGATATGGTCGTTCCCAGTGGCCAGGAAGCCGCGCTTATGGCGAGCGGCCTCGCGAAGAGTGCGGTTATCACTGTCGACGGCGAGCGGATCGGAATCGTCGGCGCGACTACTCCAGCCCTGGAGGTCCTAACGGGCATAGGCGGAATCTCCGTCCTGCCGGCCAGCGATGACATCGACGAGCTGACGGGGATCATTTCAGCATGAGGTGAACGGTCTCGTCGGCCAGGGCGTCAACAAGGTCATCTTGCTGGCGCATATGCAGCAGATCGACCTCGAGAAGGAGTTGGCGACGAAGCTGGTGGATGTCGATATCGTCGTCGCTGGGGGTTCGAACACCCTTCTCGCTGACGTCACCGACTGCCTGCGCCCCGGAGACGAAGCTGCAGACGTCTATCCGCTGCTCTTCGAGTCCCCCAAGGGGGAGCCGCTGCTCCTAGTCAACACCGACGGCGACTACCGGTACCTGGGGCGATTGGTGGTCGACTTCGACGAGCGAGGGCTGGCGCTGCCCGAGTCCGTCGACCCTCACGTCAGCGGGTCCTACGCCACGGACAGGCAGGGCGGTCAGGCGTTCGCGGGCCGGCCGATTCCCGAAGTGACTCGGATCGCCCAGTCCCTGCGACTCGTGCTCCGAGATCGCGACGGTACTACTGTCGGTAAGACCAGTGTCTACCTGGCCGGCGACAGGGGAGACGTACGCACGCAGGAGACGAACCTGGGCAACCTCGCCGCCGACGCCAGCCTGTGGTTCGCCAGGCAGATTGACGCTGATGTAGCGGTCTCGTTGAAGAACGGCGGAGGCATTCGTAGCAGCATTGGTCTCGTAGTCCAGCCTGCCGGGACGACGAGTCCGGCAGATGTGACGCTCCTTCCGCCGCCGGCCAATCCGGACGCAGGCAAGGAAGAAGGCGACATCTCGCGGTTCGACATAGAAGGCGCTCTGCGCTTCAACAACGGACTGGTGATACTTCCGCTGACCGCGCGGCAGCTCGTCGGAATCATGGAGCACGGCATCGGTTTCGAGGGCGTCGGCGAGGCAACCGTCGGCCGTTTCCCTCAGGTGGGCGGCATGCACTTCAGCTTCGATCCCACACAACCGTCCGGCGAGCGAGTCCGTTCCCTGGCGATCGTGGAGGCCGCCGGCGGGATAGTCGATCGAGTGGTGGAGGATGGCGTCTTGGTAGGCGACCCCGAGCGGCAGACGAAGATGGTCACGCTGAACTTCCTCGCCAACGGCGGCGACGGCTATCCGTTCCCCGTTCCGAGCGCTGGTCGAGTTGACCTGCTGGTGAAGCCGGTCAGATCAACGCGCCAAACCCAGACTTCCCGGACACCAACGGAAACGGCGTATTGGACGGGCCGCCGCCAGTCGACCCTGACCTCGCCGTCTTCGCGGGTCAGGGCGCGGAACAGGACGCCCTGTTGGCGTACCTGGCGCGCTTCTACGCCGAGACTGCCTTCGGTCGGGCCGAGACGCCGCCCTTGGAAGACCGACGCATCCAGAACCTCAGCATTCCCGGCATGCAAGACAGTGTGTTTAGCATGCAATGAAATTGCCTGCCTCCTCGTAATGTGATGTCTCTCTGAACGGTCGAAAGGGGTCTCAATTGCAGAACTACGACCGCGTTTGTTTGACAGAGGTCAAAGCTCGCGAATATGCTGCTCGCAATCGCAAGATATGCCTGGGTTGAAAGAGACCGCACCGGCCGTTCGGTTCGCCTCGGAGATGTGTTGAGAACGATGCTGGGACGGTGGGCAATCCCCGGCGCGTTAGCGGCCCTGGTCGTCATCGGCGTCGCCTGCGAGAGCTCGCCAACCCCCACGCCGACTCCCGGGCCCGTAGATGATTCCCAAGAGGCAGACGCTCTCAGGCAGCTCGCCTTTGCCTATTGGGACGCCTTCAACTCCTACGATGCCGACAGGACGTTGGCGTATCTGGAAGAAGACTACCGCCAGCAGAGGGATGAAACAGTCCGCGGGGAGATAGCGAGGATCAAGCTGTTTGGCGTAAAGCTGGGGGTGAGCGAAGAGTCCCCTCCGTGGATAGTCGGGCCCGCCGAACGGGAGATGTATCTGACCATGAAGGAGCCCCTGGGCGAGCGCCGCATTCTCATGGCCTTCCGGGAGGCAGCGGGAGAATGGAAAATCACATTCGCTGAGGAGGCAAAGTAACTTCCGGCGTTCTGCCGCTGATTGGCTCATTCTGGCGGCGATGACCGTCCCGACTAGAGAACCTACCTGCGCCGGTCCCCTACATGACCGCTGCCGGAGCTGCGGCGATATGAAGCTCCGTGACGAACGAGCCGTCGGTGTGCAGCAGCGCCGTTCCGCCGACAGCGAGATGCATGCCTGTTCTCCGTTCCGTGCCCCAGGTTTGGGACGGACTACCAGATTCCGGGGGCCGGTGCTGGGGCCTTCTCCGATGGCGTTGGGGTCGGGCTAGGAGCCTGGTCCTGCGAGCAGGACGCCGAGCCGGTCACGGCCGCGGCTGTGCGAGGCTAGAGATAGGGATATGATACTGGGCATGAGCGTAGGTGCATCGAGCTAGAGCCAAGATGAGACGGGGCGACGGGCCCGAGACTCCAGAGACGGGAAGAGTCGTCTTCCCCGATCACGTCAAAGCTGCGCTATTCGATGCGCAAGGGGGCAGGTGTTGCTACTGCGGCCGAGCCCAGCAGATCCGGTACATGGAGATTGACCATAAGAAGCCAGTGATCCGGGGCGGCCGCAGTGAGACGGCTAATCTACAGCTCCTCTGCGTTGCCTGCAACATGCGAAAGGGCATCCAGACCGACAAGGAGTTCCGGCGCCGGTACCGGCGGTTCATGCCCAAGGATGGCAACGTCCCCGTGCGGCCGATAGCCCAGGTGGAGTTCTCGGAGGAGACCCTGCGCGTCCCAGCGTCGCGCGCGGTGCGCCGGTTGCACCGCAGGAGAATTGACCGCAATCAACGCGGTTGGCGCCCCAATCGCAGGACCGTCGTTGCCGTGCTCGCGGTTCTCGCCGTGGTCCTCATCGCAGCTGCCCGCTTTGGGCTGCTTGAGCTGTTCTAGCGGAGCGCTCCGTTCCGTTGCCCCTGCTCACGTATCCCCGTACAGCGTCGCTGAATCGTCGAGCGGCGAGGGCGGCGGGTCCTCGAGCGCCTGCCCCGCGGCGATACGCGCCCGGGTGGTTGTAAGGGCCTTGCCCAGATCTTCGGGCGTAGGGCTGTAGACGTCCCCGGTGCGCAGGAACAACAGGCCCGCTGACGGGCTCTGGCCTGTTGCGCGTTCCAATGCGGAGGCGTAGAGGGCGAGCTGCGGAAGGTAGGGGGCGGCAGCCTCGGGCAGCGACTTGTCCCGGAGGTCGTCGGTCTTGAAGTCGAGCACGCGCCAGTTCCCCGCGCTTCGGTAGGCCAGATCGATCGTTCCGTGCACCGGCACGCCGTCCCAGTCCCACGAGAAGGGCAGCTCGAAGTACGAGAGCGTGTCCCTATGGCGCAGCGTTGCGGCAAGCGGGCTTGCGTCGAACCGGTCCAGCATCCCGTCGACGTCGCCGGCCACGCGCCCGGCCGCCTGATCGCCCAGGCCCGCATCTATCCGCCGGATCAGATCGGCAAGCGCGGGGCGCGTCCCGGTTGTAAACCAGAGTTCGATGGCCTTGTGCGCGAGGTTGCCCCTGACGAGGGCGAGGCCGTCCCCATGGCGGTCGAAAGCGCGTGGCCCCGCTGGGGGCCGCAGGGCGGTCGCCGGCGTACTCGAACGCAAGGGGATTACACGCGGGCGGGCGACGAGCGGCGGCTCGAACTCCTCTTCATCACCGGGCGAGGGCGGCGCGAGAGTCGCCGGCGCCGACCTGCGGGCCGTTGCGCCCGGTTCGACGGTCAGCGGCGACCGGACCTCCACGCCCTCCCGCGGGGCCGTTCCCAACGCTTCGACAGCGGCGGCGAGCCAGCCGTCGCCGCTGGTCCTCTCGTCCCCGCTGACGTACAGCGCATCGGCCGCGCGTGTCGCGGCAACGTAGAACAGGCGCTTGTGCTCGGCCGCTTCCTCCGCCCGGTCCTGCTGTAGCAGGTAGTCGTAGAACCCGGGGCGAGGGCGGGCGCTGTCTCCGATTTCCCTGGCGAGAGTTATAGATACGCCCTCCCCACTGCGCCAGCGCACGTAGTCGTAGTCCGCCCGCGACGGCAGGTGGGCCTCCGGGACGAACACGATGGGAAACTCGAGGCCCTTGGCGCCGTGGACGGTCATCAAGCGCACCGCGTCCGACGCGTCCAGGACCGCCTGCCCCTCGCGGGCGTCGAGCTCGTCGCGGCGGCGGCGCACGTAGGTCACGAACTGGTCCAGCGAGTGGTCGGCCAGCGTGCGAGCGAGAGCGACAAATTTGCGTATGTTGGCGAGCGCCTGATCGCCGCCTTGCAGCGGCGCCCAAGCCGCCTCGAACCCGGTGAGAGAAAGCGCCTTCTCGATGAGCGTCTCCGCGGCGGCGGTCGAAGCGTCGCGCCGAAGCTCGTCGAGCACGGCGGCCGCGTGCGCGCAGAACCGCCGAGCCTCGTCGAGGACGCCCCGTGGCGGATCGTGGAGCGCAGCCAGCAGGTCGCGGTCGGACCGGAGGGCCAGCAGCGACTGGTCGTCGATCATGAAGAGCGGCGAGCGCAGCGCGCCCACCAGCGCGATAGTGTCGTCCGGCTCGGCCAGCCAGCCGAGGAGGTTCGTGAGGTCGCGGACCTCCTGACGGGTGAAGAATCCGGCGCCCGCCGGAGTCCGGTAGGGGATGCCACGGCTCTCCAAGGCCATTTCGAACAGGTGGACGTTCTTCAACCGGCGAAGCAGGATGGCCACGTCGGAGCTCTGCGCCGGACGGAGTTCCTCTTTCTTCAGGTCCCATACGGGGGTCCCGTGCTGCAAGAGAGACGCGATTTCCGCGGCGACCGCGTCGGCTTCCGCCTGGCGGCGTTCATCATCCGCTGGCCCGGCGGTCTTCTCGGCGACGGGCATGAGCACAAGGTGCGGGGCGCGAGGCGCGTCCGGGCCGCGCCCGGTCATGCTCTGCATGGACGCCTCGAAGTCCTCGCGCGGGTCGGCGAACACGTGACCGAAGATGACGTTGAACGTCTCCACCAGCGGATTGTGGGCGCGGAACGACTGGCTGAGCGTGAGGACGTCGCCGGTCGATTGGACCTCGCGGCGAAGCCGCGTGAAGTGCCGCACGTCGCCGCCGCGGAACCGGTAGATTGCCTGCTTCCCGTCGCCGACGAAGAAACGCTCGGGGCTGGCCAGGGCGGAATCCCCGCCATGCGACAGGAGGCCGAGTAGAGCGATCTGGGCGGGGTTGGTGTCCTGCAGCTCGTCCACCATCAGGTGGCGGAACCGCGATCGGTATGAAGCGGCAACGTCCGGATGCGACCGGAGGAGATCGGTCGCCTTGAGCTCCAAGTCCAGGTAGTCGAGAGCCGCCAGCTCCTTCTTTCGCTTCGCATACCGGTCACAGGCGTCGTTGAAGAGGCTTCGCAGTGAGGCGAGGGCCTCGAGTGCCGGGCCGTCGTTCTCGTTCCATCGAGGGATGTCTCTCAGGCGCTGCGCCTGCTCGCGGAGAGCGAGCATCGTGTCTTTGACGCCGTCGAGGTCGGCCCAGTTTCTGGAACTGCCGCCTCGCCGGTCCACCTTTCCGCCAGCATCTAGGACACGGTCCAGCAGGTCGCGCCAGTCGCCCTCTTTCGGGTCGCCGAGCGCCGTGAGGACGTGCAACACTTTGGGGGACATGGCATCCTTGCCAGGCGCGGCGGCGTAAGCGTCCTGGAGCCACGCCGCCCACTCGGCGAGTTGCGGGCGGGCTTCTTCCACCGCGTCGCGCAAGGCGGGCTCCAACAACGCTTGGATGTGCTCGGCCCATTCCGACGGGCCGTCGCCACGCAGCGCTCGGTACGCCTCCGCGACCTCATCCCGCCGCGCGACCATCCGGGGCAGCACGTTCGTCAGCGCGTAAACGCCGACCTCTCGCAGCGCCAAGGCGCGGTGGTCGTCGTCCGCAGCCTCCTCGAGGGCTTCGGCGCAGGCTGAGAGGAGTTCGGACTCGGCCTCGTCGTCGGAGAGGACCCGCGCGGCGGGGTCGATCGCCGATTCCACGGGGTTCTCCCGGAGCAGCAGGAGGCACAACGAATGGATAGTGCCGATGACGGCCCTATCCAGGTCCGTGCGGTGGCCCGCGAGGTCCGGGCGGGTGAGCACCGCGCGCCGCACCCGCTCGCGCATCTCCGTCGCCGCCGCGTCGGTGAACGTGACCGCGGCGATCTCTGGTATGCCGCACTCGCTGAGGAGCCCGACGTAGCGGTCGACGAGGACTGTCGTCTTTCCGCTCCCCGCGCCGGCGGTGACGAAGATATCGTGACCCCGGGCGTCGACGATCGCCTGCTGCTCGGCGGTCATTCCCATCGCTTCGACCGGCTGAACGTGTTCACTCGGCAGATGTGTTGGAAGTCACAGTACGAGGGACATGGACTCACCTGCGGATTGACTCGGAAGTCGCCGAACTCGACCGCATCCCGGACCTCCTTGGCAATCTCGACGACATCCTCCAACGCCTTCCTGCCCTCGTCGTTCGAGGAGTCGAGCTCCCACCGGCGGTGGTTCGGATTGAGCCAAGCGTAGCGGGCGATGATCCGCTCTGCGTCGACCCTCTCACGCGCCAGCTGGGCGTAGATTTGGAGCTGAACGCGGCGGCCGTCCATCACCTGCCCCTCTGATATCGCCCGCCCCGACTTGTAGTCGACGACCACGGCGAACCCGTCCCCGGCGTCGAGCCGGTCGACATACCCCATCACCTTCAACGGAGGGTCTAGGGGCAGGCGGGTCTCGATCTGCCCTTCGGCGCTGACAATCCGCGTGACGCCTAGCCGCTGGCTTGCCTCCGCCTCACGCTCTAGTAGGACCTTTAGCTCCTGGACGACCATCTCCCAATCGAGCCGCCAGAGGGCGGCACGGCCGAAGCCGTGCTTCCCTGGCGCGTCCTTCCAGATGTCGGGGCCGTTGGCTTCAAGCCGTTCGATCGCCTCCGCGAGTGTGCCCGGCGTCAATGGTTGCTCTCGCGCAATCAACGGATCCATCGCGTCCTGGAGAATCGCATGGATGACGGCCCCGCGGATTGCGGCGTCCGCGGTCTCCAATTCCTCGTCCAGCGCCCGCAGGCGCAGGGCGTAGTTGCTGAAGAATTGGAACGAGCACGTCCGGTACGACTCCAACCGCGAGGCGCTCCATACGGCGTCGGCGTTGGTGAGCGTGGGAACCAGGCCGGCGTCGAGGCGGCCCTCGTACGCCCCGGCGTTGTCCCACGATCGCCTCCGTTGCTCATTCACAGCGGCCGTTCGGACGATGTCCCACGGCTCGAAGCGCCGAGGCCGTCGCCGTCCGTTGGCAGGCCACTGTTGAGCGCAGGCGATGGCCAGCTCGCGGGGCGAGGCTGCGCGCTCGGGCGTCGTTCGCGGCTCGTCGTGCTCCTGCGTTGCCTGATCGGGAGCCATCGATTCGAAGTAGTACGAGGAGGCGGCGGGCCGTCCCCGGTCGTCGAGGCGGGTCTTCCACAACGCGAGCGCGCCGTCCGCCCGGGTTCGCGCCAACGTCCACAGCTCGTCCTCCGACCGACGCGGCGCGGGCGGGAGGGCGAGGCCCGCCCTGTTTAGCGCGGTCCTTGCGCCGTCGTCGAGCAGAGCGGTCCCCGCGCGTTGCGCCGGGAACTCCCCCTCGACGAGCCCGCCGAGTGCGACGAACTCGAAACGCAGGCCGTGCAGGGTGTGCATCGGCGCAAGGAGCACGCCCCCGGCCTCCCGCAGGCGCACGGCTGGCGCGCCGATCTCCCGTTCGAGGCGCGCGGCGAACACTCCGAACGGCTCGTCGCCGCCCCCGAGCGCCTCTTGCGCGGCGGCGATGTCTCGGAGGCAGCCTCGGAGAACGTCGGTCTCGCTGTCTACGCCGGGCAGCTCCCGCGAGGACGGTAGGACGAGAGGGTTCGCGCCGAATAGCGCGTCATCGAGGCGCCGTGCGTGGTCGGCGGCAGAGGCCGGCGGCGACTCGAGCAAGTCGCGCAGCTCCTCTATAGCGATGGCCATGCCGTCGCCGGCGCTCGGTATGCTCTGCAGCTTGTCGAGCCCCGCCCAGAGATTGTTCTCCCGTCCCCTACGGGCGAACCGCGTCACGTCGTCGGCGGATAGCCGCCATCGCTTGAGGTCGACGAAGCCGCTCGAAATCACCGCGACCTGGTCGCGCAGGCGCCAGCCGTCTGGGGCAAGGCGCAGCAGACGGCGGAGCCAGACGCCGAGAGGGCGAGCGCTGAGGCGTTCGGCGGCGGCGGGATCGAGCGGTAGGTTGTACTCGGCGAACACCTGCCGCGCGAGCTTGAGGTAGGGCGACGCCTGCCTGAACGCGACGGCGCAGTCGGAGGGGCGGAGCGAGCGGTCGTCGGTGAGGCGCTGCTTGATCTGCCGGGCGATGGCGCGCAGCTGGTCCTCGCGGGTCGCGGCGTCGCCCGCGGTCACCGTCACGGGCTGAGCCGGCGTCCGTTCCCCCAACTCGATGACCGTGGCGTCGGGAACGCGCTGGCGGAGACGGTCGTAGTCGTGGCGGGCTCGCGCCCCTGAGTCCGGGTCGATAGCGACGACGACCTCCGACCGCTCGGCGAGCGCTTCGAGGAGCGCGGCCTCCGTCCCGCGGAAGAGGTGAAAGCCGTCGACGATCACCAAGCTGGGCAGAGGAGCGCCGGCGTTCACCGCGTCGACAGCCGCGACAGCGGCTCGCGCGGGGTGCGGCCAGCCGCGCCGCTCGAGCTCGGCGAGGTATGCGGTGTAGATGGCGCTGAGCGCGGTAAGGCTTGCGTCGCCCGTCCTCCCGGCGGCTTCGCTCAGCTCCCGGGGCTCGATCGCCTCAGCGAGCAGATCGCCTACGGCGGCGCTCACGATGCCGCCGAGCCCCGCCGTGTCCGCGATCGGCCTGAAGTGGGCCGCAGTCCCGCGTTCAATCTCGCGCCGCATCGTTCGCGCCAATAGCTCCTCGACGAGCGTGCGGGACATCGTCGGAGCCTGTGGGGTCAGCGTTGAGCTGAACTGCGCGATGGTCTCGACGCGGAGCCGCAAGGCCACTCCGCATCGACCGACGAGGCGGCGGCGGAACTGGTCGCCGTGACGCACAGTCGGCACGAGCACGGCCGCCTTGGAGAACGGGTCCGCCTCGTACCGAACGGCCAGCCTGGAGATAACCTCCTCGGTCTTCCCGCTGCCGGGCGCGCCGGTGATGAACGTTAGGTTGGACATAGTCGCTCTTAGTCTAGGCGCAACGCCTCGACCGGCGGCGCCGGCCTTGCAATGGGAATTCTGCCTGCTCGAAGCGCAGTCGACGCCGCCTCTCCCGTCATCGCGCCGGGGGGCGTGCGACTCAGGGTACCCCGGCCCGGCGCCCATCGCTACCGCTGACCGTGCCTCGATGGGCTCCCGTCCGAGGGTTACGGGCCGCGCCGGGACGCTAGGGAATCTCTGAACAAGTCTATAGGTTGAGGCAGTATCCTGGCAGTCACCCAGTAGCGCCAGGGAGTGAAGCGATGATGGACCAACCGACCTTTGCAGACGTGGACTACGAGAGCAAGAAGCGCAAGACCCGCAGGGAGCGATTTCTCGAACGCATGGGCGGGCTGATCCCCTGGGAACGGCTGGAAGGGCGCATCCGTCCCTTCTACCCCACGGCGGGCCGGGGACGCCATCCGTATGCCCTGTCGGCGATGCTGCGGATTCACTGCGTGCAGCTGTTCTACAACCTCAGCGACCCCGGCATGGAGGACCTGCTGTACGACGTGGAGTCGGTGCGGCGGTTCGTGGGCTTGAAGCTGTCGGAGCCGCTGCCGGACGAGACCACCATCCTGAACTTCCGTCATCTGTTGGAGGAGCACGAACTGGGGGAGGGACTGTTCGCGGAGATCAAAGGGCATCTGGCGTCCCAGGGACTCCTGCTCCAGGAAGGGACGATCATGGACGCGAGCATCATCGAGGCGCCGTCGTCGACGAAGAATCGAGCGGGTGCGCGAGACCCGGAGATGCACCAAGTGAAGAAGGGGAACAGGTGGCATTTCGGGATGAAGGTGCACATCGGGGTGGACGCGGAGACGGGGGTGGTGCACAGCGTCGCGACGACGCCGGCCAATGTGAACGACGTGACGGAAGCGCACCGGTTGCTGCACGGCGGCGAGTCGCAGGTGTGGGGCGATGCCGGGTATCAGGGAGTCCAGAAGCGGGCGGAGCATCGGGGGCTGGAGGTGGAGTGGCAGGTGGCGATGCGGCCGGGCCAACGTCGGCAGTTGGAGCCGGGAAGCCCTGAGGCGTTGGCGGAGAAGGGCAAGGCGTCGGTCCGGGCGAAGGTGGAGCATCCGTTCCTGTACGTCAAACGGCACTTTGGCTACGCCAAGGTCCGCTACCGGGGGCTGGCCAAGAACACGCAACGGCTGATGGTGCTGCTGGGGCTGGCGAACCTGATGAGAGCCCAGCGGTGCTTGGCGGCATGACGGAGGCGCAGTGGGTTCAGATCGGGGTTGGGAGCAGGGAATCCGCCCCAGCAGGGTCGGTAGAAGACCCCCAACAGCCCCGTTCACGGCACCAGCAGAGGGCTGCGAATCGCTGAAGAGCCCCCCACCAACACCACTCGGCCGACTGTGAGTTGTTCAGAGGTTCCCTAGGCGTCCTTGGCCCACCGCGCCAGCGCCTTCTCCGGGGAGCCGATCTCCTCTACCGAGGTGTAGTAGTAGTCCCGCCAGCCCTCGTTGGGCAGCCCGGTGAACAGCATCAGGTTCAGGGGATACTGCTCGCTGTCGACAACGCGACGAAAGTCGTCTCGAAACAGGAACGTGGGTTTCCCCAGGGCAATCGCCATGCCCAACTCCACCATCACGCCCTCGTCCGGCGGAACGCCGTTGACTACCGCGAAGATGGCGTCAGCCAACGCCACGTCCTGGAAGTCCGCTTGGCCGATTCGGTACGCCCACCCCGTCTCTGCGAAGTCCACTTGGTTGTTTCGAGCGAACGGCTCCCAGACTTCCAGATCGAGCGATTCCAACGCCGACACTATCGGCGGCAGAAGGGCCGCCTTCTGCTGGGAGGAAAACCCGTAAGGGTTGGCAAGGTAGATCGTCTTTGTCATATCGAAAGGGCGGCCCGCCGTCGGCGATGGGGCCGGCAAGGCGCGCCCCCGGGGCGGACCCGTTGCCTTACTCCTCGTACCAGCCGGAAGCGAACAGCAGCCCGTCGTGGCGCATCGCCCATGTATGCTTCTGCCTGTCCTGGCCTGTTTCCGGGTTCAGCAGAACGTAGTCGACCCAGCGGCCCTCCTCGGTGGCCCCGAGCAGGTCGTTGCCGTAGAAGTAGCCGGTCGTATCCACTCGTTCGCTGGGGTCCCGGCCCCGGAATGTCGGGTTGTGGTGGGAGATGGCGACACCGTCCGGGCCGACGATGAACACGTACCATGCGCCGTCGACGCTTTCGGTCGAGTTGTAGTAGTCGATCGTCGCCTGCCTGCCGTCGCGCTCATAGCGGTCGATGGCCTCGTCCACAAGCGCCTTGGTGTATTCGGCCGGCTCGTCCTTGGTCGGGGCGCCATCCCGCAACACCAAGCCGCCCACAACGGCGACCGCGACAACCACCGCAACGGCGAGAATCATTCGAGGAGACACTCCTCATTACTCCAAGGCCGAGTACGCGTCTGCCAGCATCGGGGTAGCCGCCGTCATGGTCCCCGAGCGCGAACCCCAATAGGGAGTCGCGGCTAGCCTGGCGCCCGCTGGCGATTGTTTATCCCTCCGCGAGCGGCGCGACGCTGAATACTACGTGGAAGGGCTTGCAGTAGATGACCACGGAACCGAAATCGGCAACCGAGACGTCGTCGGGGATCGGATAGTTCTGACTGCCGATGTTGCCCTTCAGCTTGCCCAGCTCCACATATCCGCCGTCATGGACGTCGCTCCGCCCTTGCGGGTCGGCGTGGGCGGCGAGGAGTACGCGCAGGTCGGGGCCGTTCGTTACGCGGAAGTCGTCGAGCCGGAGCACGTGCGAGCCGTCCGGCAGTTGGTAGACGGCCGCGCCGCCCGAGCCTTTGTGGAAGCTGTCGCCGTCGCGGAACATCCCTCGCTTGACAGCGACCGCGGCGGGCTCGGCCATCATTTCCGGCATCGCCTCGGACGCCTCATCGTCCATCATGGCGAGGGTGGCCATCGTGTCCTCGACCTGCTGCTGCGTCATGCCCTCCGGAACGGCGGCGTTCGCGCTGAGCGGGAACTCTTCCTCCACCGTGCGATCGAGGAGCAGCGGCGAGCCGAGCCACCACGCAAGCGCAAGGAGCGGAAGCGCGACGACGAGGCCGCCGATGATGAAACGGCGGGGATGCGCCCGAATGAGTGTTCGTATCTTGCCCAAGAGTCCCCTCGCTTTCGGGTCTGGATGGCGGACCTACGGCAGCAACAGCACTTTGCCCGTGGTTTGGCGTCCTTCGAGTTGCCGGTGCGCCTCCGCGGCCTCCGAGAGCGCGAATGTCGCGCCGACCCGGACGCTGAGCGAGCCCTCCGCGACCCAACCGAGCACCTCTCCGGCGCGCCAGTCCAACTCGTCGCGGGTAAGCGCATAGTGGCCGAGGGTAGGGCGCGTGAGGAAGAGCGAGCCCTTCGCGTTGAGCGTCTGCGGGTCTATGGGCGGCACGCGGCCGCTCGACTGGCCGAAGAGGATGAGATAGCCGCGCGGCGCGAGGCAGTCCAGGCTTCCATCGAACGTGTCCTTGCCCACGGAGTCGTAGACGACCGGGAGCCCGTCGCCGCCGGTGATGCGTTTGACCTCCGCCACGAAGTCTTGTTGCGTGTAGAGGACCACCTCGTCCGCGCCCGCCTCGCGGGCCAATTGCGCCTTCTCCTCTGTCGAGACGGTCCCGATGACCCGCGCCCCGCGCATCTTCGCCATCTGCGTCAGCAACAGGCCGACGCCTCCCGCCGCCGCGTGCACCAGGCAGGTCTGGCCCGGTTGCAGCGGGAACGCGGACGATGCGAGGAAGTGGGCGGTCATGCCCTGCAGCAAGACGGCGGCGCCCGTCTTGACGTCGATGCCGTCCGGCAGCTTGACGAGCCTGCCCGCGGGAGCGCGGACCATCTCCGCATAGGACGCGCCGTTGCCGGTGTAGGCGACGCGGTCGCCGACGGCGACGCCGGTCACGCCGTCGCCGAGCGCGACGACCTCGCCCGCGCCCTCCTGTCCAGAGGTGTGGGGCAGCGAGACGTTGTATGCGCCCGTGCGCTGGTAGGTGTCGATGAAGTTGACGCCGCACGCGCCGAGCCTGACGACAACCTCGCCTAGGCCGGCCTCGGGCTCAGGGACTTCCTCGTATCGCAAGACCTCCGGCCCGCCGAACTCGTGAAACCGGACTGCCTTCATGCGCCCCTCCGCCGCCCGACCTCCTCGATGAGTTCGGCGGTGTGCAGGACGCCCAGGCGGAAGTAGTCGCGGCGGATGTTCTCGTTCGGCGCGTGGATCCGGTTGCCGGGGTAGTCGATGCCGCACGAGGCCACCGGCACGCCCAGCACCTCCTGCACCGGGTGCTGCGGACCCGTGCCCGGCATGCTCGGCATGATATAGGGCTCGCTGCCGTACACGGCGCGCGCGGAGTCCGCCACCATCTTGACGAAGGGGTCGCTGATGGGCGTTCGCGCCGGGTGCTCCGAGCTGTGGACCTTGACGGTGATGTCGCTGAAGCCGTGCTCGTCCAGATGGGTCCGCAGGCTGGCGAGGATCTCGTCGGGGTCCTGGTTGGGCACGAGGCGGAAGTCGAGCTTGGCCCGCGCGACGGAGGGGAGGATCGTTTTCGCGCCGACGCCGGTGTAGCCGCTGCCGAACCCCGCGATGTTGCAGGTCGGGTCCATGATGAGCCGGCGCCTGAACTCGAATCCCGACGCCTCGCCGACCGCCATCTCGACTCCGAGGTTGTGGAGGAACTCGCGGGACGTGTCGGGGAGCGCCTCGATCGCCTCCAGCTCCGGCGTCAGCCCCGGCCGCACCCGTTCGTAGAAGCCCCGGAGCGCGATGTGCTCCGAAGCGTCCTTCAGCGTATTCAGCGCCCACACCAGCCGCCACGCCGGGTTGGGCACTACGGGCGCGTACGACGAGTGGGAGTCGGTGGCCGCGGCAGCGCATTCGAGCTCGACGTAGAGCAGGCCCTTCACACCCAGCATGACCAGCGGGCGCCCGTCCCAGTTCACGCCGCCGCCCTCCCAGATGCAGGCGTCGGCGCGCAGCCGATCGGCGTTCGCAGTGACGAAGTCGCGGAACCCGATGCTGCCTATCTCCTCAGCCCCCTCGAGACACCACCGGATGCGCACCGGAAGCTCGCCCCGCGTCTCCAACAACGCCTTGACGGCTGCGAGCCGCGCAACGATCGGCCCCTTGTCGTCCGAGATGCCACGGCCGTAGATGTAGCCGTCGCGCTCCGTCGGCTCGAACGGCGGCGTCTCCCACTCATCGAGCGGATCGGGCGGCTGCACGTCGTAATGGTTATAGAAGAGCAGCGTCTTGTCGGCCTTCCCGCCGGCCTCGGCGATGATGCCCGGGTAGTCCGGGTCGCCGGTGGGGACGAGCTCCGCGTCGAACCCTGCCGCCGTCAACTGCTCGACGACCATTGCGGCGCACTCGCGCACGCCGAGACGCTGTGCGCTGACGCTGGGCTGCGCGGTGAGACGCTTGAGGTCGTCGATGGTCTCATCGAGGCGGGCGTCGATGTAGTCGCGAGTCGATTGGTCCATAGCCTGCTTTACTCCGCGGTTGCGGGATTGGCCCGGGCTTCGCGACGGCGCTCGGCCCGCGATGGCGGCATCTCCACAGGCCACACCGACTCGGCCCGGCAGTCCTCGCCGTCCGCCAGCTCCCGGAGATCGGTGAGGAACACCTCGCGCGCCGGGGCCTCGGCTGCGGGGACGTTGTTATCGTGCATCCACGCGTGAACGGCGCGGTGCGCCACGGGCATCTCCTGGTGCGGTCCTTCATAGATCGTCGTCGCCGCTTTCACCGCGGGAAGCGTCCCGCTGTGCACCCGCTCGTTGCCCTCCACGACGGTGTCGACCGGGTAGCCGACCTCCATGTCGACGACGACAGCGCCGACCTCGTAGTAGACGCTGAAGCCGGGCCCCGTGGGCTTGATCCCCTGGGCGTCCAAGTACTCCCCGGTCTCCGTCATCAACTGCTTGGCCTTCTCGGCGACCTTGTTGAGCGTCGTCTTAGCCCGCACGGCTGCAATCGTTTGTTCCTTGAAATCCTTGACCCGTACGTCGTACCCCATGAAACCTCCGTCAACGCCACGCCCTGGTCTCGGTCCTCATCCAGTCCAGGTCCGGTCTAGAGTCGGTCTCCGCGCCGCTATCCTCCACCACCCGAGGCGCCTTCGACAACACCCGGAGCAGTCATCCTTGCCGGATTGAGCAAGACGTCAAGCTCCTCATCGCTAAGCCCGGCCTGCTCCTTCGCAAGCTCCCGGACCGTGACGCCTTGCGCGGCGGCCGCCTTCGCGATCTGCGTCGCTTTGTCGTACCCGATGGCGGGGGTGAGCCCTGTCGCCATCATCAAACCCTGTTCCACCATGTCCGGCCCGCGGGAGGTCGCCTTGATTCCGCTCAGGCACTGCTCCTCGAAGTTCTTCGTCGCTGAGGCGAGCAGCGCGACCGACTGGTGCAAGTTGTAGGCGGCGACAGGCCAGTAGGTGTTGAGCTCGAGGTATCCGCCCTGGGCCGCGGCTGCTACGGCGGCGTCGTTTCCTATGACGTGACATACGACCTGCACGACCGACTCGGCGATGACCGGGTTGACCTTGCCGGGCATGATCGACGAGCCCGGCTGCACGGTCGGCAGCTCCAGCTCGGCCAGTCCCGCCCGGGGCCCGGAGGCGAGCCATCGGAGGTCGTTTGCGATCTTCTGCATCGACACGGCGGCGCCCCGAACGGCGCCGCTGGCCGCCACCAGCGCGTCCAACGTGTTCTGCGCTTGGAAGTGGTGCGCCGTCTCGCGCACGGGCATGCCGAGCTCCTCGGCGAGAAGCGCGCACGTCCGCGCCGCGAACTCCTCGTGCGCGTTGATGCCGGTGCCGACCGCGGTGCCCCCCAGCGCGACCTCCGTGAGCGCGTCCACGTGCGGCGATAGACGCTGGCCGGCCAGCTCCAGCTGGCTCGCGTAGCCTTGGAACTCTTGGCCCAGCCGGATGGGCGTGGCGTCCTGCAAGTGGGTGCGTCCCGTCTTGATGACCGGCCAGAACTCCTCAGCCTTTGCGGCGAGCGTCGCGCGCGCTTGCGCCAACGCCGGGTGGAGCTGCGTCTGAATCGCGTGGGCCACCGTCAGGTGCGTGGCGGTCGGGATGACGTCGTTGGACGATTGCGCCATGTTGACGTGGTCGTTCGGGTGGACGCGCACGCCGGGCGCCAGCTCCCGCGCCCGCTTGGCAATGACCTCGTTGGCGTTGGTGTTCGTGGACGTGCCCGACCCTGTCTGGAACAGGTCGACGACGAAGTGGGCGTCCCACTTGCCGTCGACCACCTCGGTTGCGGCGTCCGCGACGGCACCCGCGACCGCGTGGTCCAACAGGCCGAGGCCGGCGTTGGCCCGGGCAGCCGCGCGCTTGATGCGGCCTAGGATGTGGACGAAGTCCGCGGGGTAGCGCAGGTCGCTGATTGGGAAGTTGAGGACGGCGCGCTGGGTGGAGGCCCCCCAGTAGGCGTCCGCGGGCACCGCCATCTTGCCCATGGTGTCCGTTTCGATGCGCGTCGCCTTCTCGGTCATCCTCAGCCTCGCTGCGCCATGGTGATGGGACTCGCGGACCGGCGCAGGCCGCGAGTCCCCCATATTATCGTCGATGTCGCCCGACTTCCAGGCTGGCCGTGGCCCTTCGCGGCGAGCGGCTGCCGCGAGGGGACTCCGCGTAGGCGCTCGAACTTCCGGCAAACTTCCGGCAAAACAGTAGGCGAAGCCAATTCGGGCGGGGGCGCCGCTGTGCTAACATCCTACAAATCCACTCCTCGCGGCGGGTTGGCCGCGGCCGAAGTAACTACACATGAAAGAACGTTCACCGCTGTGGCAGACGATTGGCGCGCTGCTAATCTCAACGATTGTCCTCACCTCCGTAGGGTTCACAATGTGGTTCGTCGATCGGGCGGACGAGTCGCTCCTGGGCAAGAGCCCGCCGCTCCCCAGCGGCCTGCGGCCTAGCAGCGCCTATCTGCTGACGATCGTCACCGCGATCTCGGGCATGATCAGCGGCGGCGTGGTGCTGCTGGCCATCCGGCAAGCGAGGTACTTCGCTCCCGGCTACGCCTGGGTGGTCGCGCTCCTGGTCGGCCTACCGCTGATCGCTCTCCTGTTCGTGCCGTTGCAGCGGGGAGGCGGCCCTGAGTTCATCGGTCTGCCGGTCTTCCTGCAGAGCTTGCCTGCCCGGACGGTCGTGGCGGTGGCGTTGGGCGCGCTGTTCATCGGCGGCATCGACCTCCGCAAGGTGATGCCGGGCCTCGTCCTGGAGTCGGCGGCGCCGCCCGCGCCCCGCGCTTCGGCGGGGGCGGGAGGGGGAGCCACGGTTCGCGGCCTCACTGGGCGGTTCACGCCCAACGCGTGGCGGGCCCTCTCTGCTATGCAGGAAGAGGCGCAGCGCTTCGAGCATGGGTACATGGGAACGGAGCACCTGCTGCTGGGGCTACTCCGCGATCTGCGCTCGCAGGCGACGCGCGCCATCGTCAACCTGGGCGCCGAGCCCGGCGGGATGCGTGCGCAGCTTGAGGGCGTCATCGGTCGCCGTGGGGCGCTCTCCACAGGCGGCTCAGGCATGACTCCGCGTTGCCAGCGGGTTATCGAAGGCGCCGCGCGCCTCGCCCGTCAAGGTGGTCAGCGCACGGTGAGCACGGGCCTGTTGCTCCAGTCCCTGGCCGACTCCCCAGAGGATGTGGCGGGACAGTTGCTGGAGAGTTCGGGCATCACTGCTGACCGCGTTGCCCAGGAGCTCCGGCACCTCGGCCCCGAGGCGGAGTAGGAGCGGCCGCCGCTCCTACCTCGCGGCGGCGCCGGCCCCCGCGCATTCCCACTTGCCCCCGCGCATGCTGTACTCTGAACGTGCGAGCTCCATGGGCCGGTAGCTCAGTAGGTCAGAGCGGACGACTCATAATCGTCTGGTCGCGGGTTCAAGTCCTGCCCGGCCCACCACCCCATCCCACTCCAACCCCCCTTCGTGCTGCGGTTCAGGTTGGCGGCAGATAAGAGTGACAAGGGCGGTGGCGGCCAAGACCACGCCCACACCCGAAGCCTCCCACGCTAGGCTGTCCAGCAATAGGCAGGACTCTGACTTCTCAGTCGTAGCCCAGCTTCACGGCGCGGCGCTACTATGCGCAGAGGACGGTTGCGCCGTCGTACGCCAGTCCGCGACGAGGCCCAGAGCAGGCGGATCGCCGAACGGCCCTAGCAGGCTGATGAAGAATGCGAGTTTGGGGAATCGGGAGCGGGCCGGCGCCGGCATTGAGGCGCGCCGTTGGACGCCGATTCGGAGTAAGCGGCGCCCTGGATCGCCCCTGATCGGGCCGCTGGCGTCTCCGGTTGGGCCTTTCATCCTCAACAGGCAGGAACCGCCCCCGGAGATGATGGCGGGGGCATGAGCTTGGCCATGCGCACGAGGTTGTAGGCCGCGAGAGCCATCTCCGCCCAGAGGCCGTTGCGGGCCACGCCGCAGTAGCGCAGCTTCCTCCCGCCCCCGACGGTCTTCAGCCAGCCGAACACCTCCTCAACCCGCTTCCGCACCCGCTGACTCGCCGCGTACCCCGCGTGACGGCTCGTCCGCCGGTCCAGGGCTGAGCGCCGTTGCTTCATGGCCACGTGAGGCGTGATCTGGAACGAGCGGCAGGTGGCCACGAACTCCCGCGTGTCGTACCCCTTGTCGGCCCCGACCGTGATCCTCCGTGCTGTGGGGACCCGCTCCAGCATCGTCAGCGCCGCTGCCGTTTCAGCCGTCCCGGTAGCCTGCGACAGCACCACGTCCACCACCAGCCCATTCCGGTTCTCCATGAGCACGTGGCCGGCGAAGGACAGCTTCGCCGCCTGCCCCTCCCCCTTGCGCGCCAACAGCGCCTCCGGGTCCGTCGTCGATACATGGGTCGCGTTGGAACGCCGCTCGCCCCGGAAGTCCTTCCATGGGTTCCGCCCGCCTGCCCCCGTAGGCGGGTCCCTCTCCTCGTCCCTCGGCCGGACGCTCTTGAGGGAGGCCCACGCCTCCAGCAGGGTCCCGTCCACGCTGAAGTGCTCCTCCGACAGCAGGCGCTGCCGCCTCGCTTCGCTCACCACCGCCCCGAAGAATCGGCCCGTCACCTCATGCGCCAGCAGCCGGGTCCGGTTCTTGGCGAACGTCGACTGGTCGAAGGAACCGCCCCGGATGTTCAGGTCGAGGAACCACCGGAAGAGCATGTCGTAGGTCAGCCGTTCGCAGAACTGGCGCTCCGAGCGCACGGAGTAGAGCGCGATCAGCAAGCTCGCCTTCAACAGGTGTTCGGGCGGCACTGATGGCCGGCCTCTCTTGGCGTACATGCGGCTGAAGGTGGGCGACAACTCCTGAAGCACCCGGTCTGCCAGCGGCTTGATCCGCCGGATCGGGTGTTCCTGTGGGACCAGGTCCTCGGGGGTGAGCGCTACCAGACTCTCGATCTGCTGGTCGGATGTGCCGCGCATGGCCGCCTCCCGTTCGTGCTGCGCCAAGCGTAACCAAACGCCTCCCCATCCGCACCTTCGCGTCCCTACCTTCGCATCCCTACCTCGCAGCCGTTTTTCATCACCCTGCTAGTTCCGGGGACTACGAAACCCCGGTTGTTGTGACGCATCCGAGTTTCCGGGAGGTGTATTGGCATGCGCATTCTCAGCCCAGCTCCGCCGGTATCTCTCCCGCCAGCGCGTTCATGCTCAGGTCCAGCGTCGTCAGCGCGAACAGCGTTCCCAGCGCCGGCGGGATGCTCCCACTCAGGCTCTCGCTCGACAGCTCCACCTCCGTCACCCGGCTTGGCGCGCCGCCCGTAGTGATCCCCTCCCAACTGGTGATGGCCCGGTCCGCGCTCCAGTCCAACGTCGCCGTGCCCGCCGGTGTCTCCTTGGCCGCCAGTAACGCCTCGCAGTCTTTGCAAGAGTCCGCGATTGTCTTCCGTGGCCGTTTCGGGCTCGCCCCTTGCGATATCGGCAGCGGTGATCGGATGTCCGTTGACGCGGGCCACGACCGCCGCGCTACCGCTGCTCCGACCTGCTCCGATGAGCGCCCCTCGACGCTCGACGTCGCTCTGGTCGCCGTCCATGACGGGGGTGCGCGATCAGGCCCGCAATCGCGATTGCGACTACAAGGACGAGCACGAGTAGCAGCCACGCCCGGCGATGTGCGTTCAGAAGCGCGGTCACTGATACGCCCTTCTCATCGCAGCTGCTAGTTCGCCGCCGATGCGGGCCTGGATTCGCCCCCCTTACTCCAAGTCGCTGGGCGGCGATGCCTGGCCGTGCTCATCGCTGCCCCAGCAAGAGATGCCTCCGTCTTCTCTCAGCCCGCAGGCATGCAAAGCTCCGGCGGTGATCGCCGTGAAACGCTCGCCTTCTGGAGGCCCCGATAAGGGAAGACTGCGGAGGCGCTCCTCTTCGTCCAGGAGTACCTTTCCAGCCCTATCATTGGGGTCAGGTACAGATCCACTCGTTCGCTCTGCCCATCCCTCAAAATCGTAACCCCAGCAAACGGGGGTCCCATCCGACCGCAGCGCACAAGTGTGGTGCCTCCCTGCAGCTATCGCCGAAAACCTACCGTCCTCTGGCGCAGACAACTGACCTGCGATATCGGCTCCCCAGCAGAGAACGCTGCCGTCCGAGCGCAACCCACAGCTATGGGCAAATGCTGTGCTGATCGAAACGAACCGTTCTCCCTCCGGCGGAGCTAGGAGGCCGCCTAGGGAATCTCTGAACAAGTCTATAGGTTGAGGCAGTATCCTGGCAGTCACCCAGTGGCGCCAGGGAGTGAAGCGATGATGGACCAACCGACCTTTGCAGACGTGGACTACGAGAGCAAGAAGCGCAAGACCCGCAGGGAGCGATTTCTCGAACGCATGGGCGGGCTGATCCCCTGGGAACGGCTGGAAGGGCGCATCCGTCCCTTCTACCCCACGGCGGGCCGGGGACGCCATCCGTATGCCCTGTCGGCGATGCTGCGGATTCACTGCGTGCAGCTGTTCTACAACCTCAGCGACCCCGGCATGGAGGACCTGCTGTACGACGTGGAGTCGGTGCGGCGGTTCGTGGGCTTGAAGCTGTCGGAGCCGCTGCCGGACGAGACCACCATCCTGAACTTCCGTCATCTGTTGGAGGAGCACGAACTGGGGGAGGGACTGTTCGCGGAGATCAAAGGGCATCTGGCGTCCCAGGGACTCCTGCTCCAGGAAGGGACAATCATGGACGCGAGCATCATCGAGGCGCCGTCGTCGACGAAGAATCGAGCGGGTGCGCGAGACCCGGAGATGCACCAAGTGAAGAAGGGGAACAGGTGGCATTTCGGGATGAAGGTGCACAGCGTCGCGACGACGCCGGCCAATGTGAACGACGTGACGGAAGCGCACCGGTTGCTGCACGGCGGCGAGTCGCAGGTGTGGGGCGATGCCGGGTATCAGGGAGTCCAGAAGCGGGCGGAGCATCGGGGGCTGGAGGTGGAGTGGCAGGTGGCGATGCGACCGGGCCAACGTCGGCAGTTGGAGCCGGGAAGCCCTGAGGCGTTGGCGGAGAAGGGCAAGGCGTCGGTCCGGGCGAAGGTGGAGCATCCGTTCCTGTACGTCAAACGGCACTTTGGCTACGCCAAGGTCCGCTACCGGGGGCTGGCCAAGAACACGCAACGGCTGATGGTGCTGCTGGGGCTGGCGAACCTGATGAGAGCCCAGCGGTGCTTGGCGGCATGACGGAGGCGCAGTGGGTTCAGATCGGGGTTGGGAGCAGGGAATCCGCCCCAGCAGGGTCGGTAGAAGACCCCCAACAGCCCCGTTCACGGCACCAGCAGAGGGCTGCGAATCGCTGAAGAGCCCCCCACCAACACCACTCGGCCGACTGTGAGTTGTTCAGAGGTTCCCTAGGGGCTCACAGAGCACGCCGCCGTCCGAGCGTAATCCGCAAACTTGATAGCCTCCCGCGCTAATCTCCTCAAACCGTTCCGTTCCGAATGGCAAGTACTCAATGCCTCTGACTTCCCAACAGACGACGTTGCCTTCCGCACGGAGCCCGCAGGTGGCGGCGGCGTTGGCGGCGATCGATGCAAGTCTCTCGTCCTCAGGTGGGAATAGGCCTCCCTGGACAAAGGTAGGCAGCACAAGCAATTCTTCCGGCTTCAGTACGTAGCCCCAACAAGCGGCGCTTCCGTCCGACCTCAGTCCGCAAGTATGACTTGCCCCTGCAGCAATCGCTGTAAACCGTTCATGCTCCGGCGCACGCAACTGCCCGCGATCATCATCCCCCCAACAGACGACATTCCCGTCCGAACGCAACGCGCACGTGTGAGCCGCTCCTGCGCTGATTCGAGTAAATTGAGTCGTAGTACTGCCGATCCCACACGCCGTCAGAGCCGCGGCGGCCAGCATCACCAGGGAGAACACCCCAGCCTTCGCCAACAAGAATCGCCTCAATTCGCGCCTAGGTGCAATGCGTAGATCGCCATCACACGAGCTTGGGCGCGCTCCCCTGTCCTAGAGGCGGTAGTAGCGTTGCGCGTTCCGGCTCAGGATCGCCTCCTTCGCGATGTCCGTGAGCTCCTCGCTCTCCCGCACCTCTTGGATCTCCCGCTTGCACATCTCCGTCGTGACCTCGTGCGGGAAGTCGCTCGAGTAGAGGAAAGCGTCCGCGCTGTAGCGGGTCGCCGCGAAACCGAGCGCCGGCTCCTCTCCCTCGCACCCGATGAACAACCGGCCGTCGCGGATGTGCCGCAGGGTGTACTCGCTGGGCGTCTCGTCTCCGTGCGGGCCGTATTCGCCGTTGGGGTCGTGCTCGATATGCGTGACATGGGAGCGGTCGAACCGCTCCATGGCCATGAGGAACCATCCCACGCCGCCCTCGAGGAAGCTCATCCGCATACCGGGGAACCGGTCGAGAATCCCATTGAACGTGATGCTCGCCAACCCGATCATGACCCCCATGGGATGGCCCATCGCGTGGACCGGGGCGTAGCGGTTCAGGTCGTCGAAGCCCATCCCGTCGTGACACCCGCCATGGACTGCGATCGCGCAACCCAGCCGGCTGGCCTCTTCGTATACCGGCCAGTAGCACTTGGCGCCTAGGTGTGTGCTCAGCCCGCGCGACGGCAACATCGCTCCCACCATTCCCAGTTCGGTTACGGCGCGGCGGAGCTCCTCGACGGCGGCGGCGGGGTCCTGCATCGGAATCAGGGCCATGCCCTTGAAGCGAGAGTCCTGGCTGCAATAGGTCGCGTGCAGCCAATCGTTGTACGCCCGCGTGGCCGCAATCGCCCAGTCGATGCTCGTGATCTTGCCGCAGGCGAGCCCCCGCGTCGGATAGAGCACCGTGGCGTCGATGCCCACGTCGTCCAGGAACTCTACCCACTCGGCCGGGCCGACCACCCCCCGCTTGGCGCGCTCCGGGTCCGGTTCGACAAGGTGAAAGCGATGGAAGTGGTCGAACGGCGGAAACATGGTCCGCATACGGTCCTTGTGGAACTCGCTCGGCAAGAACTGCCGGATGCCGTCGTCGTCCTCTTGGATGTGACCATCGGCGTCAATGACCAACTCGATATTCGCGCTCATCAGTCGCCTCCATCTCCGAGAGTCTGCGCTGAGTATAGACCCGTGCCCTCCTCCCGTCTCCCCGTGCCCTCCCTCCGTCATTGCCTTGCAAGTTCCGTCGCTCTCGTGCTTGACACGGGAACCCACGCGCCCCCGGCGGGCCGCGCGGGAGACCCTTGCGTAACTCGAAGGAGCCGGTCTCCTAGTCGCCCAACGGGAGTGCAGAGGGCTTTGCCCTCTGCCGGGGGCGTGAGGGTGTCCCCCATACCAACGTATGGGGCGGGTGGGCGGGAAGAACAGCGGTCGTCAAGCAGAGTTACGCAAAGGTTTCGCCGGATGTGCGAAACTCCCCGGCATGTTGGACCTGCCCCACGCCGACGTCGTCGGGAGCCTGATCAGGCCGCGTGAGCTGCTTGCCGCGCGCGAAGACCTCGCGGCGGGACGGGTCGCCGCGCCGGAGTTCAAGCGCGTCGAGGACGCCGCGGTCGATCAGGCAGTCGCCGCGCAAGAGGAGGCGGGGCTCGAGATCGTCACCGACGGCGAGATGCGCAGACTCTCGTTCCAGAGCCAGATGCCGGAGGCGGTTGAAGGTTTCGGCGACTTCGACCTCGACGCGTTCCTCTGGGGCGATTGGCGGGGCGGCGAGCGAGTCGGGGACTTGCGTAAGGAGCGCCCCTCGACCCTCGGCGTCGTCGGCAAGCTCCGGCGCAAGCGTCATCTGTCGGCCGAGGAGTTCGCCTACCTCCGCGGCCGGACGGCGCGCATAGCGAAGGTCACGTTGCCGAGTCCGAGCCTGTTCGCCAACTTCTGGTCGCCGGCGAGGTCCACTGCGGCTTACCCAACGCTCGATGCGTTCCTGGCCGACGTCGCGGGGATCGTCCGGGAGGAGATCGAGGAGCTCATCAGGCTTGGGGCAACGTACATCCAGCTCGACGCTCCGCACTACCCGCTCGTGTTGGACCCGGCGTGGGCGGCCTTCTACGCGGCGCAGGGCCGGACAGTGGAGGACTGGATCGCCCAGGGCGTCGAGCTGGACAACGCAGTGATGGAAGGCTTCCCGCAGGCGACGTTCGCGTTCCACCTCTGACGAGGCAACCAGGGCAGCCGTTGGCTGGCCGAAGGCCCGTACGACCGCCTCGTCGAGCCCGTTTTGCGCCGCGTGAACGCACAGCGGCTCATGCTCGAATACGACGACGAGCGCTCGGGGTCGTTCGAGCCTCTGCGCGGCGTGCCGGACGATAAGACGGTCGTACTGGGACTGGTCACGACCAAGTCGTCGCGTGCGGAGACGGCGCCCGAGCTTGCGGGCAGGATCGCCGAGGCCGCCCAGCGCTTTCCCCTCGAGCAGCTCGGCATCAGTCCGCAGTGCGGGTTCGGCGCGTCCATCGTCGGCAATCGTCTGAGCATCGCGGAGCAGAACGCCAAGCTACGGGTTGTCGCCGAAACGGCGCGAGAGGTCTGGGGCTGAACTCTCCGTCATTCTTGTATGTGTCAGCTAATTCGTTGACAGATTTTGCAGGGTTTGGAGGGGGGTCTTTCCCCCGAGGCCCTGGTGGGGCCGTGCGGTGTTGTAGTAGACGAGGTACTGCATCAACTCCTCCTTCAGCTCCTCCACCGACTCGAACGTCGTCTCGTCCAGCAGGTCCTCGTTCAGCGTCCGCCAGAACCGCTCGACCTTCCCGTTGGTCTGCGGCCGGTAGGGCCGCGTGTAGCGGTGCGTGATGCCCAGCTCCTGGAACATCCGCTCCATCGGGTGGTTGGCCTTGTTGGCCGGCGAAGCCACCTCGGCCCCGTTGTCCGTGAGAATGGCCTCGAACCGGACTCCATACTCGGCGTTCAGCAGGTTGATGCTCTTCAGCGCCGCGAACATGACGCTCAGGCTCTTCAGGTCGTCCACCACCTCCGCCCAGGCCAGACGGGTGCAGGCGTCGATCACGCACACCAGGTAGGAGCGCCGCCTGGCGCCCACGAGCAGGTCCTTGCTCAGGTGGTGGCAGTCCAGGTGGCCCAGCTCCCCGGCACGGGTCTTGATGATCTGGCGCTTGGACTCCCGCATGGGCTTGGTCAACCGGTTCAGGCCGTGGCGCTGGGCGATGGCGTAGATGGTCGAGGGCGCTGGCGTGTGGGACTTCAGCACCGGCCTGAGTATGGCATAGATCTCGTAGCGGTTGATGCCCTTGCGCCGGAGCTCGAGCACCTTCTCCTCGATGAAGGGGAGGGTGCGGCGGCTCTTCCAACGGGGTCCCCGCTTGCCAGGCAGCAGGGCGTCGCCGTCGCCGGACTGCCGATAGCGGTTGTAGTACTTGGCGAAGGTCTGGCGGTTGGTCCCATGGAAGGCGTAGAAGTCCTGGACGAAGCGGAACTTGGGGTGGCTCTTGGCCTTGACCTGTTCGTACTCCCGGATGAGGAACCGCCACTTCTGAACATAGTTCCGCTCGATGGTGCGGTCGGTGCTGTTGTCGCGCATCTTCGCCTCCAGACTGGCTCGTTCTCCAGCCAAATCTGTCAACGAATTACCTAACATCTACAATTCTCGTGCCCCGACACGGGAATCCACGCCCCCGGCGGCCTCTCAGTCTTGCCTCTCCGCTACTGCTGAGGGCATCAGCGACCTACTTAGAGCTTCGGCAGTCCCCCCGCAACGAGCGAGAACGGCGTATAGTGCCGGGGCAGCCGCCGATTCACGGAGGCGCGGTCAAGTCCACTGGCGAGAGGAGGACGAGATGGCGAAGTACGGATTCCCGGTCGTCGACTGCGACGGCCACATCATCGAGGCCAGCCCGGAGATGCTCGAGTTCATGCCGGAGCCCTTCAAGACGTCCATCGGCGGCGGCCGCAGCACCGACCGCCTCTTCCCGGGTCTGGACGGGATGCACATGCCCCAGGCCCGCCGCTCGGGAGCAGCGGGACGCGAGCGGGTGAACGCCAGCGAGCACCGCATGGGCTCCGGGGAAGACTGGGTGGCGTTCCTGGAACGCGCGGACATCGAGAAGGCGGTCATGTTCACCACGGCGGGGCTCGCGGTGGGCATCATTCAGAACCCGGACTACGCGGTCGCGGTGTGCCGGGGGTTCAACGACTACGCCAACGCCAAATACCGGCGCGTGAGCGACCGGCTGCACCCGATGGCGCTGATTCCGATGCAGAACGTCCCCGAAGCGGTCAAGGAGCTCCGTCGCGCCGTCGAGGAACTGGGCCTGCCGGGGGCGATGCTCCCCACGCGAGGACTGCCGTTGAACCTCGGCCACGAGATGTACTGGCCGGTCTACGAAGAGGCCCAGCGTCTCGACTGCGTGCTCGCGCTGCACGGCGGCTCGAACCTCAACCTCGGCATGGAGGGCTTCATCGACAACGGCGCCTCTCACATCCTCCATCACCCGTTGCCGCTGATCATCAATTTCGTGTCGTTCTTCCGCCAGGGCGCTATCGAACGGTTCCCCAACCTCAAAGTGGGGTTCATGGAGGGGGGCGCAGGGTGGCTGGCGTTCGTCCTGGACCGCCTCGCGCGCGAGGACGAGTACCGTCCACGCGATTCGGCCCTCGATGCACAGGAGTGGGTGAAGAGCGGGCGGGTCCTGATCGGCTGCGAGGGCAGCGAGGCAACGCTCGGGCACCTCGTCGAGCGTGTCGGGCCGACCCCGTTCGCGTACGCCTCCGACTACCCCCACGAGGTGGACGCCCTCAAGGCGGAGGAGGAGATCGACGAGCTTGCGCACTACCCCGGTCTGACGACCGACGACAAAGCCGCCGTGCTCGGCGGCAATGCAATGCGATTCTTCAACGTGTAAGAGACGACGCTGAGGCGCCGGCGCAGCGGTCTGCGTTCGTCCTGCGTCCAGCCCGATGCGAGGAGGAAAACATGTCGATCCTGGTCCGCGCAGTGGCGGCCTACCTGGTGTTGGTGGGGGCGGCGATTGCAGTGAACTTCGTACTCACCCCGGTGTACCACCCGGGCGGAGATGAGCCGTTCACGTTGTGGGAGATCCTCAACTGGTTCATGGCGGCGGCCATAGTGCTCACTCTGGTCTCCAGCTACGCGTACAAGCGGCGCATCGACAACGACGAGTCAGCGGACGTCAAGCGCTTTATCGAAGCGAACACTGTGTTCCACGTCACGGTCGTCGTGTTCCTCCTCTTCTTCTGGAACTGGTTCAGCAACCTATCCCCCAACAACGAGCCCGACGGGCAAGTGTGGACGGTGGTTGACACAGTGATGCCCATCGTCACAGCCGTCGTTGGCATTCGCATGTGGCGCACCGCGGCCTGGTAGCGCGGCCTGATAGTCGGGCGAAACGTCATAGCTAGGATACCGGCGCTTCACGGGGAGGAAGCATGACCGCTGAGAGGAGCACAGCGGCGTCGGAACGTTAGCGAGGCGGTTCCTACCCCAGGAACCGCCGCAGCTGCCCCGCCTCCTCGATATAGTGCGGGGCCCGCTCCGTCGCCCCCTGATCGATGCTCGCCCAGATCGCCGTCGTCAGCCCCTCGTGGACGCGGTTGATCTCGTGCGTGAACCGGACGAGCAACCTTCGGTACCGGTCCCCCAGCAGCTGAGTGACCCGCGTCTCGTTCGCGAATTGGAGCGCCGACGCCAGGTCGGTCTCGATGCTCGGGTAGACCTCGCGCACGTACGCGAAATCGTCATCGCTGAGCGCGGCGAGGCCCAGCAGCTCGGGGGGCGCCCCGATTGAATAGAGCGCGGCGGCGAACGCGATGGCCCGTGGGAGCGTCACGTCGCTAGAGCCGGCGAGCGACCGCCCGTAGCCGAACAACCCCACGTGCAGCTTGCGCTCGCGTCGGCGCGGCACGCAGGCCGACGCCGCGGCGATCGCGGGCGCCAGCTCCCGCACCTGCCGTTGGTACTCGACCGCCACCTTGTCCAGGATAGCCGCCGCCCGCGCCTCGTCGATGGGCGCCGCCGGGCCCCGCTCGTGAGCGTGTATCTCCGCGATTGCCGACCGCACCTGTTCCCGCGGGTAGTCGAACTTGAACGCCGACTGCACCGTCAACGTATGCACGCTGGGGTACTCGCGGAACGCGCGGTCGATGTTCGTCGGCTTCAGATGCCCGCGGAACGGCACGGAGCCCGCGCCGATGATCGGGTATATCGGGATGCCCATCTCGCGGGAGAGCAGGTCGAGGCGCTGCAGGCTCGTCTTGAGCATCAGCTCCGCGCCCACCATCCCGTAGTTCAGCGCCGGATCGCTACGCGCCAGGAAGACGCGCTGGTAGGGCTCCTCGCGCCCTTGGAGGTACGTCCGCACGATGCTGTCGACCGCCAGCATATGGTCCCGGTCCTCGACGAGAGGGATGACGCGGACGCGCTTGGGCTGGAATTCGCCGATCCAGTCGCCCACGGAGTCCCCGCCGAACAGTTGCTGGTCCTCCTGCCCAACGATGAACCGCTCGTAGTAGGCCGCGATGCGCGAGAGCTCGTCGGCGGACGTCGTGAACGGGAGGATGATCTCCTGTATGGGCGCGTCGAGGTCGCCCCCGTAGAATTCGCTCGCCACGTCGTAGGCGGTGGTGACGCCCTGGAGCGCCTCCACCATCAGCTTGCGCATCTCCGTCTCGATCGCCGGATTGGGCACGCGCAGCGTGATGACCGCGTCACGGCCCAGCTTGATATCGTCGTTGAAGAACTCCGGGTAGTTGGTCAGCAGCTTCTGGACGACGTGGGTGTCGGTGTCCTTCCCTTCCGAGTCCCACATCTGCTCGTCGCACCCGAGCGTGAAGACGTCGACAGCCTCGATGATCTCGCCCTCGCCCTTGATCACGCCGTCAATGGCGTACGAAGGCGCCGCCGCGTTGTCCGGATGCTGCGTGCTCATGACTTTGGGGACGAGAGGCAAGGCGGTTCTCCTTGGCCGTTGATGGCCCCCATGATACGGGCGCGCCGTCGCCCGCGCGCAAGGCCCGCATTCGTCGCCCGGCCCTGTTTGGCCTCTGCCTCCTTTTGGCCTCCTCCCCACGCTGCGGGGGGAGGATTGAGGAGGGGGAACGAGATACTCTCGTGTCTGCGCATAGCAGTGACAGACATTCGCGGCGCCTCGACCGGACCCCAGGGACGACGAATCGCCTTACCCCTGAGTTCCCTCCTGCATGCCGAGTCCCTCGATCGGCTCCGAGTGGTATGCTACCGCTCGGGCTCTGCTCCTAGAGCGACCCGACTTGGCGATTCGTCGCGTGGCGAAGCCCGCCGGACGACGAGAGATGACGAGACGCAGGCTGATAGCTTGCCGGCGGGCGCAGAGGCCGGGCTCGCAGACCTCGACTATGAATGACCAAAAGGAGAATCACATGGTGAGCGAACGTCCGAAGAGGCTGACGCCGTTCGAGACTTGGGTCCAGGACGAAGGGCTCAAGGTAATCACTGCCCACACGATCAAGGACATCGTGACCGAGGAGCTCGCGCCGTGGGAACGGACGGGGTGCGACGGCGCGCTGCTCGACCTCACGCACGACCCCGACCCGGACGTCTTCATCAACAACCAGGGGACGATCCGGTACCTCGTCGAGATACCGCCGGGAGGCACGTTCAAGGCCGAGCGGCACATGTACGAGGAGATCTTCTACGTTGCGAAGGGCAGGGGCGCCACGGTCGTCTGGTACGACGGCTCGCCGAAGCACACCTTCGAATGGCAAGAGGACAGCGCTTTTGCGATCCCGCTGAACGCTTGGCACGAGCTCTACAACGGCAGCGGCGCCGAGGTCGTGCGGCTCTACGCAGCCTCGAACATGCCGACGCCGATCAACCTCTACGGCAGTCCCGAGTTCGTGTTCAACTGCGCCAACACCTTCCCCGAGCGCTTCGACCCGATGGACGAGCTGTATTTCAGCGGCAAGACGATGAAGCTGGGCGACCGGCTCACCCAGTCCAACTTCATCCCCAGCGTCCTGAACATGACTCTCGACAACTGGTCGTACCGCGGGCCCGGAACGAACATGTACGTCCTCATGGCCGGGGGCCGGTTCGTCTGCCACGTATCCGAGTTCCCCGTAGGCTCGTACAAGAAGGGCCACGGATTCCTGGGATCGGGCGGCGGCGACGCCAGGACAGGACTCCAGTCGGAGACGAGCTATCTATTCCTCAGCGGCGACGGGTACGACCTGCAGTGGCCGCCCGGCGTCAAACCCGGGCCCGATACGGAGTGGTCCCGCATCGATTTCAAGCCGGGCTCGCTGATGACGAACGGCCGCGGAGGCCATCAGCACTTCAACGCCAGCGACGAGCCCGCCAGGTACCTCGTCCTCCGCTACGGCAACATGCTGTTCGGCCAGCGCGGCCAGGCCCGCGAACAGGCCCAGGACCGCAGTAGCCAGGGCGCCGGCCTCGGTCAGATCGAGTACGAGAACGAGGACCCGCGCATCCGGGCGCTGTTCGAGGAGGAGTGCGCCAAGCGCGGCGTCCCCTGCGAGATGCCCTCGCTGGCCTGAGCCCCGGCTTGGCCTCCTCCTCCACAGGAGGAGGATTGAGGAGGGGGGAACCGCTCGCGCGGCCCCCCGCGCCTCCTTCCGACCGACCGCCGACTCATAGCCGCCCAAATGGGGGAGTGCAGAGGGCAAAGCCCTCCGCCGGGGGCGTGGGGGTGTCCCCCCACACCAAACGTTTGGGGCGGGAGGGCGGGAAGAACCGCGCTCGTCAAGCAGAATGCCCCCACCGTCGTTCTCGTGCTAGACACGGGAACCCACGCCCCCGGCGGCCGCGCTTCCTAAGCGCCCCGGCGCCGCCTCGCGCGAATCGTGAGCGCTGCGGCGACCACGATGACCAGCGCCGCGAGTGCCCCGCCTGCGGGCAGCACGACGTCGCCCCAGAGGTCCGATTCTTCCGGAGTCTGTAGCGTCACGTTAAACCGCGCCTGCAGGTCGTCGTCCGACCCGGCAGACGGCAGTCGCCCGTCGCTCCGCACCTCGCGGTAGAGAATGACTCCGTCGCCCGCGAGGGAGGCGAGGAGGCCCTCGAACGCAGACGCGTGCGCCTCGAAGCTCAAGAACGCGTCTTGGCCGTTCGTCCTCGTCGATACGGTGACCTGTCCCATCCTGCCGCCGGCCCCCCCGACCAGGTCCCTGACACGCCGGACCGAACCCTCAACGTCGCCAACCTCGATCTGCATGGACGCCGACGGCGCAATCGGCACGGCGCCGGGCGGGAGCGTAAAGCTCACCGCGATCGTCGCCAGCGCCACGCTGCGCTGGAGGTACTCGAGTTCACCCTGCAAGCGCTCGACCGTCGCCCGCACGCGCGCGAGCTCCCGCTCCACAGTGAGCACGTCCGTGACGGAGACGGCCCGGTCGAGCAGCTTCAGCAGGCTCTGCTCCGCGCCCCGTTCGCTCCTGAGCCGGGCCTCGAGGTCGATGGCCTGGCCCGTTACGTCCCGTTGACCGAGGCTCTGCTCCAAGGGCCTGCCCAACCCCTCGATGCGGTCGAGCGTGTCGACGAATCGCTCGCCGGGGACGCGGACGACGGCGGAGCCGAACTCAGGGTTGGGCCCGCCGGACGTCGAGATATGCTCAATGAAGCCTCCGGCCGACTCGACGAGCCCGCGGAGCTGGATCGTGGCCGCGTTGACGTTGCGGACCTCGATCGTCAGCGACGCTTGCGAGACGATTTGGCGCGCGTCGGCGAAGTCTTGGGCCTCGACCGCGGTGCGTTCCACTCTCGCGTCTAGGGTGGTGAGAGTCCAGCCGGGTTCGGGTGGGGCCGGTCGCGGAGTTCCCGTCGGAACCGCCGCCGGTGCCGGTTGTGCCGCCGCCGTATACATCGCTTCCAACGCCAGCGCTTCGTCGCCCGTGTCGAAGGCCGCAAACGAGTCGGGGCCGGGCGCGCCTGCCGGCCCGGAGACGCTCAGCAGCGCGCCGCCATCCTCCCCCGACTCCGACAATAGGTCGGCGGCCACTCGCACCGTGCCCACGCCCCCCACGGCCAGCACGAGCGCGGCGGCAACTCCCATCGTCGCCATGCTCAATCGCCGGCCCCACCCGGCGCGGACCATCACCCGGTCCTCGAGCCGCGGCTCGATGCGCGCCCACAGACCCTCGGGTGCTCGCGCTTCACTGCCCATCCTGTGCAGCGCCGCCGACAAGCGGCGCTCAACGTCGTCCTGCTGCTCGTCCATGACTCGCCCCTCATCCGCTCAGTGCCTCTCGCATCTGTTCGAGCGCCCTGCTCAATCGCGACTTCACCGTCCCCTCGCGAACGCCGAGCGCGTTCGCCACTTCCGCTGTCGAGAGGTCTGCGAAGTAGCGCAGCACAACGACGCGGCGGTGATCGTCGGACAGTTGGCCGAGCGCTCGCCGGATCTGGTCCTCGTCGTCCGCGCGGTCGAGCGCCGGGTCCTCGCCGCCGCTCTCTGCCTCGGACAACGGCTCGACTGGCAGTCGGCGCCGGGCCCTCGCGTTGAGCGCTTGGTTGACTGCGATGCGGACCAGCCACGGCTTCACGGACTGGCCGAGGCGGAAGGTCCCGATGCCCTTCCAAGCCCGCACGAACGCCTCTTGGACGAGGTCTTCGCTGACGGCCCTGTCGTGCGTCATCAGGTAGACCGTGCCCATCAGCACGTCGCCGTAGCGTTCGACGATGGGACGGAACGCCTCACGGTCGCCGAGCTGGCAGCGCCGCACCGCATCCTGTTCGTCGATCACGATTCACTCCCGGTCGCGGCCTTCACTAGGAACATACAGGGCAATGAGCGGATGGGTTCCCGCGGACACAGGAAAGGGGCGGTCCGACCGCCCCCTTCCCCTGCGCAGGTCTCGTGTTCCGACGCCGTCTGACCTCCTCCCCCACGGGGGGAGGATTGAGGAGGGGGGAACCGCTCGCGCGGCCCCCGCGTGGACAGGAGACCCCCACGGAATTGTTTCAGATGCGCCTAGTCTCGCAGCTTGAAGAACTCGATTGCGTTGCCGCAGGTCATCTGGTGCCGGACCTCCTCGGGCGCGCCCTCGAACGCACGGTCGAGGATATCCAGCGAGTGCGGCCAGTCCGACTCCTGGTGTGGGAAGTCGGAACCCCAGAGCAGGTGGTTGACGTTGAGCAAGTCGCGCATCTGCACGCCGACCCGGTCGTACTGGAACCCCCAGAGGCAGTGCTCGAGGAAGTACTCGCTCGGGGGACGCGACAGCGGCTCGAAGCCCAGGAGGCGCTGCGCCCAATGCCGGTTGCGCTCGTACCGCACGTCGGCGCCCTGGTGGAAAAAGGGAATCCAACCGATCTGGTTCTCGGCGAAGAGGATGCGGAGCGTCGGGAAGCGGTCGAACAGGCCCGACAGCACCCACTGGGCAGCCGCCAGACTCCCGCTGCCGCGCGACGGGCCGAACCGCGCGACCTGCTCGGCGAAGCTGCGTCCGTTGCCCTCGAGCCGATCGCGATCGGCGGGGTCGGCGCTGGGGTACTCCAGCATCGGACCCTTCTTTGATCGGTCCACGTCCACGTGCACAGTCATGGGCATCTCCATGTCCAACGCGGCGGCCCAGAAGCGGTCGTCCTCCGCAGAGGGATAGGTCTTGCCGCTGGGGAAGTCCAGCAACACCACCGTCTTGAGACCGATCTCCTTGCAGTGCGTCATCTCGTCGATGTGGGCGTCGACGTCCTCGACCATCGGCAGGATGCCCACGCCGATCAGCCGCTTCGGGTCGGTCGCGCAGTACTCGCCGGCAAGCCAGTCGTTGTACCCGCGAACGACCGCCCGGTAGGCGTCGTCCTCGGGAATCATGCGCCAGAGCCGCGGTCCCGCCTGCTGCGCCGGGAACAACACCTCCGCGTCGATGCCGTCCTGGTCCTGCTCCTGCAGTCGCTGCGTCGCCGGGCCGGTCCCCGGAGTCCCCTCGTACACCGTTCCCGACGGGACATAGTTCTCGCGGCCCTTCCCGCCGTAGACGTCGGCCGCCGTGCCCATCCGCGCCAGCTTCCCGTCGATGTACCACCCGTCGCCCGCCTCCAGGTGGACGAGCTGAGGCGTCCGCTCGCGGTACTCCGCCTGCACCCAGGACGCCCACTGAGCCGTGTCGACCTCGAGGTGCGAGTCCCCGGAGATGTAGTGGTATTCAAAAGCCATGACGCTCCTCCTCTGCCGTTGCTCTCACGCCCCTTATCTTGGAGGCGCTCCGTCATTCCCTGGCCGTTCCCTCAATTTCCGCGCTCAGTCCATGTCGCGCGAAACGATCTCCGTCAGCAACTCCCACCGATTGCCGCCGCGCTTGATGCGCACGCCGCGCTGCGCGAAGTGCGGCAACTCCTCCATCTCTGGCCGGTTCATCGCCTCGTTGATCAGCTCGTCGGGAATATACGGGTAGTTCGGCCCGGCTGCGCAATACAGCTTCCAGTTTAGCAGGGCCTGGTATTCGAGACGGGCCATGCTCATCACCGCGTCCGACGCGCTCGTGCCCGTAGTTACGACGCCGTGGCCCTTCAGGATCACCGCCTTGCCGTCGGCGAGCAGGTCCGCAACGTCTTCGCCTTCCTCGTCCGAGTGCACCGTCTGCATGTGCTGATAGACAGGGATGGGCCGGAACACCGCCTGGAAGGCGTCCGAGGAGGCTGGACGCAGACGGTCCGTCAGCAGACTCATGATGACGATGTGCGGCGCGTGCGAGTGCGCCACCGCCTGCACGTCGGGCCGCCGCTTTAGGATCGCGGAGTGCAGCTTCACCTCGCCGCACTGGGTCGTCTCGGACGGGCCCTCCAGCCAGTAGCCGTCGAGGTCGCACAGCACCATGTCCGACGGACGCATCCGCGGCAGCACGTCCATCGCGTAGCCGCGGCCCTTCACGACGAACTTGTCCGGCTCGGACTCGACCCGAATGCTCACGTGGCCCGTCCCGATCAGCTCGTCGGCCGCGAGCCCCACCTCGGAGAGGATGCGGTTCGCGATGGCGGCCTGCCGCTTCGTGCCTTCGATGTCGGCGGTCATCTCTCCCTCCCCATCCGGGGCCGGCGTCGACCGGCGCTGTGCCCCAGAGCATACGCCTAAGTTGGCGTTGGTGTGCGACAATCGGGCGAAGCCCCCGGGAATCGGAGCGCAGCGGGGCAGTCCGACCGAAATCTCGCTGGAAACCCTACCGAGGGAGAGGGAGAACGAACGTGCAAGGCATCCAGGACAAGGTCGTCATTGTAACCGGCGCGGGACGGAACATCGGGCAGACCTACGCCCGCAGGTTGGGCGAGGAGGGCGCGAAGGTGGTCGCGTGCGACGTCATCGACTGCTCGGAGACCGCGGAGATCATCGCCGCCGCGGGCGGCGAGGCGTTGCCGCTGCAGGTTGACGTGAGCGACGAGGAGCAGACGAAGGCAATGGCCCGTCTCACAATGGAGCGCTTCGGCCGCATCGATGGTCTCGTGAACAACGCCGCGCTGTTTCAGGACCTCCGCGGCGACGAGGTCGGTGGGTTCATGGACGTCGACATGGCACGGTGGGACCGCGTCTTCTCCGTCAACGTGCGCGGGACGTTCCTCTGCATCAGAGCCGTCTTCCCCTACATGCGCGACTTGGGCGGCGGCAAGATTGTCAACATCGGGTCCGGCACGTTCCTGCACAGCTCGCGCGGCCGGACCTCCACGAACCCGCACTACGTCTCCTCGAAGGCGTCGGTGATGGGCCTAACGCGGGCCATCGCGAAGGAGCTCGGTCACTACAACATCAAGGTCAACACGCTCTCGCCGGGCGGCACGGACACCACCCTCAACAGCGAGACGGTGCAACCCTACGAGCGCGACACCGACCGCGCGTTGAACCGCCCCGAGACTCCCGACGACCTCACGGGGACGATGGTGTTCCTGCTCTCTCCGGAGAGCGACTTCATCACCGGCCAGATGATCGTCGTCAACGGCGGCATGGAGACCTACTAGGCGATGGAACCCTATCGCGGCATCGACCTGCTCGAGCTCGAGGTCCAGCTCACCGACGACGAGCGCCAGGTGCGCGACACGGTGCGCGCATTCGTCGAGCGGGAGGTTGTGCCGGTGGTCGTGCCGCACTTCAACGCTGGCGAGTTCCCGATGGAGCTCGTCCCGCGCATGGCCGAGCTGGGCGTCTTCGGCGCGCTCATCGACGGCTACGGCTGCGCGGGCGTGAGTCCGGTCGCATGGGGCCTCATCATGCAAGAGCTGGAACGCGCCGATTCCGGCCTGCGCTCCTTCGCCGGAGTCCAGTCCTCCCTCTCGATGACGGCGATTTATCTCCACGGCGCCGAGGAGCAGCGCCAGCGGTACATTCCGCCGATGGCCGCCGGAGAGCTCCTCGGCGCGTTCGCGCTCACCGAGCCCGACCACGGGAGCGACCCGGGGGGCATGGAGTCGCGCGCCGACCGCGTCGACGGCGGGTACGTCCTCAACGGCGTCAAGCATTGGATCACCAACGCCACCATCGCCGGGCTCGTGGTCGTGTGGGCGAAACTCGATGGCGCGGTGCGCGGCTTCCTCGTCGACACGTCCATTCCCGGCGTGACGACGGAGGCGATCCACAACAAGCTATCCATGCGTATGAGCGTAACGGGGAGCGTCACGCTCGCAGACGTCGTCGTGCCCGGCGACTGCCTGCTCCCGGGAACCCGGGGGATCGGGTCGGCGCTCGAGTGTCTGAATTCGGCCCGCTACGGCATCGCCTGGGGCGTCACCGGCGCCGCCGCCGACTGTCTGCACACGGCGATTGAGTACACCAAGCAGCGCCGCCAGTTCGGCAGGCCGCTCGCGGGTTTCCAGCTCGTCCAGCAGAAGCTGGCCCACATGGCGGCGGAGCTCTCCAAGGCCCAGTTGCTCGCCTACCAGCTCGGCCGGCTCCGGGCGGAGGGGAGGCTCCACTGGTCGCACGTGAGTATGGCCAAGTTCAGCAACACGCAGATGGCGCTGGACGTCGCCCGCACGTGCCGCGACCTCCTCGGCGCCGCCGGCATCACCGACGACCTCCCGCCCATGCGGCACGCGATGAACCTCGAAACGGTCAACACCTACGAGGGCACCCAGCACATGCACCAGCTCGTCTTGGGCCGCCACCTCACCGGCATCGACGCCATCGCAGACTAGGGAACCTCTGAATGGCTCCGCCCCATTCGTTCGCCCTGAGCCCGTCAAAGCCTGTCCTGAGCCTTTCGAAGGGGGTCCCGCGAACGGACTTGGCTGCTTCCCGTCCTCACTCTCCTCCCCGTTCTGGCCTCCTCCCCTACGGGGGGAGGATTGAGGAGGGGGGAACCTCCGCTCTGCTGAGAGCATCAGCATGTTGCTCAGAGGTTTCCTAGGTGCAACCGTCTCCTTTTCCCTCTGGCCTTCTACCACCGCGGAGAAGGGGGACTTCGCCCCGCCCCCTATGACACCCGCCCCTTCCTCGAACGTCCCCTCGCCTCCTACACTGTCCCCAATGGCCCAACTCTGCGCGGCAGCCCGGCACGCGGGCGTCCGGCTCGACCCGAAGGAGAAATGAGACCAAAAGAGACCAAATGAGACCGCTTGGAAGAAATATCTCTCGCCGGCCACTCGTAAACCGATGCAATCTACGAGTGATTCGCCGTGTCATTCCGGTCCGTTTCCGCCGAATCTCACGTCACGCCCCTCTGCCCCGTCGTCGTGCCCGCGCCAAACACGGGTACACAGGGATGAGGCCCCTCGTCTGTCGAACAACCTACGGGGAACCTCTGAATAACTCCGTCCCCATCCGTTCGCCCTGAGCTCGTCGAAGGGGGTTCCACGAACGGATTGAGGGGGCTCCCGGTCTCTCCCTTCCGCCACTGCTGAGGGCATCAGCGACTTGTTCAGAGGCTCCCCATGGGGAGCGACAGCCAGACCCAGCGCGCCGCGCTATACTCACGGCGTCTGATCGAGGCCAGCTAGGCAAGGGAGGCGACACGTGTTTACAAAAGAAGACAACGAGATTCTGACCCGTGTCGGCGCGGGGACCCCTATGGGGGAGCTCTTCCGCCGCTACTGGATTCCCGCCCTGCTCTCAGAGGAGCTGCCCGAGCCCGACTGCACGCCTGTGCGCGTCCGGCTGCTGGGCGAAGACCTCGTAGCCTTCCGCGACACGACCGGCAGGGTAGGGCTGCTCGGCGAGTACTGCTCCCACCGCCGGGCGTCGCTCTTCTACGGACGGAACGAGGAGTGCGGTCTCACCTGTGTCTACCACGGCTGGAAGTACGACGCCGACGGGAACGTCGTCGACATGCCGGCCGAGCCCGAGCAGAGTCAGCTCAAGAACATCGTCAAGCACAAGGCGTACCCGTGCCGGGAAGCGAACGGCCTGGTCCTCACCTACATGGGCCCCCCGGCCCTGATGCCGCTGCTCCCCGCCTTCCCGTGGCACACGATGTCCCAGGACCACATTAGCGTTGGCAGCAAGGTCTTTCTCGAGTGCAACTGGCTCCAGGCGCTGGAAGGCGACAACGACTCGATCCATACGCCGTACCTGCACCGGCGGGCCAGTCAGAGCGGAGGCCGCGCGGCCATGGCGAGGAGGAACACGGCGTCCGTCAAGATCGACCGACTGCCCTGGGGCGTCAGGGCTGCGACGATCTACCCAGTGGACGACGGCCAGGAGATGGTGCGGACGAACACGTTCCTCATGCCGTGCATGGGGAACACGCCCAGGGGCGAGTCCATCGACGGTCTCAACACGGCTGTGCATACGATCTACCAGGTGCCGGCCGACGACTACACCAACTGGCGGTATGACTTGGAGACGTGGTGGAACGACACCGTGGACGGGACCTACCAAGAGGGCGACCGCTCAGAGGTCGGCCCAGGCTTCATGAGTCTCTACAACCGGGGCAACGACTACCTGATCGACCGCGCCAAGCAGAAGTCGGGAGAGGTGTACTCGGGCGTGGACGCGCGCAACCACACCCAGGACAAGATGGTCACCGAGAGCATGGGCGCCATCACCGACCGCACACAGGAGAACCTCGCCGCGAGCGACCTTCACGTCATCGAGGTGCGCCGGTTCCTGCTCCAGGCCGCCCGCGATCTGCAGGAAGGCATCGAACCCCCCGGCGTCGCGTACACCGACGAGGAGAACCAGGTGCACGACTACTGCTACATGATCACCAACTTCCAGCCCAGGGGCGCCGACTGGAAGGCGAGCCTGCCCCAGGGGCTGTAGCCCGGCCGTTCTGTCAGGAGTAGTAGATGAAGGCGATTCGGTTCCATGAGTTTGGCGGCCCCGAGGTGCTCTCCCTCGACGACGTGCCTGACCCGCGGCCGAAAGACGGCGAGGTGCTGGTCCGCGTCGCGAGCTCCGGCGTCAACCCCGCGGACATCTCGAGGCGCGCCGGGAGGGCGTCGGGGCCGGGATTCGCGTTTCCCGCGATGCTGGGCCGGGAGGCCGCCGGCGTCGTCGTCGAAGTTGGCGCTGGCGCGTCCGGCCTATCGGTCGGCGACCACGTGGTCGTGCGCGATCCCCCCTATTCCTACGCGCAGTACGTGGCCGCGCCGGAGCAGAACGCATTCAAGCTCCCCGAGGGGCTGAGCGACATCGACGCGTCGACGGTGGTCATCACCTACACGACGGCGTGGGACGCCGTCGTCAACAAGGCCGGCGTGCAGCCGGGCGAGACGGTGCTGGTCCAAGGCGCAGCCGGCGGCGTCGGCGTCGCGGCGGTGCAGATCGCCAAGCACCTTGGCGCGACCGTCATCGGCACAGCGGGAAGCGACGAGAAGCTCGCTTGGGCCGCTGACCAGGGCGCGGACCATGGGGTGAACTACAGCGTCGCCGACTATCCGCGGCGCGTCAGGGATCTGACGGACGGGAAGGGCGTCGACGCCGTCATCGACGGCGTCGGAGGCGACATCTTCGTGCAATCGCTCGAATGCATCGCGCCCAACGGCCGCATCGCCATGTACGGCGCCGCCGCTGGCCGCGAGGTCACGCTCAATCTGGCGCGGCTCTTTGGCCAGCGGCTCACCTTCAGGGGTTCAGGCGGGACCGGCGCGTCCCGCACACAGTTCGAAGACATCCTCGGCCTCTTCGCGGACGGGACGCTGCGGCCCACGGTGGAGCGCGCCTACCCGTTGGCGGAGGCCGCGCAGGCGCACCGCAGCATCGAAGAGCGCCGTGTCAAGGGCAAGGTCGCGCTGACCGTGTCCTAGATGTAGTTTCCTAGGCGCGTTGTGTACGGCCGGGAGGCCGGCCCCGCCGCGACATCCGCCCCTCGCCCCAACGCCTCCCAACCCCTACCATGCCTGTTGAAGCCTGTCCTGTGCCCGTCGAAGGGAGGCACTCGAACCCACGTGGCCTGGCGTGCTGGGCCGCCCGCTCGATTTACGAGTAAATGTCGCAAAATGTCGCAGAATGTCGCACTATTTCGACCCCTCCACTCGTAAACCCTGCAATTTACGAGTGGAAAACCTCACGTTTTGGGCCGATTTCCGGCCATTTTGGCCCATTTCCGTTCAATTCCGTCTCACCTGCCGTCATCCCCATGCCCCGAATTCCGTCATTCTCGTGCCCCGACACGGGAATCCACGCCCCCTCGCGTTGCGTCGGCGGACCTCGCCGCTCTTGTCTACAACCCCAGCTGCCCGTCCATTCGTCGGCCAAGCATGAGAAAGGGGACGCCCAATCGCCAACAACCTCTCTGGAACTACACCTAGAGCGGCGCACGCCCGCGTTGCCCGCGGCGCTGGGCCATGCTACCGTGCGAGGCAGAGGCGGCCCGGGAGGCGCGTATGGGATCTGAGTGGACCACTCTGACGGTCGACGGCTCGCCGATGTGGACGTACGCAGCCGCCCCCGACGGCGCTGGGCCGCGTCCGGGCGTCGTCGTCATCCAGCATATCTCCGGCGTCGACAGCTTCATCACCTCCGTCTGCGATTGGCTCGCTCTGGAGGGATACGCGGCTGTCTCCCCGAACCTGTACCACCGGCAGGAGGAGCGCTGCTCCCTCGAAGACCTCCTCGCGCTGCCGCGCGACGACCCTCGATGGGACGAGATCGTCATGCCCATGCGGGGGAGGATTGCCGACGATGAGGTGGTCCGCGACGTCAACGCCGCGATCGCCCATATGCGCGCCGCAATGGACGTCGCCGACCGTCCGGTGGGCGTCACGGGGTTCTGCATGGGCGGCCGGATGTCCTACCTTATGGCCACGCGCAGCGTCTCCGTGCGGGCGGCGGCCTGCTTCTACCCCGGCAACATCTTCGAGTCCAACGGCGGCGGCCCCTCGCCGTTCGCCGCGTCCGACAGGATAACCACGCACGTCGCCGGCTTCTTCGGCAACGACGATGCCAATCCCACGCCGGCCAACGTTGCCAGGATCGACGCGGAGTTGGTTCGGCTCGGCGTCGATCACTCGTTCCACTGCTACGACGGCACGGGCCACGGGTTCATGAACCCGGACACTCGCAGCTACCGCGAGGCGCCTGCAAGGGACGCATGGCAGAAGCTGATGGAGCTATTCGAGGAGCGGCTGAAGGCGGCATGAGCCAAGTCGTTGGCATCTTCAACGGCCCGCGCGAGGCGGAGGAGGCCCGCGACCTGATCGCCGGCGCCGGTTGCCGCGGGACGGCGTTGACCCTCTTATCGCCTTCCACCGGGCCGCGGACGCGCTTGCGCCACCGCGGGGACGTCATGTTGCGGTCGGCGGTGCGATGGGCCGTCTACGGGTCGCTCATCGTCGAGGTGCCAACGCTGATCGTTCTGTTCATCCTGCCGGTCGACATAAACGTCAGAGTGTTCATGGGTTCGACGGTGTGGAAGATCGGCGCGGCTTTCGGCGCCTGGCTGGGCGGGGCGCTCGTCTCCGAACAGGGTCTTGACGCGGAGACGGCCGACGAGCACGAGAGCTATCTGGCCGAGGGGTTGTACATCCTCGCCGCCAGTGTTCGGGGCGCCGACCGGCCGTTTGCCCGCGGCGCGATGATCGAGAGCGGCGCCGCTGATGTACGTGACGTCGCAGGCTCGTTCATCGTGCGATCGCCGAAGCCACTTCCCGTCGCGGTGCGCTCGTAGTCGGCGTTGTGCCGCCGCCCGCTCCACCTCCATGCGCTACCTGACCCTTGCGGACAAGCGAGTCTCCGTCATCGGCGTGGGGGTGTGGCAGTTCGGCTCCCGCAGCTGGGGCTGGGGCTCCGAGTTCGGCCCGGCCGACGCCCGCGCAATCGTTCAGCGGGCGCTCGACATGGGCGTCAACCTGTTCGACACGGCGGAGATATACGCGAAGGGCCGTTCGGAGACGCTGCTCGCGGCGTCGCTGGACGGGCGGCGCGACGAAGCCTTCATCGCCTCGAAGGTCTGGCCGCTGCGCCTCCTTCCAGGTCAGGTCCGCGGCGCCGCCCGGCGGAGCCTCGCACGCCTCGCCACCGACCGGATGGAGCTGTACCAGGCGCACTGGCCGAACCCGGCGGCGCCGTTGTCGTGGACCATGGCAGGCATGCGCGATCTGCTGGACGCCGGGAAGATCGGCGCCGCGGGCGTCAGCAACTTCAGCATGGCGCGGTGGCGCAGGGCCGAAGCGATGCTTGGGCGCGCCGTCGTCTCGGACCAGGTCCCCTACAACCTGTTGGACCGGAGGGCGGAGCGAGAGCTGTTGCCCTTCGCCGAGCGCAACGAGCGGACCATCATCGCCTATAGCCCGCTGGCCCAAGGTCTCCTGTCAGGCCGCTACGGGCCGGAGAACGCGCCGGGCGGTTTCCGGCGCTTCAACGGCCTGTTCACCGTCGAGAACATGAAGCGCGCCGCGCCGGTCATCGAGACGCTGCGGGAAGTCGCGCAAGCGCATCGCGTCACGCCCGCCCAGGCCGCTCTGGCGTGGGTGGTGCGCCGGTCGAACGTCGTCGCGATCCCCGGCGCGAAGAGCCTGAGGCAGCTCGAGGAGAACGCGGAGGCCGCCGACATCATGCTCCGTCCGGACGAGGCAGCGGCGCTCGACGACGCCTCGGCCGCGTTCAAGCCTGTCGCTGCGGTGCGCAACCTGCGTCAGCTGGCCAGGCGCCTGCTCTTCGAGACGTAGGCCGCGAGACGCGGATACAGGGTGGCGCGTCCCGCTTGGGCCGCATCCTTACGACAGAGAGGTCGATATGAAACTGAGCACGGACCGGATCCTTACGACGCACGTCGGCAGCTTGCCACGGCCGAACGACATGGCCGAAGCGCTGCTCGCGCGGCAACGCGGCGAGCCGATGGAGCCGGACGCCTTCGCGGCGACGGTCCGGCGTGCCGTGGCCGACGCTGTGGCCAAGCAGGCGGAGGCCGGCGTAGATGTCGTCAGCGACGGGGAGATGAGCAAGATCAGCTACTCCACCTACATCACCGACAGGCTCACGGGGTTCGAGGGGGACAGCCCGCGCAAGGTCAATCTCGATGTCGCGCCATACCCGGAGTTCCGGGAGAAGATGGCGCGCATCACCGGCGGCCAGCCCATGCCCCGCGCCTTCTGCACCGGGCCCATCGCCGTCAAGGACAGAGATTTGCTGCGGGCGGACCTCGACAACCTGCGCGCCGCCGTCGCCGATGCGAAGGTCGAGGACGTATTCGTCACGGCGGCGTCGCCCGGCGTCATCTCGGCGTTCCAACCGAACCAGTACTACCCGACGCACGAGGCCTACGTCTTCGCTCTCGCCGACGCCATGCGCGAGGAGTACGAGGCGATCGTGGCGGCAGGGTTCGTGCTGCAAGTCGACTGCCCCGACCTGGCGATGGCCCGGCATACGGCGTTCCAGGACCTCGACGAGGCCGAGTTCCTCGAGCGCGCCCATCAGCAGGTCGAGGCGCTCAACCATGCGCTGAGCGGAGTGCCCGCGGAGTCGGCGCGCATGCACATCTGTTGGGGAAACTACGAGGGCCCTCACGACCACGACATAGCCCTCGAGAAGATACTGGGAATCGTACTGGGGGCCAAACCCATGGCCGTGTCGTTCGAGGCCTCCAACCCACGCCACGCGCACGAGTGGACGGTGTGGCGTGACGCGGCCATTCCCGGAGACAAGGTGCTGCTCCCCGGCGTCGTGGACTCGACCACGAACTTCGTCGAACACCCCGAGCTGGTAGCCCAGCGCATCGAGCAGTTCGCGGCAATCGTCGGGCGCGAGCGGGTGCTGGCCGGCAGCGACTGCGGCTTCGGCACCTTCGCCGGCTACGGCAAGATGGACCCGGGCATCGTCTACGCGAAGCTGCGCGCCCAAGCAGAGGGCGCCGCCATTGCCAGCGCACGCCTGTGGGCGCGGTAGGCGATCGGACCGATCAGCTCGGCCTCAGGCGGAGCGATAGGCGGCGAGCTTCGATATGCGCTCGGTCGCCGGGGTGCACTCGACCCGGTCGAACCCGGCCTCCCGCAGCCACTGGACATGCGCGTCGTTGCCCCCGGCCTGTGGCGCGTAGTCGAGGTTCAGGAACGCGCCGCCCGGCTTGAGCAGACGGTAGATGTCGGCGTACACGCCCGAGATCTTCCCGTCGTCGTACAAGTTGTGGATGGCGTACGCGGACACGACGAGGTCGAACGGGCCGCCCACCTCAGCGCTCCAATCGCGGTCGCTGAAGTCGCTGTTCACGAACGTGACCCTGTCCGCATATGCGGACAACTGTTTGCGCGCGTACTCGAACATTGGCTCGGAGATGTCCTGCAGCGTTGCCTCGGCCTCAGCGTAGCAATCGAGCACCTGCGATGAGATGAGGCCGTAGCCGGCCCCGACGTCGAGCACGCGGATTCTTGCGCTGGGCTCGAACGGAGCGAGCTCGAGGAACTCGCGGATCATGGGAATCCGCTCGTCAAGCCGGCCTCCGTCGCGCGTTACCCACTTGTCGACGAACTCTTGCTCTTGCCAGGCGTCGCCCTCGTCGTGACGCGCGGCGCCAGGGCCGGGGCCCTGCGGTTGGTTGGTCATCAGGTCCGCTCCTCTCCGATGGTCTCAATGATTCTGTCGCGGGCGGCCACGCGCGCCGCCGTCACGTCGCCGCCCCGCCTACAGGGTGAGCGCCTCGCAGGATCGATGGTACGTGACCGGCGAGCGCCTCCCGCAGCCGGGGGCCCCACTGCGTCACCACCCTGGCCGAGGCAAACGAGCCGAGCTTGCCCGCCGCCGCCGCGTCCATCCCGTGCGTGAGCCCGTGCAGCACGCCCGCGGCGTAGATGTCTCCGGCGCCGGTCGTGTCGACCACGGGGACGCTGAAGCCGTCCACCTGGATGAGACGGCCGTGGTCGTAGACCAACGAGCCGTCGGCGCCGCACGTCATGAACACCCGCGAGCAGTCCTCCCCGATCGCGCGGAGCGCCTCGTCGCGGGTTCCGCCTCCGGCGTAGATGCGGGCCTCGTGCTCATTGCAGAACAGCACGTCCACGTACTCCTGGGTAGCCCGCTTGAAGTCGTCAGCGAAGTGATGGGCCATGCTCGGGTCCGATAGGCTGAGCGATACGCTTACCCCAGCGTCGCGAGCTGCCTCCATCGCTCGTACGGCCGCCTGCGCGGCTGTGGGCGAGCCGAATAGGTAGCCCTCGATGTAAACGACCTGACTCTGCGCGATGCGCTCCACGTTCACGTCCGCCGGGCCGAGTCCGGACGACGCGCCGAGCGCCGTCTGCATGGTGCGCTCGCCGTCGGGGGTCACGAGGACAAGGCACGTCCCCGTCGGGGTCCCGTCGGCCCCGTCGACGTCGAATTCCACGCCCGCCTCCGCCATGCTCTCACGGTAGAGCGCACCGGACACGTCGCTGCCAACCTTGGCGGTGAAGAACGCTCTTCCCCCGAACTGCGCGACGCCCACCACGGTGTTCGCCGCCGATCCGCCTGCCGCGCTGTGCCGTGCATGGCCTGCGAGGCTGTCGAGAAGCGCGGTTTGCCGCTCAGCGGAAACGAGCGTCATGACGCCCTTCTCCAGGCCGAGGTCGGACAGGAGAGCCCCGTCGACCTCAACCTCCGTGTCGACGAGGGCGCTGCCGATTCCGTAGACGTCGTACCTGTGATCCATGCGCGGCAACCTGATAGTGGCTGCGCATACGGTACGGCGCGGAAGGGGGTCGGGGCAATGGGCGGCGCTTCCCAGGTGTAGTTCCCAGACACGTTGTTTACAACCGGGAGGCCGGCCCTGCCTCCTCCCCCACCTGGACGAGGGGTATTCCAGCCCAGCGCGCGACATCTGCCCCTCCCCCCAACGCCTCCCAACCTCTACCATGCCTGTTGAAGCCTGCCCTGAGCCCGTCGAAGGGGGGCACTCGAACCCACAGGGCTTGGCGCGCCGGGCGCTGGCCCGATTTACGAGTAAATGTCCCAAAATGTCCCAGAATGTCCCACTATTTCGCCCGTCCACTCGTAAACCCCCTACATTTACGAGTGAAAAACCTCACGATTTGGGCCGATTCCCGGCCATTTTGGCCCATTTCCGTTCAATTCCGTCTCACCCGCCGTCATTCTCGTGCCCCGACACGGGAATCCACGCCCTATCGCGCCGCGTCGGCGGCGCCCACCTCGCTACCCTTGCCTGTAACCCCGCCAGCCCGCCCGTGCGCCAGCCCGCCCGTGCGCCAGCCCGCCCGTGCGCCAGCGAGCACGAGAGAGGAGATGCCCGAATGGCCAACAACCTCTGTTGGAGCCACACCCAGCCGAGCGCCGCTGCTGAGCCGGTGTACCGGACGGGCGCCCCGCTAACGGCTCAGGTGTTGAGACGGTCGACAAGAGAGGGCACGGCGAGTCCGTTTCCTATCGTTTGACACTTGGAGAAGCGGTCTATACACTGACCCATGCTCCCGCAGGATAGCTCCTGGTGTGGGCACGCTCTAAACCAACGAGGCTCTATGTACGGCGAACGCCGTCCCGAATTCGACCCCGACCGACTCGTCAGGAATATGCGCTCCGGCTGGAGCGGCATCCGCAACCGCCTGCCCGGCGGCGGCGGCAACACGGCCATCTTTGCCGGCGTCGCGCTCGTCATCGCCGTGATATGGGTGGGCTCAGGGGTTTATCAGGTTGAGCCCAACGAGCAAGCAGCGACGCAGCTCTTCGGGGAGTTCCAGACGATTGAGGAACCCGGGCTGAAGTGGTGGTGGCCGGCGCCCGTGGGCCGGGTGCAGAAGGAAAGCGTCACCGAGACCAAGACCATGACCGTCGGCTTCAGGTCCGACCCGGAGCGCGATGTGCCGGTCGAGTCCCTGATGATTACCGGCGACCTCAACATCGCCGACGTCAAGCTCGCCGTGCAGTACCGCATCGGCGACCTCGCCGCGTTCCTCTTCCGCGTCGACGACCCCGGCGACCCCGACGGAGATATCCGTCCCGGTCGCCCTGACGGCCGGACGCTGCGGGACGTCACCGAAGCGTCGCTGCGCCAAGTGATCGGCCAGCGCAGCATCGACGACGTGCTCACCCGTGGCAAGGAGGAGGTGCAGTTCGACACCGCCGCGCTCATCCAGAGGCTCATGAACGACTACGAGACCGGCATCAACGTCCTGTCCGTACAGCTCCAGGAGGTGACGCCGCCCGACGCTGTGCGCGCCGCGTTTGACGACGTCGTCGCCGCGCGGTCCGACAAGGAGACGCGCGTCAACCAGGCGGCGGCCTTCGAGCAGGACCAGATACCGAGAGCACTCGGCGCGGCGCAGCAGACGATTCAGTCGGCGACCGCCTTCAAGCAGGCCCGCATTGAGCGCGCTTCCGGTGAGGCAGACCAGTTCCTCTCGATTCTGGCCGAGTACCGCGTCGCGCCCGACGTGACGCGCCAGCGGCTCTTCCTCGAGGCGATCGAGGCCATACTGCCCTCCGTTAGCATATTCATCATCGACGAGGAAGCGGGAAGCGGCGTGCTGCCGTTCCTGCCGCTAACCGGCGGAACGCCCAACGTTCCAGGCGTAACCGGCGGGGGGCAATAGCCGATGAAAGCCATCATCCTCGTCGTGCTTGCCATCGGCGCCATCGTCCTCTGGCAGTCCGCCTACAAGGTCGACCAGACCGAGCTTGTCGTCCTCACCCGGTTCGGCGAGATTCGACAGACGCATACTGCCCCTGGTCTCAGGTTCAAGGCGCCGTTCATTGAGGCGGTGACCCGGCTCGACAAACGCCTCCTCCGCGTGGACGTCCAGCCGGCGGCCTTCCCTGACATCGAGAACCAGTTCCTCGACATCGACGCCTACGTGCGGTACCGCATCAGGCCGAACGACGCCGACATCAGGAGATTCCGCACAGCCCTCATCAACGAGACGGGCGCGGCGGCCCCGATCGGTCAGATTGTCGTGGCTGCTCTCCGTGAAGAGGTCGGCGGGCGTCGGCGCGAGCAGATCATCGGCGGACAGATCTCGGTCAACGAGGACGGGACCCAGACCGTCGCCCCCATACAGAGTAACGGCGTGCCGGCGCGGGAAGAGCTGACCCGCATCGTGACCGCGTCCGTGCAACAGCGGGCCGATCAGCAGGGATTCGGAATCGACGTGCAGGACGTCCGCATCAAGCGCGCGGACTTCCCCGACTCGATCGTCGAGTCCATCTACATCCGCATGAGGAGCGAGCGCGAGGTGCAGGCCCAGCGTCTGCGCGCCGAGGGTGAGGAGGAGTTCCTCACCAAGACTGCGGACGTAAACCGGCGCGTTCAGGTCATCGCCGCTGAAGCCGACCGGGACTCGAACGTCCTCCGTGGTGAAGGTGAAGCCGAAGCCATCAGGGTGCTGGGCTTGGCGCTGGGGTGCGACCCGGACCTGTTCTCGTTCCGCCGCAGCCTCGAGGCGTACGCGAGCTTCCTGCAGTCGAACAGCACCCTCGTGCTGCCGGCCGATAGCCCGCTGCTGCAGTTCTTGCAGGACCCCAACGGCGCCGGGGCCGGTACTGACGCGCCTGTCTTGGACGACCCGCTGCCGCCGGAGTGCGTGCGCCAGACTCCCATCGCCGCCGCCCCGGATTCGTCGCCGGCCCCGACTCCGGCCCCGTAGCTCTCGCCAGCGTCACTCCCCTTCGAATGCTCAAGCGGCACCGCCCGGCGGCGGCCCGCGCGCATGGTCTCGCGCTGCGCCTGGTATCATGAACCGTGATGGACCCCTCCCACATCCGCAACTTCTGCATCATCGCCCACATCGACCACGGCAAGTCCACGCTCGCCGATCGCATGCTCGAAGTCACCGGCACGGTGAGCGCGCGCGCGATGCAGGCGCAAGTGCTCGACTCGATGGACATCGAGCGCGAGCGTGGAATCACGATCAAGGCGCAGGCGGTGCGGATGCTGTTCCGGAACGGCGCCGCAGGCGAGTACCAGCTGAATCTCATCGATACGCCAGGACACGTGGACTTCGCCTACGAGGTGTCGCGGAGTCTCGCCGCCTGCGAGGGCGCGGTCCTCGTCGTAGACGCGACCCAGGGCATCCAGGCGCAGACGCTCGCGAATGTGTACATGGCGCTCGAGCACGACCTGGCCATCATTCCGGTGATCAACAAGATTGACCTGCCCCAGGCCGACCCGGACCGAGTCCTCGGTGAGTTGCAGACGGCCTTTGGGTTCGAGCCGGGGGAGGTGCTCGCCGTCTCGGCGAAGGAGGGCACGGGCGTGGCCGGCCTCCTCGAGGCGATTGTCGACCGCCTTCCTCCGCCAGAGGCCCACCCGGACCGTCCGCTGCGGGCGCTGGTGTTCGATTCCAAGTACGACTCCTACAAGGGAGTGCTCGCCTACGTCCGCGTGCTCGATGGGTCTGTGCGCGGGGCGGAGCGCGTGCGCATGATGGCGACAGGCGTGGAGGCGGACGTGTTGGAGGTGGGCGCGTTTACGCCCGCGATGGGCCGGGTCCCCGAGCTCGCGGCCGGCGAGGTCGGCTACGTGGCCACGGGCCTCAAGAGCGTTGGCGAGTGCCGTGTGGGCGATACGGTCACGATGGCGAGGAACGGCGCGGCAGAGCCGCTGCCGGGATACGGCGGGCGCAAGCCGATGGTCTTCGCCGGGCTCTATCCGTCCGAGGGCGTCGAGTATCACGATCTGCGCGAGGCGCTCGAACGTCTCCAGATGAACGACGCCGCGTTGGTGTACGAACCGGAGCACAGCGAAGCGCTCGGACCGGGCTTCCGCTGCGGGTTCCTCGGCCTGCTGCACATGGAGATTGTCCAGGAGCGGCTGGAGCGCGAGTACGCGATGGACCTCGTCGTGACGGCGCCCAGCGTGCTGTACCAGCTCCGCATGAACGACGGCTCGATACGCGAAGTGTCGCGCCCTACGGACCTGCCGTCCGGCGGACAGTATGAGGAGATCGAGGAGCCGTGGCTGGACATCAGCTTGCTGACGCCGTCGCGTTTCATCGGTCCGATGATGGAGCTGATCAACGCACGCCGCGGCGTATTCAAGCGCACCGAATACCTCGAGAGCGCCGCGCGTCAGAGTCTCGGCGACGATATGCCCTCGTCCGACGCGCGGGTGGTGCTTGAGGCGGCGGTCCCCATGGCCGAGGTCCTCGTTGATTTCTACGACCAGGTCAAGACCCGCAGCCGGGGGTACGCGTCGCTGGACTATCAGTTCGCGGGCTATCGCCCGGCCCCCCTGGTGCGCCTCGACATCCTGGTGAACGCCCAACCGGTCGACGCGCTCTCGTTGATTACCCACCGCGACCGCGCCTACTATCAGGGCAAGGCGCTCGTGGCGCAGCTGAGGAAGCTCATACCCCGGCAGCTGTTCGAGGTGCCGATTCAAGCGGCGGTCGGCAGCAAAATCATCGCCCGGGAGACGGTGCACGCTCTCCGGAAGAACGTGCTCGCGAAGTGCTACGGCGGCGACGTCACCCGCAAGCGCAAGCTCCTCGAGAAGCAGGCCGAGGGAAAGAAGCGCATGAAGCGCATCGGGCGTGTCGAGGTGCCCCAGGAAGCGTTCCTCGCCGTGCTCAGGATGGACCGCTGAGCGTTATTCGCCGTTCGCAGTCGCCTAGCGGGCGTAGAAACGCCGCGCGTTCTCGCCGAGAATCATCATCTTGTGCTCCTCGCGGATGTCGTCGCGCTCGCGTATCTCGTCGATCTCTTCCATGGCGTTGTCCATCGAGATCTCGTGCGGGAAGTCCGACGCGAACATGAAGGGGCGCGGACCCACGCGTTCGATGCTGTAGGCGAGCGTCTGCTCGTTTCCCTCGCAGGTCACGAACAGGCGGTCGTCTTGGAAGTACTCGACAGGGAGGCGTTTGAGCGGCATGCCGCTGTACTCGACTTCGCGCGTCATGCGATCTAGGAGTAGCGGCACCCAGGCGGTTCCGCCCTCCATGAACCCGATGCGCAGCTTGGGGAACTCGTCGAGCAGCCCCTCGATCATCATGCCGGCCAGGCCGTTCATGAGCGGGATAGGCATGCCGAGGGCGCGCGCGGTGGGCATGCTGCCCATGGTGTCGAAGCCCAGGTTGTCGTAGTTCCCGCCGTGGACGGCGATCACGCAGCCGAGCTCGTCTGCGGCCCGGTAGACGGGCCAGAACTCCTTGGCCGCAATGTGTCGGCCGAGGCCGTTCGAGGGGATCATCCCACCCACCATGCCGAGCTCGCTCACGCACCGGCGCAGCTCCTGCTCCGCCGCCGGGATGTCTTGCATCGGCAGCAGTCCAACCGCTTGCAGCCGCGGGCTGACCTTGACGAATTTCTCGTGAAGCCAGCTGTTGTAAGCCCTCGCGTAAGCCACGGCGACCTGAGGGAACAGCGTCCTGCCGGAGAACAGTCCCCTCGTGGGATACAGCACCGTGCCGTCGGTTCCCGTCATGTCGAGGAACTCGAGCCAGCGGTCAGCTGGCGCTGGGAGGAACGTGCCCGGGTGCGACTTCAGCACCGCGGATATCGGGCCGTGGAAACGGTCGAAGTCAGGGAGGAGGTTGCCCCGCCTGGACCCGCTGAAGAACGGCTCCTCGATGAACTCTGCAATTTCGGCCTCCGCCTCGAGCACGTGGCCGTCCGCGTCGAAGTAGCCTCGGCTTGCTGGCGCGCCGTTCGTCATTGCCTGCCTCCTCTCTGTCAGACCCTCGCCGTTCCTTCGATCAACGCTACGTACTTGGCGGGTAGATGATACCCCAACGCCCGGCCCGGCGGGCAAGCCGCAGCGCGCGAATCGTGCCGGCGTTGGAGCCGACGCTGACGGGACGCCGCAATAAGAGTACCCTTGCCGGAGTCGGCCGTCGCCGGCTTGGAGGCGCTATGACGCTGTACCGCTACTCGCGTTGGGACGGCAGCCAGGAGGAGGAGCTCTCCTCGCAGGAGCTCATCGATCGTCTGTCGGACCAGATACTGGATGGAGACAGCCTTCGCTCGGCGATGCGGCGGCTGATGGAGCGCGGGACGCAGCTCCCGAACGGGCGCCGGATGATGGGCATGCGCGAGCTGATGGACCGCCTCAGGGAGCAGCGGCAGCGCAGCCTGGACCGCTACAACCTCTCCTCGATGATGGACGATATCCAACAGCGGCTCGACGACATCATCGACACCGAGCGCTCAGGCATCCAGGGCCGGCTCGACGAACTGGCCCCGGATGGCGACGAGGCCGGCGGCGAGGCCGGGCAACCCGGCGCGCAGCCGTCGGCGGAAGGCGCGCCACAGGGCGGCGGGGCCGGAGTGCCCCCGGAGATGCGGGAACTGCTCCGCGGGATGGCCGACCGCCGCCTCAGTCAGCTCAACGCGCTCCCGCCGGATGCGGGCGGGCGTGTGCAGCAGCTCCGCGACTACGATTTCATGGATCCGGAGGCGCGGCGCAAGTTCGACGAACTGCTTGACGAGTTGCAGAAGCAGGTGCTGCAAAACTACTTCCAGGGGATCCAGCAGGGCATCCAGAACATGACCGAGGAGGACCTCCGGCGGGTCCAGGAGATGGTCCGGGACCTCAACGAGCTGACCAAGCGGGCGCTCAACGGCGAGGACCCCGACATCTCGGACTTCATGCGGAAGTGGGGCGAGTTCTTCCCGCCGGGCATCGAGACGTTCGATCAGCTCCGGGAGTACATGGAACGGCAGATGTCCCAGATGCAGACGCTGCTCAACTCCATGTCGAGCGAGCAGCGCAACGAGTTGCAGGACATGATGGACGCCCTGCTCCGGGACAACCGTCTCCAGTGGGACCTGTTCGAGTTGTCCTACAACATGGCTCGGCTCAATCCCGAGGCGTTCGACAACTCGCGCTTCTCGCTCACGGGCGACGAGCCGCTGTCCCTCCAGGAGGCGCTGCGCCTCATGGGCGACCTCAGCAGTATGGACGAGACCGAGGAGCAATTGCGCCAGGCGATCCGCAGCAACGATCCGTCGCACCTCGACGAGGAGCAGATCGGGCGGCTCCTGGGCGAGGAGTCGCGGGCCTATGCTCAAGAGTTGAAGCGGCTCATCAAGGAGCTAGAGGACGCGGGCTTCATCACCCGCGACGGGCGCGGAATGGAGCTCACGCCCAAGGCGATACGGAGGATCGGGGAGCGGGCGCTCGAGAATATCTTCAGGAAGATGCAGGCCGGCAAGCTGGGCGACCACGACCAGGAAAAGAGCGGCATCGGCATCGAGATGATGGACGAGACCAAGCCGTGGGTGTTCGGCGATCCGTTCCATCTCAACACACAGAAGACGGTCGCGAACGCCGTCATCCGGCAGGGGCCGGGCACGCCCGTCCGCATCACGCCCCAGGACTTCGAGATCAATCATACCGTTAGCTTGACCAAGTCTTCGACGGTCATCGCGCTGGACATGAGCTACTCGATGATGTGGTCGGGTTACTTCCAGGCCGGCCAGCGCGTGGGCCTGGCGCTCGATACGCTCATCCGCACCAAGTATCCGAAGGACAACGTCACCGTTCTCGCGTTCTCCTATTTCGTGCTCCCGCTCGACCCGAAGATGCTGCTCGACACGCACTGGATCGAGTACGGCGGCGGCACGAACCTGCAAGAGGTGCTGCGCTACGCCCGTCAGCACCTGCAGCGGGAGGGCGGGACCACGAAGCAGATCGTCCTGATCACCGACGGTCACCCGACGACCTACACGCCTCCGCCCGGCGACTGGCAGACCGGGTTCGAGGAGAACCCTCTGGATATGCTGTGGGGACGGCGTCGGCGTCGCAGCGGCGTTGTCGAGGAAACGTTGCGCGAGGTCGTTCGCTGCACGCGCGACGGCATCACCATCAACACGTTCATGCTCGACCACGACCCGGCCCTGCTGGACTTCGTCAAGACGATGTCGAAGATCAACCGGGGGCGGGCGTTCATCGCATCGCCCGACCAGCTGGGAGACTACGTAGTCGCCGACTACCTAACGATGCGCAATAGCGTGGTGAAGTAGGCGAGCCAGGCGGCCCTGCCGCCGCCGACCGCCGAGGGGCGGCCCGTCGGCCCGCTTACGACGAGCCTGGCGTCTCGTGTGCGCCCCCCGACGGGCCTGCGCTGAGTGGCGTCCTATCCGTGACGGACGCTCATCTTCAGGCCCCGCCACCGCGCGAGCAGCACCAGCACGGTCGTGAACGTCATCATGAATATGCCCATGATGTTGGCCTCTTCGTAGAGGCTCGGGCTCACGGCCACGTACTCGAGCGCCACCAGCGAGAGCGTCATCGTTTCACGCGACGCGAGCAGGATCACCGTGGAGGTCGCCCCGGCGGCTGAGGTGAAGTTCATCATCGCGAGCAAGATGAGCGTCGGCATCAGGATCGGGATCATGATTCGGAAGAACGTTCTCGTCCATCCCGCCCCTGAGACGAAAGCCGCCTCTTCGATCTCCGCTCCTACCTGCAGGATTACTCCCTTGCTGAGGTTCACCCCTGTCGTGTTTCCGCCGAGCACGACGACAATGATCAACGCCCATATGCTGCCGTAGAGGAAGCTCAAACCGGGCGTCCCGAGGAAGATCATCAACAGGCCTAGGCCGGAAAGTACTCCTGGGATTGCCGCTGACCCCCAGATGATGAAGTCGAGTAGGACGCGTCCTCGCCAACGCGTGCGGACGAGTATGTAGGCGATCAGCACGAACAACAGCGGGCTGCCGAACGCCGCCACTACGGAGATCGTCAGCGTCGTCTGCAGCCCAACCCAGAACAGATTGTCGGCCAGCACGAACCGCCAATGCTCGAGGCTGAAGACAGGATTGATGTTGAAGTAACCGGCGCGGTTCATGAAGCTGCCGACGACCAGCGTCAGGAAGGGCAGCACGGTCAGTCCGGCTATGAGCGCAGTCATCCCGCCAAAAGCCACGAACCGCCACTGACGCAGGTCAATCAGGCCGGGCCGGAACGATCCCGTAATCGTCGTGTAACGGCGCCTCGATACGACCCAACGTTGCAAGGGAATGACGACCGCGACAGCGAGCAATGTCAGGCTCGCAAGGACCGTCGCTTGACCGTAGAGTGGCGGCGCGTTCTGCTGGATCATCTGGACGATCAGCGTGGAGTAAACGTAGAACCCGATGGGGATGCCTAGGAGGAATTCGATCTCAAACCCCGAGAATATCCGGAGCATCTGCAACGAGAAGATGAGCACCATCGGAGAGACCATCACGGGCAACGTCACGCGGACCAGCGTTGCGAAGTTGCTGGCGCCCGATACGCGCGCCGCCTCCTCCATCGTCGCGTCCATGTTGCGGAACGCCGGAGTGAGGAGCATCACCTTCGTCGATATGCCGTTCGCCATCAGGTGCGCCCAGACGATCCCGGGCACGCTGAAGATGTTGAAGGGCCCCTCTTGGACGAACGGCAACAGCTCCAAGACCTTGTTGATCAGACCGATGCGGGGATCTAGCAGCGTCATCCACGCCAGTGTGGTGGCGAGACCGGGCATCATGAACGACACCCAGAACATGACCTCGAACCCGTGGCTGAAAGGGATGTTGGTCCGGGCCAGGCCCCAGGCAATGATTGTGGCGACGGGGAAACTGATGCCTACCACCAGCGCCCAGATCATCACTGTGTTGCCCAGGGCCTCGAAGATGCGGGGCTGCTCCCAGGCGTATCGCCAGTTCTCAAACCCCCATACGCGCTCACCGAACCAGATGTACTGAGACTCATTGAAGCTCAGTATCAGGATGAGCAGGATGGGATATATGAGGAAGAAGCCGAGCACCGGCACCAAGGCGGCCATGATGAGCTCGCCCTTCGCCGAGCGCATTCGCACACGCAGCGCGTACGCTCCCTGCCATACGCTCTGCACCGGACTCTGCTTGGCCATCGCTGCCGGTCCTCTTACCCGAGCGCGCCCCGGCCGGGATCCCTGCGATGCGCCGGAACGTCCGCCATGTGCGCTGCCATGACCCGCCGCTTCGCGCCAGTCCTGAGACCTTGCCGGCGGGCCGCTACTGGATGCCCACCAGCTTCTCGTAGACGTCTTGGGCGAACTGGTAGGCTTCCTTCGCCGCCTCCTGCTCGCTCGGGTCGCACTCGATGCAGAGCTCATAGACCACGCCGGGCTGTCTACGAGTATCTGGGTCGGAGTTCCCGACGGGGACGTCGTCCCGGAGACTCGGCCTGGTGAAGTCATCCTCGCTGGCGCGGCCGATCTCGTTGCGGAGCGTCTGGCCCTCTCGGGCGAGGAACCAGTTCAGCGCGAGCTGCGCGGCGTTCGGGTGCGGCGGGTTAATGGGCGCCGCGACCTGGTTCGCCGACGACCCTCCCGATAGGTAGGGCGTGATCGGCATCGCCTTACGGAAGCGCGCCACCGGCAGCCCTTCTCTGCCCATGTCACGTAGCTCGCTGGCAACACCCGAAGCGTTCAGAGCCCACGCGTACTTGCCCTGAGCGACTCCGTCCGCCGCCAGCCGCGTGTTCTCCTGCCAATCGGCGTCGAGCACCGTCATCAAGCTCTCGAGGAACTCCGGACCGAGGTCGGGGTGCCTTTGCGTCACGTAGTACCCCCCGCCGCCGACTGAGTAGGGAGGAGGTGGGCGCATCACGACCGAGCCCTTGAACTTCTCCACGAACCAAGGAGCGATGAAGTCGCGGTCGGTCTCGATACGGGCGATGTCGTCTTCGGTCACCAGGTTGGTGTTGTAGCCGGCCGACACGATGTTGTTCGTCTGCGCCGACGCTGAATACGTGAAGACGTACTGCTTCTGGGCGTCCGCGAACAGCCAATCGCCGCGGTACCAGGCCGACTTGTCCAGCACCTCTGGGTGGATGAACAACGGAGGTAGCGGCAGAAGACCGCCCGCGTCGAGGACCTGCCCTGCCCGCAGGATATCCATCATAAAGAGATCGACGTCGAAGACGTTGGCGGACTGCTCTGCGATGAGCTTGTCCGTTACCGCTTGGGATCTGCCCGTCGACACGATGACCTCGATGTCGAACTTCTCTTGGAACTGGTCCCAAACCGGCCGCAGGTTCGATGCGCCCGAGGACCCCGCGGCGATGACGAGTTTGCCTTCGTCCTTGGCCACTGCGATCAGCGCGTCCCACTCTGCTTGGAACTGAGCGGCGGCGTCGACGGTTGGAGTTGCCTCCGGCGCCGGCGTCGGGGTTGGCGTTGGCCTGGGCGTCGGCGTAGGGTCGCTGCCACACGCAGCCGCCAGCCAGAGCGTCATCACGGCGAGAACCGCCACAAGTACTAGCCGTCCCGTTCGGTTGCTCGGCCTCATACCCAGCCTCCTTGCTTGCTCGTGGCGCCGCGTGGTCCGGTCGACAAGCCTGCGTTGAGTGGCGTTTTCTCCCTAACGGACGCTCACGGGCCAACGGCCCAGCCCTAGATGCGCGAGGGATCCTGGATCTGCTGAATCCTGAGGATGAAGGCCTTGCGGAACGCTTCCTGCAGCTCGGGCGTGTTGATGAAGTTCCGGATCGTGTCGGCGTCGAGGTTGGAGTGCTCGACGTCGGCCTCGGCGTGCACGTCGTCCCTGAGCGTAGCGCGGTCCACGTGAGGCATGCCCCACATCTCGTATAGCTCCTCCAGGGCGGCCATGTGACGCAGCGTCATCTCACGCCGCTTGGGGTTGAGCTTCTCGCCCTCCCCGACGAGCGCAGTCCCGATGCCGAAGGGCCAAGGGCCATCGCGCAGCACCGACATGTCCCACCCGTTGCAGATCAGCGACTCAGCGGACGGGTCCTTCTTCGCAGAGCGGTCCATCTCCTCGTCGGTGACGCCGAACTCGCGCGACACGATGCGGTCGAGCTCGGAGTGGGCTGGAACCTCGCCGCCGAAGATGTCCTGCCCGGCCTCGTCGATCGTCTTGCGCAACTGCAGGCGTCGGGTCGCGGCGTCTGGGACGCGCAGGTAGCGCTCGTAGTTCCGCTTGGGCAGACTCTCGGCGCCTCCCCGGCCGCGCCGCATCGCGGCAGCCTCTTCGTAGGTCTTGGGCAGAGGCCTTTGCCTGATGAGGTTGCCCTCGGTGACCTGCTCGCGAATCTCCTCCAGCTCGGCAAGAAATTCGTCTCCGGGAACCAAGCCCTTTTGAGTCTCAGTTGCCATATGGACACTCCTCGCCCGATACCTTCCCCACGCTTCGTCCTGTCCTACGCTTGGCGCTGCCCGTTGTCAAGTGCTAGGAGCCTGTTCGACGCCACAATGGGCGAGCCCAAGCGGCCCTCTTGTTGCCCCTCCCCACTACTGCCGACGAAAGTGACGTCGGTTGGTCAGGCGCGACGGCGGCCAAGCTTGGCATGAAACGCTTGGCGTTCTCGCCGAGCCACTTTACCTTGGCGCTCTCCGCGAGCCCCTTCCGCTCGGTGATCATGGGGACGCCGTCCGGCCACGGACAGCCGCTGTGCGGATAGTCGGTGGTGAACACGTAGAGGTCCTCGCCCATGGCCTGTACGGCGTACTCGGCGTGCTCTTCGTCGGCCTCGAGCGAGCAGAAGAACTGCCCGCTCCCCACGATCTCGGAGGGCGACCGCTTGAGCCTGGGCGTCTGCGCCGAACCGGGCTTGTACGCCTCGTCGAGCTTCCCGATGAACCACGGCATCCAGTCGCCAAGACTCTCGAACAACCCGATTCGCAACTGCGGAAACAGGTCGAAGACGCCGCCGCCGATGAGAGCAGCCAACGCGTACTGCCCTCCCCAGCTGTGGTAGATGGGATTCGGGCCCTCCGGCCACGGAGTCAACGGCGGGTTGGCGTGCACGCCATGGACCCAGATCGGCATATCCAGCTCCTGCGAGGCCTCAAACAGAGGGTGGAGGTCGGGATTGTCGAGCTGGCGTCCATCTGGGCATGCGCGCCGCAGCGACATGCCCGCGAAGCTCTCGTCGTGCTCGGTCCAATACCGCAGTTGCGCAACGGTCTCGGGGACGTTCCGCATGGTCGGCGCCCCGACCCATCGCAGCCGGCGGACCGATTCCGCGCAATAGGCGCTCATAGACCGGTGGAACGCTCGGTGGAGCGCGCTCTCGAATCCAACGTCGCGCAGTGTGCAGAAGCCGTCGGACTGGCTTGCGAACATCACGCCAACGTCGATTCCCGCTCTATCCATGTCTCGCAGGCGGATCGTCGGGTCCCAGTTGCACGCAGGGTCGATCTCGACGCTGCGGCCCGTCCGGGTCCGGTCCCTCGATTCAGGCGCGTCCGCCTCGAACGGGTCGTATAGTCCAAGCGGCCGCGCTGGAGACCGGGGCCAGATAACATTGACGAACCCAGTGTCCCCAGGCCGGCGCTGGTTCGCGCGGACAGCAGCGCTCAACCGGTCGTACTTGTCGCGGTACTCCGGGTCCACGTATCCCTTGAACGTCCGGTCTAGGTCCCAGTACTCCCGGATGTGGCAGTCCATGTCGACGACGAGCTGGCCGTTGTAACTCATGGTGGGCTCCCTTCGGTTCCTGCCGCCCACTGGCGGCGCCGTCCGTTCCTCGCCGAGGTCTCTCGTAGCCCTATGGCACTTGGAGCGGGTCCAGTTCGCCTGTCGCGACGTGATGGAGGGGCAAAAGCAGCTGGTGTTCGATGTCCAGTCGATTGCGGAACGCCCTTGCCGCGGTGAGTTGCCGCTCGGTCGTGCAGGCCCACTCCGCGAGCGCCTCCTCCTCCCAAGGGACCGACTCCGTAACGTCTTCGAGGAAGGCCGGGAAGAAGACCAAGTGGTCACTGGAAACGCCGTAGTCCTGCCTGAGTGCGTCGTGGACCTGCGGTATGTAGTCCCTGCCGAGGAGGTCGGCGGCATAGAAGCTGGCGATGCCGTCCAGCCAGCTCCATTCCCACCAACGGGCCAGCAGGCAGAGCGTCGAGACGGCGAAGTAGGAACGGGTGTACGGGTGGAAGGAGACGACGTCCTCACGGTCGATCCCTAGCCCCTCGCCGAATTGCAGCCACAGCTCCTCGTAGGAGGGCCCCACCCATTCGGGGTTGAGGTCGTTGACGACGTTCTTGCCCTCGACGCGGACGCTCTTGCGGATCATCAGCCTGCGGAGGGCGGGCTCGTTGGTCTTGCACACGATCGCGCCGGTGCTGAAGGTCAGGCCATAGCCCCAGTAGTAGTACTGGTTCTTGACCCACAACGCGAGGACCTCGCGCGACAGCCTCCCCTCGATGAGCGCTTCGTAGAACGCCGGAGGCTGGGGGTACATCTCGTTGCGCTGGCCGTGCAGGAGCTGAATGAACTCGGGCCCGTCCAGCGGTGGGACGCTCAAGTCCTTGCGGTCAAATGGCGGTTGGTTCATGCCTTGCGCCTCTGTATTGCTCGTATTGCTGTAACTTCCCGTCCGGCCCGGCGCGACTGGCTCACTCGTCGAGGCTGCCTGCGAGTTCCCGCAGCCACACGCGGACGTCGTTTGCGTACTCGGGCCGGCCCAAGGCCAGTTCGACCGACGTCTTGAGCAGACCGAGGGGGGTGCCGGCGTCGTAGCGCCGTGCGTCGAAACGGTGCGCGAAGACGGGCTCGCGCTTCGCCAGCAGGTCGATCGCGTCCGTGAGCTGAAGCTCCCCGATCGCCCCTTGGCTGGTGACGGAGAGGCAGTCGAAGATTGCCGGGGAGAACACGTACGGGCCGACGACGGCGAGGTCCGAGGGCGCCGTGTCCACCGATGGTTTCTCGATGAGGCGGCGCAGACGCCAATCGCGGTCCGATACCGGCTCCCCGTCGACGATGCCGTAGCGGACGACGTCCTCGTGAGGCACTTCGACGACGCCGATCGTGCTCCCCTGGCGCTCGTACGCCGCCAGCAGCTGTTGGGTCGCCGAGGGCTCGCCGATGAGGATCTCGTCGGGGAGGTAGACGATGAACGGCTCGCCGCCGACTGCCTCCCGAGCGGTTAGGACGGCGTGCCCGAGACCCAACTGCTCGCGCTGGCGGACCGCAACGATGTCGGCCATGCGCGAAACTCTCCGCACCTCGTCGAGCTTGGGGTTGTTTCGCTCTTCGAGGACGCGCTCCAGCTCAGGCGCCAGATCGAAGTAGTCCTCCATCGCAGCGTTGCCGCGCGACGTGACGAGGATGATTCGCTCGATTCCGGCGTCGACCGCCTGTTCGACCGCGTACTGGATCACCGGCCGGTCGACGAGGGGAAGCATCACCTTGGGGACGGCCTTCGTGATGGGAAGGAAACGCGTGCCGAACCCGGCGGCTGTTATGACGGCGGTGCGCACGGTCATGGCGGGTGCAGTGTACCGCAAGCGGTGGCGGCCCGCTCGTGAGTCCGTTAGCATGGCCAAGCTCCCTAGGACTGCTTTGACAACCACTCGCGCTCGCCACATGTTCCACATTGTTGCCCTTCCCATGGGGCATTTTGCTGTGGACACGCCGACCGCCGCGCTATGGCTGTTGGCGCCGGCCATTGGTCTGGCGTGGGACCTGTCGCCTGCCCAGGTGGGACTCATCATCACTGCCCACGCGCTGGGCGGTGGGCTGGGCTACGTGCCAGCCGGCCTGCTGGGCGACCGGAGCCGTCGGCGGGGCATGTTGCTGCTCGTCGCCATATGGTGGGTGTCGGCGGGGTACCTCGCCGCCTCGGTCGCGCCCAGCTACTGGACGCTCATAGCGCTGCTTGCCTTGGGCGGCACGGGCAGCGCCGCGTGGCATCCGCTCGCCACGGGGACGCTGATCCAGTACATGCCGCGTCAGCGGGCGCAGGCGCTGGGCATCCACCTGACCGGGGGGATCCTCACCGAAGTCGTCACGCCGCTGGCTGTCGGATTCCTGCTCAACGTGATGGAGTGGCGCACCGTCCTGCAGATCGCGGTCGGTCCGGCCATCGTCATGGGCGTGGCGATGATGTACCTTTCACGGTGGGCCCAAGCATCGCCCGAGCCGTCGATCACCCGGGGCGACCTCCGGTTCATGTTCCAGGTGTGGCGCCGTCCCGCCGGTCTCGGAATGCTCGCGTTGGGCATCGCCTACAGCATGTCGATGGTGGCGCTGCTGGCGATGACGCCGCTATTCCTCCAGGACTATCATGGCTACTCGCCCGCGTGGTCAGGGACCGCCTTTGCCGGGATGCTCCTGGGCGGCGCTGTCGCGGCGCCCCTCATAGGGCGAGCGTCGGACCGGACAGGCCGCAAGCCTGTGATCGTCCTGGCGAGCCTTGGCTCGGCTGGAGGGGCGGCGCTTGCCGCGTTCGCGACCGAGCCGGTCCTGCTGGTGTTTGGCGCTGTGACGGCTGGGTCCCTGATGACCGGCGTACGCCCGGCGATACTGGCTGCGGCTGTCGAGATGGTCGGCCGGAAGGAGGTCGCGTCGCTCGGGCTGATCTACGCTGTCACGGACGGCATCGGGGCCCTGGGAGGGTTGCTTGCAGGCCTCGCGGGAGGCTCTGACCTCCGCTACGCGCTGGTGTTCTCGGCGGCGATGGCAGCGGCCGCCGGGCTGGTCGCGGCAGGTCACCCGTTCCGCGCCGCGGCCCCGAGCGCCCAGCCGCGGGCTGCCGGGTGACTCACCGGCGCGTCGTCAGCGCCGGGCGAGCGAGATGGTCGTGAGCGTGGCCGTGCACCTCCTGTTGAGAAGGGGACCCATCACGTAAGCCATTGGAAGGGATTCAAACCAGGCTGATCTGCGGCGCCCGGAGCGCTCCGCTTACCGCTGCTTCCTTCCGGACCTGACGGGGTTCGCAGGACTCCGCCGCGCAGGGCCCGGCTCTCAATACCCCTTCCGGCCCAGTGGTGATGGGACCGACCCTAGAGGAGGAATTCAACCCCGCTGAAGCGGATTTCGGGTGCAGGGCACCGCTGGCTCCCCGTCTAGCACGGCCACGGCCATCCTAAGGCTCCTCCCGCGCCCGGTCAACGTCCGGCTAACCCAGGGCCCTCTTTCGCGCTCGCTCACTTGAACCGGAACAGGAAAGCGTCTGCTGTGCGGGCCATCCTGTGCCGCGCCCTGCTTGGCGCGCGCTGCTCGTTGTCAGCCAGCCTCTCGCGTGTCAGCGACAGCCCCTGTTTGGTGACGAAGTACTCGCGCAAGTCTTCCTCGCTCGTCTCGACCGCACCGTCGACGCCAAGGACCGCCACGAGCGTGTAGTCGCCGTCCACCTGGGCGCGGGCCGCGTCCTAATGGCCGTCGTTTGCGAGGAGGTGAGCGCCGGGAATCAGCAGTCGTTTGCACTCCTGAGAGACGGCTCCTGCGTTGAGCGAGATCATCAGGCTGAACTCCCCGAACAACGAGGGCGGAATCCTGTCGTAGTCTGTCTCGATCGCCGATACCCCGGTCGGCTCCGCGTACTCCTTGTGCGCTTCGAGCCACGCGATCAAGTCGTCGGACTGCATGGCCGCGCCGAACCCCTTGACCGAGTCCACGTAGCACACGCGGGGGAACACCAGCGACGGCGTGAGGTGTACGTAGCTGCCGGGATAGACGGCGCGCGGGGCGCCGATGAGGCGGCGGATCGCCCTGAACACGCCAAGGAGGTCGTGGTCGTGGCCATGGCGCATCTCGCGGTAGTCGCGGAGGTACGTCGGCAGGGCGTCGGTGGGTCGCAGCATGGGGCCGCCGAAGAGCAGGATGGGAGACTCAGACTAACCTACGCAGGATGGGTATTCAGAACAAACCCCCCGGTCCCCAGTTCACTCACGCGGGCGGCGCGGTGGAGGGTCATCGGGCATTCTCTTGCGGCGGCCATTGGCCGCGTCGTAACGTTCTCCCGTGCGCAACCCTCCGCCCAAGAAGAGCCTCGGCCAGCACTTCCTCACCGACCGCAACATACTCGGGTCGATCGCGGACGCGGTTGCGGCGGAGGCCGGCGACACGGTCGTCGAGGTTGGCGCCGGCCGTGGGTCGCTCACGCGCCTACTCGCTGAGCGCGTGCGCCGGGTTGTCGCGTTGGAGCTCGACGCCGCGCTCGTTGACGTACTGCGCGGCACGATGTCCGGCAATGTCGAAGTCCATCTGGCGGACGCCCGCTCGGCGGACGTGGAGGCGCTCCTGGGAGGTTGCGCCCCGTACAAGATGGCGGGGAACCTGCCGTACTATGCGGCGCTGCCGATCCTCCGCCGCTTCCTCGAGTCGCGCTGCCGGCCGGAGCGCGCAGTCGTGTTGGTGCAGCGGGAGGTCGCGGACCAGATGTGCGCGCCGCCCGGGCGTCTATCGCTGCTGTCGGTGGGCGTGCAGTTGTTCGGCGCCGCGCGGATTGTTCGCGTCGTTCGGCCGGGCTCATTCAACCCGCCTCCGAAAGTAACCTCGGCTGTGGTGGCAATCGACGTATATCCTGAGCCCGCCGCCGGAGTGCGGGACACTGCCGCCTTCTTCCGCGTGGCGCGGGCTGGCTTCAGCGCCCCGCGCAAACAGATGCGCAACTCGCTTGCGTCGGGTCTCGGCGAGCCGGCGTTGGTCGTCGAACGGCTGTTGGCGGACGCCGGCGTCGAACCGTCGCGGCGGCCGGCGTCGCTATCGATCGAGGAATGGGCGGCGCTGACGACCGCATACGCATGAGCGAGCACACGTCCGGTTTCGTCGCTATGCTGGTTAGCCGCCCCCGCTCCGAGACCGCGACTCTGCTAATGCCGAGGTGACTATGGACCTGCCGCCCGTCTCAGCCACCACCGTTGGAAGCTTCCCGCGGCCGGGCTGGCTGGCTCGTCCGCGCGCGGAGTCCGAAGCGCGCCTGGGGTTGCAGTTCCTCGTGGACGACTCTGACCTCGCCGAGGCGCAGGACGACGCAACGCTGCTGACGCTCCGCGATCAGGAGGAGGCGGGGCTCGACCTGCTGACGGACGGAGAGCAGCGGCGGACGACGTTCATCAATCACATCCTCGCAAGCTGGGACGGCATCGACCTCAACAGGACTCACTCGAAGGCGATCAGGCGCAGGGCAGGCCGCGTACGGCCTGTGCCGACGGTCGTCGGAGAGGTCCGGCGGCGTGAGCAGGCCGCCGTCGACGACCTGCGGTTCGCCAAGGCTCACACCGTCAAGCCGGTCAAGATTGCGGTGCCCGGCCCCATGACCATCGTCGACACGACCTACGACGAAGCCTACGGCGACGAGGCGGCCCTGGCCATGGACGCCGCCCGCGCGCTCAACGCCGAGATACTCGACTTGCAGGCGGCGGGCGCGGACGTCGTGCAGATCGACGAGCCCGCGATGACCCGCTACCACGAGAAGACGGCAGACTACGGCGCGCAAGCGCTCGACCGGTGCCTCGAGGGCGTGTCCGTGCCGACGATTGTGCACCTGTGCTACGGCTATCCGGGCAGCGGGGCCGAGGACCAGCACGGCTATACGTACCCGGAGCTGTTGGACCTGCTAACGCAGACGCAGGTCTCGGGGTTCTCGCTCGAGTTCGCGCGGAGCGGGTACGACCCCGCCGAGGTGCTGGGCCACTGTCGCGGGCGGCTGGTGATGTTCGGGTGCGTCGACCCCGGAGACTCGCCGCTGGAGGACGTGGAGGGGTTGACCCGCCTGGCGCAAGAGGCGCTCGAACACGTCGCGCCTGAGCATCTCATGCTGGCCCCGGACTGCGGACTGATGACGATCAGCCGCTCACTGGCCCGCGCAAAGGCCCGTGTGCTGGCGCAGGCGGCGCACGCGGTGCGGGAGTGGGCGCAGCGGTCGTGATGAGGCTCCGCGCCCCGGCGAAGATCAACCTCAGCCTAGAAGTGCTCGGCCGGAGGCCGGACGGCTACCACGAGGTGCGCTCGGTGCTCCAAGCGGTCGACCTTGCCGACTGGGTGGAGATTGAGGAGGCCGATGCGCTGACGCTGCGGGTCGAGCCTGAGGGGGCGGCGCCTGCCGAGGGGAACCTCGTTCTGCGCGCGGCTGAGCTCTTGCGTGGCGCCACCGGAGCGACGCGAGGGGCCGCGATCACGCTGCGCAAGCAGATACCAGTGGCGGCTGGCCTGGGCGGCGGCAGCAGCGACGCAGCCTCGGCGCTGCTGGGCCTTGGCCGGCTGTGGGGGCTCGACCTGGATCAGGCGCAGCTTGGCCTTCTCGCCGCCCGCCTCGGCAGCGACGTTCCGTTCTTCCTAGGGGGCGCAACGGCGCTCGCATCAGGACGCGGCGAGCAGCTGGAGGAGCTGCCGGCGCCGGTCGAACGGTTCGCGGTCATCGTGACCCCCACGACGGGCTGGTACGAGCGCAAGACGGCGCGGATGTATGCGCTGCTCGACTCGCGCGCCTACTCCGACGGCTCGCGAACCGCAGAGACGGCGCGCCGAATCCGCGCGGGCGAGCCGGTCGGCGACGCGCTGTTGAACGTATTCGACGAGGTGGCCTCCACGGCATTCGGTTCCTACGGGGCGGCGCGCTCGCTGCTCATGTCGATGCACCCGGGGCCCGTGCTACTCGCAGGGTCAGGGCCGTCGCTGTTTGCATTGACGGACGACGCAGACGCCGGCGAGAGGATGCGCGCGACGATGGCGGGACACGGCTACGCGGTCTGGCTCACCCGGCTGCTCAGGGGGGGCAGGGCTGGCGGACGGATAGCGTAGGATGAGGGGGAATCTTGGGTAGTCTGCGGGAAGGAGTTGGACTGTGACGGACGTCGAACGCTTGCAGCCAGAGGGGATGTCCCCTAACGAGAACCGGTACACCCACGTGATCAAAGTCGGGCCGTGGGTGTTCATCGCGGGTCAGACAGCGTCGAACGAGCGAGGCGACGTGGTGGGCGTCGGGGACCCGGCCGCGCAGGTGGAGCAGGTGTTCAGGAATCTCGCCAAGGCCGCCGAGTCGGTTGGCGGAGCGCTCGCCGACATCGTGAAGACGACGACCTACGTCGTGGGCGAAGGGCGCCTGGACGCGGTCCGCGCCGCCCGGGCGGGACGCTTCGGCGACGCGCCGCCGACGAGCACGTTGGTGGTCGTCTCGCGGCTGGCGAGGCCCGAGTTCATCGTGGAGATCGAAGCAGTCGCCTACGTCGAGTAAGACCGACGCCCGGCGCTCAATCGAGCGTGTTTGCGAAGAGATTTGGGGCAATCATGGACGCCGCGCCCACGGACACTAGGCGCGCCCTGATCTCGTCCAACGCCAGGTGGAGAGACTCGATGCGGTCGATATCGTCGACGATCTTCGTGTCCTGGAAGCTCACGACGCCGAGGTCCCCCGTGCGGGACCATGCAATCGAGGTGAGCCAAGGGCTTACGCGCTCAACCCTGAGGTCCACCGTTCGTTGACGCTGGACAGACGCGCGGATATTCGGGTCGGCGAACAGCTCCCGCGTCCGCTGTTCGTCGTTGGTGCGGATAGCGAACTCGTAGTCAAAATCGCCGAAGCCCCACTCAGTCTCGGGGGGCGTGAGCTGCGACCGCAACTCATCGAAGCGGTCGTCCCAGGTCATCGGGGCGTCTCTCCGCCAGCTGGAGCGCTCGCGAAAGATGGCGTCGCCGATCATGCGCCGTCGCCTGACCTCGATCGAGAATTCGTCCCGAGCCTGAAAGGGCATAGCAATCCGCGTCGCGTGCCCGGGACCGAGGAACATCATGGGAGGGCCGTCGTTCGGCGAGTCGATGTCGAAAATGGCGTTCCAGCCCCCGAAATCGCTCACGACGACGGTATGGCCTTCCCGCGACTTCACGATTGCTCCGCCGAGGCGCTGGGCAACGCGCCTCTTGATGGACGAGCGAGGGACGCCGCATAGCCTCGAGAGGAAACTCATATCGTCGCAGTCCGGTCCGCCGCTACCCGTCGAGTCCGTAGTAGCGACGGGGGTTGTCGCTGAGGATCTTCTCGACGATTTCGGGCGGGATGTCTTCGCGCCGGCGCATCAGCGCGACCATGCCGTCCTCTTTCGACTGGTCCTGGTGGCCGTAGTCGGAGCCCATGATCATGTTGTCCGGCCCGATGTGCTGGAGAAGGTAGGGGAGGTCCTCGTCGGCCTCGGCGGCTATGTAGAGGCGGTAGTCACGGAAGAGCTTGGGGCCCCACTCGAGCGTTGGGTCGGGGTTGGCCCCTGCTGTGCCCGACCGGCTCGACCGGCTGAGGTGGTGCAGCACATAGGGCGCCCACGAGGCGGAGGCTTCGATGAACCCGATCCGCATGCCGGGGAACCGCTCGGGGATCTTGTGCGCGACGATGTCCCGGAACGCGAAGATGGGCAGCGACCGGACGTGGGGCAAGTTGTGACTCACAGTGCGGTCGAACACGCTCGTGACGCCAGGCGCCCCCGCTCCGGTATGGACCGAGATGGCCATACCGAGGCGGCTCGCTGCCTCGTAGACGGGGAAAAAGTAGGGCTCCGCCAGCGAGCGGTCGCCCTCGACGCCCCGGAAGAACACGCCGACGGCGCCGTTGTCGCGCGCCGATTCGATTTCACGGACGGACTCTTCGATATTGCGCAGGGGGGGCACGACGACCCAACGGAGGCGGTCGCCCGCCTCGCGCCACGCCCTGCTCAAGTAGCGGTTGTAGGACCTGCAGATCGCGACTTCGAGGTCGGCGTCCTGCGTTACGTAGGCGAGCAGCAGCGTGGGGAACACGACCTCGGTCTCCACTCCGCGCTTGTCCATATCGCGCACGCGGGCGGCTGGGTCAGTGATGTAGCGCACGGACGATGCGATGTCGGTGCGGTTGTCTTCGGACTCCGATCCGCCAACAGCGAGGGCAACGCTCCCCTTGCCGGTGCGCTTGGGGACGGCGGCGCCGTCGATCATCCAGACGGAGCTGCGCCGATCGTCCGAGTCGCTCATGCTGGCCAGCTTGGGCCTGCGTTCATACATGGCCTCGTCGAACAGCTCCCACACGCCGGGGTGCTCGATGATGTGCGTGTCCGCGTCGATAACGCCGGGCATCGGTTGGCTCCTCTCGCTTCGTGGCCTCTGCGCGCCTGCTTGGCGCGCGGCCCCTATGCGTACTCGTCGTAGATGCTGTCGAACTTGCCGAGCTTGAGGCGCGCCATGTGCCGGCACATGGCCCGGACCTTCTCCGCGTCCTCGTCAGTCGTGACCAGGTCGGCGATGGCGTTGGCGGCGCGCTCCGTGTGTTCGACGTCGGCGCCCTTGTGGACGACGAAGAACTCGAGCGCATCGTCGGATAGACCGTAGGGCGGCTTGCGGAGGCAGTCGTCGAACTCGGCGGCGTAGCGCTGCACCATGGACTCGTTGGAGAGGGCGTTGGCCCGCATCTCGGCGACGTTGGCCAGGTACATGCCGTGTATGCAGACCGCGGTGTGCGCGAGACACCCCAGCGTGGGCGCGGCCTTGTCGAAGTCTGCCTCGGTCAGGCCAAGGGCATAGCCGAACGTCTTGCACATGTTCGGGTGCGTCAACTCCTCGCTCATGCCGGTTGCGTACGCCATGAACGTGCGGTCGTTGGCGGCGTTCTGCGCGGCGCCAAGAGCGAACGCCTTCAATATGCCCATGTTGTGGATGTAGTGCTGAAGCGCGAAGCCCTGCATCCGACGGACGGTCAGCTTGCCCTCGCGTAGGTCGGTGAAGTAGCGGCTCTCCATGAGCCGGTCGATGCCGGGCTGGATGATCTCGGCGATGACCGAGTCGACGAAGGCCGATTTCGCTGGTGTCGTGGCCATGCGACCCCTGGCAGCGCTGCTGCCGCGTAGGTTGACCGCATTGTGCGGCCCGGTTCGCGGGAGGGTCAAGGGCGGGGAGCGCCGAGCGCTTGCGCCGTGTCGCGCCCCTCGCGTACCGTGGTCGGCGCTGTGAGCGAACACCCCATCCCGATGCGCCTTTCGCTGGTCCATCCGCTCGACTCTCCAGTCGTAGCGGTTGCGGTGGAGTCGAGGATCTCCGGCAGAGGGAAGGGCGCGGTCCGCGCGGTCAAAGCGCACGCGGGCCGCGTGGTGGACACGTTCACGCACGACCCGGCCGCCGGCGGGAGTCTGTTCCCGGCGTTCGTCGGCGAGTTGCCCATCGTGGGTCACGACCTCGGCAGGACGGCGGATCTGTTGGGCGGAGCAGACATCCTGTCGTCCGGCGAGTGGTGGGACCTCGGCGAGCTCGCCGGTCTGCTCCTTCCTCGTGGAGAGGAGGCGTCGCTGTCCGAGCTTGCGGCGATGGTGGGAGTGGAGGCGCCCCCTGCGTCATCGGCTGTCGATGTGACCCGGTTGGTCTATGAGGAGCTGGTGCGGCGCGGTCGCGAACGGCCGGCGTCGGTCCTCCATCGCCAGGCAGACCTGCTCGCGCGAGCGCACAGCCCGCTGTCGGTCCTCCTGGCGGCCCTTGCCGACGCGTCAACCTCCCTCGACGCGGGCCCTATCGACGGAGTCGACCAACGGGAGATCGCGCAGCGCTTGGAGCGGCCACGGCCCGTCGGTTCGCCGAAGCCGCCACAGCCGCTCGACCCCGCCGAGATTGCACGCCTGCTATCTGACGGCGGAGCGCTGGCCGCGCGGTTCCCGCGCTACGAGCCGCGTGACGAGCAGATCGCGATGGCCTGCGCCGTCGCGGACGCTCTGGGGTCGCGAGCGGACGACGGCGAGCCGCACCACCTCGTCGTCGAGGGCGGGACCGGCATCGGCAAGTCGGTTGCCTATCTGCTGCCCGCGATGCTGTTCGCCATCCGCAACAACGCCCGCGTTGTCGTGTCGACGAATACGATCAACCTGCAAGAGCAGCTCGTGGCGAAGGACATTCCCGACGTTGCCGAGGCGCTGCGGGGCGTCCCGGGCCTCGATGTGGCCAACTTCCGCTACGCGCAGCTCAAGGGGAAGGCGAACTACCTCTGTCTCCGCAGGTGGCAGGCGGTCGCGAACAGCGATCTGGTGGGCCCCGACGACGCCAAGATGCTGGCGAAGACGCTGCCGTGGCTGCGCGAGACGCGGACCGGCGATCGCGCCGAGCTCTCGATCAAGGGCCGGGACCTGACGATGTGGGACCGGCTGTCGGCCACGAACTTCTCCATGTGCCCCGGCGCTCGGGAGGGCGCTTGCTTCTATCGACACGCCCGCGACACGGCGAACGCGGCCCACGTGCTCGTGGTGAACCACGCGCTGCTGCTGTCGAACATGCAGGTCGGCGGAACGGTGCTTCCCGATTTCGACTACCTCATCGTCGACGAGGCCCACAACCTCGAGGACGAGGCCACACGACAGTTCGGGTTCCGCGTCTTGCAATCGACGGTCGAGGACCTGGTCGAGCGGTTGGGCAACATCGTCCACAGCCTTGGCAACGCGGTGAGGGCAGGACGGTTGGAGGAGCCGCGCATGCAGACGATGGCGAACCGGCTTGAGGAGGCGCAGTTGCCCCTCTACCGCGTGCGCGACACCTGGGCGGAGCTGTCGGCCCACCTTGCCGCGTTCGCCGCGAGTCAGCGTTCGCAGGACGCGGGCGACGACGGCGAGCTGCGCATCACGCCGGGGCTGCGCGCGCAACCCGCCTGGTCGGAGATCGAGATCGCGGGCGATGCGTTCCAGCGCGCCGCCGAGGAGTCGGAAGAGCGCGCCGCGGCGCTGCTGCGGGAGGCCGAGGAGCTATCGCCGGACGAAGTACCGGGGCTCGACGAGATGCGGGGGAGCCTGGCCGAGTGGCTGGGCGACGAGGCCGAGGCGCGCGACGACGTCGCCGGCTTCGTGTCGAGCCCGGACGAGCAGATGGTGTACTGGCTGGGCCGGGCCGCGGGGCCGCTCAGCCTCAGCGGAGCGCCGTTGGACGTCGGCCCGCGGCTGAACGCGGAGCTGTTCGGCGAGAAGCGCAGCGTGGTGCTCACGAGCGCCACGATGATGGTCAGCGGCGGTTTCGCGCATGTGCGCGGCAGGCTCGGCCTCGACGAGGCGGAGGAGCTGTGGCTCGGGTCGCCGTTCGATTATCGGAAGGCGGTGCTCTTGTGCCTGCCGACCGATGTGCCCGAGCCCGGCGCCCGGCGGTACCCGGACGCGGTCGCGGGCGTGATCAGGGGGCTTGCGTTCGGCGCCGGGGGGCGGACGCTGGCGCTGTTCACCTCCCACGCGGCGATCCGGGGCGCGGCTGCCGCGCTCCGCCGGACGCTGGCGGCGCGGGGAATCGCGGTGCTCGCCCAAGGCGTGGACGGGACGCCGCAGCAGCTCCTCACCCGATTCCAGACGGACCCGAAGGCCGTGCTGCTCGGCACGTCGAGCTTCTGGGAGGGCGTCGACATTGCGGACAATGCCATGAAGGTGCTGGTGGTCGCGCGGCTGCCGTTCAACGTGCCGACGGAGCCGGTGTTCGCGGCCCGCTCCGCGCTCTACGACCGCCCGTTCATGGAGTACGCGGTCCCGCAGGCGGTGCTGCGGTTCCGGCAGGGGTTCGGCAGGCTCATCAGGAGCAAGAGCGACCACGGGGTCGTGGTGGTGCTTGACAGCCGCATCACGTCGAAGCCGTACGGCGCCACGTTCCTCAGTTCCCTGCCGCCGGCATCGGTGCTGCGCGCCCCGCTGGCCGAGGTCGCTTCCGGCGTGCAGCGCTGGCTCACCGGGGCGGGCGGGGGATGAGCAGCGGGGTCGTGTTGGCGGTCGATCAGCCGCTTGACCTCCCGAGCACGCTGGCGAGCGGCCAGTGCTTCCGCTGGCGCGAGGACGACCGTGGGCGCTGGACGGGGGTGATTGGCGGCGACATCGTGCGGCTCAGCCGCACGCGCGACGGCGTCGCCGTCGAGAGCTCGCCGACGCCGCCTGCGCAGGTCGCGATAGTCGTTGCGTCCTACCTCCGGCTGGAGGACGACTTGCCGGCCGTGCAGGCCCGGCTCAGCGCAGATCCGCGCGCCGGGAAGGCGATTGCTCACTACCCGGGCCTGCGGGTGATGCGGCAGGAGCCCTGGGAGACGTTGGCGGGTTTCATCCTGTCGTCCACGTCGAACATCCCGCGCATCTCGCGCACCGTGGAGCTGCTGGCCGACACGTTGGGAGACGACCGCGAGCTCGACGGCGTGACGCGGCGAACGTTCCCCACGCCGGGGGCTGTCGCGGAGGCGGGGGAGGCGCGGCTGCGGGAGCTCGGTTGCGGGTTCCGCGCGCCCTACCTCGCGTCGGCAGCCGAGGCTGTCGCCTGCGGCGACATCCGCCTCGGCCTGCTCCGCGGCGCAGCCTACGCGGACGTGCAAGCCGCGCTGACGGCCTTGCGCGGGGTCGGGGACAAGATCGCCGACTGCGCCATGCTCTTCTCGCTCGACCGGACCGAGGCCTTCCCCGCCGACCGCTGGGTGCGGCGGGCGGTCTCGGACTGGTACGGGCTCGCCGCCAACGTCAGCTACGACGCAGTGCGGCAGTGGGCGTGGGAGACCTTCGGAAGCGACGCTGGCTATGCGAACCAGTACCTGTTCTGGGATGTGCGGCAGCGCGAGCGGGCGTCTCGGGCCGGCCGTGCCTCGGACGCGGCGCGGCTCAGCCGGTAGTCAAGACGAACTTGCCGAAGTGTTCCGAGCGCTCCATCTCCTCGTGGAGGAGGGCCGCATCGGACAGCGGGGCGGTCCGGTGAATCGCTCCGGCCAGCTGGCCTCGGGCCGCGGCCTGCACGATCTGCCGGAGCTCGGCGGTGGAGCCCATGAACACGCCAAACACATGCAGCTCCTTGCTGAACAGCTGGCCCAAGTGAATCTGGGACTGATAGCCGCTGGTGACTCCACACGTGCCGTACCGCCCGCCGCGCGCCAGTGAGGCGTAGGCCGCCTCGAAGAAGAGCGCGCCCGCGCTATCGACGACGAGGTCGACTCCGCGGCCTGCGGTGAGGTCCTTGACGCGTTGCGCCAGGTCTTCGGTCCGGTAGTTGATCGCGTAGTCAGCGCCTAGGTCGTACGCCTTCTGGATCTTCTCGCCGGTGCTGGTAGCCGCGATGCATGCGCCGCCGACCACGCCCTTGATGAGCTGGATTGCGGCGGCGCCGACGCCGCTCGACGCGGAGAGCACGAGCGCGGTCTCGTGGGGTTGGAGCTTTGCCTCGCGGACGATGATGGACCATGTCGGCAGGAACACGGTGGGCAGGGAGGCCGCCAGCTCGAAGCTGACCGACTCCGGCAGAGGGACGACGTTGGCCGCCGGCACGGCGACGAGCTCCGCGTAGGAGCCGTGGCGGTGCGTGCCGAGCATCTGGGGGGAGGGGTCCGTGGTGATGAGCGGGTTGACGACGACCCGCTGACCGACGCTGAAGCCCGCCGCGTCCGCGCCGACGGCGGCGATCTCGCCGGCGCAGTCGCCTCCGAGGATGCGCGGCATCTGTGCGTCGGGGATCTTCGTCCCGCGAATGCCGGCCCGCGTGTACAGGTCGAGCCTGTTCAGCGATGCGGCGCGCACGCTCACGACGACCTCGTCCGGCGCTGGGGAGGGCTCAGGCATCTCGCCGTACTCGAGTACGGAAGGGTCGCCGTGCCGCTCTATGTAGACTGCCTTCACGCTCGTCCTTCCGCGAGGGCCCGCTTCACGTACGCGATGGCCCCGCCGCGCGAGCGGAGGTTGCCGTCGAGGGCGAGGTGCCGCAATTCGTCGAGCAACGCCCCCATGCCGGGCCCTTCTTCCACTCCCAACGACTTCAAATCGTTGCCGTCGAGCAGAGGTCGAGCGATGCGCAAGCGCCCCAAGTAGCGCGCGAGCGCCCGGCGCGCCGCTGGGTCGGCGGCGGCTGCGGCGCTTGCCTGCAACGAGTCGGTGGGCGCTCCGCCGACCAACTCGTGAACCGTGCTGGGCGCGGCGCCCGCGATCCGCCGTTCGAGGGCGGCGGTCCGCTGTGTGTGCGCGACGGTCGAGGCTTGCATCCGAGTCAATGCCAGCCTGCTCGCCATGGCCGTGGCGCTGTCCACGGTCGAAGCGTACACCAGCACGCCGAGCAGCGCCAGCGGCGTGAGCCGGGCGCGCCCCGCGCGGCGCAGCGACCCCCGGAGGGCGGGATTGCTCAACGCGGGGTGTACGGTCGCGAGCACGCCGGAACGCCAAGCCGCGGCCAGCATGCGCACGGCCAGCGGCTCGGCGAGCATGCGTTCGAGCTCCCGGCGGAGCCTGGCCGACGAGATGGCGTCGAGGAAAGCGAGGTCGCGCCGCAAGAAGGCAGCGGAGCCCCGGTCCACGGCGAACCCGAGGCGCACGCTATACCGGACGACTCGAAGGATGCGAGTCGCGTCGTCCTGAAACGACCGCTCGTGGAGGATACGAATCCTCCCGGCTCGCAGGTCGGGGAGTCCCCCCTCGGGGTCGAGCAGCTCGCCGAAATCGCTGGGGGCGAGCGATGCGGCCATGGCGTTGATGGAGAAGTCCCGCCGCGCGAGGTCGGCGAGCACGTTGCCGGGGCCCACCGACGGCAGGGCGCCGGGGCGGTCGTACCGCTCCGAACGGAGCGTGGCTAGGTCCACCGCGCGTTGGCCCAAGCGCAGCTTCACCGTGCCGAACGCCGAACGGGCGGCGACGGTTGCGCCGGTTGCCGCTGCGAGCACGGGCGCAAGCTCGCGCGCGGGCGCGGCCGACGCGAGGTCGAGGTCTGTCACCGTCCGTTCGAGGAGCGCGTCGCGCACGGCGCCGCCCACGAGCCAGAGGCGCGCGCCCGCCGCGCTCGCCGCAACGCCAAGCGCGCGCAGCAAAGCGAGGTCAGACGCGGCCAACGCACGTTCGAGTGGGACTGTGGGCATAGACCAGCCTACCTCGCTGTGCTGGGAACCTGGGGGCGTTCCATCTGTCGCATGACCGTCAAAGTACCAGTAAACAGCTATAGAACGCCGCGAATTGGCGGAGATTGTCCCAAGATGGCGCAGTGCGTCCACTCGCAGATTGCACGAGTTTACGAGTAGGAGCGGAGCAAAATTCTTCTAAACCGGGACATTTTGGGACATTTTGGGACATTGCTTCGTGGTCCGGTCGGGAATCCAAGGCGGCGACAGGCCACGCCTCGGCTCGGGCCGACTCGTTGCGCCGCGCCTCGGGTTGAGGGGCGCCTTCCCCCCACCCCTGAATTCCAGCTGGGGCGCCGGAATGACGAAACGGGGGCGGGGGATAACGGGAGGGGACATCAGTTGTCATGGTCATGGTCATCGTCGTAGGGGGAGTAGTCGATGATGAGGGGCATACGAGCAGGGCAGCGGCAGGTCTTGGCGTGGTTGGTGAAGTAGTAGCGTTGGGCGTGGCCGTGGACGATGGTCTGGATGATATTTCGGGAGTCGGGGACGCGGTCGTTGTCGGCGCACTGCTCGATGTAGGAGACGAGGCCGCCGGCGTTGAGCATCGGGACGCGTTCGGCAGTTGCGGCGTGGACGAGGTCGAAGACGTCGGGAGGCCGATCGCCCTGCTCGACGGCGATGCACCAGCGGTCGAGGTAGTCCTCGACGATGGGTTCGAGGGCGGACTGGGCGACGAGGCAGGCGAGGCGGCGTTCGAGGAGCCGGACGGCGTTCCTCATCGTTGCGCCTTCAGCATGATGAGCGCGTTGTCGATGGTCTCGAGCTGGCGGCGGATCTCCTTGTCCTGCCGCACGGCGATGGATATCGAGATGACAGTCTTGGCGGCGCGGTGTCTGACGGTGGAGTCGGGGTCGTCGAGGAGCTGCACAAGACGGATGACGCCTTTGAGGGTGAACCCTTCGAGCTCGGAGAATGCCAGGTCGCTGATGTTGCGGCGGACGCGTTCGAGCTCGGCGCGGAAGGCGGGTTCTTGCATCCATCGCGTGAGGGTGCGTCTATCAATCTGCGCGGCCCGCGCGCCTTCGGAGAGGTTGGGCTCGGAGGCGATGTAGGGAAGGGCGGCGGTCTGGCGGGGCGAGAGGGCTACGCTGTTTTCAGGGGCGGCATTTGGTGACATTCGGGGACATTTCTCCTCTGGGGACGGGCTGGACGGCTCCCCTCCTCAATCTTCCCCCCGCAGCGTGGGGAGGAGGCCAGATGGGAGGAGGCCAGACCGGAGGGCTCCCGGTCGGTGCTGGGCGTTGGGACCAGGGTAGAGGATGGGATGGCGTGCACGCAACGGGTTCATGTCATAGTTACGACACTGGGCGTGGATTCCCGTGTCGGGCACGAGAATGACGATAGGGGCGGCGGCCCCCTCCTCAATCCTCCCCCACTAGGGAGGAGGTCAACGACGGGCTCAGGGCGAACGGATCAGGGTTAGACGGGGATGACCTGCACGCCGTCGGCGTCGAGGACGAGGAGGACACGGTCGCCGGACGCGGACTGCACGCGCGCGGCGATATCGTCGAGCTGCTGTGCGGTGAGCTCGGGCGGGCGGGCGTCGTCCTGCCGCCGCCAGACGGCGACGCTTGCGCCGATGCGCTCCGCGACGGCGTTGACGATGGACTCGGCCCCGGCGGGGGCGGCGGCGGTGATCTGCTTTGGCGCGCGTTCCGGCGCCGCCGGCGTCGGTTCCTCCTCGGGCGTCAGCGTGCGGTCCTCGCGGGTGACCAGCCAGTGGTATACGCCGACTGCCGCCGATACGGCGGCGGCAGCGAACGCCCAGCGGAAGTCGTCGACCGTCCCGACGCCGAACTCGCCGCTCAGCAGGGCGTCGAGCACCCTGAAGAGCACGATGCTCAGCGCGACGAGCACCACGAGCAAAGAAATCCCCAGGACGCCGAACACATAGGCGCGCCGCGCGAGCGTCCCGCGCTCGTCGTCCTCGGTCCGGACCAGCGCTTGCATCCGCTGCCAGTGCCAGGTCCACAGGGGAGCTCCCACGATCATCAAGGTGAGCGCCGACGCCAGCTGCGTGCCCAGTCCGCGCTCGTTCAAGGCGACCCCCTGCTGCGAGGTCGCGAGGCCGATTGCGACGCCGAGAACGATGATCAGGCCCGCCCAGAGCGTACCGAGGCCCACGAGCGCTGAGACGTAGCGGTAGACACGCAGGCCGGACCGGGCGCCGCCGGGTCCGGCGGGGGCCTCGGCGAGCGCGACCGAGGCGTGGTAGCCCCAGACGCCGGCGGCGATGAGCGCCGCGCCGAGCGTGCGCGGGAGCACGTCGAAATGACCGAAAGCGGAGGTATCACGAGGGGGGTCAAGAAGCCACCAAAGCACGAGGAATATGCCTACGGACACGGCTACGACGAGGGACACGGAGCCGCCGAGCAGGCCGAGCACATAGATGACGGCCCGCCGGAGGTCCGACCGTTGATCGTGGCGCGCGACTTTGTGCCAGTGGAACCACCACCAGACGCTGCCTACGACCCCGAGCGCAAGGCCGGAGTGGGTCAAGGCGCTCCAGAACCCGAACGACTGATATAGGACCGCGTCGTCGCCGAACGCGGCGGCGTACGCGGCGGTGAAGAAGAAGGTCAGCAGGGTATTGACGCCGGAGACCAGCACGATGATCGCGTAGACCGACACCCCGTAGACGTAGAGCCGGCGGACCGTCTGGGCGGTTGCCGAGGGTTGCCCCTCCGCCTGCTCGTTGACCCAGTGCCATCCCCAAACGAGGCCCCAGACCAGCATCGGCGCCAGCACGGTGGGGTCGAAGTCGGATGGCCGGAACAGTTGAGCGATGAACTGCACGAACCAGACGGCCACGACAATCGCCGAGACGGCCAGGACTGCGTAGACGTACAGCTTCCGGCCGAGGGTTCCGGCCTCTGCCGGGTACCGGCCGAGCGAGCGCCGGGCCGCCCACGTGAGCACTCCCCAGGTGCCGAGCCCGACGGTGGAGGACGCGATGCCGAACGCGACGCTCGTCGAGTCGTACGCGAGCACTGCGCCGGGGGCGACGAGGTCGAGAAAGCCGGAAACGAGGAGCGTTGCGCCGATGGCGCCGATCATGAGGGCGACGAAGGAGAGGCCGTACAGGAACACGCGCCGCGTAGTGCCGATGCCGATGCCGGGGCCGTGCTCACCAGACGGCGATCTGCGCGAGAAGATGAAGGCAATCACGGCGCCGATGACGACGAACGGGAAGATGCCCGCTATGAACACGCCGAATAGGATGCCGAGGGTATCCATGCCCGCCCTCAGCCTTCCGACTCGGCTGGTTTGCTGAGCGATTCCGTTTCGGTGGGAAGGGGAGTCGCTGTCGGGGGACGGTTTGGACAACCCCGGAAAGGATAGGGCGTCCTGACGATCCGCCACTCGCCCGCACTCTGTTGCAAGAAGAACGCAGCGCTCGACTTGTGGGTCGAGACCTCGAACGGACTCGGCGCGGAGATTCTGACCGTCTCGACGAACACGTTCGCCCCGTCGGGGAGGATGTCCACCGTGTCGAGCGTGACGCGGTAGTCGCGGTCTGCGTTGGAGCGCACATCGCGTTGGAATTCGGATAGCGCGCACCCTTCGGCGACCGACTCGTGGAGGAGCGCGTAGGCAGCCTCGACGTCTTCGTCCTCGATGGCGAGGATGTAGAGCTGGGCGACTCGCTCGGGAGAGCCCTCGGGAAGGGGGTCCGCCCGGCCCGTTCCCGTGGCGATCGTGACGATAACGCTGACGGCTGCAACTGCGACGGCAACCACGGAGATGGCGGCGAGCCACCTCGCGGATGTGGTCTTCGGCATCATCGCGTTCGACCTCCTAGGGAAACTCTGAACAAGCTCCCCCCTCCTCAATCCTCCCCCCGTGGGGGAGGAGGCCGGGCCATCGGGGCCCTTGCCGGGTCACTGAGGGCATCCTCTTCCCGTGGCGGGGGAGGAGGCCGGGCCATCGGGGCCGTTGCCGGGTCACTGAGGGCATCCTCTTCCCGTGGCGGGGGAGGAGGCCGGGCCATCGGGGCCGTTGCCGGGTCACTGAGGGCATCCTCTTCCCGTGGCGGGGGAGGAGGCCGGGCCATCGGGGCCGTTGCCGGGTCACTGAGGGCATCCTCTTCCCGTGGCGGGGGAGGAGGACGGACTACAGGGCGCCTGTTTGGAAGCGGCCCCAGTCAGTTTGTTGAACGCCACGATGATAGCACCTCGAAGCGGCCGGGCTGCGACGTCTTCGTGGACAGGCCGGTCACGACCAGGATCGAAGGGGCGTCAACGGTGAATTCGGCCCGGTTGCTCGAATCGAACGAGACGTTGGTCACCCGCGCTTCGGCGCCTGCGCCGGTCACCAATCGCGCCCTGAAGCGCTGTGAGACTCCCTCGGCCGGCAGGTCGATGAAACCGTTGGCGGTCCACTCTTCATTGGAGAGGTCCAGCCGCTCGATGCTGATGTCGTCGACGCACCAGCCGGTGTTCGAGATCGCGTCGTCGGTGACGTACTCGAACCGCAGCAGCATGGGCCGCCCGGCGAACGGCGAGAGGTCGATCGTCTCCGGCGCCCAGCCATCCGAGCGTCCGGTGTAGGAGTGGCCCAGCGAAGAGCCTATCGGGTCGGACGCGGTCGTGTGGCCGCCGGCGAGCGCCGTCCACGACGCTCCTCCGTCAGCGGACGCGGCAACGTACGCCCTGTCCCACGCCTCCTCGATGTCGTACCAGGTCCAGAACCGGAGCGTCGCCTGGTCGAGGCCTGTGAGGTCGACTGACCGTGTGAGCGTAGCGTCGATGTTGTCGCCTCGATTCCCCCACCAGCACGAATCGCCGCTGGGCGGGTCAACCGGCAGGACGGCGGTGCGGTCTGCTCCCGATATCGTCACGGTGAGCGGGGCGTCCCCGGGGACGATGCGGAGATACCAGGCCCCGAACTGCGGCGCCTCGCCGGCGACCGCGCCCTCTCCCTCGATGGCTCGCGAGACGGCGCCTGCGATGTTGACTGCGCGCATCGGCGGGGGATACCCGAATCGCCCCTCGGGCGCGCCCGCGACGTTGGCCGCGAGCCAGTCGGCGAAGAGCTCATCGAACTGCTCGCCGGGGGCCACTTCGTCCAAGTACGCCTGGATGCCCTCGCCGCCGTCGGCGGACTGCGCCACGAGGCGATGGATGTTGTCGAGGCCGGTCCGGCCGGAGAGGTAGGAGAAGAAGAGAGAGGCGCCCGCGTAGTTCGTAATGCTCTGTCCGATCTCGGGCCAGAGGGTGATCGACACGCCGGGATTGAGCAGGTAGGCGCTCGGCGGCAGCGCCGGTAGGCCCAGCGACGTCGCAGCCAACTCGGAGAGACCTTCATGCACCCACGTCGTTTCGTCGCGGTCGACGAGCGAGTGAGCCCAGTGCTGAAGTTCGTGGGCGAGAGTGCCCAGGTAGCGGTCGCCGCCGAAGTTCGCCGACGCCATGAAGATAGCTGCCCGCTCGTTGCTGAATCGCCACGCCTCCGCCGGCAACGCGTCGGCGCTGGCGAAGTAGCCGCCCAACCCTGGGCCCAGCCGCGCGTTCACGATGGTCAGCTTGCCGTGCGGCTCCGCTCCGCGCGCGAACAGGCGGAGGACCTCCGGATAGATTTCTTCGTCAAAGGCGCGGGCGGCGGCCGTGAGGCGCGTGTCCGAGACGTTCGCGCCGACGCCGACGTACCACAACGCGTGCTCGCCGACGTGGCGCAGCTCGGCTTCGATCGTGAACATCGAGGGTCCCGTCACATCGACGGTCCAGAACCGGCGCGTGGTCCCGACCGGCTCGTCAGGGTAGAGGGTTTCGAGGGGCAGCGGTTGCGCGTCGACGCCGGTGTAGAGGCGGACGAGGGAGAGCCGGTCCTGCCGGGGAGCGTCGACGAGGGGCGGCGCTGGAGGCGGGGCGTCGTCCGGCGCGACGGCGGGTGCCGAACCTTGCGGGGTCGCGAACGTGGTCGTCGCCGCGGGCTCAGGCGTAGGCGTCGGCGCGGCGTCGGGCGTGCAGCTCACCGGGACGCCGAGGGCGAGTCCGATCGCCAGCGCCAGAACGACGGCGCCCCGCGCCGAACGCCGACGGGGGATGTTTTCGCAGCGGAGGTCGCGCGCGGGGGACCGCATCAGTTGAAGAGGTTCATCGCGCGCTGCACGCCGTGTTCCACCCAGACCTCGATCAGCTCCAACGCCTGGGCCAGGGTCTCGCTAAGCGCGGACTCTTCCTCGCCGGAGAGAGGGCCGAGGACGTGCGCGACGGCATTGCCGGCGGGCCTGCCGATGCCGATCCGCAGCCGAGGGTACTCGGTCGTGCCGAGCTCGGCGTTGATTGAGTTCAGTCCGTTGTGTCCCCCGGACCCGCCCGACGCGCGGAGCCGCATCCGGCCCAGCGGCAGGTCCATGTCGTCGAGCACGACGAGGATGTTCGCCGGCCGGGCGCCGAACCGCGCAGCGGCGTACTGGACTGCGAGTCCGCTGGCGTTGACGAACGTCCGCGGCTTCGCCAGGACGACGGGCCGGCCCGCGATCACGCCCTGGCCGATGACTGCGTGCTTGCGCTTGTCGTTGAGCCGGACGCCAGACCGCTCGGAGAGCATGTCGATGCAGCGGAAGCCGACGTTGTGCCGGGTGCCGGCGTACCGCGGGCCCGGGTTGCCTAGCCCCACGATGAGCATGGGCGGCGCCGAGCGGTCGTGCCTCGTCTGGGCGCCGCCGCGATGCAACATCCGATCGAGCATGCTAGAGAACCTCTGAACGAAGGTTCCCCCCTCCTCAATCCTCCCCCCGTGGGGGAGGAGGAATGGTCTGGGGAGGAGGTCAGACCGCGGCGGGCGGTCGGTGGGGGAAGGGGCATGGATTCCCGTGTCGGGGCACGGGAATGACGGAGGGGCGGCGGCCCCCTCCTCAATCCTCCCCCCGTGGGGGAGGAGGCAAGAGCGGAGGCCGTGAGGAAGGAGCCATGGGCCGGGCGCGAAACGGGCGTTCGTCATGACGTCTCGGGCGGGGTGTCCGGTTGGGCGGCCGCCAGCTCCACGAGATCGTCCTCGGAGATGACGGGGACGCCCAACCGCTCGGCGTCGTCCCGCTTGCCGCCGGGCTCCTCTCCCACGACGACGTAGCTCGTCTTCTTGCTGACGCTCCCCGCGACCTGCCCGCCGCGGCTCTTGATGAAGGACTCCGCCTCGGTGCGCGTGAAGCCCTCGAGCCGGCCGGTGACGACGAAGCGCATGCCCTGGAAGGGCTGCGGCCCGGGGCCCTCCGCCGGCTCGCCGGACTCCAATACGACGCCAGCCTTTCCGAGCGCGTCGACGATCTGCCGGTTGCCCTCGTTGCTGAAGTGGCCGGCTATGGCGAGCGCGACGATGGGGCCGACGCCGGGAATCGACCGGAGCTCCTCCTCGCTCGCGTCCATCAGCTTCGGCAGGCTGCCGTACCGGCGCGCGAGGAGCTCGGCGGTCTCGCCGCCGACGTGGCGGACGCCGAGGCCCGACAGGACCGCCGCAAGCGGCCGCGACTTGCTCGCCTCGATGGCGGCAATCAAGTTGTCGGCGCTTTTTTCGCCCATGCGTTCGAGCCCCGCCAGCTCGTCTCGCGTGAGCCTGTAGATATCGGGGAACTCCGCAACCATGCGCTGGTCTAGGAGCGTTGCCACGAGCTTCTCACCCAAACCCTCGATGTCCATGGCCGCGCGCGAGACGAAATGACGGATGCGCTCGTACTGCTGAGCGGGGCAGCGGGCGTTCACGCACCGGTGCATCGCCTCGCCCTCTTCGCGGACTGCCTTCGCGCCGCAGACCGGGCACGCCTCCGGCATCGTGAAGGGCGTTTCGCCGCCGGTGCGGGCCTCGACCACCGGGCCGACGACCTGGGGGATGACCTCGCCCGCGCGCTCGATGACGACAGTGTCGCCGACGCGGATGTCCTTGCGGCGGATGTCGTCCTCGTTGTGGAGCGTCGCTTGGCGCACGGTGACGCCGCTGACTTGCACCGGTTCGAGGATGGCGAACGGGTTGAAGCTGCCGGTGCGCCCGACGTTGACGCCGATGTCCAGCAGCTTGGTAGTGGCTTGCTCGGCGGGGAACTTGTAGGCGATGGCCCAACGCGGGTCGCGTCCGACGAACCCGAGGTGCCGTTGGTAGTCGAGGCGGTCAATCTTAATGACGACGCCGTCGGTCTGGTAGTTCTTGTCGAAACGCGTGGCCACCCACTCCCGATAGTAGCCGCCGACGTCTTCGAGGGTGTGGAACCGGCGGATCTCCGGGTTGATTCTGAACCCCAGCTCGCCGAGCCACGCCATGACCTCGGAATGGGTGTCCGGGGTTTCGACGCCTTCCACCCAGCCGAGCTGGTATATCCATACGTTGAGCCGTCGCTGCGCGGTGATCCGGGAGTCGAGCTGACGGAGCGAGCCCGCGGCGCCGTTGCGCGGGTTCGCGATGAGCGCGTCGCCGCGCTCCGCGCGCTCCTCGTTGAGCTCGCGGAATGCGTCGAGCGGCATGTAGACCTCGCCGCGCACCTCAATGCGGGCCGGGGCCCGCGATCCGTCCAGCAGCGTGAGCGGCACGGAGTTGATGGTCCGAACGTTGGGCGTGACGTCCTCGCCCCGCAGGCCGTCGCCGCGGGTGGCGCCGCGCACGAGCCGGCCCTCCTCGTAGGTCAACGCGATGGCCAGGCCGTCGATCTTCGGCTCGCAGACCATTGCGAAGGCGTCGGTCTCCAGGAGGGCTGCGGCGCGTCGTCGCCACGCGGCCAGATCGTTGTCGTCGAAGGCGTTGCCGAGGCTTAGCATCGGCTGGGGATGCTGGACCTCACGGAACTCGGGAGACGGGGGCGCGCCGACCCGCTGAGTCGGAGAGTCCGGGGTCACAACGTCGGGGCGCTCCTCTTCGATGGCGCGGAGCTCGCGCAGGAGGGCGTCGTATTCGCCGTCGCTGACGAGCGGCGAGTCGAGGACGTAGTAGCGGTAGTTGTGGAGGTTGAGCTGCTCGCGGAGCGCGTTGACTCGCGCGATAGCGGCCGTGTCGTCTGCCATGCGTGTCAGCTATGGAGGGTCCCGCGTGCGTCGACCGTGCAGGGGTTGGGCGGAGCTCAGAGGAGCTGAGGCGAGTATATCAGCAGAACGGACGCCGGCGGATGAGCGTATGATGGCGCGGGCCAGCCCGCTCGCAGCAGCGGCCCAATACGCCTCTCGGGATGCGAGGGCACGTGCAAGAGACGCCGGACGCGCCGGAGAAGCCGCAGGCCTCGCAGCCCACGATTCCGCGGGCGTGGCCGTTCAAGAAAATCTTCTATGGGTGGGCCATCGTAGGGACGGGGTTCGTCGCCTCGTTCGGCATGGTTCCCATGTTCGGCCCGGTGCTCGGCATCTTCATGATTCCCATCCAGGACGAGATGGGGTGGGCCCGTTGGGAGATAGCGCTGGCCTTCACGATAGGCAGCGCGACAAGCTCGGTGAGCACGTTCATCTTCGGGCGTGTGCTCGACCGCTACGGCTCGCGGGCAATCGTGGCCATCGCCGGGACGATCATCATGCTGGCCATGGTGGGCATCTCGTTCATGCAGGCGCCGTGGCAGTTCTGGATCCTGTTCGGGTTGGGGCGAGGGTCGGCGCTGGGCGGGATACAGATCGGCGTGGGCATCTCGATAGCCAACTGGTTCATCAAGCGCCGTCCGCGCGCGATGGCGTTCCACCACTCGGGCCTGCGCGCGGGCCAGTTCATGGTGCCGCTGCTGATCGGAGTCCTGTTCGCGGCGTCGGAGTGGCGCGAAGCGTTCCGGTCTCTGGCGCTGTTCACGGCGCTGACGATCACCGTGCCAGCGTTCCTCTACCTGCGGCGCAGGCCGGAGGACCTCGGCCTGTACCCCGACGGCGAGAAGCCGGAAGGCGAGGAGGGCGAGGCGCCCCGTGGAATACGGCGGGACATCCGCGATATCTCGTGGACGCTGCAGGAGGCGAGGCGCACGCGGGCGTTCTGGATGATCGTCGTGTTCGTCTCCATCGACCGCTTCGCGCTGGGCGCGATCAACTTGAATATGGTCGCCAACTTCGAAGACCAGGGCTTGGAGCACCTTCAGGCCATCAGCATTCTCTCGCTCTTCGCGTTGACGTCCGCGCTCACGGGGCCGCTGTGGGGGTTCCTGCTGGAGAAGATGCACATCCGCTATAGCGCCATGCTCATCAGCCTCCTGCTCCTGCTGGCGATGGGCCTGCTGCTCACGGCGGACACCTATCCGCTCGCGATCCTGTTCGGGCTGATGTTTGGATTCGCCGTCGGCGGCGCGTCGCTCGTGCCGGGCCTGCTGTGGGCGGACTACTTTGGCCGCGCACATCTGGGGGCGATCCGCGGGTTCACGGCCCCGTTCCGCTTCTTCTCGCCCGTGGGTCCGACCCTGACGGCGTTCATCCACGACCGGACGAACAGCTACAACCTGGCGTTCACAATGTTCGCGGGGATCTTCTTCGTGATGCTGCTGGCGATGTCGTTCGCCACGCCGCCGGTCAAGCCTAAGGCTCAAAGCGGAAGAATTGAGTAGGCAACGAGATCGTCCGCCGACGGCTCGTTCTGGCCCACAAGCTGGTAGTGCCGTTCGCTTGCGATGCTCAGGACGTCGCCGTTTCGCGTGTATTCGAACAGAGCGATGACGTCATCTCCCATGAATTGTGTTCCAATGGGACGACAGACCAGTCCCGGGAACTTGACGCTGCACAGTTCGAAATCTTGCTCAATCTGCACCCTGCCGAGCCGCTCCCTTGCTCCCTTCGCTTCCACCGGAAACACATAGTGGACCCCTCGGCGGTCGATCCCCACGTAGATTTCGTCCGTTTCCATACTTCCGATTCCCTGAACCGACGTAGACAGATGGTTCTGGAGCGAGTAGCAGGTGGCTCCTACGAACGTGTCGATTAGGCGGTTGTATCTGAGAATGGCGAGCAATGCCTGCTCATCGGTCTGAGCGTATCGAACAATTATTCGTGGCGTAGCGTCCGGAATCTTGGTTACCGCCAGAGATGGGTTGGGCCGCAAATCAAGACTCGGCATCGCGTCGAAACGGTAGAGCGATGTCCCCGCGCCTCGTATAACCCACTCGTAGTCCTTCGGAGCTTTGTCACGGATCGACTTGGGTAGGTCCCTTCGGTACCGGAATGAATAGGGAATGTCACCGAGGTTCTTCGGTCGCGCAAGACCAAGATGCGCCGCCGCCGCCACCAGTTCTTCACGTGAGAACGGGACTTGTACCATCTTGGCCCGGAACTTCCTAAAGAACACATGCTCAATGATGCGGTCGTACTGGGTCATGATCCTGAGGGTCATTCTCCCTTCCATCGGAGCAGTAACACTTCTTCGCGCAATTGCTCTCTCGTAGCGGTTGCTAACCTGGTGCGGAACAGGTCTAGTCCTTCCACTTGGTAGCCAACCTGTTCAGCGATCTCTGCTAGTATCTCACCTGTCCTGATCATCACACGAAGGTAAGATGCTTGGTCTCCGATCACATATGCGAGCCGCGCTCCGGGACGGAGCGTATACCGTAGACTCGTGAGGTGGCGCGCCATTCCCCCGAAGTAAAGGGTGGCCACTCGGGGATACATGCGCTCGAAGCCCGAAGTCTTTCCCAAAGCCACTCGGCGAGCCTCTATTTGGTTAGCGATCTCCTGTATGCGAGGGTGTTCCGTGATCCAGGCGTCGTCGTTGTCGCCCTTGTATACGCCACGGGTATTGGAGCGTATGAGCGATTTCTTTAGGCTGCGGAGGTCGGCTTTCGACGCGAGGAAGCCCAATAGAACTGACTCTAGCCTAGTCGTCCGTGTGTAGTCTTTCTCGTTAGGGTATGGAGGGGACGTGATGACCGCATCAATGCTCTCGCGGCCGAGGACGCTAGCAGGTTGACGGGCATCTGCGGCATGAACCTGACTAAGAACGGTGGGCATCCCACGGTAACTGGCAAGGTCGGACGCCATTGTTCGAATTCGATTGAGCCATGGGCCTATGACGGGGGCGTCGGGCTTAGGATCTCCTACGCCAACTTCGGGTCCAAACTTGAGGTTGCTCGCTGAGGAGACTAGGGCACCGGCGAACGCCAAGCGCTCGTGGGCGGAATGGGCAGAGCTAGTCCCGATTAGATCCCTCAGCACCAAGGCCTTATGCAAAGGGATGGGGCTGATCGAGTTCCTGAGGAGGAGTGCAGTCGTTTCGGGGCCAAGCCTCTGGATGAGCAAGCTGTCGGCCATGTCGGAGCAGTCCTTGGCATCGTCAATGCCCAGGATGTCGAGTTCGTGAAGTGCTTCGTCCGCTACGCGCTCCGCGTCCCGAATTAGCGCATCAGGGTCGATGTCCCAACACGTCTTGACGGTGCTGGCGAAGCATGCTACAGGGTTCGCTTCGATGCCTATGTTGGAAATGCCCCGCTTCTTCGATTCTACTAACGTGGCGCCAGTTCCGCAGAAGGGGTCGAGCACAGTCGCGTCTTGGCCGAGACCGAACCGGTCTAGGTAGCTTGCGACTAGGTGAGGAGGGAATGACTGGACGAACCGGTACCAGTCATGCACGGCACGGTCGCTGGGGTCGAGTTTGTTCGCGATCCCGTTTGGCCGAGCGATGATTCCTGTCAAGCTCAGTCCTCCCCGATTTGCAATACTCATACCACAGTGCAACCCAAGTATGCACGTAGCGGTTGTCCAGTCTCCAGTCCAACCTTACCGCCGAGCGTCGGCCGCGATCATCGCCGCCACCTGGCGGGCCATGTGCACCGAGTAGTTGGCGCCGCGGTCCTCAGGATAGATCTAGGTCGTATTGGCGAGCGCTTGCTCCCTAGGGCGCGCGTCCGAGGATGCTGAGGTACTTTGCTTGCGCGCCGGCGTCGGCAGGGACGGGGGCCTCGGCCTCGCCGTAGGCGCCGGTGGCGCGGATGCGGTCGTGGTTCCGCAGCGCGCGGGCGTACGCGACGTCGATCACGTCGGCGGGCAGCTCGGCGTCCTGGCCGGTCGCCTTCGCGAGGTCCCATCCGTGCACGAGGACCTCTTGCACCTGGCCGAGCGCGTACTCGCCCGCGACCTGGTCCCCGCGTCGTGTGGCGACTATCCGCTCCATCGCCCCCGGCGCGCTGAACGCGGCGGCGGCGGCCGCAACCGCAGCGTCGAAGGCAGCCAGCGGGTCGTCGCCGAGGACGTCGCCGTCGAATCGCTGAGGGCCGTTGCCGTCCATGATGCTCTTCGCATTCATGGAGGTGGTCACGAGATGGGAGACAAGTTGGCGGACGTCCCACTCGGTGCATGGCGTGGGGTCGTCCCACTGGTCCGCGGAGACGGCGGCGAGGCGCTGTCGGGTGTGGGCGACTGCGGTCTCGTAGAGTCGAGGGGCCATCGCGTGTTCGCCGGTCTCGGTGGTCATGGCTGGGCTCCTGTTCGCGAGGTGTTCTGGGGTCAGTTGGCGATGATAGCAGCGCTGCGGACGTCGTAGGTCGGAAGCCTGCCAGGAATCCTCTGAACAACGAGCTGGTGCTCTCAGCAGGCCCCCTCCTCAATCCTCCCCCGCGGGGGAGGAGGCCAGAACGGGGGAGGAAGATGAGGATGGGAAGCAGGCAAGTCCGTTCGTGGGACCCCCTTCGACAGGCTCAGGACAGGCTTCGACGGGCTCAGGGCGAACGGATGGGACGGAGCTATTCAGAGGTTCCCTAGGGTTGCCCGGCCGCTATCATGGCCGCCACCTGGCGGCCCATGCGGACCGAGTAGTTGGTGCCGCGGTCCTCCGGGTAGATCTGGGTCGTGTTGGCGAGCCAGAGCCCGGGGATGGGCGTTTGGTGGGAGGGGATGCGCTCGGAGTAGCCGCGCGTGACGATCGGCTGCGCGGCGTCCACCTTGTGGTGGTGGTACTCCTTCACCCACGACTCGTTGAACGCGGGGTTGATGCGCTGGACGTGCGGGATGTACTCGCGGTACAGCTCGTCCGCGCTCATGGCGTACAGCCGGTCGTCGCGATCGAGATAGTTCGCCAGGTAGACGATGTGCCCGCCGCCGTAGTTCTCCGCGGGTATGAGATTGGTGTGCTCGATGATGCCGAGGAACGGCAGCGACCGGTCGCCCACATAGGTCCAGTAGTGAGGGCTGAGCGGCCGGTCGAGCACGAGGACTACGAGGACGGCCGCCAGGTAGGTCTTGTCGGCGAGCATGCCGGCGTAGTCGGCGGGCAGGCCCTCCACGAGACGCGGGAACACGTAGGAGGGCACGGTCGCGAGCACTGCGTCGTAGAGCCGCTGCTCGGGCGCCCCTCCTCCGACGGCGACCTCGAGGCCTGTCGCGCGTCCGTCCGTCACGATGACGCGGCGCACTGCCGAGCTGGGGTGAACGCTGCCGCCCTGTCGCCGGATGTGCTCGGCGAGCGTATCGAAAATCTCGCCGAAGCTTCCGGTGGGGTAGCCGAGCTGTTCCTTGAACCGTCCGCGCAAGCCCTCGCCCCGCGACGCGGTGCGCAAGGCGAATTTGTTCCAGAGCCACGCCATGCTGATCTGGTCGTGATACGCGCCGAACTTGCCGCGCAGCATCGGCTCGAAGATGACCCGGTAGACGCGCTCGCCCATGTGCTGCCTGACCCACTCGGTCGCGGTCTGCTGTTCGAGCGAACGCCACTCGGTCCGGCGCTGGAGACGCAGCGTCGTCACGCCCAAGCGGACCCGATCGACCAGCGGCAACGGACGGAAGCGCAGGAGATCGGACGGCGATGTGAAACGCCAGAGACGTCCGTCGGCGAAGTAGCCGACGTTCGAATCGATCCACTTCAACCGATGGCCGAGGCCGAGCTCGTCGATGAGCTCGGCCATGGCCGTGTCGCTGCGGAAGAGGTGGTGATACCCGCGCTCGATGGGGGCGCCGCCCACGTCGAACGTCGAGGCCTGGCCTCCCAGGAACGGCGCGCCTTCGAAGACCTCCGCCGTGTGGCCGCGCGCTCCCAGCTCGTACGCGGCCGCGAGTCCCGCGGCGCCTCCGCCGATGATGCCGACTCTCATGGACGTTCCTCCGTCGGAGAGGCGGGCGTTGCGCGCGTGAGCTGCCCCAGCGTCACGCTGCTCGCGGCGAGGTGGAGCAGCCCGGCGACGATGGGCGGCAGCAGCAGCGTGACGTGCAGCACGATGGCGTAGGCCGAGGCAACGCCGGAGGCAACCCCCAGGAACTCCAGCGATAGGACGGCGAAGAACTCGAACGGTCCGACGGACCCCTGGGACGAGGGGATGGTGGTGGCCAGGTTCGCTGCGCTGGTCAACACGAGCATCGCCGCGATCATCAGGCCAAGGCTGTCGAAATCGGCCTGCAGGTGGAAACCCAGGGCCACGATGTAGTACGCCGCGCCCTCCAGGACCCAGACGGGAAGGGATAGGCCGAAGACAGCGGCAAGCTTGCTTGGCCGGTGCAGCCCCTCGAAGCCGTCGATGAAGCGTTGCGTGAGACCGTAGGCGCGCCGGCCGAAACGCTCAGGCAACTTGCCCGTGGTCCACCGGGCGACTCGAAGGAACACATCGGGGTAGACCGCCGCTGACACCATGAGGGAGAGGACGCCCACAAACGGCGCGATGACGGCCATCGCCAGGAGCCAAACCGGCGCGCTTACCGAATCGGCGATGCGGTCGGCGAGGCCGGGCACGGGGAGGAACAACGCGGCGGCCGCGAGGAAGAACAGCAGCGTCAGGCCGTCGAATACGCGCTCGATGACGACTGTGGCGAGCGCCGTCGACGCCCGCACCGGCTCCCGCGTCGAGAGGTAGTAGCTGCGGGCGACCTCGCCCAAGCGCATGGGCAACACGTTGTTGGCCATGTAGCCGACCATGATCACGGGGTAGAGCCGATTTGCTCCGACGCGCGCGAACGGGCCGAGGACGTAGCGCCAACGCACGGCGCGGGCGTAGAACGATGCGAAGTAGACGAGGACCGCGGGGAGCAGGTACAGGTAGTTGGCTTCGGCCAACGCCGAGCGCATCCCGTCGAGATCGATCTTCAGGAACAGCCCAGCCAGGAACGCGCCGGTGACGGCGAAACCCAGCCACAGGCGGCGGCTGGTCAGCAACGGGCCCTCCATCCTCACCGGCAGCAGTTCGTCTGAGTATACGCGTCCGTCACGCCTCGTCGGTCGCGCGGAGGTCGGTGCAACCTTCGGCCAGGGGCGCCAGTCCGTTGGCTATGTAGATTACGCCCGTGCTGCTGTACATCGTTCCGGGGTACTTCCTCTCGATGAAGTAGTCGGCCCCCTGGCGCACGAGCTCCCGGTCGGCGGCGTCGGACAGGACGCTCAGGGGGGTGATTCCCTTGTAGGCGTAGTTGGGGAACCACCACAGGTGCCTGATCTCGCCCATGCGGGTGAACTCGCCCAGATGCCGCGCGTTGGCGTCTTCGACCGAACGGCTCATAAGGACGACGTCGACGTCGGGCGGCGCGTCGAGCGGGCTGTCGTTGAGGTAACGGTACTGCAAGTTCGGGTAGTCGCGGAGGTACCACCGCCACTGCCAAGCGAAGTTGTCCGACTCACCCGTCAACAGGCGCAGGTTCTCCTTGCCGATGCCCGAGTCGTGGGCGAGGCGGTCGATGCACTCGGCGGCGTAGGAGGTCTCCTGACCCGATTGCGAGTAGACGAGCAGCTCGGTCGGCCGCTCGAATCCGGCGTAGGAGTAGACCGCGCGGCCCGCGACGAACGCCGTGAACACGAGGAGGATGGCCAGAACGCCGAGCGCCGCCCCGGAGAAGAGCGGGCCGCGCCCGGCCATGAGCTTGCGGCACGCCTCGCTCCACACGAAGGGCGGGCGCTCCGGCAGCCCCCCTGTGCGCACGCGGTCGGCTGTCCACGCGATCGCGCCTAGCGTCGCGAGTAGTCCCGCCACAGAGAGCCACAGCCAGATATCGGTCAGCAGGTTGTCGCTCCGTATGACTCGCAGCAGCAGGAGCGGCGTGAAGAGCGCTGCGCCGCCGCCGCCGAGGAGCGTGACAAGGCTCTGCCGTGTCCGCAGCGCAGACTCGATGAGCAGGCCCACAGCACGGCCGGCGACGACGGCGAACGGGACGGTGACGCCGACGAGCAGCCACGGCATCCGCTCGGCGGCGTACGAGAACATGACGAACGTCAGGACAGCCCACGCCACGATGAGCCGGTCGAACGCGGCGCCCTTCGCCAAGAGGCAAACGCCGCCGATGACGCCGGGCAGGATGATGAGGAATTCGTATGTGGAGAGGCCGACGACGTAGTAGTACCAGGGCTGGTCGGCGCGTGTGACGTCTTGTTGGGCGATCCAGTAGCCCGCGGAGCCCCACAATCCGGTGAAGAACCCTTGCCAGTTCGTGAACACGCTCGTGAACAGCAGTAGCCAGATGCCGCCGAACACCGCGGCCAGCAGCGGCCACCGTCGCTTGTCCCAGAGCAGGCCGATGAGGACCGACAGGACGGCGAAGGCGCCGACGATGTACGCCGCGATGTAGAGGCCTCCGCCCGCCGGAGCCCCAGTCTCGACTGCGGCGCGGACGATCTCCCCCGACTCGACCCGGTGGGAGAGGGCGTCGGGGTTGACGAGGACGATTCCCAGCGGCTCCTGGATGAGGCTAACGAAGGGGACCCACATCGGAAGCGAGAGCGTGCCGAGCAAGATGAGCAGGTCGCCGGCCGGCGGAACGTCGGAGAGGCGGGCCCGCCCGCGGACCCAGTTCCACAGCGCAGGCGCGGACACGATGAACAGGAACAGGCCAAAGATGCCGGCGAGCAGGAACGCGGACTCCTTGGTGCTGTAGGCGAGAGCCCAGACGGCGACCCAGGCCACGAGTAGATGGGTCCGAGGGCGTTCGAGGTGCCGGCAGAGGATCGCCACGAGCAACAAGAGCCACACGGCCATGTAGATGTCGTTTCGTATGAAGCGGCCGAAGTAGAGAATGGACGGCGAGAGCGCGAGCAGCGAAGCGGTCGCCAGGACGCCGTAGATGCCGAGCTGCTTGCGCAGGAGCCACGGCAACCCGACCAGCGCCGTGCCGAACAAGGCCGGGACCAGCCGCGCGGTGACGTCGTTCGAGCCGAGCAGCCAGAAGCTCCCCGCTGCGATGTGGAACAGCAGCGGTCCGTGGGTCAGCGGGTTGTGGCTGTAACCCAATCCCTCGGCGAATCTCCATGAGTAATGAGCGTGCAGTATCTCGTCGTAGTGGAGGGCCCGTCCGCCCAGGTCCCAGAGCCGCGTTCCGAGCGCGACAACAACAATCGCCAAGAAGACCCACGTCTGCCATTCCAGCCGTCGCCAGGCGGACCAGTCGATGACCGGCCGGGGCAAGCGCACTTGCCGCCGCTGTCGCGCGGCCCAAGACCGGAGTCGCCCAGGCGAGGTTGTTTCGCTGCTCCCTGCCGTCTGCGTCATAGTCGGTCCCCCGCAGGCAGTTCGTAGATGAGCACCCCGCTCTCGTCGCCGAAGACAACCTCGCCGAGCTCGGTGAACTTGGCGAGGCCGTCCGCGCCGTAGGCGCCCCGCTCGCGGTCGCCGACCACGATGTAGTCCGCATCGTACTTGCGGAGTATGGCGCCGGCCCTCTCTACGTCCTGCGTCTCGTAGAGCTCCCGGACGTCCGCGAGGCGCGCGTCGATGGCGCTGTGCTTGTCGCTGCTGCGCCACTGGCGCTCGTGGCCGTACCAGCCGAGAATCGTCGGCCGTCCCGTACTCTGGGAGATGCGCGCCGCCTCCGTGTACGAGCTGCAGCCCCTGGGCTCGCTGGGGCAGGCGACGACCGGAGATTCGACGACAACCGCGTCGCGCGGGACGTTGTCGTGGACCCACTGGATGGCCATCAGCTCCGCTGGCGCCCAACGCTCGAGTTGCGCGAGGCCGTCCAGCTCGAAACCCGCGTCGCCTGCGCGGTCCGCCGTCCCGGCGAGCGGGTAGTAGACGACAGCGCCTAGCGCGACGACGAGGACGGCGGTCCAGGCGGCGAAGCCCACACGGCCGATCAACGCGGTGCGGTCCAACCTGCTGGCGACGTACCACAGGCCGAATCCGCCGAGCACGGCCATGAGAATCCAGGCCTGGTAGTAGAGCTTGAAGACCGTGTTCAGACGGCGCAGGTCGCCCCCGAAGATGTCGGCCACATGGAACAGCTCGACTCCCATGATTAGGGCGCAGGCTGTGCCCAGCAAAAGGAGCAACGGCGTCGTGGCGTCGCTCGCCGTGCGGTTCCCCGCGCCGGGGCGGGCCGTGCGCAGCGCCTCGCTGTCGCGGTGCGCCAGCGTCCACGCGCCGTAGATCGTCAGCGAGATGATCAGGGCTATCGGCACGACGATCGACAGGCGGTCGAGGGCGATGAGCTCTCCGTCGATCCCGCGCTCGTTGTTCACGACGCCGTCGTAGATGAACCCTCCGATGACGATGGTGCTCCCGACGGCGAGCGTGATTCTGGGGTTGAAGGCGAAGTTCATCTCGTCGGGCAGGGGCATCCGGTAACCGGCCTGATGCAGGCCGAATAGCGCAAGGGCAAGCGCGTAGAGGGGCATGGCGTAGAACGGCTGCAGCCAGAACGCAATCGGCGTGAATCCCACGAAGAGGCCGATGCCGAACCGCATCGTGCTCCAGTTGCCCCGGGCGAAGATAGGGCCGATGGCCCGCCAGAGGACGGGGAGCGCGAGGGCCGTCGGAATGCCCCAGATGAGCAGCAGATGGATGGGCCTCGTCAAGAGTTGGCGCAGGGGCTGGATGGCGGAGGCGCTTGCGTCGAACGTCATGAAGAAGGGCGCGAACGCGGCCATGGAAGCCGCTGCCAGCGCGCCGGCCAAGGCCACAGCCCTCACGAACCGCCACCGCGCGCCCAACTTGCGTCGAGGGCCCCATCTGTCGAGGGTGCGGTCGAAGATGAACGTTGCGCCGTGGCCGCTGCCGGGCGACCCGGCCGCCAGGGTGTCTCCGGCGAGGGCCACGGCTGCGCCGAACGCGGCGTCGGCGTCGGGTTCTCGGGGCGTGACCTCGTAGTGAAAGTCCCAGGAGACGTCGTCGCCGTCGTAGTTGCTCTCGTAGACGAACACGGCGCCGGCGGTTGGCCGGCCCCGCCACTGACCGTCGGCGCCCACCGCTGCATACCACTGGTCGATGGCGACCGAGACGCCAAACGAATCGGCGAGCGAAGGGCGGGGAGGAGTGATCGTGGCCGCGGTCCGCCATCCGCCGGCCCAACGGTCGAATACGACTGCGGCGCCGCGCGCCCCTGCCGCGATCTGCCGTCCGTCGAACGCGATACTGCGCCCGAGCGCCACGACAGCGTCGCTTTCGTTGCCGCGCAAGACCGCGTCGAGGGTCCAAGACTCCTCGTCGCGTGTGAACACGACGACGGCCCCGGCTCCGCGCGGGGCGCCCACGATGGCTGTCTCCGGCTCGAGCGCGACCGTGCTGCCGAAGTCCGCGACGCCGCCGGGCATCGGCAACGTGGCGTGCAGCTCCCACAGCAGGTCAGACCCCGTGTAGATGAACGCGGCGTTGCGAGCGCCGACGAGGATCATGCCCGGGATGGCCGCGACCGATAGGCCGAAGTCGTCGACCGTGTCGTCTGGGGGCCGCAGCGTCGTCCGCTGGAACCACTTGCCCCCCTGCTGGCCGAACACGAACACAGCGCCCTGCTCGGTAGCGCGAGGCGCGCCTACGACGATCAGGTCGTCGGCCCCGGCGGCGGAGGTCCCGAACCCGCAGTCCGGCCTGGGGGCCACGGGGACGAGCGTCTGCACACGCTTCCAACGGGACTCCCGCTGTGTGTAGATGGTCGCCGATCCCGCACGATGCCCGGTCTGCGAATCGGTGGGCGCTCCCACTATCAGCGTGTCGGCTGAGAGGGCCAGCGAAGCGCCGGACTGCAACGAGCGCTCGTTGCGCGCCGCGTTCAGCATGACGGCGCTCCCAAGCAGCGCGAAGCCCAAGGGCAGGTCCCATAGGTTGATCGCCCCCAACGCCCCGATTCCGACGACCGTCGTGAGCAGCAGCGGCCACTCTCGCCTCAGCGTCGGCGCGCGAAGGAGCGCCGGTTGCAGGTAGATCTGTATCGCGATGCCCACCGCCAGCAGGACGAAGCCGATGGACATCACATGCGGGTGCATGTCGCCGAGGAGGAAGCTGAAGAATGGGAACTCCGTGATGGTGGTTGGGCCCGCTCCGGTCGACTCGGCGATGCGGCTCGCTTTGAACCACCAGTTGAACTCGGTCGGCGCCCAACCCGTCGAGGGCGCAATGGGAGCAGTCAACCCTTTGAGGCCGATGAACTCCCAGAAGCCGGTGCTTCCCGCGCCCGCGGCCCGGACTAGCTCCAGCGCGCCGCCGAGGTTGCTCGCGATGAGCAGGAGGAAGACCGCGGCGCAGCCTCCGAGGACTGCGCCCCGCGTTGTGCCGCGAGCGAGCCGCACGAGGTTGTAGGCGACGCCGAACGCCGCGACTCCGGCGACGGCGGCAACAGTGGCGAGTCCCAAGTTGTACGCGACCGATGTCGCGATGCCGCTGAGCAGCGTTGCCGCGCCGATCATCAGGTAGCCGAAGTAGTAATAGGAGACGGGTTCACCGGCGAGCCAGGCGTCGTTGGGCGGGTAGTGGGGGCTGGCGACCACGGAGTTCAGCAGCATGAAGTCCATGGGCTGCTCCGTGTGTCCGATGGTGGAGATGGAGGCGCGCATCAGGGCCATGCCCGCGAACACGGCGATGAAGAGCAGCTCGGCGGCGATGATCGGGTTGCGGTTGGCCCGGACGAAATCGCGCATCTCGGGGAGGACGCGGCGCGCGGCCGCCAGGGAGACCGTCGCCAGCAGCAGCAGCGCGAACGCTACGGAGAGGCGAGAGTTGGAAAGGCTGTGCGTCAGGCCGATCGCCCACACGCCGAACCCTACTCCGAGCAGGCCAAGCGGCTTGCTGAACGCCCAGCCGCGGTCGGGCAGCTGTGAGAAGGCCCTATAGGCAAGCGGCAAGGCGGCGATGCTAAAGAGCTCGAGGACGAGCAGCCAGTAGAGCGCCGTGACGACCATGTTCGCCAACTAGGCCAGCGCCGGCTCGTCGCCGAACAAGGCGTCGACGAAGTCGTCGGTGTCGAACAGCGAGAGGTCGTCCAGACCCTCGCCTGTGCCGATGAAGACGACCGGAAGGCCGAGCTCCTGGGCGACCGCCACGGTGACGCCCCCCTTCGCGGAGCCGTCGAGCTTGGCGAGGAACACGCCGTTGACGCCGACGGCCTCCTGGAATACGCGCGCTTGCTCGACGCCGTTGTGGCCGGTGGTGGCGTCGAGTACGAGCAACGTCTGGTGCGGCGACGCCGGGTCCTGCCGCTCGAGCACCCTGCGCACTTTGCGCAACTCGTCGATGAGCGGGGCCTTGTTGTGGAGGCGCCCGGCGGTGTCGATGATGAGTACGTCGACGTCGCGGGCGACCGCGGCTGCGTAGGCGTCGAAGGCCACGGCGCCGGGGTCCGAGCCGTGCTGGTGCGCAACGATGTCGACGTTCAGCCGGTCGCCCCACACCTTGAGCTGGTCGACAGCAGCGGCGCGGAACGTATCTCCGGCCGCCAGCAGCACGCGCTTGTTCATCGCATGGTAGTGCTGGGCGAGTTTCGCGATGCTCGTGGTCTTGCCGGCGCCGTTCACGCCAACCACCATCAGCACGAAGGGCTTGGCCGGGATATCCGGCTGGTCGTACCAGTCCCAGATGGACGCGTCCTGGGGGTCGAGCAGGACCGCCATCTCCTCCTTGAACATCTCGACGACGACGTCGGCGCCCGTGGACCCTTCCGCCCGGACGCGGCCGCGGACGCAGTTGACGAGCGCTAGGGAGGTCTCCACGCCGACGTCGGCGGCAATGAGGGCGTCCTCGACGGACTCCCACAGGGCCTCGTCGGAGAGCGTTGCGCCCTCGAACACAGCGCGGAAACCGCCGCCCCAGCCCTTACGCGTCTTGGCGAGCGCCTGTGTGGTCTTGTCCTTGCGCCTGAAGAGTCTGAAGACCATTGGTTGCGGCTCTCCCTCGATCCACCCGCCGGGTGGGCGCCTCTGCTCGGCCGCGGGGCCTGTCCTGGGCTTGTTGAAGGGGCCCGGAACCGGCCCCGGAGCGCGCCGGGCGGGCGCAGGCAGGATAACCGCCGAGAACGAACGCCTACAAGGAGTTACGCGGATGATGGGTCCGTCGATTGCCTCTCGACTGTAGCCGAGAGGAGTCGCAGCGGCGTCGCGAGACGCCCGGGGTTACGGCGGGTTCGCTTCCAGCGACCGGATGGCCTGGGCGGCCGCGGTCTGCTCCGCCTCCGCCTTGCGCCGGCCCGACCCCTCGCCGCGGGCGTTGTCGTCGACGAGTACGCGGACGGTGTAGCGCCGCGCGTGGGGCGGGCCCTCCTCGGCGATGAGCTCGTACGCCGGCAAGGGGAGTCCCGCCTTCTGCGTGAGCTCTTGGAGCGCGGTCTTGGCGTCGCGGGCCGCGCCGACCGGGCCCATGTCGGCGATGCGCTGACCGAGCCACCGCAGCACGAGACGGCGCGCCGCCCGTTCGCCGCGGTCGATGAGCACCGCGCCGATCAGCGCCTCGAGGGCAGCGGCGAGGATGGTCTGGCGGGAGCGTCCGCCGGTGGCCTCCTCGCCCTGTCCGAGGTAGAGGTAGCTGCCAAGCCGGAGCTCGCCGGCAACGTCGGCGAGGGTCGCGCCCATTACGAGTGCGGCGCGGGCGCGGGTAAGGGCGCCCTCGTCGAAACCGGGGTACATGACGTAGAGCTCGTGGGCGACGACCCATCCGAGGAAGGCGTCGCCGAGGAACTCTAGCCGTTCATAGCTCTCCCATCCTTCGCCGGAGTGCTCGTTGAGAAAGGAGCGGTGCACCGCCGCTTGCCGCAGCAGTGACCGCTCCTTGAAACGTATGCCGATGGTCCGTTCGAGCGCCGCCCAATCGGGCTCGGCGGACTCGCGCCGCTGGCTAATCGAAGACACCTTTCGGCCACGGCGGCTGCGGGCGCTTGAGCTCGCCAACGAAGATGTTGTTCGACATGACATTGACGACGGAGTCGAACGCTTTCGCGGCGTCCTCGGGCGACTGAGGCTTGATGAGCTTGAGGAACGCGGTCGCGCCGTTCTCGAACACGAAGGTCGGCGTCCCGAAGACGCCCCGCTCCTCGACTGCCTCGGTGTGGCTCGCGGCAATCTCATCGAGCGTCGAGCGGTCGTTCAGGTCCTGCTCGAACTGCGCCACATCGAGGTCCGCCTCGGCTGCGAGCCGCTTCAGCAGGTCGTGGTCGCCGAGGTCGAGACGGTCGACGTGCCTGGCCTTCAGCAGCAGCGGAAGGTAACGCCGCATGGCGTCTTCGCCCTGGCGCTTGGCGGCCACGCCTGCGCGCAGCCCCCAGAGGCTGCCGCCCAGGTTCTCGTCCGGCTCGTCCCACGCCTTGTAGTCGGGTCCGACCTTCTGGTTGACCTGCTCTAGCGAGAAGGGCTTCCAGTTGACCTCCAGCGGCGCTTCGCCGCCGTGGGCCTCCTTCACCTGATCCAGCCAAACGGCTGCATTGAAGACGAAGGGTCAGCGGAAGTCGAAATAGACGTCGGCCTTCATAGTGGCCATGACAAGGCTCCAATCTGCGATGCTCGCGTTTGCGTCCCGCCTGGCCGGGACGTGTCCAGATTCTACCGCCGCCGCGCAAGGCGCGCCACAAGGCAGAGGTCAGTCGATGCGGAACAGCCGTTGGAGGTTGCGGCCCAGGATGTTCTCCTTCGCTTCCTCGGAGAGTCCCTCCATCTGCTCGACGCCGGCCGCCGTGTTGGGGTAGGTGGAAGGCGGGTGGGGGTAGTCGCTGCCGATGATGAAGTTCTCGCTCCCGATGGACTGCACCGCGCCGACGATGGGCGACTCGTCGGGCTCGATGGCCACCCAGCAGGACTGCTGCAGGTGCTCGCTGGGCGGCGCCTCACAACGGGCGCATTGGGGTTCGATGTGGTAGACGCGGTCGAGGGTGTACATGGCCCAGGGCAGCCACGAGCCGCCGGCTTCGAAGAATGCGAAGCGCAGCTTGGGGAACTCCTTGAGCAACCCGCCCAGGGTGAGCGACGCCATGCACATGATGGACTCGAAGGCGAATCCCAGGTAGTTGCTCGTGTGCAGCCGGCGCATGCGCTCCCACCCGATGGTCCAGTTGGTCGGGATGTGATCGTTGACCTGGCATTGGAACGGTATTCCGTGAACATAGATCGGGATGTCGAGCTCATTCATCTTCTCCCAGAACGGATAGAGCTCGATCGAGTCCCAGTTCTTCCCGCGCCAGTTCGAGTTGATGGTCATCGCCTTGAGGCCCAGCTTGCGGACGGCGCGCTCGGCCTCGGCGATGCAGGCCTCGATGCTATCGGCGCCCCACGGCACGATTCCGGCGCCGATGAGCTGATCGGGATACTCGGCCTGCGCGCGCGCCGTTGCGTTGTTGTACGACATGCTCAGCGCCAGGCGCAGGCCCGGGTCGGACTCCCCGCCGATGGGCGACCCGAACGCTGAGAGGTACACGCCGTCGGGAATCAGCACTTGCATGTCGAACCCCGTCTGCGGCAACAGCCCCACGCGCTGCCCGGCGACGCCGTGGCCGATAGGGCCGGACCCGGCCGACGTCGCCGAGGCCGTCGGGTTGACGGCGCTCAAGCGCTTGCCGGCCTCGGAAGCGCGGAAGCCGCCGCGCCTCGCCTCGCGGTCGGTGAATACTGCTGAGTCGCGCAGCAGCATCTCAATCGCCGCTTCGGACACGTTCAGCGTCTCCGCCACGTCCGTGAAGTCCACGGGCGGGAAGAAGTGACTGTCGCCGTCGATTCGCTTGAGCTTGGCGGCCGCCTGGGCCATTGCTAAGCCTCCCTCGCTCGTTGCCGCGCTCATAGGCTGCGCCGCAAAGCGGTGGTCTAGGTCGTCGAGTATTCGCTGGCGGCGCCGCGTTGTCAACGCAGGCGCGCGGCTGCGACAGTCGGCGGGAGTCGCCCCGGGGGAGACGACCGTATACTGAGGCGTGACGCTGCAGTGATGCCTCTGTGGGCGCGCCGAGGAGTTCCTTATGGTTGATTTTCGCCCCTTCCGGGGCATTCGCTACGATACGGCCGTGGCTGGGCCGATGAGCGGCCTCGTCTGTCCTCCGTACGACGTCATCTCGCCGGCGCGGGAACGCGAGTTGCTCGAGCGCAGCGAGCACAACATGGTGCGGCTCGAGCTGGCGGAGATTGAGGGCCCCGCCCCGGTCGGGCGCTACGCCGATGCAGCCGGGGCTTTCAGCCGGATGCTGGCCTCGGGCGTACTGCGGAGGGACGAGGCGCCCGCCTACTACGTCCTGCGTCAGCGCTTTGCATTCGGAGGTCGCCAGTGGCAGCGTCTAGGGGTGCTTGGGGCCCTGTGTTTGGCGGAGCTGGGCACGGATGTGCTCCCCCATGAGGCAACGCGCCCGGGACCCAAGGAGGACCGGCTCGAACTGATGCGGGCCGCCGAGGCGAATTTCAGCCCCCTCATGATGCTGTACCGCGACCCGAGCGGTCGGATCGCCGATGAGGTTGCCGCGGTGATCGAGCATGACCAGCCGTCTGCGAGCTTCGACTTCGACGGCGACGAGCTGACGCTGTGGACGGTTGACCGCGCTTCATCGACAGCCGCGGTCCAGTCGGCGCTCGCCGGCGAGCGGGCGTATGTCGCCGACGGTCACCACCGCTACGAGACGGCCATCGTGTACCGGGACGAACGCGGCGGGTCCGCCGGCGCAGGCTCGGCTCGGGCGTACGTGCTGACGTGCATGATCGCATTCGACGACCCCGGTCTGCTGGTGCTGCCGTACTACCGGGTCGTCTATGGCCTCGACGCCAGGCTCATGGGCGAATTGCAAGATTTGCTCGCGACGCTGTTCGACAGGACCCCCGCGAGCGCGAGCCCGATCGACGCGGCGGGGCTGGACCGGGTCGTCGCCGCGGCGGCGGCGACGCAACCGGTCCTCGGTCTGGTGGAGCCAGGGGCGGCGCCGTCGCTGCTCTCTCCGCGCGACGGCGTTGTTCCCGAGTTGGAGCACGGAGTCGGCCCCGAGGCGCTGAGCAAGACGGTGGAGGCGGTGGTGCTGCAGGAGAAGGTGCTGCGCCCGCTCCTGGGCAACGCGTTCGTGGACCACGTGGCCTATGTGCACGACGGGCGGGAAGCGCTCGAGATGGTGGAGCGCGGCGACGGACAGGCTGCGTTCTTCATAAAGGGAGTGCCGACGCCGGTCTTCGAGGCCGTCGTGGGCGCCGGGATCCGGCTGCCTGCGAAGAGCACCTACTTTCACCCGAAGCTGCCGAGCGGCCTCGTGATCAACCCGCTATCGGGCGATCTGTAGTCGCCGGCCCCGAACGCCCTCTAACGATCGGCCGCCGGCGCGAGTCCGCCCCGGACCGGGCGCAGGCGCCCGCGGAGGGTTATCAGACCCGCTCGGCTCGAGGTGTTGTACTCGCTGGAAATCTCGGCGCCGAGCACCAGGACGATCGCGACGATGTAGAGGAACAACATGAGCGCGACCATGGTGGTCACGCTGCCGTAGACGAGGTCGAGACTCGACAAGTTGCCGAGGTAGTAGGCAAAGGCGCTCTTGGCCAGCTCGAGCATGGAGCTGGCGAAGGCTGCGCCCAGGATGGCGTCCCGCCAGCGCACCTCGGCATCGGGGACGAACCGGTAGATGAATGCGAACAGGCTGACGCTGATCGCCAGATGGAGGACGTAGAGGAGCGCCCACGGGAACTCGGCGCCGAAGAAGGTGTTGGTGTCCGCCGTGATGGCGCGGCCGATGGTGCCCATCGCAGTGGTCCCGAAGAAGACGACCCCGATAGCGGCCGCTGCGCCGACTTGGCCCAGTTGATAGAGCAGAAAGTGGGGCTGGTCGTGGGTGTGCCAGGCGCGGTTCAGCACGCGGTGGATCGCTCCGAACATGGCGCGCGACGACCAGAACAGGGCGACGATGGCGACGACCCCGGGGGCCCCGCGCGACTCGACCAGGGCGGTGATGTTGTTGCGGATGAGCTCCTTGTCGCCGATGCCCGGCAGCTGTTCGTCGAGGAATTCGAGGATCTCGTCCCGAATTTCGGCGGTGTCCACGAAGAACCCGGAGACGGCGATGATGCCGAGCACGAGCGGGAAGATCGAGAAGGTGGCGTAGTAGGCTAGGCCCGCGGCCATGTGCGCCCCGTCGTCCCGCGAGAAGTTGCGCACAACGCGGATCGCCATCTCCATGAAACTGCGGAGCACCGGCGGCGCGGGGAGCGCGTAGAGTGCGCCCTTGGCGCGCTGGAGGGGCTGTTGAAGTGGGGCGAGCATGTTCGACATCGGCGCCGGCCTGGGTGCTATGGCTGCTGGGTTGTTCCCTCGCTCTGTGAGCCGGGGCGGCGCACGAAGTGACCTTTGCTGGGGTCGGCGCGACTCGGGGCAGAGAGGCGCCCTACGCGAGGCCCATGCGCTCGTAGACCTCGTCGATGGTGGCACGTGCGATGACGCGAGCGCGCTCGGCGCCGTCGGCCAGAACCTCACTGACGGTCGATGGCCGTTCCGCGAGCTCTCTCCGGCGCTCGCGGAATTCGGCGAAGTAGTGGTTGATGCCGTCGGCGAGGGTCTGCTTGTCTTCGACGCAACCGATCTCGGCGTTCGTGCACTGCCGGTACACGAGTTCGAGCTGGCCGGGATTGAAGCTCTTGTGCAGCGCGTAGACGTTGCACACCTCGGGACGGCCCGGGTCCGTCCGACGCTGACGCTGTGGGTCGGTCACCATGGACCGCACCTTCTGTTGCGTCTCCTCCTCGGTCGCGGCGAGTTCGATGTGATTGTCGAGGCTCTTGCTCATCTTGGCGGACCCGTCCGTGCCGACGATGAGCGGGGTCTCGGTGAGCAGCACCTGAGGTTCGGGGAATGTGTCGCCGTAGAGGCGGTTGAAGCGGCGGGCAATCTCGCGCATCAACTCGATGTGGGAGACCTGGTCAGCCCCCACGGGCACGCCTACCGCCTTGTATAGGATTACGTCCGCCGCCTGCAGCACCGGGTAGCCGACGAGGCCGTAGGGCACGTTCTCCTCGTCCTCCCCCATCTGGCGCACGCGCTCCTTGAACGTCGGCACACGCAGCAGCCAGCCGAGCGGCGTACTCATGGAGAGGAGGGCGTGGAGCGTCAGCACCTCGCGGACCTGCGACTGCACGAACAAGATGTTGCGCTGAGGGTCGAGCCCGGCCGCGAGCCAGTCCAGCACCATCTCGTGCGTGTCGGGTTTGATAGTGGCGACGGCGTCGCGACCGGAGAGGGTCGTGAGCGCGTGGACGTCGACCACGGAGTAGATGCCGGGGTAGTCGTCCTGGAGCTTGACCCAGTTGGCGAGCGCGCCGAAGTAATTGCCGAGATGGAGGCGCCCGGTTGGGCGCATGCCGGAGAAGATGCGGCCTTCAGCCATGAGGGGACCTCGCGCGCGTTCACGTATAGAGACGGGCTACTAGTCTACCGTCCGGCGGGCGGAGATGGGAACGTGTGTGAACCGGGGCAAGCAATGAGGCGATGGTCAGGGGCAGGGGGACACTGGGCCGACAGGAAAATGGCGCTCAGGCTTTGTGAATCTGCGCACATGCGGTTGAACACTCGCCGCGTCCCCACGTATAATCGCATCGCCGTGACCGGACGCCGGTCACGCTCTTTTCACCCAGGAGAACCCGATGGCGAACCTGCGCTTGCCCGGTCCGACGCCCGTTCCCGACGACATCTTCCAGGCGATGTCGAAGCAGATGATCGACCACCGCGGCGTCGAATTCGCTGGCATCATGCAGCGGCTTACCGCCAACCTCCAGCGCGCCTTCGAGACCAAGAACGACCTCTATGTGCTCACCTCGTCCGGCACCGGCGCGATGGAGGCTGCCGTCACCAACACCCTCTCGCCCGGCGAGCGCGTGCTCGCGGTGACGGTCGGCAACTTCGGCGACCGTTTCTCGAAGATCGCATCCGCGTACGGCGCAAACGTCGAGCAGCTGAAGTTTCCGGACGGAGAGGTCGCAGACCCGCAGGCCATCCGCCAAGCGCTCGAGGCCGACCCGTCGATCACGGCGGTGCTGGTCACCCACAACGAGACCTCTACGGGCATCACCAACGACCTCGAGACGATCGCCGGCATCGTGAAGGGCGAGTTCGACAAGCTCATATTGGTGGACGCTATCTCGTCGCTGGGGTCCATCCGGCTCCCCGTGGACGAGTGGGACCTTGACATGGTCGTGGCCGGCTCGCAGAAGGGCTGGATGTGCCCGCCCGGTCTGGCGATGATCAGCGTCAGCCCGCGAGCGTGGAAGGCGGCTGAGAAGTCGACGATGCCCAGCTTCTACTTCAACCTGATGGAAGCCGAGAAGTCGCTGAAGCTCGGCCAAACGCCATGGACCCCTGCCGTTTCGCTCATCTACGGGCTGGACTGCGCGGTGGAGAAGATGCTGGCGCACGGCGACATGGAGGCGGTCTACGATTTCCACCGCGACATCGCGCGCTACACGCGGCAGGGCCTCGTGGACATGGGCCTCGACCTCGTCGCGAAGGACGAGCGCCACGCCTCCAACACGGTGACTGCGGCGTTCGTGCCCGAGGGCATCACGGACGAGGCCCTCCTCACGATGTTGCGGGACGATTACGACATCATCGCCGCCGAGGGGCGCGGGCTCCTGGCGGGCCGCGTATTCCGCATCGGACACATGGGCTATGTGTCGACCGAGGACATCGACGATGTCTTCAGCGCACTGCGGGAGGCCCTGCCCAAGCTCGGCTACACTCCCGCCAAGGCGAGCTGAGCGGTGGCCCGCGTACTGGTAGCGGACCCGATCGACGACGCAGGGGTCCAGCGGCTTGCCGCGGCCGGGCATGAGGTCGACGTCAAGACGGGGATGCAGCCCAACGAGCTGCGGTCCGTTATCGGCGGCTACGACGCGCTGATCGTCCGCAGCGAGACGAAAGTAACGGCGGATGTGATCGCTGCGGCGCCGCGCCTGCAGACGGTAGGCCGGGCAGGGGTGGGCGTCGACAACATCGATATCGACGCCGCCACGGAGCACGGCGTTGCTGTCGTGAACGCGCCCACGGGGAACACCATCGCCGCTGCCGAGCATGCGTTCGCGCTCATGCTGGCGTTGTCGCGGAACATACCGCAGGCCGACGCCTCCATGCGCAGCGGGGCGTGGTCGCGGGGAGCGTTCATCGGGGTGCAGCTCAGGGGCAAGACACTGGGAATCGTCGGTCTGGGCAAGGTGGGTTCGGAGGTGGCGCGCCGCGCCAAGTCGTTCGAGATGACGGTCGTCGCCTGCGACCCCTACATGGCCGCCGAGCACGCGCGCAATCTGGGCGTGGAGGCCGTGGAGTTCGACCGTCTGCTGGCTGAGTCGGACTACATCAGCATTCACACGCCGCTCACCGCCGACACGAAGAGCCTGATCGGGGCGGCCGAGTTCGCCAAACTGAAGCCGGGCGTGCGCATCGTGAACGCGGCGCGCGGCGGACTCGTGGACGAGGAGCTGCTCGATGAGGCGCTGACGAGCGGGAAGGTCGCCGGCGCCGCGCTGGACGTCTTCACCTCCGAGCCGCCCAAGGATATCGCGTTGCTCCGGAACCCGGGCCTCATCATGACGCCGCACCTCGGCGCCTCGACCGAGGAGGCTCAGGTCGAGGTCGCACTCGAAGTGGTCGATCAGGTGCTCGCGGTCCTCTCGGGCGGCGCCGCGCCCTACACCATCAACATGCCCTTCCTCCCAGCGGAGGTGCGGAAGGCGCTGGCGCCGTACATACCCGTCGCCACCACCATGGGGCGAATCGCCATCCAGCTCGGGGAGGGGCAGCTCGACTCGATCACCGTACGGGTGGGCGGCGAGCTCGCCAATCACGACACGTCGGTCCTCGCCGCCGCCGCGGTGGCGGGCGCGCTCGCGGACAAGACAGACATTCGTGTCAACCTGGTGAACGCGCAATCGCTGGCCCGTCAGCGCGGCATCAACATCGTGCATGAGATTGATCGAGAAGGGTCCGAGACGTACACCAACTTCGTCGGGGTCGAGGTGCGGACGGCGATGGGCAGGTGGTACCTCGGCGGCACGTCGGTGAACGGGCGCGTGCATCTGCTGCGTCTGAACGACTTCTACTTGGACATGGAGCCGAATGCTCCGTACATGCTGTTCACGTCGCAGGTCGACCAACCCGGCATGATTGGGAAGGTGGGGACGATCGCGGGCGCGCACGACGCGAACATCAGCTTCATGGAGGTCGGCCGGGACTCGCCGCGCGGCAACGCCACAATGGTCGTGGGCTTCGACGATGCGCTGAGCGACGCGATGCTCGCCGACCTTCGCGCCATCCCCGGCATGACGAGCACCAAGCTCGTGACGCAGGAAACGGCCCAGCCGCCGCTACAGGAAACGTAGGAGGGGCGGTGTCGTCGCCACCCACGGACGCATTGGACTCGGGCCGCGCGCTGCGGGAGCGCGCCCGCGAGGCCATCGCGAACCAGCCGGGCCGTACGGCGACAGTGCTCTCGTCCCTGTTGGCGGCGCAGGACGCGCTGGGCTATCTCCCTATCGAGGCCATCGAGGAGGTCGCCGAACGGACCGTCGCGAGCATCAACGAGGTGTGGGGCGTCGCTTCGTTCTACCCCAACTTCCGCTTCACTGAGCCTGCGCGGCACACGATCGAGCTGTGCTGGGGCCCGACGTGTCACCTGCTGGGCGCGCAGCCGATTCTCCATGAGCTGCTGGCGCGGCTCGGCCTCGAGAACGAGGGCGATACGGAGGACGGCGCAATCACGCTCAAGCTCAACACGTGTTTGGGGGTCTGCCCACACGCCCCGGCGATGAGCTTTGACCACGAGCTGGCGGGCCGGCTCACGCTCTACACGGCGCTCCGCCGAGTCGAGATGATCCAGACAGCGGACGAGCAGGAGCAGCGGACGCCGACCGCTAGCGGCGACCCCGACAAGGGCTGGGGCACGGCCTATGACTGAGTCCTTCCAGCGTCTCCGGCGGCTTGCGGACGAGCGGTGGGCCGAGCTGCATTCGCGGCCCTGGATCCGTGTGAGCACCGGGCTGCTGGGCATGGCCGCGGGCGCGGGCGAAACGCTGGCGGCGTTGCGCGCCGAGCTCGCCTGGTCCGGCGTGCAAGCGACGGTCTCCGAAGTCGGGAGCACGGGGTTGTGCTACGCGGAGCCGCTGGTGGACGTCTACGTGCCGGATGGCCCCCGGGTCGTCTACGGCAAGGTGGGGGCCGAGAGCCTGCGTCGTATCGTCGAGGAACACGTGAAGGGCGGCGAGCCCGTGATGCACTTGGCGCTCGCGTCCGTGGACACGGACGTGCCGCGCTTGCCCCGGCGTGAGCAGCTGCCCATGATGCGGCTCCAGCAGCGCATCGCCCTCCGCAACGCGGGCGAGATCGACCCGTGCGAGCTGTACCAGTACGTCGCCCGCGGCGGGTTCGAGGGTCTCGACCGGGCCGTCTCGACGATGGCGCCGGAAGAGGTCGTGCAACTGGTCAAGGACTCAGGGCTCCGCGGAAGGGGAGGGGCTGCGTTCCCCACGGGGACCAAGTGGGGGTTCCTGTCGGGAAATCCGTCGCCTATCAAGTACATCCTTTGCAACTGCGAGGAGGGCGACCCGGGCGCCTTCAACGACAAGACCATCTTGGAGTCGGACCCATTCACGCTGATTGAGGGTTGCCTGATCGCGGGCTACGCGGCGGGCGCTTCCAACGGCATCGTATTCATCCGCCACGGCCACGACGCGCCCATTGAGCGCACCCGGGCGGCCATCCGCGCCTGCTACGATGCGGGAATCCTCGGCCAGCGGGTGCTCGGAACGGACTTCGCGTTCGAGATGGACGTGTCGCTGGTTGGGGAATCGTACGTGGCAGGCGAGGAGACCGCCTTGATGGAGGCGGTCGAAGGCAAGCGGTCGATGCCCCGCTTCCGGCCGCCGTTTCCCGCGGCTTATGGCGTGTGGGGTCGCCCGAGCAACATCAACAACATCAAGACGCTGAGCTATGCCCCCGAGATCGTCCGTCGCGGCGCGGAGTGGTTCACGAGCATCGGGACCGAGAAGAGCCCCGGCACGGCGATTGCCTGCCTGTCGGGCGACATCACCTACTCGGGCCTCGTCGAAGTGCCGTTCGGCCTGACGATCGGGGAGATCATCAACAACCTGGGCGGCGGAGACCCGCAAGGTCGGCCGATCAAGTTTCTCCAGACGGGCGGGCCTCTCGGCGGCGTGCTGCCCGCCGACCGGTTCGACATGGTCCTCGACTTCGACGGCATGGTCGAGGCCGGCGCAATGTTCGGCTCGGGCGGCCTGATCGTGTGCAACGACACGCGGTCGGTCGTCGACCTAACCCGCACGCTGGTCGCCTTTGATCAGATGGAGTCCTGCGGGAAGTGCTTCCCGTGCCGTTTGGGAATGACGCACCTCTTGGAGGTGCTCGAACGCATCTGCGCCGGCGACGCCCGCGAAGGGGACGGCGAACTGATGGAGCGGGTTGGCAGCAACATGCGGGCGGGGTCGCTGTGCGGCCACGGACAGTTGGGGTACAACCCGGTAGCCTCGGCCATGCGCTTCTTCGAGGACGAGTTCCGAGCGCAGATGGCCGGCGACGGCCCTATCCCCATCGGTGCGTTTGTCGGGCCTCGAGCCTCCCGGCGCGGAGCTCAGATCGTCGGGGAGACTCCGACGGCCAAGGTGAGGAGCAGCTTCGTCTTCGATATCGCGCCGGCTGGCGCGGGCAATGCGGGGCGCAACGCCCCCTGATTGGATGGAAGCGTATGCCCGATGAGATAACCATCACGATCGACGGCCGGGAGGTGACGACCTCCCCCGGCAAGATGGTGATCGAGGCCGCGAACGAGGCAGGCATCTACGTGCCGTACCTGTGCTACCACCCGGGCATGAAGCCGTACGGCGCGTGCCGGATGTGCGTCGTCGAGGTGGAGGGCGCGCGAGGCGTTCCGGCGTCCTGCACGTTGCCCGTGCGCGAGGGCATGACGGTGAACACGAAGCCTCAGGCCGCGACGGAGGTCCGCGACACGACGCTGGACCTGTTGCTCTCCGAGCATCCGCACGGCTGTCTGACCTGCCACCGGGTCGACCTCTGCGGGCCCCAGGACATCTGCCTGCGGCACGTGGACGTCCTGGACCGTTGCGTCACCTGTCCGAAGAACGAGCGCTGCGAGCTGAAGGACACGACGCGGTTCCACACACGAGCGCTCGCCTCGCCGTTGCACTTCCAGTACCGCGAACTGAAAGTCGATACGCAAGACCCGTTCTACGACCGCGACTACAACCTGTGCATCGTGTGCGCCCGGTGCGTGCGCGCCTGCGACGAGCTGCGGGGCGATGTCGCGCTGACCGTGACGGAGAAGGCGGGGCAGGTACTAGTGGGAACGGTCATGGGCGAGTCGCTGCTCGAGTCCGGCTGCGAGTTCTGCGGCACGTGCATCGACGTCTGCCCGGTCGGCGCGCTGACCGAGACGAAGTACAAGTGGGAGCGCCCCGCCAGGATCGAGCAGTCGGTCTGCGGAGAGTGTCCGGTGGGCTGCACGATGACCTATGAGGTCAACCGGTGGGAGAAGGTCATTAGGGCGGTGCCCGAGCTCAACTCGCCGGTGAACCGCGGCCTCGCCTGCTTCAAGGGGAAGTTCGGGTACGACTATGTGAACGACAAGCGCCGGCTCAGGCAGCCGCTCGTGCGACGCGACGGAGCGTTGCACGAAGCGACGTGGGAGGAGGCCATCCGCGCCGCCGCGGACGGGCTGGCCCCGTACAAGGGCGAGGCGTTCGGGCTGATGGCGTCGCCCCGCAACACCAACGAAGAGCTCTACGTCGCCCAAAAGTTCGCGAGGGCCGCGATGGGCTCGAACAACGTCGACGTCGCTTCCAACGACCGCCCCGGCGTCGTCGAGGGACTGCAAGACGTGCTGGGGTGCTTCGCCGGCACGATGAGCCTGGACGACGTGCGCCGGGCGTCGGTCGTCGTGGCCGTCAACGCGAACCTGACCGAGGAGCAGAACGTCATCGGCGTGTACGTAAAGCAAGCCGTACGCGAGGGCACGCAGCAGCTGATCGTGATCGACCACCGGGAGGTCGAACTGACCCGCTATGCGAACCTGTGGCTCCGTCCCTATCCCGGCTCCGACGCGGTGGTCCTCGGGGCTCTGCTGAAGGCGGTGATCGACGCGGGACTGACAGACGCCGCCTTCGTGGCCGAGCACTGCGAGAACTGGAACGCGATGGCCGCATCGCTCAGGCCGTTCGCGCCGTCGGTGGTGACGGTTGAGACGGGCGTCCCCTACGAGCAGATCGAGCGCGCGGCCCGCATGTACGCGACGGGGGGGCCAGCGGCGATCCTGTTCGCTCTCGACAGCTCCCGTCACGGCACGCGGCGGCCTGCCTCCCGCGCGATCGCGAATCTGGCGTTGGTCACCGGCAACATCGGCAAGCCGAACGCAGGCGTGCTGCCGCTGCACCAGGGCGCGAACGCTCAGGGAGCGTGGGACATGGGCGTATGGCCCAGTGCGCTGCCCGGTCACGCTCTCGTGCAGGACGCGAACGCGCGGCAACGGCTCGAGGAGATATGGGAGGCGCCCGTGCCGGACGCGCCAGGCTCCGGCAACGCGAGCATGTTCGGCGCGGTCAACGACGGACGCGTCAAGGCGATGGTCATCCTCGGCGATCACACGCATTACGAGGACGGCACGTTCGGCGAGGTGGGCGACGCGGCGGACCGGCTCGAGTTTCTCGTCGTCAGCGATTCGTTCCTCTCCCCTCTTGCCGAGCGCGCGGACGTGGTATTCCCAGCGGCGACGTGGGCGGAGAAGCTTGGGACCTACACCAACGTTGAGCGCCGGGTGCAGCTGTTGCGTCCCGTGCTCAACTCGGCCGGAGCGAGGACGGACCTCCAGACGCTGAGCGCGGTCGCGGTCGCGATAGGGGCCCCGGGGTTCGCCCATGAGCTCCCGGAGGTTGTCTTCGCGGAGATCGGGCGGGCTGCGCCAGCCTACGCGGGGATCACGCACCGGCGCCTGCGCGCAGAAGCGGTCCGTACGCGGAAGCCGTCCAACGACAACCCTCAGCCGACGCAGGTCATGTATTCGGACTCGGTGATGCACGGCATCCAATGGCCGTGCGCGACGTCATCGGAGCCGGGTTCGCCGTCGCTGTACGCCAATGGCTTCCCGAACGGCAAGGCGCGCCTCGGCGAGCTGGCGTGGTCGTCGAGGCCCGGGTCCCAGGATGGGCGGTTCCCGTTGGAGCTCGCACACGGGCGGGTGCTGGCGCAGTCCGCGCGTCCGGGGCGGGTCGTATCGGAGGGCGGCCGCAACCGCATCGAGCGGAGCGAAGAGCTCGTCCTGCACCCGGACGACGCGAACGCACTGGGCGTCCGTGAGGGGCAGAGCGCCGTCGCGTCGACAGCCGACGGACGGACGATCGAGGGCGTCGTGCGCATCTCGACCGAGACGCACCCGGGCGTGGTGTCGCTCACGACGTTGTTCGGCGAGCTCGCCGCGAGCCTCGACGCGTCCAAGCGCACCGATCCGATGAACCATATACCCCGGTTGAACGCAGTGGCCGTGCGGGTCGAGCCGGCCAGCCTCGGGCGACCCTAGCGATACGGCGCGCCCCTAGCTGAGAGTTGAGGACGGCGCCGGCGCCCGCCGCCACGCGAGATGGGAGAACATGACACAGCAAGCACAGGACCGACTAGCCAAGTTGCCCAAGGCTTGGATCGCGAAGAAGCAGGAGGTCGCCGAGGACCTGTTCCTGTTGTGGCTGCGGCCGGAAGCGCCCTTCCAGTTCAAGCCGGGGCAGTACATCACGATCGGGACCGGCGGCATCGAGCGGCCCTACTCGATAGCCTCGGCGCCGTACGAGCGGCTCATCGAGCTGTTCGTGGAGTACGTGCTGCCCGAGTACGGGGGCAAGCTCACGCCGCTTCTGTGGGATCAGCACGTCGGCGAGCACGTGTCCATGCGGCCCAAGGCGAAGGGGCTGTTCACGTTCCAAGGGCAGTGCCACAACCACGTGATGGTGGGCACGGTGACCGGCGTTGCGCCGTACGTCAGCATGATCCGTCAGGGCATCCACGATAAGACGCGAGGCCACCGCTTCTTCGTCATGGAGGGCGCGAGCCATCAGGATGAGTTCGTCTACGACGCGGAACTCGAGCGGCGCGCCGAGGAGTTCCCCGACATGATCACGTACATCTCGACGGTGAGCCGTCCGCAGGTCGAGCGGAACCACAGTTGGAACGGACCGACGGGGCGCGTGAACCTGCTGGTCGAGGAGTACCTGGCCAAGTGGAGCCTGCCCAAGGACGACACGACCATCTACCTCTGCGGCAACCCTGGGATGATCGAGGACGTCAAAGATCGTCTGAACCCAAAGGGCTGGAACATCATCGAAGAGCGATTCTGGAAAGAGGACGAGCAGGACGACTAAGCTCCGCGCCCTGTGCGTCGCCGACGCCTCGGCGCAGGGCCGCCGCCGACGTCGCTGCGCGCCCCCCGGTCAAACGTGCGGCCTAGACCGCTTGTGGGAGGGCTTCGCTCAAGGTTGGTAGAATCCGGCCGTGGCCACCCCTGTCCGTAAGCAGTACCTCGACATGAAGGCGCGCTACCCCGGCACGCTGCTGTTGTTTCGCATGGGCGACTTTTACGAGACGTTCGACGACGACGCTCGTATGCTCGCCCGCGACGCTGGGATCGTCCTGACGCAGCGCGACATGGGGCAGGGCGAAATCGTCCCGCTCGCCGGCGTGCCGTACCACGCCCTCGACAGCTACCTCGCACGACTCATCCGCAAGGGCCACCGGGTCGCCATCTGCGAGCAGACCTCCCAGCCTGACGGCCGTACGCTCGTCGACCGCGACGTCGTCCGCGTCGTCACGCCCGGCACGGTCATCGAGCCCGGCCTGCTGGAGCAAGGGGCGAACAACTACCTGGTCGCGGTCGCCACGGGCGGCAATCGCGCGGGCGTCGCGTATGTTGACGTCACGACCGGGGACTTCGGCACGACCGAGGTGGGCGTCGATGCGGTGGCCCAGGAAGTAGCGCGGCTCGCGCCCGCCGAGCTGCTCGTTGCGGCTAGCGCTCCCGGTCACGCCGACGGCCGAGCGGAGTCCGGGGACGCTCGATGGCTGCCCAGCAATGACGCCGCCGCGCTGTACGCGGTGACGCAGCGCCCCGCCGTCGTGTTCGCCGAGCGGGCTGCGCGCCGCCGTCTCCTCGATCACTTTAGAGTCACGTCGCTCGAGGCGTACGGGTGCGAGGGGCTGCCGTTGGCGGCGGCAGCTGCGGGCGCTCTGGTCGACTACCTCGGCGAGACCCATCAGGCGTCGCTCACGCTCCTCACGAGCTTGCACACGTACTCGACCGAGAGCTTCATGGCGTTGGATCCGCAGACGAGGCGCAACCTCGAGCTGTACGAGGGAGGCCGGTGGGGCGCTCGGGAGCACTCGCTCCTCCGCGTGCTGGACCTGACGAAGACGCCCATGGGCGCGCGCCTGCTGCGCTCGTGGATCGGCCAGCCGCTGTTGGAGCTCGACGAGTTGACGCGTCGGCAGGATGCGGTGGCCTGGCTGCACGCGAGCGGCGCACGCCGTCAGCGCATCCAGGACTTGCTCGCGGAGGTCTCCGACATGGAGCGTTCCCTCCATCGCATAGGGGCCGGCGTCGCCGTCCCGCGCGAGGTCGTGGGGCTGCGGCGCTCGCTCGAACAAGCGCCTGCGCTCAAGGCCCGCCTCGCCGAAGAGGACGGACGGGATGCGGGGGTGGCGTGGCTCGACGACGGCATCGATCCGTGCGCCGACGTCGTAGCGATGATTGCACAGGCTATCGCCGACGACCCGCAGGGCGACGTGGGGCAGGGGCGCGTGGTGCGCGAGGGCTTCTCGAAGGAGCTCGACGAGCTGCGGTCGGCTTCGCAGGACGCGCGGACGTACATCGCGGGGCTGGAGCGCCGGGAGCGCGAGCGCACCGGCATCTCGAACCTCAAGGTCGGCTACAACAAGGTGTTCGGCTACTACCTCGAAGTGACGACTCCCCATCTGGCGCGCGTGCCCGACGACTACGTCCGGCGTCAGACGCTCGTGAACGCGGAGCGCTTCTTCACGCCTGAGCTCAAGGAGTACGAGAGCCGAGTGCTCAACGCGGGCGACCGGATGGTGGAGCTGGAGTCGGCCCTCTATCGTCAGGTGTGCAGGCAGATTGCGGACGCCGGTCCCATGATTGCCGCCACCGCCCGGTCGCTGGCGACGCTCGACGCGCTGGCGTCGCTGGCTGAGGCCGCGTCGCGCTACGGCTACGTGCGCCCGACCCTTGGCGCTCCATCGATGAACCCGGAGCGGGCAGGGGAGCTATTCATCAAGGGGGGGCGGCATCCCGTGGTGGAGCGCGTGCTGCCCACGGGCGCGTTCGTGCCCAACGACACGCACTTGGCGTACGCCGAGGACCAGGTCGTGGTCCTGACCGGGCCGAACATGGCCGGGAAATCGACGTACCTCCGGCAGGTGGCCCTGATCGTGCTGATGGCGCAGATCGGCAGCTTCGTGCCGGCGGATGAGGCGCACGTCGGGCTTGTCGACCGCATCTTCACGCGCGTTGGACTCCAAGACGACCTCGCGGCGGGGCAATCGACGTTCATGGTCGAGATGCTGGAGACGGCGGCGATCCTGCACCACGCCACGCGCCGCTCGCTCGTGATCCTCGACGAGATCGGCCGGGGCACGTCGACGTACGACGGACTGTCAATCGCGCAGGCGGTAGCTGAGCACCTGCACAACGAGCCGCGGCTCGGCTGCCGCACGCTGTTCGCGACGCACTACCACGAGCTCACGGAGCTGGCGCGGCGGCTGCCCCGCGTCAGCAACTACTCGGTCGCAGTGGCGGAGGAGGACGGCGAGGTGGTGTTCCTGCACCGGATAGTGCCCGGCGGAGCGGACCGCAGCTACGGGGTGCACGTCGCGCAGCTGGCGGGACTGCCGCCGCCGGTGGTGCATCGCGCGTGGGAGCTCCTCGCCGCTCATGAGCAGGACGGCTCCGCGCGCCCCCGCGCCGTCCCGGACGCCGCCGCCCCCCGGACGGGCCCCGGCCCGCGACGCGGCGACAGGGGCGGCGCGCCCGCTGAGACACAACTCGCGTTCTTCGGAGCCGACCCCGCGCCGTCGCCCGCTCTCGAGGCGCTGCGCGCTCTGGACCTGAACGGCCTCACGCCGTTGGAAGCGCTGAACAAGCTCTACGAGCTGCAGCAGCAAGCCGGGGCGGGTCCGAGCTAGGGGCGGTCGGGCGACGCCGCGTGGAATTGACAGATCGCAGGCTTACCATCATAGTGATGCAATAATCATCACAATGGTGAGCGTATGGCCCAGAATCGATCATATGCGGAACAAGGACGCCTGACTGTCACCCTTGGCCCAGGGCAACGAGAGGCGTTGGAGGCGATCGCGAAGCGGAATAGCACGACGCTAGCCTTCGTGGTGCGCTACGCGCTCCGTAGGTTCATCGAAGAACACGGGCAAAGTAGGCTGCCCCTTGAGTTCCCAAACGAGCGCTAACGGAATGTGATGAGTCAATCAACAAGCCGTCAGAACATAGAGGGACCAGATATCCGAAGTGCAAGGCCAGCACCAGCATTCAAGACTCGCTGGGGACGCATGTATCAAGGGAACTCCGAGGACTCTCTCAAGCGGTACCCCCTGACCAGATACATGGGAAGAATCCAACTAATTCTGACTTCGCCTCCTTTCCCTCTCAATCGGAAGAAGAGATACGGCAACCTTACGGGGGAGGAGTATCTCGACTGGCTTTCCCGCATGGCTCCACTCTTCCGAAGATACATGAAACCAGATGGCTCAATAGTCCTAGAGATTGGCAACGCCTGGGAAGCAGGGAGCCCTACGATGTCCACATTGCCCATCAGGGCGATGTTAGCCTTTCTGGAAGCAGCCGACTTGCATCTGTGCCAAGAGTTCATTTGCTTCAACCCTGCACGACTCCCGACGCCGGCGCAATGGGTCAATGTTGAGCGTATCCGCGTCAAAGATGCGTTCACTCGTGTTTGGTGGATGTCTCCGGTTGAGCGACCGAAGGCGAACAACAGGAGAGTTGTTACAGAGTACAGCAAGAGCATGGTGGACTTATTGCGAAGGGGGACATACAACGCCGGGAAGCGACCGTCTGGACACCACATTGGCACCAAGTCCTTCTTGTCTAACAATGGAGGCGCCATACCTCCGAACGTGCTCATCCCGGCCGAGGACGACTCTGACCCTCTTCTGTTTGAGGTCCTGCCGATCGCAAATACACGGGCCAACGACAAATACCAAGAATACTGCAGAAGCAACGGAATTCCTGTTCATCCGGCGCGGATGCAGGAGAAGTTAGCGGAATTCTTTATTGAATTCCTTACTGACAAGAAGGACACCGTCCTCGATCCGTTCGCAGGGAGCAATACAACCGGAGCTGTCGCTGAGCGACTTCAAAGGCGGTGGGTATCGATTGAACTTGACGAAGACTATATCAAGGGCGCACAAGGGAGAGGTAGCCCGGAGCCAACCGGTGACGTCACGACTGGTCATTCGTCTCGGCTTCCAGGCGTAGAAGCTCGGCCTCGGATCGTAGCGTCTGGATGATGGTTGACGCCACGCGACCAAGCTCCCCGCTGACGACCGGACCATCAGGGTCGTACGGGATGTCGTTGCCAGAGTAGCTCCCCTCCCCGTTGTCAGCGTTCTCTCCGTCTCCATGCTGTGGTCCCTGAGCTTGAGATTGCTCGTGGAGCTGGAACAGATGGAATGCCAGATAGGCCACGTAACGGTCCGTCAGCCTTTGAGTGTAGCCGTCGCCGAATCTCCGTGTTAGACGCGATCTCTCTGTCCGGAATTGACGCTCATCCATGTTGACGTACAGATACAACTCCTCCCCGTTCAACTCCCACACGCCGATTTTATCGTCGTTCCACGGATTCGCGAACGCTGTCCAGGTGACAGCATCGGCTAGGTTCTCCGGCGCGACTCTCCATACGCGAGTGATGTGATACGCGGGGACAGGAGCCGTTTGTACACCAGGGCGGGGCCGACGTTCACGCGTGGGAGTGACCTTGCAGGGCCGAGAGGTCATGAATGTGGTGCCGTCCTCAAAACTGAGGGTGACGGTGAGGGCCCCTTCGGCCTCTGGTTGGGTTTCGGGAGCAGCGAGAGCCTCAGCGCTGGCCACGCCGTCTCTGGGTCCTCTGACAGCTACAAAAACGCCAGGGATGTCGCAACTGGCCTGGATGGATCCGGGATTCACGGCGCGATCCAGGATGTCGTTCCTGGCATCGGTGTGAACTTCTGCGCTAGCCTTTCTCCCTGCCTCTATGGTCAAGGGCGTATTCCTAGCGAACTCGAATCTGGTAGGTGGTTCTGTTCCTAGGTAGGGTCTAGGCGGCGGAACCACCCGTAAGTCTCGTGTGTCAGTTAGGTATGTCGCAGGCTCGACCTCAAGGGTAGCAATCATACGGGCGCGACGCCCTGATGGCATCGTGCCCGGCACGTGGACATGGACGGGAACACGACCCATTTGCATCTCGGCGATGTCAAGAGATGCGATTTCATCCCCATCGCAGACGACGTTAAGCTGACCTCTTCGCTGCCGCCGACGTAAGAGATCGTCTGGCCCATCGGTGAGCAAGTAGACAGTAGTCGCCAGGCCGCTTTGGATTTCCAGAGGTCGATGGTCGGCAAATCGGAGAGATTGAGGGGGATCATGGACATGGCGCTCGTCCCTCCCTGTCCTGCCGGTTCCGCCTACGTTTGAACCTCGTTGTCCCCCAGCATCTTGCTCGGTCCGATACACGGAGATCAGTTGATCCAGCATGCGCTGCACCCGTCTAGTACTCTCATCCGTTATCTGTTCCTGGCGTCGACGGACTACCTCTTCCATCTTCTGTCTTAGCCAGGGATCAGATAGGGCGTATCTGACTGCTTGAAGGAGAAGGTCCTCACGTCGTTCGCCAGCTGTGGCTCCCGCACGTGTGGCTGGGAATATCTCCTTCTTTAACCGTCGGCTCAGGCCATCGCAATCAACATGCATGAGGAGATAGTCTGCCAAGGCGGCCAAGCGCTCCTCCCTCACAATGCGTTTTTCTTGGGCATGGTGACGTTGACCATTCAACGTGAACATGATTGTGCGGGGCGAGTTACTGGAATCGAGATACGAATCCAGTCTGACTCCGCGCTCATCCTCAGGGTCTTCGGAAGAGTCGCCGGTGGGCCGGAACACCCAGTAGCGGATTCTAGCGCGGCCCTCCCCGCCCCAACGAGCGAGGTCTACGTCGTAGTTCTGGGCCTCATGTCTTCTGGCGGGATTAACCTGATCCAGGCGATTCCGTGCGCCATAGAGGTTGCGGTTGAATGCTGGAGAAACCCGGCGGTCTTCTATCCGGTACGGAAGCACTGGATCGAACAGGAGATTGTCGAAGTAGCGATAGCCGACCAAGCTCCACCTGGAGTTTAGCCGGCCTAGTTCATATGCGATGTGGACGAAGCGCGTTCCTGAAGGGAACGGCATGCCGTACGATTCTAGTTCACCTGGGTCAAGTGTCGGGATTTGCCCATCGTCGCCTACAAGGTACTCATAGCGGAAGGCCTTGAGGGAGTCATCATCATACTTTCGAACCAACGTCCAACCGACGAGATCGGCTTTCCCATCGAGGCAGCTAGGGTGCCTGCGGGAAACGACTACTGAGTAGGGGCAATACGCGAAGGTCGATGAACCTCCTTGGCCGAATGCCCCCATTAGGTACGGCTTGCTGATCTTGTTGGAACCGCCGAGGCTGAGGACGGTGGTTGGGAAGTCCTGTGGGTGCTGGCCGATTCCGGAATCGTGGACAACAATTGAGGACTGCCCTCGCACGGTTGTGCCGACCGCCCTCATTACTGTTTTGGGAGCCATGTCGTCTATGAATCTGGCAACCCGTGAAGACTCACGTGACAGACGACCAGCTTCAAGGCTCCAGAGCATCGCTACCGCGGACCTTGGAGAATCGAGACCTACGGGACGACGTGCCAACTCGTACTGCAATTCAATGTGAGCGTCGAGCCCGTTTGTGATCCGCTCAACCAACGCCTGGCCGGGTTCGACGGCGAGGTTTACACTGCCCGCGTTGTTCTCACGGCCTCCCAAGGGAACCCACTTCCAGCCGTTGTTGGAGGTAGCTCCTATGTCAGCGAGGAACGCCTCGAGGCTCTCGGCCGTCGTGAGCGAAAGTAATTGGTCAACCTGGCCTCGAACCAGACTAGGCATGAATCCTCATCAGACTTAGAACCTCCCCATCTTTCTTCTCCTGGGCATAGAACGACTGCTTCGCGTTCCAGAGACCGCGCTAGGGTTCCCTGAAGAGGACTAAGGAGTTAGCTCAACGCCGCCTGGCAGGGCGCCGTCTACGACTCCTTCCAGTAGCCCTGGGTGACGCCGTGTCCGGTTGCCGCTACCGAGCGGTAGCAGGGCGAGTAGTTCACGAGCGTCATGCCGAGGGGTTCCATGGCGCCGGATACGGCGACCCACGCGAGCGCTTCGGCGGTGCCGGCCGCGCGGTTCAGACGGTCGCGCGGAATAGCGTAGAGCTGCTCCTTGTCGTTGGCCGTGAGGCCTCCGATGATCATCTGGTCGAGCTCTTCGTCGATGATCTGGTGGCTCAGGCCGCCGGAGGCGAGGATGCCGACGCGGCTATCCGAGTCCCACGCTTCGACGGCCCTGCGTAGGGCTCCTCCGAGCGCGTAGCAGCGCCGAGGCGTTGCCTGCTGGGGTATGTAGCGGCTGACGATGAACGGCACCATCGGAATGCCGCCGTCGCCTACGAAACGCTCGTAGAGGAACGTGAACGCTTCGTCGAGCGTCGTGCCGTCCCGCACCCCCTCGGTGCTGGCGACGTCGAAGTCGTCTTCAATGAGGAAGTTGAGCAGGTGGTCGGCGAGCTCGGGGTGTCCGGGGCGCTGCTTGATCTCGACGGGCGCTCTGCCGCCCTCGCGCCACCGCGCGTCGGGGTCGAGCCGGTTCGCGGACTGGGTGACGGACGGGACGAGCTCGGAGCGGAACACGCCGAACACGGGGCGGTGGTCCCACAATTCCATGCGGTGCGGCCCCGCGAGCAGGATGATGGCGTCGAGGTTGGCCTCGGCGACGACCTCCGTGAGCTTCTTGAGCCCCGCCTGGTTCGACGCGTGGCGCGCCTTGCGTTTGTCCAGCGTGAGCTCGTCCTCGACGTCCGGCTTGGCGTTCTTGAGCAACTCCTCGTAGTTGTAACGGGGGTCCGTTGCGTCTCCCTGGCCGATGCGCAGCCAGTCCTCAGGCTGCGAGTGCAGCGTTATGCCGTGCGAGCTTCCCACTCCCAGAACGAGCTGTGCCATAGTGTCCTCCTCGCGCGCCGCGCTGCCGCCTGCGTTGCTAGTGCGTCTCCACCGCGGTCGCGAGCCTTGGCAGCGCCTCTTGGGCGCACACCACGTCCACGAGCGCGGGCCCATCGTAGTCTATCGCCTTGCGCAGCGCCGGACCGATGTCGCCGGGCTGCTCGACGCGGAACGCCTCGCACTTGAGCTCGCGCGCGATGGCGGCGAAGTTGAGCCCCGGCAGGAAGTCCATCTCCGCGCAGAGCGGGGTCTGGCGCATGTTGCTCTTCTCGAGGAAGAACGAGCCGTTGTTGAAGACGACGACCGTGACGGGAATCTTGTAGCGCGCGGCGACCTCGAGCTCGGGAAGGATGCCGCACATGAGTCCGCCGTCGCCCTCGAAGCAGACGACCCGCTTGTCGGGCGCTGCGAGCTGCGCGCCCATGGCCATGGGCAACCCCGTGCCGATGGCTCCGGTGCCTCGCGGGCTGATGAACGTGGGGCCCGCTTCGACGAACGTATTGTTCGTCGCCCATACGAACGGGCTGGAGCCGTCGGACACCAGGATAGTGTCGGGCCCTAGGATCTCGCTCACCTCCGCCACGAGCCGGGCAGGGTGGACCGGGGAGGACGTGGAAGACGAGAGCGGCGCCATGGCCTCCCGCCACTGCTCGAGGGCCTGACGGATATCCTCCTTGCGCTCATCGGCCGAGGGGGGCGGCTCGAAGTAGTCGGCCCGCAGTGCGTCGACGAGCGCGCGCAGGCCCGCCTTCGCGTCGGCGGCGACGCCAACGGTCGTGCGGTAGTTGCGGCCGATCTCCTCCTGGTCGACGTCGAGATGGATGATCGTCGCGTCGCGGCTGGGGACGGTCCAACGGTTGGTGGCCATCTCGTTGGTGCGTGTCCCGACGAGCAGGACCACGTCGGAGTCGTGTACGACTTTCTCCGCGATCGCCGCGCGGCCAAGCGGCCCGGACATGCCGGCGAAGCCGCCGGTGGTCCCTGCGCTCAGCGGGTGACGCTCGGGAAACGCTCCCTTCCCGGAGATGGTGTGGGCGACGGGAATCTGGCCCAGCTCCGCCAGCTCGCGTAGCTCGTCCCAGGCCTGGGAGAGCGTGACGCCTCCGCCCGCGATGATGCACGGACGCTCGGCGCCTCGGAGGAGCTCGACGGCTCGGTCGATGGACTGGGGGTCGGGCAGGGCGCGGCGGGCCGGGAACACGCCCCACTCCGGCTCGCTGACGGGTTCCGCCTCGACGACGTGGCCCGGGTTGAACACGGGCCCCGCGCCGCGGAGGCTGACCACCACGGGCCCGGGTCGGCCGCTGCTGGCCATGCGGAAGGCCTTGGTCAGCATCTCGGGCCCCATCGACAGGTGAGTAGCGTCGCCGATCCACTTGGTCACCGGCCTGAGCATGCCGAGCTGGTCCTGCGCGAACTGGGCGTTCTTTCCCTCCATCGCCACGGGGACGCCGTCCAGGAGCACGATCACGGGGACGGAGGAGCTGTGGGCTTCCGCGAGACCCATCATCACGTTTGGCGTCGCGGCGCGGTTGACCGTGACGACGCCGGGGCGTCCGCTGACCCGCGCGTAGCCGTAGGCCATGAGGGCGGCGGATGTCTCGTGGTGTACGTTGATGGGCCGGACGCGGGACGTGTCGAGGTCCTCGTAGATACGCATGCCGAACAGATACTGGACGCCGTAGTCGGCGAGCATGGCGCTCAAGTGGGCGTGGATATCGGCCTTCATGTGCGGTCTCCCGAGGCGGTCAAGCCGCCCACACGCCGATGTTCTGGGCGTGCGGCCGCAGCCACACCTCTTTGCCGTCGTCGATGCTCTGGTCGCGGCGCCCGTAGACGAGCAGCGATCCCTGTTCCTCCACGCTCACCCGGTACTCGGTGCGCTCGCCGACGAACAGGCGCGCTTCGACCTTCCCGCGCACCATCCCCGCCGGCAGCTCGGGGCCCGCCGCCTCGCTCAGCTCGATGTCCTCGGGCCGGACGGCCAAGTGCACGTCGTTTCCCGGCGCTATGCCGCCGGCCGCGTAGCCCTGGGCGAACAGCACGCACTCCGGGGCGCCGTACAGTGCGACCGCCACCTGGCCGCTGGGGTTGCTCGACGAGACGGTCCCTTTCAGCAGGACGGTCTTGCCGAGGAAGTCCCTGACGAACGGGTTGGCGGGGTTCTCGTAGAGGATCTCCGGCTTCCCGATCTGCTGCACCTCGCCAAGGTCCATGACGGCGATGCGGTCGGAGAGGCTGAGCGCCTCCACCTGGTCGTGGGTGACGAAGATTACCGTGATCTTCAACCGGTGTTGGAGCAACTTGACCTCGACCCGCATCTGGTCGCGGAGCTTCGCGTCGAGGTTGCTGAACGGCTCGTCCAACAGGAGGACGGTGGGTTCGTAGACGAGCGCTCGCGCCAGGGCAACTCGTTGCTGCTGGCCTCCGCTCAGGAGCGGGGCCGGACGCTTCTCGACGCCGGGCATGCCCACAAGGTCGAGTGCGCCGCTCACCCGTTCGCGGATCTCGGACTTCGAGACGCCGCGCAGTTTGAGCGGGTAGGAGACGTTCTCCTCGACGGTCATGTGAGGCCATATGGCGTAGGACTGGAACACCATTCCTACGCTGCGCTTGTTGGCCCGAACGAACCTGCCTTGTTCCGTGTCGACCATCGCTTCGTCGCGAAAGTAGATGGCGCCGTGGTCCGGCTCTTCGAGGCCGGCGATCAGGCGCAGCGTCGTGGTCTTGCCGCATCCGCTCGGCCCAAGCAGCGTGAAGACCTCGCCCTCGCGCATGTCGAGGTTGACGTCGCGCACGGCCTGGTTGCCTCCCGGGAACGTCTTGGAGACGCCGGTCAGCCTGACCATGGGTTGCTGCGTCTGCGTCGCGTCTGTGCTGGGGTTGCTCTCTAACGCCATTTTCCCTCCGGGCGGCAGGGCCCGATGCTCCCGGAGCCTAGACCGTGGCCCGGCCTAGGCCAACGCGGAAGCCGAACATCCGAGCGGCGACGGCCATGCCGGCGCTGATGAACACGATGAAGATGCCCGCCGCTGAGCTGCGCTCGGAGTCGCCGGCCAGGATGAACTCGAGCTGCATCAGCGCCAGCGGCTTGCTGTCGGGCGAGGCGATGTAGGAAGGCATGATCGCGTTGCCGGCGGCCAGCACGAAGTGGAACACAAACAAGACGACCATTGTCGGCATCAGCAGCGGGAACACGATCTTCCGCATCGTCGTGAAGAGGCCGGCCCCGGCTATCTCGGAGGACTCCTCGAGCTCGGCGCCCAGCTGGAGGATGCTCGACTTCATGAGCTGGACCGCCAACGTCATGCCGCTGAGTCCCGACACGAGGATGAGCGCCCACATTGAGCCGTAGAGGGGCTGGAGGAACGGGATGCGCAGGAATATCCAGAACCAAGCCAGTGCGATGAGGATGCCCGGCAGCATCGTCGGTATCCAGGTGAGGGTGTCCGCGAATCCGCGCAGCTTGAACCGCCAGCGCACCAGCACGTAGGCGACGACGGAGAACACGCTGACCATGAGGAGCGATCCGCCGACAGCCAGGATGAGCGTATTGCGCAGCGCGCTCACAAACTGGGCGTTGTTCAGCACGGCGCGCCAGTGGTCGAGCGTCCAGGCGCCGGTCGGCACGTCGAAGAAGCCGTAGAGCTTCATGAACGTCCCGATCAGGAGCGAGACGAAGGGGACTACCGTCATGGTCAGTCCCAGGATGATGACGAAGGAGAAGGCGGGCCACCGCCATGCCCGGAGGTTGAGCAGCTGGGGCTTGTAGGCGCTGGTGATAGTGGTGAACCGGCGCCGCGGCGACGTCATGTACCGGTGGTACAGGATAAGAGGGACCATCGCGACCATGACGTACGTGCCCATCGCGGTCGCCGCCCCGTAGTTCGGCGGTTCGCTCCGGGTGAGGTCGAAGATCTTGGAGCCGAAGACGAAGAAGTTGACCGGCAGCCCCAGCACCAGTTCGATCTCAACCGACTGGAACGCGCGTATCAGCGCGAGCACCATCACCGTCACGATGGTCGGGGTGAGCACCGGTATGGTCACGCGGCGCAGCGTGCCGAAGACGCTGCCGCCGACGACAGTGGACGCCTCCTCCAACGTCGCGTCGAGGTTGCGGAATGCGGGCGTGAACAGCATCACCTTGATCGCGATGGTCGACGTGACCAGGTGCATCCACGCCATGCCCCAGAACGAGAAAATGTTGAACGGCCCCTGGTCGACGAAGGGCAATCGCTCGATCAGCTGGTTGACCACCCCGTAGTTCGGGTCGAGCAACAGTATCCAGCCCTGCACGGCCGGGATGAGCGGGATGAAGAAGGCCATCCAGAAGAAGAATTCCAGCCATTTGCCGCCGGGCATGTTGGTGCGGGCGATGAGCCAGCTGATGAGGATGGCGATGGGCAGGGAGATGGCCTGGTGCGTCACGGCCAGCCGGACGGTGTTCCAGATGGACACCAGCATCCCGTGGTCGCTGAGGGCGAAGCGCCACGCATCAAGCCCGTACTCGGTGGGCTCGAAGGGCCTCGTCGTCGTGAAGCTGTTGATGGCGAGGAGGACGATCGGCAGCAGCACAGTGAACGACAAAATGCCGACGGTCACCAGGATGAGGACCGACCGCAGTTCGATCGACAGGGGGAATCTCGATCGCCGTACTACCCGTGAGGCCATGCCGGGCTCCTAATCGTGCCGCCCGCCTCCGCGGCCGGCGGGGCCGTGCGGGGCGTATCGCGTTGAGGCGGCGCTCACGGGGCGGAGACAGCGCTGCGGCTGGCCCCGCCCCGTGGAACGGCGAGCTAGCGGCCGAACACTTCGAAGCCGATCTCATGCGAGATCAGCCGGATGTAGTAGTTGGACCTCGCGTGCGGGTCGATGTACGTGCCGCCTTCCATCAGCGGGTCGTGCTCGTACGGCGTGCCGACCCTGGAGCTGACGCAGAAGTCGACCAGGTCGGACCGCCTGCTGCAATCGGCCGAGCGTTCGGGGAGGCCCCACGCCTGCTGGCCCTCCTTGCTGAGCAGCCAGTTGACGAAGACCTTCTGAGCGTTCGGGTTCTTCGGTTCGTTGGCTATCGACAGCATGTTGTTGGCGCTGCCGCCGCCGATGAAGCCGTCGAGCCCGTCCGCGTCCTTGCCCTCGCCGCAGCAGGTGTTCTTCAGGTCCGCCGAGACCTCCGGGTCCAGGCCTTCCTTGAACATGTACGCCTGCTGAATGTGTAGGCCAACGCCCTCGACGTGGAAGTTCTGGATGCGCGCTCCGATGGTGATCCAGCACTCGCCGCGGACGGTGTCCTCGGTCAGCTTGCGGTAGTCGCGGATGACGACCATGTCGAGCTCCGTGAAGAGGCGGCGGACCATGTCTTCGCCCCACATCAGCGCGATCTGGCCGAAGTTGGAGTCCGACGCCCCCTCGACGCGCGGGTCGAACGTGCAGAACCTGCCCTTGACCTCGGGAATCTCGAAGATGTCCTCGAGCTCGCTGAACTTAGACAGCGGCAGCTCCTCACGGTTCACCCACCAGGCCGCGCCGCGCGACAGGCCAGAGCTGTGATGGTGAATCTTGTACTTTTGCGTGTCCTGGTCGAGCCATATATCGTCAAAGTCGCCGACCCAGCTGTCGTCGTCGGTCACCTCGGGCAGGACGAACGTCTCGTTCAGGTCGCCCAGCACGCCGGCCTCGTCGAGTCCCTCCGAGAGGCCGGAGCTGCCGCCGAGCAGGACGACGTCCCAGTTGCGCAGGCCCGACGCGTACTCCTCGGGCAGCCTGGCGACGACGTCCGGGGCGCGCAGCTCGGTAAAGTTGACCTGGCCGCCGGTCATTTCCTCAAACGCGGCCGTAAACGACGGCATCTGCTGCACGCTGGAGGAGCCGCTGATGATGTTGATCTCGCCCTCTGCGCGGGCGCCTTCGAGCACCGCTGCCCATTCCTCTTCCCAACTGGGCGTGGGCGTGGCCACCGGCGCTGCCGTGGCCGTCGGCGCCGCCGTGGGCGTCGGCCTCGGAGTGGGCGTCGGGTCGTCTGAGCAGGCGGATGCGAGCAAACCGCCGAGCGCCAGGGTCAGGATTCCTAGAATCCGTACATGCGCCGTCATGGTCCCTCCTTGCCTCAGGGGCGCAAACGGCGCTGTGCGCCGTGGCCGCTATTCGAGAATCACGCCGACCACAGCAACGGGCGAACATCAACCCGTCGCCGAGGGGCGGCGCCGCGAAAGGCTAGGGCTTGGCGGGCCCCACTGTCAACACATCGGCGGGAAGACAAGGCCGGACGAAGGGGGGATTGCTAGTGGCCGCGTACGCCGAGGTTGAGCCCGAACCGCCGCGCGACCAGAGCCACACCCAGGGTCAGTACAACAATGACAGCGCCGTCCACCGACGCAGCCTCCCAGCTACCGTCGATCATGTGATCGAGCTGGAGCATCGCGAGCGGACGATTGCTCGGAGTCGTCAGGATGGCGATCTGTGCAACTGCTCTGGTGGCGCCGACGAACGCCAGTGTCCCCACCGCGATCAAGGTCGGGCCTATCAGTGGCAGGACGATGGATCTGAACGTGTGGAGCCAATTGGCCCCGGCCAGCCAAGACGCCTCCTCCAGTTCTCCGGAGATCTGAAGGAGGTTGCTCTTGAGCAACTGCACGCCAATGGTCATTGAGGTAACGGAGACAGCCGCAATCAATGCCCAACGAGTGCCGTACACCGGCCGAAGGAACGGCACATCGAGGAATACGAGCATGAAGCCAAGCCCCAGCACGACGCCGGGGATTGTGATCGGCATCCAAGATACGAAGTCGAGGACTTGGCGCCCTACGAACTTGGTCTTGACAATGAGATACGCCACGACGGAGTACACCGTCATGGCTACCAACGCGGCCCCGAACGCCATCACCAACGTGTTTCTGATGGAACTCATGAAAATCGAATCACTGAAAACGGAGGACCAGTGCGACAGAGTAAACGGGGCGCCGGATACGGCAAAGAAGCCAAACAGCTTCATGAAAGAACCCACGAGCATGAAACCCACGGGAACGATAGTCATCAGACTGACTAGAAAGAAGACGATGACGAAGGCGGGCCACTTGGCGCGCCCGAGCGTGAACAGCTGCGGCTTGAATTGACCGGTGATAGTCGTGTAGCGTCGGCGCCGGGAGTTCCACTGCTGAAGCAAGATGATTGGCGCCATAAGGAGCAAGACCGAGACGCCTAGCGCTGTCGCGTTGGCAAATTCCGGCGGCTGCTTGGCTACCTCGCGGAAGATGAACGTACCATAATTGTGGAACTGAATAGGCGGGCCTAGCACTCGCTCAATCTCGAAACTCTCGAGACCATACAGGACGCCCAGCATCGTTACCGTCGCGACCGCCGGCATCATGAGCGGCACTACGATACGCACGATAGTGAACGGCGTGTTCGTGCCGCAGATCCTCGCCGATTCCTCCAGCGACGCATCCATGTTCGCAAAGATAGGACGGAGAAGGATGGCTTTGACGACAATCGTCTTCGTCACGAGGTGCATCCAGATGATGCCCGCCACCGAGTAGATGTTGAAGGGGCCGGAGACGCCGCCGAACACCGTCGTCCACGCCTTATTGGCCAAGCCGAACTCCGGCGCGAGCAGCAGCACGTAGCCCAGGACTATCGGCAAGGTCGGCAGGAAGAACGCCACCCACATCGCAAGGTCGATCCACTCCTTGCCGGGTAGATCGGAGCGAGCCAGCAGCCACGCGACCCCTACGCCAATCGGGACGGAGATTGCCTGGACGATAATGACCACGAAAACGGTATTGCCAAGGGCCCTCAACAGCCCGGGATTGGTGTACGCCGAAACCCAATTGGCAATGCCCCAGCCCTCGCGCGGTCGGAACACGCCGTCGCCGATTTTGAAGCTGTCGACGATGAGGAGGAGGATCGGATAGAGAACGATCAACCCCACCCAGAACAGGACAAGCGCGAAAATGAAGAACTTGGCGTCGAGGGAGAGGCCGCGCGACTTGAATGCTGTCGCTACTCTCGCCATACGCTGATCGCTTCCTTTCGCATCGCCAGGAAGATCATGTCCCCTTCCGCGCGATCCGTGTCCCGAGGCAGCGTTATCATCATCGGCTCGCCCGCAAGTTTCAGGTAGCACTCGTAGTGGTTGCCGACGAACAACAACGTCTCGATCCTACCGGCGACACAGTTGCTCTGTCCATCAGGCGACGCAACCGGGGCGACGTCTTCCGGCCTGACCGCGAGCACCACGTCGTCGCCCTCCGAGAGGTCCGCCATGGCCCCGCCCGCCATGAGCGTTGAGCCGCCATCGGCCGTTTCGACCTCGATCTCTCCGTCCGGGCTGAGCTTGTTGACCTTGCCGCGGAACGTCAACAGCTTGCCGAGGAAGTCGCGGACAAACGGCGCCGCGGGAGCTTCGTAGAGCGCCTTCGGGGCGCCGACCTGAATCGCATGCCCCAGTTCCATGACCGCGATCCGGTCCGACAGGCTCAACGCTTCAGTCTGGTCGTGGGTAACGAAGAGCACCGTGACACCGATGCGCTGTTGGAGCTGCTTCACCTCGACCCGCATCTGCTCGCGAAGCTTGGTGTCGAGGTTGGAGAATGGCTCGTCCAAGAGCAACACCTCAGGCTCGTACACGAGGGCGCGCGCGAGGGCGACTCGCTGCTGCTGGCCTCCGCTCAGGAGTGGGGCAGGGCGCTCCTCGAGGCCTTCGAGGCCAACAAGGGCAAGCGTCCGGGCCACCCTCTCCTTGATCTCATTCCGGCCCACCTTCCGGACGCGGAGCGGATACCCGACGTTCTGGGCGACGTTCATATGCGGCCAGATCGCGTAGGACTGGAACACCATCCCCATCTGCCGCTGATGTGGCGGTACGAAGATGCGATTCGACACCGACGCCACTCGCCGGTCCCGAAGCCAGATATCGCCGCTGTCGGGACGTTCGAGCCCAGCGATCAAACGAAGCGTGGTGGTCTTGCCGCATCCGCTGGGACCAAGCAGCGTGAAGACCTCGCCCGCGTTGACCTCGAGCGAGACCTCGTCTACGGCCCTCGTACTTCCAAAGACACGACTCACTCGGTCGAGCCTGAGGACAACCTCACTCATGCGACATCTCTTCTGCGTCCATCCTTCGTCTGTCAACCGGGCCGGCGGCGGTCCCTCCGCGGCGCCGCGAGGGCCGCGCCAACCGGCGCGGCCCTCGTCCAGGTCTATCAGAACTCATACAGTAGGCCCCGACGCGCCCTACTGGATCAGCACTCCGTCAACGAGCTCGACGAACCGGGCGCGGTCCGCCGCCAGAGCCTCGTCCTGGCTGAGCCTGTATACCGACAGGTCCTCGTCGGTGACGGCGAGCGCCGGGCGGCCCGGCGTCGCGTCCCTGCGACGGGAGTTCGTTGGAACGACCTCGTTCCAGAACTGCTGTTGGTCCGTGCTGAGAAGCCAATTCACGTAGATCTTGGCCGCATTGGGATGCGCCATGCCGGCGTGGAGTTGCAAGGACTCACACCCATTGCTCAGGCTGGGGGTTTCCTCATGGAGATTGGCGATATGGCTTAGGTCAACTCCCTGAGCTCGGAAGTCGCGAATCTCGTTCGTGTCAACGGTCGTGGCGATGGCGTACTGCCCGCGAATCAGGCCCTCGAGCTGCGCGCGATGGTCTCGCAACACGATGGGCTCGTTCTCTAGGAGCTGCAACAGCCACTCCTCTCCGAAGCCGAGCATCTGCATCATCATCGTGTTCTGTGCGGAGCCGCCCTCCGAGCTGAGCGAGACGATCATGCCCTTGTACTTGGGGTCGACGATCTGCTCAACCGAGCTCAGCTCTTCTTCACTGATGAGGTTCCGGTTGACCCAGAACCCCTCTCCGGCGCTGGCGGTCAGGACGATCGGCCACGCGAACTGCTTTGTCTTGTCCAACCAAACGCCGTCGATCCCGCCGATCCAGGCATCGGGGTCCCGTACCTCCGGCAGGATGAACCATTCGTCGAAATCGATGGGCGCGTGAGTGCCGTTCGTGTGCATAGCACTGAACGTGGTGGTGTCGGCGCCGCCGATGCGGACGTCGAAATTGTGCTGCCCAAGGGTCGCCTCAGTAACGACCTTGGGCCAGAGGTCTCGGCTGTTGAAAGGCGTGTGCTCGAGCGTGATGCCCGGGTACATCTCTTCGAACCCCTCGTTCATAGCCCGCCGGCGGCCCTCTCCGCCACAAGACGTGACGACTACCTTCCCTTCCTCTCGTGCGGCGGCCAGGGTCTCCTCCCAAGCAATCTCCCACGCCGCCATCGAAGGCGTGGGGGTCGCGGTTGCCGCCGCCATAGTGGGGGTTGGTCTCGGAGTCGGTGTTGGGTCGCTGCCGCAAGCGGCTAGCAGTCCGCCGAGCGCCAGCGTCAGAATCCCCAGAATTAATACACGGGCCGTCATCGCGCCTCCTTGTGTCCGGCGCAACGGCGTCTCCGCGGTTGGCCGCCCTCTAGATATCGAAACAGGCCCGCTCACGGGCCCGTTTACGCACACTGGAGCCCAAGGGCCCGAGTGTGACCGTCAGGGAAGGCTAGAACCCCGTGGGCCGCACTGTCAAGCGAAAGAGGGGCCAGTGCAGCGGTCGCGGCCCGCAGCGCGCGAATTGTGAGGCTTGGCCCCGTTGGCTTAGACTGGAACAGCCGGGCCGCCCGGCACGCCCTGCCAAGCGCCCCTGTAGCTCAGGAGGATAGAGCAGCGGTTTCCTAAACCGCGTGCCCGGGTTCGAGTCCCGGCAGGGGCGCCAAGCTGACTGTAGACAGAACCGGGCTCCGCAAAGCCACCTCCTTGGTGTCGCCGCCCCGGATCCGGCCGTCGTGGGGCATGGGCATCGAGTTGCCGGATGACGGCCTTGCCGGAACAGCATGCCCGACTCGCACCGGCGGATCGAGTACGGCGAGGAGGATCCGTGGACCCGTGACCGGTTCGGGGCGCGGTCTCGCGAAGTCGGGCTTCACGACGAGGATGCCCGGCGAGGCCTACACGAACCTGGAAACGAAGGCCGACTGGGAGGCCTTCAGATGCGTGCAACCCGAGGCATGTCGTTGCGCATAACGCAACGAGGCATCCGAGGTGAACGCTTGAACGTGGCTACTGACTGAGCCGTCGGACGACCACGTTCCGCGTTAGGCACTCTCCTTGGCCGGCGCGACGACGGAACCAACTCCGCCCGACCGCCCCGGGTCGGCCAGGATCCGGCACTGTTCCGGAGGAAGTTGGATCGACACCATATCATGCTCCCGCATGGGCGTGGTCGCGGATGCCCGTAGCCGCAGCGACTCGCCGCCGATGTTCACCGAGGCGTCCCACACCTCGCCGAGGAATGCCATGCTCTCGACGGCGCCTACGAACACGTTAGCGGCGGCAGGCGCCCCGTCAGGGTGCACGCGTACGCTCTCCGGCCTAATCACTAAGGCGCACGGCTCGCCCTCCAAGGACTCGGAGGACATGACGCCCTGGACCTCTCCGAATGCCGTTTCCACAGTCCCGGTAGCCCCGGCGCCTCGGTGCAAGACTCGGCCGCCGATGACGTTAATCGAGCCCACGAACTCGGACACGAAAAGGTTGGCCGGCTCGCGATATATCTCCAAGGGCGTTCCCTCCTGTAGGAGCTTGCCCTCCGCCATCACGCCAATGCGGTCCGACATCGTCAGGGCTTCCACTTGGTCGTGCGTGACATAGAGGGTGGTGATGTCCAGGCGCTTCACCAGGCTTCGGATTTCCAGCCTCATCTGCTCGCGCAGCTTCGCGTCGAGGTTGCTGAGCGGTTCGTCCAGTAGCAGCACCTTCGGCTCCGCGACGAGCGCGCGGGCGAGCGCGACGCGCTGCTGTTGACCGCCGCTCAGGAGTGGCGCTGGCCGCTGTGCAAGGTGGCCGATCTGCACGAGATCGAGCGCCTTGCGAACGGTTTCCTTGACCTCGCCCCGTTTGATCTTCTGCTTGCCGTAGCGCAACGGGAACGCGACGTTCTCGAACACCGTGAGGTGCGGCCAGACCGCGTACGACTGGAACACGATCTGAAAATCACGCTTGTCAGGCGTGAACATGATTCCCTTCGATCGAGAGAACACCTCGGTGTCGCCGATGGTGATCGATCCGTCTTGTGGCTCCTCGAAGCCGGCGACGCACCGGAGCGTCGTGGTCTTGCCGCAACCCGACGGTCCGAGCAGTGTGTAGAACTCCCCCTCCGGAATGTCGATAGAGACGCCATCGACGGCGAACACAGTGCCGAGCTGCTTGTCTTCGAAGGTCTTGCGCAGGTCCGTAATCTTGATCATTACACAGCCAAACCCTGTTGAGTCTCGGAGCGTTGCCGGAGCGTCAGTGACACGATTGTGAGGACGCCGACCGCCACGACGAACAGAGACGACAACGCGGCTGCCTCGCCCGGGTTGTCTTCGAACGTATCCAGCAGATGGACGGCGAACACCTGGTTGCCGGGGCCTTGCAGGAACTGGGCGAGGGTCAACACCTTCACGGAAACGATGGCCACGAATAGCCACCCGTTGATCAAGGCGGGACGTAGGAGCGGGAACCACACGTGCCACGCCGTCGCCCAGAATCCGGCGCCGGCCCCGCGGGCAGCCTCTTCGAGATCGCGGTGCACCTGCACGACGGCCGGATGAGTGAAGCGCGTGCCCAGCGGCAGCATATTGAAAATGTACGCGAGAATGATGATCCAAATCGTGTTGTAGATGGGATTCGGAACGATGAGAAACACTATCAGAAAGGCGACCGCAACGACGACGCCGGGAATCGCGTAGGGAAGAAAGACCAAGAACTCGAGAACGAATCTCCCTTTGACCACCGTACGGAAAATGAACCAAGACGCCATGAAGGAGATCAACATCACCACGGTGCCAACACACATCGCGAGGAGCAGCGTGTTCATCAGTACGCGAGGCAGTGTCGGTTCGGAAATGGCGTCACGGTAGTTGTTCAACGTCACGTTCGACAACGCGCTGACCGACGGAACCTCGTAGAACGGGAGCACGGACGCCCAGAGCAGGATGAACAGAGGCAGGATGACGACGAAGAATGTGTAGAAGCCCACGATGCCATAGGCAAAGTACGCGCCCTTTCCGAGCCTCAGCATGCGAGGGCGGTAGCCCTTGCCCAGTATCACCGCGTACGACTCGGAGCGGCGCACCTGCTTCAAGTACAGAAAGATCGCAACGACAGTGACAAGCAGCAGCGCCGCGGAGAACGAGAACCCCGCGCCGTAGTCCGGAGGGTAGGCGCCCCTGAGCGAATAGAAGATGTTGGTGCTGAAGACGGTAATCCCCGTGGGGAACCCCAAGACGAGAGGTATCTCGAATGCCTCGATTCCGCGGACGAATAGGAGCAGCGCCACGGCGAGTAGGCCAGGCATGATCAACGGGAGGGTGATCTTCGTCATCACTCTCGGCATTGATGCGCCCGCGCCCTGGGCCGCCTCCTCCAGGGCAGGGTCCATGCGGCGCATGATCGCGCCGACGAGCAGGAACGTCAGTGTGATCGTGCCGTAGCCCTGCACCCAGATCATGGCAGGAATCGAGTAGGCGCTGACGAGATGTCCTTCGAAGCCTATCGCCCTCCACCAGGTGTTGATGAGGCCGGACCCAGGGCTGAGCAGGAAGACCCACGCGATGGCGTCCACAATGCCTGGCGTCGCCAGCGGGACGATGGCGAGGACTGGCAGGAACCGTCGAAACCGGAAGTCGGTCCGCTCGTAAAGGAACGCCAGAATACTGCCTATGCTCATCCCCACTAGCATCGAGCCGGCGGCGAACCAGAACGAGTTGCCGAGCATGCGAAACGCAGTGGGACTGTTGTAGGCGTCCCGATAGTTCCCGACGGTCAGGTTGTCGACCCCGAAGTTGAGGTCCGCCGGGTCGACTGTGCGAAAGCTGTTCACGACCATGAGGACGAGGGGCACGAGCACGAAGGCTCCGATGAGGATGGTGAGCGCCCAGAACGATAGGGTCCGGACGCTCACCCTGCGGGGCCATGCCGCCATCCGGGAGGTCACCGAGGCTGGCGACACATGGGGAACCCGCATCGACTACCCTCCTCTCATGTCCAACGCCTCGTCTTCGAGTGTTCGGCGGCCCGCGCTCACCGAACAGGCCGGAGCCGTCTCATCCGCTGAGTCCGAAGAGGTCGAACCAGAAGTCCTCCGACCTCTTGAGGCGCTCGGGCGAATTGACCGTCACGCTCTCCTCTGCCGGTATCACCTTGGCGTTGTCCCAGGTAGCCCCCTGCGCGTTGCCCCACTCCTGCAAGACGCCCAGCTCCGCCTTCGTGTTCGCCGGGAGCTGCGAGCCTCTGATCTCGCCATACCGCCTCTGCCCCTCGGGAGAGGTCACGTAGTCCAGCAGCAGCCAGGCCGCGGCGGGGTTGGGCGCGCCCCGCGGGATGGAGAACCCTCGCCAGGTGCCCGGGAACTCCGGGAAGGCGATCAGACCGAGTGGCGCGCCCTTCTGCACGGCATCCCTGGCAGGCCTCGACGCAGGGAAGTACAGCGCTATCGCACGGTCACGGGAGGTGAGCTGGGAGGTGCTGTAGCCCGTATCGAACACGGGGTCCATTTCGCTCCAAGCGGTGATAATCTCAAAGGCCCGCTCCCAGTTCCAGACGCCGTCCTCGGCGAATAGCCACGCGAGCCGCGCCGGGAACTCCTCGGAGACGCGCGAGAGCAGTATCTTCCCCTTGTACTTCTCCTTGAACGTGGGGTCGAGGAAGCCATCCCACGAGGTGGGAATGTCCTCCTCGGGCACGAGGTCCGTGTTGTAGACGCCCTGCACGCGGGGGTTCATCCACGCGCCGATGAAGATGCCGTCGAACGCCACCGCGACGTCATGGAAATCGGCTAGGTGCGGCAGAGGCCTGATGGGCTTCTCCAGCGCGCCCGCTGCCTCCAGGGCGGCAGCCCCAGTCTCATCGAAGAACAGCAGATCAAACGTCGATTTGCCGGCGTTGACCTCCTGGACAACTCGGGTTACGGTGCCCGCCGTGCCGCCGCCGATGGACGCTCCCTCGACCTCGATCCAGGGGTAGCGATCGAAGAAGCCGGGATAGTACTCCTTGTTCGCGAAGTCGGCGTTGTTGAGGACGAGCCTGCCGCCCTGCTCCTGGGCGAGGGCGACCATCTCTTGCCGGAGCGCGTCCGCATCGATCGCGGGCTCCATTGCTCCCGACGTGTCCGATGGGACCGGAGTGGCCGTTGGGGGCGCCGCTGTTGCCGTGGGCCTCGGCGTGGGCGTCGGTCTCGGAGTAGCCGTGGGGTCGCTGCCGCAGGCAACCGCAGCGAGGACAACCCCCGCCGCCAACGCGGTGATTATCGCAAGACGTGAGCTTACAGCCCTCATAGCGGCCTCCCCCTTCAGCAGGTAGTCTCGAAACGCACCTAGGGCCCTCCAACGCGCCAGCAAGTGCGATGGTCTTGGCCCGCGGGAATGACGGCGCTCGCCGCGACAATCCCTGGAAACTGATTGGCTGAGGGGTCGCGGACTACCAGCGGCGGCTCGCCGCCGTCCCGCATCGTACGTATGGCGGTGAGCAGGAACTTCCGCGCGGCGATGACGCCCTTGTCTGCATAGCCAAGCTGCTCGTGAGAGCGGTCCTGAATGGGGCCTTCGCCCTCGGTGACGCACGTATCCTGCGCCTGAAAGTTGCCGGCGCTGATCCCGCTGTAGGTCTCCGTGCTCATCGATTCGCGGTCCTGCAGGTATCGGTTGGCCCTATTGGGGACCAGGTAGTAGCCCGCACTCATTGGCGTGCGGCCAGCCCTTGCCCGCTCATGGTCGATGGGCTCGTCCCGGTCGAATTGGAAGGTGTACTTCCAGTGATGGGTGTCGTCGATAGGCACGTGCCAGTTGACGCTGTAGCCGTTTCGGCGCCCGCCGCCGAACACGGACAGGTTCGGCATCACGAAGGAGGAGATGTGGACGTATTTACGGTCCTCGTCGAGGTTGCGGACGAAGTAGTTGCGCACGCCGAACTCGGTGTCTTCGGTGTCGATCATGTCGAACCAGCCCGTGTTCCCTATAGGCAACTGCCAACTCACGTCAGCCGTTAGTTGCCTGTGGACGAATAGCAGGTGGACAGAGTCGATATTGCCCTCGTTGCCCTGAAGGTAGTTGCACTCGCTGAAGAGCTTGATCGCGAACGTGTGGTCCGGCGGCGCGGACAGGAAGTCGTAGTTGGGAAACAATGGCGGTTCCCCAGGACCCAGATACGCGAAGATTGCTCCGGCGCGCTCCACGCACGGGTACGCAGGGTGCCGCACCTTGTCGAGGAACCTCGTCGCGGGCGATTCTCCCGGCTGATCGAGGCAGCGCCCATGGATATCGTAGAGCCAGCCGTGGTAGAGGCACCGCAACCCGCCGTCCTCGAGACGCCCGTAGCTCAGGTCGGCGCCTCGGTGGGCGCAGTGAACGCCCAGCAAGCCGGGCCGCCCCTGATCGTCGCGAAACATGACGAGGTCCTCGCCGAGCAATCGCACGGGGAGCGGCGCGCCGCCCGGTTTCAACTCCTCGCTGAGCGCGGCTGGCTGCCAGTACCGGCGGAGCAGATCCCCTCCCACAGTTCCGGGACCGATGCGCGTGAGGAGATCGTTCTCTTCGGAGCTTAGCAAGCGTTCACTCCCCAGTGACCCAATTCAACCCGGCACTCTGGATTCCGTACAGACTGCCCGTTTGTTTTGCGGTTATCGTCGGAACTTGGCGCGTCGACTAGCGGAGCCGACTATTGCACACAGGGAGGAGAGTGTCAACCGCCCAGCAGGCGGCATGGGAACGCTTACGAATGGCCCGCGGTCGGTTTGGCCGGCTTGAGGGCCTCCTCCTCCCAGTAAGAGCGCCAGTCCACTGAGCGGGAGAGCACGGCGCCTCCCCCGAGGGCGTGATCGAAGTGGTTCGCGGCGGGGTCGCGCACCACGTGCGCAGGCTCGTTCCCTTCCTGCATCTCGCGGATCGAGCGCAGGAGCAGGTTGCGCATCGCGATGATGGTCTTGTCCCCGTAGCCCAAGTGCTCCTGCGTGCGGTCCTGGACGCCGAGCGGGTCTGTGACACAGGCGTCCTGTGGGTAGTTGTTCATACCGAGGCCGGCGTACGTGCGCTCCGCCATCTCCTGACGGTCCTGAAGATAGCGGTTCGATGCGTTGCGCAGGAGGCGGTAGTCCGCCGTCAGCTGGTCTCGGAGCGAGCCCTTCTGGGCTGTGATGTCCTCAGCGTTGTGGCCGCGCACCATCACAAACTCCCAATGGTGAGCGTCGTCGATGGGCACATGCCAGTTGACGCGGTAGCCCCGTCCAGTCTCCCCGCGTCCCCCCAGCGAGCACAGGTTGGGGAGGACGAAGTTCGTCACGTGCAAGAAGTAGCGGTCGGGGCTCGTGTTGCGCACCCAGTAGACGCGGAGGCCGTAGTCGGTCTCCTCAGGATCGATGACGTCGAAGGGGCCGTCGCCCGAGCCTTCACGCGGCGCAGCTTCCCCGGGGGCGCGGACTCGCGAGTGAAGAAATGAGAGGTGCACCGAGTCGAGGTTCCCCTCGTTGGCCTGCAGGTAGTTGCACTCGCGATAGATCTTGGTGGCGGACCTGAGCTCGGCAGGGCCGTCGAGCACTTCGTAGGCGGGGACCAGCGGCGGCTCGCCTGGGCCGAGATACGCGAATATGACTCCGGCCACCTCTTGACATGGGTAGGCCTTGTGACGGATCCGCTCGTAGAACGTGCTCCCCGCCGGCTCCCCGGGCTGCTCGAGGCAGTTCCCGTGGATGTCGTAGAGCCAGCCGTGGTAGATGCACCGGAGCCCCCCGTCCTCCAGGCGGCCGTAGCTCAAGTTGGCGCCCCGGTGGGAACAGATGAGGCCGAGCAAGCCAGGCCGGCCCAAATCGTCGCGGAAGAGCACCAAGTCCTCGCCCAGCAACCGGACGGGGACCGGCGCACCTTGGCGCGGTAGTTCTTCGGAGAGCGCGGCTGGCTGCCAGTAACGGCGGAGCAGTTCGCCCATGGCGGTGCCCGGTCCGACGCGGACCAGGAGCTCGTTGTCCTCTTGACTTAGCATGGTGTGCGCCTCCTCCGCTGTGAGCTGGGAGAACTGGGTCGGCGCGGGGCCCTAGTCGAGCCCGAGCTCCTGCCAACGCGCATCGAGCCGTCGCGCCATCTCCGGGGTCGTCTTTGCCACTGGGGGGTCCGCGCCCACGTCGACGCCAGGACCCCATTCGAGCTCCGGCTTGTTCTTGAAGGTCGCGTCAATAACGAGCATGGGTATGGCCGGGCCGAAGCTCCGTCCGCGGACCGGACGGACGATGATGTCTTTGTCGGGTCGCACGCCGAGCGTGAAGCGCCAAAGCAGATCATCGCGGTCCCGCACGTCCGCGCCCTCATCGACGATGACGAGCCAACGGGGAAGAGCGGAAAGGTACGACTCGCGAGGCATGCTCTCCACCGCTTGGATAATCGTTTCGATGTCTTCGGGCTTGTCGACCCGGGCGGCAACAACCGCGAAAGGCCGATTGCCGGTGCGGGGAAACACATGGGCGTCGCTCACGATGTCGAGCGCCGATCCGAGGTTGTTCCGCAGCCCGGCCGCCATGAGGAACTTGGGGTAGTCCTGGAGGGGTCGGCAGATCAGCCCGTAGTTCATGGGGTCCCGCCGGTGGGTGATGCAGGTGGCCTTGACCACGAAGACCTTCTGATAGCCGTTGTAGATGTCGGCGTTCTCTCCCCAGGGTCCGTCGGGGCTGCGCTCATAGGCGAGCACCTCGCCCTCGATGATGATCTCCGAGTGCGCCGGGACGAGCAGGTCGTTCGTCTTGCACTTGACGAGTTCGACGGGTTCGCCGCGCCACCCGCCTGCGACCGCGTACTCGGCGTGCTCCAGTTCATCCGAGGGGACGCCCTGGCCCGCGACGTAGGTCAACAGCGGGTCCATCCCAATGGCGAGAGCGATCGGGCTGTTCTTGCCCACCCGTTCATTCTTGAGGACGTCCACGTGGCCGCCCTGCGAGCCCCGCTTCATGGGGTCCTCGCCGATCTCATGGTCGCCCCGCATCTCTGCGGTCATGGTGGTCTTGTCCAGGATCATGCACCGGTACAAGCCGCTGTTGATGTACCCGTTCTCAGGGTTCATCGTCGTGACGCCGGCCGTCGTGCCGATGTAAGGCCCGCCATCCTTCTCGTGCCAAACCGGGGTGGGGAACATGTACAGGTCCACGTCGTCCCCGGTGTGAACGACCTCCTGGCAAGGAGCGGCGTCGATGACCGTGGGGGCGATGGGGTGCTCCTTCCCGTAGTGGATGACGTCGAGTATCCGGTCGTCGTTCTGGTCCGTATTGAATGCGATCGCCGCCTGTGGCGTGGTCGAGATGATGTTGGTGACGAGCTTGCCGTCAGGGTAGTCCTTGATGTTCTCGAACAACAGTCCCGGCCCGCCCTGATCGAGGGAACGCGCGCAGATCGCTCCGATCTCGCCATCCAAGTCCACCTCGGCCTGGACTCGGCGGAGGAGTCCCTCCCGCTCGAGAAGGGCTGCGTACTCTCGGATGTCCTTGTAGTCGACGCGGGAACGCGCGGAGGGTTCTCTGGCCATGTCTCTTACCCCCTGGCTAAGCGCTGCTCTTTGGACTCGCCCGCCCGCCGCCTGCTAGAGGCTGACGGCGCGCTCCACCGGACTCCTCCCACGGCCGCCAACCGCGATCCGGTCCGGGGCTGCCGCGTCGGCAGCATATCCGACGGGCACAGGTTACTCAATTCCCTATGCGAGCTACTAGGCTGCTGAATCCGCAGGAAGTCAAGTATCTGTTCCCGGCGGGTGGAGAGCTTGGACATGGAGCGGCTCGGCTGACCTGCCACGACGTTCGTTCGGAGGATGGGGGAGGCTCCGGTCAGCCCAGGCCCCGAGCTGTTGGCCGACGCAGGACCGAAGTCCTGGCGTTGACCGCTTTCCCCAGGGCGTACGGGAAGCAGATATGGTCGAACAAACTCCAGAAGCGGCCTAACTAGGAGATGAGAGGCCGCACCGATGTGGAGGGCATCTTCTCCAGCTGCGCTTCGGGCCGGCGTCTCATCGGCGCGGTTCTGGCGGGCAGGCCATGAGTTGCAGCTCTCCCACCGCATATCTCGCCTCCCCCGTCGTCGACGGCGCTTTGTCGCGGTGCAAACTCAACGAGACGACCCACTCGAAAGTTCTGGCTACAGTACGGTCTGGCGCCCCAGCGCCCGCCCGCAAGAGGCTGTCGGCTCGCCCCTAGAACCCATACAGGCGGGCGGGGTTGTCGGAGAGGACCTTCTCCAGCACCGCCGGCGGCACGTCCTCCCGTCCGCGCAACAGCTGGACTAGCTCCGGCTCCGCGGACTGGTCGCCGTGGCCGTAGTCCGAGCCGGTGATCATATTGTCCTCGCCGAGGTGCTGGAGGATGTACGGCAGGTCCTCGTCCGCCTCGCACGCGACGAACAGCCGGTGCTCGCGGAAGTAGTCCGGTCCAAACGCCTCGCGGGCGACCCTGAGACGCCGGTGGAGGAAGTGGGCTAGGTAGGGCACCCACGACGAGTTCGCCTCGATGAACCCCCACCGGAGATCGGGGAAGCGCTCGGGAACCTTGCTGCACGCGAGGTCGTAGAAGGCCATTACCGGCAGCAGCCGCACGTCCGGGAACACGAAGCTCAAGCGGCTGTCGAAGAACTCCGTGAGCGTTGGCGAACCGGGCCCTGTGTGGATGCAGATGGGGAGGTCCAGGCGCTGCGCCTCCTCGTAGACGGGGAAGAAGTACGGCTCCGCGAGCGAGCGGTCCTTCTCGACGCCACGGAAGAGCACGCCGCACGCGCCGTTCTCCTTGCCGAAGTGCAGCTCCTCCATCGTCTTGTCGAGGTCCCGGAGGGGCGGGACCGCCACCCAGCGCATGCGGCCCCCCGACCGGGAGCAGGCGTCGGCCATGAAGCGGTTGTACGACCTCGCTAGGGCTACCTCCAGCTCTACGTCGTGCGTGAGAAAGCCGATGAACAGCGTCGGGTAGACGACCTGGACGTCGACACCCATGTCCGTGGCGTCGTCCATCCGGGCGTCGACGTCGGTCATCGCGCGCTTGCGCCAGGCCGTCGAGCCGCGGATTTCGTCGTCGACGGGAGGCGTCGCCAGCGCTTGGCCGCCCTTTCCGGGCGGATGCGGGACCAGCTTGCTGTCGATGATCCAGAAGTTGCGGACGTTCCCGGTGTTCGGGTCCGCGCAGGGCACGAGTTGGGGCTTGCGGTGGGCCAGTTCCTCGTCGAAGAAGTCCTAGACGCGCTCCGACTCGATCACATGCGTGTCAGCGTCGATTACCGTCGCCATTCGCCGCTCCTCTCATGGGCCTTCAGATCGCCCTCAACCGCTGCCTTGCCTTCATTCCCGGCGGTCGGCAACCCCTTGGTCGGCTGCTTGTCATACGGGGGCGGCAACTGGACGCCAAAACGGTCCCTGAGCAGCTGCATGTCCTCGTAGTCCTGCCTGCCAGGTTCGTACCCCAGGTGTTCGCGGACCGCCTCATCGGGGGTGAGGCATCGCACCGCGCGGCCGCCGATCAGGCCCGAGCCCTGGGAACCGGCGGAGGACATCACCCACGTTCCTCCGTCGAGCATGTGCTGGACGCCGCTGCCGTCCGCCTGCATGCTGAGCGGGTGGAAGTCGACGCGGCGGTCGGCCGCGTCCCGGACGACGTAGCCTTGCGGCAATTCGTCCGTCATCAATTCGAACCCTAGCGGTCTCAGCGCCTGCTGGGAGGCCTCAACGTACGCCGACGGAATGAACACGTCCAAATCGTCGTGGGGTCGAGTCTGTTCGCCGAGCAACGCGTCTACGCCCCACCCGCCGTTCACCCATACGTGAACGTCCGCCGCCTCCAGCGCGTCAACGACTTCCACGACGCTGCGAGCGTCCATCATCGCAGAGCTCCTCCCTTGGCAACGTGCGTGTCCCCTGCGGGCGGAGTGTAGCGCTCCGCCGCACGGGGCGCTACGCCTGAGCGGATCGTCCGGATCGTCCTTGACCGCGCTCGGCGCTCTCGCTAGACTTAGCCCGACTTAGCTAAGAAAGGCGCGCCCTATGCAAGTGAACATGCACGAAGCCAAGTCCCAGCTTTCGCGGCTTGGCGAGCTGGTCTGGCAAGGGGAGACCGTCGTGATCGCCAAGGCCGGCAAGCCCTACCTCGACCTCGTGCCTCATCGCGGCCCGAGTGAGCGCAAGCTGGGCTTGCTCAAGGGCCAGATATGGATCGCCCCCGACTTCGACGAGACCCCGCTGGAGGTCATCGAGGCGTTCGAGGGCGAGTCGTAGTGCCGCGGCTGTTGCTCGACACCCATGTATTGCTATGGGCACTCGAGGATAGCCAGGCGCTGAACGCCGACGCTCGTCGGTCAATCACCGATACCCGCAACGAGGTCTTCGTCAGCGCCGCCAGCATCTGGGAGATGGCGATCAAGCGCTCGCAGGGGAAGCTTCGGACCCCCGACAATCTGGCCGATACGGTCCAGGAAGCAGGGTTCGCGGCGCTGCCGATCACGCTCGCCCACGCGAAGCAGGCGGGGATGCTCCCGCCCCATCATCGGGACCCTTTCGACCGGATGCTCGTTGCCCAAGCGCTGGCGGAGGGGCTCGTCCTCGTCACGGACGACGCCCACATCCCGAAGTACGGTGTGCGGACGATGCCTGCGTAGCAGGGCGGTCTTCGCGCCTTGCGGCCCGGGATGACCCAGTAGCTATTGGAGGAGGGGCGGTCCCCGCCGTTGGCTGCGCGCATGCGCGACGACTCCGCGACCGAAGTTGAGGGCTCACTCTATCAGGGGTGGGCGCTCCGCGCCGGCACGAGTCCGTGATTGCGTCTATAATCCCCGCATGACAACAGAAGAGTTCCGTCTTACCAGTCTGGCAACCTGCGCGGGTTGAGCGGGGAAGTTCAGCCCCGAGGATCTCGGCGAGGTCCTGAGCCACCTCCCCCACGTGCAGCACGATGATCTGCTCGTCGGGTTCGACACGGGCGACGACGCTGCCGTCTATCGCCTGACGGACGACCTGGCCGTGATTCAGACGGTCGACTTCTTCCCGCCTATCGTCGACGACCCCTACGATTTCGGCGCCATCGCCGTGGTAAACGCGCTCAGCGACGTCTACGCCATGGGCGGCGTCCCCCTCCTCGCGCTGAACATCGTCTGCTTCCCCGAGGACCTGCCCAAGGAGATTCTCGGACGCATCCTGCTTGGCGGCATGGACGCGGCGCGAGAAGCGGGCGTTGTCATCGCCGGCGGCCATACGGTGAAGGACCGCGAGCCGAAGTACGGCCTCGCCGTCACCGGCGTCGTCCATCCTGACCGCATCGTCACCAACGCCGCAACCGCAGCCGGCGACGACCTCGTGCTGACCAAGCCGCTCGGCAGCGGGATCATCACGACCGCCGCCAAGGCGGGGGTCGCCGACGACGCCACGCTTGCCGGGGCCGTCGCCGCGATGCGCCAGCTGAACCGGGCGGCGTCCGAGGCCATGCAGGAAGCCGGCGTCAAGGCTGCCACCGACATCACGGGCTTCGGTCTGATTGGCCACCTGCTTGGCATGCTGCGGGCCAGCGGAACCGGGGCGGCGCTCAGCATGTCCAGCGTGCCGCTGCTGCCCGGCGTCCGGGACCTCGCCGAACGCGCGGTTCCCGGCGGGACGCGGAACAACCTCGACGCGTTCGACTCGGATGTCGCCTGGGGCCCCGAGATAACCGACGAGGACAAGCTCATCCTCTGCGACGCGCAGACGTCGGGCGGCCTGCTCATCGCCGTGCCGTCCGAGTCGACCCAAGGCCTGCTCGATGGGCTCGCTCAGCGCGAGGTTACGGGAGCGGTGATTGGCCGGATAGTCGCCCGGACGGAAGCGGGCCGCGCCATCGAGGTCGGGCCCTAACCGTATCCTCGGAGCCGTTATCGATGAGTACCCATGATCGACCAGCGGCCTCGCCGCGCGCGCCCCATGCCCTGATTGCGGACGCCCTCGACTCGGTCGAGACGGTCCTCGGCCTGACTGCCGACTTCGACGAGCGCCAGCAGCAGGGGCCGATGATTCCCATCGTGAACCCGGCTATCTGGGAGCTCGGCCACGTGGCCTGGTTCATCGAGAGATGGACGCTACGCAACTTGTACGAGGAGTCGAGCCTGCTCCCCCACGCCGATGAGTTCTACGACTCGGCAGCCATGCCGCACGACCTCCGTTGGGGGCTGAGCCTTCCGTCGTGGGAGGACACTCGGGAGTACCTGCGGAGCGTAGGCCAGGGCGAGGCCGACCGGATCGGGCCCAACGAGCCGGACGCGTTGGAGCGGTACTTCGTCCAGCTCGCCACGTTCCACACCGATTTCCACGCCGAGGCCTTCGCGTATACGCGGCAGACGTTCGGGTTCTCCGAGCCGGCGCTGCCGGGATTGGCGTCGTCGCCCCCGCCTCAGCTCGACTTCGACCCCCACGACGTGGCCGTGGCGGGAGGCGCTTTCGACCTGGGCGCCGTCGAGAGAGATGAGCCGTTCGTCTTCGACAACGAGCAATGGGCGCACGAGGTCCACGTCGAGCCGTTCGCGATCGCGGCCGCGGCGGTGAGCAACGGCGAGTTCCTGCGTTTCGTCGAAGCTGGAGGCTACCGCGACCGCTCGTGCTGGACGGACGCGGGGTGGTGGTGGAAACAGGCGGCGGGCGCGGAGCATCCGGTCTACTGGCGGCGCGAGGACGACGGTCGATGGCTGGTCAGGCGCTACGATGCCTGGGTCCCGATAGACCCGTACGCCGCGGTCATCCACGTGAACTGGCACGAGGCCAACGCCTACTGCACGTGGGCCGGTAGGCGGCTGCCCACGGAAGCTGAGTGGGAGCTGGCCGCCGCGGGCGGGCTCGACAGGTCGGCGAAGCGCCGCTACCCCTGGGGAGACGAGCCCCCGTCGCGCGACCGGGCGAACCTCGATTACCGCGGCAGGGGCGCCATTGACGTGCGCGCGCTTCCGGCGGGAGACACTCCCCAGGGATGCCGCCAGATGCTGGGCAATGTCTGGGAATGGACGTCGAGCGATTTCGGCCCGTACCCCGGGTTCGTCATCGGGCCCTATAAGGAGTATTCCATACCGTGGTTCAACGGATACAAGGTGATCCGGGGAGGCGCGTGGAGCACGCGGAGCCGTGTGGTCCGCAACACGCTGCGCAGTTTCTACACGCCCGAACGGCGCGACGTGATGTGCGGTTTCCGCACGTGCGCTGCCTGAGCTGACCCCATGCGCATTGGCCTCGTGACGCCGGCCCCGCCCGGCAGCCGGAACGGCAACCGCGTAACCGCGAACCGTTGGGCCGGCATCCTCCGGGACTTGGGCCACCGGGTCGCGCTGAGTCAGTCCTACGAAGGAGAGGACTTCGACCTGCTCGTGGCGATCCATGCGCTGCGCAGCGCGGGCGCCGTCGCCGCGTTCAGGGCGCGCTGGCCGAAGAGGCCGATCGTCGTGCTCCTCGCCGGGACCGACGTCTACGGCCCGCTCTACGAAGAAGGCGGGGCCGCTGTCCTCGACGCGGCGGACCGCATAGTGACGCTCCAGCGGCTCGCCGTCGACGAGCTCAGACCGGAACACAAAGGCAAGGCGCGGACCATCGTCCAGTCGGCCAAGCCGACTCCCGGCCCAGGTCCGGCGTCGAAGGCCCGGCGATTCGACGTGAGCGTCGTGGGGCACCTGAGGCCGGTCAAGGACCCGCTGCTCCCGGCGAGGGCCGCGCGCCGGCTCCCGCCGGAGTCCCGCATCCGCGTCCTACAGCTTGGCGACCCACTGAGCCCGGCGATGGCTCGCCAAGCGGCCGCGGTCGCCGCGCGCCACCCGCGCTACACGTGGTTGCGCGATCTCCCTGCCTGGCGCGCTAGGCGGTTGCTCAAGCGGTCCCAACTGATGGTCATCTCGTCAATCTCCGAAGGCGGCGCCAACGTCGTCTCGGAGGCCGTGGTCGACGGCGTCCCGGTCCTGGCGTCCCGGATGCCCGGCAACGTCGGACTGCTAGGGGACGACTACCCCGGCTACTTCCCCGTGGGCGGCAGTTCCGAGCTGAGACGCCTGTTGTTGCGCTGCGAGCGCGACCCCGCGGTGCTCGCTCAGCTCCGGGCGGCGGCGGCGCCGCTGCGTTCGCTTCTCACCCCGGAGCGCGAACGCGCCGACTGGGCCGCCCTCCTCGGCGAGCTGGCGCCAGACCCACGCTAGGGCCGTCATCCCCGTGCCCCGACACGGGAATCCATGCCCCTTCCCCGCCGCTGTTTGGCCTCCTCCCCAGAGGGGAAGGATTGAGGTGGGTGGAAGCGACTCACTCTTGGGCTGCGTAAGTGGCGCGGGCGACGAGTCCATGGAGTCATGAGCGCCTCGCGCGGTCATTCCCGTGCCCCGACACGGGAATCCATGCCTCTTCCGTACGGACCTCTCCCTACGGCGAGACCCCGGCGCGACATCCGCCCCTCCCCCCAACGCCCCCAAAGCTCTACCATGGCTGTTGAAGCCTGTCCTGAATCGGTCGAAGGGGGCTTCCGAAACACCCGGCGCTGGTGCCTCGGCCCGCCGGCCCGATTTACGAGTAAATGTCGCAAAATGTCGCAGAATGTCGCACTATTTCGATCCTCCACTCGTAAATCCCTCAATTTACGAGTGGAAAACCTCACGTTTTTGGCCGAAACCTGGCCATTTTGGCCGTTTTTCGTTCATTTTGGCGTGTTCATGCCCCGGCCCAATAGCCGGAATGCGCGCCCTATGTGAACTAGGCCTAGCGCGCCAGGCGGCGCATCCCCGCCGACGCCAGGTCCACTCCTGCCACCAGGAGGAGGTACCAGACGAGGAGGAGTGTGACGGTGGTGTAGTGGAAGTGGCTCAACGCAAGACGGAACTCCATGCCGAGGCCGCCTGCTGCAACGAGTCCCACGACGAGGGTCGTACGGATGATCACCTCCCAGCGATAGAAGAGGTAGGTGATGAACCGCGGCAGCGCCGCCGGCAGGATGGCGTAGGCAACGACTTGGAACCAGCCGGCGCCGGACGTCCTCAGCGCGCGCGCCGGACGCGTGTCGAGCCCCTCGACCACTTCGGCCGAGAGCTTGCCCAGGATTCCGAAGTTGTGGACCGCCAATGCCAACGCGCCGGGAAGGATCCCGGGCGCGAAGATGAACACGAGCAGCATCGCCCAGATCAGCTCCGGCACCGACCGGCTCAACGCGTAGGCAAGCCGGACGACCAGAAGCCAAGCGGCCCAGACCGGACTCCGGTACGGAGCGAGATCGCCGACCATGACGTTGCGCGCCGCGAACATGAAAGTCAGGAGGGCCGCGAACGCGGCTATACATGCGGCGAGCACGCTCATCGCCAGCGTTGCGAGGGCCAGCCTGCCGGCCGCGGCCCAAGCTTCCCCGTCGAGGTACGCGGGAGTGCTGTCGCGGCCGACGCCCGCTAACTCGCCAAGGAACGACCAGGCCCGCGACGCCGTTTCAGCGGAGAGGAATCCATGGCTGGGCCACGACTGCGCGACGATGATGTACGTCCACGAGCCGATTGCCAGAGCCAGGGCCGCCGCCGCCGAGCCCGACGTGAACGTCAGCTTCGGCCGGGACTTGCGCCCCTGTAGGTCGGCGGCGGTAGGCGCGGAGCTCATGGCGCGATCCTCCGCCGGACCTGCGAGCTCCATAGGTCCACGAGCACGACCAGCGCCACCAGGACCCACAGGAACGTCCACACGCGGGAGTAGGCAAGGTCTTCGAGCGCGATCTGTATCTGGAACCCCAGCCCGCCGAGTCCAACCCAGCCGAGCACCGCGGCCGACCGGATGCCGCATTCGAACCGGTAGAACGTGTATGAGAGCATGTCCGGCAGCGCCATCGGCAACCGTCCGAACAGGAACACGCGCCACTCCGACGCTCCGGAGCGGCGTAGGGCGTCCAGCGGGGGCTGCGGCACGTCCCGCAACAGTTCGGAGTAGATCCGGCCCAGGATCCCGCCGTAGGGAATGCCCAGCGCGAGCACTGCCGCCATCGGCGAGAGGCCTATCGCGGCAACGAACAGCAGCGCCCAGACCAGCTCGTGGATCGCTCTGAAGAAGGCAAGGACCGCACGCGCCGCGCCGATCTGGGCAACGGCCCCCGTGCGTGAGCGCGCCAGGGTCCCCGAGGCGACGATCCCCAACGGAATGCCGATGAGCAGGGCAACCGTCAACCCCGCGACCGCGTACGCGACCGTCTGCCAAGCGGCGGCGGCCGCCTTGCCAAGCATTCCCGGCGAAAGGTCGGGCCGAAAGAGCGCGCCAAGCACCTCGCCGATGGCGCTCAGGCCGCGTGGCCTGAACACGCCCTCGCCCCAATCGATTCCCAAGAGGCTCAGGACGAACGCGCCGACGAGGATGAGGGTGATGAACCGCCGGTTCTCGCCCGCGCGTGGGCGCTCTACGAATGTTGGGGCCTCAGACCTCACTCCGCAGCCCTTCGATCCTGTACAGATCCTCGAGCATGTCGTCGTGGGTGTTGCACGCCGGCGCGTCGAACTGCACGACGCCGTTCCGCAGTCCGACGATGCGGTCGAAGAGTTCTCGGGCGAGGTCGACCGAGTGGAGGCTGGCGATCAGTGTTTCGCCTTGCTCCTCTGTCACGGCGGTGAGCAGACGCAGCACCTCCCGCGCCCGTGCGGGGTCGAGCGACGCCACCGGCTCGTCGGCCAACACGACGCTCGGGTGCTGGACGAGGACCCTCGCGATGGCGACCCGTTGTTGTTCGCCTCCGGAGATATGTCCGGCGCGCTGCCTTGCGAGGTGCGTGACGCCAACCCGTTCGAGCGCGTCGAACGCCAAGCGCTGCTCCTGGGGCCACATGAGCGACAGCAGAGACCTGCCGAAGCTCCAGTCGCCGAGCCGGCCGGCGAGCACGTTGTGGAGCACCGACAAGTTCGGAACGAGGTCGAACTGCTGAGCAATCATCCCGACGAGCCTCGAAAGCTCACGTCCGGGCCGGAGGCCCGCGACGTCCTGCCCGTGCAGGGCGACGGTCCCGGTCGAGGGGGCGATTGCGCCCGCCATGAGCCGGAGGAGCGTCGTCTTGCCGGCGCCGCTCGGCCCGATGACAGCCACGCGCTCGCCCGGGGCGACGGCGAGCGACAGCGGCGCGAGGACGCTGGCCTCGCCGTAACGCCTCGAAGCGTCCTCGAACTGCACCGAGGGGGTGTTGCTATTGCTCGATAATGCCAAGGGAGCGCGCTACGTCCTCAATTGCTTGGTAGTTCCCGTTCTCCGTCGCGATGAACCGTTCCGTCCGGAACGCTTCAGCGATCTCTCGTGCTTTGCCGCCCTTCGACGCGTCGATGCCGAGCAGCGCCTCGGTAAGCATGTCCACCGTGCCCGCTCCGTGGGTCTCGTCGACCGAACGGTTCACGATCCAGTGGTAGTCAAAGTAGGCCGGGGTCCGAAAGAAGACGTCTACCTTGGCGAGGTCCGCCTCGCCAGCCTCGACGCGCGCCTCCCAGACCGCTTCGTTGAGCGCCCCTGCGTCGAAGGAACCGGCCTCGACCAGCTTCCACGTCCGGTCGTGCGACCCGCTGAAACTGATCGAATCGACGTCGTCCGGCACGTTTATCCCCGCCTCTCCCATGAAGAACCGCGGCATCAGGTGGCCGGAGGTCGAGCTCTCGGAGCCGAAGGTGATCGTCCTGTCCCGCAGGTCAGCGAGTTCCGTGATGCCCGAGTCGGGCGCGGCTACGAATACGGAGTGGAACTCGGCGTCCCTTGGACGCTGCGCTATCGCCACTGCTTCCGGCACGGCCAGGCGGGCTTGGACTCCGGTCAGACCGCCGTACCAGGCCATGTGGATGTCGCCTTGCTTGAACGCGGTCACGACGACGGCGTAGTCGGCCGAGGGCACGTACTGCACGTCGAGGCCGGTCTCCTCGGAGAGATACTCGGCGAGATTGTTGAAGCGCGCCTCCAGGAGACTGACATCTTGGTCGGGGATCCCCGCGATCACCAGCGGCGGCGTCTCCTCCTCGTTCGAACATGCCGCGAGCGCTGCGAGCGCGACGACGGCCACCGCGACGACGAATCTCCGCATTCTTCCCTGCTTCCTGATGTTGACGCGCCTACCATACCGCCCCGTGATGCCGAATCACGGATGGATTACAATTCATCATCAAATCGAGGGAGTCGTCGAACGATGGACGTCAGTGCACTGCGGAGCTTCGTCGCCATATGCCGTACCGGCAGCTTCCGCGAGGCGGCCCGCGAGCGGCATGTGAGTCAGCCGGGGGTGAGCCGGCACGTGCAGCGGCTCGAGACCGAGCTTGGCGTGACCCTCTTGGTCCGCGACCGGAGGCGCGTGACGCCCAACGCCGCCGGCAGCAGGCTCTTCGCCTATGCCGTGGACGCGCTCGAGGCCCACGACCGCATCATCGAATCCCTAGCTCGGGAGGACGCCGCGGTGCAAGGCGAACTCCGGATAGCGGCGAGCACCGCTCCGGGGGAGTACCTGCTGCCCGGCCTGCTGTCCGACTTCACCGAGATATACTCGCAGGTGCGGCCGCACGTTGCCGTCACGGATTCGGCGTCGGCGATCGCGCAGGTCGCGGACGGCGTGTCCGCGCTGGGGTTCGTCGGCATGAGGGTTGCGCGCCGGGGCCTCGAGTGGACGGCGATAGCCGAAGACGAGCTCGTGCTTGCGGTGCCGGGGAGGCACCCGTTCGCGGGGCGGGCGTCTGTCGACGTTAGCGAGCTAGAGGGCCTGCCGTTCATCGAACGAGAGCCCGGTTCCGGCACATGGACTGCCTTTCGCCGCGCGCTGGACAGGGCAGGGGTGAAGGAACCCGGATACAAGCCGGTCATGGTCGTCAACTCGACCCACGCAACGCTGGCGGCCGTCCACAACGGCTTCGGGTTCAGCATCGTGTCGTCGCTCGCTGTGCATGAGCACGAGTTCGACCGAGTCTATCCGGCGCGCCTGAACGGTCTCGACACACAGCGCACCCTGTACATGGTCCAACCGGTCCCGCACGGCTCGACCGTCGCCCGGGCGTTCGGGGACTGGGTGCTCACGCGCCTCGCCGGCTGGCCGGAGTCGACGGGGCTGCGGCGCTCATCGTGAGGGGGCGGTCCCGTCGGGGCCTGTATGTCCGCGGACGACCGGCAGCTATCGTGATGAGGAGTGCTAATCCGCGTCGTCCTCGTCGCCTTCCCACTCGAAGTCCCGGTCCTCGTAGGCCTTTTCCGGCACTAGACTGCTGAGGCCGCGCCTGCCGAGTTCAGCCTCGAACGTCTGCCGGATCCATGGATCTTCATCGGGGTACTCGATCTGATCCTGCCCCATGTCTTCCGGGCGTTGGCGGAGCCGCGTGTGGCGGGGCGCATGGAACGCCAGATACCGAACCGGCTCGCCGCTGGGGTTGAAGTGCTGATGGAACCACCGGTTCGGAGGAACGAAGACGCTCGACTCGTGCCAAGGGATGAGCACCTTCTCTCCGCCGTCGACCCACATCACTGAGTACCCTTCCCCGGCGGGGATAACGATAACGACCCCTGGCCCGTGGCGGTGCGCCTTCTTATAGGTGCGTGAGGGGAATGTCGCCAAGTGGCTCCATATGGGTGAATCGGGAAACTCCATGGAGACCGAGCGGGCGGTTGCGCCCCTTGTCCTTTGAGCCTCGAGCTTGTCCCACGCGCGCATGTCGGGGAAGAAGTTGCCCGACCACACGTTCCGCACGCCGCGGCGGGAGGTCGCAGTACTGGCGCGCGCCTCAGCGTAGAGGTCCACAGCCGTTGGCCGTTTCAGCCGGTAGTCGTTCCCGAAGAAGAACTCTACGTCAGGGTTCATGTCCATAGCGGCGGGGAGGTAGTTGTAGTGGAGGAGCAGCGCGCGCTCGGTTCCGCTGGCGTTCGACAGCTGGTGACGACAGCCGCGGGGCAGCATGAACAGGCTGTGCTTCTGCCACTCGAACGTCCGTGGGGGGCTGTCTTCCGTGACCCAAACAGTAGCCAGGCCGCGGCCGTCTACAACGTAGACCGCCTCGTCTAGAGCGAACAGCACCGGGGGCAACGCTTTGCCCGGCGCAATCTCCATGACTCGTGATTCGGAGATGCCTTCCTGCCCCGACAGCTGAAGGAACGCAGCCCGGCATTCGCGCTCCGCCCACAACCCTAGGTCCAGCTCGCGGAGGTCCGGGACGTAGTAACCCTTGACGACCGGCGCGCCGGTGGCGTTCACCCAGCCGTCGTAAGCGGGGCCATCAAGCCCACTGGACTGGACTTGGTCCTCTTCGCTCACACTCGCCTGAGCATGCTGTTGCATGGGACCCTCCTTCGGTTCCTGCGTTCCCTCACTTGTGCTGGTGGCTGACCCCGAGCTTCAGCCCGAACGAACGCGCCACTAGGGCGACGCCAATGGTGAGCACCATGATGATCAAGCTGATGATCGCCGCGGCCTCTCTGCGGCTGCCCTGCTCCCCCGAGCCCCATTCGAGGCCCAAGATAGACAGCGTCATCGTCTCCCGCGACGCCAGTAGAATGATGCTCGCCGTCGTGGACGCAGCCGTTACGAAGTTGAGCGTCCCAATCAGCAGCATCGTCGGCATGATTACGGGAAGGAGAATTCGGAAATAGCTCCTTAACCACCCTGCTCCCGATACCCGGGCAGCCTCTTCCATGTCCTTGCCCAGTTGGACCAGCACCCCCTTGAACACGTTTGTTCCCGTCGTATTTCCCTGCACAAGAACGACGATAATCAACGCCCATATTGTTCCGTACAGGAATGACAATCCGGGCGTATCGAGGAACATAATCAACAAACCCAACCCTGATATGATGCCTGGTATGCCCGCGGACCCCCAGATGATGACGTCGAGCAGCCATCGGCCTGTCCACCTCGTGCGGACCAGCATGTACGCGAGCAGCGAGAAGATCAGCGGACTCCCAATCGCCGAAGTGAAAGCCAGGATCAACGTTGTCTTGATGGCCGTGAGGAAGCGCGTGTCGGAGAAGACAAACTGCCAGTGACCGAGTGTCCACAATGGCTTCGCGGCAAAGACGCCGGACAGCGTCATGAAACTGCCGACGACGAGGATGATGGCCGGAACAATCGTCATAAGGGCTATCGTAAAGATGATTGCACCGAAGAGGGGCCATTTCCAAGGACCAAGATCAATCAACCCAGGGCGGAAACCCCCTGCAACGGTTGTGTAATTGCGGCGTTCCACGACCCATCGCTGTATCGGAACAATCACGGCGATAATCAGGAGAGTGACGCTTGCCAAGACAATGGCGTCCCCATAGTTGGGGAATCCGTCGGGTCTTGAGATGAGATTGTAGATAAGGGTTGAATAAACAAAGAAACCGATCTGACGTCCCAAGAGGAATTCCGTTTCGAATCCACCGAATATCCTCACGAGTTGCAAGGCGACAACGAGCACAATCGGCGAAATCATGACAGGGATTGTGATGCGCAGCAGAGTGCCCACCTTCGACGCGCCCGATACGGTCGCTGCCTCTTCCAACGCACTGTCCATGTTGCGGAACGCAGGCGTGAGGAGCATCACCTTGAAGGCGATGCCGTCCCCCATCAGCTTGACCCACACGATGCCCGACAAGCTGAAAATGTTGAACGGGCCCTCGTTGATGAACGGCAGGAGCGTAAGCGCCTTGTTGAGCATGCCAACATCCGGGTCGGCGAGCAGCATCCAGCCGATGGTGGCGGAGAGGCCCGGGAACATGAAGGCGATCCAGAAACCGAACTCCAAGTGATTAGTGAATGGGATGCGCGTACGAGCGAGAATCAGCCCAATGCCAATGGCGACGGGAAAGCTTATGCCCGCGACGAGGAACCATACGAGAAACGAGTTGAACAGCGCCGACAGCAACAACGGGTTGTCCCAGGCAGTAGTCCAATTCGTGATCCCCCACTGCGGCGCGCCGATCAACACGTCTTTAGCCGTGTTGAAGCTCATGATGAGCAGGAGGACGATCGGGTAGATGAGATAGAAACCCAGCACCAGGACCGTCATCATCATGATGAAGCCGCCGGTTCCTGGCCTGAATCGGCGGAGGGGTCGTCTTTGGTGTAGAGTCAATCGGGCCATGAGACGCCTGCTGCTATCTCGCGCGCATCATCGGAGCGCCGGATTGCGTGGAGCGATGTCTAGCGGGAGTGGGGTGGTGGGCCCTTGCCCCTGCGCCCCACTCCCGCGCCGACGGCCCTACTAGAACGCGATTCCTAGCCTTTCCATGAGCTGCTGTCCGAACTCCAGAGACGCCTGTAGGTCTTCCTGGTACGCCAGGCCAGGCTCCAGGGGTTCGCCCATTTCGAACCCCTTGCTCATCCCGGTCCGTGACCAGACCCGTTCGACGATCTTGCCCTGGGGGATGTCGTTCCGCAACGACGGCCTATTGTAGTCGTCATCCTCGTACAGCGTCTGCATGGCCGTCTGCCCCTCCTGCGTGAAGAGCCAGTTGTGCCACAGCTTCGTCGCGTTGGGGTGAGGCGCTTTGACAATCGTCCCCTCGATGCGTGCTCCGCCGCCGCCGATGTCTGGCAGGAGGCCACCCTCTAGGGTGCGCTCGTCCGGCACGAGGAACGCCCAGGGGATGCCGGCGTCTATGACGTCGTCAACGCTTCCGGACGCCGTAATGGCGAGATCCCATTTCCCTTGCGCCATTCCATCAACAATCCTACGTTCACCTTCCTGAAGCAGGTTCCCGCCCTCGTGATACGCCGTGAACAACTCCTCCATGAACTCCGGCCCCATCACTCTCCACATGCGCACCCTTCTACCGGTGGACGCCGCGATGAAGATGTTGTCCATGACGGTCCGTTCGATGATCTCGGGACGGAGGAAATCACGATACGACTGAATGCTGTCCAGCGTCTCTTGGCTGACTGTCTGCGAGTTGTAGGCCACGGGGATAACCTCAGTGACTTGGAGCTGCCACCTGAGACCGGTGGCGCCTGTCTTTCCATTCAGGTCTGTGTAGCCCTCGGGGATTGCCCAGAAGAACCGGTCGAACCGTTGTTTCGTGACATCGAGAGCGTCGGGATGGAACAGGAGCTCCCCTATGTCTTCGTAGGCCGCCCACACGCCCGCCGTCGACATGCGCGTAAACGATCCACCGCCCCTGTTCCAAGCATCGACGGTGTATCGACCCCGTTGGACTTCGGCGAGAATCCGGTCGGACGCCTGCCTTCCGCTGGCCGGCCCCTCGATGATGTTGATGTCGTACTTCTCGGCAAACACGTCAACGCCTGGCCTGAAGTCTCCCCAAGCCCCGCCGAAGACGAGCTCGCCCTCCTCTTTGGCCGCCGCCACGAGCGCATCCCACTCGGCCTGGAAGATGGCCTGGGTGTCGACGGTCGGGGTCGGCGTTGCCGCGGGGGGTGGCGGGGTGACGCCGGGCGCCAACGTTGGGGTCGGCGGCGCAGGCGTGGGGGTGGCGGCGGGCGTCGGCGTCGCGACGGGCGTCGCTGTCGGCCTCGGCGTCGGCGTCGGATCCGACCCGCAAGCAGCGGCCAGTACAGCCGTTCCGATTAACAATGCTACCGCTAATGACCATCGCCGGTTTCCCATTCATTCACCTCTGCCGTGCGCCCTTTCGGTTCCAGGACGGCGTCTCAGTGACGAGCGTCGGCACTATATCGTGTCCAACGAGACTTAGCAAGCGCGTCGGCCTGGTCAGCACTCCTGCACGCCGCGAACAACGATTGGCGAGCCTGTCGCCTCGACGAGATGCGCGGCCACGGCCTCGTGCGGAATGCCCCCCGGAAGGTCCAGAACCGTCCTGTCGTGCCCAATCAAGCTGACCTGCATGCTGATAAGGCAACCCGCCGTTTCACCACGGCCGACCGACTTCCGCTGCATGTAGAGCCAGACTCTCGCGATGTCGCCAAACGCCATGCCATCCGATGCCTTCGCGTAGAGCCATCTTTCGTCGATTGAGACGATCGCGTTGCGTTCGTCGATGACGATGCTTCTCGATGACGGGAATAGGATGGGAAGTGAGAGTCCGGCCAGGATCACTGTTGCTCCCGCCACTCGCCAGGCGTGGCTCAACGCCGTCGAATGCCGCCGAAACACGTTGCCGGCCGCGAAGACCAAGGCGCCGCCTCCCCCGACCGCGAGGCCTACGCCGGCAGCCGCCCAGAGCCTGCGAACGGCGTTTGATCTCTCGGTGAACACTGCCATGCCCGGCTCGCTCTTCACATCGAAGAGATCGAAGAGGCACGCCTGCCACAGAAACACCCAGGCGGCGATCCAGGCGAGGAGTAAGCCCGCGACCGCCCACCATCTATGACGGAGCAGGCGCATGCCTATCCAGCTTGAAGACCGCACAAGAGTTCAGTACACAGTGGGCCGCACGCGTGGAAATCATCGCCGGAGCGGGAAGCGCACACGCCGTGATACTGGGTGTTGCGCACATGTTGAGCCGTGAACCCAGGCTCGATAGCGCTCAGGCTCCCCTCGTGTATTCCTGTGCCGAGTCTCTGCCAGCGCGTCCGCCCCGGCGCATGCCGTCCACCTGCGTTTGGAAACCCGTGTCAATGGGTGGGTGATCGGCGTCGCGGATCACGGCGAGCGGGTCCTTCCCCGCTAGGACTCGGTCGGCGCTCTCCTTGAAGAGGTTACGCATCCATACGATCCAGCGGTCGGAGCTGCCCAGGTGCTCGGTCGACCGATTGGCGATGCGACCCTGGGTTTCCCAGGCCATGGCGTCCTGGTGGTCGTTGATCTCCCACTTGAAGGTGGTGAAGGGGTGGATACCGTCCGGAGGGTCCTTTCGGGGCTGCTCGTAGAACACCGGGATATCGCCCTCGTCCTCGATGATGCTGCCATCGGGCGTTGGATCGAAGTACAGGCGGATGCGGTTGGTGTGGGTATCGTCCACCGGCACATTGATCTGGTGGCAGTTCTGCACCTCCAGGATGTTGGGGAAGAGCATGGGGTGCTCGCGAGTTCGTCCAGTCTTGTAGTAGTGGCGCTTCATGATGCCGTAGTCAGTCAGGAAGCACTCAACATGGTCGATTTCATCGACGGCGCCACGCGTAGTGTTGGGCTGAGTCTGGCCCTGGCTGTCCTGGTGCAAGATCGCGCTGTGCCACACATCGGTCATATTCTCGACGACCTGGAACCAGTTGCAGTCGAGCTGTTGCGTGACGACGATCGTCCGTCGCCCGTCCTTCCTCGACCAGAGATCGAAGTTTGGCAGGACCGGCGCGGGCTGGGGGCCAAGGTAGGCCCAATACAACCCTGCGGACTGCTGTACGGGATACGCCGGATGCGTTACGGACTGGATGATGGCGTCGTTGTCCTCACAGGGCGTCTCGAGCACATGGCCTTGGGTGTCGTACAGCCAGCCATGGTAGGCGCAAGAGATTCCGCGCTCCTCAACCCGGCCGTACATGAGCGAGGTGTTGCGATGGGAGCAGTGTTCTGCGAGCAGACCTATGCGGCCGCTCTTGTCCTTGAAGAGCACGAGGTCCTCGCCCAGGACCCGCACAAAGTAGGTAGAGCGCTCTTCCAGCACATTCCACGGCGCCACCGCGTGCCAATACCTGCGCAGCAAGTCTCCCATGGGCGTCTCCGCGCCTACCCGAGTGAAGAACTCGTTTTGCTCTCGTGTTAGCATCGTCGACCTCCACGGTTTGACGAGATTCGTCGCGAACAGGCCACTCAGTGCCGACGGGCGGCAATCCCTCCTGGGAAGACTAGCGATTTCACTCTACGCGGTCAATCATCGGGCCTAGCAGGGTGATGATCAGCGTCTGAGGGGTATGGACGCGAAAGTGCGGATGGGAAGGCGTTTGGGTACGCTTGCCGCGGCACGAACGGGAGGCGGCCATGCGCGGCACATCCGACCAGCGGCTCGAGACCGAGCTTGGCGTGACGCTCCGGGTTCGCGACCGAAGGCACGTGACGCCCAACGCAGCCGGCTGGCCGGAGCCGACCAGGCAGCGGCGCTCATCGTGATGGGCGGTCCCCGTGCTCAGCGGGTAGGGGCCTTCCAGATGGAGTGGCGCGGGTTGAGGTCTCCGTGGCCGTCGGTCCTGGTCAGCAGGACTCGTTCGATCAGCAGCTCGAAGAGTTCCTGTTCGTCGAAATCGAACGACGACGCTTCCCATCGTCGCTCGGCAAGATACTGAGCCTTCGCGCTCGCCACCACTGCTTTGTCGGTTACAACTAGGGCCTTGCCCGTGATGTAGAAGGCGTCCTCGTTGTCCTTTGGAGGGTAACAGTGCAATGCGTAGCGGCCGTCGCGGTGCAGGTCGTCGCGTTTGGGCGAAGGAATCAGGAAGGCGAATAGACGGCCCTCCATAATCATCGGACAGCACGGATGCACCCGCGGGCCGCCGTCGAGCCGCGTCGTGCCGAGGATTCCGAGGCCCACCTCCGGCTCGTCGAGGAAATAGAACAATGCGCTGCCCGCCTCGGCAATCGCGGGCTCGGCGTCCCTAAACTCGCCCCACGTCACCATGCTGTTCGGTCCACAGCCACGGCCATCGCGCCACTAGGCGACGGAGGCCGGCGTTGCTGCCTGCAGGTGCTGCTCGTAGAAGGCGAACACCTTCTCCCACGCCTCGACGGCCTGCGCCTGCCGGTAGTTGGGCCGTTCCCACGCGAAGAAGCCGTGGCCGGCGCCGTCGAACCGGTGAAACTCGTACGCCTTGCCGTGCTTCCTGAGCTCCGCCTCGATGGCGTTGACCTGCTCCGGGTCCGGGTTCTGGTCCTCGTTGCCGAAGATGCCCAGCAGCGGGCAGTTCATATCCGGCGTCATGTCGGTGACCGCCTGGGGCTGCGCCTCGGTCAGCTTGTCGGCCGAGGTGACCACACTGCCGCCCCAACAGTCGACTGCCGCGTCGAGGCTCGGCATCTTGCACGCCGCCATGTAGGAGATGCGGCCTCCCGAGCAGAACCCGATCGTGCCAACTTTCCCGCTGCTGAAGGGGGATGTGCGCAGGTAATCGAGCGCGCCTTCGAGGTCGCCGATGACCCAGGCGTCGCGAGAGCCGCCCGACTCTCGGACACGGGCGACGACCTCCTCGAGCGGCCCCGGTCCCGCTCGGTGGTGGAGGTTCGGGCAGATCGCCGCGTAGCCGTGGTGCGCGAGCCGCCGGGTGACCTCCTTGCTCCACTCGTCCCATCCCGGCATGTGATGGATGACAATCACGCCGGGAAACGGGCCTCCGCCGAGCGGGCGGGCCAGGTACCCGTCGATGAGGTCGCCGTTGGCGCCCACGATCCCAACCGTCTCAGCAATCATTCCTTCGTACGCCATGATCGTCTCCTTCTCGTTCGCCGTCATGTGGGACGGCGCCGGTGTTCGTAGGGTCGTCGCGCTGGACTTGCGTCGGCGCGTGCATAAGGACTTGGTCGGATAGAGATTCGTATAGGCGCGGATTGTAGCAAACGGGGCCTCGCCTCGGGTTGAGGGGCGGCCCTCCCCGCCGCTGGATTCCGGCTGGGGCGCCGGAATGATGAAGGGGGGCGGTAGTTGAGGGGCACCCTCCCCGCCGCTGGATTCCGGCTGGGGCGCCGGAATGACGAAGAGTGGCGGTAGTTGAGGGGCGCCCTCCCCGCCGCTGGATTCCGGCTGGGGCGCCGGAATGACGAAGAGTGGCGGTAGTTGAGGGGCGCCCTCCCCGCCGCTGGATTCCGGCTGGGGCGCCGGAATGACGGGGCATGGATTCCCGTGTCGGGGCACGAGAATGACGGAGGGGGGCGGGGATGACGGGAGGGGCGTCAGTTGTCATCGTCGTCGTGGCGGGAGTAGTCGATGATGAGGGGCATGCGGGCGGGGCAGCGGCAGGTTTTGTCGTGGTTGGCGAAGTAGTAGCGTTGGGCGTGGCCGTGGACGATGGCTTGGATGATGCGTCGTGGGTCGGGGACGCGGTCGTTGCCGGCGCACTGGTCGATGAGGGAGACGATAGCGCCGGCGCTGAGCACGGGGACGCGTTGGGCGGTTACGGCCCGGACGAGTTCGAAGACGTCGGGAGGCGGGCCGCCCTGCTTGACGGCGGCGCGCCACCGGTCGACGTAGTCGTCGACGACGGGTTCGAGGGCGGACTGGGCGACGAGACAGGCGAGGCGGCGTTCGAGGAGGCGGACGGCGTTTCTCATCGCTGGCCTTTCAGTATGAGGAGCGCGTTGTCGATGGTCTCGAGCTTGTGGCGGAGTTCCTTGTCCTCCCGCGTGGCGATGGAGGTGGAGAGGACGGTCTTGGCGGCGCGGTGTCTGACGTTGGGGTCGGGATGGTCGAGGAGCTGGACGAGACGGATGACGCCTTTGAGGGTGAACCCTTCGAGTTCGGAGAACGCGAGGTCGCTGATGTTGCGGCGGACGCGTTCGAGCTCGGCGCGGAAGGCGGGTTCTTGCATCCATCGCATGAGGGTGCTCTTGGCGATCTGCGCAGCCCGGGCGCCTTCGGAGAGGTTGGGCTCAGAGGCGATATAGGGAAGAGCGGCGGTCTGGCGGAGTGAGAGGGCGCACTCCTTTCTATCGGTCTCATTTGGTCTCATTTGGTCTCATTCCTCCTCTGGGGACGGGCCGGACGGGGGCTTCGACGGATGTGGTTTTGCCCGGTTCCCCCCACCTCAATCCTCCCCCCGCAGCGTGGGGAGGAGGCCAGACTGGAGGGGGCCAGACCAGAGGGGCCGTCGGGGTTGGGTCGTTGGAATCAGGATAGGAGACGGATGGCGTGTACGCAACTGGTGTATGTCATAGTTGCGACAGAAGAGCCGTGGATTCCCGTGTCAAGCACGGGAATGACGGGGGGAGAGGGCCATTCGACAGGCTCAGGACAGGCTTCGACGGGGTTCAGGGCGAACGGATGGGACGGAGTTGTTCAGAGGTTCCATAGAGGGCCGGACAGAGGATGAACCATTCCCGTTCCGCGCGCAAGCGAGCGGGCGGCTCAGCGGCTGGCGAGCCATTCCTCCATGCGCCGGAGGGCTTCGCGGATGTTCGACTGCGAGTTCGCGAAGGAGAAGCGCGCGTAGCCCTCCCCGTTGGCGCCGAACGCCGTGCCGGCGAGCGCCGATACGCCCGCTTCGGCGAGCAGCCCGGCCTCGAACTGCTGGCTCGTCATGCCGGTTCCGGTGATGTTGGGGAACGCGTAGAAGGCGCCCGCCGGCATCGGGCACGTGACGCCGGGCAGCGCGTTGAGCCCATCGACGAGCACTTGGCGGCGCTCGCGGAACTCGCTCACCATCGACGCGACCGACTCGTGCGGCGCCTCGATCGCCGCCGCCGCCGCGATCTGGACGAACGCGGCCGTACACGAAACGCTGTTGGTCATAAGCCGAGTCACGGGTTCGACCAGCTCGCTGGGGAACAGCCCGTAGCCGACCCGCCAGCCGGTCATCGCGTAGCTCTTGGATAGCCCGTCGAGCACAACGGTGCGCTCGGGCATGGCGGGGTAGCGGGTGATCGACGTGTGTGCGCCGTCGTAGTAGAAGTCCTTGTATATCTCGTCGCTCAGCACGACTGCGTCGGCCTCGACGGCTATCTCAGCGACGGCGCGCATGGTTTCCTCGGGCATGACGCTGCCGCACGGGTTGTTGGGAGAGTTGACGATGATGAGCTTGGTTCGCGGCGACACCAGCGAACGCAGCTCGTCGATATCCGGGCTGTAGCCGAGCTCTTCTCGGAGCCGCATCGGTACGGGCGTCGCTCCGGCGAAGCGGACCATCGATTCGTAGATGGGGAAGCCAGGGTTTGGATAGATGACCTCGTCGCCCGCTTCGGCGAGGGCGAGGATGGTGAAGAACATCACCGGCTTGCCGCCGGGGGTGACGATGACGCGGGAGGGCGGGACGTCGAAGCCAAGGCGCCGCTCGAAATCGGCCGCGACGGCCTCGCGCACCTCCGCAATGCCGGGAGACGGCGTGTAGTGGGTGAAGCCGCGGTCGAGCGCGTCCTTGGCGGCGTCGACGATGTGCTCGGGCGTATCGAAGTCGGGTTCGCCGATGCCCAGGAACACGATACTGCGGCCCTCGGCCTCGAGCGCCTTCGCCCGGGCGAGCGCCTCGAACGCTGTCTCGGTCCCGAGGCGGGACATGCGTGCGGCCAGTTTCATCTCAGCGGCTCTCGCGCCGTCGTCGGGTCCCGTGGGCTGGGATGTCGCCCAACGCTCCCTCCGGCGATGGCCGGCAGAAAGTGGACCTCGGTGTCCGGCTCGAGCTTTGTGCGCAGGCCTATGTTGGTGGGCTCGCCGTCGACCACGGCGGCCAGTCCCGGGATGAGCCGGTCGCCGTCTTCGGAGTCGATGAGCCGCTCCCGCATGCCGGGGAAGCGCTCCGCCAGGTTGTTGATGAGCTCGCGGAGCGTGCCGCCGGGAACGTCGGCGTCGGGAGCGCCCCCAGCGAGGCCGCGCAGCGGCATGGGGAAGAAAACATGGGCCATGCTGGTTTCGCCCGTCCGCGGTTACGCGCCGTTCTTGCGCGCCAACGCTTCGAGGACGCGGCCCGGGTTCATGGGAGTCTGGTAGAGCCGCACGCCGATGGCGTCCGCGATCGCGTTTGCGACGGCCGGCGCCGGCGGGACAATCCCCGTCTCGCCGATGCCCCGGACGCCGAACGGGTGGTTCGTGTTGGGGACCTCGACGATGATGGTCTCGATCATGGGCACATCGAGCGCAGTGGGCATCCGGTAGTCCAGCAGGCTCGAATTCAGCATGACGCCCGCTTCGCTCGTGTAGTACTCCTCGTTGAGCGCCCAGCCGATCCCCTGGACGACGCCGCCCTGGTACTGCCCCTCCACGTAGGAAGGGTGCACTGCCTGGCCGGCGTCCTGCGCCGCCGTGTAGCGGATCACCTGCACCTTCCCCGTGTCCGGGTCGACCTCGACGTCGGCGAGGTGCGCGGCGAAGCTGCCCCCGCCGCTGCCGCGGACGTTCACCGTGCCGGTCTTGCTGACCGGCCCGCCGACTCGGTCGAGCTTGCGCGCGGCTTCCTTGAACGTCAGCGTCTGGTCGGGAGCGGCCGTGTTGGAGAACACGCCGTCTTGGAATCGTATGTTGTCCGCCTCGGTCTCCCAGAGCACCCCCATGCGCTGCGTCATCTCGGCGACGACGAGGCGCGCCGCCTCGATGGCGGCAGTGCCCGTGGCGTAGGCTGTGCGGCTGCCGGCGGTCAGGTCGGAATACCCCACGCTGTCGGTGTCCACGACTGCCGGATGGACGTCCTCTGCGGGTATCCCCAGAATCTCTGCGGCCTGCATCGCGATGGTGGTGCGCGTGCCGCCGATGTCCGGGTTGCCTTCGACCAGGGAGACGACGCCGTCGCTGTTGACGCTTATCGTGACGGAGGACCTGTTGCCGATGCCGCCCCAGAAGCCGCTTGCCATGCCGCGGCCCCGTTTCTTGCCGTTGGGCCCCTCGCGCTCGAGGGGAGTGCGGAAGTGCGGCGAGTTCTCAATGGCCCGCATGCACTCGAGATTCCCCGTCCGCAGGAACACCGGGCCGTCGTGGCGGCGGTCTCCGGTGGTGGAACCATTGAGCAGGCGGAACTCCATCGGGTCCATGCCGATCAACCCGCACAGCTCGTTGACGAGAGACTCAGCCGCGAAGGAGGCCTGGGGGGTCCCGGGAGCGCGGTACGCCGCGGTCTTCGACATGTTGATCACGACGTCGTAGGCGTCGATGCGGACATTGGGCACGCGGTAGCAGGCGAAAACGCCGACCATGGCCGGCGAGATGGAGGCGCCGGGGTAGGCGCCCGCCATGTAGCGGATGTCGGCGGTCGCGGCGGTGATCACGCCCTTGTCGTCGACGCCCATCTTCACCGTGACCTGCCCGCCGGGTCCGGGTCCGGTGGCGTCAAACACCGACCTGCGGTCCATGACGATTTTCACTGGCCGCCCGGACTTGCGGGAGAGGACCGCGGCGATGGGTTCGAGGTAGACGTTGATCTTCCCGCCGAACCCGCCCCCAATCTCCATCGGCACGACCTTGATGTCGGACAGGGGACGCCGCAGGATGCTCGCGGTGGCGGAGCGGACGCCGAAGGGGCCCTGGGTGCTCGTCCAGATCGTGATCTTCCCGTCGGGCGCCCAATAGGCCGTGCCGTTCTGTGGCTCGATGTAGCCCTGGTGGGCGCGCGCGATGGTGTATGTGCGCTCGATGACTGCGGCGGAAGCGGCGAAAGCAGCCTCGGGATCGCCGTTCTCCATCCGCTTGAGCTCAGCGATGTTGGTGTGCGGCGTCTGCTCGCCGAGGTGGTCCCCGACGAGGTCCTCGTGGATGATCACGGCATCGTCCGCCATGGCGTCCTCGAGGGAAATGACGGGCGTGAGCACCTCGTAGTCGACCTCGATGAGTTTCAGCGCCTCGAGCGCCGTATTCTGGTCCACCGCCGCGACGGCCGCGACCGGATGGCCCTTATAGATGGCCTTGTCCTTGGCCATGATGCGCTCGCTGGCGAACTTGGCGTTGGCGGTTTCCTCCCCAAGATCGAGCATCTCCGATTCGGCCTGGGGCAGATCGGCGCTGGTCATCACGGCGGCTACCCCAGGCGCAGCCTCGGCCTTCGACGTGTCGACCCGCACAATCCTGGCGTGGGCGTGGGGGCTGCGCAGCACTGCGCCGTGCAGCAGGCCCGGTAGCTTGACGTCGGCGCCGAACAGCGCACGGCCCAAGACCTTGTCCACGCCGTCGTGTCGGATTGGCCGGGTGCCTATGACTTTGAACTCAGGCTTCCCGCGTTCGGTCGTGGCCATTCCAGAACTCCCTATTCGCTTGGGCCGGCTCGTTAGCGCCGGTTCGTCGCGCCGGCGCCTACCTAGGCAGTATGCATCTGGGCGGCCCCCTTCTGGACCGCCTTCACGATCTTGTCGTATCCGGTGCACCGGCAGAGGTTGCCCGCGAGCCACAGGCGGATGCGTTCCTCATCCGCGTCGGGCTCCCGGTCGAGCAACGCCCTAGCCGAGACGAGGAATCCGGGCGTGCAAACGCCGCACTGGAGCGCGCCTTCCTCGAGGAAGCACTGCTGGAGTGGGTGCAGTCCGCCGTGCGGCGCCATCCCCTCGATAGTCTCGATGCGCTTGCCGTCGGCTTCTGCCCCGAGCACGAGGCACGAGTCCACGATGCGTCCGTCCATGGCGACGGTGCACGCGCCGCAGTTGCCGTCGTTGCACCCTTCCTTGGTCCCGGTAAGGCCAACGACCTCCCGCAGCGTCTCAAGGAGGCTCTGGTAGGGCGCGACGAGAAACTCGGCGGGCAGCCCGTTGAGCGTGCAAGCGACGGCGAGTTTCCGCGGGGGCGACCCCACAGGACCGGGCTCGGTTTGCTGAGACATCTACGCGTTCTCCCTAGCCCGCGCGGCCGCTGTTTCGAGGGTGCGGCGCGTGAGCACGATTACGAGATGCTTGCGCTGGCCGGCGGCGCCGCGCATGTCGGATATGGGGTTGGCTGCCTGCGATGCAAGCGCTGCGGCTTGAGCGAACGCGTCTTGGCCCGGCGCTTGACCGACGAGCGATTGAGCGGCCTCGTCGGCGGAGATCGGCGTGGCCCCGACGGCGGCGAGCGCGATCCGCGCGCTGGCGATACGCTCGCCCGAGCTGTCGAGGACGATGGACGAGGCGACCCCGGCGACGGCGATGTCCATCTCGTTGCGGGGCGTGAATCGCTGGTAGGCCGCCCCCGACCGTGCAGGGGGCCTCGGCACGTTCAGGCGGACGAGCATCTCTCCGTAGCCGACTACGTTCTGGCCGGGCCCGGTGCAGAACGTCTCCACGGGCAACGTGCGCGTGCCGTCCACTCCCGACAGCGTGGCTGTGGCGGAGTGCACGATGAGAGGACAGATGCCGTCAGCACTCGGAGAGGAGTTGCAGAGATTGCCTCCGAGGCTTGCCCGCGACTGAATCTGAATACCCCCGATGATCTGGACCGCATCGATGAGGCCGGGATACGCTGACGCGATGGCGGCGTCCTCATAGATGCGATAACAGGGCACGGCCGCCCCGATGGAGAGGCCATCGCCGTTCAGGCGCAACTCGGTCAACTCGGGAATGGCCTTGACGTCGACGAGGGCGTCTATCTCATGCCGGTCTTCGCGGAGTTGGACGAGCAGGTCGGTGCCGCCGGCCATGACTCGCGCCCGGCGGCCGTACCGCCCGAGCAACGAGACGGCTTCGGTGATGTTCGTCGCAGGGATGTACTGGAACGGATGCACCGGGCGGCTCCCTCAATGGGGCGCTTACCCTTGGACGGGCAGGGCCACATTATCGTCGAACGCCTGAGGCGCTGCAACGACACGGGCGTGCGGCCAACGGCGACGACGGAGGGGCCCCATGCGTCCGCGGCGTTGAGTGGGGACGGTGGGCGCTAGGCTACGAAGGCGGATACGGAGCTGTTGACGCCCACTTCGATGCTGTCGCCGACGGACACCGGGATGTGGAGTCCCATGACCGCGGAGAGCTGGATGCCCGACGGCAGGCGGACGAGGACCAGTTTGTAGATGCCCCGGAACTCGCGGCCGACGACTTCGGCGGTGACGCTTGGCCCGGACTCGGGGTAGAGCCGGAGGGTCTCGGGCCGGACCGCGACCTTCACCGGCCCCGTCAACGATGCGCCGGCGGCGAGGGGCAGGCGCCCGAGCTCGCACGTAACTTGACCGTCATCCGCGACGCCGTCGAGGATGTTGTGTTCGCCGAGGAACTGGGCGACGGCGAGGGTTGCGGGGTTCAGGTAGACGTCCTCGGGCTTGCCCGTCTGCACGACGGTGGAATCGAGCATGATGCCAACCTGGTCGGCGAGGCCGAACGCCTCGTCCTGGTCGTGGGTGACGAACACCGCGGACGCCCGAGCTTCGCGCAGAATCGCGCGGACGTCGGAGCGCACCATGTCGCGCAGGGCAGCGTCGAGGTTGGAGAAGGGCTCGTCGAGCAGGACAACGGCGGGCCGCGGCGCCAGCGCGCGGGCAAGCGCGACGCGCTGTTGCTGCCCCCCGGAGAGCTGGTGGGGCATCCGGTTGGAGACGCCGGAGAGGCCGACCATCGCTAGGACCTCAGCCACTCGGCGTTCTCGTTCCTCTGTGTGGGAGAGGCCAAACGCCACGTTGTCGCGGACGCTCATGTGCGGGAAGAGGGCGTAGTCCTGGAACACCATGCCCACGCGCCGTTGGTCGGGGGGAACGAGCCTGCCGCGCCCCGCCATCAGCACTCCCTCGACTTCAACGGTCCCTGAGTCAGGCGTTTCAAAGCCTGCTATGAGACGGAGCGTTGTCGTCTTGCCGCCTCCGCTAGGGCCCAACAGCGCGAGAATCTCGCCCCGCGGGAGGTCGAACGTGACGTCGGACACTGCGGCGATGCCGCCGTAGCGTTTGCTGAGGCCGACGCATCGCACTGCGGGCTCAGACGCAGCAGATATGTCGGAAGCAGACGTATCGAGAGTCGATGTCGCCTCGCCTGAGCGTCTGGGAAGCGTGAGCATAGTAAAAAGATACGTCCAAACGCAGCGCAGTGCAACGTGTGGACTAACCGAGGCGTACGCGCGACGCTTCGGTCTCCTCATCCCCGGAACGCTCCCCATCCCTCATGTGCTCGGCGAGATCGAGGTCGAGGAGGAATCCCTTGATGGCGCCGCGCTCGGCGTTGTAGTGACGCCGCGACACGGCGCCGTCGCGCAGGCGCGCTTCGAGCGCCGCCGCTTCCGCGAGCAGCGCGCGGCGGCGGTCAGCGGGGTCGAGGTCTGCTGCGAGCCGGGGACCCGAGCGGCCCTGCCGCACGCCGTAGACGAGGAGCAGCACAAGCGACGCAGCGAGGATGGCCGGAACGCCGATGGTCAAGTACCAACCGCCGACCGCCCGTGTGAGCGGGGTCCATGCGGTCGGTTGGGGCAGCCCGGAGATGCGCAGCTCGACGCGCTCGGCGGGCTCGATGCCCGCGCCCTCCATCAGTCCGAAAGATCGCCCGCCGATGTCGGTGGCCCCGAGGTTGTCGAGGCGCGGCGAGTGGAGCACGCCAACGTCCTCGGGCGCGACGTAGATGAACGACTCAGCGCCGAAGCGCATGGTGCGGCTGAGATCGAGCGCGTCCCCGTCATAGTCGAGGCGGTATACGAAGTTGACCGCGTGCGGTTCGCTGTCGGTGGGCGGCACCGGCGCAGTGAGGGCGAACCCGCGATTGACCTCCAAGACCGTCCCGCCCGCGATGCTCGACCCGACCGTCAGATTGTGGGCGCCTGGCGGCAGAGCGAAGCGCAGGAAACTCAGCATCGCAGGTCCTTCCGCGTCAGAGTCGAAGAGGAGTGTCTTGCCGCTGCGGTTGCTGACCCGGGCCCGCTCCTCGATTTCGACCCATCCATCTTCAGGGACCGCGCCATTGACGACGACCCAATAGCTGTCGAACTCGAGGACACCGGCGTCGTGGGTCGATTCGTAGACCGTGATTACGGCGGTCTGGTCGAGCTCTCCCGAACGCAGCGAGGCGGAATAGGTAGAGCCCTCGTAGTCGACCGCCAGAAAGAAGAGACGGCTCGGCGCCTCGACGACCTCGAACGTGAATGAGCCATCCGCGGCGGGCCGAACGCTCACTGGGTCGAACGCGGTGACGCCTTCGAGCACGTTCAGCGTGACGATCAGCGCCGTCGGATCGAAGTCGGCGTTGGCCGCGCCGTGCTCGACACGTCCGTTGAGCGTCGCTTCGCCGGTGACCTGGGCTGTGGGGCCGGCAGCGGCCAGGCCAACGGCCGCGATGGCCGCGACCGCAACGGTTGCCCAACGGGCGGCGCGAATCATGGAGCGCGCTCTCCGTCGCCGGGGGCCTTCTCTTCTTGCTGGTCGGCCTCGGCGGCGGCTTCGCGCAGATCCGCCTCGACGGCGGCCCCGATGGTGCCGAGGGTCTGCTGCACCTGCTGTTGTTGCTGGAGGAGCCTGGCGGCCTCGAGGCGCGCCTCGCGAAGCCGCTCGCGGTACTCCTCCTCGGTCAGATTCGCGAGGAAGTACTCCTGCTGGAGGACGCGGATCCCTTCGTAGACGCGGTCGCGCGAGCGGCGTAGGCGCTGCGCGAGGTCGCTCGCGGCGTCCTCGGCCCGGTCCCGCTCGCTGCGACCGGCTACGAAGGGGTAGGCGAGCACGGCCAACGACACCAGGACGACGATGGTAACGATGACGATGGTCAAGTCGCGTGACTCGGCAACGGGCCCGTGCTGCCGGGCGACTCGACGAACGCGACTGCGCGCTGCCGCGAGGGCCAGAGCGCGATGAGGGTCCCCAGGACGACGAATGGCCCGGCAAGCCACATCCACCACACGAGGGGGTTCACCAGCAACCGGAACGCCGCGGTCCGTCCGTCAGGCTGGACCTCGCTGAAGATGATGTAGAGGTCATCAACCGGGGTGGAGCGCAAGCCGGCCCGCGTCGAGAGCATGTTGAACTCGGGGTACACGCCATGCCACGCGCCGACCGTGCCGATGAACTCGCCGCCGCGGAAGAGGCGCATAGTGGCGACGCGCTCGGTGCGGTCGGCGAAGGTCGTCGTCTCGATGTCGGCGAACTCCACGCTGTAGTCGCCGATATCGGCCCGCTCGCCGATCGAGAGGAAGACGTCGCGCTCCAGGTTGTAGTACGACGAGCCGATGATCCCGAAGGCGAGCATGACGATTGCGATATGGACTACGTAACCGCCGTAGCGCGGACGGTTCGACAGCATCAGCTGACCGAACGCCACGGGGAGTATGGCCCCCGTCAGGCGGCGACGCGCGATAGTCCCTCGGACCCATTCCTGGAGGATGGATACGACGACGAGCGTGTTGACCCCCATGGCAAGGAGGACGACGGGGTGCCATATGCCTCCGGCCGCAAGCGCGCCGGCGACCACGAGCGCCGCTGCGAGCGGCAAGAGGATCGCCCGCCGCACCGAGCGCCAGGTGGACTTGCGCCACGGCAACAGCGGTCCCACGCCCATGAGGAAGATCAACGCTAGCATCAACGGGCCGTTGACCTGATTGAAGAACGGCTCGCCAACGGTGATGGTCCGCCCGAGCACGAGCTCGGAGATGATGGGGAACACAACTCCCCACAGCGTCACGAACGCAATGCCCAAGAGCAGTAGGTTGTTGACGAGGAACGCTGCCTCCCGAGAGAGCATCGACTCGAGCGACCGCATGCTGCGGAGCGCGGCGAGCCGGTAGAAGAAGAGCCCGAACGACGCAAGCACGGTGACGACGAGAAAGGTCAGGAACACCCACCCGAGCGTCGACGCTCCGAAGGAGTGGACGGACGGCACGGGCCCGCCCCGGTTGATGAAGATGCCGAAGGCGCCAAGTGCGAAGCTGATGTTGATGAGGGCGATGTTCCACATGCGGAACATGCCCCGGCGCTTTTGCACCATGATTGAGTGGATGAAGGCAGTCAGCGCCAGCCATGGCATGAAGGCGGCGTTCTCGACGGGGTCCCACGCCCAGTAGCCTCCCCAGCCCAGAATGGTGTAGGCCCACCACGCCCCGAGCAGGAGCCCGATCGCCAACAGGACCCACGCCACGAGTCCCCAGACGCGGCCGGCGTCGACCCACTCGTCGTCGATGCGGCCGGAGAGCAACCCGCCCGCGGCCAGCGCGAACGGGACCGCAATCGCCACCAGGCCGATCATGATCATCGGCGGGTGGATGAACATACCCGGGTGTGTGAGCAGAGGGTTGATGCCGACGCCGTCGGGCGGCGCCGTTTCGGTCTGCACGAAGGGGTTCGCCAGGAAGAGCAGCACGAGGAGGAAGAACCCGAGGACCAGCATAAGGACGCCGTTGGCGTACGGGCGCTGGAGGCCCATGCGGCGCGGTGCGAGCGCCATGGACAGCGCCGCCATGCCGCTCAGTGCGAACGCGACGTAGAGCAGCGATCCCTCGTTGCCCGCGTAAAAGGCGACCCACGTGTAGATGCGAGGCATCGCGAAGCTGCTGTTTCCCGCCACGTAGCGGATGCTGAAGTCGTTGTCGAGGAACGCCACGACGAGGGCGGCGACGGCGATCGCCAGCGCCATCGTTGTGAGGTAGTTGGCGCGCAGGCCGCTCGCGGTCATGGCCGGCTGCCTGCGCTGCGCCCCGGCAAACGACGCCACGACGCTGTAGAGGGTCAGCGCGAGGGCGATCGTGATGGCGGCTGTGCCCAGGTCGGCCATGTTGCGCTACTCCCGCTGCGCTGCGCGAGGACTCGGCGCGCGGTCCCCCAACTCCTCGTCGACGAGCCGGAGGTAGGGGTCGAGGGCGTCCCCGGTCACGGGACTCTCATCCGGCGTCTCTGGGTCGGCTTTGGGGCCGCGGCGCATGCTACGCAGCGCCAAGAATACGGCCCCGGCGCCTAAGAGCAAGGCCGCGGGCGGGATGAGCCACACCGCAAGGGAGGCGCCGCGCTTCGGCGGGGACGCCAAGACCGATTGGCCGAAGGAGTCGACCATGATTTGCATGATCTCACTGTCGGAAACGCCCGCCCGGAGCTCGTCACGGATCGTAGCGCGCATCGCTGCTGCGATTGGGGCGCGGGACTGCGAGATTGTCTGACCGTCGCATGCCGGGCACATGAGTTCTACGTAGAGGCGCTGCGCCCTCGCCTCGAGCTCGGGGGGAAGTTCGCTGAAGTCCCCTTGGCGCTGAGCAAGCACGGGTTGCGACGCGGCGGCGCCCACGGTCAGGATGACGACCAATGCGCAGACCAGGGGCTTCACAACCCGTCCACCTTCCACCCGCGCCGACGCAGCCGACTCCGTGCGCTTAGTTCACCAGTTCCCGGAGCTCGAGGAGTCGCAAGGTGCGCTCCGGCTCGGAGTTGCCGTCGCCGTCCGTGTCCGGGAACGCGTTGGCGGCGGCGAGCGCCGCCTGACGGTCGCCGGGAGAGAGAGAGGCGAGTCGTGCTAGCGCCCAACGGTCTCTCTCGGAGAGGAGACTCTGGAAGGCCGGCATGAAAGCGAAGCCGTTGGAGATGGACGCGAACACCTCGCCCTCAGTGAGGTCGACGATGCGCTCGCTGTCGAAGTCGGGCGGGGCGGTCGGCATGCCGTGGGCGACCATTCTGGCGCCGACGTACCCATCCTGGCCCCGCGCCTGGGTCCCGTGGCACATCGAGCAGTTCTGCCGGTACAGCAGCGCTCCCAGCTCTGTTGTAAGGGCGTCCTGGGGGAGCGGGTTCACCAACTCTCTGGCCGCGTCCGACCGGGCGGGAGGGGCCGGCACGAAGCCGCCGGTCACGGGGATTGAGCCGGCAGGCGGGAAGAAGCGGGGCGGCTCCTGGGCCTTCGAGGACTGGTTGTAGTGCATCTCCTGGAAGATGTCGATCGGGTAGGCGCCTGTCGAGCGGCCGGGGTCGCCCGGCTCGCAGGCGGCAAGCGCCATCGCCGCTATGAACGCGGCGACGGCCAACCGTATGGTCTGCCTCGAGTACATCGATCCCTCTGGCGCCCTCGCCTCAGTCCTCTCGCTAACTCACTTCTCTCTTGATCTCGTCGGCGCCGCCGCTCTTCAGCAGGCTCTCGGCCTGCGGGACCCGCTCCTCGGGGCACTCGACGAGGACGCCGATGTAGCCTTCCGTGATCCGCTCGTCGTAGAGGCCGAGCTTGCGCTTCGGCAGGCGCGATTCGAACAGCACGCCGAGCACGGTGAAGATGATGGCGCCGAGCATCGTGTTCTCGTACATGATGACGGTCATCGGCGGAATGGACAGCAGCGGCTTGCCTCCGGTAACAAGCGGGTAGGAGATCTGCGTGCCCGCGGTCCAGAGGATGCCGATGGTGAAGCCGATGAGCGCGCCCACGAGTGGGAACATGAACAGCCGGTGCGGCGGGTCGTACTCGCCGAACGTTCCCTCGGGGAACGGAGCGCCTGTGTAGACGTCCAAGTCCTCTTGCGGGAACCCGTTGCCCTTCAGCTCTCCCATGACGTCCGCGACCTGCTGCGGGTCTTGGAACACCCCTAGAAGCTGTGTACTGGCCATCGCTGTTCTCCTTACTCCGAGTCAGTCCTGCCGGTCCAGTCGCCGCCCATCAGGCGGCGCCGACCCGGTCAGGCTAGTCTTCCTTCACCAAGGCGGGGATCGAACGGTTCCCTAGCTGCACTTCTTCCATGAGCAACTGCCCTTCCTTCTCCTCCCATAGCGGAATGAGCGGGAAGAACTTGCTGAACATCAGGAGCAGGAACGCGACGAGCGCCACGGTCCCGAAGATGATCGTGAACTCCACAGCGCTGGGCCGGTAGGTCGCGTAGGTGAACGTCATCGGCCCCTTCCGCATGAGCGCGGGCACGATGATGATGAACCGTTCCAGGAACATGCCGACGTTCACGAGGAGGCTCGTCCACAGCATCATGGTGTAGCTGCGCCGCACCCGTCTGAACAACCACAGCGGCACCGGGATGACGTAGGAGGTGACGATGAAGACCAGGAACAGCCAACTCCACGGCGGAGTGAACAGGCGGAGGTTCCAAACGGTCAGCTCCTGTTCTTCGCGCAGCCATAAAGCGAACACCAAGTCGATCCAGAAGAAGAACATCCACCCGGTCGCGACGACGATCAGTAGCCGGGCGAGGGCGTCGATGTGCTCTTCCCAGATGTAGTTCTCGAGCTTGTAGAGCTTCCGCATCACGATCATGAGCGTGACGACGGCGGATACGCCGGAGTGGACCGCGCCGATGACGAAGTAGGGCGCGAAGACCGTGACGTGCCACGACGGCACCAAGCTGACGCCGAAGTCCCAGGAGACGATGCTGTGGACAGAGACGAAGACGGGCAGGATGAGCGCCGACAGCAGGATGCCGGCGATGCCCTGCAGCTTCCACTGGCGGGGATTGCCGTGCCATCCGAGCGCGAGCATGCCGTAGATGGGCTTGCGCCAGCCGGTGCTCCGGTCGCGGATGATGGCCAGGTCGGGGATCAGCGCCGTATAGACAAACAACATGCTCGACGTGAGATAGGTCGTGATGGCGATGGGGTCCCAGACGAGCGGGGAGCGGACGTCCGGCCAGATGCCGCGCGCCCAGTCGTAGGGGAAGACCCAGTAGAAGATGCGCCAAGGACGCCCCGCGTGTAGGAGGGGCATCAGCAGCGACGTCATCAGGGCGAACACCGTCATGGTCTCGGCGGCTCGCACCATGGGACGCCGCCACTCGGCTTGGCTGAGCCGGAGGATGGCGGAGATCATCACGCCGGCATGGCTGATGCCGACCCAGAACACGAAGTTGGTGATGAAGAAGCCCCAGAACACGGGTTGGCTCAGCCCGGTGACTCCCAGCCCTTGATTGAACATGAATCCGGCGGCGCTCACGGCTCCGGCGACGATTACGCCGAGAATCGACACGAGGACGACCCACCACAGCGGCGTGGAGAGCACCGTGCCTAGGAGCTCCTGGTTTATCTGCGATTGGGTTAGCGTTCTGCGGTAGTACATGGCGTTGGTCCGGGGAGCGTCCAGGCTGGCTCCCTCATGCGACTTGCTAGCGCGACTTTGCGATTACTCGTGCGAACCGACCGAAGAACCTGCGTATCTTCACCAAATAGAGCCCCTCGCTGACTTCCCAGATCGAGACGGGAGGGACGAGCTTGCTCACCAGCATGAATAGGAGGACGCAGCCCGCGATGCCGCCGCCGATGATCAACACGTCGGGCGCGTCCGGCCATTGTCCGGGGGGGATTGGGTCGAGCACGCGCTGGCGGGGATCGGCTACTGAGAACGCGGACACATAGAGTCTGACGTGATTGATGAGTGCGCCGACGACGATGCCTGCGCCGACCAGCGCCGGCCCCCAGATGCTGCGGCGCACCGGGTTCCACACGAGCGCGATCAGCGGCCCCAGGAAGTTCAGGAAGAACGAGACCATGAGCGGCCCGCGGTAGGACTCGAGGATGAGGAAGCGGATTATGTTGCTCTCGCCCGGCTGGCGACCGTACCAGAACGTGATGAAGCTGGCCCACCAGAAGTAGAACCAGAGGAGCGAGAACGCCAGCAGCGGCTTGGACAACGCCCAGAACTGCTCGACGGTGAAGTAGCGGTCGTAGCCGCCGAACCGCCGCATGAGGTAGAGCACCAGCAACGTCATGCCCACGGCGCCCTGCAGTCCGCCCAGCACCGCGGCGGCCGGCGCGATCGCGTCCTTCAGCCCTGGCATGAGGCCGTGGTGGAAGTCCGAGATCATCAGGGTCTGCACCAACGGGTAGGTCAGCAGGTACATGGCGCCCATTGTCATGACGCCTTGGTGCATCACCCGCCACTGACGCGTATGGCCGGTCCATCCGAGCGCGAGCTTCGAGATGACGCGCTGCCTCGTTGAGCGGGGCAGGTGGTCGCGCGCGGCAGCCAGGTCCGGCAGCGCAAGGGTCCACAACATTGCGAGGCCAATGAGCGCGAGTGTGCCGAATCCCATGATGTTCCACAGGTTCGGCGCTCCCAACGGGAAGTCGAACCAGATGGTCAGCCTGCCCTCCATCTCCGGTAGGACGGCGAGCGCGGGCAGCAGCATGAGCGTGACCAGCAGACCGGACACCGCCATGTTTTCGGTGACGCGGGTCAGCGGCCGCCGCCAGTTGGCCTTCGCGAGCCGCAAGCCCGCCGAGATGACCGGCATGGCAACGAACGTCGAGAGCAGGAACGCCATGGTGGCTACGTAGTAGCCCCAGCTGGACCCGTCCCAGTAGGGGACCGTGTTGGGGTCGGTCTCCGGGAAGCCGTCCCGGACCTTGAGGACGAGGGCGATGACGCCCAGGATGAACAACCCCGCTAGCGCGGTCACCCAGCTCCAGTAGCGCCCCCCGATCTGATGGAAGCGCGCCAGCACGTCCCGGGCGACCTCTTGGTGCGTCGGGATGGCCGGGATTTCGTGGTGGGACTCAGCCATTGGTGTCGACCTGCTTCAGGTAGATCACGTTGGGCGACGTGCCGAGCGCCTCGAACACACGGAAGTGCCGTTCGTCCTTCGCCAGCGCGTGGACGCGGCTCTCGTCGCGTCCGTCCTCGCCGTCTTGGGCCATGTCGCCGAAGGTCATCGCGCCTGTGGGGCAGGCCTGCACGCAGGCGGGGTCAAAGGCCCCATCGGGCACGGACTGGCCCCCGCGGGTGCTGCGCCTGATCCGCTGCACGCAGAAGGTGCACTTCTCCATGACTCCGCGCGTGCGCACCGTCACGTCGGGGTTCAGTTGATGCCGGAGCGACTCGGGCCACACCGGCTCCCAGTAGTTGAAGTTCCGGGCGTGGTAGGGGCAGTTGTTGCCGCAGTAGCGGGTCCCCACACACCGGTTGTAGACCTGAACGTTCAGTCCCTCGTTGTTGTGGTAGGTGGCGTACACGGGGCAGACAGGCTCGCACGGAGCGTTGTCGCAGTGCTGGCATAGGACGGGGATGAACCGCGCCTTGATGTCGGGGAAGTCGCCCTCCCAGTAGCGCTCGATGCGGATCCACTCGAACACACGGCCCTGTTGGAAGGCCGTCTCGTCGTTGATCGGCAGGTTGTTCTCCGCCTGACACGCCACCACGCACGCCTGGCAACCCGTGCATCGGTCGAGGTCGATGACCATCGACCACTTCCTCTTGGGTCGTTCGGACGATGCCTGTGTGTTCGTGCTCTGCTGTGTCGCCATATCTTCTCAGCCTTCCAGTCGGCGCTACGCGTTGTGGGTCTTCAAGCGTTGGACTTCCAGCACGGGCTCGTGGGGGAGTTGCCGGGCCTCTTCGAGACCTTCCAGCTTGGGCAGCCCCTTGCGCTCGTTGGTCTTGGTCAGCCGAACGCGGGACGCCGCCCAAGCGTAGGCGCCGGTCTCCGCGTCCTCTGCGGGTGCGATGATATCGATAACGTTGGAGCCCCGGTTGGCGGCGTACGTCGTGAACTGCGTGTGTCCCTGCCCAAAAGGCATCGAGACCACGTCGGGCGGGGTGCCTGGATTGACGTAGACCGGGACCCGTATCGCCGCCCCCGTCGCGGACTCGACGATCACAACGTCGTCCTGCTTCAGGTCCAGCCGGAGCGCCGTCTTCGGATTGACGTCGAGCCACGTCGTCCACGTCACGGAAGTGATGGGGTCGGGCGTCGCTTGGACCCACGGGAGGTGGGCAAACTGTCCGCTGCCGAGGCTGTGGGCTTCGTAGGGCACGAGGTAGAGCGGGTAGTCGCTCGGGTCGCCCGCAATCTCGGCTCGCTCCGGCGTCGTCGGAAGCGTGGGAAGCGGCTGCACGGAGGACGAGACGGCGCTGCCCATGTCCCACCAACCGCCGCGCTCGAGCGTCCGCTTCCAATACTCCTCGAAGGTGCGATAGGTCTCTCGCGGTATCGATCCGCGGCCCGATGCGAAGAGCTCCTGGGCGGTTGCGCGGACCGCGTCCCGCATCGTGCCCCAGGGGAGCTCTTCCTCGAGGCCCAAGGCGCGCCCCGTCTGCAACAACACATCCCCGAAGGAGACTGTATTGCGGAAGCGATTGATGACCGGCTGCTGGAAGGCGACCGTCGAATAGCCAGGCCCGGGGTCGGGCGTGTCAGTCCCCCACTCTTCCAACGGCGTATGGCCGGGCAGGACCATGTCGGCCAACGCGGTCGTATCGTCGAGGAACGACGAGAAGCTCACGATCGTGCCGACCTGGCGTAGCGCCTCCGTCGGATTGAGCTCTCCCGGCAAGCCATGCACGAGGTCGGCGTCGCGGACGAGGAGGACCTGCGTGTCTCCGGCGCGCATCGTCTCTAGCGCCGTCTTCCAGTTCCTGAGCGGGGAGGGGAACAGCTGTGAAGTGCGCTCGGGCGGGTTCAGGATCATGCCGCCCGGCCGGTTGACGGTGCCGACGAGCGCGTTGAGCGCGTAGACGGCTGTCATGTTGAACATGCCGTTGGTGTGGGCAGCCGCGGAGCCGCCTCCGATGGCCAATGACTGTCCGTGCCCAGGGCTGGCGAACGCGCGGGCCATCTCCTGGATCTGCTCTGCGGAGATTGCGTGCCCAGGCGTGCTCACCTCTGGCGCCGCCGCGGAGGCCTGGAAGCTGCTGAGCGCCGAGGCGCCTCGGCCTCCAGTCAAGGCGTTCGCGGCTGCGGAGTCGCCGAGGCCCTCGCTGATGATCGTGTGAATCATTGCCATGGCGAGCAGGCCCTCGGAGCCGGGAGCGACCGGGACCCACTGGTCGGCGGCGGCGGCGGTGAGCGAGAAGCGCGAATCGACCTGCACCAAGTGTCCGCGCTCCCCGTGGCCTTGGCGAAACTCGCCGTAGCCGCGCATGAAGTGCGTCGAGTCGAGCCACGTGCCGAGGAAGTCGGCGCCAAAACCCATCACGTAGCCCGCATTGGCGATGTCGAAGTCGGGCAGCACGTCCTGGCCGTACAGGTGCTTGACGGCGGCGCGCACGACTGTGTGCTCGAGTGGATCGAACGCCATCAGCCTTGCGCCGTAGCCGTTTGCGAAGGCCGTGACCACGTCCGCCAAGCGGCCTCGCACCGGCGTCGTCGCGAGTAGGACCGACGCAGGTTCGGCGTCCTGGAGCAACGCCGCGAGTCGGCTGAGCGCGTCGGGCCATGTCGTAGGGCGGAACGGCCCGCCCTTCGCGATCCGGACGAGAGGCGCATCGATGCGGTCGGGGTGATAGGCCGCCTGCAACAGCGCCTCGGTGCGGGCCCCGTGCTTGCCCGTGTTCATTGGGTAATCCGGGTTTCCCTCGATCTTCTTGGCCCGGCCCTCCATGACGCGGACGAGCAGCCCCTCGCTGGCGGAGCCGGCCTGAGCGACCGTCGCGTAGAAGTTGTCGCGGCCGGTCACGAGATCCTCGGGCATGGCCACCGGACTCTGGACCTCGATCTCGTGGTCGGGCACCCGGCAGCCGTTGAAGACGACAGCTCCAACGCCGGTGACGCCAGCCCATTTGAGGAATTGTCTACGTGTCAGGACCATCCGAAGCTGCCGCCCTGTCCCTCGAGTCGAAGTGGTGAGTCTAAGTAGTGAGCCGTCGCAACAGCAGCGCGCACAGGCATCCGCGCGTCCGTGCCCAGCGCTAGTAGTGACATGTTGTGCAATCCGTGGGCGCGTTGTTGTCTCTGTGGCAGTCGATGCAGTCCCGCATCTTGAGGTTGCGGACCTGCTTTACTACCTCCATCTGGCCGACGTCGCCGTGACACGTCGAGCATGATATGCCCCGCTGAATGTGAGGCGCGTGGATGAACTGGACGTGGTCGGGCATACGGTGCACCCGCGTCCAGTTGACCGGCAGCGGCTGCCCGGTTTCGTCGAATAGCTTCGCGATCTCCGTGGCGGCCGTGGGGTCGTCCGACGCCGTCCCGTCGATCCGGGTGAGGTCGTGACAGAACTGGCACTGGGCGACTGCGGGGATGCCCGCGGCTTCGTCGGTGCTGACCGTGCGGTGGCAGAACTGGCAGTCGATCCCCGCCTTGCTGACATGTTCCGTGTGCGGGAATGCGATGGGCTGCTCCGGGCCGTCGCCGAACCCCAGGACTGCCGGGGGCTGCGCCCACCAAGCGGAGATGATGAAGTAGCCGACGAGCGCGAATACGACGACGACGCTGAGTCCGATGGCAGACACCATCACCTTGAGGAAGGTGCTGCTGCTCATCTCCCTCGCACCAAGCCACGGGAAGTGGGGGCTGGGCGCCTGCCAAGCGCGAGACGGGCCCGCTTCATTACTGCGCGCCCCGGTAGTAGATGCTCGTCAGGCCGCCGAGGCGGTCGACGAATGTGAGTACGCTGATAAGGGCGAGAGCGAGGAAGGCAAGCGCGGCGACGTAGAGCGCGGGACGCACCATGCGCGCGGCCGTGGCGTCGACGTCGCGGGTCGCCACGAGCGATGGAATCATGCCGTGGGCGAGCAGTATCGAGCCGCCGAAACCGAGCGCCGAGCCCAGGATGAGCCAGAGCGCAGCCAGCAACTCGCTGACGGCTTTCCAGTCGGAAGAGGTTATGAACCCGGGGTCTGGGCCGGTCATGCACGCACCAGGGTCGATTCGCTGGCATCCCAAGTCGGGCCACAACCAGCGGTTGGGGCGCGCCTCGGAGCTTTTCGCGGCGTATTGGGCAGGGCGGCCCAGTTCACGCACAGGAGGCGTCTCAGGCAGGCCGCCGCCTACGGGAGGGCAAGGTAAACTACCCGTCGCGCAGTGTCAACTCCCTTTTGTGACGAATTTCGCATACGGCCTCCCGAGCGCCGACGCCATGTCCAACACGCCGCTCGCGGGGCGAGGCGAAACCCACGAACACGCACGCGAAACTCGTTGAAAAGAGGTACGCGCCTTCTACAATGACACCTGAGTGGACGCCCTCATGGGCCCGTCAGGGGAACGAGAGGTCCCCGGCGAGCAAGGCTGAGTGCAGCGCCCGGCGCTGAATGATGAAAGCGAGATACGCCATGGCCATGACCGAAGAGAGCCAAGTCGCGGTGAACCGCGCAACCACGCGCCGTAGTTTCCTGAAGTTCGCCGTACTGGCCGGGGCCGTGGCCTCGGCAGTGGGCCTGCTTGCCCGCGGGCCCCTTAGCAGGAGCGGACGGCGGTCCATACCCGCGGACATACCTGGGGATGGGTCGATCTTCCAGCCGCTCGACGACGGCCGCAAGCAGTAGCCCGCTCGGGCCGCTCGGCTTGGCGGGCGTTCCTTCTGCCTGTTGTGGCGTTGCGGTTTTCACCCTCAACGAGCCACTTCGCCTCGTGACGGCGGTCGCCGTACGCGGATTCAGTAATTGAATGTTTGACACGCGCTCGCGCAGCGGGTAGGTTTGGGCCGCCCAACAAGCAACAGGTAGGGAGGGACGGCCACGGACGACCTCGACCGCAAGATTATCGAGATGCTCCAGGGGGACGGACGAGCCTCGCACGCCAAGATGGCGCGCGTGCTCGAAGTCAGTGAAGGCACCGTCCGCCGGCGTCTTTCCAAGTTGCTCCAAGACCGGATCATCCGCGTCGTGGCCATCGCCGAGCCCGAGCAACTCGGCTACCACACGTCCGCGTTCATCGGGCTCCAGGTAGACCCGGCGCGGGTCGAGTCGGTCGCGTCGGCGCTCGCCGAGTTGGCCGAGACTGAGCACGTAGCAATCACAACGGGCAGCTACGACATCTTCATCTGGGTGAACCTCGCGAGTTCCGAAGCACTGGCGGCCTTCCTGCATCACAAGGTTGGTCCGGTCGAGGGCGTTCGTCAGACCGAGACGTTTGTCAGTCTCGAAACCCGTAAGCGCGCGGCTGGTCCCGGCATCCCCTAGGCCGCGATGCGAATGGCCGTGGAGCGCGCCACGGCCTTGTGCGCCTTGACATCCCCGCTCGTGCTTGCGTACGATGAGCCGCCTGCCGAGGTAGCTCAGTTGGTAGAGCACAGCACTGAAAATGCTGGTGTCCCCAGTTCGACTCTGGGCCTCGGCACCAGCGGCGCCCTTGGCCGTCACTGCTTTTGAAGTCCGGCCCTCCGATGGCAACCGGCGCTGCTATTGTCATTCCCGCAGGCATGACAATAACCCGTTGCGCCGTCGCCCCTCGTCTCCTACTCTGCTTAAGCATCCTCAACGGTCCGACTCTGGCGCCAGCCTCGCCCACCGGCGTGTGGCCCGGACCCAGGGGAGGAATGAGACCGAATGAGACCGAATGAGACCGTTAGGAAGAGTATCTCCCGTCGGCAATGACGGAAGGGCCGACTGACAGCCCCGGCGGGCAGTGGTAAAATGGCCCGGTCACGCGGAAGTGGCTCAGTGGTAGAGCATCACCTTGCCAAGGTGAGGGTCGCGGGTTCGAATCCCGTCTTCCGCTCCAGACGAGCAAATGAGGCCCGGCGCAAGCGCGCCGGGCCTCTCGCGTCCTGCGCTGCTTGCCGTACCGCCGCGCCGGACCCTACCATGCGCCTGCGATCGAGTCCGGGAATCCGAAGGTCGGGAGGCTTGCATGGCGTTCAAGTCATGGAGAGGCGATGTCGGCATCATCAAGCCGACCCATCGGCCCGGGTCGCTGGAGGAGTTCATCCGCCTGCTGCCGGAGGGCATTGGCGTGGTGCCGCTCTTTCTCGGCATCCAGCGCGGCACGGTCGAGGAGTTTCGCGAGGCCGTCAACGCCTACGAAGCGCGGGTGGCGGAGCTTGCCGAGCTCGAGGTCGACCTGGTGCATCCGGAGGGAGCGCCGCCGTTCATGATCCTGGGCTATGAGGGGGAACGCCGGCTCGTCGAGTCGTGGGAGCAGCGGTACGGGATCCCCATCGTGACCTCGGGCCAGGTGCAGGTGGACGCGCTGCGAGCGCTCGGCATCGCGAAGGTGGTCGTATCGACGTACACCGCGGCCGAGACGAACGAGTTCATCACCGCCTACCTTTCCCAAGCGGGATTCGACGTGCTCGAGACGGCTGGCATCGACGTCCCGTTCGAACGCGCCGGCAACATCCCGCACGAGGATGTGTACGCGCACACTAAGCAGGCCGTGTTGCGGCATGGGGAGGCCGACGGAATCCTGCTGTTCGGGTCGGGCTGGCGTAGCCTCGAGGCGGTCGAACTGCTCGAGCAGGACCTAGGGCTGCCGGTGTCGCACCCCGTAGCCGCGCGAGTGTGGGCGGTCCAACAGCGTTTGCGGGTCAGCGAACCGGTGGACGGCTACGGCCGCCTACTGCGAGAGCTGCCGTAGCCGAGTGCTATCATCGAATGGCGTGCCGATGTGGCGGGCGTGCCGAAGTGGCGGAATGGTAGACGCGACGGTCTCAAAAACCGTTGAGGGCAACCTCATGCCGGTTCGACTCCGGCCTTCGGCACCACGAAGCCATGGCCTTCCCCGACTGTAACTGTCCCAGGGACCAAAGAGCTGTGGGCGGCGGCCGACGAGCGCCGTAAGGTTGACGCCGCCTTCATGCGGTGTGCAGCGAGAAGCCTGCCAGGACGGGGCTACCCCCCCTCCTCGCGGAAGAAGCCGAGCGCCTCGACGGCGGGCCGGTCCGTGACGGAGAAGAGGATGGCGGGCTCGCTCGCGGACTCGTTGCGGTGTTGGTGCCAGTGCCACGCCGGCACGAAGAAGCAGTCCCGTTCGCCCCAGCGGAGCTCCGTTGGTTCCGACTTGCCGACCGTTGTGACGCCGTCGCCGCGCAGCGTGTGGTAGACGGTGCTCGCGGTGTGACGGTGCGGCCGCGTGGCCTCCCCAGGGCGGAGCATCTGCACCCAGCACCCGATGGTGGGGAGCGTTCCGCCGCCGGTGATGGGGTTGACGTACTCCAGCAGCACGCCGTCGAACGGGTCGCCCTCGCCGCCCGCCATGGCCTCGAGCGACCGCAGCGTGTCCGTCCACTTGTAGGAGTAGGCGACCGCCTTCGGCTGCGCCGCGGCGCCGCGCGGGCGCACGGCGCCGTACTGCGAGCGGCCGAAGCCGTCGGGCTTCGTGATGGGCTGCGCGGCCGCCTCCCCGTAGACTTCCGAGGCCATCGAGTCGAAGTACTGCGTCATCGGGTTGTCGTGCAGGTCGAGCCAGACCGCGGGCTCGCTGGTGTTGTTGACGTGGTCGTGCCAGGCCCAGCCAGGCTGCACGAGCAGGTCGCCTGGCTCCATGATCATCTGCTCGCCGTTGGCGTTGGTGTACATGCCGGCGGACTCGACGACGAAGCGCATGGCGTTGAACGTGTGGCGGTGCGCCTCGGCGGTCTCGCCCGGTTTCACCAGTTGGATTGAGACCTGTAGCGTACGGCTCGTGGACTTCACGTCCGGCAGCGCCGGGTTGACCAGCTGTACGGTGCGCCGGTTGTTGGCCTCGCCGGCCTCGCCCATCGTCACGACCTCACCGGACTCGCGGAGCGTCGAGGAGATTGTCTCCCAGGACCACAACGCCGGTTCGAGGGCGGGCATCCGCCGCCGGTCCGTTTGCCAGTGCCCGGCCATCGAGGCCTTGGCGAGCCGCCTTTCGAGCGCTTCCAACCGCGCGCTGCTGGTCTCGACCTCGTTGCTCATCGTGCCGCCTCCGCTCGCCCAGCGTGATACGCGACACGGTAGCCTCCCCCCGGCGGTTTGGCAATCGTGCCTCGCGGGGAGGATGGGTCTCACTGCTGATGCGGCACGCCCTGCGGTACAATGCCGACCGCTGTACGTGAACTGCGAGGAGGACGGGCGTGAACGACACCATCGTTTCCATGCACGCGGGCTATCAGTCGGGAGGCAGAGTGGTCGACGGCTACGTGGCGCGACCCGCTAGCGCGGGGCCGCACGCGGGCGTCGTGCTGGTCTCGGGCATGTCGGGGCTGAACTGGTTCCAGCGTGAGATAACGCGCTGCTTCGCGCGCGCCGGATTCGCGACTGTGTCGCCCGACCTGTTCGACGGTTACAGCGCGCCCGATCACGCCTCGGCGCTGCTCGCCAAGAACTCGTTGGACGTGGACCGCGCCGTGGACGACATCGCCGCGGGCGCGGACTTCCTCCGCGCCCTGCCGTGGGTCGGCGACGAGGGCAGGGTAGGCGTCGCCGGCTTCTGCTTGGGCGGCGGGCTGACGTTGCTCGCCATGGCCCGGTCGAGCCAGTTTGCGTGCGGCGTCGACTACTACCACAGCCTCTTCCCGGACAACCGGGAACTCGAGCAGGTCCAGGGCCGGCTGCTGTGTCACTTCGGCACTACAGACGCCTCGACTCCTATGGCAGAAGTTGAGGCGTTCCGCGAGACGATGGAACGCTACGAGAAGGAGTGCGAGATCGTGCTCTGGGAGGGCATGCCGCACTCATTCATCAACCGGCAGACCGACCATTCGCCTGAGCGCGAGCAGGCCGCCGAGTCGTCGCTCGCGCAGTCGTACGAGTTCCTGCACCGGGAACTGGGCCGGTAGCGGGCGCCGGGCGTTGGCTAGACCGAACAGTCGGGATTGGTCCCCGGAATCGCCTCGAGGTCGTCGCCCGCCTCTGCGCGCCACCAGTTGCCGGCAGGGTGGAACTTGCCGCCCGAGCGCACCATGTACCACTCCGGGTTCCGGACGCCTGGCGGGCTGGTCCCCTCCCGCCATCCCCTGGCGGCTTGGATCAGCCGGCGGCGCGCCGCGATAATCGCCCGGTCCGTTGTCCCCAGGCGCTCCTGACTCCGGTCGACGAGCTTGCCCATGGTGTACTGCGGCGCAGCGTCCTGGGCCCAGAACTCGCGGATGCCGGAGTAGGTCTCCGTGCGTTGCAGTTCGCGGTCCTGGAAGAAGTCGTTGTCGAGGCTTGGGAGGGGCCGCCACGCGCCGAACGGCTTTGACGACCTCGGCTCCTTCATGTCGTCGGAGATCGTGGGCACGCCCCCGGTGACGCCGCCGTTGCGCCGCGCGTTGCCCGACCGGTCGGGGAGGGGCTGCAATGGGTGGAAGCTCATGCCGAAGACGTAGGTGTTGTAGTCGTCGATGGGGACCCATGCGCGCCAGCCGCGCGTGGGGTCCACGCCCGTCACGCCCGTCATGGTGTGGAACGGCAGCAGGAACTGTGTGATGCGCGTGTAGTCCAACTCAGGGTCTGGCGTGTGCCTGCTCGCCCCGACCACGTAGCCGTAGTCGGTGTCGATGATCTCGAAGCGAGGGTGCGTGTCGAATTGCTGCACCTGCGGGACGGAGGGCCGCTCGCCGGGGACGTAGGCAGGGACGTTGAGGAAGCTGTGGACGAAGGAGACGTGACACTGGTCGATGTCGCCCTCCATCGCCTGCACCCAGTTCGTCGGCTGAACGCGCTTGGAGCCGAGGAGGTGGCCCTGCGGCAGGTCGAGCCACTCGAATTGCGGCAGCGGGGGCGCGGGCCGCTCGGCGCCCATGTAGGTCCAGATCGTCCCCGCTTTCTCGACGCAGGGGTAGGAGGCCAGCTTGACCTTGTGGCGGAAGTTGGAGTCCGGCGGCTCGCTCGGCATATCGACGCAGTGGCCGTCGATGTCGTACTTCCAGCCGTGATAGATGCAGCGCAACCCCGATTCCTCGTTGCGGCCGAAGTAGAGGGAGGCGAGGCGGTGTCCGCAGAACTCGGAGATGAGGCCGACGCGCCCGCCGGTGTCCCGGAACGCAACGAGGTCCTCGCCCATGAGACGGACGCGCTCGGGGGGGCCGTCGGCTACCAGCTCCCAGTCGAAGAGCACGGGTATCCAGTACTGGCGGAGTAGGTCCCCCATGGGCGTGCCCCGCCCCACGCGGCAGAGGAGTTCGTTGTCTTCCTTAGATAGCATGAGCGCCTCCTTTGGGGGAAACGGCGGCGGACCGCCGCTTACACGGTCGCCTGCTCGGTCCATGTCGACAGCATGCGCTGAATGCGGTCGACCATGTCGGGCGTCTCCCCCTCCTGCGCGCGGATGTATTGCGTGAAGCGGGTTGCGTCTTGGAGGTTGGGCCAGCGCTCGAGCGGCAACTCGATGTTCGCCGCCCGGTCCGGGTCGTAGAACACGTTCATCGGGTCGCCGCCCTCGGCGACGATGCGCATCTGCTCGCGGAGCTGCTTGCGGAACAGGATGATGCCGCGGTCCGACTCGCCGAGCACCTCGGCGGTGCGGTCGGCGTTGGCGCCCTGCGTGATCCAGGCGACGAAGTCCTGATGGTTCACGAGGTCGGGAATGAGCGTTCCGTTCGCGTCGTGGAGGGGGACGCACCAGTAGGGGACGCGCTCCTGCTTCGGCGCCGTGTGGCCGGGCGCGGCCTTGTAGAAGAACCACGTGATGTGGTTGGTGTGGGTGTCGTCGACGGGGACGCGGTACTGGAAGTTGCACTTCACCATGTCGCCGACGTAGAGGATGTTGGGGAACAGGGCGGGGTGCCCGACCTTCCAGTCGTTGTCGTCTTCGCTCGTGCCGACGACGACGCGGCGCTTGATGATGCCGTGCTCGAATTCGGTGAATCCGATGCGCTGATGCGCTCGAGGGACGATCGGGTTGACGTCGGGCGCGCCGCCGTCGAGCCGGACCCGCTCGCGCTGTTGTTGGACGCCCCAATAGCCGTGGAGCCACTCGAGGTGGACGGGGTCGTGGGAGTTTTCCTGGCACTGGAGCCAGTTGCATGGGAGCTCGACGATGCCGATGTCGATGTAGCCGTTCTCGTAGGTGTAGGGCTCCCACTCGGGGATGAGGGGCGCGGGCAGGGGCCCCATGTAGGCCCACAAGAGGCCCCACCGGGACTCGACGGGGTAGCCGTTGACGCGCACCTTCTCTTTGAACCGCCCATCCGGACGGACGGTCTCTTCGAAGGGCTGCTCGATGCATTGGCCGGTCTCGTCGTACATCCAGCCGTGGTACATGCAGCGGAGGCCGTGCTCCTCGGGGATGCCGTAGGAGAGGTCGACGCGCCGGTGGGCACAGAGACGGTCGAGCAGGCCGTAGGTCCCGGAGCGGTCGCGGTAGAGGACGAGGTCCTCGCCGAGGAGCCGGACGGCCTTGGTAGGGCGCTCGTCGAGCTCGGCGGCAGCGGCGATGGGATGCCAGTAGCGGCGCATGAGCTCACCCATGGGCGTCCCTGGCCCCACCCTGGTCAGTGCTTCGTTTTCTTGTGCGGAGAGCATGATGGGCGCCTCAGTCCGTGCTGGATTGACCCGGATTGTAGCATTGGCGCGTGGATGTTGCGCCCGCTCCGAACGCGGATGAAACCGGATGACGCAGGCCGCGCACTCGTACGCAGACGGGCGTTACGAGTGGGGCGGCGCCGTTCTTCTCCACAAGTGAGTCATTTAGGCTCATTCAGGCTCATTTGCTTGAGGCGGGCCGTGGGCGCCGCCGCGCGGCCACGGGTCCCGCGCACGTCCATAGTAGAGGGAGCGGGGGAGTCCGGGGAAGGGGCGGATGTCAGGGGGGCCGCCGATTCTGCGCTGCTACACTACTGGCCAGAGGGGGGCAACTATGCAATCTCCGAACGGCGCCCGCCGGATTGCGATGTTCATAGATGGTGAGAACGTGCAGCCCGCGCTAGTAGGCCCGGCGCTGGCGGAAGCTGCGAAGCACGGGACGGTGATGGTTCGCCGGGTCTACTCGAACTGGACAGTTTCCGCCAAGTCTGCATGGAAAGCTGCGATTCACGCTAGTGGGGCATTGCCAATACAGCAGTTCGCTTACGTTTCGGGTAAGAATGCCGTGGACATCGCCCTCGTCATTGACGCCATGGATTTCTTTCATTCGGGCGGGTTTGACGGATTCTGCATCGTATCAAGCGATAGCGACTACACGCGATTGGCCATCAGACTCCGCGAGCAGGGGATGTTTGTGATGGGCATCGGCAGATCAGACACTCCGCAATCGTTTGTGGCTGCCTGCGATGTCTTTGTCCATGCCGAGAAGATTCTGGAACCAGACAAGTCGGTATTGAGCCTGCAAGCGACGAGCCAGAAGCCAGCGGCCAAGGTCTCAGCCCGAGGGATACAGAAAGCAAATCAGCAACCTGCCACAGATGACTCATGGGTGCAGGTAGTAAGACAAGCGTTAGACAAAGCCGGAAAAAATTCCGAGGGGTGGGTGCCTCTCACGGCAGTCGGCACTCAGATAAAGCAAATCGCTCCCGAATTCAAAGCGAAAAATTACGGGTACAAGCAGCTGGGCCTACTCATCAAATCTCGTCCTACGGTGTTTGAGATGAAGGGTAGTCACCCCTCAACTTACGTCAGGGTGATTGCGCGACGGTAATATCCCATTCGAAGGGTACAGATCCGGGGCGGATAGGTCAGCGGTGTTATGCCCCCTCAGGCGTGCTCCCAGGGGTTGGCGAGTGCGACGTCGAGGTAGTCGAAGTCGGCGACGTTGCGGGTGGCGATCGCGAGGTCGCGGGCCTGCGCTGTCCCGGCGACAAGGGCGTCGCCCATCGTGAGGTCGCGCCCCGCCCGGCGTGCTTGCGCGCGCAGAACGCCAGCGCACTCCGCAGCCTCGCGATCGAGCGGCAGGATGCGCTCTTCGTATTCTGCGATGAACGCCGTCATCGTAGACTCCAGCCCATCGCGGCGGCGGCCGGCCGGGAGGAGCTGCAGGCCGTACCGCACCTCATGCAGCGCAATCACCGGGACCCAGAGGTCGTCGCCTGTGGAGAGGAAGAGCAGCACGCCCGGGTCCGGCGGGCTCTTCGTCAGCTCCGAGATGACGTTCGTGTCGAGCAAGTAGCCGTTCATACGCGGGTTTCGCCGGCAAACGGGACTTCCCGATCGTCGCGCCGGGGAGGGAGTTCCAGGTCGGCGCCGCGGGGGAAGTTGTCGACGAGCCACTGGCCGAGGGGTTTGCGGGGGCGGGTCTGTTCCCGCCATAGGCGTTCCGACACGACGATGTAGGCGTGCTTGAGGCCGATGCGCTGCGGTCCTTCTTCGTCGACGAGGCGCAGAATCTCCGACAGCCGCGCCTTGGCGTCGGCGATGGTCCAGACGTGGTCGAGGGACGTTCGCTGTTGTGTAGCCACAGGCTCCCTCCTCTGCAGGGGTTGGCGTGTGTATCGGGGCTTGCTTAGAGTAGCCCACTACTCAGCCAGCGTCAATACTAGTCTGGTCTAGTCTATGTGTACTTCATAGACCCCGAACACCGCGCGGAGCGCGTCCGCGATCTCGCCCAGCGTCGCGTAGGACTCCGCGCAATCGAGGATTGCGGGCATGGTGTTCGCGCCGGGCGTGCGGGCCGCCTCGGCGAGGCGGCGGAGGGCGGTCTCGACGGCGGCGGAGTCGCGCTCGCGGCGGACCCGGTCGAGGCGGTCGAGCTGGCGCTGCGCTGCGTCCGGGGGGATCGCCTGGAGCTGGATGCGCCCCTCCGCGTCCGACTCGAACGCGTTCACGCCGACGATGACGCGCTCGCCGCTTTCCACGAGCTGGAGATGGCGGTACGCCGCATCCTCGATCTCGCCGCGCTGGAAACCTGCTTCGATGGCCGCGACGGCGCCGCCCAACTCATCGATTCGGCGGAGGTACGCGCCGGCGGCGGCCTCGACCGTATCGGTGAGGCGCTCGACGTAGTAGGAGCCGGCAAGCGGGTCGATGGCGTCGGCGACGCCGGACTCGTGCGCGAGGACCTGCTGCGTGCGGAGCGCGAGCGCGGCGGACTCCTCGGTCGGCAGTCCGAGCGCCTCGTCCTTTGAGTTGACGTGCAGCGATTGCGTCCCGCCCAGCACCGCCGAAAGCGCTTGGACCGTTGTCCTGACGACGTTCACGTCGGGCTGCTGGGCTTGGAGCGTTACGCCCGCCGTCTGCGTATGGAAACGGAGCATCCACGACCGTGGGTCCTTGGCGCCGAAGCGGTCGCGCATGATCCGCGCCCACATGCGCCGCGCCGCCCGGAATTTCGCCGCCTCTTCGAAGAGGTTGTTGTGCGCCGCGAAGAAGAACGACAACCGGCCGGCGAACTCGTCGACGCCGAGGCCGGCGTCGATGGCCGCCTGCACGTAGGCGACGCCATTGGCGAGCGTGAACGCCAGCTCTTGCGGCGCGGTCGCCCCAGCCTCGCGCATGTGATAGCCGCTGATGCTGATCGTGTTCCAGCGCGGCGCCACAGTCGAGCAGAACGAGAACATATCCGTCGCGAGACGCAGCGACGCGCCAGGCGGGAAGATGTGCGTGCCGCGGGCGATGTACTCCTTGAGCACATCGTTCTGCGTCGTGCCGCGCACTCGATCGAACGGCACGCCCTGCTTCCGCGCGACGGCGAGATAGAACGCAAGGAGCATCGGCGCGGTCGAGTTGATCGTCATCGACGTCGTGATCTCGCCGAGGGGCAGGCCGTCGAGGAGCGCCTCCATGTCGGCGAGGCTGGATATGGGGACGCCGACCTTGCCGATCTCGGCGCGTGCGAGCTCGTGGTCGGCGTCGTAGCCGGTCTGCGTGGGCAGGTCGAAGGCCACCGAGAGGCCGGTCTGGCCCTGCGAGAGGAGGAAACGGTAGCGGGCGTTCGAGTCCTCGGGCGACGAGAACCCGGCGTACTGGCGCATCGTCCATAGCCGCCCGCGGTACATGGAGGGCTGGACGCCGCGCGTGAACGGGTACTCGCCGGGGAAGCCGATGTCACCGGGAGGGGCGTCGGGTCCGTACAGGGGCGCGACGTCGAGGTCGGACTCGGTCGCGAAGGAGGGCTTTCGCTCGGGGAAGCGCCGGACTGCGGGCTCGTAGGTCTCGCGCAGCCAGCGGGCGTGGGCGTCGTCGGTCATGTGGTTAGTGTACAGGGTAGGGGGCGAGCGATGGCGCCATCGGTCGGCATCCGAGGGCTTTGTTGGAGGGCTCTGGGAAGGACGCCTCTCAGCCGCACCTCCGACTCTCGTAGCTGCTAGGTCTCTTCGGGCGGCTAATCAGAGGGTTCGAAGGTGATTGAAATTCACTGCGTTGCCGGCTCCGTTCGCCGAGGCTGCGAGGTATAGGTCGAGATCGACAGTGATGAGCGGCGTATCAGGAGTCGCCCTTTCCAGGAGAACCGCGTCGGTCAATCCAAGCCGCGTGAACCAGCCATTACGCGAAGCATCCGCACTAGCGACGACAATCTCATCGCTTTCTTCGATGAGAAAGCGGAATCTGTCGAAGAGGCGGGATTTCTCAGGGTCTGCGTGTTGAGCGAGGAGGTTGGAAGTCTCAGTGAGCGTGTTGGGCGTCACGAAAACTCGGTCAGTCCGAGCTATCTCGTTGGCCAGGATATCGTAATCTCCTATCGTGAATTGTCGCAGTCTGCGATGCTTGGCAATGAGCTCTCGACCCTCACTGCCCACGACCAACAGCAGGAGCAGGTTCGCATCAATGAAGAATCCAATCATCGGCTACTGGAAGCTGACAGGATGCGGTCCGTAAGCGATACAACACGACCATCGTTGTCTTTGACGCGAATGAGCTTGTACGAGCGGTCAATGGCCCTCTCACCGACCGGGGCAACGAATGCGCTCCTCCGATTCCAAGGCCGAGAGAATCCTATGGTTATCTTCCATTGGTTGGATAAATCGTCGAACTCGATCTCTTCGAGGCCAACATAGTCGATACTCTCGTCATCGAAGAGATCGATTAGGTAGACTTTGGCCGCTTGCACGGCTTCCTTTACGTCCATGACGCAACCTCATCCCAACTGAGGCCATCATACCATACGCTCCGGCATCAGAGTTCTTGTCGTTGCCCTGGCGGACCGGGCTGCCTTCTCCTTCTCTGCGGGATTCCTGCTCGCGGGCGCAATCCGCTAGAATCGGACGGGCCGCTATCGCCGACTGGGGGTCCTGGCGCCATGGCAGACCGCATCGTCTCGGGGGAACCACGGGTGGAGGACGCCTCCTCGGAGGGCGGCCTGCGCCCGCGGCGTCTCGCCGACTACATCGGGCAGGCCAAGGTCAAGGAAAACCTGACGATTGGCATGTCGGCCGCGCAGCGTCGCAGCGAGCCGCTCGACCACACGCTCCTGTACGGCCCCCCTGGACTCGGGAAGACGACGCTCGCCAACATCATCGCCAGCGAGATGGGCGCGAGCATCCGCGTCACTTCGGGGCCCGCGATCGAGCGGCCGGGCGATATGGCTTCCATCCTCACCCAACTCAAGTATGGCGACGTCCTGTTCATCGACGAGATACACCGACTCGGCAAGCTCGTGCAGGAGATCCTCTATCCCGCGATGGAGGACTTCTCGCTGTCGTGGGTCATGGGCAAGGGGTTCAGCGCACAGAGCATCAACTTGAAGATCGAGCACTTCACGCTCGTGGGAGCGACGACGCGCTACGCTCTCCTGAGCGCGCCGATGCGCGACCGATTCGGCACGGTCTACCGTCTGGACTTCTACGACGCGCCCGCGATGCAGGCAATCGTCGAGCGCTCCGCCCGCATCATGGAGATGGAGATCGACGCGGACGGCGTGATGGAGATTGCACGCCGCGCCCGGGGCACGCCGCGCGTGGCCAACCGGCTGCTGCGGCGCGTCAGGGACTACGCGCAGGTCCGGGCGGACGGCACGGTCAATCGACGAACCGCCGACGAGGCCCTCGCGCTGCTCGAGGTCGACTCGCTCGGCCTCGAAGAGCTCGATCGCCGCTTGCTGAGCGCCATCGCGTCCAAGTTCGACGGCGGGCCCGTCGGGCTCGAGACGCTCTCCGCCTCCGTGGGCGAAGAGGCGGACACGATCATGGACGTCTACGAGCCGTACCTGATGCAACTCGGCTTCCTGAGCCGTACGCCCCGGGGCCGGATCGCGACGCGGCTCGCTTACGAGCACCTCGGCATCGCGTTCCCGTCCAAGCTCGCGCAGCGCCAAGCGAGCCTCTGGGAGGGGCCGGCCGAATGACCGGGGCCTCGTTGCGAATCGCCGTGGCCGCTGCGGCCATCGGCGCCCTCGCGACGCTCGCGGCCTGCGGCTCGCCGCCGACGCGCACACCGACGGCGATTCCCACGCCGACGCCTGCTCCTACGTCCACGCCGACGCCTGTTTCCACATCCATGCCGACGCTTGTTTCCACGCTCACGCCGACGTCTGCTCCTGCGTTCACGCCGACGCCGACTCCAATCCCGGCGCCCACGCCGGTTCCCGTGGCGACGCCTACACCGGCGGAGCTCTCGCCCACGCCGCCGGCGTCGGGTCCCGGCGAGGTCGTGCTCATCGTCGGCGCGGCGCGCTTCGTTGCCGAGGTCGCCGACGATTCCGATGAGCGGAGACTTGGACTCTCATTCCGCGATTCGCTCGACGCGGATCACGGCATGTGGTTCGTCTTCGACCGGGAGAGCGCGCTGAGCTTTTGGATGCGCGAGATGCGGTTCTCGCTCGACCTTATCTGGGTCGATGCGGAGTGGCGCGTCGTCGATATCACACGCGAGGCTCCGCCCCCGGCGCCGGGCGTGCCGTCGAATGCGCTGCCCACGTACAGCCCGGCGACGCCCGCGCAGTACGTGCTCGAGATCAATGGGGGGCTCGCCCGGCGTCTTCAGATCGAGATTGGCGATGTCGTGCGCGAGGTCCCCTCGGCCGGAGCCTCGCCCGCCGACGACCTGCCGTAGGGCGGTCTACCGCGCTCGCGGCGCGGCGCGCCTGACGGCGCTAGGAGTTCGGCCAGAAGGTCGAGGCGAGCAGTGCTGTGACGCCCAGGGCGATGAACCCACCGGCGAGGGCGAGGAAGATGAGGTAGGCGTTGTCGCTGGACTTTGGCATCTCGTGCTGGCGCTCCGTCGAGAGTATGGCAGGCCGTGGCCACGCTCCGATGATACAGGCTTCCCGCGAGGATTACACGGGCCTCGCCTAGCGGGGACGCGCCGGGCCGGCGCGCCGTTGCCCGGCGCCTGTGAGGCCCGCTAGAATGGCGTTTCGCTCGCCGTTGCCCCGTGGTGCAGTGGTAGCACAGCAGACTTTGGATCTGTTGACCCTGGTTCGAATCCAGGCGGGGCAGCCACGACGGACAAAATCAAGAACTTTTGTCCTGAGGTTCAGCTTGGCTCTGTAGGTCAAGGTCTAGCAGGGTGATGAAAAACGGCTGCGAGGTAGGGATGCGAAGGTAGGGACGCGAAGGTGCGGATGGGGGAGGCGTTCGGTTACGCTTGGCGCAGCACGAACGGGAGGCGGCCAAGCGCGGCACATCCGACCAACAGATCGAGAGTCTGGTGGCGCTCACCCCCGAGGACTTGGTCCCACAGGAACACCCGATCCGGCGGATCAAGCCGCTGGCAGACCGCGCGCTTCAGGAGTTGTCGCCCACCTTCAGCCGCATGTACGCCAAGAGAGGCCGGCCATCAGTGCCGCCCGAACACCTGTTGAAGGCGAGCTTGCTGATCGCGCTCTACTCCGTGCGCTCGGAGCGCCAGTTCTGCGAACGGCTGACCTACGACATGCTCTTCCGGTGGTTCCTCGACCTGAACATCCGGGGCGGTTCCTTCGACCAGTCGACGTTCGCCAAGAACCGGACCCGGCTGCTGGCGCATGAGGTGACGGGCCGATTCTTCGGGGCGGTGGTGAGCGAAGCGAGGCGGCAGCGCCTGCTGTCGGAGGAGCACTTCAGCGTGGACGGGACCCTGCTGGAGGCGTGGGCCTCCCTCAAGAGCGTCCGGCCGAGGGACGAGGAGAGGGACCCGCCTACGGGGGCAGGCGGGCGGAACCCATGGAAGGACTTCCGGGGGGAGCGGCGTTCCAACGCGACCCATGTATCGACGACGGACCCGGAGGCGCTGTTGGCGCGCAAGGGGGAGGGGCAGGCGGCGAAGCTGTCCTTCGCCGGCCACGTGCTCATGGAGAACCGGAATGGGCAGGTGGTGGACGTGGTGCTGTCGCAGGCTACCGGGACGGCTGAAACGGCAGCGGCGCTGACGATGCTGGAGCGGGTCCCCACAGCACGGAGGATCACGGTTGGGGCCGACAAGGGGTACGACACGCGGGAGTTCGTGGCCACCTGCCGCTCGTTCCAGATCACGCCTCACGTGGCCATGAAGCAACGGCGCTCAGCCCTGGACCGGCGGACGAGCCGTCACGCGGGGTACGCGGCGAGTCAGCGGGTGCGGAAGCGGGTTGAGGAAGTGTTCGGCTGGCTGAAGACCGTCGGGGGCGGGAGGAAGCTGCGCTACTGCGGCGTGGCCCGCAACGGCCTCTGGGCGGAGATGGCTCTCGCGGCCTACAACCTCGTGCGCATGGCCAAGCTCATGCCCCCGCCATCATCTCCGGGGGCGGTTCCTGCCTGTTGAGGATGAAAGGCCCAACCGGAGACGCCAGCGGCCCGATCAGGGGCGATCCAGGGCGCCGCTTACTCCGAATCGGCGTCCAACGGCGCCTCAATGCCGGCGCCGGCCCGCTCCCGATTCCCCAAACTCGCATTCTTCATCAGCCTGTTAGGGGAGTGCTCCTGAAAGGAGAGCGTGATATGGCAACCGCGGAAATGGCAGTGGATACCCTGAAGAGCATGTTGCACCGAATGATGCTCATCCGGCGCGCCGAAGAGCAGGTCATCGATCTGGCCACGAGCTTCGACAACCTCATAAGGGGCCACTATCACGTCTACATTGGGCAGGAGTCATCGGGGGTTGGCGCGTGTATGGCCCTGAGGCCCGACGACTACATGTTCACGACCCACCGGAACCATGGGCACGTGATTGCTCGAGGCGGAGAGCCGGGCCCCGTGATCGCCGAGATCATCGGGCGCACGACGGGCTACAACAAGGGCCGCGGCGGCACTTTCCACGTCATCGCCAAACACCTGGGCGTGCTCCAAACGTCCGCCATCGTCGCGGGATGCGTTCCGATGGCGGCCGGCGCAGCGTTCTCGATCAAGAAGCGCGGGACCAATCAGGTGTCGCTGGTGTTCTTCGGCGACGGTGTGCTCGAAGAGGGCGCCTTCCACGAGGCCCTCAACATGTCCTCGCTTTGGAAGCTTCCGCTGATCATGATGTGCGAGAACAACAGCGTGCCTCCGGAGGGCCGCCGTCAGGGCGAGTACCCGTCGTCCTCGTTCGCGGCGACGCAGCTAGCCGATGTCGCCAGAGCGATGAACGTTGAGACGCACGTGGTCGACGGCGGCGACGTCAGGGAGGTCGCGGAGTTGCTGACCGAGCTCGTCGGCCGAACGCGCGCCGGGGAAGGACCGTTCTTCATCGAGTCGCGCATGACCCGTTGGCCGGGCAACCGAGGCCAGTTCCCAGAGCTGGTCGGTCGCCCACACCAGATGGCGTGGACCTGGGACCCGAGCAAAGCTGACGCGCGCTTACAGGACTGGCTAGCCAACTCCGACCCCATCTCGCTCTTTTGCAGGAGTCTCGTCAAGGAAGGGGCCATGACCAGGGAGCAGATCGAGGAGGTCGACGCCACGGCCCGAAAGGAGGCCGCGGAAGCCCGCGAGTTCGCTCTATCAAGCCCAATCCCATCGCCCGAGAGCGCTATGGACTACATCTTCGCGTAGGGGGGAACCACCATGAGGCGAATGACCTACTCTGAAGCGATGGCCATTGGCATCCAGGAGGCGCTGGCCGAGGACGAAAGTGTCGTGCTGATGGGGGCGGGATTCGGCGGACAGCGCGGGGACCCGGCGGTGTGGTCGGCGCTGCGCGAGAAGTTCAGAGATCGCATAACCAACCCACCCATCGCCGAGCTCGGCTACTGCGGCATCGCTGTGGGCGCGGCGCTCACGGGGCTGCGGCCTATCGTGGCTATCGGTACGGGGTCGTTCTCATTCGAGGCCTTCCCACAGATCGCCAACGAGGCCCCTCTGGCGTACTACGGCACGCGGGGGCAAGTAACCTGTCCCGTGGTGTTCCACATGCGCGTCGGCATCCGTGGAGCCGGCGCGCTCCAGCACTCGATCGCGCCCCAGGCCATGTACTGGAACACTCCTGGGTTGGAGATCTGCGTTCCGGGGAGCCCGGCCGACGCGCGGGGCCTTATCAAGGCGGCTGTCCGCAGCAACAACCCGACCATCTTCGTCGATCACGAGCTGCTGCACCCGGTAATGGGCGAAGTCGATGAGTCGTCCAGCGGGGACATCCCTCTCGGGGTAGCCGACGTGAAACGGGAGGGCTCAGACGTCACCATCGTTGCGACCTCCATCATGGTTCCTCGGGCGCTGGAAGCTGCAGAGACGTTGGCGAGCCAGGGCATACATGCCGAGGTTGTGGACCCGCGGACCCTGGTTCCGCTCGACAAGGAAGCGATCCTGCGCTCCGTTGCCAAGACCGGACGCGTGGTCGTCGCCGACGAAACGCAGAAGAGCTGTGGCGTTGCATCCGAAATCGCGGCCACCATCGCGGAAGAGGGTTTCGAGTCGTTGAGAGCCTCCATCAAGCGGGTTGCCATCCCCAACGTCCCCATCCCGTATCACCAATCGGAAGAGGACTACGTTACCCCGACGGCACAACGCGTCGTCGAGGCAGTGCAGGCGATCTGCCGTTGATGCGGTCTTGCCCGTCGTCGGGTACTGCCATGATGGGAAGAGCACAGGCAATCTGACTGACGCAGAGTGGAGGGCTAGGGTAGGCCACAGGATTGGACCGAAAACGCCGGGCTTCTTGACGGTCGCCGCGAGAGCCGTCGGTAGTCCCAGCATGGGCCAGCCGACGCACTCGCCGAGTCGGAGTCGTACCATTCGAGGCGGCGTCCTTGCTGTTGGGAAACCCGACGCCATGCAACGCTTTGGGTTGGACGTCTGCCAACCAGTGTGGGAACACGGGTGGCCCCGCGCGCTCTACAAGACCGGCGGATGTCCACGCGCTCTGTCAGAGAGGAGTTGATATGGCAGCCAAGCCACGGATAGCGGTCTTCTCGGGGCCGCGTGCGACGATAGCGAACACGCCTACGCTCGTGACGAGCAACAAGGGGCGCAAAGCGGACGAGCCGCAGATCGAAGGGAGATTCGACCACCTGGCGCCGCAGCGGCTGCACGATCCGGTCAGGGTGCGCATCGAGAAGTTCAGCGCGCATCCGCTCGAGTCCGACGCCGCCGAGGTGTACCACGACGACGGCAAGGCGTACTACGAGGTGGAACTGCGCCCCGAGGACGGCGCGTACCTCTTGCCCTACATGGCGCGGCGCGCCGACGGCTCAGCCGACGGGACGCCGTTCGAGGATTCTGACCTGACGAACGCGGCCATCGGCTACGGCGGGCGGCAGACGTTCTTCCCTGATGCGTCGCGGCTGTTCGAGGAGATAGATAGGGGGCTGGCTGGCCGTGGCCACGACGGCGCCGCAAGCGAGCTGGACCGGCTTGCAGACTACGATTTCGTGCGGGCGCTGCCTCCGGCGGGATACACGAAGCAGGGCGAGACGGCGGGGCGCGACTTCTTCCCGTACAGCCCGCGCCCGCTCGGCAGGTTCCTGTCCAACGCGGCGATGGCCCATGCGGTGAACATCGTGCAGCAGACGATCGACTCCGGGAGGTACGACGGCTTCATTTGGCTGGAGGGCAGCCCACATGTCGAGGAGACGCTCTACTGGCTGAGCCTCGTGCTCGATACTGTCCTGCCCTTCGCCGGCATATCGTCGCAGCGTGCGCACGGGACGCTCGCCAACGACGGCGACCGGAACATTGTGGACGCAGCGCGCTACATCACGTCCGGCCTCAGCGCAGGGCTGGGCGTCGTCGGCATCGTGGACGAGCAGGTATTCGCGGCGCGCACGTTCAAGAAGGGCGACGCGCGTCCGGGCGGCTACCGCGCGACCGGCGGGCACGGCGGCGTGCTCGGCAGCGCGAGCGAGGAGGTGCGCGTCTGGTTCCGCCCCGCGTACCGGACGACCGGCTCGTCCGAGGTTGCTGTGAAGAGCCTGCCTGCTGAGGTCGCTTTCCAGGAGTATGGCGACAGCCCGGCAACGGCGAGCGTGCGCATCAAGGACGATGGCGGCTCGTTGCGCGGCGACTCCATCGCGCCGGTGCACATGGCGAAGTACGGCCACTACATGGCGGAGGAGGACACGGCTGACCCGGACGTGGAGGTCGACATCATAGCGCGCATCGAGCGCGGGCTGGCTCAGCAGGCGTCGGATGAGCCGGGCGCGCCGCGCTTCCACGGGTTCGTGCTGGAAGGCGCGGCAGGCACCGGCTCCGCGCTGCCGAGCCAGCTCGCGGCGCTCGCCATCGCGGCCTACAGCGGTATGCCCGTCGCGCGAGTGAGCCGGGGCGACCCGGAGGGAGCCCTGCCTTCCAATCCGAACGACCTAACAATAGAAGGGAACAACCTGGACGCTATCAAGGCGCGGGTGCTGCTGCGCGCGGCGATGCTGCGGCTGGGACGTCTGCCGAAGGCGCGCGACCCGCGCAAACCGACGGCTCAGGAGCGCGAATCCACGCTCGCGGCCATCGCTCGCTACCAGGAGCTATTCGACACGCATTAGGGGGATGTTGGGTCAGAAGCCCAACCAGGGCCGCAGCCGGGCGAGAGCTGACTTAGCGCGCGGCCTCGGCCTTGCTTCCGCGCGTAATCGGGACGACAGCATCTCGTCGGGCGGCCGCTCATCGATAACGAGTTTGGCGCCACGGTCCAACAAGGAATTGCTCCATGCCTTCACGGGAATGCCACCGGGCGAAGTCCAACGGCGTCTTCATCGACACAAAGACGCCGTCCTTCGCTATAAGGGTCATACCGTCCATCCGTTGCGTTGTCGAAGGGCATCTCCAGGTCGGCGCCCCAATCCAGCAGCGGAACCTCTCGCAGGCGCCGTACCTCGCCACCCAGTGCAGGGGCGTCCCTGAGCGCTTCCCCCAGACTGCGGAACTACTGGCCGACGGAGGCCCGCATATCCTGGCCTTCACCGCCTTCCCCGTGGCCCACTGGAAGCAGGTCTGGTCGAACAACCCGCAGGAGCGGCTCAACAAGGAGATCCAGCACCGCACTGACGTGGTGGGCATCTTGCCGGAGCAGTATAATCGGACCGCGAGGGTGGCGCTCTTACACCACTTGCGGGGACATGACCGAAAAACTAGCAGCATAGCGACAATTTGTCCCTGAGGAGTAGCCAAGACATGCGAAGGTCAGCGTATCGTATCGCACATTCAAGCAGGTTCGAATACCTCCTCGTCATACTCATCATCGGGAGCGCCGTTTTGCTGGGGCTGGGAACTTCTGACTATTTGGATGAATGGGTCTGGGTTGGAATGGGGTTGTTCTTTATCCTGGCGCTGACAATGCTCATTTTGGAAGCGCTTCTCAAGATGTTCGCGCTCTCGCCAAGAGTGGACCGGTATTTCAGGGATGGTTGGAACGTCTTCGATTTCCTGACAATTGGTTTCCTGATAATCAGTTTCGCAGTCTACTCGTCCATCACCGCCTTCGGGATACTCATAATCTTGGTGCGCTTGCTACGGCTTCTTCGAGGCCTTTCAACTATTCAAGAACTGCGCGTGATTCTGTCCACACTGTTTCGCTCCATACCAGGCCTGGCACACATCGTGGTGTTGCTGAGCGTCATCGGCTATGTATACGCTCTTGTCGGGCACTGGTATTTTGGAGAGCACGACCCGGCACACTGGGGGAATCTAGGCGTTTCCGCTTCGTCGCTATTTCAAGTGGTGACGCTGGACGATTGGACCATAATCATGAACACCGCCGCGGAGGTAGCGCCGTGGGCGTGGGTCTATTTCTTCAGCTTTGTGATAATAAGTGCCTTTGTCGTAGCCAATGTATTCATAGCCATCGTAATACAGAACCTGGACCAAGACAGGGAGGAGCGCCTGCGAGCGTTGGAAGCGCCCGCATCCAAGGAAGAAATCCTCCAGGAACTGCGCTTGACCCAGCAAGCACTCCGCCGCCTGGAAGAACGGCTTCAGCAGTTGCCCTATTAGTTATATCCTCGACCGGAGGGAACACGTAGATAGTGAAGGCGTGGGTGGTCACTACAGTTGTTGTTCGCGTCCTACTCCCCGGACGCCGCATCTACGCACGCGCCGTAGTAGTAGACGCCGGGGGTCGAAGGCGTGGTCAGGTCTATGGACGATGCCTCGTCGCCCGATGCGAGGGCTCCCACAGCGCCGGTTCCCACCTGCGTGTCGCCGGTGGAGCGGTAGTAGCGCAGCGTCGTTGCCAGCGACCCACCGGCGCCCGTGTTGCTCACCGTCGCCGACAGGATGAACGATCCGTCCTCCGCCGGGTGCTGTTGGCGACCGAAGGCGACCCCACCCCCTTGGTCAGAGGCGGTTACGGCCATAGGCTACTCGACGTAGGAGTGTCAGGTCTCGGGCGACTAAGGCTACTGCAAAGACTTCCCACTAGGCAAGCTGGTGTACTCGTTCAGTACACTAGTGACACTCGGCCTCCTTTCGCCGAGCTGTCCATCGGGTGAGGAACTGGGCCGTTCACAATTCGCATGGCTGACACGGCAACCGAGTGTCACTGATCTATCCGAACGAGAACAGCCGAAGCCGTAGAGGGCGCACCCGGTCGTCACAGACGGGAGTAGGGCGAAACGCGTTTCGCCCTGCCTACAACCCCATCACGGGCTTGTCGTACGTGTACTCGCCCACTCTCTTTAGCCAGGGCCGCTTCCACGTCTCGCCCATGTCGGGCGCGGGCTGACGCGGCATCGCCGACGGGATAGGCCTGCCGTAGACCCTCGCGGTGTTCCCGTGCAAGACCTTGGCTTTCGTCTCGGCGTCCAAGTGCCCCATCGTCAGCTCGATCACGTCGTCGGAGTGGGGCCAGATGCCGCCCGAGTGCGGATAGTCGTTGGCGAACAGGAAGTTGTCGCTACCCCAGCGCTGGAGGAGGAAGCCGCCGACGCCGTCCTGCTCGAACGTCGCGAACACCTGGCGGTTGAAGTACGCGCTCGGCTCCATTGGGATGTACCTCGATCTGTTGTTCGCGAACTTGCGATCGAGGTCCTCAAGGAAGAAGGGAATCCACCCGATCTCGTACTCCGCCATCACGATCTTTAGCCCTGGGTATCGTTCGAAGACGCCCGAAATGATGAGCTCAGTCAGCATTTGCGCCGCGACGGCCTTGTGTCCGAACGCTCTGCGCGCGGCCGCCGCGAGGCCGTTCTCCTCGTCGCGGGCCGCATACATGCCGAAGCCGCTGTTGATGTGGGTGCTGATGGGCATCTCCAGGTCCTGCGCGGTCGCCCAGAATCGCTCGTAGTGGTCGGAGGCGAAAGAGAGGCCCTCCGGCGGAGCGCTCCAGATCGTGGCGCCGGCTAAGCCGGCTTCCTTGCATCTCGCTAGCTCCGCAACGGCATAGTCGATGTCCCACAGCCCGATGTGTGCCTGGCCCCACAGCCGGTCGGGCGCCTTGCTGCAGAAGTCGATCATCCAATCGTTGTAGACCCGGTCGGAGAACTGTGCCACCTCGGGGTCGTCACCGCACTGCTCGTAGATCCCCTTGGCCAGTGTGGGGTACAGCACCTCGGCAACGATGCCATCCATAGCCATGTCCGCGATACGTGCCTCGGGGTCCCACCCGCCTTCACGAGCATGCAGAGCGGAGCCGATCCTGACCCGCGGGAAGCGAGGCGCGCGCTCTTTGTACTGCTGTGGAAGCTCCTTCTCCCAGAGATCGGGCGGCTCCGACACGTGAGAATCAGCTGATATTCGGATGTCTTGCGATTGCGCTGCAGCCATGATGACCCTCCGTACTTCCTTCGTGGTCAGATCCAGCTTCGAGAGCGCTCCCAGAGGGAAGGCTCGGCAGTATCCAGCAACATACGGCAGTCAATTCGCCACGATGTGATTCTTCTTGCTCATTCGTTACTCCCTCGATACGTCATTCGGAGGGCGCCTACGTCCATACCCCATCTGAGCGCGCCGAAGTACTTCCTTGCCATGGCCCGCCCTCGTCTGTGTTATACCACACGTAGTTGCGATCCTCGTATACCTAAGGAGGCATCTTGCTCGTGAGGCCTCGCTTGGCCAACGCCGACTCGAACGTCTCCCGGATGACCGAGGGTTCGTCGCGGTGAGCCAGGCTGCTGCCACGGTAGCTCGGCTCGATATGCCGCGCTGGGTGCAGCGTTATGTAGCGGGCGGGCGTGGCGCCAACGTTCGCGTGCATGTGGCACCAGAGGTTGGGTGGACCGAACACCGTGCCTTCGTGCCAGTGTACGATTTCCATTTCTTCCCCAGTCCTACTGGCGCCGGGCACCGGCCACATCGCCGACATGCCTTCGCCTCCGGGGATCACTTGTAGGCGCCGGTTGCCAGCACATGACCGCCCATGCGCAGCGATGTCACGTTAGGGAAGCAATACTCCAGGGACTCTGAACCGGGTGCGAACGACTCGCTTGCCTTCCTTCTGTCCCATGCCATCAGGTCCGGAAAGAAGGCGGCGACCCACGTGCCGCGCCTCCGCCCCGCTCCTTCCGTGAACGACGCCTCTGAGTAAACGCTGTCCTCCGAAAGGATGTCTGCATCCGGCTGCAGAGCGGGATTGTTGAAGAAGAAACTGGGATTGGGCGTGATGGACATAGCCAGGGGAAGGTAATTGCTCGCCGCAGTAGAGGTCCAAGAGGAAGAGATTGAGCGCGCTGGCGTTGCTCAACCCCGGCCGAGATGTGCGCCCATTCGCTGGCCGACAGCAGACGCGGGAGGAGGTCGACGGGAGTGGGTCGGAAGCTGAGCGGGTCGAGCAGGAAGGTGAAGGACTCCATGCGCTGGCTTTGGCGGCGGCAGATGTTGCGGCAGTGATGTCGCCGTGTCCCGCCGATTCCATCCACTCCAGCAGCGGGGCGTACGACTCACGCGGGCTGCCGTCTGGCAGGCGGCACTCGTTGGCCATGCCGCTGTTGGTCAGGGATAGCGCAGCGCGTCGTTCCTCTTGACAGAATCGGTTAGGGCGTACTCGGCCGAGCCCGCCCACGCGCGTAGTGCATGCTGCAAGAAGATCACGGCCGCTGTTTCGGCTGCGTTGCGGATGTGTAACATCTCGGTTAAGGCCGCGGCCGGGTGTTAGGGCCGGGTCCGACTGCCGGCGCCTCAAGGCAGTCGCATCCCAGAGACTGGTGTAACAAGAAGGCATTAGGCTGGTAGAGTGAACGTCATCCTGAAGGTCCTGCCCTTTACCCAGGCGGGGCAGCCAGGCCGTAGGCCGTCTTTCTTCATGGTTACGATAGGGGGCCGTAATGGACAGATTTGCGATTTTCGTCGACGCCGGATACCTCTATGCCGAGGGCGGCAAGCTCTGTCACGAGACTGAGGACCGGCTCAAGCTCGAATTGAACTTCCGGGAGGCCGTCTCTGCGCTGGCCAAGATAGGGCGGGACCACTCGGGCATGCAGTACCTCCGCACCTATTGGTACGACGCCGCCACAGACGCCGGTCCGACGGCGAGTCACATCGAAGTAGCCTCGATCCCTGGCGTCAAGCTTCGATTGGGCAAGCTGAGCCTGGGCAGACAGAAGGGAGTGGACTCTCGGATCGTCCGAGACCTGATCGTACTGTCCCGGGACCGGGCGATCGCCGCGGCCTACGTGCTCAGCGGCGACGAAGACATCCGCGAGGGAGTCGCCGAAGCCCAGGACCAGGGCATATCGGTGGTGTTGCTCGGCATCAGTCCGCTGCCGGGCCAGTACAACCAGGCGCGTTCCCTCGTGCAAGAGGCGGACGACCTCGTGAGGCTGTCGAGCGCGCAGGTCAGCCAATGGATCACGTTGAGACCCACTGCGACAAGCCCATCGTTCAGTAGCGTGAGCGTTCCCGCGTTTGCCGCTGGCCCGGACATGGAGCAGGCCGGCAAACGATTCGGGGCGGCCTGGGCCGACGCGAATCCCGGCCTGATAGCCGATGTCTTGAGGGGCAGGCCCGGGATTCCGTCTGAGGTCGACCGGGAGTTGCTGCACTATGGCTCCGCCGAAACGGGCGAGACGTTGACGGTCCCTGAGCGGTACTCGATACGCGCGGGGTTCTGGGCGGCTCTGGAGGAGCGAGTGGCCGTTGGAGCCCAGGGCCTGTGAGCGCCGCCCCGGTCAGGGCCGTCGTGGACCGATACCTCGTTGCGCTGCGATACGCTGACTTCCGGTGGGTCTGGATCGGGAGCCTCGGCGGGCAATCGGCCTACTGGGCCCTGATCGTCGCCCGCGGCGTGCTCGTGTTGGAGATGACGAACTCCTCCACGCTGGTTGGCGTCGCAACGTTCGCGGCGATGGCCCCGCGCTTTATCATGCCGCCCCTCGCGGGGTACATGGCGGACAGGTTCGACCGCAGGGGCGTGCTCGCTGTGGCCTATGCCTTGCAGTTCGCGCACGCGGCGGTCCTGTCGGCGCTCGCACTCACGGATGTCCTCGCCGTGTGGCATATCGTTGTCCTGTCCGCGATCAACGGCAGCTTCCGTACGTTCCAGATGACCGCGACGCAGACGTTGATCCCGAACCTCGTGCCGCGTGAGCATTGGCTCAACGCTATTGCCATGAATCAGCTGGCGCTCCAAGGCTCGCGCCTGGTCGGCCCGGGGCTAATCGCTCCCGCGCTGCTGTTCTACGGCCCCAGCGCGGCATTCGTGGCGAGCGCGGCGCTCTACGTCCTCGGGGTTGCGGGCATCCTCGCGGTCCGCACCCGGTCGACCGGCGATCTCGGGCGCGGTTCGCGGATGGGGGCGAGCCTCCGGCAAGCGGCGGGGTATGTCTGGTCGGACGCTCAGCTCCGGGTGCTCTTCATCCTGATTGCGCTGCACTGCTCGATGACCATGTCGTTCGAGTCGATGCTGCCGGTGCTGGCGCGCGATATGTTGGGAGACGGCAAGGCGAGCGTCAGCTACCTGATGATGGGCGTTGGGGCGGGGGCGTTGGTGAGCGTGTTCGGCGTGGCAGGGCTCAGGAGCGCGACCGGGCGGGGAAGGCTGCTGCTCGTCACGGGCGGACTGAGCGGCCTGGCTATGCTCGTACTCGCCGCGTCGGCCAGCACCGCGATGGCCATCGCGGGGACCGTCATGATGGGCGGCGCGCAGGCCGCCTTCATGGCCGTCGGGAGCGCGATGGTGCAATCACTCGCGCCAGACGGCATGCGCGGGAGGATCACCGGACTGAACCAGATCAACATAGGCGGCACGATGGCCTTGGTGAACCTAGTGAACGGCCTCGCAGCCGACCGGTACAGCGCCTCGAACGTGCTGTGGACGCTCGGGCTGGGGTTCATCGTCGTTGTCGCGGCGAGCTTGGCCATCAGGAGTCTCCGGGGGATCTACGGGGGCGCCGTCGCAGTTCCGGTTCGCGCCTCTTAGGGGACCTCTGAACTACTCGCTGATGCTTTCAGCGGGGCGGAGGGCGAGGCTGGTGGAAGCAGCCAAGTCCGTTTGTGGGGACCCTTCGACAGGCTCAGAGCGAACGGATGGGACGGAACTATTCAGAGGTTCTCTAGGCCGCGGCCTCTAGGGGAAACACCAGGGGGCCAGGAAGATGTTGGTCGTACCAAGGCGGTCTGCACGCTTGAACCGTGGGCCCTCTCTCGTCATACTCACGATAGCCAGCGCCTGCCTGTGCGCGCAGTACGAGCAAGAACAGGCGGGCTTATCAGGAGGACAGTTTCCTTTATGGCGAAAGAGCCATTTCCCCCCAATGTCCTTCAACGGGTGGAGCATCACGTCCAGAGTAGAACGCTCGCCGGGCTCGTCGAGCTGATACCGCTGCTCGTCACGGTCGTCGTTCTCGTCTTCCTCGTCGGCAAAGCGGACGCGCTGGTGAGACCGCTGGCGTTCGTCGCGGACGAGCCGTGGGACTTTCCGGGCATTGGCCTCATCGTTGGCATCGTCTTGTTCTACATCGTGGGGCTCGTGGTCGCCACGCGCTTGGGCCGTGTTGTGCTCCGTTGGAAGGACGTGGTGTTGAACCGCATGCCCTTGGTCAAGACCATATTCGGCGTCACCCAGCGAGTGACGAAGTCCATGACGTCGCAGTTCAACTTCAGCCGCGTCGTTTTCTTGGAGTGGCCGCGGGAGGGGATGGCCGCGCTGGGGTTCGTCACGGGGCGCGCAATCTCTCAAGACAAGGGCCATTCCCTGGTGATGGTCTACATTCCCACCGTTCCCAACCCCACGTCGGGCAACATGGCCCTCGTCAACGAGGACGACGTCATGGAGACCGACCTTACCGTGGAGGACGCGATGAAGCTCGTGTTCTCGGGCGGCATTGTGCTCCCCGACGGCATCTCCTTGGCCAGGGTTTCCCGGGAGCGGCAAGACCACGAGCTGCTTGGCCGCTTTCAGCAGACGTCGGCGACGCCGTCTCACCGGCCGAGAGGGCAGAACGGTCATAGCCAGCCCTCTGGCCCCGAAAGTCGACGAGCGCCCATCCCAAGGCCTGCCTCTGCGCGTGACCCGGGGCTCGGCGAGCGACGGGACTAGAGCTTTCGGCTCATTCGGCTTCGTCCCCTACCGCTGACTCGACCGCTTCCCCGCCCTCCTCTACGACCGCTGAGGCCGGCTGCGTTAGCGGCAGCTCGATTACCATCTCGGTGAACTCGCCCGGCTCGGTGTTGACCTGGATAGTCCCGCCGTGCGCCCGGACGATATCGGCGGACATCGCCAGGCCGAGTCCGGTGCCCTGACCGGCGGGTTTGGTCGTGAAGAAGGGATTGAACACCTTTTCAACGATCTCGGGCGGTATCCCGTTGCCGTTGTCCCGGATGCGGACCTCGACGTGGCCTTCGGTGCGCCGAGTGGAGAGCAAGAGCGCCGGGGCGTATGATCCGCCGACCTTTCCCGCTTCCCCCGCAGCGCGCCGCTTCTCATCGGTTGCGTAGCACGCGTTGCTCACCATGTTTAGGAAGACGCGGCCCAGATCCTGAGGGATAATGGTGAGCTCGCCCACCTCGGGGTCCAGCTCCTGCCTCAGGTCGAGATTGAAGTTTGGGTCGGTGGCCCGCGCGCTGTGGTAGGCGAGCCGTGCGTACTCGTCGACCAGGTTGTTGATACTCGTGGCCTGCCATTCGCCTGTGTCCCGGCCCATCATGAGCATGTCGTGGACGATGCGGTTGGCGCGGTCGCCGTGCGTACGGATGCGCTCGAGGTTGTCCTTGAGGTCCTCGGCCGTTTCGACGACGATCCTGCGCTGTTTTTCGCTCAGCTCTCCCTCTCCCTCGCCTTCGCTTTCGCTCTCATCGAGGACTTCGCGCATCTCCTCAATGAGTTCTTCGGAGACCTCGGAGAAGTTCTTGATGAAGTTCAGCGGATTCCTGATCTCGTGGGCCACGCCGGCGGTGAGTTCGCCGAGCGCCGCCAGCTTCTCGCGCATCACGATCTGGTCCTGTGCAACGCGCAGGTCGGCCAGTACGCTTTCCAATTCCTCGTTCTTCCCTTGCAACTCCTCCGCCAGCTTTTCCACCAGGTTGAGACGCTGCACTTCCAGCGCGTGGCGGCGGAAGACCTCGAGGGCCGCGGCCATGTCCGCGACCTCGTCGCGTCCGCCGATCTCCACCCGTGCTTCCAGATCGCCCGCGGCCATCCGGCGCATCCAGCCCGACAGCAGTTCGAGACGGCGCAGCAATACCCGGCCGACGAAGAGCCACGCAATGAGCACCGCGCCGCCAACGCTGACTGCGCTGATGCCCAGCAGCAGGATGCGGCCCGTCAGGATCGCTTGCGTCGAGGCGGCGGTCGCTTCCTGCACGCTGACGTCGGCATTGGCGACCAGGCTGTCGACTTGCGCGACCAGGCCGACGGCAATCTCGCCGTTGTCCACGAGCAGGTCGCGTTGACGTTGTTCGAGCCTGATGCTCTCGGCGAGCAGGTTGAACCCGTCCTGTTCGCCCAGCGCCATGTCGATCAGGCGTGTGAAGAGTAGGTCTAGGTCATTGCCCAAGGCGCTGCCTTCAAGGTCTGTCAGGTTCCGCTGAATCCGACTGGCGGCCGACTCGAAGGCCTCCCGCAACGGTTCGACCAGAGCGGCGTCCGAGAGGGTAAAGGCGTTCGTCAGCAACTGCGTTGCGAGGTGCTCTTCGCCCTTCAGCTCAGCAAGGTAGCGGTAGCGGGCCAACTCGCCTGGCGAGAAGTGCTCCTCCGTAGGAGACGGCTCTTGGTTGCGGGCGCGGTAGCCAGTGGACGTGTAGAAGAGCTGGTCGTCGATGGCTGGGATGAGGAGGGCTGCCAAGTCGGTCCGCAGTTGCAACAGTTCGGCTCGTATCGCCTCCTTGCGCTCAGCGAGCTCAAAGGACCTGGATACTCCGTCGTCGATGGCCTGAATGTTGGAGAGCAGCATGTCGGAATCGGCCCGGATACGGCCCAGCAGCTCCTCATCCGCGCCCCGCCGTTCAAGAGCGGCCAGCTGCTCCTCGAAGGCCAGGTACGTTTCGTCGATGCTGGTGGAGACTCGCGCGAATTCGTCGGTCGTGTCGACGGCGGCAAGACGCGGGGCGGCGGCCGCCAGGACGCCCGCGTACTGCGCGACGCCGAAAGCGGCCCCAAGCTCCGGGACGCTGCCCTCGTTCACCCGGCTCTGGAAGTCGCCTACGCGATCGAACGAGAACCAGCCGACGAGACTCGCCAGGATCGTGAGGGCGACCGCGCCGCCGATGCCCACGTACATCTGCGTCGAGAGACGGAAGCGTCGCTGGGGACGACTGTTCAGTCGGTTATCCAAAACTCCGCATCCTGAAGCCTTCCGACTGCGTGGTGCTGGCCGTCGCTTCCGATTGTGGTTAGGAACACGGTGTCCGAGCCCTGGTTGTCCCCGTCGCCGTATTGTAGTTCGAACCCGTCGATGTCGATGGGGCCGGTGTTGCGCACGCCGGTGAGGAAACATTCCCGGCTGACCTCACGCCCGCACCTATCGAGTCCAACAACGGCCAAGCGGCCAGCCAAGTAGCCCTCGAGCGAGACAAAACCGGGAGTGGAATCGGGCGAGTGGGCGGCCAGCGCGCGCTGGTACGCTGTGATGATCGACCGTGTCTCGTCGGAGGGGAAGGGCACGACCTGAGTGACGAAGACCCCGGCGCCGCCGGGGCCGAGCTCTTCGGCCAATGCGTTGCTCCCCACGAAGGAGACGGTCATAAAGACGGGGTCGAGCCCTATGTGCCGGGCCCATGCGATCACCGCCGCGACAGGCCTGTAGGCCCCGATGATGATCACTGCTTCGGGATCGCCTTCGCGGATGTCGAGCACGGCGGTCTTCACGGCCGTGGTGTTGCGCGGGTACAACCCGACCCCTGTTGGTCGCATGCCGCGCCGCTCGAGCGCCTGGTCGGCGCCGCGGTAGCCCGCACGGCCGAACGAATCGTCCTGATAGACCACGGCGATACGCTGTACGCCCAAGTCGTTGGTCAAGCGAGCGACCATCTCCTCGGTCTCCTGGTAGTACGAGGCGCGCATGTTGATTACGTTGACCAGTTCTGAAGCGCGGAGGAAAGCGGCGCCCGTGAACGGGGCGATGTACGGGACCCCTGCGTCTGTGGCAATCGGCGTGGCGGAGCGCGATGTCGGCGTGCCGACCGCGCCGATCAGCGCGAAAACTTGCTCCTGTTCGATCAGCTGGTGCGTATTGGCGATGGCGGCCTCCGGTTCGTAGGCGTCATCGAGGGAGTGCAGTTCCATCCGGCGGCCGTGGACGCCGCCGGCTTCGTTGGCCTCGCGAAAGGCTGCCTCGATTCCGAGACGCATGTTCAAGCCGAGCTCCTGGGCCGGACCGCTGAAGGCGGCGGACTGCCCGAACAGGATGCGCTCGCCGGTAACGCCGGGCATCCCCCCGGGCTGTGTGGTCGGCCGAGCCGCGGTGGACTGGGGAGTAGGGGACTGCGCGGGGTCTGCGGGGGTGAGGGAGGTACAGCTAGCCGTGCTCGCTGCTAAGACGAGAGCCCCGATCCCCACGAGCAGCCGAGCCGCCGGGACACGGGATATGCGCTTCATTCAGTCCTGCGCGCCACCAGGACCAGGTGGTTCTTGCCCTGTTCCCGCCGATAGCTCATATCATCCATCATCGTCCGCACGAGATAGACGCCGAGTCCGCCGACCCGCCTGTCCTCGATTGACCCCGCCAGATCGGGTTCAGGCGCGTCCTCGAGGGGGTCGAAGGGCTTTCCGTCGTCCGTTATCTCGATTGTCAGGAACTCGGGTTCGGAATCCATCGTGATTTCAATCTCGTGGGAGCCGTCCTCGTGTCCGTAGTTCATGATGTTGATGACTATCTCTTCGATCACCAACTGCACGCGGAAGGCGAGGCGAACGTCCCACTCCTCCTGCCGCCCGAACTCCTCGATGGCGTCGTAGACGTGCTGTAGCTCGTCTACTTTGTTCTCGACCTTGAGCGCCAGCTGCGCAGTCAACTCTCGGCCTCGCTGCGGCGGAGCGCCAGACACGTGATGTCGTCGGACTGGGCGGCGTCGCCCGCGAAGGCGCTCACCGACTCGAAGGCCGTCGTATTGGCGCTCACGGGATCCTTCGGCGGGTCCGCCGCGAAGGCCTCGCTCAGGCGCTTTAGCTCGTACTGATCGCCGTTGATGTTCATCGCCTCGGTGACGCCGTCCGTGTAGAGGAAGATGATGTCGCCCGGCGCGAGAGTAACGGAAACATGCTCATACTCGAGGCCCGGCGCGAGTCCGAGTGCGATCCCGCCCGTGAGCGACAAGAGTTCCGAGCTGCCGTCGGTGTGCACCAGCAAGGGAGCGTTGTGGCCGCCGCTCGCGTAGGTGAACTCCCCGGAGGCCGGGTCGTAGATCCCGTACAGCAGCGTGACGAACATCATGGCGTCGTTGTCTTCGTTGAGCAAGTCGTTGACCTCGCGCAGGACGACGCCGGGGTCCGGATAGCGGAGGGACGAGCCCTTCAGCAGCGTGCGGCTCGACATCATGAACAGCGCAGCGGGCACGCCCTTGCCCGAGACATCCGCGATGGCAAGCCCCACCCGGCCCTCCGGGAGCGCCATGACGTCGAAGAAGTCCCCGCCGACGTTCTTCGCCGGTTTCATGTTGCCATAGATCTGGTGGCCCGGACCGTTCGGGAAGTCCGAGGGCAGGATCGACTGCTGCATGTTGCTGGCGACATCGAGCTCGTTCTGGAGCGCGACCAGCTGGTCGCGCGACGCCAGCGCCTCCTTCCACGCGACGATGTGCTTCAGCGTCCGTGCGATTGTCACCTGTAGGTCCTCGAAGTCGATGGGCTTGGTGACGAAGTCAAAGGCGCCCCGGTTCATCGCCGTGCGGATGTTCTTCATGTCGCCGTAGGCCGAGATGATCACGGAACGAATGTCGGGGTTCAGCTCCGCTACCTGTTCGAGCAGAGTGAGGCCGTCCATCTGAGGCATGTTGATGTCCGAGAGCACCATGTCGATCGCCGGGTCATCGGACAGTTTCTCGAGAGCCTCGACGCCGTTGTGCGCGAAGACGAACTCGTAGAGACCATCCCGGATGCTGCGCCGTAAGCGCTGCAGCATCAGCGGTTCGAGGTCCGGCTCATCGTCCACCACGAGTATCTTGTAGGAGCTTTCCGTCATTGCACCTCGTCGCTGCTAGTCATGGGCGTCAGTCGTGGAAGTCCGACCGCTGCTCGCTAACTGGCGCGAAATTGGAGAGGGCCAGGCGCCGTCGGGGTCACCCTCTGTGCGTTGCGACCGCCTCGGCCTGAGAAGGATAGAGCGGGATCAGCTTGTCGAAGCCGCTGATCTCGAAGACCTCGCGGATGGGTTCCGAGAGCGAGCAGACCGCGAAGGCGGTATTCTGTCGCTGGAGCGCCTTGGCGATGAGCAGGATGACGCGAAGGCCTGCGCTGCTGATGTACTCCAGCTGCTCAAGGTCCACGACCAAGAGGTTGTCCGTTTCCTCGATAGCGCCCTCGAGGTTACGCTGGAGTTCGGCCGCGTTGGCGCCGTCGATGCGGCCATCGAGCTTTACAACCAGGTTACCATCCTCGCGCTTTGCCTCGAATGTCATGGGATTTGCCTCCGTTGGTATCGCAGCCAGGGTGCTGTCGGCTCGGCCACGCTCTGCCTGGGCCCAAAGGGATAGGGCAGGGGTTGGCTGAACCAGGCAGATTCTCCATCTTATAAATGCGTCTAGTATCACAGCGCCAGGCATACCTGTAAAGCCACTGTTGGGAATTGCGCGTCGCGGTTGCGCTTGCTGCCGTCCGTCGGTTGTCCTAGGCGCTGTGGCTGCATACAATCGCCAGAGGCCGTGCGCCAGAGGCTTGGACTGAGCGATAGCGTGGGAGGCGAGCATGACCGAGTCGTGGCACGACGTCATCGAGACGAGCTGGGGCTCGATGGGGGTAATCGGCGGCGCGAGGGGAGTCCGCAACCTGACGCTGCCCGAACCGAGCCCGGACAGGGCCATCGAGGCGCTGTTCGACGCCATGAGCGGAAGTCTGCCGGAGCATCGCCCCGGCGCCTTCGAGACGCTCCGCGTGAAGCTCGACGAGTACTTCGCTGGGGCCCGCGATGCGTGGGACGAACCGCTGGACCTCAACGGGGCTTCCGATTTCTTCCGCCGGGCATGGAGAGCGTGCCAATCGATACCGATGGGCGAGACGCGCTCGTACGGCTGGCTGGCGGAGCAGGCGGGCAGGCCATCCGCGGCGCGCGGCGCGGGTCAGGCGATGGCCCGCAACCGCGTACCGATTCTGGTCCCGTGTCATCGCGTGATCGGCAGCGACGGCGGCCTGCGCGGGTTCGGCGGCGCGGGCCTGTCGCTCAAGGCGCGGCTGCTGGAACTAGAGCGAGGACGGACGGGATAGGAGCGGAAAGGATTGTCTCTCCCCGCCACTCTGGCCGCAGGAGAGACTTCCTCGCCGTTGACGCCATGGGGGCGTCGGCGCTGTAGAAACTGGCCCACTCTCGGCATCCACGGCCCCGCATTCCGCAAGTTCGATACTCGTCAAGCACGTTGGTCGAGAACACGTCATTAAGCACTGGAGGGACTATGGCAGCAATCCGCACTGCACACGCGACTTGGACGGGCGAACTGGTCTCGGGCGACGGCGTCGTTAGCGCGATGTCGTCCAACGCGTTCACGCAGCTCCCCGTCTCCTGGGCCGCTCGCAGCGAGCAGTCCGGCGGTAAGACGAGCCCCGAGGAGCTCGTAGCATCCGCGCACGCGTCCTGCTACTCCATGGCGCTTGCCGCCGGACTCGGTGGGGCAGGCACGCCCCCCTCCAAGCTCGAGGTCGACGCCACTGTCACGTTCGAGAAGGTCGAGAGCGGGTGGAAGGTCCAGTCCAGCGCGCTCAAGGTCGTCGGAGTCGTCCCGGGCGCGGACGCCGTGGCCTTCCAGGCCGCTGCCGAGGCGGCGAAGGACGGCTGCCCCATCTCGCAGGCGCTGAAGGGGAACGTCGAGCTCAGCGTCGAGGCGTCATTGGAGTAGGCGCGGGCCTCCCTCGAGGTCAGTCGCATGGCGGCTCTACTAGGGCCGCCACGGCGCGCCGGGCCGTGCTTGACACTCATTCGGAGCGGCCCATACACTCCCTGCGCGCCGCACCGTGGCGCGGTGCAGGCCGTATCCGCGCATCGTATTCCGCCCCAAACGTCCGGAGGGACACCTATGGCGACGAAGACGTCCGAAGGCCAGTGGCAGGAGCCCACCCGGGGTGAGAAATCTGGTTTCGGCCGGTGGAAGCGACCGAGCTCGGCCTACGATCTGTTCATGGAGGAGCAGGGCGTTCCCGTGTACCGGGACATCGGCCTCCGGCGCGTTCAAGACCTGCCGTTGAAGCCCTGGAAGCGCCTCGGCGGCAACGGGACGTTCATCCAGCTGTTCGGCACCGAGGGCAAGTGGGGCATGTACGCAGTCGAGGTCCCGCCCGCGGGCGCCCTCAACGCCGAGAAGCACCTCTATGAGGAGGTGTATCTCGTCCTCGAGGGACGGGGCAGCACCGAGGTCTGGCGCGAGGGCAGCAGTAAGAAGAACACGTTCGAGTGGTCGAAGGGTTCGCTGTTCTCAATTCCCGTGAACGCCACGCACCGGCTCATCAACGCAACGTCCGGGTCGGCACTGTTGCTGGCCGGCACGACCGCGCCGCCAGTGATGAACCTTTTCCAGAGCACCGATTTCGTCTTCAACACCTCCTACGCTTTCGCAGACCGCTACGACGAGGGCGACGATTTCTACAAACCCTCCGAGGACCTCGAGCCCGATCCGGTGCGAGGCCTCGCGATGCGCCGCACGAACATCATGCCGGACATCGTCAATTGCGAGTTGCCTATGGACAACCGGCGCTCGCCTGGCTACCGGCGGATCGAGCCCTACATGACGGGCAACAAGTTCTACCTGTGGATCGGGCAGCACGAGATGGGCCGGTACTCCAAGGCGCATGCGCACGGCTCTGCCGCCGTGCTCGTCTGTCTCAAGGGCAAGGGTTACACCTACACATGGCCCATGCACCTCGGTCCGCATCCCTGGGAGGACGGCAAGGCCGACCAGGTGCGGCGACAGGACTACGAGCCGGGCGGCATGGTGTCGGCTGCGCCGATGAGCGGCGACTGGTTCCATCAGCACTTCGGCGTTGACTCCCAGGAGTTCCGGCTGACTGCATGGTTTGGGCCGTACGCACCCGGCCGCGAGGCGGGGGTTCCGGGCGAAGAGGACATCGACCGCGGCGCCATCGACCTCGACGACGGCGGCAGCGCTATTCCCTATCACCAAGAGGACCCGTACCTCCGTGCGGAGTTCGAGGACACTCTGCGCGTGGAGGGCGTCCCGTCGCGGATGGAACCCGAGTTTTACCAGCCAAGAAAGTAGCGAGGCGAACCGCGGCATGACGCAACCACAGTCCCAAGGATTCTCCGGCGCCGGTCGCCACATCGTCGAAGAGGATGAGATACAGCTGACCAGCGTCGGCGTCGACATCGGCTCGTCCACATCTCATCTCGTCTTTTCGCGCCTCGAGCTCGAGCGCCAGAACACCCGCTACGTCATCGTCCGCCGCACGGTCCTCCGCGAGTCCGAGATTCTCCTGACCCCCTACGTCGACGACGGCACGACCATCGACTCCGACGCGCTTAGCCACTTTATCGAAGCGCAGTACCGGTCTGCCGGGCTCGACCGCGACGAGGTGGACACCGGCGCGCTCATCCTGACCGGCGTAGCCGTCCTGCGGCACAACGCAAGGGCCATCGGCGAGCTCTTCGCGAAGGAGGCGGGCAGGTTCGTCGCGGTGAGCGCAGGAGACGGCCTCGAGGCGACGATGGCAGCCAATGGCTCAGGCGCCGTCCGCGAGTCGGCCCGCAGCGGCGACACTGCCATGAACGTCGACATAGGCGGAGGCACGAGTAAGGTCGCGATCTGCCAGGGCGGTCGTGTAGCCGAGGTGACCGCGGTCGACGTCGGCGCCCGGCTCGTCGCCTTCGACGACAACGGCGTGGTGACGAGGATCGAGGAAACGGGACGCCGCCACGCGGAGGCAGCCGGCGTTGCTCTGGAGATCGGCGCACAACTCACGGCCGAAGACATGCAGAAGATCGTGGGTGAGATGGCGGACCGTTTGATGGAGGTCATCGGACTCGACGGCGTCTCGACTCAGACGCGGGGGCTCCTGCGGCTGCCGCCGCTCGCGCGCCGAAGCCGGGTGGATACGGTCATGTTCTCCGGCGGCGTCTCCGAGTTCATCTACGGTCACGAACCGCGGACGTTCGGCGACCTCGGGCCGCTGCTCGGCAAGGAGATTAAAGGGCGCATCGGTCAGCTGGGGGCGATACTCATGACGCCCGTCGCGGGGATCCGGGCGACGGTCATCGGGGCGTCGCAGTACACGATCCAGGTGAGCGGGAGCACGATCTTCATCTCGCCCGTTGAAGTGGTGCCGATCCGCAACATACCCGTTGTGACGCCCGAGTTCGACTTCGACGGCGACGACATCGATCAGCAAGGCGTCGAGCAAGCGGTGGAGGCAGGACTGACGCGCCTCGACCTCACGGGCGCGGACACACCCGTCGCAGTAGCCTTGCATTGGGGCGGCAGCGCGACGTTCGGACGCCTTGACAGCTTCTGCAAGGGCGTCGCGCAGGCGATGCGCTCCGTACTCAGCCAGGGGCACCCCCTGGTGCTCGTGAGCGACGGCGACATCGGTGGGCTTCTCGGCCTGCACTTGCGCGAGGAGATGCAGATCCCGAGCCCCGTCGTGTCGATCGACGGCGTGGAGTTGCGCGAGTTCGACTACATCGATATCGGCACGCTCATCCCGACATCGGGCGCCGTGCCAGTCGTGATCAAGTCGCTCGTGTTCCCGGGATCGGCCGGCGGGTAGCCGGCTGGCAGCGCACATGGCTCGCTTGCATCTCGTTAGGCACGGCGATACCGACTGGCACGCCGCGCACCGCATTCAGGGCCAGACCGACGTGAGCCTCAACGACAAGGGCAGGGGGAAGGCGGAGCTCACCGGCCGCCGTCTCGCGCGGGAACACTTCGACGCCGTATACGCCAGCGACCTTTCGCGGTCCTGGGAGACGGCGCGCATCATCCTCGACGCGCTCCCAGCCGGCGAGCGCCCGGAGCCGCGCTCCGCGCCTGCGCTGCGCGAGCTGCATTTCGGCGTATTCGAGGGCAAGACGTCAGACGAAGTCCGCGCTATAGACCCCATGATCATGGACCGGCGTGACCTCGACTTCGCGCCGGAGGGCGGCGAGTCCTACCGTCAGCTGCTGCGGCGGGCGGGCGGGTTTGGCGAGGCGTTGGAGCGAGACCACGCGGGCGAAGACGTGCTCGTCGTTGCGCACAGCATATCGCTCCGCGCCCTCGCGGTGGGATTGCTGGGCCTGCCCGACGATGCGCTCTGGCTCTTCCGGGGGATGCAACCCGCCGGCATCTCCGTCGTGTCGGAATCGTCGGAGTACCCGCCGCGCCTCGCGGTGTGGAACGACGCCGGTCACTTGGCGTAGCCCAGCTCATGGCACGCTGGCATCTCGTCAGGCACGGCGACACCGACTGGACCGCCGAGCACCGCATCCAGGGGCAGACTGATGTGAGCCTCAACGACAAGGGCCGGGCACAGGCGGCGCTCACCGGTCGTCGGCTCGCGCGAGAGCGGTTCGCCGCCGTGTACGCCAGCGACCTCTCGCGGGCCTGGGAGACGGCGCGCATCATCGTCCACGCGCAGCCGGCCGGGCTCCCGGCGCCGCGCCCCACTCCCGCGCTGCGCGAGAGTCACTGCGGCGTGTACGAGGGCAAGACGTGGGAAGAGGTCCTCCGCATCGACCCAGCCCTCCAGGACAGGGAGGTCACGCGACTACTCGACTTCGCGCCGGAGGGCGGCGAGTCCTACCGTCAGCTGCTGCGGCGGGCCGGCGGGTTTGGCGAGGCGTTGGAGCGAGACCACGCGGGCGATGACGTGCTCGTCGTTGCGCACGGCGCATCGCTCCGTGCCCTCGTAGTGCGATTGCTGGGCCTGCCGGACGACGCGTTCTGGCTCTTCGGGGTGATGCAAGCCGGCGGCATCTCCATCGTTGTGCGGGAGCAGGACCCGCCGAGGCTCGCGGCGTGGAACGACGCCAGTCATTTGCTTTAGCCTCCGGCGCCTTGGTTGCGAACGCCACGGCAGCGCGGGCCCGGTGTATACTCGTCCCTAAAGCACGTTCTGATGCGGTCCCGATACGGGTCCGACACCTCGCGAGGAGCCCCATGGCCCGGACCAACAAGCCGAAGAAGGAGAAGCCGCCCGAGACGACCGAGGAGTTCGTCGAGCGGATCGGGAAGCAGGACACGAAGCGGAACGGGCTGAGGATCCGGTTCGGCTTCACCAAGCGCACGCGCTGACGCCGTTGGCACGTCCAGTGGCGCAGCCGTACGAGCTCTCCCTCACCCAGGCCGCCGCGGCCATCCGCGAACACCAGTTGTCGCCCGTCGAACTAACCGAGTCGCTGCTCGGCCGGATTGACGCGCTCGAGCCGAAGCTGATCGCTTGGGCGCTCGTCACGCCGGAGCTTGCCATCGAGGCTGCCCGCGTGGCCGAGCGAGAGGTCGCCGCCGACGGCGTCAGCGGCCCCATCCACGGAGTCCCATTCGGCGCGAAAGACATCTTCGACACGGAAGGCGTACGGACGGCTGCGGGATCGAGGATATGGGCCGAGCGCGTCCCGGAGACGGACGCCGCTCCCATTGCCATCGCCAGACGGGCGGGCGCTGTGCTGCTCGGCAAGACCCACACCACCGAGTTTGCCGACGGCGACCCGGCGCCCTCCCGCAACCCGTGGGACCCCGAGCACACCCCGGGCGGGTCGAGCACCGGCTCAGCCGTCGCGGTCGCCGCCAGGATGATCCCTTGGGCGTTCGGATCGCAGACCGGCGGGTCTGTCCTTCGGCCAGCCGCGTACAACGGCGTGGTCGGCCTCAAGCCGACGTTCGGGCGCATCAGCAAGCGGGGCGTGACACCGCTGGCCGCGAGCCTCGACCATGTGGGCGTGCTCGTGCGCTCCGTCGAGGACGCGGCCGTCCTGCTCAGCGTGCTCGCCGGGCACGACCCCGCCGACCCGGACAGCGCCAGCGCGCCGGTCGACGACTACGTGAGCGGACTCGAGTCGCCGTCTCCGCCGCGCATCGGTCTCGTCCGCGCCTGGTTCCTCGGGGAGTCGGACGCGGAGACGCGGATGAAGACCGAGGCGGTCGCGCAGGTCCTCGCCACAGCCGGGGCCGATGTCGAGGAGGTCGACCCAGGGATCGATTTCGCCGAGGCGGCTGCGCTCCACCGGGTAACGCTCGAGTCCGAGGCGGCGGCGTGGCACGAGCCGATGTTTCGGGGCAACGAACGCTTCTACGGCCCGAGTCTCACTGGCTACATCGAGCGCGGCTTCGCCCACAGCGCGACGCGCTACGTGGAAGCCTGGCGCTTCCGCCGCAAGATGCGGAGTTTGGCTGGGGCGGCGCTCGACGGCGTCGATGTCCTCCTCATGCCGACGGTCTCGGCGCCCGCGCCGCGCGACCTCACGCAGACGGGGGACGCTCGCTTCCAAGGCGTGTGGAGCTTCACGGGCTTCCCGGCGATCAGCTTGCCCGTTGGGCTGGCCTCGAACGGTCTGCCGATGGGCGTGCAACTAGTGGGCGGGCCGTTCCGCGAGGCCAAGTTACTGGCTGCGGCGCGCTGGGCCGAGCGTTCGCTCGGCGTGGAGCTGGACCCGTTTCCATAGGGGCGCCAACGGCGCAAGTGCGCTCGCTTGTGGTCCTAACGCGGACGAGTAGGGGCAAGCGCTAGGAGCGGGGCGGGCTGGCGACGGTTGCCCCAGCGGCTGTGGCCTCGACATCTGTGAGGTCGTCGTCGAACTCGTTGGCGGGCGCGTCCTCACGTTGGATGCCTGAGGCGGCCAGGGCCTGATGCAGCTCGATCTGCCGGGCGTATAGCCCGCCCTGCGCGACGAGCTCGTCGTGGTTCCCCGTCTCGACGATACGGCCGCGGTCCATCACGACGATGTTGTCCGCGTTGCGGATGGTCGAGAGACGGTGCGCAATAACTACGGCGGTGCGTCCCTCGAGGATCGTCCCGATGGCGTCCTGAATCAGGTGCTCGGTCTGCGTGTCGACGTTGGCCGTCGCCTCGTCGAGGATGATGATCCGGGGGTCGGCGACGAGGGCGCGGGCGAAGCTGACGAGCTGGCGTTGGCCCAGGCTCAGGTTGCCGCCGCGCTCCTCCATCATCGTGTCGTAGTCCTCAGGCAGCGTCATGATGTGGTCGTGGATGCCCACGGCCTTCGCCGCTCGATAGATTTCCTCGTCCGTCGCCTCCGGGTGGTTGTAGCGGATGTTGTCGCGGATCGAGGTCGAGAACTGGAACGGCTCCTGTAGGACGATGCCCATCTGGCGAGCCATGGACGTGCGCTTCACCGAGCGGACATCCCGCCCATCGATCATCAGGCTGCCCTCGGTGACGTCGAAGAAGCGAGAGAGAAGAGCGACCATCGTCGTCTTGCCGGCCCCGGTCTTCCCCACGAGGGCAACGGTGTGACCCGCGGGGATGTCGAGGTTGATGTCGCTGAGCACCGGGCTTCCCTCGCTGTACTCGAAACCGACGTTCTCGTAGCGGACGGCCCCCTCGATCCGCGGCATCTCAGTGGCCCCGGGAAGGTCCGTGAGGTCGGGATCGACGTCGAGCAGGTCGAAGATGCGGGAGCCGGAGGCCATGGCCCGTTGGAGCTGCGTGAAGTGCTGCGTCATGCTCCGGATCGGGTCGAAGAAGCGTTGGATCCAGAGCGTGAACGCGATGAGGAATCCGGGCTCGATCTCGTTCTGGGTGACCATCTGACCGCCTACGACGATAGTCCCCGCGAGGGCGAAGGACATGAACACCTCGGTCGTCGGCATGAGGGAGGCGGACAGACGCGCGGCCCGCAGGTTGGTCCGCAGGTGCGCGCTGTTCAGCTCGTCGAACTCGACCATGTTCCGCTCTTGGCGGCTCATGCTCTGGACGACGCGCACGCCGGAGAGGTTCTCGGCGAGGGAGCCGTTGACGCGTGAGATGGCAATCCGCACGCGGAGGAACGCCGGGCGCGCCGCCTTTTGCCAGAAGTAGACGATGAAGATCAGGAACGGCAACAGGGCCAGCGACACCAGCGTCAGCTGCCAGTCCACCCAGAACATGATGGCGACGATGCCAACCAGGCTGAGCATGTCGGCCATGGACGTGACCATGGTGTCAAGGAACTCTTGCAACTGGTAGACGTCGTTCTGCGCGCGCGACATCACCGAGCCGACCTTGTTCCGGTTGTGGAACGACATGGGCAGCCGTTGGAGGTGGGTGAAGAGCTGGTTGCGCAGCCGGTAGATGACTTGCTGGCTCACCTTCGCCATCACCGCTTGGTGGCTGTAGTTGGCGAAGAAGTGGACGACGAGCACCCCGGCGAACGCGATCGCGACCCATGTCAGGCCCGCCCGGTCGCCGCCTGTAATGTACGGGTTGACAGCCTTGGCGATGAGGTAGGGGATCAGAATCGTTGCTAGCGTGTAGACGAAGACGCCCGCCATTGTGATGAGCACGCCCGCCTTGAACGCGCCGAAGTAGCGGGCGAGCCGCGTCACCACGCGGCTGTTGTAGATTGCCGTGCCGTCTTCGTCGATGTCGCCGCGGCGCGAGTGGGCAAGCCACATGTTGCCGCCGCCCATTCCTCCCATCATGCGGTCACACTCCTCCCGGCAGGGCGCCCTGGCGTGGGCGCGTGGCCGTTGAGGTTCGTTGCGTATTGCAGTTCGGTGAGGTGCGTGAACAGACCGCCCGCTGCCATGAGCTCGGCCGGCGTCCCTATCTCAGCTATCCGTCCGTGGTCGAACACGACTACTGTCTGCGCATGCTGAATCGATGAGAGCCGGTGCGCGATGATGAACGTTGTGCGGCCTTGCACGACCGACGCCATCGCTGCCTGAATGCTGGACTCGGTCCCCGCGTCCACGCTCGATGTCGAGTCGTCCAACACGAGCACCGGCGGGTCTAGCAGCAGCGTACGGGCAATCGACAGCCGCTGGCGCTGTCCGCCTGAGAGGCTCATGCCGCGCTCCCCAACCATGGTGTCGTAACCGTCGGGCAGCGCCAGGATCTCGTCGTGCAATTGGGCTGCCGTCGCCGCGGCGACGACCTCCTCACGGCTCGCTTCCCGCCGTCCGTACGCAATGTTGTCAGCCACCGAGGCGCTGAACAGGAACACGTCTTGCTGTACGAGCCCCACCGCGCTCCGCACCGACCGCAGCGTTGCGTCCCGGACGTCAACACCGTCGATCCGAATCGATCCCTCGTCCGGGTCGTAGAAGCGCGCGAGCAGGCTGACGAGCGTCGTCTTGCCCGCGCCCGGCGCGCCCAACAGGGCGACGACAGAGCCCGTGGGGACGTCGAGCGATACGTTGCTGATGATGCGCTGCCCCGTGTAGCCGAAGCTCACGTTGTCGAATTCGACGTGGCCTTTGGGGTTCTCGATGGTCACCGCGTCCGGCCGCTCCTTGACGGGGGACTCGGCGTCGAGCACCTCAAACAGCCGCTGGCCCGCCGAAGCGGCGCGCGCCCAGGTGTTGACGAGCATGCCAAGCATGCGGATCGGCTGCACCAAGAGGCTGATGTAGAGGATGAACGCGGTCAGGTCGCCGATGGATATGCGGGCGTCGATGACCGCGTTGCCGCCCACCCACAGGATGACTCCCGTGGAGGTCCAGAAGATGAGCTGCATGACGGCGTTGTTGGCCGCCTGTTGCTTCCGGGCGAGGTAGGTCCAGCCGTAGACATCCTCGTTCTTCTTGGCGAACCTTGCTTCCTCGTGGTCCTCGGCGCCGAAGGCCTTGACCACGCGCTGTCCTTCGAGGTTCTCCTGGAGGACCGTGGTGAGCTCTCCCATCTCGACCTGCGCGCGCCACCACACGCGGCGCATGCGGTTGGAGACGACCACGGCCCGGATGGCAATCAGCGGGACGAACCCCAACGAGATGAGGGCGAGCCGCCAGTCGGTGAGCAGCATGGCCACAGACGCGCCGACGATGAGCAGGAACATTTGCCCAGAACGCACCAGGCCCATCTGGACGAAGTTACGCATCATCTCCACGTCGACCGTGGACTTGGACATCAAGTTGCCCGTGTGCTCCCGGTCGTGGAACGCGAAGCTCAGGTGTTGGAGCTTGTCGTACATCTGGTTGCGGACGCGGTACGACACCCTCTGGGAGAGGGACTCCGCGAGGTAGATGTTCCAGAAGTTGAAGAAGCCCCGGAGCGCGATGGCGCCGATGAGTATGCCGGCGAGGACGGCGAAATCTGCGCCCGTTGCGGGCGGGCTGCCGTCGGTGGGGACGGCTTGGTCTATGGTGCGGCCGATGAGATTGGGGACCGAAAGGAAGAAGATCGTGGAGAAAAGGAGAGACGACCAGGCGCCAATCATGCGCCATCTATCTTGCGCAGCGAGCTTTGTTATACGCCAGATTATATCCATAGGGGGGCGGCGTCCGCCCTCAGGCGACGGGGCCTTGCCCAGCATACCTCTTATGTCGACGAATGTCTATGAGCGTGCGCGAGCGCCTGGCTGGCTTGCCATTGGCGCGGATTGCCCCCGTGGCCTGCCTTGCGCCGTGTTCGTCGAGGCAACGGCAGCGGCAAGGGCGGGAATGTACCGGAATGGCGCGGGGCGCCCACTCGCAGATTGCATGGGTTTACGAGCGGGGGCGGGAGACGATCCTTCCCAGGTGCGCCATTCTGAGCCATTCTGCGCCATCTCTCCTCTGGGGCCGGGCTGGCAGGCGGGGGCGGCGGCCTCTCGTGATCGCATGGGTTGCGAGACGCGTCTCTTCCAAACGGTCTCATTTGATCTCATTTGGTCCTATTCCCCCCGTGGGTCCGTGGACGACCCGGCTGGCCTCGGAGTTGGGCCATTGGGATAGTGTAGGAGGGGAGGGGACAAACAGGCTATGGGCAGTTGTCATGGGGGCGGGGCTTGCGTGGGCCGAGCGAGCGGTCCCCCTCTCCTCAATCCTCCCCCGTCTGCCTGCGGAGGAGGATTGAGGAGGCGAGGGATGACGGCGGGGGCCGGCGATGCGGTAGAATCGCGCTTCAGGAGTCCTTTCGAGTTGCGTGAACGCGCCGTGATGCCCTTTTCGCTTCGGCCCATGGAGTGGGCCGACCTGGACCAGGTCGCCGCCATGGAGCGGGAGGCGTTCCCCACGCTGTGGCCTCCAACGTCGTACAGCCGCGAGATGAGGAACAAGCAGGCGGAGTACGTCGTCTGCGTCCAAGAGGGTGAACACGTCTCCGCGCCGTACTCGCCGCCGCGCCGCGGGCTGGGCCGACTGTTCCGGCGGGGCGGCGCGCCGCAGATGGTCCAACGCGAGCGGCTGGCGGGGTTCGTGGGCTTGTGGTACATGGCCGGAGAGGCGCACATCGTCGCGATTGCGGTGCGCGGGTCGATGCAGGGTCAAGGACTCGGGAAGCTGCTGCTGACCGGGGCGATCGAGATGGCGCAGCGCCGCGCCCAGCAGGTGGTGACGCTCGAAGCGCGGGTCTCCAACCACCCAGCTAAGTCGCTCTACGCCAAGTACGGCTTCAAGGAGGTCGGGATCCGCCGCCGTTACTACTCCGACAACAACGAGGACGCCTGCATCATGTCGACCGACAAGATCAGTTCCGAGTCGTTTCTGGCGCACCTCGACCGCCTTCGAGAGGATTTCGAGGTGCGCTACGGGCAGGCCCGCCGCGAGTACCTCTAGCCAATGGCGACCATCATCTTCGTGCGGCACGGCCAAACGTCCTACAACGTGGAGGGCCGAGTGCAGGGCGGCGGCGCGCTCGACAGCGTCGGCTGGGCGCAGGCGGCGGCGCTCGCCGACCGGCTGGCCGGCGAGCCCCTCGACGCCATCTACGCGAGCCCGGCGCTGCGTGCGCGACAGACCGCCCGCGCCGTGTCCCGGCGGCGCGAGCTGCCTGTCAACCAGCGGGCGCTGCTGCGCGACCTCGACTACGGCCGCTTCGCCGGCGGGCTGCTGTCCGAGCTCGAAGCGGCGCAACCCGGTCTGGTCGCTCAGTGGCGGGAGCGTCCCCATACGGTCCTTTTCGAGGGCGGCGAGGGCTTGGCGCAGCTGCGGCGGCGCATCGAACGGTTCGTGACGGTCGTGGCCAAACAGCACGCGGACGGCCTCGTCCTGGCGGCGACTCACGACTCGCCGATGCGGATGGTCGCCTGCTTGGCGTTGGGACTCGACGATTCCCATCACAACCAGGAAGGCATCCGGGCGCCGCTTGCTTCGGTGACTATCGTCGAGGCGAACGGCGACGGCTCGCTGGGGCTCCGCGTACACAACGACGTTGCGCACCTGCGAGGTCTCGATGGCCGCGCGTAGCCCGGGGCTCTCCGCGCGCCCGCGCGCTCGCCAGAGCAAGGTGCTGCGGCCCCGCAGCGTCCGAGGCGTCAAGCCCTACGCGTCGGAGGAGGTCTACGACCTACTCGCCGGGGCCATGGGTCCCGTGGACCGACGCCAGCGCCTCGACGCCGTCTCCGAGCTCATCTGGACGATACTGTCGCAACACACGTCCGACCTCAACGCGGGCAGGGCCTTCGATGCGCTCGCCGACCGCTTCCAAAGTTGGCGCGATGTCGTCGAGGCGCCTGTCGCCGTACTCGAAGAGACGATCCGCAGCGGCGGGCTCGCCAGGCAGAAGGCGCCGCGCATCCAGCAGGTGTTGGCCGCGGTGGAGGAGCGGACAGGCGGGTACGACATCGCGTTCCTCGCCGAGACGCCGCTGGCCGAGGCCAAGGCGTGGCTCCAGAGTCTGCCGGGAGTCGGACCGAAGACGGCTGGGGTTGTCCTCTCGTTTGCGTTGGGAATGCCCGCCATGGCGGTCGACACCCACATCCACCGCGTAGCCGCGAGGCTCGCGCTCATCGGGCCGAGGGTCACGGCCGACGAGGCCCACGACGTGCTCGAGAGCTCCATCGCTCCCGAGCGCGTCTTGCCGTTTCATGTGTACCTCATCACGCACGGGCGCCAGGTGTGCAAGGCGCGCCGACCGCTGTGCGGGGCGTGCGTACTCGCGGAGCGGTGTCCGGCGAGGGGTCGGCTCGAGGAGCCCGGCGATATGCGCCAGCCGACGGCCGGGCTCGATTACAAGCCGCTTTGAGTTCCGACACGCGAGTCGTCGAGCAATCTGACGTGAGCACTCCTGCAGCAGTCCCTTCTGAGCCTCTCCGCAGCGCGGTCGCGGACTTGCTCGCGGCGCTGTGCGCCGAGCACGGGCTGTCGCCCTTGCCGCAGCTCGAGTGGTCGAGCAGGATGCGCCGGGCATTGGGCCGGGCCTACGTTGACCGGAACATCATCCGTCTCTCTGCCTGGCTCGACGAGCAGCAGGCGCACGACACGCTCCGGCACGAGCTGGCCCACATCGCTGTGGGCCGCCGCTCGCGGTCACGTCCACACGGGCCGAACTGGCAGGCTTGGGCAGCCCGCCTCGGCGTCGAGGCGCGCGCGACGACGAGGTCCGGTCCCGCGCTTGCGCCGCCTCCTTCGCCGCGCCGCCGCGTGTGGGGGCTCGAATGCTCAGCCTGCGGCGAGCGGTTCGCTCGTGCGCGCGTGTCGCGCGGCCTCTACCATATCGGCTGCGGGCCACGGAACGGGAAGCTGGTCCGCGTCGTGCGCGGCGCCCATGCCGCCGTGGCGGAATGGCTTGGCGCGGGCCGCGACTCAGCCGGGAACCCCGGCGCCGCGTTTCGTGAATCGGAACGTTCTCATTGAGCGTTCTTGAGTATGATGAACAGGACGAATAGGAGCCGGGTTTCATGAACGAGACAGACCTGGAAGCGGTCGCGCCGCAACGATTGTCCAAGAGGGCCGGGTTCGTGGTCGGGGCAGCGAGCGGTCTGGCGATGACGGTGTTGCTGGTGGCGCTCCGCTTCATCGTCGGCACGCAGGTTGTCACCGAGGTTGTGGCCGACTGGTTCACCAGCTTACTGCCCGCCAGTATCTTCGATTACCTTCTCGATACGCTCCAGTTCGGCGCGAAGCGCCTGCTGTTCGTGGGCATCTTCGTCGGTCAGGTCGCGGCCGGCGGCCTCATTGGCGTGCTGTACGTTCGGACCGCGCCGCGGCCGCGGTCGCTCCGTCAGAGCGTCCTGCAGGCGACGCTGCTGACGACTGTGCTGTTCGTGGCGCTCGGCGGGGCGTTGACGCCGGCGGCCGGCGGCGGCCTGTTCGGGAGCGGGCTGCCGGACGGCGGCGCGTCCTACTCGCTCGCGCTGCTCCTCGCGCTCGCCGGCTTCTCCCTGGCGCTTACCGAGATCTCTGAGGCGTTGCTCAGCAGGGGAGCCGCCAACTACGACGCGGGCAGGCGCACGCTCATCCGCCGCGCCGCCCTGCTCACGGCAGTCGTCGTTGTTGGCGGGTTCGCCGTGCGCTCGATCGTGGCGAACTTGGGCAGCATCACGAGTTCCTTCACCTACCGGGCCGAGGGCACGTTGTCGCCCGAAGTAACGCCGAACGACCAGTTCTACGTCGTGGCCAAGTCGCCCATCGTCCCTCCGGTCGACGTGAGCACCTGGCGGTTGCGGATCGGCGGTCCGGAGCCAATCGAGGTGTCCTATGACGAGCTCCGGGCGATGCCGAGCATCGAGGAGTACGTGACGCTCACGTGCATCAGCAATCGAATCGGCGGCGAGCTGATTGGCAACGCGCTGTGGAAGGGCGTGCCCCTGCGGCTACTGCTGGAGCAGGCCCACTTTCCGCCCGAGACCGCGCGCGTCGGCTTCCGCGCGGCGGACGGCTACTTCGACGCCTTCCCCATCGAGGTCGCCGTGCGCGACGAGGTGATTGTCGCGTACGAGATGAACGGAGTGCCCTTGCCGCCCGACCACGGATTCCCGGCGCGCATCATCGTTCCGGGCCTGTACGGCATGGAGAACGTGAAGTGGCTCACGGAGATATATCCCGCGGCGTCGGAAGTACGCGGCTACTGGCAGCAGCGGGGTTGGGCCGACACTGCCATCGTCAAGACCTCCTCCCGTATCGATGCGCCGGCCGACGGTGAGCGGATCGCGCCGGGCCGCATCGAGGTAGGCGGCGTCGCCTTCGCCGGCCTCCGCGGCATCTCCAAGGTCGAGCTGAGCGTGGACGACGGCCATGACTGGCGCGAGGCGGATCTGCGCGATCCGCTCTCTCCATTCTCGTGGGTCCTCTGGAAGACTGAATGGGCCGCATCCATGATCGGCGGACAGGATGTGCTCGTTAGGGCGACCGACGGGACCGGCGCTGTGCAGTCGGGGAAACGGAAGGACAACCACCCCGACGGCGCCGAGGGTTACCACGAGATTATCGTGCGCGTGACCGAGCCCGAGGAGCTAGCGACGACGTAACGTCAGTCTCCGGCGTCAGCGTGCGCGCGGGCGGAGTGTCGCGGGGAGAGCGCATCAAGTATGCTTGGCGGGCCGCCACTCCGTCATTCGCGCCTCCGAGCGGGAATCCACGAGAATGGAGAGTCGAATATGAGGAACACCCACGAATGCTAGAACCTATCATAATCGCCGTGGCCGTCATTCCGCTGGCCCTCGTCTACGCCAGCTTCGCAGAGTGGTTCATCCACCGGATGCTCATGCACCGGCCCGTCTTGCGGTTCAGGCACTTCTACGTGGGGCACGCTCTGGTCCATCATGGGGTATACCGGGCCGACTCGTCCTATGTTGTTGGGGACCGTCCGCTCGTGCAACTCACATTCGCTTGGTGGGCGATGCCTTTCCCAGTCCTCTCTCAGGCCGTCTACCTCGCGCCCATCGCCATCTGGGTTAGCCTGCCCGCAGCCGCCGGGACCTTCCTTGCCTTCACGCTGTACCAGGCCAGCTACGAGTACTTCCACTGGTGCATGCACGTCCCGCGCAATCGGTGGTTCGAGCGCTCCTGGGCGTTCCGGTGGATCAACGACCATCACTTCCAGCATCACCGCAAGCACGACACCAATCTGAACATCGTGCTGCCGTTCGCCGATTTCCTGTTGGGCACACGCCGCAGGCTGGCGCAGCCGGCGCCGGCAGCGGCGTGATGAGGCGAAATTCGCGCTCGCGGGGACTTGGCAGACGCTAACGCGGCCCCTAAGATGGGCCTACGGCGATAGGCCGTAGAAAGGGGGTGATCATTGTTAAGTTCATTACCGAGCACTGATGCGTCACCCGCTGCCCGTCGTTAGGAGCCATTGAGGTCGATTCTGGCTACCTTGCGGTACGCGGGACCTAACGAGGGTCCCAGCGGTGGGCGCAGCCGGTGCACCCCGGCGCAACCGGGGTAGGGAAAGGGCGCCTCGTTTTCTCTCCGGAGCTTCCGGAAAGGACGAGGCGCTTCTCGTTGTGCGGCGGTATCCCGTAGAGCGGCGTAGGGTAGGATAGAATCTGGCGCGGGGCCTGCGGGCTGACCAGCGAGGTCCAGCCACGGACGCCCGGAGAGCGAACGACTGAGATGTCCGTGAAGATCGGCGTAGCCGGATCATCCGTGATGGCCCGTCAGGGCCGCGCGGCCTTTCTGCACTACCTCGATACGCTCGAGGAGCAGGGGTGGGACTCGGTCTGGTTCTCAGACCGGATCGTTGGGCCGGTCTGGCGGATGGACCCGATGGCCGGTATGGCCATGACCGCGGCGCGCACGGAACGGCTGAAGTTCGGCGCGAGCGTGCTCATCATGAGCGTGCGCAGCCCTGTCACGATTGCGCGTGAGCTTGCGACCATCGACGTGCTGGCGCCGGGACGTCTCGTCGTTGGCGTCGGCGTCGGCCAGGAGTCGCCGGTCGAGTACGAGGCCATGGGCGTGCGCAAGCGCGACCGCGGAAAGCGGCTCGACGAGGCGATTCGCGTCATGCGTATGCTCTGGTCCGAGGACCGAGTCACGTACGAGAGCCCGTTTCTCAAGCTTACCGACGCTGGCATACAGCCTCGTCCCGGCCGTTCCGACGTGCCTATCTGGATCGGCGGCCGCGCCGAGGCGGCCTTGCGCCGGACGGGGCACCTGGGCGATGGCTGGCTTCCCACGCAGCTCACGCCGCGGGAGGTTGCCGACGGGATTGAGCGCATCCAGCAGTATGCGGCAGAGGCGGGCAGGGAGATCCCCGACGACCACTTTGGCTTGCAGATCAGCTGCTACGCGGTGGAGCGGGGCGCCGTGCCCAGCAGCGTGCAGCAGCAGTATCTGTTGCAGCGGCGCGCGGACGTGCAGCCCGACGAGATCAACCTGCTGGGCACGCCCGATCAGATTATCGGACGGCTGCGCGAGTTCATCGACGCGGGCGCCACGAAGTTCGTGCTCAATCCGGCCTGCGGCGCGGACGAGATGCCGGACCAGCTCCGGTTGCAGGCGGAGGGCATTGTGCAGCCCTTCCACGAGAAGCTCGTGCCCTTGGGCTGAGCGTAGGTCCTAGGGCGCACGGCGCCGAGAAGACTCTCCGGGAGGAGAGCGGGCAGGGTGAGAGCATGAGAGTCGGCATCATCAACGTTACGGGCTACGCCGGGATCGAGCTCGCCCGTATCCTCTACCGCCACTCCGAGGCGGAGGTTGTGAGCGTCACTGGGCGCAGCGCCGCCGGCGAGACACTGGGCGACGCGCTGCCGCACCTCTCGCGGCTTGGCCTGACCATCGAGCCCGAGATTACGCAGAGCGTGGACATCGTGTTCTCGGCCCTCCCACAGGTAGCGAGCGCCGAGGCTTGCGTCCCCTACGTGCGCGACGGCGTCAAGGTGGTCGACATCAGCGCCGACTTCCGGCTCCACGACCCCCGGGAATACTTGACCTGGTACGGCAAGGAGCACCCGGCGCCCGACCTGCTCGAGACGTCCGTGTATGGACTGTCCGAGCTCGACCGCCGCGGCGTGACCGAGGCCGCGTTGGTGGCCAACCCCGGCTGCTACGCGAACGGCGCGCTGCTTGCGCTGGCGCCCCTCGTTGCTCACGGACTCATCACCGACCGCATCATCGTCGACGCCAAGTCGGGCGTGTCCGGCGCCGGCCGCGGCCTGAGCATGACCACGCATTTCTCGGAGGTCAACGAGAACGTGTTCCCGTACGCCGTGGAGGGCCACCGCCACTTGCCCGAGATCACGCAGGAGCTCAGGCGGCTCCGTCCCGGCTTCGAGCCGCGGCTGACGTTCGTCCCGCACCTCATCCCGATGACGCGCGGCATCCTGGACAGCGTGTACGCCGACTTCGTGGACGGCGCGTACGCGTCGCCAACCGCGGCGCGCGACGGCGTGCGGGAGGTGTACGCCGAGTACTATCGGGACGAGCCGTTCGTTCGAGTTGTCGACGCGCCGCCGCAGACCAAGCAGACGTGGGGCAATAACGACTGCCTGGTCTATCCGACGGTCGATGTGCGGACGGGCCGGCTGACCGTGTTCGCCGCGCTCGACAACCTGGTGAAGGGCGCGGCGGGCCAGGCTGTCCAGAACATGAACCTCATGTTCGGGCTGCCGGAGACCACCGGGCTGGAACACCTCGCGGTTTATCCTTAGATGAGCAAGCCGGAGGACCGACCGCATTCGGAGAACCGATTGCGTGGCCCGCGGCGCGCCAAGGCCCCCATCGTCTAGCGGCCTAGGACGCCACCCTTTCAAGGTGGAGACCAGGGGTTCGAATCCCCTTGGGGGCACCACTAATCATTCCGGGCCTGTCTCTTGCAGTCCCAGTAATCCCCTGTTTCATAGCTGGGGAGCCGTTGGCCGGCGCCCAGTCGTGCTCCATGCATCCCCCAGTGTCCCGCCTCACGTATGGCAACAAGTTTGCCATGGTGGGAGACGCATGGCGCTATCGGCGACGCGGGTCAAGGCCCTCAAGGAACCGGGGCGATACTTCGACGGCGGGGCCTGCACCTCTACGTCAACCCGTCGGGACGCAAGTCGTGGGTGCTGCGCATCACCGTCGACGGACGCCGACGCGATATCGGACTGGGAGGGTTCCCGTCCGTCAGCCTGGCTCGTGCTCGTGAGAAGGCGGCGGACAACTGGACCGCCGTTGCCGCGGGCCGCGATCCCCTGACCGCGAAGCGCGCGCGGGCGACGCCGACGTTCAGGGAAGCCGCCCGGGCCGTCCATGCGGTGAACAAGCCCCGTTGGCGCAACGCCAAGCACATCGCCAGCTGGGTGCAGATGTTGGAGCGTCACGCCATGCCGGCTACCAAGTGGGCCCCGCGTCGGTGCGAGCCGAGGAGTGGCTCGTGCCTGGACTGCCGACCTTGCCGCTGCTGAAGCACACCAATAATTCCGGCTCAATCATGATCGCGAGAAACAATCCTAATCCCAACGCCGCGAAGCTGTTCACGAACTGGCTGCTGAGCAGAGAAGGCCAGATTGCGATGCACGAGACAGAGGTGCCAGGCGAGCCAGCAGGCACGCTGCACGATGAAGTGAGCTTACGCGTCGACATCCCCGTCGGGCTGACAGACCCGCTGTACCGGTGGGACCCGAACGTCCGTTATGCCACCGTCGACATGAACCCCAAGCTGGGGCTTCTACAGAACCAAGTCGTCGAATGGATCCTGGAGATAGAACAAAGAGGCGAGCTGGTCGCGCGACCCTTCGAGCCTGAGGACTTTAGGGAGTAACTGTACACAGACTAGCAGGCTGCTGAAAAACGTCGATGTGCACGGTGGAGATTGAGGGCGGGGAGGGGGAAGATAGAAGCACTCGAGACGGAGGTGGAGCGTATGCGTGGACGGCAGGAGCGCAGGTGACGATGTTGGCCTTCGTGGACCTGGAAGAGCGCGTGCCAGCCGGTCACCCGCTCCGCACCATCAAGGCCCTGGCCGATGAGGCCTTGACCCGGCTGTCGCCCGAGTTCGACCGGATGTACGCGGACGTGGGGCGGCCGTCCATCCCGCCCGAGCGCCTGTTGAAGGCATCCCTGCTGATTGCGCTCTACTCGGTGAGGAGCGAGCGCGCCTTCTGTGAGGAGTTGGACTACAACCTGCTGTTCCGCTGGTTCTTGGGCATGCAACTGATGGAGCGCAGCTTCGATCCCACGGTGTTCACGAAGAACCGGCTGCGGCTGCTGGAACACCAAGTAGGCCAGCAGTTGTTCGACGAGGTGGTCTTGGCGGCGGACCGGCGAAGCCTGCTGTCGGACGAGCACTTCACCGTGGACGGCACGCTGATCGAGGCGGCAGCGAGCCTCAAGAGCTTCAAGCCGCGAGACGCAGCCCCGCCCCCAGATGACGGCGACCGGGGCAACCCCTCGGTGGACTTTCATGGGGAGCGGCGCGCCAACGCCACTCATCAGAGCACGACGGACCCCGAGGCGAGACTCTTCCGGAAGGGCAAGGGGAAGGAGGCCAAACTGGTGTTCATGGCCCACGCGCTGATGGAGAACCGCAACGGCCTGCTGGTGGACTTCCTGGTCAGCGATGCCACGGGGACGGCGGAGCGGGATGCGGTCCCCGTGCTCTTGGATGAGGCGCGCGAACGCGGGTTCCATCCGCAGACCCTCGGCGCGGACAAGGGCTACGACACGAGGGGTTGCGTGGGGGCCATGCGCGCCCGCGGGGTCGCCCCGCACGTGGCGCAACACACGAGCGGGCGCTCCAGCGCTATCGATGGACGCACGACTCGGCATCGCGGCTATGCGCACAGTCAGCGTCTGAGGAAGCGGGTCGAGGAGATCTTCGGCTGGATGAAGACGGTGGGCGGGTTCCGGAGGACGCGCTTCCGAGGTCTGGACCGCACGGGCCTTGCCGGCTACCGCGTGGGGACAGCCTACAACCTGGCGCCGATGGCAGGGCTGATGACTGCTGAGACGCCAGCGCCACAGGCCGCGCAGGCCGCATAACCAAGGGCTGGGAGGCCGCTCCTCACGTCACAGGCCCCGAGGCCGGGGCCCTCCACAGGCCGTCACACCACCCGACAACGCGTTGTTCGGCAACAGTGCGGTCCCGCCAGCAGCCCTCCCATCGCCACGAAACCCCGTTCTTCCGCAGCCTGCTAGTGGGAAGGTCTGGACGATGAGTTGTTTGTTCTCGTGCGAACAAGAGAGATATCGAAGTTGGCGCAAGGCTCAATGTCTTTCCTGGACAAATGGTTGTCGTGAATCAAGACCTCACGGACTTTGGTCCTCGATGTCAGAGTATTCACGCTCTTCGGAGTTATGACTGCGGGTAGCAGTGGCTCATCATAGGTTGAGAGAAGGATTGAATTCTTCGACCGATTGAAGCACTTGGCGGGTCTCTGCGTCCATCGCGCTTTGGGTTCTGAAATAGATGTTGCCGTTGGCATGGGCGGCATCGTTTCGGTCGTCCACCCAGCTTCCCGTAGTTGCCAATCTGACTGTCATCACATCCAATGAGTCTGAACGGTCTGAGAACTGCACGCTCGCTGATGGCGCCATTGTGGGCCGGGGTAGGCTAAAGCGCGACAAACGGGGCCGAAAAGGGCGTCTTACGCTCAGTCCTGAGATACTTCGACAGCGATTGTGTGGATGCCGTTGTTGCCGTACCCGCGGAAATTCCAAGGGATGCTGGCTGGCTGGGTGTAGCCGACGGAGTCGGTGGCCTTGGCCATCAGGATGTAGTGCCCCGGCTTGTCTATGCTCCACGAGTGCTCCCACCGTCGCCAGGCCGTGGGAGAGGAGGGTCCGACTAGGCTGACCTCCTGCCAGTCGCGGCCTCCGTTGACGCTGGCCTCGACCTTGACCACCTCCCCATCTCCGGACCAGGCCGCACCGCGGACGGTGTACTGGCCAACTCGTACGACCTCGCCGTGTCGAGGGTGGGTAATGAGGGACTTGACCCGGAGGGTCGACAGCGGCTCCCACGAGTCCTGCGGCGCCTCGCCTTCGTTGATCAGAACGTAGCGACGCCTTTGGAAGAAACCGGTGTATGGTTGCTCTAGCGCCTCTATGCGTGTCAACCACTTCACAGAGGCCATACCGTACCAGCGTGGCGCTATTAACCTGACTGGATAGCCGTGAACGGGCCGGATAGGCTCCCCGTTCATCTCGTAGGCGGCGATAGTTTCCTCTGACGTGGCGTCGGCCACTGGCAGGCTTCTCGCGTAGCGCAGGCGAACGGTCTGGCCCTCTTCCTCCTCGTCGCCAATGTCGGCTCCCTCGAACAGGACCTCCTTAGTAGTGTCCCGGAGTCCCGCCCGACTGAGCAGCGCAGGAAGCGGTACACCCTTCCATTTGGCTGTGCCCACGGCGCCGTGTTTGAAGCTGAGGCCCTCAGCCGGCGGAGTGACGTACGAACGGCTGTTGCCGGCACACTCCATCGTCACGACGATCTCGACAGAAGGCATCGTCAGCAGCTCGTCGTAGCCAATGGTGAAGGGCCTGTCCACAGCCCCGGTTATCTCCAGCGTGTAGGTAGCGAGGGCGAGGGTGGGCAGCTCAGGGAAGTGGCTCCGTACGTAGAAGCGTTCCGTTGGGGTAGTCCAAGTGTCTAGGTCTGACAGCGGGGTCTCTTTGGCATGGGAGTCTCCGGGGACGTTGATGAGTGCAGGCGTCTTGCTGCCGGCGTCCGCTTCGGAATTGGTGGGTGTGCTGCTCATGTTGCGGCCTCCCTCAGAGGCGGAACTAGGCATTCAGCAAACATTTCCCATATCAGATGCGGGTGTCACGGAGGACCCGCCTTCCTTGACGGCTGTGATGGTATTGGCACCCAGAAACGCGGTCAACCGTGCCATCGGGTTCACGAGACCTTCATCCGTCAGACTCAATAGCAACGGAAAACTGCGGTACTCATGGGCGCTTGAGGGCTGATGTCCACGTCTGCGGACCCGCGTCGGCACTCCGTCTTTCGGTAGTCCTCTGTGGCCTCAGTAAGCATCACGTCGACCCCCCGGGGAACCCGTCGATGCCAGATTCATGATGTGCTACACCTCTCCGCCGGAGGGGATCGAGGGGATCCTAGGTCTGGCAACTACCTCCTATCAGTGAATATGTCCGTAGTCGGGTCTAGGAGGCGCGGCGGGAGACTACGCGGCCGGGTTCTTGCGGGGCCGACCGCGGCGTCGGGCCTCCGACGCCCAGAAGTAGACGGCGGTGGCGGTGCGGCGAACCTGCAGTTCCTTCCCCAGCGCGTCAGCCGCTGCCGTGAGCCTGCGCCGGATAGCCCGGGTCGTCTCGCCCTCTCCGGGCCCCAGCTTCCCCGCTTGTCCAGGGGCTACGCGCTGGATGTACCCCATGTATTCCTGCAGAAGCGCCGCGCGCTGGCCGGTTGCGCTGTTCGCGCGGGCCTCGTTCAGCGGAATGGTGTCAAACGTGGGCATGTCGTCTATCTCCTAGTATGACCGACCGCACGAGGCCTTGGGCCAGACGCCCCCGGCGGACCACTACCGCCCTTCGCCACGACCCTATCCCCGCACGGTCGCGAGCCCGGTCTACGACGCCGGCGTGATCGTCCGCCGCGTCCGGACCAATGGCGAAATCAAGTGGGGCGGCGGTCCCTCTACCTGAGCGAGGCCCTCATCGGCGAGCCGGTGGGGCTCATCCAACGAGACGACCGCTACTGGACGGTCCGGTTCGGGCCCTTGGCGATCGGACTATTGGACGCCCACCGAAGGAGTATCCTGCACACCCCCGTCACGGTGTTACCCATGTGACCGGTCTAGTGTTACCTATGTGCCCGGTCGCACAGAGTCGGGAGCCGTGGAGCGCCAGCGGGGGTGATAGCATACTTTGAGAGTCGACTTCGGGGGAAGGCGCCCTTGGGTGCCAAGCGTGGTAAGAATTGTGGGAACGAACGCTGCAATAGAGCTATATCGTATCTGAGTTCGAGTCCCCTTAGGGCACCAATCACCCACGACGGCTTTGGCTGGAAGGCATCGACGCCGACACGTCAACTGAGGACCGTGATGCAAATCGGAGTCGTGTTCCCGCAGACCGAGATTGGCGAAGACCCCGGGGCGGTCCGGGCGTACGCGGAAGCCGTCGAGGACCTCGGCTACGCGCACTTGGTGGCGTATGACCACGTGCTGGGCGCGGAGGCTGCTTCGCGCCCCGATTGGCGCGGGCCGTACACCGAGAAGAGCATGTTCCACGAGCCTATGGTGCTCTTCGGCTACCTCGCCGCCGTGACGACGAGAATCGAGCTCGTGACGGGGATCGTCATCCTCCCGCAGCGCCAGACTGCGCTCGTGGCCAAGCAGGCGGCTGAGGTCGACATCCTCAGCGGGGGCAGGCTCCGGCTCGGCGTCGGCATCGGTTGGAATGAGGTGGAATACGAGGCGCTGGGCGAGAACTTCCACAACCGCGGAAAGCGGAGCGAGGAGCAGGCCGAGGTCCTGCGCGCGCTCTGGACTCAGGACGTCGTGACGTTCGACGGACGCTGGCACCGGATCACCGCGGCCGGCATCAATCCGCTTCCCGTGCGGCGCCCCATCCCGCTGTGGTTCGGCGGCGGCCGCACCGAGCCGGTGCTGCGCCGGATCGCCCGCATCGGCGACGGTTGGTTCCCTCAGATGCAACCCAACGAGGCCGGCGCCGCCGAACTCGACCGTTTCCGCGCCTACGCCCGCGAGGCCGGGAGAGACGCGGCAGAGCTCGGCGTCGAGGGACGCGTCCGCATGAGCGACGGCGCCGACGCCGCGGCGCAGCAGGCGGAGGCATGGCGGGAGCTGGGCGCGACCCATGTCGCGGTCAACACGATGGGCGCGGGCTACGCCTCGGTCGATCAGCACATCGATGCGCTGCGGGAGTTCGGCGACGCCGCGGGTCTGTGAGCGCGCGTTGAGCGCTCGGTCCCGGCCAGCCTGAGGCGCAACCAAACGGGCCGGCGCGCCGCGTGGAGAGAGCCGTGTACGTCGTCCTCAGCGTTAATCGAGTGCGGGCCGAGCACCTCGACGACTTCGTGACCAACGTGCGCGAACACGCGCGCAACAGCAACCGCGAGCCCGGGTGCCTGCGGTACGAGGTGCTCCAGGACACGTCTGACCCGCAGACGGTGTGCCTCTACGAGGTTTTCCGCGACGAGGCGGCGTTCGCTCAGCACCAGGCGTCCGACCACTATCAGCGGTGGATGGCGCTTTCGCGGAGCTGGCGCCACGACGAGCGGCGCATACGGCACGTTTTGGACTTCGTATACACGCCGCTCGACGGGTAGGGGCAAAATCGGCGCCGAATTCGCTCAAAAACCGCTTGACACCGCTTCTCTATACTGGCGTATGCTCAGTCTTGCCCTGAGTGACTGAGGAATGGGCCGAGCGGAAGCGACCGACTGCGCGGGCAACCGTAAGGGAGGGAGCGGAAGCAAGGCCCGGGCGCCCCGGTTGCTCAGGGCACTTTCTTTGCCCTCGTCGAGCTCGAACTCTGGGTCCCGCTCGACGGGTAGGGGCAAGATCGGCGCCGAATTCGCTCAAAAACCGCTTGACACCGCTTCTCTATACTGGCGTATGCTCAGTCTTGCCCTGAGTGACTGAGGAATGGGCCGAGCGGAAGCGACCGACTGCGCGGGCAACCGTAAGGGAGGGAGCGGAAGCAAGGCCCGGGCGCCCCGGTTGCTCAGGGCACTTTCTTTGCCCCTCGTCGAGCTCGAACTCTGGGTCCCGCTCGACGGGTAGGGGCAGAATCGGCGCGAAATCCACTTGAGAAACGCTTGACACTGCTTCTCTATACTGGCGTATGCTCAGTCTTGCCCTGAGTGACTGAGGAATGGGCCGAGCGGAAGCGACTGACTGCGCGGGCAACCGTAAGGGAGGGAGCGGAAGCAAGGCCCGGGCGCCCCGGTTGCTCGGGGCGCTTTCTTTGTCCTCGGCGGAGCCGGTTCTCGGCCCCGTCCCACACCAAGTCTCCACTCCCATCACGGGCCATCGGCCGCCCGTTGGGCCCGGCGCTGCCCCGCCCACCTGTGGCGCAAACGGCGGCGACCCGGTATCGTGAGCGCGCCCGCCCGGGCCCCAACGCTCTATAGCCTAGCAATCGCTGGAGGTGGACCTTGAGCACCCAGGTGAAGACCGCAATCGTCGACGCGGACGCGCACGTCCTCGAGACCGAGCGCACGTGGGAGTACATGACCGAGGAGGAGCAGACGCACCGCCCCGTCATCCTCGTGCGCCAAGACCAGGCAAACGACGCCGAGTACTGGCTCGTCGAGGGCCGGGCGTTCCGCAAGAATACGAACCAGTCCGAGCAGTTTCCCCGCGCCGCCCGCGAGGCGTCGGACGTTCCCATGCGGCTGGCGCACATGGACGAGATGGGCGTTGACGTCCACGTGCTCTATCCGTCGATCTTCCTGCGCCCTCTTACCGAGCACCCCGAGGTCGACGTCGCGCTCTCACGCAGCTACAACCGATGGCTCGCCGACATCTCGCGACAGGGCGGAGGGCGGCTCCGATGGGCGCTGGTCCCGCCGCTCATGGACCGCGACGCCGCCATCGCCGAGATGCACTTCGGCAAGGAGAACGGCGCGTGCGCCGTCTTCGTCCGCGGGATCGAGAGCCACGGACGGCTCTCCGATCCCTACATGTTCCCGATCTACGAGGAGGCGCAGCGCCTCGACCTGCCGATCTGTTTCCACGCCGGCATCGGAAAGTTCGACTACTTCGACCTGTTCAGCCGCGACGTGGGTTTCAGCACGTTCAAACTGTCGGTGCTGGGGGCGTTCCACGACCTCTTGATGAAGAGGACGCCCGAGAAGTTCCCCGGCCTGCGGTGGGGCTTCATCGAGATCAGCTCGCAGTGGGTCCCCTACGCCCTCAACGACCTCGCGATCCGGTTCCGGCGGTTCAACATGCACAACCCCGGGAAGGACATCCTGAGCGAGAACAACATCTTCGTCGCCTGCCAGACGTCCGATGATCTGCCGTACATCCTCGACGCCGTCGGGGACGACAACATCGTCGTGGGGACTGACTACGGCCACAACGACACCGCTACGGAGATCGACGCGCTCCGAAAGCTGAGGGAGCAGGGAACAATCGACGCGACGAGCGCCGCCAAGATTCTCAGCGACAATCCGAAGCGGCTCTATGCCCTCTAGGCCGGCATGGTAGAGGCTTTCAAGCTGCCGGAGAGGGATGCGGCGCGGGTCGCTGAGGCGCCCCTGCGCGCCGCGGTCACGGCCCTTATCGAGACAGCCGGCGTACCCCCGGACGACGCTGCGCTCGCCGCGGACGTCCTGCTCAGCGCCGACCTCCGCGGCGTCGATAGCCACGGCGTCTCCAACATGCTCAAGACCTACCTCGACCGGTACGCGGACGGCATCCAGAACCCGCGGCCGGAGTGGCGGATCGTCCGCGAGCGCGCGGCCACCGCCAATATCGACGGCGACCGCGGTCTGGGCGTCATCATCGCCGCCAAGGCCATGGACATCGCGATCGCCAAAGCGAGGGAAGCAGGCGTCGGCGTTGTGACTGTGACCAACGCCGGACACCTCGGCATGGCCGCCTACCATGCGATGCTGGCGCTCCCCCACGACATGGTGGGCGTCTGCATGACGGCGACCGGTCCGCAGGTCGTGCCGACGTTCGGCCGCGAGCCGAGGCTGGGCACGAACCCCATCGCGGTCGCGGCGCCGGCAGGCAACGAGCCGGCGTTTGTCTTCGATTCGGCCACGAGCGTCGTGCCCATCAACAAGATACGAAACGCGCGGCGCATGGGCGCGATGCTGCCGCCCGGTCACGTTGCTGACGACGACGGCGCGCCGGTGATGACGCCCGCGCCCGTCCCCGACAGGTATGCGGTCCTGCCACTGGGCAGCACGCGGGAGATGGGCTCGCACAAAGGCTACGGACTCGCGAGCGTGGTCGAGATACTGTGCAGCGTCATGGGCGGCGCGGGCTTCGGGATGAAGCTCCCGACGACGCATTTCCGCCACTACCTCGCCGCGTACAACATCGACGCGTTCAGCGATGTCGACGAGTTCAAGCGCAACATGGACGAGTTCATTGGCGACCTCAAGGCAACGCCCCCGGCAGCCGGGCAGACGCGCGTGCTCGTGGCGGGACAACCCGAGTGGGAGGAGCTGGCCGACCGCAAGGCCCGGGGCATCCCGCTGCACCACGAGGTGGCGGACTGGTTGCGCGGCGTCTGCGCCGAGCTTGGGGTCGCTTGCGAGATATAGCCGACTGCGGTCCCTCCGGGCCGCGCTGCCGCTAGGATCCTATCGAAAGCCGTACCGGCGGAAGGGGAGGAGTCGTGTTCTTGGTGAGACGCGTGGTGAAGGTGAAGAAGGGGACAGCCCGGCGGGCGGCTGAGGTGCTGACGCAGATTGGCAAGATGTACGAGGAGGCGGGCCAACGGGCCCCGTCGCGCGTCTACATCAGCGGGAGCACTGTGCCGGGCCCCAACGATACGGTGTACATGGACTGGACCGAAGAGGCGCTCCGCTCCGCCTACCGCGCGGACAACCCGGCGCCGGAGGGCCAGAACGACCTGTTCCGCCAGCTCGGCGAGTACCAGGAAGAGTCGCACATCGAGTTCTACGAGCTCTACAGCGGGTCCTAGCCGACGACGGCGCACGACGGCGCGTTCCGCGAGATAGGCCCATCGTATTGGCCAAGCTACTGAACAGGCTCACCTACAAATGGCTCGCCGTGCTGGCCTTTGCGTCCGTGTGGACAGCCGCGTGGGCGCTGGCGTGGAACGCCTTTCTGCTCAACACCCTCTACCGCCAACCCGCGGCCGGCGTGCTGGTGTTCAACCGGATGGAGGGAGACCTCCGCATCCTCTGGTGGGCCAGCGTCGTGGGGTTCTCATTGACAATCGTCGGCGTTGCCATGTTCAGGCTGCACGGCTCGTTCAAGCGCGACTCGCCGTTGTGGGGACGCTTCTGGCTGGTCGCGGGCGGCGCGGTTGCTCTGTTCGGAATCGCGTTGCCCGTGATCACCCCGTCCACCCAGAGCCTGCTCGCGGACGAGCACGCCCGGGTGGTGTCGCTCGAACGACGGTGGCTCGTGACCGCGCAGGCCCACACGCTGGGGTTCGACGAGATCGGCAAGCTGAATCTGAGGATCGAGCGCCGTACGGTCGGGGTAGGGGAGGACCAGGCGTGCAAGACGGGGCTGGGGTTCAGCATCGTTTCGAAGGACCTGGAGACCGTAATCAAAGTGCCGCCGGAGTTTGCAGACCGAGCGATCGCCGAGAAGATCGCCGCCGTCGCCGGAGTCCCGCTCGAGGAGAGGGGCCGCCGGGAGTGCTGAGTCCCGCCAGTGGAGCTAGCCTCGCAGTTTCGTTATCACCTGCTCTCCGAACGCCGGAATCTGCTCGTGTGCGATGTCGTTCTGGAACTGCACCTGGAACGCATCCACGCCAGCCTCCCGGTGCCTCTCGATAATCTCCAGCACCTGCTCCGCCGTGCCCATGAGGCCGCCCGACGCCCCTAGCGTCGACGGCATCACCGTTGCAGGGTCTTCGCTGCCGACGTAGGCCGTGCAGTTCACCACGCGGCGGAGCGTGCCGGGGTCTCGTCCCGCAGCCTCGGCCCCGCGCTCCACCTGCTCTTGGAGCTCGGCGTAGGCCTCGGGCGACGCGGGCCAGCCGCCGTTCTTGATCCAGCCGTCGGCGAGCGAGCCGGCCAGCCTCAGCATGCGCGGTCCGGCTGCCCCGATGAAGACCGAGAGCGGACCGTTGACTGGCTTGGGTTGCAGCGTCGCTCCGTCCACGCTGTGGAACTTCCCCTCGTAGCTGAACGACTCTTCGCTCCACATGCCGCGCATGATGTGGATTGCGTCGATGAGGGCGTCCACGCGCTCGCCGGGAGCGCCGAACCGCATGCCGTAGCTGGTCGCGTGGGTTTCCTGACCGCCCGCGCCGATGGTGAGCAGGACTCGGCCGCCGCCAGTGACGACGTCCAAGCTCGCCGCCATCTTCGCCACCATCGCCGGGTTTCGGTAGGGCACGTTCAACGTCGAGTGGGTTACGATGATCCGCTCGGTTGCGCAGGCGACGGCGGTCGCGAGCGTCCACGCCTCGAGGTTGTTCTCGGGAGGCCGATCGGAGAAGGCGATGGTCTCGAAGCCGGCTGCCTCCGCCGCTCTCGCCACGCTCACGACGCCTTGGTAGTCGAGGCCGCGGGGGTTGACGCCAAAGCGGACGGGGTTGCTGCTGCGTGTCACGACGCCCTCGAAAACACAAGATCGTTGGAGCAGACTGGCCGGAGCGGGATATAATGGGAACGGCGGCACCATGATAACAGTCAACGACCACATCGCCTTCGCGGAGTCGGAGGTGAGCTACCAGTTCTACCCCTCCGCCGGTCCGGGCGGGCAGAACGTAAACAAGGTCGCCACTGCCGCCGTGCTGCGCTTCGACGTTGAGTCCTCTCCGTCGCTGCCCGACGAAGTGCGCGCGCGGCTCCGGTCCACCGTCGGCAGACGGATGAGCCGCGACGGCGTCATCACTATCAAGGCGCAACGCTTTCGCTCCCAGGACCGGAATCGGGAGGACGCGCTTGGACGCCTGGTGGCCCTCATCCGCCGGGCGGCGGAACGGCCGACGACGAGGCGGGCAACCAGACCGTCGCCAGCGGCGGTAGAGCGGCGGCTCGACGCCAAGACGCGGCGCGGCGTCACCAAGCGCCAGCGCGGCCCCGTCGCCCCGGACGAGGACTAGCGAGCGGCCCTCGTTGCGTTTAGGCTTGCCGAAGCAAGCCGCGCACTGGAGGCATCGATGCCGCGCCTCGAAGATCTGACCGACACCGCCCGCCAGGGACACCTCAACCTTCCCGCCTTCGAACACGACGACTCCCCCTTTGCGCCGCTCCGCAAGCCGTTGTCGGAGGCGAAGGTGGCGTTGGCGACCACGGCGGGGCTGCACCTGCGGGGAGACAAGCCCTTCGACAGCGGCGACCAGACTTACCGCGTCATCCCATCGTCGTCGGGCCCCGCGGACATCATCCAGAGTCACACGAGCATCGGGTTCGACCGCACCGCGTTCATGCGCGACATCAACATCTCGCTCCCCATCGACCGGCTCCGCGAGCTTGTGAGCCGGGGCGTCGTCGGGGCTCTCGCCGAGCATTGCTACTCGTTCTTGGGCGCCAACAGAAGCCCGAAGGGGATCGAGCAGGAGACCGGCCCCGAGGTTGCCCGTCTGCTCATCGACGAGGGCGTCGACGCCGTTCTGCTGACGCCCACCTGACCGCTCTGCACGCACACAGTGTGTGTGCTCGCCCGCGTCATGGAGGAGGCCGGACTGCCGACGGCCGCCGTGGCGCTGATCAAGGAGCACGCCGAGCGCGTGAAGCCGCCGCGCGCGCTCTTCGTGCCGTTCCCCTTCGGCTTCGCGCTGGGGAATCCCAATGACCCTGCGTTCCAGCACAAGGTCCTCGGCGCGCTGCTCGGTCTGTTCGAGAGCGAGTCGTCGCCGGCGCTGGCCGAGTTCCCCGAGGACGCCGAGGCGCCCGTCCGGCTCCTCCAGGCGTCGGCGGCGCGGGACGGCGCCGACGCTCCTGTGACGCAGGAGCCGGCGGACGAGATAACGGCGGTCCGGGGCTACTACGAGCGGTGGGTCGCCGAGCACGGCGGGCGCACGATGGTCGGCCTCTGCGGCGTGCCCCAGCGCCGCTGGCGGGGCCTCGTGAAGTTCCTCGAAGCCTACGCCGGAGGGTCGGACGAGGAGTACGAGGAGAAGCCCGCCGACATGCCCCTCGCCCGGTTCATCCGCGTGGCCGCCGACGATATCAAGGCGTTCTACATGGAGGCGCGGATGTGCCAGCGCCCCGGTGAGCGGGACAACGACCTCCAGCGATGGTTCTGGGCGAAGACCGCCGCCGGCGCCATGCTTGCCAAGGCGGCCGAACGCCTGGCGGCGTCGGACGACGAGGCGGTGTCGCGCTACGCGCAAGGCGTCGCTCGCTAGCCAGCGGCTCGAATCAGCTCGGCGATTGTCTTCAGCTGGGAGACGATGTCGTTCAGCACATCGTCGTACTCGACGCCTGTCTTCAGATGGATAGGAGCCCATATTCCGTTCCATTCGTCGTAGAGCTGCAATTTCAATCTATCGCGGGTCTTGTTCGCTGTGTCCCGAGTGAGCGAAAGCCACAACGGAGTGTCTTCCTTTGTAGCCCACAACTCACAGTTGACGCCAAACCAGTGATACTCAGCCGAGTCACCGCTGGAAAACCTAAAATAGCGTCCGTAGCCGTACCGCTGCGGTGTTGCTCTCAAACCGCTTATATGCATCCAATTTTCCTTAGCCCCACGTGCGTCTACCGCATCGTCGATGAGCTGATTCAGCCCACGTATACGGCGCGCAAACGCAGGGCCTAGTTCCTCCAAACGGATGGGCATGAACGCTTCTGTGTCCTCGCGTCGGGCAAGACCTTGAAGCTGTCGGATGTCAGCTTGGGTCTCCGGCTCAGCAGCGGTGCTCCCTACCATGCCGTTTAGCAGATCTATCCAGCTGACCAGCATTAGACTCTTCTTGGTGTTCACGACGGCCGCGTTGCGCCTACGACCATCATGGACGTCGGGGCCTATCTCTGTGTCTGCATGGCGCTCGATTTCAGCCTTGATAGCGGCCCACAGCGCGTCAATCCTTACATCGGGCGTGACGAACAGCAATACCGAGGGGCCTTCGTCGGCCAACTGCTCGAGGTACGCGCTCGCTTGGCCTTGCCCTAGGCCGGCCCAGAACTTGGCTTCGCCGATCACCCGTTTGTGGCCATTTCTATCGAAACCAACGAAGTCGGGGCGCGACCGGTCTGGGGCAACTACCTGGGTTTCGACTCTCGTGACGGGCTCCATTGGCGTTGCGACGATGGTCTGCACTAAGTCGTTCAACATTTTCAGGGAGGCGGGGGACCGGTTCAGAATATACCCGAGCGCCTCCACCGCCGCGTTCTCGGTACCGCCAGCAATCCTCGGGGCCAGATAGCCTAGCAGCGTATCGTTGTTGGCCATAGCAGTGCTCTCCCCTCGGCTCAGTTGTCGAGACCTTCGTGCGGCGGGTTGACTGGGTAGTCCTCGCGTTTGCCGGTGTCGCCCGGTTGGATGGTGAAGTCGCGCCGGTCGTGGTAGAGGAGGGCGCGGTTGAGTACGTAGTCGCCTTCGTCGTTGTAGGCGTCAACGTCGTGGTAGTCCACCATCAGCCAATACTTGTGATTGCCGACGAAGAGGTAGGTGTTCCGCATCGTGAAGAAGCGGCAGCGAACGCCCTCTCCGGCGCGGAGGCGGGCGCACACTGCTGCCAGCAATTCGCGCTGGTCGTCCTTCTCGGTAAGGACGTACTCATGGGGCCAGGTGTCGCGGAATGTGACTGCCTCCCGCCAAGGGGCGCGAGCGATAAGCTCCAATAGTTCCATGACTCAACTCCTCAGCCGGCGGCTCTCTCCGTCATTCTTGCACAAGCGGCAATCCGGGGCGGGGGGCGTGAGTTCCCGTGTCAAGCACGAGAATCTCTCACGTGGGCCTGTCGGCCCACACCACAACCGACGAAAGTAGGGGGGCGGCCCCCTCTCTGACTCTCCTCCGCAGACGGGAGCGCGGGAATGACGCATGGGAATGATGGGAATGCACGAGAAATGAGAAGGAATGCATCAGAATGACGCAGGCCGTTTACTCGTAGATTGCTTGGGTTTACGAGTGGGGCGGGGACGGTTTCTTGCTCAAGTGAGTCATTTAGAGTCATTCTGGGTCATTTCGCCTCTGAGGCCGGAGCGGTAGGCAGGGCCGCCGGCGCCGGAGTTGGGCTATGGGGACAGTGTAGGAGGCGAGGCGGCGAACCGGCAACGGGCAATTGTCATGGCGACGACAGGCGGGGCGCGACCCCCTTTCTAACTCTCCCACGCAGACGGAGACCTTGCATAACTGTTTGACGAGCGCTGTTCTTCCCACCCACCCGCCCGAAACGTTGGCGTGGGGGACACCCCCACGCCCCCGGCAGAGGGCAAAGCCCTCTGCACTCCCCGTTGGGCGGACTATGAGAGCCGGGGGGACGATCAGTTTCGCGCTATCGGCTCTTCATCGTAGGGGGCGGGTTGTCCCTGTCTGATGGGCGTGGGCGGTTTGCGCGCTAAGAGGAAGAATACGGTGCTCACGGCGGTGGCCGCGCCCAGCGTCCAGAACGCGATGTTGTACGTTCCCGTCAGGTCGAACATCACGCCCGCGTACAGCGGACCTATCACGCTGCCGATCAACGTTATTGCGTTGGACCAGCCCGCGATTTTGCCAAGGTTTCGAACGCCGAAGTAGTCCGCGCGTATCGCCATCATCAGCGGTCCTCTCGCGCCCCACGCGAGGCCGTGCAGGACGACCGAGCAGGCAACGGCCAGCGGGGCGGAACTGAGCGCAAGCGCGACGAGAGCTCCCCCGTGGCCAAACATGGCGACGGCCGCGACTATGCGCTTGCTGTGGTAGTCGCCGAGGAACCCGCCCACCACCTGTCCGACGAGCTGCATCGTCATGATCGCGGGAAAGACCAACGAAGTCGCCGCCGGGGTCCAACCGTTCTGCTCCACGAGGTAGGGGACGAGGTGGACCGGGATGGTCGCCACCACCAGTAGCGCCATGCCGTGGCCGACGGCGATGAACCAGAACGACCGGTCGCGCATCGCCTCGCGGACCGTGAAGCTGGTCTCGCCGGAGCTCGCCGCGCGCGTCGCGGGCGCGCGGTTTTCATCCTGGACGCCGCGCGTTTGCTGGGGTCCGCCGTCCGGCAGCAGCCCGTACTCCTCGGGCGTGCGCCGGAACATCTGCGACGCGGGCAGGCCAACGACGAGCACGACGATTCCGGAGATCGTCGCCGTCTCGCGCCAGCCGAGGGTCACCATCGACCAGGCCACCACGGGCACCACGAGCGCGCCAAACGCGAACCCCACCGACGTGAGCGACATTGCCCGGGTGCGCTTGCGCCGGAACCAGTGCGCCAGGGCTGTGTTGATCGTCAGGAACCCGCCGAGACTCGACCCGACCGCCACGAACCCGAACGACACGTAGAAGTGCCAAAGCGACTGTGTCTGGCCGAACCCAATGAGGCCGGCGCCGAACAGCACCGTGCCGATTATCATGACGGGGCGCGCGCCGAAGCGGTCGATCATCCAGCCTTGGAGCGGGCCCAGCAACCCCGACTCCACCCGCAGCAGCGAGAAGGCCCCGGAGATGCTGCTCTTGCTCCAGCCGAAGGCGGCCTGCAGCTCGATGAGGTAGGCGCCCTGGGACAGGAAGAGCAGCGAGGAGTGGAGGAGCTGAATGGAGGAGCCGGCGAGAACGATCCACCATCCGAAGAAGACGGGACGGCGGGCGTTTACGGGCCTGGGGGGCGTGTTCAAGTAGGGGTCTCCGGGCCTGTAAACGGAGGTTCTAGCGAGCGGCAGGCATGCCGGGCAGCACATCGGTGCGCGCGGCCCGCCAGTCCTGGGTCTCCTCCAGCCAACGCGCGGTCCTCGGCAGTGTGACCGAGCACGACCTGATGCGGTACCACTCGGGGTTGTCGACGCCGGGGGGAACCGTGCCGTGGTCGCGCAACGCCTTCGCTGCCGCGATCAGCCTCCGGCGCACCTGGATGATCATCGCGTCCGATGTGCCGAGATGCTCGTTGGTCCGGCGGTAGACCGCGCCCATGCTCTCGGTGACGGCCTGGTCCTGCAGGGCGATGGCTCCGATGCCCGTGAAGCTCCTGGTCCGTTGCATCTCGCGGTCGATCTCGTAATCGTTGTGCTTATTCGCGCGCGGGCGCCAGCGGCCCAATCCGTCGGTAGCGGCGGGGAGGAACTCGCCGACGAGGCCCCCGGTCATGCCGCGTGACACGCCGGGGTTGTCGATGGCCTTCCCCGGGTTCCAGCCGAGCGCCCAAACCATCGTGTGGGCATCGTCCAGCGGGACCCAGATGTGGCCGGGGACGAGTCCGTCGGGATAGCCGGGGAACAGCGTGTGGAACGGGAAGAGGAACTGCGTAACGCGCCAGTAGTAGGCGTCGTTGGCCTCCTCGCGCCGGGAGGCGTAGACGACGCCGTAGTCGGTGGGCACGATCTCGAGGGCGGGGTGGTTGTCGACGTGGGCCACGCCGTAGGTGAACGGGTCCTCCGCCCTGAGCCGGCTGTGGAGGAACCCGGTGTGGCTCGTGTCGATGTCGCCCTCCAGCGCCTGCACCCAGTTGCACTCCCGCTGGAACGGCGCAAGCTGGACGTGGTCGGCGTTGACGCTGAGCCATTCGAGGTCCGGCATCGCAGGCGGCGTCTCCCGGCTGCCCATGTACGCCCAGACCATGCCGCCGGCTTCCCTGCACGGATAGGCGCGCTGACGCACCTTGTCCCTGAAGTTGCTCTCCGCGGGCTCGCTCGGCATGTCCATGCAGCGCCCGCTCACGTCGTACTGCCAGCCGTGGTAGACGCAGCGCAGGCCGCCGGCCTCGTTCCTTCCGAAAAACAGGGAGGCGCCGCGGTGGGCGCAGTGTTCCTCTACGAGACCAACTCGTCCGTGAGTGTCGCGGAATATGACGAGGTCCTCGCCCAGCAGCCGGACGCGCTGCGGGTCGCCGCCCGGGTCCGGGACCTCGGCGCCGAGCATCACCGGGACCCAGTACTGGCGCAGCAGACTGCCCATCGGCGTACCGGGGCCAACACGGGTCAGCAGTTCGTTGTCTTCCTGGGAGAGCATGGCGCACCTCGTTGGGCGTACGGTCTCTGATTCGTGCCCCAGTGTAGCAGCGCGAAACGCCGGAGGCGTGCCGCGCCCCTACTGCGGGTTGTTTCGCAGCCAGCTGATGTACTCAGCCATGCCCCGGCGTATGTCGTACTCCGGCTCGTAGCCGGTGTCCGCGGCGATGCGCGAGATGTCCATGACGGGGTTCGCGGGAGCCGCCGGCGAGCGGCCCGGCTTCAGGGCAGTTGCGCGCGCCTCGGGAATCACGGCCCTGACCGCCTCGAACGTCTCCGCGAGCGACGTCGCCCGGCCCGATCCGATGTTGTATATCCGGCTCCCCAACGTGTCCGCGGTCTGGAGCAGTTGGATGCCGCGCGCCAGGTCCTTCACGTAGATCCAGTCGGCCTGATCGTCTTCGTAGATGACGCCGCCGGGCCGGTCGCTGAAGTCGGGGTCCTCTCCCTTGAGCGCCGCGTGCGCCATGCGCGCGCCGGGGTGGAACATGCTGTAGTAGAGCGGGCCGTAGACGCTGCCGATGCGCAGCGAGACGACTTCCAGGTCCGTCCGCGACGCGTAATGCAGCGCGTGAATCTCCTGGGCCTTCTTGAACGCTTCGATCTGCGAGCGCGACTCGATGGGGAGCAGCGCGTCCTCCCGGTACGGGCCCCCGCCGAGCCCGGCGTAGACCGACTGCGAGCTGGCCAGCGAGACCCGTTTGACTCCGAACGTCCGCGCCGCCTCGAGGATGTTCTGCAGTCCCGTCGTGTAGATGTGGTAGTCAACGTGTGGTGAGATGCCGCGAGCGGGCGGCGCGGCGAAGCTGATGACGCCGTCGATGCGATGACGGCGGAACACGTCGTTCACCTCGAACGAGTTGGTCACGTCCATGCGCTCGACGAGCACGCGTTTGCCCACCTCGCCCTTGATGACGTCGGGCACCCGGTTGGCGCTGTGCTGCGTGATGACGACGTCCTCGCCCTGCTCGAGGAGTCGTATCGCCGTGTTGAGCCCGATGAAACCCATGCCGCCGATGACCAAGATCACGATGTCTTCCTCCGTCTTCAAAGAAAGGTTCTTCAAGAAGGTGCTTCGAGAATGCGACGCCAGCCGTGCCTCTCGTAGGGGCGCCTCTTGGGGGCGATTGGCCCGCCGTCCGCCATTGTCGCCGGTCAGGGCGTTGGACGTAAGGCCAGCACGAGGCCTTCGAGTTCGGCCTGGGCCTAGGGGGCCTGAACAGAGAAAATGAACGGAAATGGGCCAAAATGGCCGGAAATGGGCCCAAAATGTGAGGTTTCTCACTCGTAGATTGCAGAGTTTACGAGTGGAGGGGGCGAAATAGTGGGACATTCTGGGACATTTTGGGACATTTACTCGTAAATCGGGCCGGCGGCCCGGCGCGCCAGCGCCGGGCGGTTTCGAGGGTCTCCCCTTCGACGGGCTCAGGGCAGGCTTCGACGGGTCAGGACAGGCTTCAACAGGCATGGTAGGGCTTGAGGGGCGTTGCGGGGAGGGGCGGGTGTCGCGGCGAGGACTCGCCGCCCGCGCCACTTGCGCAGCCTGAGAGTAGGTCGCTCCCCCCACCTCAATCCGCCGCCTCTGGGGAGGAGGCCAAACGGGGGCATAATGGCGCGGGCGAGGGCGCGGCGTTAGGATGGCGGCGCCGTGACCTCCGAGCCCCACGCATCAGACGCGCCTCCCGGGAACTCCCTGCACGGGCGGTTCCGGACGTTCGCTTCCCTACGGGTCCCCGCTTACCGCCGGTACTTCAGCGCGATGTTCCTCTACTTCGGCGCCATGCAGATGACGGTGCTGGCGAGGCCGTGGCTGGCGTTCGACCTGTCGGCGGACGAATCGGGACAGCGTTCGGCCCTCGTGCTCGGGCTTACGGTGGCGGCGAACACCGCCCCCTCGCTCGTCCTCTCCCCCTGGGCCGGGGCCCTCGCGGACCGGATGTCGAAGCGCACGATGCTCATGGTCGCCGGCGCGCTGCTGGCGGCGTTCGCGCTCGCCACGGCCGCCGGGCTGGCGACGGACTCCTTCTCATGGTGGCACGTCACCATCCTCGGCGTGTTCCAGGGCGTCGTCATGACGTTCATCACGCCGTCTCGGCGCGCCATCATCTCGGAACTGGTCGACCGCGAACACCTGTTGAACGCGGTGGCGCTCCACACGGTGCAGCAGAACCTCAACCGGACCACGATGCCCGCTCTCGCCGGGTTCGTGATCGCGCTGGCAGGCGCTGAATGGGCCTACGTCGTCATCGCGGTCTTCTACGTCATCGCAACCGCGGCCCTGTTCGCGGTCCCGGCGCCGCGAGCGGCGGCGAGCGCGCTGTCGCGGCGCGCCATGTCCAGCGCCGTCGGCGACGGGTTCCGTTACGGCGCGCGGGACCCGGTCGTCCGGACGTTGTTGCTCATCGGGCTCGTGAGCGCGGTCTTCGGCCAGCCCATCCAGCACTTGCTGCCGTTGTTCCAGGACGTGTTGGACATCGGGCCGGGGCGCCTGGGCGTCCTGTTTACGTTCTTTGGGATCGGCTCGTTGATGGGCTCCACGACCGCGGCGTCGGTGGGGGACTTCCGCCGCAAGGGGCTCCTACTCATGGGCTTCTTCGTGGTGCTGGGCTTCTCCATCGTCGCCTTCGCCCTGTCGAGCCACTACCTCCTCTCGCTCGCTATCCTGCTGCCGGTCGGCGTGGGGCACTCCGGACGAGTCGCGGTCCACGTGGCGACGCTCCAGGCCTACAGCGCGCCCGAGATGCGCGGACGGGTCATGGCGCTCAACGCGATGGAAGGCGGGGTCATGCCGTTCTCGGTGCTCGGGATCACCGCGCTCGCGGACACCCTCAACCCACAGATCGCGCTGGCAGCCACGGGCAGCGTTATCCTCGCCTACGGCCTCTGGGAGCTGGCCTTCTCGAAGAAGCTGCGCAGCCTCGAGTAGCCGGCGACTTGCGGGAGGTTCGTTGACACTGTTCCCGGTCGATTCTAGGATGGCGCGGCGGTCGCCGTCCGCGGGACGGCTACTCAATCAGGAGCGGCGATGCGGTCGCGAGGAGGAGTGAAAGCGATGGTCCTGCGCGAGGACACGCTCGGAGCAACCGCCAGGAGACGGGCGGGGACGGATGCGGTCGACCTGCCGATCGGCGGCAAGGTCGACTATCAGTACATGTCGGCCGACAACCACATGGACCTCGTCTGGTATCCCAAGGACATTATCCAATCGCGGATAGCGCCTGAGTTCCGGGAGGCGGCGCCCAAGGTCGTCGAGGCGGACCAGGGCACCAGCTGGGAGTGGGAGGGAGCGCTGCACGCGTTCGCCGCCGACGGCGCCGACTGGGCCAAGTACGCGAAACGGTTCGCGCCTGTCGACATACCCGAGCGCCGGCTCCCTCCCACCGACCCCGAGGTGCTGTTGCAGCACATGGACATCGGCAAGATCTACGCCGGCGTGTTCTTCGGGAATACGCGGAAGTGGACCTTCAAGGACAAGGAGCTCGAAAAGGCGGTCTACCGCGCCTTCAACGACTGGGCCATGGAGCAGTCGAACTACGCGCCCGACCGCATCATCGCGCTGCCGTGGATGCACGCGCAGTTCCCGGAGCTGTGCGCTCCCGAGCTCTACCGGCTGGTGGACCAGGGCGCGCGCGCCGTCGAGTTCAGCTTCGCGGACGCGGAGGCAACGCTCCCGTTGTGGTCGCCCGAGTGGGAGCCGTTCTACGCCGCGGCGGAGGAGACGAACACCGTCGTCTGCGCCCACATCGGCGACGCGTCGGGCACCCCGTACCCTCCCAACGAGTACGGCCAGTCGCTGGCCCACTTCTCGCAAGTGCCGTTCATCCCCGCGGGGAGGCATATCGCGCAGGTGGTGTTCAGCGGGGTATTCGATCGCCACCCGAATCTGAAGATACATGTGGGCGAGTGCCGCATCGGGTGGCTGCCGTTCCTCTTCCAGTGGATGGACCGCACGCACCAGGACCGTTTCCCGGACACGGTGCATCAGCTGCGGGACAAGCCGACCGACTACATCCGCCGGAATATGTCGTTCACCTTCGAGGAGGACTACATAGGCGCGAAGATGCTCGCGGACCCGGAGTTCATCGTGGGCGACGTCGCGATCTGGGGCGGGGACTACCCGCACGAGCAGGGGCAGACGTGGCCTGACGCGGGGCCCGCCATGGAGCGGATGTTCGCGGGCGTCTCTCCCGAGCTGAGGCGCGAGGTCGTCTGGGGCCGGATGCAGCGTCTGTTCGGGATCAACGGCCCGGACAGCGCGTAGCCATGGCCGAGCGCCGTTACGCCAAAGAGGTCCTCCTCGAGGACGAGCGCAACCGCAACCTGAGCGCGCTCGTCCGCTACGGCCCGTACCTGTTCCTTTCGGGCTCCGACGGCAACCGCGACCTGGGCTCCCAGCTGGTCGCGCCGGAGCTGGACGGGGAGGCGGCGACGCAGTGCCATAACGCCTACGGCCGGCAGGCGCTCCGGCTCCAGCAAGCCGGTTACGGGGGCGAGGACGCTATCTGGGTCGAGAACTTCACTTCCGGCCAATCGTGGCGTCTCGAACGCATGGCGACGTGGCCCGACCACTTCGGCGAAGAGGGGCACGCCAAGGTCGTGAGCTTCGGCGCGCAGACCAAGATGGCGGGCGGCAACATGCTCACCGCCGTGGTCCAAGGGCTCGTCCCCAGCGTCGAGCGCGAGGTGCTCGTGCCGCAGCCGACCTGGGGCCGCGCCTCCCGCATCACCCGCGCGGGGGATTTCACCTACGTCATCGGGGTACGCGGCCAGTCCAACCCCTTCACCGGGGATGAGGCGCCCGAGGAAACGCCCAAGCAGTTCGACGTGGAGCAGTCCTACACCTACGAATGGCTCCGCTCGCACATCGAGAGCGGCGGCGGGAGTCTGGGGGATTTCGTGAGGACCGACACGGCGTTGCGCCGCATCCGCGACGCCGGCCGCTTCCGGGGCAACCTCAGAGAGCGGCTCGGCGGCGGCGTTGCATGCGCCAGCTACGCCGTCGGCACGCTTCTTGGAGGCCGTGGGCTGATGGAGATCGGCGGGGTTGCGGTCAACCCGGGCGGCGTGAAAGAGACCGCCTGGCTCGCCGAGGACCCAACATGGGCGCAGGCGGTGCGAGCGAATGGGCTGGTGTTCGCGTCGGGCGCGTCGGGTCTCGCGGACGCGCGCACGGGCGCGCTCATGCAGGAGCTGTACGGGGACCAGCGGGGGCAGACGCGGCAGGCCCTGCGGCGGCTCGAGGCGGCGCTCAGCCGCTTTGACTCCACGCTGGACGATGTCCTGCGGCTCGACGTGTTCCTCGACGATATCTACTACGAGGACGAGTTCATCGAGGCGGCGCGCGAGTTCTTCGGGAACGACCCGCCGGCGATGAACATCGTGGGCGCGGACCTCGAGTACAACGCGGAGGTCGAGCTTTCCGCCATCGCGGCGGGGTAGCCTTTCGGGGGGCAATCGAACGATGACCGAGGATGCACAACCAGTTGCGTTTGGCGTCAGCGCCGAGGCTATCGCCGCTGAGGTCGACCGCCTGGGCATTACCCATGTGATCTGCGTGCCCGACTCCTTTCAGCGCACCATCATCGCGCGGTGGGAGGCAGCCGAGCGGCCCCGGCTCGTGCGGGTGTGCACCGAGGACGAGGGCGTCGGGGTCAACGCCGGCCTGTACATGGGAGGGCAGAACCCCATGATGTGCATCCAGAACAACGGCATCTTCGCGTCCATCAACACGCTGAAGGCCATCGCGCTCGACGCCAGGACGCCGACATTGATGATGGTTGGCCAGTTCCAGCGCGACGTGACGAAGCCCATCGAGGAGAACCGCTCGCGCGCGGTTCGCATGCTCGAGCCGACGCTGGCGGCGTGGGGCATCCCCTACTGGCGGCTCGAGGGGCCCGAGGACATCGGCAACGTCGCAACGGCGTACCATCGGGCGCACGACGACCTCGGCCCCGCCGTCGTCATTGTCGGCGCGCCGACTACCTAGCAGGCATCGGAGGGACCTTGGAACGCCAAGAAGCGATCGACATCCTGGCCGAGGGCCGCAACGACGCGATCAGCGTTGCGACGATGCAGTCCGTGTTTCCGTGGCAGGAGGCCGGACAGTCCGAGCTCCTGCACGTGGACGCCTCGCAGTGCATGGGAAGCGCCTCGTCGCTGGGCCTTGGCCTGGCTTTGGCGCAGCCGACCCGCACGGTGATGGTGCTCGACGGCGACGGGTCGCTGCTGATGCAGCTCGGGTCGCTGGTGACGATTAGCGAATCGGCCCCCCCGAACTTCTATCACTTCGTGTTTGCCAACGGACTGAACCAGAGCACCGGCAACCAGCCGGTCCCAGGGCTGGGCAAGTTCGACTGGGTCGCGCTTGCGAAGGCGTCCGGCTACAAGCACGCGCTGCGCATCGCCGAGGCCGAGGAGTTGATCGAGCGGCTGCCCGAGATATGGACGCTCGAAGGCCCCGTGCTGATCGAGCTCGTCATCGCGAAGGAGGAGGGCCCGCCGCGGTGGACCGGCGTGCCGATGTCCACGCAGGCGGCGGCGCTCAAGGCACAACTCGCGGAGGCCCCGGAGGCCGGCTCGGGGTAGGCGATTGGGCTAGAGGTAGTCGCTCCGCCACGTGTCGTAGAGGGCGGAGCCTGTTGCGATGGCCATGAGTTCGGGCGAGGCGTGCGTTGCGCTCGCCTCGGCGGGCTCGCCGCCCTCGGCTTGGTGTTTCAGCGAGTCGTAGATTGCCTTGACCGCGGCGTTGAACGTCCAGTGACCGCGTAGCGCGATCCTCGCGCCGTAGGCGGCCAGCGACGCGTTGTCGAGCGCGGCCGGGGTCGTGCCGAGGACGAAGGGCAGGGCGGTCGCCTTGCGCGCGGCTTCGAGCTGATCGAGGCTCTTGACGCCCAGCAGGAACACGGCGTCGACGCCCGTTGCGTCGATGGCTCTCACTCGCTCCACCGCATCGTCGAGCCTCGTCGCTGCGATGGCGTGCGTACGGCCGATCAGCACTGTCGCGGGGTCGCGCCGGGCCCGGACGGCAGCGCGCAGCTTGCCGGTCATCTCCTCGACGGAGATGAGCTCCTCGGCGCCCTGGCGTCCATAGCTCTGGGGCAGCGCCGTGTCTTCGATGGTCATGCCAGATACGCCGGCGTCCTCGAGTTCCTCGACGGTCCGCATAACGCTGAGCGCGTTCCCGTAGCCGTTGTCGGCGTCGACGATCAGGCTGATGTCGGAGGCGCGGGCGATGCGCCTGCACTGGTCGGCGAGCTCCGTGAGCGTGACCACGGCGAGGTCCGGCGCGCCGAGGATGACGGCGCTTGCGACCGAGCCGCCGAGCATGCCGAACTCGAATCCGAGGGAGTCGGCGATCCGGGCCGACACCGGGTCGAAGACCGACGCGGGACGGACGCATTGGCCGCCGGCGAGGTGTTTCCTGAGTCGTTCGCGGCGCAGAGAGAGGTGCATGGGCCCATGTTATCCTGTTAGTTCTGTCGTTGTTATGGGGGAGAGGCTGGCGTGTCCGAGTTCGCGGTGACGGCTAACAAATTGAGGCGTGATTTCGGCGACGTGTGCGCGGTCGACGAGATCGACCTGGCGATTTCCACGGGTGAGATATACGGCTTCCTCGGGCCGAACGGCGCGGGCAAGTCGACCGCGGTGCGCATGCTGACGACGCTGCTGCTGCCCACGTCGGGGACGGCGACCGTCGCCGGCAAGGACGTGGTGAAGCAGCCGGTCGAGGTGCGGTTGCGCATCGGCGCCGCGCTGCAGGACGCCGCCCTCGACCCGAAACAGACGGGCCTGGAGCTGTTGGCGCTCTCGGGCAGGCTGTACGGACTCTCGGGGCGCGACGTGAAGCGGCGGATCGGCGATCTCACGTCGCTGATCGACATCGGCGACGCGCTGGGACGGCAGATACGCACCTACTCGGGCGGCATGAAGCGGCGCTTGGACCTGGCGGCCTCGCTGATGCACAGCCCGGAGGTGCTCTTTCTCGACGAGCCGACCACGGGCCTCGACCCGATCAGCCGGTCACGGGTGTGGGACGAGGTGCGCCGGATCAACCGGGACCACGGCGTCACGGTGTTCCTGACCACTCAGTACCTGGAGGAGGCGGACGCGCTGGCCGACCGCGTGGGGATCATCAATCGCGGCGTCATCGCAGTCGAGGGGACGCCCACGGCGCTGAAGCGTTCGATGGGGACGGACGTCATCGTCGCGAGCGTGGAGGGCGACGCGGAGGCGGCAAGGGACGCGCTCGGCCGCATCGACGCAGTCGAGCGCGTCGAGGCGTTCGGCGACGAGATATCGGTCCGCGTCACCGACGGCGCTCGCCACATCTCCGCGGTGGCGCTGGCGCTGGCTGAGTCGCAGGTACGGGTGCGAGAGCTCACACTCCGCACGCCGACCCTCGACGACGTGTTCTTGAGTGTGACGGGCGCTCATCTCCGACAGGACGAGGCCCCGGAGGAGAGCGAGGAATGATTTCGACCAGAACGGCCCCTGTCGTGGCCCGGCGGGCGGGCTTCCTGCGAGACATAGCGAGCCTCGGATCGCGAGCCCTGCGGTCCATCCCGCGCGACCCGGAATCGGTCATCCCCGCGCTGATCGTCCCGGTGTTCTTCTTCGCCGTGAACGTGGGGGCGCTGCAGGACCTGGCGGAGTCGATGTCGGGCCTCGACTACAAGGCGTTCCAGCTCCCGGTGGCGATTCTCTTTGCCGTGACCGGCGTCACGCGGGCGAACATCCTGGTCATCGACATCCAAGACGGCTACTTCGACCGTCTGGCCCTCACGCCGGTGAACCGGCTGGCAATGCTGCTGGGGTTCATGGTCGCCGACGTCGCGCTCGTTCTCGCCCTGTCGTTGCCGGTCATCGCCTTGGGGTTCGCCGTGGGCGTGCGGTTCGAGTCTGGCCCGCTGGGAGTCCTGGCGTTCCTGGCCATTGCCGCGTTGTGGGCAATCGTGTACAACGCGTTCCCCTACGCGGTGGCGCTCAAGACGGGGAACCCCGCGGCGGTGAACTCGAGCTTCCTGCTGTTCCTGCCGGTCGTGTTCCTGACAACCATCTTCGTGCCCGCGGAGGCGCTCACCGATTGGATGCAGCAGGTCGTGGCGCTGAATCCTGTGACCTACCTGCTGGAAGGCATGCGCTCGCTCGTAAGCAAGGGTTGGGATGTCGGCGACCTGCTCGGGGCCCTCGCCGGGATAGCAGTCGTGGGCACCGTCAGCATGCCGCTGGCGCTATGGGCGCTGTACGGGCGGGTGCGCCGGGCGTAGGCCGCGGCCCGGCTATGGGGCTGATGCGAAACCTCCACGTGGGTTTGCACATTGCGCTGATTCTCGCAGCCGCGGCGATAGCTGCGTGCGTGCCGGCGACGGAAGCGCCGACAAGTGAGCAGGGCGCGGTCACACCAGCTTCTACATCAACGCTGCTACCCACTCCAGCAGCCTCGTCCACTCTCCACGATTTCAAGAACGGTCGTTGGCTGGAACAAGAAAACCCGCGTTTGGCTTCCTCGATCAAGGAACTGGGCTGGATGCAAGACGGCATCGACGATGCTGAGTCCGAGGTGGTCCAGGACTTGCTGTACATCGCAGCGGCAAGTCAATCCGTCGCTTCATCCGTCGTCGGCCTAGGCTGGGTCCAGGATGGTATCGACGGCACCGAGGCTGAAGCGATTGCTTGGATCAACAACATAGAGAGCGCGGGGGTTGCTTCGTCGGTGGTGGCTCTGGGCTGGGTGCAGGATGGTGTTGACGACATAGAGGTCGAGGCAATCGAAGAGATCTCCTATATCGCGTATGAAGATGCGGAGGTCGCTTCATCCGTCGTCGGCCTGGGCTGGGTCCAGGATGGCATCGACGGCACCGAGGCTGAAGCGATTGCTTGGATCAACAACATAGAAAGCGCGGGGGTTGTTTCGTCGGTGGTGGCTCTGGGCTGGGTGCAGGACGGCGTTGACGATGTGGAGGTCGAGGCAATCGAGAATCTGTCCTATATCGCGAATGAGGATGCGGGAGTGGCACTATCCGTCGTCGGTCTCGGCTGGGTGCAGGATGGCATCGAGGATGCCGAGGCAGAAGCGATTGAGTGGATGCAAAACATACACGGCACCGAGGTTGCTTCGTCCGTGGTCTCTCTGGGCTGGGTGCAGGACGGCGTTGACGATATAGAGGTCAAGGCAATCGAAGAGCTCTCCTACATCGCGAATGAGGATGCGGATGTGGCCTTATCCGTAGTTTCTCTCGGCTGGGTCCAGGATGGCGTCGACCGGGCGGAGGCCGACCTGGTCGACGACTTCGCTTCCATCGCGGTCAAGGACGCGAGCGCGGCGTTGTGGATCGTCGGCATGCCATTCCTCGAAACCATCGAGCCCCCCGATGTATCGGCTATGGCGTCACTCAGGCTGCTTGCGGCTTTCGACCTAGCGTCGTTCCAGAGCGTCATGTCCCACCCGGCACTCCGAGATGGCATAACCAATAGCTTGGCCCCGGTAGTCGCCACGCTGAACGGCGTAGCAGAAACAACCCCTGGTCTCCTCGGTGTCCTGCTCGACCCCGACCGCATTCTCTTGGAACGGCGCGCTATCACACTGCCGCTATCGGGTGAAGTCGTCCTCTACATCGTCCGCACGGGTTCAGGCGCGGCTCGCTCAATGGAGTTGTTGGAGCGTTCGGTGCGCGGGGCCGAAGAGTATATGGGAGCGCCGCTGCCGACCAACTACATCGGGCTGCTCTATGAAGACGCCGTACCGGGCGCCAATGCAGGGACGAACTTTGGCACACACATCGCCGTTCTTCCCAAGTACGACGTCGACGACGGCAGTCATGAAGCGCAGGGGGCCGGTTCTGTCATTGCTCATGAGGTGGCGCACTACTACTGGAGCGGCAACGCGGACTGGGTCGACGAGGGTGCGGCGGACTTCATGGCCTCCATCATTGAAGGTGCCCGGATCGGCAATCCGGTAGGCGTTACGAACAATCCCTGCGCTCATGCTGCCAACATCGCCGGGCTGGAGATGCTGGGCATCGCTCGAGGGGACGTTGAGTTCGGTTGCAACTACTCGCTGGGCGAGCGCCTATTGGTGGATTTGTACCGCATGCTGGGCGATGAGAGATTCCGGCAAGGATTCCGCGACCTCTATCTCGCGTCGGAAGTGGAAGATGACGCTGACGAATACGAGGGTACACGCGTTGCCATCGAACACGTCATGGAAGCATTTCGTTCGGATGACGGAGCCGCAAATACAGTAACGGCCCGCTGGTACGACGGGACCGAGCCCTACGACCTCTCACATCTCGACACCGACCCTGTCGACGCCAGCCTGGCCAGCATCAACGGGCGTATCGACGAGGCTTACATCGCTGCCAGTCAGGACGGCCCCGCAGTGTCCGCCATTTCCGCACAGGATGCCACCGGCTGGGTGTACCTCATACTCAAGTACTCTTACAGTGTGTCGGGCCAACCTCGGGAAGTGCCCCTTGAGATCGTGGAACACTATGAGGACGGGTTCGAATTCGACCGTAGGAGCGACACCCTGACCGCAAGGGCCCAGTACATCGGCGGGACGTCCTGGTATCCAGTAGGCTCCGCACCGACACAAGAGTGGGCGACCGGGCATTATGTGGTGTACGTGTACGCAGGCGAGCGCAAGGTGGCGGAGGCGGAGTACGAGGTCACGCCTTGAGGCGGTAGAAGCGCTGGGCGCTGGCGTGCAGGATCGACTCTTTATCCGACGCGGTGAGTTCGCTGCTGTTCAGGACCTCGTTGATCTCGTGCCGCACGGTCTCCCGGTTCACCTCGTGGGGGAAGTCGGACGAGTACATGAACGCCTCGTTCCCGCACACCTTAACGGCGTAGGGCAGGGCGAATTCGCCGCCCTCGCATCCGATGAAGATGCGTCCCTCGCGCATCTGGCGGATGATGTACTGGGCCACGTTCTCGCCGTCTCGCAGCTGGAGATATTGCCCGCCCGGGTCGAACGGGATGTGCGTCTCGTAGGACTCGTGCAACCGCTCCAAGCATAGGAGGAGCCAGCTTACTCCGCCCTCGAGGAAACCGACTCGCACTCCGGGGTAACGGTCGTAGATGCCGTTCATCAGGATGCCGGAGAAGGAGATCATCTGGCCGAACGGGTGGCCGAGGCCGTGGACGGCCGGGTACACGTTGAAGTCGTCGAGCCCCATGCCGCCGTGGCATCCGCCGTGAACGCCGAGGGAGCAGCCGAGGCGCTCGGCCTCCGCGTAGACGGGCCAGTACTCCCGCGAGCCGAGGTGGGCCTTCAGTCCGGTCGACGGCAGCATGGCCCCGCACATGCCGAGGTCCTCGACGGCGCGGCGCAACTCGGCGACCGCGGCCGGCGGGTCCTGCATGGGGATCAACGCCATGCCCTTGAACCGGGGGTCGTTCCGCAGGTAGGCGTCGTAGAGCCAGTCGTTGTACGCCCGCGTGACGGCGACGGCGAACTCGGTGCTGGCGATTCTCCCGTAGGAGAGGGCAACGGTCGGATAGAGGATCGTCGAGTCGATGCCCGCGTCTCGCAGGAACGCCTTCCACCCGTCGGTCCCGGTCGGCTCGAAGGAGCCCGGCGGTTGCGTTGCGACGTGGGAGGAATGGAGATGGTCGAGCGGGGGGAAGAGCCGGCTCATGGGGAACTTCCGCTCGCGGTAGCCGGGGGGCATGCGGTCCCAGATGCCCTCTAGGTCCTCGAAGAGGTGCCCATCGCCGTCAATGATTGTTTCGAGGTCTACGGTCGCCATGGTCGCTTCTCCTTCCGGTCTCCAGTCGCCGACAGGCCTGCCGGCAACGCGCCGATTGCGCCGCGCCGCCCGCTACGCGGCCGTCTGGGGCAGTATGATGGGCTTGAGCTCGCGCATCTCGGACATGGCCTGCAGGGCGTCGGAGACCGTGTCGAGTGTGTACGTGTTCGAGAAGAGCAGGTCGAACGGGATCTCCTTCCGGGTCGCCAGGAACGTCAACGCGTGGAGGAAATGGCGGCCGTTTCCCGACCGGATGCTCAAGAAATCGAGGCCTCCGGACAGGTTGCCCGGGTTGAACGTGAGCTGTCCGCCGCCTCCGCCAATGGAGACGTACCGGCCTCCGGGGCGCATGAACTCGAGCCCCTCGGCGATGGCGTTGCCGGTCGCGCACTGAAACACGATGTCCGGTCCGCGTCCGGATGTCCGGTCGAGCACCCAGGCCCGCCGGTCCGCCCGGTCGGGCGCGTCGTCGAGGTTGAGCGTATCGTCCGCGCCCCACGCCCGCGCGACCTCCAAACGGTTCGCGGGCGCGCCGATGGTGATGACCTTTCCGGCGCCCCGCACTCGCGCCGCGGCGGTCGCGTAGAGGCCCACCGGCCCGCATCCCTGGACCACGACGGTCTCGTGGCTCGCGATGGCCCCGAGCCGTTCGAAACCGTGCATGACGGTGCGCAGGGCGCAGGCAGCGGAGGCTGCCCGCGGCGCGCTGACCTCGTCGGGGATGCGGACGACGGCGCTCGCCGGGGGCACGTAGTGGAACTGAGCGCACCCACCGAGGAGGTTCGGGAACTGGTCGCACCGCTCGCGTCCGTAGCGCAGGCTCCGCTCGCACAGCGTCGGCTGGTTCGCGACCGAGCAGTAGTAGCACGTGCCGCAGAACGGGTAGGCGGAGATGACGCGGTCGCCAGGGCGGAGCTGCGTGCCGAGGACGTCCCTCCGCGGTCCGTTCATCTCCTCGATGATGAGGGCGGTCTCGTGGCCGGGGATATACGGCAAGCCCTCTTGCGCCCTTCCGCCGCCCTCCCAGATGTGGAGGTCCGTGCCGCACAGCGTTGCCGCCTCGACGCGGCCAATCATCGCGCCCGGCTCCAGGTCCGGGTGGTCGATGCTCCTCAACTCGAGCCGTTCCTTGTAGCCGGTAACCACTGCGGCGAGTGATTGCGTCACGGTCTTTCCTCCGGGATGTGCGCTTTTGCCGCGCAGTATATGCTCAACACAGCCTCGATGGCTCCCCCTCATGGCATTACAGCGGAACAACATCGCTCCCGGCCTCGCCGCGCCGCCTGGTCCCGCCTCGCGGGATGGGGCCGCCGCTCGCGGGAACGCGTAGCGTATGGCGGAGCGTCAGACAGAGCGGCCGCAGAGCATTCCCCGGCTGTGGCCCTTCAAGCGCCTGTTCTACGGCTGGGGCATCGTCGGCACGTCGATGGTGGTCCTCATCGCACAAGTGCCGATGTACGGCCCGGTGCTCTCCGTGTTCGTGAAGCCGATCGGGGACGACTTGGGTTGGTCGCGCGGGGAGATATCGCTGGCGTTCACGCTGGGGACGCTGGTCGGGTTTTCCGTGTCCTCCATCGTGGGAGCGAGGATCGACCGCTACGGCGCAAGGGTCGCCGTCGTGTCGGCGGGCGTGGTCGTGACCGCGTCGCTGGCAGGGCTGGCCCTGATGCAAGAGGTGTGGCAGTTCTGGTTGCTCTTCGGCCTCGGGCGGACGGCGGCGTTGTCGGGCATCAACCTCGGGACGACCGTGGCCGTCGCCAACTGGTTCGTGCGCAAGCGCGGGCGCGCCGTGGCGCTGTTGGTGATCGGGCTGCGGGGCGGGCAGGCGCTGTTCCCGCTGTTCATCACACCGATCATCATCCTGCTGAGCTGGCGCCATGCCTACGCGACGCTGGCTGTTATCGCCTTCGTCTTCATCGTCGTTCCGGGGTGGCTGTTCCTTCGGCGGCGGCCCGAAGACCTCGGCCTGCGGCCTGACGGTCTACCGCCCGAGCCTGAGCGGCCGACCCCCCACCTCAATCCTCCCCCGGCGGGGGAGGAGGCCAAACGGGAGGAGCCGGAGGCGTCGTGGACGGCTCAGGAGGCTCGGAGGACCGCGGCGTTCTGGCTGCTGGCGGCTGCCACTGCGGTGGTGGTGTTCGTGCTCACGGCGGTCAACCTTCATGCGGTGGCCAGCTTCCAAGACCGCGGCGTCGGAGGCGAGGTGGCGGGGTTGTTCGTCTTCGTCTTCGCCGGCACGGCGGCTGTCTCCGCCTACAGCTGGGGCATGCTGATGGACCGCATCCACGTGCGATGGGGCTCGCTGCTTGCCACGTTTCTGCTGGCCGCAGCCATGGTCCTGCTCATCGTCGCCGACAATGTTGCGATGGCGGTGGCGTTCGCGGTCGTGTTCGGCCTCTCGGCAGGAGGGTGGACGGTGGCGCAGACGCTCCTGTTCGCCAACTACTTCGGCCGGGGCCATCTCGGAGCGGTCCGGGGCGCATCGCAGGTGGTGTCCGCGCCCGTCGGGGCCGCAGGGCCGCTCATGGCGGGCTATCTCCAGACCTACACGGGGAGCTACGAGTTATCGTTCCAGCTCTCCCTGGCGCTTCTTGCCGTCGTCGTCCTCGCCCTCATCCTCGCAAAACCCCCGTCCCACCGCTGATTGCGTTGCGATCGGCGGGCATCCGGCGCGCGGTATATACTCGCTGCGACTTGTAGTTGGGCAGGCATTACTGCGACGGCATTGGAAGCGGCATCAGGAGGTGCGCCATGGCCGAAATCGTATTGGGGATAGGGGCCTCTCACGGGCCCACGATTCAGGCTACTTCTGCGGAGAAGTGGGCAGCGCTCGGCCAGAAGGACCTCGAAGACCCGCGCTACGACTTCGCCGCGTTCCTCGCCGCGGCGCCGCCGAGCCTGGCGGACGAGATTACGCCCGAGAGGATGCAGGAGCGCCACGAAGCGGTCCAACGCGCCTCCGAGGCGATGTCGGTAGTGATTCAAGACGCGTCGCCTGACATCATCGTCTGCATTAGCAACCCGCACGGCGTGGCGCCCCCGGACAGGATGGAGCCTGTGTTCGGGATGTACATGAGCCATACCGAGTCTCAGATCGAGCGCTCGGGGCATCAGACGAGCGCGCGCCGGCGACCCGCGGGCAACCAACCGGTTGTGACCCGTCAGGTGGAGGATTACGCGACCTGCCCAGAGCTCGCCGACCATCTCATGTACAGCCTCATCCGCGAGGGCGTCGACGTGGCGAGCTGCTTCCAGTCCGACCCCGCGGCCGGCATCGAGGGGCCCTTCCTCTTCGCCTACGAAAAGTTCCTGCCCGACCGGACGATTCCGACCGTGCCGTTCTTACTGAGCAGGTATCTGCCGCATCAGGCAACGTCGGCCCGTTGCTACACCGTGGGTCAGGCGATCCGCAGGGCTATCGAGTCGTGGGACAAGGACATGCGCGTGGCGGTCATGGCCTCCGGCGGCCTCAGCCATCAGGTCGTCGACGAAGAGCTCGACCGCAAGGTGATCGACGCGCTCCTCAACAAGGACACCGAGACGCTGTCGTTCCTGCCGCGCGAGCAGCTGAACAGGTCGCCCGGCACGCCCGAGATACTGAACTGGGTCGTCGTCGCGGGGGCGATGGAGCCCCTCGACATGACCCTCATCGACTACGTGCCCTGCTACCGTTCGCTCGCCGGCACCGGCCACGGGGTGACGCTCGCATACTGGCAGTAGGATCTCGTGTCGGGGCACGGGAACGACGGAGTGGCGGGCGGCCCCCCTCCTCAATCCTCCCCCGGTGGGGGAGGAGGCCAGACGGAGTGACACTGGCGTACTGGCAGTAGGATCTCGTGTCGGGGCACGGGAACGACGGAGTGGCGGGCGGCCCCCCTCCTCAATCCTCCCCCGGTGGGGGAGGAGGCCAGACGGAGTGACGCTCGCATACTGGCAGTAGGTTCCCGTGTCGGGGCACGGGAACGACGGAGTGGGGGCGACCCCCTCCTCAATCCTCCCCCGTGGGGGAGGAGGCCAGACGGAGTGACGCTCCTGTGGTGCGGTTGGCCTGGATTATCAAGCAATGGCGTGTGCAAGAGGCAGGAATGGACCGGAATGGACTGGAATGGCACAGGGCCCTTACTCGTAGATTGCATGGGTTTACGAGTGGGGGCGGAAGATGATTCTTCCAAAGTGAGTCAAAGTGAGCCATTTTGAGCCATTTCGCCTCTGGGGCAGGGCCAGTAGGCGGGGCCGGCGGCATCTCGTGCCCGCATGGGTTGGTGAGACGCGTCTCTTCTAAGCGGTCTCATTTGGTCTCGTTTGGTCCTATTCTCCAGTGAGTCCGGGCCGGACGCCCGACGACGACCGGGGCGGGGTCTGAAGCGGGGCCATTGGGATAGTGTAGGAGGCGAGGGGACGAACGGGCTAGGGGCAGTTGTCATGGCGGGGGACCTCGTGTCGGGGCACGGGAACGACGGTGGGAGGCGCCCCTACGGCGGCGGTGATTCTCAGGGCCTCGGCCCGACTGGCGGTAGCCGTTGATCGATCGAATGCTCGGGGCGGCGAAGCTCAGCGTCGGCGCCTTCGAAGACGTGAGCGGGGACCGTGGCGCGACGCAACAAGCGGCCGCGGTGGTGGCGTTCGTCGCCATTGCGACGGGCATCGGGTTCGGCGACGACATCCTCGAGCTGTTCAAGCGGCCGGTGATCGGCCTGGCCGCGTGGGGCGCGTGGACCCTCGTCGTCTACGTCATCGGGGTGAAGCTCCTCGGCACGCCGGAGGTTCACACGAGTTGGGGACAGATTGCCCGTGTACTCGGGTTCGCGCAGTCTCCGGGCATGCTGCGCGCCTTGGGATGGATACCGCTGGTCGGCACGCCGCTCGTCATGGTTGCTGCGCTGTGGCAGCTCATCGCCGTGCTCTTCGCGCTGAGCCAGGTGCTCGACTACAAGTCCACCTGGCGGCTGCTCATCGTGGCCGTGCTCACGGTCATTCCGTATGGCGTCTTCATCTTCCTGTGATAGATTCTCCCCATCCGACGTGATTCCCGACGTGCGTGGGTCCCGCAGCCGCGCGCCAAGATGGACGAAAGAAGCGTCCAGAGGAGCCAGGAAGCGCAATGATCACACAAGAGCAGAACGAAACGCTGACTCGTGTGGGCCGGGGCACGCCGGCGGGCGAGCTTCTACGCCGCTACTGGCATCCCGTGGCGATCGCCGCGGACCTCACGGACGACGACCCAAAGATGTTCGTACGCCTGCTCGGCGAGGACCTCGTCCTGTTCCGCGACAAGTCCGGCAGGGTAGGGCTCCTCGCCGACCACTGCGCGCACCGGAGCGCGTCGCTCCTGTACGGGCGCGTCGAGGAGCGCGGCATCGCGTGCGCGTACCACGGTTGGTTGTACGACTGCGAGGGGAACATCCTCGAGACTCCCCCGGAGCGCAACGACGCCATCATGCGCTCGGTGAAGATCACCGCGTACCCCACGCGGCAGCTCGCGGGTCTGATCTGGGGCTATCTGGGGCCGGCGCCCGCTCCCGAGATCCCGCGCTACGACGTTTGGGCGAGCACGGGAGGGACTCGCCGACTCAACTCGCATCCCGTGCTCGACTGCAACTGGTTCCAGACGATGGAGAACGCGGTCGATCCCACGCACGCGCCCATTCTGCATCAGGACGCGGCGGGCAGGACGGCCAAGCCGGTCAACTCGACCCGGGGGTTCATCGACGACCAGGCCGGGTTCGAGGCCTGGCTCGTTCCCTTCGGCATCATGAAGAGGCGCATATTCAAGAACGGCGAGCAGGACGAGCATCCGCTCATCTTCCCGAACATCCTGCGCAGCGGGAACAGCACGCAGATTCGGGCGCCGATCGACGACACCCACACGTGGAGGGTCGACGTCTCGTTCACGCCTGCGGCGGACGGCGAGACCGTCGACGAGAGCGTGATTCAGGTGAGGCGTCAGCCGCCCTACAAGGACCCGCCGGACAAGCTGCACCCGTTCACCCGATGGCAGATGAACACCGTGGCGCAGCAGGACCATATGGCCTGGGAGACGCAGGGCCCCATCACCGACCGCACGGTCGAGCACCTGAGCTACTCGGACCGGGCCGTGGTGCTGCTGCGCCGCATCATGCAGGAGAACATCGACATCGTTCAGAACGGCGCCGGCGACCCTATGTCGGTGGTCCGCGACCCCGGCCACGCGGTGATCGACACTGGCGTGTCGCATGACCTGAACGCCACGGGCGGAGGCACGGGGTCGGGCCGTCCGTACGGCATCACGACGGGCACCGTTGGATTGGCGCCACGGAACCAGCGATAGCCAAGGAGCCAAGAGGAGGCGATAGCCATGACGAGCCAAGTGTCGGAGTCACGCTCGGAGTCCTTGCCGAAGCTCGCGCGCATCGACCCGTACCGGGATTGGGCGGAATCGCAGGGCGTGCCCATCGTGAAGGGGTACTACATCGAGGACATGTCCAGCGTAGAGCTGGGCCCCTGGCCCCGGAAGGGCGGCCGCGGCGCGATCCTCAACCTCGACACGACGGGCGCTAAGGACGCGCACATCGTGGAGATTGCTCCGGGCGGCACGTCGGAGCCGGAGCATCACATGTACGAGGAGATCGTCTACGTGCTCTCCGGGCGGGGCGCGACGAGCATCTGGTATGACGAAAAGCACAAGCAGACGTTCGAGTGGGCGCACGGCAGCCTGTTCGCGATTCCGCTGAACGCGTGGTACCAGCACTTCAACAGCAGCTCGGAGCCGGTCCGCTACATCGGCGTCACCAACCTGCCGCCGACGCTGCGCCAGTACCACAATCTCGATTTCATCTTCGACTGCCCGTTCCAATTCACCGACCGCTTCGGCGGCGAGGAGAGCTACTTCAACGGACAGGGCAAGCTGTTCCAGGAGCGCATCTGGGAGACCGGGTTCATTCCCGACGCGCGCGCCATGCGGTTGTTCGAGTGGAAGGAGCGCGGCGGCGGCGGGAGTCAGGTGCGGCTCCAGCTCGCTGACGCCAGCATCTCGTGCCACATTTCGCGCTTCCAGGTGGGCACGTACAAGAAGGCGCACCGACACGGTCCAGGCGCGCACTTGCTGATCCTCGAAGGGCAGGGGTTCTCCCTGTTCTGGGAGGGCGACAGCAAGGAGTGGCAGAAGGTCGACTGGAAGCCGGGGACGCTTGCCGTGGTGCCATTCGACGACTGCCTGCACCAACACTTCAACGCGGGCGCGGGCCCCGCGCGTTACCTCGCCATCCTGGCGGGCACCGGCGGCGGGCGCAAGTTCGGCTCCGGCGAGCGCCAGCGCTCGAGCGACGTCAGCATGAACGAGGGCGGCAACCAGATGGAGTACGAAGACGAGGACCCGCGCGTCCACGAGCTGTTCGAGGCCGAGGTGGCCGCCAACGGCGCGCCCTGCCGCATGAAGGCGCTCGTCGCGAATTGCACGGGCGAGGTCGGGCCCACGACTGAGGGCGAATGGGGCGACGACTAGGATAGAGAGCCTGTCTAATGCCCCCCTCCTCAATCCTCCCCGGCGGGGGAGGAGGCCAAACGGGCAGGAGGAGGAGTCTATGGCGCTGAACTTGGAAGAGGCCATAGGTGGGGGAGGAAGCCAAACGGGGAGGAGGAGCGCATGATTATCGACATTCACCAACATGTCGTCGCCGGGCCTGAGCTCGGCGCATACCACTCGGGGCTGCTGAACAGCCGCGGGTTCCACGGCAAAGGCAACCACGGCGTGACGCCCGAGAACATCGCCAAGGTGCGCCGGCGCGGCAAGACCCACTCCGAGCTGCTCGACGAGGTCGGCACCGACGTCGGCTTCCTCTCGCCGCGCCCGTACACGATGATGCACTCCGAGAAGCCGGAGAAGATCGTGCACTGGTACTGCGAGGCGACGAACGACGCGATCGCGGCGGCGATTCAGAACGAGCCGGAACGGTTCGCCGGCGTCGCCGGGCTGCCCCAGTCGGTGGGCGTGAGTCCCACCAACACGTTCGAGGAGATCGACCGCTGCATCAACGACCTAGGGTTCATCGGCGTGATGATCAATCCGGACCCGGGCGAGGGCGACTACTCAACGCCCGGCATGGGCGACGAGTACTGGTACCCGCTCTACGAGAAGATGGTGCAGATGAACATCCCGGGGCTGGTCCACGGCGCCGCGTGCAAGAACCCCCGCGAGTCGTTCCATAACCACTTCATTACGGAAGAGAGCATCGCCGTGCTGTCGCTCATCGACTCGACAGTGTTCGACGATTTCCCCGACCTCAAGCTGATCATCAGCCACGGCGGCGGGTCCATCCCGTACCAGGTCGGCCGGTGGCGCTCGCAGCTCCGCGGGCCCAACGACACGGAGAACTTCGACGACCGCATGCGGAGCATGTACTACGATACGGGCCTGTACAACCAGGAGTCGCTCGAGCTGCTCTTCAAGGTCGTGGGGCCCGACCGTTGTATGTTCGGCACGGAGCGTCCCGGCGCAGGGTCGAAGACCGACCCGCGCACCGGCAGGTGGTACGACGACCTCAAGCCGATGATCGACGGCATCGAGTGGCTCGACGACGACGGGCGGGAGCTGATCTACGCAGGGAACGTGCCGGAGGTGTTCCCGCGGTACAACGCGCGATAGCCGTCACACCTTACTGAGCGCGGGCTTCCACAGCTGGACCGCCCACAGGATGAGGAGGCTCGCGCCCCCGACGGCCACGAACGCAATCGACACGTTGGCCAAGTCGGCGATTGCCCCGGCTGTTCCCAACATGGAGGCTTGGCGCGGCAGCCGCCCCTTTCCCTCCCGCACCGCAACCGTTACGCTCTGCCTCATGGTGGACTGGAAGAACAAGCTCTACTTCGGGGACAACCTGGACATCCTGCGTGAGCATGTCCCGACCGAAGGCGTCGATCTCATCTATCTCGACCCACCGTTCAACTCCAACGCAACGTACAACGTGCTGTTTACGGAAGCGAACGGAGAGGGTTCCGCCGCACAGATACAAGCGTTTGATGACACCTGGCACTGGAACATGGAGGCGGAGTACGCCTACCAGAGAGTTGTGACGACCGGGCCGAGGAAGCTGGCGGACCTGCTACAGGCGATGCGCTCGTTCTTGGGCCAGAACGATATGATGGCCTACCTGACCATGATGGCGGAGCGCATGGTGGAGTTGCACCGTGTCCTCAAGCCGACAGGTAGCATCTATCTGCACTGCGATCCTACTGCGAGTCACTACCTTAAGCTGCTCATGGATGCGGTGTTTGGACCTGGCAATTTTCGGAACGAAATCTCCTGGAATCGCTCCAACCCCAAGAGCCTTCATGTTGTGAATTTCCCCAACTGTAGAGATGTTATTCTCCGGTACTCCAAGACAGGTAAATCCATCTTTAACAAGGTGTTCTCTGAACACGATATGGCCTACGTGGACAAGGCCTACAAGTATACCGATGAGCGGGGGCGACGCTACCGACTGCTTCCTCTGCTGAACCCCAATGACAACCGACCGAATCTAACCTACGAGTTTCTGGGTGTAACCAGAGTATGGAGATGGAGTCGTGAACGGATGCAGAAGGCCTACGAAGACGGACTCGTAGTCCAACTGAAGCCGGGAGCCGTACCTCAGTATAAGCTCTATCTGGAAGACTCCAAAGGCAAGACGGTAACGAACGACTGGGACGATATCCCTCAGGCTGCTGGGGCCGAACATCTTGGCTACCCAACGCAGAAACCCGAAGCGCTCTTGGAACGCATCATCCGCGTATCCAGCAATCAAAATGACGTGGTTCTCGATCCATTCTGTGGGTGCGGCACCGCTGTCGCCGTCGCCGAGCGGCTAAATCGGCGGTGGATCGGCATTGACGTCACTCACATTGCCATCTCGCTCATGAAGTATCGGCTGCAGGACACGTTCGGGGAGCACCTCACGCCTTACGAGGTTGTCGGAGTGCCGCAGGATGTCGCGAGCGCGAGAGCCCTGGCGCTGGAGAGCGAATACGAAGGGCGATACCAGTTCGAGTACTGGGCGCTCGGCCTTGTCGACGCACGACCCGCCAACAGTCGGCGCAAAGGGGCCGACGCCGGCGTCGATGGGTACATCAACTTCTTCGACGACGACTCGGGCAAGGCGAAGACGGTGCTTGTGCAGGTGAAGAGCGGCCATGTTCGCCGTGACCATGTGGCAACCTTGAGAGGAGACATGGACCGTGAGAAGGCAGATCTAGGACTCTTGGTCACGCTAGAGCCGCCAACCCGGCCAATGGAGCAAGAGGCCATCGCTGCAGGGGTCTACGTCCCAAGTCACTTTCCCGACTATCAGTTTTCTCGTATACAGCTAGTAACTATCGAAGGCCTCTTGAATGGTCAGAAACCCACTCTCCCATATCTGGGTCTTGCAAAGGCTGGGACATTTCGGCATGCACGGCGAAGGCGAGAGGCTGAAGGTAACGAGCTACATCTTTTCTAGCCAATGGAGGAAGGCGGTAGATTGACTACGCGCATCATCTTCAATCCCCCTGAAGGAGACGAAACAACGAACGATGTCTTCTCGTCTCTATTGCTGCGGCCTGACTTAAATCGACTACGAATGGCGGTTGCATTTGCGTCAGCGGAGGGTGCGAAGCTACTGCTTGGCGCAATAGAAGCTAGGAGCGCTCGTCTGGACGTGAGACTCGTCGTAGGGCTCGATGGCTCGATTACCGAGCCCGCAGCAATCAGAATCCTAAGTGAGCGACTTCCGAATCGAGTGCGACTGTTCGAGACCACTGGCCCGGGGATGTTCCATGCCAAAACTCTGGTGCTTGATCGTAGAGGTCGGTCAAGTCCATTTGTGTTGATTGTCGGGTCAGCCAACCTCACGTCAGCGGGGTTCTTGAGGAACCGAGAAGCGGGTGCCGTCGTGGAACTCGGCACAGGATCCGAACGGGACCGAATCTCAGCGCAATGGCACGAATGGTTTCAAGAAATCTGGAAGCGAAGTAGTGCGGTAACCCCTACGAGGATTCGTGCATATGAGACTCACCGCAAGAATTCGCCACAGCTGCCTTCCCCTGATCGGGTCACCGGAGGAGAAACTGAAGAATCAACTGTGGCTATTGGCCGCGCCAGAGAACTTTGGATTGAATCGGGAGCCATCACGGGTGGTTCGGCCAACCAACTCGAGATTCCGGGACCCGCTGTGCCCTTCTTTGGAGTGAACCCAATTGATCATGCAACACGTGCCATCCTCAGACTTAGCCGCGGGTCTTCCGTATGGAATGGGAGCGTAATGTCGTACTACGGGCGCAATGGAATGTGGCGCATCAACCTCGATACTTCGATTCCTGAGGTGAATCGGGGGGAGGTTCGCTACCGGGTCCTTCGCTTTCGCCGCAGGGCTAGCGGGGATGGCTTCGATTTCAGCGTGCTCTCCTCCGCCCAGACACGTGCCGCACAGGCCGCCTCGCGAGCCACCGCAAACATTGGTTCCACGGGACAACGAAGCTACGGATGGGTCTAGTGGCGCGAGCTATAGCCACTGCCCTGTCACCTCTTGGCAAGGGCACGGAGCGTCCCGGCGCAGGGTCGAAGACCGACCCGCGCACCGGCAGGTGGTACGACGACCTCAAGCCGATGATCGACGGCATCGAGTGGCTCGACGACGACGGGCGGGAGCTGATCTACGCAGGGAACGTGCCGGAGGTGTTCCCGCGGTACAACGCGCGATAGCCGTCACACCTTACTGAGCGCGGGCTTCCACAGCTGGACCGCCCACAGGATGAGGAGGCTCGCGCCCCCGACGGCCACGAACGCAATCGACACGCTGGCCAAGTCGGCGATTGCCCCGGCGCCAAGGTTGGACACGGGCACGAGGCCCCGCGTCTGATTCCGGACGCCGATGACGCGGCCTCGCAGGTTCGCGGGAGTCTGGCCGAACAGCGCCGCGTTGTTGGCCGACTGGAACGTGATCTGCGATATGCCGACCATCACGAACAGCAGCATCGTAACTTCGACGATCTGGACCGCCGGCGTCGCTATCAACAGGACGCCCAGCGCGGTGCCCGCCAGCAGGGCAAGCAGGCCCTGGCGGGGCACCGACCTCCTCGACGCGAGCACGCCTCCTCCGATGATTGCGCCCAGTCCCTCGGCGGACAGGAGCGCTCCGTAGGCGCCGGGACCCATGCCGAGCGCCTCCACCGCGAATACGGGGATCAGCACTTGGAACCCCGATGCGACAGTGATCGGGCCGAGGCGACTTGCGACCAGCGCCAGTACGAGCCGCTCCCGCATAACAAATCGCATCCCCTCGCCGAACTGGCCCACCATCGATCTGCGGTCGGCGAGCGGCGCCGGGGCGTCCGCCTTCCGAATCAGCAGTGTGAAGAGCTGGAGCAACACGTAGAACGCCGTCGCCGCGAGGTAGGCCCACCCGGGACTGCCGGCCACGAGGAGCACTCCCGCAACCGCCGGCCAGATGATGCGCGAGCCGTTCATCGCTGTCGCGTTCAGGGAGAGCGCGCCGATCACCTTCTCCGGCGGCACCAGCGCTGGGATGTAGGCGGCCCGCACCGGCTGGCTGATCGACATGCCGAACGCGAGGGCGAACGTGCTGGCGTAGAGGTGCCACAGCTCCAGCTGGCCCGTCATGACCACCCACGTCATGACGACGTACACCAACAGCGACCACGTCTGCGCGAGGAGCAGCAGCTTTTTCTTGCTGAAGCGGTCGGCGAGGACTCCGGCCCACGGGCCCACGACGAGCGAGGGCACGGCGCGGATGAAGTTGACGCCGCCCAACTGCAGCGCTGACCCGGTGAGCTCCAGCGTGAGCCAGTTGCGGGTGACGGTCTCCATCCACATGGCGGAGGCCTGGGAGGCTTGGGCCAGCCAGAGGTAGCGGTAGTCCCGGTGCTCGAGCGCCGGGAAGACGCGGGGGAGAAGCCCGGCGATCCGGCCGCCGGCGGAGCGTGCGGCTTCCGCCTCTGTCTCTACGCCGAGGTTGTGGGCAGGATCATTCAGCGGACTTAGCTTTCACAGTGTGGGATGCGGCCGAGTATATAGCCGCACGGCGCGCGCTCATCTTCCCCACGCCTCTATCCCCTCGCTTTCTATCCCCACACTCGGGCCACGGTCTCCATGATGGCTTCGAGCTTGCGCCACTGCACGTCCGCGGGCGCGGAGACGCCCGCGCCGCTGCTGAAACCGCACTGCGGGCTGAGCGCCAACTGCTCGACGGCGATGAACCGGGACGCCTCCTCGATGCGCCGTTGCAGCTCGTCGACGGTCTCGACTCTGGCGCTCTTCGTCGTCACGAGTCCGAGCACGACTATCTTGTCCTTCGGCACGAACCGGAGGGGCGCGAACGATCCGGCCCGCTCGCTGTCGTACTCGAGGAGGAGACGTTGGTGACGCAGCCCGGTGAAGAGCCGTTCCGCGATGGCGTCGTAGGCGCCCTCGCGGTGCCATTGCGGGACCATCTCGCCCGTGGCGGGATCGAACGCCCGGGAGTTGCCCCGGCAGAGGTGGACCCCGAACGTAACGCCCGAGACGCCATCGATGACCGCGTTGTCGGCCCGGATGGAGCGCGCGAGATTCTCGTCCGGGTCCTCGCCGCGGGCGCGCATCGCCGCCAGCGACGGCCCGTCCACGTAGGCTGTGTAGCCCGGGGCGTCGATCTGCACGTAGGCGCAGCCGGCGTCGGCCAAGCCGCGGACCATCTCGTGCTCGATCTCGGCGACGTGCGTCGTGAAGTCGTCGAGTCCGCCGTAGACGCCCGCCGAGGCCTGATAGTCGAACCGCTGCGCGATACGGTCGGGACCGATGAGCGTGGCCTTGGCCGGGACGCGAGCGACGCTGTCGGTGAACAGCCACTCCTCCAGCGGGACGTTGCGCGTTAGCTTCAGGCGTTCGACCGCCGCGCCCCGCGTCACGACGGGAGGGCCGTCGATGGAGGGTCCCGACATGACGCGCTCCTCGCGGTCGGAGCGGGACCGCTCGCGCCAGTCCTGGTACTCGCCGCCCTCCGCGGTCCGGTAGCCGCTCACGGCGGCGCCGAAGCTTTCCTGGAAGTTGCGGCGCCGGAACTCGCCGTCGGTGACGATGGGGAAGCCCGCCTCCTCCTGGCTCGCCACGACCTCCCGGATGGCGGCGTCTTCGGCCGCACGCAATTGCTTAGCGGACGCTTGGCTGGCGTCGAAGCGGGCTTGGAGTTCGAGCAGCGCGGGAGGGCGCACGAAGCTTCCGATGTGGTCGGCCCGCATCAGGCCGTATGGCCCGCCGGGGTTCGTCGTCATGGCGTTGCTCCCTTAGCCAAGGGGGTTGCTCGAAGAGGTCAGTTCCCAATAGTTGGAGTCGAGGTCCGCGAGGATGAACGAGGCGTCGCCGTTGCGCTGCCCGAGCTCGCCGACGCGCGTGACGCCAGCGTCCGCGCCGCGCCGGGTGAACTCGTTGTGGGCTCGTGCGACATCGTCAGCGGCGGCGAGCTTCAGCGTGAAGCGGTTGACTTCGGCGAGAAGCGTGCGCTCGGGCGCGGGCTGCACGACGACGTACCACGGCGTGTCCGGGTGGCCGATGTAGGTGGACGTACGTCCGCCGCCCATGATCGCCAGGCCGAGCACCTCGGTGTAGAAGCGATTGCTCGTCTCCTTGTCGTTGCACTGCATCGTGCCGTGGGAGAGGGCCTGCGGGATGTAGCCTCTGCGGGGGAACCGGTCAGCGCCGAGGGGTTCGTTCCAGTGGCCGGCTGCGATCTGGCGGCCGTGGCTGGCAGCTCTCTCGTTGTAGTACTCGATCTCGAGGGTGTTTCCGCCGGGCTCGTCGAAGTAGATCGAGTAGGCGAAGTGACCCGCGGCCGGCTCGCGGAGCCCGGTGACTCCGTAGTCGTCCTTGCGCTCGTTGATGTACGTCCACGCCGCCTCGACCTCGGTGTGGTCGGCGACACGGAAGCCATAGTGGTTCGCGTGGGGCTTCGTGGGCGCGTTGGGCCCGCCCTCGTGAACGACGAGAAGCCATTCGGTGTTGGGATGCTTCACGACGGCCACTCCGTCGCCTCTCGCCACGACTTCGGAGGCCAGCAAGCCTTCGAAGACCGGCAGTGTCTGGTCCAGCGAGCGGCATTCGTAGTGCCCGTTTATGAGCCCTTCAGGCTGGATCAACGCCATGCCGCTTCCTCCTCTGTCCGATCCGTGTCGGGTCCGCTGCATTTGGCCTAACGGGTAGGGGCCCTTGCGCAACTCTGTTTGACGAGCGCTGTTCTTCCCGCCCCCCGCCCGCAACGCTTGGTGGGGGACACCCCCACGCCCCCGGCAGAAGGCAAAGCCCTCTGCACTCCCCCACGGGGCGACTACGAGAGCCGCCCCTGCGAGTTATGCAAAGGTCTCCGCGGGGGAGGAGGCCGGACTGGAGCGAGCGAACGAACGAACTGCGAACTTGTTCAGAGGTTCCCTCACGGATGTTACGTCCAACGCCACGCCGGCGAAAGTAGGCGGGCGGGACGCGCGGCCCTTCTCTAGTTCTTCTCAGCGGACGAGACCTTTGCGCAACTCTGCTGACCAGCGCTGTCTTCCCGCCCATCCGCCCGAAACGCTTGAGTGGGGGACACCCCCACGCCCCCCGGCAGAGGGCTTTGCCTTCTGCACTCCCCCCATTGGGCGACTACGACGGAGGGGAGGACAGGAATGAGGTACTTTCGGCACCTTAAAGAGGGGTCTCCAGCAGGCCACGGTCTGCTTCCTGCGTTCAAGGATCCGAACGAAACACGAAAACACCATGTTCAGCGGGCGGAGGACACGCGAATCATGGGAAACGGGCGGAATGGGCCAGAATGCCCACTCGTAAACTGACAGATTCACGAGTGGGAGTCTCCTAGGGAATCTCTGAACAACTCACAGTCGGCCGAGTGGTGTTGGTGGGGGGCTCTTCAGCGATTCGCAGCCCTCTGCTGGTGCCGTGAACGGGGCTGTTGGGGGGTCTTCTACCGACCCTGCTGGGGCGGATTCCCTGCTCCCAACCCCGATCTGAACCCACTGCGCCTCCGTCATGCCGCCAAGCACCGCTGGGCTCTCATCAGGTTCGCCAGCCCCAGCAGCACCATCAGCCGTTGCGTGTTCTTGGCCAGCCCCCGGTAGCGGACCTTGGCGTAGCCAAAGTGCCGTTTGACGTACAGGAACGGATGCTCCACCTTCGCCCGGACCGACGCCTTGCCCTTCTCCGCCAACGCCTCAGGGCTTCCCGGCTCCAACTGCCGACGTTGGCCCGGTCGCATCGCCACCTGCCACTCCACCTCCAGCCCCCGATGCTCCGCCCGCTTCTGGACTCCCTGATACCCGGCATCGCCCCACACCTGCGACTCGCCGCCGTGCAGCAACCGGTGCGCTTCCGTCACGTCGTTCACATTGGCCGGCGTCGTCGCGACGCTGTGCACCACCCCCGTCTCCGCGTCCACCCCGATGTGCACCTTCATCCCGAAATGCCACCTGTTCCCCTTCTTCACTTGGTGCATCTCCGGGTCTCGCGCACCCGCTCGATTCTTCGTCGACGACGGCGCCTCGATGATGCTCGCGTCCATGATTGTCCCTTCCTGGAGCAGGAGTCCCTGGGACGCCAGATGCCCTTTGATCTCCGCGAACAGTCCCTCCCCCAGTTCGTGCTCCTCCAACAGATGACGGAAGTTCAGGATGGTGGTCTCGTCCGGCAGCGGCTCCGACAGCTTCAAGCCCACGAACCGCCGCACCGACTCCACGTCGTACAGCAGGTCCTCCATGCCGGGGTCGCTGAGGTTGTAGAACAGCTGCACGCAGTGAATCCGCAGCATCGCCGACAGGGCATACGGATGGCGTCCCCGGCCCGCCGTGGGGTAGAAGGGACGGATGCGCCCTTCCAGCCGTTCCCAGGGGATCAGCCCGCCCATGCGTTCGAGGAATCGCTCCCTGCGGGTCTTGCGCTTCTTGCTCTCGTAGTCCACGTCTGCAAAGGTCGGTTGGTCCATCATCGCTTCACTCCCTGGCGCCACTGGGTGACTGCCAGGATACTGCCTCAACCTATAGACTTGTTCAGAGATTCCCTAGGGAACCTCTGAACAACTCACAGTCGGCCGAGTGGTGTTGGTGGGGGGCTCTTCAGCGATTCGCAGCCCTCTGCTGGTGCCGTGAACGGGGCTGTTGGGGGTCTTCTACCGACCCTGCTGGGGCGGATTCCCTGCTCCCAACCCCGATCTGAACCCACTGCGCCTCCGTCATGCCGCCAAGCACCGCTGGGCTCTCATCAGGTTCGCCAGCCCCAGCAGCACCATCAGCCGTTGCGTGTTCTTGGCCAGCCCCCGGTAGCGGACCTTGGCGTAGCCAAAGTGCCGTTTGACGTACAGGAACGGATGCTCCACCTTCGCCCGGACCGACGCCTTGCCCTTCTCCGCCAACGCCTCAGGGCTTCCCGGCTCCAACTGCCGACGTTGGCCCGGTCGCATCGCCACCTGCCACTCCACCTCCAGCCCCCGATGCTCCGCCCGCTTCTGGACTCCCTGATACCCGGCATCGCCCCACACCTGCGACTCGCCGCCGTGCAGCAACCGGTGCGCTTCCGTCACGTCGTTCACATTGGCCGGCGTCGTCGCGACGCTGTGCACCACCCCCGTCTCCGCGTCCACCCCGATGTGCACCTTCATCCCGAAATGCCACCTGTTCCCCTTCTTCACTTGGTGCATCTCCGGGTCTCGCGCACCCGCTCGATTCTTCGTCGACGACGGCGCCTCGATGATGCTCGCGTCCATGATCGTCCCTTCCTGGAGCAGGAGTCCCTGGGACGCCAGATGCCCTTTGATCTCCGCGAACAGTCCCTCCCCCAGTTCGTGCTCCTCCAACAGATGACGGAAGTTCAGGATGGTGGTCTCGTCCGGCAGCGGCTCCGACAGCTTCAAGCCCACGAACCGCCGCACCGACTCCACGTCGTACAGCAGGTCCTCCATGCCGGGGTCGCTGAGGTTGTAGAACAGCTGCACGCAGTGAATCCGCAGCATCGCCGACAGGGCATACGGATGGCGTCCCCGGCCCGCCGTGGGGTAGAAGGGACGGATGCGCCCTTCCAGCCGTTCCCAGGGGATCAGCCCGCCCATGCGTTCGAGAAATCGCTCCCTGCGGGTCTTGCGCTTCTTGCTCTCGTAGTCCACGTCTGCAAAGGTCGGTTGGTCCATCATCGCTTCACTCCCTGGCGCCACTGGGTGACTGCCAGGATACTGCCTCAACCTATAGACTTGTTCAGAGATTCCCTAGGGGACCCTCTGAACAAGTCGCTGATGCCCTCAGGATATCGGAATGTAGAGACTAGGAGCCCCCCAATCCGTTCGTGGGCCCCTCTCCTTCGACAGGCTCAGGACAGGCTTCGACGTGCTCAGGGCGAACGGATTGGGACGGAGGTATTCAGAGATTCCCTAAACGGTTTCATTTTGGTCTCATTCCTCCCGTGAGGTCGGGCGGACCCCGGGCGGGCAGAGGCACCGCCACCGTTGGGCCGTTGGGGGATAGTGTAAGGGGCGAGGGGATGACCGGGGAACGGGCAGTTGTCACGGCTGCGGGGGCGGACGGGTTGCTCGCCGAGACGGGGCCGACGGCAGTTCTCCCTCCTCAATCCTCCCCCGCCGGGGGAGGAGGCCGGTCCGGGGAGGAGGTCGGACCGCGGCGGGCGGTCCGTGCCGGAAAAGGGGCATTGGGTTCCCGTGTCGGGGCACGGGAATGACGGAGGAGCGGCGGCTACAAGCCAGTCACCTCGCCCGAGGGACCGATGTCGATGGCCCGGGGCTTCTCGGGGAGGCCCGGCATCGTGACGACGTCGCGGGCGATCGGACATACGAACCCTGCGCCGGTTGCCGCGCGCATACCGGATATCTCGAACGCGTATCCGGTGGGCGCGCCTTTCAGCGACGGGTCGTGGGAGAGCGATAGGGGCGTCTTGGCTATGCAGACGGGGAGGTTGTTCATGCCCAACTTGTCGAAGGCATCGAGCTGCTGCTCGGCGGCCGGGGCCCAACGCACGCTCGCGGCCCCGTAGACGCGCGTCGCCAGGATACGGACCTTCTCGCGGACCGGGGCGTCCTCGGCGTAGAGGTATTCGAGCTTCGGCCCTGGGCCGGACGACGCCCGTAGGACGGCCTCCGCGAGCTCCACCGCGCCGTCTCCGCCGTCGGCGAACGCAGTGCACGTCACCGCAGCCGAGGCGCCGGCGGCGATCGCGGCGTCTTGCATGAGCACCATCTCCTGGGGCGTGTCGGTGGGGAACCGGTTGACCGCGACAACGACCGGGAGGCCAAACGCCTTCACCAAGCCGACGGCGTGGCGGAGGTTGGCGGCGCCGAGCTGGACGGCGAAGGGGTCCGGGAGAGTTAGCGCGCCGGGCGGGGCGCCGCCGTGCGACTTCATCGCCCGAGCCGTGACGACCAGCACTACGGCGCTCGGGCGGAGGCCCGACGAGCGGGCCTTGATGTGCATGAACTTCTCGAAGCCGAGATCGGCGCCGCCGCCGGCCTCTGTCGCCACGTAGTCCGCGTATCCCAGCGCAATGCGGTCGGCCAGCACGGAGCTCGACCCGTGGGCGACGTCGCAGGCCGGGCCCGTGTGTACGAACGCAGGTTGTCCTTCGAGGGTCTGCACGAGGTTGGGCAACAGCGCGCGGCGTAAGAGCGCCATCATCGGGCCGACTGCGCCGACGTCTTGGGCGCGCACCGGCTGGCCGTCGCCCGTGTAGCCGACCGTCGTAGCGTTGAGGCGACGACGCAGGTCGTCGTAGCCGGCGGCGAGGGCTATCTCGGACATGATCTCGGACGCGTCAGGGAGGTCGAACCCCGTATCGCGGACGGGGCCATTGGCGGCGCCGCCCAGGCCGGTCGCGACCTGCCGCAGCGCGGGGTCCACGACGGGAGAAACGCGGCGCCAGACGATGCCGCCGGCGGAAAGGCCGGGGACCCGGCCGCGCTCGACGGCGTCCTCCGTGAAGGCCGCAAGCAGGTTGTGCGCGGCGCTGACGGCGTGCGCGTCCCCGGTGAAGTGGAGAGCGATGTCGCTCTCAGGCACGATGCGCGAGCGGCCCCCGCCCGTCCCGCTGCCGTTGGGTCCAAAGGCGGCGCCGAGCGACGGTTCGGGCAGGGTCGCCGCTGCCTTATGGCCGAGCTTGGCGAGCGCTTGGACGAGGCCGATAGCGATGGTCGTCTTGCCCTCGCCCGTCGGCGTGGGCGTGACGCCGGTCACGACGACGAGTTTGCCGTGGGGCGCGCCGGGGCGCATGGCGTCCAACGAGACCTTAGCGACGTCGTCGCCATACAGCGAAAGGCGCCGAGGCTCAATGCCCAACGATCTGGCGACTGCGCCGATAGGCTCCACGACTGCCTCTAGGGAACCTCTGAACACCGCTGACGCGCTTTGGCAGAGCGGAAGGTTCCCCCCTCCTCAATCCTCCCCCCGTGGGGGGCCTTTGCGTAACTCTGTTCGACGAGCGCTGTTCTTCCCACCCACCCGCCCGCGACGCCTGGCGGGGGACACCCCCACGCCCCCGGCAGAGGGCAAAGCCCTCTGCACTCCCCCACTGGGCGACTACGAGAGCCGTCCCCTACGAGTTATGCAAAGGTCTCCGTGGGGGAGAAGGCTGGACTGGAGCGAACGAACGAACGATGGACTTATTCAGACTATCCCTAGGGAATCTCTGAACAAGTCGCTGATGCCCTTGGCAGAGCGGAGGTTCCCCCCTCCTCAATCCTCCCCCCGTGGGGGAGGAGGCCAGAACCCCCCCTTCGACAAGCTCAGGACAGGCTTCGACAAGCTCAGGGCGAACGGATGGGACGGGACTCATTCGGACTATTCCTAGCCCTGCTGCGCCGCTCTGGCGCGGAGGGCGTCGTAGACCTTCTCGGCGGTGACGGGGAGGTCGCGCACGCGCACGCCGATGGCGTCCGCGACGGCGTTGGCAATCGCCGGCGCCGTCGGCGCGTTGGGCGTTTCGCCGATGGCCTTGATGTTGAACGGGCCGACGCCCTTGCCTTCGGGCTCGAGGATCACGGTGTTGAGGCTGGGGATGTCGGCGATGTTCGGGATCTTGTAGTCGGCGAACGAGAGCGTCGTGACCCTGCCGTTGTCGTGCTTGAGCTCCTCGATCATGCCGTAGCCGATGCCCATCATGACGCCGCCGTTCACCTGGCCCTGGTGGCCGAGCGGGTTGATGATGCGCCCCGTGTCGTGCGCGGTGGTCAGGGTGAGCAGCTTGACGTGGCCCGTCTCGGGATCGACGGCGACCTCCGCGACCTGGACGCAGAAGCCGGTCACGTCGACGCCGCGGCCCGTGGCCGTGTGCCGTCCGATCACCGGCTGGGCGGTCCGGGCGAGCACCTCTTTCCACGGCTTGGACTCGCCGGTGTCGGTGCGGACGAGCAGGTCGCCGCGGACCTCCATCTGCTCCTCGGGCCAGTTGTCGAGCTCCGACGCGAGCTTGAACAGCTCTCCCTGCGCCTCCGTGACGGCGCCGTCGGCGGCGATGCCTCCGACGTTCGTCACGCGGCTGCCGCCGATGCCCGAGTCCATCTCGAACATGCCCGTCGCCTGCACCTCGACGCGCACTCGCTCGGCAGGGAGGCCCATGCGTTCGGCAACCATCTGCTGGAGGACCGTCACCCCGCCGGCGCCCTGGTCGAACAGCGGCGTCTGGAGGCTGACGGCGCCGTCCTGTTCGAGCGTGACCTGCGCGTTGTTCTGTCCGCCGCCCGGCGAGCGCTCGCCGATGGCGACCGCGCGCCCGTAGAGCCAGCCGGAGGCCGCTTCGGGTTTCGGCTCGCTGTAGCCGGAGGCGCCGATAGCCGCGCGAAGCGTGTCGGCGGCGCGGTTCTCCGGGAACACGTGCCCCAGCGCCGTCGCCTCGCCGTCGCCCGCGAGATTCATCAGCCGGAACTCGACCGGGTCGATGGCGAGGGCTTCGGCAATCTCGTCGATCTGCGACTCGAGCGCCCACAACCCCTGCGGTTCGCCCGGCCCGCGCATGTGGCCGCAAGGCGGATTGTTCGTGTAGACCATGTACTCGGTGACGCGAGTGTTGGCGACGCGGTAGGGCCCGCCGGCGCCGGCGACGCCCATGAGGTGCCCGGCCGGCTTGTATCCGGCGTAGGCCCCGCTGTCGAAAACGACGCGGACGTCGTGGGCGACGATGGCGCCGTCCCGCTTGACGCCGGTGCGGACGGTGATCCGCGAGGCGTGGCGCGGGTTCGCCGCCATGAACTCCTCGGTGTAGTCGAACACCATACGGACGGGCTTGCCCACGGCCTTCGAGAGGAAGTAGCCGAGCGGTATGTTCATGGGCGACCCTTTGCCGCCGAAGTCGCCGCCTAGCGTGACAGGGTGGAAGACAATCTGCTCGGGATCTATTCCCAGGGAGTTGGCCACCTGGCTCCGCGCCGAGTAGGGCGCTTTGCACGGCGCCCATACGTGCATCACGCCCGCGTCGTCGACGTGCACCAACGAGTTGTGCGGCTCGATGTACGTCTGGTGGACGGTCGGCGTCGTGTACGTGTTCTCGACGATGAGCTCGGCCTCCTCGAAACCGGCGGCGACGTCGCCGCTCTTCCACTCCCAAACGACGAATGCGTTGGTCGGGTGGTCCAGTGGCTGGACGAGGCCCTGCATGTCCAGGACGTCAGGGTGGACCAACGGCGCGTCCGGGAGCATCGCCTCCTCGGCGTCGAGCACGGCCGGGAGCTCTTCGTAGTCGACCGCGACGAGCTCGACGCCGCGTTGGGCGGTCTCCTCGTCGTCGGCGATGACGGCCGCGACCTGCTCGCCGGCGTAGAGGACCTCGCCCTGCGCGAGCACGGCCACGTCGACGACGCGGCGTCCCCATCGGGCGGCAGGGGGGAGGTCGTCCCCGGTGACCACGGCTCGCACGCCGGGGAGCGCGAGTGCGGCTGAGCTATCGATGCTCACGATGCGCGCGCGGGGGTAGGGGCTGCGGACCGTCTTGGCCCAGAGTATGTCTTCGAGCTTGACGTCGGCGGCGTAGGCGGCGTTGCCGGTGACCTTGTCGACGCCGTCGACCCGCGGAACGGGCTTGCCCACAGCGTGGGTGGGTGTGGTAGTCATCGATGGCTCCCTGAAGGCGAGTATGGCGTATAACGACGCCTAGGATAGCAAGCGAGCGGGCGGCTTGCTTGGGTTGGGGTTGGACTAGCGGGTTGTTCGAACGGGGCGGGCGTCGAACTGGGCCGTTGGGGATAGGGTAGGGCGAGAGGGCGACCGGGCAACGGGCGGGTGCCATGGCACTGATCCCTGCCCCCCGCGTCCAGTCCGACATCAGGGCCTATCGCGTTCGTCTACCCGTATTCCATAATGACGGCGGCATGAGCGACAACTCCAAGATCGAGTGGACGGAGGCGACCTGGAACCCCGTCACCGGCTGCACGCAGATATCGCCGGGGTGCGCACACTGCTACGCGATGCGATTCGCCAACCGGTTCCGTGGCGTGCCTGGACATCCCTACGAGCGCGGGTTCGATCTCCAACTGCGTCCGGAGCGTCTGCGTCAGCCGCTCGAATGGAAGAAGCCGCGCCGCATCTTCGTGAACTCGATGTCCGACCTCTTCCACGATGAGGTGCCGGAGGAGTACATCCGGCAGGTGTTCGACGTGATGGAGGAGGCCGGACAGCACACGTTTCAGGTGCTCACGAAGCGGGCCGAACGGGTGAAGCGACTCGCGCCGACGCTGCCCTGGCCGTCCAACGTCTGGCTCGGCGTGTCAGTCGAGAACAGGTATTGGACTCGACGCATAGACGACCTGCGCGAGGTGCCCGCCGCCGTGCGCTTTCTCTCGTGCGAGCCGTTGCTCGGCCCGCTGAATGACCTGAATCTGACCGGCATTGGCTGGGTGATAGCGGGCGGCGAGAGCGGACCTGGCTCGCGGCGTCCGAAGCCCGATTGGTTCCGTTCCATCCGCGACCAGTGCGCCGCCGCGGAGGTCGGCTTCTTCTTCAAGCAGTGGGGCGCGTTCGATGTGGACGGCAGGCGCGTTGGGAAGAAGAAGGCGGGCAGGGAGCTGGATGGACGAGTGTGGGACGGGATGCCGGTGGCGTCTGTGGCGGCCAGCGGCCCTTACCGCTGAGAGAAGCGGAGTCTCTGCGAGGGCGTTGGGTATGTTCCTCTCCTGCGGTTGGGAGGAGGGTCGAGGAACACGAACCCTGGAGGTTGAGCGGTTTCCATCTCTTTGAGAATCTTCTTGTAATGTGTCTCTCGGAAAGCAGTCTCCGCTATAACAAACTCCTCAATCTCTCCAATAGTTGTCTCCTTACCTGCAAATCGTTCGAATATCTGTGCTTGAAGATTCCCAAACTGGGGCTCATCGACAAAGAACACGGACTGACGTGGGTCAGTGGCGTCAGAAAACTTGAAGTCACCGGATGAATCAATTTTCCACATTGCCTCTTTCATTTTCTTGAGACCAATGAGACTATTTGTCGCATAGAATAAATAGTAGTCAGTCACATCTTTGTCATTACGCATCTCAAACGAACGTACGTACTTCGCCTTTGCCGAATTATGTAACTGGCCTAAGTAGAGATCATGCAGTTGTCGGTTACGTTCTTTAGGATTTGATTTAGGATTTGATATTGATACAATATTCTTCCATGTGTCCGTGCCGAAGAAAGAGTCGAAATTCTGCCCCTGGCCTGAACGACTTAAGAAGCGGTTCACCTCCTCGTACATGAATGTCACGAACACTTCGCATGAGGGATAACTGAGAATGCGACTTACAGTACTGAAAGGAACACCCTCCCAGCCGAATGGGTCGATAAAGGCAAACGTTGGTGGTAGTCTGTTGCCCTCTACCCATAGCCTACTCAGCAAGCCTCCTATAGCTTGTTCAAAGGTTTCCCCTGCAAAGACCTTTGTCCTGAAATGAGAAGGGATCTCTAATTCATCCAGGATGGCTTGTAATGTAGCCGCTCGTTCCCGGCGTTCCTCTACGAACAGAAAACTTACCATTGAAGTAATGCGTGACTTTTGTTCCAATGCGGCTTTGAGAGCGATTATCGGTGAACCATCTTCACCTTGTGAATACCTTCCTGGTCCGGCGAAACCGTCAATGTACACGATTTGTGGGAACTTACTCATCCCCATGATTGGCATCCACGCTTGCATATAGCGCTTCAGAATCTCATGCTTAGCCTTCGTGTGAGGTTCCAGGTCCCAGATTGTGGTTTTCGGTGCTGGCAAGGTGTGTCCTCGGAGCGAATGAGGATAGATTTCGGACTATGCACACATTGGCCGCGCTCGCGCAACCCCCTGGTGTCACCTTCCCATGGGCGTCGGTGGGGAGCACGGGTCGTCACGGGCTGACTATGCGGGCGATGTTCTCTTCCGAGATGCCGTAGGCTCGCAGGACCTCTTGGGTGTGCTGGCCGAGGGTGGGGGCGGGGCGGCGGTTCGAGGCGGGGGTTTCGGACAGCTTCACCGGGTTGCCGATGTGCCGCACGGCGCCCGCGACCGGATGGACGGACGTCTGAACCATATCCCTCGCGAGCACCTGCGGGTCCGCGAACACCTGGGCCATGTCGTAGATCGGGCCCGCGGGCACGCCGGCTTGCTCGAAGAGCGCGAGCCACTCCGCCGACGTGCGGGCGGCGGTCGTCCGTTCGATCTCTTCCGCCAACTCGAGGCTGCGCTCCGTGCGGGCCGCGTTTGTGGCGAACCGGTCGTCGGAGAGCAGGCGGTCGAGTCCCGCCGCGCGGCAGAACCGCTCCCAGACCGCTTGGTTCGCTACGCCGAGGTTGAAATAGCCGTCAGCGCTGCGCACCGCCTGGTACGGCGCGACGAGCCGGTGCGCGGACCCTCGTGGCTCTGGGGTCGCGCCGGAGCCCCACAGCTCTGCCGCTTCCCACATCGTGTAGGCGACCGCGGAGTCCAGCAGCGACGTGTCGACGACCTGGCCGCGGCCCGTCCTGAGCCGGTGGATGTAGGCGGCGAGCACGCCGTAGGCGGCAAACAGGCCGGCGTTGAGGTCGGCGACGGGCACGCTGACCTTGACGGGCGGCGAGCCGGGATGGCCGGTGACGCTCATGATGCCCGACATGCCTTGGGCCACGAGGTCGTACCCTGGCCGCTGACTGTAGGGGCCGGTCCTGCCGAACCCGGAGACGGCGACGTAGATCAGCTCTGGGCGCTGGGCCATCAGCGCGCCGGCGCCGAGTCCGAGGCGCTCCATCGTGCCGGGACGGAAGTTCTCGGCGACGACGTCCGCCTGGCGGGCGATGGTCCTGAAAGCCTCGCGGTCCTCCTCGCGTTGCAAGTCGAGGACGATCGAGCGCTTGTTGCGGTTGACGCCGAGGAACGCGAGGGACTCGCCGTTGATGAACGGGGGGCCCATGAACCGGGAGTCGTCGCCCGACGGCTTCTCGACCTTGATGATGTCGGCGCCCATGTCGGCGAGCAGCAGCGTGCAGAAGGGGCCCGCCATCACCTGGGTCGCGTCGAGCACGGTCACGCCGTCGAGCGGCATCGGGGACATGCGCTTCGTCTCCTCAGCGGCGGCGCCGGGGAACGCGCCCCGTTGTACCCGCCGCCGTCACGCTATTCTTTGACTCGGACCACCACGGTGCCTGCGATGAGGTCGTGAAGCGCTCGCTTGTCCGCTCGGAACGCGACCATGAAGTAGCCGCCGAGGAGGATGAGTACGGAGAAGATGGTCGCGAGCTCGCGTGCGAGGGCGCGGGGTATGCCGACGGGGCTCCCGTCCACCCTCACGATGCGGACGCCAAGCACGCGCTTGCCCAACGTGGCGCCCCACAGTCCGACGAGCAGCGTGAAGTATGAGAAGCTGACTGCGCTGCCAAAGAACAATGCTCCATCGCTCTGCGTCTCGGCGGCGATAGACTCGTCGAAGAGGATGGGCAACAGGACGGCGAGCGCGCCTGTCAGGATGACGTTGTCGATGAGAAAGGCAGCGAGCCTGATCCCGAAGCCGGCCGGCGGGTTGTTGTCGTAGGCGGGGATGCCGCTGGCGCCGCTGACCCCGCTGGGCGCCGGCCATGCCGCGGCTCCCAGCGGCAGGCCGCAGTTGAAGCAGTACTCCGAGCCGGGTGCGTTGACGTATTGGCACCGTGGGCACGCGACCCTTGGCGGCGTCGGCTCCGCGACGGGCTCCAGCCCTGCTTTGGGGGCCTGCTCGACGACCGGATCCGGCTCGCTTGCCGCCGTGGCCATGTCGCGTCCGCACTCGCCGCAGAAACGGCTTCCAGCCGCGTTCGCCGCCCCGCAGGACGGGCAGACGCCGTCGACGCGGCTCCCGCAGCTATTGCAGAACCGGGACTCGGCGTCGTTCGTGTGGCCGCACGCGGGGCACGAGATCCCCGCGTCGTTGTCGTTCGTCATGTTCTGTTCCCGGCGAGGTTGGGCCGCGGAGCCCGCGACCGCTAGCCGTTGGCGTCTACGATGCTCGTGTAGTAGGCCCAGACGCCGCCGGGGCGGCCGCCGGCGCCGGGCGCAGCGCCACGGGAGAGCGGGCCTTTCAGGTGCGGCATCTCCCGCATGGCCGTGAAGGCCGCGGCGTGCTCGTCCATGTCCGCGGCGGGTATGCCGTGGTAGTCGCGGCCCATGGCGCAGTAGGCGTACCAGTTCATCTTGGCCTGTTCTTCGAGCTGGAGCATGGTCATGACGGCGTCCTCCATGTTCCTGCCGGTGACCGCGGCCCCGTGCCCGCGAAGGAGGACGGCCTTGCTGTCGCCCATGGACTCGACGACGCCCATGCCGTCGTCCTCGCTGAGGATGAGGCGGGAGTGGGGGAACATGGGCAGCTCGTTGCGCACGAGGGGGGCGCCTTCGTTGCACATAGGCTGCAACGGGATGCCCAGCAGGCTCATGAGCACGGTGAACCGCGGGTGGGCGTGCACGACGGACTGCACGTTGGGTTGCTCACGGAGGATGCACGAGTGCATCTTGACCTCGTAGCACTGGGAGGCGCCGGGAGGGCCGTCGACCATGTTGCCGTCGAGGTCGACGACGATCATCTGCTCCGGCTTGACGACGGCGAGGGCGTCGAGCGCGTAGCCGCGGCCCTTGACGACGAAGAGGTCGGGCTGGTTGGGGACGCGCATGCTGACGTGGCCGAGCGACGCGAGGATGTGCGTGGCGAGGCCGACTTCGGCCATGATGCGGGTCGCGGTGGCTACTTGTTCCTTGACTTCATCGATCTCTCGCGGCATGGCTCGACCTCCTGGCGCGCGGCTCTTCCTCCGGCGGGGGCGCGACGGCCTACGGGCTTGTATCACTTGGCGGCTGTGGCGTCAAACGAGGGGAGGAGCCTAGATACTCAGTTTCGAACCTTTCGCAATCAAAGTCCGAAAATCGAGGTCGCACGAGTCCTGCCGTTCCCCTCAGCCTACGATAGCAAGGAGGGTGAGAGACGACATTGAGCGAGGCGTGCCATCAGGCGAGAAGGAGAATGATAGGCGGCCCTGCCGATGTCGGAGGAGGAGGGCTAGTAGTTCATCGAGCGGGGATTTCCGGCGGAGCGGGGATCTCCGGCGGAGCGGGGGCTTCTGATGGCGCGGGACGCTCCCCCGGAGAGGGCTGGTCCGGTGGGTAAGGAAACATCCTCGGAATGATCCCAACCCGCACACCGCTGGTAGGCAGCGTGGCAATCGAAGGATCGCCGTCAGCGATGAAACTGGGCAATGGGTCATAGCGAAACGGGCAAGTATCATCAGTGCACCGCCTGTTTGTGAACACATCGAACACATGCCTGAGCGCGCGGCGGTGCTCTTCTGTGAAAGCCGTGCCATCGAACTCCTCGATGGTGGCGGGGAGTCCGAGAGGATGCAGCCAGTTAACGAGCAGGTTCAACGACTTCCTAGCGGCGGCTTCGGCCGCGCGTTGTTGGATCTCTTCGCGCCACCGCTTGATCTGATTACCCAGAACCATCTTGCTTCCTCCTCTTCTGAATCGCGACGGCAATGTCGTCGGCGATAATCTTTGCCAGAGACGCCACGAACCTCACGTCACGGGCGCAAGAGCGAAGCCATGAATAGACGGACAAGACTGCTTGGATTGCGCCGTTGATAGACTCGGTCACCACCATAGAGATTCCGGCCGAAGTGATCACGAGCGCAGAAGACACCGTCCATGCCTTGATGAGCATTGAACTCAAATCATCGTCCCATTCCACATGCCGGAAGACGAGGACCATTCCGAAGACCACTTGGCCGCCAAACAGAATGAGGTAGAATGACAACCACTCCGATGGGATGCTCCACAATGAAGTGCGCTCGCCAGGTTGGCTGGGTTGACGCTCGGCGACCACGGCTGAAGTCTGTGCCTTTCATTCCTTATTGACCAGAGAAACGGAGATGGCGTTATTGCCCGGGAAGGTTCACTTCAATCTCAGGAGCAGTCGGGTAGTGATGGCCAACGGCGGGATTGCATACTTTCGCCAAGTAATTCTCGACTCCGCTCTTATGCGCTGGAAGGACAGAGGCCCACGAGACTAGCAGAGCGCCGTATCGCTGATAGTCCAGAATCTTGCGGCCGGAATCAGAGTTTGGGTTGCGATGTTCGCTCAGCCTGTCCGCAATCACTCCTTGACCTGCATAGAGCCACCTGCTGCCCGCAAGCCAGATGAGATAGACGCCCTCCGTGGCTGGATCGAGTAGATCGAGCCTGAGTTCAACAAGCCCGCACCAGAGATTGCCGGTACAACGAGTCCACTCTAACCGCATCGTCGGCCTCTCTTGGAGCTAATCACAACAGCCAAGTGCTGTCTGCTCGCCACTCCATCCGGTATTCCGCCGGTGCCGTCATCCAAGGGAGGACTGAGAACGCAGACCACGAGGCGAGATCGATGCCTCAGTGCCAGCCGACTTGGGGCTGCCGAGCCGTCAGAGTACCGAGGTAGCGGAACTGGTAGACGTAGCGGTCTAGAAAACCGTAGCTCGCGTGGCGTGCGAGTTTGAGTCCTGCTCTCGGCACTGCAGGACTGTAGCAGCGGACGTGCGGCTTGACAATGAGCAGGCGAGGGGCTGTGTGCACCTGGCTTCCTCTCCGGCTTGTCAAGCCGCGATTGAAACTGAGGCTCTGCCACGCGGAAGGAGTGCCCCTCGCCTCCAGCGGGCGCTTCACACCCGCTCGCGCCGTTCGCGCGGCCCTCGCCCCGCTTAGTCGGGCGCGTGGTAGTCGGCGATTTCGGCGCTGGCGACGGTTTGGCGGACGAGGCCCTCGACGTCGAGCGCCGCTTCGTAGGGCGCAATCTCGTTCGGCTTGACGGCGGTGGAGGGCGACCGCGGGACGAATAGGGTGCAGCAGTCCTCGTCGGGCAGGACCGAGGTCTCGAACGTGCCGATGGCCCTGGCTTGGGCGATGATTTCTTGCTTGTCCATGCCGACGAGCGGGCGCAGGACCGGGAGGCCCGCGACGGCGCCGACGGTCGATATGTTCTGGAGCGTCTGCGAGCCGACCTGCCCGAGGCTCTCGCCGGTGACGAGGGCCTTGGCGCCCTCGCGCCGGGCGATGGCCTCGGCGATGCGCACCATGAACCGTCGGTAGGCCACGACCCGCAACGGACCGGGGACCGACAGGATGATGGCGCGCTGGACATCGACGAAGGGCGCCAAGTAGAGCCGCGTGTCGTACTGGTAGACGTTCAGCTTCTCCGCGAGCTCGCGGGCCTTCTCTCTCGACCGTCCCTCAACCAGCGGGAAGCTGTGGAAGTGCACGAGCACCGCGCGGCACCCGCGCCTCATCATGCGCCACGTCGCTACTGGCGAGTCGATGCCGCCCGACATGAGCACCGCTACGCGCCCGCCCGTGCCGACGGGCAAGCCGCCGCCGCCGGCGTAGTCGTCGGCGTACACGAACGCCTCGTCGTTGAGGACCTCTACGTGGAGGTCGAGCTCGGCGTGGGCGAGATCGACGCGCGCCCCCGAGCGCTCGCGGACGAGGTCGCCGAGCCGTACGTTCATCTGGTGCGACGTGAGTGGGAACCGCTTGTCGGCGCGGCGTGCGCTGATGCGAAACGTGTCGAAGCCGCGGTCGTCGACAAGCTCCGCGACCAGGCCCGCGATCGCGTCGTAGTCGGGCGGGGCGCTATGCGCCAACGCGAACTTCACGGCGCCGAACACGCGCTCGACGCCGTGGCGCACCGGCTGCCACTCCGCGCCGGGTTCGAGGCGCAACCGCACGAGCATCCGCTCCGACCACACGCGCTCGACGCCAAGTCCGGCGGTCGCCCGGCGGATGTTGTCGACGAGCTGGCGTACGAACACGTGCTGGTTGCGTCCCTTCAGTCCGATCTCATGGAATCGAACGAGGACATCGCGTGCGGGCTCCAACAGGGCTTGCACCTCCATGCGGCCGCCATTGTAGTCGAACGGCGCTTGGCTTCCGGCGCGTGTCCGGACGGGTCATCGGGTCGGCTGGCCGCCGTATAATGGCGGTGGAAGGTTGCTAAGGAATCTCTCAACATAGTTCCCCCCTCCTCAATCCTCCCCCCGTGGGGGAGGAGGCCAGGCGCATAGGCGAGGCCGCTATGACCATGACGACGCCATGACACAGACGAAGGGCTCGGACCCAATGGCGCAGGGCGGCCTGTCGCTTCCGGAAGGGCTCGCTTCCGACGATCTCCTGGACATCTACGCCACGATGGTGGTGGTCCGTGCGCTGGACGAGCGAGTCTGGGCCATGAACCGCCAGGGCAAGGCGGCGATAGTCGCCTCGTGCCAGGGACACGAGGGGGCGCAGCTCGCCGCTGTATGGGCGTTGCGGCGTCACGCCCCCGGCTTCATGTTCTTCACCTACTACCGCGACCTGGCGGTCTCGATTGCGCTGGGGATGACGCCGGCCGAGGCGGCCCTTGGCTATCTGGCGAAGGCGGGCGAGCCCATGAGCGGCGCTCGCCAGTTCCCCCAACACGGCGCGTACCCCGAGCTGCGCCTCATCAACATATCCAACGTTGTCGGCACGAACGCGGCGCAGGGGGTTGGCTGGGCGCTCGCGGCCAGGGTCCGCGGCGAGTCCACTGTCGTGGCCGTGGCCAACGGCGAGGGCGCGACGAGCCAGGGCGAGGTGCACGAGGCGATGAACTTCGCGTCGGTCCTCCGGCTCCCCGTCGTCTTTCTCATCGAGAACAACAAGTACGCCATATCCGTGCCGAAGCATCGCCAGATGGCTGTGCCGTACGTTGCGGCGCGCGGCGCAGCCTACGCCATGCCTGCCGTCACGGTGGACGGCACTGACGTCATGGCGTCCTACGCGGCGGTCGCCGAGGCCGTCGGGCGGGCTGCGCGCGGCGATGGCCCGAGCCTCGTCGAATTCGACGTGGAGCGGTACCTGCCGCACACGAGCGACGACGATGACACGCGGTACCGCGACCGGGACGAGATCGAGCAGGCGAAGGAGCGCGACCCGCTCAAGCGGCTGCGAGAGCTGCTCGAAGGGGCAGGCCTGCTCACCGCCGAGCGCATCGAGCAGCTCCGCCGGCAGGCAGCGGACGCAGTCGACGCGGCGACGGAAGCGGCGGAGGCGGCCCCGTTCCCGGACGACGACGACGTGATGCGGTACGTCTTCGAAGAGGAGGATGGTTGATGCAGACCGTCACCGTCATCGAGGCCATCCGCAGCGCCTTGCAGGAGGAGATGCGCCGAGACCCGTCTGTGCTCGTCATGGGGGAGGACGTGGGGAAGCGCGGCGGGGTTTTCCTCGCAACGCAGGGCCTGATCGACGAGTTCGGAGCGGAGCGGGTCATCGATACGCCGCTGGCTGAGGCCTCGATCGCCGGCATCGCCGCGGGCGCGGCCATGGGCGGCGTGCGTCCCGTGGCCGAGGTCCAGTTCGCCGACTTCATCTTCCCGACCTTCAACCAGATCATCGGCGAGGCGGCAAGGGTGCGCTACGGCACGAAGAACAGGCTCCACGTCCCGATGGTGGTGCGCACACCGTACGGGGGACACGTCCGCGGCGGGCTGTTTCACTCCCAGAGCGTCGAGGCCTATTTCTTTCACACGCCGGGGCTGAAGGTGGTCGCGCCGGCCACTCCGTACGACGCAAAGGGTCTGCTGAAGTCGGCCATCCGCGACAACGATCCGGTCATCTTCCTCGAGCACAAGCGCACCTACCGGTCGGTGCGCGGCGAGACGCCGGACGAGGAGTATCTCGTTCCCATCGGCGAGGCGGAGGTGAAGCGGCACGGCGCTGACGCAACGGTGGTCACCTACGGTCTCACGCTCCACTACGCATTGCAGGCCGCCGAGACGCTGGCGAGCGAGGGCGCCGAGATCGAGGTCGTGGACCTCCGTTCGCTGCGGCCGCTGGACGCAGAGACGGTGCTCGCCTCGGTGCGCCGGACCAGCCGCGCGTTGGTCGTCCACGAGGACAACCGCACGGGAGGGGTCGGCGCGGAGGTCGCTGCGATCATCGCCGCCGAGGCGTTCGAGAGCCTCGACGCGCCGGTGATGCGCTGCACCGGCCCCGACATACCAGCGATGCCGTTCGCTCCTACGCTGGAGGCGGCGTTCATGCCCACGGCCGACAAGATCGCCGACGCGCTGCGGGAGCTCTTGGAGTATTGAAGTGAGAATGCACCCAATCGACCCGGACATCCGAGCAATATGGAAGAGATTTCCACTTAGGATCCCTGGTCATTCGATTTCTGATTGTTCCCACCGCCTCCCAACGCTTCTCGTACAGAGCATGGACGGCGGGTTCGTGAAGAGAAACTGTCCAGAGTGTGGAAAGGACGACAACCTCTCAGTACATGCATTCTTCAATGACTTGGATCTTTGGGTTGCCTGCCCGGAATGCAAACAGAGAATGAAGCCCGCTTGGGTGGACAACAACCGCAACAACTACGGCTACCACTGCGAAACCGATGACGTAGGAATCCGCTTGGCCGACTTGCTTCCATCCTGGAGGGATCTAATTGCCTAGGCGAACGCCATGAGCACGACTATCGACCTTCCTCAAGTAGGCGAGTCCGTCACCGAGGGCATCATCGGCAAGTGGCTGAAGCAGCCCGGCGACCACGTGGACAAGTTCGAGCCGCTGGTCGAGGTCATGACGGACAAGGTCAACATGGAGGTTCCGTCGCCGGTGGCGGGAACGCTGCTGCGAACGCTGGCCGCGGAGGGCGACGTCGTCCCGATGGGTTCGCCCATCGCCGAGATAGAGGAGGCGGGCGTCGCCGCCGGGGAGAGAGAGGACGCGCCCGCCGAGCATTTCGAGTTCGTCGGGAGCGTGCGCAGCGTCGGTCCCACGGGCTCGGGCGAGGGGGGCGAGGGGCGGCCTGACGCCGTGAGCGATGTGGACGCCCCGTCGCAGACGGCCGAGCGCGTCCCGGACGAGCGTCCCCCGCTGTCTCCGCTGGTCCGCCGCCTCGTTGCGGAGCACAGCCTCGACCCCGCGCAGGTGCGGGGCACCGGCAGGGGCGGGCGCGTTACTCGGGACGACGTATTGCGGCATCTGGCGCAGCGAGCGGAGCCAGTCCCCAGCCCCGCGCCGGACGACGGCGTGTCAGTAAGGGCCCTAACGCCGTTGCGCAAGAGCATCGCCGAGCACATGTCCCGGAGCGCTCGCGAGACGCCCGCCGCGTGGTCGATGGTCGAGGTCGACGTGAGCGGGATGGCGCGGCTGCGCGCTGCTCACCGCGAGGCATTCGAGCGCAGCGCGGGCGTGCCTCTGACTTACCTGCCGTTCTGCGCGCATGCAGTGGCGCAAGCGCTTTCGGATGACCCGCTGCTAAACGGCCGGTGGGACGGCGACCACCTGACGCTCAACCATCGGGTGCGCCTCGGCATCGCGGTCTCGACTGAGCAGGGACTGGTTGTGCCGGTGGTCCACGACGCCGACCGGCTCAGCGTGGAGGGCCTCGCCGTGCGCATCGCCGAGCTGGCCAAGGCTGCGCGGGCGGGCGCGCTGGCGCTTGCCGACGTGCAGGGGGGAACGTTCACGCTCGACAACACCGGCGCGCTGGGTTCCATCGCGTCCGTGCCGATCATCAACCACCCGCAGGCCGCGATCCTGACGACCGAGGCGATCGTGAAGCGTCCGGTAGTGACGGAGGGCGATGCGATCGCCATACGGTCGATGATGAACGTGTGCATGACGTTCGATCACCGCGTATGCGACGGCGCCGAGGCGGCCAGGTTCCTCCGCTCCGTCAAGGCACGGCTCGAGGCGATGGACGAGGGCACGCCCCTCTATTAACATCCTCGACCATGACTGAATCTGAGCTTACTCTCCGTTATGGAATGAACCCGCACCAGGCGTCGGCGCGCGCGGTGGGCGATGGAGGCGCGCTGCCGTTCGAGGTGCGCAACGGCTCGCCTGGCTACATCAACCTGCTGGACGCGTTGAACTCGTGGCAACTGGTGCGCGAGCTGAAGAGCGTGACGGGCCTTCCCGCCGCGGCCTCGTTCAAGCACGTTAGTCCGGCCGGGGCGGCGGTCGCCGTGCCGCTCGATGAGCCGACGGCGCGGGCCTGCTTCGTGGCCGGTCTCGAACTCTCGCCGCTCGCGACGGCGTACGCGCGCGCCCGCGGCGCCGACCGCGTCTCGTCGTTCGGCGACTGGGCGGCGCTGAGCGATCCGGTTGACGAGCCGACCGCACGGTTGTTGCGGCGGGAGGTGTCCGACGGCGTCATCGCGCCCGGGTTCACGCCCGAGGCGCTCGACGTGCTCAAGCAGAAGCAGGGCGGGCGCTACACGGTGCTGGAGGTCGATCCCGGCTATGTGCCCGGCGAGGTCGAGCGGCGGACCGTGTTCGGGGTGACGCTCGAGCAGCGCCGCAACGACGCCATGGCCGGCCCCGAGCAGCTGGCCAACGTCGTGACTGCCAACAAGGAGCTGCCCGATTCGGCCCGGCGCGACTTGATGGTTGCGTTGACGACGCTCAAGTTCACGCAGTCGAACTCGATGTGTCTCGCAGTCGACGGCCAGGTCATCGGGGCAGGGGCGGGACAGCAGTCGCGCATCCACTGTACGCGGCTCGCCGGCAACAAGGCCGACCTGTGGCGCCTCCGGCAGCACCCGGCGGCGCTGGGCCTGCGCTTCCGGGATGGGCTCGGCCGGCCCGAGCGCGACAACGCGGTCGACGGCTTCCTGCGGGACGACCTGTCGCCGGCCGAGGACGCGGTGTGGCGCGCCTCGTTTTCCGTCGTGCCCGAGCGGCTCACCGCTGCGGTGAAACGGGAGTGGCTCGGCGGCCTCACGGGCGTGGCGATGGGGTCCGACGCCTTCATCCCGTTCAGGGACAACATCGACCGGGCCGCGATGAGCGGCGTGCGGTACGTTGTTCAACCTGGCGGCTCCGTGCGCGACGAGGCTGTCGTCGCCGCCTGCGATCAGTACGGGATGGTCATGGCGCTGTCCGGCGTCCGGCTGTTTCACCACTAGGGCGAGGAGCCCCATGACGACGCAACGGCAGGCCGCGTCGACGCAGGGCCGCCTCGCCTGGCTTGGCGCGAACGTCGACTACGAGGAAGCCTGGGAGCTTCAGCGGCGCATCGCCGGACTCCGCGCCGCCGGGGACGCGCCGGACACGCTGCTGTTGCTGGAGCACGCCCCGGTCTACACCGCCGGGCGGCGCTCTCCCCCCGAACACATCGTTGGCGACCTTGGCCTTCCGCTGGTCGAGACCGACAGGGGAGGGCTGGTGACCTACCACGGGCCGGGGCAGCTTGTTGGTTATCCCATCGTGGACCTGACGGCCCGAGGCGTGGGCCCGAGAGCCTACGTGCGGGCAATCGAGACGGCGGTCGTACGGGCGTTGGCGTCCTACGGCGTCGCCGCCCACGTCGAGGAGGGGCTGACAGGCGTGTGGACGACGTATGGGAAGATCGCCGCGATCGGCGTGCGTATCGCGCGCGGCGTCTCGATGCACGGCTTTGCGTTGAACGTGCGCACCGACCTCGCCGCGTACGAGCCCATCGTGCCGTGCGGCATCCCAGACCGGCCCGTGACGTCGATGGAGCGGGAGTTGGGCTCAGCGCCGTCCGTCGAGGAGATGGGCCGCTTGGTGGCGGAGCGTCTCGGCGAGCAGCTCGGCGTCACGTGGCGTGAGGACGGGGCTACTGTATTGCGGATTTCCTAGAGGGAAGTCGATCTGTAGAACAGCGGGCTGCTCATAGAGGGAGACAGCGTTAGGGCTCCAGTAGGCCGTGTAGAGCTCCCTGCACTGTCGAGCGCTGGTGGCGCCAGCGGGACGTGGCGCAAGGAGACCTGCGAGAGGTAGGAAGGAACAGGACCTATGTGCAGTGTGCTGGCAACGCTGGCAGTGCTTGTTGTCATTGGTCTGCTGTTCGCGCTGGACCCTGGCGGGGCCATCGCCGAGAGTGGCTTCCCCGACTACCGGGAAATGGATTGGAAGCAGCTCACAGCCTGGGGCTTCCGGACAATAGGCGTCGGCGTCGGGCTGCTGCTCGTGCTGGGCCTTTGGCTGAAGTACCGGCCCAAACAGGAGATCAAGCCTCTGGACCCATTGGAGCTGGGAACCCAGCAGCGCCCTGGGCTGTCGGCTGCTGCTGTATCGGTGCTGGAAGACCGGATGGTCAGCGGCCAAACGGTGCTGGCGGCGATAGTCGAGATGAGCCAGCGCGGCACGTTGCAATTGGAGTGCGTCGGAACAGGGAGCGGCTACCGGTACCGGCTGTCGAAGCAGGGTCCCACGCAGTTTGATTGGGAGCAGGTGATATGCAACAGATTGCCATCGCGCCCCACAACGGTCCAAGAGCTGCATGACGCGATAAGCGAGAGCGAGGATGTCATCGGCAACCAGTTGGGGATGTACCTCCAGGGCCGAGGCCTCTTCGATGACAACCCGATGCGGGTAATGAGGGAACATGGAAGTGATGGATTCGAACTGGAAGTATTGGCCGGGGCTTTGATTGGCGTTGGCAGCGGGCTTTGGTCGGCCTTATGGCTGCCCCAATGGTGGGCGAACTCCCTGATCGGCGCGGCCATCGGCTTCATATGGTTGCTTGCGACGCAGGTGAGCACGGGTCTGCTGCCGGCAACGGAGGCGGGGGCGTATGAGATAGGCCAGTTGCTTGGTTTGAAGGGGTCTCTTTCCGGACCAGACCGGGAGGCCGGCCGGGACGAACCCGACTCCATGTTGGCCTATGCCGTCGCACTGGATGCGGCTCAGCCCTGGCTGGACGAGGCGGTCCCGGCTCCATCATGGGTCGGCTCCGGGGAGGCAGCCTCCCTGAGCGCTCCCGACCTGGACGTGGCCTATCACGGCTTTATGTCCGCGCCAGCGTGGGGCCTCGCCGGCCGGTCCGAACGCGCGGTGGAAGCGGTTGCGGGACCGGGCGAGGCAGAGCAGGAACTGCTCGATCAACTGTCCCGATTGGAGCAGGCTGAAGGGACGGCGAGCGGCGAGGGCGGCGGCGGGACGGTGTATGAGAGACCACAAACTGGGGGCGTCACGCCTGAGACGGAAGCGCGAAAGGAAACAATACCGAGCTGGGTAGAGGAACCGAAACGCGGACGGGGGTGCTGTGGGCGCCTCATGTGGGTCGTCCTCCGCCTGCTGGGGATAGGGGCGCTGGTCGTGGCGGTCGTGGTCGGCCTCAACCTGGTCTCACCGGCTGTCGAACCGTGTCCGGCCAACTCCCCGCGTATCCCGCCGCCCGGGCAGCTTCTCGTGATCTTTGATTTGTTCCGAGACGAGTGTGTGAGCGTTGCCGGAGAGGTGGTGTCGCGAGACGTCGGCGAGCTGGTGGTGGAGGTGGACCGGGGAGAGTACGTGCAGTGGGTGAGGGTCCATGGACCGGAGGATGTCTTCGAGCAGGTTTCCGTGGGCGAGCGCGTTCACGTGCCCGGACGGGTTGGGGAGCATGAGGACGGGGGATACGTGGTCCGTTACGGAGTGGACCGCGGGTGGTGGGGCAATCTCCGCGAGAACATTCCAGGGGACGTTCTCGCGCCCTAGGGCTGGGCCGCTGCGCCAATCCCTCATCTCCTGACGGCGCCCTGGGGGTACCGCTTCGAGCGGCTCATCCTCGGGCGAGTCTCTGCTGGAGAGCGGGCTTGCAGAGACGAAGGCGTTCGTCGGTCGTTCGTGAAGCAAGTCGTGGTGAAGCCTGGGAGGCGACGATCCCCTACACGATTCCGACGCCTGAGGACAACCCTATGGGCGGCGCGGATGTCGCGGATGTCGCCCTCGGACGCCCTGTTATGAAGTCGATATCATGTGGCGCGAGGACGCTGGAACTCGTACGCTCGGCGGCGTGTGTTTCCGTCGTTGACCTGTTAGGTTAGGTTCCCGGACGGGCGTGAATCCGTCGAGCAAAGGAATCGGGCCGGCGCCTCCGGCCCAAGGAGCGCTCTCAGCGCATGCCGCCTACGCAAGCTCTCTTCGACCTGCAGGGAATCGACCTCGAGCTCGATCTGCGCGACGCGCGTCTGGAGGAGATTCGGCGACTCCTGGGCGACGACCGGGAGCTGCGGGTCATGCGCCACGAAGCGGCGCGGCTGCGGGCGGCCGCCAAGGCGGCGTCAGCCGCGCAAGCCGAGCTCGACCAGACCGTCGCCGGCTTCACTTCGCACATCGAGCAGGTCGAGGCGAAGCTCTACGGCGGGCACGTCACCTCGTCCCGCGAGCTCCAGGACCTGCAGGCTGACGTGGCAATGATCAAGCGGCAGCGCGGCGTTGAGGAAGAAAAGCTGCTCGTGGTACTGGTCGACTTGGAGCAGGCCGAGACTGGTCTGAAGGAAGCGACAGACCTCCTTGCGGCCACACAAGCCGCATGGGATGTTGACCAGGCGAGCATGACCGAGGAGCGCGGAGCGCTCGAACGGGAGGTCGCGGACCTCCGGTCGCAGCGCGCGAGCCGCGCCGCCAAGATTCCGGCGCCTGAACTCGCCCTCTACGAGCGTGTGCGCAAGCGCCACGCGGGCAGAGCCGTGGCGCGCCTCCGCAACGGCGCCTGCGACTCTTGCAGGGTCGCGTTGCCCACACGACAGGCGCAGTTGGTGCGCACGTCGCCCACTCCCGCGCCATGCCCCAATTGCGGACTTCTGTTGCTTCCGGAGTGACCTATGAGAGCGCTCGCGTATTGGAACCTCCACAGCAGCGGCCGTAGGTCCCCCGCCGACATGCTCCAGTCCATGAACCGGCGCTTCGATGAGTACTGCGTCGAGGGCGGGCACTTGGCGGCGGGCACGTTCCCGGAGACGAGCGACAACAGCGAGCGCCCGCGCTGGGACGCGATGGTGTCGCAGATCAAAGAATCGGGCCTCGGCTATCTGGTGGTCGTGCCGTCGGCCGCTCATCTTGGCGCGACGCTCGAGGAGCGGGTGGAACGCGTGCTCGCGATGGACGCGATCTTATGCAAGGTCGTATGCGACGACCCGGAGCTCCCCGATCCCCTGCAGAGCGCGGTGAGTCTCGAGCGCGGCACGCGCGGCGAGCGCATCCGGGCCGGCATGCTCGTGAAGGCAGGGCGGGGGCAGGGACTGGGCAAGTCCCCATACGGCTATCGCCTCCAGGTCGACGGCTCATTGCGGATCGTCGAGGAGGAGGCCGAAATCGTACGGTCGATGTTCCAGAGCTATGCGGATGGCCGGGGCGGCGTTCGCGCCGTTGCGCAGGACCTCAACGATCGCGGACTCCGGACCCGGTCAGGCAAGCGTTGGAGCTTGATTACCGTGCGCGACATCCTGCGCAACACGGCCTACGTAGGGACGTACCGGCGCTTCGGTCTGCGCATGCCCGACACGCACGACCGCATCGTGACGCTACAGGTGTTTCGCCAGGTGCAGGACCTCATGCGGAGCCGCGTCCCGTCGTCGCGGAGCTTCATGACGAAGGGCGACCCGTTCCTCCTTACCGGGATGATCTATTGCGGCCACTGCGGAGAGCGCATGATGGGCGTGACCCGCAGGCAGACGTGGCAACGGAAGGAAGGCGAGCGCGTCAGTGGCGAGTATCGCTACTACCAGTGTCAATCGCGCATCAACCGGAACCAATGCGCCTATCGGACGGTCCGAGCGCCGGAGATCGAGGATGAGGCGCTGAGCGCGGTGCGAGCGCTCTTTCCGCTCGACGGCGAGGTCGACGCCAGCACCCGCGCCGTGCGGATGGCGTGGCAGCGGAAGGAGACCGAGCGCCGTCTCGACGCCCTGTCGCGCAAGTACAGGGCGACGATCCATCGCGCCTCCATAGGGGGGATCAACCTGCTCGAGCTGCGCGCAGCCCAAGAGGAGACCGCCAGGGCTAGGCGTTCATTGCGCGAGCGGCTGGCCCGCGCGGCCGCTGACGCCGAGGACGGAGCCGCACTCATCGAAGACGAGCGCGACAAGCTTCACTATCTGTGGGAGGACATCGACGTGGCCGAGCGGCGGGACGCGCTCCGGACGCTCGTATCGCGAGTCGTGGTCACCGACGGCCGCGCGGAGGTCGTCCCGTAGGGTCCGGGCGGCGCGTATACTGGAAGGGCCAAGAGGGCCGGGCGGCCGCCCCGGCAACGGGGAGGAAAGTCCGGACTCCAGAGGGCAGGGTGCTGGGTAACGCCCAGGCGTCGTGAGGCGACGGAAAGTGCCACAGAGACCACACCGCCGATGGTCCTACCTGTAGGACACAGGCAAGGGTGAAACGGTGCGGTAAGAGCGCACCAGGTCCCGGTGCGAATCGGGATGCTGGCAAACCCCACCCGGAGCAAGGCCAAATAGGGGGATACGCCCCGGTACGCCGGAGCAGCGGCGCGCCCTGCCGCATCCTCGGGTCGGCCGCACGAACCCTTCGGCAACGGAGGGCCCAGATAGATGACCGCCGCCCCGTTCACGGGGTACAGAATCCGGCTTATAGGCCCTCTTGGTCTTCGAGACCCCGCTCCCCATGGCGGGGTCTCATTGCGAAGCAGCGGAGGCCGCAATCGCACATGCGCGACGACGTAGGCAGCGGCTGCTGCCTACTCGAACCGCACGTTCCGGCTGAAGTCGTAGTCCGCGGCGATGTCGGCCTCATAACGCGCGACCACTCGTCCGTCTTCCCAAGCGCCGTCGAAAGTGGCGCGCAAGAACGCGACCATCGTCTCCCAAGCCAACGAGGCTGACGCCTCGCGGTATCTGCCGGGCATCGTCTCGTTCAGCCAGCCGTGCGGCGCATCCCGGTAGACCCGGATGTCGTAGCTCTTGTTCGCCGCCTCCATCGCGTTGCGGAACAGACGGATGTTCTGCATTGAGTGTGAGTGGTCGATCTCGCCGAACTGCCCCAAGAACGGACACGACACCCCGGGCACGAGCGCGGTGAGCTCGGCAGACAACGCGCCCTCATCCCCGTCTTGGCGGCCGCCTACCGCGCCGTAGAACGTCACGATGGCCGCGGCGTCGCCACGGCGGGCGGAGTAGAGGATCGGCGCCAGTCCTGTCGCGCAGAAGCCGACGATGCCAATCTTGTCGCCGTCGACGGAGGGTAGGTTGCGGAGGAAGGCGATCGTCTCGTCGAGATCGGCGAGCTGGTCTTCCAAGCGGGCGGAGACGCGAACTTCGCCGCGGGCCACGGCGTCCATATCCACTTCAGCCCGGTGGAACAGGTCGGGAGCGCACGCGACGTAACCCTCCGCCGCCATCCGGGGCACCTGGTTCCGCGTGGCCTCCACCAAGCCGTAGCGCTCGTGGAGCAGGACGACCGCGGGGCGCCTCTCTGTTGTGGAAGGCGCCTCGTAGACCAACCTCATGCCGCTGTCCAAGCGTGTTTCGGTGACCATCGCCTATATCCCCCTATCTCCCACTCAGAACGGGGCGGCTGAAGCAATCGCGCGGACAGGCTGCGGGCGGCTAGTGATGGACGCTCATCTTCAGGCCGCGCCACCGCGCGATGAACACGAGGACCGTCGTGAACGTCATGATGATGATGCTGACTGCGCTTGCCTCTTCGAGATAGTCCCCGGTCGCGTAGTCCAGCGCCACCAGCGAGAGCGTCAGCGTGTCGCGTCCCGCCAAGAGCACGACGCTGGCCGTGGCGCCGGCTGCGCTCACGAAATTGATCATCGCGAGGAGTATCAGCGTGGGCATCAGGATCGGGACCATGACGCGGAGGAACGTCCGCGTCCAGCCCGCGCCGGAGATGCGGGCGGCTTCCTCGATCTCCGCGCCGACTTGGAGCAGCACCCCCTTGCTGAGGTTGACTCCGGTCGTATTGCCCTGGAGCAAGACGACAATAATCAGCGCCCAGATCGTCCCGAACAAGAAGCTCAGCCCGGGAGTGAATAGGAAGATCAGCAAGAGGCCCAGACCCGTCAGGATGCCAGGAATCGCCGCCGACCCCCAGATGATCAAGTCGAGGAAGATACGCCCTCGCCACTGCGTTCGGACAAGGATGTAGGCCAACAGCACGAACAGTAGGGGACTGCCGAACGCCGCGGCGGTTGAGATGATGAGGGTTGTGCGGATCCCCTGCCGGAAGAGGTTGTCGGCAAACACGAACTCCCAGTGTTTCATGCTGAAGACGGGGTCGATTGTGAAGTAACCGGCTCGGTTCATGAAGCTGCCCAGGACGAGGGTGGCGGCGGGCAGAATCGTCAGCGAGAACAGCAGCACCGCGAACACGGCGAAGATGATGAGTCGCCACTTGCCGAGGTCGAGGAGGCCGGGCTTGAACGATCCGGTGATCGTTGTGTAGCGGCGGCGGTGGGCGACCCAGCGTTGCACCGGAATGACTAGCAAGACCACGAGCAGGGTCAAGCTCGCCAGCACCGTTGCCTGCCCGTAGAGCGGCGGGTTGTTTGAGCGCACCAGCTCGGCAATCAGCGTGGAGTAGACGAAGAAGCCGATGGGGACGCCCAGCAGGAACTCAATCTCGAAGCCGGACAGGAGCCGCAGCAGTTGAAGGGAGAAGATGAGCACCATCGGGGAGACCATGAGGGGCAGGGTGATCTTCAACATTGTGCTGAGGTTGCTTGCGCCGCCGACGCGCGCCTGCTCTTCGAGGCGGGCGTCCATGTTGCGGAAGGCCGGCGTTAGGAGCATGACCTTGGTCGATATGCCGTTCGCCATTAGGTGAGCCCAGACGATTCCCGGCACGCTGTAGATGTTGAAGGGCCCCTGGTCAATGAAGGGGAGTGCAACCAACGCCTTGTTGAACAGCCCGATGGACGGGTCCATCAGCGTGATCCACGAGAGCGTCGTCGCCAGTCCGGGCATCATGAACGAGACCCAGAACACGACTTCGAGCGTGTTGCTCATCGGGATGTTGGTCCGCGCGAGAACCCAGGCGATGACCGTCGCAATGGGGAAGCTGATGGCGATGACGAGGAACCAGATCATCACTGTGTTCCGGAGCGCCTGGAAGATGCGAGGCTCCTCCCAAGCAACCCGCCAGTTGTCCAGTCCCCACGTGCGTTCGCCGAACCAGATGGACTCGGACGTGTTGAAGCTTATCCCGAGGATCAGGATGATCGGGAAGATCAGGAAGAACCCGAGCACGAGGAGCAGGGCCGCCATGACGTACGTGCTGTTGCGAGGCCGGACGCGTCCAGCGGACGCAATCCGACTCAGCACAGTACGCGCTGGCACGTTGATCATGGTCGTTGCCCTGCTCCCTGCTCTCTGAACCGCTTCTTCCTATCCGGACGCCGGTCCTACCGGATGCCGACGATCTTCTCGTAGACGCCCTGCGCGAACGCGTAGATCGCGATTGCCTCTATGTGCTCCTCGGGGTTGCACTCGATGCAGAGCTCGTAGATGACCCCAGGCTCGCGGCGCTGGTCGGGGTCGGTCTTGCCGGGGGGCACGTCGTTCCTGAGGCTGGGACGCGGGAAGCGGCCCTCGCGCACGCTCGCCAGCTCGTTGTTCGCCGTCTGCCCCTCCACGCTCAGGTACCAGTTGATGGCGAGCTGTTGGGCGTTCGGGTGCGGCGGGTTGATCGGAGCGCTGAACTGCATCGCGGACGAACCGCCGGAGAGGAACGGCTGCTGGTCCGGCCCCGCCTCCATCTCGAACTCCGCGACAGGCAGCCCGTCGCCGCCCAGATCGTCGAGACAGGACACCACGTTCGATCCGAAGAATATCCACGAGTACTTGCCCGTCGTCATGACGTCGCACGCCCGCCGGTTGTCCGTCTCCCAGTCCGGTTCCATCGAGGTCATGAACTCATCGAGGAACTCGCGCCCGAGCGACGGGTGCTTGACGACTGTGTAGTAGGCCCCGCCGCCGGCGGTGGAGTAGGGGGGAGGCGCCATCATCAGCACGGTCCCCGCGAACTTCTCGACGAACCACGGAGCGATGAAGTCCTTGTCCACGGTGATCCGGGCGACGTCCTCCTCGCTGACCCGGTCGGTGTTGTAGCCGGCCGTCACGATGCTGTCGCGGTTGAGTGTGGCGGCGTAGCCGATGACGTACGTCCGTTCCGCGTCGGCCCAGAGGTACTGGTTGTTGTACCAGAGCGACAGGTCGGTGACCTCCGGGTGGATGAACAAAGGCTCCAACGGCTGCAGACCGTTCGCCTTGATCACGTCGTTCTGCTTGAGAATGTCCATCATGAACAGGTCGACCTCGAAGCGGCCCGCGGCCTGTTCGCCTTGCAGCCGCTGTAGGACCTCGTTGGACGTGCCTGTGGTAATCAGGACTTCGACGTCGTACTTCTCCTGGAAGACATCCCACACTGGCCTCGAGTCGCGGGCGCCGGACCCGCCGGCGGCGATCACGAGCTGGCCCTCCTCGGCGGCGCCGGCGGCCAGCGCCGCCCACTCCTCCTCAAACTTCATCATCATCATCGCGGCTTCGTCCATCACCTCCGTCGGCGTCGCCACGGGCACGGGCGTTGCCGTCGGACGCGGCGTCGGCGTCGGATCCGATCCGCACGCCGCGAGGAGCGACAGGACGACGGCAGCGAGAGCCGCCGTTGCTAGAGTCTGAACAAACCGTGCATGGGACTTCATTTCACTTCTCTCCTCGTTCTGATCCAGTTCCCGACTGCCTGCTGTCGCATTCGGAACACAGGCAACTTCCGCCGCTATCGAGCGGCGGGTAAGGCGCTGGCGCCTGAATGGTCGATACTCTATTGCCTCCCCCTAGGTTGTTGTCAAGTACGAGCGCCGCTGGTCTTTGGTTTGGCGGTCGGCGATTTCGTGGGCCGGGGCGTATCATGTGGGCATCGCGGTCCTGCGGCGCCTCCGGGAGGAGGAGCTGGTTGGGTCCGGGGAAACGACAGAAACACGCGCAAGGAGGCTGGCAATGAAGGGGATCGAGGACAAGGTCATCATCCTGACAGGCGGGGCCCGGAACATCGGCCAGGTCTACGCGCGCCGCCTCGCCGAGGAGGGCGCGAAGGTGGTCGTCTGCGACATGCGTGACTGCGAGGAGACGGCCGACATCGTCCGCTCCCGGGGCGGCGAGGTCCTGCCGCTGCACGTAGACGTGAGCGATGAGGCGCAGACGCTCGAGATGGCCCGTCGCGCGTTCGAGCGGTTCGGGCGCATCGACGGCCTCGTGAACAACGCCGCGCTCTTCAAGGACCTCGGAGCGGACGGCGTCACCGGGTTTATGGACGTCGACATGGACCGCTGGGACCAGACGTTCGCCGTCAACGTGCGCGGCCCCTTCCTGTGCATTCGCGCGGTCTTTCCGTACATGCGGGAACAGGGGGGCGGCAAGATCGTCAACATCGGCTCCGGGGTCTTTCTACACAGCTCCCGGGGGCGAACAGCGACCAACCCGCACTACGTCTCGTCCAAAGCGGGCGTCATGGGACTCACTCGGGCCATCGCGAAGGAGCTGGGGGGGCACAACATCAAGGTCAACACCCTCTCGCCCGGCAACACCGACTCGACGTTGACGCTCGACACCGTCCGCCCTTACGACCACGACGCGGGCCGCGCGCTAAACCGGCCGGGGACTCCCGACGATCTCGCGGGCGCCGTGGTCTTTCTGCTCTCGCCGGAGAGCGACTTCATCACGGGGCAGATGATCTTGTGCAACGGCGGGAACGAGACCTACTAGCGCCGCCCATCGCCGCCCTACAGGCCGTAAAGCCGGCGCGGGTTGTCGTCCAGTATCTTCGTGACGACGCGCTCGTCCACGATGCCGCCGCTTGCGAACGTCCGCAGCGCCTCGAGCTCGGTGGACGTGTCGTTGTGCCCGTAGTCCGACCCGATCACCAGGTTGTCCTCGCCGACGTACCTCATAATCTCGGGAAGGTCGTCGTTGGTCTGGCAGGCCACGTACATGTTGTAGTCGGCGAGAGGATTGGGGCTGAGCGGCTGCTTTCCCTCTCGGACCATGCGCCGCTTCAGGTCCGTCAACACGTAGGGCAGCCATTGGGCCGCCGTCTCGATGAACCCGAACCGGAGGTCGGGGAACCGCTCGTGGGTCTCGTGCAGTATCAGCGAGTGAAACGCGCTGAGCACAGGGAACTTCGCGCGAGTGAACGCCTCGCCCGCGACTAGCGAGTCGAACTCGTTGCTCCCAGAGCCTGCGTGGATGCAGATGGGCATGTCCAGCGCGCTTGCTTCCTCATAGAGCGGGTAGAAGTAGGGGTCCACCAACAGCTTGTCGCCCTCGAACCCGCGCATGTAGACGCCGCACGCTCCGTTGCCCTTGGCGAACCGCAATTGCTCGGGCACGTCGGCCATGCTCAACAGCGGCGGCACCGCAACCCAGCGCAGACGGCCGTCAGACTGCGCCCAGATGTCGGCGAGCCAACGGTTGTAGCTCTTTGCCAGGGCGACATCCACGGCGGGCATCGTCGAAATCTGGCCCAGGTAGATGGTGGGGTAGAGGACCTGCACGTCCACGCCCAGCTCGTCCATGTGCGCGAGGCGCGTTTCGATGTCGTCGAGCGTCCGCGCCCCGGCTGTCGTCTGCTCGTATCCCGAAACGGCGTCCCGTACGGCGCGCGCCGTCGTTTTCGACGAGGAGTTCCGCTCCGGTCTTCCCTCGATGGTCCATCGGGCCCGGCCGCTGCCGTCGGCCGCAGGCGCGACCGGCTTCGGATGGTACGGCTCGTCGGCCGGGTCCATGTAAGCCCAGGTGCGCTCGGACTCGATCACATGGCAATCGGCGTCGATGATGGGCATGAGCAACCTCCTGCACGCTCCGGCTCTCGCGCCTCGCAGCGCTCCCGAAATCGACCAACAGGGCCCGCGACCGTCACCCTAGCAACAGGCCCCGTCGCGGTCAACGCCGGCAGTCTCGTTGCGCCGGAAGCGTATGCGGACTAGGCTACCGACAACGCAGCCGCCGGCGCCCAATCGGCGCCGCAACCTGGCGCTTCGGACGCCAGGAGATGGATGGAGGCTAGCCGCCATGGAGCGCCCCCGCGTCATTGACGCCGACACGCACGTTGACGAGACCGAAGCCACCTGGGAGTACATGTCGCCGGAGGAGCAGGCTTACAAGCCTGTCACCACGTTCAGTCCGGGCCCAAACGAGGCGATACCCGATCTGCGCGACTGGGTTGTGGATGGCAGGGCCACGCGCCGCGCTATCCGCAGCGATCACCACAGCGGGACGGTCGTTGAGGCCCGCGAGCTCCTCGACGTGCAGACCCGCCTGCGTCACATGGACGAGCTGGGCGCCGAGGTTCAGGTCATCTATCCGACGTTCTTTCTGATGGTCCCCGATTCGAGGCCCGAGGGGCAGGTGGCGCAGGCGCGAAGCTACAACCGCTGGCTCGCCGACCGTTGCGCCGAATCCAACGGGCGCCTGCGATGGGTGTGCATCCCGCCGCTCGTCGATATGGAGACGACGTTGGAGGAGTTGCGGTTCGCCAAGGACAACGGCGCCTGCGGCGTCTTCAAGAAGGGCGACGATGAGGTGGGCCACTGGCCGGACGATTCCTACTACTTCCCGCTCTACGAAGAGGCCGAGAGGCTCGACATGCCCATCTGCTTCCACACGGGGTCGGGGACCGGAAGGGGGAAGGGGCTTCTGCGCGCCAAGGGGCCGGCGATCAATGGCATCTTCTCGTTGATAGAGGGGGGCGTCACGGCGCGGTTCCCGAAGCTGCGGTCCGGGTGCGTCGAGGCAGGAGCCTCGTGGATCCCCTTCGTCGACCACTCACTGCGCAGGCTCTACGAACGCCAGGGCCAGACCACCTTGGCGGCCGAGAAGAGCTTGCATTTCGAGCTAGCCGACGATCTCTTCAAGCAGAATCGCGCCTACGTCGCGTGCATGGTCGACGAAGACATCCCGATGATCCTCAACTACATCAGCGAGGACCAGCTGCTCATCGGCTCCGACTACACGCACCAGGACGTCTCGCACGAGCTCGAGTACCTCCCCATGCTCGAGGGCAGGGTCGGCCGAGGCGAGATTTCCGAGACGGTCTACCGGAAGATGGTTCACGACAACCCGAAGGCGTTCTACGGGATTTGATCGAGGGGCGTCCCGCCGGATAGGCGTCGAACGAGGGCGCCGCCGATGGCCGGACTGAGAAGACGCAAGGCATCGACAGCGGAAGAAGCGGCACATAGGAGCGGGACGATGACCACTGACGACATAGCCAATGCACCGGCGTGGGAACGGATCGACCCCTACGAAGAGTGGCGGCGCGACGAGGAGGTGACGAAGGTCTACGACCTGTACATCAAAGACCTCTACAACCTCGACGTCGGACCGTGGCCGCGGCGCGGCTGCAACGGAGCGGTGCTGTACATGGACGGCGACGACGGGTCGGACGAGCACCTCTTGGAGCTGCCGCCGGCCGGGAAGACCATCCCGGAGCGCCACATGTACAAGGAATCGATATGCGTCCTGACGGGGCGCGGCGCCACCAGCGTCTGGTATGACGACGCCCGGAAGCAAACATTCGAGTGGGCGCCGGGCAGCTTCTTCACCATTCCTCTCAACGCCTGGTGCCAGCACTTCAACGGGAGCGGCTCGGAGTCGGCGCGGCTCATCAGCGTAACCAACCTGCCGTCGATGCTGCGTCAGTTCGTGAACCGGGACTTCATTTGGGACAACCCGTTCAGCTTCAACGACCGGCTGACCTCGGACGAGGGCTCGTTCTCCGGTGAGGGGAGCCTCTACAAAGGCCGCATCTGGGAGACGAACTTCGTGCCGGACGCCGCCAACATGAAGCTCTATAGCTGGGCGGAACGCGGCGCGGGCGGCATCAACGTGATGCTGTCGATGGGGGACAACATGATGGCGTCCCACATCTCCCAGATGCCAAGCGGCACGTACAAGAAGGCCCACAAGCACGGCTCGGGCGCCCACCTCCTGGTGGTGGGCGGCGTGGGGTTCTCGTTGCTGTGGCAGAAGGACGACGCCTCCGACATGATCAAGGCCGACTGGCAGGTGGGCAGCATGTACCTGTCGGGCGGGGGCGGGGGCGGCCTCTGGTTCCACCAGCACTTCAACACCGGCGCCGAGCCGGCCCGATACCTCGTTATGGGAGCGGGGAACTCACGGAAGTACGTAGGCCAGCGGGGCGGGACCCAGCAGAGGCAGCTTGCGGACGTGAGCATCAAGGAAGGCGGCTGGCAGGTCGAGTATGGGGACGAGGACCCGCAGGTCCACGCCATCTACGAGGAGGAGCTCGCGAAGCACGGCGGCACGTGCCTGATGAAGAACCTGAGCCCCTACTGCACCGGCGTCGAAGGCCCTACGGACGCAATCGCGGACTTCGGCCCGTAGCGCGGCGCGCGCGACGGCGACGCGTTGGGTTGCTATCGAGGAGCGCGAGAGTAGGATTAGCGGCGGGAAACAGGTCCCAATGGAGGCGCCACATGGCTGAGATCGTTCTTGGATTCGCAAGCTCCCACGGTCCGACGATGGGGACTCCGCCCGAGAAGTGGGAGGACCTGGGACGGAAGGACACCCTCGACGTCCGCTTCAACTACGAGGAGCTGATTCGCACAGCGAAGCCCGGCCTCGAGCAAGAGGTCACGCTCGAGAAGTTCCGCGAGCGGTACGACGCGGTGCAGAAGGGCATCGGCGCGCTTGGCGCCGTCCTGCACGAGGCCGCTCCCGACGTGGTCGTCGTCTTCAGCAACCCGCACGGAGGCGTCGCCTACGACCTGATGCAGCCCACGTTCGGCGTCCACCTTGCGGACACTCCGCCGATGACCGAGGCGCCGCGCCGCCCGTACACCGAGTCGCCTCAACGCGTTGCTCCCCCCAACCCGCAGACCGAACGGGCCCGGGACGCCGTTCAGTATCCGACCGACGGAGACTTGGCCCATCACCTGATGGACGGACTGATTGAGGAGGGGATCGACGTCGCGGCGAACTTCCAATCGCGGCCCGGGGCCGGGCTCGACGGGGCGTACAACCTGCTGTTCCAGCGGTTCGACGAGGAAGTGACAATGCCCTACGTGCCGCTTTTGCTGAGCCGCTACCGTCCCAACCAGGGCACGCCGCGCCGGTGCTACGAGTTCGGCCAGGCCGTGCGCCGCGTTATCGAGCGATGGGACTCCTCCTTGCGCGTTGCCGTTATGGGCTCTGGCGGGCTCAGCCACCAAGTTGTCGATGAAGAGCTCGATCGCACGGTCATCGAGGCGCTCGAGAACGGGGATACGGAGACGCTCTTCGCAATCGACCGGGACCGACTCAACTTCTCGCCGGGGACGCCCGAGATCCTGAACTGGGTGGCGTGCGCGGGGGTGATGGAGCCGAAGACGATGACGCTTATCGACTACATCCCGTGCTACCGCTCTCTCGCGGGGACCGGGCACGGCAACACGTTCGGCTACTGGCGCTAGCAGGGGGAACGCAAGCCGGCCTGTCTTAGATGTGGCCTACCTGCGCGTAGGGCCGCCGCTACCCAAGGCCGAATAGGCCGAAGAGTTCATCGCGGCTCAGGGACGCGGACAGGTCGAGCGACACGTCGTCGATGAGCTGGTCGAACAGGCCCTGCTTGCGCTCCAGAATCCGGTCAATGCGACCGCGTCAATCATCGAGCAGCCTCCTCGCATCCCAGTGGCATAGACTCCACCAAAGGTGAGGGTTCAAGCCGGGGGCGGGTGAAGGTACCAGGACTCCTCATTGAGAAATCCAAACGACGTTGCCGCCTTGCCGAAGGCGGACGTACACCTACACGCTGAAACGATGGCTCGCGTCGACCGTCTGCTCTCACGGCGCGAGGGCGGGAGCGCGCACGACTGGGAAACCGGGGTCCGACGGCTCCGGGAAGCGCCCGCAGGGGTCGCGAGGCTCGAGGCGATGAAGGGCGGTCTCGATGTGGCGGAGCTGGATTGGCTCGCCAAAAACACCTTCGTCGAGTGGGTTGCGGAGACCATGCTCGATGCCGCGCGAGAAGGCGCGGTCCTCGTCGAAATCCGCTTCGGCTCGGGCTGGGCAACGTGGCCCGACCTCATGTCAAAGTTCCGAGAGGCCGAAGGGCTGGCGCAGGGCAACTATCCGAACTTTTGCGCCGAGGCTATCATCTCGGGCCTTTGGACGACGCGACCAGACGGGAAAGAGGCGATTGACGCTTGTCTGGCTGCGCGAAGGGACGGTCTCGCCGGGATCGACTTCATCCCGACGCCTTACGACCGGGAAGCCGCTTGGGCCGAGTGGGATGAAGCCTATCGCTGGGCAGAGCGAGCGGCCGGCGCCGGGCTAGGCGTCACGATTCACGCCGGCGAATTCTCGCCCGCCAACGTCCACAGGGCGCTAAGCCTACCGGGCCTTGCCCGCATCGGGCACGCCGTCCACGCTGCCTTCTCCACTGCGCTACTCGACGAACTGGGCGAATCAGGAGTTACCGTGGAGTGCTGTCTGACGTCCAACGAGGTCCTCGGGGCAGTGCCATCGCTCGAAAGGCACCCGATACGAACCCTCGTGGCTGCCGGGATACCGGTGACACTCAGCTCGGATGACCCCGTCGGTCTCTGTACGACCATCGGGAGGGAATACGAACTGGCGGCGGGGCTTGGGTTCGAGGCGTCCGACTTGCTGGGGTTTACCTGCAATGGGATACAGGCCTCCTTTGCCTCGGCCGAGCGGAAAGGGGCCCTGCTGTCCCAGATAGCGAAGGACGACGTTTGACCTGGAACTGGTGAGTCTCGTGCAAGCCGCGGTGCCTCCGCCCGCCTAGGGGGCCCGCATTGATCACCTAGTCTGCTTCAGCTAAGGTGCTTCGATACAGCCCAGTTGCCCTTCCAATGGAAGCCCGCCAGACCGCAGGGTGCGACACCAGGCCTAGCAATCGCGGCGGCGGCCCGCTCGGTGTTTGAGGGCTAGTTCGAAGCTGCTCATTCTCCCTCGCTTCCCTCGCGTCGACGGAAGGCGGACGGACTACCGGGAGCGGCCAACCGCTCCCGGGTAGGTTCCGCAGTAGCCGCGATTGGCGGGCTAGTTCGTCGCGTCCCAGTACCCGAACGTGAGCCCGTGGCCGGTGCCGGCGAGCGAGCGGTAGGCGGGCTGGTAGTCGACCAGCGTCATCGTCCGCGGGGCCATCGCCGCGGCGACGGCGACCCAATTCAGCGACTCCGGCGTACCCGGCGCCTTGTTGAGCCGGTCGCGAGGGAGGACCGCCAACGCGGCGCGGTCGCCAGACGTCATGGCGTCGATGATGCGATGGTCCAACTCCTCGTCGATGATCTGGTGGCTGAGGCCGCCCGAGGCGATGAGGCCGACCTTGGCGTCGCCGGGCCAGCTTTCGACTGCCCGCGCGATAGCGTTGCCCAGCTCCAAGCATCGCGCCGGGGTGGCCTGGTGCGGGAGGTAGCGGCTCACCAGGAACGGGACCAGCGGTATCTCCGACCCCGGCGGGAGCAGCCAGTCGAACGCGAAGGCGAACGCGTCGTCGATTGCAGCCCCCTCGCGCAGGCCGTTGCTGCACGAAACGTCGAATCCGTCGGTCACGAGCGTCTCGATCAAGTAGTTCGCCAGCTCCGGATGCCCCTTCCGCTCGATGACCTCGGGCTTGGGCCGCTCCTCGTCGGGTCGGAACCGCGCGTCGGGGTCGAACGGACGATTGGTGCGCTTGGCGATAGGGACGGTCTCCGACCGGATAACGCCGAAGACGGGCTGGTTGTCGTCGGGGTGGAACCCGTGCTGATTGCTCAGGAGGACCATCACGTCGGGGGCTGCCTCGGTGATCTTCTCCGTCAGCTTGCCGAGGGCTACGTGGGCCGCGGCGTGCTTCTCGCGCTGCCTCTCGATCTGAATCTCCGACTCCATGTTCGGAGGGGCGTTCTTGCGGGCCTCTTCGAAATCGAACCGAGGGTCGCGCGTGTCCGACTCGGCCAGCCGCACCCACCGCTCGGGCGGCTGCTGAATCGACGGGCCGTGCGAGGTTCCGATACCCAGGACTAGATGCGCCATAGCGTCACCTCCTTGCGTCGGGATTCTACGCCATTTGGAGTCCGCCGGCGCCAGAGCGCGCCCGCGTAGCCGCGTCGGCGTGACAGCAGGGGCGGGCGGGCGATAGTATCCGCGCACACCACTGAGCGGCGGCGAGCGACCCCGATGGCGGAGCTGGCGCGCCGCGAACGTCCAGGACACACTTCATGAGCAAACTGCGCCTCACGCTTGCCTGTTGGGACTACGACCGCACCCGTCCGCTGCTCGATGGGACCGTCCAGCCCGAGGGGATCGAGATCACGCCCATCGTGTCGCGGCCGAGCGAAACCTTCTACCGGATGCTGCGGTTCTCCGAGTTCGAGATATCCGAGCTGTCCCTGGCCAACTACACGATGCTCCGCGCGCGAGGCGACACGTCGTTCGAGGCCATCCCCGTGTTCCCGTCGCGCATGTTCCGCCACTCGTGCATCTACGTGAACGCCAACAGCGGCATCGACGAACCCCAAGACCTCGTGGGCAAGCGCGTCGGCGTGCCCGAGTACTCGATGACGGCCGCTGTGTTCGTGCGCGGTCTGCTCCTCCACGAGTACGGGGTGGAGCCCAAGACGATCGAGTGGTTCAGCGGCACGCAGGACGGCCTACAGCGTCCGACGCGGATAGACTTCGAGCCGCCGGAGGGCGTCGTGCTGCACCGGCTCCCCCTCGAACAGGACATGGGCCCGATGCTCGAATCCGGGGAGTTGGATGCGATAGTCTCGCCCAACATGCCTGTGGCGTTCACGAAGGACCCTTCGCCGATACGGCGGCTGTTTCCGAACTACCGGGAGGCGGAGCGGGAATACTACGTGCGCACGGGCATCTTCCCCATCATGCACACCGTCGTGCTACGGCGGGACGTGTACGAGCAGCACCCGTGGGCCGCGCACAGCCTGTACCTGGCGTTCGCCGAGGCGAAACAGCGGGCTTATGAGCAGTTGGTGGAGACTGACGCGCTCAAGGTGACGCTGCCGTGGGTACTGGCCGAGCTCGAGGAGACGCGGCGCGTCATGGGCCATGACTTCTGGCCCTATGGGCTCACGCGGAACCGGCCCGCCCTCGAGGCGCTGCCGCAGTACCTGTATGAGCAGGGCCTTGCGGACCGTGTCCCAGCCGTCGAGGAGCTGTTCGCGCCCAACGCGCTGGAGCCGTAGCCCTCTGACGCCGCCGTAGGGTGGTCTTCACTGGGGGGAGTCGTAGTCGACGCCGCGCGAGCGGAACCAGCGGTGGACTCCCTCCCAGAACAGTTGCGGGTCCATGACGAGAACCTCTCCCGTGCCCGCGCGCCGGATGACCAGCTGGCCCCACGCTGCAGGGTCCCGACGACTGCGGTCGGCCGCGTGTTCACGGCGCCACGTTTCCAGGCTGCGCATCCCCGTGAGGAGGTCCGAGAGCGTGCCCGCGTCGGCGGCGAGCTCGGCGCACGCCGTTTCGCCGTCGAGGACCACGACGATGTCCGACTCGCCGTCCGTTCTCCACTCCGCGCTGAGCGTCATCCTGAGCGCGTCCTAGAAGAACGTCGAGATGACTTTCGAGAGCAGGACGTTCTGATCGAGCAGGATGAGCCGTTTCGCAATCTTCCATCCCGTCTCGGCGTCGCGGCGCAGCACGTCGTCCCGCGTGCCAACGAAGAGGTTCGTCTCCGTCTTGAGCCGGTTCGACCAGACGAAGAAGTTGCTGCTGACGTCGACCTCGTCATCGCGGACGTCGGTCAGCCGCACGTTCGTGACGATGTGCCGGACGCGCGACGAGGGCTCCTCGGCCCAGTGCAGGCCGGTGTTGATCTGGCGGACGCGGCCGGCGAGCGTCGCCTTTCCCTCGTCGAACCAGGATATCTCGGACTCCGCGTCGGTGTTCTCGCGGTGCTGCTGTCCGAACTTCACGTTTCTGCGCATAGGCATGTGGTAGTGGATATCGTCGGCGATCAGGTCTATCCACTCGTTGAACCGGCGTTGGTCGAGCAGCGCGGCCTCCATGTACAAGAACTGCTCGATCTCCCGTTCGAGAAGCATCCGCTCCAGCAGCTGTTGCGTTGTGTCGGCGACCATCGAGGAATCTCCCGTGGGGCGCGCTCGGCCCCCGCGTCAGGCTCAGGCGATGCCCATCACGTCGGCGGCGAAGGCCATGTCGTCCTCGCCCACCTTCGAGGGGTCCGAAGGGTGCTCCACGTACCGGATGAACAGCCACCCGCCGTCGCGGGGGTTCGCGGTGACTTCGGCGACGGCGCCGCCGCGCAGTTTGACCCTCGCGCCCTCGGGGAGGTTGGTGAGAATCACCATGTTGTTCACGTTGATGAGGTCCTCGGCTCGCGGTTCCTGGTTGCCGGCAGTCATGGCGCGTTGCTCCTGTGGTTCAGGACCTGATCTCGATGCCGCCGAAGAGGCAGGAGCCGGTGATGGTGAGTTTGGCTTTGGGGTCGGCGGGTCCGGAGCGCTTGGTCTCGACGTCGCCGAAGGTCGCGGATGCCTGAACGTTGACGGCCCAGTCGTCGGGCACGCGAATCTCAACGCCGCCGAATACGGCGCTGACGTCGATTGTAGCCGCGCCGTCGGCGATGGCTGCGCCGCGCAGGTCGATATCGGCGCCGCCGAACATGGCGGTGACGCGCCCGCCGCGGAACGCCTGGCTATCGATGCGCTGTTCACTGCCTGAGAAGAAGCTGGCTACGTTGAGACCGTCGCTGGTCGCGGACGTGAAGCCGGAGCCTTCCTGGGGTCGCGAGCGCCCCGCGTGACCGAACAGTATGGCCGCGCCGGCGACGAGCAGAAGGACCGGCCAGAACTGCCAGATGTTGGTGTCAATGATGGCAAGGTTGGCGAGTAGGAGGAGTACGGCGACGCCTATGGCCGTCAGCCCCTGCCACGGGGCGCCTCTCGTGAGGGCGAACACGCCGCCGACCAGGATGATGAGGGGCCACCACTTGCCGATGGAGAGTTCGACGCCGGTGACGACGGGCAGCAAGAAGAGGACGCCCAGCGCCATCAGGGCGGCGCCGACCAACTTGCTCTGAGATGAGGGGGTTTGCACTGTGTCTCCTTGGCGGCGCCAGCCTAGCCTTGTGAGTTCTTCTTCGGGCGCACGGGGTAGAGGTCGTCCCAGCTTCCGGCTTCCATGAAATCGAGCCATCGGCGGAGGCGCGCGCGCTGGTTCTCCTCGGCGATGCGGTAGTTGAGAGTCATACCGGGGACCCGATCGTCGGTGTGGGCGTGTCCCAGCCCCATCTGGAAGTTGTAGGGGAGGCGCTGGGCCATCGGGCCGAGGCTCGCCGGGAACGCGTAGTTCCAGTTCTCCATGTCGTCCGATTCGGTCAGGCCGGCGGGACCGCCGTACCGCATCATGTAGCGCCGCTGAGCGTCCTTCACCAGCTTGGGCGCGTTCCGGTCGACGGGGTATTGCCGCCAGCTCTCGGTGACGCCCACTCCGTGGGGGTGCCAGATGAGGATGCGGTGCGGCTGTATGTTGACGTTGGGCCACACGAGGGCTGTGCCGCCGTGGAGGTACTCCCTCGCGTACTTCTGTTGCTTCAACTCCCGCGTCTCGCGGTAGTAGTCGTCGGCGCCCGGCACGGTCTGCCAGGTGTCGACGTAGGGCGCGACGCCGGGTTGCTCGTAGATGCTGTTGTGTCCGCCGTGGCCCAGCGCCGGGATCGTCATCTCGTAGGACGTGGCGGGGAAGGGCGCCCGGATCCCGCTGCGCCCCCCTCCTTCGAGCTCGCCTTGCGGGCCAATCGCAGCGACATTCACCGACCGGTGGGTCATGGCCCCGTGGGCGCTGTCGCCGTCGAAGCTGAAGCCGGGGAACTTCCAGTTGGTCGGGATGCGCCACTTGTAGGCGGGATTGAACAGCTCCACCCCGTTGTCCTCGCCGTCCGTGCTCTGGAAGCACCAGCGGATACTCGGCGCGTAGGCCCCGAGATAGTCCTCGAACGACGGCGCTGCTGCGTCCCACGTCGCCCAGATGGACCCGTAGTAGTTGCAGAGCTGCGCGACCTCGTGCAGCCCCCATTTGCTCCTGTCCAACTCGTCGTGGTACGCGGCCTCGTAGTAGGGGACTCCGATGAGACGTCCGTCGGTGTCATAGCTCCAGCCATGGAACGGGCAGGTGAACACGAGCGTGTTCCCGTCGTCGTAGCGGCAGACCATCATCCCGCGGTGCCGGCACGTGTTCAGGAACACGTGGAGTTTCTCCTTGCGGTCCCGGACCAGGATGACCTCCTCCTCGCCCATCCGGGACTGCACGAAGTCGCCCGGGTTGGGCACTTGGCTCTCGTGGCCGATGAACAGCCACGCCCGCAGGTATATCTGCTCCATCTCCTGACGGTAGATGGCTTCGTTGACGTAGATCTCCCGCGCGACGAGACCCCGCTCGAGGTCGACGAGATCCCGGAGGGAGCGCTCTCCACGCGAGTGAATAATCGAAACCACGGCAGGCCCTCCTAGCTCTCCGCCCACGGCTCTTGGCTACGCGGTGCTCGTCCCCTTCGGCGCAACGCAAGGGCGAGCAGCACCAGGGTCACCAGAAGGACGGCAGTCGCATTCATCGCCGCAACGTACCAAAACAGCGCTGCGTAGCCTAGGGATTGGACCACGAACGCCACCAGCAGCGGGCCTCCGCCGCGCAATACTGCGTTGTTGCCCCAGAGCATCCCCAGCATTGTTCCTTCCAGCCTGCGTCCCTCGGCGATGTCCAACGCCCACGCCTGGATCAGCGGGTTGACGCCAAACATGACTGCGCCCATGCCTGTGATCAGCACGGTCAGCATGACGCCCGACGCGAAAGCCCCCATGAGCGCGGCCAGGACCGCTTTGGCGGCAAGCACTGTCAGGATGACGGGCACGCGCCCGAATCGGTCGGACATCAGGCCGAAGAAAGGACCCGTCGCGATTCCGGCCGCCGTCAGCAGCGCGACGTGCACGCCGCGCCCAAGGGAGCCCATCTCGTGCACCTCCGAGAGGTAGAGCGGGATCCATAGGATCAGTCCACCCTGTCCCAGGCCGCTGAGGCCGGCCACGACCAGCAACAAGCCAAGGCTCGCGCCGTCGGTCCGGAACAGGTCCCGCAGTGCGCGGAGCTGCTCGCCGAAGGGCCGCGTCGCCGACTGCCTGCGAGCGCCCAACTCTTGCCACGTGTCGGCGCCTCGGAGAGCAAGCCAGATGAGGAACGCGAACACCAGGACGAGCGGCAGCGCCCCGAGGAAGATGCTCTGCCAAGTTATGTAGAGCAGGAGCCCCCCGGCGACCAGCGGGCCGAGCGTGTCGCCGATGCTTCCGACCGAGCGGTCCAGCGAGATCATGAACCCGCGCCGGCGCGGGTAAATCTGTGACAGCAGGCCGCGCGCGGTCGGGTGCCATACGGACCCGGCCAGCGAAGCCAGCGACAGGGCCGCCACGATGAGGACGTAGGTCGGCGCGAGTCCGACGAGGAGGTACCCGAAGCCCATGGATATGAGGCTGATGTAGAGGATGAGCAGCCGGCGGTGTTGGAGGCGGTCGATGAGCACGCCGCCGACCGTTGCCGCCGCGCCGCCGGCGACCATGCGCGCGGCGCCCAAGAGACCGGCTGCGATGGGCGTGAGGCCGAGGGCTGTGTATATCTCGGGCAGGATGACGTAGAACGCGTGGCCGTAGAGGTGCTGGATAGCGTGGCTGGAGATAACCGTCCCCGCCGCGATATTATCGCGAGTGCTGGCTTCGGAGGCGATCGGCGTGCTTGCAACGGAGCTCATGCGGCGGTCTCGTCTCCTTGGCCCGACGCTCGTCGGCCCCGTCCGGTCAACATCCGTTCAACCTAGGCAACGTAGCCCCGCCCGGCTAAGGTGTCAAGCCGGAACGCGCGCACTTGACCGGACAGGCGCTCAAGGTACACTCAGAGGGCGCCGCGCAGAGCGCATCGCTCCGCTCGCGCAGGCGGCGCGCGGACGGCGCCACGCAATCAGAACTCAAGCAAATCATCGGGCAAGGAGAAAACGACCCATGGCTACGCAAGAGACGTCGAGCAAGAGCATTCAGCTTGCGGTGATGAACGCTGTCCACGACTTGCCTGTGCTGGTGGCGCGCGACGAGGGCTTCTACGAGGACGAGGGGCTGAACATCGAGTTCGTTACCACGCCGGGCATGGCGCAGGTGACCACGTCCCACACCGTCGCCTGGGACGCCATCTTCGAGCGCCCCCTGGACTCGGTCTACAACGAGGGCGGCATCGACCAGTACCGCATGTGCGAATGGGGCATCATGAAGCGAGCGGTGGAGGCCGAGAGCGAGGGCCTGCGGCCGCGGAAGATCGTGGCCCTCGGCGCCGCGATGTCCACGTTCGCCATCGCCGTTGCGCCTGATTCGGGCATCTACGAGCCCGAGATGCTCAAGGACAAGCTGATCGCCGTCACGCCGTTCAATGGTTCCAACTTCACGACGCTCAAGATGATGGAAGGGTTCCTCACGCCGGAGCACCTCAAGACGGGCAACGCCGGCACGATGCCTCAGCGCATCGAGGCTCTGCACCGGGGCGAGGTCGCCGCCGTCAGTCTGATGGAGCCCTGGATCAGCGTCGCCCAGAAGCAGGGGCTGCGCATCCTCATCGAGTCGCACTCCAGCCGCAGCGAGGCGGCGGGCGAGGAGCTCGACGGGCCGACGCTCGCCGCCATGTTCCGAGCGCAGGCGCGGGCGGTCGAGGTCCTGGAGAAGGACCCCACGCCCTACATCCACTACCTTGTCGCGGAGACGGGCGGTCTGCTCGAGCCGCATGAGCTCCAGACGTGGCGCCTGCTCCACGCCCCGCCCCAGCCCTACACGCGAGAGCGCTTCGACGACACCTACGAGTGGACGCTGAAGTGGGACATGGTCGTCGAGGGGGCCACGTACGAGAACGTCGTCGACAACCGGGCCTGGGTCTAGGCGGCGGACGCGCCCCGGCGCATCATCTCCAGGACCTCGTCCGACGTCCGGATCCGGGCGAAGATGGGAAATATGCGCTCCATGAACTGCTTCACGTTGTCCTCGAGGCCTGAGCAGCAGTCGCGGACGAGCACGAGGTTAAAGTCGAGGTCGCGCGCCGCGTAGGCGGTGCTCGCGACCCCGATGTGCGTCGCGCCGCCGCACAAGAGGATCGTGTCGATGCCCCGCGTGCGCAGACTCAACTCCAGGTGGGTCTGGTGGAACGCGCTCCAACGGTGCTTGGCGATGAGGTAGTCGCCGGGGCCGGGCTTGAGCTCGTCGATGACCTCCGAGTTCCAGCTGTCGTGCGCCACGTTGCGGTACGCCGTCGTGAAGCCCTGCTCGGGGTCGTCCCACGGAACGAGTTGGTAGCCCGTGTCCGAGTAGATGTGCGCGGAGTCCGATCCGTCGGGCCGGTGGTCCGCCCTGGCGTAGAACGACGGGATGCCGACCGCTATGGCCGCCTCTCGCACCTTCACGCAGTTGGCGACGATCGGCTCCATCTTGCGTTGGTTCTCCTCGCTCGAGCCTCTGAAGTAGACGTTGAGCATGTCGAAGAAGAGGAGCGCCGTCTTCTGCGGGTCAACCGTGTTGTAAGGCATCGTGATCCTCCGTGGGGCGGGCGCAGACCCGGCTGCCAGCCGCGTGCAGCCTATGGTTGGCCGTTTGCCGAGTCAAGACGCCCCCTGCGACAAGCGCTGCGGGCCGCCGACCCCGAACACCGACCACCCCGGCCGGCCCAGCGGGGGATTGGCGCTGTGCAGCGACATGCCCGCGTCGAGCGGAGTTGCAAGCGCCTGACGGATCGCCCACAGCGAGAGCGCCTGCACACGCTCCATCCCGGCGAGCTCGTCGAGGCTGAAGTAGCCTGCGCCCAGTGTCTCCTCGCCATCGAAGCGCGCCTCGCCCGACTCGTAGTCGAGGCGGAACACTACGTAGATGTTCGCCACCGGCCGCTCCGCGTTCCCCGCTGCGTGCCGGAACCCGACCACGTCCCTGAAACGCGCGACGACGCCCGCCTCCTCCAGCACCTCGCGCTCGACAGCCGCCTGGATCTGCTCGTCCGCTTCCACGTAGCCGCCCGGTATCTGCCACGAGCCGCGGCCGGGGTCGATTCCCCGTTGGATCAGCAGCGTGCGCTCGCCGCGGATAACCACCGCGCCGCAGCCGATCGACGCGTCGCCGAAGTGGATGAACCCGCACCCGTCCGTCAGGCAGGCGGGCCGGTCGCGGCCGCCGTCCCATTTGACATCCAGCTCGGAGCCGCATCGTGGACAGTACTTGACTACGCTCATGGCGCCACCTCGGCGGGTATCGTGGCGATATCTTACGTGTACGGGCGGCGCTCCGCATGGCGCCTGCGGAGCATCAGTCCCGGCGCCGGGGCGGCCGGGCTTGACAGCCGGAACCTCTGGCGCGGAAGCTACCTCACCGAAACGCCTGCCCCCAGGGGCGGCGCTCTAAGCGCAACGCCACGAAGAAGGAGAGCCATGACAGAGCTGACGCTCAAGATCGCCACCGGCAACTACGGCCACACCCTGCCGTTGAAGAACGGCGAGGTGACGTCCGACCGCGTGGGCCTCGAAGTTGTCGATGTCCCGGTAATCATCAACGCCTTTCGTCGGATGATTCGGGACCTCGAGTTCGACGTTTCCGAGATGGCGCTGTCCACTTACATGTGCGCACGGGCGCACGGGATACCCATCACCGCGCTGCCGATATTCCTCGTCCGCGCGTTCCACCATGGGTCGATTACGTACAACGTCAAGTCCGGGATCGAGAGCCCGATCGACCTGCACGGCCGACGGGTTGGCGTGCGCGCCTACACCGTCACGACGGGCGTCTGGACTCGCGGCATCCTCGCGACTCAGTACGGCGTCGACCTGAGCAAAGTCACGTGGGTCATCAACAGCGACGAGCACGTTGCCGCGTACGTAGAGCCGCCCAACGTGGAGTCCGTGTCGCCCGACCTGAATCTCGCCGACCTGCTCAAGTCCGGTGAGGTGGACGCGGCCATCGGCGTGCCGCCGTCGGCCGACGACGGCATCGCGCCGCTCATCCCCGACGCTCAGGACGCCGCCGTCGCGTCGGTGCGGAGCACGGGCGTCTACCCGATCAACCACACGTTCGTCGTGCAGAACAAGCACCTCGAGGCCAACCCGTGGCTCGCCGTCGAGCTCTTCGGGATGTTCAAGGCGAGCAAAGAGCGCTTCCTTGCCGGGCTCGACGCCATGGACAACCCGCAGGGCGAGGACGCCAACTCGAAGCGAATGAAGGGCATCTTGGGCGGAGACCCGCTGCCCTTCGGCGTGGAGGCGAACCGGGCGACCCTCGAGCAGTTCATACGCCACAACGTCGACCAGAAGGTGATTCCGCACGCGGTGAACGTGGAAGACGTCTTCGAGCCGAGCACGCTGGAGCTCGTAGGCTAGCTCGGAGGGTAGGCGGGACACGGGGCGCTCCCCGCGCCGGCTGAAACGGGAGGCGACGCCATGCTGAGTTCGAGCGACAACGAGCTGCTGACCAGGGTAGGGCCGGGCACGCCCATGGGGCAGCTGTTCCGGCAGTACTGGCTGCCGGTCCTGCTCTCCTCTGAGCTGCCCGACCGCGACGGGCCGCCGTTGCGCGTGCGGCTGCTGGGCGAGGACCTGCTGGCGTTCCGCGACACGCAGGGCTCGGTGGGGTTGCTCGGGGAGAACTGCCCGCACCGCGGCGCCTCTCTGTTCTTCGGGCGCAACGAGGAAGCCGGATTGCGGTGCGTCTATCACGGCTGGAAGTACGACGTGACCGGCCGTTGCGTGGACATGCCCAACGAGCCCCCCGAGAGCAACTTCAGGGACAAGGTCCGTCACACGGCGTACCCGTGCCGCGAGGCCGCCGGGGTGGTCTGGACCTACATGGGCTCGCGCACGCCGCCGCCGCCGCTGCCCGACGTCGAGCCGGTCCTCGTGCCGGAGTCGCACCACGTCGCCGCCAAGATCACCGAAGACTGCAACTGGCTCCAGATTCTCGAGGGCGACCTCGACTCGGTCCACACGGAGTTCCTGCACAGCCGGCTCGACACCGCCTCGGAGGGTCCCGGGCTGCCCCGGTCGAGCGACCGTCATCCGCGCATCGAGGTGGCCTGGACCGAGTACGGCCTCGTGAAGGGGGCGCGGCGAAGGCTCGACGACGGGCGGGACTACTGGCGCATCTATCAGTTCCTGCTGCCCGCGATGGTGATGCTGCCGGCCACCGGCGACACGATCCCCTATCGCATGACCGTCCCGATCGACGACGGCCACACGAGTTTCTGGAACGGCGAGTTCAGCCCGGAGCGGCCCTTGACCGAAGACGAACGCGCCCGGCACCAGGTCAGCCGCGCCACGGGCGGATACGTCCCCGCAACGAGCGACCCGTTGAGCCGGTGGCGGCCCGTCGCCAGTCGTGCGAACAACTACCTCCGCGACCCCGAGGCGCAGCGGACCCAACTCTTCTCCGGCATTCCGCCCGTCAAGCTACAGGACATCGCCATGACGGAGAGCATGGGGGTCGTCATGGACCGCGGCAACGAGCACCTCGGGACATCGGACGCCGCGATCATTCAGATGCGACGGCGCATCCTGGAGACGGCTCGGGCGCTGCGGGAGGGTGGCGTTACGCCGCCTGGAGTCGACGACCCATCCGTGTTCCGGGTGCGCTCGGCGACCGCCATCCTGGCCAGGGATACTCCGTGGCTCGACGAGGTGCGCGAGTTGCTGCAGGCGCGCCCCGGGCACGCCATCCTGTCCGTGCCGCGGCCGCGCTAGGGCAGGGGCCGGGCCGAAACGCTAAGAACGCCGCCCGGCCAAGCGCCGGGCGGCGTTCTTTCGTGGTCGCGTCACTTGGCGCGGCGGCGCTTTGGGTTACAGCGTGCCTGCCGCGCGTGCAGCCTCGACGTCGGGCCCGTAGCCCCACGCCTCGAACCCGCCGAGGCCTTGCTCCTCGTTGTATCCCATGCAGCTCATCCACTGGCCGGTGATGCCGCTGGCGTCCTGCTCGGCCAGATGCAGCGCCAGGGGCACGACGTTGTCGGCGCGGACCCGCCGGGGAATGAAGTTGGACCTGCCGACGCCCATGCGCTGGCGGACCTCGTTGCGCACGTACTCCTGCTCGTCCGACCCGGTGGTGGCGGTGTGACCGGGCAGCATCACGTTGGCCGCGATGTTGTGCTTCTTCAGCTCCTGCGCCAGATAGATCGTCATCGAACCCATCGCCGCCTTGGCGGGCTGGTAGGAGGCCTCGCGGCTCAGCCCGTAGCCGGTCGCCTCGCCCTTGCCGGCGCCGTGCGCGTTCAGCAGCTGGCTCGACGACGTGTTGACGATGCTGCCGCTCTGCTTTTCGATCATCGGCTTGACGAACGTCTTGATGACGCGCAGGTTCCCGAACACATGGGTGTTGAACATCTGCTGCCATTCGCTGATGTCCGTGTCGAGGATCTCCACGCTGCCCATCGTCCTGAGGTACAGGTCCCGCTGGCGCGTGCCGCCGTTGTTGATCACAACGTCGACCGTCCCGAACTTCTCCATCGCGTCTTCGTAGACCTCGTTGATATGGGACTGCAACGTGATGTCCATCACCGCGGTCAGCGCGTTGGGGTTGTCCTTGATCTCCGCGCGGAAGTCGTAGTCGTCGTTGGACACGCCCGTGGGAATCCACGAGATGTCCGTCGCGATGACCTTCGCGCCCTCTTTCAGGAACGCGCGGACCATCTCGCGGCCCATCCCGCGCGCTCCGCCCGTAATCAGTACTACCTTGCCATCTACCGGCATAAGCTGCGTCCTCCTGGTGGTTGCGTCGGCGCCGGGCGCCGGCTCGGAGTATATGCGCCGTGGGTAGGGGTGTCCAACGACCGCCCACACGCCCTCAATCCGTTCGTGGGACCCTTCGACGAGCTCAGGGCGAACGGATTGGGGCGGACATCCCTAGGCGATGCATCTTGGTCGAGTTCTAGGCGGGGACGGCGATCTCGTCCAGGACCTGCTTCATGCTGCTGTCCATCATTGCGCGGTCGTCGTCGGTTATCTCGCGAGTGCGCCAGCGCGGGTACTGCTTGATGGGCAGGCCGCGGAGCTGGAGGCCAACGAGCGTCGTCGCGCGGCCGTACTTGCGCAGATCCGCCGTGCGCTTGGTGTGCTCCTCCAGGCTCTTCTGGATGTTCGCCGCCTGCTCGTCGTTGCCGGACCGGATGGCGTTCATGATGGCGACGCCTATCTCGGGCACGGTGATCGGGACCCCGGCGGCGATGCTGCCGCAGACCCCAAGCTTCATGCCCTCGATGAGCTGGCCCACGGGGATGAAGATGTTGAACTCCGGCCCGAGCGTCTCGATGTACTCAACGGCCTGGGCAATCGTCCCCATGGCCAGCTTCGCGCCGAACACGCCGGGAATCGCCTCCCGCAGCTTCACCATCGTCTCCGGCGTCGTGGGGTACCCCGAGTACTCCGGGTTGTTGTAGAGGAACATCGGCAGCTGGGCGGCCTCGTTCACCATCTTGTGCTGCTCGATGATCTCCCACTCGCTGCGGTCGCTGTAGTAGTAGGGCCCCACGATGCCGATAGCGTCGGCCCCAGCCTCCCGCGCGTGGGTGGCCAACTCAATGCTCGTGTAGGGATCGACCGCGCCCACTTGAATGACGACGGGCAGGCGTCCGTTCACCTGGCCGATCACGGTCTCCGCCACCAGCTTGCGCTGGTCGATGCGGCAGGCCGGGCCCTGGCCCTGCGAGCCGAGGACGAAGAAACCGTTCACGCCCCGGTCCACGTACCAGTTCGTCAGCTGCTCCATCGCGGGAGCGTCGACCTCGCCGTGACCGTCGAAGACGGTCGGGATCGGCATGATCAGCCCCCTGAACCGGTCCCTCACGCTGCCAGCCGTAGTGTCCGCTGCCATAGCACTGCCTCCTTCCGGCGCCCGTTGGCGTGGCGCAGGGCGATTATAGCGGCATCTCGCCAAGTCGTGCGCGAGGGGCGCGGGACCATAGTCCGGCCCCTACTGTCGTGGGACTGCGCCTCTGGGAACCTGCCTGCGCTACGGGACCCAGCCGGGAATCTCCGATGCCTGGCGGACCCAACTCGCCACGAGCGCCTCGTCGATATGGCCGTCCTCGTAGATGTGGAAGTAGCCCGTGTCCTTGTCCCTGGACTCGACGGGGGGAAGAGGACGCAGCGCCATGCCGCGGAGGAAAGTCACCTTGATGTACCTATCGAAGCAATGGAAGGCGAGGAACCAGCCTTGGCCCTCCACGCCATAGAAGGGCGAGTTCCACCTGACAGCCTTGCGCACGCCGGGGACGGTCCGCATGATGAGCGCGTCGAGGCGGCGCCCGGCGTCGCTCTTCCAGCCCGGCATGGCCGCGATGTAGGCCTGCACGGGGGCGTCGCCGTCGCCCTTCGGTATCTGCGGGTTGCCGCCGGAGAGGAGGACTACCGGCTTCTCAGCCGCCCCGGCGGCGTTCGCGGGTTTGCGGGCTGATGACCCGGCGACCGCCTTGCCCGGTCTGGCCGCCTCCGCGGCGACCCGCTTGGCAGCGGCCTTCTCTGCGGCCTTCGCCCACTTCTCGGACACCTTGCCGGTCGTTCTGTTCACAGGCGTTCTGTCCTAGGCCTGAATTCCATGGGCTTCAATGTGTCAAATGTAAAGACGCTGGGCAAGTGGAGCAAGGCACAGGACGGTTAGCGCCATTTGGCGCTATCTCTCCCCGGGCCGGCTAGCGCCGTATGGCGGAGGAACGACGGCGGCACGGGCGGGAATGGTCCGGAATGGCGTGGGCCGCCCACTCGTAGATTGCATGGGATTACGAGTAGGGGCGGGAGGCGGCTCTTCCAAGGGTGACATTTGGTGACATTTCGCCTCTGGGACCGGGGCGGACGGCGGTGGGCGGGGCAGGCGCCGAACCGGGCGGTTGGGAATAGGGTAGGGGTGAGGCGGCGATTGTGCAACGGGCAGTTGTCATTGTGGCGACAAGGGGCAGGGCCGCGTGCGCCGACCCTCCGTCCCCGGATTCCCTGACGCCGGTGTGGCTGGCGTTGCGTGACGCGAGCGAGTAAGTTACGAGTCGGCGGCCGGAGCGCGGCTGGGCCCGCATTGCGCCGCCGCCATTCCTCCAAGGAGCGTGCCGAGATGGCAGAGATCGTCCTCGGACTCGCAGCTTCCCATGGGTCGTCGACCTTCACGCCGTCGAGCGCGTGGGGCCTCGTCGCCGCCCGCGACCGGCGCAGGCCGTACTACGAGGACATGCTGGCGAAGGCGCCTCCCGAGATGGAGGCGGCGGTGACGCCCGAGCGGTTGGAGGAGCGCTACTAGGCCGGCCAGCGGGCCCAGGCCGTGCTCAACGACCTCGTGGACCGCGTCGCGCCCGACGTCATCGTCATCTTTGGCGACGACCAGCATGAGCAATTCCTCGACGACAACATGCCGATGTTCTGCGTGTACCGCGGGCCGTCGATGTCGCGCGGGACCCGGCGGCGGCAGCGGGACGACTATCTCGAAGAGGGCAGCGTACCGCCGCAGGAGCACCGAGGGGCGCCCGAGCTTGCGGAGCACCTCATACGCCGGCTCGTCAACGCCGAGGTCGACATCGCGACGTCGAACGAGCTCAAGCCTGACCTCGGGCTGGGTCACGCCTTCACGCACGTGGCCGAGAACATGCCGAAGATCGGCGACCGGGCGTTGCTGCCGTTCATGGTCAACACCTACTACCCGCCGAATCAGCCCACGGCGTGGCGTTGCTACGAACTCGGCCAGACCATCCGGCGAGGGATCGAGTCGTGGGACTCTCCCGCGAGGGTGGCGGTCATGGCCTCGGGCGGACTCAGCCACCAGATCATCGACGAGGAGCTCGACCGCTCGGTGTTGGAGGCGATGGCGAGCAAGGACGATGCCTCGCTCCGCGCGCTGCCCCCGGCAACGTTCAAGGGAGGCACTTCCGAGATCCTGAACTGGATCACGGTCGCGGGGGCTATGGAGCCCCTCGCCATGACCGTCGCCGACTACGTGCCCGCGTACCGCACGCCGGCTGGCACGGGGCTGGCGATGGGGTTCGCCTACTGGACGTAGCGGGGGCTGGACGGGGTGGCGTCGGCGGTTCCCTGCCGCCTCAATCTCCCCCCGTAGGGGCCGCGTAACTCTGCTTGACGAACGCTGTTCTTCCCACCCACCCGCCCGCAACGCTTGGTGGGGGACACCCCCACGCCCCCGGCAGAGGGCTTCGCCTCTGCACTCCCCATTGGGCGACGACGAGAGTGAACGAATTGGGGCGAGGCTCTCTAGCTTCCTGCGCCGGAGACGGCGGATGGCTGGAAGAGCGGTAGGCGCTCGAACCGCCCGCCGAGGACGAGGTCGGCGGGGGCGCCGAGCCAGTCCTCCAGGACCGACGCGTAGACCTGGCGGAAGTCGGTCGTGAAGCGGAGGTTGTTCTTCTGTAGGTCCCTCAGGCTCGGGCGTTCGCCGTAGAGGCCGCCGGCGACGGGCGCGCCGGCGAGGAACATCGGCCCGGCGGAGCCGTGGTCGGTTCCGCCGCTGGCGTTGCCGGTGACGCGCCTCCCGAACTCGGACCAGGTCATGATGAGAACGTCCTGGCTGCGACCGTGGGCTTGGAGGTCGCGGTAGAAGAGCCTGATGGAGTCGGCCGTCTCGGCGAGCAGGACGTCGTGTTCGGGTATCTGCGCCGCGTGGGTGTCGAACCCGCCTATCCTCACATGCCCCACCCGCAGGCCGAGGTCGGCGTCGATGGCCTCGGCGACAACGCGCAGCGCTTGCGCCAACCGCGATTCGCCGTAGTCGACGGCGGGGACGTAGCGCTCGTGGGCCTGCCGCACGGCCTCGGAGCTGCGGACCGCGGACTGGAGCGTGTTGTCGAGGAGCGCGCCGAAGCGCGTGGCGTTCGGGGAGGATGCGTAGAGCCGGAGCAGGGCGCCGGTGCGGGCAGCCTGGTTCTGGGCGTTCCGCGGGTCGTCCTGGAGCCGGTAGTCGTCGACGCTCTTCACGAGGGGCACGTTCACCTCGCGCGTGAAGAGCGCGCGCGGCATGCGGGAGTCCACGACGAGCGAGTGGAAGGGGTCCGCCTGCTCCGCCGCGATCCCTTCGAGGTAGCGGCCGAGCCAGCCCTCGAAGACGCGGCCGCCGGGGTTGGCGGTCTGCCAGGTGTCCATGGCCACGAAGTGCGAGAAGCTCGGGTCCGGGTAGCCGACGCCCTCGACGATGGCGAGGACGCCCTCGTTCCACAGCTCCTTGAACGAGGCAAGGCTGGGATGGAAGCCTACTTGGCCGTCGATGGGGAGCACGTCTCCGGGTTGGATGGCCAGTGCGTCCCGCAGTTCGTAGTAGGCGGAATCGTTGGCGGGAACGATCGTGTTCAGCCCGTCGTTGCCGCCGGCCATCTGCACGATCACGAGGGTGCGATTGCCCATCGGCGCGTCGGAGGAGGGCTGCTCATGCACCGACGCGGCGACGGCCCGGCTGAAGACGGCGGGCATGAGGGCGGCCGCCGGTACGACGGCGATGCTCCCTTTGACGAATTGCCTGCGGCTGATCAACATCTCGCGCTCCTCACGCCAGCTGGAAGTCCGGCGACGCGAGCATCAGGTAGACGACGCTCCGCAGCTTCTCGTCGAGCGACGGCTCGTTCAAGGCTTCGAGGAAGGAGACGAGGAGACGGCGCTCGGTCTGGCGCAGCCGGGCGCCGAGCAGCAGGTCGCCGAGGTAGGTCACGACGGCTTCCGGCTCGGCGACGCCGTGGTCGTTCGCGAGCCGTGCTGGGTCGAACCGCAAGCGGCGGCCGCGGCCAGTCGCGACGGTGTTGGCGAAATTGACGCGTTGGAGGAGGGCTGCGCTGTTTATCCACGCAGCGCCGCCCGGCCAGCCGGCGACGTTGGGCGGGTCGAAGAGCGTTTGGCCCATGTCCTCGATGATGCGGTCGAGCGGGGCGAAATCGGTGCTGATCTCGAGGGTCCGCACGGCGCCCGCGGCGAGCTCGGCGGGCGCCTTCACCAACGCGGCGGCGGCGCGGTCGGAGTAGAACTCGTTGGACTCGAAGATTGCGCGGACGACGGGGCGGACCTCGGTGTTGTTCGCCATGAAGACCGCGGCGAGGCGCGCGACGACGGCGGGTTCGGGGTCGTCGTAGGCGAAGAACCGCCACAGCCTGCCGCAGACGTACTCGGCGGCCTCGGGCTTGGCCATGATGATGTCGACGATGTCGTCGCCGTCGAAGTCGCCGGTCTGTCCGAGGAAGGTCTTGTCCCCGAAGTCGTGCTGGCGTTCGTTGAAGAAGAAGTCAGTCTTGCGCTTCAGCTGCCAGCCGGTGAAGGCCCTGGCCGACTCGCGGACGTCGTCCTCGGAGTAGTGCCCGACGCCGAGGCTGAAGAGCTCCATCAGCTCGCGGGAGTAGTTCTCGTTGGGGGCCGCCTTCTTGTTGGAGCGGCTGTCGAGATAGATCATCATCGCCGGGTCGCGCGAGACGGCCTTCAGCAGGTCGCTGTACCGGCCCATGCCCTCAGTGCGGAAGAGCTGGTTCTGTTGCAGCGTCTGCGGGCCGTCGCCGGTCTTCTTGAAGGAGCTGGTCAGGATGCCGTGCCAGAAGAGGGCGATCTTCTCCTGGAGGGGGCGCTCCGTGTACGCCATGCGCTGGAGCCACCACCGCTGGAGGTGGTTGAGCCTGCCCTCGAGGTCGAGGTCCTGCTCGGCCAGGCGGGCTTCGAGCGCCGCGTCGTCGACGGACTCGAAATCGACGAGGTGGTCGATCGTGGCCTGCAGCCCCATGCCGCGGAAGCGCGCCAGCTCCGCCTGCGAGGCGCCGAACCCGGCGCGCCACAGCAAGTGGCTGACGCGGGCGTCCTCGCTGGCCAGCAGGGGGGGCGGCGTAGGCGTTGGCGTGGGGATAGGGTAGGGCGTGGGAGTAGGCGTGGGCGGGACGGGCGTTGCGGTGGGCGTAGGGAAGGGCGTGACGGCTGCCTCGCGAAACGGCGTTGGCGTGGGGAAGGGGACGGTCGTGGGCGTGGACGCCGGAGCGGTCGCGGTCGCGTCGATCCGCGCACAGGCGGCAAGGAAGGCGGGGAGGGCTGTCGCGGTCAGGCCAAGGGCGGCAGCTCTCGCCATGAACTGCCGCCGGTCCATGCCCAGCGTGAGGACGCGGTCTTGGGGTGAGGCCGTTCGCTCGGCTGGCTGGTGCTCGTCGCTCATGTCGGACAGCTGCTTCGTTCGAGGCGCGTTTGCCTAGATGCGGTAGAGTTCCGCGGCGTTGCCCGTGAGCACTCGTTCGCGGTCGGCCGGCGCGACGCCCCGGAGGCAGCGCTCGACCGTCTCCCTCGTACGGGGAAAGGTTGACGTGGCCAGCGGCAGGTTCGTCGACCAGAGGATGCGGTCCGCGCCGACCATCGGCGCGAACTGCCCCACCTGGTCGAACCACGACGTGAAGTAGCACTGGCGGCGGAACATCTCGGAGGGCTTGAGGTCGTAGCCCTCGTTGGCCAGGCCGTCTCCGGCGAACTGGTGATCGGCCCATTCCAGATAGAGCATGCCCCAGCTCAGCGCGCTCTCCGCCAGCACGACGCGCAGCCGGGGATGGCGCATGAGCACCCTCGACAGCGCGAAGAGCGAGATCACGAACACGCTGGAGACGGGCTTCGTGACCGCCTCCAGCGCCTCGGTCAGCTTAGGGGATAGACCGGCGTAGGGAGGGTACTGCAACTCAGCCGACGCTCCCGCGTGGAGGCACAGCGGCACATCGAGCTCCTCGCACACCGCCCAGACGGGGTCGTATTCGGGACCGCTCACGTGGGGCACGGCGCGCAGGTGCATCGGCATGGACGGGAAGACAACCCCACGGTGGCCGAGGCCGACCGCGCGGCGAATCTCGGCGACGGTCGCGTCGATCGGGCCGATGGGGACGATGCACTGCGGGATGAAGCGCGTGCTGGCGCCTGCCCACTCCTCGATGAGCCAATCGTTGTAGGCCTGGACGCAGGCCAGCTCGAGCTCAGGGTCTGTCAGCCGGCCGAAGGTCTCCCCGGCGAGGCCCGCGACAGTCGGGTAGAGCACCGAGTAGTCGACGCCTGCGGCGTCCATCATTCGGAGCCGGTCCGCCGGGTTGTAGGCGGCGGAGGGCGCCTCGTCCCACCGGACGGGCTCGCAGGTGCGGTCGGGCATGAGGGCGCCTGCTTGGGCGACGCGTCCTCCCATCAGCACCTGTCCGTCTACGACCCACCGCTCAGAGCCGTCCCCGGCGTCCTCGACGTGCGGGACGCGGTTGCCCCACCGGGCCCGGGAGAGCCGGTCCGTCCAGAGGCTGGGCGGCTCTTGGACGTGGTCGTCGACGCTGATCAGCCCGTACTTGAGCTCCATGCCCGGCCCCCCGCTCAACCGGCTGCCGTGGGCGCCGGGACCTCGATGCCGTAGACCCGCACGGCGTTCTCGTACAGCAGCTTACGGCGGTCGTCAGCGGAGACGCCCTCGAGCACGCGCTCGGCCGCCTCCCACGACCGTGGGTAGAACGAGGCGACGTGCGGGAAGTCGGACTCCCACATGATGTTGTCGATGCCGATCTCGTGGCGGAGCTTGATGCCCTCCGCCTCGAACCAGAAGTTGACGAACATCTGGCGGTGCACCGTGTCGCTCGGGCGCGCGCTGATGCCCTCGGTCCACAGATGCCGCGTCTCCCATTCGTGGTCGCAGGCGGCGAGGACGTAGTTCAGCCCGCCGATGCCGGCCTCCGCGAAGACGCACCGGAGGCTGGGGAACCGCTCAGTGACGCCCGAGAAGATCAGCTGCGGGATGATCTGCGCGGGCGTGACCGCGGACGTGCTGGTCATGGCGCTGTGCGCCTGCCGTGGCGTGTAGCCGTCCCAGCGCCGCACCGAGGCGCCCGCGCGGAGGTTCGCCGAGCCGTGGAAGTGGACGGGGACGCGGAGTTCTTGGCAAACATCCCAGATCGGGTCCCAGTGGGGATCCGCCAGGTGCGGGAGCGAGGCGGGCATCTGTCCGGCGAGGTTGATCCCGCGGTGGCCTCCCTCGACGGCACGGGCAATCTCCCGCGCCGCGCTGGCCGGTCCGCTGAGGTAGGGGACGAGCGCCAGCGGCAGATAGCGGTCGCTGACTCGCGCCCAGTCCGATAGCGTGTCGTTGTAGGCCTGCACTGCGTCGAGCTCGAACGCGGCGTCGCCGAACTGGTCGAAGCTTCCGCCGGGGTGATTGGGGAACAGCACCTCGGCGTCGACGCCGTCGAAATCGAGCGCCGTGAGCCGTTCCGCCGGGTCGTACGCGGTCCGTGGCACGTCCTCCCAACGTTGGGGGTATGTCGGAAACGGCTCGCCCATCACGGCCGGACAGTTGGAGACGTCGTCCCGCCCCGGCTTGCCGTAGACAGACCAGCGATGCACCAGCTGACCGTCGACCTCGACCTCGACGACTTGGGGTATGCGGTCGCCCCAGGTAGTCGCCGACATGCGGGACGTGAAGTCGTCGCGGTCGAACGTGACGTGAGAGTCCGCGCTGATCAGGCCGTGCTCGATGTTCATTCTGACCTCCCGACCGGACTGCCGACGTAGCTGCGGCTGCGCGCCGAAATGGCTGTGTGACCAGGCTCGTGCTGGCAATCCGAACGCAAAAGCGCCGGATGCCCCCTCTTCAATCCTCCCCGCAAGGCCGGGGGAGGAGGTCCGACGCCCCTCCTCAATCCTCCCCCACAAGGCCGGGGGAGGAGGTCTGACGCCCCTCCTCAATCCTCCCCCGCAAGGCCGGGGGAGGAGGTTCACGCACGCCCCCTCCTCAATCCTCCTCCGCGGGGCCGGGGGAGGAGGTTCACGCCCGCCCCCTCCTCAATCCTCCTCCGCGGGGCCGGGGGAGGAGGTCCGACGCCCCTCCTCAGCCCTCCCCCGCGGGGCCGGGGAAGAGGAAGGTCAAGCCAGCCCGGCTACCAGGACCCGGAGTGGACGTCGTCCAGCGCCTTTTGGGCGAGGTCGTAGCAGTACCGGGCCGCGCTGGGCCTGCCGTCGGTGGCGTCGATGGTAGGCGTCTGGTAGCCGACGAGCGCGTAGCTGACCCATATCTTGCCGTCCGCTTCCGGCGTCGCCTGTCCGCCGATGACCGGGATGCTGACGCTCCGAGCGACCGCGCCGTAGATCTCGGAGGTCACCATCGTGAGGTCGATCATCGACGCGCCTGCCTCCTCCACCTTTTGCGCCCACTTCACGACATGGTCGCGCTCCTCCTTGCTCCCGTGGAGGTCGCCGCCCGCCACGTAGTCGAAGCCGATCTGCGGGTAGGCCGCCAAGCCGGACTCGATGACCGCGGCCACCTCATCGAAGAGCTTTTCTTCCTGCGTGCGGAGGTCGACCTTCGTCATGTCGGCCCCGGTCTCCGCCTTGATGCGCTTCGCTACCCTCAGGACCTCGCTGGGGCCCGCGTTGCACACGCTGGTGGGCATGTCGATGTTGATGACCGCCCGCTCGGCCGTGCGGGCCACAGCGGAGCCGAATACGAGCATCTCGTTCTCGCCGTAGTCGTCGGGGTTCGCGAAGTTCAGGAAGCTACGGCCAACGCTGTCGCCGACGGAGAGCAGGTCCACGCCTCCGCGCTCGAAGATGCGCGTCATCTGGGCCTCGTAGACTACCCCGGCGGCGATCTTCTTCCCGTCCCGTTTCATCTGTTGCAGGTCAGCGACCGTGAGTCTTGCCAAGGTGTGCCTCCTCAATCGCGCCCGTATCTGCTGTCCGCGGCGCCGGGGCCAACGGTAGCACAAACCGCCGGCGGTTTGTCGGAGCCCGACGTTGCCGGTCGGCGGCGCAGGCAGGTAGTATGCGCCGAGAACGAACGGGCCGTCCGGCGGTTTCCCGGACGACGCTCTGGTAAGGAAGAAAGGAGCACTCAGGCCATGCCACGAGACAACTCCAAGGAGGTCGCGCCGGAGACGCTGGGCACTGGCGTATTCAACCCGAGCGATTTCTACGACTTCTCGCCGGACGAGCCCATGATCATGGGCGTCTACCGCGACGGCATCGATCTGCGCCACGTCACGATAAGGAACTTCGAGCCCGGCCAGATAACGGAGCTGCACGTCCACCCCGAGAACGCCCATTGCATCTACATCATCGAGGGGTCCGGGGTGTTCCTCCTCGGGGACATGGAGACGCCGGCCGAGGCGGGACAGTTCCTCGTCGTGCCGCGGGGCGTGCCGCACGGGCTCCGCAACACGGGGGGCACGCGCCTGTCGTACCTGGGCGTCAACGGCGGAGCGGAGCCCGAGGCCTAGACCGGCGCATATTGCATATGTCGAGCACGACCCGTCGGCAATGAGGCCGCCGGGCCGGGATTGGGAGGCGGACCATGGCTGATGTCGTTCTCGGATTCGGCAGCTCACACGCACCGCAACTGCGCATGCGGGCGAAGGACTGGCCGCTGCTGCTCAACAAGGACACCAACGACAAGCGCTACGACTACCAGGAGGTGCTCCGCAACGCGAAGCCCGACATGGAGAGCGAGCTCACGCCCGAGGTGATGGAGCTGCGCGACCAGTCCAACCACCGGGCTTTGGGCGTCCTGAGGGACAAGCTGACCGAGGCGGCCCCGGACGCCATCGTCGTCATAGGCGATGATCAGCACGAGCAGTTCCATGAGAACAACATGCCGATGTTCAGCGTCTATCGGGGCGCTAAACTCCCGATCCGATCGGGAGGGCACGGCAGCAGGGGGGAAGGCTCGGCGACGTTCCGCCCGTCGGCTGTCGAGTGGAACATCGGCGACCGGCCCGACGAGGCGGACCACCCGGCAGCCCCGGAGCTCGCGGAACACCTGATTCGCGAGCTCGTCGAGTCCGGTTTCGACATCGCGGCGTCCAACGAGCTCCGCGACGAGGTCGGGGTCGGTCACGCGTTCGCCTTCATGTACCAGTACATCATGCCTGAAGCCAACATTCCGATAGTCCCCGTGATGGTCAACGCGTTCTTCCCGCCGAACCAACCGACGCCGCGGCGCTCGTACCAGCTCGGCCAGGCGATCCGAGGCGCGCTCGACAGCTGGGGCGCCGACAAGCGCGTAGCGGTCGTGGCTTCGGGCGGGCTCTCCCACTTCGTCATCGACGAGGGCCTCGACCGCATGTTGCTGGACGCTATGCAGCGCAAGGACACGGAGGCCCTCGCGGACCTGCCACGCCATCGCTTGTTGGCGCTCGGCAACGGCGAGGGTCTGAACTGGATCACCCTTGCCGGCGCGATGGAGCCCGAGCTGATGACGCTGATTGACTACGTCCCGTGCTACCGGACGCCGGCCGGCACGGGTTGCGCGATGGCGTTCGCGTACTGGGAGTAGTCCCGCGAGACTGCGACGAAGGCGAAAGGGAGTGGCCCGATGCTGACCCGAGAGGAAAACGACCTCATCACGCGGACAGGCCCCGGGACGCCGGGCGGCGACTTCTTGCGCCGTTACTGGCAACCGGCCGCGCTCTCCGAGGAGCTGCCGCCCAACGGTCCGCCCATCCCGGTCCGCCTCCTCGGCGAGGAGCTCGCCATGTTCCGGGACGACGAGGGGCGAATCGGGCTGTTGGGCCTCCACTGCGCTCACCGGGCCGCCGACCTCAGCTATGGCCGGATCGAGGACGGCGGACTGCGCTGCCTCTATCACGGGTGGCTCTACGACATCGGAGGCAACTGCCTGGAGCAGCCCGGCGAGCCGGAGCACAGCACGTTCAAGGACAAGGTCCATCACCTCGCGTACCCCTGTCTGGAGAAGGGCGGAATCATCTTCGCCTACCTGGGCCCCGGCGAGCCTCCGTTGCTGCCCGCATACGAATTCCTCAACGTCCCCGATGAGCACCGGACCGTCACGAAGTACTACATGGAGTGCAACTACCACCAGGGGAACGAGGGCAACATCGACCCGCAGCACGTCTCCTTCCTGCACCGGCACGTCATCGGCCGCGACCGTTCCACCGGCGGACTGCCGCCGCACGCCTCCGCGCCGGAGATCGAGGTCGAGGAGACCGATTTCGGCTTGCGGCTCACCAACTGGCACGACACGGTGCCGGGAGACGGCGCGGAGAAGCGCTACCTGCTGCGCGTCTCGAACTTCATCCTGCCGAACCTCTCCGCTTTCCCCGGCGGCGTGCAGGCAGGGCAGGGCCACGGCGTGAACTGGCACGTGCCCATCGACGACACCCACCACTGGAAGTACGTCATCGCGTTCAACCGGGTGAGGCCCATGGACTTCGAGCAGGCGCGGCGGGACCACGAGCGCGAGGTCACGAGCGACTACCGGCTCGTCAGGAATCCCGCCAACCGCTACCTGCAGGACCGCGAGGAGATGTGGGGCCTCAGCTTCATTGGTTTGGGCGCGTTCTTCCCGTTGCACGACGCATTCGCAACTCAGAGCGAAGGCGCCATCCAGGACAGGACCACCGAGCACCTCGGCTACACCGACAAGGCGATCGCGGCGGCGCGCCGCTTGATGCTCCGCGTCATTCGCGACATACAGGAGGGGAGCGACCCGCCGCACGTGCTCCGCGACTCAGCCGCGAACGACCTCTCGCACGTAGGCGCCGCGCAGGGAATCGTGACGCGCCCCGCCGACTGGCGGACGCTCTGGGAACAGGCGGCCGCAGCCGCCTCCGCCGCTCGGCGCTAAACGGGGCTAGGGAACCTCTGAGCAAGTCGCTCGCTTGGCAGAGCGGAGGTTCCCCCCTCCTCAATCCTCCCCCCGTGGGGGAGGAGGCCAGAACCCCCCCTTCGACAAGCTCAGGACAGGATTCGACGGGCTCAGGGCAAACGGACTGGGTCGGCGCTAGACGGCGACGGTCTGCCCGCCGTCCACGACGAGCGCATGGCCCGTCACGAACGACGACTCGTCGGACGCGAGGAAGAGCACCGCGTACGCGATTTCCTCGGGGCGCGCCATGCGGTGCAGACCCTTCACGCGGTCGGCGGTGGACGTTCGCTGGTCGCCGGTGACCGCGCGCGACCGCGGCGGAAACTCGCGCACGCGGGCTGTGTCGGTCGGCCCCGGACATACGCAGTTGACGCGCACCGTGGGGCCGTAATCGACGGCAAGATTCCGCGTCAGGTTCACGATTGCGGCCTTCGTCGCGCAGTAGGCGGGGTAGAGCGTCGTCGACGTTACGCCGAAGCTCGACGCCGTCGCGACGATGTTGCCGTGGCCTGCCTCGAGGAAGTGCGGCATCGCCGCGCGGACGCCGTAGTACATGCCGTTGAGGTTGATGTCCACAACATGATGCCATGCCTCCTCGGACATCTCGTGGAGGCGGGAGCGCACGCCGGTGCCGGCGTTCAGGAACGCGATGTCCAGGCCGCCGAACGTGGTAATCGCGGTCGAAACCATCTCCTCGCTGGTTGACGCCAGCGCGACGTCTCCCTGCACGAACACGGCCTGTCCGCCGTCGTTGGCGATCAACTGGTCGACCCGCGGACTCCCGCGTTCGTCGCGGTCGACGCAGACGACGCTCGCTCCCTCGCGGGCGAACAGGCGCGCCGTCGCTCGGCCAATCCCGCTATCGGCGCCCGTGACCAGCGCGACCTTCCCTTCGAGCCGCCCCAACCCGGCCCGCATCGCGGGGTGTTCGTCCGTCCCGTTCGTCGTCACGTCTCCTCCTCCGGCACCGGACCCCAGCCACGGCCCCGATTCGCGCGTGAGCCTACTCGTCGCGGATATCGTAGCGGTCCGACGCCTGCAACGCTGCTTCGACGATGGCGTGCTCCGCCGGCGTGACGATTGTCTGGTGGAGCGCCACGGTGGCGAGTCCCGCCACGGTGTCGAGGCCGATGGCTGCCCGCAGGTCGCAACGGTACATGTTTGCGCCCGTCACGTCCGCGCCGGTCAGGTCGGCGTCCTTGAGGCTGAGGCGAAGGAGGTACGCGCGCGTCAAGTCGCAGCCCGCCAGCTTCGCGCCCACGAGGCTCGCCTCGTAGAAATCGGCGCCTCGCAGCGAGGACCCGGACAGGTCCGCGCCCTGGGTTCTGCAGCCGACGAAGAAGGCGCCGTCGAGGTTGGCGCCGCGCAGGTCAGCGTCGGTGAAGTCGCTGCGGCGGAACTCGGCGCCTCGCAGGTCTGCCCCCGCGAGGTTGATGCCCGCGAGCTTGCTGAACGCGAGGAACGCCCCTCGCGCCTTCAGGCCCGACCAGTCCGCGCGCTCGGCGAGGATGGGCTCGGCGCGCAGGTCCTGCTCCTGGAGATAGCGGTTCAAGTCGGCGAACCCCTCCTGGGTCTCGAGCGAGTTGTCGTCTGCCGGAATGCGGGTTGCGGAGAAGTCGCGCTCGCCCGCCATCAGGCGTTTCACGAGTTCTCCTAGCGAAACGGGGGTCAGGGTCTCAACCATGCTGTGCTCTCCTTGCGACAGTGGGGTGATCGTGGGCCCGCAACGGGGGCCCGAGTGTCTATGGCAACTCGCTCAATCTATCAGAATGCGGGCCGCTTGCCACGGGCCGAGGCCCTTGGGGCCGGGTCACGACGCCACGATGGGCTGAGCAACGATCCATAGGCTCGCCATCGTGTAGCCCACCATGAGCAGGAGCATGGGGTACTGGCTGCGTATCGCCGCTAGGCGGGTCTCGTAGGTCTGCCTCGCGTAGGCGTGGGCGACGAAGACGGCCGCAACGTGGCCGAGGACGATCGCGGTCACGCTGACCGTCCACACGAGGCGCGCGCTGACGACGGTGATGTCGATGTCCACGTCCGCTGTGCCGAACAGGTCCCACCCGCGTCCGAACGGGTCGGACGCCAGCGACGCCATCCGCTGGCCCTGTATCGCCAGGAAACTGAAGAAGTGCGCTACGTGATAGGCGATGGCGATGGGCAGCAACGAGTAGGCGAACGTCCGGACGAGCTCGAGGGTAGGCGGGCCGCTCCGGGCCATCAGGGCCATTGCCCTGGCGGTCAGCGCGAACACGCCGAAGAACAGGAACGGGGCCAGCACGAGCCCCATCGTCGCGATGCCACTGAAGGCGTGGACGCCAAGGAGCGAGAACGCCGACTGCCAGTCGAGGAGGAATTGCGTCCACGCGGACGTCTCGGCCAGACCGTCGAACGTGACGGTGGACAGCATGAGGACCAGCAGGACGGCGTGCGATAGGCTCAGCCGTTCCGCCGACAGCAGACCCACGGCCCACGGCCGTAGATTCCACTCGCGCAGCTCCGGCTCGGCTTCGGCGTAGGCCTCGTAGTCGTTGACGGATTCCTCGCCGTCTGCGCCGGCGCGCACGCGGACCTCCGTGGGGGCGAACGCCGCCAGGTAGCCGAAAGCGATGGAGAAGGCTTCTCCGTGGCGCAGCCACTCGTCTCGTCCGTACCACCACATGCCGGTGAACGTTATAGCGGTGTAGGCGAGGGCCAGCAGGGCGACGTCGAACGGGACGTCCGAGTCGGTGTAGACGACCTCCACCCAAGCGAAGCAGAGGAACAGGACGACCGCCGGCCACGCGCCCAGGCGTTTCGGGTAGGGCTCGTAACGCGCCAGGGGCGATCTGAAGACCAAGAAGAAGAGGGCGTCGGCGTAGCCGAACAGCGCCTTCCACGGGCTGAGCAACGCCCAGACGTTGCCGACGAATGCGCTTGCGTAAGCGACGCCGACCCAGAACACGACCCACGTCATCGTGGGAACGAGGTTGCGGCTCGGGTCCTGGTTCCCGAACAGCCCCGCAGCCAAATAGACGACGAACACGAGGACGGAAGCCGCCTTGACCGGCTCGAGGAAGGCCGGATGGGCCAGCGCCCGCCCGACACGCCATCGGAGCAGGTTGAGGCGCAGGCCGGCCGCCCGCCCCGCGTTGCCGCGCATGAACAGACCGATGACGGCGAACGACAGCACGACGGCCGCGGCCGCTCCGCCGATGTAGAGGCCGAGCGGAACGGGCAGGTCGTAGCGCTCGCCGAACCCGTGGGCGTACGCCGGGGCCGCGTGAAGCCCTGTCGCGATGAGAGCGACGCCCACGGGCAGCGCGAGTCGCAGAGAGCCGCTCACTGTGGGCCTCCTCTCGTTCGTCGTGCGTCGAGGTCCCGCGTCACGCGGCCTCGCGGCGTCTCGGCCTGTATTCTATGGCGTGTGATGAGCGCGCAACGTTCAAGCCCTTCTCCGTTGCCCCTCAAGGGGCGCGTCGCCTAGGTGGACCCCTCAATCGCCATAGGGCTGGGCGTCGCGGCTTTCCTCGCGGCGGTCATCGGCGGTCTGGCGGGCCTCGGCTCCGCCATCATCATGATCCCGATTCTCACCTTCGCTGTCGGCATACACGACGCCGTCCCCATTGTCAGCGTGGCCGTGATGATGCAGACGTGGTCGCGCGTATGGGTGAACCGAGCAGTCGTAGACCGGGGCGTCGTCAAGTGGTTCATCGCGGGCGCGCTCCCGATGTCCGTGCTCGGCGCCGCCGCTTTCGCCAACCTCCCGGCCGACCTGCTGCAGAAGGGACTCGCCGTCTTCCTGCTGCTCATCGTGGCCTACCGGCGCTCCCCGCTCGCCAGGGATATCCCAATGACGCTTCCCGCATTCGCCGCCGTCGGCGCGGGACAGGGCTTCCTCTCGGCGCTCTTCGGCGGGGCGGGCCCGTTCGGCGCGTCCTTCTTCCTCTCCTACGGACTGCGGCGCGGCGCGTTCGTCGGGACCATGGCCGCCGGCATGACGATCATCAACCTCGCCAAGATAGGCGTCTACGGCACGTACTCCCTGCTCGACATGCGGGGTCTCGTCATCGCCCTATCGCTCGGCGTCGTCATGATCGCCGGCGCGTACGTAGGCGGCGCGATAGTCAACCGCGTCTCGGACAAGGCTTTCGTCTACATCGTCGAAGCCGTCATGCTAGCCGCCGCCGTCTCGCTGTTGGTGCGGTAGGGGGCCGTCCACGTACCGTAGTCGAAGCTGTCTTGCCTCCTCCGGATGAGTTCCCTAACCGCTGTCCGGGCGTCGAGCTTGCTGAGTTTCCGGTCCCGCAGCACCGTCTGAGTCTCGTCCCGCTGGAGGCTGCGCGATGATTATCTCAGCGGCAAGACGATAGGGCGAGGAGAGGGGGCGTCGTTGACCTGCGGGGCCTACGAACCTACCATCACTGCGTGGGGCCGCGGGCCGTTCCGGGCGCCGCCGCGACAATGCCGGTACGACGAGGCAAAGCATGCTGACCGCCGAGCAGAACGAACTCTTGACCCGCACGGGCCCCGGGACGCCGATGGGCGAGACGATGCGCCGCTACTGGCTGCCCGCGTTGCTCTCGTGGGAGCTCCCCGAGCCCGACGCTCCGCCTGTCCGCGTGAAGCTGCTGGGGGAATCGCTCGTCGCTTTCCGCGACACCGCGGGCCGCGTGGGCCTGCTGGAGGAGCATTGCCCGCACCGCGGCGCCTCGCTATGGCTCGGCCGCAACGAGGAGAACGGCCTGCGCTGCGTGTACCACGGGTGGAAGTTCGACGTCGACGGCCGGTGCCTCGGCATGATGAACGAGCCGGTCGAATTCAAGGAGTTGGTGCGCGCGCGGAGCTACCCGACCGAGGAGATGGGCGGGATGGTCTGGGCCTACCTCGGCCCGCCTGACCGGAGGCCGCCGCCCCCAAAGTTCGGCTACACCCAAGCGGACCCGGACCAGCTCGCGCTCACGAAGGTTGTGGAGGAGTGCAACTGGCTTCAGGCGTTGGAGGGCGGCATCGACACGTCGCACGCGCCGATCATGCACCGCGCGCTAAAGGAGAACCCGGCCCAGCCGGGGTTGCCGTACAACGGTCCATTCGTCCAGGGCAGGGCACCCGTGCTCGAGGTGGACGTTACCGACTACGGCTATCGCTACTTCGGCGTCCGGAGGTTGGGCCCGGACCGTCAATACGTGCGGGGGTACCACTTCGTCATGCCGTTCACCCAGATACGTCCGGGCGGACAGATACGGGCGGGCGAGCTCGACATCGACGAGGACCACGGCCACCACTGGGCGCCCATCGACGATGAGCACGTCATGGTCTACAACTGGTACTACGCCTACGGAGACAGACCGCTCGGCGAGGACTCCCGGGATCCCCAGGGATCGGGCAACAGCCTCACGACCGACATCGACGCCGACAACGGCTTCCGAGCGGTCAGGAACAGGGGCAACGACTGGATGATCGACCGCCGGATACAGCGCACCGACACCTTCAGCGGCATCCTCGGGATCAATACGCAGGACCGCGCGGCGCAGGAAACGATGGGGCCCATCGCCGACCGCACGAAGGAGCACTTGGGGCCCGCAGACCGCGCGGTGGTCGAGATGCGCAAGCTGCTGCAGCAGGCGATCAGGACCGTTGGCGACGGGGGCGACCCGGCCGGCACGACTGACTCGTACTACGAGATTCGGGCCGCGGAGCGAGTGCTGCCGGCGGACGAGGACTGGCGGCCGGCGCTGCTGCGCTCGATGTACCCCGTCTCGGTTGGCGGCGTGCGCTAGGCTTTCGGCGCCTCAGCTCCGGCTCGCGCTAAGAGTCTCGATCTCCTCGGGAGTCGCCGCCGGCGGCTCGAAGCCCCACGGGTGGCCGCCCTCGCCCGGCTCGTACGCGACCCCGCCCTTGAACGTCGTCACTGGCACGATTGCCCGGCGTCCGAGCCGGCTCACGCCCGTCACGTCGGTCAGGCGATAGGCGCCCTCGACCACTTCGAGCACCGAGATGTCCGCGGGCATTCCGGGGCGCAAGCTCCCGGCCCTGTCCTCGATTCCCAGCACGCGGGCCGGGGTCTCCGTCACCCTGCGGATGATGTCGTCGAGCGTGAACCCGAGCTCGAAGAAGTTCGCCAGGTACTCGAGCAGCGTTCGCTCCGATGCGACGCGCCGGCCGGTGATCCGCCGGTCCGCCACCAAAGGCTCGTCTGACGCCGAGAGTCCCGAGTGGATCTCGATGTCGGAGGCGATGGTGTCGGGGAGAACCCCCTGCGCGATGACCGCCTCGGCCGTCTCCCAGCCGAACTGGTAGTCGCCTATCGAGCAGTCCAACCACACGCCCCGCGCCCGAGCCGACTTGAGCGCTGGGAGGACGTTCAGCTCTTCGTCCGTAGCGCTCCCCGAGAGCGGGCTGAAGATGTGGGTCACGATATCGCCTCGGTCGAGCATGTCCAGCGCCGTGCTTGTGAGCTCCGTCGACGTGGCGGGGAGCTGCCGTGGCCCGATGTCCCCGATGTGCACCATCACTGGCAGGCCCGACTTGCGGCCCGCCTCCTTCGCCGCCTGGAGGGCGTCCAGGTGATGGACTCGTATGACCACCGGCATGACGTGGACCTTGATGCCCTTGACCTGGTCCGGGTAGCGGCTCGCCGCCTCGGGTATGCCGTCGACGTCGATCTGCTCCCACGCCGCCGCCTGCCGGTTGAACACGCCAAGGAAGTTGTAGAGCCGTGTCGCCGCCCGCGACACGATCACCTCGTTGAACCGCTCGATGTCGCCGTACGCGGCCCCGCCGGCGTCGACCAGGCTCGTCACTCCGGCCCGCACCCCGGAGATCTCGTCGGGATCGCGGTGGTTGTCGCCCCGGAATACGTGGGCGTGCAGGTCGATGAGACCGGGCGTGACGATCTTGCCCGCGGCGTCCACTACGGATGTCGCTCCGCCGTCGTTGAGGTCCGGGCCGATCGCTACGATCTTCCCGGCGTCGACGGTCACGTCGAGCCGGTCATGCAGCCCCTGGGCCGGATCGACGACAACGCCGCCCTTGATCAACAGATCGATCATGTCTGCGCCTCCCGGGTCGGATGATGAAAGTATACGCCGGAACTGGCGCTGGGCTAGGCTGAGCCGAGAACGACGCGCACCATATGCTGCTCGAGCGCCAACCCCAACGACTGCGCGAGCTCCAGTTGCTTGGAGTCGCCCTTGGCCACGACATACCCGACGCCCAGCAGCCGCCCCAGACGGAAATCGAGCACCGTCGAGGAGAGTAGATTCCCGCCCTGGACTCGTTGGACCGCTAGGAGGCACGCGGCCTTGTCGTGAAACCCGGTGGCCTCCAGCACCTCGACTCCCTCGAGTTGCTGGCCGTCTTCGAGTTCCATGCCCACGCTCCGGGTGAAGTCGCCCACGAACACCTCGTCGATCCAGCGGCCCACGCCGTCCGCGTCGTCGAACAGGTGGACGACGGTCGCCGCGAGCAGGATCTCCGCTGGCTCCTCTTCGAGCGTCGGGGCCCCCTGTTGGACCGCGAACTCGCGGACGAAGCCGTTGATGCGCCCGATCGCGCGGAGGGACTCCTGCGTCCGCTTGCCGAAGCCGCGCGAGGCCATCGTCTCGTTGTCGAGCTCGGACTCTTTTATGACGTCGAACGACCGGAACTCGTCCGGAAGCTGCTCGCGGTTGAGCACCATCCAGCGCAGCTCGTCTTCGAGGGAAGCGTAGGTCGCTTGGTCGAACGAACTCATGCCTGTCCGCTCCTCATCGGTAGTGTGCGTTTGTTCCAACGGTGGACACTCCGGGCCGCGCCAGCCCGCCGCTCGTCCCCATGCGTCACACGCTACAAGCAAGGGCGCCGCTGCCGGCGAGTATACACAAGACCCGCGGGCGGCGGCGCTCAGCCTGCCGGGGCCGGCTGCGGGTCCAGCGTGAGCAACACGTTGACGCCGACCGTGTCCTCGACGCTCACGACGCTCCGGGCAGTGGGGACGGGCATCGCCAGCTGGTCCCACGTGAAGTCCGTCCTGCCCAGGACGACAACGGAGTCGCCGTCGTCGCGGGCCTCGACTGCGAACGTCAACGGGACCTCGATGGCGTTGATGCTGAGCGTGCCGGTGACCTCGGTCGAGACCTCGTCCCCGTTGACGAATCCAGCCGGCAGCGGCCGCAGGTCGCCGAACGTAATCGTGGCGGTCTGCTGGCCCGGGAACATCCGTGACTGGACGTACCGGTCGCGGTTCGACGAGTCGCTCGTCATGCTCTGCAGATCGAGCGTGACTCGGGACTCGCCGCCGTCCAGCCGGACCTCGCCGCCCAGCTCGGAGGTGCGCATGACAGCGTCGTTGGGCAACGCCAAGCTCGCCAGCTGCTCTTGGACGGTGAACGTGGCCTCCGAACCTTCCGTTACGGCAAAGACGACGCCGTCCACGTCGCCGGTCGACCGTACGAACGCCGCTGCGTCCGTGGGCGCTACGGTGGGAGTCGCGCTCTCAGCCATCCCGGGCGTTGGGGTGTGGACGCGGGTGGGCGCGGGCGTTGCCATTGGGTCGGCGCTCGGCGCGAGGGTCGGCGTCGCTGTCGGGTCGGCGCTCCGCCCGGCGGTGGGCGTCGCTGTTGGGTCTTGGCTGCCGCAGGAAGCTGCGAAGAGCAGCATGACGAGCAGCAAGGGCGAAATGGACATGCTCACTCGCGGAATCGTGTACGGCATGGGTAAGCCCCTTCGGTTTCTTGTTCTGCTAAAGGACCTGGACGATGCCAACGCCGGCCCTCGGCGGCAGCTCCAAGCGCCCGCTTTCGGCGTCGCCCCTGCTCGCGAGGCCCGCGCCGAGGACGGCGGCCAATACGATAGCGGCGCCGACTACGACCCATCGCCTCGCGACGGGGAGTCGCGAGAGATACGGGGTGAGCGCCGCAAGGGCGCCGAATGCGATGGCGGCGAGCGGGACTGTGAACGAGGCCATGCGGTCCATCTGGGTTTCGAGGGCCAGCGCGACGGCGGTCCAGACGAGGAACCCAATGGTCAGACCGCCCGCGAACCATCGGCGCGCGTCGGCGCGGACGGCTGCCATCCGCCACCAGAGACCGCTCGCGAGCGAAAGGACGAGCACGCCCGCAACGACGCTCCCGGTGTTGAGCAGCGCGTCGTTCGGCGAGCGTAGCGGCAGTGAGACCAACGCGGCGGCAACCGCCGCCGCTGACCCCGCCAGAAGCGCTGCCCGCATGGGCGCCTCGCCGGTCGTTCGCATGCTCGCAGGATACCAAGTTCGCTCGCTTGCTACTCGCCGCGTTCACCCGCCCGCCGCGACTGGCCGGACTACACCGGATTACAATGGAAGGAGGGTCGGGCGCCACGCCCTTGGCCGAGGCTATGAGTCCGTGGCGAGAGTGACCCGACGAAACTAATGGCGGGGTTCGCACGTAGGCGACTATGTGGGGGCGCCGCCCAGCGGCAGGACGATCTGCGAAGAGGACCGCCTTGGGCCATCTCCCAACGACGGACACGGACTTGGCGCTTCTGGTCGCCGCCGGCGACGAGGGCGCGTTCGCGGAGCTGTACGACCGGTACAGCCGGGTCGTGTTCAGCATGGCCTTGAACGTGTTGCGCGACTACGCGAGCGCCGAGGACATGACCCAGGAGGTGTTCGTGTCTTTGTGGAAGCGGGCGGCCCTCTTCGACCCGGCGCGGGGCGTGTTCCGCCACTGGTTCTTGCACCTCGCTCACAACCGGGTGATCGACGAGCTTCGCCGGCGCCGCCTGGTCGCCCAGCACAGCGCGGACAAGGCCCCGGAGGACGCTGAGCTCCGCTTGGAGGCCCCGGTCGACACGGCGGAGCAAGCGATCACCTCCGTTCTGTTCGGACACGCCGCCGAGGCGCTGAAGTCGCTGCCGTCCGAGCAGAGGACCGCCATCGCCATGGCCTATCTGGAGGGCGCAACGCAACAAGAAATCGCGCAACGGACCGGCGCTCCGCTGGGCACCGTCAAGACACGTCTGCGCTTGGGACTCATCAAGCTTCGCGAACAGCTGGCCAGTCCCGCAGGCGGGGAGGCGTGATGGCCGAAGAGACGCAAGACCTCATCGAGCAGTTGCTCCCCGCCTACGCGCTCAACGCGCTGGAGCCGGAGGAGTCCACGCTCGTCGAGCAGGCGCTCGCGCGCGAGCCCCGCTACCGGGAGTCGCTCGCGGCCTACCTCGCCGCCGCTGCCGAGCTCTCGGCGGCGTTCCAGCCGGCGATTCCCAGCGCGGCGTTGCGCGACCGCGTGCAGGGACGCGCGAGCGCGGACGCCGCGCTCGCGCGGGACGACGTTTCCCGCGCCGCACAGCGCGCCAGCATTCCGAGGGCGTTCTGGGGCGCGGCAGCGGCCTTCCTCATCGCCGCGACGGGCCTCGGCGCTCTCGCTCTCATGCAGCAGCAGCGCGTCGGCGACCTCGAGCAAGACATGGACGCGCTCGTTGTCGAGGCGGCGGAGACCGAGAACAAGCTCCAGGAGCAGATCGAGCTCACCGCTCTCGCCGTACAGCCGGGCGTCTCCCGCGCCTCCATACAGCCGGTCGAGCCGCCCCCTCCGCCTGCCAACGAGCCAATGGTGATGCTGTTCACGGACCCAAACGGCAAGCGCGTGCTCATGACGATGGGCCTCCCGGTCCTGCCCGACGGGTCTACCTATCAGGCCTGGCTCTGGGAGGGGGACCGGGTCCACAGCGTTGGCTTGTTCGACGTGGACGACAGCGGGTACGCACTCGTTCCGATGTGGATCACACCCGAGTCCAACTCGCCGCGCCAGCTCTGGATCACCGTCGAACCGGAGGGCGGCACAATCGTCCCCGCCAAACCGCTCATGTGGGGTTGGATCGACTGATTCCTCGCTCCTCAGGCGAAGCGGCGCGGGGGACCGGACGGCCAAGGCATCGCAGTCTCGAAGGCCGCCGCCGCCCGCAGAACGAGCATATCCTCTCCCCACGCGCCCATGACCTGCAGACCCACGGGGAGTCCGTCGAGGGTCGTTCCGCAGGGGACGCTCGCGGCGGGCAGGCCGGCGAGGTTTGCGTGGAAGCAGAACGGCGTGTAGCCAGACATAGGATGCACTTTGCGCCCGTCGATGGCGCTGGGGTTGCGCTCGATGGGGAACGCCGCCGTGGCCATTGTTGGCAACAGCAAGAGGTCGTAGTCGTCGAAGAACTCCGCGAACCGGCGTCGATGCCATTCGCGGTAGTGGAGCGCCGCCGCGTAGCGCGTAGCCGGCCACTCGACCGCCCTCTGCACCCACCGCACGAAGGTCGGCGGCAGCGACGAGCCGTAGCCCGCGGCGATGACCGGCCCTAGGCCGAGTGCGTAGTCGGTGAGGAACATCGTCGACCAAGCGTCCGTCGCCTCGCCTGATTCCACGGCGGGCGAGGCCTCTTCGACCGACGCGCCCATGGACGCAAAGGCGAGCGCCCCGGCCGCGGTCAACCGGCGCACCTCCGGGTCCACGGGGCGGTCGTCCATTGCCGGGCTCCAGGCGAGCCGCAAGCCGTCGACCGACGGCTCGGCGAGAGCGTCGAGGTGGCGCGGGGGCTCGTCCCTGAGGCAGGTCGGGTCCCGCGGGTCGGGCCCGCACAGCACGTCGAGGAGCAGGGCCGCGTCGCGGACGTTCATCGCGATGGGTCCGTTCTGGCCGAGCATGCGCCAGCCGCCCAGCTCGCCGTAGCCGGTGGGGACCCGGCCGAAGGTCGGCTTGAAGCCGAAGACGCCGCAGAAGCTGGCGGGGATGCGTATCGAACCGCCCCCGTCGCTCCCGGTCGTGAGCGGCACGAGGTGGGCCGCAACGGCCGCAGCCGACCCGCCGCTCGATCCGCCCGGCGTCCTGGTCACGTCCCACGGGTTGTGAGCGGCCCCGGTGAGCAGGTTCTCCGTCGTGCCCTTCCATCCGTACTCGGGCGTGTTGGTCTTGCCGACAATGATCGCTCCGGCAGAGCGGATGCGCTCGACCGGGATGTCGTCGCGGTCGGGAACGTTGTCTCGTTTGAGCAGCGATCCGTAGGTCGTGGTCATGCCCTTGGTGGCGCTGAGGTCCTTTACGCCGATGGGCACGCCGTGCAGCAGCCCCAAGGGCTCGTCCGCGAGCACCGCGGCCTCCGCACGGTGGGCCTCGGTCATCGCAGCGTCGGCCGCCACGGTGATGAACGCGTTCAGCTCGCCGTCATACGCTTGGATGCGGTCGAGGAAGTGGGCCGTTGCGTCAACCGGGGATAGCTGCTTCTCCCGGATGAGGGATGCGATCTTCCAGGCAGGCGCAAGTGTGAGGTCGTCGTTGGCCATGCGTTACCCCTGACGCACGAGCCGAGCGGGCGAGAACTCGTCCATCGGAAACTCGGACGTTCCCCGGATCATGAGCTGCGCGAGGTTCAGGCCGGTAATCAGGCAGAGAGTCACGCCCTTGAATGCGTGGCCGGTCGCGAGGTAGAGGCCCTCCCACCCCGGCACGGCGCCGATGAGCGGCCTCTCGTCGAGCGAGTAGGGCCGGAGACACGCGGTGTGGCTGCGAATAGGCGCGTCGACGATGGCGGGCGCAATGCGCGCGACCGCCTCTAGGATGGCGTCGCGCGCCTCGATGGTCGGCTGCTTGTCGAACCCGGCGTCCTCACGGGTCGTCCCGGCGAGGAGATCGCCGCCGGCCTTGGGCAGCAGGTACCCGGTCTCGTGAAAGATGGCGTAGCTGGGTAGGCCGAGCCCCGGCGGCGGCTCGAGGTGCACGATCTGTCCGCGCAGCGGGATTACCGGCACGTCGAAGTCCATCCACGCGCCGGCGTGCTTGCTCCACGGACCGTTTGCCACCACCACGGCGCCCGCTTCGATCGTGCCGGTCGCCAGCCGGACGCCCGTCGCGCGACTCCCGGAACGCTCGATTCCTACGACTTCGCCCGCGCGGATCTCCACGCCGTGCCGTTCCGCCGCTTGCGCCACCGCGAGGGCGAACGCGTAGGCCTCGACCTGCTGCTCAACGGAATAGACCGCGCCGACGGCGTCGTCGGCGAGCCAAGCGTCCATCCCATGAACCTGGTCCGCGTCCAGCCACTCCGCCTCGACGCCGAACGATATCTGCTCCGCGAGCTGCGACCGCCGTCGCTCCGCCTCGTCTTCGTCGAACGCAGGACGGAGGAGCGGCACGCCTGTTAGCCGGTAGTCGATTCCCGACTGCTCTTGCAGGGTAGGGGCGAGCTGCTTGTGGAGCTCGATTCCCGCCAGCAGGAAGCGCGCGTAGTTGCCCGACGGCCGACGGCCGCCGATCTTCGAGAGCTCGGTGGGGGCAAGCTCGCCCGCGGCGCCGCCGCTCGCCTCCGAGGCCACGGCGTTGCGCTCAACGACCACGCACCGCAGTCCATGGTGGGCGGCGAGGAAGTAGGCGGTGCTGCATCCGATCACCCCGGCGCCGATGATGACGACGTCGGGAGAGGGCGCGGCGGCGCTCATCCGGGCTCGCGGACGGAGGTGGCGATGGCCTCGCCCTGGAACCGTCCCTCGTACAAACGCTGCGCCGGAGCGTCGAGCGTCAGGAAGACCATCTGGACGATCCGGGCGCCGCGGGCGAGGGTGAAGCCGGCGGGGTTGTACACGACGACGAGCGCCTGTGAGCGGCCCTTGTAGCCCGCGTCCCAAACGGCATTGTGCACGGCTACGCCGGCGCGGAGCAGACTCGAACGAGGCTTGGCGATGGCCGCGAGACGCGCGGGCAGGCTCACCGCCTCGTTGAGGCGGGCGATGTACGGTCCCGGCGCGAGGTAGACGTAGCCGTCGGCGTCGAAGGCGAGGTCGTCGGCTTCGGGGAGCGCGCGGTCGTCGTTGGTGCGGCCAAGCCTCCCCGCGCCCCGGAAGACGGCGATCGACTCGAGGGTGAGGTCAATCCCGTTCGGCTGGAGCTGCGCCTCCAGGTCCGCGATGCCGGAGACCAGCGGGTCCGGGCCGTCCAGCATGCCCCGGATCTGCTCGGACGAGAGCACACTCACGGCGTCACCTCGATGGGAGGAGATAAGAGGAAACTATCGGTGGATGCAGGGGTCGCGCGAACTATAGGCGGGGGCTGTGGGGCGTGTCAAAAGCTGGCCTATCGCCCTCACTCTCTACCGGCGAGTTCGGAGCGAGTTCGGAGAGGGAACAGGAGGGGAGGACTGCCCACACCCCAGGATGGCTGCTAGACGGTCTGAGCGGCCTGACGTAAGCTAGGCCTCGCTGCGCCAACGGGCGCGGCGTTGTGCCGTTGGCGGCCCAAACTGCTTTCCGAGACTGCTTTCATGGAGAAGTCCACAGCCCCACCGCTGGCCGCTGCCGCCAAGGCGAGGCGGAGGCGCGTAATGCCCCAGCACAGGGGCCGTATCCTGGCTCTCCAGGTACTGTTCGAATCGGATCTGACCAGTCACGATTGGCGGGAGTCCCTCGAGGCGCACGCCGATGCTGTGGGGGCGTCGCCGACGGCGGCGGCCTTCGCCGCAGAGTGCGTCGCCGGAGTCTACGACCGCGCGAAGGAGCTCGACGCACTGGTGGCCCGTCATGCGCCGCTGTGGCCTATTGGCCAGCTGTCGGCTGTTGACCGCAACGTCCTGCGCTTGGCGCTGTACGAGTTGCGCGAGGGCTCGCCGACGCCGCCGAAGGTGGCGATCAACGAGGCGATCGAGTTGGCAAAGGAATTCGGCGGCGCGAGCTCGTCACGCTTCGTCAACGGCGTGCTCGGCGCCGCACTCCAAGGGCTGGCCTCAGCCGCCCCATCATCGACTTAAGGAGACCACATGGCGACCGTGTTTGAGCGTGTGCAGAAGGTAGTCGTGGACCGGCTGGGGACTGAGGAGGACGCGGTGAAGCCGGAGGCGTCCTTCACGGACGATCTGGGCGCTGATTCGCTGGACCTCGTCGAGCTCATCATGGGCTTCGAGGAGGAGTTCGCCGACGGTCCCGAACCGCTGAAGATATCGGACGAGGACGCGGAGGGCATTCGGACCATCCAGGACGCGGTGGACTTCATCACGGGCAAGGGCTATAACGACTAGCGAGCCGGGGGGTGAGGCGTGGCCGACCTACAAGCGGTCCGCGAGGCGGTCCTCCGGTGCACCGATTGCGGGCTGCACCAGAACCGCACGATGGCAGTTCCGGGCGAGGGCTCGCCGCATGCCGATGTCATGTTCATCGGCGAGGGTCCGGGCTTCAACGAGGACCGGCAGGGCCGGCCGTTCGTCGGCGCGGCAGGCCAGTTCCTCAACGAGCTTCTCTCGTCCATCGGTCTGCGTCGAGAGGACGTCTACATCACCAACATGGTGAAGTGCCGCCCGCCGAACAACCGCGATCCGTTCCCGGGCGAGATCGACGCGTGCTCCCATTACCTCGATGAGCAGATTGCCGCGATTCAGCCGAAGATCATCGTGCCGCTGGGACGCCATGCGCTGGCCCGGTGGTTTCCCAGCGAGTCGATTGGCAAGCTCCGCGCGCGGCCGCGAACGTTCGGCGCGCTGACGCTCTTTCCGCTGTACCACCCCGCGGCCGCGCTCCACAACGGCGGGCTTCGCTCCGCGATCGAGGAGGACTTCGCGAAGCTCGGCGAGCTGCTCGAACGGCTCCGGCGCGACCCCGCGGCGCCGGTCGGCCCAGGGGCGCCGCCGCCGGCGGAGCCGCCCAGCGAACAGCTCAGCATGTTCTAGCCCACCGGCGCTCGGACCCAAGCAACGCGACCTCCCTCGCCGGAGAGGGCGAAGGCTCATTACGTTATGACTACAGCCATCCGCATCGTTCCGCTCGGCGGCCTCGGAGAGGTCGGGAAGAACATGATGGCCGTCGAGTACGGCGACGACATCGTTGTCATCGACGCCGGCCTGATGTTCCCCAAGGAGGGCATGCACGGAGTCGATCTCGTGCTGCCGGACACTACCTATCTCGTCGAGCGCAAGGAACGGGTCCGCGCGATCCTCATCACCCATGGTCACGAGGACCACACCGGCGCGCTCCCGTACGTCCTGCGCGACCTTCGCGTCCCGGTCTACGCGCCGCCCCTGGCGCACGACTTGGTGGCCGTCAAGCTGAAGGAGCACACGGCGCTAGGGGGGTGCGACCTGCGTCTGGTGAACCCCGGCGATACGTTGGAGTTCGGGAGCATCACGGCCGAGTACTTCCACGTCTGCCATAGCATCCCGGACGCTTGCGGCATCGCGCTGCATACGCCGGTCGGCGTCATCGTTCACTCGGGCGACTTCAAGATCGACCATACGCCGGTGGACGGCTACCCGACGGAGCTCCAACGTCTGGCCCAACTCGGCCACGAGGGCGTGCTCCTGCTGCTCTCCGACTCCACCTATGCCGAGATCCCCGGTTACACGCCGTCGGAGCAGGTGGTGACCACGGCGCTGGACCACGCTTTCGCGGCCGCGGAGGGGCGCGTGCTGGTTGCCACGTTCGCCTCGCTTATCGCGCGCGTACAGCAGGTGATCGACGTCGCCGTCAGGCATGGGCGGACCGTGGGCCTCGCGGGGCGCAGCATGGTGGACAACGTCAACATGGCGCTGGCCAAGGGATACATCGAGGCGCCCGCCGGGACCGTCGTCGAGCTGAGCAAGCTGGCGGACCTGCCGCCTCATGAGCAGACGATCGTGATGACCGGAGCGCAGGGGGAGCCGTTGGCGGTGCTCGCGCGGGTGGCCAACCGCAGCAACGGGGTGATCGCCATCCAGGACGGCGACACGGTCATCATCTCCGCCTCGACGATTCCCGGCAACGAGACGTTGGTGGCGAACGTCATCGACAATCTCGTTCGTCAGGGCGCGCGGGTGCTCACGCGCCGCAATGCGCAGGTGCACGTCCCCGGTCACGCGAGTCAGGAAGAGCTGAAGCTGATGCTCAACCTGATCAAGCCGCGCTACTTCGTCCCGATACACGGGGAGTACCGCATGATGGCCGCCCACGCCGACTTGGCGGCAAGCGTCAGGATCGAGCCGGCGAACGTGTTCGTGCTCGAGGACGGCGATGTCCTGGAGGTCTCGGAGGACTCTGCCGAGGTGGTCGACCACGTGCCCGCTGGGCACATCTACGTCGACGGACTGCGCCTGTGGGACAGCCGCAGCGCCGTGCTGCGCGACCGCCGCACACTGGCGCGCGACGGCTTCGTCATCGTGGTGATACCCATCGACCACGCGACGGGGGAGATCGTGGGCGGGCTGGAGATCGTGTCGAGCGGCTTCGTGAACATGGCCGAGTCGGAGGAGCTGGTGGAGCGCGCCTCGAGCCTCGTCCTCGACGCGCTGAAGTCCCCCGGGCGGCCGCTGGACGACAACTACATCAACGGCCGCGTCAGAGAGGTGCTCGGCGGCTTCCTGCGCCGGGAGACGGGGCGGCGTCCGATGATCGTGCCGCTGGCGTTCGAGGTGTGAAGGGCCGGCTGTAGTTTTCGGACACGTTGTTTACAGCCGGGACGCCGGCCCTGGCTTCCTCCCCGCCCTACGCCGTCATTCCCGTGCCCCGACACGGGAATCCATGCCCCTTGCACGGACCGTCCACGATGAAGCCCCCACCGCGACATCCGCCCCTCGCCCCAACGGCTCCCAACTCCTACCATGCCTGTTGAAGCCTGTCCTGAGGCCGTCGAAGAAGGAGGGGGCGCTCGAAACCACCGGGCGCTGGCGGGCCGGGCCGGTGGCCCGATTTACGAGTAAGTGTCGCAAAATGTCGCAGAATGTCGCACTATTTCGCCCCTCCACTCGTAAACTCTGCATTTACGAGTGAAAAACCTCGCGTTTTTGGCCGAAACCTGGCCATTTTGGCCCATTTCCGTTCATTTCCGTGTCAGCCACCCGCTATTTCTGTGTCAGCCACCCGTCATTCCCGTGTCAAGCCACCCGTCATTCCCGTGCCCCGACACGGGAATCCACGCCCCCTCGCGTTGGGTCGGCAGCTGGCCTCCTCGCCACTCTTGTCTGTAACTGCACAGAAACCATGCTCCCTTTCGCGGGCTTCCGGAGTATGTTGTCCGCGATGCCCATGAAGCTGTTCAACAGATACACACTCGTCGCGGCGCTCGTGGCAGCCGTCGCTCTGGCCGTTGTCATCGAACGCGGGTGGGCCGCCGAGCCGTTTCGCGCCGCCGGCGAGCGCATGGCGGAAACGGCCGGCGCTGGCGTCGTCTCCATCGGCTTGTGGATTGCGGTCGTTGTGGCCGTGGCGTTCTGGCGCCGGTCGCTGCTGTGGCGGCGCTGGCGGCTCGTCGTCGGCTCCGCCGTGCTGGTCGCGGGGATACAGGGCGGCCTCTCGTACTTCGAGGGGGACCTGCCGCTGATCGGCGAGGCCTCCCTGGGAGGCGAGTGGGGCGAGAGTATTCAGGGGAGCAACACGATTCTGTCCTACCTGCGGGTAGGAGCGATTGCCGTACTTGGCGTCGCGATCATATCGCCGGTGCGCATGTGGCGCGCCCTCCGCGCGGCCGGCCGGGGCACGCACCGCGGCGCTGTCGCATCCGGGCGGGCATATAGAGCGGCGCCTCTCCACAAGCCGCTGGGACGAGGGATCGCGGCCGGCGCTCGCGGCGTCGTCGCGCCTGTCCACGGCATGCGCGCCAGGCGGAGCGCAGCCAAGGACGAGGCGCTTGGGCGCGGCGTGGGCGAATTCCTGACTGCTACGAGTCGGCCAACCACAGACGCGTTGTCACGGCCTCCGTCCTCGGAGGGGGCCAAGCGCCCGGAATCCGCCGCGTCCAGCGCTCCGCCCGAGGCGCCGCAGGGCGGTCGCGACATGCTGGGCCTCGTTCTGAGCGAACGGGCCAAGAACGACGGTCTGGACCAGAATCAAGACGACAACCTGGACCAAGGGCTGCAAGAAGACATCCTGCACATCTTGGACAAAGAGTCCGAGGATGACGTTCCGGCCGAAGAAGTCGACGCCGACGACCTGGAGGAAGAGTCCGAAGGCGAAAAGCCGGAGGATCTCGAGGCAGTCGAGGTATCCCCCAAGGCGCCCAGGCGCCGCAAGCCGCAGTGGGTGCTGCCGAGCATCACGCTCTTGGCGCCGCCCGTGGCAGGGAAGGGCGTCGAGGAAGAGCACTGGGCCACTGCCGGTCTGATCGAGGAGACCCTAGGGCAGTTCGGCGTCGAGGTCAGCGTGTCGGAGATTCGTCCCGGGCCGAGCGTCACGATGTTCGGTCTCGTGCCAGGATGGAACCGGCGCCTCCGGGCTGGACGCGCGGAGATGGCCGGCGACGCCATCGGCGCGGCGCAGAACTCGAACGACGTGCGCAGCCGCGTCAAGGTGGACAGCATACTTGCTCGTGAGAAGGACTTGGCCTTGGCGCTCGCCGCGCCTAGCTTGCGCCTGCAAGCGCCGGTCCCCGGCGAGCCGGTGGTGGGCGTCGAGGTGCCCAACCGGTCATCGACGCTCGTCACAATGCGCTCCGTCATGGAGACTCCCGAGTACGAGGCGATGCTCGCCGAGGACGGACTGCCCGTCACTCTCGGCCTGGCGTCAGCGGGCGAGCCTGTCGCGGTGGACCTCCTGAAGATGCCCCACCTGCTCATCGCCGGCGCGACCGGGAGCGGCAAGAGCGTCTGCATGAACAGCATCATCTGCTCGCTGATTGCGCACCAGACCCCGGCAAAGGTTGTCGTGCTGCTGGTGGACCCGAAGCGGGTCGAGCTAACGCCGTACAACGGGATTCCGCACCTGGTGACGCCGGTCGTGACCGATCCGGACAAGGTGGTCCGTCTGTTGCGCGGCGCCATCGAGGAGATGAGCAGGCGCTACAAGCTGCTGGAGGACGCCGGCGTCCGCAACATCCAGTCATACAACCGCTCGCCCAAGGCGACGGAGCACATGCCCTACTTCGTCATCTGCATCGACGAGTTGGCGGACCTGATGATGACGGCGTCGTTCGAGGTGGAGCAGGCCATCTGCCGGCTTGCGCAGCTGGGCAGGGCCACGGGGATACACATGATCGTGGCGACGCAACGGCCGTCGGTCGACGTGGTAACGGGGCTCATCAAGGCGAACTTCCCAAGCCGGATCGCGTTCGCGGTCGCCTCGCAGGTCGACTCCCGCACGATCATCGACGCGGCAGGGGCTGATCGGCTGATCGGCCGGGGCGACATGTTGTTCTTGTCGGCTGCCTCGCCCAAGCCGCGCCGCGTGCAGGGGGTCCTGGTGACGGAGGAAGAGACGTACGCGCTCGCGAGGCACTGGCAGCAGCACCCGCCAATGGACACGGCGCTCCCGCCGATCGAGGACTTGGCGCGCGACGCCGAAGAGGCGTCCACCGTGCGCGAGGCCGTGTCAGGGAACAAGGAAGGCTCGCTCTACGATCAGGCGCTGCAGGTGGCGGCGATCAACCGGTCGCTGTCCACGTCGCTGCTCCAGAGGAAGTTGGGCATCGGCTATCCGCGGGCAGCCCGGCTCATGGACGAGCTGGAGGCGGCGGGCGTCGTCGGCCCGAGCGGCGAGGCCGGCAAGCCGCGCGAGGTTGTGTACCTGCCCGACGACATCCCTTAGCCAGGGTTAGGGAACCTCTGAACAGGTCACTGATGGCCTCAGGATAGCGGAATGGAGAGACCGGGAGCCCCCCAATCCGTTCGTGGGACCCCCTTCGACAGGCTAGGACAAGCTTCGACGAGCTCAGGGCGAACGGGTGGGGACGGGGTTATTCAGAGGTTCCTTAGCTGTCGTCTGTGCCGCTCCAGGCGGGAACCCAGGGCGGGGGCGCGTGCTAGAATGCGCGCATGATGGCCATGGAAGAGCGGCTCAGCAGATTAGAAGGCGCCTACGAACATCTGGCGACCAAGGCGGACTTGGCGGAGCTGAAGGGCGAGCTGAAGGCCGAGATGGCTGAGATGGAGGGCGGGCTGAAGGCCGAGATGGCCCATATGGAGGTTCGCCTGGTCAGGTGGATGATTGGAATCATCGTCGCGGCGGCCGGCGTAACCGGGACCATATCCTTCACCGCCGCCCGCCTCATGAGCTAAGCCGCTTCCGTGCGTCACCCGGAGGGTCCCCCTCCTCAATCCTCCCCCCGTGGGGGAGGAGGCCAGAAGGCCCCCCCCTCGACAGGCTTCGGCAGACTTAGGCGAACGGATGGGACGGAGTTCAGACGTCTCTGGCAGGGGCGCCGTTGCGGTCAGCTAGGCGGGCTCGGCCTTTTCCTGGCCGGCGTCGGCGGATTCTGGCTCCTCGGCGGTCGATTTGAGTTCGGCGAAACGGGCGCTGATGCGGTTCCAGATCGTCTCGTACTCGGCCCAAACGTCGGTGCTCACGAGCACCGTGGGACGCGAGGAGTCGCGGTAGTCGGCCCTGAGCCCGATCGATCCGAGGAAAGGGATGTCCATGTCTTCGGCGAGCTGCGGGCCTGCGCCTTCGCCGAAGATATCGCCGGTGTAGTTCTCTACGACGCCGAGCACGGGGACGTTGAGCTTCCGAATCATGTTGATGGAGCGCTTTGCGTCCAGCGCCGCGAGGCTCTGCGGCGTCGTCACAGCCACGAAACCGTCCATCTTGAGCACCTGCATCACCGTCAACGGCGCGTCTGAGGTGCCGGGAGGCATATCGACCACGAGGTAGTCCAACTCCCCCCAGTCGGTCATCTGGAGGAACTGGTTGATGGCGTTGTGGATCATCGGCCCGCGCCAGATGATCGCCTCTTCCTCGTTCTGCTGGAAGAAGGACATCGAGACGATCTTGACGCCGAAGACGTCGGCGGGGGTGATGCGGCCTTCGTCGACCGATGGAGCGCCGTTCCCGCCGATAACGTTGGCGGCGTTGGGCGTGTCGATGTCGGCGTCGAGCAGTCCGACGGCGTAGCCCTGTGCGGCGAGGAAGGCGGCGAGGTTAACCGCGACGGTCGTCTTGCCGACGCCGCCCTTTGCGCTGTAGACGCCCATCTTGGTGCGAATCTGGCCGAGGGACCTGCTGATGGCGCGCCGCTGTTCCCACTGTCGTTTGATCTGGGCCAGCCGGGCTTGCCGCTGCTCCTCGCTCATGTTCATGGGGCCGCCTCATTTAGGAGGAACGTTCGCTAGTGGTGGGGCGGGGACGAAATATACGCGCCTCTACGACCCTCCGCCGCGCCAGCGCCGGGGGTGGGTTGGGCGTGGGCCGGGCTAATCGTCGAGGCCAAGCAGCTTGCGGCCTTCCTCGCTGATGCTGTCGGGCGACCAGGGCGGGTTGAAGGTGACCTCGACCTCGACGTCCTTCACGCCGTCGATGTCGTTGATGGCCCACTCTGCTTGCTGTGCGATGAAGGGGCCCATGCTGCAGCCAGCCGCGGTGAGCGTCATTTCGACGTGCACCTTGTTGTTGTCGTCCACCTCGATGGCGTAGATCAGGCCGAGGTCGACAACATTGACGGGAATCTCGGGGTCGTATACGTCCTTGAGGGCAGCGGTTACCTCTTCAACAGTGACGTCGGCGGCCATTGCGTCCCTCCAAGGCTAACGTAGTCGTGAGTCGATTCTAGGAATGTCGACCAAATTTGTCAACAATTCCCCCATGACCTATCCGCCCGCTCATCGGCCCGATTGGCTGTCTATGACGGACGCCATGAGCGTCTCGGCCGAGGCGCGCGTGGGGCCCGCGACGAAGAAGAACGACGTGCCGTAGTTCTTCACGAACAGGTGCAGACCATCGTGCAGAGGGCGGTAGTGAGCGGTCGATGCGCCGACCTCGACCTCGTGGAGCTGGACCCCGTCGGCGAACTGGGCGAAGACGGCGTCGACAACGACGCTCGGGTAGCTCGCCTGGGCGACGAAGACGACGCTCGCGTCGAGGTCGCCGAGGAGTCCGCGCCGGCCCGCGTCTGGCAGGGGCCCCAGGTTGTCCGAGTAGCCGGCGAACGCCACCCAACTCACCCGGACTAGGCCGAGGGCGTCCGAAAGGCTGGGCGTGATGACCTCGGCTGTGCCGAGCAACTGGTCGAACAGGTCGGCGACGTTCCGCCCGAACCCGACGGCTACGGGAGCGATCGGCGGGCTCTCGGGGAGAAGACGCAACGCCTCCCATGCCTCGGGGTAGCGCGCCTCCAACGAGACGCGGTCGCTCGTGCGCCACGCGTCGCGGAGCTGCTCGCCCCAGTCGTTGTCCATACGGCCCACGATGAGCGTCGTCCCCTCCTTGGCTAAGAGAGCGCCGTCCGTTCCGGCAGGGGCGAGGACCGCCGCGGCGGCGTCCGCCGTCTGCGCATCGGTGAACTCGAGCCGGGCCGCCCACCGGTCGTCGGGGTCCTGCAGCGCGGCCTCGACGGTCGTTACGGTCAGCGGCGGGAGGCCGTCTCGCGCCCCGGCGGCGCGGAGCGTCATCGTCTCGCCGGCGGCGACGTAGGCGTAGGCGTTCAAGTCGACGTTGGGGACGCCGAGCGCGAGGAACCCTTCGGGAAGGGCAGGGGGCCCCGGCGACGCGCCGCCGCACGCCGCAAGCAGAAGCGCGGCGGCGAGAGACCCGAGACCGGCAAGCGAGTGCCGTCTACCGCCTGCCGCGCCTCCCATATCCTCTCATCTGCCCACGGGGGGCGCTCGTGCGGCGCGGCGGCTGCTCCGGCGCGACGGCCGAGCCGCGCTCGACGACTTCCTGGGCCACCATCAGCTTCTTGAGTCCGGTCATCTCGTCGCGGATCAGCGCGGCCTTCTCGAACTCCAGGCTCCGCGCCGCTTCCTTCATCTCGTGCTCGAGCGCCTTGACGACACGGGCGAGGTCGTCCTTGGGCATCTCCGACCTGATCTGGTAGGCAGCGCGCGGCTCCGCAGCATCGCGGATGGTCTCCGTGATGTCGCGTATGGCCTTCCGAATCCCCTCGGGCTCGATGCCGTTTTCGGTGTTGTACGCCTCTTGAATCACGCGACGGCGCGCCACCTCGTCAAGCGCCTGCCGCATCGAGTCGGTGACCTTGTCCGCGTACATGATGACATGGCCGTCGATGTGACGGGCGGCCCTTCCCATGGTCTGGATCAGCGACGACGCCGATCGCAGGTACCCTTCCTTGTCGGCGTCGAGGATGGCGACGAGGCTCACTTCCGGGAGGTCGAGGCCCTCGCGCAGCAGGTTGATGCCGACCACGACGTCGTAGACGCCAAGACGGAGGTCGCGCAGTATCTCGGTCCGCTGCAGCGTGTCGACCTCCGAGTGCAGGTAGTGGACCTTCACGTTCACCTCGTGCATGTAGTCGGTCAGCTCTTCCGCCATGCGCTTGGTGAGTGTCGTGACCAGGGCGCGCTCGCCGCGGCCGACGCGAAGGCGGATCTGCTCGAGCAGATCGTCGATCTGACCCTTGGTCGGCTTGATCTCGATGGTGGGGTCGAGCAGGCCGGTGGGGCGGATCACCTGCTCGACAACCTGTGCGGCGTGTCTCCCCTCATAGGGGCCCGGCGTGGCGGAGACGTAGACCGCCTGGTCCACCTTCTCTTCGAACTCCTCGAAGTTGAGGGGCCGGTTGTCCCGAGCGGAGGGGAGCCGGAAGCCGAAGTCGATGAGCGAGTCCTTTCGCGCCATCTCGCCGTGGAACATGCCGTGGAGCTGCGGGATGGCGAGGTGCGACTCGTCGAGGATGAGCAGGAAGTCGTCGGGCAGGTAGTCAATCAGGGTCCATGGCGTGCTGCCGGGTAGGCGGCGGCCCAAGGGCCTGGAGTAGTTCTCGACGCCGGCGCAGTACCCCGTTTCGCGGAGCATCTCCAGATCGTAGCGCGTGCGGTGTTCGAGCCGCTGCGCCTCCAGCGCCTTGCCGTGTTCTTTGAAGAAGCCGATGCGCGCTTCGAGCTCGTTCTCTATCTCGACGACTGCCTCGTCCAGCGTGTCGCGCGACGTGACGAAGTGCTTGGCGGGATAGATGTCGATGGAGTCGCGCTCGGCGAGGATCTCCCCGGTGAGCGGGTCGAGCTCGACGATGCGCTCGACGTCGTCGCCGAAGAACTCGACGCGGACGGCGATGTCCTCGTAGGAGGGCAGCAATTCGAGCGTGTCGCCGCGGACCCGGAATCGGGTGCGGGCGAGGTCGAGGTCATTCCGCTGGTACTGCATCTCGATGAGGCGCCGCGCGAGCTTCTGGCGGTTCTTCCGCTCGCCCCTGGTTATGGTCTCGACGAAGGAGAAGTACTCTCGGGGCGAGCCGAGGCCGTAGATGCACGAGACCGAGGCGACGATGAGCACGTCGCGCCGCGTCATGAGGGCGCGGGTCGCAGCGTGCCGGAGCTTGTCGATCTCGTCGTTGATGTCGGCCTCCTTCTCGATGTAGAGGTCGCTGCTAGGCACATAGGCCTCGGGCTGGTAGTAGTCGTAGTAGGAGACGAAGTACTCGACGGCGTTGTCGGGGAAGAAGTCGCGGAACTCCTGCACCAGCTGGGCTGCCAGCGTCTTGTTGGGCGCGATCACTAGGGTGGGCCGCTGGACCAGCTCGACAACCTTGGCCATCGTGTATGTCTTGCCGGAGCCGGTGACTCCCAGCAGCGTCTGGTGCTTCATGCCGGCGCGAATGCCCTCGGCCAGCTGTTCGATGGCCTGCGGCTGATCGCCGCGCGGTTCGAAGTCGGAGACGACCTTGAAGGACGTGTCGTAGCTGATGCGCTGGCCGACGAGGTTCATGGGGTCATTGTCGCACACGGGCGACGGCGCAGGCGAGCAATGCCGAGGCTGCGTCTCCTATGCTGCGCCCCTTATAATGCACGCCATGCTTGGTGCCGTACGCGTCCGTTTCGCCCCCAGCCCGACCGGCGAGCCGCACCTGGGCAACATCCGCTCGGCGCTGTTCAACTGGCTCTTCGCCCGGTCGAGCGGCGGCTCGTTCATCGTGCGCATCGAGGACACCGACCAGAACCGGAAGGTGGATGGGGCAACGGAGGCGCTCCTCGAGTCGCTCCGCTGGCTGGGGCTGGACTGGGACGAGGGCCCCGGCGTTGGCGGGCCGTACGGCCCCTACGTGCAATCGGAACGGCTCGCGACCTATGAGGAGCACGCCGAGCGTCTGATTGCGGACGGGCGCGCCTATCGTTGCTATTGCACGCCCGAGCAGCTCGATGCGATGCGCAAGCAGCAGCAGGCGGAGGGCCGCCCGCAGGGATACGACCGCCGGTGCCGCGAGCTGACGGAGGAGGAACGCAGCGAGCGGGCGGCCGAGAACCCGAGCTCCGTGGTGCGGTTCAAGATGCCGTCGTCGGGCCAGATTGTGATCCCGGACTTTGTCCGCGGCGAGGTTGTGTTCGACGCCTCGCTGCTCGACGATTTCGTACTGCTCAAGTCGGACGGCTACCCGACGTATCACTTGGCCAACGTGGTCGACGACCACCTCATGGCGATCACGCACGTGATGCGGGCGGAGGAGTGGCTGCCGTCGGCGCCGCGGCATCAGGAGCTGTACGCCGCGCTCGGGTTCGAGATGCCGACGCTCGTGCACCTGCCCATCATCCTGGGGCCGGACCGCTCGAAGCTGAGCAAGCGGCACGGGGCGACGTCGGCGCTGTGGTACCGCGATGCGGGATACCTGGCGGACGCCATGGTGAACTTCCTGGCGCGGCTCGGCTGGTCGCTGGACGACTCGACGGAGGTGATCGGGCGCGGCGAGCTGGTCGGCAAGTTCAGCCTCGACCGGATTCTGGCGAGCCCGGCGGTGTTCGACCGGCAGAAGCTGGACTGGCTGAACGGGGTGTACATCCGCGAGCTGCCGCTCGACGAGCTGTGCCGCGAGCTGACGCCGTTCTTGGAGGCCGGCCTGCCCGCGAGCGTGGCGCGGCCCATCGACCGCGACTATCTCGCGCGCATCGTCCCGCTCGAGCGCGAGCGGCTGCACACGCTGGCGGAGGCGCCTGAGATGCTGTCGTTCTTCTTCGTCGACGACCCTGGCGTCGCCGCGGGGCTGCCGCCGAAGGGTATGAGCGAGGCGGAGGCGCGCGCGGCGTTGGGGCGCTCTCTCGCTCTCGCGGAGTCGTCGCCGGCGTGGGACGCGGCCTCGCTGGAGGGGCCCTACCGCGCGCTGGCCGACGAGGTTGGCGTGAAGACGGGCCAGCTCTTCGGAGCGATACGCGCCGCAATCACCGGTCGCACCGCCGCGCCGCCGCTGTTCGATACGATGGACGTCTTGGGCCGCGACCGCTGCGTCGCACGGATGCGCCGCGCGATCGAGTCTCTGGGCGACGCTGTGCTAAAATAGTCGTCCAGCACACTGGGGATTCGGCTAGCGGTAGGCCGCCTGACTCTGGATCAGGTAACCCTGGTTCGAATCCAGGATCCCCAGCCATTCTCCTTCTCTTGACGCCCGCTCGTCCCCATTGTTAGTTCCCATGCGCACACACGGGACACTGGACGGCCGGCCGCGCTATTCGGGCGCGCCGTTCTGCCTCCTCGCCTCGTACTCGAACACGTTGATTCCCTTCGCCTGCTGCTGTGGGAGGATCGGCGTGAAGTTCAGCCGCTCTTGCTTGGCGCCCGGCACATGGCCCGTGATGTGCATGATCTCCAGCTTGTCGTCGCCGACGCTCTCGAACCAGTACTTGACGCCGTGCGGGATGAGAACGCCCTCGTGCTTGCCTAGCTCGCACGCTACCGTGTCTACGTCGTCGTAGAACCGGGCGCCGCCCGCGAGGACGAACCAGATGCCGTCGGTCCCGGGGTGAGCGTGGAGGTTGGTCTCGCCGCCGTTCTGCACCGCCTGTACGCTGGCCCCGACGACGTCGGTCTTCGCGAGCGCGATGCTGCCCTTGCCGCGGACATGGTCGATCTCCGGGGTCTCGTACTTGAATGGCTGTAGCTTGTGCTCGACCTTGACCTGTCCTGCCATCTGCCACCTCGTACGATCGTTAGTGTGCAGTCGAACCTACTCGCGTTGGCCTCGCCCGTCAATCGTTGGGGTCCGCGTTGCTCGGGCCGCGAGGGACATTCCAGCCCAGCGCGCGACATCCGCCCCTCCCTCCAACGTCTCCCAACCCCTACCATGCCTGTTGAATGACCCCGAACCGCTCGGCACTGGCGCGCCGGGGCGCTGGCCCGATTTACGAGTAAATGTCCCAAAATGTCCCAGAATGTCCCACTATTTTGCCCATCCACTCGTAAACCCCCCACATTTACGAGTGGAGAATCTCACGTTTTGGGCCGATTCTCGGCCATTTTGGCCCATTTCCGTTCATTTCCGGCTCACCCGCCGTCATTCCCGCGCCCCGACACGGGAATCCATGCCCTCTCGCGCCGCGTCGGGCGGCGCTCGCCTCGCTACCCTTGCCTGTAGCGCCGCCAGCCCGCCCGTATCGCGTCACGCGCAAAGGGGGTCATCTTGTACCCCGACGGCAGCGAGGCATTTTTCCTCGTGGAACTGAGGCTGCCGCAGCGCATCCGGCTCTTGAAGCAGGTAGTGCGAGCCTGTGCCGCGGCCCTTGACCGGCTCATGCCGCATGCTTAGGATGGCCTGCTGTGGCGGGTCTCGTTCCCGCAGCGCCTCTCATTCGGGCGAAGGAGGTTCTGGTGAAGGGCTACTGCATGAAGTGCCGAGCGGAGCGCAGTATCGATGAAGCCAAGACGGTCCTGATGAAGAATGGGCGGCCCGCCACTGAGGGGAAATGTCCCGCGTGCGGCACGCGCATGTTCAGACTAGGGAGGGCCTAGGCGTCGAAGGGCGTATCCGTGGCGGCGCCGCGTAGTCGCATCACGGGGCAGGGCCCCCTCCGCGGGCGCTCCTTGGACGGTCGAGTTCCGGTGCCTAACGTGCGCCGCGCGGCGCTCGCCCAATAGTCCAAGAGTGCGGAGCGGGCCCGCAGCGACCGGGACGGGGAACAGGCGGTATGGACGTCGAACTCACCATGCGGGCGATCTCCTTCGGCGCGTTGGAGATACGCTTCTACTCGTTGATGATCCTGTCCGGGATATTGGCGGGCGTGCTGTTGGCCCAGCGCGAGGCCGCCCGGCGCGGCGAGGACCCGGCGCACGTGACGAACATCGCTGTCGTCGGGACCATCACCGGCCTCGCCGGTGCCCGCGCCTACCACGTCATCGACCAGTGGTCGTACTACAGCGACAACCCCGGCGCCATCATCGCGATATGGAATGGCGGCATTGGCATATACGGGGGGGCTGCCGGAGCGATCCTAGGCCTCGTCTTCTACGTGTGGTGGGTCAACAGCGTCACCGGACTCCGCCGGGGAGCGAGACGACTGAACCCGTGGGTGTGGCTGGACGTCGGCGCGCCAGCCTTCCTGCTCGGCCAGGCTGTCGGCAGGTGGGGCAACTTCTTCAACCAGGAGCTGTTCGGCCCGCCCACCGACCTGCCGTGGGCCATCCCCATCGACGCTGTATACCGTCCCGCGCAATACGCGGACGCGACCCACTTCCACCCCCTCTTCCTGTACGAATCGCTCATCAGCCTCATTGGCGTGATCGTGCTGGTGTTCATCGCCCGCCGCTTCGCCCATCGGTTGTTGGTGGGGGACGTGCTGCTGCTGTACCTCGTCTGGTATCCCGCCGAGCGCTACGGCCTCGAGTTCATGAGGACCGACAATTGGAAGCTGGGCGACATCCCCACGGCCCAGATCATCGGGTCGGTGCTCGTCGTCTTCTCGATTGTTACGATGATCGTCCGTCACCGCCGGGCGCGCCCGCCTCAGCAAACGCCCCAGGGCCCGGACGGCGCGAGCTCGCGGGCGGCGATGCGCCGCAGGCGGAGGCGGACGGAAACCGGGCAGGATGCCTGATCGCCGAAGCGTCCTCGTCACCGGCGGCGCCGGGTTCATCGGGTCACACGTGGCCGATGCGTTCATCGAGCAGGGCTGCGACGTGGCCGTGCTCGACAATCTCTCCTCCGGCCGGGCGGCCAACGTCCCCGCCGCCGCATCTCTGTTCGAGGCCGACCTGACCGACGCCGCGGCCGTCGACCGCGTGTTCGGCGACGTGCGCCCGCAGATCGTGCTGCACCAAGCGGCCCACATCAGCGTGAGCGAGTCGACGCGCGATCCGGTCGGGGACGCGCAGGCCAACATCATCGGCACGCTGGTCCTCCTCGAGGCGAGCCGCAGGGCGAACGTCGAGCACATCGTCTTCGCGTCGACCGGCGGGGCTCTCTACGGCGACCCGGAGCGCATCCCCGTATCAGAGACCGCGCAGGTGCTGCCGTTGTCCCCCTACGGCGCGGCCAAGGCGTCGGTCGAGACGTACTTGCGCACGTACCGTGCGACGTGGGGGTTGAGCTATACGGCGCTGCGCTACGCCAACGCTTACGGGCCACGCCAGACGGCCGGGGGCGAGGCCGGGGTCGTAGCCATCTTCGCCGCGAAGATGCTCGCGGGAGAGACGCCGGTAGTCTTCGGCGACGGCGAGGCGGCAAAGGACTACGTCTACGTCAGCGACATCGCCGCGTCCAACGTGCTTGCCGTCGACCATCGCCTCCAGGGCAGCTACAACGTCGGGACCGGCGTGGCGACGAGCGTGAACCGGATTGCCGGCGAGCTCGCCAGGATTACGGGCTTTCAGGGAGGCGTGACGCACGCCCCCGACCGCCCCGGCGACGTGCGGCGCGTAGCGCTGGACGCGACGCGTCTGTACGCAGCGACGGGGTGGACGCCGCGCGTACCCCTGGAGCGCGGACTCGAACTCGTAGTCGAGCATTTCCGGTCGAAGGGCGCCGGTCCTAGCGTCGGCGGCTAGGCCCGTCGGTTCATTCGACGGTGACGCTCTTGGCCAAGTTGCGCGGCTGGTCCACGTCGTTGCCGAGTTGCACGGCCATGTGATAGGCGAAGAGCTGCACCGAGGCGGCCGCCACCATCGGGGCGAGCGTGGGCGGGCAGGCCGGCGCGTAGATCACATCGTCGACGAGGCCAACCGCGTCCGCGTCTCCGGCCGTGACGATGCCGATGACCTTGCCCGACCGCGCCCGCACCTCCGAGACATTGGAGGCCATCTTGTCGTAGAGGGCGTCCCGCAGCATCAGCGCCACGACCGGCGTATCGCCGTCGATGAGCGCGATGGGGCCGTGCTTCATCTCGGCGGCCGGCATGCCCTCAGCGTGGATGTAGCTGATCTCCTTCAGCTTGAGCGCGCCCTCGCGGGCGATGGGCTCGAGCAAGCCGCGCCCGAGGAACAGGAACCTCCGGGCCTTCGCGTAGGCCGTCGCCAGCGACGGGAACGCGTCGGCGTTGAGGTCGAGAGCCTCGCCCAGGAGCCCGGGGAGCCGGGACAGCGTCTCGACGTGCTCGGCCACGTCCGTGGCCCCGAGCGCGCCGCGCGCCGCGCCGAGCCGCACCGCCCACAGGTACATCGCCACCATCGAATTGACGAACGTCTTGGAGGACGCGACGCTGATCTCGGGCCCGCTGTGCAGCAGGATGGTCCCCTCCGCCTGACGCGAGGCTTGGGAACCGGCGGTGTTGGTGATGGCGAGAACACGCCCGCCCGCCTCCGCGCCGCGATGCATCGCCTCGAGGGTGTCGGCGGTCTCGCCGGACTGCGTTACGCCCACGACGAGCGTGTGCTCGTCCACGACCGGGTCGCGGTAGCGGAACTCGGAAGCGTTCTCAGCGGTCGCAGGGACCCGTGCAAGGAGCTCGGTCAGCCGCGCTCCGACCATGCATGCGTGCAGCGTCGTTCCCATACCGACGAACACGACCCGTCCAAGCTCCCGCAGTTCCCGATCGCTCAGCGGGAGCTCGTCGAGGACCACGTCCTCGGGCGCGAACTCGAGCCTTCCCCGGAGCGCGCTCATCGCGGCCTCGGGCTGCTCCATAATCTCCTTGAGCATGAAGTGGCGGCGTCCGCCCTTGGCGGCGGCGATCGGCGTGATGTTCACGGTCTGCTTCCGGGCGTTCACGCGCCGGCCCGCAAGGGTTGTCACTTCGCATCCTTCGGCGTGTACAACGGCGAGCTCTCCCGGCTCCAGCGGCCTGATCGTGGACGTATGCGAGACCATGGCGGGCAGGTCGCTGGCTACGAACATCTCCCCCGCGCCGTACCCCACGGCGACCCCTCCCGCGTTCCCGATGCGGAGCGTCACGAGCACGCCGGGAGACTGCGTGTGCATGCAGGCCACGGCGTGAGCGCCGCGTAGCTCTCCAGCCGCGCGACGCACGGATTCCACGAACGAGAGGCCCGTGAGGAGATAGTGCTCGATGAGGTGTGGAATCACCTCGGTGTCCGTTGCCGAGGAGAACGCGTGTCCGTCGGCGAGCAGCCTGGCTCTCAGCTCGCGGTGGTTCTCGATGATGCCGTTGTGGATAACAGCGACGCCGCCGCTGCTGTCGAGGTGTGGGTGCGCGTTAACCTCGGTGGGGGGACCGTGCGTTGCCCACCGCGTGTGCCCTAGGCCAAGGTTGCCGCTGAGCGGGTCGCGCCGGACGAGGTCGAGCAGGTTATCGAGCTTGCCGGCCGCCTTGCGGACCGCGAGGGCGCCGTCACTGTCGATCACCGCGATGCCCGCGCTGTCGTAGCCGCGATAGGCGATGCGGGAGAGACCGTCCAGCACGAGCGGCGTCGCATCCCGGTGTCCGACGTAGCCGAAGATGCCGCACATGCGCGCCGTTCCCTTCCGGGCGGGCTATCGATGGGCCGTCTGCGCCAGCTGAGCGCACTTGGCCTCGATGCCCTCGATCAGGTCGTCGTAGGACTTGGCGAACGACGCGACGCCGTCGGTTAGGAGCTCGTTGGTTACCTCGGCCATGTCGATGCCTGCGGCGCGGAGCGCGTCCAAGATGGCCCGGGCGCGCGCCTCCGTTCCGGGGAGCGCGTTGAGCGACGCGCCGTGGTCGAGCACCGCCTCTAGCGTAGCCGGGGGCATCGTGTTGACCGTGTCGGGCCCCACGAGGCTATCGACGTAGAGCGTGTCGCTCAGGGCGGGGTTCTTCGTGCTGGTGCTGGCCCACAGGGGGCGCTGGACGCGCGCGCCATTCTCGCGCAGCGGCGCGAACCGCTCCGAGCCGAACTCCTCGTTGAAGATCGCGTAGGCCATCTGCGCATTCGCGACAGCGGCGGTCCCCGTGAGCTCGGGGCCGACGCGCCCCGGCAGGGCCCGCAACCGCGCGTCGACCGCCGTGTCGACTCTGCTGACGAAGAACGACGCGACCGACGCCACGCGGGCCGCGGCCTTGCCCGACGCGATCAGCACTTCGAGGCCGCTCATGTACGCATCGATGACGCTCCGGTAGGCGTCGAGGGCGAAGATGAGCGTCACGTTGACGTTGATTCCGTCGGCGATGAGCGTCCGGACCGCCGGAACGCCTTCGGCAGTCGCGGGGACCTTGATCATGACGTTGGGACGCCGGATGAGGGAGAAGAGCCGCCGCGCTTCCCTGACCGTCGCTTCCGTATCGTGCGCCAACGACGGCGGCACCTCAATGGACGCGTAGCCGTCTGCGCCGGCGGTGTTGTCGTACACAGCGCGCAGGATGTCGGCAGCGCCTTGAATATCCTCGATGGCCAGCGCCTCGAACGCCTCGTGCGGGGTCTTCCCCGCCGCGACGAGCTCCGCCAGCGCACGATCGTAGTCAGTGCTGCCGGAGATCGCCTTCTCGAAGATTGTTGGGTTTGACGTCAGGCCGGTGACGCCCTGTTTGAGCAGCTGGGCCAACTCGCCAGTGGTGAGCATCTCCCGCCGGATGTAGTCGAGCCACGTGGACTGGCCAATCGCGTGGTTCCGGAGAATTGCGTTCTCCATCATGTCTCCTCCGCGTTCATGGGATGTACAGGCGCCGAGTCCGCCTGCGACGTCTGCATCTGCGCCGCTTCGATGGCGTTCACTTTTCCGAGGCGGCGGACGTGCCGCTCCTCTTCGGTGAAGCGGGCCCGCAGGAAGGCGTCCAGTATTTCCTTGGCCAGCTCAATCCCGACGATCCGCGCGCCTATGCAGAGCACGTTCATGTCGTCGTGCTCGACTCCCTGGTGCGCGGAGTAGGTGTCGTGACACATGGCGGCGCGCACGCCCCGGACTTTGCTGGCGGCGATGCTCGCGCCGACGCCGCTGCCGCACACGAGCAGGCCGCGGTCGGCTTCGCCCGAGGCAACCGCATCGGCGACGGTCTTCGCGTAGTCGGGGTAGTCGTCGTCGGGATCGAGCGCGTAGGCGCCCATGTCCAAGACATCGTGTCCCCAGCGTTTCAGGACGTCGACGACCAAGAGCTTCAGGTCAAGGCCGGCGTGGTCGGTTCCGACCACGATTCGCACAACGCCCCTCCGTGCATGCCACTAGAGTCGATGCGATATACGGCGCGCTACGGCGCCTGTGCGTGCCCGCGGTCCCGCGGTTGGCCGAATCCCTCCCAGTGGGGCAGGGAACAGGGCTTCGCTGGCGCGCTGACGATCTGGCTTGACGATAGCAAAAGGAGCGTTGCTCCGCAAATGCGCGCGAGCCGCCCGGAACGGCGGGAAATCCGCCGTTCACGAGGGCAACTCGCGTGTGGTCAGCGTGGGACGGGTGGGTAGCGGCTAGACGTTGACGGTGCGAGGCCGACCGCGCCGACGCCGGCCGTCCTGGGCTTCGGGCCAAAACAGTATCTGGTCGCCCGTGCGGCGAATCACCAGGGGCTTGGCGAGCACCTTTGACGCTGCGCCAAGCCTGCGCCGGACCGCACTGAGCGTCTCGCCCGCTCCTGCCTGAAGACGCCCGGCGTGGCCGACCGGAACTCGCTCGATGTAGGCGATGTACTCGCGGATGATTTGGGCACGCTTGCCGGTGGCGCTGTTGGTCTGCGCTTCGCTGATCGGCAACACATCAAACGTGGGCATCGGTCTCGCTCCTCTATACCTCGACTGACGCGGCGCTTTCCACGCCGCATTAGTTACAGAATAGCGCTTGTTTCCCGCGATTGCAAATCGGCTGTATGACATATCTCCGCCGCCCTTGGCGATATGCGAAAGCCGCTATTAGCGACGGCGCAACGCTCTGCCTGAGCCTGCGTGCGGCGCGCCTGGACGCGAGCGCGTATAATGCGCGCATTCCGCTGCCCCCGGCAGGGAGCGACACAGTTGTCTTCATCGGGTGCTGATGGTGAAGTGCGACAGCGGGTAGACCACGCATGGGGGATTCCTCCAGCCATGCGCTATCCCCAATACCGGGCCTACTGGCTCGGCTTTCTGTCTTCCGTCTTTGGGCAACAGATATTCGCGTTCGTACAGTTCTTGCTGGTTCACGAGCTGACCGGCTCCGTGAAGGATCTTGGCATACTGGGCGTCGCGAACGCGATTCCCGCCATCGTCCTCGGCGTGGTCGGGGGCGTGTTCGCCGACCGGCTCGACAAGCGCAAGCTCATCATCGCGACGCAGAGCACCGTCGGCATTTCGATGCTCGCGTTGGCGGTCCTGACGCAAATCGGCGCCGTACAAGTGTGGCACGTCCTGGTCGTGGCGGTCGTTACCAGCGGCGTCGGGGCCTTTGACAGCCCTGCGCGGTCCGCCTACTACCCGCGCCTTATCGACCGCTCGGCAATGCTGAGCGCCGTAGCGCTCAACACAACGGTATGGCAGGCCACCAGAGTCGTGAGTCCGGGAATCGCCGGCGTCATCGTGGCTTCCATCGGACGAACGGAAATCGAAGGCATCGCGATTGCGCTGTTCGTCTCGGCCGGGGCGGTGTTTTGCATGGCTGGGGCGATGGCGGTGATTCGCGTCCCGGGACGCACGGAATCCAGGGGCAACCCGTTGCAGGCGCTGGCCGATGGGCTGCGTTACATCCGCGGCGAGTCCATGGTCTTCTTTCTGATCTTGATGGCGTTCGTATACTCGCTGTTCGGGTGGGCGTTCATCGTGCTCATGCCAACGATAGCGGCCGATGTGCTCGAGGTCGGCGCGGACCGACAAGGCGCGCTGCTCGCGTCCGCCGGCCTCGGCGCCCTCATCGTGACGGTCGCCTTGGCGCTGAGCGGAGGGAGTCTCATTCAGCGGCGCGGCCTCCTCGTGATCGGCGGCGCCGCTGTGTTCGGGGCGCTCGTCGCCGCCTTCGCGTTGACTGCCGAGTACGTCGACTCCTATCTGCTCGCCGTCGTGCTGATGTTCCTGTTGGGCTTCAGCCAAACGGTGTACACGACCGCCTCAATGGGGTCGCTCCAGCTCATCATCCCCGACCAAATGCGGGGCAGGGTGCTGGGGGTCTACGCGATCATCTGGGGAATCCAGCCGCTGTCGGGCGCGGCGGCGGCATTGATGGCGCGGTTCGTCGGCGTCCCCTGGGCCGTGGCCGCCGGCGGCTTCGTCGTTGCCGCGTTCGCGCTAGGACCCGCCCTGATGAACCCAAGGTTGCGCAGTCTGCGTCCCGGCGCCGTCGGACCTCCGTCGTCGTCTCCACCACCCCCGCCTCCGGCCACGCCGCCCACGTACGGCCCCTCGCAACCCCCGCCGTCGCCCGACGAGACGGTGCCATGAACAGCCCGTACCCACTGGGGATCGTCGACGCCCACCACACGTTCGTGGACCCTGCCGGAGGGATGGGGACCGACGGCGCGCCGTCAGCGTCGTCCGCGGACCTCGGCCCGCTGCTCGAGGAGCATGGCGTGAAGCGCGCGGTGCTCGTCCAGCCCTACGCGTCGGCGGAAGCTACTACGAGGGCCATGGCCTTCGCCGAAGCGACGCCGTACGTCGCGGCCGTCATCCCTTGGGTGGATGTCGCTGCTCCCGATGCGGAGGCGGTCTTGGACGGCCTCGCCGCGCATGCCAAGCTGCGAGGCGTGTGCCTGCCGGTGCGGGACGAAGCGGACAACCACTGGCTCCTCGGCGATCGCGTACTGCGCGGCCTCGACGCAGTAGCGCGCCGCGGGCTGTCGCTGGACCTGCTCGTGGAGCCGCGGCAGATTCCGTCTGTGACCGAGCTTGCCCGCCGCCTGCCGGGTCTCCCGATTGCCGTGGCGCACATCGGTTCGCCGTTCATTGCGAAGAGCGAGCGCGAGCCGTGGGGCGTCTATGTGCTCAACCTCGCGGGGCGCCGCAACGTGTGCGTCAAGCTGTCAGGGCTCGTGAGCCTGGACACCCAACCGCGTTGGCACGTCGCCCATATCAGGCTGTTCGTCGAGGCTGTTGTGCGGCTGTTCGGCTACGAGCGGACCATGTTTGGCAGCGACTGGCCGCACTACACTGCGGTCGCCACGTACGGACAGATCATCGAGACGGCGCTGGCCGCCGCCGGGCCGATGACCGACCCCCAACGCGATTGGCTGCTGCACGCCGCTGCCGAACGGTTCTACCGCTTTGCGTGACGGGGTTCACCCGGCCAAGGCCGGCATGACCTCGCGGGTGAAGAGATCGTGGGACTCGTCGTCGTCATCGATGAACGACGCCATCAGCGCATCGAGTCCCGCCTCGGCATAGGCGCGCAGGGAGCGGACCGCATCAGCGGGAGCGCCGACAATGCCGCGGTAGCCGTCGCGCTGCCGCGCGCCGCCCGCAAGCCATTTCTCATCCGCACGGTCGGCCGTGGGCGCGAGGATGACGCGGTCCAGCGCCGTTGCCTCGACCGCTCCTCTGGGGCGTCCCGCCCGCTCGCAACGCTCCTCGATCGAGGCAGCCAGCTTGCGCAGGCCGTCGGGCGAAGGCATCACGACGTTGCAGAGATCGGCGTGCACGGCGACCGCGTCGAGGATCGGTGGGCTGGCGCCGGCAATCAGGACGCGGGGGACACGCGTAGGCCGTGGCGCGATGGCTGCGTGGTCGAGCCGGTGGCTCCGCCAGCTCCGGGTGGTCTCGGGCTGTTCCCAGAGGCTGCGAACGACCTCGACAACCTCGCCGACCAAGGCGACGCGCTCGGGTCCCGACGGGTAGGGGAGCCCGAACGCTGCGTATTCGGGCCGGTAGCCGCCCGCCCCCAACCCGAGCACCATGCGGCCGTCGCTCGCGCCGTCGAGGGCCGCTGCCATCTTCGCTAGGAGCGCCGCGTGGCGCAGGCTGGCGTTGGTCACCAGGGTGAGCAGCTCGATCCGGCTCGTGGCTTCGGCGACCGCGCCGAGCGTCACCCACGGTTCGAGCAGCGGCGCGGCGGGGGCTCCCATACCGTGGAACGGCTGGAGGTGGTCCGGCATTGAGAAGTAGCGGAAGCCCGACTGCTCCGCCCACACCGCCGACTCGCGGACGGACAGGTACGCCTCCCGCGGTCCACGGGCGCCGGACTGCGTCTCGATGTGGAGCCCAAAGTCCATGCCGCGTCCTTCCTAGCGCCAGTGACGCCGGGGCCGTGCCGCCATGCGGGTGATCATGCGTGTCACGATGCGCGTCTCATGATAGGATGCCGTAGCCCCGTAATCACACGCCCGATTCACGAATGAAGCGAGCGGCAGCCGCTTGGTTCTCCCTTTGGGCCGCAAGGAGTAACGACGCATGACTTCAACGTCTGGAAAGGTTGTTTGGCATCAGGCTGAGATTCCCGAGACGGCAGTCTCGGTGTATGAGGCGCTGTACAAGAGGCGCATGTCGTGGACGTTCCAGGACAAGCCCGTGCCGCGGGACGCCCTCGACCGTATGCTCGACGCTGCGGTGTGGGCCCCCAATCACCGCCTCAACGAGCCCTGGCGTTTCTTCGTCATCCCCAAGGAGTCGCCGACGCGTGAGCGAGTCGCCGACACCGTGTACAACGCGTTGGTCGCCCAGTGGAACGAGCGCCGCGCCACGCCGTACCGGGAAAAGATCATGGACCCGCCCGTGGTCGTCTACGTGTACCACCTGGCTGATGACGATTGGTTCGTGGAGAAGGAGAACTACGCTGCCGTTACAGCGGCTGTGCAGAACGTGAACCTCGCGGGCGTTGCCGAGGGGCTCGCCGTGACTTGGGACACGGGTTGGGTCACCCGCATACCGGCCATCGACGAGGTGCTCGGCGCGGGACCGGAGATGAAGATCATGACCATGCTCTCCATCGGCTACGCAGCCGAGGACTCGGAGTCGAGCCGGACGCCCGCCGCCGAGATGGTGCGCTGGGTCTAGCCGTTCCGGCTGTTCGCATAATAGACCCGCAGACAAGAGAGGGCCCAGCCACGTAGGCTGGGCCCTCTTTGCTGTCGCGCCGTAGAGCGACTTCCGCGCTTACCCGTCGCGCCTACCCGTCGAAGGAGAGGTAGAACTCGTAGGGATGGGGGCGGAGCCGGATCTGGTCCACCTGGGTGTCTCGCTTGAACGAGATGTAGGCCTCGATGAGGTCTGGGGTGAAGACGCCGCCCTTGAGCAGGAAGTCCGAATCGGCCTCGAGTGCGTCGAGCGACTCGGTGAGGCTCCCGGGGACCTGCTTGAGCTTCGCGAGCTCCTCCGGCGGCATGCTGTAGAGGTCCTGATCAACCGGGTCGCCCGGGTCGATCTTGTTCTGGATTCCGTCGAGGCCCGCCATGAGCATCGCGGAGAAGGCCAGATACGGGTTGGCCGTGGGATCGGGCGGCCGGAACTCCACGCGCTTCGCCTTGGGGTCGGGGAAGTAGACGGGGATGCGGGCGGCGGCGCTGCGGTTGCGTGCGGAGAGCGCCAGGATCGTGGGCGCTTCGAAGCCGGGCACGAGGCGCTTGTACGAGTTGGACGTCGGCGCCAGGAACGCCATCAGCGCGGGCGCGTGGGCCAACAGGCCGCCGATGTAGTTCAGGCCCAGTTCGCTGATCCCCGCGTAGCCGTCGCCGGCGAACAGGGGCGTGCCGTCCATCCAAACGCTTTGGTGGACGTGCATTCCGGTGCCGTTGTCTTGGAACAGGGGCTTGGGCATGAAGGTGGCGACCTTCCCATGACGCTTGGCGACGTTCTTCACGACGTACTTGTACGCCATGACGTTGTCCGCCATCTTGACGAGCGCGTCGTAGCGCATGTCAATCTCGCCCTGGCCCGCTGTTGCCACCTCGTGGTGGTGCTTCTCGACGATGATGCCGTAGCGCCGCATCACGCGCACGCATTCGCTGCGGAGGTCCGAGAAGGTGTCCACGGGCGGCGCGGGGAAGTAGCCTTCCTTGTACCGAGGCTTCATGGCGAGGTTCAGTCCTTCGCCCGTGACGTCGAACTCCTCGCCCGTGCGCCAGGCCCCTTCCTCGGACTCGATGTGGTAGAAACCGTAGTTTGCCGCTTGCGCGAAGCGGACGTGGTCGAAGATGAAGAACTCGAGCTCGGGGCCCCAGAACGAGACGTCGCCGATGCCTGTGTCCTTCAGGTACTGCTCCGCCTTCTGCGAGACGTAGCGAGGGTCCCGCGAGTAGGACTGGCTGGTCAACGGGTCGCGGATGTTGGCGACCACCGACACGACGCCATCCATGAACGGGTCCACGACCGCCGTCGCCGCGTCGGGCACCAGCAGCATGTCCGACTCGTTGATCACCTGGAAGCCGCGGATGCTCGAGCCGTCGAAGCCCGTGCCCCGGACGAAGAGATCGTCGTTGACCTCCTCTATGGGGAGTCCAACGTGCTGCCACGTGCCGGGAACATCACAGAATTTGATGTCCAGGTGGTCGCAGTCGTTGTCCTCCATCAGCTTGCGCACCGATTTGCTCTCGTTGGCCATACTCTCTCCTCCATCAGGTCATGTGTTGTGTGCCGGTTGACGGTGGGACCGGAGCCCTGAGCAAACGCGTTCGGGCCTGCTAACTTTCCTCGATGACGATGGTGTGCAGCGCCTCCCCCGGTCTGTTCGCGTCCCTCTGTGGGTCTCGAACCTCGAGACTCAGCAGCACGTCGAGGCCCTCGACGACCTTGCCGAACACTGCGTGCCGCCCGTCGAGATGGGGTTGAGGCGCGAAAGTGAGGAAGAACTGGCTACCGTTGGTGTTGGGTCCGGCGTTGGCCATCGAAAGCACGCCGGGCACATCGTGGCGGAGGTCGTGGTGGAACTCGTCGGGGAAGCGATACCCCGGCCCGCCGCTCCCCGACGCGGTGGGGTCGCCGCCCTGCGCCATGAAACCGGCGAGCACGCGGTGGAAGGTCGTGTCGTCGTAGAAGCCGTCCCGTGCGAGGAACACGAAGTTGTTGACCGTGTTCGGGACCTTGTCCGCGAACAGTTCAACGACGATATCGCCTTTCGCCGTCTTGAATGTCGCGGAGTAGTTCCGGCGCGCATCGATAGTCAGGGGCGGGGGCCCGCTGTACTGCTTCGCCATGGGGGCATCTCCTATGGGTCTGGTTTCGTCTAAAGGTACGGTATCGCCGCAAGCCGCCAGCAGGAAGGGGAACGCCGTAAGCAGAAGCACCGCGAACCACGGAACTCTGGGCACAAAGCGGCTGCGCACCCGGTCATCTGATCGCCTGCGTAACATAGCTTTGTAGAGAGTACGAGATACAACCGCCGTGGACAACTACCCGGAGGCGGGTAGGGGGAATCTGTAACCAAATCGTAACGATTGGCGAGTCCCGGTCCTTCCCCTCGCCCGGGGGTACGGCGCTCAGCCCGCGAGCGCGCGCCTGAACGACAGGAAGTTCTCGTCCGCGTTCACCGAGGGTCTCGGCCCGTGCCCGCGTTCGTCGATCTCGGCTACGATGCACCACGGCCCGTCGGCGGCGATCGACCGGTCTAGCGCCTCCTCGAACGCCTCGAGCGTGCCGACCGCCGCGACCTCCGGTATGCCCGAGGCGCGGGCGATTCCCGCCAGGTCCGTCCCGGTTGCGGTGTGCGTTGGCTGCCCCCCGGTCTCCGCCCATTGGTGGTTGTCCCACACGATGAGCACCAGGTTGGGCGGCGCCTGCCGGGCGATGGTGGCGAGCGACCCCAGGTTCATGAGCAACGAGCCGTCGCCGTCGGTGACGAACACCCTGCGGCCGGGCGCAGCCAGCGCAACGCCCAGCCCGATTGACGAGACGCATCCCATCGCTCCCCAGGTGTAGAGGTTGGCGGGTCGGTCCTGCTCTGCGTACAGATCGAACGTGGCCGACCCGAGGTTGGCGATGATTGGCTCGTCGTCTTTGACTCGGCGCAGGAGGGCGCGGATGCCGTCAGGACGTAGCACGCTTTGCCCCCACGAGCGATGAGTAGAGCAGGACGGCGACCGGGCGCCGGCCCGCGTAGCAGAGCTCGATTGCGCCATCCACGATGGGCGTCACGTCCTCCTCGCGCTGCGGCGCGTAGTGCTGGATGTTGAGCGCGTCGAGCACTGGCGGAATTGCCTGCGCGGACGGGATCTGCACCGCGTTGAACTCGCCGAGGCCGCCGCGCATGCCGATGAACAGCGGTACGGGGATGCGGTGGGCTATGGTCAGCTGCGCCAGGGCGTTGACGGTGTTCCCGAAGCCGCTGCTTTGCATGAACACGGCGCCCCGTCGGTTGCCAGCGTACGCTCCGGCGGCAACTGCGACTGCCTCCTCCTCGCGTGAGGCCGGAACGACCCGGAAGTCGGCGTCCGTCTCGAGCTTGCTGAGCACCTGCCAGCCGATGGCGTCGGGAACGTGGGAAACGAGCCATACGTCGTGCCGGCGCAGACTCTCGATGATGGCGTCGGTCCAATGCATGGCCGAGAGTATAACCCCGTTGAGCCGGACTCCGGCGGCGCGGCTTCCTCCGTCATGCCCACGCTGGAGCTGGCCGCCCCGGTGTGGGCATGTATCCCGGAGAATTTGGCGTTAGCTTACCATTCCAGAGCTAGTCAAACGTCTCGAAACGCTAGGTGATGCGCCGTGGGGCCGAGCCGTCCGGGTTCATCTCGTAGACCTGATCGTAGCCGTCGCGGCGTGACACGAAGACGACACGCGACCCGTCGGCGAACCAGCGCGGCGAGTGGTCCGCGACGGTGTTCTCGGTAAGACGCGCCGCCTCGGAACCATCGGCGTTCATGACGTAGATCTCCTGGTTGTCGTCGCGCGTGGAACTGAACAGAATCCGCGTGCCGTCGGGCGACCAGGACGGTCGCGTATCGGATCCGGGGGAGGATGTCAGGCGCGCGAGGTCTGTCATGTCGAGGTCTGTCATGTTGAGGTCTGTCATGTCCAGGTTCACCGCATAGATTTCCGAGTCGCCATCGCGCCACGAACGGAACGCGATGCGCGTGCCGTCCGGCGACCAGGTGGGTTGGTCGTCGACTGCGTCATCAGTGGTGATGCGGGTGGGCTCCGAGCCGTCCTCGGCGTTGACCGTGTAGACGTCGGTGTTGCCGTCGCGGTCCGAATCGAACGCGATCTGCGAGCCGTCGGGGGACCAGACGGGGTTGCGGTCGGCGCCGGGGTCGTCTGTCAGGCGTGTTGGGTTCGTGCCGTCTGCGTTCGCTACGTAGATTTCCCAGTTGTCGTTGCGGTCGGACTCGAAAGCAATCTTCGAGCCGTCGGGCGACCAGACGGGACGGGCGTCGTTGCCTCTGTTGAACGTCACGCGGGCGAGCCCGGTCCCGTCGACCCCCACCACGTAGATTTCCCAGTCGCCGGTCCGGTCGGATGCGAACGCAACCTTGAACCCGTCCGGAGAGACGTCGGGGTCTTTGTTGGCGATCGCCGCGCCGATGGTCTCGCCGGCGATCAGCCGGTCGAGGTAGGTGTTGATGGTCGCCGCCGAGACGGCGAACCCGACGCCTTCGATGACTACGTGGACCAGCTTGGACACAATGATGCCGACCACCTCGCCTTGGAGGTTCACGAGTGGCCCGCCGCTGTTGCCGGGGTTCACGGCTGCCTCCGTCTGGACCAACGTGGTGTTGGTTCCCTCGTCTGTCCGCAGCGCCGACACCAGCCCGGACGTGGCCGTGATCACATCCGAGCCCAATGGCAAGCCCAACGCGACCACCTGATCGGCTAGGCCGATCGGGCGGGAAGTCAGCGAGATGGTGGGGAACGGCGTTCCGTCCTCGGACCTGATCCCGAGGACGGCGAGGTCGCGGATCAGGTCGCGGCCGATGACGTATGCGCTCAGCTCTGTGCCGTCGTCGAGCAGCACCGTGAGTTCGTCGCTTCCCTCGATCACGTGGTTGTCGGTGAGCACGAGCCCCGTGGGGTCAATGATGAACCCGGAGCCGCTGCCGCCGTCGCCTAGTTCTATGCCGACTATGGAGGCTCGCGCCTCCGCAACGACCTCGCTTGCGGGCCGTATCGCGGGGGTGCCGGCAGGGAGCGCCAACGACGCGGCCGTGATGCTCACGCCCCGCTTGCGCGGGGACCACGCAGGAGACCTGTCAGTAGCGTCGTCGTCGGTGAGCGCGACCTCGTCGGTCCCGTCGGCGGACATGACAAAGATTTCGTCGTCGCCGTTACGGTCCGAGGCGAAGACGATCTGGCTGCCATCGGCGGACCAATGGGGCGCCCAATCCGCGTAGGTGTTGCCCGTGAGCTTCCTGAGGCCTTCCCCGGTCGCGTCAATGACGTAGATCTCCGAATCGCCGTCCTGCGACGAGCTGAACACGATCTTCGAGCCGTCCGGCGAGAAGGACGGGTAGGTCTCGTTCTCGACGGAGGAGAAGAGCTCCCGCTGGCCGGAGCCGTCGGCGTTCATGACCCAGATGTCGCCCTCCGTGGCCGGGACCGTGCGGTCGTAGACAATCATCTTGCCGTCCGGCGACCACGACGGCGCGTACTCAGCGGTGCCCGGTGTGTTGGTGAGTTGCGTGATCCTCTCGCCGTTGACGTCAGCCACGTAGATATCTCTGCGTACGCTGGAGAAGCTTCCCGGGCTAAACGCGAACGATCTGGACACGAACGCGATGCTGTTGCCGTCGGGGGACCACGCAGGCTCGACGGGCGCGCCAACCTCGCTTCTGGCGAAGGAGCTCCTCACTATGGCGGTCGTGCCCTCGCCGTCATCGCTCGTAGCGTAGATTCCCGCCCCGGGAATCTCGAAGACTAGGCGCCTGCCGTCGGGGGACCACTTCGGGGAGTAGGCGTTGAAGTCAAAGGTCACGCGCCGAACGTCGCTCCCATCCGCCGCCATCAGGTAGATATCCGCGGCTTCGTCCTCGTTTCTGGTCGAGATGAACGCAACGCGGTCCGGCTCGATTGTCACGTCGCCCGACGCTGTCGCGGTCACGCCGTCGCTGGTGACAGAGACTGTGACCGTGTCCTCGTAGTCGTCCGGCGTATCAGGCGCGGTGAACAGCCCGTCTTCGCTGATGGTCCCCGCCGTCGCGGTCCACACGAGTTCGAACTCGTCGATGAGGTTGCCGAAGCGGTCGCCCGCAACCGCCGCGTACTGCTGGCTCATCCCCATTCCCAAGCTGACGCTCTCGGGACCCATCACGACCTGGCTGAGCGGCCCCGGCACGACGGTGACCGGCGCTACGGCGGTGAACGAGGCCGAGTCTTGGGCGGCTGTTGCCTCGACCGTCGCGCCGTACTCGCCTGCGCGCACGCTCGCGGTCAGCGCGCCGTTCCCATCGACGCTCCCTCCCGCTGACCGCGAGCGCCAGGCGATTGGCAGCCCGTCGAGCGTGTTGCCGTGCTCGTCCATCGCGACTGCGGTGAACTGGAGCGTTTCGCCCGCCTCGACAGCGCCCGCCTCCGGCTGGAGCGCCACGCGCGCCAGCGGACCGGGCAGGACCTCGACCGTCGCCATTGCGGTTGCGGAGCTCCCGCGGGAGGTGAGACGCGCCCTTACCGTCGCGACGCCGGCCGTCGTGCCTGCCACGAACAGACCGGCTTGGTCGATCTGGTGGCCGTCGATGGTCGACCAGCCGGTCGCGTCGGTCGGGAACGGGTTGCCGAAAGCGTCGGCCGCGGTGGCTGTGAACGCTGCCATGCCGCCTACTTCCACAGAGGCTTCGTCGGTCGAAATGGCGAGTATGGAGAGGGGGCCCCTCGTGACCGTGATATCCGCGTCGCCGGTCTGGGTGACGCCGTCCATTGTCACGACGACGCGGACGGCGGTCTCGTACGTGCCCGCTTTCGTTGTCGCGGTGAAGTTGCCGTCGAGTCCGATTGCGCCCGCGCGCGTGTCCGCGTCCCAGCGGACGTTGACGGGCGCCAGAGGGTTGCCGTAGGCGTCGGCGGCGATGAACGATAGTGCGGTCTTGCCGCCGGCGACGACCGTGGGCTCCGCAGGGTCTATCGCGACCGACGCCAACGGGCCAGGCAGCACCGTCACGTCATGCGCCACGGTGAGCGTCTCGCCGCCCTGCGCCACGGTCGCCACGACCGCGTCGGAGAATGTTCCCGCCTGGGGACCCGCGGTGAATACACCGCCGTCGTCGATTGCTCCGCCGGACGCCGCCGTCCACTGCACCTCGGCGTCGTCGATGACGTTGCCGTGGCGGTCGTGCGCAGCAGCGCCGAGCTGCCGTGACTCTCCGGCCGCGAACTCGGAGAGCGAGACATCGGCGCTTGCCAGCGGGCCCGGCAGCACCGTGAGCGAAGCGGACGCCGTGAGCGTCGTCGAACCTCCGGCGACAGTGACGGTCAACGCGTCGTCGAAGTCGCCCGCGACCGTGCCCGCGGTCACCGTTCCAGTAGCGTCCACTGAGCCGCCTGCCGCCAGGCTCCAACTCACGTCCGCGTCGGTGATCTCGTTGCCGAACGCATCGACTGCCAAGACGGAGACCGCATGCGCGCCGCCCACCTCGATGGCCAGGGCGTCATCGGAGAGCCGGACCGCCGTGAGTTCGCTGGGACCCACCGTGACAGCGCGGCTGACCTCCGCCGTGCTGCTTCCGTCGTCGTTCGACGCGACGAGGGCGACGTCGTAGGTCCCCGCGGAATCGTACGTGTGGATGGGCGACTGCTCGGTGGAGGATGCGCCGTCGCCGAAGTCCCATGCCCACGACTCGGGGCTGTTCTCTGACGTGTCGGTGAATTGCACTGTTAGGGGAGCGCTGCCTTCGCTGGGCGCTGCCGTGAAGCTGGCCTCCGGCGTCCCCGGACCGCACCCGGCAAGGGCGGCGGCGAACAGGACTGCGAAGGCGACTGCGAGCAGCCTCGGCGCCATGCGCATAGGGATCACGTGTCCTCTGTCAAGCACGGGTGTGGAGCAGGTAGTTAGGCGGAGTTGGACTACGGGCATGGCGTGGCCAGGGCATGAGCGGGGAGAGAACGGAGCCAGGCTAACGACCTAGGATGATGCGGCAATGGGCAAATCGGCGTCAAGTACGAAGCGGCGGACGCGGCAATCGCCTGCATGAGTGTGCGCTGCCTTGACGGGGGCTATACTGCCCTCGTTCCCGCGCACGCGGGTAGGGAGGTCCACATGGAACACATCGTCCGAAAGCTCGAGCCCCTCGACGTTCCGGACGCCCAGCCGTCGAGGCCCACGGACGGCACGAGGCGGGACATCATCCTGAACGTCGAGGCCGAAACGCTGGAGCGGCAGCAGAAGCGGGCCGTTGTGAGGAACACGCGGGGCGGCGGCTTCGAGATGTACTGCGACGAGGGCGCACAACTGGGCGGCGACGACGAGGCGCCGCCGCCGCTGGCCTACTTCAGCGCGGGCATCGCGTTCTGAATGCTCACCCAGCTCTCCCGGTTGGGAGAGATGCTGAAGATCCCCTTCGAGAAGGCGCGCATCTCCCAGAAGACGCACTTCTACCGCGAGGGCTCGGCGCTGGCCGGGACCATCACCGGCGGCGCGGCCGAGGTCGTGACCGCGATCGACGTCGAGTCGGGCGAATCCGCGGAGCGGATCGGGCGCCTGGTGCGCATGGCCGAGGCGAGCTGCTACACGCTGCAATCGCTGATCAGTCCGGTCCAGGTCACGGCGACGGCGACGCTGAACGGTCAGCCGCTGGAGTTAGCTGTCGAGGCGTAGCCCCGGCGGTCCCGCGGCGTCAATGGAGCGCCCCGCCGGATGCGCTCGCAATCGCGAGACTCCCGGCGAGCGCGCTCCGATGGGCGATTGCTAGTCGTCGCCGGGGGCCTCCCACTTGAAGTCGGGGTCGGTGTAGAGCTGCGGGGGCATCTGGCTCTTCACGCCGCGCTTGGCGAGCTCGGCCTCGAACGTCTGCCGCACCCACGGGTCCTCGTTGAAGTACTTGATGCCGCTGCCCCCGTACTCGGGTTCGATGTGCCGGGCGGGGTGCAGCGTGATGTAGCGCGTCTGCTGCGGTCCGACGTTCATGTGCTGGTGGTACCAAAGGTTGGGCGGCCCGATGAGGCTGCCCTCTTGCCACGGGATGAGCAGCTTCTCCTGTGATTCGTCGAACACGGGCCACATGAGCGAGAAGCCCTCGCCGCCGGGTATGACGATGATTGCGCCCGCGCCGTGGTAGTGCGCCGGCTTGTACGTCCCGGAAGGCAGAACGCGACCGCCGATCCTAAGCGACGTGATGTTCGGCAGGCAGTAGGACAGATTGGGAAGCGGCGCCATCGTGTCGTTCCCGTGGAGCTTGTCGAACGCCATGAGGTCGGGGAAGAAGCTCGCAACCCAGCCGCCCGACCTGCGCCGTCGAGCGTTCGCCACCCATTTCGCCTCGGAGTACACGTTGTGCTCCTCGCCGCCCATGATGTCGATGCTCGGCTCGAGGTCGGGGTTGTTGAAGAAGAACGACGGCTCCGGCGTGATGGACATGGCCATCGGCAGGTAGTTGTAGTGCAGCAGGCGGGCCGGCTCGTGGCCCTGGGCGTTCGAGAGCTGATACGAGTAGTTCCGCGGGATGAAGAACAGCGAGTGGGGCTGCCACTCAAACGTATGCTTCGGTCCGCCCTCGTAGGCCCAAACGGTGGTGAGTCCGTGGCCGGAGAGCACGTAGACGATGTCGTCGAGGCTGAACTTGAAAGGGGGCAGTGCGGCGGCAGGCGGAATCTCCGTCACCCGCGTCTCCATGAAGTCCTTGTTGCCTTCCAGGACAACGACCGCCGCGTTGCACTCTCGCTCCTCCCACGGTCCGACCTCGATCGTGCGGAGGTCCTGCACGTAGTAGGCGCGATGGATGGGCACGTCCAGCGACTCGATCCAGCGCTCGTACCGGGGCGTGATTGCCCAATAGTCTTGCCATCGGTCCACGGACTGCTGCACGGGCGCGCCTCCTCGTCCCATAGGCGGGGCTTTCGAGATCCCGGCATTCGGGGCGGGCCAAGGGCGGCGCCATCGGGCGCCGCCCTCGGCGTTTATGTGTTCGGGTAGGTCCCGCCGACGGCTACGCGGCCAGCTTCGGGAGGAACCGCTTCGCGTTCTCGCCGAGCAGCTTGATCTTGGCGCCCTCGGACATGCGCGTGCGCTCGGTGACCATCGACAGCCCGTCGGGCCACGGCGAGCCGGGGTGCGGGTAGTCCGTCGTGAAGAGCCACAGGTGCTCGCCGAGCTCGTCGATCGCGTGCTCGATCTGGCTCTCGTCGGCGTCGATGGAGCAGAACAGCTGCCCGCTCGCCACGATGTCGGATGGGGTGCGCTTGAGGAACGGCGTTAGCGCCGAGCCCGGCGTGAAGCTGTCGTCCAGCTTCTCGACGAAGTAGGGCATCCAGCCGCCGAAGCTCTCGAACAGGCCGATGCGCAGCTCCGGGAACAGGTCGAATACGCCCCCGCCGATCAGGGACGCCATGGCGTACTGCCCGCCCAACGCGTGGTAGACGCCGTTGGGCGCGCTCACCCAGGGCGTGAGCGGCGGGCGGTTCGAGCCGCCGTGCACCCAGATGGGCATGTCCAGCTCTTGCGACGCGGCGAAGAGCGGATGCAGTGACGGGTGGTCGAGCATGCTCCCGTCCGGGCACGCCCGCGGGATGAACATGCCTGCGAAGTGCTCGTCCTCGATCCAGCGGCGCAGCTGCCCGACCGACTCAGGGATGTCGCGCAGGTTGGAGTTGGCAATCCAGAACAGCCTGCCGTTGGAGTCCGCGCAGTAGTCGCTCATGTAGCGGTGGTACGCCCGTTGGAGCGCGCTCTCGAAGCCGACGTCGTCCAGCATGCAGTAGCCGTCCGATTGGCTTGCGAACATCACGCTGACGTCGATCCCGGCCTTATCCATGTCTTGCAGGCGGACCGCCGGGTCCCAGTTGCACGAGTTGTCGATCTCGACGCCTCTGCCCGTCATGGAGCCGTTGGGCCCCTTCGCCCCCTCGCGCCGGGACATGAGCTCGTCGCCCGCGGGCCGTTTCACCGCGAACGCGTCGTAGACGCCCATCGGGTGTCCCGGAAGGCGGGGCCAGAGTATCTCGCCGATGCCGACCGCTCCGGGCCGCGGCTGGTGCGACTTCACCGCGCGGCTGAACTGGTCGTACTTCTCCCGGTACTCCGGGTCCATGTTCTCCCTGTAGGTCCGGTCGAAGTCCCAGTACTCCCGGATGTGCGAGTCCGCGTCGATGACCACGTGTCCGTTGTAGCTCATCGCCCTTCTCCCTCTTCTCTCTCTTTCGAGGCTGCCAGCTTCGGGTCGCCCGGGCCCGAGCCTACGTCATTCGGTGGGCAACGTACAGACTCGGCTAGGAATCTCTGAACAAGTGAGACTGGGAACCCCCCACGCCCACCGGCAGGCCCAGGGCGAACGGGCGAAGGGAGTTGTTCCGTAAACTCTGGTGTTTGCGCACGGAAGGACGCGAATGGCGTACGGGAAGGACGGGAATTGACGCGAATGCCCCGGAATGGCATAGGGCGTTTACTCGTAGATGCATGGATTTACGAGCGGCGCGCGGGGAATTTCTTCCAGAGTGAGCCATTCTGAGCCATTTTGAGCCATCCCTCCTCTGGATCTGGGCCGAGAGGCCGGAGGCGGGCGAGGGCTGGATTCTTTCCATCTGTGTCATTCTGTGTCTCTGGGACGGGGCCGGAGGCCGGCGACGAGGCAGACGCCTGAGTTGGGCCGTTAGGATAGAGTAAGGGCGAGGGGGCGATTGGGCAACGGGCAGTTGTCATGGCGGCGACAGGCGGGGAGGTCCGCGTTCGCCCTGGATTCCCGGCCTAGGCGTCGGGAATGACAGAGGGAGGGGCTCCCGGGACCCCCTAATCCGCTCGTGGCCCCCGTTTGACAGGCTCAAGACAGGCTAAGGGGAACGGACGACGGAGTTGTTCAGAGGTTCCCTAGGCTGGGGCGCGCGCCTATGCGATTGCGCCGGTCTCCGTGCGGTGGTATCGTCGTAACCATGATGCGCTGGCGCCCGACGTACGCCTTTGAAAATCTCATGGCAATTCGCCATGGAGGTTCGCGGCGGCCGCCGGGGAGCAGGCCCGCAGACACATTCTAGACGCCAATACGCATAAAGAGCGTTCGAGAGCCTCCCCCAACCGGGAGGCTCTCTTTGTTTGGGTCCCGATCAGTGAGGAGGCTAGCTATGACTGAGCACCCAGCATCCACCCAGCGCGACCGCGTCGCCGCCCAATACGACCGCATCGCGGCCCGTTACGACGAGATACACGCCCACCTGCCGTACCCCCACAGCGCGGTGGACACGCTCGCCCGGCTTACGGGGAGGGGCCGGGCGCTCGAGCTCGGCGTCGGCACGGGGCGCGTCGCGCTTCCGCTGGCCGCGCTCGGCGTCGAGGTCCATGGGATGGACGCGTCGGAGGCGATGGTCGCCGAGCTACGGCGGAAGCCGGGAGGGCCGGACATCCCAGTGACGATTGGCGACTTCGCCGACTTCTCGCTCGACGCCCGGTACGACCTCGTGTTCGTCGTGTTCAACACGTTCTTCTCGTTGCCGAACCAGGACGCGCAGACGCGGTGCTTCGAGACGGTGGCCCGGCACTTGAGCGCGGGCGGCGTATTCGTCATCGAGGCTTTCGTCCCCAACGTCGCGAGGCTGGCCCGCGGCAAGGAGGTCTCGGCGGATATCCATGGCGACACGGTCCTCCTCCTCGTGGCGGAGTTCGACGCCAACGAGCAGCGGGTAAACGCGCGCCACCTCTTCATCAGCGAGTCCGGCATCGAGATGTTCCCTGTGGAGCTCCGCTACGCCTGGCCGTCGGAGCTGGACCTGATGGCGCGTCTCGCGGGACTGCGGCTGAGGGACCGCTGGGCTGACTGGGCCGGAACCCCGTTCACGTCGAGGAGCAGGGCGCACGTGTCGGTGTACGAGACGACCGCAGTGGACGGCGAACGTGATGGAGGGCAGGGCATTGGCTGATCAACCCACGTTCGGGGACTTCGTGTTGGGGCTCGAAGGAGTCGCCATCCTGCGCGCGTGGGGCGTCGATCCCGCAACGGTCGTGTCGAGGGCGGACAGCATCGCGTCAATCGTGGCGCGCCGCGGCGAGGCGCCCTGGTCGGCCCCGATCACCGTCAGCGAGCGCTCCGTCGTCTCCGGCTACACCGAATGGGCCCCAACTTACGACGGCGAGACAAACCCCGTCCTGATCGCGGAGCAGGCGACGGTCCACGCAATCGTCGAGCGCTACGCGGTGGGCGCAGCGCTCGACGCCGCGTGCGGGACCGGGCGCCACGCGGCCTATCTCGCATCGCTTGGATACGACGTCATCGGCATCGACGCGACGCCGGCGATGCTGGAGGTCGCGCGAACGACGGCCACAGGCGTCCGCTTCGAGGTAGGCAAGCTCGAATCTATCCCGTTGGATAGCGCCTCGGTGGACCTGGCCGTCTGCGCCTTGGCGCTGACGCACCTGCCCGACCCGGCCCCCGCGATCGAGGAGCTTGCGCGCGTGGTTCGTCCGGGCGGCCACGTCGTTGTCTCGGACGTCCACCCCTTTTCGGTCATGCTGGGCGCTCACGCGCGCTATCGGCAGATGGAAGGCGGTCGTGGACTCGTGCGCAACTACGTCCATCTTGCCTCGGACTACCTGTCGTGGTTTGCCGCGGCGGGGCTGCGCGTCGTTCGCTGTATAGAGCCGCGCTGGGGCGCTGAGGAGCTGGCCACGTTCGGGGCGCGGGGCGTCGAGCTGGGGGCGGACCTCCTCGAGGCGGCCATCGCTGGAACGCCGATCGTCGTCGTGTGGGAGACGGTGCGGGACTGACGGGAAGCCGAGGGAGGCCGGTCGATGCGATACGATCCTGAGTACGTGGCGCGCTTCTACGACGCCTACGATCTCGCCGAGTGGGACCGGCTCGAAGTCCCGGACTATGGCCGGCTCCAGGCGGTCATTCATGCGGACTTCATCAAGCAGCACGTACGGCGCGGGGACCGGGTGGCCGACATAGGATGCGGCCCGGGGCGCTTCTCGGTCGAGGCGGCCATGCTCGGAGCGGCGCCGACCCTGGTTGACCTGTCGCCGCAACAGCTCGCGCGGGCAGGCGAGCGGCTCTCGGAAGCGGGCTTCAACGCTCCGCTCATCACGGGAGACGCGACGGACCTCTCCGCCCTGGACGCCGACTCGTTCGACGCGACGTTCTGCTTCGGCGGGGCGCTGTCCTACGTGTGCGACGCGGCGCCCCGCGCGGTGGAGGAGCTCGTCCGCATCACGAAGCCCGGCGGGGTCATATTGGCGAGCGTAATGAGCCGGTGGGGAGTCCTTTGCAATCTCGTGCGGAGGTCAAGGCCGGGAGACCTCGACATCTTGCTGCACCCCGACGGGGCGAACGAGGACCTTGCGGTCCTTGAGGACATCTTCGAAACGGGCGACCTCGCGGGATTCGTCTCGCGGCTGTCGATACCCCACCCCGCCATGCACCTCTACACGGCGGGGGAGCTGCGCCGGCTCTTCGCTGGGTGCGACGTACTGGACGTAGCCGGCTCCAACGTTACGACGTACGAGGGATCGTCCACGCTGGCCGATGCGGCCGCCGACCCAGCGTCGTGGTCGACCGTCGTAGAGCTCGAGCGAAAGCTATGCCGGCAACCGGGCCTCGTCGACACGGGCAGCCACATCATCATCGCGGCGAGGAAGAGCAGCGGGCGCTAGCTGCGACAGCCTCACAGAAGGAGTGTGCGGGATGAGCGAACCAGCGAAGGGCGTCGAGCTCAGAACAGAGCGGTTGCTGCTGCGGCCGTTCCGGCTCGACGACGTGGACGACGTCTTCGATTACGCGAAGGACCCGGAGTGGGCGCAATACCTCGGCGGGCACATACCACAGCCGTACACGCGGCGGGACGCCGAGGAGTTCGTCGCTCGCTCCGTGCTTGCCTCGTGGGACACGAACCCGGACTTCGCGGTCGAGCTCGATGGGCGGGTTGGCGGCGGCGTTGGGCTCGATGTGAAGCAGACAGACGCCATCGCCGAGCTTGGCTACGCGATTGCCAGGCCGCTTTGGGGCAAGGGACTGATGCCGGAAGCCGCGCGCGCCGCCGTCGATTGGGGGTTCGAGTGGTTGGGTCTTGCCAAGGTCTACGCGATGGTTGACGTGAGGAACGCGCGGTCCCAGCGGGTGGCGGAGAAGCTGGGCATGACTCGCGAGGGGGTCCTCCGGAGCCACGCCAACGTGCGAGGCAGCAGGATAGACGTGGCCGCCTACGGGCTGGTCCGCGAGGACTGGGAGCAGGGGTGCCGACCATGACGAGAGCTCCGTTCCAAGTCCTGGTGTTCCCGTACCGCTTCCCGCCCGGCGGCCGAGTCGAATACGCTGTGTTCAAGCGGGCGGACCTCGGCTTCTGGCAGGGGATCTCGGGCGGCGGCGAGGACGCTGAGACCCCCCTCGAGGCGGCCAAGCGCGAGGCGTTCGAGGAAGGCGGAATCCCGCCCGAGTCCCGGTACATGGCCTTGGACGCGACCGCGACCATCCCCGTTGTGGACATCACCGGCGACTTGCGGTGGGGAAACAGCGTGCTGGTCGTGCCCGAGCACTGCTTCGGCGTGGATGTCACTGCGCTGCGCATCAAGCTGTCCCAGGAGCACACCGAGTTCCGGTGGGTAGGCTGCGACGAGGCTCGGTCGCTCGTGAAGCACGACAGCAACCGCACCGCCCTGTGGGAGCTCAACGAGAGACTGCTGCGCCTGACGACGCAGGGGCCGGGGTAGGGGGCTGGCCCTGCTCTTTCCCTCGAGTGCGCGAGGCGAATTCCGCCGCCGCGACATCCGCCCCTCTCCCCAACGCCCCAACCCCCTATCATGGCCCTTGAAGCCTGTCCTGAGCCCGTCGAAGGGCCCCCCGAAACCGCCTGGCGCTGGCGCGCCGGGCCGCCGGCCCGATTTACGAGAAAATGTCGCAAAATGTCGCAGAATGTCGCACTATTTCAACCCTCCACTCGTAGATCTCGAGATTTACGAGTGAGAAACCTCACGTTTTTGGCCCATTTCCGGTCATTTTGCCCCATTTCCGTTCAATTCCGTGTCCGCAAGCCGCCCTACGGAACCTCTAGGGGCACGAGAATGACGGAGGGGCTGCCGGGTCCATTCGCCGGCCAAGCACGAGACGCTTCTGCTCCCGGGCTGCTGAGAGGGTCTTGGGGGGCGGGCGGCTTTGACCGAGGGCAGGGCCACAAGGTACGATTCAGTCAGCCTGGAGACGTTGGTTCCGCCGTTGGTAGTTTGCGCGCAGGAGGCTGATGATGAACGCCCACATCCATATCGATCGCGCCGCGCTGTTGCTCGTTGATCTTCAGCGCGACCTGCTGCACGAGGACGGAGCGCTCGTGCGCGCGGGGCTCTCGGCAGTGAGCCGCGACGAAGCGGCGCAGTTGGTGGACGCGTGCCGGGAGCTCGCCGCGTCCGTGCGCAGGGCGGGACGGCCCGTGGTGTGGGTGACGACGGAGCTGCGCGCGGACTTCGCCGACAGCGCGATGGCGCAGCCGCGGTTAGACCGCATGCGCGCCGCCGGGACGTTCCTCACGCAAGGCACGTGGGGCGCCGGGCTCATGGATGGCCTCGCCCCCGAGCCGAGCGACCATGTTGTCGTGAAGAAGGGACACGGCGCGTTCTCCAACACACACCTCGACCGGCTCCTCGCGAACCTCGGCGTGAGCCAGTGCATCGTCGCGGGAGGCGGGATGGAGGACTCCATCGCCGAGACCGCCCGGACGGGAGGGATGCTCGGCTATGAGGAGTTCTTCGTAGAAAACGCCAGCTATCCGCGCGCTTCCGCGGGCATCAGGGAAGTCAGCAAACACGGCGCCGTGGTCAGCGTCGCCGACGTCGCGTCCGCCGCGTCGGCGACAAGCGAGCCTGCGCCCGCCGGACCCGGCTACGCGATGGTGCTCATCGATATGCAGAACGACTTCATGAACGCCGAGCGCCCAAGCGTCGTCTATGGGACGAGCACGCCGATGCCGGAAGAGAAACGGGAGCGAGTCCTCAACAACACGCAGCGGCTCACGACCGCAATGCGGGCGCACGGGTGGCCCGTCATCTATGTCCATGTCGGGCGCCGCGAGGACAACCTGGACGACGCGCACAGCCCCGTCGGCAAGGAGACCCGGTCGCTCCCAGCCGGCGTGACACATTGCGCGCTCGGCACGTGGGGCGCCCAGGTCGTGGACGAGATTCGTCCTCTGGACGACGACTTCATGGTGCGGAAGACGGGCGGCAGCGGGTTCGGGTTCACGCCGCTCCACCGCATCCTGCGCAACCTCAACGTCCGCAACCTGCTGATGACGGGGGGCGCCGTTACCGGTTGTGTCTGGGCGACCGCGCTCGACGGCGTCACGCTCGGCTACGACGTAACGGTCGTCGGCGACGCCACGTATCCGCCGGACTCGGCAGACCTGGAGACGCTCGGGCAGTGGTGCGCCGTTCGCGCGACCGACGACGTCCTTCCCGCGCTGGCGCTAGCGAGGACCGCGTAAATCCAACGGGCCCGTGGCCTCGTATCAAATGAAGATGTCGCGCCCCTTTCACACAGCCGCCCTGTTTCTCGTTGGCGTCCTGACGCTATCGATGGTCGCCGCGGACGTCGCGCCGCAGGTGAGCGAGGCGCCCGTCGTCTACCGAAACACCACCGAGGGCTTCTCCATCGAAATCCCCGCCGACTGGGCAGTGGAGGAGAGGGAGGGGAGAGCGCCGTTGCTGGTCGCCCGGAGCACGGTCCCCGACGTTACCGTCGTTAGCCTGGTCTATGTGTTCGTGCGCGGGGACGACGCAAGCGCCGCCGATTGGCTCAATGGGCAGCTAGAAAACTTTGGCCCAGACCGGATCTTGCGCAGCGTGCCCTACGCCGTGGAAGGAGCGCATTCGGGAAGCCAGTCGCTTTTCGCGGCGCGGCGCGATAGCGGGGAAGAGCTGTTCGAGCTGTGGACAGTCGTCGCCCGGGACTCTCAGCTCTTCCTCATACGGACGCAGACGTTCGCAGATCTCTGGCCGGAGGTCGGACCGAGCGTCAATGCGTTTGCGGACAGTTTCACGCTCGAGACGCCGATGCCGTTCGGGGCTTCGCGGGAAGACTCGCTGTTCCAGTACTGGGGCGAGATAGTCAGTATCGATCCCGCCCTCGCCCGCTCCAGTCCCGCCGATATCGTCGGGGCGTTGTTCAGCGGACTCGTGAAGCTGGACACCAACCTCGAAGTGGTCCCCGACGTCGCCGAGGGATGGGAGGTGTCGGAAGACGGCACGGTCTTCACGTTCACGCTGCGCTCGAACGCCCGTTTCCATGACGGCCGGCTCGTGACGGCGGCAGACTTCAAGTACTCCTGGGAGCGTGCGCTGGACCCGGCCACGGAGTCGTCTACGGCCAAGACGTTCCTCGGCGATATCGTTGGCGCGTCCGAGATGCTGGAGGGACTTGCGGAGAGCGCCAGCGGCATCGAGGCGCTCGACGAGCGTACGCTGCGCGTCACTATTGACGCGTCGCGCCCGGCCTTCCTATTCAAACTGGCCTATCCGACCGCTTACGTAGTCGACCGGGCCAACGTGGAGGAGGGCGGGGCCGACTGGACGGACGCCCCCAACGGCACGGGAGCGTTCAAGCTGAAGGTGTGGCAGAAGGACGACCTGCTGGTGCTCGAGCGCAATGACGAATGGTACGGCGGCGCCCCGGCCCTCGCTCATTCCGTCTACCGGATCTACGCAGGCCGTCCCGTGCAGCTGTACGAGCGCGGCGAGATTGACCTGGCGGGCCTGAGCCTCTCGAACATCGACCGGGCCAGGGATCCCGCGAACCCTCTCAACGCGCACCTGCGCGAGGGGACGCAGTTCTGCACCTCGTATCTGGGGTTCAACGTCACCCGTCCGCCTTTCGACGACCCGAACGTCAGGCAGGCCCTGGCGCTGGCAATGGAGCTGGATAGGGAAATCGAAGTGAGGTGGCAGGGCTTCACCGAGCGGGCTGCGGGCATCGTCCCGCCCGGACTCCCAGGCCATGACCCGCGCCGGAAGCCGTTTGCGTTCGATGCGGACGCCGCTCGGCTGCTCCTGGAGCAGTCGAGCTACAGCAGCGCCGAGAACCTGCCGCCGATCGTCTCCCATGCATCCGACGACGCCATCCACTGGGCGTGGAGCGCTCACCTGGGGCTCGAAGTGGAATCCGTGTCAATCCTGGAGTTCTCTGACCTGCTGGACCGTCTCGACAGCCGTGAACTCGGCGTCTTCCGCAGTGGCTGGTGCGCGGACTATCCGGACCCGGAGAATTTCCTCGAAGTCCTCTTCCGCTCAGATAGCGTCCAGAACCACTTTGCCTACAACAATCCCTACGTGGACTCGCTGTTGGACGAGGCCGCCGTCGAGCAGGACGAGGTCCGGCGCATCGCGCTCTACCGGCTGGCCGAACAAATCATCCTCGACGATTGGGTTGCCGTCCCACTCTGGCACTACCGCGAGTATCTGCTCGTGCAGCCGTACGTTCAGGGCTTCGAGGTGACTCCGATCGGCGTTCCGCAGCTGCAAAACATTTCTATCGAGCGGGGCCCATGAGGATCAGAGCGCACGCAGCAAGACTGAGCATCGTGCTCGCTGTCCTGGCGTCCGCCGCATGCGCTTCGCCGGACCCGACGGCGACGCCGACCTCTGTGGCCACTGCTACGCCAATCCCGGCGCCTACGGCCACGGCCACGCCAACCCCCGCGCCTACGGCTACGGCGACGCCAACCCCCGCGCCTACGGCCACGGCGACGCCAACTTCGGCGCCTACGCCCACGGCGACGCCGACTCCTGCGCCTACGGCCACGGCGACGCCAACCCCGGCGCCGACGGCCACGGCAACGCCAACCCCGGAACCTACGGCCACGGCGACGCCAACCCCGGAGCCGCCGGGTGGGTATTTCCAGGTGTCGGTTAGCGAGGCTGTTCCAAACCTGCCAGCCTCTATCGCGTTCCACATGAAGGGGCGGTCGGAGGCGCCGATTGAGACGCTCGATCTCGAGTTCGGCACTGACCTCGTGCTGTCATGCGCATCGTCCGAGTACACGAGCGTAAGGATGGATTTAGAGCCAGGCACGGACGTCGAGGCTGACTGGGAATGGGATATGCGCCGCACCGGGTCGGTCCCGCCGGGCTCCACAGTGTGGTGGCGCTGGCGTGCGGTGGACGCGCAGGGCAGGGAGTTCCGCAGTCCTCGACAGGAGCTAGTCAACGAGGACGCGCGGTTCGACTGGCTCACCCACCAGTCCGAGAACATCACGTACTACTGGTACGCGGGCGGCGATGACTTCGGCGAGCGGCTGGCGGACGCCGCACGCGGAGGCCTCGAGCGCTTGGAGTTGGGACGCGAGACGGTGAAGCCGATCAAGGCCTTCGTCTACGAGTCGTCGTCGGATGTCAGGGGAGCGATCCTGTTCGCACAGGCGTGGACCGGTGGGTTGGCTTTCGGCTCGCACAACGTGTTGCTGATTACGGTTGAACCCGAGGACTTCGACCGCGACCTGCCGGGAGTCGTGCATGAGTTGGCGCACCTGCTCCTGGCGGAGGTGACGTTCAACTGCTTCGGTCGTCTGCCCGCGTGGCTCAACGAGGGCCTCGCGGTCTATTCGGAGGGGGACCTGCCCGAGTTCCAGCGCCGGGCGTTGGATGAGGCCATCGCCAGCGACGAATTGATCAGCCTCCGTAGCCTGAACGGCGCTTTCCCGGCTGCCGACACGGGAGCGACGCTCTCGTACGCGCAGAGTCGGAGCCTGGTGGACTACCTCATACGCACGTACGGCTGGGACCAAATGAATGCGCTGCTCGCAACGCTCGGCGAAGGGACGACGTACGAGTCCGCCGTTGAGCAGGTCTATGGGTTCGACTTGGACGGCTTGGAACAGGCCTGGCGGGCGTCGTTGGGACTCAACTAGAGGAGTCGGCCCCGGCGGCAGACCGGCAGTAGAATCCCAGGCGGCTTGGGCCTTGACCGTCACGGGCGCTCCCGGCCACGGGCGCAACCCTAATGCTTCGGTTGCCTGTGGGCGAGGGAGTCGAGCGGACGATCTCGCGCCAGGTCTGGGCATCGCGCCGGGACTTCACGGGGCGCGACTTCCTGAGCACAACCGCTGATCGCGAGGCTGTTGTGGGGTTGTCACGCTGGACCGTGCGTGCGGGCGGCGTGACCTGGCGCGAGGGCGACACGTTCGAGGATGCCGACGGGCAGACCTGGACGGTCGAGGGCGTCGCCCAACTAGACCGTGGCCGTTTCGTCGAGCTCACGGCCAAGCGAGTGGGCTAAGGAAAGCAGCGCGACAGTCCGCTTAGGGCGAGCGGGCGGTCAACCCTCGGGGGCCCTGAAGCCGAGCGCCTTGGGCTTCTCACTAGGCGTATAAGCAACTGCCCCGGCATAGACGGCGCAAAAGAGACGCTGCAGCTTCTCCGTCATGTCCCTGGTCTTTGGCAGGCCATCCAAGTCAATGCCATACAGCGCATCGCGGACCAAGGTGTCTTCAGACCAGTGCTCATCAGATTGCTCGCATGCGACACGATGCAGAAGGAGAGACGACCGAGCCACCAAAACGCGGTGAATCGCGAATATGTCGTAGAGCATCTCTCCTAGAAATGGCCGTACCCGTTCGACGGAGTCGCCTAGGGAACCTCTGAACAACTCACAGTCGGCCGAGTGGTGTTGGTGGGGGGCTCTTCAGCGATTCGCAGCCCTCTGCTGGTGCCGTGAACGGGGCTGTTGGGGGTCTTCTACCGACCCTGCTGGGGCGGATTCCCTGCTCCCAACCCCGATCTGAACCCACTGCGCCTCCGTCATGCCGCCAAGCACCGCTGGGCTCTCATCAGGTTCGCCAGCCCCAGCAGCACCATCAGCCGTTGCGTGTTCTTGGCCAGCCCCCGGTAGCGGACCTTGGCGTAGCCAAAGTGCCGTTTGACGTACAGGAACGGATGCTCCACCTTCGCCCGGACCGACGCCTTGCCCTTCTCCGCCAACGCCTCAGGGCTTCCCGGCTCCAACTGCCGACGTTGGCCCGGTCGCATCGCCACCTGCCACTCCACCTCCAGCCCCCGATGCTCCGCCCGCTTCTGGACTCCCTGATACCCGGCATCGCCCCACACCTGCGACTCGCCGCCGTGCAGCAACCGGTGCGCTTCCGTCACGTCGTTCACATTGGCCGGCGTCGTCGCGACGCTGTGCACCACCCCCGTCTCCGCGTCCACCCCGATGTGCACCTTCATCCCGAAATGCCACCTGTTCCCCTTCTTCACTTGGTGCATCTCCGGGTCTCGCGCACCCGCTCGATTCTTCGTCGACGACGGCGCCTCGATGATGCTCGCGTCCATGATTGTCCCTTCCTGGAGCAGGAGTCCCTGGGACGCCAGATGCCCTTTGATCTCCGCGAACAGTCCCTCCCCCAGTTCGTGCTCCTCCAACAGATGACGGAAGTTCAGGATGGTGGTCTCGTCCGGCAGCGGCTCCGACAGCTTCAAGCCCACGAACCGCCGCACCGACTCCACGTCGTACAGCAGGTCCTCCATGCCGGGGTCGCTGAGGTTGTAGAACAGCTGCACGCAGTGAATCCGCAGCATCGCCGACAGGGCATACGGATGGCGTCCCCGGCCCGCCGTGGGGTAGAAGGGACGGATGCGCCCTTCCAGCCGTTCCCAGGGGATCAGCCCGCCCATGCGTTCGAGAAATCGCTCCCTGCGGGTCTTGCGCTTCTTGCTCTCGTAGTCCACGTCTGCAAAGGTCGGTTGGTCCATCATCGCTTCACTCCCTGGCGCCACTGGGTGACTGCCAGGATACTGCCTCAACCTATAGATTTGTTCAGAGATTCCCTAGCGGCTTATCCATGAGGGCATCCAAGCCGTACGAATCGGAAATCTGCCTATATGAGGCAGCGAGGAGGGCACCCTTCTGACCCTTCAAGTGCTGGAGTTCTTGCGTGGAATATAAGTCCCAGAGGTAAAGAAAGGAAAACCGTTCCTCCAAGTCCAGCATCGCGTTCCAGGCCGTCTCTACGCTGAGCTCATATCGCTCGCTCTTGTCCATGCGTACTCCCATGTGTTAGCTGTAGTGTGTGCGTCGTCGCCTGCTTTCAATGATTCCTTCAGTGGTGACAACGAAAGTGACAAGTAACTTCGCCACCTCTCTGATTTACTCGTGGAACAGCCGTAGAGTGGAGTCCCAGGCGGGATTCGAACCCGCGACCCGCTGCTTAGAAGGCAGCCGCTCTATCCACTGAGCTACTGGGACGCTCGGCCAGCCGTTGACTATAGTGTCGGGACGAACGGCCGGTCAAGCGCGTTGCCGCGCCCCAAGGCCAGACCCCACCGTGCGGAGTACCGACATGCCGTACACCACGCTTCGATTCGACGCCGAGGGGCCCTTGGGCGTCCTCACGCTCGACCGGCAGGACCGCCTCAACGCCATCGACCGGGCGATGGCCGGCGAGCTGGCCGACCTCGTGGCGAGACTGGAGACGGACGACTCGGTACGGGTCGTCATCGTGACCGGCGCGGGCCGCGCATTCTGCGCGGGGGCCGACATCAAGGAGCGCGCCGAGAGCCCCGACGACCTCTCCGTTCAGCGCACGGCGTCAGTGATCTCGCCGACGCTCCGGCGGTTCGAGCGGTTGGGCCAGGTGACCATTGCGGCGATCAACGGCGCGGCGGCGGGCGGCGGGCTCGAGTTGGCGCTCGCCTGCGACCTGCGCATCGCCGATGTCTCGGCCCGGATGGCGCTTCCCGAGGCGACGCTCGGCATACTGCCCGGAGCCGGCGGTACGCAGCGGTTGCCGCGGCTCGTCGGTCCGGCCCGCGCCAAGCAGATGATGCTGTTCGGCGAGTTCGTGGACGCGGCGAAGGCGCTGGACTGGGGCATCGTCAACGCCGTCGCCGAGGCCGGCCGCCTCATGGACGAGGCGAGAGCATGGGCTGACGCGCTCCTCGCGATGCCTCCGCTCTCGCTGACCCACATCAAGAGCGCTGTGAACATCGCCATGGACACGGACCTGGACAGCGGCATCGAGTACGAGCAACGGGTCTCCGCCATCGTCGCCATGTCCGAGGACCGGCGGGAAGGCCAGCGGGCGTTCGTCGAGAAACGCAAACCTCGGTTCACCGGCCGTTGACGCGGCTCCCGGGGCGTCATCCTCGACTCGGGGATACGCTCAGTCCGCGAAGCCCGTCGCGACCCAGTGCGCGGTCAGCCTGCCCAGGTCGTGCCGCGTGACCTCTTCGATCGTCATGCCGCCGACATCGGCGGATGTCGTGTAGCGCTGCTGAATCAGCCTGCCCAGCGGCCGCGAGGCAACGATGGCCAAGGTCGCGTTCGAGAACGCCCTGTTGATGCCGCGCAGTCCGCGGCCGGCAGCGTGATAACCGATAAGCGTCCCCGCCGTCGCCAGGGCTGCGCCCACGACGATGTTGGTCCCACAGAACGGCGATATCGCAAGCCCCGCCTCGCCGTCCTTCATGCGCTGCAACGCTGCGTGGGCGTTCTCACGCACACGGTCGGTCTCCAGCGGCCCCAGCACCACGAACCCCGATGGGAGCGAATACCCGGCGAACGGCTTGTCGGGCGACGCATCGTTGAGCAGCAACGCGATAGTGGCGTGCTCCAGCCCGTGGTTGCGCTTGGTCATCTCCCAGATGTGCATTGCCGCCTCCAGTGCTTCGTTTCATTCTACCGGCCGCGCTACCGGCCGCGCTCCGGCGAGGCATCGGCAAGCGCCGGTTCTGTTGAGGCCGGTCACCCGACGCCGACCAGCGCGATGCCGGCCTGCGTGAGCGCGGTGACGACAACACCGGCGACGACGACGCCGGCGGCGATCGCCGGGATGCCCTGGCGGAGCGGCACATGGAGCGCCCACACCGCCAGGCTGCCCGTCCACGCGCCGGTGAAGGGCAGGGGAATCGCGACGATCACCAGAATGGCGAGGAACCCGTGGCGCCGCACCCGGTCGCCCCAGTCGCGGTGCATGCGTTCCGTCCGCCAGCGCAGGAGCCGGCCCGGCAGGGTAGGGGAGCGCTCGATGCGCGCGCCGCCCACCCGCAGCGCCGCGATGATGAACGGCACAGGCAGCAGGTTGCCCGCCACGGCAAGGACAAACACGACTGGTACGGAGAGGTCCGACTCGCGTATGGCAAGAGGGATCGCCAGGCGGAGTTCGCCAATGGGCAGCATTGCGCCCAAAAAGACCTTCAGTTCATCTGGCACGGTCAGAGGCCCCTCTACGAAACGGTGATTTGCCGTTCAGCAGGCCACTGCCTGCTCGACGGCAAATCAGGCAGGCACGGACGGCGTAACAGGACAGGGTTGGACGGGAGTGTTCTAGACGTTTCTTATACTTTGTCTAGGTCTTAGCCTAGGCTATGTCTTGACATAGCTACCAGGCAATGGTATATGTTTGCCTCAAATCCTGCACGGAGGGGGTCCCGAAGATGGCGCGCAAGACTCGTCTCATGAAGGAAGTAGAGGACCGGTTCAAGCAGCCCCTCGAGCGGCTCTTGCCGGAAATGATCAACGAATCGGGGTTGTCGGCGACAGCGTCGGAGCTCGATGTCAGCAAGGCGACGCTCGGGTACTGGCTGCTCAAGCTGGGCATCAACGTGCGCCGCGTGGCGCTGGCCCCAGGCGAGTCGCTCGAAGTCAAGCGAGCGAGCTAGTCAGTCCGGCCTCGATGGCACGGCCCGGCGGAGGAGGAGCTGCCGGGCCGGGCCGGCGGAGTGCTGTCATACCGGCGCGGAGCGGCATTCCGAGAATCACACATTCGCCGGTCGGGCCTTGTGGCGCGCCGGCGTGCGCCGGGAGGGAGCGTCCCTGCTTGACACTGCTCCGAGTGGGTGATAGACAAGCGTGACAGAATTCACATTCTCCTCCCCGGTCCCTCATCTAGCCCGTACCCGGCTGTAATGCGAGGTTCTTGGTGCTGCGTCGCTTCCGTCAGCTTGGCCTCTCTTCCCTTCTCTCGACAGTTCTCCTGACCGCGTTCGTACTGGTCGCCGCCGCGTGCAGCGCTCAGGCCGACGCATCCGGCGACTGCCTCGCGCCCCAGAACGGCGCGCTCGTCGCGGTCCCTTGCGAGGCCCCTCCGGGGGCAACGCTCGAGCCTACGCCAACGCCATCGTCGGCCGCCGGCCCCTTGCCGGACGACCCCGGCCTGCAGGCCTTCCTTGGCGCGGCGTGCCAGGTGTGCCACACCATCGACGGCATCCCTCAGGCCAACGGCCAGATCGGGCCCAACCTCACGAACGTCCAGGCGAAGGGCGCCGACTACATCCGCGAGTCGATCATGGATCCCGGCGCAGTCGTCGTTCCGGACTGCCCACTGGGAGCGTGCGCTGCCGGCGTGATGCCGCTGACCTTCTCGACGACGCTGACGCCCGAGCAGGTGGACGCCATCGTCGAGTTCCTCGCCGCCCCGTAGCCGGACGGGCTCTCTCCACGCTACCCCCTCGCGCCCCGCAGCTGCGGGCAGGGAAGGGGTTGTCTAGTGCGAAACCCCGCGGCGCGCATGGAATCCTGGAGAGGCTTGCCGTAGGCTGGCCGTTCGTCGTTTTTGCGTTCGGAAAGCATTGACTACGAGCGTTTCTCACCTGCCATCGTCCCGTTGACCGTCCAACCCGATACCCCTATACTCGCGACGCTCTATCCCTAATAACCACAAGATGTTGAGGGCAAACGTATGCGGTTCAATTGTCTCCAAGAGAACTTCAGTCACGGTCTCGGCGTCGTTCAACGAGCCGTCGCCACTCGCACCACGCTGCCGATCACCCAGCACGTGCTGCTGTCGACCGACGAGGGCCGGCTCAAGCTCTCAGCGACGAACCTCGAGATCGGCATCAGCACATGGGTGGGCGCTGAGATCGAAGAGGAGGGCGCCATCACGGTGCCCGCGCGGCTGCTCACGGATTTCATCAACTCGCTTGATCGTCAGACCATCAGCGTCAACACGATGAGCCCGGCCAAGGGCATCGAGCTGAAAGGCGAGCGCGTTTCGGCAACCATCGCCGGGGCCGACGCCGACGAATTTCCCCCGATCCCGTCGGTCAGCGACGGCGTCTCGACCAAGGTTGCCGCGAAGGCGCTGCGCGAGGCGATTCACCAGGTGGTGCTGGCCGCGGCCGTGGAGGACTCGAGGCCCGTGCTCACTGGCGTCAACATGGACCTCGAGGGCACGAAGCTCGTCCTCGCCGCCGCCGACGGCTTCCGCCTGGCCGTTCACACGACCGAGGTGCTCAGTCCCGTCGACGAGAAGCTCTCGGTGATCGTCCCGGCCCGCACGCTCGCGGAGGTCGAGCGCCTGAGCGACGGCGACGCTCCCATCGAGATGATGGTGACTCCCCAGAAGAGCCAAGCGCTCTTCCGTCTTCAGAACGTCGAGATAGTCTCGCAGCTCATTCAGGGCTCCTTCCCGAACTACAGCCAGCTGGTGCCCCAGGAGCATTCGACCCGGGTGGTCGTCGATCTTGGCGAGCTCCAGCGCGCCACGCGCACGGCGTCGATCTTCGCCAAGGACGGCAGCGGCATCATCCGCATTCAGATGTCGCCTGGCGACGGGGCCGGCGGGCGGCTCACAATCTCGTCGCGCGCGGAGGAGGTAGGGGACAACACCGGCGAGATCGAGGCCGAGGTCGAAGGCGACGAAGGCAAGATTGCCTTCAACAGCCGCTACCTCAGCGACGTGCTGGGCGTCATCGGCAAGGATAAGGTCGCGCTCGAGATGACCACATCGTCAAGCCCTGGCGTCATAAAGCCCGTGGACGCGGACAACTACATCCACGTCGTCATGCCCATGTTCGTCCAGTGGTCCTAGCAGCCAAGCGAGGGGCCTGACTCCTAGCTGTCGTCCCGGCTGACTCGGTGACCGAGCATCTCCTCGGCGCGCGCCACGAAGTAGCGCCAGCTTGCCATCGTTCCCTCGACGCCGCCTGCGGAGCCCCGGCGCCGCCGGCCCTCGGGCATCGGCTCGCCCGGCGCTCGCAGCTCGCCCTCCGGCAGCCGGCGCGGCGTGCCGACGAGGTAGGCCTTGTAGTACGTGCGGCAAAGCGTTTCGAGCGCCAGCGCGTTCATCGTGCTCCGTTCGATGGAATCGCCGGAGGACGCGATGCCGTGCCCAACCATCAGCGCTACGTCCTTGTTGCCCATGCACTCGGCGAACGACTGTCCCTGCTCGGGCGTGCCGATCGTCCGGCTGTCGGGATAGATAGGGATTCCGTCACGGGCTAGGGCGGCCCCGCCGCCGCGGAACGGCCCGTAGATCGGGTACAGCTCCATACCCGTGATGCCGACCAGGAGCGAGTACTCAGGGTGCATATGCACGACGCTTTTGACCTCGGGCCGGGTCTTGTAGATCCAGATGTGCAGGAAGCTCTCGCTGGGCGGCTGGAGTCCGTCCGGCCCGTCCACCATCTCCGCGTCGAAGTCGACCTTGATGATGTCCCGGGGCTGGGTGTAGCGCAGGCCCACCTGGGCGGGGCCCTTGGACTTGATGAGCATCTCGTCCGTGCCCTCGAGCCGGTAGCTGACGTGGCCGGTCGCCCCCTCGGTCATGTCGTACGCGCCGAGGACCCGGCATGCCTGGGCCAGGTTCTCCGCGATCTCGCGTTCCTTGTAGAAACTCATCGGTCCCTCCCTGCGCCTGGGCGCCGTCTGGGTTGCGCTCGGACTCTATCACCACGAGGGGCCGGACGCCACGGGAGTCGGCGCTGCTGGCGAGGGCGGGCAGGCGGGTGGTATGGTCGTCGCGCGCGACTTGGCGCGTTCGCTGCGGCGCGAGAGGAGCTGTGATGCCCAGGATCAAGCACATCGCCATCGCTACCCGGGATCCGGAGGCGACGGCCCAGTTCTACATCGACGGCCTTGGGCTGGAGCAGGTGGGGAAGGTGAACTCGCCGCTGGCGGAGGGATACTACCTCAGCGACGGGTACATCAATCTGGCCGTGCTCAAGTACAAGAACGACGACGTGGCCACGACCGAGGGAGCGCCGCGCCACGCCGGCGTCCACCACATCGGGTTCGCCGTCGACGATATGGAAGAGTCGACGCAGCGCATCACGAGCGTTGGGGCAGTGCCGCACCTCGAGCAGCAGATGGCGGCGTCCAAGCGCGACCCGGGGAGCCTGAACGTCGAGATGAAGTTCTCGGGCCCCGATGGGGTCACGCTCGACCTATCGGTCGGGGGCTGGGTCGGCGCCCGCGAAGACTGACTGACCGGCGCTACCCCTCGAAGACGAGCGACTTGACGACGACGGGGATCGCCTCGACGGATTCGAGCGCCTCGCCCAAGTCGACGAAGTTGAACTCGCCCACTGTGATGCCGTCTACGACGATGACCTCGGGCTCGACCTTATGCTCTCGCTTGAGCATGGAGCCGACCAGGCCGGCCACGTCGGCGGAGAGGATGATCGTCCACGGAAAGCCGTCGGACAGCGGCGAGAGGGCCTCGGAGATGCCGTCGCAGAGCGCCTTGATGGAGTCGTAGGTGGGCACGACGGGCCCGATGAGCGCGATGGCGACCTGCCGGCCGAGGTTGCGGTGCTCAATGTCGAGGCGTTCGAATCCGTGGGCGATCGCGTCCGCCACGACGCTGGCGCTGATGGTTGACGGGTCGTCGGGCAGATACGCCGGGATCACTTGGAGGTCGAGCTGGGGGAGCAGCGACGGGTCAGAGACGTACACCGTGCTGCTCGATACCTGGACGGTGTACTGCGACGCGCCGATGACCGTTGCGCGGATCCGCTCGGCGCTCCCCGCCAGCGGCACGCCGAGCGAGGGCAGGCGCCTGCGGATGGCGGCGCCCAGCTGCGGGCCGAGGTCGCCGTAGTCCTCTTTGTCGTAGTCGTAGACATATTCGCCGACGCCGCCGGAGAAGCTCACCTCGTCGATGGGCCCATCGTAGGTGATGGGGCCGGATACGATAAGTTCGGCGGCGAGGGGAGAGTACTCCTGCCTGCTGATGACCTCGAACGCGAGCTCGCCCAGCTTGTCGGCGATCGTCTCCTTCTCTTCGGCGGTGATCTCCTTGCCGACGGCGACGTCGACGCCGGCGCTCTTGGCGATGATGCGTCCCGCGTCCTCGACGCGCTCGATCACGTTGGTGGCCTTGTCCCAAGCGATCAGGCGCGCCCCGACGCTAATGGCCATGGTCTGGCTGACCTTGCCGGCTTGGACGATGGCCACCTTCATGGTGCCGCCGCCCATGTCGACGTTCATGTTCGCGGTGAGGTTGTGGGAGCGGGCCACGGCGCCGGAGCCGTGGGCGCCGAGGATCGCCTCGAGGTTCGGGCCGGCGGTCGCGCAAACGAAACGACCGCCCTGCTCGGCGAGCATGTGGATGATCGCCTCTGAGTTGTGCTTGCGGACGGCCTCGCCGGTGCAGATGACGGCCCCGGTGTCTACGTCGTCCTGAGCGAACCCGGCTTCGCTGTAGCTCGAGGCCACGAACGCGCCCAGGTTCGCGGTGTCGATGGTGTCGGCGTCGGAGTAGGGAGTGAGGAGGATGGGCGAGCGGTAGAGCACCTGGCGGAACACCACCTCGAACTCGCTGGACATCTCGGTGCTGCGGCGCCGCATGATGAGTTTCGAGAACATGAGGTGGGAGGTCGACGTGCCGATGTCGATGCCCACGCTCGTGAGGCGCAGCCAGTCCGGGTTGATGGGAAAGCCATCGTCGGCGATAGAGCCGAAGACGGTTTCCTCCTCGGATCCGTAGTGTCCATGCTCAAAGGGATCGTCGTGCATTGTTTGCCTTTCGCGCCACGCGCGGCCACAGAGCCGGGTTCACTGCAGACACGGCTCGTCGGGAGTGCCGCGCGACTGGGAATCGCCGCCATCTTATGCCTCGGCGGCGATCTCAGCAACACGCTGTTTTCTCGGACCCTCGTTCGGAGCATGGCGAGAGGCGGCGCCTCTCGGGAGGGGAAGGGTCCACCTTCCTTGACGCTCCTCGGCCTGTGGTGTACAACCCGCCGCGATAGCGTCCGCCATCCAGACTAAGGTTCGCGCAGGAGCAACAAATTGATGACTACTTCCAAGCCTGAAGTCCGGACCGATCAGGACCGGCTCGTGAAGCACACGGCGTATGACGAGTTCCAGGCGAGCGAGGGCATCCCGATCGTCACCGGCTTTGCGGTCCAAGATCTACGGTCGGTCGAGGTAGCGCCGTGGGCGCGGCTCGAATGCCAGGGGGCGTATATCAACCTCGACGGCACGGGCGGCACGAACGACGCGTACGTCGCGGAGATCGAGCCGGGCAAGCGGATGGCGCCAGAGCGGCACCTGTTCGAGAAGAACATCTACGTCCTCGACGGGCGGGGCGCGACGCTGGTCGGGGACGATCCGAACAGCCGCACGAGCTTCGAGTGGAAGCGAGGCAGCGTCTTCTCGGTGCCCATCAACGTCTGGCACCAGCACATGAACGGCAGCGGCAGCGAGCCAGCGAGGTTCCTCGCGGTGACGACCGCTCCGCTAGTGATGAACTACTTCCACAACGACGACTTTATATTCAACAACTCGTTCGTGTTCGAGGACCGCATGGCTGCGCAGCGGCAGTTCCAGGGCGAGGGGACGATGTTCACCGGCAACTCCGGGCGGGTGAACGTGTGGGAGACGAACTTCATCCCGGACATCGAGACGTTCACGACGTTCACGTGGAAGGAGCGGGGTGCCGGCGGAGCGAGCGTGATGTTCGAGTTGGCCGACAACACGCAGGCGGCCCACGTGTCGCAGTTCCCGGTGGGCACGTACAAGAAGGCGCACCGGCATGGACCGGGCGCGCACGTGATCATCATCTCCGGCGAGGGGTTCAGTCTGCTGTGGCCGCAGGACGGCGGTCCGCGCGACCGGATGGAGCGGGTGGACTGGAAGGTCGGCTCGATGGTGGTGCCGCCCACGAACTGGTTCCACCAGCACTTCAACGGCGGGACGGAGCCGGCGCGCTACCTCGCGTTGCGGTGGGGGAGTCAGAAGCACGGCTTCAGCCTCGGTTCGGCGGGCGAGGGCGAGGCCGACGTGAGCGTGAAGCTGGGCGGCGCGCAGATCGAATATGAGGACGAGGACCCCATCGTCCACGATATGTTCGCCGAGACGCTGGCCCGAGCGGGCGGGGAGTCGCAGATGGGCGAGTTCATCCCGCGTCTCCAGCAGTAGGGCCTACGCCCGACGCCACAGCCAACGAACCTCGCCGTCTTCTTCGATCGCGGCGTTGGAGGGGAGGGCCGCCTCAGTCCAGCGCGAGCAGGTTCGGCTCAGCCGACGACGTGACCTCCCACCAGTTGCAGTTGAGGTCCGAGAGAATGAACCAGGCGTCGTTGCCGTCCTCGCGCGGCTCGCCGATGTCCGTGACGCCGTCGTCGAGCTTGGCGAGCGCGTCGTGGGCGGCGAGGATGTCCGCGCGCGTGGGGAGCTTGAGCGTGTAGCGGCTGACCGGCCGCAGGTGGGTGCGGTCGGCGCCGGGCAGCATGACGATGTACCAGGGCGCGCCGCTGTGGGCAACGTAGGTGGCGCGGCCTCCTCCTCCGACGATCTCCAGCCCCAGGACCTCCGTGTAGAAGCGCAGGCTCGTCTCCACGTCGTCGCACTCCATGGTCCCGTGGGACAGCGCCTGCGGGATGTACCCGCGGCCGGGGAAGCGCTCCTCGGGCAGCAGGCTGCTCCAGTGCCCCGCGGCGATCTGCCGGCCGTGCTGCGCGGCGCGCTGGTTGTAGTACTCAATCTCGATGGTGTTGCCACCCGGTTCGCTCATGTAGACGGAATAGGCGAAGTGGCTACCTCGCGGGCCGTCGATGTTCGACAGGCCGTAGGCCGACTGACGTTCGCGCAGGTAGGCGCCTGCCGCCTCAATCTCCAAGTGGTCCGCCACGCGGTAGCCGTAGTGGTTCCCGCGAGGCTTCGCCGGCGCGTCGGGTCCGCCCTCGTGCACGACGAGTCCCCACTCCGTGTTGGGGTGCCTCACGACCGCGGCGTCGCCGGTGCGCAGGACGACGTCCGAGGCGAGCAGGTCGGTGAACACCGGCAACGATTCGTCGAGCGACCGGCATTCGAAATGCCCAAACGTCAGACCCTCGAGTTTCAGCACACTCATTGCAGCTCCTCCTGGATGGTCACTAGATACTACTCCTTCGACCCGTTGCTTCGCTCCGATGTATCCTAGCCGCCGATGACTGAGCTCACGGACCGCCTCGCGCTCGCGGTTCGCCTCGTTCGGGAGGCGGGGGCGCACGCTATGACCTACTACCAGGCGCAGGACCTTGGCGTCGAGTTCAAGGCGGACCACTCGCCGGTCACGCGGGCCGACAAGGAGGGCGAAGAGCTCATTCGGCGCGCGCTCGACGCGGAGTGCCCCGACGACGCCGTGCTGGGCGAGGAGTACCCCGCGAAGGCAGGCGTCTCCGGCTATACGTGGTGGCTCGACCCCATCGACGGGACCCAGTCGTTCGTCCGGGGAGTTCCCTTGTTCGGCGTGATGGCGGCCATCGAGCACGATGGCGAGGCCGTCGCCGGCGCGATCTGCTTCCCCGCGCTTGGGGAGGTCGTCTACGCCGCCAGGGGCTCGGGCGCGTGGTGGGCGAGCGGCGTCGGCAGACCCGGCGACCCGCTGCAAGCCCGCGAGGCGCGCGTCTCGTCCGTGTCGCGCCTCGCTGACGCGACGTTCTGCACGACGGGCGCCCAAGACTTCGCGAGCATAGGCAAGGCCGATGGGCTCGCCCGGTTGCTGTCCGCTGTCGAGCGCGCCAGAGGATGGTCGGACTGCTACGGTCACTACCTCGTCGCGACGGGCAGGGCGGACATCATGATCGACCCGTACATGAGCGTCTGGGACAACGCGCCGTTGCTGCCGATTGTCGAGGAGGCCGGCGGCCGCTTCTCGGGTCTCGCCGGCGAGCATTCGATACAAGCGCCGAATGCCCTCTCGACGAACGGCTTGCTCCACGACGCCGTGCTACAGACCCTGGCGTAGGCCGCGACGGCTCCCGCCTCCGCTCACCGCCTCCGCAGCCACCGCCACCAGTCCTGTACGACATCCACCGCGCGGTACTGGTCGAGCCACTTGGCCCCGTGGAGGACGTACTCGTGGGCCTCCTTCAGCAGAGCCACGGGCACGAGCCACGCCAACGACCGCCGCCACGTGAGCTCGTAGCGCGGGGCGAACAGGCGCGCTCCGGCGACGAAGACGAACCAGAACTCGAATACGTTGGGGAACGCAAGCAGCACTTCGCGGACCCCCGACGCTTCGAACACGAGCACTCCTGCGATGCGGTAGGCAAATAGCCCCACCGCGATCGTCCGCGCGGGCCCGCGCCACTGCAACGCGACCCAGAGGAACGTTGCCATGTAGACGAGGTCGAGCCGCTTGTCGAGCGCTTGGTAGTCCCGGACGCCCCCCATGTCCAGCAGGTTCATCAGGAAGAGGTCGGACAGGTCGATCGCTATCGCGAACAGCGCTCCGGCGAACGCCCAGCGCAGCACGAGCAGCGCCCCCGCCACACGCACCGCTGCGATGATCAACTCCTCCGTCGTCATACGTGGAGGATACGTCAGTGGGCAGGGTAGGAGGCAACGCCGTATGCTCAAGAAAGGTAACGGAGGGTAGGGGGCACCCAATCCCCTCTTAGCCTTGACCGGAGAAAGGCTAGGTGGGAGGGGCAGCGATTCTGGCCTATTGCCCCTTGGAATTGAGATAGTTCACGAACGCCGAGGCGGCCACAAGCACGTAGCGCGCCTCGGCCATGCCAACTTGTGACTGTTCAGGCGCGGCATGCCGGACACCGGATTCTTGGCTTGCCCAGTGGTACATATTCTTCCAAGCCTGTGCGAGTTGTGAATGCATCGCAATCTTCTCTAGCCCCTTTGCGAGGTCTTCCCCGGTGGGCGTCCTTCACTTCGTACTCTACCGCCAACATCGATTCTTTGATAATGTTTTCTACGTCGGGATTCTGATAGGACGAGAGTAACTCAATCGCCTTCAGTATGTGGCTACTTGCGGTGGCAGCCTCCTCAACTTCAACAATTTCCTCCGTGCTCGTAATCGGTACAATACGACCGTTAATGACACGATAGGATGATTCTTCGCGGGCCAAGATGCCATTTATTTTCTCTGGGTCATCGGATGAGAAGCACTCAAGTACATCGTATATCTCATACCACTCCGCGTTGTAAAACCACTTTCGGATGTCGTCCGGTGCGCTCAGTATGTTGATAGTGTCCAATCGTCTCTTCAAAAACCTAGCCCAAAACTGGTTAATTGTCGGACTAGTTCCTCTCTGCCCGAGAGAGATGTAGGCCGAGTGCAAGTGATACTCATAGAGATAGTTCCAGATGGCCACGCGCAGCCCGTCGTCCATTGACTCAAACTGTCCAAGGATGGATCTTGCCGGCTTGTACCCGTAACGCTCTGAGAAAGTGGCCATGTTCTAGCAGTAGCACACCCGCCCGCGAACGCGCAACAGGCATCTGACAACCGTACCTTGTGCTATCGATCTCAGTCCGCCCATGGCTGCCTGCCCGTCAATTGTCTCCCCCGCTCGCGCTGAGTCTCCGATGTGCCTTCCGACCCTAGCCCTCCCCCCGCTTGCCCGGCGCGCCCGCCCGGCGTAGCCTTTGACCCGAGGAGGAGGAGGGCGGCATGGATGAACTGCGCAAACGCGAGCTCGCGGGTGAGCTGAACGACCTCGGCCAGCGCTTCTGGGCCGGCGAGGCGGAGATTTGCCGGCGATTCTGGGGCGAGCCGCGCTCGGCGGAGGAGCAGGCGCATTGGCTGCGGCTGCAGGTGTTCAAGGAGATGTACGGCTCGGGGCTCGTCGGTCGTCCCGAGGGCATCATCCGGGCCCTGATCGACAAGCTCGCCGAGACGCTGCCGCTCGCGCAGAACAAGGCGCAACGCGACGAGTTCGAGCGCAACATCCGGGTATTGCGGGAGGAGTTCACCCACTTCCGCCTCTTTGCGGACGTGCTGGAGAGCGCCACCGGCGAGCCGGTGCAGTTGTCGACGCTCAAGGAGTGGCAACTCCCCGAGGACCGCAGGCTGCAGGAGCTGCGCCAGTCGCACCGCGAGAGCCGGGGCGGTCTCGGTGAGCTGGCGGTGGGGTTCACGGAGGGCGGCGGGGCGTCGTTCTTCTTCGAGGGCCGCAAGATCGGCGGCGACCCTGTTGCGGACGAGATCGCGAGGGTCTGCGCGGTCGTGTTCAACGATGAGCTCGAGCACGGAGAGCACGGCGCGTTCGGACTCGAACGCGAGCTGGACTCGGAGGAGGAGTGGGCCGAGGTGCGCGAGATGGTAACGGCGATCTGCAAGCAACGGCTGCGGATGCGCTACGAGATGTTCGCGCTGCCCATCGACGAACAGCGCATCCAAGAGGTCGCCGACGGCAAGATCGAAACGCTGACGATGACCGCGTGACGCCGGCGTAGGTCGGCGTCGCGGTGAGGAGGCTGGGCATGGTTGAGCGGGCCGCCCCGGACATGACGGAGACCACGACCGAGACGATGATGCGCGAGTTGACCCGCCTCGGCGAGTGCTTCTGGGCCGGCGAGGCGGAGATCGCGCGCGACTTCCTCACGACGCCCCACGAGCCGCGAGACCACGTCCACTGGCTCCGGCATCAGTGCTACCGCGAGCTGCGCGGTCCCGGACTGCTGAAGCGTCCCCATAGCCGTACGCAGGCGGTGATCGACAATGTGCTCGGCGGGCTGCCCATGGCCGAGACGCGGGCGGGCAGGGCGGAGCTCGAGTATCAGCTCGAACAGATCCGCGAGGAGTTCACGCACTTCCGGCTCTACGCCGATATCCTCGAGGACATCACGGGCGAGCCGGTGCTGATGCGCGATCTGGAGGGGCTGAAACTGCCGAGCGACCGTCGTATCGAGGAGATGCGCACGCGGCTCATGGCAGAGGACGCCAAGCTCGCCCGCCTGGCGTACAGCTTCTCGGAGGGCGGCGGCGCGGGCATCTTCTACGCCGCGGCGACGCTCGATACCGACGACCCGTTGCTGCTCCGCGTGAAGGAGGCGGGCAGGACGGTGTACGAGGACGAGGTCGGCCACGGCCAGCATAACCTGCGCGAGGTCGAGGAGACGACGCGGGCCCCGGCGGAGTTCAGCAAGTTGCGCACGATGGTTGTCGAGGTGTGCCAGGAGCGTCTGCGCATGCGCGCGGAGATGTTCGGCGCGCAGCCCGACGAAGCCCGTATCGCCGAGATCACCGAGGGGCGCATCGAGCCGCTCGCGGCGGTCTGACGCGAGGGCCGAGCGCGCCGGCGGTATACGCGCCTCGCTGGAGATTGCAGACAGAATGTCTGCAAGTTAGTGCTTATGGCGAGCATAGAAGAGTAGTCGCCTCCCACCCAGCTGCTGCCTTTGCGCTTATGAGCGTCGTCCGCGTACGCGGCATGTATGTTATGGATATGCCATTAGCTGTATGGCAGGTGTAAACCGATTGGCCTCTGGCCCTTATGGCAGACTCAGTCATGCTTGTTGCTTCTGCGTTTGTATAGCTAATAGCTTGCAGTAGCCGTCTAACCACATCTCGATGTTCCAACAACCCAGTATCAGGTTGCGCTTGATACGTTATGCTAGTGTGCGTTTCCGGTATGGCAAGCCTGCCATTCTCTATGACTTTACGCAAGGTAACAATGCTGTCTGCCGTTCTAGCAGTTGGGTCCCATTGCTCGCCAACTAGAAGCTTGTCTATTTCAGGCAGCAAGCTATTGAGGGCCGGCAGCTGGTACACTATTTGAGGCATCGCTACCATTTCTACGAGACCACTGGGGCCACGTCCACCTCTGGGACCAATCGGACCCCGTTCACCAGGCGGACCCTGTTCACCAGTCGGACCTTGCTCCCCAAGCGGGCCTTGCTCACCAGGCGGGCCTTGCTCACCGGTCGGGCCGCGTTCACCACGCTCGCTTGGTGAGCTTTGTGCATTTGCCGCACCACTGTGTGTGGTTGTTCCCGGCTTGCCCTGTGGCCCTTGAACGCCTTGCTCGCCCTGCGGTCCTTGAACGCCCGGTTCGCCTTGTGGCCCTTGAACGCCTTGCACACCTTGCGGCCCTTGAACGCCTTGCTCACCTTGCGGGCCTTGAACGCCTTGACAGGCAACTATGGCGAGTAGAAACACTGCAACTAGCACTACCATCTTCATGGTTTTCGTCCCTTTTGTTGTGTCGCTTTGCTTTACGAGCAGTTATGCTAAGATTATTGCTGGTCGACTCATAGCCATTGTGTCGTCATTGTGCTTTGATGTATGTAGACTGCTCATAGCATGAGCCTGATGGCCGCAACTATAATACTCCGACCGAAGGAGCCGCGATGGCTGGAAAGTACTGGCTCTTCAAGTCCGAGCCGGGCAGCTACTCGTTCGACGACCTCGTCCGCGACGGCGTGAGCGAGTGGGACGGCGTCCGCAACTACCAGGTGCGCAACTGGCTCAAGAACGACATCGAGCCGGGCGACGGCGTGTTGTTCTACCACAGCAGCACGAAGGTGATCGGCGTCGTGGGGACGGCGACGGTCGTGCGCGGGGGCTACCCGGACCATACCGCGTGGGACCCGGCGTCCGACCACCCCGACCCCAAGAGCACTCCCGACCATCCCGTCTGGTACATGGTGGACATCGAAGCCGGGCAGCGGTTCGGCGGCACGGTGACTCCGGACGAGATGCGCGCTCGGCCCGAACTCGCCGGGATGATGGTCCTCAGGCGGGCGATGCGCTTCTCGATCACCCCGGTCACGAGAGAGGAGTTCGAGACCGTCGTCGCGATGGGCCTCGCCAGGTAGCGCCTACCCCAACGGCGCCGGCGGGCGCCGCCGGTCGTGGATGATCTCGACGGTCTGCGACACGATGCCGAGCAGCGAGGCCGCGATCGACGTCCATAGCCACGCGGTTGGCTCGATGGCCTCGCGGAGTCCGAACCACTCCTCATCCGAGTCGGCGGGGAACCCCAGAATCGTCGCCAGGTCCATGAATGAGAGCGCTGCGGCAAGGACGAAGCACGCCAGCGGCAGCAGCAGGATGCGCCAACCCGGAACGGTCGCGATGCGCCGGTACACGAGCGGCGATATGCCTATCACGCTGGCGATGGTCGACGTGCTGCCGCCCAGCGTCTCTCCTCCTCCAGGCAGGACGATCTCCGCGTCGCCCCAAGGGTTGTTCGAGGCCACGAGGACGGTCGCCATGGCAAATATGGGCACCGTGCGCCAGTTCAGGAACCAGTCGATGACCATGTGACGCCTCGCTCGCCGGACGGCGGCGAACTGCGGGCTGCGGGCGAGCCGGTACCACTTCATGCGTGAGGCGCTCCATGCGTTCGGGCGGGGGTCTGTTCGGCCGTTGGTCCGGCCGCCGCGGGCATTCTATCCGCTGAGGCGCGCGCCGTGTGGGACGCCCGGCCTCGGCTTGACACTTACTCCCCATAGTGTAGTGTTCGGACGGGTTCCAGGCCGTGGCGGCGCGGCGGAACATGGCCGCGCAAAGCCGGAGTTGGCCGGCGCGCGAAGCAGCAACGAGGAGGACCGGAATCATGGCGGATCAGCCACTTAAGTTGGGTGTAATCGGCATCGGCGTCGGCGCATCGGAGATGCTCCCCGGGATGGAGCGCGCCGAGTTTATCGACCTCTACGCCGGCGCAGACATCAACCCCGACGTGCGCGCGCGCTTCGGCGAGCGCTACCCCGACGCCAAGGTCTACGCCAGCGCCGAGGAGATGGTCCAGGCCCCGGACGTCGAGGCCGTATGGATCTCGACGCCGAACATGTACCACGCGCCCATGACCATTCTCGCGGCCCAGCACGGCAAGCACGTGGTCGTCGAGAAGCCCATGGCGCTCAACATCAAACAGGCCGAGGAGATGGTCGAAACGGCTGAGAAGTCGGGCGTCAAGCTCGTCGCCGGCCACACCCAGAGCTTCTCGCCCCAGATGCGGCTCGTGCGCCAGATCGTCAACTCCGGCCGGCTCGGCGCGCTCGGGGCCGTCAACGTCTTTGCCTACACCGATTGGGTGATCCGCCCCCGCACGTGGGAGGAGCTCGACCCCGAGCAAGGCGGGGGGCTGGTCTACCGGCAGATCCCGCACCAGATCGACACGATCCGGTCCATCGGCGGCGGCAAGCTGCGGAGCGCCCGCGGGACGTTCGGCCAGTGGATGAAGACGCGCCCGATCCCCGGCTACTACTCCGTCTACATGGAGTTCGAGAGCGGCGTCCCCGCCGTCGCGGTCCACAACGGCTACGGCTACTTCGTCGCCTCCGAACTCGTCCCGTGGGGCGACGCGATGACCCGCTACTCGCCCGAACAGCGCAACGACATCAAACGCCAGATGCGCGAGGGCAGCCGTCAGGAGGCCGCCGAGAAGCTGTCCATGCGCATTGGGGGCGAGGCTGAGCAGCGCCTCTTCCGCAACGAGCGCTCCGGGCCTCCCCGCTGGAAGCCCAACGACCTCGGCATCCTCATCGTCTCCTGCGAGCGCGGCGAGATTCGGCAGGGCCCGGAGGGCATCTACGTCTATGACGACGACGGCCTGCACGAGCTCAAAATCGCCGCCCAGTCCCAGAGCCGGGACGCCGAGTTGCGCGAGCTCTACGACGCCGTTAGGGGCGACAAGCCGGTCTACCACAGCGGCCGTTGGGGCATGGCCACGCTCGAAGTCGCGCTCGCCATCAACGAGTCGTCGAAGACGCACAAGGACGTCGAGCTGACGCATCAGGTCGAGATGCCCGCATCGTACGACGTCGATTACAAGGTCGAGGTCGAAGAAGAGGTCGCCATCCCCCTGTAGGTCAACGAAAGGTCCACGAATAACAGTCCACGCATACACGAACGCTTCGGAGGCGCAGCTATGGCACTCGCTCTTTCTCACGGTGGGAACACGATTTACAAGTCCGACACGCCGTCGGACGAGGTGCTCGTCGGCACGAACGACGGCGTGGTCGCGATCGAACGCGACGGCTCCAGCTGGCGGGTCAAGCACCGCGCGCTCGAAGGGCTCCACATCCACGCGGTCCTGTTCGAGGAGCGCAGCGGCGTCTGGTTCGCGGGCGTCAACAAGGGCGGCATCTTCGCCAGCGACGACGGCGGCGCGACCTGGGAACGCCGGGACGAGGGCGTCACCGAGTCCGATATCTACAGCCTCGCCTGCGCTGAGATCGACGGGAACGTCCGTCTGTTCGCGGGCACGGAACCGGCCCACCTGTTCGTCTCCGACGACCTAGGCCGCACGTGGACCGAGAAGCCGGGCCTGCGCCAGGTAGCGACAGTGGACTCCTGGACCTTCCCGGGCCCGCCGCACGTGGCCCACCTGAAGCACATCAACTTCGCGCCCGGCAACCCGCACACCATCTTTGCCAGCATCGAGGTCGGCGCTCTCCTCAAGAGCGAGGACGACGGGGAGACGTGGGTAGACGTCACCGGCATGTACACAGATGTCCATCGGACAGTCATCAACCCGGTGGACCCGGAGCGCATGTACGTGACCGGCGGAGCCGGCATCTGGACGACGGAGGACGGCGGCAAGAGCTGGGCGAACGACACCGCTCCCGGCTCCGAGGTCGGCGGGTACCCCGACCAACTCGTGTTCAAGCCTTCCAACCCGGACTACATGATCGTGTCGGCAGGGCAGAAGTCGCCCGGCAGCTGGCGCGTCGACCACACGACCGAGACGCGGATCTCCCGGTCTCACGACGGCGGCCGCACCTGGGAAGTCCTCGGCGGTGGACTGCAGGACAAGATGCAGCACGCGGTCGAGGCCATGTGCATCGAGGAAGCCGGCCCGACCGTGCAGCTCTTCGCCGGCACCACCGGCGGACAGGTCCTGTGGAGCGAGGACGGCGGCGACCACTGGGCCACCGTCGTAGACGGCCTGGCCCCGATCTCGAAGGGCGGCCACTACCGCGGAATCGTCGAGTAGGCGCTCGTCCGAGCCATCCCTGCCAAGCCGGTAGCTTGGCAATCGAAGGGCCGCGCGTGCGGCGGCAATGTCGGCGTTGTGCCTGAGACTCAGCCCGGCCCGCTCGTATACTGACGCAGGCCGCCGGTCGCGGACTTGCCGTTCGCGAGCAGATGGCCTTGCGTTGTGATTTGGGGCGCCTGCCGAGTCGGGCGCGACGGCTTGATTGTTGTTTCCGGGAGGCGAACTTGGCCCTCATCATCGAAGCGAGAGACCTGCGAAAGGTCTACCACACGGACGGCGTGCCCGTGGACGCGCTGCGCGGCGTGACGTTGGAGATCGAGCGAGGACAGATGGTGGCGGTCATGGGGCCATCGGGCTGCGGGAAGACGACGCTATTGAACACGCTGTCGGGGATTGACGACGTGACGTCCGGCGAGGTCATCGTCGACGGCGCTCGCATCCACGACATGCCGGACCGCGAGCGGACGCGATACCGGGCCCTCAACATGGGGTTCGTGTTTCAGGCGTTCAACCTGCTGCCGGTGCTCACCGCGGTCGAGAACGTCGAGTTGCCCTTGCTGCTCGCGGGCGCCAAGCCGGCCGCCGCGCGGTCCCGCTCGCTCGACCTCATGGAGCTCGTGGGCCTACCCGATCAGTCCAAGAAGCGCCCGGGGGAGATGTCGGGCGGACAGCAGCAGCGGGTCACGGTCGCTCGCTCACTAGCCAATGAACCAGCCATCGTCTGGGCCGACGAGCCGACAGGCGCGTTGGACAGCGAGACTTCGGCGAGCATCATGGACCTGCTCAGCCGCCTGCACGCGGAGCACGGACAGACGTTCGTTCTCGTCACCCACGACGCCGGCGTCGGCGCCCGCGCGCAGCGCATGGTGCGCATGCGCGACGGACTCATCGAGAGCGACGAGCTGACGCCGCGTTCGGACGACGCCCCGGTCGCGCGGTAGGTCGAGTAGCACATATGAAGTCGCTCTTCGGCATACCCGTGGACACGCTCATGGCTGTCCTGGTGTTGATGTTCCTCGTGGGAGTCGCGGTCATGGGCGTGACCGCGCTTCGCAACCGCGTCATGTTCAGGGTGGCTCTGCGCAACATCCCCCGCCGGCGCGCTCAGTCGGTGCTGATCGTCGTCGGCCTCATGCTCGCGACCTTGCTCTTCTCCGCCTCGTTCGCCACGGGAGACACCCTGGCGCATTCGATCCGCGTGCAGACGCTCGAAACGATAGGGATGGTCGATGAAGTCGTGCGCTCCGACCTCCGCGACGACTCGGGCAGGCGGGCCTACTTCGACGCGGGCGTCGCGGGCGAAATCGCCGAGGCGCTCGCCGGCGCTCCGGTGGACGGGACGATGCCGGCGATTGTGGAATCGGTCCCGGCGGTCGTCGTCGGCGCGAACAGGAGCGAGCCCAGCCTGAACGTGTACGGCGTCGATGACCGTGGGCTCGATGCGTTCGATCCGCCCGTGGACGTCGACACGGGGGCCCGGCTCTCGGTCGACAACCTGGGGGCGGATGAGCTGCTGGTGAGCTCGGAAGCGACCGCGGACCTAGGGGTCTCGACCGGCGACGAGGTGGCCTTGTTCTTCAGCTTCCGGCCGACGCGCCTCCGCGTGGCCGGCGTGTACGAGCGGGGAGGGAACGCCGCCGACCTGGTGTCGGCCATGGCGCCGCTCTCGAACTTGCAGCAGATCGTTGGACGGCCGGGCGAGATCAATAGGGTGTTCATCAGCAACGATGGCGGGCTGACGTCGGGAGCCAAGCACACCGACGAGGTCGTCGAGATCGTCGACGAGCTGCTCGCCGAGCGGGACTTCGATGTCAACGACATCAAGCGGTTCTGGCTGGACCTAGCGGACGAGATCGGCTCGCAGTTCCTGAGCATCTTCCTGTTGTTTGGCACATTCTCGATCGTTGCGGGGATTCTGTTGATCTTCCTGATCTTCATCATGCTCGCGGCCGAGCGGAAGCGCGAGCTGGGCATAGCCCGCGCGGTGGGAGCGCAACGAGACCACATCGTACGGCTGTTCACCTTCGAGGGCGCCGCGTATTCGCTGATGGCAGCCGCGGTGGGGAGCGCGCTGGGCGTCGCAGTGGGATTCGTGATGGTGCGGATCATCGCCGGCATCCTGGGCGGCTTCGACATCGAGATACAGTTCGCGTTCCGCTGGCAGAGCCTGGTCATCGCGTACACGCTGGGGATGGCCGCGACGTTCTTGGTCGTGCTCATGGCCGCCGGCCGCGTTAGCTCGCTCAATATCGTCCGGGCGATCCGCGATATCCCCGAGCCGCCGGGGACGCGGTCCCGCTTGTTGTCGTTGCTCAAGAGGCCATTCGCCGAGTACAAGCGGAGCGCGGTCCTGCTGGCGCGTCTGCGCGTGCTGAGCGCGTTGCGAGCGCTGGCGCTGAGTTCGACCTGGGCCTGGGCCGTGTTCCTCGGCGCGTCGCTCATGGCGGGCTACGCGGCCATCGCGGTCGGACTACTGCTCGTCTTGTCCGGCGTGAACTCCGAGGAGGCCGCTCCGTTCCTCATCGGCCTCTCGTTCCTGTGCACCGGCGTGCCGTTGGCGCTCCGGCACAGGCGTGTCCTCGGGGACAGGGCCGCCTTCTCGGCGGCCGGCGTGCTGATGGTCGCGCTGTGGATCGCGCCCTGGGACTGGGAGCTGATCGGCCTGCCTGCCTTCCAAGCCGGGTTTGAGATGTTCATCCTGTCCGGGGTCTTGCTGGTCGTGGGGGCGGTCTGGGTGATCGTGTACAACTCCGACTACCTGGTCGGCTGGATGAGCGGCATGCTCGGCCGGGGACGCACGCTGTCGCCGGTCATGCGGACCGCGATGGCGTATCCGATGGCGTCCAAGTTCCGCACCGGTATGACGCTGGCGATGTTCTCGCTGGTGGTGTTCACGCTCATGGTGTTGGCCTTCATCAGCACCGCGTTCGCCGCGGCGACGGAGGACACCAGGCAGTTCTCGGGCGGGTTCGACGTCAGGGCGCGCGTCAATCCGGCGAACCCCATGGACGACTTCAACGCGGCGCTCGACGGCGTGGACGGCCTGGCCTCCGCCGATTTCAGCGCGGTCGGCGGACAGAGCGGCCTCCCGGTCAAGGTCCGCCAGAGAGGGTTCGACGACGAGCTCGAGGACTCGCTGTTGACGGGCGTGGACGCCGGGTATACGTCCGCTGTGACGTACGGGTTCGGCCTGAAGGACGAGCGGTACGCCGACGACGCGGCGGTATGGCGGGCGCTGACCGACGAGCCCGGGACGGCGGTCGTATCAGCGCTGATCGTGCCGGGCCGGGAGGATTTCGATGGGGGCGGCGGACCGTCGTCGTTCCGTCTTCAGGGGTTCTTCCGCGATGACGAGACGCTTCCCGAGATCACTATCGAGGCGTACGACCGCGCCGAGCAGCGCACGGTGAGTCTGCGAGTCATCGGCATCCTCGAAGACGCGGTGTTCCCGGATTTCACAGGAATCGTCCTGACGGGCTATGACACACTACAGGAGCTGGGCGCGGTCCCGCTGCTGCAGTACCAGCTCCGGCTTCAGGACCCGGACCGCGCGCCGGAGGTCGTCGATCTCCTCGAGGAGGAGTTCGCGGCCAACGGTCTGAATGCCGCCTCACTCGCAAAGATCGTGCGGGACAACTTCGCGGCGCAGCTCGCGTTCAACCGGCTCATCCAAGGGTTCATGGGCCTGGGACTGGTGGTCGGTGTGGCCGCGCTGGGAGTCATCGCTGCGCGGTCGGTGGTCGAGCGGCGCGGGCTGATTGGCATGCTCCGAGCGGTGGGCTACCAGCGGTCGATGGTCCAGGCCTCGTTCTTGATCGAGTCGTCTTTCATCGCGTTGCTGGGGATCCTGACAGGGACGGCCCTGGCCTTCGGCCTGTCGGTGGGCATCGTGAACGAGATCGCACAGGACTTCGAGGCGGTGCGCTTCGGCATCCCGTGGGTGTCGACCGGCGTCGTGTTCGTCGTGGCCTACGGGGCTTCGATGCTGACGACATTCCTGCCCGCAAGGCAGGCCTCGCGCATCTATCCGGCCGAGGCGCTCCGCTTCGCGGAATAGACAGCGCCGACAGCGGCCTGCCCGCGCGCAACGCCAAGGCCGCTCGCGGCGCGCGAGGCCGGGTAGGGTATGCCGGCGATCTCGGGCTGGCCTACTGTCCCTGCTGGCAAATCGGGGCCTCGGGTCCCTCCTTGCCGCGGAACTCCTCGATGAAGTCCCGCAACAGGAACTCGTCGTACGTGGGCATGGGGAGCACCCAACCCCACGCAGTCGCCGCCGCCTCGAAGTCCATCAGCGCGTACTCGCCGGCAACGAGGCACTGGATTCCGAGCTCGCGTACGAGCCCATTGATCTGGCCCGCCAGAGCTGGCCGGCCCGGCTGATACCAGACCACGACACCGCCGTGTTCGAGATTGTGCACCGCCGCCTCGGGGACCAACAGCTCGCCCTGGAAGCCGTAGTGGCTCCACTGGGGAAAGTGGTTCCCCCCAGACGGCGGGATGAGGACCTGCGTGCCGTCAATCACGATGGACGTGTTGTAGGCGTAAGGCGGGCTGTGAGCGGCGGTCGGCGGGACGCTCACGCGAATGCCGACAGTGGGGCTGTCCTCCCGGAAGACGAAGAAGGCCGCGGTCGCCACGATGACGGCAAGCACCGCGCCGACTGCGTAGAAGACGCTGCGGCTCTGCCGCCCCCTGCGGGCCTGAGCCCGGCGCGACCTGGCTGCCTGAGCGCGCTGCGACCCCTCCCGGCGCCGGCGCTGTCCGTCCGTGGCCATGTGTATAGGTTCCTCTCGTTGCGTGGGTTTCGTTGCGGGGGACTCGGGGGCGGCTAGAGCGCGTCTTGGATGCGCTCCAACAGCAATCCGATGGTGAGCCAATAGTAGACGAGGAACGCGCCCGAAAGCAGCAGCAGCACCGCGCTAATGGTTCCAATGTGGGGCAGGGCGCGCCGCAGCCCTCTGACCATCGCGCCTTGGAACACCGCGATGTTAAGCGTGAGCGCGAGGATCACGGAGCCCATGCCCATGCCGTAGAGCGAGAGCTGCAATAGGAAGTACAGGAAAGTATCCGCCGTGAACGTCGTGCCGATCACTGCGAGGAAGATCGGGAGCGCACAGCCCAGCGACGCCATTCCATAGCCAACGCCGAATGTGAAGTAGCCGCGCACGCCCCCGCTGCTCGCGCCGGGCACCTTGCCCGAGAGGCGCACGGCCAGGTTGTTGTAGAGCTTGCCGCCCGACAGCAGGTACGCCCCGCCGACGGCAAGCAGGACGCCTATCGAGAGGCCCAACCAAGGGAACACATCAGAGATGCCCCGCGCGCCCAGCGCGATTGGGAATCCAACGACGGTGAACAAGAGCACGAACCCCGCCGTCATCGTCGAGCCGACGACCACCGCCCGCCGGAGCCTCGCCGCAGCGCCGAGGGCGCTGTCTTCGCCCGAGTCGTCGCCGAGGTAGAGTCCAAGGTACGCCGGCAGCATCGCGAACCCGCACGGGTTTACCGCGGACACCATGCCCGCGGTAAACGCGTATGCGAGGGGGAGCTTCGCCAGGAGGTTTTGGGAATCCGCTGAGAGGCCATCGACGCCGCCCACGAGGCCTCCAATCTCGGAGCCGGTGACGAGCGCGCCAACGATGGCCGCGCCAAGCGCTACGGTGAGCGCGGCGAGCGGTCCAATCAGGTCCCACCGGGCCTGTGCAGGCGACTTGAGTATGGCGTGCAATGGTCTCATGCATTCAGCCTATCAGCCCCTCGCGGGCTCCTCAACGTCCGGCCGGTGTTTCTCCAACTGAGTCCCGGGCGTCGGCGTCGCCCCACGCCCACGCGGCCCCGGTCTGCTCGACTCGCCGCGCGGCCCCCGCCGCCGGTTCCGGAGCCGAGCTCCGGTCGAGAACGACGCGGACCTCGCTTCCGTCCCGCAGCGCCAGCAACCCAGTGAGCGTCGCGCCGCGGTCGATGACCCGTATGAGCGTGGCGTTGGCCTCCTCGCCGGGCTGGACGGGCCGAGCGCTCAGGTCCGCCGCTCGGACGCCCGCGACGACGCGCTCCCCAACCCGCAGTCCGTTCGCTGAGGCGTCTAGCGTTAGGCCCTCCGCGTCGATGCGCAACCGCTGCCCGTCTGCGTTAGTTACTACGGCGGGGAGAAGATTCTGGACGCCCACGAGGCGCGCGACCTCCGGCGAAGAAGGGGACCAGAACACCTCCTCGCGCGGCCCGGCCTGCAGGACGCGGCCCCGGCTCAGGACGACCATCCGGTCCGCGAGCGCGTAGGCCTCGTCGATGTCGTGTGTGACGAGCACGGACGGCACGCCGAGCGTACGTTGCAGGGAGAAGAACTGCTCGGTGAGGCTGGCACGGGTAGGGGCGTCGAGCGCCGAGAACGGCTCGTCGAGCAGCAGCGCGTTCGGCTCCGTCGCGAGCGCGCGCCCCACCGCCGCCCGCTGGCGCTGGCCCCCCGAGAGCTGGCCGGGCATCCGGTCGAGCAGTTCGCCGATCTCGAGCAGTTCGGCAACCCGTGCGACGGTCCGCTGTGCCTCGTCGCGTGGGACGCCGCGCAGCCCGAACGCCAGGTTGCGCCGGACCGTGAGGTGCGGAAAGAGGGCGTAGTCCTGGAAGACGTATCCGAGGCGGCGTCGGCGTATCGGCACGTCGACGCGGGCGTCCGAGTCGAACACCGCCGCGCCCCGGACGCTGATCCGGCCGGAGTCTGGGCGCAGCAGGCCGGCGATCGCGCGGAGCGTGAGCGACTTGCCCGCTCCCGACTCGCCGAGGATGGCGGTCGTGCCGGCCCCGGTCTGAAATGCCGCGTCGAGCACGAACGCCCCGGCGTGGGCGCGGATGGAGACGTCGATGCCCCGTGCTAGCGCCACAGGATCCGCCTGCCGCTCGCGGCCCCGATCGCCGTCAACAGCCCGAGGGTCACGATGGTCAGCGTCGCCGCGAGCACCTGGGCATCGGTCGTGCGGCCCGCTTGCACTGCATCGTAGATGCCCGTGGAGAGCGTCCGCGTCCGCCCGGGCACACTACCGGCAACCATCAGCGTTGCGCCGAACTCGCCCATCCCTCTGGCGAGCGCCAGAGCCACTCCGGCGATGATGGAGCGCCACGCCAGCGGCGCCGATACGGTGATGAACACCGACAGCTCCGAGCATCCCAACGTTCTTGCTGCGTCCTCGAATGTATGGTCCACCGACTCGAACCCGGCTTGCGCCGTACGTACGAGGAACGGCGCGGACACGACGAACGCCGCGAGCGCCGCGCCCGTCCAATCGAAGACGAAGGAGAACCCGAACGCTGCGTCCAACGCTTCCCCGACGACGCTGCGACGACCCACGGCCTGCAATAGGTAGTAGCCGAGGACCGTCGGGGGCAGCACCATGGGCGCCAGGACAGCCGCCGAGAGCAGGCCACGCCCCCGGAATCGGGCGTGGGCCAGCCACCACGCCAGAGGCACGCCCAGGACGACAGCGAGCGTCGTGCTCGCCGCCGCCACCTGCACGCTGAGCCGGAGCGCGTCCCAGTCCATGGGTTATCGTGCCTCCGTTTGCGGCGCGTCATAGCCAAACCGGCGCAGCGCCGCTTGCGCCTGAGGCCCCGTCAGATAGGCCGCGAACGCCTCGCCGTCGTCCCGTGCGCTGGATTCGGCGACGACGGCGACCGTCTGGGGGAGCGCGCCCTCCGGCAGCGAGGCGGCGGGCACGTCGAGCGTTCTGACGTTGCCAAGATCGCGCTCCCGAACGAGCGACCGCGGCACGATGCCAGTCTCGGCGTTGCCGGTGAGGACGAACTGGAGGACCTGCGCCGCGTTCGCGCCGTACACGAGCTTCGGCCGGACGGCGGCCCACGAGGACGCGCCCGTGTTGTTGTCTAGGAAGGCCCGCGCGGCGATGCCGTACGGCGCGACCTCCGGGTTCGCGATCGCGATGTGCGAAGCCGCGGCGAGCACGTCGTCCCGGCTGCCCTCGAGCTCCGTCACGACGGCGATGCGGCCCTGCCCGAACACCGTGGCGCCGCCGGGGGCCAGCAGTCCCGCAGCGGTCAGCTGTTCGATATAGGAGGCGTCGGCGGAGGCGAAGACGTCCACGGGCGCTCCCTGTTCGATCTGACGGGCCAGCGTCCCAGAGGCGTGAAACAGGTAGACCACGTCGATGTCCGACTCCTCTTCGAATCCGGCCTCGATGGCGCGGAAGGGCGGTTCGAGGCTCGACGCCGCGCCGACGATCAGCTCGGTCCGTTCGCCGCCTCCGGAGCAGGCCGCCGCTACTGTCATGGCCACGAGGAGTGCAACCGCCGGCGCCCCGGCCATCAGGCCGCCGCCGGCTCCGTGCCCATGGGAGCTACGTCGTAACCCCCGAGCGCTTCGACTTGCCTCCGGAGCGCTGGGCGCCGGAGCGCGGCGAGCAGCTCAGCGACTGCTCGGAGTTCGAGGAACCCGTTGGGGATGACGAGGTCGTAGCGCTCCTGCGCGAGCGGAACGAAATCGAGTCCGAGGGCGACCGCGGCAGCCCGCACGGCGACGCCTGCGTCGGCGAGCCCCATGCCCACGCCTTCCGCGACGCTCAGGTGGCTCGTTGCCGTCCGGTCGAACCCCGCGACCGAGGCGTCGGAGACGCCCGCGCTCGCCATGGCGCTCTCGAGCAATGCGCGGCTTGCGGAGCCGTCCTCGCGGTTCAAGATGGAGACGCCTGCGCGCGCGAGGTCCTCGACGCCGCGGATGCGCTTCGGGTTCCCCGGGGCTACGACGAGACCCTGGTCCCAGACCGCGAACGTCACGACCGTGGCGGGCGACGCCAGGCGGCGCGCGACCAGCGGCAGGTTGTACTCGCCCGTGGCGTGGTCGCGCATGTGGCATCCCGCCACGTGCGCGGCGCCCATCGCGAGCTGCGCCAGCGCGGCGTCGCTTCCCATCTCGTGCCAAGACACCCCGACGCCGTGCTCGCGCAGGTGCGCCGCCACCACTGACATGGCCGGGTCGCATCCGACGACGACGAGCGTAGGGCGGTCCGGCGGGTCTAGCAGCTCGAAGTCCACCTCCGCCGATCCGGAACGCGCTTGGACCATGGCGTTGGCTACGGAGAGCGAGCGGACGACTGCCGGCCGTTGCGCCGACCCGTCGAGGGGTCTCGCCACCCAGCGGTCGCCGACCTTCTGGACGTCGGCGCGCACCGGCGCGGGGCCGAGGGCGGAAGGCCCGATCAGATCGGCTCGCGCCTGTCCCGGCGGCTCGGCGAGGCGGAAGAGGGCGTCGACCGTGGCGCCGAGCGCGCGCGCCAGGCGGAGCGCTACCTCCGTTGACGGCACGGACGCGCCGCGTTCGATAGCCGCGTACGCCTGGCGGCTGATGCCGCACGCCGCAGCGAGCGCGCCCTGCGACAGGCCTGCGCGCTCACGCGAGGAGCGGAGTGACGATTCGAGGCGTTCCATAGGGGAAGTGTAAAGCCGACTTGTCTCGATGACAAGTTAGCTGACGCCACTCACGAGCGAGACACGGGTCGAGCGTCACCGGTTTGCCAGTTGCCGGTCCGCCACGCATGCAGATAGCGGGCGATTGGCCCTCGGGTGGCCCTAGGGCCGTTCCGGACTGTCAGAGGGGCCTTGTCGCGGCTCAGGCGCCTCCGCGCCCGTCTTCGATCATTGTCGCGGGAGGGAAGCACAAAGCAACATTCTGAGATATTGCTACAATCTGTAGCATTTTACAGAATATTGCATTGACAACATTCTGCGACAGTGCTACAGTACCCGCTGTGACGAGCAGCGGAAACCAGATGGGGTTGCTATGGGCAATCGTCGAGGGCCCGGTATCGGAGGAGAGATGGCGAAGCTAGGACCGTACACGTACCCAGATATTCGCTTCGGGGACGCGGTGGAGATCGCGGGGAGGATCCTCACCAAGTTCAAGGGCTCCGTGAGCGTGAAAGGCCTGGCGTGGGAGCTGGGGATGGCCGAGGGGAGCGGCACCCTGTTCGCCAAGGTGGCGGCGATGCGCGACTTCGGTCTACTGGAAGGCCGGGGGGAGTTGCGCGTCTCCTCGCTGGCCCAGCGGGTGATCCACCCCGCCAACGCCGAGGAGGGCCAGCAGGCGCGGGCAGAGGCCTTCCAGCGGGTCGAGCTCTTGCGTCAGCTCTACACCCGCTTCGAGGGGGAGGTGCCCGACGACATGAGCATGCTGGTGGGGCTTGAGGAGATTACGCGGTCGCCCCGGGACGAGATAGTCCGGCGCGCCCCTCTCATCCAGAAACACCTGACCGACGCCATCCGCGTGCTCGGCCGCCCAGTGGTCGCAGCGAAACCGGCAGAATATTCTGTGCGATATCAGCAGAATATTGAGAATAGTCCGGCAGCGCCGGTACGGGCGGTCGAGAATATTCCGCAGGCGCCGCCAGAGGACTCGCTGGAGATTGTGGCTGGCGGGCGGAGACTCTCGGTGCCGCTCACAGCCGAGTACATCGACGTCGCCGTTCGGCTGCTCAGGACGCTGCAGGCGGAACTCGGACCCAGGCCGGACGTCGTCGCCGATGACGCCGGCGACGACGACGACTCAATGGAGTTCCCCGCGACGGGCGCCGCCGACATCGAACTTGGCGTCGCCGATCAACTCAACCGGCCGGAGGCGCAGGGTTAGACGTTGTCGGCCGCCGCGGCCTGAGACCTCTCGGCGGCCCCCCGTGTAGTGACGCTCACGTGCGGTCAGCGCACGTGCAGTGAGTGAAGACTCCGAAACCCAGGACATGTACTACGAGCGCGAGCTGGACCAGCTCGACGCTGGGGCCTCGTGTACCTGTTGACGATGGCTACGCGCGCAGAGCGCCATGCCAGGAGGAGAGGAAATCATGGAGGAGAGAGGTCTAGGCGTCGGGTTGGGTTCGCTAATGATTGCGGTTGTCATAGGGCTGTTGGCGTTCCCCGTATGAGCCCCGCTACAGGGGCTAGGTCCCACGCTCCGATCGTTCCTCACCCGAGGCCCAACCGCGACTCCATCCCTAATGCGCAATATCGAGGAGTAGCGGCGGGACCTATCGTTTCAGGGTCTCCTCTCGGGTCTAAGCCCCGGGTCTACTCCCGCCAACTGCTCGCCGACCAGTCCGCCCAGGTGCTCCGCAAGCTTGCGGGCCGACAACGTCGACATGCCGGGCACGGACGCAATCTCCTCGAGTGTGGCAGCGCGTATCCCTGCCACGCTGCCGAACCGGCGCAGCAATTCGCGCTTGCGCTTCGGTCCTACGCCTGGGACGTCGTCGAGCGCCGACCGCGTCGCCGCCTTGCTGCGTCGCTGGCGGTGGTAGGTGATGGCGAATCGGTGCGCCTCGTCGCGGATGCGCTGGACGAGGTAGAGCCCCTGGGACGCGCGTGGGAGCAGCACCGGCTCGGCCATGTGCGGCAGGAACACCTCCTCCTCGCGCTTGGCTAGGCTGCACAGCGGTATGTCGGTCACGCCGAGCTCGAGGAACACCTCCTGCACCGCGTTGAGGTGCCCTTTGCCCCCGTCGATTACCACCAACCCCGGCAGTTGGCCGAACGATTCCTGGGCGCGTTGCTGCTGGGCCGCCGCAGCGTCCATTGTGCCCTCACCTTGGGCCTGCGATGGGACTGGCGCAGCGGCGGGAGCGGCCGTTTCCGCCGCGCGCTCTTGCCGTCGCGACTCGGCTAGCCTTCGGAAACGGCGGCGCAGCATCTCCTGCATCGAGGCATAGTCGTCGATGCCGTCGACGCCCTTGATCTGAAAGCGGCGGTAGTGCGCCGGCTTGGGCCGGCCCGATTCGAACACGACCATGCTGCCGACCGAGTTGGCGCCCTGGGTGTTCGAGATGTCGTAGCACTCGATGCGGTCCGGCAGCTCCGGCAGGCTCAACGCCTCTTGGAGCTCGACGAGCGCGCGGAGCACCTTGTCGGACTCCGAGAGCCACTTGAGCCGCCGCTGGTTGAGCCCTTGCTCCGCGTTCTCTGCCGCCATCGCCACGAGCTTGCGCTTGTCTCCGCGCTGGGGACAGACGACCGTCACTCTGCCGCCGCGCTTGCCGCTGAGCCAGGCCTCGACCACCGGGGCGTCCTCGATCGGGTGCTGCACGATGAGGGTGCGGGGCAGGTCGGGGGCAGCGTCGTAGAACTGCTGGATGAACTGCTCGGTGAGGCGAGGGCCCTCCTCGGCGTCGCCGCCCTCCATGAGGAAATGGTCGCGGCCGATCAGCTTGCCCCTCCGTATCTTGAAGAGCTCGACCCACACCTCGCCTGTCTCGTTGGCGAGTGCGATGACGTCAGCGTCGTCGTTGCGCGCGGAGACGACCCGTTGGTTCTGGGAGACCGACTCGATGGCGCGGACCTGGTCGCGGAGCGTAGCGGCGCGCTCGAACTCGAGGGCGTCGCTGGCCGACTGCATCTTCTGCCGCAACTCGCGCTCGACGCCCTCGGAATCGCCGTCCAGGAACTGGACGACCTCGCGAATCACCTCGCCGTATTCGGCGCGGTCGGCGGCGCCGATGCAGGGAGCTACGCAACGGTGGATGTAGTACTCGAGGCATGGACGCTCGTCGACGCCGGTGATTGGCTTGGTGCACGAGCGGTAAGGGAAGAGTTTCTTCAGCAGGTCCATGGTCTTGCGCACCGACCCGGCGCTGGCGAACGGGCCGAAGTAGCGAGCGCCGTCCTGCAGGACGCGGCGCGTGAAGTAGACCTGAGGGAATTCCTCACGCAGGTCGATCTTGATGTAGGGATACGTCTTGTCGTCCTTGAGCCGGGCGTTGAAGAAAGGGCGGTGCTGCTTGATAAGCAGGTTCTCGAGCAGCAGGGCCTCCTGGACCGATTCCGTGACGATGTACTCGAAGTCGGCGATCCGCGTCACCATCGCCTGGATCTTCCGCTCCTTGCCTGCGGGCGTCTGAAAGTAGGAGCGGACCCGGCTCCGCAGACTGGCGGCTTTGCCCACGTAGAGGACGCCGCCGCCGGCGTCCTTCATGAGATAGACGCCAGGGCGGGTAGGGAGCGCCTTGAGACGGTCGGCGAAGGCGAAACCTCGCCGCTGTGCGGGGCCTGCGGTGGTCATGCCGTTAGTCTACCGCGCGGCGCCAGAGGGGCGACCCCCTTGCGTAGTCTGCTGCGATGGTTAGGCCCCGATGTCGGTCGCAATCTTGAGCACAGCCAGCGCGATGGCGACGACGACGGCGAGGCTGCCGATCGTGCCCACTTCGCGCTTGAGGTTGACTGACTGCATGGCGACGACGGCCTCGCGCTGGCGGGACACCGTTCTGCTGACGTTCGACCTGCGTACGGCGGGCGCCGCGGCCCTGGCCCGCGCCGGCGCGGCCGCCGAGGTCTCCCGGTCCGTGGGGGCGGAGGTCTCCGTGGCGACTGCGCGCGTCGCCTCTTCAGCAGCGGTCTCATCGACAGCGGCGGGCGCCGCATACGCGGCGGCCGCGACGACCGGTCCGGTCGAGTGAGCCTTCTTGTGCGCCTTCGCCTGAGCGCGGGCGCGGCTCGCCGCGACCTTCGATCCCTTCTTGTTCGGCATGGTGCTCTCTACTTCTCTCTTGTCCGCAAGTTCTGGTCGGCAAGCGCGGCGCCGCGAACGACTACGCGGCGTCCGGCGGGGCCACAATATGAGCGGCGGCGATGACGAGTCTCACCGCCTCGGGGATGTCGGTCCAGTCGATGTTGACTACCAAGTGATACTGGTGGAGGTCCTCGGGGTGTACGCGAAAGAACCGCCAGTAGTAGGCCTCTCTCGCCTTGTCGTTCTCGACGACGTACTTCTCCGCCTCGGGCCGCTCTAAGTCTACTCGGTCGATGATGCGCTGGACTCGCCGCTCCATCGACGAGATCAGCGCCACGTGGCAGGCGTTGGGCAGGTCGCGGAGGATGACGTTCGCCCCGCGCCCTGAGATCACGATGTTGCCCGAGGAGGCGAGGTCGTTGATGACGTTGGTGGTCACCTCCAGGAGCCTGGCGTCGGTTGACGAGGCGTCGGTCTCGTCGACTCCGGGGAGGTCCCGATACTCGCGCACGAGCAGGGCGTCGAGCCCGCCGCCGAAGTACGGGTCGGGACCACCGCCGGCAAGCGCGGAGCGCTCGAGGACGGTGCGGACAAATCCCGCGATTCGGTCGCCGAGCTTCGGCTTGCGCTCGGTCAGATCGGCGACGGCTGCGGTCGTTGTGCCCATGATCCGCGCGGCCTCCGCCAGGACCAGACGGTCGACGAAGTCAATATGCAGCTCGCGGGCGACCTCCGCGCCCACCTCGGTGCCGCCGCTCCCCATGAGCCCATTGAGAGTAATGACCGGCATCGCGCTCCCTCTCTCCCTCTCCCGCGTCCCTGCCTCGCATCTTACTGCTGAGGGTAGGCTCAATCTACCTTCGGCGCGCCGTATCCGCTGCGTCGAGCATGCTCACTAGTTCCTCGTCTTCGCCTGCGCCGAACGGCTCGGTGAGCCAGGCGTCGAGTATCTCGCGGGCCGTGTCGGCGGAGGTGGCCCGCAGACTCATGACGAGGACGTTGGCGTGGTTCCACCGCCGCGCGCCGGCCGCTGTTGCCGCGTCGCCGCACAGCGCGGCGCGGACGCCCGCCACCTTGTTGGCGGCGATGCTAACCCCTGTCCCCGTGAAGCAGAAGAGGACGCCCTCGTCGCAAGCGCCCGACGCGACCATACGCGCGACGTTCGCGCCGACGACGGGCCAACGCGGGTCGTCTCCGGGGGCAAGCGCTCCAGCGCTCACCACTTCGTGACCCCTACGAACGAGGTCTGCCGCCACGAAATCGGTGAGGGGTGTTGTCTCGTCGCTGCCGAGCGCGATGCGCATGTCCTCAAGCCCGAGGGTGCGCCTTCTCGAAGGCTGCGCGCACCTGATCGTCGGTCACGTGCGTGTACACCTGGGTCGTCGAGATATTAGCATGCCCCAGAAGCTCCTGAACATGCCGCAGCGACGCCCCGCCGCGCAGCAGGTGGGTCGCGAAACTGTGCCGGAGCGTGTGCGGGCTCATCGGCGTCTCTATGCCGGCCGCAGCGGCGCATCGCTTGAGGATCAGCCAGTACCCTTGCCGGGTGAGCGGCCGGCCTCGCGCGTTGAGGAACAGGGCCGGGCTGACCGGGCGCTGCGTCGTCGCCGACCCTTTCCGCCGGCCCAGTAGGGGACGTGTCTCCCGCACGTACTGGCGCAGCACGTCGGCAATGCCGGGGTAGAGGGGGACGACCCGCTCCTTCGATCCCTTGCCCATGACGCGCACCCATCCCTGGTCGAGGTTCAGGGCGCGGAGCTCGATTCCCAGGGGCCCGACTACCTCCGAGACGCGGAGGCCCGCGGCGTAGGTCAGCTCGAACATCGCGCGGTCGCGCGGGCCCTCCGGCAAGGGGCCGGACGCCGCCTGCCGGAGCAGCGCGACGACCTCCTCCTCGCTCAGCACGTTGGGCAGCGGGGGGCCCGGCCTCAGCGCGCGCAGGCGCTCGGCCGCGTTCGATTTGACGATGCCTTCCTCGGCGAGGAACTGGAGGAACGAGCGAACAGCGGCAATCTTCCGGGCGACGGTGGCGTCGCCGTAGTTCAGGCGGCGCAGGTCGAGGCTGTACTCCTCGAGTTGACGCTGGCCGACTCGCCCCCAATCGACGGGTCCGCTCCGCGGGCGGACCATCGATGTCAGCTGGGCCAGGTCCGTGCCGTACGCGGCCACGGTGTTCGGCGACATCGCGCGTTCCGCCCGCAGGTGGTTCAGGAACTCCTCGACCTCTGGGTCGATGGTGGGCGTTGTGGCAGTTGACATGGCTCGCTAGTGTAGGGTTGCGGCGCGGCGCAGACAGCCGGTTTGACGCCCCGATCTGTCCCGCTCCTGTTGCAACGACTCTGGTTAGGTACAACAGCCGCGCATGACCATCGCCATCGACCCGACGCTCTTCGCCTCCTCCGCGCTCAGCTGGGCGTCGCCGGCTGCGCTCGCTGGCATCGCCCTGGGTCTGGCGTTCATGATGCGCCAAGCCCCGCGCCTTGGTCTCACCCGTCGCGACACATACGCCGTTGGCCTGCGCGGAGTGCTCTGGGGGCTGCTGGGAGCGCGGTTGCTGCATGTTGCCGACTATGCGGGTTTCTACGCGGATGCGCCGTTCCGGGCCTTCTACGTATGGGAGGGAGGCCTCGCGTTGTGGGGAGCGGTGCTCGCCGGGTCGGCTGGCGCCGTCTGGCACGCGCGCAGGCGAGGAGCGAGCGTTGGCCGCTTCGCTGATGCGCTAGCAGTCGCGGGCCTCACGGGCATGGCCGTCGGCCGAGCGGGGGACTTCATCGCGGGCGCGACCCCGGGCGCGCTGACATCCCTGCCTTGGGGCGTCGTGTACGCCCACTCGCGCTCCGAGGCGTTCGCCGCGGGCGCGGCAGTGCACCCGGTGGCGTTGTACGAGTTGGTCCTGGACCTCGCCGTGTTGGGCCTACTGCTGTGGGGTCTGTCGCTCCGGCGAGCGCCCCTGGCCGACGGCGGGCCGACCGGTTGGCGAGGACGCTTCGCCGCCGCTTTGCGCGCGCTGCCGGACGGGGCCGGTCTCGTCGCGGCCGTCTCGCTCTACGGGGCAGGCCGCTTCCTCATTTCGTTCGCGCGGACTGACCCTACGCACCTGGGCTTGCAGGAGGCTCAGTGGGCGGCGTTGGCCGCACTCGCTGCCGCGGGCGTGTACGTCTGGCGGCGCCGCCTCCGGGGGGCAGCCTGACGCGATACCATGTCCGTGGCTGAATCAATGCGCGCATCGACGCGATACACCGACGCGACGCGGCGACGCCGGGAGGAGACCGCATGAGTACGCTGATCACGGGAGTAGGCCTCGTCGGGACATCCTTCGCCCAAGCCGCGCTCGAGCGGGACGAGCGGCTCGTATTCTTCGATCCCGAGCCCCGCGGGAGCTACCTCGCTCACCGGCTCGGCGACGCCGACGTCACCGTGCTCCGGCGGGATATCCGCGATCTGCCCTCGCTGACGCACGCCATGATGAGCGAGGGCGTCGACACGGTGGTCCATACGGCGGGCCTGATAGGGGCGCGGGTCGCCGACCCTTTCTACACCGGCGTCCAGGTGAACGTCTTCGGGACGGTGAACGTGGCGGAGGCCGTGCGGCTTGCGGGCGTCAAGCGGTTGGTGCACGTGAGTACGTTCGGCGTCTACGACCGCTCGGTGGAGGGCGACGAGCCTATAACGGAGCGCTTCCCGTTGGGCGGCGCGAACCCGTACTCGGCTACGAAGGTCGCCAACGAGGCGCTGCTGCGCGCGTACGCCGGCGCATACGGGTTCGAGCTCATCGTCGTACGGCCCGCGAACGTGTTCGGCGTCGGTCACTTCTGGGGCGGCTCCGGCGGCGGCGCGACGGTCCAGACGCTGGTGGAGGCCGGCATACGCGGCGAGACCGTCCGCATGGCGCCGTCGCGGGACTTCGAGTACGTGTACGCGAAGGACCTCGGGCGCGCTATCGACCTGGCGGCCACGGTCACCGCGCCCGCCTCGACGACATTCAACGTCGGCAACGGCAGCGTCACGAGTTTCGCAGAGCTGGTCGAGGCGGTGAAGACGGCGCTGCCAGAACTCCGAGTCGAGGCGCTGCCGGGCGGTCCGCCTGTGTCCAACATCCGCCAGCCGCTGGACCTCGGCGCGGCGAGAGACGTTCTCGGGTGGGCGCCGCGCTACACGCTGGCCGCGGCGTTTCAGGACTACGCAGCCGAGCTGCGGACGTACCTCGGCCTCGACGCTACGCTGGGCTGACGCTACAGGTCCAGCCGCGGTTGCAGCGACGGCGCGTAGTCCTCGATCACGAGCTGAAGGCGCGCGTCGCCGTTCCAGTGGTCGACTTTGATCGCGTACACAATGTCGATCACCTCGACCCCGTTGAGCCAGTTCTGGCGGAAGGCTACGGCGTCCCACACTGAGCCGGCGGCGCGGAGCCTCAGCTTGAAGTGCAGGCCGCCGGCGCCCAACGGGGACGCCGCCAGCACCTGCGCCCCCCGCGTGAGGAAGAGGGGCGGGGGGTTCCCGATGCCGAACGGCTCCATCTGCATGAGCCTCTGGAACGTGGGTCCCATGAGATCGGCGAGGGCCACCTCGGCATCCACGGTGCTTCTGCCCGCCGGCGCTGCCTCGCCGGTCCGTTCCGCCGCGATGGCCGTGAGGCGGCTCGTGAGGTCGGGCAGGACGCGGGCCTCGCACGCGAACCCGGCCGCCTGCGCGTGGCCCCCCCAACGTTCGAGCAGGTCGGCGCACGCGGACAGCGCATCGGCCCAGTGGAACCCGGGCGCGCTACGGCAGCTTGCCATGACCCGGTCGCCGTCCAGCGCGTAGCAGAGCGCCGGAGCTCCGAACTCCTCGGCGAGCTTGCCCGCGACGAGCCCGACGACGCCGGGGTGAAAGTCGGCGGCCCCCACCGCGATCAACGGCGGGACCACTGCGGGGACCTGCTCGCGGCCGCGGGCGAGAAACTCCTCGGTGAGCCCCCGGCGTTCCGTGTTCATTTGGTCCAGCTCGAGCACACGCTCCTCTGCGACCTCCCGGTCCTCCGTCACGAGCAGGTCGTACGCGACATCCGCGTGGTCGAGCCTGCCGGCCGCGTTCAGGCGCGGACCGATGGCGAAGCCTACGTTCTCGGCGTTGACGTGGGCCGGGTCGACGCGGGCCGCCCGCATGAGCGCGAGCAGCCCTTGCGACGACGTTCGGCTAAGGTGCTCAAGCCCCCGCCGGACGATGAACCGGTTCTCGCCGAGCAGCGGCGCCATGTCCGTGATCGTGCCGATCGCCGCAAGCTCCATGAGGCCCTCCGACCATCGGGGCCCCCACTGCGGTTCGAGCAGCGCCTGCGACAGCTTGAGCGTCATGCCGACCCCGGTCAGGTGGTCGAACCCGTAGCCGGAGTGCGCCGCGTGGGGGTTGATCACCGCGGCCGCCTCCGGGAGGCCGCCGCTCACCAAGTGGTGGTCGGTTACCACGGTGTCTATCCCCAGCGTGCGCGCGTGGGCGATGGCGGCGACGTCGCTCACGCCGCAGTCCACGGTCACGATGAGCCGGACGCCCTGGGCGGCGAGGGAGTCGACGGCTGCATCGTTGAGGCCGTGTCCCTCGCGCACCCGGTGGGGAATGTAGGGGACCACGTTCAGGCCGTACTTGGAGAGGGCCTTCACCATCAACGCCGTTCCCGTCACGCCGTCGGCGTCGAAGTCCCCAAACACCGCCGCCGTCTCGCCGCGGTCGCGCGCCTGCGCGATGCGGGCGGTTGCGGCGTCCACGTCGGGAAGGGTCGCGGGGTCTTCGAACAGGCTGTCGGCCGCGCTGAGGAACTCCTCCGCCTCGCTCCCGGTCCGGATGCCGCGCTGGTGCAAGAGGTGCGCGACCAGCGGGGGCACGCCGTCCATGGCCGCGATCGCGTGGGCAGGGGTCGGAGGGGCCACCGACCACCGGCGAAGCTGTCCGAGCAGGTCAGGCGCCGCGGAGGTCTGTTGTTGCACGGGGCCTCTCTTCGTGGGGAGATGGTCGGGCTTACGAATCGATCTTGGAGAAGACCAGTGAAGCGTTGTGCCCGCCGAACCCGAGGTTGTTGCTCATAGCGGCCCTCAGGTCAACATAGGCCGCGGTGTTTGCCGTGTAGTTCAGGTCGCACTCGGGATCGGGCGAATCGAGGTTGATCGTCGGAGGCGCGACGCCGTTGGCGACCGCCAGTACCGAGATTGCAGCCTCGACGCCGCCCGCGGCGCCCAGCAGGTGCCCCGTCATCGACTTGGTCGAGCTGATGCGCAGGGAGTACACGCTGTTGCCGAAGGATGCCTTGAGCGCCTCGGTCTCCAGGCGGTCGTTCATAGGCGTGCTCGTCCCGTGCGCATTGACGTAGCCGATGTCGCCCGGCGCGAGCTGCGCTTCGGCCAGCGCCTTGCTCATCGCCCGCGCAGCCCCTTCGCCTTGCGGCGCAGGCTGCGTGATATGGAAAGCGTCGGAGGAGGCGCCGTAGCCCGCGAGTTGCGCGATCGGACGCGCTCCGCGCCGCACGACGCTTTCCTCGCTCTCGATTACCAACATGCCTGCGCCTTCGCCCATGACGAAGCCGTCGCGACCGGCGTCGAACGGGCGGCTGGCCTGCTGGGGCGCTCCGTTGCGCTTCGAGAGCGCGAGGCACGCATTGAACCCCGCCACCGCAAGCGGACAGATCGGAGCTTCCGCTCCGCCCGCTATCGCAATGTCGACTTCGCCCCGGATGATCATCTCCGAGGCGATGCCGATGGAGTCGGCCCCGCTCGAGCATGCCGTCACCGTGCAGTAGTTCGGGCCCTTTGCGCCGAATAGGATCGACACTTGGGCGGGCGCCATGTCTGCCAGCATCATCGGCACCAGGAACGGAGTGACGCGCGACGGGCCCTTCTCGGCCAGCACCGCCCACTGCTCCGACATCGTGATGATGCCGCCGATGCCGCTGCCGATCACCGAGGCCACCCGCGTGGCGTCGACGCGCGCGTCCTCGAGGTCGAGCTCCGCCTGAGCGAGCGCCTGATGCGTCGCCGCGACCGCGAACTGCGAGAAGCGGTCGAGCCGCCGCGCCTGCTTGCGGTCGACGTAGACGGTTGGGTCGAAGCCCTTCACCTCGCCCGCGATCGTCGTCTCGAATCCCTCAATGTCGAACGCGGTGATCGTGTCGATCCCCGACTGGCCGCGCACCAGCGCGTCCCATGTGGTCGCAACGTCGATTCCCAGCGGCGTGACCAGGCCAATGCCGGTGACGAAAACCTTGGTTGGCAAAGCGGGCCTCCTCGCGGCCATCATAGGGTAGGGGCTTGCGCGGGAACAAGCGGGACCACGCTGCGCATCTAGCCCAGCAACTCCTCGCGCGGATCGGCGGAGCGCAGGTGTGCGCTCAGGTTCCGCGCCGTGTGGATCAGCCCGATGTGGCTGAAGGCCTGCGGAAAGTTGCCCAGCGCCGTCCGCGTCTCGGGGTCGATCATCTCCGCGAACAGCCCGAGGTGATTGGCCGTCCCGCGCACCTGCGCGAACATGGCCGCCGCCTCGCCGGTCTCGCCGATCGCCAGCAGTGCTCCGATCAGCCAGAAGCTCAGCAGATAGAACGAGCCCTCGCCGTCGTGGAACCCATCGTCCGTCTCCTCGGGGATGTAGCGGCGCACGAAGGGTCCGTCGGCGAGCTCCTGACGGATACGCACGATCGTGGAGCGCAGGCGGGGGTCGTCGAGGGCGAGGAACCCCACGAAGGACATGATCAAGCAGCTCGCGTCGACGGCGTCCGAGCCGTAGGCCTGGACGAACGATTGCTTCTCCTCGGACCAGCCGTTGGCCAGGATATCGGCGCGAACCGCCTCAGCCTCCTGCCGCCAACGGGCCACCGAGCCGTCGTATCCATGCGTTTCGGCCATGTGCGACGCCCGGTCTAGCGCGACCCAGCACATGAGCTTGCTATACACGAAGTGCTGCTCTTGGCCGCGCACTTCCCAGATGCCGCGGTCGGTGTGATGCCAGAGCTCGCTCGCCAGGTCGGCCACGCGCACGACCAGCCCCCACGCCGCCTCCGACAACCTGCCGTGGTGCTTGTGGTACGTGGCCATACTCAGGGCGACCTCGCCGAAGACGTCCAACTGCTTGTGCATCGCCGCGTCGTTTCCGATTCGGACCGGCGCTGAATTGCGATAGCCGCGCAGGTGGTCGAGCGTCTCCTCGTTCAAGACGCTTTCAGGGGAGATGCCGTACAGAATCTGCATCGACTCGATGCCTAGCTGGCATTGGTCCATGATCCATTCGACAAATGCGTTGCCTTCGTGGGGGTCGCCGAGCCGGAAGAGGACGCCGACCGTCCACGCGCTGTCCCGCAGCCACGAGTAACGGTAGTCCCAATTCCGTTCGCCGCCGATGCATTCGGGCAGCGACGTGGTGGGCGCCGCCACGATTGCCCCCGTTGGCTCGTAGGTCAGCAGGTGCAGCGTGAGGAACGAACGCACCACCTCGTCGCGCCATAGCCCGTCGTAGTGGATCTTCGAGGCGATCGCGCGACCGATGCGCAATGTGCGGGCGAGCTTGGCTGCGGCGTCCACTGCGCCGACGCTCGGGACCCGCTCGACGCCGTAAGCTGCCGCGATCTCTACCGAATCGCCCTCGCGGAGCTCGAACTCGGCCGCGGCGTGCTGTCCGTCGTCGGCGGAGGGCGCGAGCGTGAGCTGCAGCTTGGTCGAGAGGGCCAGGCGCTCCGCGCCGTTGCGGGCGATGGCCCCGTTGCGCACGAGCTGCAACTCGGTAGGCGTCCGAGCGTAGTCGAAGCGCGGCTCGAAGACGAGCCGCATCGGCACGGTCCCGTGCACGCCGCGAACGATCCGGACAATCTCGTGGGGCGATTCCTTGCTCGCCGCTGGAGCGCAGGTCATGAAGTCGGTTACGGTGGCCACGCCGCCGTCAGGCGTCGTGAAGGTCGTTTCCAACACCACGGACTCGGACAGGTACTGCTGGGCTTCGGTGTGCTCGCCGCGCGGCTCGATCGCAAACCGGCCGCCCCGGGCGTCGTCGACGATGGCGGCGAACACGCTGGGCGAGTCGAAGCGGGGGAAGCAGGCCCAATCAATGGCGCCGCCGAGGCTCACGAGCGCGCATGAGTTCATGTCGCCGATGATGCCGTAGTCGTGTATAGGCCGGTACGTCACGGAACGCCCCGCGGTGACTCCATCGCTTGCCCGAGAGACAGGGGTCCTGCCAACGGTTAGACGCTCACGAGTGCTGAGAGACCCGATCTCACGAGACTAGTCTAGGTGGACGGGACGCAGCCTGAGCCGGCCGGACCGGTTCTCTAAGTAACCCGCCTGATCGGTCGTCCCGTGGCTGAAGACCAGAAGCCAGCCCCCGTCGACCGCTTCGCGCAGCAACTGACGCTTCGTCTGCAGCGTTTCGTCGGGTTGGCGGTCATTGGCGGCGATGCAGGAGAGCTGGAGGTGGTACGCCGTGGGCGCAAGGTCGCCCAGGAACGCGATGATCTCACCCCCGTGCGTGATGAAGACGATCTGGTGGCCCTGACCGGGGCCCGTTGCTTTGCGGACATGTAGCCCAGGCGTAATCATCGCTTCGCCGTCGATCAACACCATCCGGTCGCGCTCGACGATAGGCCGGAAGTCATCCGCGATGAACCGGTCGCTCTGGCGCTCCGTTGGCGAGGTTGCCTCTTCGAGGGCCTCACGCTGGGCGAAGTACTCGGCGCGCGGGAACGTTGGGACGGTCTCGTTGCGCCGGTTGACCCGGGTGGCGCCGCCCGCGTGCTCCAGGTGCATGCTCGTCAGCACGACGCCGTCGATGTCCTGCGCGGTGAGCTCGAATCGGCGCAGCGCGGAAATGAGCTGGCTCGTGGCGAGCCCGAGGCGGTCGCGCATCACCGTCGAGTGCTTCGGTCCGATTCCCGCGTCGATCAAGAAGTTGCGGTCGCCTATCTTGACGAGAAGGCAGTTGAGCCCCATCTTGACGCGGTTGCGCCGGTCGGCGGGCATCCAGTCCTGCCACTGGTCCTTTGGGATCTGTCCGAACATGACGCCCCCGTCCATCTTGAAGAGCCCGTCCGAGAGGACGTGGACTTCGGTCAGGCGTTGTTGGCGGGAGCGTCCTTGTGAGGAAGATGCGCGAGCCAAACCGGGAGTGCGTTCCACGAGTTCACTACCACGAAACGGAGGATTCAATAGATCCAGAGGGGACCGGACTGCGAGCCCCTGTATGCCAGCTGTGGCGCGGGGCGGGGCGGGGTGAACATAGAGCCGCAATTGGGGTATGTCAATGCCCAAAACTGGGCGTGTCGATTGCATGGAAAACCCGGTCGGCGACGCCCCTATGCGCCGGTATGCCAGCGTCGTCTGCGCAAGAAACGTATCCGCGACGACTATCCCCGCGACGGATTCCTTCGGAGAGCCCAGCGGCTCGGCCTTGCCAATTTTCGCGGCGTCTTCTTCGTCTGCCCTAGGCGGCTGACAGCGGCACGTCTTCGGCAGCGGCGGCGCGGCCGAGCGCTCTGTCCAGTGTCGCGAGCTCTGCGTCCCGCCGCTTGGCTAGCTCGAGATACAGAGCCTCGTAGAAGGACAGGTCATGTTTCCTCGTCAGGTCGAAGGCGGATTGGAAGTCGGGTTCGTCATCCGTCTGGATGGGGATGCTGTTCAAGGCGCCCAGGCGTTCTTTGATCTCTCGCTCAGAAAGTCGCCCGCGCCGCTCAACGGTGATCAGGGCGTTGCGCGTCTCCAGATGCCAGAGCTGTGGCACGAGCGCCACATCCTCTGCGAGGCGATCGAGTATCCGGTTCGCCCGCGGGTCGTCTTCGTCCTCCAGGATCCACGCTAAGGCGACCGAGGCGTCAACAACGGTTCCGCTCACAGACGGTGCCCCTCATGCCGGGCAGCAAGTATCTCTTCGGTGGAGAAAGCGACGCGCCTCCACGTAGAGCGGCGCTCTCGGAAGCGTTCCACTGCCTCCTCGCGTGCGGCGCGGTCCTGCGCAAGAGCAGGGACCAGGTGCGCGATCGGCTTGCCGTGCCTCGTTATGGCAATGGTCTCCCCGTGCTCGACCGTCCGGAGGAGTTCGGCCAGGCGCATCTTGGCTTCGGTAGCTCGAACTTCACGCATATCGACTTCCAACCGGTTGTTTTGACCATACCATTCTACCGACGACCCTCCAGCCAAGTCAACGACGAGGCTCCGAGTCACCCGGAGGGCCGCGAAACATCATGTGTCAGCGCGGACTGCGCTGCGCCGTCAGGGTGGGGAAGAGCCGGCTATCTTGAAGATGGGGGCTCCGTCGGCCGTCTAGGGGTAGCTGACGAGACCCTCGGGGGCGATGTGGATCGGCTGGCGGTAGGGCACGACGCGCGGGCTCTCGACCGTCTCCGCCAGCGAGGCGCCCGGCGGCACCATCGGGTAGACGTTCTCCTCGGGCGACACCGCGAAATCGAGAAGGTACGGCCCCCGGTGGTCGGCGGCCAATGCGAGCGCCATGCCGACGTCGTCCTTCTCAGTAACCCTGACGCCGGGTATCCCGTACGCCTCCGCGAGCTTGACGTAGTCGGGACTGCTGACCGCCACCGACTTGTAGCGGTGGTCGTAGAACAGCTCCTGCCACTGCCGCACCATGCCGGAGTAGCCGTTGTTGATGATTGCGATCTTCACGGGCAGGTGTTCCTGGGCCACCGTCGCGAGCTCTTGGAGCGTCATCTGGAAGCCGCCGTCGCCCGCGATCGACCACACGGTCGCGCCCGGACGTCCGATCTGCGCGCCGATGGCCGCCGGCAACTCGAATCCCATAACGCCAAGCCCTCCGGACGACACGAAGCTGTTGAGGGTTGGCATGAACATGAACTGCGCTGTCCACATCTGATGCTGTCCTACGCCGGTCACGATCAGCGGGTTAGCGCTGTGCTCGACAATCTTGTTGAGCTCGCGCAGCACGTACTGCGGCGTCACGACATCCGAGTCGGGCAGGTCGATGCTGGGGTGGGCGTGCTCGAGTTCGGCCAGCCGTTCGAGCCAAGCCTCGTGCCGCCGGCTCTGCGCCAACGGGAGCAAGGCGCCAAGGGTGCGCCGCAAGTCGCCGACGAGAGCGACGTCGGCCCGCACGTTCTTGTTGATCTGGCTTGGGTTGATCTCTAGGTGCACGACTTTCGCGTTGGGGGCGAAGGTGCCCGGCCTGCCAATGACTCGGTCGTCGAAGCGCATGCCGACGCCCATGACGAGGTCGGCCTCGTCCGACGCGATGTTGCTCGCGTACATGCCGTGCATGCCGAGCATCCCGTGGCCCAGCGGGTGATGGCGCGGGAAGGCGCTCGTGCCGTGGAGCGTGTTGAGCACGGGCGCGTGGGCCTTCTCCGCGAGCGATTGCAGCTCGTCCCACGCGCGTGCAATGTGAACGCCGCGGCCCACGATGAGCAGCGGACGCTCGGCGGCGTTCAGCAGGCGCGCCGCTTCTTCGATCATGGCCGGGTCCGGGTCCGGCCCGGCGTGGTTGTTGACCGGCTCCGGGTACGCGAAATCGAACGTCTCGGCCTGCACGTCCTTCGGGATGTCGATCAGGACGGGCCCGGGCCGGCCCTCCTGCGCGAAGCGGAACGCCTCCTGGAACGTGGCCGCGAGTTCCCTCGCGTCCATCACCAGATAGGCCTTCTTGACGGCGGGCTTGGCCATGCCGACCGTGTCGCACTCCTGGAACGCCTCCGTTCCCATGAACGGGCGGGCGACCTGTCCGGTGATAGCGACCATGGGCGTCGAGTCCATCTTCGCGGCGAGCAGGCCCGTCATCAGGTTGGTCGCGCCGGGGCCAGAGGTGGCGACGCACACGCCGACCTTGCCGCTGACGCGCGAGTAGGCCTCCGCCGCATGGGCGGCGGCCTGTTCGTGACGCACAAGCACGTGGCGGATCTGCGGGTAGTGGTAGAGCGCGTCGTAGAAGGGCAGAATCGCGCCCCCCGGATAGCCGAAGACCGTGTCAACGCCCTCCTTCAAGAGCGACTCGCATATGCTGGCGGCGCCGGAGATATGCATGGAGCGTGCCGTCATCCCGCATCGGAAAAATCCCCGTCCGACTGCGGAACGGGGTGCGTCATCGTTGGATTGCGACGCAGCGTTTAGCAGGCCACGAACGTCTCAAAGGCTAGCATTCGCCGCTTCCGAGCGTCAACTTGGCCGGGCCGTCGCGTGCCGTTGTGCAATGATGCTGTCAGTGAGGGCGCTGACCTATGAGTTACACAGCCGACCTACACCTCCATTCCTCGTTCGCGCGCGGGACTAGCCCATCGCTCGACTTGGCGACGATGTCGCGTTGGGCGCGCATCAAGGGCATCGACCTGCTCGCGACCGGCGACTTCACGCATCCCGTCTGGCTTGGGCGCCTGCGGCGGGAGCTCGTCGACGCAGGCGGCGGCCTGCTCCGCCTCGCGAGCGACGAAGGCGGACCGCGCTTCGTACTCGGGACCGAGCTCAGCTGCGTCTTTCCCCAGAGCGGCAGGTCGCGCCGCATTCACCTGCTGGTCCTGGCGCCGGACTTCGAGGCCGTCGACCGCCTGTGCACGGCGCTTGCTCCCCATGGCTTGCTCGCGTCGGACGGCAGACCCATGCTGCGGCTGTCCGGGCGGGACGTGGTCGCGATGGCGCTCGACGGGGACACGCGGTGCGTCGTCATCCCGGCGCACGCTTGGACTCCGTGGTACTCGGTCTACGGATCGAAGGGAGGATTCGATTCCTTGGAGGAATGCTTTCGCGACATGACCCGCCACATCCACGCCATCGAGACCGGGCTGTCCAGCGACCCGTCCATGAACTGGCGCGTGCCTGAACTCGACGAGCTCACGATTGTCTCGTTCTCAGACGCGCACTCGCCCGGCCGCATGGGGCGGGAGTTGACTGTGTTCGCGGGCGAGCTTAGCTACGACCGGCTCCGGGAGGCGCTGGCGGGCGGCGGCGTGGAGCACACCATCGAGTTCTTCCCCGAGGAGGGGAAGTACCACTACGACGGACACCGCAAGTGCGGCGTATGCCAGCACCCGGCCGTCACGCTGGAGGCCGGCGAGCGGTGCGGTGTGTGCGGACGCCCACTGACGCTCGGCGTTCTCCATCGCATGGAACTCCTGTCCCGTCGGCCTGCGGCGGTCGTCCGCCGCCTCGACGGGATGTGGACGGACCAAGAAGGCCGCCGGCCTCCGTTCCTGCGTCTCGTTCCGTTGCAGGAAGTGATCTCCGCGGCGACGGGCAGGGGCGCCGCCGCGAAGAGTGTTGCGAAGTCCTACTTCGCTGCGGTCGAAGCCGCCGGCACTGAGCTCGCCGCGCTGCAGACGACTCCGCTGGAGGCGATAGCCGCCGCCGCTGGCGAGCGCGTCGCGGAGGGCGTGGGTCGCGTCCGCGCGGGCGAAGTGATCGTGTCGCCCGGCTACGACGGCGTCTACGGCGGGGTCCGTCTCCTCGACGGCGGTTGACACCGCTGCCCGCGTCGCCGAGCATCCTGGCATGGACGTGATTATCAGCATGGAGGACATGGCCGCGGTCTACGAGGTCTCGGACAACCTTGGCATCGACCGCGAGTCCATCAACGTGGAGCTCGCCAAGGAGGACCCCGGCGGCTGGCGCAAGGGCGACGGCGGCATGATGAAGAGCGAGGTGTTCGAGATCACCCTGCCGTTGTCGACGCCGCTTGACGAGTTCCTGCCGAGGCTCAGAGAAGGGCTCGAGGGCCTACTGGCGTCGTAGCGGGACTCCCTAGCGCGGCCCCGGTCCGCTCGCCGGTCCTCCGCTGGCGCTCGAAGACCGCCCGCCAAGGAGATGTGCGATGACGACCACGACCCGCCGGCTGCGAGAGCTGCTCGCTCGCGACGAGACGCTGCTCATGCCGTTCACCTACGACGGCTTCACGGCGCGCATCGCCGAGGAGGCGGGCTTCGACGCCGTCTACATGTCCGGCTTCGGCGCCGCGATGTCCAAGGGCATGCCCGACGTCGGCCTGCTCACGCAGACCGAGATGGTCCAGAACGCCGCGTACGTCGCGGAAGCGGTCGAGGTCCCGGTCATCGCCGACGCTGACACCGGCTACGGCAACGCGATCAACGTGCGGCGGACTATCCGCGCGTACGAGCGGGCCGGCGTCGCAGGCGTGCACATCGAGGACCAGGTCGCGCCGAAGAAGTGCGGGTTCTTCGACGGCAAGCAGGTGATCGACGCCGGCGAGGCGGCCGCCAAGGTGCGCGCCGCCGTCGAGGCGCGCCGCGACGACGACTTCGTCGTGATCGCGCGGTGCGACGCTCTTACCGTGACCGGCTGGGACGATACGGAACGCCGCTGCCGCGCCTACGCCGCCGCCGGGGCTGACCTCGTGTTCGTCGACGGCATCCGCACCGCGGACGACCTGCGCGAGTTTGCCCGGCGGCTCGGCGACCTTCCGCTCATGTACAACGGCGAGCTTCCTCCGGCCGACGTGGCCAGGATGGGGTTCAAGGTCCAGATCCATCGGGGCGCCGTCTTCTCGCTGTATCCGATCATCAAGGAGATGATGGTCGAACTCCGGCAGCGGGGGACGATCACGGCGCTCGAACGGTGGGGCAGCGGCGGCGAGCTGCGCATGAGCATTGCCAACGCGCTCGGGCTCGAGCGCATCACGGACCTCGAACGCCGCTACTCGACTGCGTAACGGCGCGCGCTCACGCCTGCGCCCCGCCGCCATCCCGGATCCGCTCCATGAGGCGCCGCACGTTCCAGGCGTCGGGGGCGTTGCTCTCGCAGCTGAGGTAGTGCTCGAGGTCCTCCAACGCGAGGTCCCCATGTCCCAGGCGCTGCCGCAACACGCCGCGGTCGCGGCGGTGACCCGGCTCGTCCGGTTGCAGCGCGACGAGCAAGCTCAGGACGTCCGCCGCTTCGGCGAGCTCCTCACGCTGCGTCCGGATAGCGCCGAGGTTCCGGAGGATGCGCGCGAGGAACGAACGGTTGTCGACGGGATCGAGGAACGCGGGATTCCAGCGCACGCTGCCGGAAATCTGCGAGAGCAGCTCGGCGCACTCGCGTTGCGAACGCAGTACGCCTCGGTGGAATGGGTCGATGAACAGCGAGGTCTCCTGCTCGTGACGGACCAGAAAGTGGCCGGGCATGCCGATGCCCGCCAGCGGGACGCCGAGGCGTGCGCCGGTCTCGATGTACACCAGCGACAGCGTTATCGGAATGCCCACCTTGCGCGCGAGCACCTGGTCCAGCAGGCTGTTCCGTGGGTCGTAGTAGTCGTCCTCGTTGCCCGAGAAGCCGGCGACGTCGAACAGGTGCTCGCTGAGAGCGTTCACCTGGGCCAGAGGGGCGTCGGCTGCGGCTACGCGCTCGGCGGCGCCGTGGGCCAGGGCGTCGAGGCGCCTCAGCCCGTCGTCGACGCTGACGGACGGGTCGGCGCAGGCTGCGACGAGCAGGGCGCAGCGAGCCAACTCGATACGGTCGCCGGGGACCGCAACGGCCTGAGTGAAGAGGTCGAATGCCGTCGGAGCTGCCATGGCCAGGGTAGTATATGCGCGGGCGTCGGCTGTCGAAGGCTGAGGGCTTGAGGGGCAGGGGACTTCAGAGGCCGGAGAAGAAGCAGCAATGGACAGAGACGAGATGCGGGAGCGCTCGGCGCGGGCTGTGTCGTTCCTCGAGGACGACGAGCCGGTGTCGCAGATCGCGGAACGCTTCGCCGGCAAGTACGCCCCGGCCGTGATGGGAGCGCCCTCCGACGCGGCGGCGGAGCGAGCGTGGGGAGCGTTCCGCTACTACCTGCTGTCGCGTCCGACGCTGCGCAAGCCATGGGGGCTCACCGCCGGCCAGACCGAGCAGGTCATCGCCGAGCTCCGCCGAGTCGTCGAGGAGACGGCGTGAGCGCGCTCCAAGCAGAGGTTTCCTAGGAGTTCGGCTCCCGGACCTCGGGGAAGCTGCCGACGCTCGGCGCGTGGTCCCGTTTCCACACCATCACGCTGCGCTCGAATTCGATGACGATCACCCCGGCCTGCTGGATGCCGCGCGTACGCACGCGCACGACGCCGCGGCGCGGGTCGGACTGCGACTCGCGCGCCGACAGGACCTCCGTTTCCGCATAGAGAGTGTCCCCGGCGAACAGCGGGTTGGGGAGAACGATGCGCTCCCATCCGAGCGCGAAACCGTTCTGGCTTACGTCCCTCACCGTGAGGCCCGTGACCACGGCGATCGTGAAGGCGCTGTTCACCAGCGGCTTGCCCCACTGAGTGCGCTTGGCGTACTCGTCGTTGAAATGGATCTGGTTGTCGTTGTTCGTCAGCAGCGTGAACCAGATGTTGTCAGCCTCGGTGACCGTCCGGCCGATGGCCGACCGGTACACGTCGCCGACCTTGAAGTCCTCCAGGAACCGCCCCTCCCAGCCGCGTTTGACGTTCATATAGCCTCCCTCCTCGTGGTCGCCGCCGCGCGCAGGCGGCGGCGAGAGTTCCGTCATTCCGTGCCCCGATACGGGAATCTAGGGGCGGGGCGTGGTTCACGTGTCAAGCGCGGGAACCACGAAGGAGAGCACGGCAATGCCGCATGGGAACGACGGGAATGCACGAGAACGAGCGGGAATGGGCCAGAATGCCACAGGTGGTTTACTCGTGGATTCCATGGATTTACGAGTGGAGCGGGAGACAGTTTCTTCTCAAGTGAGTCATTTAGAGTCATTGTGCGTCATTTACTCGTAAATCGGGCCGACGGCTCGGGGCGGCAGGCGGGGATTCGATGCATGCTCAACGCAAGAATGTTAGGCGGCGGGGGCCTTGAGAGGAAGGGGCGAATGTCGCGGCGGGTTGGACGCGCGGGGCCTTTGCGCAACTCTGCTCGACGAGTGCTGTTCTTCCCGCCCAGCCACCAGATACGTTGGTGTGGGGGACGCCCCTACGCCCCCGGCAGAGGGCTCAGCCCTCTGCACTCCGCATTGGGCGAGTACGAGAGGGGCCATGCGAGTCACGCAAAGGTATCCCGCGTGGGCCCGCCGGCGGCGTGGGTCGAGGCGGCGCAAACGTGGTAGCATCAGCCCGACGAGGATCGGACAACGATAGGTCGAGCGGATTACGGGAGGCAATGGATGATCACCCAAGAGACCAACGACCGCATGACGAGGGTGGGGCCAGGCACGCCGATGGGCGAGATGATGCGCCGCTACTGGCAGCCCGTCGGCGCCGTCGAGGAGCTGCTCAAGGAGCCCGTCCAACCCGTGCGAATCCTTGGCGAGGACCTGACCCTCTTCCGGAGCCTCAAGGGCGAGATTGGCCTCATCGGCAAGGCCTGCGCGCACCGCGCCATCAGCCTGGCCTACGGCATCCCTCAGGAGAACGGGCTGCGGTGCGCCTACCACGGCTGGACCTACAACGTCGAGGGCAAGGTCGTGGACATGCCCTTCGAGCCGGCCTGCCTGCCGCTCAAGGTAAAGGCCTACCCCACGCAGGAGCTCGGCGGCTTGGTCTGGGCGTACATGGGCCCTGCGCCTGCGCCGCTGCTGCCCCGTTGGGAGCTCTTCGCCCGGCCTGAGCTGGTCCGCGAGATTCATTTCAGGCCGCTGCCCTGCAATTGGCTCCAGTGCATGGACAACTCCCACGATCCGATCCACTTCGAGCACCTGCACGGCCACTACCAGAACTACTACAACCAGAAGCACGACCTCCCGCGGGCGCTGAACCCCGCGCGCCACCTGAAGCTCGAGTTCGACCTCTTCGAGTACGGCATCTACAAGCGCCGCTTCGTTGAGGGGGACGACTGGGAGAACCCTCCCGACGACTGGACGACGGGCCATCCGACGTTCTTCCCGAACACGTTGGTCGTGGGCGCCGGCGAACGGTTCGGGTACCAGATTCGCATTCCCGTCGACGACACGAACACGCTGCACCTCTACTACAGCGGCCGTCCCCGGAAGCCGGAAGAGGAGCCGCAGGAGATTGTCCCCGTGCGCCGCACCGAGGTCCACTACGACAGGTGGGGCCGCGTCGAGGAGCCGGGGATCGTGCCGCAGGACGAGATGACGTGGATCGGGCAGGGCCCCATCAGCGACCGCACCGCCGAGCATCTGGCCACGTCCGACAAAGGCATCATCCTCTATCACAAGCTCATCCTCGAGAACATCGAGAAGGTCGAGCGCGGCGAGGACCCGATGGGCGTCATCCGCGACCCGGCGAAGAACGAGCCGTGGGTCGAGGTGAAGCGCGAGCGGGCGGCGTGGGGCGCCTTCGGCTTTCAGTCAACGCGCAGATAGCAACTCGAGGCTCGGCCCCGGTCCGTTCGCGCTGAGCGTATCGAAGGGTTCCGCGAACGGATCGGGGCTTGCGTCTTCTGCCGCCCGGAGACCTTTGCGTAACTCTGCTTGACGAGCGGTGTTCTTCCCGCCCACCCGCCCGATACGTTTGGGTGTGGGGGACACCCCCACGCCCCCGGCAGAGGGCAAAGCCCTCTGCACTCCGCTCAGAGCGAACGGATTGGGACGGAGTTATTCAGAGATTCCCTAGTCCTGCACGATGGCGAGGACTCCGTCGCGCACGGTGACCTGATGCCCGGAGAACTCCATGGGCGCCTCGGCCGCGATTACGTAGCGGTTGTCGACCGACTCCACCTGAGTCGTGTTGGGGTTCGCACGGGCCCACTGCGGGCTATCTTCCGTCACGATTCCGCCGCCGCCGCCGGGGAGGCCGGGCACGGGCTCCCGGGGGCGAGTCGACGTCGCTCCGGTCCCCGGCCCCATGCTCATGACGCAGATGTTGAAGGCCTGCTCCTCCTCCGCCACGAACCGAGCGAACGCGCGGATGGCGACCTTCGACACCCCGTAGACGCATGTGCCGATGTTCGGGTTGTTCGTATGCTCCACCCGCAGCGTCCCCTGGCCGAACTGGATGATGTGCCCCGCGTTGAGCGACTCCATGTACGGGATCACGTGCTTGGTGCAGAGGAACGTGCCGCCGAGGTTCGTGCGCATGATCCGCTCGAAGAAGCCCAGCTCCATGTCCCTGATGCGGGGCCAGCGGGGCGACCCCTCGTGGAAATGGGTCACAATCGCCGCGTCGTTGATCAGGACGTCGATGCGTCCGTAGCGCCGATAGACCTGGTCCATGAGCGAACGCACGTCGTTCTCGTTGCATACGTCGGTCCGGACGGGGAGCACCTCCGCGCCGAGCGCCTGGACCTCGGCCACGACGTTCTCCATCGGCGAGACGTCGGCGATGGCGAGCCGCGCGCCTTCCCGGGCAAACGTCCCTGCCACCCACCGGCCGATCCCCTTCGCGCCGCCTGTTATGACTACTACCTTTCCTTCCACACTCATTGGCCACCCTCCGCTTCCGTTTCTCTTGCTGGCCGCAGCTTACCCCTTCCGCAGCGCCATTGGGGTTCCATGCCCCTGCTGAAGTCCCTTCCCCCACACGGAGACCTTTGCGCAACTGCCGCTTATGGGGGAGTTCCTCTTGCCGCCAGCCCTGCCTGCACTCCTGCGCGCCCTAGATTCCCGCCTTCGCGGGAATCCCTCACGTTGGGCTGACGCCCACACCGCCCCCGACGATCAACTCTCTGCCGGTCTGTTGCCGCCCAGACGACTCGCGAACGCCGAAATGAACGGAAATGGGCGAAAATGATCGGTTTTTGGCCAAAAACGTGAGGTTTTTAACTCGTAAACCGAGCAATTTACGAGTGAGGCATTGAAATAGTGCGACATTCTGCGACATTTTGCGACATTTACTCGTAAATCGGGCCGGAGGCCCGGCGCGCTAGCGGCGGGTGGTTTCGGAGGCCTTCAACAGGCATGGTAGGGGGTAGAGGGCGTTGGGGATAGGAGCGGATGTCGCGGCCAGGGGCGAGGGGCGTGGTGAGAGGTCTCTCCGCGAGGGGACGTGGATTCCCGTGTCGAGCACGAGAATGACGGATTGGGGGGGGCTGACGCCCCACACCACAACCGACGAAAGTTGGCGGGCGAGCGGGCCCCCTCTCTAAATCTCCCCCGCCACAAGAGGGGAAGGTTAGGATGGGGAGAACCCTCTTTGTGGGTGCCCCGGGCCGCCGGCGCGTATAGTGTGCCTGCTGGCCTACCCGGACCTAGGAGGAAAGCGATGCTGACGCAAGAGCAGAACGACATGTTCACGAGAGTCGGCGCGGGGACTCCCATGGGCGAGCTGATGCGCCGCTACTGGCACCCGATAGCCGCCGCCGGCGAATTGAAGCAGAACCCCACAAAGGCCGTCCGCGTACTGGGCGAGGACCTCGTCCTCTACAAGGACGAGGGCGGCCGCCTCGGCCTCATCGAGGCCGCGTGCGCCCACCGCAGGGTCAACATGCTGTTCGGCATCCCCGAGGAGCGCGGGCTGCGGTGCCCCTACCACGGATGGCTCTACGACGAGACCGGCCAGTGCCTTGAGATGCCGGCCGAGACTCCCGACTCCACCTTCCCCAGCCGCGTCCGGCTCAAGGCCTACCCGGTCGAGCAGCTCGGCGGCCTCGTTTTCGCCTACCTCGGCCCTTCGCCCGCGCCTCTGCTCCCGAGGTGGGAGCCCTTCGTCCGCGAGGGGATGGTCCGCTCCATCGGCTGGCTGGTCATCTCGTGCAACTGGCTCCAGATCATGGAGAACTCCATGGACCCGGTGCACAACGAGTACCTCCACGGCTACTTCAACAACTACATCCTCGAGCGCATGGGCGTGCTCGCGGACCGCGGCCGGCTCGGGCAGCGTCAGTTCACCCCGGGCCCGAACGCCGGACGGCACTGGCGGCGCGGCGCCAAGGTTACCCACCACGTCAAGGTCGGCTTCACCCAGTTCGAGCACGGCGTCCTCAAGCACCGGCTCATGGAGGACGAGGACGAGGCCACGTCGCCCGGCTGGACGGTTGGCCACCCCGTCGTCATCCCGAACCTCGAGCACGGCTCCCGGGGGCGCGGCTTCCAGATCCGCGTGCCCATGGACGACACCCACACCTACTACCTCTACTACAACGAGCACGACCCGCTCCCCGGAGAGAACACCGACCAGGCGCCGGAGGACATCCCCGTCTTCAAGGTCCCGCTGCCGGGCGTGGACGCGGACGGCCTGCCCATCTGGGAGCTCTTGGACGACGCCAGCGGACAGGACAACTTCGCGTGGACGTCGCAGGGGCCGCTGATGGAGCGATGGCTCGAGCGGCTCGGGCAAACGGACGTCGGCATCCTGATGTACCGACGTCTCCTCGGCGAGCAGATGAGAATCGTCGAGGACGGCGGCGATCCTATGAACGTCTTCCGCGACCCTGAGCAGAACCGGCGCATCGTATTGCCCTGCGACGGCCAGGCCCCGAGCGCGGCCCGCCCGGAATGGCGGTACGCGCGGCAGGACCTGACAACGATCGGCGTGCGCGGAAAGTACGACACCGTCGAGTTGCAGCACGCAGCCGTAGGCGGCAAGCCCCTGCCGGCGGCGATGCCGCAACCGGCGCGCGACATCGTCGCCGCGTCGCCGGGGTAGGGACCAACGAGCTTCCGGCCTCCTCCCCCACGGGGGAGGATTGAGGAGGGGGGAGCCAGCCTTCCTCCCTAAGTTGTCCGGCCTCCTCGCCCCGAGGCGGAGGATTGCGGACAGACGTGAGCGGGAGGTAGTCCCTTGTCGACCGGGCAACAGCGGAACGAACGGGTCATTCGGGTTGGCGTCATCGGTCTCGGCGGCGCGGCCGTCGGCATGCTCGCCAAGTTCACCAAGGCCCCGCGTTTCCAGGTAACGGCGGTGGTGGACATCGACCCCGAGATCCTCGCTCGCTTCCACGCCGACTTCCCGGACACGGCCCTGTTCAACAGCGCGGACGACCTCTGTACGCAAGGCGAGGTGGACCTCGTCTACATCTCCACGCCCACGCACTGGCACGTCGAGCACGCGCGCGCCGCGATGTCCAACGGGAAGCACGTGCTCACCGAGAAGCCGTTGGCCCTCAGTCTCGAAGACGCCGACGCGATCATCGCGGACTCGGCGCGCTACGGCGTCCTCCTCGGCGTCAATGTGCCCATCAGCTTCGAGCCCCTGGCCCAGAAGCTCCGCGAGGTCGTTGTCGGCGGGGAGTTCGGGAAGCTGCGCATGGTCCATCACTGGCGCTACCACGACTGGCTGTACCGCCCCCGCTCGAGCGGCGAGCTGACGCCGGAGGCCGGCAGCGGCCTGCTGTGGCGCGACGGCCCCCACCAGCTCGACCTGCTGAGGACCATCGCGGGAGGCCTCGTCCGGAGCGTCCGAGGATACGTTGGCATGTGGGACGCGGAACGGCGGGTGTCCGGAGCTTACGTGGCGTACATCGATTTCGAGGACGGCACGGTCGTCACCGCCGTGAACAACGGCTACGACCACTTCCAATCGAGCGAGTTCGTGTTCGGGTCGGGTGAAGGAGTCCTCTACGCGGCGGCCCGCCAGGAGCGTCTCGCCCATGGCGCGGACGAGGCGTGGGAGAACGGCGAGGCGAAGGCGGAGCGCTACGGCGGGATTCGCGCCGTCGACCGCTCCTTCGGCAGAAGCGGACGGCAGGGCGGGGGCTGGGTCCTCGGCGGCCCGCTGGTCGCGAGCTTCGACTACGCCGACGTGCGGATGTCCGGGACGGGGCTCACGGTTTACGGGAACGACGGTCGTACCGAGATTCCCGTTCCCCACTCCGATATGGACGGCAGGAACCGCCGCATCGACGACTTCTACGACGCTATCGTCGAGGGCCGGCCGCTCCACGCGGATGGCCCGTGGAGCAAGGCGACGCTCGAACTCATCATGGCCATCGAGGAATCGAGCGAGCAACGGCGGGAGGTCGTCCTCTCCCACCAGACGCCGTTCCTCGACTCCTAGCCTCGTTCGCGAGCCGTACGCTGTCCCCCCAGCTCACCCCGGCCTCGTCGGACCTCGGTAGCGCGTCTCCGGCCCGAACACGGCCATGATGACAGCGCTGCCGGCCAGCCAGGCAGCCGTCGTGAGAAACGCGGCGCCGAACCCCCAAGCGTCGACGATGGCGCCGGCCGCCAGCGGGCCCGCGAACGATCCCAGGTTCTGGGAGACCGACCAGACGCCGATGAACGCGCCGCGGCGGTCCTCCGGCGCCAAGTCCATCACGTAGGTCTGTGCGGCGCCCGTCGTCATCGTCTGTCCTAGACCGTAGACGACGGCGGCGATGAGCGCCCCCGTATAGTCGCGGCTCATCGATAAGAGCACGGCGGTGGCCCCCAGAAGGAGAAGCCCGGGCACCAGCGACGATTTCCTCCCGAAGCGGTCGACGAGCATGCCGTTGGGGAAGGCGAACACGAGCGTCACCACGGCGGCGATGCTGATCAGCGTACCCACGTGGCCGTCGGTCAGTCCCGCTTCCGCCTTCGATTGCAGGGGGAACAGCGACTGGAACACGCCTTGTGTCATCAGATGTATGCCGAACGTCGTGAGCGCGAGCACCGCGAAACCCGGGGTCGTCAGTACCTTGAGGACCATGCGGCCGTTCCCGATGCGCGCGATTGGCTGCTCCCTCCCGCGCTCCGGCAGCTCGGGCTCCGGCCGCGTCTCGACCATCATCTTGATGATGATGATTGCCACGATGAGCTTCGCCGCAGCGTTGATGAGGAAGACGTAGCGCAGGTCGAACCCGAACGCGATGGCCGCGAACAGCAGGGGCCCCACCACTTGTCCGATCTTGAGCGCCGTGGTGCGGAGGGCGACCGCCCGGCCACGGTACTCCGGCTCGCTCAAGTCGGCGACCATGACCATGGACGTGGTGTTGAACATCGTGAGGCCGATAGCGCCGACGAACTCGAGTGCGAAGAACTGGAAGTAGTTCTGCGCGAACACGTCGCCCACCGAGGCGGCGGCCCGTATCAAGCAGCCGATCGCGGCCAGTGGCCTGCGTCCGATGCGATCGACGATGAAGCCGGTGGTCGGCCCGGCGATGATTCGAGAAAGGGAGAGCGACGCTATGAGCAGGGTGACGAGGAAGACCGACCCGCTGAACTCGTAGGCCATCAGCGGCCGGCCGATCGTCTGCGCGCCGCTTCCCGCGCCCCAGACGAGGAACGCAGCGAACAGCGGGAGCCCCCCACGGCTGACCAGCTCCGTCGCCATCGCTCGTCGCCACAGAAGGCGCATACGCTCTCACCACTCGGGACAGCGTCCGGTGTCGTCCTTCCGAAGCGGCCGCCGCGCTGACGCGAGGAGGCCCAAGGGCTCAGCCGGGGGGCGCGCCCATCATAGCAGCGCATGGGGGCGCAGCGCGGGGACAGTGACGCCCCTACAGAGTCGGGGGCGTGTCGTAGACCGGCGCCAGATCGAGAATCCGCCGCGCCCGTGCGATGATTGGCTCTTCCAGGAATGCGCCCTCGTAGTTGATCGCGCCCGTGCCGTCGGCGACCGCCGCGTCGTAGGCCGAGATGACCCGGACGGCGTAGGCCACTTCGTCGGGCGTTGGACTGAACGCCTGGTTGATCGGAGCCAGTTGGTCGGGGTGGATCGCCGCTTTGCCCGTGAACCCGAGCCTGCGCGCCTGTCCCGCCTCCGCCTCGAGCCCTTCGAGGTCGTCGAGCGCCGTCCAGATGACGTCGATGGACTGCACGCCCGCAGCCGCCGCGGCTATGGCCAAATTCGACCGCGCCGCGATCAGCTCTTTCGCCTCGCCCGTCCTGACCAGAGGTAGACCGAGTTCGCGGGAGAAGTCCTCTCCGCCGAATGAGACTGCGATGGCCCGGGGCGAGCTTGCGGCGATTGCGTAGGCGTTCAGGAGCCCTAGGGAATCTCTGAACAAGTCTATAGGTTGAGGCAGTATCCTGGCAGTCACCCAGTGGCGCCAGGGAGTGAAGCGATGATGGACCAACCGACCTTTGCAGACGTGGACTACGAGAGCAAGAAGCGCAAGACCCGCAGGGAGCGATTTCTCGAACGCATGGGCGGGCTGATCCCCTGGGAACGGCTGGAAGGGCGCATCCGTCCCTTCTACCCCACGGCGGGCCGGGGACGCCATCCGTATGCCCTGTCGGCGATGCTGCGGATTCACTGCGTGCAGCTGTTCTACAACCTCAGCGACCCCGGCATGGAGGACCTGCTGTACGACGTGGAGTCGGTGCGGCGGTTCGTGGGCTTGAAGCTGTCGGAGCCGCTGCCGGACGAGACCACCATCCTGAACTTCCGTCATCTGTTGGAGGAGCACGAACTGGGGGAGGGACTGTTCGCGGAGATCAAAGGGCATCTGGCGTCCCAGGGACTCCTGCTCCAGGAAGGGACGATCATGGACGCGAGCATCATCGAGGCGCCGTCGTCGACGAAGAATCGAGCGGGTGCGCGAGACCCGGAGATGCACCAAGTGAAGAAGGGGAACAGGTGGCATTTCGGGATGAAGGTGCACATCGGGGTGGACGCGGAGACGGGGGTGGTGCACAGCGTCGCGACGACGCCGGCCAATGTGAACGACGTGACGGAAGCGCACCGGTTGCTGCACGGCGGCGAGTCGCAGGTGTGGGGCGATGCCGGGTATCAGGGAGTCCAGAAGCGGGCGGAGCATCGGGGGCTGGAGGTGGAGTGGCAGGTGGCGATGCGACCGGGCCAACGTCGGCAGTTGGAGCCGGGAAGCCCTGAGGCGTTGGCGGAGAAGGGCAAGGCGTCGGTCCGGGCGAAGGTGGAGCATCCGTTCCTGTACGTCAAACGGCACTTTGGCTACGCCAAGGTCCGCTACCGGGGGCTGGCCAAGAACACGCAACGGCTGATGGTGCTGCTGGGGCTGGCGAACCTGATGAGAGCCCAGCGGTGCTTGGCGGCATGACGGAGGCGCAGTGGGTTCAGATCGGGGTTGGGAGCAGGGAATCCGCCCCAGCAGGGTCGGTAGAAGACCCCCAACAGCCCCGTTCACGGCACCAGCAGAGGGCTGCGAATCGCTGAAGAGCCCCCCACCAACACCACTCGGCCGACTGTGAGTTGTTCAGAGGTTCCCTAGCGGACTCTCGATGAGCAACATGGTCCGCGTCGAACCCTCGGCCAAGCCCCGCTCGCGCTCCCGCCCCGCGAGTGTCTCGTCCACATGGCGAACCTCGTCCGGCGTCTCAACCTTCGGGACCCCGATGCCCTCCACGCTCAGCTCCACGGCGCAGGCTAGGTCTGCTTCGAACACGCTTGCGCGGCTGGGGTGGTTGACGCGAACGTAGCGCCGGGGAGCGCTCGCCGTCTCGCGTCCGCCCAGCACGCGCGTCAGCAGATCGCGGGCCGCCTGCTTCTCCGCGATCGGCACTGCGTCCTCGAGGTCGTAGATCACGGCGTCGGCGGGCAGTTCGAACGACTTCACGACCATCCGTTCCCGCTGGCCGGGTACGTAGAGCCATGAGCGCACGACGGGCCGTCCGGTCGCTAGCATGTCGTCGAGGCCTCGTCTGCACGAGCTGTGGGGCCATCGGCGGGCGGTCCTTCGGACTGGCCGGCGTAAGCGCCCACGGCGCCCGACGCAAGGAGGTCGTCGATCGCCGCGCCGTCGTACCGCAGCACGTCGCGCAGCACCTGCACGGTGTGCTCGCCCGCGAGCGGCGGCGGGCTGTACGTCCCCGGGTCCGACTCCGACAGCCTGACGGGATTGCCGAGCGTACGGTACGACCCACCGAGCGGGTGGGCGACGTCGACGATCATTTCGCGCGCCAGCACCTGCGGGTCGCCGACCGCCTCCTCCATCGAGTTGACGGGCGCGACGGGGACCCCGGCGGCGCTCAGTTCGGTCAGCCAGTCGTCGCGCTGCCGGGACCCGAGAATACGGATCAGCGCGGCGTTGATTGCTTCGCGCTCGTCGAGCCGGTTCAGCCGTTCGAGGAGCCGCTCGCTGCTCAGGTAGGCGACGTCGGCAGCGGCGTCCGAGGGCAGGGGGGCGCGCCGGAGCGCCTCCGCCAACGCGGCCCAATGCGGGTCGACGACGACGGCCACGAACAGGAATCCGCCGAGCGCGGCGTAGGCGTTGTAGGGCACGTGGAGCGCGTGCTCGTTGCCGTGCCGCGCCGTGGGCGTCCCGGAGATCAGGTGCATCGTCGCGAAATAGCTGAGCATCGAGATCTGCACGTCGAGCATCGAGATGTCGACCTGCTGCCCCACGCCGGTCCGGTCACGGGCGACAACTGCCGCCAGGATGCCCAGCGCGCCCGCCATGCCGCTGCTGAGGTCGCCGTACAGCGGACCCGCCCGCACGGGCGCGCCGTCGGGGTCGCCGGTCATGCTCATCACGCCTGCATAGGCTTGGATGCAGGCGTCGAGGGCCGCCCGGTCTCTCCCAGGGCCTGTGAGCCCGTAGCCGGTGATGGAGCAGGCGATAATCCGCGGGTTCACGATGCGCAGGGAGGCGTAGTCGACGCCGAGCCGTTCGGTCACTCCGGGCCGATAGTTGTCTACGACCACGTCCGCCCAGCGGACGAGGTCGTAGAAGGCGTCACGGCCCGCCTGATCGCGCAGGTTGACGACGATGCTCCGCTTGTTGCGCGCCAGCGTCAGCAGGTGGGGCGTGAGGCCCTGGAACGTGTGGCGCGGATCCGTGCCCTCGAAGACGCGAGCCGGGTCCCCCGTTGGCTGCTCCACCTTGATGACGTCCGCGCCGAGGTCGGCGAGAAGCGACGTAGCGTAGGGGCCTGAAACTATCGTCGTGAGGTCGATGACGTTCAGGCCGTCGAGGATCTTCACCGGGCGCTACCGCCAGTACGAGAAGCAGAAGCCGTGGCCCGTGCCGTACAGCGACCAGTAGGACGGGACGTAGTCGAGCAGCGTCATCTCCGCGTCCTCCATTGCCGCCGACACCGTGACCCAGTTCAGGATCTCGGCCGTGCCCGGCAGGACGTTGAGCCGCTCGCGCGGCAATGAGCAGAGCCGCTCGCGGTCCTTCTCCATCAGGGCGGCGACGACCTGCTGGTCCAGCGGCTCGTCGACCAACTGGTGGCTCAGCCCGCCCGAGGCCGCGATAGCGACCCGTTTGTCCGAGTCCCACGACTCGATGGCGCGGCGCAGCGCTTGTCCCAGCGCGTAGCACCGCTCCGGCGTCGCCTGGTTGGGAAGATACCGGCTCAGCTGGAAGGGCACGAGGGGCGTCTCCTTCCGCAGGTACTCCTCGTACATCACCGTGAACTCGTGCCCGACGCCTGTGCCTGGGCGGAAGCGGTCCATGTGCGCTAGGTCGAAGCCGTCCTGGATGAGACTGTCCAAGACGTGCATCGCCAGATCGGGCTCCGCGGGGTGCGCCCTCGCGGCCCAGTCCGGTATGGGAGCGTCCGGGTCGCTGGCCTCGCCGTCGCCGCCGCTCGACAACGGCGCCACGGGGAGCTCGTCGCCCACGTATATCCCGAAAATCGCCTTGAAGTCGTCGTGGGGGACGCCGTGGAGGTTGCTCACCACGAGAATGGCGTCGACCTCCGACTCCTCGAGCACGTCGCCGAGCGCGTTCGCGGCAGCGTTGCACTGCTCGAACTGCTCCGTGCAGCGCTCCAGCGTAAGCTCGGACGCCAGCTCCGGCTTGAGGCCCTGAAGCGCGCGGCCGAACCGGGAGTTCGGGACGTCCGCCTCGCCTCTGCGGAGCCACTGGACCGGGTCCTTGATGAGGCTGTGTGAGCTGCCCATGCCAAGCGTGAGATGCGCCATATCGAAACCTCCTCTGTAGGCGCTGCTGGAAGCGCCGCCAACCTAGTCGGCTTTCTCGTCGCCGTCAACCGCGTCGCTGAGTCCCAGGTCCGCGCAGTGCTCCCGGAATTCGGGAGAACTTCAGAGTTTCTTGACAATCGGCGCGTAGTCTGCCCGCGAATCGGGCGCGCGGTACGCGCCGACAGGAGGTGCAATGTGAGAAAGGTGAGAAAGCGGTGGGTGTTTCCAGGTCTCCTAGCCGTGATTGTCGCGATCGTGGCCATCGGCGGCACGGTCATAGCGGGTGGCTGACAGGCACGATAACCACGAGACCGAGCTCCGAACGGCGTTCGACGAGGCGCGGGCCGAGATCCGCGACGAGCGGATCGACGCTCGCATCGACAAGCTGGTGGACGCGGGCCGCATCACGGCTGAGGAGGGCGAGGAGCTGAAGACCTGGCACGACAGCCGCCCGGCGGTCTTGGACGACGGTCGCTTCGGGGGCCGCGACTTGGGCCGGGGATTCGGACGCGGAGGCCGGTCGGGCCGCCATGGCAGGTCCGGGGACAGCGACGGAGACGCCCCGCAGGCTACTCCCGAGGCTACGCCGGAGGCGAGTTAGACGGTTCCCTAGACGACTGCCCGGCGTCGGATAGCAAAAGGGGCGTCCCTCCAACGAGGGACGCCCCTTTCATCGCTGACACGCGTCGGGACTAGGCGCCCACCGCCTCCTTGGTGAGCAGGGGCACCGCGTTGAAGGCGTTGTCGTGGAAGATTGCGGCCTTCTCCTCGGGCGAGATGAACTCGAACTCGCCGATGACGGGAACCAAGTCGTCGCCGGGGCGGCCGGTCTCGGGACGCTTCGCGCCGCCGGAGCCGGGGGCCTCGGTGCCGAAGAGCATCTGGCTCGGCGTCTTCTGCTTGATCGTCGCCTCGAGCATGTTCTTCTCGAGGATGCAGGAGTCGAACCACAGATTGTTCGACAGGTCCCGCTGCCCCCGGTGCCGGTCCTCGGCGATGAAGCGGTGCAACGCGCCGCCGCCGTGGCAGACGAACACCTTGAGGTTGGGGAAGTCGTCGAATACGCGGCCGTGCTCCAGGAGCTGCATCGCGATGAACTCCTCGACCACGTTGTTGATCTGATAGTTGGCCGGGATGATCTCGAGCCGCGGGTCAAGGGAGACGGACGGGTGAATCATCAGCACGGCGTTGAGCGCCTCCGCCTTCTCGTACAGCGGGTACCAGTACTTCTCGTGCATCCCCGGCGTCTGCTTGTCCGCGCCCGGGTCCGGGTTGACCAGCGCGCCGACGAACCCCAGCTCGTTGACGCACCGCTCCAACTCCTCGACCAGGTACGACCCGTCGAGGTCGCGGTTCTGCGGCAGCTGAGCGACGCCGCCGAAGCGGTCGGGGTGCAGCTTGATCGTCTGGGCGATGACGTCGTTCGTGATGTGGCACCAGTCGTACTGGAGGTGCGGGCGCATCCAGTGCCACATGGCGATGGGCCGGGGCGACAGCAGCTGGTAGTCGATGTTGTGGTCGTCCAGCATGTTGAGGTGGCGCGGCTGAGCGCTCTCCAATCGCTCGTCGGACAGATCGAAGCCGTGGGGCGCGGTGTTCTGCGACACCATGTTGGCGACCGCTCCCCTGAACTCGGCGGGCGTCGTCATGTGCCCATGGACGTCGATAACCTTCTTCCCTTCGAACATTGCTTCCTCCTCCTGGGTGTTGGGGCCGGATCGGTTACAGGTTGAGCAGGCTCGGCGCGAACAACTCCTCGAACGTCATCTTCCGGGGCGTCAGCCCCTGCTCGTGCGAGAAGTCAATCATGGTCTGCATCATCTTTTCGTTGTCCCGCACGCCGTACGGGTAGGGGTCGCTGCCGAACGTGGCCCTCGTCTTCGCCATGTACTGCGGACCGAAGATCATGTCGCTCGGTATTTTGCTCGAGAGCTGGGAGTAGTGATGCTCCTTGGCCCTCACGAACGCCGAGTAGAGGTTGAACGCGAGCCACGGGTACTTGCGGGCGACGTCTCCGCGGATCGCGTAGCAGTGGTTCGCGGGGATGTACCCGTGCGTCTCGAAGAACCGGGCGCCCTCGGCGATGAGGTCGGGGAACACCGGCTTGATCTTGCTCCAGTCGGCGTTGGTCGGCCGGATGGTCGTCGAGCGGTCGATGATGTTCTTCTCGTTCGAGAAGGCCCGGCCGATGGGAGCGGCGTCGATCTCGTTGTTCGCGAGCATCGTGGCGAGGCTCTTGTCGTTGGGTATGCGGTGGAACTTGATGCCCTCCGGCGGCTTGAACCCCGTCGCGCCCCCGTGGCTCAGCTCCTCGCTGCGCTCCATGTACCAGTCGACGCTAAACTGGTCGACGCCGAAGTCGTGCTGGAGCACCCCCCGCGTCCAGAGCGACGCGGTCTGTTGGTACTCGCCCACGCCGATGCGCTTCCCGTAGAGGTCGCCGGGCTTCTCGACGCCGGAGTCGACGTGGAACGAGATGAGGGCGTGCATGAACCGGCGCGACGGGAACACCGGGATGGCCACCATGTCGCTGCCGTTGGCCATCGCGATGAGCAGCGACGAGAACGACATCTCGCACAGCTCGAACTCCTCGAACTTCAGCTGGCGCCAGAACGTCTCAGACGGGTCGGAGTTCGTCCATACGAGGTCGACGCCCTCGATCTTCACGTCGCCGGAGAGGAGCGGCGCGATGCGCTCGTTGCTCGCCGAGATAAAGCTAAGCTGCAGACGGTCACTCATGCGTCACCTCTCGCTGACCCTCGTCGTGGGAGGGCGCAGTTCGTCCTGGGTTGGTCTGGCGTGTAGTCCGGCGCTCGTGAACATACGCGCAGGGTAGGGGGCTGTCAAACCGCGGCGGCCCGCGCGGACGCTCGGCGCGTCCCGTCCCGGCGGCGTTGCGCCGGCGCTTTACAGAGGCGGCGGCGCCCGATACCGTCTACCCGGTAGAGGAGACGGCAGGCGGAGGGAGGACGGCTTGGTCATCGGGAAGACGGCAGACGTGATCGTGGTCGGCGCGGGGAACGCGGCGCTGTGCGCGGCGCTCGCGGCCCGGGAGGACGGATGCGAGGTGCTGGCGCTCGAGAAGGCGCCCCAGCACGCCCGCGGCGGCAACACCTACTTCACGGGAGGCGCCATTCGGTTCGCCTACCGCGGCATCGACGACGTGCGCGAGCTCGTACCCGACCTGTCGCCGGCCGAGCTCGACGTCATCGAGGTGGGCCAGTACACCGAGGCCCAGTACTTCGACGACCTGATGCGGGTCACGGAGGGGCTGAGCGAGCAGGAGATGGCGAGCGCGCTGACGCGCGGCTCCTTCCCGGCGATGCGTTGGATGTACGAGCAGGGCGTGCGTTTCGTGCCGTCGTGGTCGCATCAGGCGTTCAAGGTCGACGGCAAGTTCCGGTTCTGGGGCGGGCTCTGTCTCGAGGCGGTCGGAGGCGGCAAAGGGCTCTCCGACCAGCTCTTCGACGTCGCCGAGAAGAAAGAGATCGGCCTGCGCTACGCGACTGCCGCCGTCCGGCTCCTGACGGACGACGCGGGCGCTGTGTGCGGAGTGCGAGTGAAGGGGCCGGACGGGTACGAGGACCTTGCGTCGCGCGCCGTCGTGCTGGCGTGCGGCGGCTTCGAGGCGAACCCCGAGATGCGGGCCCGTTACCTCGGCCCCGGATGGGAGCTCGCGAAGGTGCGCGGCGTTCGGTTCAACACGGGCGACGGCATCCGTATGGCGCTCGACATCGGAGCGCAGCCGTTCGGCCACTGGAGCGGGTGCCACGCGGTGGCCTGGGACCTCAACGCGCCGCCCTTCGGCAACCGGGCGATCACCGACCTGTACCAGAAGCACTCCTACCCCTTCGGGCTCATCGTGAACGCGGAGGGCAAGCGCTTCGTCGACGAGGGGGCCGACTTCCGCAACTACACGTACGCCAAGTACGGCAAGCAGATACTGACTCAGCCGCAGCGGGTCGCCTACCAGCTGTTCGACCAGAAGACGCTGCACCTGCTGCGCGAGGAGTACCGCATTCCGCAGGTAACGATGGCGGAGGCCGACACCATCGCGGGGCTCGCCGACGCGCTCGACATCGACCCAACCGGACTCGTACAGACTGTCGCCGAGTACAACGCCGCGTGCGTGCCCGGGGACTACAACCCGACGGTGCTCGACGGTCTGCGGACCGAGGGGGTCGAGCCGCCCAAGTCGAACTGGGCGTTGCCGCTGGACAGCCCCCCATACCAGGGGTACGCGGTCACCTGCGGCATCACGTTCACCTTCGGCGGGCTGCGCATCAACGGGCGCGGCCAGGTGATGGACACGTCTGAGGAGCCGATACCGGGCCTGTACGCCGCGGGCGAGCTCGTGGGCGGCCTCTTCTACCACAACTACGCGGGCGGCGCCGGCCTCATGGCCGGGTCCGTGTTCGGCAGGCTCGCCGGAACCGCGGCCGCGGCCGACGTCCGCGGCTGAAACGATGGCTAGCGGCGGCGTCAGCAACGCCCTCTTCGCCGATCTCTACGAGCTGACAATGGCCCAGGCCTACTGGCAGCATGGCTGGACGGGCACGGCTACGTTCTCCCTGTTCTTTCGGACATACCCGGCTGATCGCGGCTACTTCGTCTACGCCGGGCTCGAGGACGCGCTCTCGTACCTTGAGTCGCTGCGGTTCACGGACGCCGATGTCGACTACCTGCGGTCCACGGGCACGTTCGACGACAACTTCCTCGATTCGCTGAGCGGGTTCCGGTTCACCGGCAGCGTCCGGTCGCTCACCGAGGGGGAGCTGTTCTTCGTCAACGAGCCGGCGGTCGAGGTGACGGGGCCCATCATCGAGGCGCAGCTTGTCGAAACGTATCTGATGAACCAGATCAACATGCAGACGACGCTCGCCACGAAGGCCTCCCGCGTGGCGCACGCCGGGCGCGGGAAGCAACTCGTCGAGTTCTCTGCCCGTCGCGCCCAGGGGATCGACGCCGCTAACAAGCTCGCGCGCGCCTGCTACCTCGTCGGGTTCACCGGCACCAGCAACGTCCAGGCGGCGGCCCTCTACGGGATTCCCGCGTTCGGCACGATGGCCCATTCGTTCATCACCAGCTTCTCCAACGAGCTGGAGTCGTTCGCCGCCTACGCCGAGTCGTTCCCGGACACCAGCACGCTCCTCGTCGACACCTACGACACGGTGCAGGGGACGCGGAACGCCGTCCGGGTCGCCAAGGACCTCGAGGCGCGAGGGCGCCGTCTGCGCTCGTTGCGCCTCGACAGCGGCGACATCGACGCGCTCTCGCGGGAGTGCCGCCGACTGCTCGACGGTGCCGGCCTCGGCTACGTTCAGCTATTCGCCAGCGGCGGACTCGACGAACACGCGGTCGAGGCGTTGGTCCGCGCTGAAGCCCCGATCGACGGCTTCGGGGTCGGCACCAAGCTGGGCGTTTCGGCGGACGCGCCGTGGACGGATTGCGCCTACAAGCTGGTCGAGTTCGAGGGCGAGCCGGTGCTGAAGCTGAGCGCGGACAAGGAGACGCTGGCGGGCCCCAAGCAGGTGTACCGCACCGCTCGGCCCGACGGCGTCATGGCCGGCGACGTCATCGCGGCGGCCGGCGAGGCGCCTCCAGTCTCGGACGCCTCGCCGATGCTGCGGACGGTGATGTCGGACGGCAAGCGCACCGCGCAGCCGCCGTCCCTCGAGGAGCTGCGGACGCGCTTCGCCGACCGGTTCGCGCTGCTACCCGACGCCCACAAGGCGTTGCGTGAGCCGGAGCCGTATCGCGTGGAGCTCAGCCCCGGGCTGACCTCGCTCCAACAACGAGTGCGCAGCGAGGTCGTCCGGCGCGAGCTCGGGTAGGGGGTCAGGCGAGCGCGAGCTCGTCTGTCGTCAGGCCCTGCGCGCCGGAACCAATCATGAGGTGCAGCGCGCGCAGACCGTCGCCTGGCGCGACTTCGACTGCGCCGATGGCGTCGACGAGCACAACGGTCTCGAAGCCGCACGCCAACGCGTCAACGACTGTGTTCAGCACGCAGTAGTCGGTGGCGAGCCCGCCGACGAACAGGCGCGTGACGCCGGCTGCGCGCAGGCGCTCCTCGAGGTCCGAGTCCACGAACCCGGAGTACGCGTCCTTGTCGGGGCTCGCCCCCTTGTGCACGATGACCGTCCCCGCCGGCAGGCGGAGCTCGGGGTGAGGCTCAGCGCCGGGCGTCCCCTGCACGCAATGGTCGGGCCACGGTCCGCCCTGAGGCTTGAACGACGCGTGCCCCGCCGGGTGCCAGTCCTGCGTCGCGAACACGAGCGCCCCCCGCGCGGCGAATGCCGCCGCGACGGCCGTCAGCGTCCTCGCGACCTCGGCGCCGGTGGGCACGGGCAGCGCGCCGCCGGGACAAAAATCGTTCTGCACATCGACGACGATCAGGGCGTCGGTCTTGGTCAAATCCATCGTCGTCACCTCGGCGCGCGCCTTCCGGGACTCGCTTCGCGCGTACGATAGCAGGCGCGGACAGCCACCGTCATACCCGCGAAAGCGGGTATCCACAGGGGGAACGACGCGGCGCGACGAGCGGGCCGGGGCGTGGCCTGTCGGCCCACCCGTGGATTCCTGTGTCAAGCACGAGAATGACGGAAGGAGGGGGGCGCTGTTCTTCCCGCCCGCCCACCCGAAACGTTGGGTGTGGGGGACACCCCCACGCCCCCGGCAGAGGGCTGGCGCCCTCTGCACTCCCCATCGGGCGAGTCTGAACAGCTACCAGGCGGCGTGCTAAGATTCTCGTAGGGGTGGCGAGTTGCAGTTCACGAAGTACCAGGGCGCGGGCAACGATTACCTGTTCGTCGATGGGCGCGACGGCGACCGCGATTGGGCGGAGCTCTCTCGCCGCGCGTCGGACCGCCACTTCGGCGTCGGCGCCGACGGGCTCATCGTGGCGGCTCGCTCCGGTCGCGCCCCCGTCCGAATGCGCATATTCAACGCCGACGGCTCCGAGGGCGAGATGTGCGGCAACGGTATTCGCTGCTTCGCGAAGTTCACCATCGAGCGCGGCATCGTCCCCGGCGGCGATGGTCCGCTCGATATCGAGACGAACGCCGGCGTGCTATCCGTCGTCCCGAGCTGGCAGGGCGGCCGAGTCGTCGGGGCGCTCGTGGACATGGGCGCGCCCATACTGACGGCCGGCGATGTTCCCGTGGATCCGTCGCAAGCGGGCGCGAACGACTACGCGAACCTCGACGGCGCGCTCTTGGAGGAGCTCGGCCTGTCGCCGGGCGACCTGCTCTTCGACGCCCCGGTCCGCGTCAATGGCGCGACGTTTACCGGCACAGCCGTGTCGATGGGGAATCCGCACTTCGTCGCGTTCATCGACACGCCCGTTTACGACGTCCCCTTGGAGCGGGAGGGCCTCGGCACCCTCGTCGAGCGGCATCCGGCGTTCCCGAACCGGGTGAATTTCCACATCGTGAATGTGCTCGACCGCACGCATCTGGCGACGCGGACGTGGGAGCGGGGCTCGGGCATCACGCTCGCCTGCGGCACGGGCGCGTGCGCCGTGGTCGTCGCGGCGAGGCTGCACGGCCTCGTTGGCGACGAGGTGAACGTCGCGGTCCCCGGGGGCGAGCTGACAATCACCTGGCCCGGCAGCGGCCCTGTGTTGATGGCGGGTGACGCCGTCGAGGTCTTCTCTGGGGAGTTCCCGGACTAGGGCCGGCCGGACGCCATGCAACTACTTCCACTGCCGGAGACGCAGCCGGAGGCGCTGTCGTGAACGACGACTTCCTCATCGCCTCGGGGTTGACGAAGAGCTTCGACGGCAACGTCGCGGTCAACGGGCTGACGTTCACCATCCGCCGCCAGGAGATATTCGGCCTGCTCGGCCCGAACGGGGCCGGCAAGACGACGACGATCCGCATGCTGTCGACCGTTCTTCGGCCGGACGAAGGCAATGTTGCCATCGGCGGCCACTCGGTGACGCGGGAGGCCGCGGAGACGCGCAAGCTGATCGGCGTGTGCCCGCAAGAGCTCGCGCTCTACCCGGAGCTCTCAGCCGTGGACAACCTCGTTTTCTTCGGACGCATGGCGGGACTCTCCGGGCGCGACGCGAAGGCTCGGGCGCGGGAGAACCTCGAGCGCGTCGGGCTCGAGTCCAGGGGCCGGGACGCCGTTGCCAAGTTCTCGGGAGGCATGAAGCGCCGCGTCAACATTGCTATCGCCCTGATGGGGCGGCCCGCGTTGCTGTTCCTTGACGAACCGACCGTCGGGATCGACCCGCAATCGCGCAACCACATCTTCGAGACGGTCCTCGCGCTCCGCGATGACGGCATGACCGTTCTCTACACGACGCACTACATGGAGGAGGCCGACCGCCTCTGCGACAGGATCGGCATCATGGACGGCGGCGAGCTGATCGCGCTCGGCAGCCCGGCCGAGTTGAAGTCGTCCGTCGGCTCCGGCGATGTGACGCTCGAAGAGGTGTTCCTGAGCAAAACGGGCCGCAGCCTCAGGGACTGAAGTGACGCCTCGTCCATTCCTCGTTGCGTTCCTCGAGGCCAAGCGCTACTTGGCCGACCGTGGCGACCTCGCGTTCAGCATCGCGCTGCCCATCGCGCTGTTCGCGCTGATGTACGGCGTGTTCTCGGGCGATACTCAGTTCTCGGCCGACGCGCACATCGTGGACGAGGACGGCGGCCCGGCGGCGCGTGAGCTCATCGATCGCGTTGACGCGGTCGAGGGCCTCAGCGTGCGCTTGCGCGACCGGGCGGACGCCGACGCGGCGCTCGATCGCTCCGCAATCCTCACCGCCATCGTCATTCCGTCCGGGTTCTCGTCCGGCCTGGCCGGCGGCGAGCCAGTGGCCCTGACGCTGCGTCAACGCGGGTCGGGAGGGCAGGAAGGGCAGATCGTGGCGAGCATCGTCACGGAGCAGGCTCGCAGGCTCGCCGGCGAGTACGAGGTCCGCGCCGCGGTGCGCGGGTTGGCCGCCGAAAGCGGCGTCCCCGACGCGCAGGTTGACGAGGTTGTGGCCCGCCGGGCCGAGGAGGTCCGCCGCACGCCCCCGGTGGTGGTCGAGCGCGCCACGGTCGGAGGGGCCGCCGCCGACGATAGCGAGGCGTTGGTGGAACGGCTCATGCCGGGCATCATCGTCATGTTCCTATTGTTCGCCGTCATGGTGGGGTCGCAGTCGCTCGTCGAGGAGCGACGGATCGGCACGCTAGAGCGGCTCATGACGACCAGGCTCGGCGTCGGCCAACTCTTCCTGGGCAAGTACCTGGCGGGACTGGTCCGAGGAGTGATGCAGGCCACAGTGTTGTTGTCCCTCGGATTCATTGCGCTCCGCGTCGCGGGCCCCGGGACGTACGTGCAGGCCATCGCGTTCGCCGCGGTGGTCGCGTCCGCCGTATCTGCGATCGGTCTGATGCTCGGCTCCATCGCGAGGACTCAGGACCAAGCGGTATGGACGGGCGTCTTCTTCACGATGTTCATGACGGTGTTTGGTGGGACGTTCTTCGACGTTGGCGACGAGGGGTTCCTGGCCGTGATGAGCCGATTCACGTTGAACCGGTACGCGATCGATGCATTCGAAGAGATACTGTCCGGGACGGGCAGCGTCGCTGGCCAGAGACTCGAGCTCGCCGTGTTCGCCGGCGTTACCGTGGTCGCCCTGATTGCCGCGCGGTTGCTCTTCCGCGTATCCGGCGCGGGCCGTTGAGGAGGGGCCGCCTGTGATTCGACAAGCCCTGTTGATGGCCGCCAAGGACACGCGGGTGTTCCTGAAGGACCGCTTCGCTGTCGTCTTCGCACTCTTCTTCCCGTTCGTGTTTGTCCTCGGGTTCAGTGTGGGGCTCGGCGGCATAGGACCGGTTGACGAACGCTTGGAGTTCGTCGTCGCGTCCCGCGAGGAGGCCGGCATCGCCGCCGACCTAGTGCGCGGGCTTGCGTCTGATCCCGCTTTGGAAATCCGCCAGCTCGACTACGATGAGGCCTATGCGCTCGTTCGGCGCGGCGAGCTCGACGGGTTCGTCGCGTTCCCGGCGGACTTTACGGCGCGTGTGATGTCGGGGCAGCAGGCCCTCATCGAAGTGGTGAGCGCGTCCGGGAGCGTCGACGCCCGCGCGGCGCTCGTGAGCCTCGCGAACGCCATCGCCTCACGGACCGCCGAGTCGACCGTGGTGGCCGCGGCGGCGCTCGAGCTCGGCGTGTTCGACCCGTCGCTTCTGCAGGGCCTGTCGCCGGATGCTGGTCTCCTGAACGTGGAGGTCGAGCGGGTAGGGGACGTTCGTCCGTTCAACGCGAGCAACCTGACGCTGCCGGGCTATCTCACGATGTTCGTGTTCTTCGCGGCGGCGCTCGGCGCGGAGTCGATTGCCCGAGAGCGGCAGACGCACACGCTCGAGCGGCTCCTGGCCAACGGGGTCGACCGTGGGAGCGTCGTCATCGGCAAGATGCTGGGCGGCGTCTACCGGGGAGTGCTGCAACTGGCGGTGCTCTGGGGCGTTGGGCTCCTCATACTGCGGATCGACCTAGGCGCGGCGCCTGCTGCGATGATCGCCGTGTCCGCGCTCATGGTGCTGGCGTCGGCTGCGTTCGGCGTGATGCTCGCGTCGTTCGTGAAAACGGCCCGCAGCGCCTCGTCGATTGCGGTGCTCGCCTCGCTCACGCTGGCGCCGCTCGGCGGGAGCTGGTGGCCGCTGTTCATTGCGCCGTCGTGGCAGCAGACGCTGGCGAAGGCGACGCCGCACGGCTGGGCGAACGCCGCGTTCAACAAGGTCATGCTGTTTGGCGCCGAGACCAGCGATGTGTGGGTGGAGATGGCCGCGCTCGCCGCGTTCGCGTTGGGGTTCCTCGCGCTCGCGCTCGCCCGGTTCCGCCTGGAGCCGTCCGCCGAGGGATGACGGTATAATCCCGCCATCCCCGATGCGCCGTGGAGGGCCCATGCAGCTTGCCGACCGGCTCGACCAGCTTCCCCCGTACCTGTTTCTCGAAATCAGCCGGAAGATCGCGGAGAAGCGCGCCCAGGGCGCCGACGTGGTCAGCTTCGGCATCGGGGACCCGGACATCCCCACGCCGCCGCACATCCTCGACGCGCTGACGCGGACCGCCCAGGACCCGCCGAATCATCGCTACCCCGAGTCGGACGGTCTGCCGGCGATGCGCAAGGCCATCGCGGACTGGTACGAGCGCCGGTTCGGCGTCGCCCTCGGCGACAAGGAGGTCGTCCCGCTCATTGGCGCGAAGGAGGGCATCGGCCACATGGCGCTGTGCCTCGTCAACCCGGGCGGCGTCGCGTTGGTCCCGGACCCGGCGTACCCCGTCTACGCCGTCGGCACGATGTTCGCCGGCGGGTCGTCGCACCTCTTGCCGCTCAGCGAGGAGCGCGGCTGGCTTCCCGATCTGTCGGCGGCGCCCGAGAGCGTGGCGCGGGAAGCCTGCGTGCTGTGGCTGAACTACCCCAACAACCCCACGGGCGGCCTTGCCACCCTCGAGTTCTTCGAGGAGGTCGTGGCCTTCGCCAAGCGGTACGACATCCCCGTTTGTCACGACGCCGCTTACTCGGAGGTCACGTTTGACGGCTATGTCGCGCCCAGTTTCCTGCAGGTCAAGGGCGCCAAGGACGTGGGCATTGAGTTCCATTCGCTCTCAAAGACCTACAACATGACCGGCTGGCGCATCGGGATGGCCGTGGGCAACGCGCAGCTCATCGATGCGCTCGTTAGGGTCAAGTCGAACCTCGACTCGGGCATCCCGCAGGCCGTCCAGTACATGGGCATCGAGGCGCTCGAACACACGACCCAGGAGTGGCAGGACGCCAACAACGAGATATACCGCCGCCGCCGCGACCGCGTCGTGGAGGTGCTCAACGCCATCGGGTTGAGCGTTCCCACGCCCAAGTCGGGGCTGTACGTCTGGGCAAGGTGCCCCGAGGGGTGGAGCTCCGCCGCCGTGGCCACGGAGCTCCTCGATCAGCACTCCGTAGTCGTCACCCCCGGACGCGGCTACGGCCAGGCCGGCGAGGGCTACATCCGCCTATCGCTCACGACCCCGGACGACCGCGTGGAGGAGGGCCTGCGCCGCCTCGAAGGGTGGCGCCTGCCTGACCGCCCAATCTAGCGGCGACAAACACGGCTGCGCAGGGTCGCTCGACGGGTTTCTCCGTACGGAGATTGCACGTACACTGGCCACGTCGCCGCTCGCCGGGGCTGCCGCAACATACCGGGCTTCGCTGGCCCGCGAAGGAGACCTCCATAGCCAAGCACAGCAGGGCCGCAGTCGACACCCAGGCCAAGCCCGAGCAAGTCATGCTCGTGGGCGTCGCGCTAAAGGGGCGGTCGTTGCCGTGGTCGCTGGAGGACTCCCTTCGCGAGCTCGCGCAGCTGGCGACGACGGCCGGCGCCGACATCGTGGGCACGGCCTCCCAGCGGCTCGATTCGCCCAGCATCACCTATCTGGGCAAGGGCAAGCTCGAGGAGCTCAAGCTACTGCGCGAGGCGGTCGGCTTTGACACCTTGGTGTGCGACGACGAGCTGACGCCGACCCAGCAACGCAACCTCGAGACTGCCTTCGGCGAGCAGGTGAAGGTCATCGACCGCACCGCGCTCATCCTCGACGTGTTCGCGCGTCACGCGCGCAGCCGCGAGGGGAGCTTACAGGTCGAACTGGCCCAGTCCGAGTACCTGCTGCCGCGGCTGGCGGGACAGTGGTCCCACCTCGAGCGGCTTGGCGGCGGCATCGGCGCGCGAGGGCCAGGCGAGTCCCAGCTCGAGACCGACCGGCGGCTCGTCGGCCAGCGGATCCACCGGCTCAAGGAGGAGTTGGCGCGAGTACGCCGACACCGGTCGCAGTACCGTCAGCGCCGCGTGCGCAACCAGGCGCCGGTCGTCTCACTCGTGGGCTACACCAACGCGGGCAAGAGTTCCATGCTCAACCTGCTCTCCCATGCAAGCGTCCTGGCTCGCGATCAGCTCTTCTCGACGCTGGACCCGGTCACACGCCGCGTGGTCCTCGGCGACGGATCGCAGGTGCTGATGACCGATACGGTCGGGTTCATCCAGAAGCTGCCCACCGGCCTGGTCGCGGCGTTCCGGGCGACGCTTGAGGAGCTGGAGGAGGCCGCCGTCTTGCTGCACGTAGTGGACATTTCGCACCCCAACGCACCGGAGCAAGTCGAGGTCGTCGAGGGGATCATTCGCGATCTCGGCCACGACAAGAAGCCGCGAGTGCTCGCGCTCAACAAGGTCGACCTGCTGGACCCGGACGTGGACCAATCGTTCCTCGCACAGGTCGGCGGGTCGGCGGCCGTATTGACCTCTGCGGCGACGGGCCTCGGCATGGCCGAGCTGCTCGAAGCGGTCCAGCGCACGCTCGCGCAAGCCCAGGACTCCGCCCGCGCCGAACCAGCCCCGGCTGGGGCGCCATAACCAAGCGAGGTGTCGATTCACCATGGCTGACGAATTGTTTGAGTTGCCCGTGAAACCGTTCTTCAGCTGCGAAGAGGATAACTTTGCCATTGCCGACGGCGCTCTCATGCACACGATCAACTCGATGCTGTCGGTGGAGCCGCTGCTGAAGCTGATGGTCGGGCCCCGGAACCTCTTCGAGCACCGCCCGCTGCGCGTAACGGCGCACGAAGGCAGCATGGTAACGGTCGAGTGCGAGGCCGACGAAACGGTCTACCTGGACTTCCATGAGCTCACAGCCCGCAAACGCACGCCCCAAGGCGAGTACATCTACTTCGGCGGCATCGAGGAAGGCAACGACGGCATGGGGTTCATCGCGGCGCGTTGAGAGCGGGGTAGGGTATGCCGGAGCGGGCGCTTGAATAGATGGACCCCGCTCCTGGGGTTGGCCGCGTTGGCGGCGGCGTTGGCCTGCGATCCGGCTACGCCGACACTGTCCCCCACCGAGGCGCCGACGCCGACGGTCGCCGCAACGCCGGCACCGACCCCGACTCTCACAGCAACGCCGACGCCCACGGAAACACCCACGGCAACGCCGACGCCCGCGGCTTCGCCAACCCCGACGGCTATACCGGTCGCCGACCTGGCGTTGGAGGCGGAGTGGGCCGTCGCGGGAGACGGCTCGATGGCGTTCGAGGCGCGCGTGACCAACGCCGGCAACATCCCGGCGGAGAACGTCGCGCTCTCCGCCGCATGGGCGGCGCTGCCTGGCGATGTCGGCGTCTCCGGGAGCGCCGAGCGCGCCGCCGTCATCGAGCGCATTGCGCCCGGCGCTAACCAGACTGCCGCCTTTTCGCTCCCCATACCCACCGGCGCGTACAACCTCACGCTCTCCGCCCAAACATCGACCCCGGAGACCGCGATCGGCGACAACGTCGTTGAGGCCGCTGTCGAGGTCGACTACGTAGACCTCGCGCTCACGTTCCAAGGGGCGCGCGTCACGTCCTACGAGCACGACGGCGACGGCGTCATGGAGGTCGAGTGGCGTGTGGAGAACCGAGGCGTCGCCCCCAGCGGCGCATTGGAGATTCGGCGTGGTCTGCGCCGAGGAGGCGCCGCCGCCGTGCGGGGCAGTGATTGAGGCCGCCTCAATTCCGCCGGCCGGCGCTGCCGACACGACGCTCACGCTAGCTCTGCCACAGGGCGAAACGCTCGTGACCGCCTACGCCGGGGCGCTCGAATACGGCTACCGCTGGGGCGAACGCAACACCTACTCGGCCCCCATCCTCGTGCCGGCCGCGCCGCCGGTCGCCCTCGAGCTCGACGCAGCCGCGGACGTGCTCGGCTACTGGTCGGACGGCACGGCCGACGTCGAGCTCGCCCTGTCGCTCCGCAACGATGGCTACAGCCCCGTGGACGACGGCCTCGCAGTCGCCGTGAATTGCTACCGGGACGACGAGGCGCCGCTAGGCGAGTGCGGCAGCGTAGTGGACGGCATAACGCTGCCGGGCGGATTCGGCCCCGCCGGGCATGTCCTGCGCGTGCGCGTCCCGATGGGCGTGGAACTGCGCGCCAGCCTCCCCGATGGCGCGGCGGAATCCGTCGCGGCGGCCGTGCCCGAGCGCATCCTCGGCGTCGAGCGGGGCGCCTGGGAATGCTTCAGCGACAGGCCGGACTGGGAGGCGACGATCGAGAACGACTTCCTCGGCGGTTGCGGCGGCTGGACGTCTCCAACCGTCCGCAAGTGGGGCGCCGACGAGCCCGTAAGGGTCTGGGCGGACCCCTCTGGCGACCCTCTCTACGTCAGCATCCTGGAAGAGACCCTCGACGAACTCTCCCCGGTGCTGGGCCTCGATTTCGCGTGGGTGGACACGGAGGAGCAGGCGACGCTCAAAGCGTACGTTGGCGTCGCGTCCACCAGGAGTGCGGCCATAGGATTCGCAGGCTACTGCGAGAGCAATGCTGGCTGCGCTGGGCCGGACCGGTATCGTGGGAATGTCGTAACCGCAGCCTCCATGAGCGTCTGGCTGAACACCGATGAGCGCGACCCCGACCGCCTCCGCGCCGAGATCGAGCACGTCACTCTCCACGAGGCGCTGCACGCGCTCACCGTGATAGACCACCGGCCAAGCCCCCTCAGTGTGATGTCCGTCAACAGCGCGCTCCGCTTTCCAGAATTGAGCGATATGGATGCAGCGCTGCTCCGTATCTACGCGGACCCGCTCGTCAGGCCCGGCATGCTGATGTCCGACGTCGAGCAGCTCATCGTGTTCGCTGACGATCTGCTCGACCCGCCTCCGCCAGATGCCGAGGAGAGCGGCGCACAGCTCGCGGGACGCGCCTATGCCGCGCTCCTCAATGCGGGCTCAGCCCGCTTCCGCGTCCAAGGCGGGTGGGGAGGAAGCTTCGGCTGCGACGACAACAGCTTCGCCGGCAGCCTTGAAGTCGGCGAGTTTACCAACGGCGGCCCCGATGTCCTCCATTTCGACAGCAATGCAGGGAGCGTTTTCATCCGCTATTCCGAGAGCAGGGGCTGGCGATATTGGCTGTGGTCCTTGAGAGAGTGGCGGGAGACGAGCAACAGCGCCGTCTACAACGTAGTGAACTGGCGGGATAGCCTGACAGACCCCGTTGATATGCTCGTCAGCGTCATCACCTACGCGGACGCCGACGCCATCGAAGTCAAGCGGCCTTCATCCACCGAGACCGAGCTGAACGTAACCCTCGACGAAGCAAGCCTCGTGGTCGACTGGGGGCGGGGCCTGACGCTCAACATCAGCGTCACCCTGGACACGCAGACCTATGAGATATCGCAGTACGAGATGCGTTGGCAGTTCGACGTCGGCAGTCGCAACGTATGCTCCGCCTACGAGGTCGCCGCAACCGACGGCGAGTACGGCGTCGAGATACTCATTCCCGACGCGATCGCTGGGCCAGCCGTCTAGACGGGCCCGTACGGGGCCGAGCCAGCGCATGCGCCGTCTGAGCGCCACACACGCCGCGTTTGTCCCGCCGGATGTACGATGAGTCGTCTCACAATCCAGACCGGCCTGTACAGCGCGCGCCATAGATGGCATGTTTGCTCGCCGGACGTACGACGAGTCATCTCGCGGTCCCAGACCGGCCTGTCCGGCGTGCAGCTATGGCCTGCTGTCCGGGGGAGTGGGTCTATCGGGGCCCAGTGAGGCTCCGGGCGGGGAGCCGTCTTCGTTGCAACGTCTCACTTCGCCCTATTGTTGTTATGTAAACTAATGCACCTAGAACCGCGCAGCGCCGCCAAACGACCCGTAAATGCCCCCCTACCGCACCGAGATGATCTGCGAGTCGTCCGGCCCTGCGACATGGCCTGATTCGCCAGGCCGCAAACGACGGCCTCCAGCATATCGAGATGACCTACGAGCCATCTCACCAGCGACACGGCGTGATTCGCCAGGGCGCAACGACGGCCCCTTACGGTACCGAGATGACCTGCGAGTCATCCCGCCAGCGAAACGATCCTGATTCGCCAAGCCGCAAACGACGGCCTCCACCATACCGAGGTGACCTGCGAGTCGTCCGGTCCAGCGAAACGGCGTGATCTCGCCAGGCCGCAAAGACGGCCTCCACCATACCGAGATGACCTGCGAGTCGTCCGGCGCTGCGAAACGGCGTGTTTCGCCAGGCCGCAAACGACGGCCTCCAACACGCCGAGATGACCTGCGCGTCGTCGGGCCAGCAAAACGGCGTAGTTTCGCCAGGCCGCAAACGACGGCCTCTGACGTATCGAGATGACTTGCGAGTCATCCGGCCAGCGAAACGGCGTAGTTTCGCGCGTGGCTCGACGTGGCCTCGAAGACCGGGCGCGGGTTGGTCCCTATGCTAGACTGGCCCGGATGGCCTGTTTGCGGTCGCCGGCCAGAAAAGCTGGCCAGGAAGCGAGGTCTCGAGGAGTCTTCCCGATGCGCGGACCGAAGCCGGCGTCCATCGGCCTCCTGGCGGCTGCCGCGTTCGCGTTGCTGGCGGCCTGCGGCGAGGCCGGAGATTCCGCCGACCTCGACGAGGCCGGCGAGGTTGTCCGGGAGCTGCAAGAGTCGTTCATCGACCAGGAACGGCTCTCCGCCGAGGAGCTCAACGCCGCCGCCATCAAGGGCATACTCGACTACCTCGACGATCCGTACACGGCCTACCTCTCGCCCGAGCAGTATCAGAACTTCACGGCCACGCTCGCCGGCGAAACCGGCGAGTTCGAGGGCATCGGCGCCGACGTGACGCTCATGGATGGCCGTCTCCTCATCCTTGGGCCACGGCCCGACTCGCCGGCGAGCCGCGCGGGCATCCGGCCAGGCGACATCGTTGTCGCGGTGGACGGCGTCGATATCGAAGGGCTCGATCTGCCCGAGGCCGTGGACCTGATCCGCGGACCCAAGGGCAGCACTGTCGTACTCCGCATCATACGGCCGGGGGCCTTGCGCTCCATTGACATCTCGGTCGTGCGCGACACGATCCGCCTCACGAACGTGAACGCTCGGATGCAGGAGGACGGCGTCGGGTACATCGGCGTCGGCACGTTCGACTCGAAGACCGCCGACGGCCTCCGGGAGGCCATCGCGGGGCTCCGTGCCGAGGGCGCTCGCGGGTTGATTCTCGATCTTCGCAACAACACGGGCGGGCTCGTCGACGCAGCAGTGAGCGTCGTGAGCGAGTTCGTCGAGAGCGGGCTGGTGTTCGTCGTGCGGAACAACGACGCCGCGGACGAGGAGTACGAGGCGACCGGCGAAGGCACTGCGTACGACCTGCCCTTGGTGGTGCTAGTCAACGGGTTTTCGGCGAGCGCCTCCGAGATCGTCTCGGGCGCCCTCCAAGACCATGACCGGGCCGTCGTCGTGGGCGTCCGGACGTTCGGCAAAGGGAGCGTGAACCAGTTGAGCCGGCTCGATTCCGGTTCGGGCCTCTATGTGACCATCGCGCGCTGGCTGACGCCGAACGGGCGCGTCATCGAAGCGGAAGGCATCGAGCCGGACGTCGTTGTCGGCGATCCTATCGACGTCCGGGGCTCGCAGCGCGTCAGCCAGCGCTCGCAGGCCCTCTGCGAAGCGTTCGACGAGGACCGCGAAGCGCTGACGGGCCAGGACGAGCTGATCGCGGCCATCGACTCTCTTTGCCATCAGCCTCGGAGCGGCCCTCCGCCGCCCCAGAACGACGAGCAACTGGAGGCCGCGGTCGTCGAGTTGCGCAAGCTGATAGACGGCAAGTTGACAGGTTGATGGATGGATAGACCGCGTATCCTTGCAGGTATCCGGATGTATCTGGATACGTACATGGACAGGTAGAGAGATGCCTTCCAAACGCAAAAAATCAGCCAAGGCCAAGCCCGAGGCGGGCCCGGGCCCGTTCATCCGTACGGTGAGCGACAACCGCCGCGCCCGGTTCGACTACGACATCATGGAGCGGGCCGAGGCCGGCCTCGAGCTGACGGGGACGGAGATCAAGTCGGTGCGCTCGGGCAAGGCCAACATCCGGGACGCCTTTGCGCAGGTGCGTGGTGGGGAGATGTGGCTGCAGAACATGCACATCGCGCCCTGGACCAGCGGCGGCCCGTGGAATCACGAACCGGCGCGCCCGAGGCGGCTGTTGCTGCACCGCTACGAGATCGACCGGTTCGGCAAGACGGCTGGCCAGAAGGGCCTGACGATCGTGCCGCTGCGCGTATACATCAAGGGGCATCACGCGAAAGTCGAGGTGGCGCTGGCCAAAGGCAGGCGGCTCTACGACAAGCGAAAGGTGATGCAACAGCGCGAGACCGACCGCGAGATCGCGCGGGAGATGCGCAAGGGCTGAGCCCGCGCCCCGCGCCGCGGCGCTTCCCATCAAGGCAAATGCTTCCCATCGAGGCCAACTTGTGATATAGTGACGACATTGGGGATGCGTGGTTTCGACAGGGGATCAGTTGGGTAGGATTGCAGGCCGAGTTCGCCGCCCACTCGCGAATCAGGCGGCAAACAACTAATTGGCGACAACGAACTCGCCCTGGCTGCGTAAGTAACGCAACCACGCCACGGTGGCCTGCCCCAGCGGCAACCGTGCGCGCTATATAGTTGGGGTGCTGTGTCCCGGACGCCGCTAGGGGACGCCTAAGACTCGCGGCAAAGCGTTCGGGCAGTCCGCCGGTGGACGGCCCGCCGCTCAAAAAACGCCGGATAAGCCTGTAGTACATCTGCGCTTGGCGTCTCTTGGACGGGGAGTTCGACTCTCCCCCATCTCCACCACGAATGCGAATTTGTCCCCGGCGTCGCCCGAGGGTCTCTTGGCATCGAACTAAACGGAGGACTGGACGATGACAACGAAGGACGAGACACGCACGAAGGTTGACGGGAGCTTCTGCGAGGACTCCCCTACCCGCGCGCACCACTGGGTCCTGGGGGCGCCGGGCACGACGATGATCGGCGAGTGCAAGTACTGCCACGCGGAGCGGACGTTCAACCCGTTCGAGGAGAACGTCGGGTTCAACAACAGCCCGAAGAAGCGGCGCGCAAGCACGGCAAGCCTCGACATCTAGGGAACCTCTGAATAACTCCGCCCAATCCGTTCGCCCTGAGCCCGTCGAAGGGTTCCCTCCCGTTATTCTCGTGCCCCGACACGGGAATCCACTCCCCCGGGCGGCCCCCAGGCCGTCCCACGAACGGATTGGGAGGGCTCTCAGCCTCACCCTCCGCTACTGCTGAGGGTATCAGCGCCTTGCTCAGCCCCAGCGGCTACGGCGAGGCGTCGATCAGGATGAAGGCGATCGCGCAAGGCTCCGTCCCGCGGTTGAGCCAGTTGTGCACTGTCGCCCGCTGTACGAGCACGTCCCCTGCCCGCAGGTGCGTCTCCGTGCCGTCGTCGAGCTCCATGTCGATCTCGCCGTACATGACGACCGCGTAGTCGATGGTCTGGGTCACGTGCATGTCGGGCGTGTTGCCGGGCTCGAACTCCACCACCCGGAAGATCGTCCCGCGGCGCACGGGCGGCCGCTCGAGTTGCCGAGCGCCGAGGTCCTCGCTGCCCGTCACGTCAGGCGGCACGGAGTCGGTCGACCACACCAGCACCGACGTCACCTTGGGCCGGTTGGCCCGGATATTGGTCGCTTGACCGTCGATCGAAACAACGGACCTGCCCCCCTCGTCGTGGGCAGTGACGACGCGGCGGATATCGAGCGTCATGCGCAAAGCCTCCCCTGTCCGCCGGCTCGTTCATCGCCCCGCGGACACGCCTTGGAATGCTCCCATGCTACTCCCCTCCCCCCTACCCTGCGTGCGTGGCCTCCCCCACCTGACTCTCACACCCTGTCCTCCACCATCTGACCTCCTCCCCCGTCTGACCTCCTCCCCCGGCTCTGCGGGGGAGGATTGAGGTGGGGGCCTCCCCAACTTCCAGCCTACGCAACTGGCGAGTCCCACCGCCCCTTGGCCTCCTCCCCCCCCCCCCCCCGCGACATCCGCCCCTATCCCAACCACCCCTATCCCCCCTACCATGCCCCTTGAACGCCCCGAACCACCCGCCGCTGGCGCGCCGGGCCGCCCGCCCGATTTACGAGTAAATGTCCCAAAATGTCCCAGAATGTCCCACTATTTCGCCCCCTCCACTCGTAAACTCTGCAATCTACGAGTGAGAAACCTCACGTTTTGGGCCCATTTCCGTTCATTTCTCGCACACCCCGCCGCAATTGCCTTACGACGCCCCTAGGCGTAGATTAGGCTCGCGGCGGGCCGGACCGGCCACGCCGGAGTCGACCGAGTCGTACTGGTCACAACCAGCCTAAGGAGGCGAGCATGCTGAGCACTGACGCGAACGAGCGGCTGACGAGAGTGGGCCCCGGCACGCCGATGGGCGAGCTGATGCGGCGCTACTGGCACCCGGTGGCCGCGACCGTAGAGTTGGACCCTTCGCAAGGCGGGAAGCCGACCAAGCCCGTCCGGCTACTCGGCGAGGACCTCGTCCTCTACCGCGACCGGTCGGGGACGATTGGGCTCATCGAGCGTCTCTGCGCCCATCGCCGCGTCGACCTCTCGTACGGCATCCCGGAAGAGCAAGGCCTGCGCTGCATGTATCACGGCTGGCTCTACAACGAGGCGGGCCAGTGCATCGAGCAACCCTTCGAGGAGACGGTGCATCCCGACGGCCGCTTCAAGGAGAAAGTCCGTGTCGCAGCCTACCCCGTCGAGGAGCTCGGGGGGTTGCTGTGGGCCTACCTTGGCCCCGCTCCTGTGCCATTGCTGCCGCGATGGGACCTGTACGTCTGGGACAACGTCCTGCGCGACGTGGGCAGCACGCTGCTGCCGTGCAACTGGCTCCAGTGCATGGAGAACTCGCTCGACCCGGTGCACCTCGAATGGCTGCACGGGTACTGGTCGCGCTACCAGCTCGAGGTCGCCGGCGATGCGGTTACGAGCCTGCCGAACCGGCGGCACACGAAGATCATGTTCGAGGAATTCGCCCACGGGATCATCAAGCGCCGCACGTACACGGACACGACCGAGGACGATCCGGAGTGGCGCATAGGGCATCCCATCTTATTCCCCAACTGCCTGCGCGTCAGCACGAACTTCCAGATTAGAGTCCCGGTGGACGACACGCACACCATGCACTTTCACTACAACGTGTACGCGCCGCCGCCCGGCGTAACGGCGCCCCGGCAGGACGTCGTCCCGTACCGCGAGGTCCCGCTCTACCAGGACGACGGAAGGTTCGCGGTCGACTTCACCATCGGCCAGGACACGATGGCCTGGGTCACCCAGGGGCCCATCGCGGATAGGCCGCACGAGAAGCTCGGCGAGTCCGACCGCGGCATCATCCTCTACCGCAAGATGCTCATGGACCAGATGGACGTCGTCGCGCGCGGCGGCGAGCCCGTCAACGTGTTCCGCGACGCCGGCGAGAACGAGATCATCGAGCTGTGGCAGGAGCACTCCCCCGCCGTCCGCATGGGCCTGCCGCGCGACAGGGCGCCGCTCGCCGGCCAGTGGGACCCGGAAACCGGCGACATCTCGGTCGCGCCGACGGGCAAGCACGCCCCGGTTGGGCTCCGAGCGCAGTCGATGTTCCGCAAAGCAGCCGAGGAAGCCGGCGTCAAGATCGACTGACCGGCTGACGGACCAGTCCCAACGACAAAGAGGAGACCCGCCGCACGATGACCACCAGCGATACTTCCCTCACATTCGGCATCGTCGCTCGATCACAGTACGCGGCACTCAAGGACGGAATAGTCTCGCCCGCGGGGGGTTGCCCTGGAATGCGTCGAGGTCGCGCCGATGCCGCGTCTGTTCGACCGGATGATCAAGGACCTCGAGTTCGACGCCTCCGAAATGGCCATCGTCACCTACCTCCAGCTCAGGGAGTTGGGCAGGCCGTTCACCGCCATACCGGTGTTCCCGATGCGGGCGTTCCCCCACGGCACGGTCCTCCGCAACGTGAAGTCCGGCATCGAGTCGCCGGGGGACGTCGCCGGAAAGAGGGTCGGTGTCCGCGCCTACGCCGGGACCGCCGGCGTCTGGGCGCGCGGCCTCCTCCAGTCCGAGTACGGCGTCGACCCGACCGGCGTAACGTGGGTGCTGAACGACAACGAGCACCTCGACGAGAAGCCAAACCCCGCGAACGCCACGCTGACGAAGGGCGCGAACCTCGGCGAGATGCTCGTCGCCGGCCAGATCGACGCGGGCATCGGACTGCAGGGAGTGGACTCGCCCGACGTCGCGCCGCTCATCGCCAACGCCCGCGAAGCGCAGGCGGCATGGTTCCAAAAGACCGGCGTGTTCCCCATCAACAACACCGTGGTCGTGAGGGACGAGGTGCTCGCCGCCAACCCGACGGTGGCGGTCTCAATGTTCGACGCCTACAAGGAGTCCAAGCGCCTCTACCTCGCTCAGCTCGCTGAGCAGGGCGCGCAGGGACGAGACCAAGAAGCCGACGTCCGGTTCATGGAGATCGTCGGCGACGATCCACTGCCCGTCGGCGTCGAGGCCAACCGCAAAGCGCTGGAGACCATCGTCGGCTTCGCCGTCGCCCAAGGCGTCATCGCCGCCCCCCTCGATGTCGATAGCCTGTTCGCCGAGAACACGCGCGCCCTCGCATAGCGCGTCCTGCTCTCCCGCGCGTCCGGCCTCCTTCCACCGGGGGTCTGGCCTCCTCCCCAGCCGGGGGAGGATTGAGGTGGGGGGAACTACGTGGTCCCGGGCCACGCAACCCCGGTCTGCACCCGTCTGGCCTCCTCCCCCGGCTCGGCGGGGGAGGATTGAGGAGGGGGAATCCTAGAGCAGCGGGCCGTACCCCAGCGGGCCGGCCCCCTCCCCCCGCCATGCCCGCGTTGACGCGGCCCCCTGCCCGCCTATAATGCGGCACGACGCGCGGCTCAAACGCCGCGCCCACAAACGCTGACAGTCGGAGTACGCCAGATGATTATCGACATGCACGGGCATTGGACCTCTTCGGGGCTGCGTGACTACTTGGCGGGGGCCGTGAGCCTTCGCAACGTTTCCGACTCCGTCAAGCCGCTGAGCGGCCTCGACGACACCAACAACCAGAACCTCAAGTGCATGGAGGACCGCGGGATCGACCTGCAGGTGCTCAGCATCCGGCCCGTCTCGATGCTGCACGTCGAGAACCGGTACATCAGCATCCCGTGGGCCCGCGTGCACAACAACGTCATGGCCGAGGCGATCTCGCGCCACCCCGACCGCTTCCGCGGCCTGGCGACGCTGCCCCAGGGCGCCGAGATGGACGCCTGGGTCGACGAGCTCGAGCGCGCCGTCAAGGAGCTCGGCATGGTCGGCGCCATCGTCAACCCCAACCCCAAGGGCGACGAGTCGACAGCCCCCCTCGACGACCCCTTCTGGCTCCCGCTGTGGGAGAAGGCAATTGAGCTCGACGTGCCGCTCTTCCTGCACGGCGCCTACCTCACGGGCGGACGCTACCTCCGCAACCGCACCGCCTACCTCGTCGGCCAGACGGTCGAAGAGACGATCGCCGGACCGACGCTCGTCTATGGCGGCGTCGTCGAGAAGCTCCCGGCGCTGAAACTCATCCTCTGCCACGGCGGAGGCGCAACCCCCTACCAGATCGGGCGCTACCTCACGCCCCCCGGCCGCGGCGAGGCCGGCATGTTCGGCGCCGAGTACAACGGCTCGTTCTTGGATGGCTTCCGCAAGCTCTACTTCGACGGCACCCTCTACACCCAGGACGCCCTCGAGCTCCTCATCAAGGTCGTCGGCCCCGACCGCGTCCTCTTCGGCACCGAGACCCCCGGACGCGGCACCTTCGAGTGGGAGGGACGCATGCTCGACGACCTCCGCCCCGCCGTCGAGAAGATCGAGTGGCTCAGCCCCGCCGAGAAGCAGCAGATCTTCGAGGACAACGCCAAGAAGGTCTTCAACATCTAGACCCTCGCGTAAGCAACCCCAGCCAGTCTCGGCCGAGCGGGCCCCACGCCCGCTCGCGCCGAGCAAGGCCCGGCTGTGTCAAGCTGAGAGGGGAACGGCATGGCAACCGAACGCAAGACCGCCGCTAAGGTGTTTACGTTCCTCGACGAGGACATCCTCGCCGGCTCGGGAGACATCCTGCTGCCCGGCTCCGACGAGCTCTCGGGCGTGATCAAGCGCTACGACGCGGGCGGCGAGAACGTCATGCACTGCCACCCCGCCGAGGACCACGCCTTCTACATCCTCGACGGCCAGGCGACGTTCCACATCGAACGCGACGAGAACGTTGTCCTCGCCAACCGGTACGACGCCGTGTTCTTGCCGAAGGGGTCGTCGTACTGGTTCCACAGCTCGGGCGACACGAAACTCATCATGCTCCGCACGGGCTCCGAGCAAGGGTCGGACCGCCTGATCGGCGGACACATCGTGCCCAGCCGTCGCACGGGCCCCGGCGCTGAGCGCGTCGAGCCGAAAGAGCTGCCCTTCTAGCGGCAGCGGTCCCTCGCGGGTGCCGGCTCCCCAGCGCGCGGCGCTACACGTAGGTGTGCGTGATCACTTCCCAGCTGTGGCCGTTCGCGTCGCGGAAGTAGAAGCCGCGGCCCTGGTGCAAGTGGTTGATCTCGCCGTCCTCCGTCGAGCCGGGCCCGCTGCCGAATTTCACGCCCTCGCCCTTGACGCGGCCGAGGATCGCGTCGAACTCCTCGTCAGTGGCCAGGAACGCGTAGTGGTGGCGGCCGAACCCCTCCCGCGTGTCGAAGTCCAACGACAGGGTGTCGTTCACCTTCACCGGCGCGAAGTGGCCCCACGGGCCCTCGTACTCGAGCCCGAACATCCGCGCGATGAAGCGGGCCGAATCCTCTTTGTCGTGGGTCGGCACAATCGTGTGGTCCAGAAACAGCATCGCAAACCTCCCGCACTCGATTGAGATGAGTACCGTTCGAACTGAGTATAGACGGGGCCGGGACAACGCGGCGCGCCGATTTGTAGTAGATTCCTCGTGACCACGCACACCGGCGGCCCTGGTCTCCATGAGACCAAGGCATGAGACCAGACACGAGAGGCGCCCCTATGGCAGACAAGATCGAGGCGGCAACGCTCATTGCGCCCAGGCAATTCGAGTTCCGGGAGTACGACGCCCCGGAGCTCACGGAAGAGGAGGGCCTCCTCAAGATTGAGGCCGTCGGCATCTGCGGCAGCGACGTGCGGTCCTACCAGGGAAGCGTCCCCAAGCCGCGCATCATGGGCCACGAGAACGTCGGCGTCGTTGCCGCCATCGGCAAGAAGGCCGAGGAACGGTGGGGCGTCAAGGAGGGCGATCTCGTCATCCCCGAGGAGTACGTCCCCTGCTTCCACTGCGAGTACTGCTACACGGGACGCTACCGCTTCTGCAACCAGACCGACCGCGGGTACGGCACCCTGCTGCGTCACGGCTCGAGCACCGTCGACGTCTGGCCGTCGCTGTGGGGCGGGTTCGGCCGCTACATGTACCTCCCCGCCAACACCATCATGCACCGGATCGACCAGCCGATCTCCCCCTCCGTGCTCGCGCTCTACCTGCCGCTCGCCAACGGCATCGAATGGGCCTGCCGCTACGGCGGAGCGCAACGGGGCAAGACGGTCCTCATCCAGGGCCCCGGTCAGATGGGCCTATCGTCCGCGTTCGCCGCGAAGCAGGCCGGAGCGGACTGCGTCATCGTGACCGGACTCACGCGCGACAAGGTGCGCCTCGACATGGCGCGCAAGCTCGGCGCCGACTACACGATCGACATTGAGACCGAGGACTTCCGCGAGCGCGTCGAAGAGGTCACGCACGGGCACGGCGTGGACGTCGTCGTGAACATTACGGGCGGAGGCGAGAGCGCTGTCGCGGAGTCGCTCGCCGTCGCTAGTAAGGAGTGCGCCGTCGTGCTGGCGGGCGCGGGCGACGCCCCGATCTCGCTGAGCGACGTTGGCCCGCGGCGGCGCAAGGACATCACGATCAAGACCGCCCACGGCCATTCGTACTCCTCCGTCTCGGAATCCATCGCCTACCTGACCTCGGGCAAGCACCCGGAGCTCCTGGAGATGTCCACCCACCAGTTCCCGCTGGAGCAGGTGCTCCATGCCTTGGACACCGCCGGCGGACGCGGCGAGCCGGGCGCGATTCACGTGACCGTCGTCCCGTAGCCAACCCTAGTTGCGCCGACGCCAGCCGGCGAGGAGTCGAATCATGGCTTACCACGGACATGTCGTCATCGACACCGACAGTCACATGCGCGAGTACTGGGACCTCGACCGGACCTACCGGGACCATATCGACCCGGAGTACCGCGCCCAGTACGATCGGTTCAGCGCAGGCGTCAAGGAGCGCCAGAAGCGCCCTGGAGAGACAGGGCTCGCCGAGGTGTGGACCAACCCCCCGCTGCGTCCGCTCGGCGTGCGCGACGTGTTCGACGCTCCTCCGCGCGGGCTCGTCCCGGGCGAGAGCGTCGCCGACCGCACGCTCGGCGTCGTCGCCAGCGGCAGGGGCATCGACCCCGCTGTCAACTGGGACCCCGCCCTGCGCCTTCGCGACATGGACAAGGCGGACATCGACATCAGCGTCATGTTCGCGAGCCAGTCCGACGGCTTCGCCGCGCTGCGGGATCCCGGGTTCGAGGGCGCCCTTTACCGCGCCTACAACCGCTATATGAGCAACTTCTGCGCGGGCTCCGGCGGACGACTCGTATGGCTGGCGAACGCCACGATGCGCGACATCCCCGAGACGATGGAGCAGTTGCGGTTCTGGACGGAGCAGGACGCGAACTTCGGGGGGCTCTTCATGCCGCGCGCCTTCCCCGACGGCAGGCTGCTCGACAACCCGGACCTCCATCCGCTCTACCAGCTCTCGCAGGACCTCGATATGCCGCTGTGGGTGCACGGCGACCCCATGCATCCGCCCTACACGCCGGGCGCGCAGGCATTGGACTACGCCGCGTTCAGCCGGCCCGTCCTGAAGGGCTGGGGCGGGATGACCGCTCTGGGCGCGATGATCGGCGGAGGCGTATTCGACCTGTTCCCGCGGCTCCGCGTCGGACTGTTCGAGAACGGCGCGGGCTGGATGCCCTGGTTCATCGAGAAGCTCGACGAGAGCTACTACCCCGGCGCCCGCGCAACGCCCTACATGCAGCGGCGTCCCTCGGAGATCGTCGCGGGAGGTCAGCTCCTGTGCGCCATCGACGTCGGCGAACACGAGCTCGCCCACTGCGTCGAGGCGCTCGGCGAGGACGTGTGGGCCTTCTCGACCGACTACCCGCACACGCAGACGCCCTGGCCCGACGGCGTCTCGGACGTCACCGGCCAAGACGACCTGTCGGAGAGCGCCAAGATCAAGATACTCGGAGAGAACGCCCTCCGCTTCCTGCCGCGCCTTGCTAGCGTCGCGCTCGGCGGGTGATTCCTCTCGTAGCGTAGATCGCGGCGCAAGTGTCCGAGTCGTGTCTGCTTCCCGCGAAGCTGGCGCGTCCCGTCTGCGCTCAAGTCGCGCCTCCGCCTACGAAACATCCCTTCTGCTCTACCACACTCGCCGGCCGCGCCTTGACGCCCCTCCACAACGCTGCATAGACTTCGCGCCAACTGGCTCCCGGATTGTGACAAAATCGCAATCTAGCTTATCGCTGGGGAGTCAACGACATTCGATTCTGAGCTTAGGCGAGTGGGAGATTGAGCATGAGAAAGCGAGGCGGCTCCGTGCGACTCTGGCTGGTTCTGGTTGCATTAGGGCTCGTGGGCGTGCTTGCCGCGTGTGGATCGGAAGACCCCACGCCTACGCCGGCGCCCACGTCTACGCCGACCCCCATCCCCGCCCCGACGGCGACCCCGACGCCGCTGCCGCCTGGCGCCACTCCGCCCCCTACGCCGACAGCGGCGCCGCCAACGCCAACCCCGGACGAGTCCTTCCAGGCCCAGTGGAACCAGCTCGTCGCTGACGCTCAGGCGGAAGGAACGATTGTCCTCAGCTTGGGCGGGAGCGACTCACGGCACATCCGGGACACGCTCAAACAGTTCGGCGACAAGTTCGGATTGAGAGTCATCGCCAGCACCGGCAGCGGCAGCGCCAACACCACGCGCATCCTGGCCGAGCGCGCCCGCGGCCGTTACACCGCCGACTTCAACTTCGGCGGCACCTCGTCGACCCAACGAATGGCCGAAGCTGGCGCCCTAGCGCCCGTTGTGCCGTTGGTCATCGAGCCCACCATACTCAACCGCACTCCCGAGACCTGGCACCTGTCCGAGAAGGTATGGTGGACCGACGTCGAAAACCTCTACTCGATGGCCTCGGACCTGTTCATCGACAATCTGGAGAACGTCTGGTACAACACCGACCGGCTCAGCGCCGAGGAGGCGGCCGAGGTCACCTCCTACTGGGACCTCACCGACCCGAAGTGGGCGGGCGAGGTCGCCATGGCGGGGTACGCGACGCAGGGCAGCGGCGTGACCACTCGCGTCCGCATCCACTTGGCCCTTGGCCAACCGTTCTGGGACGGCATCACGCGAAACGCGGCCGTCGACAACCACCTCTTGGACTTCTCCGACTACCGCGGCTGCGCCGAGTTGGTGGCTCGCGGCGCCGTAGCCTTCGGTTTCGGCTGCGACAGAGAGATTCGGCCCTTGGCGGAATCGGGCCTGCCGCTGGCGTCCATTACCGACTCCATCGTCATGGACGAGGGACTGTCGGCGGAGGTCCGGGGGACCGGGTCTGTGATCGACAAGGCGCCGAATCCCAAGGCCGCCCAGCTCTTCCTGAACTGGTGGTACAGCCAGGATGGCATGGAGACGGACATCAACTTCACGCGCGACCTTGCCCCGAACCCGAAGCTGCGGGCAGACGTCGGGCAAGGCAAGGTCCCCGACTGGCACTGGGCGAGAGTGCAGAAGCTGCCTGAGCTGGTCGAGAAGGGAGCCGTGACTATCATCGACCAGGGCAGCCAGGAATTCGAGGAGGCCCGGTCGGAGACGCTCGACTACATGAGAGCGCTGTACGACGAGCTTGGCGTGATCTACACGCCGTAGAGGACGACGGGTTGCACGGTGGCCAGGGAGCAGCACGATTCTGTCCCTGGCCACCGCAGCCCGAGCGTGCTAAACGCGCCGACGTTGCCTAGATCGAGAAGCACCTAAGACCGAGGTCTGGAGACGCAATGGCATTGCGCACCCGCAGCGTGGCCCGCTTCCCTCTCAGCAGGTTCCTGAGAGCGGAGATGGGCACGTTCATCATGGCGCTGGTCATCATCTCGCTCAGCGTCTACCTCATCCTGCCGATGCTGATCCTCTTCTGGTTCAGCTTTGACGTTTCGCGCGACGTGTTCATTCCCCCTCGCGAGTGGGGGTTGAGCAACTGGACAGAGGCCTGGAGCGACCCGCGCATACTGCCGGCGCTGTGGAACTCCTTCCTCGTCTGGTTCCTCGTGATCATCATCTCGTTCCCTGTCGCCGTGGCCATCTCGATGATCCTCGCTCGGACCCGAATCCCCTTCTCCCACGGCATCGAGTTCATGTTCTGGGTCGCGTTCATGTTCCCGGGCATCGCTAGCACCCTCGGCTGGATGATGATGCTCTCCCCATCGACCGGTTTCTTCAACGTGGCCCTTTCCACGCTGCCGTTCGTGGAGGAAGGCCCCTTCAACATATTCAGCCTCGAAGGCATCGTCTTCGCCAGACTCATGGCGGACGGCATCGCCTACAAGGTGATTCTCTTCACTCCCGCCTTCCGCAACATGGACCAGTCGCTTGAGGAGGCGGGCCGGGTCTCCGGCGCTTCCAAGTTCGGCACGCTCATAAAGGTGACGCTGCCAGTGATGGCGTCGCCCCTCATCTTGGTGTTCGCTCTGCAGCTCATCCGCATCTTCCAGGGATTCGAAACGGAGTGGCTGCTGGGCGCGAGGTGGGGGTTCTACGTCTACTCGACGCTCATCTACCTGCAGACCTCCCAGTTTATGTACGGGCCCGCAGTCGTGACCGCCAGCATGACGCTGTTGATCATCGGCCTCATCTTCCCCTTGCAGCGCTGGGTCACCCGCCGCCGCCACTACACCACGATAACAGGGAGCTTCAAACCGGGCCTGATTGACCTGGGCGGCTGGAAGTGGGTCCTGTTCGGGGCCATCGCCATGCTCCTGATTGTGCTCACCGCATTGCCGATCCTGGTGTTGATCATCGGCAGCTTTATGAACCACGTGGGTTTCTTCAACGCAACGCCCACGTGGACCCTCGACCACTGGAATAGAGTCTTCGCCGACGAGCTGTTCCTGACCGGTCTGCGGACGACGGTGATCCTAGCCATCACGGCCGGAATCGCCAGTCCGATACTCTTCTCCCTAGTCGCCTACCTCATCGTGCGCAGCAGGTGGCGGCTGAGATCGACGCTGGACTCCATCATCTGGGTCTCGGCCGCGTTCCCCGGCATCCTGTCAGCGCTGGGCCTGTTGATGCTGTTCCTGAGCGTGCCTGTTCTTAGCTGGCTGTACGGCTCCATCTGGGCGCTGGTGTTGGTGGTCATCATCTCCGGCAACACCACCGGCACCAACATCTTCAAGGGCGTACTGGTGCAGCTCGGCGGCGACCTGGAAGAGGCGGCCCGCGTTTCGGGAGCGGGCTGGGTGAGGACCTACGTCCGCGTAGTCATACCTGTGCTGATGCCGACGATGGTGTTGATCGGGATGCTGAACTTCATTTCAGCCGCTTCGACCACGTCCAGCATCATCCTGTTGGCCTCGAGGGAAACGGTCACCCTCTCACTCCTCGCGTTGGAGTGGGGCGGAGCCGACGTTGGCCAAGTGGAGGCCGCGGGGATCGTCGGCCTGGTCATCATGGGTATGACGATGGGAGTGGCCTTGGTGATGAGAGAGTTCGCGCGGCGCGTAGGACTCCGGCAGGACATGCGCGCCCGCGCCGGGCTGCCGCAGCCGGCCAGCGCCCCTGCCTCGGCAAGTGCGTGACCCGTGAGAAACAGACAGCAGACCGAAGCGAGACTGGACGGACGGGCCGCACGCGCGACGCGCAACCCCGAACAGCGCCGCGCCTCATCCATTCCCCGTCGGGTGAACGAAATACAGGGAGGTGCACTACATGAGTAAGGAAATGGCCGCCTCGTGGTTGCGTCCAAGGAGACTGATAGTCATCGCCGCCGTGATGCTAGGGTTTGCCGTAGCGGGACTGGCGCTGCAACCCGTGTTTCCGGTGAGCGGAGCGCCGCAAGGCCAAGCCGCGCAGAGTGGGCCAAGCGTCGTTTTTGAGGTGCACCCGACCTTCATCAAGTACCCTCAGGGCCGCATACGCGACCACGGGATATGGTTCGTCGCCGCAGGCCTCGAGGCCGATCAGGAAGTCAAGATACGTGTGGTGTGGGGAGCCGAGGGGTTGGAGAACGACATCACCTCGGTCCTCGACGTAGGCTACGACGAGGACCTTGGCGGGCTCTTTGCCAACGTCCACGGAGCTATCGCCGTAGCGTTCGAGCGCGGCTTCCGAGGAGCTGCCTCAGACTTCATATTCTACGGCGAATGGGAGCCTGTGTCGTTCCGTCTCCATGACGCCATCACTGATGAGCTGCTGGCGGTTGCCCCAGCCGTCCTCTGTGGCCCCGCCGAGGAGGAGCCGTGGTGCAACTACTCGTCGGAGCTCGTTCCCATCGAGTGAGCTTTGGGCGCCAAGATTGGTCAGAACCCGCCGGGGCCCCCGTCGGCGGGTTCTGTCTTGAGACGCTGTGGGCAAGCCAATGCGCCCTCCAAGCAGACCCTGCGCGTTGTTGGTAGACTACGCCAGCCGCCCGGACACCGGGCGGCCGCGACCGTCGATAGCAATCGCACTGTGGAGGCTACCCCATGACTCAGGAACTACGCCGGCTAGAGACGCCGGACAATCTGGAGAAGTTCGTCGAGCCCGACGCCTATCTTGAGTGGCAGAAGGCCGAGGGCGTGAAGGTCATCGAGGACTTCATGTTCGAGGACCTCGACGACATCGAGCTCGGCCCCTGGGAGCGCAAGGGAGGATGGGGCGCCGTCATCAACATCCCCGACCCTGCGCTCGCCAACGACGCCCACGTCGTGGAGATCGCGCCCGGAGGGCGCTCCGAGCCTGAGCGCCACCTCTACGAAGAGACGATGTACATCGTCTCCGGCCGCGGCGCCACCTCCGTATGGACCGACGAACGGCAGAAGGCCACGTTCGAGTGGCACGAGGGGAGCCTCGTTGCGATACCCCTCAACGCCTGGTACCAGCACTTCAATGCTTCGGGCGCCGAACCCGCCCGCTACATCTCCGTCACGAACCTCCCGCCCATCATTCGCCTCTGGCGCAACAGCGAGTTCGTATTCAACAATTCGTTCACCTTCAGCGAGCGATTCTCGGGCGCTGAGGACTACTTCACCGCCAGCGGGACGCTCTACGAGCGGCGCAAGTGGGAGACCAACTTCATCCCGAACGCGCAGACCATGATGCTCTGGGACTACCTCTCGCGCGGCGCGGGCGGCGTCAACGCCTCCCTCGAGCTCGCCAAGAACGTCACCAAGTCCCACATCTCCGAGTTTCCCGTCGGGACCTACAAGAAAGCCCACCGCCACAGCACCGGGCCGCACCTCTTGATTATGGGCGGCGTCGGCTTCTCTCTGCTCTGGCAGCAGGTGGGCGACGAGCCCATGCGGGCCGACTGGAAGAAACACTCGATGGTGATCATTCCCTCGGAGGGGATATTCCACCAGCACTTCAACACCGGAACGACCACCGCCCGCTACCTCGCGCTTCGCGCCGGCAACGGCACCCCGCAGCGCTGGGGCGGCTCCGACGTCAGCGTCAACGAGGGCGGCGCGCAGATCGAGTACGAGGACGAGCAGCGCGAGATTCACACGATCTTCGAGGCCGAGCTCGCCAAGAACGGCGCGCCCTGCCGCATGAAGGCGTTCATCCCCTACTGCACCGGCGAGGTCGGACCCACCACCGAGCGCGACACCTAGGGATAGCGCTGTCCCAATCCGGTCTGGGCTCCTCCCCCGCCGGGGGGAGGATTGAGGAGGGTACAGACCGGGAAGAGAGGTAACACAAGACCGGGCACATGGGTAACAGCTGGGCCATCCTACGCACAGACTACCCAGGAGGGACCATGTTGCCTTGGCAGGACACCACCGCCCACCACGAGCGCGAAGCCTTCATCGCCGCTTGGCAGGAGGGGGAGGAGCCGGTCGCCGCTCTCGCCCACCACTTCGGCGTCAGCCGCAAGACCGCCCCACAAGTTCATCAACCGCTTCCGCGCCGCGGGAGCCGATGGCCTCCTCGACCGCAGCCGCGCCCCGCGCGCGCCCCACAACGCCACCCCCCAGGAGGTGGTAAACCTCTTGGGCGTGGCCAAACGCAAGGACGCCGCCCTCGGCCCCAAGAAGCTGGTCCCTCTCCTCCGCGCCGCCTATCCCCACCTCCGCTGGCCCGCTCCCAGCACCGCGGCGCCATCCTCGATCGGGCCGGCCTCGTCCGCCGCCGGAGGCGCCGTCGCCGCACGGCCCCGTGGCACGACCCCTTCCAGCAAGCCGTCCACCCCAACGATTGCTGGTGCACCGACTTCAAGGGCTGGGTTCGCACCGGCGACGGCGTCCGCATCGACCCCCTCACCATCCAGGACGCCCGCTCCCGCTACCTGCTCGCCTGCCAGGCGCTGCTCCGCCCCGCCTTCCACCAGGTCCGTCCCGTCTTCGAGCGCACCTTCCGCGAGTACGGACTCCCCCTCGTCATCCGCTCCGACAACGGGCCGCCTTTCGCCAGCACCGCCCTCGGCGGCCTGACCCAGCTCGCCGTCTGGTTCGTCAAGCTCGGCGTGATCCCGGAGCGCATCCAGCCGGGACACCCCGAACAGAACGGCCGCCTCGAGCGGTTCCACCGCACCCTGAACGAGGAGGCCCTCCACCCCGTCGGGCCCACCCCGGCCGGCAGCAGCGGGTCTTCGACGCCTACCGCTCCCGGTACAACCACCAGCGGCCGCACGAGGCCTTGGGCCAGACGCCCCCAGCGGACCACTACCGCCCTTCGCCACGACCCTACCCCCGCACGGTCGCGAGCCCGGTCTACGACGCCGGCGTCATCGTCCGCCGCGTCCGGACCAATGGCGAGATCAAGTGGGGCGGGGGTCTCCTCTACCTGAGCGAGGCCCTCATCGGCGAGCCGGTGGGGCTCATCCAACGAGACGACCGCTACTGGACGGTCCGGTTCGGCCCCTTGGCGATCGGACTATTGGACGCCCACCGAAGGAGTATCCTGCACACCCCCGTCACGGTGTTACCCATGTGACCGGTCTCGTGTTACCTATGTGCCCGGTCGCACAGAGGGGGCCTGCCGAGAGCATCAGCGAGTCGTTCAGAGATTCCCTAGTTCGCCGCAACGCTGAGCGCGCCGTGAGCCGTATACTCGGCCCGTGACCGCTAGCGACGACGAAGCGCCTACAGCCTCATTCGAGGCCACCGTCCACAAGCAGGGACCGAACGCCTACGTGGACATCCCCGCAAGCGTCACCCGCGCCTTCTCCGCCTACGCCGCCGCCGGACGCAACAGGGTCTTGGGCGACCTCAACGGCGTCCCGGTCAATGCCACTCTCGTCCCGGTGGGCCGCAAAGGCCAGCGGTTGTACGTCAACGGCGGCATGCGGAGCGCCGCGCGCGTCGGCGTCGGCGACACGGTCCGCTTCGACCTCCGTCCCACCCGCGAGGAGGATGTGACGCCCTCCGAGGACCTCGCCGCCGCGCTGGCCGCCCAGCGCGCCCGGCCCGTGTTCGACGCCCTCTCGCCTTCCAACCGCCGCCAGCTCCTGCGTTTCATCGACGACGCGCGCACGCCCCAGTCGCGGGCGAAGAGGGTCGCTCAAGCGGTGGACCATGTCCTCGGACGGCCCCGCGATCTCCCCCGCCTGAACGCCGGCCGCCCCCTGTGGACATGCCCGAATTGCGGCAACCAGTTCGTCAACCGCAACCAGTACCACTCCTGCGCGACCCACACCCTCGATACGCCGTTTGCGGGGAAGCCGCCGCGCATCCGCGACCTCTTCGCATCGCTGCGCGAGGCCGTCGAGGCCTGCGGGCCCGTCAAGTTCGTGCCCTACCACGACCGTGTGTCGTTCATGGTGCGCGTGCGGTTCGCCGGCGCTGCTCCCAAGACCCGGTGGCTCGAGGTGGGCGTCTGGCTCAGGCGCCGCGTCGAGCGCCCGCTGTTCCACAGGATCGAGACCATCTCGCCCGACGTCCACTGGCACGTCACCCGCATCACCGGGCCCGAGCAGATCGACGCGCTGGCGTCGCTGCTCTGCGAGGCCTACGCCGTCGGCGCCCAGCACGCCCGGCTGAGTCCCGCCGGCCCCCGCTAGCCTGCGGGCGTCTTCTCCGGCGCGGGCTGGACGAACTGCGGCATGACGCGCTCGGCGAACAGCTCCATCGACCGCATGGCGTCCGCGTGCGGCAGCGCGCCGAACGCGAACGAGCACAGCAGGTAGTTCACTCCCGTACCCTCGACGGTCTCGTTCATCTCCTCCGCGACCTGTTCGGGCGAGCCGACCAGCAGCGAGCCGTTCTCGCGGTGGAAGTCGTACCCTCCGCGGTCCGCCCGCGGGGGGAGCTTGGCGCGGCGCTCCAGGTAGGAGATGTGCTCCCGCCACGTGGCGAACCCTTGGCGCGCCGTCGCATCGGCCTGCTCCTCCGTCGGCGCGACGACGACCTTCACGGACCACCCCACCTTGGGGATGTCCACGTGGGCGTTCAGCCGGTCCGGGTTCGATCTGCTCTCCTCGAAGGTCTCGGCGTATTGCTGCACCAACGAGCGGGTGACCTCGCGCGTGAAGTAGTTGTTCAGCACCGTGTTCAGCCCTTGGCCCGCCGTGAACGGGATGCTCTCCGAGTTGCTGCTCGGGAACCACAGCGGCGGGTACGGGCGCTGCACCGGGTGGAGCCACAGCGGGAGGTCGGTGTACGAGTGGTGCTGTCCCTCGAAGGTGAAGCTGTCCTGCGCGGTGAAGGCCGCAATCATCGCGTCGAAGTTCTCCCGGTAGATGGACCGCGAGTCCTCGATCGTCGTGACGCCGAAGAAGCTCGCCTCCAGCGCCGAGATGCCCCGGCCGACCCCGAGTTCGAGCCGTCCGTTCGACAGATGATCGATCATGTTGATCTCGTCTACGAGCCGCATGGGGTCGTAGTACGGCAGCGTGTAGACGAGCGTGCCGAGCCGCATGCGCCGCGTGCGCTGCGACGCCGCGGCCAGGAGCAGGTTGGGCGACGGCGTCAGCGAGAGCGGGCTCGCGTGATGCTCGCCGAGGTGGTAGCAGTGAAAGCCGGCGGCGTCCGCGTACTCGATGAGCTCGAGGTGGTCAGCATAGACTTCGGACGCCGGCCGGTCCTCCCACTCCACCTGGTCGAAGATGCCGATCGCGAGGGGCGCGTCCAGGACCGGTGAGTTCATGAGTTGTCCTCTCTTCTCATCTCATACTCTCGCCCTAGGCAGTCTCGCCCTAGTCGGAAGAACGCGCGCCAAGGATGGCGCCCCGCTCCTCCGTCGCGTACCCCCACTTGTACTTGGGGTCCCGGTAGGCCTCGTCGGGCATGAGGCTCTCCAGACCTCGCTTGGCGAGCTCCTCCTCGAACCGCTCGCGGATCCACGGCTCCTCGGAGGGGTACTCAATCTGGTTCCGGTCCCGGTCGGTAACCTCCTCGCCGTGGCCGGCGAACTGCGGCAAGGGCGCGAGTGCGAGGTAGCGCGCCGGCGCGACGCTCACGTTGAAGTGCTGGTGGAACCAACCCCCGGGCGGCGTGAACATGCTGCCCTCGTGCCACGGGGCAACAATCTTCTCCTGCCCCTCCGGCCACAGGATCGAGTAGCCCTCGCCCGCCGGGATCACGATGACGCGGCCCGGTCCGTGGCGATGGCCCTTCTTGTACACGCCCGGCGGGAACACGGACATGTGGCCGCCCATCTGCGAGTGGGGAAACGAGACGTCCACCACATACCCGCCTCCGCCGCGCTGGCGGTGAGGCACGATGTCCGACCAAGCGCCCATGTCCGTGAAGAAGTTGCCGTACCAGGTGGCGCCTCGGCCCATGTTGGGCGCGCGCGTCGCGACGGCGTACAGCTCCTCCTCTCGCGGCTGCAGCAGCTCAGGGTGTGGGAAGGTGTTGTTGAAGTAGAAATCAGGGTCCGGTTCGAGCGACATCGCAACCGGCAGGTAGTTGTTGTGCAGCAGACGCAGAGGCTGATCGCCCCGCGCGTTGGCGAACTGACGCGACGCTCCCCGCGGGATGAGGAACAGGCTGCGCGCGGCGAACTCGAAGCTGTGCTTCGGCACGCCGTCCGCCCACACCGTGGCGATGCCCTGTCCGCTGAGCGCATAGACGACCTCGTCCAGCGCGAACCTCATCGGCGGGACCGTGCCGCCGCCCGGTATCTCCGTGACCCGGGCTTCCGCTATGCCCTCCATGCCCACGAGCTGGATGAACGCTGCGTTGCACTCGCGCTCCTCCCACGGCCCCAACTCCACCGTGCGCAGGTCCTCGATGAAATAGCCGCGGTGGACCGGCACGCCCTGCGCCTCCATCCACAGGTCGTACAGGTACCTGCTGTCCGCGCCGCCGCCTCGGGCGATCTGGTCTTGGACGTCCGCATTCTCCGCCATGAGTGGTTTCCTCCTGTGTTTCGGCTGGCCGTACGCGGCTCGCGCCTCTCTGCTCTGCTCGGCCGTCGCCCGCCCGTGCAGGCGTGCAAGCGCAGGATAGCTGATTCCAGGCCAATCGTGCGTCGCCGTCAACCTCGCGGGGGAGTACACTCCACTCCAACCGGAACGCGAAGGAGTCTCCCATGGCCCAGATCATCGGCCGCGTCGCCCTCTCTCATGGCCCGCAGCTGTATCTCCCGCCCGAACTCTGGCCGAGAATCCTCAGGCGGGAGGACGCCGACAACGAGAAGCCCGGTATGCGCGCGGAGGTCCTCCCGGAGGTGATGGAGCGCCGCTACAACGCGTGCATGGAGGACATGGAAATCGTGCGCCGCAAGGTCGACGAGCTCGCCCCCGACGTAATCGTCCTGCTCGGAGACGATCAGCGGGAGAACATCCTCGTTGACAACACGCCGCCGTTCGTCATCTACGTCGGCGACGAGGTCGACGCCAGCACCCGCATCACGCACTACCACATGGGCGACGACTACCAGGACGAGGTCACGCGCTACCGCGTCGACGCCGGCCTCGGACGTTCGATCATCGACAGCCTGCTCGACTCTGGGTTCGACCCGGCATGGTCGACGCAGACCAGGATGGAGCAGGGACTCGGGCACGCCTTTGGCAGGCCCCTGCACACGACCAACGCGGACGCGCGCTACTCCATCGTCCCCATCATGGTGAACACCTACTACCCGCCGACCTGCTCGCCGAAGCGGTGCGTCCAGTTCGGGCAGGCGCTTGCGGGCGCCATCGACGAGTTCGCCGGCTCCCAGAACGTCCTCATCATGGCCTCGGGAGGGCTCTCCCATATGGTCATCGACGAGGGCGTCGACCGGACGTTCCTCAAGGCCGTCGAGGAGCACGACATCGACTACATGGCGTCGATGGACCCCGAGGTGCTCGTGAGCGGGACATCGGAGATACGGAACTGGATCATCGCCGCCGCTACCGGCGACAAGCCCGGCGACGTCATCGACTACCAGCCGTGCTACCGCACCCTGTCCGGCGTCGGCTGCGCTATGGCGTTCGCAACGTGGCAGTAGCCGCGGGAGGAGCAACGCGCAGATGGCAACCCTCGTAGGCACGTTCTTTCACTCACACGGCGGGTCGACCACGCTCGCCCCTGAGCATTGGCGGACGTTGAGGCTGCGGCGGCCCGTGCGCGAGGACGTCCCCGTGGAGGACGACGAGACGAACTTCGCGAAGTGCGCTCGCATCCACGACAGCTTCCGCGTGCTCCGGGAGAAGATCGCCGAGCTCGAGACCGACGTGCTGGTTGTGTTCAGCGACGACCAGCTCCAGTGCTTCGACTTCAACAACTACCCTGCCTTCTCGGTCTTCGTTGGCGAGCAGTTCAGGAAGGGACAGGGCCGGAGCCGCGATATCGACGCCAATCCCGCCGGGCGTCACGCGGAGCCGGGCTATCTGTTCAACGGCTGCCCCGATCTCGCGGTCGCGACGCTCACCGGCATCATGAAACGGGGCTTCGACCCGGCGTTCTCCATAGACATGCCCAAGCCCGACCGTGGGCTCGCCAGCGGGATCGTCCGCACGGCCGAAGAGATGACCGACTTCACCCTCCCCATCGTGCCCATCATGATGAACCTCTACTTCGCCCCGCAACCCACCGGCTGGCGCTGCTACCAGCTCGGACGCGCCGTGCGCGAGGCCATAGACGAGTTCCCCGGCGACCTGCGCGTCGGCGTCGTCGCGTCCGGCGGGCTATGGCACACGCCGGGAGCGCAGGGCGCGTGGCTGAACACCGAGTTCGATCTGACCACCCTCGACCTGCTCAAGGCCGGCGACGCCCAGGGCATGGCGCGGCACTTCGACGACTACGTCATCCCCGCGGACGACCCGAGCCAGGACACGAGCGAGCGCTCCCGCAACGTGACCGGCATGCCGTCGCCGGGCGGTCCCGCCCTGGGCACGCGGGAGACATGCACGTGGATTGCCGCCGCCGCGGCCAGCGAGGGCTCCCCCACGACTATCGTCGACTATGTGGACGTCTGGGCGTCCCCAGCCGGCAACGCCTTCGCCTACTGCGACGATATCGCGTGAGGTCCGGCTATGTTTTTATGTTAGTATAGCACACAGCCAGCGGGTAAAGGAGACAGCGGGCCATGGCAACCCTCGTAGGCACGTTCTTTCATTCGCACGGCGGCACCACCTCCCTCCCTGGCGAGATGTGGCGCCAGCGCAGGCTCGGCAGGCCCATCCGGGAGGACGTGCCTATCGAAGACGACGAGACCAACATCCGCAAGGCGGAGCGCACCCACGAGGGCTTTCGCGTCCTGCGCGAGCGGATCGCCGAGCTCAGCCCGGACGTCCTCATCGTGTTCAGCGACGATCAGCTCGAGTGCTTCGACTTCAACAACTACCCGGCGTTCGCGATCTACGTCGGCGAGGAGTTCCGCAAGTCCCCGCGGGTCCGCCATGAGACGCAGATCGGGCGGCACGTCGAGCCCGGCTTCACCTTCAAGGGGCACCCGGAGCTAGCGGTCGCCGTCCTGACTGGGGTCATGTCCCGCGGGTTCGACCCCGCCTTCTGCATGGACATGCCCAAGCCCGACCGCGGCCTGGCCAGCGGGGTCATCCGCGCCGCGGAGGAGATGACCGACTACAGCCTCCCCATCGTGCCCATCATGATGAACCTCTACTTCGCCCCGCAGGTCACCGGGATGCGCTCCTACCAGTTCGGGCGGGCCGTTCGCGACGTGATCGACACGCTCCCCGGCGACCTGCGTATCGGCGTCGTGGCGTCGGGAGGACTGTGGCACACGCCGGGAGCGCGCGGCGCATGGCTGAACACCGAGTTCGACCTCAGGATGCTCGACCACCTCAAGGCCGGAGACGCTAAGGGGATGGCCGAGCAGTTCGACAGCTACGTCATCCCGCCCGACGACATCAGCCAGGACACGCGGACCCGCGCCCGGAACATCACCGGCATGCCGTCGCTGGGCGGACCGGCCATGGGCACGCGCGAGACCTGCGCCTGGATCGCGGCGGCAGGCGTCACCGACGGGAGCCCCACCACCATCGTCGACTACATTGACGTCTACGCCTCGCCGGTGGGCAACGCCTTCGCCTACTGCGACGACGTCTAGGGAACCTCTGAACAACTCACAGTCGGCCGAGTGGTGTTGGTGGGGGGCTCTTCAGCGATTCGCAGCCCTCTGCTGGTGCCGTGAACGGGGCTGTTGGGGGTCTTCTACCGACCCTGCTGGGGCGGATTCCCTGCTCCCAACCCCGATCTGAACCCACTGCGCCTCCGTCATGCCGCCAAGCACCGCTGGGCTCTCATCAGGTTCGCCAGCCCCAGCAGCACCATCAGCCGTTGCGTGTTCTTGGCCAGCCCCCGGTAGCGGACCTTGGCGTAGCCAAAGTGCCGTTTGACGTACAGGAACGGATGCTCCACCTTCGCCCGGACCGACGCCTTGCCCTTCTCCGCCAACGCCTCAGGGCTTCCCGGCTCCAACTGCCGACGTTGGCCCGGCCGCATCGCCACCTGCCACTCCACCTCCAGCCCCCGATGCTCCGCCCGCTTCTGGACTCCCTGATACCCGGCATCGCCCCACACCTGCGACTCGCCGCCGTGCAGCAACCGGTGCGCTTCCGTCACGTCGTTCACATTGGCCGGCGTCGTCGCGACGCTGTGCACCACCCCCGTCTCCGCGTCCACCCCGATGTGCACCTTCATCCCGAAATGCCACCTGTTCCCCTTCTTCACTTGGTGCATCTCCGGGTCTCGCGCACCCGCTCGATTCTTCGTCGACGACGGCGCCTCGATGATGCTCGCGTCCATGATTGTCCCTTCCTGGAGCAGGAGTCCCTGGGACGCCAGATGCCCTTTGATCTCCGCGAACAGTCCCTCCCCCAGTTCGTGCTCCTCCAACAGATGACGGAAGTTCAGGATGGTGGTCTCGTCCGGCAGCGGCTCCGACAGCTTCAAGCCCACGAACCGCCGCACCGACTCCACGTCGTACAGCAGGTCCTCCATGCCGGGGTCGCTGAGGTTGTAGAACAGCTGCACGCAGTGAATCCGCAGCATCGCCGACAGGGCATACGGATGGCGTCCCCGGCCCGCCGTGGGGTAGAAGGGACGGATGCGCCCTTCCAGCCGTTCCCAGGGGATCAGCCCGCCCATGCGTTCGAGAAATCGCTCCCTGCGGGTCTTGCGCTTCTTGCTCTCGTAGTCCACGTCTGCAAAGGTCGGTTGGTCCATCATCGCTTCACTCCCTGGCGCCACTGGGTGACTGCCAGGATACTGCCTCAACCTATAGACTTGTTCAGAGATTCCCTAGGGAACCTCTGAACAACTCACAGTCGGCCGAGTGGTGTTGGTGGGGGGCTCTTCAGCGATTCGCAGCCCTCTGCTGGTGCCGTGAACGGGGCTGTTGGGGGTCTTCTACCGACCCTGCTGGGGCGGATTCCCTGCTCCCAACCCCGATCTGAACCCACTGCGCCTCCGTCATGCCGCCAAGCACCGCTGGGCTCTCATCAGGTTCGCCAGCCCCAGCAGCACCATCAGCCGTTGCGTGTTCTTGGCCAGCCCCCGGTAGCGGACCTTGGCGTAGCCAAAGTGCCGTTTGACGTACAGGAACGGATGCTCCACCTTCGCCCGGACCGACGCCTTGCCCTTCTCCGCCAACGCCTCAGGGCTTCCCGGCTCCAACTGCCGACGTTGGCCCGGCCGCATCGCCACCTGCCACTCCACCTCCAGCCCCCGATGCTCCGCCCGCTTCTGGACTCCCTGATACCCGGCATCGCCCCACACCTGCGACTCGCCGCCGTGCAGCAACCGGTGCGCTTCCGTCACGTCGTTCACATTGGCCGGCGTCGTCGCGACGCTGTGCACCACCCCCGTCTCCGCGTCCACCCCGATGTGCACCTTCATCCCGAAATGCCACCTGTTCCCCTTCTTCACTTGGTGCATCTCCGGGTCTCGCGCACCCGCTCGATTCTTCGTCGACGACGGCGCCTCGATGATGCTCGCGTCCATGATCGTCCCTTCCTGGAGCAGGAGTCCCTGGGACGCCAGATGCCCTTTGATCTCCGCGAACAGTCCCTCCCCCAGTTCGTGCTCCTCCAACAGATGACGGAAGTTCAGGATGGTGGTCTCGTCCGGCAGCGGCTCCGACAGCTTCAAGCCCACGAACCGCCGCACCGACTCCACGTCGTACAGCAGGTCCTCCATGCCGGGGTCGCTGAGGTTGTAGAACAGCTGCACGCAGTGAATCCGCAGCATCGCCGACAGGGCATACGGATGGCGTCCCCGGCCCGCCGTGGGGTAGAAGGGACGGATGCGCCCTTCCAGCCGTTCCCAGGGGATCAGCCCGCCCATGCGTTCGAGAAATCGCTCCCTGCGGGTCTTGCGCTTCTTGCTCTCGTAGTCCACGTCTGCAAAGGTCGGTTGGTCCATCATCGCTTCACTCCCTGGCGCTACTGGGTGACTGCCAGGATACTGCCTCAACCTATAGACTTGTTCAGAGATTCCCTAGGGATAGTCTGAATAAGTCTGTGGATGTGGCATAGTCACGCAGCCGTCCCTCTCTTGCTCCTCCTCCCCCACGGGGGGAGAATTGAGGAGGGGGAAACCTCCCGGAGAGAAGCAGGCAGAGAGGCAGTGCCGAAGGGCCGTGAACGAGGGCTGATAGCCCGGGGCTGACAAGAGGAGAGAACCATGGGAGCTTCGAACGGTCACGTCCTGTACGTTGGCACGACTGACGGGCTGTATCTCGCGGAACAGGCCGACGGCGGCTATGCCGCCCGCCCCTTCGGTTTTCCGGGCCGCGAGTTTCGCGCGCCGGTCCTCGTCGATTGCGACGACGCCTCCACGCTGTTCGCCGGGACGACGGAGACGGGCATGTTCCGCAGCCGCGATGCTGGCCAGACCTGGGAGGAGATCAACGCTGGCATCGTACACAAGCCGGTATGGTCGCTCGTCCAGGACCCCCGCGATGGGACGCTCTACCTCGGGACGAGTCCCGCCGGCGTCTACGTGAGCCGCGACCGAGGGGACACATGGGCGGCGTGCAATGGGCTGGGCCGTCTCCGCACCTCGAAGGGATGGACTGGCCCCACGCCGCCGCACGTCAGCCGCATGAAGGGCCTCGCCATTGCCGTCGGCGACCCGACTGCCGTGTACGGCGCCATCGAGGAAGGGTGGGCCGTCCGGAGCCTCGATGGGGGCGAGAGTTGGGAGCAGATCGACGACGGCGTGGACCACGACGCCCACTGGGTGGCCGTTGTGCCGAACGAACCCCAAGTGCTGATCGCCAGCACCGGCAAGGGCATGTTCCGCAGCGAGGACCGGGGCGAGCACTGGGTAGACGCCAGCGAAGGCTTGGAGGGACGGCGTTGGTCGTCTGCTCCGTTCGTGAGTCACCCATCGCGGCCCGGCGTACTCCTGACCGCGCTCGCCGCGAGTGGACCCGGCGGTTGGAACCGTCCCGAAGGAGGCGACTGCGCCTTCGTCCGCAGCGAGGACAGCGGCCGTACTTGGCGCACCCTCACCGAGGGCCTGCCCCACCCCTGCGTCACGGTCCCCCGCGGCCTCGCGATGGCCGGCGACGACCCGGACCTCTGCTTCGCGGGCATGATGGACGGCACGCTCTGGATGAGCACCGACGCCGGCGACTACTTCGAGAAGGTCCTCGACGGCCTGCCCGGTATCATGAGCGTGGCCTTCGCCCGGGTGTAGCGCCCCTCAGCCGGGACGGTTCATCAGAAACGTCGCGGTGTCCTCGAAATAGGCCAGCAACAGCGCGGTGTCCTCGGCCGAGACGGAGGACGCCGCGACCGCCGCCGTCATATGACGCACCCAGGCGTCGCGCTCGCGCCGTCCGATGGCAAACGGAGCGTGCCGCATCCGCAACCGCGGGTGCCCTCGCTCCATCGAGTAGTTCGGAGGACCGCCCCAGTACTGCGCGAGGAACCCGGCAAGGTGGGCCTTGCTCGGGCCTAGATTCTCGGGGTACAGAGGCCGCAGCGCCGGATCGACAGCCGCCTGCTCGTAGAACCGCTCGACCAGTTCGTTGAAGAACGGCTCGCCCCCAACGCGCTCGTAGAGCGTGTCCCCCCGAGGGCGGCCGGACTGCGGGCCGTGGACAGTCTGCACGAGGCCGCCTCAGATGCTCCCGTAGACCCGCTCTGGCGTCACGAGTACGACCGTTCGGTCCTCGTCCCGCATCGAGCGGTCGAAGTCGTCCCATCTCTCCGGGTCCCGGCCTGCCGCGGCGTAGGCCCCCCGCAGCAGCGTTAGCAGCTCGTCGGGATTGGTGTCGGCCCATCCGCGGGCGGCGGCCGGTCCTTCGACGGTGATGTAGCGCCGTGTGTCCAGCTTGATCATCGTCACCGCGCACCGCCCGCTCCAGCGGACGTTCCGCACCTTCATCGTGTGGCCTCGGGACACGAACGCGATCTTCCCATCGTAGGGCGCTGCGCTCACCACCGTGGCCTGCGCCCTGCCCGACGACCCGACGGTCGTCACGACCGCCGTGTTGGTGAGTTGGAGAAAGGGGATGACGTCGTCGAACTCCAAGCGAGCCTCCTCGGATGCTGTATCGCGCGCCGCTCGCGCGCAGCCGGATTGTACCTTGCATCGGGGGCCAGCATCCGGAGCTCGAAGAGACAGCGGGCGCCGGAGCCCAGCCCTTGCGGCGAGGGCGGGACCGCCATGGGGTTTGCATCGCCGCTTGCGGGGCTTCACAATACCCGGTTGATTGGGAGTTCTTTGCCGTCGAGACCGTTCCTGAAGGAGGCCTACCGTGACCGAGAGCGCACAGCCCGAGCAGTTCCACGCTCCGCACAACGAGGAGGAGGTCGCGGGACGCCTGCGCTACCAGCAAGTGCCCACGCCCTACGAGCAGTTCATGGCAGAGCAGGAGATACCGATCCACTCCGAGGTCATCGGCGTGCGGGACTCGCGAGACCTCGTGCGCGCTCCGTGGAAGCGCATGGGGGGCGAGGGGGCGTTCATCTACATGCGCGGGACAACCGGTCGCGGCATGTACGTCGTCGAAGTGCCTGCGGCAGGCGAGCTGAACGCCGAGCGGCACCTCTACGAGGAGCTCTTCTACGTCGTCGAGGGCCGCGGCAGCACCGAGGTCTGGCGCGACGCCGGCGGCCGGAAGCAGAGCTTCGAGTGGCAGGCCGGCAGCCTCTTCTCGATACCCGTCAACACGTGGCACCGGCTCGTCAACGCCACGTCGAGCCCTGCGCTGGTCATCGGAGTCACGAGCGCTCCGTCGGTGCTCAACCTCTTCCACAACCCGAGCTTTGTGTTCGACAACCCGTACGATTTCACCGACCGCTATGACGAGGACCAGTCCTACTTCACGCCTCGCCAGGACCTCGAACCCCACCCGATAACCGGCAGGGCCGTGTTGCGCAGCACCGTCATTCCCGACATTGCGCACTGCGAGTTGCCGCTCGACAATCAGCGCAGCCCCGGCTACCGGCGCATCGAGCCGCACATGGCCGGGAACGAGACGCTGCACGTGTTCATCGGCCAGCACGGACAGGGGCGCTACGCAAAGGCGCACCGCGGCGAGGGCGGCGGCTCGACCGCGCCGGTGCTCGTCTGCATCGGAGGGAGGGGCTACACGTTCACATGGGCGCACGAGTTGGGCCTCCACCCCTGGGCCGACGGCAAGGGCGACCAAGTCATACGTCAGGAGTACATCCCCGGCGGGCTCGTCTGCTCGTCGCCCGTAGGCGGGGGCTGGTTCCACGCGCATTACGGCGTGGGCACTGAGCCGCTGCGGTTCCTGGCGCTGCTCGGCGGCGCTCCCGCCGAGGCCCGCCGCAGGACCCCCACCGGCGAAGGCGACGCCCTCGGAGGCGAGGTCATCAGCGCCAACGCGGACATCCGCGACGGCGGACTGACCATCGGCTATGACGTGGAGGACCCATACGTCCTAAGGACCTTCAGGGAAGAGCTCGCCAGGGAGGGAGTGCCCTTCGAGATGCCTGAGTCATCCTACGCCCCGCGGGAGTCCGGCGTGGCCGCCGCTATCTAGGGAACCTCTGAATAGCTTCGTCCCATCCGTTCGCCCTGAGCTTGTCGAAGCCTGTCCTGAGCCTGTCGAAGGGGGCCTACCGGAGGGGTTGGGGCGCATGATGCAAGGTTCGTGGCTTGTTCAGACTATCCCTAGCCTGGCGGGAGCAAACCGTATGGGAACAGAGCTCGAACGCATGGGGCGGTGCGCTCTCCTCGCCTGGCAGTACGCGGTGGAAGAGCGCAACAGCGCAACCCCGCCCCGCCCGGCGATCATGACCGGACACGTGCTGCTGGGCGTGCTGAAGGAGCGGGACTGCGCGGGCGGGCTGATCCTGGCCAAGATGGGGCTCGACCTCGAGCTCGCAACGCTCTTCACGCGCTTCGTTCTTCTGCACGGACGGCGCCGCGACGCGCCCGAGCAGGAGCCGGTCGATTGGGGAGGCGTCCCGCATACGCCGAGCGCTCAGCGGACGATGGCGTACGCGTTGGAGGAGGCGGAGCTCTTCTCGCCCACCTACCCTATCGGCACCGAGCACATGCTCCTGGGCGCGCTACGGGTCCCCGAGGGCATGGCCAGCCGCGTCCTTGGCCACTTCGGCGTCGCGGTTCACGAGGCCCGCGCCGCTCGCGACTCGATGTGGGAGCTGCTGCGGCTCGCCGAGTAACGCTGCTCAGACCGCGTCAGCTCCGGCGGCTCTCTTGGACCCGGGCGCGCCATTCCGCCTCGGTGCGGTAGGGTTTGTCGAGCGCCACTGGCTCGATGTCCACCTCCCGGTCGATGTAGGCGTCGTCATACCCGTACTGGTGGCCGGGGAAGCCGACGAGCCGCCAGCCCACCAAGCCCCGGTTGCCGCCGTACGCGGGCTCGCCCAGGAAACCCTCCATCGTATGCTTGCGCAGCGTCTCGAAGAACAGCGACGCGCGCCGGAAGTCCGGCGCCTCCCCCGCCTCGAAACTGCTGAGCACCGCGTCCTGCGCCTGCGGCGCCAGGTCGGCGAATGTGCGCGCCGAGCGCTGCCGTGCGTGGCGGTCGAGCGCGCGGCACCCCTCGCGGTACAGCGGCGCGAGCTCCGGGTACGCCTCGGTGAGCGCTCGGTCGATGTACACCACCACGCCCGCTTCCGTTGCGCCGGGCGTGTCGGTCGTCGGCAGGATACGCGAGGCGGCTGCCTCGACCGTGCGGTACTGCCTCCCCGTGAGGGTCTGCGGCGCGTGTCCTTCGTCGTTCACGGTGGTCTCCTGTCGGCGGTCGGTGTGTCAAGCGCGCGTCACGCTTGGACGATACCACGAAACCCCAGTTGGCGGCTGCTGAGCTCCCGCCCTCGATTCGGGTCAGCCCGGCTAGCCGTAGTTCGCCGACGTGTCGCTTACAGTCAGGGAATCTGATCTCTACCGTCTGGCCTCCTCCCCTGCGGGGGGAGGATTGACGTGGGGGGAACCATGTAGCCGACGACCTCTGCGGAGCTACAAGCTAACCGAAGAAGGCGCCCGCGTTGACGTGGACCGTCTGCCCGGTCATCGAGCGCTGCGCCGGATCACACAGCATCACGCACACGCTCGCCACCTCCTCCGGTTCGACAACGGCGCCAGTGCGCGAGCGGGCGGCCATGGCCTCGTAGTCCCGTCCGGGGTCGCGATACGGCGAGTCGTCCGTCCGCACGATTCCCGGCGAGACCGCGTTGACGAGCACGCCGTCCCTGCCGAACGCGCGTGCGAGGCTCCGCGTGAGCCCGAACAACCCCGCTTTCGAGGCGGCGACGTGGGGCGGCCCCTCGCCCACGGAAGCGCCGGTCCCCACGATGTTGATGATGCGTCCCCAGCCGCGTTCGACCATTCCCGGCAGCACCGCTTGGGCGCACAGGAACGGCCCGTCAAGATTCGTGGCCATGACCCGGCGCCAGTCCTCCAATGTGACCTCCAGCGGCTCCGTATGAGGCCGTAGTCCCGGACAGCACACGAGTATGTCGATCCCGCCGATGCCGGCCTCGGCCGTGGCGACCATCGCGCGGACCTGCTCCGGGTCGCCGGCGTCGCCCATGACCGCCACCGCGCGAACGCCCAGCCTGCGAGCTGCCTCTGCCGTCGCCTCAGCCCCCGCGCGGTTGGTGAATCCGTGGGCCGCGACGTTCGCCCCCTCCGCCGCGAGCGCCAGCGCCACCGCGCGCCCGATGTTCCGGCTCGAGCCGGTCACGAGCGCGCTCCGTCCTTCCAGCTTCATAGGTAGTCCTCTCTAGGCCCGCTAGCGAACCACTGGATCGCTCCGCCTCTGCAGTCCGACCTCCTCCCCACCGGGGGAGGATTGAGAAGGGGGTTTTCATCTGCGCTTGTCTTCGGCCCCGTCCCGGCGAGCAAGCCGTACGCAAAAATGAACGGCGGCGGATGTAATGTCAACGAACCCCTGCATCTGCCGCCCCCGCACCCGCGACATCTGCCCGTTCCCCCGCCGCCCCATCGCCACTTACACTATCCTATACGGCCCAACACGGCGGCAGCCCTGCTCGCCGAGGGTTCCGGCCCGACGTCAGAGAAGGAATGAGACCAAATGAGACCAAATGAGACCGTTTGGGAAACGCCTCCACTCGTGAACGCGTGCAGTTTGCGAGTGGGCGACTGAAGCGATTCTGGCCCATTCCGCCCATTTCCCGTCATTCGCGTGTCCTCCGCCGTCATTCCCGTGCGCAGACACGGGAACCACTCCCGCTCTTGTGGACGGGACCGGCCGCTGCTCGTGTCAGTTGTGGCGCTCAACGTTAGCGCCGGCGTGAGGGACTGCTTCATCATCGCTTTCGCCTGGCGCTGCTATACTCGCTTCCATGCCGCCCCTGATCGAGGCCTTCGACCTCACCAAAACCTACGGTTCGACGATCGCATTGGAGTCCGTGAGCTTCGAGGTCCACGAAGGAGTGACCGGCCTGCTCGGCCCCAACGGCGCCGGCAAGAGCACCGCCATCAAGCTGTTCCTTGGGCTGATTCGGCCCACCGCCGGTTCGGCCGAGGTGCTGGGGATGCGCCCCTACGAGAACGTCGAAAGCCGGGCCCGGCTTGGCTACATGCCCGAGCACGACGCCCTGCCCGGCAACGTCACGGCCTCCGAGTTCCTCATGCACATGGCCCAGGTCAGCGGACTCCCGCCGGCCTACGCCCGCACCCGGGCGGCCGACATCCTGCGCCATGTCGGGCTCGACGAGGAGCGCTACCGGCCCATAGGCGAGTACTCCACCGGCATGAAGCAGCGCGTGAAGCTTGCCCAATCGCTCGTCCACGACCCCATCCTCGTCCTGCTCGACGAGCCCACCGCTGGCCTCGACCCCGGCGGGCGCGAGGAGATGTTGGACCTCATATCGCGGACAGGCAGGCAATTCGGCATCAGCATCATGCTCTCCACCCACCTGATGGGCGACGTCGAGCGGAGCGCGGACCACATCATCGTGTTGGAAGGCGGCCGGGTCGCCCAGCAGGGCGAGGTTGCGCAGTTCACGCGGGAGACCGAGACGCTGCTGCTGGAAGTGGACGACCGGCGCGAGGAGGTCGCGACGGCGCTTGCCGCCCGCGGCGTCGGGGCAACCGACCAGCGCGGTCTGTTCGTCATCGAGCAGGCGGGCGACGAGGAGTACGACGCCGTCCGCGACGCGGTCGCCGAGACCGGGGCAAGGCTCCGCAGGCTTTCCCCCCTGCGGCACTCCCTCACCGACATCTTCCGGGACGAAACGACATGACCAACGAGCCAACGCAGCCCGGCGCGCCCTCCGGCGGGCCGAGCGGCGAGGTGTACGACCTCGGGTATCAGCACTACGACGGTCCCCGAGAGGGCCGTTCGCGTGCCCGTAAGGCCCTCTTCTGGAACGGCGTGCGCACCGTCCTTGGCATCGGCCGCGGCGCGAAAGCGAAGATCCTCCCTGCCCTGCTGTTCGTCGCCGCGATGCTTCCTGCCGTAGTGTTCGTCATGATCCTGTCGTTCCTACCTGCCGTCCCGAACATCGACGATTTCGTTCCGGGCCCTGCCGATTACTACGGAGTCATCGCCACGCTGATGCTCCTCTTCTCGGCCATCATGGCGCCTGAGTTGCTCGCTCCCGACCGCCGCGACCGCGTTATCGACCTCTATCTCGTGCGCCCGCTCACCTCGACCGACTACCTGCTCGCCCGGTTCTTTGCCTTCTTCGTCATCGTGCTCGCGCTGGCCTACTCCGGCCAGATCGTGCTGCTGGTCGGCCTCATCCTCACCGCCGCCGAGCCGCTCGACTACCTCCGGGACAACTGGCAAGACATCCCGCGAGTCATCGGCGCCGGAGTGCTCGTCGCGCTCTTCGTGACGGTCATCCCGCTGGCCGTCGCCGGCTTCACCACCCGCCGCGCCATCGCCTCCGTTTCCATCATCGGCTTGTTCTTCATCTCCACCGCTGTGGCCGACAGCCTCACGACTTCGACTAATTGCACGTTCTCCGAGGGGGAAACGGTCTGCGAGTCGGCCACCGGCGACGCCGCCAAGTGGTTCGCGCTCATCAGCATGTCCGCTATCCCTATCCGCATCAACGATATGGTGTTCGACGCCGAGAGCGACGCGCCCTCGGTCGCCGCGACCGAGGAACTCCACGACTCTATCCCCATCGCCGTGTACGCCCTGTTCACGATTGGCCCGGGGATCCTGCTCTGGCGACAGTACCGGAGGCTTCAGATATGAGCGCCCCGGCGTCCATGTCCGTCGAGTCCGTCTCCAAGTGGTACGGCAGCGTCGTCGCCGTCAACGACGTATCGTTCGACATCCGCCCCGGCGTGACCGGCCTGCTCGGCCCGAACGGCGCGGGCAAGACGACGGTGCTCCACATGTTGGCGGGCCTCGCCAAGCCCTCGGAGGGCGAGGTGCGCGTACTGGGCCGCCAAGTGCGCGGCAACACGGAGATATACCGACGCCTCGGCGTCATGTCGGAACACGAGGCCGTCTACGGATTTCTCACGGGACGCGAGTTCGTGGAGCTCGCGGCCCGGCTGCACGGCATCGCGGAGATTGGTCGCTATGTGGACCGGGCCATCGAAAGGGTCAACCTCGTTGACGCGCAGCACCGGAAGTTGTCTACCTACTCCCGCGGGATGCGCCAGCGGATGCGGCTCGCCGCCGCGATCGTGCACGACCCCGAGGCGCTGATTCTCGACGAGCCCCTCAACGGGACGGACCCGCGCCAGCGCCTCGAGTTCCACCGCTTGATGCGGGAGCTCGCGGCCGAGGGCAGGACTGTCCTCATCTCGTCGCACATCCTCGAGGAGGTGGAGACGCTCGCCGACACGATCCTGTTGCTGGTGAGCGGCAAGCTCGCCGCGGCCGGGGACTACCGCGCGATCCGCGAGAAGTTGGATGAGCGTCCCTTCAAGGTGTGGGTCGTATCGTCCGATCCGCGCGTGATGGCGGCCGAGCTCGTCAAGCTGCCCGTGGTGGATTCGGTCTCTATTGATGACAACGGGTCGCTGCTGGTGTTGAGCCGCGTGGTCGGGGCGCTCCAGACCGCCGTTGCCCGGATCGCGCGAGACAACGGCGTCCGGCTCTTCCGCGTCGAACCGATGGACGACTCGCTGGAGAGCGTGTTCTCCTACGTGGTGCACCGATGACCGCCGAGGCGACGCCGTGGGCGTGATGCTCCGCGTCTCCTTGCGCCAGATGGCGGGCCGCAGGCGGCTGGCTCTGCTGATCTTGCTCGCTGCGCTGCCCGTAGGGCTCGCGGCGCTCCTGAAGACGTTCCTGTCTGACGACGGGGACTTCGCAGACGAGTTCATCAACACCGTCATCGACGGCATGATCATCAGCACCATCATGCCGCTCGTCGTCATGGCCCTGTCGACTGCGGCCTTCGGCAACGAGGTCGAGGACCGGACGCTGAACTTCTTGGTGCTCAAGCCCGTCTCGCGCGTCAGCATCGTCATCCCAAAGTTGATCGGCTCGATTGCGTTCGCCGCGCCTCTCATCGTCGCATCCGGCGTCGCGGTGACGCTGATAGCGCTGGGCGACGGCGGCGTGCGCGCGGCTCTCGCCACGGGCGGCGCGCTGCTCGTCGGCGTGATCGCGTACGCCGCCGTGTTCACATGGGCAGGCCTGGTCAGCACCAAGGCGTTGGGGATAGCCGTCGTCTACGTCTTCCTGTGGGAGCTCCTGCTCGCCTCGCTGCTGAGCGGCATCCGGTACCTGAGCATCCGAGGCTACACGCTCAGCATCCTCCACGGACTCGACGACGCGACGTTCGCATCAATCGACGGCCGGATAATCGAGTTCCCCGCAGCCCTGGCCGGCGCGGCCCTCGTGACCGTGGGCTTCGTCGTACTAACCGTTCGGCGCCTGCAACGCATGGACGTCCAGTAGAGGGTCGCGCCGGACCAACGGCCCACGCAACCCGTGGCGTCTGGGCGGGCTGCTTCGGAAGCGTTATCGAGAGCCTCGTGCGCGCGTGGATGACGATGGAGCCGCTGCCGCTGTGTGGTCGTCATCAACGCCCTTCCGAGCGCAAGATGACAATGGCGCCCCGACCCGCGATACTGCGCTTCGTCCCCCGGCTGCGCTGCTCCCCTACCCTCTGAACCGGACGTGCCCCGACTTGAGCTCGCGCGACAACAAGAAACGGCGGCGGCCCGACCTGTCGCAGTTGCTGCTGCCGGGGTTGCTCGTGGGAGTGGCCGTGGCAACGCAGCGGCTCGAAGGCTGGGAGGGCCTGCGCGAGGGCTTAGACGGGAGCGTGTCGCTGCTTGGGCGCGCGCTCCCGTTTCTGCTGCTGGGCATCGCGCTCGCGGGGATGATCCAGGTGCTCGTGCCGCCGGGCGCGGTCGGCAAGTGGATGGGCGACGACATGGGCGGCCGGGGCCTCCTCGTCGGGATGCTGGTGGGCACGTTGACCCCCGGCGGCCCGTTCATCATGTTCCCGATCGCCGCCGCTCTGCTGAACAGCGGCGCGGGCGTCGGGCCGATGGCCGGTTTCGTCGCCACCCGCAACCTCGTCACGCTCAACCGGGCGGTGGTCTGGGAGGTCCCGTTCCTCGGCGCTCCCTTCGTCGTTGCGCGCATCCTCGCGAGCCTGTACATGCCCATCGCCTCTGTGCTGCTCGTCCCGGTGGTGTACCGCCTCATGCCGGGAAAGGGCGTGCCGGGCAGAGGCGGCGCGCCCCGGCCGGTGTCCGCGGACCCGGAGCCTGCCGACGAGGCTAAGCCGTGACGCTCATCGTCCTCGTCGGCATGGTCGTCGTCGTCACGGCGCTGGTGCTCGTCCGCCGGGGACCCGCCGGCGTCCGCGATGGGTTGTCGATGTCCGTCGGCATGTTGCGGCAGGTCGCTCTCATGCTGCTGCTCGGCATGCTCCTGGCCGGGATGACTCAGGTGATCCTCCCCGCCGATCTCGTCGGGCGCTGGATGGGTTCCGAGTCGGGAATCGTGGGCGTGCTCATCGGGGCAGCTGTCGGCTCCCTCGTCCCGGCGGGCCCGTTCGTCGTCTTTCCGCTGCTTGGGTCCATTCTCGCGACCGGCGCGGGCGCGGGCGCCGTCGCCGCGTTCATCACCGCGTGGAGCGTAACGCCGGTCTCGCGGACGCTGGTGTGGGAGTTGCCGTTCCTTGGCGGGGCGTTCACGGCGAGCCGCTTCATTGTCATGCTCCCCTTCCCCATCCTCGCCGGACTGTTGACCCCGCCGATCTTCCGGCTCATCGACTAGACCCCTGTGCTCTCCCGGCTCGGCGCCAGGTTGGAAGAGAGGGAGGGGAGCGGGCGGGTTGGACAGAGGGCATGGACTCCTCTAAGCTTGGCGCGGCAAGCGCCCGATGACGCGTCCGGCGCGACCCGAACCATCGAGGGACATTCATAAGGAGATTTGACATGTACAACGGCGAGAAGGTCATCGACGTCCACGGTCACCATTCGACCCCGGCTCAGTTCCGGGCCTACGCCTACAATCTGATCGCGCTGCGCTCCCCCTTGGGCGGAGCGAGCCTGCCCGAGGGCGCGATGCGCGAGGCGCAGGACCGCCACCTCGGCATGATGGACGAGCGGAACATCGACGTGCAGTTCATCTCTCCGCGGCCGGTGGCGATGATGCACTGGGAGCAGCCACTCATCGTCCAGCACTGGAGCCAAGTCACCAACGACGTGATCTTCCAGACCTGCCAGATGCATCCGGACCGATTCGAGGGCGTTGCGCAGCTCCCGCAGGTCGGCATCGACTACGCCAAGGACACCTCGGGGTGCGTGGCCGAGTTCGACCGCGCCGTCTCTGAGTTGGGATTCGTCGCCGCCACCGTCAATCCTGACCCCGGCGGGGACCGGCGCGCCCCCGGCATGAACGACCCCTACTGGTACCCGATCTACGAGAAGTCCTGCGAGCTGAAAGCCCCGTTGATCGTGCATGCGTCAATCAGCCGTGACCCGCGCATCGTCGCAATCCCGCACAACTACCAGTACAACTTCATGACCGAGGAGGCGCTGGCGACGCAGCTGCTCCAGAACACCGACGTGTTCGACCGCTATCCCGACCTCAAGGTTGTCGTCTGCCACTGCGGAGGCGCGCTCCAACGCTTCGTGCCGAGGGCCGAGTCGTCGGGCATCGCCGGCGGAGGCCAGGTGGGGATCGGCGGTCAACAGCAGCAGGTGGCCCACGCCGACACGGGCAAGGACCTCTCGAACAACCTCTACTTCGATACGTGCGCCTACGACCCGGACTACCTGGCGACCGCTTTCAAGCACCTCGGCGCCAGCCAGATGATGTTCGGCACCGAGGCCCCCGGCAGCGGCACCGGCGTTCTGAACCCAATCACCGGCAAGCCCTCTGACGACCTCGTGCCCATCATCGACGGCTTCGACTTCCTCTCGGCAGACGACAAGAAGAAGATCTTCCGCGAGACGGCCCTCGAGGTGTTCCCGCTCTACCAGGAGTAGCAGGCGGGGGAACTCTGCCGCCTTGCGCTTATGAGACGGGCCTGTCTCGCAAGGCCGCAGGGCTCCCCGGTTCCGAAGAGACGGCGGCGTAGGCTTAGCGCGGCGGCGCCGCAGCGTGGGACAGCTTAGAGCGCGCTAGTCGCGGATGTCCTGTAGGAACCACTCGGTCGGCAGTTCACGGCCCAAGCCCATCGCCTTCGCCTTGCGGTAGACGACCGCTCCGACTGCGGCGAACTGGAGCCCTTGGTTCCCGCCGTTGAGGTATAGCGTCACGTCGTCGGCCGACGTGCGTCCAGGTATGCGGCCCCCGGCCAGATCCGTGAACGACGGGTAGCTTCCGGACCCCATGCCAGCCATACGCCCGCCCTCCTTGGGCAGCCGCGACATCTCTTCGCTGTTGCCGGCCACGTACGCCACTGGGCTGTGGCCGCGCCCGTACTGGATCCGCGGATCCTCGGCGAGGCGCGCCCCGCCGATCCCCTGCCGGACAACGACGTCGGCGCGCGAGTACACCGCGTCGTCCAACTCGTAGCCGCCGAGGTTCGTCACGTGCATGCCCGGCTCGAGCCATTCGCCGTGGAGCACCGGGCGCATGGTGTCGGTGCACGTGGAGACGATGTCCGCGCCCCGCACGGCGCTCTCCGGGTCGTCGACCGGCTCGATGTCGACGTTCAGGACGTCGCTCATCTCGGCGGCGTAGCCCTCCCGGTGCTCCTTCGTGGGGCTGTAGACCCGCACCTTGGCGATGGGCCGCTCGTTGCAGAACGCTTCCAGGTAGCTGCGCGCCATGCCGCCGGAGCCGAGCATCCCCACGACGCGGGAGTCCTCGCGGGCGAGGTAACGCACGCCGAGCCCCGCGCCCGCCCCTACTCGCATGTGCTGGAGATAGCCGTCGTTGATCAGCGCGAGCGGTTCCCCGTTGACGGTGCTGAACAGCATGATCAGGCCGCAGTACGTGCCGGGCTCGACGCAGTACTTCTCCTCGGTCCAGTTGCCCGAGGCGTCTTCCGGCCACGAGACGACGTCCGACTTCATGCGGATCGCGAACACGCCCAGGTCGCGGCTCGCGCCCTCCATCGTGCCCCAACGGTAGTAATCCTCCTCGCGTCCGGTGGGCACGTAGACGTCGATGCGCGGACGATGAATCGAACCGCCGTCTACGAGTCCGCGGAACGCGCGGTCCTGCGAATCGATGCTGTCCGCGATGGACAGTGTCTGCTTCACGGTGTCGTTGTCGATGAACAGCATGAGAGTCCTCCTTTGCAGCCGAGCGCCGGCTGTATGCCGGTCGCCCACGGCTGTCGGCCGCCCTGATTGGCAGCCCTCGGCTGCTGCATAGGATAGAATCCAAGCGCAGCACCGGCATTCTAGCCTACGGAGGCGTTCCTTTGGCCACTCGGACCACGGATACGCGCGTCGACGAGCAGTGTGTGAACAGCATCAGATTCTTGGCTATCGACGCGGTCGAAAAGGCGAAGAGCGGTCATCCGGGCGCGCCGATGGGCGCCGCGGCGATGGCGTACGTCCTGTGGGACCGCTACCTCAAGCACAACCCCGGCGACCCGTCGTGGCCTGACCGCGACCGCTTCATCCTCTCGGCGGGCCACGCGTCGATGCTGCTCTACTCGCTCCTGCACCTCACGGGCTACGACGTGTCGATAGAGGACATTACGCAGTTCCGGCAATGGGGCTCGCGGACCCCCGGACACCCCGAGTTCCGCGTCACGCCGGGCGCCGAGATGACGACCGGCCCCCTCGGCCAGGGGTTCGCTCACGGCGTGGGCATGGCGATCGCACAGCAGTGGCTCGCCAATCACTACAACCGCCCCGGTCATGAGATCATCGACCACTACATCTACGTCATCGCCTCCGACGGCGACCTGCAGGAGGGCGTCGCGTCGGAAGCGGCCTCGCTCGCAGGCACGCTCAAGCTCGGCAAGCTGGTCTACCTCTACGACGATAACGGCATTTCGATAGAGGGAGACACGGACGTCTGCTTCCAGGAGAACGTGGGCGAACGCTTCCGCGCCTACGGATGGCACGTCGTCGGGCCCGTCGACGGGATGGACCTAGCGGCGGTTGACGAGGCGTTCGCCGAGGCGCGGGCGGAGACGGAGAAGCCCAGCCTTATCATCGCCGAGACGACGATCGGCTACGGGAGCCCGAACAAAGCGAACACGGGCGGCGTGCACGGCGCGGCCTTGGGGGCTGAAGAGGTGGCGCTCACACGCGAGGCGTTGGGATGGCCCTACGAGCCGTTCGACGTCCCCGAGGAGGCGCTGGGCCACATGCGCCAAGCGCTGGAGCGAGGGGCCAACGATCAGCAGGCGTGGGAACAGCGCATGGAGGCGTACCGCCAGGCGTACCCCGCCGAGGCCGCTCAGCTCGCCGTCGACCTGAGCGGCGAGTTGCCGCCCGGGTGGGCCGACGAGTTGCCGGGGCTGTTCGCTGGCGACGAGAAGCCGCTCGCCACGCGTGAGGCCTCGAACCGCGTGATGAACGCAATCGCCCAGCGCGTACACGGGCTGACCGGCGGGTCGGCCGACCTCGCTCCGTCGACCAGCACGTTGCTCAAGGGGCATGGGGATTTCGGCTTCGCGGCCGAGGTCGACCACAACATGCACTTCGGCGTTCGCGAGCACGCGATGGGCGCTATCGCCGGGGGCATGGCGCTGCACGGCGGGCCCATCCCCTACACTGCTACGTTCCTCATCTTCTCCGACTACATGCGCCCGCCGATGCGGCTGGCCGCGCTGATGGAGCAGCGAGTCATCTACGTGTTCACCCACGATTCCGTCGCCCTCGGCGAGGACGGCCCGACTCACCAGCCGGTGGAGCAGTTGCTTGGCTTGCGCGCCGTGCCGAACCTCGTTGTCCTGAGGCCAGCGGACGCCACCGAGACCGCCGAGGCGTGGCGCGTCGCCCTGGAGCGCCGGAGCGGCCCCACCGCGTTGGCGCTCACGCGGCAGGCGGTCCCCATCATCGACCGCACGGAATGCGCGGCGGCGGCAGGCGTCCAACGGGGCGGCTATGTACTGTGGGAAGCGTCGGCCGACCCCGTTGTCATACTCATCGGCACGGGTTCCGAGGTGGCGGTCGCGTTGAGCGCCGGGAGGAAGCTGGAGCAGTTGGGAGTGCCCGCGCGTGTCGTGTCGCTCCCATCGTGGGAGCTGTTCGACGCGCAGCCGGACGACTATCGCGCCGGCGTCCTTCCGCCGACGGTCGAGGCCCGGGTGACAGTCGAGGCGGGCACGACGCTTGGCTGGGAGCGGTACGCCGGCGGCGGGGGTGTCTCGGTTGGCGTTGACCGGTTCGGCGCCTCCGCTCCCTATCAGAGAATCTACGAGGAGCTCGAGCTGACGGTTGACCGGGTGACCGAGGCGGCCCTGGCCGTGGCTCGCCGAACGGGGAACGGGGCGTAGACCGGGTAACGACCACCCAGCCGAGACGAAGAACGAGACGCAGACGAGATTGAAGAGGTATGGGATGACGGAACGCACGAAGCAGCCGCCGGTGTCCCTGGGCGACTGTGCCGACCAGGTGACGGAGGCGATGCGCCGTATCGAGCGCGAGGACATCGTCGGCCGCATCTGGGCCCGCGACCACACCGTATGGCGCGACGACCCGCGCGAGGTCGCGGACCGGCTGGGTTGGCTGACGGTCACGGCGGACATGAGCGGTCGGCTCGACGATTTGCGCACGTTCGCCGACTCCGTGCGCGAAGCCGGATTCGAGCATGTCGTGTTGCTGGGCATGGGCGGCAGCTCGCTCGGGCCCGAGGTGATTGGGCAGTCGATCGGGTTCGCGCCGGAGCGTCCGCGGCTGATCGTGCTGGACTCGACCGTCCCTTCGCGGGTCCGGAGCGTTGCCGGTGAGATTGATCCGGCCAGGACGCTGATTATCGTCTCCTCGAAGTCCGGCGGCACCATCGAGCCAAGGATGTTGTACAAGTACTTCCGGCGCGTCGTAGAGCTGGCGGTGGGCGAGGATCGCGCGGGCGCGCACTTCGTCGCGATCACCGACCCGGACACGGCGCTGGGGGAGCTGGCGGCCGCCGAGGGCTTCCGCCGCGTCTTCGAGAACCCGCCCGACATCGGCGGACGCTACTCGGTGCTGTCGCTGTTTGGACTCGTGCCGGCCGCGCTGATTGGCGTCGATGTCAGTCGGCTGCTCGACTCGGCCGACGGACTTGCGGCCAGTTCCGGCGCGTCGGTGGAGACGGAGAACAACCCATCCGCGTGGCTTGGCGCGCTGATAGCGGCGACCGCTCAAGAGGGACGCGACAAGCTGACCATCATGACGTCGCCCACGATCGCGAGCTTTGGGCTGTGGGCCGAGCAGCTCCTCGCGGAGAGCACTGGCAAGGAGGGACGCGGCGTCATCCCGGTGGCCGGCGAGCCCCTGCGCGATGCCGACCTCTATGGCGACGACCGTGTGTTCGTCTATTTACGCCTCGACGGCGACGACAACGCAGCGGTCGACGTGGCCACGGAGCGTCTTGCGGCGGTCGGCCATCCGGTCGTCCGGCTCGAGTTGAAGAGTCCATACGAGCTGGGCGGCGAGTTCTTCCGCTGGGAGTTCGCAACCGCGGTTGCGAGTGCCCTGCTCGACGTTCACCCCTTCGATCAGCCCGACGTTCAGGGAGCAAAGGATGCCACCAACGAGGTGCTGGACGAGTTTCGACAGCAGGGAGAGCTGCCTGGGACCGAACCGGAAGGGACCATCGACGCCCTAACGGAGCAAGCGCGGCCGGGCGACTACTTCGCCATCATGGCCTACGTCGAGCAGACCCGCGGCGTGGACGCTGCTCTTGCCGAGCTGCGCAAACAGATTATGGAACGGCACAAGATTGCGACGACCATGGGCTATGGCCCTCGTTTCCTTCACTCGACTGGGCAGGTTCACAAGGGTGGGCCGAACTCGGGATTGTTCCTCCAACTGACCGCTGACGAAGAGGAGCTCGAGATACCGGGGGAGCCGTTCGGCTTCGCCGCCCTGGTGTCGGCGCAAGCCCTAGGCGACCTCCGCGCACTGCGAGCGGCCGGCCGCCGTTCGGCGCGGAGGAGGTTGGGGCCGGACGCCGAGGGCGGAATCCTCCGCCTTCTCGCCGGCGCGTAGGGTCTGGCCCCAACTGTCCCGAATCGACTTCTAAAAGCGCCTGGCCAAATGGGTGACGCCCGCTGTCAGTCCCCGCCCCTACCGGGGTCCGCGCGTCCCATGAGCAGCGTAGGCGCGACCGCGGCCAGCATCAGGCCGGCGCCTGCCCGGAAGAACGCGCCGAATACATCGAGCGACGCGTCGCTCACCCCTTGCTTGTAGGCAGCGACACGCGCCGTGAACGCTTCGGCCGACTCTCCTGCCTCGGGCAGCGGGAGCGCAAGGCTGGCCGTTAGCAGCTGGAACTCGCCCATGCCCCACGCGGCCAGCGCTGCGAGTCCCAACGTCATGCCGAGCATCCGAGCGACTGTGATCCAAGCGGCGGCGGTCGCGCGGTGGGTCTCGTCCGCAACACCGACGGCGGCGGTCACGAGAGGCGCGATGACGAGGCCGAACCCGAGACCACCGAGCGCCAAATGCAGCGACAGCGCCGGGTCTGCGATCGTCTCGTCCCACGTGCCCATCAGAAAGAGGCCGCCCGCGCCCAGCAGCAGACCTACCGTCGTTGGGACGCGTACGCCAAGCCACCGCGCGGCGTAACCGCCGAGCAGCGCTCCCGGCAGTATCGCCCCGGTGAAGCGGACGAGACGCAGTCCCCCTTCCCATGGCGTCTCGCCCAGCACCGTATTAGTCATGAGCGGCACCGTCACGAGCGCCATGATGAGGGCCGCGCCGACCAGCAGCTGCGCCGACATCGCCGCCGCGAACCGTCGAGCCCCGAACAGAGCCTCGCTGACGACCGGCTCGACGGCGCGCCACTCCACGACGGCAAGCGCCGCCAGCAACCCAGTGCCAGCCACGACCGCCAGATAGGGCGTAGCCGAGCCGCCTGTGAACAGCGATCGTTGGGAGAGGGCCAGCGTCACGAGTGCAAGCCCTCCCGCCAGCAGCAGGCCTCCCGCCACGTCGAGCCGCCCACGCTTTTGCGTTATCTCGGGTATGGCGAGCAGCGCCAGGAGCAGCAAACCGACAATCGGGAGGTTCGTCCAAAATACCCATCGCCACCCGAGCAGGTGGATGATCGCGCCGCCGTAGAGCGGACCGAGCACCGCGCCGGCCTCAGCGGCCGCGCCCACGATGCCGAAGACGATCGGCCTGCGCTCGGCGGGACGGCCTACGCTTGCCAGGGCAATCGCCGCCGGGAGCAGCGCTCCGCCGCCGGCGGCCTGCACGACGCGAGCGGCGATGAGCCAAGCCAGCCCCGGCGCCGCCGCCGAGAGCAGCGACCCGACCCCGAAGAGGAGCGTGGCTCCTACGTATAGGCGACGGTAGCCGTACACGTCTCCCGCGCGGCCGAGCAGCGGCATCGCCACGGTGAACCCCAGCAGGTACGCGGTCACGACCCACGCCAGGTCGTCCAGCCGGTCGATCGTGATGCCGAGGTCGAGCATCACCACGGGCAGTGCCGTGACGACAGAGGTCTGGTCGAGCGACGCGAGGAAGACGCCCGAGCACACCGTCGCGAGCACGGCAGTAGGAGAGAGAGCCCAGCGCGGGCGTGAAATTGGGGGACTAGCCATCGCCCGGCGATTCTAAACCGGCGGCTCGATGCTGACTGCCTCGTCAAAGCCCGTGAGCTCGAGCGTCCGCACCATTTCGGGCGGGTCGGCCTCAATGAGCTTGCCCGCGAGGCGTACGCTCCGGGACAGCCCATCGTCACGGCCGATCAACCCCTGGACGCGGAGCGGCTCGCCTTCGATTGCTCCCGGCACGAGCCCGCGAAACGCCTCCGGTCTGACCAGCCCCGTCAGCAGGTAGGTCGGGACGCCGTCCCGCTCACCGCCCTCCTCGAGCGCCAGGTCCGTGGCCTCGGCGAGCGCGTCCGCCACGCTGTCGCTCATGCCGGAGAAGTCGAAGGGGAGCGTTCCCTGGTCAACGATGCGCCACACGCGGCTGATGGGATCGCGCATGTGCGTCTGCTCCCCGATCTGCACGATGGTCATGTCCAGGGCAAGGCCGAACTCGGGCAGTGTGACGGCCGCAGCGATCCGCGCCCGGTCTTCTCTTGGTCCGTCCGTCATTCCGCCGGTTGTCCCATCCGGGAGCGGAAACGCGGCGTCCCCCTCCGCTGAGGTCAGTATCAGGCCGCCGCCCAAATCGGAGCCGCCCGCCTCATGCGACACGGTGAAGTGAACGCTCGACAGCTGCCGCAGCGCAGCGGCGGCGCGGTCGCGGAACGCCTCTGCCGCCGGCTTCGCCGGGGTGGGGGTCGGCGTGGCGCACGCGGCGAGGAGGACGGTCAGCGCCGCCGCTGCGAGCGCTCGCCGCGCTATCCCCGCCCCGCCCTGCCGCGCCGCCCGCACCGGCTTAGGGTGCGTCCTGCTGTTCGTTGCCGTCGTTTCCGCTCGGCTGCGTCAGCTGGAGGAAGGGTTGGAGCATCGTCGTGAACTCCATCGGGAGGACGAATTTCGTGGACTGGCTCGACCCGATTTCTCTGAGCGTCTCAAAGTACTGGAGGCTCATCGTCCGGGTGTCGGCAACTCGGGCGACCTCGTTGACCCGCTCCATGCCCAGAGCGAAACCCTCGGCGCGCAGGATAGCGGCCTGCCGCTGACCCTCCGCCTCTAGGATCGCCGCCTCCCTGGCACCCTCGGCGCGGAGGATGGCCGAGCGGCGCTCGCCCTCCGCTCGGTTGATTTCCGCGTCGCGCATCCCCTCCGCCTCGGTGACCGCTGCGCGCCGCGTGCGCTCGGCCGAGAGCTGACGGTTCATCGCGTCCTGCACATCGTGCGGCGGCTCGACCTCCTTGATCTCAACGCGGGTGACCTTCACGCCCCAGTTGACCGTTACCTCGTCGAGCTTCGCTTGGAGGGCTGAGTTGATCCGTTCTCGCTTCGACAGCACGTCGTCTAGGTCCATCTCGCCCACGACGGCGCGGAGCGTCGTCATCGCCAAGGCTTGTGCGGCGCGCTGGAAGTCGCTCACCGCGATAATCGTCTGCTCGGGCCTGTCCTCCATTACGCGCATGTACACGAAGAAGTCGATGTCGATGGGCGCGTTGTCGCGGGTGATGCTGGTCTGCCGCGGGATAGCCACGGGCACCTCCCGCAGGTCCACGGTCGCGCTGCCGTTGTTGACGATGGGCCAGAGCCAGCGGATGCCCGATCCGCGAACCCCCGTGAAGTTCCCCCAGGTGAAGATCACCATGCGCTGGTACTGCTTGATGATGTGGATCCCGGCCATGTTTCGCTCCTTCTCGGCGCCTGTTCTCGGCGCCATGTCCGGCGAGCTCGACGCTCACCGGCTATTCGGCGGTGCGTTCGACGGTCAACACGGCGCCATCCTCAGTGACGACGATTACCCTTGCTCCGCGTTCGATGCGCTCGCCCGAGGCCGAGTGCGCGGTCCATTCCTCGCCGCGGACGCGAATCGTGCCCTCCGGGTTGAGGGTCGCCCTGACTACGCCGACCAAGCCGACGAGCGGCAGCGGCCCCACGTCGATCACGGGTTTCGCGTGGCGCGATCCTATCATCGACCAGCCGAGCCCGCCCGCCACGAGGGCGATAGCAGCCGCCGCAGGGGCAAGGACCCACGGACTCACGCGGGCGTCGGGGAATGTCGGCGACGGCGTGCCGAAGAACCCGAACAGCAGAATGCCCCCGAGTACGAAGCTGACGATTCCGAGAATACCGAGCACGCCGAAGCCGGACACGTAGACCTCGGCGACTCCCAACGCGAACGCGAGCAGGATGAGGGCGATGCCCGCGCTCGAGGCCGGCAGGTTGTCGAGCGCGACGAACGCCAGCACGAGCGCCAGCACGCCGAAGACGCCGGGGAAGATCAGCCCCGGGTTGAGCAGCTCCACGAATAGGCCAAGCCCGCCTAGCGACAGCAGCAGGAACGAAACGTTCGGATCGGCGATGAACGAGAGGATGCCCTCGAAGAAGTTGGGACTCGCGCGGCGTATCTCGAGGCCGGCCGTGCGTAGGACCATCGGCCGCTCGCCCTCGGGCGTCTCGACAGCGACTTCGAGCCCGTCGATCGCCGCGAGGAGCAGAGGGACGTTCTCCGCAACGACATCGATGAGGCCAAGCTCGAGCGCCTCGCTCGCGGTGAACGCCTTGGCCTCGAGGACCGTGGCCTCTAGGGGCGCGACCGGCCGGCCGCGGCGCTCCGCGATGCTGCGCATCTCCGCCGCGGTGTCCTGGAAGACCTTCTCCTTGAGTGTTTCGGGTATCTCCTCGCCGCCGCCGCTGACGGGACTCGCGGCGCCGATGTTCGTGCCCGGCGCCATCGCCGCCACATGGCCGGCTGCGGTGATGAATGTTCCCGCCGACGCGGCGTGCGCGCCCGGCGGCGAGACGTAGACGACAACGGGCACGGGCGACGCGAAGATGGACATGACGATCTTCCGCGTGGACGTCAGCAGCCCGCCCGGCGTATCGATCTCCACGACGACGACCGCCGCGCCTTCGCGCTCGGCCTTCTCGATACTGCGCTCGAGGAACCGTTGGCTGATGGGGTGAATGATGGAGTCGAGTTCGACCACTAGGGCGTGGGGCGCTTGAGCCCCGACGTGGCCGAACGTTCCTAGGACGAGTGAAGCAGCCCAGAGCGTGAGGAGCATGGCCCGCCACGACCTAGACCTTGGCAACCCCGGCGGGAAGCGCCAACCGGGCCTCGTGGGCCGTCCGCGATTCGTCACCGGGGCAGCATCGCGGGCGCCGCGCCCGATGTCAACCGTGGAACGCCGGAGCAGCCACGACATCGCTTGAATGTTGCTCCGATGGAGAATGACTCGGAAATAATGCTGGAATGAAATGGAAATGAGATAGGGAAAGCGGTATCATGTGGGAGTGAACAACGAAATGAAAATGAAATGAGCCGGAAATGAGCCGGAAATGACTACATCGGGCGTCAATCGGTACATCGTCCCCCGCCAGTGGTTGCGCTACGACCATACGGCCGTAGCCGGCCCGCTGATCGAGGCCAAGACCGCCGCCGGCGTCCTGAACCGGATGCCGTATCTCCCCCAGTGGATCGAGCAGGCCCACGAGGAGCAGCTGCGGCTGGAGGCTGTCGGCACCTCGCGCATCGAGGGCGCCGAGTTCACCCAACGCGAGCAGGACGAGGCCCTCGCTCCCGACATTCCCGTGGGCGCAGGACTGACCCACTCGCAACGGCAATTGCGAGCCGCGAACGCCGCCTACCGCTGGATACGGTCGCTGCCGGCCAACCGGCCGGTGGCCGCAGAGCTGGTCCTCGGCATCCACCGGCGCATCGTCACCGGCTGCGACGATGACCACTGCGAACCCGGCGCGACGCGTTCCGCCGGATCGAACGTCACCTTTGGAATGCCCCGCTGCCGCGGCGTTGAAGGCGGCGACGACTGCCGAGCCGCCTTCGGCGCTCTCGTCGAAGCGATTGCCGGAGAGTTCCGTGGGCACGACCGCATCATCCAGGCGATGGCTGCCCACTACCATGTCGGCGCGATGCACCCGTTCGACGACGGCAATGGGCGGACGGCCCGCGCGCTCGAGGCGTTCATGCTGCGGAGGGCCGGCGTCAACGACATGGTCATGGTCAGCCTGTCCAACTACTACTACGAGCACAAGGACGAGTACCTAGCGGCGCTGTACGAGTCCCGCGAGAGCGGACACGACCTCACGCCGTTCCTGACGTTCGCTCTGCCGGCGGTCGCGGAGAGGTGCAACGCCATCGCCGACGATATCGTCAAGCAGAACAAGCGGACGCTCTACCGCGAGTTCGCCCAGTCGCTGTTCGGACGGCTGCGCAGCCCTCGCCGCCGCGTGCTGGCGGAACGGCAACTGCAGGTCCTCCATGTCTTGCTCGATGGTGGTCCGGTCAGTCTGAGCGGCCTGATGAGGCAGATCGCCGCACACTATCGAGACCTCCGGTTCCCCGACCGCGCGATGGTGCGGGACTTGGTTGGACTGCTAGACGTGTCCGCGGTCGCATTGAACGGCGACCAGATCGCCGTCAACCTCGACTGGCCGCAGCAGTTCTCGGAGTCGGAGTTGCTGAAACGATACGAACAGATGCCATCCGCCGTATCCGCCAACCATCCGGCCATGGCGGAGCTGTCGCGGCTGCTCGGCCGCCGGCGCTGAGGGTCGGCGCTGCACGGGAATCCCGCCGCGGTCAGGCGACCGTGGCGTCGGAGAAGTAGAGCCGGTCGGGGTTGTCGACGAGAATCCTGGCTCGGACCCCCTCGTCCTCGGCGTAGAGCCCAAGCAGGTCGACCAACGCGCCGTCGTTGGGCATGTTGCGGACGTTTGGGTGCGGCCAGTCGGTGCCCCACAGTACGCGGTCCGGCGCCGCCGCGATGAGTGCTTGGGCGAAGGGCACGGCGTCGTGAAACGGCGGGCCGTCGGCGGAGATCCGCTCGCCCCCGCAGATCTTGACCCATGCCCGGTCGTCGCGCATCAGGTCTAGCAGCGTCTGGAACGGCTGCTGGTCCAGGCCGTCGGACGACTTTACCCGCGCCATGTGGTCAATCACGAACGGCACGGGCAGGCTCAGCAGCAGCGGCGAGAGTTCGACGATGTCGACGGCGTCGAGGTGCACGACGAGATGCCAGCCCATGGGGCGGACCCGGTCCGCCATGCGGGAGACCACGGCAGGCGCCGGGACGCTTTCCAGGTGCTTGACGAAGTTGAACCGCACCGCGCGGATGCCGCCGTCGTGGAGCCGTTGCAGCTCCGCGTCCGTGATGTCGGGGTCGACGATAGAGGTGCCGCGGCGCCTGCCGCCCGATGCGGCGATGGCGTCCAACGTCGCGTCCATGTACGGACCGTGGCAACTCGCGTGGACGATGACGGCGCGCTCGATGCCCAAGTGGTCGTGCAGCGCCTTCAGACGCTCCTTGGGCGCGTCGGGCGGCGTATAGGCGCGGTCCGGATGGTACGGGAAGCGGTCGCCGGGGCCGAAGATGTGGCAATGCGCGTCGCACGCGTTGGCGGGCAACTTCAGCGTGGGCGTAATCGGGTTGGGGTCCGGGCCTGGAATCGTTGGCGCAACCATGCTCACTCGTTCATCCCTGTTCGATTGGCGCTGTTCGACCGTGTCCTGATCAGGCGGTCGACGCTTCGAGCACCTGGGCCGCGCCGTCCCATACGGAGGCCGGCACCAACAGCTTGCCCTCGAACAGCGGTCGAGCGGTCCGCAAGAGCGCGGCCCGTTCAATCTTCGGGTCGTCCGTGGTCCCCGACGTCTCAATCTCCACGGGGAAGTCGCCTGTGGGGTGTTCGAGCAGCAGGAGTTTGCGCGCGCCCTCGGGGGTCTGCGCGATTCCGTAGGCGGTCGTGGCCGGCGTGACGCACGCCGTCGCCACGGTCACGGCGGCCAGCACGCCGATGTTCGCGTGCGCCACTTTCGGAATGAAGGAGCGCGTCGAGATGGAGCCTCCCGCTTTCGGGGGCGCGAGCAGGAACATCTTGGGGACGACGTTGTCTGTCACGTCGCCGAGGTTCATCAGATGTCCGGCTTGGAGCCTTATCGACTCGATGCGCTGCTTGAGCTCCTCGTCCGCGTTGAGCTCGTCCCGTGTCTCGTAGCCGGTGCGCCCGAGGTCCGCGGCCTGCATCGCGACCACGGGCATGCCGTTGTCCATGAGGGTGCAGGCGATGCCGTCAATCACGTCCGTAGGGTTGCCCGTCGGCAGCAGCGCGCCGCAAAAGGACCCGGCGGTATCCTCGACGTCGATAAGGATAGGCGCGGCTGTGCCGGGCACGCCGTCGATGCGCGCGGCCCCCTCGTACTCGACCTCGCCCTGCGGCGTCTGGACCCGGGCGATCGCTCGGTCGCCGGAGTTGACCATGTGGATGCGCACAACGGTCTCGCCCTCCTGGGCCGGGACCATCCCGTGCTCGATGGCGAAAGGCCCGATGCCCGCGAGCATGTTGCCGCAGTTGGGCGAAACGTCCACCGTCGCCTCGTCGACGACGACCTGCGCGAAGAGGTAGTCGACGTCGCAGTCGGCGCGCGTTGGCGGGCCGACAATCGCCACCTTGCTCGTCAGCGGGTCCGCGCCGCCGACGCCGTTGATCTGACGGACGTCAGGCGAGCCCATCGCCGCGAGCAGGACACGGTCTCGCAGGGCCGGGTCAGCGGGCAGGTCCGAGGCTAGGAAGTACGGCCCCTTGGACGTGCCGCCGCGCATCAGAACACATGGGATTTTGGTCTGCATGATGCCTCCTCGAAGGGCTGGCGGTAACAGGCCCTAAACCCTGGACTGCAAGGAGTGGTACTTGAACTTCTCGCGGGCTGCGTCCAGACGGCCTCCCTTGAGGATTTCGCTGCGGATGCGCTCCTCCGCCTCGTCGATCTCTTGGGCCGCCTGCAACACCGCCTCCTCGTGCTCCTTGGCGATAACCACAATCCCGTCGCCGTCGCCGAGCAGCAGGTCGCCGGGGACGACGCGGATCTCGCCCAGCGACACCGGCTCGTTGTAGGCGTCCGCGCGCACGCGGTCCTTCCCCGTGCGCATGTACGTGCCGCGCGAGAAGATCGGGTAGCCGAGCCCCAACGCGCGGTTCGAATCGCGGCAGACGCCGTGAATCACAGTGCCGCCTAGATTGTTGCGGTCCGCCATGATGGTGAGAATGTCTCCCCACACCGTGCGGTCCAGCAGCCCGCCATTATCGATTACGACGATGCCGCCCTCCGGTATGTCGTCGATGTAGTCGCCGACGCTCTCGCCTTTGTGTCCCGCCGTCATCGGCTCGTTCCGCACCGTGTACGCGCGTCCGCACAGAGTGAAGTCCCGGTCGACGGGCTTGATGCCGAACACCTGCCCGCCCAGCCCGAGCCGGTCGAGCGCGTCGCTCACGGGAGTCGTGCCGAGCTTTGCGTACGCTTGGACGATAACGTCGTCCTTCGCAATCGTGCCTGCCATGCTCACCTGCCACCACGAGATTCTGCCCGCAAGGGTGCATGAGCGCCCGCTGGGCGTCAAGTGGCGCCCGCGGCCATCGTCACGAGCGCCCCGGCGTCCGCCGCCCAGGAGATGCGCTGGTCGGAGCGGCGGAACCACGCCGCCTGCGCCTTTGCCAGGCGTCGCGTCGCAGCGCGTACGCCCTCGATGGCTGCTTCGAGCGTCGCCTCGCCCCGCAGATGGGCCGCGAGGTCGCGGTATCCGGCGCTCGAGAAGGACGGCAGCTCCGGCCCGTAGCCCGCGTGTAGGAGTTCACGCACCTCGTCGAGCCAACCCTCGTCGAGCATGCGCTCGATGCGTTCGTCGATACGCCGGTGGAGGTCGCCGCGCGCAGTCGCCAGTCCGAGCATCCGCGCCGCGACGGCCGGCGCGCTCTTGGTCCGCTGCGGCGAGAAGCTGCGGCCTGTGACCTCGATCACCTCGAGCGCCCGGATCACGCGCCGCACGTTGTGGGGATGGATGAAACGGGCGGCCTCCGGGTCGAGTCCGGCGAGCCGCTCGTGGAGCGCGGCTGCGCCCCCCGACTCCGCCTCGCGCCGCAATCGTTCGCGCGCCTCGGGTTGTGGCGGCACTGCCGGAGCTTCCCAACCCTCGGCGAGCCCCCATGCGTACTGCCCGGTTCCCCCGACGACGACCGGACGCCCTCCCCTGGCCAGGATATCGGCGATGGCCGAGCGCGCCAGCGATAGGTAGGCGGCCAGGCTGAACGGGTCGTCCGGCTCGACCACGTCGATGACGTGATGGGGGACGGCGGCCCGTTGCGCGGCGGTCGGCTTGGCCGTGCCGATGCTCATGCCGCGATAGACCTGACGACTGTCGCAGTTGACGATTTCGGCGCCGGGAAGCGCCGTCGCGAGGGCGACCGCAGCCTCCGTCTTGCCGGACGCGGTGGGGCCGACGATGAAGACGATCTCGGCCTCGCCGCCGCGGGGTGCCTGCATCGCGGCTACGTGAAGGCGCGCGCGATGGCCACGAAGCTCTCCGGCTGGAGGCTTGCGCCGCCGACCAGCGCGCCGTCGATGTCGGGCTGCGCGGCGATTGCCGCCGCGTTGTCGCCGGTGACGCTGCCGCCATAGACGACGGGCGTCAGCGCGCCCGCCGTCCCTCCCGAAAGACTGCCAACGTACGCGCGGACCGCCCTCGCCATCTCCTGGGCTGTGTCGGGCGTGGCGGCCCGGCCCGTGCCGATGGCCCAAACGGGCTCGTACGCGATGGCAATGCGGGCGAGGTCGCCGGGAGCGACTCCCGCGAGGCTGCCCGCGAGCTGGCCCTCGACGACTGCGACCGCCTCCCCGGCCTCTCGCTCCTCGAGCGACTCGCCGACGCACAATATCGGCGTGAGGCCCAGCGTGAGCGCCGCCCGAACCTTCGCGTTGACGAAGGCGTCGTCTTCCCCGAACAGACGCCGGCGCTCGGAGTGGCCGAGGACCACGTAGGAGCAGAGACCCTGTAGCATCCTCCCCGACACCTCGCCGGTGAAGGCCCCTTGAGGCTCTGGGTGCATGTTCTGCGCGCCGACCAGGACCGGCGATCCCGCGAGAGCGGCCGCGACGACGGGGAGCGAAACGGAGGGCGGACACACGACGCGAGTCACGCCGTCCACCTCGCTGAGCGGTCGGCGCAGGCTGCGCGCGAGGACCGCCGCCTCGGCGATCGTCGTATGCATCTTCCAGTTTCCTGCCACGAGTGGCGTAACCATAGGCTGTCTACCTCAATCGCCGAACTGGCCGAGCCTACCGGCGTGGGCCAGGATGTACATCATCGCGTGCTTGGACTCGAACTGTCCGAGCGGACCGAAGCGCAGGTCGCGCTCGTTGAAGCGGTCCATGCCGGGGCCTCCCTTCGTTTCCGGGGACCGGATCATGATTGGTACGGGGTGCCACGAGTGCCCGCCCATGCCCGAGGGGCTGGCGTGGTCGCTGGCGATGACGAGGACGCCGGCGTCGAGCCCGACGATGTCGTGTACGTGCTCGTCCAGCTTCTCGATGACCCGCCGCTTGGCGTTGAAGTCGCCGTCCGCCGCGGCGTTGCCCGGCTCCTTGTAGTGGACCCAGAAGAAATCGTGCTCATCCCAATGCTCCCGCAGCGCTTCCAGGTGGGCCGGGAAGTCCGGGGCGGTCCGGTAGACCGCCATCCCGACGCTCTCGGCGAGGCCTTGGTAGAGCGGGTAGGCCGCGACCGCCGCCGGGCGCAGGCGGTAGGCGTCGGCGAGGGACGGCAAGTCGGGAGGCGTTCCCCAGCCCCTCAGCAACACCGTGTTCGCGACTTCGAGGCCATCGAGGGCCGCGTTGGCCGCGCGGACGAAATCGTTCGCCGCGCCGGCTGCCTTGGCTGCCGCGGGCGTCCGGGCCTTCGCCTCCAGGGGCGTCTCTCCGTTCACTCCGGGGTCCGTCGCGCTCACCGCCGGGTCGAGGCCGTCGCCCCGGAAGCGGAGCGCGAACCGGTAGCCCGCGCTGCGGCCGATCGCGATGTCCACGCCGGGCAGCTCGATCTGGCGCAGACGTTCGACCAACGGGGCGGTCTGCTCCGTCGTCAGCCGGCCCGAGCGGCGGTCCGTGACGGCGCCGTCGGCGCCGAGTGTCGCGAGATTGCCCCGCGCGGCGATGTCGCCGGGCTCGAGCCGCAGCCCCGTCCCAATAGCCTCGAGCGGACCGCGCGCGACGATGTACTTGAGCGGGTCGTACCCCAGGAGCGCCAAGTTCCCCGGTGTACACCCCGGCGAGATTCCCGGCCCCACGGGCAAGGCGAGCCCGCCAACGCTCTGCCGCGAGAGATGGTCGAGGTTCGGCACGCGGGCCGCGTCGAGCTCGGACCGTCCGTACATCGGATCCGGCGGGCCGCCGACCCCGGAGAGCACGAGCATCAGTATCTTGTTGTCCCGCTTGCGGACCAGATCTGCGAGGTAGGGGAAATCGATCAATGCGCGCTCACTTATCCGCGGGTCCGTCGAGGAGGGCCGCGACGCCCGGCAGCGTCTTGCCTTCGAGGAACTCGAGCGACGCGCCGCCGCCCGTCGACACGTGGGTCATCTCGCCGGCGAGTCCCAGCGAGGCCACCGCTTCAGCCGTCGAGCCGCCCCCGATGACGCTCACGGCGTTGCTCTTCGCCAACGCCTCCGCTACTCGCTGCGTGCCGCGGTCGAACGGCGGGACCTCGAAAACTCCCATCGGGCCATTCCATACAACCGTGCCCATCCCGGCCAATAGTTTTGCGTAAGCGTCGGTCGTCTCCGCGCCGATGTCGAGTATCATCCAGCCTGGCTCGACGCAATCGACCGGAACGGTCTGGACCGGCGCTCCGGCCTCGATTCGCTCGGCGACTACGACGTCGGAGGGCAGGTGTAGAGGGAGCCCCGCCGCGCAGCAACGTGCCATCAGCGCCGCGCAGAAGGACGTCAGTTCCTCCTCGAGCAGTGAAGCCCCGGTCTCGAACCCCTTTGCCTTGAGGAACGTCCCGGCCATGCCCCCGCCGACGATCAGCGCGTCGGCGTGACCTACCAGCCGCTCCAACACGCGTATCTTGTCGCTGACCTTCGCCCCGCCGAGCAAGGCTGCTAAGGGCCGCTGGGGGTCGTCGAGGGCGCCGCCCAGGAAAGCGACCTCGCGCTCCATGAGCAGGCCGGCTACCGCCGGCAGGTAGTGTGCAACGCCTTCAGTGGAGGCGTGAGCCCGGTGCGCCGTCCCGAAGGCGTCATTCACGTAGACGTCGCCCAACGCGGCCAGCGAGCGGGCGAACGTTTCATCGTTTGCCTCTTCGCCAGGCCAGAAGCGGATGTTCTCCAGCAGGAGCATGTCGCCCGGCCTCAGCTCCCGCGCCTTGCCGGCCGCGCTCGGCCCTGGTGCGTCGTGGACATAGTCAACGGGAGCGCTCAGCAGTTGGGCGAGCCGCTCGGCCACGGGGCCCAACTCGAACTCAACGTTCGGCTCGCCTCCGGGCCTGCCAAGGTGTGTGCAGAGGACTACCGAGGCGCCCTGCTCACGCAGATAGTTGATGGTCGGCAGCGCCTCGCGGATGCGGGTGTCGTCGGAGATCCGCGTCGTCCCCCGCTCGAACGGCACGTTGAAGTCGACGCGCACCAACGCTCGCTTGCCTCTCCAGTCGATGTTGCGCACGGTTTGCTTGGGCGTCATGCCTTGTCCTGTCCCGGGTCCAGCAGGGCCTTGGCTATCCCGGCCCAACGCTCCTTAGATTCAGCAGGAATCCCCGAGCGGTCGAGCATCGCGAGCGCTTCGGCGGCGCGGGACTGCGCCTGCTGTTCCGAGTACGAGCGCGCGCCCATGTCGTCGAGGATTTGCCTCAGGCTATCAAGGTCGCGGGCCTCCATCACCCGTTTGAAGTAGAGCGCGCCAAGTTGCCGCTTGTGGGCGAGTTCGCCCTGTTCGAGAGCGTGGACGACCGGGAACAGCTTGCTCTTGTTGAGGAGCCGGGCGCGCCCTGGCCGCTCGTCGCGCTCGCCCCAGATAGCTGCCATGTCGTCTCGAATCTGCATGGCTGTGCCCAAGCACTCGCCCAACGCTCGGAGCTGGCGCACCGTCTCCGCCGGGGCCCCGACGGCTTCCGCTCCTAGCGCCGCGGCGCCCATCGGCGCCCCGCGCTTCGCTTCTGTCATCGTCAGGTACTGCCGTTCGGTGATGTCCACGCGGTCTTGGTATGTGAGTTCGAGGTACTGGCCTTCGTAGTAGCGCAGCGCTATCGCGTCCAGGGCGCGCACTACTGCCAACGTGCGTTCCGGCGTCAGGCCGCGCTCGTTGGAGCGCAACGCAGCCATCCGTCCCAGCGCGTGCAGCGCGTCGCCCACGTTGATCGCTTGCGCCGGGCCCCACAACCACCAGACGGCGGAGCGCTCTTCCGCGTTGGCTTCGCCCACCTGCATGTCCTCGTGGACGGCCATCGACTCCGTCATGAGTTCGACCGCGGCCGCGACAAGCGCAACGGCGCCCTCCACGCCGGGATTTCCCGTCGAGTGCGCCCCTTCCATGCACAGCGCGCCGTACAACCTAGTCGGCGGAGGCCCAGGCTCATCCGAGCCGTCGTCGGCGATCCACCCGAGCTGGTGCCGCATCATGCTGTACAGCCGCAGCCCGCCGGTGTCGGCGAGCGCGACCTGATCGCGCAGCGTTTGCTCGACGGGTTCCCGCCAACGCTCCAGGGACGGGTGGAGCTCGGTGAGGTTGCGCATGCGGTTGGACTCTACCCGCGGGACTCGGCCCCGGAGTGGGCCGGATCGGCGACGTCGCAGACCAGCCGGAGCTCGTCCAGGGTCACCGGCCCTTCACGGAGCAACCGCGCGGGCGACTCCGTAACGTCGAGGATGGTCGAGCCACGGTCGTGTGGGGTCGGACCGCCGTCGAGGATCACGCTGAGGCGGTTGCCGAGCTGGCGTTGGACCTCCTCGGCTGTGGTGGGCGACGCCGCGCCGTGTTTGTTGGCGCTGGTCCCGGTGATCGGGGCGCCGCATGCCGAGATGAGCGTCTGCGGGCACGGGTGGTCGGGCAGCCGGACGGCGACGGTGCTCGAGCCGCCGGTGACGAGGCGGTGCAGCAGAGGGTGGCGTTTGAGCACCAACGTCAGCTGGCCGGGCCAGAAACGCTTGGCGAGGTCGAACGCGACGTCAGGGACTTCGTCGGCGACCTCGCGGAGCTGCGAGTCGGACGCGATGAGCACGGGCATGCCCTGATCGCGGCTCCTGCCCTTGAGCACATAGGCCGTCGCCACGGCACTGGCGTTGAACACGACAGCGCCCAACCCGTAGACCGTGTCGGTGGGATACGCGACGACTCCGCCCTCGCGAAGCAGGATAGCGGCGACCGAGCGGTTGTTCGGGTTGTCGGGCAGGCGCGGCATCACCAGGCCGTTTCCGGGCGTGTTTCCGGGGTTGTTCGTGGGCTAAGCGAGCTTGGCGAGTATATCACCGCCCCGAGAGCCGGCCCTCGCCACGGATACGCCCGGCGCCGCCTTGAGCCGCCTCGTCCCGCTGGGCTAGACTCTCCTCAACCCTCCACGCCCCTACCCGCCCCCGACTCCCTTACCCCTCCGGATCAAGGAGCCCCATGACCGACGAACAGGGACCGGTCTCTACCTCTGATACCGCTGATACGGCACAGGAGACGACGCGCCGGGTCTCGACGACCGGCGACGTTGAAGTATCGACTTATCTCGAGATCGCTTCGGAGGGCGTCCGCGGCCCTCGGCTCGGTCCGCGCCGGGAGGCGGGGAACGCCCGCGCGGAGGCTGCCCACGAGGCCATCGCAGTGGTCGATTTCGGTTCCCAGTACAGCCGGCTGATCGCCCGCCGCATCCGCGAGCAGAACGTCTACTGCGAGATCATCCCCCCGGACGCCACGCGCGACTCGGTGAAGGACCTCGATCTCCGGGGCATCGTCCTCTCCGGCGGCCCGGCGTCGGTCTACGACGAGGGAGCGCCATTGGCGCCCGCGTGGGTCTTCGACTCAGGCGTACCCGTCCTCGGCATCTGCTACGGGATGCAGCTCATCGCGCACCAGCTGGGGGGCCGCGTCGCGCCGGCGGGCGAGCGCGAATACGGTTTCGCGGTCATCCAACGCAACGACAAATCGGTGCTGTTCGACGGTCTCGACGACGAGATCCCCGTGTGGATGTCCCACGGCGACCGTATCGACCGTCTGCCGGCCGGCTTTCGGTCCGTTGCCTACAGCGAGAACTCGCCGATCGCGGCCGCCAGCAACGACGCCGGCGTCTACGGCATCCAGTTCCACCCCGAGGTCGCCCACACGCCCCAAGGCGCGGAGGTACTGCGCAACTTCGTCTACAAAGTGTGCGGTGTGTCGGGGTCGTGGACGCCGGGAAACTTCGTTGCCGAGGCCATCGCGGGGATCCGGCGGCAGGTCGGCGACGGCAAGGTCATCTGCGCGCTCTCTGGAGGCGTCGACTCGGCGGTCACGGCGAAGCTCGTGTACGAGGCCGTGGGCAGCCAGCTCACCTGCATCTTCGTCAACAACGGCCTGCTGCGGCGAGAGGAGCCCGAACGGGTCCGGGACGTCTTCCAGCGAGCCCTCGCGCTGAACCTGATCTACGTCGATGCGAGCGAGCGTTTCCTCACTGCGCTTGCGGGCGTCTCCGACCCCGAACGGAAGCGTAAGGTCATCGGGGCCGAGTTCATCAACGTATTCGAGGAGCAGGCCCAGACGCTGGGAGAGGTCGATTTCCTCGCGCAGGGGACCCTCTACCCCGATGTCATCGAGAGCCAGACGCCCGAGAATACGGCGGCGCATAAGATCAAGACCCACCACAACGTCGGCGGCCTACCCGAACGAATGAAGCTACAGCTTGTCGAGCCGTTGCGCTACCTGTTCAAGGACGAGGTGCGGCTGGCTGGCGCCGAGCTCGGCTTACCGCCCGAGATACTCAACCGTCAGCCCTTCCCGGGTCCAGGCCTCGCGATCCGCATCATCGGCGACGTTACCTATGAAAAGCTCGAAGTGCTGAGGTCGGCTGACTGGATCGTCATGGACGAAATCAAACGCGATGGACTCTACGACAAGCTCTGGCAGAGCTTCGCCGTCCTGACCGATACGCGTACTGTGGGAGTGATGGGCGATTTGCGTACGTACCAGCATGTCGTTGCCTTGCGCGCGGTCACGAGCGAAGACGCCATGACAGCCGATTGGGCTCGCTTGCCCTACGAGACGCTTGGCCGCATCTCCAACCGCATCGTGAACGAGGTGCCCAGCGTCAATCGCGTCGTCTACGACGTGACCAGCAAACCGCCCGGCACTATCGAATGGGAGTAACCGTATGGAGATGATTCGCGGGTGGGGCCGCGCGGTCGGCGAGGCCGTCAGCGTTCCGGTATTCGCTGCGATCGTCGGACTCGTCGTTGTGATGATCGGCGTGCAGGTGCTCCGGGGCGCCTGTAAGCGTCGGACGGACGACGAGTAGACGGTGAGTGCGAATAGGCAGATGAAAGTAGACCGCGAATGAGGGTGCTCGTAGTCGGGGGCGGCGCGCGCGAGCACGCCATCGCCTGGAAGCTGGCGCAGAGTCCTAGACGCCCAGAGCTGTTCGCCGCTCCCGGCAACCCAGGCACGGCCGAGCTCGGGACCAACCTCCCGGTCGCGGCCGAAGACATCGACGGCATGATTGCGGCGGCGCGGGGCCACGATATCGACCTCACGGTCATCGGCCCGGAGGCGCCGCTGGTCGCAGGCATGGCGGACGCCTTTCATCGGGAGGGGCTGCGCGTCTTCGGCCCCACGAGCGCGGCGGCGCGCATCGAGGGCAGCAAGTCGTTCGCTAAGGAAATCATGCGCGATGCGGGCGTGCCCACCGCGGCGTACCGCGTATTCGATGACCCCGCGCAGGCGGCCAACTATGTCCACGAGCGGGGCGCCCCGTTGGTGGTCAAAGTGGACGGCCTCGCCGCGGGCAAGGGCGTTGTCGTGGCGACGGACGTGGAACAGGCGTTGCGGGCTGTGAACGATGCGATGGTCCGGCAGGTGTTCGGGAACGCCGGAGCAACCATCGTGATTGAGGAGTGCGTCATCGGCCAGGAGGTGAGCGTGTTCTGCTTCACCGACGGGGTCGAGGTGACGCCCCTCGTCGCCGCATGCGATTACAAGCGCATCCACGACGGCGGTCGCGGCCCCAACACCGGCGGCATGGGCGGCTACAGCCCGCCTCCCTGGTGGGACGAAGCGCTAGAGCGCGAGATTCGCGAGACGTGCATCGAGCCGGTCGTGGCGCAGTTGGCAAGGGAGGGCGCGCCGTATCGCGGCGTGCTCTACGGGGGCGTCTTCCTCACCGAGCAAGGCCCCATGGTGTTCGAGTTCAACGCGCGGCTCGGCGACCCCGAGGCCGAGCTCATCCTGCCCCGCCTCGAGTCGGACCTCCTCGATGCTATCGACGCCACGATCGACGGCGAGATCGGCTCGCTCGGGTTGAAGTGGTCCAACAGCGCCACCGTTGGAGTGGTGATGGCGTCGGCGGGTTATCCCGGCGCTTACAAGACCGGCCGGCGGATCGAGGGTCTCGATTGCCTACCCGATGGGACATTGGCATTCCATGCCGGCACAGGCGCTGGAGCCGGTGGGCCGAGTGACGACGAGCGCACGGTCGTCACCGCCGGCGGACGGGTGCTGACGCTGGTGGGGCACGCTCGGACTATCGCCGAGGCGCGAGCGCGGGCCTACGACGCCGTGGGCATGGTGAGCTTCGACGGGGCGCAGTACCGGCGCGACATCGCAAACCTGGCGGAATAGCGCCGCGTCACGCGGCGAGCGCCGGCAGCAGGTGCTTCGCGATCATGCGCATCTGCTCGTCGTGCCGCCTCGGACCCCCCTGCAGCATGCCGAATAGGCGCTCGACGCCCGAAGTTGCGAGTTGCTCCCCCTGTGCCTCGACGTCGCGGGGCGTGCCGGCGATGAACAAACGCCGCGCAAGCTCGTGCAGCAGCGGCGCGGGAATATCCTCGGGGGCTGCAAGTGGGGGGAGGTCGATGCCCAACTCACGCAGCGCGATGTTGTAGATGCCCTGCCGCAGCCAGTGGAACAGCCATGACCGTGTGCGTTCGACCGCCGCGCTGCGGTCGTCGTCGATGGAGACCATGGCGTAGTGCGTGAGCGGCACGGGCGCGAGCGAGGCAATAGCGTGGACAATCCGGGTGTCGAGCCCGGCTGTGACGAGCGCCTCGTCGGCGGCCTCCCCGGCCATCCGCAGAGTCTTCGGGCCGCTGGCCGCGCAAACCACCGGCGGCGGTAGGCTGGCGGGGGCCGTGAGCGCGCAAAGCGGCCCTCCGTCGAACGAGACCGCGCCGCCGCGGAGCAGACTTCGGACGCCCACTATGGCCTCGCGGAGCTGCGCCAGGTTGGCGGGACGCAGCCCCGCCTCCACGACGCTTATGTCGCCGGTCGCGATGACGAGTTTCGTGCGCCCCGGCGCGGCGATGGCGAGCGAGTTGGCGAGTTCGGCGAGCGCCAACGGCGTACGCGTCACGGGGTTCACGGCCGCCGGGTAGACCGTGATCCGGGTTGTGCGCGCCAGGATGTGGGATAGGGCGCCGAACACGTCTTGCCCCGCATGATCGGCGACCCCCACCCCGTGGAAGCCGAGCTCCTCCGCGCGGGCAGCGAACGCGGCCTGCTCGCCCACCGATGCGCGGGACGGGGCGCCTATATGGACCTCGACGCTCACGCGGCGATTCTACCGGACAGCGGTCTGCCGTCGCCGCCCCACGCCCCCTCCGTCATTCCCGTGCCCGACACGGGAATCCATGCCCCTTGCGCACGGACCGCCCACCAAGGCGAGCCCCCCACGACATCCGCCCCTTCCCCCAAACGCCCCAACCTCCTACCATGCCTGTTGAAGGCTCCCGAAACCGCTTGGCGCTGGCGTGCCGCAGCGGCCGCCTGGTTTGCGAGTAAGTGGCCCCAAGTGGCCCAGAATGGCACAGTTCAGAAGGACTATCTCTCGCGCTCCACTCGTAAACCGATGCAATCTACGAGTGGGCCTCCCGCGCCATTTCGGTCCATTCCCGCCTCTTGCCTGCCATAGCCTTCCCCGCGACCGTCATTCTCGTGCGCCGGCACGTGAATCCAAGGCGACGGCCCGGTTCGGTTCCGGCGTTGGACGGCTCCATGGGGCCAGGTGTTGACGATGCGCGAGTCTCCCGCCTAGGCTGAGGTGACGGGCGACTACGGGTGGCCCGACGCTATGCTGTCGATGGAGGGGTCCGTTGCCGCTGGTGCAGATCATCGTAGGGAGCGCGAGCGATCAACCCGTTATGGAGGACACGCTCAAGACGCTCGAGGCGCTCGGGGTCGAGGCGGAGCTGATAGCGGCTTCCGCGCACCGTGACCCGGACCGGGTTCGCGAGATTGTCCTTGGGGCCCCGGAGCGCGGCGTCGAGGTGTTCATCGCCGCCGCAGGCGGGGCAGCGGCGCTGCCGGGCGTCGTCGCGTCGCACACGACTCTTCCCGTGATCGGCGTGCCGTTGGCTTCGAGCGAGCTGAACGGAGTGGACGCCCTGCACTCGATTGTGCAGATGCCGCCGGGAATCCCCGTTGCGACGGTCGCCGTCGGAGCTTGGGGAGCGCGCAACGCAGCCCTGCTTGCGGCCGAGGTGCTGGGCATTAAGTATGCTAGGATTAGGGACGCTGTCGAGCAGTATCGCCAGCGCCTGCGGGAGCGGTGAGGCGCCGCTTCCGTTGATACTTGGCCGATGGCCTCGCATCCCAATCGAAACCCGTTGTGACCGGATGATTATCCTCTGCGATTTCGACGAGACTGCCGCCGCGCAGAACGTCGGTCAGCTCTTGCTCGACCGATTCACCCCCGATCCGCTCCCTTCGGGGATGCTCGACTGGCGCACCATCCGCCAGCGTTACGTCGACCGAGAGATATCGCTAGCCGAGTACCAGGAGATCGCCTTCCGCCAACTTGGCGCGCCGGTCAGCGAGCAGGCGCGATACGTCCGCGCGGAGGCCCGGCTGCGGACAGGGTTCCCGGAGCTGGCCGAGTACTGCCGGCAGAGGGGCATCGCCATCGCCATTGTAAGTCACGGCCTCGACTTCTACGTTCAGGCCGCCCTCAGCGCGGAGGGCGTGGACACGCCCGTCTACGCCGTGGATACGGACGAGGCCGGCGAGACCCTCGCGTTCAGCTACCCCTTCGCTGACGAGGACTGCGCATGGTGGCCCGGCAACTGCAAGTGCGCTGTCTTGCAGCACTACCGCCGGGACGGAGAGCAACTGATCTACGCAGGGGACAGCGCTTCGGACGCTTGCCCGGCCTCGCGAGCGGACTTCGTCTTCGCACGAGGTTGGTTGACTAACTACTGCCGAGACAACGGCCTGCCCCACAACGAGCTGACGGACTTCTTCGCGGTGATCGACTATCTCGATGCGTCCCCAAGCGAGGGTGGCTGATGTACTACCGCTACGAGCGCGAACGCATGAAGGCCATATGGTCGGAGGACAACGCCTTCGACCTCTGGCTGCGCGTGGAGATCGCGGCGAGCGTCGCATGGGCCGAGTTGGGCGTCGTCCCGCGCAAGGACGCGGAGAAGATACGCGGCGCCACGTTCGACCGGGTGCTCTACGACAAGTGGTTCGACGAGACCAAGCACGACGTCGTCTCATTCACGCGGTCGGTCACGCCGAGCCTGGGGCCCGAGGGGCGTTGGATCCACCACGGCCTCACCTCGAACGATGTGAAGGACACGGCGCTCAGCCTCCAGCTCGTGCAGGCGATCGATGAGATCGACGCCGGCATCGTGCGGTTCATGGACGTATTGCAGGCGAGGGCCGAGGAGTTCTCGGCCACGCCGTGCATAGGCCGTTCGCACGGCGTCCATGCGGAGCCGATGAGCTTCGGCCTCAAGTTCGCGCTGTGGTGGGACGAGATGCGTAGGCGCCGCAAGGGGCTGGCGCTGGCCCGCGAGATGGTTGCGGTCGGCAAGATATCGGGGCCCGTGGGGAGCTACGCCAGCATCCCGCCGGAGATCGAAGAGTCGGTCTGCGAGCAGCTTGGGCTCGCTCCTGCTCCCGTCTCCAACCAGATACTGCAACGCGACCGGCACGCTCAGTTCGTTCAGACCCTCGCCCTGATCGCGGCGTCGCTCGAGAAGTTCGCCACAGAGGTGCGCGCGCTTCAGCGGACCGAGGTGCGGGAGGTCGAGGAACCGTTCGGCACGCCGGGGTTCGTGAGCACGGGTTCGTCCTCCATGCCGCACAAGCGGAACCCGGAGCTGTCGGAGCGTGTCTGTGGCTTGGCCCGCCTCGTGCGCGGGCATACGATAACGGCGTTGGACAACGTCGCGCTGTGGCACGAGCGGGACATCTCCCATTCGTCGGCGGAGCGCATGATCCTGCCCGACTCCGCTCTGGCGGTGGACTACATGCTCGACACGTTCACGCGAGTCGTCGAGGGGATGCGCGTCTTCCCCGAGAACATGATGCGGAACTTGGAGCTGACCAAAGGAATCGTGTTCTCTGAGCGCGTCCTGTTGGCGCTCGTCGAGAGCGGGCTGGACCGGACGAGCGCCTACGAGCTCGTGCAGCGCCACGCCCTGGCGGCGTGGGACCGGGGCCAGGACTTCCGAGAGGCGGTCCGGTCGGACCCCGAGGTCACGTCGCGGCTGGGCGCGGAGGCGGTCGAGGGTCTATTCGACTACGGCTACTACCTGCGTCACGTCGGTACGACGTTCAATCGTTTGGGCTTCACAGCCAAGGAGCGCGCCCGTGCCTCTGCTTGAGACTCCCCTGCCCGACATCCTCTACCGCGGCAAGGTCCGCGACACGTTCGACCTCGGAGACGGTCTGCTGCTGATGGTGGCGACGGACCGCATCTCGGCGTTCGACGTGGTTCTGCCAAACGGGATACCTGACAAGGGCCGTGTGCTGTCGAGGATGTCGGAGTTCTGGTTCGAGATCACCCAGCACATCGTTCCCAACCATTTCGTCGCGCTGGCCAGCGACCGCGACAGCTTGGGGGCGCTCGCCGATCATCCCAAGCTCCGCGATCTGCCCGAGGAGATTGCACAGCAGGCGATGGTCGTGAAACGGGCGGAGCGCATCGACGCCGAGTGCGTCGTCCGCGCCTACCTGACTGGATCGGCGCTCGTCGACTACAACGCCACGGGCACGGTCTTCGGCGTGCCGATGGCGCCGGGGTTGGTCGAGGGGAGCAAGCTGCCGGAGCTGATGTTCACGCCGACGACGAAGGCGGAGGTCGGGCACGACGAGCCGGTGAGCATGGAGGAGTTGGGCGGCATGGTCGGCGCGGAGCTGGCCGGGAACCTCCGCGACCTCTCGTTCGCGGTGTTCCAGCACGCTCACGACGTCGCCGCCGAGCGCGGCATCATCATCGCCGACACCAAGTTCGAGTTCGGGATGCGGGACGGGGACATTATCCTGATCGACGAGGTGCTCACGCCCGATTCGAGCCGGTTCTGGGACGCCGCTTTGTACAACCCCGGGCGGTCGCAACCCAACTTCGATAAGCAGTTCGTGCGGGACTGGCTGCTCACGCAGAAGGACTGGGACCGGACGCCGCCCGCTCCCACCCTGCCCGATGACATCGTAGAGAAAACGCAAGAGCGGTACCTGGCGGCCTACGAGAGGCTGACAGGACGGTCGCTGGCGCGTTCCTGATCTTCGAACATCCCAAACGAACAGCCGCGCCGCTCGATGGCCGGCGAGGAGTATGACGGTTGGCTAGGAACAGGCAGCGCGGACGGGCGGGACGCGTCGAGGGGGCAGCCGCCGGCCAAGCGGCGAAGGGCGAACAACGTTCCGATAACGCGCCTAGCGAGTCTGCGGAGAAGAAGAGCGCTGGCGCCGACGCGTCGGAGGCTACGGAGTCGTGGTCGCCGTCGAGGGGCCCCTCGCGCCGGACCGAGGCCCGGGAGGTCCGCAGACGTCGGTCGGTGGCCCGCAAGGCGAGGCGTCGCCTTCTGCTGACCATCGGCGGCGGGACTATCGCCCTGGCGCTCATCTTGGGACTCGTGATTCCCTCGGTCGGCAACATCGCGACTCCGAACTCCGACGGGGCCAACACGGGAAACCCGCCGAGCGTGGGCACGCAGTCCGCCATTCAGGAGGGAGGCCTGATCGAGCCTGGCGCCGAGCACGAGCCGTATGCGAGGTTGCCGCCCACATCGGGCCCGCGCTATGCAACCGGCGCGGCGTGGGGCGTACACGAGGAACCCGTCGCCGATGAGCTCGTTCTCCGGAACCTCGAGCAAGGCGGCGTCGCGATGAACCACAACCTCGCCGACGAGGCCCAGCGGGAAGAGATGCTGACGTTCTTCGAGGAGCAACAGAGCATCGCCCCAGGCTGTCTCATCCTGCGCCCCTACCCCGACCTTGCCCCCGGCGCCGTTGCGCTAACAGCGTGGGGGTGGTCCGACAGCTTCGCGGGCCTTGACCGAAGCGGGGTGCAGGCGTTCATCGACGACCACCGCAACCAAGGGCCCGAGTACGTGGGCGTCAATTGCGGGGCCAACGTCGCGCCCGAGCCGGAGACGAATGCGCCGGACGCGTCGGATGTCCCCGTACCGGACGGCGGCTAGCCCGTGCGTTTCGCCGCTCGCGTCTACGTCACCTTGAAGCCCGCCGTGAACGACCCGCAAGGGAACGCCGTGCTCGCCGGCCTGCATGCGCTGGGCTTTGCCGCAGTACGCGACGTCCGCGTGGGCAAGTACCTCACGCTGGAGCTGGACGCCCCCGACGGCCCGTCCGCCGAAAGCCAGGTGCGGGAGATGTGCGACAAGCTCCTCACCAACCCGGTCATCGAGTCGTACGAGCTGGAGGTCGTCGCAGCGGGCTAGGGCTGGGGCTCGCGGCTACCCGGAGATCGTCCCCTTCGTCCTCGGCGCTGAGGCGGGGGCGCGGGGGTCGAGCTTGACCGCGTCGCGCAGCGCTTTGGCAAGCGCTGCCAGGGGAGTGGCGTTGGTTACTCCTCGTCGTCGTCAAGCCCCTCACTCTGTGCCGTCTCCAAATCTTCCAAGTCGTCCGGATTGAGTGTTTGGCCTTTGGTGTCTATTTCCTGAGGAATAAGGCCTTTACCCAACTCTCTAGATATGGCACGACAGCGGTAGTTGAAGAAAGCGTCGAAGTCATCATCTAGAACCCCTGCGCCGGTGATGCTGATGAGATGCGTGCGCAGGGAATTCTCAATAGTAGGATTGTTCTTTTGGAATTGCCTAATGTAGAGCGAGGGTTTCTTGGCTCTGATTTCGCGTTTGTTCAGATAATCGTCAACAATCGTAATGTTCGCGATATGGTTAATACGCCAGTCATTTGCGCTTGCGCCGGTGAAGGATGCCTTGGGGAAAAAGTGATGATAATTCTTGCTGTTCGCTCGTTGTAGCCAGTCATTGCTTATGAAAACATGCGCGTGGTTCTTGAAACTTCTGGGGCGTCTCCTTGCTAGGATGCAGAGAATTGCTTTGATGAAACTCCGCCCAGTCCTGAATGTTCCATTAGATGCGATGAATTCTTTAGTTGGGTTGACTGCGTAATCATACTTGGGTTGATGTCCGGCGAGTATTTCGTCAATCACTTTGATATCTTGGGCGAGTCTCGCTTCTACTGAGTACGAGTATCTCCCTCCCAGAGAAACACGCCAGAAGAAGTCGTGGAGCCTATCCTGGATTTCACCCGATGGTTGGGTAGGATGGTTAGCAAAAAAGTATGCGAACGGAACAAGGAGCGCCTTGTACGGAAGCAATTGCGAAACTGGAACCCTCAACGACATTCGAAGGTAATCGACGGCAGAGCGAATGGCGGCCTCTGCTTTTGCCCAAGTGTCAATAAACTGTTGCTTGTCCAGTTGGAGAATGTCCTTCTTAGAACATTCCTTAGCCAGGATGGCCGATATGGATTGCAGGAACACTATGTGAGGAATCGTGCCATAATCATGTTCTGATAGTTCTTCCGACAACCTCTTTGCTTTCAGAGCCAAGTCAAAATCTTGGTCGTGATCGAAGGTTTTGGCTACCATAATCTCAAACACAGATAGAGGCCTGCCAGTCACATTGATCCTAGTGAATATCTCAGTAGCCGTGTCGATTTTGGCTTCATGAACATCAATCACTGAGCATTGGTAGCTATTGACTATTTGTCGGTAATGCTTGACATGTTCACGATATTCTGGCAAAACATGCAGCTCGTCAAAATCTTTGTCTTTGATGTCGGTGACAGAAGCGTAAGTGCCGATTGTTTTGTTGGAGACATCCGTGAGCACTAAGACACCGTCCGAGCCGACGTCTAGATCAACATACATTTTCCCGAAATCTTCGATGCGGCCTAATCTTTCGACACTGAGCCCTTTGAGTGTCGCGAACAAACTTGTCAGCCGTTGCTGCCCGTCCAAGACATACTGAACGGAGTCTCCTTTTGGAGTCGGTGGCAGTTCGACGCTGCCTAAATTCCTTACCGAGCGAAGTTGTTCTCGGGTATTCCACAAGATGAAGGTGCCAATAGGGAAGCCCTTGAGCAGACTGTCCATCAGTTTGGCGGATTTGTCTCGGCTCCACACAAATTCCCGCTGGAATTGAGGAACTTTGAGCGACCCGCGTTCGATGTCACTGAGAATTTGCGCGAGAGGCCGCGATCCGGGATTTGGCTGTTGCATTTCGAATGTCCTTTGCCGACCGGGGGCAAGCTTATCATGGGCCGTCAGGTGCGGCAAACCATACGGGGCTACCGGAGATAGTACCCTTCGTGCTTGGCACCGACGCTGGAGCGCGAGGGTCGAGCTCGACCGCGTCGCGCAGCGCTTTCGCGAGCGCTTTGAACGACGCCTCCGCCTTGTGGTGCGCGTTGACGCCGGCGAGGACTGTGACGTGGAGCGTGACACGGGCCTCGGTGGCGAACGACTGCAGGAAGTGCCGCACGAGGTCGCCTGGGAGGTCGCCGACCAGCGTATCGCCGATGCCCAGATCGATGGCCGCGTGCCCTCGGCCGCTGATGTCGAGCGCGACTCGCGCGAGGGCCTCGTCGAGCGGAACGAGCGCGTGGCCCATGCGGCGGATCCCCGCGCCGTCGCCGACGGCGTTGGCCAGCGCGCGTCCCAGCGCGATGCCCGTGTCCTCGACCGTGTGGTGCCAGCCGGTCAGCGCGCTATCGCCGGTCGCCGTGACCTCGAGGTCGATTAGCCCGTGGCGGCTGAGCTGGTTCAGCAGGTGGTCCAGCATCCCGTTCCCGGTTGAGATAGACGACTGCCCCGTCCCGTCGAGCCCGATAGCCACGGTCACGTCAGTCTCGCCGGTCGTTCGGCTGTAGTTGCCAGTGCGGGGTAGTGTAGGGTCTGATGTCCAGCCTTTTGGGTGTGTGCGTAGGTGTCCGAGCCATGGAACGATGAACGTGCCGAAATCGTTGGTCACCGTTGCAGTCCGCTCGTCCATCCATTCAGGGTAATAGAGCCAGGCGGGGTGGTTACCAGGGAAGATGGAGTCCACGTCAGGCGGACTGGTGGCATCCACCACTTCCCTCTCAATCGTGGCCCGGAGCTTGGCGTCATGTCCCTGAGCAAACCTATGTTGGGTCGTCCCGTCGCAATCGCAAGCGCAAGCGCAGGGGCGCCTCTCTGACCTTATCATCATAGCGGATGCCTTCTATAGAACCGTACGGAGGGCTTCGATAAGCCGGTCGGTGTGGCGCGGCGCGCCGACGCTGATGCGCAGGTAGTCGGCCAGTGCGCCGCGTTTGTAGTATCGCACGAACACGCCGCGCTGGGCGAGGCTCTCGTAGACCGCGCGCCCCCGTCCGTCCGCCACGCGACAGAGCATGAAGTTCGCGTCCGACGGCAACGGCGTGATGCCGGGGAGGTCGTCGATGCGTTTCCGCATGCGGTCGCGCTCCGCCACGATGGCCCGCGCCCGCTCGTTGAGCGTCGCGGCGTCGGCGAGCGACGCAAGCAGCGCGGCCTCGGCTGCCTGGTTCACGTTGTAGGGCGGCTTGGCGCGCATGAGCAGCTCGGCAAGCTCGGCGTCCATGACGCCGTAACCCACCCGGAGACCCGCGAGCCCGCCCCACTTGCTCAGCGTCCGGAGCACCACGAGGTTGGGGTTTTGTCCTACCCGGTCGGCCATGCTCGGCCACTCGCTGAACTCCGCGTACGCCTCGTCGACAATCACCAGGCGTCCGGTGCCGAGCAGGCGCTCCACGACCTCCGGCGGCGTCGCGTTGCCTGACGGATTGTTGGGCGAAGCGAGCGCGATGATCTTCACCTGATCGCCGCGGTCGCCGCTCAGCGCTAGCTCGACCGCCTCTACGTCGACCGCGAAGCGCTCGTCGCGCTCCACAGGAATGGTCCGCCCGCCGCAGACGTGTGCGGTGAACTCGTACATGCCGAACGTCGGGACGCACGTCAGCGCGGCGTCCCCCGGAGCGAGCACCGCGCGGAACAGCAGGTCGATGATCTCGTCGCTGCCGTTGCCGACGACGATGTGTTCGCGTCCGATGCCGAGATGGGCGCCGACCGCGGCGCGCATCACCGTCTGCGCCGGGTCGGGGTACAGGTGGACGCGCCGGATCCCCGCCAGCGCCTCGGCCACGCGTGGCGACGGCCCGTACGGGTTCTCGTTGGCGTCGAGCTTGACGATCTCCGACTCGGGAATGCCCGCGCGAGCCGCCAGGGCCTCGGGAGGTTCCACGGCTTCGTAGGCCTCCAGCGTTAGCAGGTGGGGGCGGACCAGATCGAGCACGCGCGGCGCCTCCTCCATCATGACGCTTCCTTGGGCTGGTCGGCGAGACGACCCTCCAACCGGAGCTCGACCGCCCGGGCGTGCGCCGTGAGTCCCTCCGCCCGTGCGATCGTGGCGGCCGCCGGTCCGACCTCCCGCAGCGTGGGCGTCGAGAGTTTGACGATCGGCATGTGTCGTAGGAAGTGGTGCACGTTCAGGCTCGACGCGTACCGGGCCGTGGCGCCGGTGGGCATCACGTGGCTCGGTCCCGCGACGTAATCGCCGATCACCTCGGGCGACTCGTGACCCACGAATATCCCGCCTGCGTTCCGCACGGCGCCGACATAGGAGCCCGCGTCGCGTACGAGCAGGCACAGGTGCTCCGGGGCGAACGCGTTCGCTAGTTCGATGGCCTCGTCCACGCTGTCGACGACGACCGCGACCCCCTGCCCTTCGACGGCCGCGCCCGCGACGGCGCTGCGTTCGAGAGACCCAAGCTGACGGTTGACCTCGTCCGTGATGCGCTCCGCCGTCGTGGAGTCGGTGGCGACGAGGATGGGCGTGGCCATCTCGTCGTGCTCGGCTTGCGCGAGAAGGTCCGCCGCCGCCAGGACAGGGTCGGTCGAATCGTCGGCAATCACGACGGTCTCAGTCGGCCCGTACAGCCCGTCGATGTCGACGCACCCATAGACCTCGCGCTTGGCGACGGATACGAAGACGCTGCCTGGTCCGCAGATCTTGTCGACCCTCGGGACGGTCGCGGTTCCGAAGGCCATGGCGCCGATTGCCTGGGCGCCGCCAATCTCGAACACTCGGTCGACCCCCGCGAGGCTTGCGGCAGCCAGCGCCGCCGTGCTCGGCGACGGGGTGCACATCACTATTTCTGGGACGCCGGCAACCTTCGCCGGGAGCGCCGTCATCAGCACCGTCGAGGGGTACTCCGCAGTGCCGCCCGGCACATAGAGGCCCACGCGTTGAATGGGCACGACCGCTTCCCCGTAGCCTGCCGCGTCGTCGCTCCACCCTCGCGGCATGCTCGCCTCGTGGTAGGCGCGGATCCGGCCGGCCGCTGTGCGGAGAGCGTCCATCTGCTCGAGGGGCAGCGCTGGCGCCGCCGCTTCCCAGCGGTCTGGCGGGACCTCGATGGAGTCGGGTTCGCGGCCGTCGATGCGGCGCGCGAACGAACGGACCGCGTCGTCGCCGTCCCTGCGTACCTCGTCGAGCACGCGGCGCACTGCCTGAACAACGGTCAGCGGCTCGCCGAATATGGCGGCGGTGCGTTTCGCGGCTGCGGGCGAGAGCTCCGGCTCTTGGTAACCCGGGCTCCGCTCGAGCAGCGCCCTGCCCGCCTCTATGCCCCTGACAATCCGCACTAGCTCCGCCCCAACCCGTCGAGCAGCGCCTGAAACGCCGGGCTCTCCTGTCCGAAGACGTAGGTCGCCTCCGAGACGGTGACGGAGGAGCCGCCGATGGCGCGGAAGTGACCGACCACCCGCGAGAGGTCGCCGCGGCTCACGTAAATGGTCACCGAGTGCCACCGGCGTCCGTCCGGCGCGAAGACTCGCGCGACGGTCGGGCCCTGGAGTCCCGCCGTCTCGGGCCGCTCCAGCACCTTGGCGGCGATTGCCTCCTCGGACTCGCCCTCGACGTTCGCGGTGATGCGCAGGTAGCCGCCGGCCGTCTGGTGCGCCTCGATCCGCTCAATCACCTCGCGAGCGACGTCGAGCCGCTCGGGGTGCTCGCGCAGGCTCGTGCGGTTCCCGACCAACGTCCCTTCCGAGGCGATGACCGTGCCGTCGTCGACGCGCCGGAGACGGTTCTCGCGCAGCGTGACGCCGGAGGCGGTCACGTCAACTATGACGTCGGCGTAGCCCATCGCAGGCGCCGCTTCGAGAGTGCCCGTCACCGACGCGAGCGAGAAGTAGTTGACGCCGTGCCTGAACAGGAAGCGCTGGACGAGCCGCGGGTACTTCGTAGCGATCCGCAGTTCTCGTCCGCTCTCGCGGAACTCGACCGCGAGGTCGGCGAGGTCGGCCATCGAATCGACGTCCAGCCAGGAGTCGGGCACGGCCACGACGAGCTCGCATTTGCCGAACCCGAGCTGGGGCATGACGAGCAGCGTTTCGCCGCCCTCGATGCGGTTCTCCCGGAAGTTATCGAGCCCCACGAGCCCCAAGTCAGCGTTGCCGTCTTCGACCTTCGACGTTATGTCGGCGGTGCGCTGGAAAATTACCTCGAGGCCCGGCACCTCCGGGACCTCTGCCGTGTACCGCCGGGGGCTTGGCCTGTGCACCTCCATGCCGCAGTCCGCGAGGAAGCGCAGCGTCGGCTCGAACATGGCGCCGTCGGAGGGGACCGCCAGCCGCAGACAACCGTTCGCGCGCTCCCCATTGGCGCGTTCTCTGCTAGATTGAGCGCTCGTCGACTCGGCCATCGCTCCCCACCCTCATCACGGTTTCTATGCCCCGCAGCCGCGCGTACTTGGCCGCTTCGGCGTCGTCTCGGTTGCTTAGGTCCAGCTCGGCCGGGATGCCCTGGGAGCGTAGGCGCTCGGCGGTAGCGACCGCGTCGCTCATGCCGCCGCCTTGCGCTGTGACGAGCACACGCATGGCGCCGCTGCCTTCATCCTCGCCGAACTCGCGCGGCAGCAGCTCGGCTATGCGGTCAACGGCAAAGGCGAACCCCAGCGCCGGCAGGTCCCGCCTGCCGCCCAGTGCGCGGATGAGCCCGTCGTAGCGTCCCCCGCCGCCCAGGCTCGGCGGCCCCTTCACCCGAGGGTGCTCAATGTCGAATACGACCCCAGTGTAATACGCGAGTCCACGCGCCATGCCCAAGTCCAAGACAACGGGTATGCCGCTCAGGTCATACAACGAAAGCCCCTGCAACAGGTCGTCGATGGGGCGCAGCACCGAAGGATCGAGGCCGAAGCGTTTGGCGAGCCTCCGGAGCCTCTCCAATACGCGGTCGGCCGGGCCTGTCACGCCGACCAGTGACGTCGCGAAGCGGATCGACCGCTCGATCGTGTCGGGGACGTCGGCCTCGCGCAACTTCCTGACGTACCGTCGGTACACCTCCTCCGGCGTGCGCTGACCGGTCATGCCGGCCACGCCCTTGCCGAGGAACCCCTCGACCATGCCTGCGGCTGCGCCCGGCTCCATGGTCCGGGCGAGGCGCGTCAGGCTGTTGGTCTTCCCGCGGCCGAGCAAGCCCAGCTCGCGGGCGCGGGCGCGCACGTTGTCGGCCCCTTCCTGTCCCGTCCGCAGGTCGGCGAAGCTGCCGAGGATGAACACACGGGCTCGCTCTGACAGGCCGAGGCCGTCGAGCATTGCGTTCACAACGCCCATGTGGCCGACGCGAAGTCGGTGGCCCTTCACGCCGAGCGCGCGCAGTCCTTGAGCGGCGATGGCGAGCACCTCGGCGTCCCCGCTCGCGCTGCCTGCTCCGAGAAGTTCGGCGCCCAACTGCTGGTACTCCATCCCGCCCGGCTCGCCGCGTCCCGGGTCGGCGGACGTCCCCGTCTCGTCGAAGCCGCCCTCGTACCGGAAGATCGTCCCGCAGTACTGCCAGCGCTGGGGCAAGGGGCCCTTGAGGCGGCCCTCGATGTACGAGCGCACGACCGACGACGTGAACTCCGGCCGCAGGCTCACCTTGCGGCCACTGGGGTCCTTGAAGCTGTACATCCGCGCTGCCAACTCGCCGCCGGACTTGCGCAGAAAGAGATCCGTCGTGTCGAGTATCGGGGTCGCTACGACGTCGTAACCGCGGCGGTCGAGGAAACGTTCGAGCCGGTCGCGGGTTATTGCGAGGCGGCGCCACAGAGCGGGCGAGTAGTCGCGTGCAGTCTTCACCGTGGGTCTCCGAGTAATCGTCAGCACCGCGGCTCGTCGGCGCAGCGCTTTATTCTATCAGACGCCCGCCGCCCGCCATGCCATCGGCTAGCCGTGCTGCGTTCGCAGCGTCACGTCTCCCTCGCTGAGGCGGTGGAGCGCGCCGTCGGCCGTGCGCAACAGCAGACGGCCCTCGTCGTCGATGTCGACCGCGATGCCCGCCAGCGCCCCGTTGCGCTGGTGTACGACCACCTGCCGGCCCAGCGTGTCAGACATGGCGCGCCACCGTTCCAGCACCGGGAGCAGCGGCCCGCTGTCGGCGAACACCGTATCGAGATGCTCTAGCACCGCGTCGGCGGCGTCCCCGATGCGGAAGCGGCGACCCGTCTCGGCGGCGAGGCTCGTCGCCGCCTCCGCGATGTCAGGATGCCGGGAGGGGTCGAGGTTGACGTTCAGGCCCACCCCGAGGACCCCAACGCCGCTGCCGGTCGTATCGGCGTGGGCCTCGACCAACACGCCGCATAGCTTTCGCCCCCCTATGCGGACGTCGTTGGGCCACTTGACCGCGCAGTCGAGCCCTGAGAGCGACCGCACGGCGTCCACGACGGCAACGGCGGCGGCGATTGCGGTCAGCGGTCCGATGATCAACGGCGGAGCGCGCATCACGACCGACAAGAGCAGCGAGTCCTCGGGATCCGACACCCAGCGGCGGGAGAACCGGCCCCGGCCTCGAGTCTGGAAAGCTGCCTGCACAGCCGATCCGTTGGCCGCGCCTCGTGAGGCGCGCTCCCAGGCAACATCCATCGTCGACGTGACCTCGTCGTATCCGAGGACGTGCGCCCCGATCACGCGGCCTGGGTAGAAGCGCTCCCAAGAAGGGCTGGCGTCCGGCATGGTCCGATTGTAGCGCCGGCGTCCCCCTCGAGGGCGGCTATAATGGGAAGCCCGACAGCGGGAGTAGCTCAGTGGTAGAGCTCTTGCCTTCCAAGCAAGATGTCGCGGGTTCGAGTCCCGTCTCCCGCTCCATGTCCCCACAGTGCCCGCAGGCCCGCCGCTTGGCCCCAGCGCCTCTGTCCTCAGTCTGAGCGCTCCGCACAGCTCTCATCGCGTTGCGCGGATCGGCCCCAGACCTTAACCCGTCGTTCGCATTCCCCTAACAATGCGCGGATACGTTTGTATCTGATGGGATGATTGACTACCGGTGAGAGTCCAGAGAGCCGTCCCGGAAACTCATTGCTTGGAGGCAAACGTGATCCCTAGGACTATCCTCACGAGGAGCGGCAGCCTGTTGGTCGTTGTCTTGGGCGCCATCGCGGCGCTCGTAGCGGCTTGCGGCAGCGACCCGACCGACCCCGCGACGACAGTGCTGAGCGGAGTCATCGAGATTGATGGGTCGAGCACGGTGTTCCCCATCACTAGCGCGGTCGCTGAAGAGTTCAAGAAGCTCCACGACGACGTCAACACCAACGTCGGCGTCTCTGGAACGGGCGGGGGCTTCAAGCGCTTTACCGCTGGCGAGACGGACATCTCGAACGCTTCGCGGCCAATCAAGGACTCCGAGGCGGAAGCGGCTCGCGAGAACGGGATCGAGTTCTACCAGATGAAGGCCGGGATCGACGGGCTCTCCGTAATCGTCCACCCGGACAACGACTTCGCCGCCTGCCTCACGGTGGAGGAGCTCAAGATGATCTGGCAGCCGTTCGAGGACGAGGCGGGCGAGGTCGCGAACACGCTCGACAACTGGAGTCAGGTGCGTCCCGGATTCCCAGATCAAGAGATCCGGCTGTACGGACCCGACACCGACTCCGGCACGTTCGACTACTTCACCGAGGAGATTGTCGGCGAGGCGCAGTCGAGCCGGTCGGACTACACGGCAAGCGCGAACGACAACGTGCTCGTGCAGGGCGTCGGCGGCGACCGGAGTGCCCTTGGGTACTTCGGCTACGCCTACTACATCGAGAGCACGGACAGGCTGAAGGCTGTCGCCATCGACTCAGGCGACGGGTGCGTGGCGCCGACAGCGGAGACCATCGAGTCCGGCGCGTACACGCCGCTGGCTCGCTCCCTGTTCATCTACGTGAACAAGAAGAGCATCGCGCGTCCGGAGGTGGCCGAGTTCCTGCGCTTCTACATGGAGAAGGGCGCCGAGCTGGCGCGCGATGTCGGCTACATCCCCGAGGCGGCCAGCACATACGCCGACAACCTGGCGATGGCGGGGCTTCAGTAAGCCCCGGGGCCCTCGACAGTACGCTAGACCGGGCGCTCATGGGAGCGCCCGGTTTCCTTTTCGTTCTCTCGCGTATCCTCCCACGGACTGGGCGGAGTGAAGGGATACGTCCTAGAAGCGCGACCGCTCGCGCTCGCGTCCGGGGATGTTGAAGCCCTCGCGCTCGGTGTGCGTCTTCTTGATCTGGAGCATCTCGTTCTTGTGCCCGTCGCGTATGACGCCGTAGGGGTCCTCGCCGCGCTCGACCTTGTCGATGTTCTCGGCAAGCAGGTTGTGATACAGGATTACGCCCTTGTCCGAGGTCGCCAGATGTTCGAGCCTCCGGTCCATGACCGGGCCCTGCTCGACCCACGCCATCATGTCCTGTGGCACGACGATGCCCCCGGAGCGGTTGACGCGTCCCCACGAGTCGAACTCGAGTTCGGTGTGCGTCACCGTCTCCGCCGGGTGAGCGGGGTCCGCCGGCTCAACGCTGCTGTAGAGGATGTGCATCGTATGGGTGTCGTCCACTGGCACTCGAATCTGGAATCCCAGGCCGCCCGTCGGGCTCGCCAGCATGTACGGAAAGACGATCGGGTGGCCGGTGGTCCAGTCCTCGCTGTCCTCACTGTCTCCCGTGAGGAGGCGGCGCTTGTAGACGAGGCCATTGTCCTCGACGTCGAAGTCAATCTTGACGTGGGCGGTCGCCGTGTTGAAGGCAGGCTCTTGGCCGCGCAGCTTCAGCAAGTAGTTGCCGTAGTGGCCGTGCAGGTACTCGAAGTGGACCGGGTCCATCGAGTTGTCCATACACTGGACGTAGTTGCACGGCAGGGGCGTGAAGTTGATGCGGATGTCCCTGCCCTCCCGCACGAATGCTTCCCAGCGGGGAAGGAGCGGGCGCGGCTCGGGGCCCATGTACGTGAAGACCAGCCCGCCTAGCGCTTCGACCGGATACGACGTCACCTGCAAAGGAAGGCACGCGGGCTCGAAGGGCATGTCCACGACCCGGCCTTCGGTGTTGTATATCCAGCCATGGTAGGCGCACCGCAGTCCGGTCTCGTCGGGGATGCCGTACATGAGCGGCAACGCGCGGTGGGCGCACCGCTGGGCGATGAGCCCCAGCTCCCCCTTCAGCGTGCGGAAGAGGGTCAGGTCCTCGCCGAGCAGCCGGATTGGCTGCACAGGCTCCGTGTCCAAGTCGGCGACAGCGGCGATGGGGAACCAGTAACGCCGAAGGAAGCTGCCCCCGGGCGTGCCGGGACCGGTGCCGGTCATGCGTTGGTTCATCTCAGCAGTGAGCATGTCGTCCTCCTCGCCGTGCGTCTCATTCGACCGTTGTGGGCGGAATCATACACCCCACGCATAGCGTGGGGCGATGGGAGGGATGGGAGGGAACGAGGGCTGCTGCTGGGTCAGTCGGCGAGGGTCGTGCGGCCGCCCCAGGGGGCGCTGCCTCCGCCGTGCGTGCCTGTGACGACGCCGGCCCAGAACCGGCTGTCGGACGTTTGGGCAATGCGGCTCACGTATTCCCAGTCCGGGGAAGTCACGCCGACGGCGCTCAAGGGCGCGCCGGCGCGAGGCCTCTTGGCCCCGAACGTGGCGGCGCTCGCGGCACGGCTGGGCCTGATCGCCCCGAGAAGGCGCGCGAACGCGCCGGGCGCGACGGGGGCCGACTGCGTGAGCGCTAGGGTCGTGCCCGCGGCTACGCTAGCTTGAGTGCCGCTAGCGTACTCGGCGGCTGCCAGCGTCGTGCTGGAGTTGTCTTGTGCGGGCTGATCGCCCGGCATGGTCACTTGTGCTGCCATCTCCACACCTCAAACCCGTGCCGGCGCGTCTTGTCCGACCTCTTGCCCCGTCTGTCCCGTCAACCCGGAGTCAACGTTGACAGGGGGTCGACGGATGAACATACTCCCCCTTGCTGTCTACAGGATTCCTGTGACGCGAGACCGGAAATGGGAATAGGGTCATCTGTCGCCTGCTACCTGTTAGATGAAACGTGCGTCATGTCTGAGAATACACGACCCGCAGGTGCCTTGTCAATGAGAGTTGACGGCGATCCTGGCAATCTGGATGCCGTGGTCGAGACAGGCGGAGCATATGCCTGAGTGGTCCTTCATCACGAACCACGGCCTTGTCCTCGCGGTAATCGCGCGCCGGCTTGGAGTGACGGCGCGCGAGATTGGCGATGTCGTCGGCGTCACTGAGCGGGCGGCTCACCGCATTATCAAGGACCTCGAGGACGGCGGGTACGTGACCAAAACTCGGGCTGGCCGACGGAATTCGTATCGAATCCACCCGGACGTCGAGGTCAAGGACGAGATCAGCGACGCAGCGGTCGGCGAGCTGCTCATGGTGCTCGGTTGGAGGAGGCGGGGCGGTCCCCCCCGGTAGCGGCCGAGTCCTACCCTGCCGTCCCCTACCCTAAGAACTCAGAGACGACGCGCGAGAACTCATCGGTGTTCTCGTAGTGAACCTGATGCCCGCCCTCCTCGATGATGTGCAGGCTCGATCCCGGCGCAAGGCGCTGGAGCTCGTCCGCGACGCCGCTGGAGGGGTCCTCCCTGCCAAGTAGGAACAGCATGGGCGCCGGCGTGAACGGCAGCCGCCGGAGCAGGCTGTAGCGCGCGCGGTTGTCGTGGTCGGCCATCGTGGACATCGTCTGCTTGAACGCGTCGGCATAGCCAGGCTCGTGCATCTTCGCGATCTTCTCGCGCACGAGGGCCTCGACTTCGTCGGCGCTCACGCCGTCCATCTGTTTCAGCAGCGCGTTGCGGACGCGGTCGTCGTCGGGGATCTCCCAGGACGCGAGCCGGTCGTTCGCGGCGCCGTGGAACCCCGGATTGCCGGTCATGACGAGCTTGTCGACGCGGCCCGGGCTCTCGTACGCGAACAGGCCAGCGATCCACCCGCCCATGGTCGCGCCGATGATGTGGCTGCTGCGCAGGCCGAGGCCGTCCTGGAACTCGCGCACGTGGTCTGTCAGGTTGGGGAAGGCGTCGATGCCGTCGCGGATCTCGCTGGGGGGCCAGCCGAGCATATCGGGCGCGATGACCCGATAGCCCGCGCCGAGATGCTGGATCGCGGGCCGCCAGTCGTCCGCTCCCCCTGAGGCGCTCACGCCGTGCAGGAGGATGACGGGGGCACCTGTCCCGGCCTCGAGGTAGCGGGTCTTGCCGTGGCTGAGGGTCACTTCCCTGCGGGCGACTGATACGGTCGTCGTCATTTCATCCTCCCACGCCGTCGGCGGTTTCGAGCCGTCGTGATCCGTTCAATGAGATCCCCTGGCCCTCGGAACGGCGGGCCCGTGGGCCGAGTATAGGCCAACGTGCCCACCGTGTCCTATACTCCGTCGCGAGACGACCGAGACAGCACGGATAGACTAGAAAGACAAGAGGAGGGCCGCATGGCACAGACGGCGGACGCTACTTTGCACCGAGCACTCAGCACCGAGACGATTCAGATCACGGGCCACAACGGCGACTCAATCGACGCGTACATCGCCCAGCCCGCCGGCGAGGGGCCGTTCCCCGGCGTGCTCGTCGCCCACCACATGCCGGGGTGGGACGAATGGTGCATCGAGGTGACGCGACGGTTTGCGCACCACGGCTACACGGCGATCTGTGCGAACCTGCACCATCGTTTCGGGCCGGGCACGCCGTCCGAGATGTCGGGACGTGTTCGCGACTCCGGCGGCCAGAACGACGAGTTCGTCGTCGGCGACCTCCAAGGCGCGCTCGATTACATCCGCTCGCTGCCCACGAGCACCGGCAAGGTCGGGGTCATCGGCTTCTGCTCGGGCGGCCGCGTCTCGCTCATGGCGGGCTGCAAGCTCTCCGTCGACGCCGCTGTCGACTGCTGGGGAGGGAACGTCATCCCGACGCCGGACCGCATCACGCCGAACCAGCCGGTCGGGGTGATCGACATGACGCCGGACCTGGGTTGCCCGCTGTTGGGGCTCTTCGGCAACGACGACCAGAACCCGGACCCGGAGCAGGTCAACGCCATCGAGGCCAAGCTCAAGGAGCTGGGCAAGACATACGAGTTTCACCGGTACGACGGCGCGGGCCACGCCTTCTTCAACTGGGCAGGCAGGAGCCATCGCCCCGAACAGGCCGCGGACGGCTGGGAGAAGGTGTTCGCCTTCTACGAGACGCACCTCAGCTAGGGACTCGAACGGGCTTCCATCCGGGGCGCCTCCGCAAGGCGCGCCCCGGGCTTCATGACACGGGGGCGTCCACAACGTAGGTCGGCGTGTTGATGCCGGTCGGACCGTACGTGCCTGTGCGCATCCGGTCGAGCACCGCCTGGAGGTTGGTGTCAATCATCTCGTGGTCCGGGTCGCGCTCGACGCCCATCGGGTCCCCGCCGTCCTGCACGACCTGCTGCTGCTCGAACATGAGCCGACGCAGGAGCACTACGCCCCGGTCCGAGTAGGACAGGTGCTCGACCGTACGATCTACCAGCCGCCCCTGTGTCTCCCAGATCCCCTGGTCCTGCTGTGGAATCGTGTCCATGAATATCCGGGCGAACGGGTGCAGCCGGTCGGGCGGGTCCTTGTAGGGTCCCGGGTCCACGACCGGCAGCTCACTGCCCTCTTCGATCTCGCTCCCGTCTTCGGTCTGATCGAAGTCCACCTGGAAGATCACGGTGCGGTAGTCGTCAACGGGGACTCGGATCTCCGTCCCGTTCTGCGTCCGCAGGATGTTGGGGAACACGAGCGGGTGCTCGTCCGCGAAGCCGTTCACGTACGTGCGCTTCTTCATGATCCCGTAGGGGACCTTGTAGAACTCGAAGCCCTGTACGTCGTCGGTATAGCCGCGCGTTGTGTTGATGGGGCGTCTGCGTCTACCGACTGAGTCCTGGTGCAGAATCTGGAGGTGCGCCGGGTCGACGGAGTTCTCCATGGCCTGGAAGTAGTTGCAGTCCATGGGCGGGTGAGTGATCAGCGTACGGACGCCGTCCGTGCGGACCCAGACATCGATGTGCGGAATCACGGGCGCGGGTTGGGGCCCGAGGTAGGCCCAATACATGCCGCAGAACTGCTCCACCGGATACGCGGTCTGCTTGACGCTCCGCATGATGGCGTCGTTCCGCTCGGGCGGCGTCTCGAGGATGTTGCCCTCGCAGTCGTACAGCCAGCCGTGGTAGGCACAGGCGATGCCGCGTTCCTCGACCCGACCGTAGACGAGCGACGCGCTGCGGTGGGAGCAGTGGTCGGCGAGCAGGCCCACGCGCCCCGACTTGTCCTTGAAGAGGACCAAGTCCTCGCCCAGCAGCCGGACGAACTTGGTTGGCCGCTCCGGAGTCAAGTCTTGAACGACCGCTACGGGATACCAGTAACGCCGCAGCAGCTCGCCGCCGGGCGTTCCGGGGCCGACTTGGGTCAGGCGGACATTCTCCTCTTCGGTCAGCATGGGAATACTCCTTGCCCCTGCTCCTGTCGGCGCCACGCCTCTGTCAACGCTACGACGCGGCGGCCTGCTTCCCGCGGCGCGACTCGCTGTAGAGGACGGTCGTGCGCTTCGGCGTCCTGACGGGGACGGTGCCGAACTGGCAGTACACTGCGGGCTCCGTTCCGGGATTGTGCAGCCGGTAGTAATAGCCCGCCGCGATCTGGACGAACTGCCCAGGCCCCAACGTAACGTCCTCGCCGTCCTCGATGCCGGTGAGGTGCAGCTGTCCCTGCCACACGAGGAACGTGTGCTCGGAGCCTGGATGGCAGTGCATCTCGTCGGAAGCGCCCGGCTCGTAGCAGTTGATGACGACGCGGGACGCCTTCTCCTTGGTCAGCATGATGAAGTTGCGTCCCGTCGGGCTCGAGAACCCGGCGTTGTCCTCGACGCTCGACACCTGCCATCCCTTCGTCTTGAGCGTCTGCTTGCTTTCGTAGTCGCGGTCGGCGAAGTCCCCCAACGGGTTGCTGCTGGTGTCTATGGCCTGCTGCGCCATGTGCTGCCTCCTCGTTGCTGAATGGGCCGTCCGGCGACGCCTCGGCCGGACCGCCCTCGGCGTGCGTGATAGCGTAGCATGCAGGGACCAGATTGCACGAGTGGAGACGCGCATGAGCACTGGAGAACAGGGAGCCCCAGCGATCGAGAAGGACCGGGTGTACGGGACGGGCGGCGGCCGCGAGCTCCGGTGCGACGTGCACCGTCCGCCGTCGGGCGCCGGGAACGGGATGGCCGTCGTGTTCTTCCACGGCGGAGGGTTTACGGGAGGAAGCAAGGACGCCGTCGTGGCCCGCGTCGGGTACTACGCCGCCATCGGCTACACGTGCGTCGCCGCCGAGTATCGGCTCGCGCACGAGGCCAAGTGGCCGGCCCAGATCGAGGACGCGAAGGCGTGCATCCGGTGGACGCGGGCCAACGCCGCGTCGCTCGACGTCGACCCGGACAAGATCGGGGTCGCCGGGTTCTCCGCCGGCGGCATGCTGGCGCTGGTCGCGGCGGGCGACGGGGGGCGGCCCGAACACGAGGGCGCCGGGGGCAACGCGGGCGTCGACACGTCGGTGTCTGCGTGCCTCGCGTACTACCCGGCCACGGGCATCGTTCCCGCCGCGGACGGCGCCGAGCATCCGCTGATGCGGCCCGGCACGACCGCGGAGAGCTACCGCGACGCGAACGTGGCGGAGCTGGTGGCGCCGGGGTTTCCGCCGACGGTCTTCTTCCACGGAACGGCTGATACGACCATCCCCTTGGAGTCGAGCGTGGGGCTGTTCGACGTGCTGCGTTCAGCGGGCGCGCCCGTAGAACTCCACGCTGTCGAGGGCGTCCCTCACGCCTTCGACCGTCACGCCGATCTCGGCCAAGCGTGCGCGCAGTTTGGACACGCCTTTCTCGACCGTCACGTCCTCAACCCGCGCGTCTACCCTCCGTTCCAGCCGACGGGGGCCAGGTAAGGGTTGGCCCCCGATCACACCCCGGCGAGCGCTGCTGCTTGCGGGTCGAGGAAGCTCTCGACCTCGTAGATTTTGGGTGTGACGCCCATCTGGTGCGAAAAGAGCATCATCGCATCCAGCGAGCGGCGGTTGTTCTCGACGTTGTAGGCCCAGTAGTTCTCGCCCATGAGCGCGCGTTGCTCGTCCACCATCGCGTTGGCCCACGAGATGGCGAGCACCTGCGGGTCGGAGCCGAGGATATTCTCGAAGGCCACGTCGCGCGCCCGCCGGTACGCCTTCAGCAGCGCCACCGGCGCGTCGGGGTGCTCGTCGACGAACTCCTGCTTCAGCGACACCATGTGGCTGATCGGGAAGATGCCCGTCGCGCGGTAGTAGTTCTGCTCCTCCGTCTTGAAGTCGCGGAAGAGGCGCGCCACGCGGGGGTCGCGCCTCGTGATCGACGGAAGGACGTTCGGCTCGATGACGGCGTCAAGCTCGCCGCTCAGCAACCGGCGGTCGAGGTGCGCCTCCATCGTCTCGTCGCCTCGCGGGACGGACTCGACGTTGACGCCCGGGGCCCAGCTCTTCGCCTCCGAGCCGAACATGACCCATTGCACCTTGGTGAAGTCGACGCCGTAGTAGTTGAGCAGCGCTCCCCGCGCCCAGATGCCCGCGGTGCTGCTGACGAACACCCGCTTGCCTTCGAGGTCTCGCGGCGACACGATGCCCGCGGCGGTGTTGACGAAGATGTACGACAGCCGGAACTTCCGGTTCGGAAACGCGGGGATGGAGACGTACGGGTGATTCCCCGCGGCCTTGGTCTGCATGAGCCCGCCAAAGCTGGCGTCCCAGGCGTCGATGTGCTCGGCCCCGCGAAAGTCGCTCACCTCGACGTCGAACCCCTCGACACCCACCGTGCCGTCGACGAGAGGCCGGTTCGTGTCGATCGCCGGCTCGCGAAACCCCAGGCGCATGACTGGATTGGCCATCGCTACCCCTCGCTCCACCCGTAGAAGCGGTTCGCGTTCCCGCCGAGGATCATCTCCTTCGCTTGGACCGAGATGTCCTCGCGGGAGCGGATCGTGGAGACGACGTTCGGGAACATGCCGTCCCAGTGCGGGTAGTCCGAAGCGAAGAGGATCCGGTCCGCCCCGATGCGGTCGATGCAGTACGGCAGCATGCCTTCGTCGGGCTCGGCGGCGAAGTACCAAGGGCGGTCCAAAACGTAGGAGCTCGGCTTCTCCTTGCACAGCGGCGCCTCGACGCTGCCGCGCTTCTCCCACTCCTCGTCCATGCGCTCCATCCAGTACGGCGCCCACCCGGCGCCGCACTCCATGAAGCCGATGCGGAGGCTCGGGAACCGCTCCGCCACGCCGCCGTAGACGAGGCCGACGAACTGGATGACGGTCTCTATCGGCCGTCCGACGGTGTGCATGTACAGGAAGCTGTCGAACCGCTGATCGCCCGCAGGGCCCTCGCGCCGGTTGTGGACGCACAGCGGCGCGCCGAGACGCTCGAGCTCCTCGTAGATGGGCCAGTAGGTCCGCGAGCCGAGGTGTTCCCGCATCCCCTGCGTGGCGACCGCGACGCCGGCGAGCCCCAGGTCGACGATGGCGCGGCGCGCCTCGCGGACCGCCGCCGGGACGTCCTGGAACGGGAGGAGTGCGACGGCTCGCAGACGCGGGCTCTCGGCGCAGACGCCCGCGGCGAGGTCGTTGTAGGCGCGGGCATAGGCCGCCGCGTAGTCGGGCTCGATGATCCGGGTCATGCCGAAGCTGCTGGTCGGGAACAGGACCGAGACGTCGATCCCCTCGCGGTCCATGTCGCGGAGCCGGGTCGGGATATCGTTGTCCTCCATCCCGCCGAGGCGTCCGCCCATGCTCGTGTCCATGCCGTCGCTCGGCACGAGAGAGCCCCGCCTCTTCGAGAAGGGCTCCGCCAGGCGCGCTCGGAGTCCTGCGTCCCTCTCGACGATGTGTCCGTCGGCGTCGATCACTTCTGGCGGCATGGCGCGGCTCCCGCGATGCAGGCGTTGTCCGGACCGGGCGCCGGCATTATGCCACAGGGGCGGGCCCGCGTTCTCGGCCAGCGCGGTCCCCTGCCCTTCTACGAACCTAATGTTCGGAGTTCGTGAGCAGATCAGTGCGGACAGCCACCGTTACCGTGCATCACCTCAACGCTGACCATGAGGCAAGATGCGAGTCTAACGAAAGGGGTTGCTTCGAAATGCGCCACTGCCTTTTGCTCGTGATGGAGTTCGTTTTGAGAGCGAGGGCCAAGGAGACACTCTTCAAAAGTGGATCATTGTGGATCATTGTGGCTCATTCGTCCCTGAGTCCGGGCCGGTGGGCGGGGCTGCCGGAGGCGGGGCTTAGGGACAGGGTACGTGGGAAGGGACGACCGGGCAACGGGCGCGTGTCATGGCGGCGCTCCCGCCCGTTCGAGGCGCTCTTCGGCCAGTGCTCTCAGCAAGCGCCTCCATCCGTCATTGCCTCGAGGGTGGGCGTGGATTCCCGTGGGTCGCTTGTCGTTCAGATGGCTTGCGGACGAGAAAATGAACGAAAATGGGCCAAAATGGCCAGGAATCGGCCCAAAACGTGAGGTTTCTCACTCGTAAATGTAGGGGGTTTGCGAGTGGAGGGGTCGAAATAGTGCGACATTCTGCGACATTTTGCGACATTTACTCGTAAATGGGGCTGGCGGGCCGAGGCGCCAGATGGATTGCGGGACTTCCTCCGACGGACTCAGGATAGGCTTCACAGGCCATAGTAAGGGGACGGGGGCGTTGGGGGTAGGAGTGGATGTCTCGCCGTGGCGGGCGTGGCGCAGCGCCCTCTCTAACTCTCCCCGCAGACACGGGCGCTATTCTTCCCGCCCACCCGCCCGAACGTCGGTGGGGGGGACACCCCCACGCCCCCGGCAGAGGGCTGGCGCCCTCTGCACTTCCCGACTGGGCGACTGCGAGAGCCGTCCCCCGAGTTGTGCGAAGGGTTCCCCCCCTCCTCAATCCTCCCCCGTGTGGGGAGGAGGCCGGGACTTTCGAGGCAGTGACGGAGGAAGGGGGCCGCCCCCTACCCCTCCGCGAGCGAGAGGTCCTCGGCGAGCGCGGGCCAGCGGTCCGCCCAGGGCTGGGCCGCTTCGATGGCGGCCGACATCCTCAGCACGCCCACGTCGTCGCCTCGAGGGCCGACGATTTGCACCGACAGGGGCATGCCGTTCGAGTGGAGGCCGAACGGGACCGCCGCGGCCGGCAGGTGCGCGTGGTTGAACGGGGTGAAGTAGCCCGTGACGTTGCCGCCGCGGTTGATGCGCACGGAGATGCTGTCGATGCGCGGCGCGGGGCCCACGGCGGGCGTCAACAGATAGTCGAAGGGCTTGAACCACTCGCGCATCGCCTGCTCGAACAGACGGTTGCGGCGGATGATCGCCCGGTATTGCCATGCCAGCGCCCGCCGCCCCGTCTCGTACACCGGCCTCAGCTGGTCGGTCAGGTCGCCGGCGTGCTTCTCCCAGAAGTCCGGGACCATCGACTCCGCGGCGTGGTAGTGGTCGCCTGCGTACGCCCAAGTCCCCGGCTCGAGCTCCTCGGGCGTGTCGATGGCCGGCGGGTCCGACGCGACGATGACGCACCCGAGGTCCCTGAGCAGGTCGGCGGCGGCGTGCGCCATTCGGACCGCCTCCTCGTCGATGGGTCCGGCGGCCCCGCCGAGGCCGGGGCTGAAGGCGACGCGCTTGTTCCGCACGTTGCCGCTTGCGAACGTCATGTAGGTCTCGTCCGGCAGGTCGGAGTCCGGGTCGCGCGGGTCGAGGCCCGCCAGCGCCGCCATCAGCAGCGCGCTGTCGCGCACCGTGCGGGTGATGGGGCCGATGTGCGAGCGGTCGGGGCCCGCGCGCCACGCCTGCACGGCCGGGATGCGCTGGTAGGTCGGCTTGAGCGCGTAGACGCCGCAGTGGGCGGCGGGCAAGCGCACCGAGCCGCCCGAGTCGGTGCCGAGGGCCAGCGGCCCCAACCCGGCGGCGACCGACGACGCGGCCCCGGCGCTGGAGAACCCGGCTGTGCGCTCCAGGTCCCAGGGGTTGGCCGGAGGCGGCGTCAGCCTGCCGTTGACCGCGCCGGCGAGCGCGAACTCCGGCGTGTTGGTCTTGCCCGTAATCACCGCGCCCGCGGTCCGCAGGCGGTGGACCAGCTCCGAGTCGTCGCGGTAGTTGTCCGCGAACGCCAGCGACCCGTAGGTGGTGGGCATGCCGCGCATCTCAAAGGTGTCCTTCACCGACACCGGCAGTCCCAGCAGCGGCGGTTTCTCGCCCGGCGTCAGCCACTGCGCTTCGGCGCGCTTCGCGGCTTGCCGAGCGTCGTCGGTGTTCAGCGCAAGGAACGCGTGGAGCGCCGGGTCCAGCCGCTCGATGCGTTCATAGATGTCGTCGAGCGCCTCGACGGGCGAGAACTCCCGGCGCGCGTAGCCCCCCAGCAGCTGCGCTCCCGACAGCCGCCACAGTCTCGGAGTAGCCATGCAGTCTCTCCTTCTTGTCCGTGGTGATGGTCCGCGTTGATGCCGCCGGGCCGCAATCTAGCACACTATCCCGCCGATGCCTCAGCAGGGGGCCTGTCGGCCCACGCCGAGCGCTGTTCTTCCCACCCACCCGCCCCAAACGCTTGGGGTGGGGGACACCCCCACGCCCCCGGCAGAGGGCAAAGCCCTCTGCACTCCCGTTGGGCGACCATTTGACCGGCCACGGGGGCGCTGCTATAACGCCGACATTCGCCTGTCAAGAACGGTCAAGAAGGCTGTCGAGACGCCGGCGAGAACGCCCGGCGCTATTCGCTGCACAGGAGCACTCATGGACCTGGGATTCCCCGTCATGCGTTACGACCACACGATGCCCCTACTGGACGGCCGTGTGCAGATTCCGGACGTCACGATCAAGCCCGAGCAGATGACGTCGATGATCTCGAACGACGTGCCCGCGCTCCGGACGGGCGATTTCGGCCTTTGCGACCTCAACTGCGGCTACTGGCCCAGCGCCATCGAGAACGGCTGGGAGCTCATCGGCCTGCCGCTGTTCATCAAGCGCAAGCCGGTCTACCAGTACCTGTGGGTCCGCAACGGCATAGACGAGCCGAGCGACCTGGAAGGCAAACGGGTCGGTACGGGTTTCTACCCGACGGGCATCACGGTGTTGTTGCAGGGGTTGCTCCGGGAGAGGCACGGCGTCGACACGTCCACGCTAACTTGGGTGGCGAACGGCATGAGTAGCGTGTTCCCCCTCGCCGGCGACACGCCGGTGGTCCAAGTGGCCGAGGGGCCCCGGAAGACGCCGTGGGACCGCCTCCTCGACGGCGAGGTCGACGCGATGATCACCGATATCTCGGACGGCGAGGCGTGGGAGCGGCTGGAGGGGAGCGCCGACGTGCACCGGCTGTTCGTCGACTACGCCGCGGAGGACAGGAAGCTGTACGAGGAGACGGGGATCTACACGCCGATGCACCTGATCGTTATGAGCAAGAAGCTCGACCAGGACAACCCGGGGCTCGCGCGCCAGGTCTACGACGCGTTCGAGGAGGCGAAGAAGATCGCTTATCGGGACATCCTCAACGACCGGGCGGGGTTCTCGGTCCTGTACCTGCGAGAGCGGTTGGTCGAGCAGACGCGCGACTGGGGGGACCCGTGGAAGTACGGCGTGAGCGCTAACCGGCACACGGTCGAGACGTTCGCGAGGTACAACGCCCAGCAGGGAGTGACGGCCCGTGAGCTCGCCGTCGAGGAGCTTTTCGCGGCGGGCACGCTCGACACGTAAGGGCGAGGTTCCCGCAGAGCGGCAGCCTGGCAAACGTCAGGCGTGGGCGCTACCATAGCGCTCGGCGGGCCTGGGCGCGCCTTTCTCTTTGTCTTGGAGGAGCCGCATGCTCTCGGTGGGCGTTATGGTCGCGATTGTCGGCGGCGCGGTAGGGGTCTACTTCGGGTTCGTCGACGGCGGGAAACTCGTGTTCGCGCTCGGGTCGGCGGTCATGGCCGTTGGCGTGCTGGCCGCGTTCGCCGGATGGACGCCGCCGGCCCGCCGCTTGGGCCGGCCGAGGGTGAGCGAGACGGTCGCGACGCTGGCCTACGTCACGGCCATCCTCGCGCTGTTCACTGCGGGCTCGGTTGGGGTCCTGTTCGGCTTCACGGACGATTGGGAATGGGCCTTCCTCCTTGGACTCGCGGCGTGGGCCGGTTCGGTCTATCTGGTGTTCGGCGGCAGGTTGAGCGCGCCCTCCATGGGCCTCCGGCTGGGCGACCTCGCGACGCCGTTGTACCTGACCGGCTCGATGGCGGCGATGCTTGCCGGGGCGGCGGCCGTGTACTACGGGTTTGTGGAGGATATCGAGTACCTGTTCCTGCTCGGGCTCGCCGGGTGGGCGGCCGCGGTGGTGACAACGTTCCGAGGCACCCTGGCGAGGTAGGCGGCCACGGCTGCTAGACTGGACCCGCGCAGGTTATACGCGCTAGTTACGTACGAGGAGAAGGCACATGGCTCGCAGCTACTACACGCACGACGGTTGGTTGGAGCAGCAGGCGGACAAGGGCATCCCGCTCTACCAGGACTGCTATATCGAGGACCTGCGCACCGTCGAGCTCGGCCACTGGGACCTGCGCGACTGCTCAACGGCGTTCATCAAGTTCACGGACATGGAGGGCATCACGGAGGCCCGCGTCCAGGAGATTCCTCCGGGCGGGGCGCTGAGGCCCTTCAAACTCGGCGTCGACGAGCTGGTGTACGTCCTCCAAGGACGCGGGTTCGCGTCGGTGTACAGCGAGTCGAGCGGGACGAAACGAGACTTCGAGTGGTCGACGCGGAGCGCCTTCGTCGTCCCCCGCAACGCTTGGTGCGAGCTGCGCAACATGGAGGGCGACAACCCCGTGCGCCTGCTGCACTTCAACTACCTCCCGCTGGGCATGACGGTGGTGTCGGACCCGGACTTCTTCTTCAACAACCCCCAAACGAACGAGTCGATAATCGACAACGCGAGCGCCGACTTCTTCTCGGAGGCGCAGGACATCGTGAAGGAGTTCGCCAGCGCATGGGGCGACGTGGGCGCCAAGGTCTGGCGCGGCAACTTCTGGCCCGACCTGCTGGCGTGGGACAAGCTCGAATCGATGGGGAATCGTGGCGCCGGCGGCAGCTCGGTGAACATGTACGTGCCCGGCTCCGAGGTCTCGGCGCACATGTCGGTGTTCCCGCCCCTGCGCTACAAGAAGGCCCACCGTCATGGGCCGGGCAGGCTGATCGTCATCCCCGGAGGCGAGGGATTCTCCGTGATGTGGCCCGACGGAGGAGAGAAGAAGGTCTACCCGTGGCACGAGGGAAGCGCGCTCACGCCCCCCAACCAGTGGTGGCACCAGCACTTCAACGTCGGCGGCAAGCCCGCCCGCTACTTCGCGCTCCACCCGCCGGTGCAGTTCCTCGGCAAGGACGAGGACGAGTCGGGGAACGCCCCCGGACTGAACATCGAATACGTCGACGAGGACCCGTGGATCCGCGAGCTGTTCGAGGGGGAGCTGGCGAAGCGCGGTCTCGAGAGCGACATGCCGGCCGAGGCCTACACGGACCCCGACTACGTGTTCAAGTCGTCGAAGAGCGCCTAAGCCAACCTCCGAACAGGTCGCTGAAGCTCTAGGGAACCTCTGAACAAGGTTCGCCCCTCCTCAATCCCCCCGTGGGGGGGGCCTTTGCGTAACTCTGTTCGACGAGCGCTGTTCTTCCCACCCACCCGCCCCGCAACGCCTGGTGGGGGACACCCCCACGCCCCCAGCAGAGGCAAAGCCCTCTGCACTCCTCTACCGACTACGAGATCTGCCCCTACGAGTCATGCAAGGTCTTGCGTGGGGAGGAGGCTGGACGGGAGCGAGCGAACGACGGACTTATCCAGACTGTCCCTAGCAGGGTGATGAAAAACGGCTGCGAGGTAGGGATGCGAAGGTAGGGACGCGAAGGTGCGGATGGGGGAGGCGTTCGGTTACGCTTGGCGCAGCACGAACGGGAGGCGGCCAAGCGCGGCACATCCGACCAACAGATCGAGAGTCTGGTGGCGCTCACCCCCGAGGACTTGGTCCCACAGGAACACCCGATCCGGCGGATCAAGCCGCTGGCAGACCGCGCGCTTCAGGAGTTGTCGCCCACCTTCAGCCGCATGTACGCCAAGAGAGGCCGGCCATCAGTGCCGCCCGAACACCTGTTGAAGGCGAGCTTGCTGATCGCGCTCTACTCCGTGCGCTCGGAGCGCCAGTTCTGCGAACGGCTGACCTACGACATGCTCTTCCGGTGGTTCCTCGACCTGAACATCCGGGGCGGTTCCTTCGACCAGTCGACGTTCGCCAAGAACCGGACCCGGCTGCTGGCGCATGAGGTGACGGGCCGATTCTTCGGGGCGGTGGTGAGCGAAGCGAGGCGGCAGCGCCTGCTGTCGGAGGAGCACTTCAGCGTGGACGGGACCCTGCTGGAGGCGTGGGCCTCCCTCAAGAGCGTCCGGCCGAGGGACGAGGAGAGGGTCCCGCCTACGGGGGCAGGCGGGCGGAACCCATGGAAGGACTTCCGGGGGGAGCGGCGTTCCAACGCGACCCATGTATCGACGACGGACCCGGAGGCGCTGTTGGCGCGCAAGGGGGAGGGGCAGGCGGCGAAGCTGTCCTTCGCCGGCCACGTGCTCATGGAGAACCGGAATGGGCAGGTGGTGGACGTGGTGCTGTCGCAGGCTACCGGGACGGCTGAAACGGCAGCGGCGCTGACGATGCTGGAGCGGGTCCCCACAGCACGGAGGATCACGGTTGGGGCCGACAAGGGGTACGACACGCGGGAGTTCGTGGCCACCTGCCGCTCGTTCCAGATCACGCCTCACGTGGCCATGAAGCAACGGCGCTCAGCCCTGGACCGGCGGACGAGCCGTCACGCGGGGTACGCGGCGAGTCAGCGGGTGCGGAAGCGGGTTGAGGAGGTGTTCGGCTGGCTGAAGACCGTCGGGGGCGGGAGGAAGCTGCGCTACTGCGGCGTGGCCCGCAACGGCCTCTGGGCGGAGATGGCTCTCGCGGCCTACAACCTCGTGCGCATGGCCAAGCTCATGCCCCCGCCATCATCTCCGGGGGCGGTTCCTGCCTGTTGAGGATGAAAGGGCCCAACCGGAGACGCCAGCGGCCCGATCAGGGGCGATCCAGGGCGCCGCTTACTCCGAATCGGCGTCCAACGGCGCGCCTCAATGCCGACACCGGCCCGCTCCCTACTTCCCAAACTCGCATTCTTCATCAGCCTGCTAGGAAGTAACGAAGGGGGAGGCTTGGAGCCTCCCCCTTCAGCATGCTGAGGGCGAATGGATTGGGACGGATTCAGAGATTCCCTAGCCGCCGCGCGGGGAGAGGACTCGCAGGCCTACTGCCAGCGCGCGAAGCCCCAGCCGCCGCCGGTGCCCGCGGGCGTCCGGTAGACCGGAACGTACTCCACCAGCTCCATATCGAGCGCGGTGTCCTGGAGCGCGCCGCCCAGCGCGATCCAGTTCTGCGCCTCGGACGCCGCCGAGTAGAGCCGGTTGCGCGGCACGCTCATCAGCGTCTCCGCGTCCTTCTCTTTGAGCCCGTTGAGCACCATCCAGTCCAACTCTTCGTCGACGACGAAGTGGCTGAGGCCGCCCGACGCCACGACCGCCACGCGCGCGTCGGAGTCCCACGACTCGATGGCGCGGCTGACCGCCTGGCCGAACTGGTAGGAACGCTTGACGGTCGGCTGGTTCGGCGGGTAGCAGGTGTTCTGGAATATGGGCACGATGGGACGGGGCTGGTTCTCGAACAGGCGCTTGACGACGAACGCGTACCCGTGCGGCAGTCCCTGGTTCGTCGGCGGGGTCGTGCGCACCACGCCCAACTCGCCGTCGGCTCTCGGGTAACGCCGGCCGACGCTGCCGCCGTAGGTGTCCTTGACGTAGTTGAAGTGCGCGACGTCGAAGTCGTTGTCGATCATGTACTCGATGATGTGGCGCCCGAGCGCCGAGTTCACCGGAACGTCCATCGCCGTATCGCCGTAGCCGCTGGCGATCGCCTGGACCACGTCCGGGTCCTGCCGGCCGCCTGCCGTGCCGCGCGGGACGATGGGCACGGACTCGCCCCAGAAGACGGAGAAGGTCGGCATGTTGTCTTCGAAGAACCATTCGTCCTGGTCGTCGCTGATGATGACCGTGACGTCGGGGTCGGCCTCGGCGATGGTCTTGACCAGCTCGGCGATCCCGCGCTGGCAGGCGGCGGACTGCTCCTCGAAGACCTCGTCGGTCAGCGGGCGTTCGCGGATAGTCGTCGGGACGTGCGCAAGCCCCTCCTCGTAGGTCATCGAAATACCGTCCGGCGGGTAGACGAGCCCTGTGTGCTGGAGGTCGCCCTTTGCGTAGCGCCGCCACTGCTCCGCATTCAGGGCGAGCATGGGGCTGTGCGATGTACCTATCCCGAGAACGATCTTTGCCATGAGAGTAGCCTCCGCGGTCGGTGCCGCTGTGGCGCCACGAGGATGGTCGCTGACGCCAGTGTACTACTCGCCGCGCGCCTTCTCTACTCTCGCGGGGGCGGCCTTGACACCGTCCCGATTCGCATGTAATAACCGCGGAGCAAGGGGCGCGGCTCGCTTCGCGGTCCGGCGCTCGCGCGGCCGGAGCGGGTCACTGCTCCTGCGGACGACGACGAGGCGAAGGAGGCCCCATCCAATGATCATCGACATGCACGCGCACACGAACTCGCCGCCCGAGCTCTACGCGTACAAAGCCGGCCTTCTGTCGAGCCGCGGCTACCACGGCAAGGGCAGTCCCAACATCTCCGACGAGCGCTTGGAGCAGGCCACGCAGCGGGGCATCGCCATCATGGACGGCGTGGGGACGGACGTGCAATTCCTGTCGCCTCGGCCCTTCCAGCTGATGCACTCGGAGAAGCCGGCGAGCATCGTTTCGTGGTTCTGCGAGGCCAACAACGACGTGATCGCGCGCGTGGTGAAGGCGCACCCGGACCGGTACCAGGGCGTCTGCGGCCTGCCGCACGTCTCCGGCGAGAAGGACTCTTCGCACGTCGTGGAGGAGCTCGACCGGTGCGTCAGCGAGCTCGGCTTCATCGGCTGCATGATCAACCCCGACCCGGGCGAGGGCGAGGGGTTTACGCCCACGCTCGACGATGAGTACTGGTACCCGCTCTATGAGAAGATGGTCGCGTTGGACGTGCCGGCGCTGATTCACTCCGCGGCCTGCAAGGACCCGCGCGAGACCTACAGCGCCCACTTCATCACGACCGAGAGCCAAGTCGTGCTGAACCTCGTGAAGCCGCAGAGCCGCGTCTTCACGGACTTCCCCAACCTCCGGATCATCGTCGCTCACGGCGGCGGGTCGGTCCCCTACCAGATCGGGCGGTGGCGGGCCAACCGCTTCAACGCCATGCGCGCCGACCCGAACCTCGAGGACTTCGACACGAGCCTCCGCCGCCTCTGGTACGACGCGGTGCTCTACAACAAAGAATCGCTCGACCTCCTGTTCCAGATCGTCGGCGCCGACCGGGCCATGTTCGGCACCGAGAACCCCGGCAGCGGCACGGCCACCGACCCCGTGACGGGTCGCCAGCTCGACGACCTGAAGCCGACCATCGAGTCCATCGAGTGGCTCAGCGACGAGGACAAGAAGCGCATCTTCGAGGACAACCAGCGGGAAGTGTTCCCGAGGCTGAAGCTCTAACCACCCATCCGGAGGAGGACGACATGGCAGAGGAGCGTACGTTCATCACGACGATCGAAGGGCCCAAGGGAAAGGCGGAGGTCTGGGAGGTCACCGAGGGACCGTCCAACACCGCGACCTCCGGCGTGGCGACTTCCGTCTACGAAATCCTGTGCGGCAGCGCCAAGGAGACCGTCCCAACGTTGGGCGAGGCGTCGATCATTGCCCACGAGCTCTCGGGCGCGGACTCCCGCTAATCGCCGACCTGACTCACAGGTCCCGTTAGGCGCACGGATAGAGAAGAAGAGGGCCCTCGCATGAGGGCCCTCTTTCCGTCTGGCCGGCGGCCCTGGCCTGTCTGATACGATGAGTCGAGCACCGGCGGCCCCGGTCCCGCCCTATGGAACGCCCACAACCCAGCACAACGTTGCCGCGGCCTGTCCCCGCTCCCACTACGAGGCGGCGCATCGTGCTGTTCCTGATCAGCATGGCCCCTGTAGTAGTCCTCGTCGCGCTCCTCATGTGGGGACTCTTCCGCAGCGACGCCGACCCCGGCGGCCTGCTCGTGCACAACGAATTCAGCGAGGCCCCGGTGTCGGTCCGCAGGGCGCCGGAGTTCGGCGGGACCGATGTCGTAACCGGCGGGACAGTGAGCAACGAGAGCGTCCGCGGCAACGTCGTGGTGCTCGATTTCTGGTCGTCGTGGTGCGTCGCGTGCCGTGCGGAGGCGGCGGACCTCGCCGAGGCGTACGCCGAATATGCGGACATGCCGGTGGAGTTCGTTGGTCTCGCCGTCTGGGACGACGCCGGCGGCGTCCTGCGGCACATCGAACGATACGGCGTTCCCTACCCCAACCTCTTGGACGCGGAGGGCCGGACGGCGGTGGCGTTCGGCGTGACGGGCGTGCCGGAGAAGTTCTTCCTCGACCGGGACGGCGTGGTCCTTCGCAAGGTGATCGGCGCCGTCTCCAAGGAGCAGCTGCGCGCGATCCTCGACGAGCTGTTGGCGTCCTGAGGCTCTCCCGTGGACGACTACCGCGCTGTGCACACTGCAGTCCATCGTTGGTACCGGAGCCACGGGCGAGACCTCCCGTGGCGGCGGCCGCCCTTCGCCGGCGACCCGTACGCAGTGCTCGTGTCAGAGGTGATGCTCCAGCAGACCCAGGTGGACCGCGTCGCGCCCAGGTTCGTCGCGTTCATGGCCGCGTTTCCGACGTTGGACGCACTGGCCGGCGCGGAGGCCAGCGACGTGATCCGCATGTGGGCGGGCATGGGCTACAACGGCCGCGCCGCCCGTCTGCACCGGCTCGCCCGCGAGGTGCGGGACGCCTACGCGGGCGAGCTCCCCCGCACTGCTCAGGAGCTGCGCCGCCTCCCTGGCGTCGGCCCCTACACTGCCGCCGCGGTCATGTGCTTCGCGTACGGCCAGGCCGAGCCGGTGCTCGACACGAACGTATACCGCGTCCTGAGCCGCGTCGCCCACGGAGTCGAAGCCCCGTCGCGCAAGACCATCGAGCCGCTCGCCCGCGAGCTCCTGCCGGCCGACGGTCATCCGCTGACCGCGTCCGCATGGCACCAGGCCGTGATGGACATCGGAGCAACCATCTGCAGGCCGGCGAAACCCCGATGCATGTTGTGTCCGCTGCGCCCGCAGTGCGCCGCCGCGCCGCTGCTGCAGGACGGCGCCGCGCGCGGGCTGGCGGAAGCCTCGGTCCCGTATACGCCGAAGCAAGGGACGTTCGCAGGCTCGTCGCGTTACTACCGCGGCAGGATCGTCGATGTTCTGCGGCCGCTGCCGCCGGGCGCCGGTCTGTCGCTCGAGGAGCTTGGCGCCGCTGTCGACGCGTCGTTCGACGGCGAACGGGACCTGGACTGGCTGGAGGGGCTCCTCGATGGTCTGGCGCGGGACGGGCTCGTCAGCGTCCGGAGCGGCCGGGCGGCGCTTCCCTAACCTCCCCCGAAGGTGGCCTGACAGGCTGGCGAAGCCGGAGGGACGCCGACTAGGAGCTCGTGCGCTCGTCGTGGAGCGCCTCTAGTAGTCCGCGCACGGGGCCTGCGAGCTGGGACCACGGATCGTCAACCTCGGCGAGGCCGGTCGGGGACAGCTCCCAGTGACGCCGGCCGTCGTGCGTCGTCCACAGGCCGCGCGCCCAGAAACCGCCGGGCCCCGTGGGCGGGGGCCGGTAGTCCTCGGCAATCAGCCCGCGCAGGCCAATCGCCTCCCACGCCTGGATGAGCGCCCCGTTCCGGGCCACGGCGACGGCTTCTGTCCAGTACGCCTCTCGGCGGGTTCCCTGGAGGCCTTGCATGCGCCGGAGGAGGCGAGCGGCGTGCTCCTCGTCGCTCACGCTGCCGCCGGTGGCCCGACCCGTCAGAAGGCTCTGCCAGCCCTCCCCGAGCGCCGGTATCGCCAGACCGCCGTCGCTGGCGACCGCGGCGACGGCGTAGGCGCGCGACCAGACGACCGCCTTGCGCACCGCGTTGGCGATGTGGGAGTCGCCGGTCTCGTCGACGTCAGGCGCCTCGGCTGTCGAGGCGGCGCTGGCCCAGTCGACGTCGAGGCCCGCGCAGAGCGCGCGCATGTGCTCGGCCTTGGCGGCGTTGGTCGTCCCGGCGATCAGACGCAGGACCATCGCTCGGCCCTAGGCCCGGCCGAACTCGCGCTCGAGCATGCCCGTGCTGACGCGGAGCGTTGTCGGTCTTCCGTGCGGGCAGTGTTGCGGGTTGGCTTCGGTAGCCAGCGCGTAGCTCAGCGCCTCCATCTCCTCACGGTCGAGCGTTTGACCAGCCCGCACCGCGCTGTGGCACGCGATGGAGGCGGCGACAGCAAGGCGGGCGTCGCTCTCGGCGCCGGGGCTCCGGTGGGAAGCGAGCACGTCGTGCAGGAGCGCGGCGCAGTCGACGCGTCTGGCCATGGCCGGGACCGCACGGAGCATCCATGTCGTATCGCCGAACGGCTCGAGTTCGAGGCCATAGCGGCCGAGGACCTCCGCAGCGCCGGAGAGGCCGTCCATCTCGTCGGGCGTCAGCTCGACCGGAAGCGGGTCGAGCATCGGCTGCGACTCGGGCGCTCGAGCCTCCCACTGTTTGAGGAGCCGATAGTAGAGCACGGACTCGTGGGCCGCATGCTGGTCGATGAGCACCATGCCGCCAGCGCCCTCGGCCACGATGTACGTGTTGGCGATCTGGCCCAGCACTCGCAATGGCTGTGGGCTTGGGCTCAGCGGGTCCGCCGAGGGCGCGTTCCTAGCGTCCATTGCATCCGCAGGCGTGTTCGGGCCGGCCGACGGCGGGAGCGGCGCGCCCGTGGGCGGGGGAGCGTTGAACGGTTGGGCCGGCTCCGGGAGCGGTGCCCAAGCGCCGGTGTTGGGAGCGAGCGTGAAGTCGAACGCCTGCGCCGCCGAGGCGCCGTGTCCAGCTCGCTGGGTGGGGAAGAGCCCCCGCGCTTCCGCGACCGGGTCCGCGCCGAGCAATGCTTCGCGGACGCTGCGCTCGACGCTCGAGAAGGCGTCCCCGTCCCGGATAAAGCGGACTTCACGCTTGTTTGGGTGGACGTTCACGTCGACGGCTTCGGGCGGCGCATCGATGAAGAGCACCGCCACCGGAAACCGGCCCTCCATGAGCATGCCACGATACGCCTCCTGCACGGCTACTGAAAGCGTGCTGCTGAATATCCAGCGACCACTGACGAACAGGCTGATCCCCGTGCGGTTCGGCTTGTTGCGGTCGGGTGGGCTGACGAGCCCGCGAACGGGGAACGCAGCGCGGGCGGACGGCGCCACGTCGATCATGGCGTCCGCGAGGTCAGAGCCTAGGACGGCGGCCACAACGTCGCGCAGACCGCCGTTGCCAGTCGTCTGTACGAGGTTGCGGCCGTCCGCGCGGAGGCTGAGCCGGACGTGCGGGTTCGCCATGGCGAGGTGCTCGACGGCCTGGCGAACGCGGGCGGTCTCGGCCCCGGTCGACCGGATGAACTTGAGGCGCGCGGGGATCGTGGAGAACAGCGCTTCGACGTGGACCGTCGTCCCTGGCGCGCCGCTCTCCCTGCCGCGGCGCAACACGCGCGAGCCTTGGACCTCGATAACGGACGCCGCCTCCGCGCCGGATGCGCGCGTCGATAGACGCACGCGCGCCGCCGCGGCAACGCTGGCGAGCGCTTCGCCGCGGAATCCCAGCGTCGCGATCCGGGCGAGATCCTCCAGCGTCTGGAGCTTGCTCGTGGCGTGCCGCTCGAACGCCAGCTCGGTCTCGTCGTCGACGATCCCGCAGCCGTTGTCGGTCACGCGGATGCTGTGGAGCCCCCCTTGCTCGATCTCGACGCTGATCGAGCGGGCGCCGGCGTCCAGCGAGTTCTCGACCAGCTCCTTGACGACGGACGCAGGCCGTTCGATCACTTCTCCGGCGGCGATGCCGGCTGCGACCGATGCTGCAAGCATGCGAATCGGCATGGGTTTCGTTCCTGTCATATCGCCGGCGTTTCCTGGCATTCGTGCGGTCGGTTCAAGCTGACCGAACGCATAACTAGAAGCCTAGTTCGTTCCCGAGCCTCTTGGCGTTGGTCCCGGCGATGAGTCTGCCGTCGATCACCGCCATCGGTCGTTTGAAGTAGCGCGGCTCCTCGACAAGGAGGTCCGCGAGCTGGGCGTCGGACAACTCCGTTTCGGCGAGCCCGCTCTTCTTGAAGGCGGCCGACTTGAAATTGAAGACCGTCCTGGGCGATTCCGAGCCGAGCAGGCCCCGCAACTCATCGAGGGTGAAGCGTTCCTTGAAGAAGTCGCGCCCGTCGAACGGAATCCCTGCCTGCGAAAGCGCCGCTCTCGCCGTCCTGCATGTCCCTCAGCCCGACCACCAGTAGAGACTCGCGTCCTTGGCCATCACGGACCTCCATCTTGCCAGAGAGAACGGGGCTGACGCGATTGTAGGAGGCTCAGCGCCCTCGTTCCAAGAGGGCCGGCGCCGGCATCGAGGCGTTCGGTCCGCCCCTGCCCTGTCTGCCGCCCTCTACCCGGGGACGCCGCGAAGGGCGTACTTTGCTACGATGCTGCAGACGCCCCTAGCGCCCCGCGCGTCCCGTGCTGTCGATATGCAAGACACGTTTCTGCTCATCATCCGGTGGCTCCATACGCTCTCCGCCGTTGCGTGGGTCGGCGGCGGGATCTTCTTCTGGGTCGTCTTGCGTCCGGCTATTAGGGGTGGCGTGCCCCAGCCGCTGGTACGTTTCGTCGGCGCGGAGTTCGGGCAGCTGGTCGGTCTGGCCATGTGGACGCTGGTCGTTACCGGCGGCATCCTCATGTTCTCGCGGCTGTCGGAGCCAACGGCCTCGATTCCCTATGGGGTCGTGCTCGGGGTGAAGGTGGCGCTCTCGGCGTGGATGTTCTTCCTGACCGTGGGCAGGCGCGGCCCCCGCGCCCGGGAGGACGGCGACGCCGGCCGTCTGCGCTCGGTCGTGCACGCCCTGAGCCACATCAACATGACGGTCGTGCTCGGTATCATCGTTTTCCTGCTCTCGGATATCCTGCGCCTGTTGGTCGAGCGCGACCTGGCGGGGTGAGCGCGGCAAAGGGAGCGGACGTGCATCGTGAGCTGATGGAGATACTCGCGTGTCCTGAGGACACGGGCGCGCTGACGCTCGAAGCCAGCGCTGTCGAGGGGGACGACATCGTGAGCGGCACACTCACCTGCGCCGTCTGCGGCGAGGTCTACCCGATCGAGGGGTCCATCCCCAATCTGCTCCCTCGCGATCTCCGAATCTGATAGGCGTTGGCTGAAGGGGCGTTGATGGTCGATGTAAACGACAGCGTAGCCGAGCGCTTCGCGCTCGATGTCCACCTGAATCGCGACGGCGTGCTGGAGACCATGGAGGCCGACGTGCGCGCGGGGCTGACTGCGAGGCCCAAGCGGTTGCCGCCCAAGTATTTCTACGATGACGCGGGCTCCGTCCTCTTCGAGCGCATCACGGAGCTGCCTGAGTACTACCCGACGAGGGCGGAGCGTGGTCTGCTGGCGGAGGCCGCGGACGGACTGATGGGCGAGCTCCGTCCGCGGGAGATCGTGGAGTTGGGCTCCGGCTCGTCGGCAAAGACGCGGGTGTTGCTGAGCGCGCGGACTGCGCCTGAGCACTTGCGCCGCTACATTCCGATCGACGTCAGCGAGGGGATCGTCAGGTCGACGGCGGCCGCGTTGCTCGCCGAGTACGGCCATCTGTCGGTCCACGGGGTCATCGGCGACTTCGGGCGTCACCTGGGCCTGGTCCCGCCGTCGGAGGGCCCGCGGCTGGCGCTGTTTCTGGGAGGGACCGTCGGGAACTTCGACCCGGAGGAGCGAACAGAACTCCTCTCGCAGGTGCGGCAAATGCTCGGGCAGGACGGCCGTCTACTGCTCGGCCTCGACCTGACGAAGGACGCGGGGACCATCGAAGCGGCGTACAACGACTCGCGCGGGGTCACGGCGGAGTTCAATCGAAACGTGCTGCGAGTGATCAACCGGGAGCTGGCGGCGGACTTCGAACCCGACGCGTTCGCGCACCGGGCCTTCTTCAACGCGGGGGCGTCGCGCATCGAGATGCACCTGGCGCCATCGGCGGTCCAGCGTGCGCGGGTCGCCCGCCTCGACCTCGACGTCGTCGTACACCCCGGCGAGACGATCTGGACGGAGAACTCGTATAGGTTCACCGAAGACTCCATCGCCGAGATGCTCGGCTCTGCGGGGCTTCGCCAAGAGCGCTTCTACGCCGACGACGACCCGCGCCAACGGTACGGCCTCGTCCTCGCAGCGCCGTCGTAGGGGCCGAGAGAGCATAGCGCTTGACACTAATAGCGCGATGCGCTAAGGTGGGCCTGTGATCAGGAGCTACCGGGACCGGGACACCCAGGCGGTCGCTGAACGGAGGCGCGTCAGCAGGTTGCCCGGGGACATCCAACGGCGAGCCCAGCGGAAGCTCATGATCTTGAACAACGCGAAAGACCTCAACGACCTGAGAGCGCCGCCGGGGAATCGCTTGGAAGCCTTGACGAGAGACCGGGAGGGGCAGCACAGCATTCGCGTCAACGACCAGTGGCGCATCTGCTTCGTGTGGAGCGAGGGAAACGCCGACCGAGTCGAGATAGTGGACTACCACTGACCGGCCGATCGGAGAGAGGGGACGACCATGACGACGAACATTGCACAGGACCTGGAGCGGCTGCCTCCCGTTCACCCGGGAGAGGTCCTCAGCGAGGAGTTTCTCATCCCGATGAAGATCACGCAGTACGCGCTGGCCAAGGCGATCGGCGTCGACCCGCGCCGGATCCACGCCATCGTCCACGGCGAGCGCTCTATCACGGCCGAGACGGCCTTGCTGCTCTCCCGCTTCTTCGGCAACTCCGCGCAGTTCTGGATGGGCCTGCAGAGTCAGTACGACCTCGAAACCGCCGAGGACCGTCTCTCCCGGACGCGGGCATGGCGACGCCCTCCGGAAGCGACGAGTGAACGCGTGGCTGCCGAGCAGCGGGGCGATTACGCCGACGCCCAACCTGACGGGGAGGCGCGACCGCGACGGCGGGCGTAGAATCCTGCCTGCCCGCTACACCCTAGGAGGCGCCACATGGCCAATGTCTTTGGCTACCCAGGTTTCGAGTACGAGTACGTCCCGGATTGGGCAAAGCTGCCGGACGGCTACAGCCTTCACGAGTGCCCCGGCGTGGCCGTCGACTCTCAGGACAACGTCTTCCTGCTCACGCGTGGCGAGCACCCGCTGATGCAGTTCGACAAGGACGGCAACTTCATCAAGTCATTCGGAGAGGGCTACTTCTCCCACCGCACTCATGGTCTCTACATCGCCCACGACGACTCCCTCCTCGTCGCCGACGACGGCATCCACACGATTCAGCAGTTCAGCGCGGACGGCGAGCGCATCGCCGAGCTCGGCGACCGCGACAACCCCTCCCCCAAGTGGAGCGGCGAGCCCTTCAACCGGCCCACCTCGGCCGCCATCCGGCCCTCCAACGGCGACTGGTACGTCTCGGACGGCTACGGCAACGCGCGCATTCACGTCTACAGCCCGGCCGGCGAGTACAAGTTCTCCTGGGGCAGCCCCGGCATCGACCCCGGCGAGTTCATGCGTCCCCACAACATCGCCTTCGACAACAACGACCGCGTCTACGTCGTCGACCGGGAGGCGCATCGCGTCCAGATATTCGACGGCGACGGCAGCTTCATCACGATGTGGAGCAACATCCACCGCCCCGACGCCATGGTGCTCTGGGGGGACCACATCTACATCGGCGAGCTGAACGGGATCGGCGGCTTCGACTCCCCGAACATGGGGCACCGCGTCGAGGTGTTCGACCTCGACGGCAAGCTCGTCTCGCGGTTCGGCGCGGCCGACGAGGGCGAGGGCGCCGGCAAGTTCATGGCCCCCCACGGCATCGCCGTCGACTCCGAGGGCAGCCTCTACGTCGCGGAGGTCTCCTACACCATCGTCGGCAGCCGCCTCGACCCTCCGCGCGAGCTGCAGAGCATTTCGAAGTACCGTCGCCGCTGGTAAGCGGGCTGGGGAGCCGAGGGCGTGGGGTGTTCCGACGGCCCGCGCGTTGACGCATCCTCGGCGTCAGTATAGGCTGAGCGTCGAATCAGCATGCCCTAACCGCATCCTACGTCCGTACTACCTGCTTCAGGCAGGCCCCTGGGACTCTTCGCGCGATGGCCCGAACGGAGACGGTAAACGAGGGACGGCGGCAGAAGGCCCCGGGCCCTCCGGCGTTCATCTGGCTGCCGGCGGCCGCCGTTGCGGCGGTAATGCTGCTCCCGCCGGTCTATCTGCTGGTCCGAACGCTGGACGCGGGCGGCGACGCTTGGGAGTTGTTGCTCAACGCCCGCACGCTTGCGGTCCTCATCCGGTCGATGCTCCTCGTCGTCCTCGTGACCGCCGTGTGCGCGGTCGTTGGCGTATCGCTTGCGTGGCTCACGGTGCGGACCGACCTGCCCTACCGGCGGTTGTTCACGGTGCTCACGGCCTTGCCCCTGGTGATACCGAGCTACGTGTTCGCGCTGCTGGTCGTCGTCGCGCTCGGCCCGAAGGGGATGATTCAGGGTTGGCTCGAACCATTGGGCGTGGACCGGCTCCCTGACGTGCTCGGGCTGCCCGGCGCGGTGTTCACGCTGTCGCTGCTGAGCTACCCGTACGTGCTGCTCCCCGTCCGCGCGGCGCTGTTCCGGATGGACCCGTCGCTGGAGGAGGCGTCCCGAGGGCTTGGCAAGAGCGGCGGGGCGACCTTCGCGCGTGTGACGATGCCGCTGCTGCGCCCGTCCATCATGGCGGGCTCGTTGTTGGCGGCGCTGTACACGCTCAGCGACTTCGGGGCCGTGTCGCTGCTGCGCTACGAGACGTTCACGTACTCGATCTTCATCCAGTACGAGACGGCGCTCGACCGCGCGGTCGCCGCAGGGCTGTCGCTCGCCCTGGTGGGCGTCGCGCTTATGCTGCTGGTCGCCGAGGGGCAGACGCGGGGTCGCGCGCAGTACTACCGCGTGACGCCCGGCGCGAGCCGCGACCCCGCAGTGTTCAGGCTTGGCCGCTGGCGCTGGCCCGCAACCGCCTACGCCTCGCTCATCGTCGGCCTGTCGCTGGCCGCGCCGCTGGCGCTCCTCGTCTCGTGGGCAGTCCGCGGTCTCGCGGCGGGCGAGCCGCTCGATCTGCTCTGGTCCAACACCGTGAACACGCTCGCAGTGTCGTTGGCCGCGGCGGCGGCCGCCGCCGTGGCCGGCCTTCCCATCGCGGTGCTGACAGTGCGGTTCCCGGGAAGAGCGAGCACCGTCTTGGAGCGGCTGACCTTCGTCGGATTTGCATTGCCGGGCGTCGCCGTGGCGCTGGCGTTTGTGTTCTTCGCGGCGGCCGTGGCGCGGCCAATCTACCAGACGTCGTTCCTGCTCGTAGTCGCCTATGTCGTGCTGTTCCTGCCGGCGGCGGTCGGAGCGACGCAGGTTTCGCTCAGGCAGGTGAGCCCCCGGCTCGAAGAGGCCGCGCGCGGGTTGGGGAAGAGCTCGCTGCAGGCCTTCCGGCTAGTGACGCTCCCGCTGCTGACGCGCGGCATGGCGGTAGGCGCGTCGCTGGTGTTCTTGCTGTCGATGAAGGAGCTGCCGGCGACGCTCATCCTGGGGCCGATCGGCTTCGACACGCTCGCGACATCCGTGTGGGGGTTCGCGTCGGAGGCGTTCTTCGCGCGCGCGGCGATATCCTCGCTCATGCTCGTGCTCACCGCCTCGGTCCCGATGGCGTTCCTGGTCGCGCGCGAACGCAGGTAGGCGTCCGGCCGCCGCGCGGCTCGCCCTCCCGCCAATGCGCGCTCGACCCGTTCCCAGGCACGGAGGCGGGCCGTAGCCGTCCACGGCCCGCCGTCGCTATCATGCGCGCATGGCGCTCCCCGGAGGTCCGACATGCACGCTCGTGTGACCCGTTTCAACGTCGACCCGCGCGACATCGACTTGGACATCGCTCAGGGCGTGTTCGAGAAGCTCGTCGTGCCCGAGATGCGCAAGCAAACGGGCTACGAGGGGTGCTACCTCCTGAGGACCGAGCGGGGCGCGGGGTTGGTCGTGACGCTATGGGAGGACGAAGTTGCGGCGATGTCGAGCGAGCACTCCGGCTACTACGCGGAGCAGTTCGCCAAGCTGATGCCGCTCCTGGGCCCTCCCGCCCCGGAGCGAGAGCACTACGGGGTCGCCTTCGCCGACCACCCGCTCCCGGCGGAGTGACGCAGCTACTCCTCCACTTGCACGGTCTGCGCTCCCTTCCGCGTCACGGTGATGTGGGCGAAGGTCGACGCCTCAACCGCGCCGTGCCAGTGCCGCTCGCCCGCGGGGGCGAACACGACGTCGCCGGCGCTCACCGTCGCCTCTTCGCCCGCCTCGGTCACGACTCTCCCCGTGCCTTCCGTCACGACGAGAATCTGGTCGCTCTCGTGGTAGTGGAACTTGTTCCGCACGCCCGCGCCGAAACTGACGACGCTGACGTTGAAGTCGTCCGAGTCCGGGGCGAGCGGCTGACGACTCACCTCTCCGCTGGTGAAGAGCGGACTGTCGACCGTCTCTTTTGGAGCCTCGCTCATTCTGCGTATCTGCATGGCCTGCCCTCCCCGTTCGCGTCGGAAGTGTGCCGGCCAGTGTAGCGATGCGAGGGCGCCGGCGCGACGCCTCAGGAGGCGGGCGGCTGTGTGAGACGCAGGGTCCGGCCCGCTTGACACGCGCCGGGGCCGGGCCTAGCGTGCAGCTATCACGGGACAGAGGAGCGACGACTATGGCGGAGCGAGTGTGGGAACGTTTCCTAACGGAACAGGACAAGGCGCACCAAGCCCTCCGCAGCGGCGACCGGCGCATCGGGTTTGGACAGAAGCCGGCCGTGCTGCTCATCGATCTCTACCGCTGGGTGTTCGGCGACAAGCCCCAGCCGCTGCTGGAAGCGGTGAAAGAGTGGCCGGGCAGCTGCGGGCTGACCGCCTGGGAGTCGGTCCCGCATATCCAGTCCCTGCTCAGCACGGCGCGCGAAGCCCGCATCCCTATCGCGTACGTGACCGGCCTCGACGAGCGCGACTCAGGCATGAGCGGATGGGCTACGGCCAACAGAGGGACGGGCGCCGCGGCGCGCCCGGCGGACCCCGAGATGGAGGAGCGCCGGCGCCGCCAGTACGACATCATCGACGAGATAGCGCCCATGGACGGCGAGGTCGTACTCCGGAAGAACTCGCCGAGCGCTTTCAACGGCACGCCTCTCGAGAACCATTTCGCGCACCTGGGCATTGACACTGTCATTATCGCCGGCGAGAGCACGAGCGGCTGTGTGCGAGCCTCCGTCGTGGACGCCTGCTCCCGGCGCTACCGCGTCGCCGTCGCCGAGGAGTGCGTTTTCGATCGCACCGAGGCGGCCCACGCTATCAACCTGTTCGACATGAACGAGAAGTACGCCGACGTGCTGCCCCTCGGCGACATTGAGGACTACATCCGCAGTCTGCCGACGGGGGCGTCGTCTCGTTAGCCTGTCGCAGTCGGACCCCGGGGTCCGACTCCCGGGGCTCGGCACGGCAGGAAATGGGGGTTGGTCGGAGCCTAGGCGGGGTAGAGGCCGCCTATGAAGCCGCTATCGTCGTTGCGCTGCACCCAGCTCAGGTCCCAGAGCTGGTTGAGGTCGACCGCAGCTGCGGCCGGGTACTCCTCTACGGCGATCTCGTAGCCGTTCTTCAGCGCCTCGGTGGTCGGATAGGGACGCGCGCGCACGCCGCGCGTGATGGCGTCGAAGGCGCGGCGCGCGATGACGCGATCCTCGATTCCGATGAGACGCATAGGCTCGCCCATCGCGATTTCGAACGCCGCGTCAGGGTCGTTGGCGACCAGGCTCATCGCGTGAAGCATCGCCTTCACGTAGGTCTCAAAGAGGTCCGGGTGCTCGCGTGGAAAGCTGGCGAGGCAGGCCTGCGCGTAGTGACTGACGACCTCGATGTCGGGCACGGGCAGCACTTCGAGGCCGGCGTCGAGCGCCGCCGGCAGGTAGAGCGACGATATCCACGCGGCCCCGCAGTCGCCGTCGGCCACTCGCCGCCATTGCCGCCACCGCCCGATGTCGCGGTCGCTGATATGGACGACCTCCACGTCGTCGAGGAGGCCCATGTGCCGCAGCCGCATCGTGGCCGCGTGCGGCCTCCCCGGTAGGCGGACGGCGATCCGGCCTCCCCTCAGCTCGTCGATTGAGCGTGTGCCGGGGCGAACGACGAGCTCCAGCCCTGTCTCGATGACAGGGGCGCAGAAGAACGAGACCTCAACGCCTCCGGCGGCTTTTTCGTAGAGGTACTCGAGGTGCTCGATGAGGATGTCGCCCGAACCGTCGAAAAGGCAGGCCTCGTACTCCTCCGTGGGCTGGATGCGGACGACGTCCACCTCGAGGTCGTAGCGCCGGCGGGCCATCTCCTGGATGCAGTAGATGACCGGCGTGCGGTCCACGTCGCGGTAGGCGAGCTTGACGGGGCGCTGTTGCGTTGCCATGGCGACAACATACCCGCATTCTCGGTCGCGTCAAGATTCTCGGTCGCGTCAAGATGAATGAGCGCTGAGTCGAGGCTGGGCCATGCTATGACCGACGGCCCTGTGGTACAGTTTCGTCACGCCGAGCACGGGCCTAGCAAGAGCCGCCGCGACGGACGACCTCGACAGACGGAAGGAGGCGAGCTATGGCGAAGAACGGGTTCAGGGTCCTTGACAGCGACATGCACATCATGGAGCCCCCGGACCTCTGGCCGCGCTACATCGATCCGGAGTTCCGCGACCGGGCGCCGGTTGGCAGAACGTCGGAGAACGTGCGCGACTTGGGCGTGATGTGGCCTCAGCCAAACCCCGGGGCGCGGCGGACCTCCGGAACGCTGCACCGGGGCCACAACTACGAGCGCAACCAGGTGATCTACCGCGATCACTCCGAACGCGGCTGGGGCCCCGACGTCCAGCTCGAGGCGATGGGGATCGAGGGCATCGACGTGGCCGTTCTCTATCCCAGCCGCGGCCTCAGCATCCTCACGCAGCCGCAGATGGACCCGCGTTTCGCCGCCGCCATCGCCCGAGCGTACAACGACTGGATGTACGATTTCTGCAAGCTGGACCCGCACCGCCTCCTCGGCGCAGGCATGATTTCGGTGCACGACATCAACGACGCGGTCGCCGAGACGAGGCGCGCGGTGCAGGAGCTCGGATTCCGCGCCGTGTTCGTCCGCTCCAACATCGTGAACGGCAAGGCGTGGCACGACCCCTACTACGAGCCGTTGTGGGATACGCTCGAGGAGCTGGGGATCCCCCTCGGATTCCACGAGGCCACGGGCTCGGCCTCGCGGCAGAGCGGCGACCAGTTCGAGCCGAACTTCATGCTGCGGCGCGTCTACGCTCAGCCATTCGAGCAGATGCTCGGGCTCGGCAGCTTCGTCGCGGGCGGCGTACTCGAACGTCATCCCGAGCTGCGGATCGCGTTCCTCGAGGCGAACTGCTCGTGGGCGCCCTGGCTCCTGTGGCGGCTCGACGAGGGGTACGAGCGCGAGGCCGATATCTTCGTGCCTGAGCTCACGATGGCGCCGAGCGAGTACTTCAAGCGGCAGTGCGTCGTTTCGATAGAGCCGGACGAGACGCCGGCCAAGTACCTGATCGAAGAGATTGGCAGCAGCCAGCTCGTCTTCTCCACCGACTACCCGCACGGCGACTCCCGCTACCCGGAGGCCGTCGACAGCTTCCTTGAACTGCCGCTGCCCGACGAGGACAAGCGCAAGATTCTCTGGGACAATTGCGCGGCGTTCTACTCCGAGACGGGAGTCCCAGAGTTGGCGTAGGTTGGCTTAGAGGACCCGCATCCACGGAACGACGTTGGCCAAGGGAGGGCTTCATGGTAATCGAGACCACCACCACTACCGAGAACGCGTTGGGCCGGTTCGTCGCCAAGACACGCGAGCTCTTCGCGTCCGAGCCCGACCTCGACAAGCGCTGGGTGGCGCTTACGCCAATCCTCTCCGAGTTGCTGGCCGACCCGGAGGTCATGGAGGCCTCCAAGGACTGGCCCGACTGCGTCCCAGCTGACGGCCGGGCAGAGAACCTGCTGTTCTACGAGGACCCCGACTACGGCTTCGCGATAAACGGTCTGACCAAGGGCGCGGCGCGGCACGGCACGCGTCCCCGCATCCATGACCACGCGCACATCTACACCCTCTACGGCGTACTCGACGGCCATGAGCGCATCGAGCGGTACGACCGGACCGACGACCGCTCGCGGCCCGACTACGCCGAGATCAAGCTCGCGTCGAACGTGCTCGTTGAGCCCGGGGACGTCGACCTGGTCAAGCCGTACGAGGTCCACACCGAGATTACGGTGGGCGAGCGGACGGTCGCGATTATCATCCGCAGTCAGCGCGGCGGCGACTTCAACCAGGGCCGGTACAACCTCGACACGTTCGAGTACTACGAGAGCCTTGGCCCGCGCCAGACCCGCGTCGAGATGCTGCCGAAGAAGGGGTAGCTCGCCGGTCGAGAGGCCCGCGCCAATCGATCTAGCCGAGAGCGGCGCACGCGGCCAGCACCGGCGCTGAGTCCGCGACGTCCTCGACACGGAACGCCGCCGGGAGCTTGCCGCTGGCCTTCCAGAAGTCGACCAGGAGGCGCATGCCTTCCGTCGCGGGATCGGGCGTCCGCCGGAAGCCCGCGCTGGTCACGTCATACGTCTCCTCGGCGATGGCCGTGCTCGTCTCGCCGTAGCGCTGCTGGACGCCGACGCCGAAGGCTCGGTCCTGCTGGTAGCGTCGTTGCCCAGCCAAGTACCCGCGCAGGAAGCGGTCGACGAGATCGGGCTGAGCGGCTACGACGCGGCGAGACGCGGCAATGCCCCCGATCGCGAAGTTCAGGCCGAGTTCCGCGTAGTCGTACAACCACGCGCAGCCCTGATGCTTCGCTTCGACGGCCAGCGGAGGCGACAGCGGAGACGCGGCGATGTCGCCCTCCAACAACGCCTGCAACCGCACGCGGCTCCCTCCGGCGTAGCGCACCTCTGACTCGGCTTCGGTGACCCGTTCCATCGTGATCTGGACCAGGAAGTCGGTCAGATCGCCGGGGCTGCTGGTGCCCATCGGTTGTCCCGCTACGTCCGCGAGCGAACGTCCCGGGGCGCCGACTAGGAACTGCTGGTTGACGCCCCCCGCGAGGAACACCAGCGCCGCCCCGCGGCTCACCGCCTCGACGAGCCCCGGCGCCGCCAGGTTGCCGAACGTGATTTCGCCTGCGTCCAGTCCTGCCGCGACCGCGTGGGCGTCGCCCATCTTGCGCAGCGTCACATCGAGTCCCAAGCCGCGCATGAACCCGCCGTCGACCGCGGCGCCGAGCGGAGTCACGCCTTGACCTTCGGTCGCGTACCCGCAGGGCACTGAGACCATATCCACGGCTAGAGGAACTTGGCCGGCTCGGTGGTGAACGCCTCACGGCATCCGACGGCGCAGAAGTAGTAGACCTGGCTCTCGTGCTCCGCCGTGCCGCCGGGCGGGTCCGCCTTGTCGACAGTCATCTTGCACACGGGGTCTATTGCAGTGCCCTGGCCTTGGAACATGGCGTCCATCATTGACATGGCAATAGCCTTTCGACGAGTTCATACTCGATAGTTCCTACGAGCGCCCTGCCCCGGCCGGCCTCCACCGGCGGAGCCGGAGCGAGTTGGTGACGACTGACACGGAGCTGAACGCCATGGCGAACGCGGCCATGATCGGGCTGAGGAACCCGAAGTCGCCCAACGGGTAGCGAAGGAACCCCGCGGGAACTCCGTCGCTGAAGAACAGGTAGAGCAGCCCGGCCGCGATCGGGATGAGCGAAACGTTGTAGATGAACGCCCAGAACAGGTTCTGCCGCACCGTCCGTATCGTGGCCTTTGATAGGGCGATCGCCTCGCTGACGCCCATGAGGTCGCCGCGCATCAGCGTGATGTCGGCCGCCTCCATGGCGACGTCCGTTCCCGTCCCGATAGCGACGCCAACGTCGGCTTGGACCAACGCGGGGGCGTCGTTGATGCCGTCGCCGACCATGGCGACGCGCGCGCCGCTTGCCTGGAGCCTGCGGACCTCGTCGGCCTTCTGTCCGGGCAGGACTTCGGCGAGCACCTGTGTAATGCCTACCTCCGCGGCGACCGCCTCGGCGGTGGACCGCGTGTCGCCGCTCAGCATGACGACGCTGGCCCCCATCGCTTGGAGTCGGGCGACTGCTTTCGCGGACTCGGGCCTGACGGCGTCGGCGACGCCTAGCACGCCGACGACCTCTTCGCCCCGTACGACCGCCATCGGCGTGCGCCCGCGGGCCGCGAGCTGCTCGGCGCCGTTCAGCGCGGCCCCGCCCTCGCGCGCGAGCCGGATGCTCCCGACCGCGACCCACTCGCCGTCGACCCGGGCCCGCACTCCGAAGCCGGGCGCAGCCTGGAAATCAGCGGTTGCGCTCAACGCAAGGTCTCGCTCCGCGGCGGCAGCCACGATGGCTCTCGCCGCCGGGTGCTCGCTGGAGCGCTCGACAGAGGCCGCGAGGCGCAGGACCTCTGTCTCCGTTATGGCGCCGGTCGGCAGAATGTCGGTCAGCTGAGGCTTGCCGACGGTCAGCGTACCCGTCTTGTCGAGAACGACGACATCGAGCTTGTGCGCGCGTTCGAGCGCGCCGGCGTCGCGGATGAGCACGCCATACTCCGCGCCCTTCCCCGTGCCGACCATGATCGCCGTTGGCGTGGCGAGCCCGAGCGCGCAGGGGCACGCGATGATCAGCACTGCGATCACGTTCAGCACGGCGATGCCCAGCGAGGGATCGGGCCCGAACGCGTACCAGACGACGCCTGTGATCACCGCGATGCTGAGCACCGTGGGGACGAAGTACGCGGACACCGTGTCGGCGAGCCGCTGGATCGGCGCTCTCGATCCCTGCGCCTGCTGGACCATCCGCACGATCTGGAGCAGCGCCGTTTCGGCCCCGACCCGAGTCGCCCGGAACGTGAAGCTGCCCACGGAGTTCACGGTCCCGGCATAGACAGCCGCGCCCAGCTCCTTCTCCACGGGGGCGCTCTCGCCGGTCAGCATGCTCTCGTCGATGGTTGAATGGCCCGAAACGACCTCGCCGTCGACGGGGATGCGCTCGCCCGGCCGGACGATAACGACGTCGTCGTAGACGACGTCCGCAGTCGCGACCTCGAGCTCCTCGCCATCGCGGACGACCCGCGCCGTCCGGGGTTGGAGCCCGATGAGCGATCGGATGGCGTCGGTCGTCTGCCCTCTTGCGCGCGCTTCGAGGAAGCGGCCGAAGAGGATGAGCGTGATGATGATGGCCGGTGTATCGAAGTAGGCGCCAGAGCCGTGCCCGAAGGCGCTGTTTGCGTACAGCAGGTGCGCCTCGCCGAACGCGCCCTCGAAGAATGTGAGGAGCGTGCTGTAGCCGTAGGCCACGCTCGTGCCGAGAGCGACGAGCGTGTTCATGTTGGACGTGCGGCTCTTGAGCGCGGTCCACGCGCCGTGGTAGAAGGTCGCGCCGATCCAGAACTGCACGGGCGTGGCGATAGCCCAGAGGAGGACGCCCAACTGGAAACTCGACAAGCCTAGGTTGCCCGGCGGAACCCACATCAGCGCAAAGATCGCCGCGCCGGCGACAGCCGCCAGCGTCACCTTGCGGCGCAGCGCGTTGATCTCTTTGGTGCGGGAGAGGCGCTCCAGGTCAGCCGCGAGCTGATCGTCGCTCCGTACTTCCACGACGCGCAGGCCGGACTCCTCAATCGCTCGGCGTATGCTCTCGACGCTCGCCGCGCCCCGGACGTAAGAGACGCGGACCGTGTCGGCGCCCAGGCTCGCCGAGGCATGGACCACGCCGTCGAGTCGTTCCACGCGGCGCTCGACATCCTGCGCCGCCGGTCCGCCGGCCAGCCCGTCGACGACGAACGCGACCTCGTCGGCTCCGGCGCCGTAGCCGGCCGCCTCGACCGCCGCCATCATGTCGCGCACCTTGACGGCGCCTGGGTCGTACGCGACAGCCGCGGTGTCGTCGCTCAGGCTCAGCGTGGCGCTAGCGACGCCGGGCACGCGCCGCAGCGCGCTCTCGACGGTCTGCGCACACGCCGTACACGTCATCCCGTTGATGTTCAGGACGACGCGTTGCTCAGCGCTCTGGGGTTTGATTGCCATCGCCTTTCGCCTATCGGTTGGCGACCTCGTAGAGCTCCATCAACTCCGACACCACCTGCTCCTGGCGGCCGTCCCGGATCCCTTCGGCCACGCATGAGTTGAGGTGGCCCTCGAGGATGATCGTCTCAAGCTTCGAGATGGCCTTGCGGACGGCGTGGGTCTGCTTGAGGACGTCCGGACAATACGTGTCCGCTTCAATCATGCGCCGGACGCCTTCGAGATGGCCCGTCAGGTAGGCGAGCCGCTTCAACGCTTCCTGTTTTGTATCGTCGAGCATGTGCGCCCTCGGTGGCGGGGTGTGCGTACGCACAGTATACCCTACCCAGGGGGGTAGGGATAGGTCCGGTCCTATCGCTGAGAGCGGACGCGACCGGCGGTCGCGCCGCCGTCCAGCACGAACACCGCGCCGTTGACGTAGCCGGCCTCGTCCGACGCGAGGTACGCCACCATGTGAGCGACGTCGTCCGGCGTGCCGCGCCGTCGCACGGGGATATGCAATGCAGCCGGTGTTTCCGTTGTGCCGGCGGTCACGTCGATGGCGCCGGGACAGATGCAGTTGACGCGGACGCCGAGAGGTCCGGCCTCGAGGGCGAGCACCTTGGTGAGCATGATGAGGGCGGCCTTCGAGCTCGCGTAGGCGGAGCCGCCTGCGTAGGGGACCAGTCCGCTGATGGAGGCGATGTTCACGATTGCGCCGCCTCCGCCGCGCCGCATCTCGGGGAGCGCGGCCTTGCTGCACAGGAGGGCGGCGTCGACGTTTACCCGGAACGTCTCGCGCCAGTCCGCCAGGTCGAGCTCCTCGATGGCCGCGATCGGGTGGACGCCCGCGTTGTTGCAGAGGAGATCGACGCGGCCAAACTCGCGGGACGCCGCATCGATAGCGGCGCGTGCGCCGTCCTCCCCGCCGACGTCGGCGGCGACAACGCGGAGCCGGTCGTGCGCTTTCGCGCTCAGCCTCGCGCAGGCGGCGGCGTCAACGTCAACGGCGACCACCGCCATGTCCAGGGTGAGCAGATGCAAGACGACGCCGAGACCAATGCCGGAAGCGCCCCCCGTCACGACGGCAACCCGTGATGGTTCTGTCGACTGCTCGCCTCGGGAGTCCCTCATGCGAAGGGCTTACGCCGGTAGGGGTAGCTTCGACGCTTGGAACGCGTCGCGGCCGATCTGGTCGAAGTGGAACCAGCGTATCTGCGTGGACTCCGCCAGCGTGGCCAGCACCGCATCCTGCTTCTCGGCGGAATCGGCGTACTTGGCCAGTATCTTCATCGTCGCGTCGCCGTGTCCGCCCTCGGGGAAGTCGGCGGACTCGGCGGCCTTCCAGTGCTCCAGCGCCGAGTCGGGCAGTCCGAGCGGGGCCCAACTCTCCCGGTTGTGGGGCGTCGTGCGACCGAGCCGTTTGACCGACGGCCCGCGCGCCGCCTCGAGGCCGCCAACCGCCGCGAACGCTTCGAGCCAGGGCTTGCTCCGGCTGGCGCTGTCCCAATACGCAAGGGCCATTTTTGTGTACGGTCTGCCCCCGTAGGCCTGGACATAATCGCGATCGAACCCCAACGCCTCCGCGAAGTCCACCATGCTCTCGTAGTGGCCTCGGCCGATCGTCGGGTCCGACACCTCTTCGACATACATGTTCTCGATCATGTACTGGCGGGCGTCGAGGTGCGGGCAGTTGCCGATGATGCTCCCGAACCAACGCGGGAAGTTGTCGGCGAATACGCAGTGCTCGAGCGCGAAGACCGCAGCCCCTTCCCGCGAGAGATGATTGCGCAGGTAGATTTCCCAGACGTTGGGCGTCTCCCACCGGTGCTTCCAGATGACCTTGGCCATCTCGTCTTCGAACGCTTCGCTGGATAGGACCGTTGACTGGGCCAAGGCTAGCCTCCACGCCGTGCACTCGCGTCCCCTGCCCGCCCGCCTACCTCGCGTCGGACGGGAAGCCGTGCTCGCTGTCGAGGACGACGTCGACCACCGTCGTCTTGGGGCTCGCGAGGGCCTGCTCCATAGCGGGGCCTATCTCCTCCGGGCGCTCGACGCGGATGCCCTCGCACTTCAGCCCCCGCGCGACCATTGCGAAGTCGAGACCCGGCAGGAAGTCCATGTGGACGCGCAGTTCCCCGGTCATACGGTTCCGCTCGTGGAGCAGGCTGCCGTTGTTGAAGACGACGACGGTGAGTGGCAGCTCGTACCGCGCGGCGATTTCGAGCTCGCCGAGGATTCCGCACATGATGCCGCCGTCGCCCTCGAAGCAGATCACGCGCTTGTCGGGCGCCGCCAACTGCGCGCCGATGGCCATGGGCAGGCCGGTCCCAATGGCGCCCGTACCTCGCGGGCTGATGAACGTCGGCCCCGCCGTCACCTTCAGGTGGCTGCTCCCCCACATGAACGGACTCGACCCGTCGGACACGAGGATCTTGTCAGGGCCAATGAACGGCCTGATCTCGTGGATCAGCCGCGCGGGGTGGATGGGAGACGCGTCAGACGCCTCGATCTCCCGGTTGTCGCGTTCCCAATCGTCGAGCAGCGATGCAATCTCGCCCTCCCGCGAGTCGCCGGGCTCGTAGCCCTCGGCGCGCATCGCGTCGGTCAGCGCCCGCAGCGCGAGCTTCGAGTCGGCGACGATGCCGAGAGCCGTCGTGTAATTGCGGCCGATCTCCGCCGGGTCCACGTCGATGTGGATGAGGGTCGAGCGCCGGTCGGGAACGGTCCAGTTGTTCGTCGCCATCTGGTTGGTCCGCGTGCCCACCATGAGGACAACGTCCGACTCGCTCACGACCTGCGCCGCGACTCGTCCCCGTCCCAGGCGTCCGCCCTGCGGACTGCCGACCGCGCCGGCGCTGAGCGGGTGGTGCTCGTCGAAGGCGCCCTTCCCCGAGATAGTCGTGGCGACCGGCACACGGGCGAGCTCGGCGAGCTCCCGCAGCTCCTCCCACGCCCGTCCCGTGTTGACGCCGCCGCCCGCGATGATGCAGGGACGTTCGGCGTTCTTCAGCAGCCGCACGGCCTCGTGGATGAGCTCGGGATCGGGCGCGGCGCGCATCGCCGGAAACGCGGAGTATCGCTCCTCAGCGAAGATGTGCGGGTCGGCTACGGTCTGACCGCCGATCCCCTTGGGAATGAGCACGACGGGGCCCGGCCTGCCCGTCGTAGCGATCTGAAAGGCGCGGCGGAGCTTCTCCGGCATCTGGGACGGCTCGGCGACCTCCTCGACCCACTTCGCCAGCGGCGTAACCAGCCCTACCTGGTCGGTCGCGTAGAGGGCGTTCTTCCCCTCCATGCCGTGAGGGAGGCCGTCGAGCAGGACGATGATGGGCACCGACGAGTTGTACGCCTCGGCGAGACCCATGAGTACGTTGGGCGTGCCGGGACGGTTGATGGCGGCGACCCCGGGCTTGCCGCTGACGCGGGCGTAGCCGTAGGCCATGAGCTCGGCCGAGGTCTCGTAGTGAATCCCGATGGGACGGGTGCGGGTCGTGTCGAGGTCCGTGTATATCTTCATCCCGAACACGTACTCGACCCCGTACTGTGACAGCGTCTCGCACACCACTTGATCGACGGTCATCTGAGCGCTCGTCATAGCCTTCTCCCCATCGTTGTGACCTTCTCTCTATCCCTATGAATCGTATAGCTCGCGTCGTCGTCACACTCCCAGCGAGGCGAGGGCGCCCCTGCCCTCCGTGGAGAGCGCGAGCCCCCCGGCTTGGCTCGCCTCGTACATCCGCCGCAGCGCCCGGAGGAGATGCGCGGGCGGAAGCATCCCCTCTTGCCGGTGCGCCGCCAGCTCAGCGAGGGTGTCGCTGGCCGCGTCCACATGCCAGAAGAACGACAGGAGCCAGGCCAGCTCGCGCTCGTTGTTCGGAGCCGGGACGTCCGTGAGGTCGATGAGCGTGTCGCTGACCTTGGTGTACCGCAGGATGCCGGCCTTGTCGGCCGAGTCCACGCCGTAGTAGCGGCGGCGCCTGAGGTCCACGACGCGCTGCCGGTATTCCGCCTCGTCGTAGATGCGGCTCGGCAGCCACCCCTCGCGCAGGTCCCATACCTCCCTGCCCTCGCCGTTCACAACGGCGACGGCGACGTCCGCCCCCATCACGCTGTCGTACTCGAACCGCACTGCGTTCCGCAGGATGGCTTCCTGGAGCGTGAGCGTGAGCTCGCGCGGGATGTTCTTATAGCGAGGCCCCGAGGCCTCGGCGTTCGTTTCGGCGCCGACGCCGCCGGTGTTGAACGCATAGAACTCCTGGCGCACGCCTCCGCTGCGCAGCTGCTGGAGGATGTAGCCAAGGACGTTCGCGTTCTCGTCTTCGAGGCCGATGATGAACGGGTCGGAGAAGTACTCGACGTAGGGTCTGCCGATGGCGCCGGCGGCGGCGCCCATCTGCACGGCCTCGCCGTACATCAGGACCCGCACGTACTGTTCGAGGCGCAGCCGCCTGAGCGGCGGCACGATGGTGTTCTGACGCATCACCGCTTGCCACAGCACCCGGTCGACGTCCTCCATCGGCACATGGGCGGCGTCGGTGAGCCGCCCGCCGGTAACTTGCCGCAGCACGTGCTGAGCGCCCTTCCGCGCGAGGAGTCCCTCGCGAGAGAGGATCATGCGCATGTTCCGGGTGGGGTTCTGAAGGAAGTCGGGCGCGTGGGTCTCCAGGTCGACGACGACGTTCTCGAGGGTCTCCCGGGGGTTCGGGGCCTCTGTGGTCCCGCGGAGGACGTCGTAGGTGATCGGGTCGTCGTCGCGCGTGAGCCCGGCGGGGACGGCGTAGAAGTTGTTCTCCGTGCCGTCGATGCCGTGGGAGATGCGCAGTCGGCGCCCGTGCCGGGTGGTCTCGACCCGTTCGGCCAACGGCTGGATGAGGACGATATCGTCGTTCATCGGGTAGACGCCCTCTTCCGGGTCGGCCGGGAGATCGAGGAGGCGGGCGAGGTCGCTGTTCCGCAGCTCAATCATGATGGTGAGCGTGCTCTTGCCGTGCAGCGACGGCCCCGCCGTGACGATTGCCGTGTGCTCCGTGGCGCCGTCCAACGTCTTGATGCAGGCGACGCTCAACGCGGCCTGAAGGGCAAGGCCGTTGGCCTCCTTCACCTTGGCCATCGCTATGCTCAGCGGGCCCATCTTGTGCTCGCCTACGTAGTCGAAGCCGAGGTGGAGCGACAAGCCTCTCGTTGGCGCCTTGAACACGAGCTGCGTGAGGCCGGCTTCCCGCACCCTCGCAATCAGGTCGTCAGGCAGGCCGATGTCTTCGAGCCAGCGCGGCGCGGACACTTCCAGAATGTCGGGAGGGTTCGACCGCTCCGCGTCCGGCATCGGAAACGTCAGCTGGCGCCACAGGTACGGCAGTTGCATGTACCGTGTGCCCACCAAGAGCTGGCGGGCGTGGAAGGACCGCCCCGGGACGTCGCAGATGCGGCGGTCGGACTGCACGACCGTTTCGCCCGATTCGAGGCACGATGCGATGCGGCGTGTCAGGTACGGGAGTATCTCGGCGAACAGCGCCTGGCTCTCCTCGCTGAAGGCGATCCCGTCCCGGTTCCTGAGGAACCCTTCGACGAAGTACTGCGTGAGGTCCGGGCGGCGGGCGACGCCCAGCTGGCTGTAGAAGGCGAGACCCCCGGTGTCGAGCCGGAACACGACCTCCGAGCCCGCGCGGTAGGCCGCCTTGCCCTCCGCGTTGGCGCTTCGCGACTCTTCGTGGATCTGCTCCGTTTCCTCGCGGATGCGCTGCCGCTCGTCGGCGGGAAGGTCCTGAAACACGCGCATCTGCTGTATCAACCACTCGTCGGGCGGGTTGCAGAGGAGACTCCCAGGCCTGTGGCCCTGTCGCGCGACCGCCACGAGTTCGCCGAGGGCCTCGGCGAACGCCGGGTTGGCAGGAGGGCCCGCAAGTCTCCCACTATTCTGTGTCATTGACGCTGTCACCTCAGTACTGTTCGTCGCTCGTATCGATGTCGTTGCTGTCCGATAGCTGCCCGATTCCCGCCTGCGCGGGAATGACGGAGGCGCCCGCCCCGCGCCTACGTGGGCGGCGTCTCGCCTGCGGCGGGCAGCTGGGGTCGGGCGCGCACGAGGGAGCGCCCCTACGGGCCGGTGTAGCCTTAGGCGTCGCTCCCGTAGTCCCACTCGTAGTCGCGGTCTTCGTAGCACTCCTGGGGCATGAGACTCTTCGTGCCCCGGGCGGCTAGCTCCCCCTCGAACTTCTCCCGGATGAACGACTCCTCATCCGGGTACTCGATCTGGTTCTGCCCTGGGTCCACGCGTTCACCTGTCCCAGAGAACTGGCGCGGCGGGTGCAGCGCCAGGTATCGGGCCGGCTCCAAACCGACGTTGAAGTGCTGGTGGAACCAGCGGTTCGGCGGGACGAACACGCTCCCTTCGTGCCAGGGGACGACCACCTTGTCTCGGCCCTCGGGCCACATAACCGAGTAGCCCTCCCCCTTCGGAATGACGATGACAAAGCCGGGGCCGTGCCGGTGTCCCTTCTTGTAGGTCCCCGCGTCGAACACCGACATGTGGCACGTCATCGGCGAGTTCGGGAACTCTATGAAGACGGTGTGTCCCCCGGCCCCTCTCCCCCAGAAGGGGACGAGCTTGTCCCACGCTCGCATGTCGGGGAAGAAGTTGCCGATCCACGACGCCCGGACCCGGCCGCGCGCCGCCGCCACCGGCGATATCTTGGCCTCGGAGTAGAAGTCGTCCTGTAGACGGTTGAGCGCCTCGACGCCGTTGTTGAAGTAGAGCTCGGGGTCGGGTATGCCGACCATCGACACCGGCAGGTAGTTGTTGTGAAGCAGGCGCGCCGGCTTGTCGCCTTGAGCGTTCGAGAGCTGGTGCGTGTGACCGCGCGGCAGCAGGAAGAGGCTGTGCTTCTGCCATTCGAACGTGCGGGCTGCTTTGCCGTCTGCCGACGTCACGGTGCAGAAGCCCTGCCCCTCCACCACATAGACCACGTCGTCGAGTGCGAACTTCAGCGGCGGCAGCGTCTTGCCGGGCGGAATCTCGGTGACCCGGGCCTCGGCAACGCCCTCCAGGCCCTCGAGCTGCAAGAACGCGGCGTTGCACTCCCGCTCGGCCCACCACCCCAACTCGAGCGTTCGCAGATCGTCGAGGAAGTAGCCCGAGTGGATCGGCACGCCGATGGACTGGATCCAGTGGTCGTACCCGTACTGCGCGGCCTTATTCGCGGCCAACTGGCTTTCCGGCGCCTGCTGGGCCTGCGTCGCTTGTTCGGTCATGCGTTCGTCTCCTCTCAGTCTTACTGGCGGTACGTGGCGTACACGCGCTCGACGTCCGCCACGCCGTTGCTCGCCCCCGCCTCTTGCGGCACGTACTCCTTCGGCGGGTTTTGCGCGAACCCGCGGCTCGGCTCGATCGGCAGCCAGATGGGGGCCATGGGCTGCCGGAACACGTTCATCGGGTCGCCGCCGTCCTCCATGAGGCGAATCTGATCATCGAGCAACTTGCGAAAGAGGATGATGCCTTTGTCCGACTCGCCCAGCTTCTCGAGGTCCCGCCGGGCCACCGGCCCCTGCGTGATCCACGCCATGTAGTCCTGGTTGAACTGGACGTTGACGATATAGCGCTGCTCCTCGTCCTGGAGCGGCACGTACCAATACGGCACGGGGTCCTGCTTCGGGACAACCGCGCCGTCAGCCGCGCGGAACGTGTAGATCGATATGTGCAGCGTGTTCTCGTCGTCCATCGGAACGCGAAACTGGATCGTCTGGCGGTTTGGCGAGCCTACCTGGAGCATGTTCGGGAACATCACCGGGTGCCCGATCTTGAACATGTCGTGCTCCTCGTCGTCGCCGAGCTGCACGCGGCGCTTGACGATGCCGTAGTCCACCACGTCGAACGCGATCTTCTGATGCGGCTTGGCGATGGGCCGGCGCGCCTCGGTGGGCACCCCAGCGCGCTCCTGGACGTAGTTGGACTGGTAGGAGTGCAGCCACTCCGTATGTATCGGGTCGAGCGAGTTCTCCTGGCACTGGAGCCAGTTGCATGGCAGATGGGAGATCGCGATGTCCCTCGCTACGTTGTCAGCAGCCAGCGGCTCCCACAGCGGCAACTCCGGCGCCGGCAGCGGCCCCAGGTAGGCGAACACGAGTCCCGCGAGCTCGCGGACCGGGTAGGCGGCGACGCGGACCTTCTCCTTGAAGCGCCCGTCGGGACGCACTGTCTCCTCGAACGGCTGCTCGACGCATTGGCCGGTCTCGTCATAGCGCCAGCCGTGGTACATGCAGCGCAGGCCGTGCTCCTCCGGTATGCCATACGAGAGGTCGACGCGGCGATGCGCGCACAGCCGCTCGATGAGCCCGAGCGTCCCCGACCGGTCGCGGTAGAGGACGAGGTCCTCGCCCAACACGCGGACTGACTTCGTGGGGCTGTGCCGGAGCTCGCCGCTGGCGGCGACGGGATGCCAGTAGCGCCGCAGGAGTTCGCCCGTGGGCGTCCCGCGCGAGACCTGCGTGAGCCGCTCGTTCGCCTCGACGCTGAGCATGTGCCGCCTCCTGCGTTGAACGGATATGCTCGGCATCCTAGGCAGCATCCGGAAGCATGTCAACGACGCCGGGAGCGACGAGACCCGCGCCCGAGGGTCTTGGCCGGATGCCGTTGCCGGGGATGCGCCGCACGAGCGCGCTCCGCTTGACACTCGAAGGGGGCCTCTGGTAGACCGAGCCCGTAGCAGCTAGGCGCTAGCCTTGGATCGTTTCTAGCCCGTCGATCTACAGAACAGCGCGGAAGATGTTCCCACCGAGCAGAAGCTGACGGCGAAAGGCGGAGTAATGATGATGCGACGGTCTTGGAGTGTGTCGATTGTGTTTGTGGTCCTGTTCGCCCTGCTCGTCTCCGCGTGCGGTTCCGACCCCACGCCGACGCCTAGGCCAACCGCCACGCCCGTGCCGACCCCGACGGCGATGGAGCCGGTCATGGAGCCCGAGCCGACTCCGACACCGGCGCCCGCCGAGTGGGAAGTGAAGTGGGAGGCCCTCAAGGAGGCAGCGGCGGAAGAGGGCGAACTGATCGCCTTTATGTACTCCGGCCTCGGCCGTGCGCTCAACATCCGCGGCATCCTGGGCGTGTTCGAGGACGAATACGACGTCAAGGTCGTGAACTCCAGCGGCTCGTCCCGCGAGCAGTGGGACCGGGTCAAGGCCGAGCGCGAAGCCGGCAAGTTCGGCCTGGACATCTGGATGGGCGGTCTGCGGACCTCGAACTCCCGGCTGCTGCCCGCCGGCGCTCTAGCGCCGCTCAAGCCGCTCATCTTCCACCCGGAGGCCCTCGACGAGGACGCCTTCTTCGGCGGCATCAACTACGTCGACCTCCCCGACCACCAGCACGTGCGGGTGTTCGGGGCGAACGCGTCAGGGGCTGAGTTCTCCTACAACATCAACAACGTCAACCCCGACGAGATAGACAGCTACTGGGACCTGCTCGACCCGAAGTACAAGGGGCGGATCGTGTTCCAGGGTTGGAGCGTGGCCGGGGTGACCCAGACGACAGCGTTCTTCTACCATCACCCCGACCTTGGGCAGGAGTACATCCGCCGCTTGCACGTGGAGATGGACCCCGTGATCGCGCCGGACGCCCGGACCGCGGGCGAGTGGACGGCGCTGGGCGTCTACGACATCTGTTTCCTCAGCTGCGAGCAGTCGGACCTCGAGGCCGAGGGACTCCCCATGAGAGAGTTCACGGGCAGCCTGGCTGAGGGTTCGCGGCTCTCCACAGGCGGCAACGCTCTGATGGCCGTGGACACGCCGGCCAACCCCAACGCGCAGCAGCTGTTCGTCAACTGGTGGCTCACCAGGGAGGGGCAGACGCTGATGCAGCAGGCCAGCCTCCCGGACGGCGGCCAGGACTCGACCCGCATCGACATCCCGAAGGACGACGTGCTGCCTGCGAACCGGCGCGAGCCGAACAAGAACTACATCTACTCGGAGATCGATCCGGACTTCCCGGCCAAGCTCGAGGAGGCGATCGCCTGGACCCAAGAGCTCTACAACGAGCTAGGGCTGAGGTAGCCGGGGCACAGCGCAAGACGCCGCCGGGCCGCGCTTAGCGGCCCGGCGGTCGAACGTTGTTCCGCCACGCCTTCTTAACGCTTCTCGCCTTGACACCTGCGAGGCGCTATGATAGATAAGCCGCGCCTATCGTCGGACCGGGAGACCGGTCTGGCCCGTTTCCGCATACGCTGCGGCGTGTGACAGTTGGCGGAGTAGCGCGGAGGCGAATCTGACCGGCAAGGGGCAGTGATGACGCGAAGGTCTTGGTGTATTCCGTTTGTGTTGGCGGGCCTGATTGCCCTACTCGCCGCTGCGTGCGGCTCGGACCCGACGCCTACGCCTAGGCCAACCGCCACCCCCGTGCCGACCCCGACGGCCATGATGGAGCCGAGCGAGCCGAGCATGGAGCCCGAGCCGACCCCGACGCCGGCCCTCGCCGAGTGGGAGGTCCAGTGGGAGGCCCTCAAGGAGGCGGCCGCCCAGGAAGGCCAACTCATTGGCTTCCTGTGCTGCGGCGTTGGCGGCGGACTCAACATCCGCGGCGTCCTGGAGGTGTTCGAGGACAAGTACGACATCGAGGTGGTCAACTCCACAGGCTCGTCCCGCGAGCAGTGGGACCGGGTCCAGGCGGAACGCGAAGCCGGCCGGTACACCCTGGACGTCTGGATGGGCGGTCTGCGCACCTCGAACGCCCGGCTGCTGCCCGCCGGCGCCCTCGCGCCGCTCAAGCCGCTCATCTTCCACCCGGAGGCCCTCGACGAGGACGCCTTCTTCGGCGGCATCAACTACGTCGACCCCCACCAGCAGTACGTGCGGCCGTTCGCGGCCAACGCGTCGGCGGCTGAATTCTCCTACAACAGCGATAACGTGGACGTCAGCGATATCGACAGCTATTGGGACCTGCTCGACCCGAAGTACAAGGGGCGCATCGTGTTCCAGCCCTGGAGCGTGGCCGGCGTAACTCAGACGGTCGCGTTCTTCTACCACCACCCCGACCTCGGCCAGGAGTACATACGCCGCTTGCACGAGGAGATGGACCCGCAGATCGCGCCGAACGCCCGGACTGCGGGCGAGTGGACGGCGCTGGGCGTCTACGACCTCTGCTTCCTTGGCTGTGAGCAGTCGGACCTCGAGCGGGAAGGTCTTCCGATCAAGGAGTTCACCGGCGGCCTGGCTGAGGGTTCCAAGCTCTCCACGGGCGGCAACACGCTGATGGCCGTGGACTCGGGGCCCAACCCCAAGGCCCAACAGCTGTTCGTCAACTGGTGGCTCACCAAGGAGGGGCAGACGCTGATGCAGCAGGCTGACCTGCCGGACGGCGGTCAGGACTCTACTCGCATCGACATCCCGAAGGACGACGTGCTGCCCGCGAACCGCCGTGAGTCGGGCAAGAACTACATCTACACGGAGATCGACCCCGACTTCCCGGCCAAGCTCGATGAGGCGATCACCTGGACTCAAGAGCTCTACAACGAACTGGGGTTGAGATAGCCTAGCTGGGCTTCGACGGAGCGGCGTTCCCGCCGCTCCGTCGTTCTGTGAGGACAAGGGGCAAGCCGGAGATGAGCAACCTCGCCATTGGCCCAGCCGCCCGCAGCGCCGGTAAAGTGCGGGCGCGTCCGAACGCGTCCCACTTCATCATGGCGGCGCTGATCATCGCGTTCGGCTTCTACATCGTCTACCCGGTCATCCTCGTCTTCATCAATAGCTTCAACACGGCCAGCATCGGCCAACCCACTGAGTGGTCGATGGATAACTGGCGCATCGCCTTCACCCAGCCCGCCATCTGGACGAGCATCTGGCATACGTTCATGGTCTATTTCCTCTACACGGGGATAGGCTTCCCGGTGGCGGTGATGATCGCCTGGACGCTTGGGCGCACCAACGTGAAGTGGGCGCATGCGCTGGAATTCATGTTCTGGGTGTCGTTCATGATGCCCGGCATCGCCACCACGGTCGGCTGGACCATGCTGCTCGACCCCTTCAGGGGCGTCCTGAACCAGGGACTCGTGCAGTTGCCGTTCATCGACAGCCACCCGTTCAACATCTACAGCGTCGAGGGCATCATCTTCGCCCACCTGATGGGCGGAACAATCTCGGGCAAGGTGATGCTGCTGACGCCCGCGTTCCGGAACATGAACGTCGCGTTGGAAGAGGCGGCTCGCGTCGCGGGCGCCTCCAACATCCGCACGCTCGCGCGCGTGACGCTCCCCGTCATGATCCCGCCGATGGTCGTTGTGTTCATGCTCAACGTCGTGCGCATCTTCTCGTCCTTCGAGGTCGAGCAGATCCTCGGCAGGCCCTTCCACTTCTTCGTTTTCTCCACCAAGATATTCCAGTTCGTCCGGGAGTTCGACCCGCCGGAGTACGGCAGCGCGACCGCCCTCGCCTCCCTGACGCTTATCCTCATCGCGGTCATCATTCCGGTGCAGCGGTGGCTGTTGGGCCGCCGCCAGTACACGACAATCGGCGGCGACTTCAAGCCGGGGTTGGTCGACCTGGGCAAGTACCAATGGTTCGTCTTTGGCGCCCTCGCGCTTCTGCTGTCGATGCTCATCGTGATTCCGGCGCTGACCCTGCTGGGCGGCAGCGTCATGACGCGCGTGGGGTTCTTCCAGTCCACCCCGACCTACACGATCGAGCACTGGCGGCAGGTGCTCATCTCGCCGGTCTTCGTCAAGGCCTTCAGGACCACGCTGATCCTCGCCTTCAGCACAGCGATCGTTTCGCCGCTGATCTTCTCGATCATGGCCTACGTGCTCGTCCGCACTCGGTGGCGCGGCCGCTTGGTGCTGGACTCCTTGTTCTGGATGTCTGCGGCCATTCCCGGCATCCTCTCCGGGCTCGGCCTACTGTGGCTGTTCCTCCGGACGCCCGGCTTCATAGCGCTGTACGGCACCATCTGGGCGCTCATCCTTGTCATCATCCTGCAGGGCAAGCTGACCAGCACGCAGTTGATCAAGAGCATCTTCCTGCAGATGGGCGCAGACATGGAGGAGGCCGCCCGAGTCGCCGGCGCGGGGTGGTGGTACACCTACTTCAGGATATGGCTCCCGCTGATCATGCCGACGATGGTCCTCATCGGGACGATTAACTTCGTCCTGGCCGCGCAGACGACGTCGAGCATCATCCTGCTCGCCAGCCGCGACACGATCACGCTGTCCATCCTGGCGCTGGAGATGATGTCCACCTCCGGCGCCGACTACGAGCGCGCCGGGATCGTCAGCATCTTCCTGATCCTGATGACGGTCGTCGTCGCGCTCATAGCCCGCCGGTTCGGGCTGAAGCTGGGCGTTCAACACCGCTAACCCCTCCGGGCCAAGCGGTCGCGCTCCGCCGTCGCGGAGGCTCGCCCCACTCCGGGGCCGCGGAGCGCCGAGGGGGCGGTCGCGGCGCCGCGACATCTCGCAGCAAGGAGGAGCCATGGCGGAGATCGTCTTAGGTCTCGCGAGTCCACACGCCTTCGGTGGGGCCACGACGCGGGATCGCGCTGCACTGCTGGAGAAGGACAAGACCGACCGGCGCATGAGCTACGCGGACCTGCTTGCTAAGGCCCCGCCGTCGCTCGAGGACGAGGTCGCCGACGATAAGATGCAGGCCCGCTCCGACGCCGCAATGGCCGGAGTCGCGGAGCTTGCGGGCATACTGCGCGACGCCAAGCCCGACGTGCTCGTCGTCGTGGGCGACGACCAGTACGAGCAGTTCCAGAACCGCAACATGCCCATGTTCTGCGTCTACCGCGGCGAGACGATGCCGACCGCTCGCGGCCCGCGCGCCGGACGCGTGGGCTCCCAGGCGTGGACGTCGCCGCTGTGGAACCAGCTGCGCGCGGAGCAGGACGCGACGTCGCCCCTGCCTCCGGAGCAGCCCGCCGCGCCTGAGTTGGCCGAGCAGATGATCAAGACGCTCGTGAACGGCGGGTTCGACATCGCCTGCTCCAACGAGATGAACGCAGACGTAGGCCTAGGCCATGCTTTCACGTTCGTCTATCGCAGGCTGCTGCCGGAGGGCGGCGTCCCCATGCTGCCCGTGATGGTGAACACGTTCTTTCCGCCGAACCAGCCATCGCCCGCGCGGTGCTACGCGCTCGGCCAAGCGTTGCGCCAGGCCATTGAGGAGTGGGACAGCAGCAAGCGCGTCGCCGTGCTGGCCTCGGGCGGCTTGAGCCACGTGATTGTCGACGAGGAGATCGACCACCTCCTGCTCAACGGCGTGCTCAACAACGACCGTGAGCCGCTGGCTACCCTACCGGCAGACCGGCTGGAGCTCGGCACGTCCGAGCTCCGCAACTGGATCATCGTGGCGGGGGCGATGGAGCGCCATCAGAGCTCGGTCGTCCTCGACTACATGCCGATGTACCGCAGCCCGGCCGGGACCGGCAACGGGTGCTCGATCGTCTCCTGGACCTAGGTCTACCAGGCGCCGGCGCTCCCTTCCGGCGCCCCCCGAGAGGAGGCCGTATGGCTGACGACAACGAGGAACTCCGGCGCAAAGTGGCGCTCTCCTGCCGCATCCTGGGCGTGGAGATAGGCTCGGGCGGCCATTCGAGCGCCCGCGTCCCCGGAACGGACCAGATGCTGCTGCGATGTCGCGGAGGCGAGGGCGAGGGCAGCCTGGCCTACACCGACATGCACCACGTCCGGCTGGTCGATTTCGATGGCGAGGGGCCCGGACTCGGGGACAAGCACTTCTCGCCCCACGAAACGCCGCTGCACGGAGAGATATATCGGGCGCTGCCCGACGTCGGGGCGGTCGTGCATATCCATCCACTCCACGCGATGCTCTGCGGCGTGACCGATGTCGAGTTCACGCCGGTCTTCGCCGCATTCAACCCGGGGCTGCTGCGCATCGCTCTGGCAGGCGTGCCTACCTACCCGCGCGCCGCGACCGTGGTGGACAAGGAGATGGCGGCCGAGATGATCGACGCGATGGGCGGGCGCGACATCCTACAGCTGCGCGGTCACGGAATCGTCGCGACAGGCCCGACGATCGAGGCGGCGACCTCCCTCGCGATACGGTTCGAGTCGCTGGCCAAAATCATGTGGCAGATCGTGGTGTCGGGACGCGAGCCCATCGAGATTGTCGACGAGGACAAGGCGCGCTACGACCCCAACTCGCAAGACCGCCCCGTCTTCCCCGCCTCGCGCGACTGGCAACAGGCCATGGGAGGCGAGGAGATGGGTTGGCGCGGCTACGTCCGAAGGGTCGAGCGCGCGGTCGGTCTGCCCGCGGACGAGACCTAGCGCCGTCCGCTCCCGCTAGTCGGATGAGAGTTAGAGGAGCGCTTCGCGAGGAGAGAGCACGATGACCACGAGCAGCAGTGACGCCAAGCCCGCGTCGTTCGACGCCGCCGACTACCTGCGCCGCATCACGGTCGAGCGCGCGTCGCCGTACGACCTCTGGACGCAGTCGACCGGACTGCCGGTCCACGAGGGGTACTTTATTGAGGACGTCCGAGCGATCGACTTGGGTTGGTGGGAGGAGCGCCAGTGCTATGCCGCGTTCCTCAAGCTCGCAGGCCAAGAGGGGATCACGGAGGCGCGCGTCAGCGAGATACCGCCCGGGAGGACGCTCCCGCCGATGAAGTTCGCGCTCGACGAGATCGTCTATGTCATCGAAGGCAGCGGCCTCACGACCGTGTCGGTCGAGAACGGGGACCCGAAGAAGACGTTCGAATGGACCAAGCACAGCTTGTTCATGATTCCGCGCAACATTACCTTCGAGATGACCAACGCGCAGGGCGCGCGCCCTGCGAGACTGCTCCACTACAACTACCTGCCCGTCTCCATGTCGCTCATGCCGGACCCGTCGGCCTACTTCAACGGCGGCAACCTGCCGGTGCTCGGGCGGGTGGTCGAGGGCGACGCCGGCCTCTATGGCGCGGCGCAGCGGGTGGAGCGGCCCAATCGCCCCGACGGCCGGCCGGGGATGGCGTTCTGGATCGGCAACTTCTTCCCCGACATGAAGGCCTGGGACAAACTGGTTGCGTTCAGGGGGCGCGGCGCGGGAGGACACGCCGTCTGGGTCCGCTACCCCGGAGCCACGATGACCAACCACATGTCCGTCTTCCCGTCGCGGACGTACAAGAAGGCGCACCGCCACGGCCCGGGCGTCGTCATCATCATCCCTGACGGCGAGGGCTTCTCCGTCATGTGGCCCGAGGGCAAGGAGAAGATTGTCATCCCGTGGCACGAGGGGAGCGTCTTCGTGCCGCCGAACCGGTGGTTCCACCAGCACTTCAACGTCGGCGCGCATCCCGCGCGCTACCTCGCCTTCCACGGGCCGCCGAGCCTCAGCAGCTACGGCTACGGCGAGCGCATCGCCGATCCCAGCGATCAGATTGAATACCCTGACGAGGAGCTGTGGATACGCGAGAAGTTCGAGGCGGAGCTCGCCGGCCGTGGCCTCGCCACCGTGATGCCCTCCCAGGCATACGAGGACAAGACCTTCGAGTGGGACTACGACGAAGAGGAGTAGGGCGAAGCGGGCTTCGCCCTACTCCCTGTCGCTTGTGTGCGGCGCCCCCTACCCGGCGCTGACCGCGTACTGCGGCTTCGGCAGGACAAGCTCCGCGCCGTGCTTGACGCACTCCTGCGCGTACTCCTCGTAGATCGCGGGGTCCTCGTCCTCGTACTCGATCTGTTGAGGCATGAACCCCTGATAGTGCCGCGCGTCGAGTTCGCCGAGACGCAGCGCCAGATACCGCGCAGGCGTCGGGCCCGTGTTGAAGTGCTGGTGGTACTCCATCTCCATCGGCGACAGCATGCTCCCGTCCTGCCAGTCAACCCGCCGCCGCTCCTGGCCCTCGAACCACAGCAGCGAGTAGCCCTGGCCGTCGAGGATGATTACGTGCGCTCCGACGTTGTGCCGGTGCGACTTCTTGTACGTGCCTGGCGGAAACTGGCTGCAGTGCGCGGCCATCGAGTTGTTGGACATCGCGAACATCGTCAGGAGGCCTCCGGCGCCCCGGCCTGCCGCGTCGTCGAGTCCGAACGTGCGTATGTCGGCTATGAAGTTCGTCACCCACGCGTTCCTCGACAACCGCTGGTCCGCGCTCTCGAAGAACCCCGACCCTGACTCGTAGCGGTTGCCGAACTGGAAGGTGTCCCTGAACGGGAACTCGCCGTCCCGGTACAGGTTCATCACCATCGGGGCGTTGGTGACCGCGAACAGGCGGGTCGGCTCTTGGCCGTCGCCGTTGAAGTGCTGATAGTGGGAGTTGAGCGGCGGAGAGAAGATGCTGCCTTGCTTCCATTCCACCGAGTCCTTCGGCTGCCCGTCCTGCCAGAACATCGTGGCCCCCCTGCCTGACAGCACGTAGAACGTGGCCTCGAACATGTGGTGCATGACATTGGTCTGGCCCCCTGGCGCAATCTCGACCACCCAGCCGTCGTCCTGCTCCTGGTCGGCGAGGTTGATGATGCAGCCTCGCTGTCCAAGCCGGTCCCACGGGCCGACGTCAACGGTGTACAGGCTATTGACGTACGACCCGGCGTGGACAGGCACGCCCTCGGCGGCCTTCCAAAGCCGGTACGGGGACTCCTTCCGGGGCCGTTGGTCTGGAATCTGTTCTCGTTCCTCTACCATTGCACGCTCCTCCTTTTGCTAGCTACTCAGGCTGGCGACCGCGCGTTGGAACACGCGTTCGTCGGCGAACCGGCGCGCGTCCACGGCGCCTCGGAGCCAGCCAACCCGCTGGCGCATTGCAATCATCTCCGTCAGCCCCTCCCATGAGAAGGCGGGCGGCGCGTCGCCCAGCCGGAGCGCGGCCGACGCCCGGAGCTGCGCTCTGAGGTAGCGCACGAGCGCCTCGTCGTTCGCCGCCGCCCAGTCCCGGCGTGTGGCGCACGCGCTCGCGTAGCGCGTGTAGAGCCGGTTGATGCCGTCGAGCACGTGCATGCCCTCGCCGGTCAGATCCCGATTGCCGCCGACCATCGCTCCGAAGGCGCGTCCGTCGCGCATGGCGTCCATCCGCTGCTCGGTCGCTCCGACCTCGATGAAGGTGTAGTCGCTCTCTTCCTCGAGGCCTGCGTCGCTAAGCAAAAGCCGCAACGGCGTGACGAACCCGCTCTCGGCGGCGTCCACCGCCAACGGCTTGCCTCGCAGGTCCTCGTACGACGCGATCTCGTCGCGCACGACCAGGTTCTGACTCGGCTGGCTCTCGGTCGCCATCACGATCACCAGGTCCGCGCCGTTGTCCTCGCTCCACCACACCACGTTGTCGGCGTTTGTGTGAACGATATCCCACGTCCCGTCGACAAGCTTGCCCATCTGGTCCTTCGACGACTGGGTGACGTCGAGCTCGACCTCCAGCTGTTCGTCCTGGTAGATGCCCTCGCGTCCCGCCGCGACGTGAGTCGCGCTGCCGCCGAATGCGCTCACTCGGAGCCTATCCATCGTGTCGCCTTCCTCGCCGGCCTCGCTCGCGGCAGCAGCGCCGCTCTCTTGTCGCCAAGTCTCCACCGGTGTAGCCCTTGGCCACTGCACTGTCAAGGGCAGCGCGCGAGCTTTGCCTTCCCGCCGATGCCCGCGTAGAGTACCCCAAACCCAACGCGCGGTTGAGGGGCTGACGCTATGCTCCCACCTGAGTACGACATCGACGGCAAGACAATCATCGTCACGGCGGCTTCCCGCGGCATCGGCAAGGGCATCGTCAGAGTCCTGGCCGAGGCAGGCGCGCGGGTCATGGCGACGGCGCTGACCGAGCGATACCTCGGACCGCTCGCCGACGAGCTCGCGGCCGCCGGACATCCCATCGAGACGATCACCGCCGACGCGACGAGCTCCGACGACTGGACGCGCGCCATCGACACGGCGCTCGACCGGTGGGGGCACATCGACGTCCTCATCAACACGCTTGGCGATTCTATTCGCAAGAATGTTGTCCCGCTGCCGGACGGCGGGAGCGCCGCCCCGCTCTCGGACGACGAGTGGCGATTCGTCATGGACGTCAACCTGACGCAGGCGTTCTTGGGGTGCCGGGCGGTCGGCCCTCACTTCATTGAGCGCCGGCGCGGCAAGGTCATCAACATCAGCAGCTTTGCCGCAAGGGACGGCGCCCCGGGAATGCTGGTCTACTCGACGGCGAAGGCGGGCCTGACCCGGCTTACGCAGACCCTCGCGCTCGAGTGGGCGCCCTATGGCGTGACGGTCAACTGCATCGCGCCGGGGTCGTTCCCCGACACCGACCTCGCCGACGAATCGCGACTGAGCGCCGCCGCCGACCGGGCGCGCGCACAGGTCCCGCTCGGGCGCTACGGCGCGCTGAGAGAGGTGGGCCTGCTGGCGCTCTACCTGGCGTCCGACGCCTCGAACTACATGACCGGCGAGACTATTCATCTGGACGGCGGCATGACGCACCCGTAGGGGTTTCCGTCGCCGGCATGGCGTATGCTGTGCGGCGACGGCGCCGCTCGTGGCGCCTGGAGGATGGGCGTAAGCAAAAGGAGACAGACCATGGCAGAGATCGTTCTAGGCGTTGCTTCGTCCCACGGCCCGCAGTTGGAAATGCCGCCCGAGCATTGGCGAGCGTACGGCGACCGTGGCCGCACACAGTCCAAGCACTGGTACCAAGGCCAGACATACTCCTTTCCCGAGCTGGTGGAGCTCCGGGCCGAAGAGCACTACGAGCGCGAGTGCACCGACGACAAGTTTCAAGTGCGGTGGGACGCTTGCCAGCAGGCGATCGCCCGGCTTGGGGACGTCGTCAGCGCGGCCGCGCCCGATGTCTGCGTCATCCTCGGGGACGATCAGCAAGAAGCGTTCCACGACGACAACATGCCGGCGTTCTGCCTGTACCACGGCGACACCGTCGACGACGCCCCGGTGACCTCCGGGCACCGGCAGCAGTGGGGCGACGCCATCGTCGCCAACCGGCCGGCCCAACGCCTCACCCACCCCGCCGAGGCCGCGCTGGGCGAGCATCTCATCGCGGCTCTGACCGCCAACGAATTCGACGTTACCCGCTCCAACAAGCTCCCGGCAGGCCGCGGCGATGGGGCGATCGGCCACGCGTTCTTCTACGTCTACCGCAGGCTGATGGACAACAAGGTCACGCCGAACGTGCCCATCATGGTCAACACGTACTACCCGCCGAACTCCCCCATGCCTTCGCGGTGCTATGGGTTTGGCAAGGCGCTCCGCCAGGCCATCGAGGAGTGGGACAGCGACAAGCGGGTCGCAGTGTTCGCTTCCGGCGGCTTGAGCCACACGGTTATCGAAGAGGAGTTGGACAACCGCATCATCGACGGGCTCCGGCACGACGATGTTGAGAAGCTCACCGGCTACCCGGATGTCCGCTTCCGGGCCGGGACCTCGGAGATCAAGAACTGGATCGCCCTGGGCGGCGTGATGTCCGGGACCGGCCTCCAGATGGAGCTCATCGACTACGTCCCGTGCTACCGCACGGAGGCAGGGAACGGCTGCGCGATGGGGTTCGCCCGCTGGGCGTAGGCCCCACGGCGCAGCCGCGCCGCTGCGCGCTACTACAGGTCGAACCCGTAGAGCGCCGACACGTTGCCGCGGACGATCTGGCGCTTCTCCGACGCCGGCGCGTCGGCGAAGTCGCGCTCGATGTAGTCGGCCGACTTGGGCCACGTCGACGCGGCGTGCGGGTAGTCCGACGACCACATGATGCGGTCGATGCCGATGTCGTGCCGGTACTTGATGCCGACTGGGTCGTCGATGTAGGTGACGTACACCTGGCGGTCGAAGTAGTCGCTGGGTTTCATGCTGAGCTTGGTCGAGAACCCGCCGCGCCGGCTCGGACCCGACCCCGCTGCCTGGTTGACGCGCCCCAGCCAGTGGGGGACCCACCCGACGCCGTACTCGGCGGAGATGACCTGGAGCTCGGGGAAGCGTTCGAGCACACCCGACGCGATGATGATGGTCAGCGCCTTCTGTATCTCGTGCGCCGCGATGGTCGACCGCAGCGCCCGCATCTCGCGCTCGAACTCGTACTTGGGGCGTTCCATCCCCGTCGGGGGGTGCAGGCTGAGGATCATGCCTAGCTCTTGGGCCTTTGCCCAGAAGACGTCGTACATGTCCAAGTGGTACGGCTGGTCCTCGGGCGGCGTCACCCAGATCATCGCGCCGCTCAGGCCCATGCGAGCGCACCGTTCGAGCTCGCGGGCGCCCAACGCCGGATCGTACAGCGAGATCAACGCCAGGCCCTTCAACCGGTCGGGCGCGTAGGAGCAGTACTCAGCGAGCCAGTCGTTGTACACGCGGAAGCATTCCCGCTGCAGATCGGCGTCGAGGAGCCAGAACAGCCGGAAGCCGAGCGTCGTGTAGAGCACGTCGCCGATGACGCCGTCCTCGGCCATGTCCCTCAGACGCTCCGCCGGGTCCCATCCGCCGGGCCGCGCGTCGGCGTAGGTGCCCGTCTTCATGAACTCGACCTTCTCCTCTTCGGTGCGGCTCTTGCCCCCGGCGACGCCAACCGCGAGGTCGTGCGGCGGGTATCCCTCGTACACCCACCACGCGCCTTCCTGGCCGTTGTAGACCGGCTCGACGTGGGGCGCGCGGTCCCGGAACTTCCGGTCCATCCGTTCGGTCCATAGGTCGAGGGGCTCGCTCATGTGCGAGTCCGACGAAATGTATCCTGGCTCCGTCATGGCCCCCTCCTGTGACCTGCGCGGCCCTCGCCGCATGCGATTGGGTTACGTGTCGCTTTCGCTGATCGGGCCGACCTCGCCGGTGCACCACGGGGTGAACGCCTTCATCCGGCATGTGGCGCCGTGCTCAGCCAACTCCGTCTCGAATATCTCGTGGATGCGGCGGTCCTCGTCCTGGTACTCGATCTGCCAACCGCCCTCGCGCACGCTCTTGTCAGCGAGCCACCCACGGTTCGACCGGGGCTTGTAGGCCCCCATGCTGCCGTTGTACATCGCCAGATAGCGCGCGCGAGTGCTCCCCGTGTTGCAGTGCTGGTGGAACATGTCGTCGCCCGGCACGATCACCATCCCGCCGACCTTCCAGTCAGCCTTGCGCATGTCGGACAGGTCGTCCTTCGTCCACAGCAGCGAGTAGCCTGCGTCGCCGCTGAGGATGAGCAGATGGGCGCCCGGCCCGTGGCGGTGGGCCTTCTTGTAGGTGCCGACCGGGAACTCCGAGATGTGGGCCTTCGAGTTGTTCTCCGCCATCTCGAGCATGGCGTTGATGCCGCCCGCCCCGCGCTCCTTCCAGCCGTACAGCGCCATGTCGGGCGCGTTCGGGATGAAGTTCGACTGCCACACGCGACGGTTGTAGAGCTTCCCCGTACCGCTGAAGTAGTCATTCTCCGCGTCGAACCGGCCCCGGAAGAAACGGGGCGTGTCGAAGATGAAGTCGAGGTCGTTGTACAGGCGCATCATCGGCGGCGCCGTCGTCACCGAGATGTAACGCGCCGGCTCGGTCCCACTCCCGTTGAAGTGCTGGTACCAGGCGTTCAGCGGGATCGCAAACAGGCTCCCGGCGTGCCATTCGAACGTCTGCTTGTGCGCCTCGTCCGTCCAGATGTTGGTTGCTCCCCTGCCCGAGATGACGTAGCAGAACTCCTCGTAGAGGTGGTGCTCGGGCGCCGACTTCCCCCCTGGCTGAATCTCCACCACGTGCGAGTCGTTCGTTAGATGGTCGTTGGGTATGTTGATGACGGCGCCGCTGCCGCCCTTGCGCTCCCATGGGCCAAGCTCGATCTTGCCCAGGTCCTCGAACGCGAACTCCTCGATCACGCGTACGCCTTCCCGTTCGAGCCAGCGCGCGTACCCGTCTGCGATGTTGAAGTCCTCCAGCTCCCCCACGGGGGCGTCGGCGACCTTCATGTCCGTGCCTTGCATCACCATGGCGGCCTCCCTTCGAGCTACGCGGCTCCCCTCTCACTACTCCCCTGCGCAGCCGAGCTAAGGGATGGTGTGAGAGGGTCGTCTGGCGTCCTCCTCGCATGATGCGGGAGAGGTGGGACGAAGCCTATCGCAAGGCGAGGCCCCGCACAATCGGCCCCGGCGGGAGCAAGCTCAATCGTGCGTATTGCCTCTACAGTACGTGTATGCTAACTATTTGATTCGTCCCCCTAGATGACGTCTCGGATTCTGAAGGAGACGAACCCCATGTCCTTCGTTGCACGGACTGCTGCCTTGCTTGCTGTAGTCCTGTCGGCCACTCTGGCCCTGTCCGCCTGCGGTTCCGGCGACGACGACTCGATCACCGTGTACTCGGGCAGGAGCGAGAGCCTCGTGCAGCCGCTCTTGACCCAGTTCGAGAAGGAAACGGGCATCGAGGCGCTAGTGCGCTACGCCTCCACGTCGGGCACTGTGGCGCTGCTGCTCGAGGAAGGCGACAACTCGCCTGCCGACGTCGTCTTGCTCCAGGACGCCGGCGCGCTTGGCGCCCTGGAGAAGGAGGGCATGCTCCGCTCGCTGCCTTCCGAGCTTCTCGACCGCGTAGACCCGAGGTTCCGGTCGCGCAGCGGTAGTTGGGTCGGCGTATCGGGGCGTGCGCGCACCGTCGTCTACAACGTCGAGGCCGTGGACCCGGAGCGGGACCTGCCGAGCTCGATCCTGGACTTCACCGATCCGAAGTGGAGCGGACGCATCGGCTGGGCCCCGGCCAACGGCTCCTTCCAAGCGTTCGTGACCGCCCTGCGCGTCACCATGGGCGACGACGCTGCGGTTGCTTGGCTCGAAGGCGTCGACGCCAACGAGCCGACCTCCTTCCCCAACAACACGAGCATCGTGGAAGCCGTCGGCCGCGGCGCCGTCGAGGTTGGGTTCGTGAACCACTACTACCTGCATCGATTCCTCGCCGAACAGGGCGAGGACTTCGGCGCCCGCAACTACTACTTGAAAGGCGACGTTGGCGCGCTCGTCAACGTGGCCGGCGCGGGGATCATCGAGACCACCGAGGCGCGAGACTCGGCGGAACAGTTCATCGAGTTCCTCCTGGGAACCGACGCGCAGCGCTACTTCGCGGACGAAACGCACGAGTACCCGCTGGCCGCCGGCGTCGAGTCGGCCGCCGGCGTGCCGTCGATTGCGGAGCTGGACCCGCCCGATGTCGACCTCAGCAACCTCGACGACCTCCGTGGCACGCTCGACCTCATGCGCAGCGTGGGCGTCCTGCCCTAGCGCCGCCGCCTGTCGGGTTCAGGGTACGCCGGGCAATCGATACGACCTCCGGCACGCTCGACCCGATGTGCGGGTAGGCGAGTGCCCTAGACGCACGCCAACGCCTCGATTCGACACGTATGCCTGCGTCGCCGAAGTGGCGCCACGCCAACCGCCCTCCGCCGCCCTGCCCCTCTGTCGACCTGACCGACGCTTGACTCGTCCCCAGTTCGCAGTGCCACGCCCGCCTTTGCTGCTCCGCCGATGGCAACCTACAATCGCCTACGGAAGGATGAGCAGTGCGGAACGCCCAAGACGCGAACCTCGACGCCCTGGCACGGGTGATTGAGTCTATCCAGGATCGCATCAAGCGTGACGGCGTCACTATCGGCGCAAACGAGACTCGCACCCGCGATGCGCTCATCAACCCGCTGCTCAGAGCCCTTGGCTGGGGCGACTCTTCAGTGCTCACCCCGGAGTACCTCATCAGATACGGGTCCGGTACGGCCGACTACGGCCTAGCCGACTACGCCCTCCACGCGCCGGGCGGGCGGGGACATCCCGTCGCACTCATCGAGGCCAAGCGCATGAGGGAAGACCTGACCGACGATCACCGCGACCAGGTTTTCTACTATGCCGAGATCAAGGAGAGCGTCAGGTATGCCGTCCTGACCAACGGCGACCGCTGGGAGTTCTATGAAATCGTCGGAGATGCCTGGCCTCGCCTGATCCTTGACGTTTCCATTCGCCGTGAGTCTGCCCACAACTGCGCTGCGCGATTCTCGCTGCTCAGGCAGAACCCAGCGGATTTCGAGGCGCTAGGGTTGCTTGGGAATTCACGTGGCGGGAGCATCGGGAACACGCTGGTTTGGTTGAGTGGTGCCCTCGTTGTCGGCGGCGCCAGCGGCTACATTCGAGGAGTGACCGGTACAAAGATCGTTTGCGACAGAGTCGCTATCGTGGGGGCAGCGGCCGTTGGGCTCGTGGTTGTCGCGTTAGCCATAGCGATACTCCGTTACGTGATATGCAATCGAAACCGGCGAATCTCTCTCCTGGAATCGTGGCGCAGATTTTGGAGGATTGGCGTATGGAGAGCACTAATCTGGCTGAGCGTCGTTCTCGTTGCTGGCGCCGCCGCTGGTTACGTCACCGGTGTTCAGACTGCATAGCCCGCCTGCGATGCACTTGCTACCTTTGGGACGCTCGTTCTTTGGACACTGGGGATAGCGGTGGTTGTAGCCATCGTCTGGGCGATGGCTAGGTCGTCCTCCAGACCGACGAGGCGCACTTCATCGAGAGGGCGCAGGCGTCCGAGACGCTGATATCGCGGCGACAGCTCACGGTGCGCCAGGCTCGCACCCGGCGCCTGTAGTCTTGTCAGGCATAGTTGGACATAAGGTCAGCATGAAGGATTGCTTCGAGAATGAAGCGCGCTGCTGCCTTCCTCTCGTAGCGCGGGGAATCCCACGAGCCATGGTCTCTCGCGGATGATCGGCGGAGAGGGACTCCCGGTTGCTGGCGGCGTTGGGCATACGCGGCCGGCGCTGTTCCCGCGGCCGCCAAGCCATAGCACATGGCCTGCGTGCGCTAGTGGCGCATGCAGGCCGTGTGGGTGGAAGCGAGGGTGCTTCGTGAGCGACTGGCGGGTAGGCGTCACGCTAGACGACCGCTACGAGCACTTGCTGAGATTACTTAAGGTCGAAGCGGTCGAGGTTCATCACCTTGTCCCACGCGGACACGAAGTCGCGCACGAACACTGCCTGCCCGTCATCGCATCCGTAGACTTCCGCGAGAGCCCGGAGCTCCGAGTTCGAACCGAAGATTAGGTCCACCGCGGTTCCGGTCCATTTGACGTCGCCGGTCTGGCGGTCGCGTCCCTCGAACACGCCCTCAGAGGACGCGCTCCACTCAGTGCTCATGTCGAGCAGGTTCACAAAGAAGTCGTTGGTCAACGTGCCCGGCTGATCGGTGAGGACACCGTGCTGAGACTGTCCGGTGTTCGCGTTCAAGGCGCGCATGCCGCCAACCAGCGCCGTCATCTCGGGAGCGGTGAGCGTCAGCATGTATGCCTGCTCCACCAGCAACTCTTCCGGCTTGCCTGCCTGCCCTGCCTGGACGTAGTTGCGGAACCCGTCTGCCGTGGGTTCGAGTACGGCAAACGACTCCACGTCGGTCCATTCCTGCGACGCGTCCGTGCGCCCGGGTGCAAAGGGGACCTGCACGTTGTGCCCCGCGCTCTGGGCAGCCTGCTCAACGCCTGCGCACCCGGCCAAGACGATCAGGTCAGCGCAGGAGACCCTCTTCCCGCCGGTCTGCGAGCTGTTGAACTCCGCCTGAATCCCTTCCAGCGTCTGCAGCACTGCGCTGAGCTCGGCTGGGTTGTTCACTTCCCAGTCGTTCTGCGGCGCGAGGCGGATGCGCGCCCCGTTCGCTCCGCCCCGCTTGTCGGTGCCGCGGAACGTTGCCGCCGACGCCCAGGCGGTCGAGACCAGTTGGGAAACGGACAATCCGGAGGCGAGGACCTTCGCCTTGAGGTCGGCGACATCCTGCTCACCGACCAACTCATGATCGACGTCGGGGACAGGGTCTTGCCACAAGAGTTGCTCTGCAGGGACCAGCGGCCCGACATACCGGCTGCGGGGGCCCATGTCGCGGTGGATCAGCTTGAACCACGCCCTGGCGAAGGCGTCTTCGAATTCATCGGTGTTCTCGAGGAAGCGCTTCGCGATTGCCGCGTAGGCCGGTTCCATCCTCAGTGAGAGGTCCGTCGTGAGCATGATGGGGGCGTGCTTCTTGGAGGGATCGTGCGCATCCGGCACGGTGGCCACTGCGGACGCATTCACAGGAGTGTATTGCGACTTACCGGCTGGGCTCTTCGTCAGCTCCCACTCGTGCCCGTGCAGGTTCTCGAAGAAGTTGTGGTCCCACTTCACCGGGTCGTTGGTCCAGGCGCCGTCCAGGCCGCTCGTGATCGTATCGTTGCCCTTGCCGCTCCCGTAGCTGTTCGTCCAGCCGAAGCCTTGCTCCTCAATGCTGGCTCCCTCCGGCGCGGGACCGACAGTGCTGTCAGGGGCAGCGCCGTGCGCCTTTCCAAACGTGTGTCCGCCGGCGATGAGCGCAACCGTCTCCTCGTCGTTCATCGCCATGCGCTTGAACGTTTGGCGGATGTACTTTGCTGCAGCCATGGGGTCCGGGTTGCCGTTCGGCCCCTCCGGATTCACGTAAATCAGGCCCATGTGGTCTGCGCCAAGGGGCCCCTTGAGTTCTCCGTCGCCGTCGTGGCGCTCATCGCCAAGCCACGTCTCCTCAGACCCCCAGTCAGTGTCGTCAGCCTCCCAGACGTCCGGGCGTCCGAAGGCGAAGCCGAACGTCTTGAACCCCATCGACTCGAAGGCGCAGTTGCCGGCGAAGATGATCAGGTCGGCCCAAGAGAGGTTTCGGCCGTACTTCTGCTTGACCGGCCAGAGCAAGCGGCGCGCCTTGTCCAGGTTCCCGTTGTCGGGCCAGCTGTTGAGGGGCGCAAAGCGCTGGTGGCCTGAGCCGCCGCCGCCGCGGCCGTCGCTGATGCGGTACGTGCCCGCGGCGTGCCACGTCATGCGGATGAAGAGCGGCCCGTAGTGGCCGTAGTCTGCCGGCCACCAGTCTTGTGAGGTCGTCATGACCTCCTCGATGTCCTTCTTCAGCGCATCGACGTCGAGTGTCTTGACCGCCTCGGCGTAGTCGAAGTCCGCGCCCATCGGATCGGACACGGGAGAATTCTGGCGGAGAGCCTTCAGGCTCAGCTGATCCGGCCACCAGTATTGGTTCGATGTCATTTTTGGTTTCTCCATTCGGGGTTCTGCTGAGTCTCGCGCAGCCTTCTGGGACCGAGGCGCGCTCGCCACATAGTAGCCTCAATCGTCGCCTTTTGGAAGCCTTCCGAGACCACCCAACTAGGCGCCCCTTAGTGTCTGGGTGTTGGAGCATCCCTCATGGGGGCTCTTCTCCTCCGTCATTCCCGCGCAGGCGAGAATCTCGCAGCGCTTACTCCTCGTCATGCCGCCTCACCCGTCATGCCAGCGTAAGCCGGCATCCAGGTGCGCGACAGCTCACACGGTGGGGTGGAGTGGGTTGGCGTGAGGGTTCTCCTGTCCGCCCTTGTCGATTTTCAGGGATGGCGCGCGTTGACAGCCCCAACCCCCACGCCTATCTTCCGCGCCATAGTTCGCCGGAGGTGTGCGCGGAACGATGTTGAGGCGATGGGCAGCCGTCGGAGCGTTAGCGGGGCTGGCGGTCTTCGGCGTGGCGTATGGGAGCCCACCCCGACGCTGAGCCCGACCCCACCTCCGATCCCGAGGAGGCAGCGCATATCCGCGAGCTCGCTCTTGGCTACTGGAAGGCGTTCAACGCCTACGACCCCACAGCGTGCTGGTGTGCTTGGAGGACGAGTACCGGCAGCAGCGGGAGGAGCAGCGGCGCAAGGACATCGGCAGCATCGATCGCTTCAACGTGCAGCTGCCAGTGAGCGAGGAAGCGCCGCCCTGGATCATCGACGGCGGCAAACCGGGGAATGTACCTGACGCTGAAGGAGCCGCTCGGCACACGGCGCATCCACATGAGTTCCTGACCGTCGACGGCGAGTGGGAAGATCGCCTCCGCCCCGGTAGAGGCATCCCGTGTGGACGTCCGGCACGACGCCTGCAGACCCGCAGGAGCAGAAGGAGCACCTGATGCGCGAACGGTTCCGCGAACGATGGCGAGACAAAACCCGCGACAACCTCACAAGCGCCCTGAACTCGCTCGGCGTGCGTGCCAAGATGGCCGAGCGCGGCCGGGCCGAGGAGGAGGTGCGAAAGAGATTGTTCACGCGCTCTCTTGGAGTCGTGGACATACCGGAAGGGTCTATCCGCTGGATAAACGTCGTCAAGCAGGACGGCGGTAAGCACAACCCGCCCCGCTGGTGGCTCGTCTTCTGCGTGCCGGACGAGGAGCGAGACGCGACCCCGGACCACCTGCGCGAGGTGGACGCCAGGCAGACGATCGATATCAAGACGATCAGGACCAAATCGTTCCCGCTGTTCGGCAGGGTAACCGGTATCGCGTGGGACGGCGACGACCGCAGCACAGGATTGCTCAACGTCTTCGCCGGAGATGCGGCCATCACGAGCCTCGCGAAGAAGACCCCCAACCTGGAGATCTCCGGGTACGACAAAGAGTTCCGCGGATGGACGCTGCAGGTGGAGGGGCGCTTCCGCCTGTCGCGCCAGCACTGGGAAGCCCTCCTCTATATCGCCGATCACCTGCTTCCGTCCCCGTCTGGTTCGGACACGCCATAGACCGGCGCGACGTTGCAGTGGAGGCGACTCTAGCATGGAGTGGGGCGTCCCTCGTGGGCGGCCTTCTTCCTCGTCGTTCCTGCGGGGGCAGGAACCTCGCCCTTCTCCGTCATTCCCGCGCAGACGGGAATCCAGGTGTGAGATAGCGCGCGGTGGGGCGTCGTGTGGCGGGTGCGCGCCATTCTGAGCGGAGCGCAGCGAAGCCGAGAAGCCTTCCGGGACAACGGCGTCTCCTAGGAAACAGGACGCTAGAGGCTGAGGTTCTCGACGGCCTTGGTGAAGCGTCCGGCGTGGGATCGCTCGGCGCGCGCGAGCGTCTCGAACCACTCCGCAAGCTCCTCGAAGCCCTCGTCGCGAGCGGTGCGGGCGAAGCCGGGGTACAACTCCGTGTACTCGTATGTCTCGCTGGCGACGGCCGACTTGAGGTTGGCCTCCGTGTTGCCGATCGGCTCGCCGGTTGCGGGGTCGCCGGTCTCCCTTAAGAAGTCGAGATGCCCAAAGGCATGCCCGGTCTCGGCCTCCGAGATGTCCCGGAAGAGTCCGCCAATCTCCGCGTAGCCCTCAATGTCCGCGCGGCGGGCGAAGTAGAGGTATCGCCTGTTTGCCTGGGACTCGCAAGCGAATGCGTGCTTCAGGTTCTGCTGACTCTGGGTGCCTTCTAGTCCTGCCATGGGTCCGCCTCTTGTTGAGTTCCGTATCTCGACGAGTCTGGGCGCCGAACGCCGCGCAGATGCAGACGCCGGGCGCGCTCAACCGTGTGGAGGATGATACCAGCGCCGCGGCGCGCTTCAAGGGATGTTCCCTGTGCGGCCCGGTCATGCGAAGATGCGCCTGGCGCAACGCGCAGGCCGCGGCGCACATCGGGCCTATCAGAACGCGTATCAGGACAGAGGAGAGACAACCCATGCCTTCAGCATCCGAGATCAGGCGCACCCTCCGCGCACTCCTGGCAGCGCCCGAGGTCGTCGCGGCCCCCGGAGTCGGCGACCCAATCACCGCCAGGCTCGCGGCGTCGCTCGACTTTCCGGCGGTTCACGTGTCGGGGAGCATCGCCCACCGCACCTCCGGGTACGCCGACGCCGGCATCCTCACGATGCACGAGATGACCGACCGCATCGCCGCGATGGCCGCCGTCGTCGACGTCGCGCTCATCGCGGACGCCGACACCGGGTTCGGCGGAGCGGTGAACGTGGTCCGCACGGTGAAGGAGTACGAGCGCGCCGGCGCTTCCGCTGTCCACATCGAAGACCAACTCACGCCGAAGCGCCCCACCTACCAGGGCATCGCCGGGGGATTCATCACTCGCCAAGAGATGGTGGACAAGATACGCGCCGCCGTGGACACAAGGACCGACGCCGACTTCATGGTCATCGCGCGCTGCGACATCCCCGAAAAGACGGAGCGGCTCGAACGAATCCACGAGTGCCTCGAGGCAGGCGCGGATATCGCGTGGCTGCCCGGAGGAGACGCCGATGAGGTGCGGTCGTACACGCAGACGTTCGGCGGCAAGCCGTCGCTGGGCGTCCTCCCGCGGGGCATGACGCTGGAGCAGTACCAGGCCGCCGGCGCCAGCTGCGCAGTGATGCCGGGAATGCTGCAGATCGCCGCGCTCTGCGCGCAGCGGGCGCTGCTGCTCGAGCTCAAGGCCACCGGGACAGCGCAGGGCTATCTCGCTCAGCAGCCCTTCATCGAGCAGATGAGCCAGTTCTACAACCAGCAGGGGAACGACGAGCTCACGCGCATCGAAGCCGAGTACGGCGGGACGGGGGGTTCGTAGCGTCGGGCGAGCTCGCCTCTCGCCCGCTCCCGGAGCGCTAGCTCCAGAGGCGCTCGCTCGCGAGCCGGGCGCCTTCGGCCAGGGACTCGAGCTTCGCCCACATGATGGACGGATGCACCCGTGGGTTCGTCGCGCCCTGAGAGAAGCCGCAGTCGGTGCTCGCAATCACGTTCTCGCGCCCCACGAGACGGGCGAAGTTCATGATTCGCCACGCGATCAGCTCCGGGTGCTCGACGGTGTTCGTGATGTGCGTGACCACGCCCGGGATGAGAAGCTTGCCGTCGGGCAGAGTCACGCGCTCCCACACCTGCCACTCGTGCTCGTGACGGGGGTTCGCGCCCTCGATTGAATAGGCGCCCGCGCGGACTTGGAGTACGAGCGAGACGATCTCGCTCAACGGGAAGTCGGTCGTGTGCGGTCCGTGCCAGCTGCCCCAGCACAGGTGATAGCGGATGCGGTCCGCCGGCAGGTCGCCGATCGCGCGGTTGGTCGCCTCGACGCGTAGGGCTGCGATCTTGCGGAACTCTTCGGGAGTCGGCGCCGGGTCAATCAGGTCATAGTGGACGACGATGCGCGGATCGTCGATCTGCAGGATGAAACCCGCGTCGACGATCGCCTTGTACTCCTCGTGCATCGCGTCGGCGAGCGCTCCGAGGTACTCCTCGACCGTACCGTAGTAATCGTTCCGGCGCTGTCCCTCGATGGTGCCGGGCGCGACTGCCGGGATGAACGCCTCCTCCACCGCGGCACCGGGGAGCGCAGCCTTGAAGTTGTCGATGTCGGCCTGCACCGCGTCCTGCCCCACGTACGAGATGGGGCCGGCGCACACCATGGGCGCGCCGCCGCCCCCGCCCGCCTGGGCGCTTGGGTCCTGCCCATAGAAATCGCGGAAGGCCTTGCGGTCGCGGCCCCAATTGCCGATGGCGCTCTGGCCGGGGTCCGGGGGACGCGCCTCGAAACCGGTCAGCCGGTCGCTCACGTAGCCGGCGAAGTTCGGCTTGCCGAACTCGCCGTCGCTGACGACGTCGACGCCGGCGGCGGCCTGCCGCGCTACGACGTCGGCGGTCGCAGCCGCCACTACGTCGCTGCCGCGGAGGTTGCCCTCCGCTCCCGCGCGCACTAGGGCGATCAGCTCAGGCGGCCGGACGAGGCTGCCCACGTGCGTGGTGAGAATCCGGTCGTCGCTCCGCTTCATGCGACCTCAGCTATAGACTCATGTCGCGGGTCTCGCCTCCTCCCCCACCGGGGAGGATTGAGGAGAGGGAACTTTGTTCAGAGGTTCCCTAGGACGCGGGAGGCGTCGCGTACATCTGCCGGAGCAGCTCCTGGACGAGGGCCGACCCGCGTCGCCCCTCGACGCCGCCGGTCCCTACCACGCCTGCGCCCGGTGCGCTGACGAGGCCGCGCGGCGGCCGGGACGCGTTGACCGGTTCGGTCGCCAGCGACAGGATCTGGTTCTGCTCCGGGTCGCGGAGCACGTTCATGGGGTCGCCGCCATCCGCCACGATGGCCGCCTGGTCGAGCAGCAGTTTGCGGTACATCACGAGGCCGCGGTCGGACTCGCCGAGCCGCTCCTTGTCCCGTTTCGCGATGCCGCCTTGCGTCACCCAGGCCATCGTGTCTTGGCCTTGGTTGAAGTCCAAGAGGCGGCGGCCCGTGTCGTCGAACATGGGCACTTCCCGCATCGTGAAGGTGTCCTGGACCGGGGCGACGACGCCGGCCGGCGCCACGTGTCCGGTGTAGAGGACGTGCAGCGTGTGGGTGTCGTCCACCGGCACGCGTATCTGCAACTGGTTGCCTAGCCGGAGGATGTTGGGGACCAGGATCGGGTGGCCGACGGTCCACTCGGGCGAGTCCTCGGGCTCGTCAACGTACAGCCGGCGCTTCATGATCCCGTGCTCGAAGGGGTCGAACGCTATCCGCTGGTGGTTGCGGATTGCCCGCTGGGGAACGCCTGTCGTCCACGCGGTGAAGTACGAGTGCAGCCACTGCACGTGCACCGTGTCGACCGAGTTTTCCATGATCTGGACCCAGTTGCACGGGATCTCAACGTACTCGATGTCGCGGATCACGTTGTCCATCACGAGGAGGTCCCAGCGCGGCAGCAAGGGCGCCGGCTCCGGCCCGAGGTAGGCGAAGATCAGGCCTCCCAGCTCCTCGACTCGGTACGCGGGCAGCCGGACCGAGTCCTTGAGCCTCATTCCGGGGAGGCTCTCCGGGTGGCTAATCTCTTCGAACGGCTGCTCGACGCAGCGGCCCGCCGTGTCGTACATCCAGCCGTGGTAGGGGCAACGGATGCCCTCCTCCTCGGGGATGCCATAGGCCAGACTGACGCGCCGGTGCGCGCACGCGCGCTCCAGCAGCCCGAGGCGGCTCTTGAGGTCTCGGAACAGGACGAGATCCTCCCCGAGGAGCCGCACCTCCTTCGTCCCGCCGCGATGGGCGCCCGCCGCCTCTTGGACGTCGAGGTCGTTCGACGCGGCGATCGGGTACCAGTACCTGCGGAGAAACTCCCCCATCGGAGTGCCCCGTCCGGTCTGTGTCAGGGTTGCGTTGTCCTCAGCGCTCAGCATCTGGCCACCTCCGGCGAATGTGACGGCGACGAGCAATAGATGCTTAGCAATCTACGAATCGCCTGTGGGGATGTCAAGCAACAGAGCAGCCCGTAACTTGTTCAGAGTTGATGAGGCAATCCCTCACGTGGGCCTGTCGGCCCACACCACAACCGACGAAAGTTGGCGGGCGGGGGCGGCCCCTTCGAATTCTCCCCGCAGACGAGACCTTGCATAACTGCTTGACGGGCGCTGTTCTTCCCGCCCACCCGCCCGCAACGCTTGGGTGTGGGGGACACCCCCACGCCCCTGGCAGAGGGCTGGCGCCCTCTGCACTCCCCCACTGGGCGACTGCGAGAGCCGCTCCCTACCCCTTCCGGCCTCCTCCCCACATCGGGAGGGTTGAGGAGGGGGCCTTGCGAACACGGAAATGAACGAAAATGGGCGAAAATGGTCGGCTTTTGGTCAAAAACGTCAGGTTTTTCACTCGTAAATCCCGCGACTCACGAGTGGAGGCATTGAAATAGTGCGACATTCTGCGACATTTTGCGACATTTGCTCGTAAATCGGACCGGAGCTCCAGCGCGCCAGCGGCGGATGATCCTTCGACGGCCTCAGGACAGGCTTCAACGACCATAGTAGAGGCTGAGCGGCGTTGGCGGGAGGGCCGGATGTCGCGCCGGGCCTCCTCCCCCGCCCCGCGCCCTCTCTCCGTCATTCCGTACGCCGACACGGGAATCCATGCGCCTCCGGCCCGGTCCCGTTCGCCCTGGTAGTTCCGAAGGGTCCCACGAACGGGATCGAGCCGCGCTCGAGCGGCGTCAGTCGACGTCGAGCGACAGCGGGGCCAGCGTGACGGCCGGGTCGAGCGGATTGCGCGCCCGCGCCGCCCTGACGTAGCGCGCCTCGTCCTCCGCCAGCAGCAGCCCTACCTCGACCAGCGCCCGCGCTGCACGCGCCACCGCCTGCACGTAGTCCTCGTGCGTCGCGTAGCGCTCCTCGATGGAGAGACGAGGGTCGCCGGAGGCCGTGCGCTCAGCCTTGGTGCGCGCGAACGGGATGAAGCTGCCCGATAGCGAGAAGAGGTCGCCGGCGGCGAACCCGTCGCGCCGGACGTTCCACCCCCGATGCGTGCCGACCGGCGCTTCGATCTCGGGCAGGCGCAGCCCGCCGACGTCGTTCCCGTCCGCGTCGACCTCAGGGACTTGCACCGGGTACTCCTGGCCCGCCACCGGCTCGGGCGGATGCTTATCGACGATGCCCCGGTCGAACTCCGGCCCATAGTCGTAGCGCGGGAGACGGCTGGGGCCGTCGGGCAGCTTCGCGCCGGGAATCGCGGGCATGTGCGACAGGACATCCTCGGGCGGGGCAAGCGTTCCATCGGAACGAGACGGCAACCGGCTCGGCGGCGGCAACGTTCCGTCGGTCGCCCAACGGTCCATGAGCACGAGCGCCGCCCGCAGGACGGGGCCCGTGCTCATGAGGTTGGCTGGCGCGGAGCCGGCGTCCGACTCCATAGGCCTCGCGCCCATGTGTTGGGCGCTGGCGAGCGCGTACATGCGCACCCCCTCGGGAACCTCCAGGTCGTCGCCGTTTCGGGGGTCAGTGTGCCCCAGCGAGGCGTGGCGCAACCAATACTCCGTATTGGTGTGCGTGTGCACGACCAACGGGTCCGACTCGGGCCGCTGCAGGACGCTGTCCACGCCTTCCGTGAACGGGTCCGGCACGGGGGCGTAGGCGAACGGGTAACGCTCCGACGGCCACTGGTGCTCCTCGTGCTGCCGCGGATAGCGGCCCACCTGCGCGAAACGGCTGTTGGCGAACAACCGCCCGCCGCCCGACACGTGGGGAAACACGGCGTCGAAGACTTTGCGGCCAAGGGGGTCGGCGTTGTAGCCGTCGTAGACGAACTGACGGATCACGCGGGCGCTGAGCGATTGCCCGTATGCGTAGGCGCGCTCGATGTGTCCCGCCAGCGGGTTGGGCTGCCCGTCCGCGTCGGACTCGTCGTAACGCAGGAACGAGAGCAAGTCGCGGATGCCGACGATGCCAAGGCCCATGACGCACGAGCCCTGCGTCTCGTAGATGAGCTCGTATATCCACCCCGGCTCGAACCCATTCGCCAGGTACAGGTGGGTGTCGGATGGGACGGCGCCGCCGCCCTTGGTCGAGGTCTCGGAGAAGCTCCACGCGCCGCGCTCCACAGTCTGACGCGGGTCGGTCTCGCGCTCCCGGACCGTCAGCGTCGCCGACCCCTGGTCGGTGACCGGGTAGCTGCGGATGACCGGAGCCCCGCTGAGCGGCATGCAGAAGACTCCGGCCTCGTCGGCGATGAACTCCTGCCGGACGACGCCGGACAGCGGTTGCCCGTCCCGCCGGGCCTCCGGCAGGTCGGCAACGAGCAAGCCTGCTCCGGGGACGAGGTCGCCCTGCCATCCCGACCACATTACGGTGTGGCCTTGCCGCATCAAGAAGCCGTTGCCGGCGTCGGCAACGCTCAGCGGATCGGTGGAACGAGGGGCGTCGTTGAACGACCCCAAGGCTGTCCTGTTGCCGCGATTGTTGACGTCGTACAGGACCCGCTGGCTGCCGTGCGCCAGGTCGACGGGCTTCAGGATGTCGACGTCGCCGGAGAACTCAACAAGTCCACGACCGTTGCGCGGCGCGTAGTCCAGGTCGACGACGTTGGCGTTATGCGCGTCGGCGGGGTCGAGGGCGAAGCGGACTCGCCCGCTCAACCGTTCGTACGGGCCAGCCTCGCCGAACGGACGGCCCTCTGCGAACACTGCGCGCCTATCGAGCTCGAGGCGGACCTCAGTCTTCATCGATGCGTCCTTTGTTCGGAAGCTTTGGGGTTTCTCTACCATACTCCCATCCGGAACAGGGGCGCGCCGGTGTCCTCCCGGGCCCCTTCCGTCATTCCTGTAGATGTTAGGTAATTCGTTGACAGAATTGGCTGGAGAACGAGCCAGTCTGGAGGCGAAGATGCGCGACAACAGCACCGACCGCACCATCTCCCGCCCCCACTCGTAGGCCCGTGCAATCTACGAGCGGGAGCCCTGCGCCATTCCGGTCCATTCCCGTCCTTGCCGCCGTCAGAGCCTCGACAACGCAGGCCAATGGGGACAGATTCACGCATGGGGGAGAGGCGTGAATCCGAGTCGGGAGAGGCCGTGTGTGGTAACGTGGCGCGTGCGCCGAAGGCGCACACAGATACCGGAACCGGGGAGGGGGAAGGAGAGTGTAGGCCATGGTCCAGCAAGCGGAAGCTGCCCAGGCGCGGGACTCGATATCGCTCCCGACTATCGACGCCGACGCCCACGTCATCGAGACGGAGCGGACGTGGGAGTACATGGACGCTTCGGACGCCGCGTTCCGTCCGACCCTCTCGCAGCCGCGAGATCCGGGAGGGCGGCCCCGCTGGATCGTGGACGGCGAGCCTCGGGGTTTCGGCGCGCCGACGCGGCCGCCGGGAGAGATGGAGGAGCGGGAACGGTCCTCCGGCCGAACGATAGCGACGCCCGTGGAAGCGGCCCAGATGGCGGACCTCGACACCCGCCTCCGGCACATGGACGACGTGGGGGTCGACATCCAGGTGCTCCACACCTCGTTCTTCATACGGCCCCCGACGGCGCGGCCGGAGGTCGAGGTCGCGCTCTGCCGCAGCTACAACCGCTGGCTCGCCGATGTGACCCAGCACAGCCCGGAACGCCTCCGGTGGTCCGCGGCGCTGCCGTTCCTAGCAATCGACGAGGCCGTCAAGGAGCTGGAATGGTCTGTGGCGCACGGCGCCTGCGGCGTGTTCATGCGTCCGGTCGAGGCCCACGGCATCGTGACCGAGCCCCACTTCTATCCGGTCTACGAGGCAGCCGAGCGTCTCAACGTCCCGATCGTCCTCCACGTCGGCAACGGGAACGAAGAGATCTACGATGTCTTTGGGCGCGCGCCCGGGACGTCGGCGTTCACGACGTTCAAGCTGATGCTCGTCGCCTGTTGCCACGCCCTCATCTTCGGCGAAGTCCCCTCGCTGTTCCCGCGGCTGCGGTGGGCCTTCCTCGAGTCGGGCGCTCAGTGGGTCCCGCACGTCTGCATCGACCTGCGGGAGCGCGTGCGCGGCCCCAAGACGGGCGCGGGCAAGGAGCTGAGCGCGTCGGTCATTGCCGACAACCGCCTCTACATGATGTACGAGGTGTACGAGGACCTCCCGTACATCTTGAGCTACGCGGGCGAGGACAACCTCGTCGTCGGCACGGACTACGGCCACACCGGCCAGTCCACGCAGATCGACGCCATGCGAAGGCTGGCCGACCGCGGCGACATCGAGCCGCGCATCGTCGACAAGATACTCAGGCGCAACCCCGCCACTCTCTACGGGATCCATCCCTCGAACGGCGCGGCATAACACTCTTCGTCAGTGCCTCGCAAGTCCTCTTCCCCGCAGACTGGGGAGAGTTAGAGAGTGGGGACGCCGTTATCTACCTTGTGCGGGCGCGGAACCCGAGGGGCGCGACCCCGCCGGCACCCGCCGAGACGTAGTCTCGTCGCGGCAAGCCCGCTACTGCGCTATGCTGAGTGCATCAGCGCATTGCGGTAGAGTCACGGCAAGGAGGAAATCATGGGTTTCACACGGATGTACACGGGCGATGATGGGGAGTCCCATATCGAGGAGCTCGACCCCGCCTCGCACCCGGAGCTGACCGCGCTCCACAGTGCTACGGGCATCACCTTCCGGATAATCCCTCCAGGGCATGCCTCGGAATTCCATCCCGGACCCCGGCGCCAGTTTGTTATCACGGTGTCCGGCGAGGGCGAGATCGGGCTCGGCGACGGGTCGCTCCATCGCTTCGGGCCCGGCCACGTGAACCTCGTCGAGGACACGACCGGCAGGGGTCACACAACCCGCGTGGTGAGCGACGTTCCTCGCATTACCGCGACTATCCCGCTGGCTGACTAGGTCCCGCGCCAGGAGTACCCGCCATGACGAGCCCAAGCTACAACCCGCTCTCCTCCGAGGAGCGGCGCGTCATCGAAGGCAAGGGAACGGAGCGTCCGTTCTCGGGCGAGTACGACGATTTCTACGAGGCGGGCGTCTACGTCTGCCGCCGCTGCGACGCTGAGCTGTACCGCTCCGACGACAAGTTCGACGCGCGGTGCGGCTGGCCTGCGTTCGACCAAGAGGTCCCCGGAGCTGTGCGCCGCCTGCCCGACCCCGACGGCATGCGCACGGAGATCGAGTGCGCGGCTTGTGGAGGGCATCTGGGACACGTCTTCACGGGTGAAGGCTTCACACCGGCGAACACCCGCCACTGCGTGAACTCGGTGTCAATGCGATTCGTTCCGCGGTAGCCGCAGCTGGCACGGACGCTGATGTCACGGGTCGCGCCGGGCGGCGGCCCGTGGCGCCGCTTGCCGGGTCCCTCCGGGGCCGGTAGGCTGTCTCGCGCTGCCCATGGCCATCTCCCCAGACAACCCCGAGACTGAACCGACTGTCGAATCGCCCCCTGCCGCCGAAGAGCGCATACGCCCCTGGGCCTCGCTGACGTTCCGCAACTACCGGCTGCTTTGGGGCGGTTGGGTCTGCGGGGCGGTCGGCCAGCAGATGCGGGAGCTGACCAACCTCTACCTGGTGTTCCAGATATCGGAGTCGACGGTGCAGCTCGGCTTGCTCGGGCTGACCCGCGCCGTTCCGCTGTTCGTCCTCGGCCTGTTCGGCGGGGCGCTCGCCGACCACATGGACCGCAAGCGCCTGATCATCCTGACGCAAGCGGCGAACCTGGCGGTCGCCGCGATGATCGCCGTACTCGCCGTGACGGGGCTCATCGCCGTGTGGCATCTGTACGCGACGACGATTGCGACGAGCTCGTTGATGATCCTCGAGATGCCCGCGCGCACCGCCCTGGTGCCGTCCACGGTGCCGCGCAGTCACCTGCTCAACGCGTTCACGCTCAACAGCTTCGTGCGCCAGGGCGCCATGCTGGTCGGGCCCGCGCTGGGCGGGTTCATGATCGACCTCGGGGGCGGAGGCCCGCGTGGGGCTGCTGTCGCATACGTCGCCGCGCTCGCCGTCTATATTCCCGTGTTCGCAACGCTGGTTCTGCTCCGCTTGCCCGCGCAAGGGGGCTTGGTCCAAGGCGAGACACGGCGGTTCCGGGCCAGTCAGATCGCCGACGGGCTGAAGTACATCTGGGCGACGAGCATCCTGCTCGCCATCATCGCCCTCGACGCGGGCGTTGCTCTGCTGACCGGGTACCGGGCGCTGTTGCCGGTGTTCGCCGAAACCATCCTGTTCGTCAGCGGCACGGGGCTTGGCTTGCTGCTGGCAGCGCCTGCCGTGGGTTTCATCATAGGATCGTTCGCCCTCCTCATCATCGGACGCATGAGCCGGACAGGGCTGGTCGTCCTGCTGAGCGTCGCCGGCTATGCCGTGGCGCTCGCCCTGTTTGCGGTGTCCAGCGTCTTTTGGCTCTCATTCGTGTTTCTCATCTTCGTCGGCGGGCTGGACGGCATCAGCAGCATCGTCCGGCAGACGACGCTCCAGCTGATCGTGCCCGACGCTGTTCGCGGGCGCGCGTCTTCCGTGCAACAGGTGTTGGCGGTCGGCTCGCCGAGCATCGGCCAGTTCCTGGCGGGAGTAGTCGCGTCGCCCATCGGCTCGCCGAACGCTGTGCTCGTCGGCAGCGCGCTGTCGCTGGTGTTCGTGGGAGCGGTCGCGCTCCGCTGGCGCGAAGTCGCCGCGTTCCGCGCCTAGCCGCCAGCCCCAGGTCTAGCCTCTGCTGCGGCAGGCGCCTCCTTCGGCTCCCGGCGCAGCGTCTCCTTGATGACGAAGATGACCACCATCGCTGCCGCGAACGACGTGCCCGCCATGAACACGAAGGCCGCCCCGAAGCTGAGGAGATGCGAGATCACGGCGAAACTCGTGGGGCTGGTCATCGAGCCGGACTCGGCAACGAGCCGGGAGACTCCGAAGAACCTGCCGCGAGCGCCCTCCGGCGCAACGTCGGCGCCCATGGTCTGCATGTTGCCCGACAGCATGGCGATGCTGAGGTGCGACATGACGTACGCCCCAATGAACGCGGTGAATGGGAGCGATGCGTACCAGGTCGTCGCGAGGAACGCCATGCTCAGGAACATGATGCTCTGGCCTGGCACGATGCTCCACTTGCGCCCGAAGCGGTCCATCACATAGCCGGCCAGGAACGTGAACGGAATGCCGGCCGGGGCCATGGCCCCGCGGAGAATCCCCAACTGCGCCGGGTCTGCGTCGTAGGCGTAGGCCGCGAACAGCAACAGTACGCTGCCGTTCTGGATACCGCCGCGAGTGACGTTCGTCAGGTACTGCACCGTGAACAAGCCGAGGATCGGCCGGACCATGAACGAGCGCCACGGCACGATGCCTCCTGCGCCTTCGACGACCCGGCCTGAACGGCGGCCCTGCCGGTCGAACTCAGGGAGCGTCTCCCGCAACAGGAAGTAGCTCGGGATGATGGAGACCAGCGCCATGAAGCCCTGGAGTACGAAGGGCGCCCAGAGCCCAATCGACACGGCGATGAACCCGCCGATAATCGGACCGCCGAGGGCGCCGACCCGTTGGACGCCGAACATGCTCGTGATCTGACGGCCGCGGCTGGTTGCGCTCGCTGAGTCGGCTATGACCGTGATGCGGCTCACCATCCACATCTGCTGGCCCCAGCCGGCCACGAAGCGGTAGACGAGCACCTCTTCGAACGATCCGTATGCGACCGCGCGTGCGGTGAGCAGTCCGGCGACAGCGATCAGCAGCGGGCCTGCGAGGAGCACTCTGCGGCGTCCAAATCGGTCCGCGAGCAGACCAGTGGGGAGCGGCGCCGCCGTGGCCCCCGCCATCTGGACGATGAACAGCAGCGTCGCCACGCCGACGCCGACATCGAATGACTTGGCAACCTCTGGAAGAGCGACCGCGGTCCCGCCTGTGCCCAACCCCATGACGACCGCGGGCAGGTGCAGCGACAACAACAGCCGGACCGAGCTGCGGCGCGAGGACCCGCTCTCGCTGGGCCGATCCGGCGGGGGTTGGCGAGAGTCCATCCTTCCGCTCCTGCCGGCGTGAGGCTACGGACGCTCTTCGCTGCCGGCGCTCTGCCCGACAGCGAATGGTGGTCGGGGCGGGCAGGATCGAACTGCCGACCTCCTGCTCCCAAAGCAGGCGCGCTGCCGCTGCGCCACGCCCCGACGACTCGACGCATCCGAGCGTTGCCGCATGGGACGCGTTTGGCGCACGGAGCACGGGTGGATGTGACAGTGTTGCTCCGGCGTGCGGATTATACGCCGCCAGCCGTCTCCTCGTTCGGGGACGAGCTCTCGTCAGTGGGAGCCGGTTCATACGGCGGGTGGTCGCGCAAGTATGCGTTGATGCGGTCGAGGACAGGCGGCGCCACGTAGACGACCTCCGCGTCGTTGGCGAAAGCCACCTCGTGGTCGGGACTGATCACGAGCATGGCGACGCCGTTCTCCACGGTGTGCCGGACGACGTTGTCGGCAATGGCGGCGTACCGGCGCTGCCGCGTCTCGTCGAACCAGTCGAGTAGCCGGCGCATCACGTTCGCGCTCGCCTCGACGACCGCGATGCAGCGATGGAGATCGAGCGTCTCCTTGAGCGCCTCCACGTCCTCAGTCGGCTCCAGACGCGCGCCGCGGTCGATGAGTTCCTTGAGGTGTGGGAAGCCGACAGGATTGCCACGCTCGAGGACCTCCAGCCCATCCCCTCCAGCCGCTACGGAGCCCTCGTGGAACAGATGGCCCACCTCGCCCAGGCCCGTCTCGAGCTTGCGCACCTGGGCGAACGCATCCGCCCAGTACTCGGCCACCAACCCAACGAGCTCCGGGTCCGGCCGGATCGCCACGATGTAGGGAACGATGAGGACCTTCCGCTTGCCGGCGAACTCCGCGTAGGAAGCGCGCCCAACGTTGCCGAGTGTCATACCGCTACGCTAGGGAATCTCTGAACAAGTCTATAGGTTGAGGCAGTATCCTGGCAGTCACCCAGTAGCGCCAGGGAGTGAAGCGATGATGGACCAACCGACCTTTGCAGACGTGGACTACGAGAGCAAGAAGCGCAAGACCCGCAGGGAGCGATTTCTCGAACGCATGGGCGGGCTGATCCCCTGGGAACGGCTGGAAGGGCGCATCCGTCCCTTCTACCCCACGGCGGGCCGGGGACGCCATCCGTATGCCCTGTCGGCGATGCTGCGGATTCACTGCGTGCAGCTGTTCTACAACCTCAGCGACCCCGGCATGGAGGACCTGCTGTACGACGTGGAGTCGGTGCGGCGGTTCGTGGGCTTGAAGCTGTCGGAGCCGCTGCCGGACGAGACCACCATCCTGAACTTCCGTCATCTGTTGGAGGAGCACGAACTGGGGGAGGGACTGTTCGCGGAGATCAAAGGGCATCTGGCGTCCCAGGGACTCCTGCTCCAGGAAGGGACGATCATGGACGCGAGCATCATCGAGGCGCCGTCGTCGACGAAGAATCGAGCGGGTGCGCGAGACCCGGAGATGCACCAAGTGAAGAAGGGGAACAGGTGGCATTTCGGGATGAAGGTGCACATCGGGGTGGACGCGGAGACGGGGGTGGTGCACAGCGTCGCGACGACGCCGGCCAATGTGAACGACGTGACGGAAGCGCACCGGTTGCTGCACGGCGGCGAGTCGCAGGTGTGGGGCGATGCCGGGTATCAGGGAGTCCAGAAGCGGGCGGAGCATCGGGGGCTGGAGGTGGAGTGGCAGGTGGCGATGCGGCCGGGCCAACGTCGGCAGTTGGAGCCGGGAAGCCCTGAGGCGTTGGCGGAGAAGGGCAAGGCGTCGGTCCGGGCGAAGGTGGAGCATCCGTTCCTGTACGTCAAACGGCACTTTGGCTACGCCAAGGTCCGCTACCGGGGGCTGGCCAAGAACACGCAACGGCTGATGGTGCTGCTGGGGCTGGCGAACCTGATGAGAGCCCAGCGGTGCTTGGCGGCATGACGGAGGCGCAGTGGGTTCAGATCGGGGTTGGGAGCAGGGAATCCGCCCCAGCAGGGTCGGTAGAAGACCCCCAACAGCCCCGTTCACGGCACCAGCAGAGGGCTGCGAATCGCTGAAGAGCCCCCCACCAACACCACTCGGCCGACTGTGAGTTGTTCAGAGGTTCCCTAGAGCAATCCAGTGTCCTCCGGCAACCCTCGCCCGGGGGCGCGGGGCGGGTGCTATCATGGCGGCGCTATGTACAGGGTCGGCGTTCTCACGAGCAGCGATATGGGCGCCCGGGGCGAACGGGAGGACTCCAGCGGCGCGGCAATCCGCGACCGGCTCGCGGCCCCGGACTACGTGCACGCCGAGTACGCAGTCGTGCCCGACGACCGCGATACGATCGAACGAACGCTGGCGGCGTGGGCGGACGCGAACGCGGTCGATCTCATCGTGACGACCGGGGGGACAGGGTTCACCGACCGGGACGTGATGCCTGAGGCGACGCGGGCCGTGGTCGACCGTCTGGCGCCCGGCATCGCCGAGGCGATGCGCGCCTACGGACTCACGAAAACGCCGATGGCCATGCTGTCGCGAGGCATCGCCGGCGCCCGAGGCCGGACGCTCATCGTCAACCTGCCCGGCAGCCCCAAGGGCGTCCAGGAAGGATTGGACGTGCTGCTGCCGGTTTTGCCCCACGCCCTCGGCCAGCTCACCGGGGCCGACCGGGGGCATTAGCCTCCGACCCTGGGACATGCACATCCACGTCGTCACGATCTTCCCCGACCTCTTCCCGCCCATGCTCGAGGCCGGCGTCGTCGGCCGGGCGCGCCGCGCCGGGATCGCGCGCGTCGATGTGCATGACCTACGCGACTACACCCACGACCGCCATCGGACGGTCGACGACGCGCCGTTCGGCGGCGGACCGGGGATGGTCATGCGGCCAGAGCCGCTGTTCGAGGCGGTCGAGTCGCTGAGCTTACCGGCGGGATCCCCCGTCGTGCTGATGAGTCCCCAGGGAACGCCCTACACCCAGGAGCACGCCGAGAGGCTGTCGCGAGAGCCGGTGATCACGCTGCTGTGCGGACGCTATGAAGGCGTGGACGAGCGCGTGCGTCAAGGCCTCGTCTCCGAGGAGATCAGCATCGGCGACTACGTGCTGACCGGAGGCGAGCTCCCTGCCCTCGTCGTCGTCGACTCGGTAATTCGCCTACAGCCGGACGCGTTGGGGCACGGCGACGATGCCCTCGCCGACGATTCCCATACGTCCGGGCTGCTCCAGTACCCGCAATACACGAGACCGTCGGAGTTCAGAGAGATGGCCGCGCCTCCGGTGTTGCTGTCCGGCGACCACGCGGCGGTTGCGCGATGGCGGCGGCGCGAGGCGCTGCGCAGAACACTGGAGCGGCGTCCCGACATGCTGAATCAAGCGCCGCTGTCCGCGACGGACGTGACGGAACTTAAAGCGCTCGGCTGGGAGAGCGGGAGGGACAGCTGAGGTTGCGAGGTCGCGGGCGACCCCTAGACGACGCCGACAACGGTTCGCCGAGCGGTTGCGGGCGCCACTGGCTCCACCGGAGCCGGGCGTCCCTGGCGGACCGGAGTCTTGACCGCCGGCGCCTTTGGCGCAGCGGCCTCGCCGTTGCTGAAGCTGTCGAGCGCCATCAACTCGCTCGCGCGGACCCACTCGTCGCGCCCCACCGGTCCGACCTGCCATGACTCCATCTCGGCTTGCCGGCGGACTTCCATCCGGGTCCGGCAACTAGCCTCCGGGTTGCGGTCGGCCGCACAAGCGAGGTTGGAGCTGAGGTGCATAGACGTCGGGACCAGCATTCCGAGATACGCAAAGGTCGTCTTGCTCTTCTGCGCGATGACGATCTGATGCCCAGCGGTCGGTCCGGGCGCAGGCTCTACCCAGACGCCCGATACGACCTCGCTGCCGCCCTCGATGACTTCCAGCTGGTCTGCTTCCCGCAGCGGCTCGTAGTCGTCGGACCGGTAGTAGCGAGCGTTGCGTTCGTTAGGCCGCTCGGCCTCTTCGAGCGCGTCGCGCTGCACCACGTAGCGGGCGTTGGGGAACGTTGGAAGCACGCGCCCCGACGAGGTCATATGCGTGCCGCCGCCCACATGCTCGTTGTACATGTGGGTGTAGATGACCACCGCAATGTCCTTCGGAACGAGGCCCAGCTCCCGCAGGTCGCGCAGGAGCGACGAGCGGCTGCGCATGGGCGCAATGTCGAGATTCAGCGGGGCCTTGTCGCCGGGACCGGCGTTCACGAGCACCCAGCCGTCCGAGTGCTCCAGCAGCATGCTGTAGTTCCCGACGGCAACCCGGTTTTGTCGGTCCGGTGAGACGAACCGCTCCCATCGCTCCTTGGCGACAGAGCCGAACAGATTCCCACCATCGATTCTCGTCGTGCTTACGCGAATCAACCTCGCAGAGCGCATGCCGGCCTTATCCATCAGGGGGCTCCTAGGCGGAGAGTGCGGTATTATGACCCTACGTCTTGATGGAATGTCAATACTTTTCCTAACCTCAGGCTAAAATTGATACCAAAACCCAGCATACAAGTATGCTTCACGAAGCACAGGGCAAGCTTACACGCCTGCCGTGAGAATTCGTCAAGAGGCAACGTCGAGGGAAATTCCGCTAAGAAGAGGCTCGCCGAGGCCCTACCAGCGGCGGCGCGGCAAAGGACTTCGGCGACGGGGAAGTGCCCTAAGCGGCGGTTTGGCGGCGTACGCTCGAGCCCCCTACGGCAGCTCCCAATGTACCGAGGGCAGCGACGTATAGGGCGTAAGCCATTGTTAGCGCCAACATCAGTTGCGCGCTGAAATGGAAGAAGAGCGCGGTTAGCCCCAGGATGCCGCCGATGGGCACAAGGAGGACCGCCCCCATCGCTGGTCCGATGATAAGCGCCTGCCCTGGGCTAGCCGAGGAGCGCGCCCCTGCGAAGTAGCCGCCAATGAAGGGAGCCGGGAGAGCCGTGAACCAGTGGACGACAGGAATCGCGATCAGCGCCAGCGTCACCGCCGTTCCCACGAGGCATGCTCGGAACATCCTTCCTCCCGCTCCGCTGATTTGCTGGTTCGATACTAGGACAGAGAGCAGTCGCCGTTCAACTCCGCGCCCCCGTTCTCGATTGCCGCGGGGTTCGGTCTCCCTATACTGTGCGCATGCCTATGCAACCCGGGGCCGACTCGGGCCTCCCGCCCGAGGTCCGCGTCATCCTGGCCTCCTCCTTCTTCATCCGCTTCAGCACGATTGGCCGTCGAACTGGCGCGAGGCGGACCACTGAGACCACCTACGTCTGGAACGGCGGCAAGCGCATCTACGTCTCGGGCTACCCTGGGCGGCGAGACTGGATCGCCAACGCAGCGGCATCGCCCGACGTCACGGTTCACACGGTTGAGGGGGGGCAGTTCTACGACATCCCGGCCCGCGCCCGCGTCGTCCAGGACCGGCGCCAGCGGACGCCGCACCTCCTCGCCTTCATCGAGCACTGGGCTTCGGCCCCGGGCGGCTCGCGCTGCTTCTTCCCTTTGATAGTCGCGTCCGTTCGAGTGAACACGCGGCTCCGCTTGCCGTGGTGGGGACCCTTCTACCTCATGCGCAGAATCCTCGACCGGATGCCCTGCCTGGAACTCACCTTCGCGGGCCCGCCGGTCGCGCGGCGCGGTCCTCCGCCAACGCCGACAGACAGGCGGCGCGGCTAGGCGCGGCCACGCTGAGAATGCAAAAGATTCCGCCGCCGTTCGGCGTTGACACCTCTTTCGCGGTTCCGGTAGATTCCCCGCGAAGCATAGCCTGCGGGGACAGAACAACGCCCGCGAGCCGTCGTCGGCACTAGCCTGCAGCAGGAGGGTGTAGGCGAAGCAGGTCGGGAGACGGGATCGAACGCCTAGTCGACGTTCGGAAGGTCGTCGCCTCCCTCCTCCCAACATCACCGAGGACGACTTCGTAGGAATGGTCAAGCTCGCCATGCTGACCGAAAGCGCTACGGACTCCTACGCGGCGGTCTTCATGGAGGGAGCGCGGGCGCACGACGCCGACTGGCTGGTCCGGTTCAATCAGAACATATGGGTCCCCGACGAACACACCCACTTCGCGCCCTACAAGCTGATGCTTCTATCGCTCGGCTATTCCGAGGAGGAGTTGGACCGCGAGATCCGCGAGACGTGCGAGCTTCACTACGACCACTGCACCGGGACATCGCCGGTCGAGCTGACAACGTACGGCGCAATCCAAGAGTACCTGACCGACCACTGGCATGGGATGATCGGACAGATGCTGCGAGAGAGCGCGCCCTACGCCGCCCGTTGCGCTAACATGATCAAGCGCCGCGAGACGCTGCACACCGTGTGGTATCGCGACATGACTGCCCTGCAGGTCGAGGAGAATCCTGAGATGCTCGGGCTCGTGGCCAACACGCTCACCACGTTTCAGATGCCGGGTACGCGGCTAGTGCCGCAGTACGGACGAAGTCGCAGGAATGGATGACGCGCCTCAACACGGACTTTGGCCGGATCGCCCGCGAGTTCGTCCGCAACTTCGCCGAGGCAGTCGGCAACCTACGGCGGACGGGCGCATTGCTCGTCGAAATGGCCGTGGCCCGCGACTACGCCATCGGACCGTTCCCGCCCAAAGTGGTCCGCGCCGCCATGAACCGGCTCGGGGGCCCTGGCTACGGCCTCATCGGCGAGGCCATCCTTGAACGGGTAGGCCTGCCGGTGCCCAACGAGAGGCGCGGCCCGCACGACAGCGGCGCGCGCTTCTACTCCGGCGTGTATGAGAGGGTCCGCTCGAAGATGCGCTCCTTCGTGGCCAGCCGCATCGACGTCGGCGCCATCACCGGCGACTCGTCGTCAGGGTGACTCAACTCGCGCTCTCCCCGTCCCTACCCCGCCGCAGGACCCTGCGTCGTACTCAGACAACGCGAGGCCCCCGATGAGGCTGCCTGCCGCCGGTGTTCAGCTCGGCCAGACGGCCGCGCGCCGCGTCTTCGAGACTGCGGTCTCGCGCATCAACACGGGGAGCCTAACCATCGAGTCGCCGAGCGGCGGCGTCCGCGAGTTCGACTCGGGAGCGCCCGGTCCGACCGCCGTCCTGCGCGTGCACGACCCCGCCTTCTACCAGCACGTGATGCTGCACGGCGAGGTGGGGTTCGGCGAGGCGTATCAGCACGGCTGGTGCAGTTCGCCCGACCTGATCGCCCTCGTGCGGCTCGCCGTGCTCAACAGGCGGGCAGTGAACCTCAACAGCGGCCCGCTGCGGCTCGTTTCCAAGCTGGGCAACCGGCGGCTTCACCTCTCCCGCAAGAACACCGAGGAGCAGAGCAAGCACAACATCCACGCCCACTACGACCTGGGCAATGACTTCTTCAGCCTCTTCCTCGACGAGACCATGACCTACTCCTCAGCCGTGTTCGAGGACCCTGCCGATTCGCTCGCGGACGCCCAGCGCAACAAGTACCGCCGCATCTGCGAGCGAGCGCGCCTCGGCAGGGACGACCATGTCCTCGAGATCGGCACGGGCTGGGGCGGGCTCGCGATTTTCGCCGCCGGCGCCTACGGGTGTCGTGTGACGACGGTCACGATCTCCCAGGAGCAGTTCACGCTCGCCAAGCAACGAGTCGAGGAAGCAGGGCTCTCCGGTCTGGTCGACGTCAAGATGCTCGACTACCGCGAAGTGACGGGGCAATACGACAAGATCATCTCGATCGAGATGTTCGAGGCCGTAGGGGCCGAGTACTTCGAGACGTTCTTCATGAAGTGCGACGACTTGCTCAGGCCCGGAGGACGGCTTGTCATGCAGGTGATAACCGTGCCCGACCGCAGCTACCGGGGGCAGCTGACCGGCGTCAACTGGATACAGAAGTACATCTTCCCTGGGGGCATCCTCCCCTCGCTCGCCGAGATGGAACGGTCCAACCGGCGCACGGGGCTCGTCATAGACGGAGTGGAGGACATCGGACCGCACTACGCGACGACCCTCCACCAGTGGCGCGAGCGCTTCTGGGAGCGCATCGACGACGTCCGGGCGCAGGGCTACGACCAGCGCTTCATCAACACGTGGGACTACTACCTAGCGGTGTGCGAGGCGGGGTTCATCACGCGCAACACCGGGGATGTCCAGATCGCCTTCGACAAGACGAGCTAGCGAACCTCTGAACACCCCGCAACGCGGCCCTCCTCCGCGCCGTCCCACCCGCGACGCCCTAAGGATAGTCTGACAAGTCGCCGGCGCTCTCCGCAGTAGCGGGAGGGACAGGCGAGGGATCCCGCGCGTATTGGCGCGGAAACGACGCCGGAACTGACGCGTTTGAGGCGAGATGTGCCGGGAATTGCCCCCGAATGGCGCAGTCCGCTCACTCGTAGATTGCGTCGGTTTACGAGTGGGCGGCGAGAGATTTTTCCCTAAAGTGCGCCATTTTGGGCCATTCTGCGCCATGCTCCTGTAGGGCAGGGTTCCCCCCTCCTCAATCCTTCCGCGCCGGGGGAGGAGGTCAGGCGCGTGCGGAGTTGGGCCGTTGGGAACATTGTAGGAGGGGATGGGGCGGTCGTGTAATGGGCTGGTGGCATAGGGCGGACCCCCTTCGACGGGTTCAGGGCAAGTGGATTGGACGGACGGGCTGGGTCGCCGTGGGCGTGGAAGGCGCTGAACCGGCTGTCGCAAGCTGAGGTCCGTGTCTGGACGGGGTAATCGGGCCCGTTCTTCCTCCGTCATCCCCAGGGCAACGGAGACGATTGGGTAGGACACGGGGCCCTTGTGCAGTTGCACGCGCGCAGCGATGATGTGCTGAGTTCCGATGGGTAAGCCTATGTTGCGCTCTAGACGGCGTTGGTACAAGATGTTGTGTAAAGTGGGGCCGAATCCTACAATTATAGCCTTGCTGTAGTCTTGAGGTATTGCTGAGGGGGTGTATTAGAGTTCGCCCTGATTGCTACAGAGCACTGCAAGGAGCAGTATCTTCCGCTCCGGGGCCGAGCGCGCCGGGCAGAGGGTCGAGTCGGAGGACGCTGATGGCCTACACACCCACCGAGCACGAGACGTACGCGCCAGCGCAGGGCGCGCCGCCGGAGGACGCCGGCATCGAGCCGTCGACCACGATGCGGGTCCGCAAGCGCAGTGGGGCGTACGAGACCGCCGACGTCATGAAGATCGTGCGCGCGGTGGAACGGTCGTCGGGCGGCCTCCAAGAGGTGGACCCGCTCCGCATCGCCACCCGCACCATCTCCGGGCTCTACGACGGCGCCACCACCCGCGAGCTCGACGAGCTCTCCATCCGCACCGCGGCCTCGCTGATCGCGGAAGAGCCCCAGTACTCGAAGCTCGCGGCGCGGCTGCTCACGGTGTTCATCGACAAGGAGGTCCAGAACCAGGACATCCACTCGTTCTCCCAGTCGGTGAAGGCGGGGCACAACCTCGGGCTCATCGACGACGCCGTCGGCCGCTTCGTTGTCGAGAACAGCCGCAAGCTCAACGACGCCATCGAGGGGGATCGCGGCAGGCTGTTCGAGTACTTCGGCGTACGGACGCTGTACGACCGCTACCTGCTCAAACATCCGGAAAGCCGGTACTCAACCGAGACGCCCCAGTACTTCTTCCTGCGTGTCGCGTGTGGGCTTGCCAAGTCGCCTAGTGAGGCGATCGACCTCTACGACCTCATGTCGCGTCTCGACTACATGCCGAGCTCCCCTACCCTGTTCAACTCCGGGACGCGGCATCCCCAGATGTCCTCCTGCTACCTGCTCGACTCGCCCGAGGACGACCTTGAGGCCATCTACGACCGCTATACCGACATCGCCAAGCTGTCCAAGTACGCCGGCGGCATCGGCGTCTCCTTCTCGCGAGTCCGCTCCCAGGGGTCGCTCATCCGCGGGACCAACGGCGCCTCCAACGGCATCGTGCCGTGGCTGAAGACACTTGACTCGTCGGTCGCCGCCGTCAACCAGGGCGGGAAGCGAAAGGGCGCGGCGTGCGTCTACGTCGAAGCGTGGCACGCCGACATCGAGGACTTCTTGGAGCTGCGCGACAACACCGGCGACGAGGCGAGGCGCGCCCACAATCTGAACATCGCCAACTGGGTCCCCGATCTGTTCATGCGCCGCGTCGAGAACGACGAAGTGTGGTCGCTGTTCGACCCGAAGGTGATGCCCGAGTTGGTCGACACCTACGGCGACGAGTTCGAGCGCCTGTACACCGAGGCCGAACGCGCCGGCCGCTACGAGCGCCAGTTGCCCGCGCGCGACCTCTACGGCCGCATGATGCGGACGCTCGCCCAGACCGGCAACGGCTGGATGACCTTCAAGGATTCCTCGAACCGCAAGGCGAACCAGACGCTCAAGCGCGAGAACGTGGTCCATCTCTCCAACCTGTGCACAGAGATCCTCGAGGTCACGTCGAAGGACGAGACAGCTGTGTGCAACCTGGGTTCGCTCAATCTCGGCCACTTCGTCGGCGAGGACGGCTTCGACTTCGAGCGTCTCGGGGAGGTCGTCCGGACAGCGGTGCGGTACCTCGACCGTGTGATCGACATCAACTTCTACCCCACCGGCGCGGCGGAATACTCGAACAGCAAGTGGCGGCCCGTCGGTCTGGGAGTCATGGGCCTGCAGGATGTCCTCTTCAAGCTGCGGCTCCCCTTCGACGACCCACGGGCGGTGGAGCTTGCCGCGCGCATCCAGGAGGAGGTCTACTACTGGGCTCTCTCGACCTCCAACGAACTCGCCGAGGCCTACGGTCCCCACCAGACGTTCGCCGACACCCGAGCGGCTCAGGGAGCGCTCCAGTTCGACCTGTGGGGCGTGCAGCCGTCCAAGCCCGAGTGGGCGGACCTCAAGGAGCGCATCGCCCAGTTGGGCCTCCGCAACTCACTGCTCATTGCCATCGCGCCCACGGCGACGATCGCGTCCATCTGCGCCGCGTACGAGTGTATCGAGCCGCAGCTCTCCAACCTGTTCAAGCGCGAGACGCTCTCCGGCGAGTTCCTGCAGATCAACAACTACCTCGTTGACGACCTCAAGGCCCGCGGGCTGTGGAACGAGCAGATTCGCGGCAAGATTAAGGTGAGCGAGGGGTCCGTCGAAGGCATCGAGGAGATTCCCGCCGACGTGCGCAATCTGTACCGGACAGCGTGGGAGCTGCCGCAGAAGGCCCTCATCGACATGGCCGCTGCGCGAGGGCCGTACATCGACCAGTCGCAGTCGCTCAACCTGTTCATGGCTTCACCGACCATCGGGAAGCTCTCGTCTATGTATCGATACGCGTGGCAGAGCGGGCTCAAGACGACCTACTACCTGCGGACCCGCCCGGCCACCCGCATCACCCAAACGACCACCCAGCCGGCAATCCAGGTGTACTCGGACGAGGACGCCGTCGCCTGCTCTCTGGAGAACCCGGAAGAGTGCGAGGCCTGCCAGTAGGCCCATCGTGGCAGGCCCCGCGCGCCCCGGGGCCCGCTCAGATTCATTCAGCCCTATCCAACCCGCACGCATTCGCGCGAACCAGGTCCGCCATGATCCTCGACCCCGGATACAATCTCACGCTCCGTCCTATGCGCTACCCCGAGTTCTACGAGATGTACAAGAACGGGATACGCAACACGTGGACGGTGGACGAGGTCGACTTCTCTGACGACATCAAGGACCTCCACGAGAGGCTCACCGCGCCGGAGCGCCACCTCGTGCAGCGCCTCGTCGCCTTCTTCGCGACGGGCGACTCAATCGTCGCCAACAACGTTGTCCTCAACCTCTACAAGCACATCAACGCCCCGGAGGCCCGCCTCTTCCTCTCCCGCCAGCTCTACGAGGAAGCCCTCCACGTCCAGTTCTACCTGACGCTGCTCGACACCTACATCCCCGACATCGACGAGCGCCACGAGGCTTTCAGGGCCATCGAGACCATCCCTTCCATCCGCCGCAAGGCCGAGTTCTGCTTCCGCTGGCTCGACTCGATCCACAGCGTCGACTCGCTGTCGACGGACGCCGACCGTCGGCTGTTCCTGCTGAACCTGGTCTGCTTCGCCGCCTGCGTCGAGGGGCTCTTCTTCTTCGCTGCCTTCGCCTACGTCTACTTCATGCGCTCCAAGGGCCTGCTGAACGGTCTCGCCTCCGGCACCAACTGGGTGTTCCGCGACGAGAGCTCGCACATGAACTTCGCGCTCACTGTCGTGCGGAAGGCCCGCGAGGAATACCCCCACCTCTTCGACGACGATCTGCGTTCACAGGTCGTCCGGATGATGGAGGAGGCGGTGGACTGCGAGACGCAGTTCGCGGAGGACCTGCTCCAGGGCGGTCTCGCGGGGCTGTCGGTGCGGGAGATCCGGGACTACCTCGAGTACGTCGCCGACCAGCGTCTGGCCAACCTCGACATGCCCGTGCACTTCGGCACGCGCAACCCGCTTGGCTTCATGGACCTGCAGGACGTACAGGAGCTCTCGAACTTCTTTGAGCGTCGCGTGTCCTCCTACCAGGTCGCGGTCGGCGGCGAAGTCAGCTTCGACGAGTCGTTCTAGCCCGGCGGCGTTGGCGCGGAGGACGCTATGCCCAGCGCAGTCCTGGACGGCGTGCGGACCGCGTACGAAGAGGCGGGCAGCGGTTTCCCGCTCGTCTTCTGCCATGAGTTCGCGGGCAGCCTGGAGAGCTGGCGTCCGCAGGTCCGCTACTTCTCGCGCCGCTACCGCACGGTGACCTACAACGCCCGCGGCTATCCGCCGTCCGGCGTGCCCGCGGAAGTCGACGCGTACACGCAGGAGCGGCAGGTCGCCACCCTGCATGCGCTGCTTCGCCATCTTGGCATCGGCGAGGCGTTTCTCTGCGGCCTGTCCATGGGAGCGCACACCGTGTTGAGCTTTGGACTCGCCTACCCCGAGCTGTGCCGCGGCATCGTCGCGGCAGGAGCGGGCTCGGGCTCCGACGACCCGGCGGCGTTCCGGGAGCAGGCCGAGCGTCGGGCGGACGCCCTCGCCGAGCATGGGATGGCCGGCATGGAGACGTACCTCACCGGAGCTACGAGAATCCGTTTCAGGGAGAAGGATCCCGCTGGATGGGATGAGTTCGCGCAGCTGTTCCGCTCCCACGCGCCGGAGGGGTCCGCGAATACGCTGCGCGGCTTCCAGGGACGCCGCCCTACGCTCTACTCCCGCGAGTCCGAGTTGTCGAGAATGCTCGTCCCTACCCTGGTCATCGCCGGCGACGAGGACGGCCCATGCCTCCTACCGTCGCTCTTCCTCAAGCGAGTGCTCCCGCGATGCGGCGTGCTGCTGATGCCGCAAACGGGCCACGCCTGCAATCTGGAGGAGCCGGCGTTGTTCAACCAGGCGGTGGCTGAGTTCTTCGCACAGGTGGAAGCTGGGAAGTGGCCGGCGAAGCCCGCCGGCAGCGGCGACGACTGGGGCTCGCCAGCCCCGCGCTAGTCGACGACCGCGAACGCCTCGACCTCTATGAGGTAGTCGGGGTTGACCAGCGCATGAACGAACACCATCGAGCTGGCTGGGAGCGCGTTTTCGTCCCGGTACTCGTTCTGGGCCTGGCGCGCCGCCTCCACATCCGCGTCGGGCGTGAGGAAGATCGTCACCTTCACGATGTTCGAGAGGACGCCGCCCACCGACTCGATCGCCGTCTTCAGATTCGCGTTGACCTGCCGGGCCTGCGCAAGCGTATCGCCCTTGCCGATTGTCTGGCCGTCCGGCCCGCGCGAGGTCTGTCCGGCGATCCAGACCAGGTTGCCCGATCTGACGACGTGGGCGAACCGATTGCCCGGGGGCGGGGCCAGCCCGGGCGGGTTGATGCGTTGAATGTCTACCACGGCGCTACTCCCTGCTAGGCGGACTGGGTGGCCGGAGGATAGTACGGCTTCCCCCAGTCACTGAGCGGATTGTCCATCATCAGCTTGACGAACTGCGGCATGAGGACGGCCATTATCTCGGCGCTCTTCGTCACCTGGGAGCGATTCACAGACCCCTGCCAGGTCGCGCCCCCGTGCAGCAACTGATTGCGCAGTACGTAGAGACGGTCGAAGAGTGTGTGTTTTGGGGAAATCGGGATGTTCCGAGCATCCCGCAAGTCGGTGTGTGTGCCTTGGAGAAATCGGAATGTTCCGAGCATCCCCGCAATGGGGAGTGGCCCCGCGCCAGCGAGGATGGTGCCTAGGCGCTATTGGCGTCCGCGGGACAACGAAGGCTCCTCTCCTCTGGAACGAAGACTCCGCGGGTTCAGACTCCTTCCTGAAGCGCTGCCGCCAGTCCTGAAACCCGGCAAATGCGGCGTCGGGGTCGTCCTGCTCCCGCTCTCCGCGCTCGATCCAACTCAACGCGCGGCGTATCCGGAGCGTCACAGGCGTCCTCGGCTCACTCATCGCATCGAACTTCGTTTGCAGTTCTTCGAGCATCGCGCTGACAGCCTGCCTGCTAGGCCCGGTTGTAGACGGGGATGGCGGCCCCGGTGATGGCGCGGGAGCGGTCCGACGCAAGGAAGAAGATGGCCTCGGCGAGGTCGTCCGTCCGCACCCATCGGCCAAAGTTGGCGCTGCTCATCGCCTCCCTGTTCGGCGGCGTGTCGACGATGCTCGGCAGGACGGCGTTGACGTTGATGTCGTAGTCCTTCACCTCGTCCGCCACCGACTGCGTCAGCAGGATCACGCCGCCCTTGCTGACGGCGTACGGCGCGATCATGGCGTCGCCCCTCAGTCCGCTGCGCGCCGCGATGCTGACGATACGGCCGTAGTTGCGCTGTTTCATTCCGGGGAGCACGCTCTTGATGCACAGGAACGCCGACTTGAGATTGAGCTGAAGCATGGCGTCCCAGTCCGCCTCGGCCAGGTCCTCGACCCTCGGACCGAACCGAAAGCCGCCAGCTACGTTGATAAGCAGGTCCGGCCCTCCGTCCTCGCCTGCCGCGCTCACCAGCTGGAGCACAGCGGCTTCGTCCGTGAGGTCCGTCTCGTGGAAGCGGACGAGGCTGGCTGCGTCCCCCATCGCGGCGAGGTCTTCCTGCCGGGGGGGCGCGAGGTCCGCCACGACCACGCTGGCGCCCTCTGCCGCCAGCCGCCGTACGACGGCGCGTCCGACGTTGCCGCTGCCGCCGGTGACGATGGCCGTCTTGCCCGTCAGTTCCATGCGCCTCCCGACCTCGCTCAGCGGTCCCGGTTCGGCGGAGCCGTCGTTGCGCCTACTGCTCCATCGTGCTCTCGGCGAACACCTCTTCGAGCTTGGTCAGGCGCGGCGTGAGCCCTTGCTCGAACGAGTATTGCGCCGCGGTCTCGAGTACATTGCGGTTGGCGACGATGCCGTGCTGAATCAGCGGCTTGGCGAGGACCGCCCTGGCGTCCGCCGGCAACAGTCCCGCCTCGAGGTAGGCGTCCACGTGGTCCATCCGCTGCCGAGTGGCCGCCGCGTTGGCCTGCTGGAAAGCCTTGAGTACATTGAGGATCGCCCACGGGTGGGCCTCGGCTACCTCGCGTTTCATAACCATGCCGTGGTTGATCGGATAGAGCCCGGTCTTGTTGTAGAAGCGAACGCCCTCTGCCTTGGCGTCGGGGAAGATCGGCTTGATGTCGGGGTGACTCCACAGGTCCGCCGTGCTGCGGTCGATGAGGTTCGGGTCGACGATGTACAACAGCGTCGCGTCGAGCTCGCCGGAGAGCATCATGGAGCCTATGTTCTTCTCGATGGGGATCTGATTGATGGTGACGCCGGGAGGCGGCTGGAAGCCGGTCGCCCCGCCGTGGGACTGGTCGGGGACGCGCTCCATCCAGAACTCCATGTCCTTGGGCTCAACGCCGAACTCGTGCTGTAGCACGCCCCGGGTCCACAACGCCGCGGTCTGCTGGTACTCGGGCACGCCGACCTGCTTGCCTTTGAGGTCGGCCGGCGACTCGATGCCCCGGTCCCGCCGGACGAGGATGCCCGTGTGGAAGAAGCGCCGCGTGGTGAAGACAGGGAGGCCAACCCAGCGGTCGTCTCCGTGGGCCAAGGCCATGATCAGCGACGAGAACGACATCTCGGAGATGTCAAAGTCGGCGAACCGGAGCTGACGCCAGAAGAGCTCCGAAGCGTGCACAGGGCTCGGGATGAGCTGTATGCCGTCGGGCTTGACCGTTCCGTCAAACAGGGGCCAGGTCCGGGGGTTCGCCGCCATGCCGATGCTGAGCTGAATGTCCATCACGCCTCCCTGGTAGATACGCGCCCGCGGCCCCTGCGCCGAGAGTCGCGCGGGCCGCCGTCGGGGGCGGCGCCATGTAACGCTGGCGCCCGTGCGGGTGTCAACCCCCGGCGCGTCAGGGAACCTCTAGACAACTCGCTGATGCTCTCGGCAGGCCCCTCTGCGCCACATCCACGGACGTACTCAGACTATCCCTAACACGCCCAACCGTCGTTCTCGTGCGTGGACACGGGAATCCGTGCCTCCCGCTGACGGACCGCCCCGACGCGCGTCATCCATATGGCTGCCCCATCGCAGGAAATGAACGGAAATGGGCCAAAATGGCCGGAAATCGGCCAAAAACGTGAGGTTTTTCACTCGTAAATCTCGAGATTTACGAGTGAAAGGTTAAAATAGTGCGACATTCTGCGACATTTTGCGACATTTACTCGTAAATCGGGCCGACGCCCCGACGCGCCAGCGGTCGGTGGTTCGGAGCCTCCTTCGACGGGCTCAGGACAGGCTTCGATAGGCATGGTAGGGGGATGAGGGACGTTGGAGTAGGGGCGGATGTCGTAGCGGGGGCGAGGGGCGTGGCGGGAGGTCTCTCCGCGAGGGGGCGTGGATTCCCGTGTCTGCGCACGAGAATGACGAAGGCGGCGCACGAGGGGGCGTGTCCCTGATACGCCCCCTTCCTCAATCCTCCCCACGGGGAAGGAGGAGTATGACGGGCTATGTCACGTCCACGGACCTATTCAGACTATCCTTAGGCCGCGACAGATGCGGCAGCGTTCCCTTGACCAGCCCGCCTACCGGCTACGATAGTTGCAGCGTCACGCCGCGACGCAACAGGCGTGAGGGAAATGGTCCCGTCAAGAGCGGACTGCGAGCGGAGGCGACATGATGGCTGAGCTAGCGGCTGAGGCGTGCGTGGAGACGAGGAAGGACTCGCCGAGGGTCGGCGCGGCGGAGGCGGCGGAGCTGCTGACGCAAATCCCGGAGTGGAGGATCGTGAACGAGGGCATTGACAGGCTCGAGCGGAGCTACCGCTTCGGGAGCTTCGCCGATGCGCTCGCGTTCACGGACCGGGTCGGCGCCGCGGCCGAGGAACAGAATCATCACCCGGAGATCGTGACCTCGTACGGGCAGACGACGGTCCGCTGGTGGACGCACACGGTTGGGGGCCTGCACCGCAACGATTTCGTCATGGCGGCCAGGTCCGACGCCATCGCCGCCGAGCCAACCAAGGCCATGGGCAGGATCGTCCACTTCGAGATACTCGGCGACGACCCCGCGAGGCTCGCCGATTTCTACGGCCAGACCCTCGGCTGGGAGTTCCAGACCTGGGATACCCCCCAGCCCTACTGGCTCGCCACTACCCGCCCGGACAAGGGAATCGGCATCGACGGCGCGATAATGAACAGGCAATTCCCGCAGCCCGTCATCAACATGGCCTTGGTCGACTCCCTGGAAGCTACCCTAGCCGCCATAGCCGCCAACGGAGGCAAGCTTTTCTCCGGCCCCGATGAGATTCCCGGCGTGGGGACCTTCGCCTATTGCGAGGACCCGGAGGGCAACCTCTTCGGCGTCATCCAGGAGCCCGCGTCCGGCTAGTCGCCTCTCCCCGCAATTGCCGCCGGCTAGAGCCGGAACAGCGCCTGGGCGTTGTCGACGAGGACGCGCCGCTTGGACTCCTCCGGCACGGAGTTCATCGCTCGGAACGTTGCGATGGCGTCGACCTCGCTCGACGTGTCCGTGTGCCCGTAGTCTGTGCCGATCACGATATTCTCGTCGCCGATGTAGTCGAACACGTACGGGAAGTCGTCGTCCGTCTGCGCCGAGACGTAGACGTTGCTGTCCTTGAACAAGTCGTCGGGGAGCTCCTTGCCGTTCTGCCGTGCGCGCCGTCGGACTTCGTGGACGATCCACGGGACCCATTGCGCCGACGATTCGATGAATCCCCAGCGCAGCGACGGGAATCTCTGGGGGAGGTCGCTGAGCAGGAGCCCGTGGCAAGCGTGGACGGTCGGCATCCGGAACTGCGGCATGCCGCCGCTGGGGTCGTAGGGCGTAGAGACGGCGTCCATCAGGTGCGAGCTGGCGTTGGCGATGTGAATGGCGATGGCCAAGTCGAGCCGCTCGGCGGCCTCGTAGTAGGGATAGAAGTAGGGGTCGAGCATGAACCGCGACCCCTCGAACGGCTTCATGACAACGGCCACCGCCCCGTTGTCCTTGGCAAACGGCATCATGCCGATGGCCGTATCGATGTCGGTGAGCGGGAGCACGCTGGCCCACCGGAGCCGTCCGCCCGCTCCCTTCCACACCTCCGCCATCCAACGGTTCCAGCTGGTCGTCAGCGCAATGTCCACCTCGGGGCGCTCAGTGATCCCGCGAATCCACAACGTGTTGTGGAGCACCTGGATATCGATGCCCAACGTGTCCATGTGCGCGAGCCGCAGACCGACGTCGTCCACCTCGCGAGCGCCGGCGGCCGTCATGAGGTCGCGCCCCGTACGGTCGGACAGCGTGCGCAGCTGTTGCTCGCTCAGCGTCGCGAGCCGCAGTCCGCACATCTTGCCGTCGATGACCCACTGGCGCCGCGACGAGTCGTCATTGGGTCCGAACAGCTTGGGCCGGTACTTCTCGTCCGACGGGTCCATGTAGTCCCACGTGTGGTCGGTCTCCACCACGTGGGCGTCCGCGTCGATTGCTCCCCACTTCAGTTCGGTGACCACGATGTCCTCCTCGCGATAGTCGTCGCCGCGATGCCGTCCGGCAGCCCCATCCTCTGATGTCGCGCGAGCCTAGGGAACCTATGGAACAAGAGAGGCGAGGAACCCACCCCCGCCGACAAGCTCATGTCGAACGGGCTAGACAAGGAGTTGCTCCACGACGCCTCGTGTTGACGCACAGGAATGACGGGAATGGGCGGGAATGCCCCGGAATGACGCAGGCCGTTTACTCGTAGATTGAATGGACTTACGAGTGGGGCTGGAGAAGATTTCTTGTCAAGTGGGTCATTCAGAGTCATTGTGCGTCATTCCTCCTCTGCGGAGGGGGGCGGTAGGCGGGACTGACAGCGTCTCGTGACCACATGGGTTGCGGACGCGTCTCTTCCTCATGCTCTCAGTGGGATAGTGTAGAGGGTGAGGGGGAGATCCGGCTACGGGCAATCGTCATGGCGGGCGGGCCCCCCTCCCCCGCTATACCCTATACTTCCATAGCTGGCGACCACCGGCGCGAAGGAGCATATGGTCCAACCTGCCCGATCGATCGCCATCGTCGGCGTCGCCGAGTCGGACGAGATCGGCGTCCTGCCGCACAAATCCGCGCTCCAGCTGCACGCCGAGGCCGCGTACAACGCCCTCGAGGACGCCGGCCTCGGCAAGAACGACGTTGACGGTCTGTTCACGGCCGGCTACTCGACCTACAACACGGGCGAGTACCTGGGAATCAGTCCCGCCTACACCGACAGCACGACGGTCGGCGGCTCGTCGTTCGTGATCCACGTAGGCCACGCGGCCGCCGCGATCGCGGCGGGCTATTGCGAGGTCGCCCTCATCACCCACGGACAGGCCGGCCGCAGCGCTCGGGCGCGCCAGCCCGTGGACCCGAACCTCCCATCGTCGCAGTACGACGCCCTCTACGGGATGATCGGCCCGCCCGTCAACTACTCGATGGCCGCGGCCCGCTACATGCACCAGTACGGGCAGGACCGCTCGCGCCAGGCCATGGCCGAGATCGCGGTCTCCACGCGCAAGTGGGCCCAGCTCAACCCGAAGGCCATGATGCGCGAGCCCATGACGTTCGACGACTACCACAACTCCCGCTGGATATCGCGTCCCTTCCATCTGCTCGACTGCTGCCTCGTGACGGACGCCGGCGCTGCCGTTGTCGTCACGACGGCGGAGCGCGCTCGCAGCCTGCCGAAGAAGCCGGTCTGGGTGCTGGGCTCCGCCGAGCACCACGACCACGCCGCCATCAGCCAGATGCCCGACCTGACGGTGACGCCGGCGCACGTGACCGGACCACGGGCGCTGGAGCGCGCGGGCGTCGCCCACAGCGACATCGACCTGACGATGATCTACGATTCGTTCACCTACACCGTGCTCGCAACCATCGAGTCGCTGGGGTTCTGCGGGCCCGGAGAGGGCCCGGACTTCGTCGCGGGCCAGCGCACGGCGCCGGGAGGAGATTGGCCGCTGAACACGAGCGGCGGCGGGCTTTCCTACACGCACCCGGGCATGTACGGCATCTTCCTTGTCATCGAGGCGGTGCGTCAGCTGCGCGGCGAGGCGGGCGACCGCCAGCTCGCGGGCCCGGAGCTAGCCCTCGTCAACGGGACCGGCGGACTGCTATCGTCCACGGGGACGCTCGTGTTGGGAGTGGACTGATGGCGGATGAGTACACGTGGCCGCTGCCGGTGAAGCAGCCGGAGTCTGATTTCTACTGGGAGCGGGCGCAGGCCCACGAGCTATGGCTGCGCCGATGCAACGCGTGCGAACAGGCCTATTTCTACCCCCGCGATATCTGTCCGCACTGCTTCTCGCGGGATGTGGCGTGGGTCCAGGCCAGCGGCAAGGGGACGCTGCACACGTTCGCGGTCGTCGAGCGCGCGCCCACGCCCGCGTTCGCAGACCACGTCCCGTACGTCCCGGCGCTGGTCGACCTCGAGGAGGGCCCTCGATTCCCGACCAACCTCGTAGGCGTTGATCCGCATTCGGAGGAAATCGTGATCGGCATGGCGGTCGAGGTTGTTTTCGAGGACGTCACGGCGGACGTCACACTGCCGAAGTTCCGCCCGGCAGGCTGAGTGGCGTGGTAGAGTACCGCCGTGGACAGCATCACGTTAGAGAACTACCGCTGCTTCCGGGAGAAGCAGACCGCCCGCTTAGCGCCGCTTACGCTCCTCGTCGGGGAGAACAGCACCGGCAAGACATCGTTCCTCGCGCTCATCAGGGCGTTGTGGGACGTGGCTATCGCGGAGCGAGTGCCCGACTTCCGCGAAGAGCCATACGACCTGGGTTCATTTCGAGAGATAGCCCATAACCGAGGCGCTCGGGGGAGCAGAGCCGAGTCGTTCGAGGCTAGCTTCGAAACGACCCCTCCCAGAACGAGTGATCTCCCTCGCGGCGTTACCCATTCGATGCGGTTCGCGGAACGCAACGGAGCCCCTTACCCCGTCGAGCGAGGGCTCTCTGTTGGGGATTCATGGTGCACGCTGAATCTACAAGACCGAACAAAACCTATATTCCTTGTAGGCACAAACGGCAAGACGTGGAAATATTCTATCGGAGATTTTTATCTTTCTAACGATGCGGCCCTATTCCCTCTTTCGATTCCTCTATTCGACATTCCAACCGAACCAGGTAGAAAAATCAGTCCAGCCGCGTTCGTCAAATTGCTCTCCGATGAGCAACCCGGAGAGGCGGATTACAAAGGGATTCAGCAACTGGAGAATGCCGTCTCTATCCATCTATACAGCGAACAGCGCCCCTTTGCAAGCGCGCCCGTTCATTCACGGCCGCGCAGGACCTACGATCCAATCCGGCCATCGAGGGATCCTGAGGGTGAATCCACTCCCTCATACCTAGCGGAACTATATCGCCGTGAACCGACACGATGGAACCATCTTAAGCAGAGTCTAGAGGAGTTCGGCAATGCGTCAGGGCTCTTTCACGAAATAGCTATCAAATCGTTCGGGAACAGCGCAGGAAGCCCATTCCAAGTAGAGGTCCGGAAATTTGATAGCGGCAAGAGAGGCCTCCGGCGAAATCTTATAGACGTGGGTTATGGTGTCAGCCAGGCGCTGCCTGTGCTGACAGAACTCTCTCGCGTAGACTCTCCACCTATCTTACTCCTCCAGCAGCCGGAAGTACATCTTCACCCAAGCGCACAAGCCGCCCTCGGGACTTTGCTTTGTCAGGTCTCCGGTCAAAGCAAGCAACTCATGGTAGAAACGCACAGCGACTATATCGTAGACCGCGTACGCATGGGCGTCCGCGACAACATAATCAGACCCGAAAACGTCTCCATCCTATTCTTCGAACGCTTTGGCCTAGACGTGAAAATACACTCACTCGAGGTAGACGAGCTCGGCAATGTGCTGAATGCCCCGCCCAGCTATGGGCAGTTTTTCATGGAAGAGTTGGACCGCTCCGTAGGGCTGTAGCGATGTGCGCCATCGTAGACGTCAATACTAGCCATCAAGTCTTCGGCAAGGACAGACCTGAAGCGGGAATCCGGTTTGCCGATTGGGTTAAGAGAGGAAACAAGCTAGTCGTCGGAGGAAAGCTCTTGCGAGAGCTGATCAAGGACGCAAACTTCAAACGGTGGTTCGGCGAAGCCACGAAGACTGGGCGTACCGCTCGGGTCAACGACGACGACGTGGATGCCAGAGCAGCGAAGCTAGAGCAGGAGAGAGGGTGGGAATCGAACGACCACCACATCATTGCGTTGGCACAACTGAGCAAGGCGAAGCTACTTTTCACGAACGATGCCAGTCTGCAATCGGATTTCAAGAGACTCGGCGGAAAGATTTGTTCCACCCGGAATACGGAAAGGGTCACTCGGAGTCACAAGAATCTATTGATCCAGGATCATTGCACTGATCAATGCGTCTAGCTAGTTAATGTTGACACACACAGAGGAGGACACGCCATGAGCACCAGAGAATGGGACGAAGTCAGGTACGAGGTCGCCGTGGCGAACCGCGTGCTCGCCGAGGTGGGGCTCGCGACCGGGTTCCGCGCTTCGCTCGGACACACGAGCATGCGTCTGCCCACCGACCCCGAGAAGTTCATCGTAAAGGGCCGCGGCTACCGGGTCGACGCCCTGCACGCCGTCGTGCCGGAGGAGATGGTCGTGTGCGACCTCGAAGGCAACAAGATTGACGGCCCGCTCGGCTCGTCGCAGTGCTTCGAGGTAAAGATGCACTCGTGCATCTACAAGGCGCACCCTGAGGTGAAGTCGGTCACCCATGCTCATCCGCACTTCATCGTGCTGTCCACGACGCTCCGCAAGCGCCTGCGCCCGATGAACCAGGAGGGCATCGCGTTGGTCCGGAACGAATTGCCCGTGTGGCAGCACGTCAAGACAGTGCAGACCGACGAAGAGGGCACGGAAGTCGCCGGGCTCATCGGCAACGACAAGGCCGTGCTGCTGCGCGGCCACGGCGCCACGACCGTCGGGGCGAACTGCTCGGAGTCGGTCCTGAACATGCTGAACCTCGAAGAGCAGGCGAAGATGAACTACTACGCCCTCTCCGCGGTCGGGCCCGACCACGACTACATCGAGGACGAGCTTATCGACGAGATGTCGAACCGCCCGAACGTCGGGGACCTGCCGCACTTCGCGCCCGTGCTCGCAGGCATGGGCCGGCCCCGGGTCAACGGCGTGTGGGACTACTACACACGGGTCGTGACGAACAGCCCCGAGGCGCGCCCGCACTTCGACCGCCCGTAGTCCGGGCGGTCGCCCGGCGCTGATTCGTTGACAAGGCCTCGGGCGGCCTGCACTGAGCGGTTTCGAGGCCTCCGCGCCGATTGCGCAGAGTGGAGAGTCGTTGCGAACGCGGATGTCGGCTCTGGTCAAGCCGCCTGAAGCGTTCGCGGGACTCCCTTCAGTCACCACAAACACCCTCTGCCCGCCGACCGCGCGCCGCGCTCCAACTCCGCCAACGCCGCTCTGTGCTGACCGTCCTCCGGCCAAGCGACGGCGTACCCTGCCCACACCAACGCCGCATCGATGCTCCGCCCATCCTTCCGATAGACGTACGCCAGCCGCCGGCCGAAGACGTCGCGAGGGCGCGGTCCGCCCTCCAGCCTCACCTCCCGCTCGGCCATGGCCCGCAAACTCTCCGTAGCCGATCGCGCGCACTCTTCTCCGGCTTCCGGGGCGTCGACGCCGTACAGGCGCACCCGCCCTGCGCTCGTGTCCAGCGTGTCCCCGTCGAGTACGCGCGTCACGGTGACGAGCGGACACTCGGCGCACCGAGGCCCGCCGTCGTAGTCGTCCACCTCCGGCTGAGAGGCGCACCCGCACGCCGCCGCGAGGGCGCTGACCGCCAGGAATCCTGCCAACAGCCGCCTGAACATCTGCGAACCATACCTATGAACGCCGCCGTCAGTCACTCCGCTCCATTGACGCCTCCACGCGTGCGTCCTACGCTACCGCCAAGGTTACGTGCGAGGAGGCAGGCCATGCTCAGCGTCCAAGACAACCGACAGCTTACGCAGGTCGGCCCCGGCACGCCGATGGGCGAGCTGATGCGCCGCTACTGGCACCCCATCGCCGCCGCCGCTGAGCTCGACAACAGGCCTACGAAGGCCGTGCGCCTGCTCGGCGAAGATCTCGTCCTCTACCGCGACCGGTCGGGGACGCTCGGGCTCATCGAGCGCCTGTGCGCGCATCGCCGCGTCGACCTCTCGTACGGCATCCCCGAAGAGCATGGCCTGCGTTGCATGTACCACGGCTGGCGCTACGACGAGACGGGCCAATGCGTCGAGCAGCCGTTCGAGGAAACGGTCCGCCCCGACGGCCGCTTCAAGGAGAAGGTCAAGATTGCGGGCTATCCGGTGCAGACTGCCGGGGGCCTCGTGTTCGCCTACCTCGGCCCGGCCCCCGTCCCGTTCCTGCCGCTGTGGGAGCCCCTCGTTTGGGACAACGCCGTCCGTGACATCGCGGTCACCCACCTGCCCTGCAACTGGCTCCAGTGTCAGGAGAACTCCCTCGACCCCGTACACGTCGAATGGGCGCACTCGTACTGGGGGCAGTACGTTCAGCAAGGCCCCGGCTTCCGGGGGGCGCTCCTCGACCTGCCGAAGCACGAGAAGATCGGGTTCGACGTGTTCGAGCACGGCGTGGTCAAGCGCCGCGTGTTCAAGGGCTTCACCGAGGAGGACGACGACTGGAAGCACGGCCACCCGGTCTTCTTCCCCAATATCCTGCTCGTCGGCTCCCAGGTCTCTGTCACGATGCAGTTCCGCGTCCCCATCGACGACGAGAACACGCTGCACACGTCCCTCTACGTCTGGCGCGGCGCTCCCGGCCAGACCGTGCCTACGCAGGAGTCGGTCCCCTACCGCGAGGTCCCACTCCTCGACGAGAACGGGCGCTGGATCGTCGATGTCGTGTTCAACCAGGACTACACGATGTGGGCGACTCAGGGCCCCATCGCCAAGCGCAATCTCGAGCATCTTGGCGAGTCCGACCGCGGCCTCATCCTCTACCGCAAGCTCCTTCGCGATCAGATCAACGTCGTCGCGGACGGCGGCGACCCGATGAACGTCTTCCGCAGCCCGGCGCCCGCGGGCGGCGTCGTCGCGCCGCTCGAACGGGTCAAGTTCGGCATGAAACGCGCGAAGAAGTACATCCCCGGCGAGGCCGGCTACTCCCGCGACGCCGACCTCATCAACCAGGTCCTCCAGACCTGGGAGGAGCTCCCCGACCGCGCGCCCGCCGAGTCCGAGAACGAGATAGTCGCCCGCGCCGCCTCTGCCAGGACAGGCGCCGTCGAGAACATCAAGGACAACTGGCCGCTGTAGGGAATCAGGCAAGGGCTAGACAAACACTCCAAGGTTGAATCGTGGGACTTACACGGATAAAACTGGAACGCTTCACCGCCTTCACTGAGCTGGACTTGGAGTTTTCGCCCGGCGTGAACGTCTTGGTCGGCGCGAACGGCACCGGCAAGACGCACTTGATGAAGGTTTGCTATGCGGCTTGTGATGTTTCCCGCTCCCGAACGCCCTTTGAAGAAAAGCTGAGGCGAGTATTCTTGCCTTCAGGTACTAGCCTGTGGCGTTTGAAGAGACGGTCAGGGTTACGTGATAGAGCATCAATAGAGGTGTTCCGTGACAACTGTCTCTTCATACATCATTCTCCGTCAGAGCCAAGACTATTGGAAGCCGAAAGAAGTGGGTTGACTCCCCAATTGAAAGCACTTATATTCCCGTCAAAGAGATGTTGTCTAATGCACCAGGATTCCAATCACTCTATGCGGAACGCCAAATCCATTTTGAAGAAGTGTATAACGACATTTTGAATCGGGCGTATCGTCCATTACTGCGCCAAAAGCTAGACGTAGAACGGCAAGGGCTGCTTAGTTGTTTGGAAGACAAGATCGGTGGAAAAGTTAGGGCACGCAATCAAGAGTTTTTCTTGCACGGGCGTTCGAAATATGCGTATAGCCTGGAGTTCACTTTGCTTGCCGAAGGTATTCGCAAACTTGGCCTGCTATGGCTGCTGATACGAAACAGGTCGCTGCCAAGTGGTTCCGTCTTGTTCTGGGACGAGCCGGAGACAAACCTGAATCCCAGCATGTTCGGAGTGGTGGTGGATATCCTCCTGCGACTTCAGCAGCTCGGTGTCCAGGTGTTCCTCGCCACGCACAGCTACGCGCTGCTCAAGGAACTGGATCTCCGTCAGGAGGATACTGATGAGGTTGCTTTTCACGCGTTCTACCACACAGAAGAGGGTGAGCTAGCGTGTAATACCACAGACGGGTACTCCGGCATTCACCCCAACGCTATCAAGCAAGCGTTTGACAGCCTCTACGATCGCCAGATTGAGCGCGGCATCAGAGGCATCATGTGATGGCAGTTTTCGTTGAGGGTGATATCCAGTTTACATTCACCGGCGCTCTAGGCGTACGCAAGTTCGATGCTGTGGGAACTAATGGACATGGGATGTCTCATTGTATGAAGGCGGTAGATTTTGTTGTAGAATTCTCCGAGCATTATCTCTTCGTTGAAGTTAAGGACCCGCTGTTTTCCGATAAGCCTGAAGAGGAGATAGAAGAATTCATAGAAGAGTTCATGTCAAAGCCTATAGACGCCGATTTTAGGTACAAGTACCGTGATTCGTACCTCTACGAGTGGGCATCGAACCGAGCTGATAAGGCCATCGATTACTATGTCCTGTTCGCCGTGGAAGCACTGGACAAGTCTTTGCTCCGCACTCGGAGCGAACAATTGGAGTATCAACTTCCCGTAAGGATCCCTAGCAGCGTTGAATGGCCACGCCGGTTCGTTCGAGGCTGCGGCGTGTTCAACATCGCTTCCTGGAACGAACACCTTCCGTACCCAGTCGTCCGCCTGGGCGCGAACTCCCCCTCGCCGGCTACCCCGCTCCATTGACGCCTTCACGCGTGCGTCCTACGCTACCGTGCTAGAACGCACTCCCATCCTAGGAGACATACCCCATGCTCAGCGTCCAAGCCAACCGAGAGCTCACGCAGGTCGGCCCCGGCACGCCGATGGGCGAGCTGATGCGCCGCTACTGGCATCCCGTCGCCGCCGCGGCCGAGCTCGACGACAAGCCCACGAAGCCCGTGCGCATCCTGGGCGAGGACCTCGTCCTCTACCGCGACAGGTCGGGGACGCTCGGGCTCATCGAGCGGCTGTGCGCCCACCGCCGCGTCGACCTCTCGTACGGCATCCCCGAAGAGCACGGCCTGCGCTGTATGTACCACGGCTGGCGCTACGACGAGACGGGCCAATGCGTCGAGCAGCCGTTCGAAGAGACGGTGCGCCCCGACGGCCGCTTCAAGGAGAAGGTCAAGATCGCGGGCTATCCGGTCGAAGAGCTTGGCGGACTCGTCTTCGCCTACCTTGGCCCGCAGCCGGCGCCCCTCGTGCCCCGCTGGGACCAGCTCGTGCGGGAGAACGCAGTCCGCGAGATATGCATCGCCGAGCTGCCGTGCAACTGGCTCCAGTGCCAGGAGAACTCCCTCGACCCGCTGCACAACGAGTGGCTTCACGCCTACTACGGCAACGTCGTGCGCAACGACCTCCACGAGCTGCCGCCGAACCGCGGGACGCACCTCAAGATAGGCTTCGACGTCTTCGAGCACGGCATCATCAAGCGCAGGGTCGAGGCGGGCTACACCGAGAAGGACGACGACTGGCGGGAGGGCCATCCCATCATGTTCCCCAACATCCTCCTGGTGGGGGACGAGGTGAAATCGACCTTCCAGTTCCGCGTCCCGGTCGACGACGAGCACACGTACCACGTCTCCTACTACACGTGGGGCGCAGCCCCGGGCGCGACCGCCCCGGTCCAGGAGCGAGTCCCCTACCGCTACGTGCCGTTGAAGGACGCGTCGGACCGGTACATCGTGGACATCCTGTTCAACCAGGACTACATGGCCTGGGTCACCCAGGGGAACATCGCGCGCCGGGACCTGGAGAAGCTGGGCGAGTCCGACGTCGGGATTATCATGTACCGCAAGCTGCTTCAGAGCCAGATGGCGCTGGTTGCCGACGGCGGCGACCCTATGTGCACCTTCCGCGACCCGGATGCCAACCGGTCCATCACGCTCCCGCTGGAGCACGTGAAGTTCGGCAACAGCGCCCAGTCGGGCTACCGGCTCGTCGAGGCGGGAGAGCCGCTGGATGTCCACCTGATCGAGGCGACGATGAACACATGGAACGGCCTGCGCAGCCAGCGTCCGGCGGCGACCGCGAACCACGGCTAGCCGGCGAGGCGCTTACGAGACCGCGAATCGACCGAGGGGGTAGTCCAACGACATGCTGACTCAAGAAGTGAACGACCGCTATTCCCGTGTGGGTCCCGGCACGCCGATGGGCGAACTGATGCGGCGCTACTGGCACCCCGTCGCCGCTGTCTCCCAGCTGAACGAGCGGCACACGAAGAAGGTGCGCCTGCTGGGAGAGGACCTCATCCTCTACAAGGACCGCTCAGGCGAGTACGGCCTCATCGAGCCTCATTGCGCTCACCGCCGCATGAACATGATCTACGGCATCCCCGAGGAGCACGGCCTGCGGTGCCCGTATCACGGATGGTTGTACGACGCGACTGGCCAGTGCATCGAGCAACCCTACGAGGAGACCGAGGACCCCGACGCGCGCTTCAAGGACAAGATCAGGATGCGGGCGTACCCGGTCGAGCAGAAGGCGGGCCTCCTGTTCGCCTACCTCGGCCCGGCCCCGGCGCCGCTCGTGCCCAACTGGGACGTGTACGCCGCGACCGGCGTCGTGCGGGACATCGGCTACGCCGAGCTGCCCTGCAACTGGCTGCAGTGCCAGGAGAACTCCCTCGACCCGGTGCACCTGGAGTGGCTGCACGTTGCGTGGGCGAACTTCATCCGCGAGAAGAACGGCAACCCCGGCGACATGAAGGTCCGGCGCGCGCACAAGGTCATCCACTTCGACAACTTTGAGTACGGCATCATCAAGCGCCGCGTGTGGGAGGGCGGCTCCGAGGAGGATACGGAGTGGAAGGACGGCCACCCGATCGTATTCCCCAACATGCTGAGGCAGGGGGGCGACGGCTTCGGCGCCAGGCAGGGGTCGGTCCAGAGCAACTTCTTCCTCGGTCCCGCCTTTCAGATTCGCGTTCCTATCGACGATTACACGACCGGGCATTGGTGGGTGGCCTGCTATCCGATGATCGACGGCGACGCCGAGCAGGCGCCCGGCGACATTCCCTTCTACACGCCGCCGGTCCCGTCGCTCGACGAGGACGATCAGCCGGTGTGGTCGGAGCTCATGAGCAATAGCTCCCAGGACCCTGCGGCGTGGATCACGCAGGGAGCCATCGCCGACCGCACGGGCGAGCACTTGGGCCGCTCCGACAAGGGCATCATCCAGTTCAGGCAGATGCTCGAGGACCAGATACGCATCGTCGAAGACGGCGGCGACCCGATGTGCACGTTCCGCGACCCCGCCGAGAACACCTACATCCCCTTCATGACGGAGCAGGCGAAGTACGTCGACACCGCGCAACGCCAGGGCGCGGCGACGATGTACAGCCCCATCCTGGACGCTAGAGAGAAAGCGGGGCGGCTGTAGGCTCCGCCGGGCCCGCCGAGCGCCAACGTAAGGCGCTCACGTCGCCGCTGGCTGCGCGGGCGCTGTCGATTTGATATAGTCCTGCGGGTCGTTGCTCGCGGAGCCCCGCCCCGGACGAGGTGGGTTGGCTCGCGGCGCGTCCGCTCGGCGGCCGGTCGCATCATCCTGCTTTGCATTCGTTGGCAGACGACGAGAGGAGGCTACGCCCATGGCGTTCACCTACGATACCTGGATGGAGGCCCAAGGACTCCCTGTGCACGGCGGCTACTACGTCGAGGACCTGCGCACCGTCGATCTCGAATGGTGGGAGGAGCGTCAGGTCAAGGCGGCGTTCATGCAGCTGCACGGCATGGAGGGCGTAGTCGAGGCGAGGATCCAGGAGATTCCGGCCGGCTCGACGCTTCCTCCGCTGAAGATGGCGGTTGACGAGCTCGTTTACGTGATCGCGGGCCGAGGCGTTGCGACGGTCTGGTCGGACGACTCGACTCCCAAGCGGAGCTTCGAGTGGTCGACGCGCAGCCTGTTCCTCGTGCCGCGGAACACTCACTACCAGCTCGGCAACATGGACGGCAGCAACCCGGCGCGGCTGCTGCACTACAACTACCTGCCGATCGCGATGTCCGCGATCCCGGAACCCGATTTCTTCTTCAACAACCCGTACACCAGCACGAGCGTCCTCGACAGCGCGGGGGGCGAGTTCTACTCCGAGGCCGTCGTCGAATCGACGCCCGGCGAGGGGCGGTTCGCCGGCCACGAGCGGCAGAGCTGGAAGGGGAACTTCTTCCCGGACATGCAGGCGTGGGACAAGCTGGTGCCCTTCTGGGGTCGCGGCGCGGGCGGCCACGTCGTCTTCATCCAGACCCCCGGGTCGGAGATGCGGGCCCACATGTCCGTGTTCCCCGCGCGCTCGTACAAGAAGGGACACCGGCACGGCCCCGGCCGGGTCATCGTCATCCCCGGCGGCGAGGGCTACTCCGTCCTCTGGCCGGAGGGCGAGGAGAAGAAGGTCGTGCCGTGGCACGAGGCGAGCTGCTTCGTGCCGCCGAACCGCTGGTTCCACCAGCACTTCAACCTGGGCGCGCAGCCGGCGCGGTACCTCGCGCTCCATCCCCCGGACCAGTTCGCGGGACGCAGCGAGCAGGTCGAGGACCGTGCGCGCGACCAGATCGAGTACCCCCACGAGGACCCGTGGGTCCGCGGCTACTTCGAGTCTCAGCTCGCCGAGAGGGGCATGGAGTCGGCCATGGTCCCGCAGGCCTACGAAGACCCGGATTTCGAATGGGACTACGAAGGCGAGGGCGCATAAGGCCCTGCCTTGGTCACGGAGCAATCATTTGTTGGAGCAGAGCATGCACGACGACGACGAAGGCCACGATTTCATGATGGACGAGTTCTCCAGCGGGGATTTGGTCGAGGACATCGAGGGGATCGAGAAGTTCACGCTCACCAGCGTGGGCATCGACATCGGCTCCTCGACAACCCACACGATCTTCTCGCGGCTGATACTCAGACGGGAGGGCGCCGGGCTGTCGGCCAAGTTCGTGGTCACGAACCGCGACGTCCTGTTCCGCTCGCCCATTATGCTGACGCCGTACACTTCCGGCACCCAGATTGACACGGACAGCGTGAAGGCGTTCGTCCAGCAGTCCTACGCCGACGCCGGATACACGCCCGACGATATCGACACCGGGGCTGTGGTGATCACCGGCGAAGCGCTGAAGAAGGAGAACGCCCAGCCGATCCTGGAGATGTTCTCCGAGGAGTCCGGGCGCTTCATCTGCGCGACGGCCGGCCCCATGCACGAGGCCCTGCTTGCGGCGTACGGCTCCGGCGCCGTGGCCATGTCGAAGCACCACCACAACTCGGTCCTCGACGTCGATGTCGGCGGAGGGACAACGAAGATCTCGCTGATCCAAGGAGGCGAGATCACGCAGATGATCGCGGTCGAAGTTGGCGCCAGGCTGATTGCCTACGACGACGCCATGACCGTCACGCGCGTCGAGCAGCCCGCGCGCACCATCATGAGGGCGCTCGGCCACACCGTCGAAGTGGGCGACCGCATTACGCCCGAGCGGATCGAGGAGTTCGCACAGAAGATGACCGACGTCCTATTCGACGTTATCGAGGGCGGCGATCTCGACTCGCTCACCGAATCGCTGATGCTCACCGAGGGACTGCGCGAGCACTCGGGCCGGGACATCGACCATCTGATGTTCTCCGGCGGCGTGTCGGAGTACATCTACGACCGCGAGGCCACGACCTTCGGGGACATCGGCCCGGCTTACGGCGCGGCGGTCCGTCATCGAACACAAGCCACGTTCAACCCGGGCGTCATGATAGCGGCAGCGGAGGGCATTCGCGCCACGGTGATCGGCGCCGGCGAGTACACGCTCCAGGCGTCCGGGAGCACCTGCTACATCTCGACGGCGGACGTACTCCCCGTCCGCGGGATACAGGTCGCCCATGCGTTGATCGACAAGGAGCAGACGCCCAAGCAGATGAGCGACGCGCTCAGCAACGCGCTGGGGAAGTACGACGTTGGCTACCTGAACGGCGACATGGCCCTCGCGCTCAACGTGACGGGGCAGCCGGACTACTGGTACATCCGCAAGCTCGCCGAATCAATCGCAAACATCGTCGACCCCGCCGGCGAGCCGGCCGCTCCGCTCTTCCTGGTGCTCGACGTGGACGTGGCGAAGTCGCTCGGCGGCATCATGAGGGAAGAGCTGAAGATTGACCGCTCGGTCATCTGCATCGACGGCATCGAAGTGGGCGACCTCGACTACATCGACATCGGCAAACCGATGGGCGTCTCCGAGGTCATACCGGTGACCGTCAAGTCGCTGATCTTCGCCATCCGGTCCACGTCGGGCTGAGATTGGCGGGCGCTTTATTGGAGCGCCGCCCCGGAGAGAAGCGATCGAGATCGTGACGGAAGACGCGTACGAAGGCAGAATTCATGCACGAATGGGGGAGAAGTCTGGCAATCCTTGTTGGTGTGCTGTTTATCCCGATGACCGTCCTGGTGATTGGGGATGGAGCATGGGTCTGGCTCATAGTCATGGCAGTCGTCATCGGGTCAGCGCTCCTCATTGAGCGAATAAATGCCCATGAAAGAAGGCAGAAAGATAAGAGAAGGCAGCACATAGCCCTGCAAATGCTGATAGGCGCGCGGGAGGTGATTGCGTCGGGTTGGGTAAAGAGCAATTGGAGTAACTCGCCTCGGGGAGCGAGGGAGTTCTATGATAAAGATGAAGCTGTGGACGCCAGTGGGCTCTGGGTCGATCCAAGTGATTCGAGCGCCGTCAAATGGACAGTGCGCGGGGCTCTGGCCAAGGTTGATTCTAGTTCGGGGAAGTCTCTTGTTGCCGCCGCAGGAGTCATAGGGCCTGCTCCCGATGGTGACGTGGGGGCAATGCTAGAGGCGATAGCGGCGCTGTCCCAAGCAGTGCCTAAGCGGCGCAGGCCAGGTACCGGATTGCCCGTATGGCTAGTGGTCGACTACGCAGACGAGCCGGAAACGACACATGCTGATGTGCTGGCTATCTTTGACACAGCTGTCCGTGACCAAGCACTCCGCACCTAGCCACGAGGCTGATCGGCAAACCGATGGGCGTCTCCGAGGTCATACCGGTGACCGTCAAGTCGCTGATCTTCGCCATCCGGTCCACGTCGGGCTGAGACTGGCGGGCGCAGCGGCGTCCGGAAGCGTCCCCTCGCCTGCGAGCGAAAAGAAAAGGAAGGGCCGGAGCGCTGCTCCGGCCCTTCCCGTGTCGGCGAAGGACTGACGCCTACTTCAGGTGCGTTCCGAAGAACGCGAGCACCTTCGGCCATGCGTCGTTGGCGGCGGCCTCGTTGTAGCCGCCGCGCGCCTCGCAGAAGAAACCGTGGCCGGCTCCTTCGTAGGTGTGCGACTCGTAACTCTTGCCCTTCGCCTTCAGCGTCTCCTCGATCTGCTGCACGACCGCCGGCGGAATGCCCTGGTCGGCGTCGCCCCAGAACCCGATGAGCGGAACGTTCAGGCTATCGACGGTCTGGTCCAAGAGACGCGGAGCGTCCGGCGGCGCGTCGGGCCGCGGGAGCATCCCGCCGCCGTAGAAGATCGCCCCCGCGGTGATCCCGGGCGCCTGCGCAGCGCCGAGGTACGACACCATCCCGCCGAAGCAGAACCCGACGATGCCAATGTGGTCGGAGTCGACGTCCGGGTTGCCCTGGAGGTACGCCACCGTCGCGTTCACATCGGCGAGGATATCGTCGTTCGAGAGCTTCTGACGCTCAGCGAACCCGTCTTGCATACTCGCGTACGGGATCACCGTGCCCGCCCCGCTCCGGTGGAACAGCTCCGGGGCCGCCGCGAAATATCCCGCGTCCGCGAACCGCTTGGCCACGTCCTGGATGTGCGGGTCGACGCCGAAGATCTCCTGGATGACGATTACCGCGGGACTCGGACCCGAGCCCTCGGGCTTCGCCGTGTGCACGGACATCCCGCCGACATCTGCAACTGCTGTCTCTGCCATAGATTCCTCCCGTTGAGTTGGGCCGCTCGGGCCGGGACTTCGTTGCCCGGCGCGGACTGGCCGCCCAAGAGCTTACACCAATACCATCGATCGCACAGGGGGCACGTCGGACTTCACGAGGCGCCAATGCTCCCCGCGGTCCTCGCTGATGTAGAGGTCGCTCGCCGACGCCGCCATCAGGGCGCCGTCGGGGCCGGCGACCATCGTCCGGACCATCGTCTCGAACGAGTCCGGCAGGCCCTCCGCGAGCTGCGACCAGTGGACGCCGCCGTCTTCGCTGCGATAGATCGCGGCGTTGGCCGTGCCGTTGGTGCGCCATCCGGGCGGCGGCGTTCCGGCCGCAGCCGTGTACAGCAGCGCCGGGTCTTCTGGCGCCGCGACCAAGGGCATCGTGTACGGCCGGTCCAGGCCCTCTTTCACCAGCCGCCAGCTCTGGCCGCCGTCCTCGCTGCGATGAAAGCCCGATCCCGTGGTCGCGTACATGTGATGGGCGTCCGGGGCCGCCATCACCTCGTGGACATCGAAGAACAGCCCCTCGTTCAGGCTCTCCCAGGTAGCGCCGTCGTCGATGCTGCGGAAGACGCCGCCCTCCTCCACGCCGACGTACACGCCTCCAGCCTGCGCGGGGTCGGGGAAGATCGACCGCACGTGCGGGATGTGCGGAGGCGGCGGGAATGTCCACGTCTCGCGGCCGGGGATCTCGTTGAACGCATAGCAGCCCGCCCAGGTCGCTCCGCCGTCGCCGCTCCGGTACACCATCGCCGGCGACACGCCCAACCACACCAGCCCCGGCACGCGGGCGTCGGCCCCTAGCGTCCAGGGTAGGTCCTCCACAGCGCGCTCGGTCATCAGCTCCCAACGGTTGTGCCCGCTCCGGCGCCAGACCGCGGCGTCGTCCGTTACCGCGTACACGATGTCGCCGGCCGCCGCGAGCATCACCCGCGCGCCGGGACCGTCCTCCGCATGAAACTTGCCGCTGTCCGGATGGAACGCGAACACGCCCTCTTCTGTTCCTAGCACTAACTCGCTCATGAGGCCCTCCTTCGCAAAGCCACGGCCACGACGCCAAGCTTACCGCTGCGCCAGCCCCGGCGCGAGCACGCCGGTCGGTCGCCGCCGTCCCATCTTACTTCAACTGCCTCTGGGAAGATCTCTCGTGTTATGAGTACCCGCGGCTTCGTCATCTACACTTCTCCAAAGAATGGTCCAGATTCCAGCGAAGCATGCACGACAGCTTTCAGTCAAGCACCGCCGCCGCCGAGTGCAGTAGGATGGGGCCGCTCGCCATGTACAGCCGTACGGACATACACAGTGTGCTGCACCTCATCGACCGCAGGTCGCGAATCGGCGGACCGCTTCTGATCGCGGTAGACGGACTCGGCGGCGCCGGGAAGTCCACGCTCGCGGCCCAGCTTTCGGCCGCTCTGCCAGGATCGAGCATCGTAGAAGTGGACGACTTCTATCGTCCAATGACGGCTGAGGACCGCGCGGACCTGGGACCGCGTGAAGGTTACGAGCGATACTTCGACTGGATGCGGCTGCTGGACGAGGCGATCGAACCGCTCCGCAAACAGCTCCGGGCGCGATTCCGGCGCTACGACTGGGAGATGAACAGCCTGGGAGAGTGGTGCGAAGTGGCCCCCAGCGACCTCGTAATCGTGGAGGGCGTCTACTCGACGCGCCCGGAGCTCAGACCCCTGTTCGGCGTCACCGTATACGTGGACACGCCCCGGGTGCAGCGGGCGGCTCGCATGACCACCAGGGGATACGACAACCTGGACTGGCTGGATCACTGGATGGCGGCCGAGGACTGGTACGTCCGTCACCACCGACCGGCGGAGCGCGCAGACCTGGTTATCGACGGGTCGGGCGAGAGGGGCCGGCGTGAGGAAGTCGGGATGCGGCACCCTCACCTCAATCCTCTCCCGTCAAGGGAGAGGAGGTAACTTGCTATATCGTCAGGTCGCCGCCGTTTATGTCCACTTCAATGCCGACCTTCGCTGCGCTCGGCTCTTTGATGCCAAGCTCATCGCCGCGAACCTCACGCTCTCGGACCTTAGGGGAGCACATTTGGACTTACTCCACGGGAGTCCCTTGCTCTACTTCCCATGTGACGCCTCCCTGCAAGGCCGTGGCGTCCACTCGGCCCGTCGCGTAGGATGGGCCGGGCCGCGCAAGCGCGGCCTTCCGCCGGCCCTTCGACGACCAATACAAGCGAAACCCAATGCCAGACCTGAACAGAAGCGACGAGGAACGCAATCTCCTCCGCGCGGCTGCCCGAGTCCTGCCGGGCGGGAGCCTCGGCAACCTCCGCTTGGACGACGATCATGCGTTCGTCGTGCGCGAGGGCCGCGGCTCCCGCATCTGGGACGTGAGCGGCAACGAATACATCGACTATCTGCTGGGCTCCGGGCCAATGGTGCTCGGGCACGCGCATCCGGCTGTGGTCGAGGCGGTCGAAGAGGCGCTCAGGAAGGGGACGACCTTCTTCACGCAGAACGCCTACGCCATAGAACTCGCCGAGCGCATCGTCGAAGCCATGCCGTGCGCCGAGCAGGTCCGGTTCGTCAGCACAGGCTCCGAGGCCACGTACAACGCGCTGAGGCTCGCCCGCGCCTTCCGGGGGCGCGACAAGATCCTCAAGTTCGAGGGCGGCTTCCACGGCATGAACGACTACTCGTTGATGAGCCTATCGCCCTCCGGCAACACCCCCTTCCCGCAGCCGGAGCCCAGCTCCGCCGGCATACCCCGCGCTGTGCAGGAGACCGTCCTCGTCGCTCCGTTCAACGACCTCGAGGCTGTCGAGGAGCTGCTCGACCGTCGCCACGATGAGCTCGCGGCGGTCATCGTCGAGCCGGTGCAACGCGTCATAGCCCCGCAACCCGGCTTCCTGGCCGGACTGCGGGAGCTGACGGACCGCTACGGCGTCCTGCTCGTGTTCGACGAGGTGGTCACGGGCTTCCGCCTCGCATACGGCGGCGCGCAGGAGCACTACGGCGTCACGCCGGACATCGCCGCGATCGGCAAGATCGTCGGCGGAGGCTTCCCCCTGGCAGCCGTCGCGGGTCGGCGCGAGATCATGGAGGCGTACGACCGCGCAGCAGCGCCGCCCGACGGCTACGTGCCGCAGGTCGGCACGCTGAACGGCAACCCCGTCGCGGCCGCAGCAGGCCTCGCTACGCTCGAGGTCCTGCGCCAGCCCGGCCTGTACGACGCCTACCACGCCCGTGGCGCCGCCCTCCGGAACGCCCTCCAACGCCTGCTCGACGAGGCGGAGGTCCCGGCAGTCGTCAGCGGCGTCGACGTGATGTTCGACGTCTACTTCACCGACCATCCCATCGTAGACTACCGCTCGACGCTCCGCGCCGACCCCGCGATGAAGCGGGCCTTCGACCGCGTTCTCCTCGAACACGGCGTCTTCAAGAGTCCCGACAAGCTCTACGTAGGCGCCTGCCACACCGACGAAGACATCAAACTCACCATCGCAGCGTTCGAGGCAGGCGTAGCCGCCGTGCGGGAGGGGTAGAGCGATGCCGGCCATCCTCCGGCTCGTTCGCGAAGGGGACGCTGAACAAATCGCCGCCATCTACGAGCCTTACGTCCGCGATACGGCGATCACCTTTGCTGGCGCAGCGCCCACCGGACCTGAGTTCCTCGACCACATCCACGCAACTATCGAACGACTGCCGTGGATCGTCTGCGAGCGCGATGGTCAGGTGATCGGCTACGCCTACGCCAGCCCACACCGGGCTGCCCCTGCCTACCGATGGTCTGTCGAGACCACCATCTACGTACACTCGCGCTACCACCGGTCAGGCGTCGGCAAAGCGCTGTACGCCGCACTCTTGGAGGCGCTCCGCCTGCTGGGGTATCACTACGCCTACGCTGGCGTTGCCCAACCGAATGACGCCAGCATCGGACTGCATCAGGCTATGGGATTCGAACTGGTTGGCACGTTCCCGGAGGTAGGCTACAAGCTCGGAGCATGGCGAGACGTCGCGTGGCTAGGCCGCAAGCTAGGAGACAGCAACCCCGTTCCCGGGGAGCCGCGCTTGCTCTCGGAGCTGCTCGGCACGCCAGAATGGCAGGCCGCCATTGCAGCCGGACAGTCGCTCTTGCGCTAACGCGCGCCTAGGCTACCGCCACCCATCCCCTGGCATGATGCGCCGCATGAACTCGTCGAACATGGGGACGGTGAAGGCGGTGTCTCCGTAGTTTGGACTCCAGATCATGCCCTTGGCGATTAGATGGTTGCGAGTTGGAGCGAGAGAGCCGACGCCGCGGCCAAGCGCTTGGGCGATGTCGCCGGAACGGTGAACTCCGCCGCCAAGGCTGGCCATCGCCCGAAGATATTTCTTCTCCGACGGGGTGAGCCGGTCGAACCTGACCATGAAGAAGCTCGCGTCCATGTCGGCAATGGCCTGGGCAGAAGCGGTCTCAACGCTGGCGATGGTAATGGGTGAGCTTTCGGCGGTGTCCCACAAATGCTTCCCCCATTCCTGTAGGAAGTAGGGGTAGCCCTGCGTCCGGGCGACGATTTCGTCGAGAGCGGATTCCTCTATTAGCACGCCCTCGTCCTGCGCTGGCTTCGCGATGGCGAGTCTGGCGTCCTCGGGAGACAGCGGGCCGATCGTTGGGAAATCGAAGAGGCGCTCGGCGTAGGACTTCGCCTTCCCCATGCGGCCGAGTAGTTGGGGCAGTCCCGCTCCGAGCATGGTTACGGGAAGCGAGAGTTGTGATGTCTGGTGCAACGCGGCTATCAGCGCGCCGAGTTCGCCCTCTTTGACGTATTGGAGTTCGTCAACGAAGAGCGCTATGCAAGTGCCATCGGCCCTTGCGGCTTCACCTGCCGCCGCCAGCAGGTCTTGTAAATCGGTTTCCAGGTCGCCGTTGTCCGCCAACCCCGGTTCAGGCTCCAAGTCCAGGCTGACCTCAATGTCCTGGTACTTCACCTTCAGAGCGCCGGCGAACCCGGCGAGGGCTCGCAAGCCGCGTTGCGCCCACTGCGCGGCGGCCTCCCTTTTCGATAGTCGCAGAAGCGCCGAGCGCAGTTGAGGCACAAGAATGGACGGGAGCGAACGGTCCTCCGGGGCTTCCACACGCAGAGCTGCGATGCCGGCGGCTTCGGCGTCCAGCCTCATGCGCTCGAGCAGGACGGTCTTGCCCATGCCCCGCAAGCCGACCATAATCATGCTCTTGTTGGGGCGGCCTAGCCGGATGCGTTCCAAGGCGACGCGCGCCGTCTCGCGGATCTCCCGTCGACCCGCCAACTCCGGCGGCGGCGCGCCTGCTCCGGGGGCGTAGGGGTTGCGGATGGGGTCCATAGGGCCAGTTATACCAAGTTTAGCCGGTTATAGCAAGTTTATCTAAGTTTATCGGAATCTGATAAACCCCATAACCTTGGTATAAGTGCGCCCCCTACTCCGCCCTCGGATGCCCGTCCGAACGGCGGCCTCGCGGCTAGCGATGCGTCAGACGGCGATGTCGCGGCGCTCGAACGAGACTACGGCCACTAGGGACAGGAGGGCAGTGGCCGCCGCCAGGACAGCGGCGTGGGCCAGGTCGAGGCCGTTGCTGAGCGGATCAGCGCCGATGTAGTAGTAGAAGGGCGTGACGAACCTGGCCGGTTCGAGGACGTCCGCGATGGGGCGCAAGGCATTGACGAGGTAGGCAAGCACCGCCCCCGCGCCCGATATGCCGAGTGATGCTCCCCGCTTGCCGGTCGCGGCGCCTATCGCAAGGGCGAACGCTCCGAAGAACGAGCCCAATAGCGCAGCGCTCAGAGTCGCTGCCGCTACCCTGTCCGCGCCGATGTCCATGCCGACGGCGAGAGCGCCGATCACGATGGTCAGCCAGACCACGAAGGCGAGGGCCAAGACTGAGACCAACATCGCGCCCAGCTTGTGCAGGACGACGACGGACCGCCGCACCGGGTGCGAGAACAGCAGGTCTAGAGTGCCCTTCTCCTCCTCGCCGGCGATGGCTCCGCTGCCGGCCGCGACGGCGAAAACCAGCAGCAGCACGGGCGTCAGCAAGAAGTAGAGCTGGCTGTTCAGGAACCCCTCCGGGGATGTCATATCCGCGATGTCCCCCACGAACGCCCGCATCAGCGAGTTCTCGTCGCCCAGCAATTCGTTCAGCTCGGGGGAGCTCTCGAGGGACGGATAGAACAGGACGGTGAGCAGGGTGACCCCCGCGACGCCAGCCACCCACCAGGCAAACGAGCCCCGCTGGTCCCTTAGGCTTTTGAGGAACACGTTACCGAGCATCGGCCCCCTCGTCGCCGTAGTAGGAGAGGAACACGTCCTCCAGGTTCGGCTCGCGACTGACCAGCTTTACCACCTCGAACCGGGCCGCCGTCTTGATGAGAGCGTCCGGCTTGCCGACGACAGTGCAGAAGACGAAGCTGTTCTCGACCGTAACGTCCCGGACGCCGGGCAGGCCGGCGAACGCCTCTGTAGGGACAGGCTCCGAGAAGTACAGCTCCATCTGGTGGAAGGCCCGCTCCTTCAGCGTGTCGATGTCCTCCACCGCGATGAGCTCGCCTCTCCTGATTATCCCGACGCGGTCGCACACGCGCTCGACCTCGGGCATGATATGGGACGAGATGAAGACGGTCTTTCCTTCGGCCTTCGCCTCTTCCACCAGGGCGTAGAACTCCTGCTGCATGAGGGGATCGAGACCGCTCGACGGCTCGTCCATGATTATCAGCTCGAACTCGTGCATGAACGCCTGCACGAGCCCGATCTTCTGCCTGTTGCCGCGCGACAACGACCTGATCGGCTGATCCAGCTCGCAGCGCAGCCGTTCCGACAGCCGCTCCACGCGGCCCGTGTCGACCCCGCCGCTCAGGTTGGCGAAATAGGCCAGCAGGTCTCTGCCGGTCATCCGGTCGTACAGTGCGACGTCGCCTGGAAGGTAGGCCGTTCGCTTGCGAATATCCTGGCTGCTGGCGCGGGAGTCGAGACCGAACACCTTGGCGTTTCCCTCGGTGGCGCGGATGAAGTCCAAGAGGATCCGGATAGTGGTGCTCTTGCCCGCCCCGTTAGGACCCAGATAGCCGAAGACCTCGCCCTCGCGGACCTCCAACGCCACGTTAGTGATGGCGCGGCGTGCGCCGTAGTCCTTGGTCAGGTTCTCCGTCTGGATGACCAGGCTCATCGTCTCCAGCCCTCCTCAACTCAACTACAAAGTTGCGCAACTCTCCAGGTTTCGCCAGAGAGCGGCCGCCTGCCCCGCCCCCCTACTCCGGCGTCGGATGCCCGTCCGAGCGGCGGTCCGTTCCCCCCCCGCGGACTCCGGTCGTGGGGTCGATGGCGATCAGCTGCACTGCGCCGGGCGTGCCCGTCGGCGGGTACGGCGCAACCCGGTGTCCCTTCGCGGCTAGCGCGTTCGTCACCGACTCGTCGAACCCCTCCTCCATGCGGAGTTCCATCTCCCGGTCGATCGAGCGGGGGTCGGTCCCGGGGAAGTGAGTCCAGCGGGGAGAGTCTGCTGCCTCCTGCACGCTCATGCCATGGTCAATCACGTTCGATATTGCCTGTGCGTTCCACTGCGGCTGGTTGTCGCCGCCCGGCGTGCCGCCGATGATTGCCGGCTTGCCGTCCTTGAACGCCATGTACGTGTGGATTGTGTTGATCGTCCGCTTGCGGGGCGCAATCACGTTCACGTGGCCCTCGTCGAGGTAGAAACCCCTGCCCGTCCGGTCGTTCAGCAGTATGCCCGTATCGCCCGCGACGAACCCGCAACCGTAGTACATCGAGAGGCTGTGGATGAACGATACGGCGTTGCCCTCGGCGTCAATCACATTGAAGTACGACGTGCTCGGGTTCGGCGCGCCCGAGTGCGCGAGCTCCCCGGCCGGCACGACCTCCGCCGCCCGGGCCGGATCGACCCGCCGGCGGCGGCGCGCCGCGTACTCCTTCGAGAGCAGCTCCGCCATCGGCACGCGCACGAACTCCGGATCGCCGATGTAGGCGAGCCGGTCCGCGAACGCGAGCCGCTTGCACTCCACCATCGTGTGAATCGTCTCAGCAGTGTTGTGCCCGGTCTCCGCAAGGTCGAACCCGTCGAGCAGGCTCAGGAGCTCGAGCGTGAGCGCGCCCTGCGACGGCAGGTCCGTCGCGAACACCGTGTGCCCGTGATACTCAACCGACGGCGGGTTGTCGTAGACCACCGTCTCCTGTCCCGCCAAGTCTTCCTGCGTCATCAGGCCGCCCGCGTCCTGAATGGCCGTCGCGATCTCGTGCGAAAGGGCGCCCTCGTAGAACTCCGCCGCGCCGCCGGCGGCTATCCGGCGCAGGCTCCGCGCGAGCTGCGGCTGCTTGAGAACGTCGCCCTCCACGTAGGGCGAACCGTCTGGCTTGATGAACACGCGCGCGGTCGACGGGAACTTGGCCAGCTTGGCGATATGCGTAGCGAAGTAGGCGCCGGCGACGCGCGGCAGCGGGAAGCCCTCCTCCGCCAGCTCGATGGCCGGCGCGAGCAACGCCGCGAGGTCGCGCGTGCCGAACTCGTCGAGCATCGTCTGCCACGCGTGGACCTCGCCGGGAACCGACGGGCACAGCGGTCCGTCGGCGGGCATCTTGACGTAGCCGCGCTCGACGAAGTATTCGCGGGTGGCTGCAGCGGGCGCGCGGCCTCCGCCGGACACGCCGCGGAGACGCCCGGTCGCGGCCTCGTACAAAAGCGCGAACACCTCGCCGCCGATCCCGCACATCATGGGCAGCGTCACACCCTCGGCGGCGGCCACCGCAACCGCCGCGTCGAAGGCGTTGCCCCCCTCCCGGAGGACGCGAGCGCCTATCGCTCCGGCCAGCGGCGACGCCGAGCAGACCATACCCTTCGTCGTCTGGACGGGACTACGAGACTTGTCGAGTGCGCTGAGCGCCATGACCGCCACCTCGCCACGTTACGGCTGAGCGGCATGATATGCTTGCGGCGAGATTGGCTCAACAGCAAACTCTCGCCCATCTCGATGAGGGACTCCCATCTCATTCCCCACGGGGGTAGGTCAGGCAGGCTGAGGAGGAGAAGCGATGGCAAGCCCGTTCACGTACGACGCATGGATGGAGGCCCAGGGCATCCCTGTCCACAAGGGCTACTACGTCGAGGACCTCCGGACCGTTGAGCTGGGCCCCTGGACCCTCCGCGGCTGCGAGGCGGCGTTCCTGCAGCTCGAGGGCATGCAGGGTGTCGTCGAGGCGCGGGTCTCGGAGATAGGCCCCGGCCAGACGCTGCCGCCCTTCAAACTGGGCATAGACGAAGTCGTATACGTCCTCTCGGGTCAGGGCTCGACGGCCGTCTGGGGGACGCAGAACCAGCGCAGGCACACCTTCGAGTGGTCGCCCCGCAGCATGTACATGGTCCCCCGCAACGCCTGGTCCCAGCTCAGCAACATGCACGGCGACCGGACGGTCCGGCTGCTCCACTACAACTACATGCCCTTGGCGCTGTCGGCCTCGCCGGACCCGGACTTCTTCTTCAACAACCCCTACGAAGAGGAGCTCACCCTGCAGTCGGCCGACTTCTACTCGGAGGCTCAGTCGACCGTCAACGAAGACATCGCCGAAGGCGCGGCGCGCAGGACGCTGTGGCTCGGCAACTTCTTCCCCGACATGGCCGTTTGGGACAAGCTGATGGACCGGCCAGGCCGCGGCTCCGTCAACCGCTCGGTATACATGCAGTCGCCCGGCACTGAGATCAACATGCACATGTCCGTGTTCCCCGCGGGGACCTACAAGAAGGGCCACCGCCACGGACCGGGCCGCGTGATTGTCATCCCGGGCGGCGAGGGCTACTCCATCATGTGGCCGGAGGGCGGCGAGCAGGTCGTCATCCCCTGGCATGAGGCAAGTTGCTTCGTCCCGCCCGACCGCTGGTTCCACCAGCACTTCAACCTGGGCAAGCAGGCGGGGCGCTACCTTGCGCTGCACCCGCCACACCAATTCTCGGGCATATCCGAGCGCGTCGAGGACCTCAGCAGGGACCAGATCGAATACCCCAACGAGGACCCCTGGATCAGGCAGCTGTTCGAGGCGGAGCTCGCGAAGCGCGACCTCCGCTCCGAGATGCCCGACGGCGCCTACCAGGACGTCAATTACCAGTGGAGCTACGAGGCCGTGGCCAGCGGCTGATCTTCGAGAGTCTCTTCTCCCCGGCGAGAGACGGCAAGATGGAGGGAGGGGCGGCTGACGCCGCTTCGTAAAGCCATGCACGACGACCCATTCGAGCACGGGCACGACGCCGACGACGAGCGCCTTGCCTCGATTGCCGTCGCGAACAACCCGGACCACGACTACTACTACCACGAGAACATCGAACTCACGACTGTGGGTATCGACATCGGCTCGTCGACGACCCACCTGATGTTCTCGAAGATCCACCTCCAGCGCATCGGCGAGTATCACTCGAGCCGGTACGTCGTCGTCGAACGGAAGACCCTCTACCGCTCGCCGATCCTGCTCACGCCGTACACCGCCGACTACGCCATCAACACGTCCGGCCTGCGGACGTTCATCGACGACGCCTACGCCGAGGCCGGCTACACCCCCGACGACATCGACAGCGGCGCCGTCATCCTCACGGGCGAGGCGGTGAAGCGGACCAACGCGCACGGGATCGCCGATCTGTTCGCCGACGAGGCGGGCAAGTTCGTCTGCGCGTCCGCCGGGCACAACCTCGAGGCGATCCTTGCGGCCAACGGCTCCGGCTCCGTCCATCTGTCGCGGCGGCCCGAACAGACCGTCCTCAACGTGGACATCGGCGGCGGCACCACGAAGCTTGCGCTCATCGACCGTGGCGCGATCGTCGAGACGGCTGCGCTCAACATCGGCGGCCGGCTCATCGCCCTGGGCGAGCACGGCAACGTTGTCCGCATCGAGCCGGCCGCCCACACCGTCGCGGACACGCTCGGGGTCCGCCTCGAGCTCGGCGCCCCGCTCTCTGTTCACGACCGCGAACGGATCGCCGACGCGCTCGCCGGCTCGCTCATGGAGATGGTTCGCCGCTCTCCCCGCTCCGCGCTGACGCAACAACTGCTGCTCACCCCGGACCTCGCGTCGACGCGGGCCATCGACGCAATCGTGTTCTCTGGCGGCGTCTCCGAGTACGTCTACGAGCGCGAGGAGGCAGACTACCGCGACCTAGCGAGACCGCTGGCGGAGGCGCTCCGCCGGCGCATGGCCGCGGAGTCGATGCCCGCTCCTCTCCAGCCGGCAACCGAGCGCATCCGTGCGACGGTAATCGGCGCCTCGCAGTTCACGGTCCAGCTCAGCGGCAACACGCTCTCCATCTCCGATCCGGGGTTGCTGCCGTTTCGCAACGTTCCTGTGCTCATCTCCCACCTCCCGGAGGACCAGGAGATAGCGGCTGAGCAGGTGACAGAGCAGATCGCCGCTGCGCACCGCCGGCTGGACCTCGTCGAGGGCGAGCAGCAGGTCGCGCTCGCCTTTGATTGGGAAGGCCTGCCCCGCTACTCGCAGCTCCGCAAGATCGCCGACGGCATCGTCGCCGCTGTCCCGAGGACGCTTGCGTCCGACGCCCCGCTGGTCCTCGTGTTCACGGGCGACTACGCCAAGCTCGTCGGCGAGACGATCTCCAAGGACATCGGCGTGACCAACCCCATCGTCTCGGTCGATACGCTGTTCCTGCAGGAGTTCGACTACATCGACATCGGCGAGATGATCTACCCCGCTCACGTCGTGCCGGTCGTCGTGAAATCGCTCGTCTTCCCCGAAGTCGCGGGCCGCCGCGGCGAGCTCATCGAGCAGTAGCGCCAGGCGTCCCCTCTCGCGGCTCTACAGGGGAAACGGATTGGGATTCATATGGGCTCCTACCCCGCATCGAGTACTACTAGCTGGATTAGTTCCCAATGAAGTTCGATACGACGATGCCTGCTCCCACTAGGAGGGTTGCTCCTATAGGCATCAAGACAATCAAGAGTTTGACTTGAGACTCCAACGTATTGACACGGGCGATAAGGCCACTGTTGCCCCCATCCCCATGCACCATGCTGTCTACGTCGTCCGTCTTCTGGTCTGTGCAGTCAACCCGTTCCTCTAGCTTGTTGACGCGGGGGATGAGTCCGCTTTCGCCCCCATCTCCATGCACCATACCCTTGATGTCGGCAGTTTCGACTTTCAGCACCTTGACGTCTGCGTACAATTCAGTCACGTCGACTTCACTCATGTAGTCTGCATCCTCCCGTAGGTTGGCGTGTCGACACGGCTCCGTGGGCACCGTTCGCTTGACCTGGCTGGGCTAGCGACTCTTCGTCCAGCCATTCTGCACATTGCGGTCACGCAACTCCTGAATGTTGAGCTTGTCCTATTTCTCCTTGTTGCATGGAACCGCACAGGAGCGTCCCGTTGCTCGGCTCGCCGTTGCCGCCGCGGGCCCGCCGCGTCAGCGTTTGCGGCCTTCGCCCTTTCGCAGCGTCTCCTCGACGAGCACTCCGATGAACGCGGCGGCAATGATCGCCGAGCCTCCCATCAGAGCGAACGCTCCCGCGAACCCTGCCGCCCCCGATACGAGCCAGGTCACCAAGCTGAAGCTGGCCGGGTTCAGCATCGAGCCGGCCTCGGCGATCAGCCGGTTCACGCCGAAGAACTTGCCTCGCGCTTCTGGCGGCGCGACGTCCGCCCCGAGCGTTTGCATCGATCCCGCCATCAGCGACACCGCTATGCCCGCCATGAACAGCGACACGAGAAACACGGCAAACGGCAGCTGGAAGGCGGCCGCCACCGCCATGAGGGTGAGACCGCTCCCGAGTAGGACAGAGCCCGGCACGACGGCGCGTTTGCGCCCGAACCGGTCCATGATGTGTCCGGCCATCAGCGTCATCGGTATGCCGATAATGCCCGTGACCAGGCTGATGGTCCCCAACGCCACCGGACCGACCCCGTACGCGAAGGCGGCGAAGATGAAGTAGGGGCCGCCGTTCCCCATGGCGCCGCCCCTCGCGATGTTCACCGTGAACTGCGCGATGAACAGCACGATCACCGGACGCGTCAGCAGCTTGCTCCAAGAGGTGTCTATCTCTTCCTTCGAGGCGTCCCCGCGCCTGCGCGCCAGCACGGCCGGCGAGGACTCATGAATCAGCATGTACGTGGGAATGGTCGCAAGCAGGGCCATCACGCCGTACATGAGGAACGGCACGCGCAGGCCGAACACCTCTCCCACGACGCCGCCGGCGAACGGCCCCATGAGAAAGCCCGCCCGCTGTATGCCCGCCATGCCGGTGATCTGCCTCCCCCGCTCGTTCTGCGTGCCCGTGTCGGCGATCACCGCCAAGCGCGTCATCTGCCACATCTGCTGCGCGATGCCGCCGATGACCAGGTACACGAGGAGCTCCGTGTAGCTTCCGGCCCAGTACACGAGAAAAGCGGAGGCCGCCGTGATCAGCGGTCCGGCCAGCAGCGGCTGGCGGCGGCCGAAGCGGTCAATCAGGTATCCCGTAGGCACCGTCGCGAGCACGCCGCCCACCATCGGCGCCAGCACCATCAGCGCGGCGGCCGCTACGTTCACGTGGAACTCGTCCCTAGCGATGAGCGCCTGCACCGGTATCGTGAACCCGCGTCCGACGCCGAGGAACAGCGCCGGGACCAGCAACGAGAAGACCGTATGATTGCGCTGGAGGAATCCCGCGATCCCCTTCGTCGGCGCCACGCCTTCCGTTTCCTGCTGGCCCGGCTCTCTCACGGACTGCGCCTCCGGCCCCGCCTCTCACTGCGGCGCGTGTCGTCGGTCGGACGTGTTCGGCGCTCCTAAGTCAGCGCGCCGTCGTCTCTGAGGCGGACGTACTCCGCCAGCGGCATCCCCAGCAACTCACGGCATACGTACTCGGTGTGCTCGCCGAGCAGCGGCGACGGCCCGTAGGTTGGCGAAGCCTCCGTCAGCGCAAAGCAGTTGCCGTCGACAGCGTACCGCCCCATCTCGGCCTGCTCCACCCAGACGTAGTGCCCCCTATGGACGAGCTGCGGATCGCCGAACAAGCCCTCGCAGTCGCGAACGACCCCCGCCGCTACGCCGGCCGCCTGGCAGCGGCGCATCGCGTCGTCCGCCTGCAATGTGGACGTCCACGACTCTACCACGGAATCGAGCTCAGCCTCGTTGCTCTTGCGCGCTTCGAGGGTCGCGAATCGCGGATCGTCCGCGAGATCGGCGCGTCCGATGAGCGCGGCCAACGCGCGCCACTGTGCGTCGTCCTCGCAAGCAATGGCACACCACCGCTGCTCGCCCTCACACCGATACGCATTGTGGGGGGCCATAGACGGGTCCGCGTTCCCTTGCCGGGTCTCGACCGCGCCGTCGGCCGCGAATGCAACCAGCGGCGTCCCCACGAAATACAAGGACGCCTCGAGCTGCGACAGTTCCAGGTGCTGACCCTCGGCGGTGTCGCGCCGGTGGTCGAGCGCCGAGGCGAGCGCGGAGACCGCCAGGTGCGGGATGAGGAAGTCCGTGTATGCCCCGTACGGGCTCGTGGGCGTCCGGTCGGGCCACCCCGTGAAATGCGTGTGGCCGGACAGGGCCGTCAGCACTGGACCGAAGCCCGGCTGTGCGTCGTACGGTCCGCCCCGGCCCAGCATCGACGCGCTGAACATCACGACGCTCGGATTGACGCTGGCGATTCGGTCGTAGCCGAGGCCCCACCGCTCCATGACGCCAGGCGTGAAGTTCTCGGCGACGACGTCCGCCCATTCCGTCGCCAGGCGAAACGCAATGGCGCGCGCCCGCTCGTCCGCGAGGTTCAGCGTGACGCTCAGCTTCCCGCCGTTGTAGTTCGCGTAGTAGCCGCTGCGGTTCACGCCGGGGACGCCGCCAGCGAACGGCTCCCCGTTGCGCAAAACGTCGGGCCTATGCGCCGACTCCACGCGGAGAACTGTCGCTCCGTAGTCGGCCAGGTAGCGCGTCGTCATCGGACCGATGACGACCCAACAGAAGTCGAGCACCTTGAGGCCCGCGAACGGGAGGGCCGGCGCCGTTTCAGCGCCGATGGTCCGGCCTCCTCCCCCACGGGGGGAGGATTGAGGAGGGGGGATCTCTCTACGCGCTGCAGAACCGAGGACCTCCGCGTTGTGCTCCCCCAGCGTCGGCGCTCGCCGGCCAAGCGATAGCGGCTGACGGTCCGATTGAATCCACGGTCCGAGCGTATCGAGCGTGCCGCCGCCGGGACCGTCGATCTGGCGAAAGTAGCGCCGCGCCGCAAGCTGCGGATACTCGAGGATGTCGGATGGGTCGTTGACGGGGAAGAGCAGTACGCGCCGTTCGATCGCGCCCTCGGCGAGGTATCGCTTCGGCTTGGCGGCGAAGAACCGCCCCAAGCCCGCGTTCATCGCGTCGAGCAGCTCAGCGCCGATCTGCCCAAATCCAATGGCCCCGAAGTCGGTGGCGCTCAACAGCGGATCGCCGTAGCCTTCCTCGTCCATCCAGGCGCGCAGCGCGGCCATGTTGCGGCCCCCGACGACTCCGCCGGGCTGAATGAAGTTGACATAGCCGTCCGCGCACTCCCAGTTGACGCGCATCGCCCGCTCGCTCACCGGCCGGAACGGGCCGCGACGGCGCAGGTTGACGCGGTTCAGGTCCCAGTATTGCGGCGCGTGCGAGAGCGTGCGCGCCGCCGCCTGCTGAGACGATACGTCTACGTGCTGCCCGCGGCCCGTCAGCGCGCGGTGCTGGTGCGCAATCATCGCTCCGGCGGCCCCCGCCGCCCCGCCAAGCAACCAGAACTGCGGCACGCTGACCCGCACCGGCGGACGGTCCTCGTCTCCCGTCAAGTACATGAAGCCGGCGAGCGCCATGCCCGTCAGGTCGGTCGCCGCATAGCCCCGGTACGGCCCGTTCTGCCCGAACGGCGTGATGGACACGTACACGAGTCCCGGATTGAGCCCGCTGAGCTCCTCGTAGCCAAGCCCGGCGGACGACAGGCGTCCCGGCTCGAACGATTCGATGAGGAAGTCCGCCGACTCTGCTAGCCGACGCAGCGTAGCGCGTCCGTCGTCCGTCTCGAGGTCCAGGGTCACGCCTCGCCTATTGGCCCCGTAGAGCTGCCAGAAGAGGCCTCGGTCGGGGCCCTCCTCGCCGTGCAGGAACGGCGCGACCCTCCGCGACGGATCGCCGCCGGGAGGCTCGACCTTGATGACGTCGGCGCCCAGGTCCGCGAGCACGCGCCCGCAGAAGATGCCGCGCGCGTCGGCGAGGTCGAGTACGCGATAGCTAGACAGCAAGCGAGAGCGCCTCGGCGATGCGCCTGCGGTGGAAGCGCGGGCTGCCCAGGTAGTTGTACAACGTTCGCGCCATCTTCGTGTGCAGCGTGAGTCCGTACTCCCGCATCACGCCGACGCCCGCATGCACGTCGTGGGCCGCGTTGCAGCCAAGGTAGTACGCCTCGCTGGCCACCGCCGCCGCCATATGCACGCTTGCCGCGTGCTCGCGGCCGCTGTCGACGAGCCACAGCGCCTCGTAGGTCGTCCAACGTGCCGCGTCCAGGTGGTTCACGATGTCGATGACGTGGTCCTGCACACGCTGAAACCGGCCGATGGGCTGCTCGAACTGACGCCGCGACCGGCTGTACGCGAGGGTCGTCTCGAACACCCGCGTGAGTCCGCCGACCTGGTACGCGCTCAACACCGGCAACGCCCTCGTGAACGCGCGTTCGAGCACAGCCCACCCGTCTGAGGCGCCGCCGCCGATGATGTCGCTCTCGGCCACAGCGACTCCCGTGAGGCGCGCCTCTGCGAGACCCGTAGCAAACCCCGTGAGCGGCCGCCGATGAACGCCGGGCGCGTCTGATCTCACGAGGACCAGCACGACGACGCCGTCGAGCCGAGCCGCGACGATCAGGTCCGTCGCCTCCATCGCGTCATGGACGTATAGCTTGACGCCGTCGAGAATCAGTCCCCCGTCGGCGCGCCGGCAGGTCGCCTGCACCCGCTCGGACTCCCAACCGTAATCGGGCTCCGTGACGGCAACAGCGAACACCCGCTCGCCGCTCGCGATCCCCGGCAGCAATGTGTTGCGTTGCTCATCGGTCCCGCCCTCCAGGACCGCCAGCGCCGCGAGGACCCCCGAAGAGAAATGCGGCCCCGGCACTGGCCCCTGTCCCAGCTCCTCATAGGCCACTGCGGCGTCGGTGAGCGACCCTCCGGCCCCGCCGTACTCCTCCGGCACGAGAACGCCCAGTAGACCCGTGGAAACGAGCCCGGCCCAGTGCGGGCCTGGCGGTTCGCGGCCGGCGTCGATGGCGACCAGAGTCTCCCTGTTGTAGTCGCGGACAAGCAGCTCCCTCGCCGTGGCTTGGAGCATCCTTTGCTGCTCGGTGAAGCTCAGGTCCATCGCTGCCCACTGGGCCGTGGCGCGGCCGGCGTCTGACCGGGCTCCTCTGCGGCTGCACGGCCGATCCCCAGCCGTCGGGCGATGATCACCCGTTGGATCTCGGCTGTGCCGCCGGGGTGTTGCTCCACAATGCTGGCCCGCTGATGGACCTCGACGTGGCCGGCGGCCACGGCCCACTCCGGATCGTCCACCAGCGCCCGGGGGCCCATGATGTCGAGGATTGCGCGCGCCTTGGAGAGCGCCGAGCGCTTCTGGTGCAAGTACGCCTGCGGCGCCTCATACGTCAACTGACGTCCGGCCGCGCGGTACGCGAAGTTCCGCAGGTGCAGCAGACGCGTGACCTGCGACTCGATATACAGGTCCACGAGCAGGTCCCGCACGTCCGGGTCCTCGGACAAGGGCTGGCCGCCCTGAGTGGTCTCCCGCACGTACGTCATCACGTGTTCGAGCAGCTCGTCGGTCCGTACCGCACTCCGCAGCAAGCCGTGCTCGATCTCCAAGTGCGTTCCTGCGACCTCCCAGCCGTTGTTCTCGCCCCCGATCAGGTTGAACGCGGGCACGCGCACGTCCATGAACGTGACCGTGTTTTTGACGCCGCTCGCCGCCCCTCGCTCTCCTCCCACCAGCAGCAGGTCCATCGGTTCAACCGTGATGCCGGGCAGGTCCATGGGGACCATCAGCCAACTCAGGTTGTGATGACGCTCGCCGGCGGGGTCCGTGCGGACGATCATCCACGAGTACTCCGCGCCGTGAGCGCTGCCGACGAATATCTTCGTCCCGTTCACCACGTACATGTCGCCGTCGCGGACTGCCGTCGTCGTCACGCTCGCCAGGTCCGAGCCGGACTCCGGTTCGCTGAGCAGTTGCCACGTGCGGACCTGGCCGGTGAGGATGCGCGGCAGGAAGAACTCCTTCTGCTCGTCCGTGCCCCAGACGAGAATCGAGGCCGCGCCGAGCCGTCCTCCGGTGTCGTAGTACGGCGGCGTCGCCAGGTGATAGCGGTCGAGCTCCTCCTCGATGATCATCGCCGTCTCGAAGGGCATTCCGCCGCCGCCGTAATCGGCGGGCATCGACGGGTATAGCCAGCCCTTAGCGCCCAGGGCCCGGCCGAGCGCGCGCTGCTTCGCGTACTCCTCCGCCGTCAGATCAGCGGGGTCGGCGTGGTCGGGAATGTCCGGCACGTTGGCCGCGAGCCACGAGCGCACCTCCGCCTGGAAGCGTAGTTGCTCCGGCGTCCACTCCAGGTCGAAGTCCATCTGCGTCAGCGCCCCTTGAACGCGGGCTTGCGCTTGGCGAGAAACGCCTGCGCGGCCTCCGCGTGGTCCTCGGACCGCCGGGCAAGCTCCTGCACGCGCTGCGCCAGCCTGAGGCTCTCCTCGAACCCCATGCCCAGCGACTGCTGCACGAGGTACTTCGTCAGCGACATCGCGTACGTGGCCCCGGCGGCGAGCCGCTCGGCTAGCTCCATCGCAGCCGGCATCATCTCGTCGTCGGGGTAAACGCGGCTCACGAGGTTCAGGCGGCGCCCCTCCGCTGCGTCGATGCGGTCGCCCGTGTACTGGAGCAGCAGCGTGTTCGAGAGCCCAATCAGCCTCGGGAGCTGCCAGCAGCTGCCGTCGCCGGGCACGAGACCCATGCGCGAGAACGCCTCGGCGAACTCCGCCCGGTCCGACGCGATCCGTATGTCGCACGACAGAGCGATCCCCATCCCAACGCCGATGGCGTACCCGTTGACCGCGGCAATGGTCGGCTTCCTAACGCTGCTCACGCGCAGCGGCACGCCGGAGACCACCCCCGCCTCCGATGCGTCAGCATCGCTACTGTCGGCGACCCAGGGCCCGATCTCCTCCCACGTCATCGGCTCATTCGTTCCGCCGCCGCGCTCGTTGGCGCCCCGCTCCTCATTGTCGCGAGCGAAGCGGCGCACGTTGGCGCCCGAGCAGAACGAAGGGCCGGCGCCGGTAATCACCAGCACTCTGGCGTCGGGGTCCGCGTCGAACCGGTCGAGCTCCGCCATGAGCTCCCACGCCATCTCCGAGCTGAGCGCGTTCCGCGTCGAGGCGTCGTCGAGCGTCACGAACTCGACACGGCCCACGTGCTCAATACGGACACACCCTGACGCCATGCGCATCGCCTCCCGGTCAACCCCGCGATTCTAGGCGCGCCCCCGCGACCCTGTCCACGCCAACCTAGGTCCTCACCGTCCCCGTCTGGGTCTGGCCTCCTCACCCGGCTCTGCGGGGGAGGATTGAGGAGGGGGACGACTGAGACAGGGAGAGAAGGCCAGCGCCCTTGACCGCCGTCCACGCCGCCCATAGCCTTCCAACGCAGGCTCGAAGCACATCCCCATAATCCGCTCCGGAGAACGCATGGCGCCAGGACGCATCCCACAAGCAACCTTGGACCGCATCGGCGCGGTCCTCGTCAGGGCCCTCGACGGGCTCACCGTCGAACAGCTTCGCAGGCAGCCCGCGGGCCCCGAGAGCAACCCCATCGGATGGCTCGCGTGGCACCTCTCTCGTGTCCACGACGTCAACTTCTCAAACCTGCTCAGCGAAGAGCAGGCCTGGAACGCCGAGCAGTGGTGGCAACGGTTCGGCCTCAGCCCGGAGACGGGGTCGGGCATACGCTCGACCCTCGACGAGGTGCGCGCCTTCGACCCGGTCGACGCCCCCACCCTGCTGGCGTACTGGGAGGCGGCGAGGGCCCGGTCGCGCAAGCTCCTCGATGGGTTGACCGACGACGATGTCGACCGGCCGACGCCCAGCGGGGCTGGCCCGGGCTCCGAGACGTTCGCGCTCACCATCGCCCGCGCCACGTCGGACGCGTCGCAGCACATCGGGCAGATCGCCTACGCGCGCGGCCTCGTCGACCGCCACGGCTGGTACGGCGCGTAAGAGGGGGCCGCCGCCCTCCCTCGTTCGTAACGAACCCCAGGAGGAACACTGTTGATCCCGACCTATCGCATGAGCCGTGCTGAGTTCAAAGAGTTCCAAGACCTGATAATGGGTAGAACTAGAACAGGCTGGCCGGCAGAACTTAGCTGTAACGGCAAATTCGGGGTCTTCCCAGCTAACAAGCGGAAAAACTCTATGCAAGGTGAGATTCCCTTGCTGGACCAGATAGTCAAGGACGTAGTCGAATTGAGCGAGGCCGGAGGGAGATTCGACGTAGACGAACAAGGCACCCACATGGTTGGCAGAAGCATGGTGAACAACAAGGTCGTGTATCGGAAAGGCAGCACTGTGCACGTGTGCTGGTTTGAGATTGACGAGTAACCGGCGAGATTCTCCAGCGCCCCTCGCCTGCGACGGTACCTCTGAATAGCCCCATCCAATCCGTTCGCCCTGACCCCGCAGAAGGGTTCCACGAACGGATCGGCCTGCTTCCTGGCCTCACCCTCCTCGCTCTGCTGAGAGCATCAGCGAGCGCCGCACACTGGCCCCGCGGCCTCGTCGACCGCCACGGCTGGTACGGCGCGTAAGTGCGCTGAGCGTTGCCTACTTCGCGATTGGGTAGAGGTCGTCCCAGCTCCCGGCCTCCATGAACTCGGTCCACCGGCGCAACCGCGACCGCTGGTTCTCCTCGGCCGAGAGAAGGTTCACGGTCATCCCGGGAACGCGGTCGTCGGTGTAGTCATGCCCGATGCCGGACTGGAACGGGTAGTCCAAGCGCCGTGCAATCGTGCCGCTGCTCGCCTCCATCGCGTAGTTCCAGTTCTCCATGTCGTCGGACTCGGTAACGCCCGTCGGCCCGCATGAACGCATCGCGAAGCGGCGCATCGCGTCCCTGACGACCTGCGGCGCGTTCTTGTCGATGGGATAGAAGCGCCAACTCTCCGTCATGCGTACGGTGTGCGGGTGCCAGTGCAGGATGCGGTTGTCCTGGATGTTCACGTTGGGGAAGACGTGCGCGCCGCCGCTGCCGTGGAGGTATTGCCCCTCGTACCGCTTCGCCTTCTTCTCCCACGCCTGACGGTAGTACTCGTCCACGTCGGGCGCCTCTGTCGGCCACGAGTCCCGGTACGGGATCTGGTCGAACGGGACCTCGTAGATGGCCCGATGCCCCCCGTGGCCGAGCAACCGGCTGGAGAGCTCGAGCGTTCTCGCGTTGGGGCTTCCACGCTCGACGATCTGCGACCTCGGGTCGGAGCCCTCGTTGGCGGCCACGATCACGCCCTCGCTCCGCACCGCCGCGAGCGAGCGGTGGGTCGTCGTCCCGTGCAGCGCGTCTCCGTCGAAGCTGAACGCGGCGAACTTCCAGTTCGTGGGCAGACGCCATTTCTGGACAGGCCTGAAGAACTCGACCCCGTTGTCCGTGCCGTCGGCCCCCTCGAAGCAACCCCGCACGATCGGCTCGAACGGGCCAAGGTAGTCCTCGAACGACGGCGCCTTCGGGTCCCACGTCGCCCAGATCGAACCGTTCAGATTGCACATCTGCGCCACCTCGTGCAGTCCGAACGCGCTCTTGTCGAACTCCTCGTGGAAAGCCGCCTTGAAGTGAGGCACGCCCACGAGCGCCCCGTCCGTGTCGTAGCTGAACCCGTGGAAGGGACAGGTGAACAGCCGGGTGTTGCCGTCGTCGTAGCGGCACACCTTCATCCCGCGGTGCCTGCAGGTGTTGAGGAACACGTGCAGCTTGTCCTTGTGGTCGCGGACCAAGATGACGGTCTCCTCGCCCATCCGCGATTGGAAGAAGTCGCCCCGCTCCGGAACCAGTGATTCGTGGCCGATGAACAGCCATGCCCGCGCATAGACCTGCTCCATCTCCTGCCGGTAGATATCCTCGTTCACGTAGATCTCGCGGCTGACGAGACCTCGGTCCAGATCAATGAGGCTCCGCAGAGACCGGTCGCCAACAGAACGCGCGATGGTGGCCATGCTTTCCCTCCTCGACCGTGCTTCGCCGACCATCATACATCCCGCACGACCATACCCGCGCTCCACCTTCGTGGGGAGCGTGGGAATGACGCATGGGGATGACGGGAATGCACCAGCAGCAGGCGGGAATGGACCAGAATGACGCAGGCCCGTTACTCGTAGATTGCAGGGATTTACGAGTGGGGCGGAGATGGTTTTCCTCCAAAGTGAGTCATTTAGAGTCATTCTGCGTCATTTACTCGTAATCGGGCCGACGGCTCGCTGACGGCAGGCGGGAACTCGACGCACGGATGCTAGGGGGCGGCGGGGTTAGGGGGAAGGGGCGGATGTCGCGATGCGCTCCCACGGGAACCCACGCCGTCGTGTCGCATTTATGACATGAGCCCGTTGCGTACACGGCACTCCGGCCCCTATCCTGAACCCAACGCCCAGTCCGCCCCCTTCCCAGTCCATCCTCCTCCCCCACCGGGGGGAGGATTGAGGCGGGGGGCCGCCAGATCCGCCGAAAGGTCCGTCCAACCCGTTCCCCAGAGGAGAAGTGAACAATGTCCCCAAGCGTCTCGCATGGAAGCAGCGTAGCCCTCGCCCCCCGCCAGACCGCCGCCCTTCCCTACATCGCCTCCGAGTCCAACCTCGCCGAAGGCGCCCGGGCTGCGCAGATCGCCAAGAGCACCCTCATGCGATGGATGCAAGAACCCGCCTTCCGCGCCGAGCTCGAACGCGTCCGCCGCAACATCAACGACCTCGCATTCTCCGAGCTCGAGGGCTTCACCCTCAAAGCCGTTGTGCGCCTCGCCGAGCTCCTCGAACACCCCGACCCAAACGTCAGACTCCGCGCCGCAAAGACCGTCCTCTCCACCTCCATCGCCACGCGGGAGGACAAGGAACTCCGCCACAAGCTCGAGACGATCGACAACGCGCTCAGCATACTGAAGGGCCAGCGATGAGGAACGCCGTCCGGCTCCTCGAACGCCGCCTAGCCTGCCTCGTCGCCCAGGCCGCCCTCGGACCCGTTGTCGACGACTACGTCGACCGGTGGCGCTTCGCCGTCGAGCAGGGCGCCCCGCCTCCCGACGTCTTCGAACTCGTCCGCGCCGTAACCGCCGAACGCGTCCCCATCCTCAACGCCGGCGCCCTCGTATCCCACATCGAGCAAAGCGCCCGCAACGACCGCATCCCCAATCCTCGCCGCATCGTGCAGGCCATCGTTCACGGCCACGCCCTGCGCTACTACTTCGCCAACCACGACAAGACCTGCCGCTGCCCTGCCCGCATGCCCCTCATCATCGACTACTTCCGCCACGACGACGATGACGATGACAACTGACGCTCTGCGTAACGCTGCTTGACGACCGGTGTTCTTCCCGCCCACCCGCCCCATACCTTGGTGTGGGGGACACCCCCCACGCCCCCGGCAGTGGGCAAAGCCCTCTGCACTCCCGTTGGGACTACTCCGAGCGTGGCCCCTGCGTGTACAAGCACGAGAACGACGGAGGCGGAGGCGCCTCCTCCTCGCAAGTAGAACGGCGGCTGTCGGGGCCGATTCCCTCACGACTCTGAACTGTCACGACGAAGGCCCTTGCTTGACGATGCCATGGCGGAATGACACACTCCCACCGTGAGCTTCGACCAGCGGCGCCCTGCTCGGGATGCGAGCGCCTGGCGGCCACGTTCCCGTCCCCGGTCCGAAGAGGAGCAAACGTTTGAGCAAACTGCTGGAGATCAGGGACTTGCGCGTCCAGTTCGGGACCGGAGACTCAGCGGTGCGCGCGGTCGACGGCATTTCCTACGACGTGGAGCCCGGCGAAACGGTCGCCCTGGTCGGCGAGAGCGGATGCGGGAAGTCGGTGAGCGTCCTGTCGATCACCCGGCTCATCCCCACCCCCCCTGCCCGCATCGTCAGCGGCGAGATCCTGTTCGGCGGACAGGACCTCCTCCAGTTGAGCCTCAGCGCGCTGCAGCGCGTTCGCGGAAGGGAAATCGCCTACATCTTCCAAGAGCCGATGTCGGCGCTCAACCCCGTCCTGTCGATCGGCCGGCAGATGCGCGAGAGCCTCGAGCTGCACATGGGCCTCTCCAAGCATGACGCCCTGGGCCGCGCCGCCGAGCTCATGCGCTTGGTCGGCATATCCGACGTCGAGCGCGTGCTCAAAGGCTACCCTCACCAGCTGAGCGGCGGCATGAGCCAGCGCGTCATGATTGCCATGGCGCTGACCTGCGAGCCGAAGCTGCTAGTCGCCGACGAGCCCACGACGGCAGTCGACGTCACGATCCAAGCGCAGATTCTCGAGCTCGTCCAGCGCCTAAGCAAGGAGCGCGGCCTCGCCGTGATTCTCGTCACGCACAACATGGGCCTGGTGGCCCGGCACGCGAGTCGCGTCAACGTCATGTACGCCGGGAAGATCGTCGAGCAGTCGTCCGCCTACGACATCTACGCGGCGCCACGGCACCCGTACACGCTGGGCCTCCTCGGCTCCGTCCCCAGACTCGACGTGCCGAAGGGCCCGCGCCTCTCCGGCATCGAGGGCGCCCCGCCCGACCTGCAGAATCTCCCGACAGGCTGCTCGTTTCATCCCCGTTGCCGGTTCGCGGTCGAGCGCTGCGCCCAAGAGGAGCCCGCGTTGAGCGCCGTCGGGACCGGTCATACGTCAGCCTGCTGGTTCGCGAACGAACTGAACGAGCTTGCGGAGGCCCCCCATGGCGTCGCCTGACGCAGACCCCCCCAACGGGCAGGTCGGCATGGACGCTGCCGTCGCTCCCCCGCTCGTCCAAGTCGACCACCTCACCAAGAACTTCCCGATAACGTCCGGGTTCCTCGCTCGACAGATCGGAGAGGTCCAGGCGGTGAGCGACGTGAGCTTCACCGTCGCCCGCGGCGAGACGCTCGGCCTCGTCGGGGAGAGCGGCTCCGGCAAGACGACCGTTGGCCGGTGCGTCCTCTGGCTCGAAGAGCCGACCTCCGGCGAGATTCGCTACGACGGCGTTCCCCTGGCATCGGTGTCCAAAGCGGAGAGGCGCCGCCTGCGCCGGCGCATGCAGATCGTGTGGCAAGACCCGTTCGGCTCGCTCAACCCGCGCAAGAAGGTGGCCGACGCCATCGGCGAACCCATCATGGTCCACGGCCTAGCGTCGACCGCCGACGAACGGCGCGAGCGCGTCGACGAACTGCTGCGGCGCGTCGGGCTCAGGCCTGCGATGGCCGACCGGTACCCGTTCGAGTTCAGCGGCGGTCAGCGGCAGCGCATCGGCATCGCGCGCGCCCTCGCGGTGCAACCCGAGTTCGTCGTGGCCGATGAGCCCGTCTCCGCGCTCGACGTTTCCATTCAGGCGCAACTCCTCAACCTGATGAAGGACCTCCAGGAGGAGTTGGGGCTAACGTACCTCTTCGTGGCCCACGACCTCTCCGTCGTGCGGAACGTCTCCGACCGCATCGCCGTGATGTACCTGGGGAAGCTGATGGAGGTCGCCGAAGCCGAGGCCCTCACCTCGAATCCCCTGCACCCCTACTCGAAAGCGCTGCTTTCGGCCGTCCCCATTCCGGACGCGGCCGTCGAGCGGAAGCGGGAGCGGACGATCCTCGAAGGCGCCATTCCGAGTCCCGCCGCGCCGCCCTCCGGATGCGTGTTCCACACACGCTGTCCCAGCGCAATCCCGGAGTGCAGCCAAGTCGTGCCCCCCATGCGCGAGGTCGCCCCCAACCGGTGGGCAGCCTGCATCCGCATCTGATCGAACGCCCTTCCATCAGCGACGGTCAGGGGCGCAGCGCGACCAGCAGGCCCGCCGACGCCGAATGCGCGAAGAGGGCGCCCTCCGCCAGCGTGAGCGAGCCATCGATCGGAACACCAGTCGCGATCTGGCGGACCGGGCGTCCGTCGCGCCGATCGAATACGGCCACGTCTCCCGCGAGCGTCCCCACGTAGACATAGAGCGGCCCGGCGACCGGCGGCGCCGCAATCTCGGCCAAGCCGGTCTTCGACCAGAGCACGTCTCCCGAGTCCGCGTCGAGGGCGTGCAACTGCCCATCGCGCGTGGCAATGTAGACGACCTCCTCCCTCGCGGCGAGCCCCGCGAGGTCAGCCGGAGAGACCCGCTGCGACCAGCGCAGCCCGTCCAGCTCCGGAGGCGCTGAGCGCAGTCCCCACGCGAACAGCTGCGTCTCGAACGAGCGCGCCCGTCGCTCGAACCAGCCGGTCTCCTCGGCGCTGTTGACCGCGTACACGCGCCCCCCGCGAGCGATGATCGCCGACTCGCCAAGGAGAATCGGGCTCTGTACGAGGGCGTCGCGCGCCGGCCCGAAGGAGAACCGGAGCTTTCCCGTCTCCAGGTCGAGGATGTCCAACGTCCCCACGTCGGCAGCCAGGGCAATGTACTCGCCGTCCACCGACGGCGCCCGGTAGACGGCGCGCTCGAGGTCCACGGTCCAGAGCGGCGCCAGAGCGGCGAGGTCGATCGCGACCAGCTTGCGCTCTGCCGAGGCAACGTAGAGCGCTCCTTCGTGGACGGAGGGCGGCGCGAACAGCAGACTCTCGGCCTCCAGGTCCCAGACCACTCGTCCCGAGTTGCGGTCCAGGCCAGTCACCATCCCCGGCGCCTGCGCGACAATGACCGCGTCGTCCGTCACTGCGGGCGACCCGTGCAATGGGCCCGCGAGCCGCCGTTCCCACCTCAGCGCGCCGGTATCGACGTCGAGAGCGAGGACGCGGTCGGGCCTGACCGTGAGGTAGACGACCCCATGGGCCACTACCGGCGGCGCTGCCTCGGCGCCCTCAAACGAAAACGCCCACGCCCGGCGCTCCGGTCCCGGCGTCCCTCCGGCAGGGGCGAACGACTGCACAGCGTCGTAGCCCGCCATCGCCCAAGCTCCGGGCGACGTAGCGGGGCCGACCGCGGAGCTCGGTCTCGGCAGCGAGGGGCTCAGCCCCGGTGTGCCGGTCGCCAACCAGAGAGCGATGAGGACTGCCAGCGCGAACGCGACCCGGACGGCAACGCCTCGCCGCCGCTCCCGCAGACGGCGCAGGCGCGTTCGCCACACGACGTCCGGACCGGGCTCCTGCATCGCCTCCCTCGGCGCCCAGCAGTGGCCGCAGTAGTCCGTGCTGGCAGGGTTCGCGGTCAGGCAGACCGCACAGCACCACTCATCTTTCACGACAGCGCTGCTCATACGTCCGCCGTCGTGAGCGCCGCATCGAGCGCGCGCCGGGAGCCTCGGCCCCGGGCCTTCATTCCATGCCGTGACGCCGGGGGTCCAGCAGGTCGCGGAGCGCGTCGCCGAATACCATCCAACTGAAGACGACCGCCGTCAGCGCCAGCCCTGGGAAGATCAGCAGCCACGGGGCGAGCCCGAGATAGAATCGCGTTTCGCCTCCGATCATCCCGCCCCACGATGGGTACGGCGGCGGCACGCCCAGCCCCAGGAAGCTCAGCGAAGTCTCCAGCAGGATGGCCGACGCCGTTTCGCCGGTCGCCACGATGAGCATGGGGACGAACGTGTTGGGCATGATGTGAGAGAGCATGATGCGCGCGTCGCTCATGCCCAACGCTCGCGCCGCCTTGATGTAGTCGCGCTCCTTGATCGAGAGCACCTGCCCCCGCACGATCCGCGAGTTCCGGATTGCGAAGCCGATGCCGATCACGAGGATGATCGTCACGACGCCTCGCGGCAGCAGCTGACTGAGGGCCAGCAGCACGATGATGCCCGGAAGCGCGATCCACCCATCGACGAACCGCTGCAGCAGATGGTCGAGCCATCCGCCGTAGTAGGCGCTGGTCATCCCGATGATGTAGCCGCCGATCAACGCCACCGTCACCGCGCCAAGCGAGACGAACACCGAGATGCGCGCCCCGAACACGATCCGGCTGAACAAGTCCCGGCCTAGGTTGTCCGTCCCCATCAAGTGCTGCCAGCTCGGCGACTGGAGCGCGGACAGGACGTCCACTTCGTTGTAGCCGTGGGGAGCAATCAGCTCGGCGAACGTGGCCGTAATCAAGAGAATCGTGATGACGATGAGCCCGAAGAAGCCCAGGGGCTTCGTCTTGACCAAGCGCACCAGCAGGTCGGCCGCGCCCGTGCGAGGCTGTTTGACCTCGGCGCTCCCTCCTGAGCCCTCGCCCGCTACGACTTCGGCCATCGCTCGTCGATTCTCCTCTGCCGTCCCTACCGCAGCGCTCCGTGCATGGGCTCGTCTGAGCCCTGTGCGTCACGAGTACCGAATCCTCGGGTCCAGGCTCCCATAGAGCAGGTCGATGATGAGGTTCACCACCAGCGTGAACAACGCGAAGACGAACACGACCCCCTGCACCGCGGGGAAGTCCTGGAACCGGATCGCCTCGACGGCGTAGCGTCCCATTCCAGGCAGGCCGAAGACCGCCTCCATCAGGACGCTGCCGTCGATGATGCTGGGGAGCCGCAGGCCGATCACCGTCAGCACCGGAATCATCGCGTTCTTCAACCCGTGGCGCGTGATGACGACGGACTCGCGCAGCCCCTTCGAGCGGGCCGTCGTCATGTAGTCCTCTCGCTTGACCTCGAGCACCATGGCCCGCGTCATGCGCATGACCGACGCCGACCCAAACGCTCCGCCGATGAGCGCCGGAATAGCGAACTGCTTCAGGTTCCGCAGCGGGTCGTCGGTGAACGCGACGAACTCGATGTCCGGCGTCCAGCCGAAGTAGATAGCCGGCAGGATGACCACCATCGTGGCGACCCACACGCTGGGCATCGCTGAGCTGAGAATCGCCATGCCCCTGCCTAGGTAGTCGACCGGCGAGTCCGGGTACATCGCCGCAAGCACGCCGACCACGACCGCCCATACAGTCGAAAGCGTCAGCGTGAGCAAGGCGAGCTCAATCGTCGCGGGGAGGCGGCGGAGGATCTGATCGAGCACGGGCTTGTTGTTCTGGATCGACGTGCCAAAGTCGCCGACGAAGACGCCCTGCCACCAGTCGAGGTACTGGAGATGCAAAGGACGGTCCAAGCCGAGCTTGGCCCGGAGGGCGTCCGGATCGACCAGCAGCGCGCCCTGCTCGGCCAACTCCTCGATGTAGGCGTCGATCGAGTCCCCTGGGATGATCCGCAGCAGGATGAAGGACACCGTGGCCACGATGAAGACCGACGGGACCATCAGAGCGAGCCGTCTGAGTGCGTAGGTGCGCATGCTCTCCCGCAACCCGCGGCCGGGCGCTACGTACGGCCACAATCCCCACGAGGCCCGCCGAGACTATGCGACTCGGCCCCGGGCCCCGGATGGCGCGAGCGGCGGCCTCTATGCATGTGAAGCCGCCGCTGTGCGCTTGCTAACGCTGTGCCCCTACGGCTCCAACCACACTCCCGCCCACTGCCGACCGCTATCGTCGCGGGAGGTCATCGGGCTCAGGTTCTGCACCGAAGTCGGCCAGGCGGAGAACTGCGGCTCGGTCGGCAGGTGCAGAGCGTAGACCTGGGAGGCCGCCTGCTCGCCGATCTCGCGCACCAGTTGGTCTCGCCGGGCCTTGTCGATAGTCCGCTTGTATTCGTCCACCCGCTCGATGATGTAGGGATCGTTGATGTGGTCGTTGAAGTTGAGATAATCACCGAGCGTCAACGTGTTGATCCGGCGCCACACCGTGTTGGGGTCGCCCGTGGTGACGCCGACGCCCGTCCAGTCCCCGCTGGCCATGTAGACGCGGCGGTGGGTGGCCCGATCGATCCTCTCGATATCGGTCACTTCGATGCCCACCCGCGCCATCTGAGCGGCGAATAGGTCGGGCTTGTACCGGCGGTACAGCGACTCGCTGCTCGACATGTTGATCGTCATCTGGAAACCGTTCGGGTATCCCGCGTCAGCCAGCAGCTGCTTGGCCAGTTCGACGTCGTCAGCCTCGTCCAGCCACCATCGCCTCGACTCGGCCGAGATTTCGTCGCAGATGCTCGAGCTCGGCCCCGTCAGCCCGACCAGACCGCACCGGCGGACCCCGCCGCCGTTCACCTCGATGAACTCGGTCTGGTCGTACGCCAACGCCATCGCGCGGCGCACGTTCACGTCGTTGAACGGCGGCTTCGACACCGCGATGTACCACGTGGTGCTGCCGGAACGCGTCGTCTCATAGATGTTCAGGTTGGGGTTGTTCCGCGCCAACGGCAACGTTGCTATGTCGACCGAGCCCAGCCACGACAGCTCGCCGTTCATCAGCTTGCCGAACTCCGTCGAGTAGTCCGGGATGTTGTCCGTCTCGATTGCATCGATGTAGATCAGGTCGGCGTTCCAGTAGTTGTCGTTCTTGACGAGCCTCATCGCCTCCCCGGTCTCGTCGAACGCGTCGAGGACAAACGGACCGGCGCCGATGACGTTCTCAACCTCTCGGAAGTAGACGCCGCCAGGCGCCTCGGGGTCCGGCGTGCCGGCTTCCTGGGGAAGAATCCACGCCTGGCTTTCCGCGTGCGCGTCCAACCACGGGGCGAATTCCTCGCTCAGGTTGACGATCACCGTCCGGTCGTCGGGCGTGTCGATCGAGGCGATCGACTGGGTCTCAGGAGCGCACTCAGGGGCGGCGGCGTACCGCAGCAGGCTGAACTTGACGTCCTCCGAGGTCACCCTGCGCCCATTGACCGGGGGCAAGTCGGCGAAACGCGCGTTCTCCCGCAGCGTGAAGCGGTAGGTCCTCGGGTTGATCGTTTCCCACTCCTCGGCCAGGTAGCCGACAATCTCGCTGCTCGACGTCACCGATCCGGGGCCCGAGGGGTGACCGATCAGGCTGTCGTGGACCATCGAGTGGAAGCCCTGGTTGACCGACCGGCCGCATCGGCCGTCGGTAGTGTCCAAGTGCGAGGGGATCTCGCGGCTGAACGAGACGACGCCGCCCCGAATCACCGGATCGGGAGTCGCCGTCGGCGTGGGAACCGGAGTGGGAGTCGGCGCGGGGGCGCCGCCGGTGTCCGGCTCGGTAGGCGACGGCATGGCGTCGGTCATCGAGTCGTCGACCATTGCGGTAGGCTCGGGCGCCGTCGTCGGAGTCGCAGTCGGACGCGGCGTCGCCGTCGGGTCGGGGCCACATGCCGCGAACAGCACGGCGACCGCAAGCATCGCGCCGACGAGTAATGCAAATCGCCCTGATACTAGGCCACTGACGCCAGTTGTGCTCCGTCGAACCATGTCCGTGGCCTCCTTCTCGGGTCACGCCGATTACCCTGTCGGATGTGCGCTAGGGACGCCTGGCCCCGCGCAATCATGGCGGCCCCGGCGCGCGCCGTAAGATACAAGCCCTGCCTATTCCAGTCAACCGACAGCGGCGGACCGACGGCGCGACGACCCTCTCGACAAGGCGCCGTCCCCGCGCCGCGCAGCCTCCTCCGGAACGCGCGTCACGGAGCAGGGACGACGACGATGCGCTTGACCAACTCTCGCGGCGGCGGGCCCTGCCGGCGCGAGGCCTTCAGCGCTCGGTCGCGCTGATAGAGCTCCAAGAACTGGTCGAACACCGGGCTGTGATGCTGAGTGTCAAAGGTGAAGCGTGGCTGTCCGCCCTCGCCGCGACGCTCCTGGCCGCCCGGAATCATCGGCATCTCGTGGTTCTTCTCCGGGTCCCAGAACACGTTCATCGGCTCGCCGCCGTCCTCGACGATCTGGAGTTGCTCCTTGAAGAGGTTCCGCATGCTGATGATCCCGGTGTCGCTGTACCCGAGGTGCTCCTGTGTCCGGTCGGTAATCTCTCCTTGCGACCACCAGCCCAGCTCGTCCTGCGCGGTGATGTAACTGAAGTTCGGCTCCCCGTTCTCGTGCCGCCACGGCGGCTCGAAGTAGGGGATGACATCCTGTTGCGGCGTCTCGATGCTCGGATCGGGCGTGTACGTCAAGTACACGATGTGCCAGGTGTGGGTATCGTCGATGGGCACGCCGATCTGCCCGCGCCGCATGTACGGGAACACAACGACCGTGTGCTCGCTCCACACCTTCTCCACGCCGCCCTTCACCGGACGGAGGTGGTGCATGAACTTCCGCTGGCCGTGCTCGTACTGCTCGGTCCGAATCTCCCGGTACTCGTGACGCATCTCGTCGGTGATAGTGCCGTCCCAGTCAGGCGCCGGAGCCACCATGTGCCACTCGTTCTCCAGAAAATCAAGGGCCTCTTGATTGACCGGCCTCCCAAGCTCGCGGTCGCGCTCGAGGACGTACCGGAAGAAGTGGCCGTGCAGGTATGTGCCGTGGTTGGGGTCGCCGCCGTTCTCGAGGCACTGGAGCCAGTTGCAAGGGAGCATCGTGCCGGCGATGTGCCGGAACGTGTTCGGCCGCACGAAGATATCCCACTGCGGCAGCAGCGGCGCGGGCGTCTCTCCGAGGTACGCCCAGATCAGGCCTCCCATCTCTTGGACCGGATAGCTCTTGATCCTGATCCTCTCCTTGAAGGTGCTCCCGGGCGGCTCCAGCGGCGTGTCGATGCACTGCCCGGTCGCGTCGTACTTCCAGCCGTGGTACGCACACCGCAGCCCATCGACGTCCGGGATGCCGAACTGCAGACCTGTGGACCGGTGCGCGCAGCGGTCGTGCACCAAGCCGAGGTTGCCCGACCTGTCCCGATAGAGGACGAGGTCCTCGCTGAGGATTCGCACCTTCCGCACCGGGTTCTCGTGCAACATGGCGTCTGCCGCGATCGGGTGCCAGTACCACCGCAGCAGCTTCCCCATCGGCGTCCCCGGTCCCACCCGTGTCAGTCGTTCGTTGTCTTCCTGCGTCAGCATACGTCCCCCTGCCCTAACCGCCGCTTTGCGGTCTGGCGAACCTCCGCCGCCGGGTCGAGCGCGCTCGACCCGGCTTGCTCAGTCGCCCTGGGTTGCGTACCAAGCCTCGATCTTCGCTAGGTCCTGCGGCGGAAGACCTCCGACCTCGGAGGCGCGCGCCGCTTCTTCAACCTGCTCGACTGCGCTGAACCCGACGAGGGTCGTGGACACTCCTGGGTTGGCGAGAGCGAAGCGCACAGCCGCCTGCGCCAACGTCTGCTGGCCGTCCGGCGTGAGGAAACGGAGCGACTGGGCCTGAGCCACCTGCGCCGCGTAGTCCGCCGATCCAGCCCTCGAGCCTTCGTTGAGTGGATGACGCTCCGGGTTCCCCGACAGAGCGCCGCCTGACAAGACGCGGATGACCACGACGCCCATCCCCTGGGCGGCCGCGTGCCTGATCGTGTCGCCGTGGTCGGGGCCGCGGTACCCTCGCGGAGGCGCGCCGCCCTCGGTGGGGTCGAGAATGTTGTAGATGAGCTGTACGACATCGAAGCGGCCGCTCGCAACGACCTCCTGGACCGCCAGCGGGTCCCCGCCCGTGCTGCAGAAGGCCAGGAACCGGACGCTGCCTCGGTCGCGCAGGCGTTCGAAAGTCTCGGCGACGCCGTCCGGCCCGAGGACGTCCTCAACGCTCAGCTGACTGCCGATCGACCCCTCCCGGAGCGAGCGCTCATAGGCGAACCTATTGTGGAGATACAGGATATCGAGCGCGTCGCGGCCAAGGCGGGCAAGGCTCTCTTCCACCGAGCGCAGGATCGTCCCGGAGACATCGGACAAGTCCTCGGGGCTGAATTCCACCTTGGAGCCCACGATGGGGTCAATGGACAGGTCCCTGAGGACCTGTCCCAAGTGACGCTCGGAAACTCCCGTCCCGCCGACCCGCGCTCCGTAGTTGGGAGCCGTGTCGAAGTAGTTGACGCCAAGATCGACCGCGCGCTGGACCGCGGCGCGTTCATCCTCGACGCTCCCCTGAGTCATGAGCCCGGCCGTGTTGCCGCAGCCGAAGCCGATCTCCGATATATCGAGTCCGGTTCTCCCTAGAGGGCGGTAGCGCACGGGACCTCCTAGGCGAGCTTGTACCGCTCGGCCCCTTCCTCTTCCTCGGGGTACTCCCATTGGTAGTTCGAGTTCGCGTAGACCTCGTCCGGCATGCGGCTCTGCACGCCGCGCTTGGCAAGCTCCGCCTCGAACCTCCGTCGGACCTCTGGGTCCTCCTCCGTGTACTCAATCTGCGTCTCGCTCCGTGACGCCCGGCTCTCCGGGTCGCGCTTCCTGACAGCGCCCCGGTTGTCGTAGCCGAAGGAGGAGCCGAACAGAGGATGGCGCGGCGGGTGCATCGTGATGTAGCGCGCGGGCGTCGCGCCTACGTTGAAGTGCTGATGCCACCATTGGTCCGGCGGCACGAACACGCTCCCCTCGTGCCAGTTGCAGAACAGCTTTTCCCCGCCGTCCGGCCACATCACCGACATGCCCTCCCCGCCGGGAATCACGATGACGATGCCGGGCCCGTGACGGTGGGCCTTCTTGTACACGCCCACGGGCATCGTTGGCAGCCCGATCCGCGTCGCCGTGTTGGGAAAGGTCAGGGTGCCGCTGGCGCTGCCCCCGCCCCTTCCCTGCATCGGGTGCATCTTGTCCCACGCCTTCAGGTCGGGGAAGAAGTTGCTCATCCAGAAGCCGCCCACCTTCCCGTCCCGCTCGACAAACTGCGCCTGCGAGTAGACGTCGCCAAGCTCAGGATCGAGCATGTCCCGCTCCGGCTCGACATGCGGATTGTCGAAGAAGTAATCGACATTCGGGATCACCGCCATGGCGACGGGGAGCGAGTTGAAGTGGAGGAGTCGCGTGGGCTGGCCGCCCTGCATGTTGCTCAGCTGATGGAAGTGGCTGCGCGGGAGCATGAACAGGCTGTGCTTCTGCCACTCAAAGCTCCGCTTCGGCCGACCCTCGCCTGCCCATACGGTGCACATCCCCTTCCCTTCCAGGACATACACAATCTCGTCGAGCGAGAACTTGAGAGCAGGCATGGTCGATCCCGGCGGAATCTCGGTGATCCGCGCTTCGGTCACGCCCTCCTGCCCGGCCAGCACAACGATCGCCGCGTTGCACTCCCGCTCCTCCCAGGGTCCGAGCGGCAAGGTCCGCAGGTCGTCGACAAAGTACTCCCGGTGGACCGGGATATCGAGCGTATCGAGCCAGCGCTCATACAGGGGCGCTGGATGCCAATAGTCCTGAACGAGCCGTGTCTTCGTGGTTGCCATCGGAGTGCCTCCGCGCCATCCCTGCATCGGAAGGAGCGTTCCGCCCCCGCCTACGCGCCTTAGCCCCGCCAGATGGCGAAGCCCATGCCGACGCCTGCTCCCCAGTCCGCGCGCGGGATCGGCTGGTACTCGACCATGCTCACGGGGCGGTCAGCCGCCGCGGCAGTGACGATCCAGCACTTGATCTCGGAAGTCCCGCGACTGAGTTTCGCCTCGGGTATCTGCTCCATGAACTCGATCGCGTTCGTCTCGAGTGCGTGGACGAAATCGCAGTCGAGGTCCAAGTCGATGTCCGTGTGGCTGAGCCCGCCCGAGCCGACGATCATGACGCGCCGGTCGCCCGGGAAGCTCTCGATCGCCGCCGCCAGCGCGCGCCCGAACGCCACGCACCGCTTCGTCGAGGGGCTCGGCTTGTAGAACGTGTTCACCATGATGGGCAGGACCGCGTAGTCGGCGGCCGGAGTCAGGTGCTTCAGGACGCGGGCGAAAGCGTGTCCCAGGCCCGCCTCGTAGCGCGTTTCCCGCGCGTACGCAGGATCGAACGACATGCTCATCAGTCCGTCGACAACCCACTCGCCCAGCTCCCGGTCCACGCGATAGCGCGGACGGTTCCGGTCGGGCGTCTGCCCCAGGTACTTGAGCGACCAGCTAGCGTCGGCCTCCTCGCCGATGAAGACCGTGAACGCGGGCATCGCGTCGGGGCGCAGGTTCTCGTTCTGGTCGTCGCCCACGATGATTAGGGTATCCGGCGCGGCCGCCTCGATCGCCTCCCGCATCTGCTGCACAGCGTCCATGCACTTCTGCCACCGCTCCCACTTGGTCGCCAGGTCCATGTTCAGCAGCTCGGGGGCCAGGGGGCCGTGGTTCCGGGGCACGTTGATCTTGTCCCAGTTATCGGGATCGATCATCACCTGCGGCGCGTGGGACATGGCAACGCAGCCGACGAGTTGGGCCATGCGACGACTCCTTCCACTTGGAGCGGCTGACACTTCGCTGCGGGACCAGAATGGTCATCCCGGCCACCCGCCGACTCTACACTCCGGCCTCGGCCCACGCAATCGCGTTGCCCCCGACTCAACCGGCGGCGAGCGGAAGGCGTAGAATCGCGCCGCTAGACCGGCCGAGAGAGGAGTCTCCATGTCCGACGAGATTGGGTTGTTCGAAGCCATCTACTCCCAGCGCGCCATCCGCCACCTGAAGACGGACCCGGTGCCCGATGAGCTGATCGAGCGGATCATCGAAGCAGGCACCAAAGCGCCGAACGGCGGGAACAATCAGGGCTGGGCCTTCATCGTCATCAAGGACCCGGAGGTCAGGCGCAAGATGGCCGCGTTGTACGCGGGCGTCGGGCGGCCCGACCACGGCGCCGCTACGACATGGTCGCAGCGCAACGCCGCCTCCTCCGCCGAGTACCTCGGCGAGCACGCGGCGGACGTCCCGGTGTGGGTACTCGCATGCACGCGCAGCGCCGGCGACGACATCAGCACCGGCGCGTCTATCTACCCGGCCGTCCAGAACATGCTGCTCGCGGCGCGAGCACTCGGCCTCGGCAGCGTCATGACCACGAGGGTCCGGCGCGGCTACGAGGCGGAGATGCGCGAGTGGGTCGGCATCCCCGACGGCTGGGCGACGGCCGCCATGATCCCGTTGGGCTGGCCGCAGGACGGCAAGGGCTACGGGCCAACGACCCGCAAGTCCGCAAACGAAGTCACCCACTGGGACCGCTGGGGAGTCCAAAAGCAGGGCTAAGCGGCGCGGCGCCAAGCCTGCTAGGACCCTCCGTCATTCTCGTGCCCCGACACGGGAATCCATGCCCCCGCCCATGCGCCGGCCAGCACGAGCGAGGGGATGCCCAAATGGCCAACAACCTCTGTGGGAGCTACAACTAGTATTGCTGCTGCGCCAGGTTGTCGTAGGTCACTGGCGTCGTGACGAGCAGGCCCGCGTCCACGGGGAGCACAACGCCCGTGATCCAGCGCGCCTCGTCGCTCGCCAGGAACACCGCCGCCCAGGCCACGTCCCAACCGTTGCCCTCGACGCCGAGCGGGGAGGCCTCGCGCCTCCGCTCGCGCAGCCCCGCGTCCATCCGCGGCGCGACCATCGGGCCGTACACCAGCCCCGGCGCGATGCAGTTGACACGGATGCCGTCCCTGCCGTGGTCGCCCGCCATCGACTGCGTGATGCCGATCACGGCGGCCTTGCTCGTCGTGTACGGCGTAGACCGGTTGGCCCGAAGGCCGGCTATCGACGAGATGTTGATGATGGCCCCGCCGCCCGTTCGTGTCATCTGGGGGACCGCGTACTTGGAGGCGAGCATGATGCTCTTCACGTTCACTGCCATGATGCGGTCCCACTGCTCCTCGGTCACCTCCGTGACGTCCGCGCGCACCGAGATTCCCACGTTGTTGTCGAGGACATCGAGACGCCCGTAGCGGTCCACGGCCGCGTTCACCATCGCCTCGCAGTCCGCCGCCGACGTGACGTCGGCACGGAAGACGGACGCTTCTCCGCCCTCCTCTCGTATCATGATCTCGGTCTCCTGTGCCCGTTCGGCGACCACGTCCACGAGCAGCACGCTCGCGCCCTCCCGAGCGAACAGGATGGCGGTCGCCTTGCCGTTGCCAACCCCCTCGCTGCTCGACCCCGCTCCCGTCACGATCGCGACCTTCCCAGCCAAACGTCCAGTCATGACATCCGCCTATTCCGCAGTCGTCTCATTGCCTCCTACACTATCCCTGACAGCCCAACTCCGGCGCCAGCCCCGCCCACCGGCGTCCGGCCCCCATCCCAGGGCGGAATGGCCCAGAATGGCGCAAAATGGCTCCCACGGGCCAAATCTAGGAGCGGGGCGGCACCAAACGTCGGCGTCGCCCGAGGCGAGCAGCGCCAGCGCTCCCTTGGTATGATTGCGCAAGCGCCCTGTCCGGACCGGGCGATCGGAAGCGGCGATCAGTTGAACGGGAGGCCCATATGCTGTCCGCGGAGCAGAATGAGCGGTTCACTCAGGTCGGGGCGGGAACGCCAATGGGCGAGGTCATGCGGCGCTACTGGCACCCCATCGCCGCCAGCGTCGAGCTGAACGAAGACAACCCGACCAAGGAGATTCGTCTCCTGGGCGAAGACCTCGTCCTGTTCCGCACCACCCGCGGCAAGCTCGGGTGCATCGAACCCTCCTGCGCCCACCGGAAGGCGAACCTCTCGTACGGCGTCCCCGAGGAGAACGGCATCCGCTGCGCCTACCACGGATGGGTCTACGACGAGACCGGCGCCTGCCTCGACCAGCCCTCCGAACCGCCGGGGAGCCGGTTCCACGAGAAGGTGCGCTTGAAGGCGTACCCGGTCGAGGAGTTGGGCGGGCTCGTCTTCGTCTACATGGGCCCGGCGCCGGCCCCCCTCCTGCCTCGCTGGGACATCCTCGTGTGGGACAACGTCACCCGGGACGTCAACGCGGTGATGCTGCCCTGCAACTGGATGCAGTGCATGGACAACTCCCTAGACCCCGTTCACTTCCAATGGCTCCACAACTACTGGGGTTCGTGGCAAGTCAACCGAAAGCTGGGGGCGGCGGATCGCGAGGCCTGGAAGGAGACTGCGATGAGCCGCGGCCGCGAGCACATCAAGGTCGGGTTCGACCGGTTCGAGTACGGCATCGTCAAGCGCCGGCTGATGGTGGGCGAGACCGAGGAGGACGAATGGTGGCGGATCGGCCATCCCATCCTGTTCCCCAATGTCTTGCGAGTTGCGCAGGACCGCTGGCACTCGTTCCAGTACCGCGTCCCGGTCGATGACACGCACACGCTGCACCTGCTGTACACGGCCCGCGTGCCCGCAATCGGCGATGAGGCGCCCGCGCAAGAGTTCGTCCCCTACCAGGAACGACCGCTCTACGACGAGCACGGACGGCTCAACAGCACGATCGTACCCGCTCAGGACGAGGCGGCGTGGGTCATGCAGGGGGCCGTCTGCGACCGCACCACCGAGCACCTCGGCGTCACCGATGTCGGCCTTATCATGTTCCGCAAGCTCATCGACGAGCAGATCCACATCGTCGAGGACGGCGGCGAGCCCATCAACGTGCACCGGGACCCGGCCAAGAACGACGGCATACTGCTCGCCACCGAGCACACGTACTACCCGGGCTACACAGACACCGGCGGCCCCTTCGCGGCGAAGCCCCTCGCTGCTCCTGAGGTCGAGGCCAGCATGAAGTGACAGCGGGGCCGGCCCCGCCGTCCTACGGGTCGTAGTCGGGGGACATCGCGACCTGGTGCGTGAGGGTGACGTCACGCCCCGTCGCTGACGATTCCATAATCGCGGCGATGATCTCCATCGTCGCCATCCCCCACGCCCCGTCGTGGTAGACGGGAGCGTCGTGGATCACCGCGTCGTAGAGCTCCTGGAGGTCCTCGCGTCCCGCCCGGTACTGGCCGTCGCCGCCGAGGTCGCGGTCCTCGACGCCGCCGTCCTTGTACACGTACAGCCCGAACTTCGACTGGCGGATGTCGCCGCGCTCGCAGCTGGCGATGAGAATCCCCAAGTTCGTTGGGCGCCAGGGCTGGCGCTCCGTGGGCCGCTCGCGCCAGACACGGCGCTCGTGGTCGGAGCCGATCCGCAGCGCGTCCTTGGCGGCGAACTCGTTGCGGTTTCCCTCCCGGATATCGCGGCGCACCTGGATGCGCTGCTCGCCCGTGTAGCCCTCGAGCAGGCCGCGGTCGTCGCCCCACGGCACGAGCTCCGCAGTCATAGCGTAGCCGTAGCCGTTGTTGACCACGGTCGCCGTCGTCCCGTCCTCGAACTGCATGAACGCCGAGTAGTAGCCGACCGCGAACCGTTCAGGCCACCATTTGCCCGTGAAGCCTCGCACCGTGCGGACCAACCCGCCGCCCAGCAGGCGGATGCTGTCCAGCTGGTGCGGCCCCTGGCGATAGAGCACCCCGCCGCCGACGGACTCGTCGAGCTCCTCCGGCTGGCGCGCCTGCAGCATCCAGTCCGTGTAGGCCCAGTTGTTGAGCGCCTTCAGCGGACCAAGCTCCCCGGAGCGGATTATCCGCCGCATCGCCATGACCGGAGGGCTGAAGCCGAGCGTATGCCCGCAGAGCAGCTTGACGCCGTTGCGGGCGGCCGCCTCGACCATGGCCTCCGCTTCCCTCATGTTGAGGGCCATCGGCTTTTCGGAGACCACGTGCTTGCCCGCGTTGGCGACGAGCACGACGTGAGGACTGTGGAAGTTGTTCGGCGTCGCGACCCAGACGGCGTCAACGTCCGGGTCGGCGCACAGACCCTCCGCGCTGTCGTATACCTTAGCGTCCGGGTATCGCGACCCGAACACCTCGCGAACGCGCGGGTTAATGTCGGCGCCGGCGACAATCTCCATGTTGTCCATCGCATCGATGTTCGGCATGATCTGGGTCGCGCCGACCCCGATGCCGATGATGCCCATGCGGAGCGTCTTGGCGGGCGCGGACCCGCCGGCGCCGCCCTGCTGTGTGCTCGTCATAGCACGCCTCCTGGAGTTGTCTAGCCGATGGCGCCGACGACCTCCTGGCGGTCGACTTCCTCTTCTCGGTACAGACGCATCGCCTCGATCAGCGGGAGGTCGCTCATGCTGAACAGCACGGCGTCGTCGGTGCCGGACTCGTTGACGTGCTCGTGGGCCGACCACGCCGGCACGACGAACGTGTCGCCAAACGACCAGTCCAGGCGGTTGCCATCCACGATCGTGTAACCCTTGCCCTTCGCCACGTTGTAGATCGCCGTGCTGGTGTGGCGGTGGGCGTTGGTGTGCTGACCGGCCCACAGGCGCTGGAGCTTGAGGGTGAGCGTCGGCATGGTGTGTCCTGCCGTCACCGGGTTGGCGTACTCCATGATCACGCCGTCAAAGGGCGATGCGGCCTCGATGCCCTGGAGCGCGGCGTAGGCGTCGGCCCACTTGTAGTTGATGGGAAGCGCCTGGCCGTTGTTGTCAGCGCCCACTGTCCGCATCAGGCCGTTCCCGATGCTGGCGTTCGTGAAGCCGGTTGGCTTGGTCACGGGCTGCACGTCCTCGGGGAACGGCTCCTGGAACATCGCGTCGAAGAAGCCGACCATCGGCGCATCGAGGCAGTCGAGCCAGATCACGGGCTTGTCGCCGGGGTTGTTGTGGTCGTGCCATACCCAGCTTGGCGTCAGCGTCAGATCGCCCGCCTCCATCATGAAGCGCTCGCCGTCCTGGACGGTGAACGCGCCGCTGCCTTCGATAACGAACCGGATGGCGGCGGCGGTGTGCCGGTGCGCCTCGGCCACTTCGCCAGGCCAGACGATCTGGATGGCCGACGACATCGTCTTGGTCGACGACGCCCCCCCGCCGCCTGCGGCCTTCAGGCCGGGGTTCTGCATCAGCAGCGCCCGCCGGTAGCCTTGACCCTGAATGCTCTCCAGCCGGCCAGCCTCGTAGGCGAGCTCGCGCATCGCGTCCCAGCGCCATACGTGGGGGGAGGCCTTGACCGGTCTGCGCGTGCTCGGGTCCCGGTGGCTCACCCAGAGCGGGAAGCTGTCAACCTCCTGGAGCCGCTTGATGTACTCCGCCTCTTGCTGCATCGCATGCTCGGTTGTCATCTCGCTCCTCCTCCGCGGCCCTGGGACCGCAACAGGCCCAAGGGTGGGCGCGGCGCGACCGTATCAAACGCGGGGTGGCCGGTCAACGGCTAGTGCAACGGCGAGAATGCCGCAGGCGCCAGGTGCCGCACCAGTTGGCGCACTGGACGGTCGTCCGTGTGAGGCGGCCAGATGTCCGTGCCCGCGTACAGCTTGCGCATCTCATCGCGGTGAGCCCAGTCCTTGTAGGGCCACAGCTGGTAGAACCGGTTGAGCTGACCCAAATCGCTCATGAAGAAGCCGCCCAGCGGGGACATCTCCGCGCGCTGGGGAACCTTGGCGCAGAAGGCGTCCATCACCCTGCGCAGCGCGCCGGAGGGATACGTGTACATCCGCAGCTCGTAGAGGCTCCCCCACTCCCTCGGGCCGTCCAACGGGTCGTTCGCAGAGCCGGGAAGCAGGATGTCGTTCTCCATGGACACGATCAGGTCGAGGCCCTTGGGAGGCCACAGGCCGCTCGGGTCCTTGGCGGCCGCCGCTCGCACGTCGGCGCGCTCCTGGAGCGAATCGTACCGCCACAGGTGCAGCACCTGGTTCAGCGGGCCGATCTCCACGTGCCAGAACGCCACCAGCGGCGAGTACTTCAGCCGGACCGGCAACGCTTCCGCGAAGTGCCCCTCGTACTCCGGGACAGCGCCGGGCTTCAACGTGTAGGTCCGCAGCTCGTACAGCATCGTTCTTCCTCCGTTAGATCAGGCCTCCCGTAGGCTCCGGCGTCAATCGGGCACTCGGCGCCCACGGCAGCCTCGGCCGGACGGAGTGTATCAGGCGCTTGACGCTCCTGCCTGGCCGCGCCGCACAGCATACGCAGCGGCGCTTTTGGCCCACTGCCCAAGCGTCGTCCACGAGCGGAGCGCTCGCAGATTGGCTGAAATCGCGCTCTATACCCCTTGTGCTCCCGCCTCTGGCGGGTGACGATGCGACAGGCTTGTGGCCTGGCCTAACAAATGACGGCACAATGACGAGGAGGAAGCTCGTGGATGCATATTGCGTGAAGTGTCGGACCAAGCGTGAGATGAAGGACCCTCGAGACGAGACGACCAAGAACGGCCGTCCCATCATCAAGGGATCGTGCACCACATGCGGCACGACGCTGAACATCATCGGCAAGAACATGGCCCAGATGGGCTAGGGCCGAATCGTTCGTACGAAGAGGCCCGGGAGCGCGGCGGCGTCCCGGGCCTCTTTCGCAGATCGGCCCGCCCCAGTCATGGCGCCGGCGCCATCGGCCCCCAGCTATCCTTGGCGCGTCATCTCCTCCGGGATCGTCGGCAGTGTGACCGCGACGACTGCCGGGACGCCGTTGCGCACCTGCTCCATGCCGCGCCGCAACGCGGGGCCCACCTGCTGCGACTCGCTGACTGACTCGCCGTAGCAGTTCGCCGCCTCGGCGAGCTTCGCAAAGTTCGGCGGCGGGTCGAACACGCCACCCTCGAAGTTCCCCGCGCTCACCGCCGCGCCCTCCGGGTACTGGCGCTCCAGCCCTGAGGTCCCTGTGCTGTAGGAACGATTCACGAACACCACGGAGAGGAACGGCGCCTTGTAGTGCGACGCCGCCCATAGCGGCGCCAGCGGACTCCCAAACATGAAGTAACCGTCGCCGCTCACGAGCACGACGTCTTGGTCCGGGCGCGACATCTTGGCGCCGAACGCTGCGCCCGTCCCCCACCCGCCTGCGCTCCCTCCGCTCTTGAAGTACGTGCCCGGCTCGTCGCGCCGGTGGTACGCGCGCACGAACGCCGCGGCGCTCACCGAGTCGTCCAGCATGATTGCATCCGGTTCGAGGACCGACCCGACCTCGTGCGCCACCCAGCGCGGGTGAATCGGAGCGCGAGCCGCCAGCGCCAACGCCTTGGCCTCCTCCGCCTGCTCGATCTCCCTCTTGCGTACATCGAGCCGCGCACGCCGGTCAGCTATCCGATCGATGTCCGACTTGCTCAGCATGCCGGCTGCGGCCTCGTATACGGCTTGGGCAAACGCCGACGCCTGCACCGGCAGCCACAGGTCGGCGTGGAATTCCATGGTCTTCAGTCGCGACTGCACTGGGTCGGGGTCCACCCAAACGACTCTGGCGCCCGGCTTCGGACTGTCGTCCGGCGGCGCGTAGGGCATAGGCGCCTCGATCACGACGACGACATCCGCGTCCCTTGGCTCGGGCCCCGTGCCGTATAGGGAGTGGCTCGTAGGGAAACTGAGGCTGTTGATGCGGTTCGTGTCCATCACCGGGACGGCGAGCAGCTCGGCGAGACGCACCAAGTCGGCGACCGAGTCAGCGTCGCGCCCGGACTGCGCGGTCAGGACCACCGGGTTCCGCGCACCGACGAGCCACTGCGCGACCCGCTTGGCGTCCGAAGGGCTGGGCCAGGCCGGCTGCGCCAGGCCGAGTTCGTCGCGGGTGGGAAATCGGGTCTTGCCCGGCATGGGCAACATCGCGGTTTCCTGCGGGACCACGAGGTAGACCGGCCCCCTCGGGTCGCTCATAGCCACTTGGAGCAGACGGCTCACCATGAGCCCCGGGTTGTCCTGGTGCTCCATACGATGGTCCATCTTCGTGTACTGACGAACGATGTCGCCCTGCTCGCGCGGCTCTTGCACCCACTGCACGCCGGAAGCGCGAGCTCCGGGCATCGAGTTCGGATACGCGCGCGGTCCGGCGCCGGCCATGATGAGCACCGGGTAGCCCCCGCGCCACGCCGTATGGATGCCTGCGCCGTAGTTGAGCGTGCCAACGTCGACGTGCGCGGCCGTCGCGGCTGGCTGACCCGTGACCATGGCCGCGCCGAGCGCGGCGTTGAGCGCCGCGCCCTCGTGGGTCACCGTGATCAGCCGAGGCGCAGGCCACCCGCGCTGGCCTGCCCGGGCGACCGCTTCCTGATAGAACGCCAGCTCGGAGCCCGACACGAAGAAGAAGTGGTCGATGCCGCCCAGCTTCATGGACGCGACGACCGCATCCGCCCATTCCTCCGCGCCGTACTCCCCCCAACGAGGGTCGGACGATAGGAGTCTCTTCTCTACCATGCCAGACCTGCAACCATGCCACACCTCGACGCCCGATCTACCATGGCCCGCCCTTTCACCGCCCGGAAGCCGTCAGGACCCCCTGCCCCTCCACGTGGGTAGCACCTCCGGGTTCTTTACGTACTGCGTCGGGATATCGCCCGACAGCACCTGGAGCGCGTTCTGAATCGCGAGGTTCATGTTGCCGACGCGGCTCGCCTCGGTCGAGGCGGCGTTGTGGGGCGTGAGGATCACCCGCTCAGGATCGAGATCGCGCAACGGGCTCGCTTGCGGAAGCGGCTCGGGGTCGAACACATCGAGCGCCGCGCCCGCGATCCAATCGTTCTTGATGGCCTGACACACCGCATCTTCGTCGACAGCCTCCCCGCGCGACTGGTTCACGAGATAAGCGGTCGGCTTCATAAGCCGCAACTGCGCCACGCCGATCATCTTCCGAGTCTCCCGCGTGATGACCACGTTGACGCTCACGAAGTCCGACTCGCGCAGCAGCTCGGGCAGGTCCACGCGGCGTACGCCCAGCGCGTCGAACCGCTCGTCCGGCACATACGGGTCCGCGCCCAGCAAGTCGACGTCCCACCCGGCGAGACGCCTGGCGACGCCGCTGCCGGTCCGGCCAAGACCAACGATGCCAACCGTCTTGCCCCACATCAGGAAACCGCGGTCCACCCGTTGACCCCATTCGCCGCCGCGCAGGCGCGCCTCCTTGCGCTTCACCCGCTTGCACAATGCCAGCATCATGCCGACCGTCGCCTCCGCAACGCCGGTGACGTTCTCGAACGAAGGGCTGTGACACACCAGGACGTTCGCTTCGGTCGCCGCGTCGATGTCGATCTTCTCGACGCCGACCGCGGGCCCGACGATGGTCGTGAGCTTCGGCAACGCTTCGATGACCGGTCGCGCCACGTGGAGCGATATCAGCAGGTCGGCTTCCCGAGCCAGTTCGATAAGCTCTCCATCCGGCAGCCGCCCGCCTCGACTGGCGTCAGGCTGGCCGAACATGACCTCGTGTCCCGCCTCCACGAGCGCGTCCCATTCGGAATGGGGCCCGCTCGGCGCTGCGACTGCAATCTTCATGCGCTGACCCTGTCCTTCACCAGCGTCTCTGGGGCGTGCAGTGGAGCGAGTCGCGGGGTGCGGCTCGATAGCCACCCTGCGATACACGCCGCGACCTGCGGGCCGTACTCCTCGGCCTGGATGCTGTGTTGCATGCCAGGACGCACGTCTATCTCGCAACTCCCTTCGGCTCGGCCGGCGAACTCCATGCTCGCCCTCGGATCGGTCACCGGATCGAGCTCCCCATGCACCACCAGCGCCGGGATTGCGAGCCTGCTCGCGTTCGCCAGCGCCCAGCTGGCCGCGCGGCTCGCGCCCACATACATGCGGAGACTTACCTGCTTATGGAACAGTTTCGCCCGAAGGGCGTCCTCGGCGGCCTCGTCGCCGGAATCGGGGCCCCGCTCATCTCTCTCCTCCGGGTCGTCTGGAGTCGAGGACATCGAGAAGGTGAGCCACGGCGCGATGGGGTCGATCATTCTCGCCGCGAGCCTCTTCAACAGACCGGGCTCCTTTACGAGTCGCAGCCATGGGCAGGTGGCGATGACGCCCGCAATCCCCGGGGCTCGCCGTATCGCATAGTTCAGCGCGATGTTGCCGCCGAGGCTGTGACCGTACAGGAACCGGGGTAGGCCGGGGTGGCGCGCCGCGATGTCGCGCACGAACGCGTCCACGTCATCCAGCAACATCCGATACGAAGGCGTATGGCCCCGCTTCCCTTCGGAGCGCCCGTGGCCACGATGGTCCGGCGCGGTGACGGCGAACCCCGACTCGCCAAGGACTTGAGAGAACATCTCGTACTGCCCGCCATGCTCACCCAGCCCGTGCAGCGTGCACACCACGCCCCGAAGCGGGAGTTCGGGCTGCCATTCCTGCGCGTACAACGCAGTGCCGTCGGCGCTGCGGATTTGCAGTTCGGTGTGTCTCATCCTGACTGAACCTCAACGCTCGAAAATGTCCTCGGGCAGCACAGCCGTCACCGTCACATTGGGCGCGTTGACGACCTGGCTGATCTCCAAGTCAACCGCCACACTACATATCACATAGGCCTGTTCCCGTGTTAGGCCTCGCTCTTGGAGCAAATCGATCATTTGCGTCAGCGCATGCCGGCACGCCGAGTTGATGTCCTCGGCCACGTTCCCGCCGTCGTCGCAGAGAGAGAACCCAACGACAGCGGTGAACCGCCTCGGTCCGCCCAACGGAGGCGAGTAGGCCTCATGCGTCAGCCGCGGCCCGAGAATGCCTCTGCGCGACGCTTCGCCCTTCAGCAGTCGGAACCGCACGGCGACGGTGCAGTCGGTCTCCACCGCGTGGATGCACACCTCGCCGCCGCCCTGTGCAAAGTGCCCGTCTCCAGTCGAGTACAGAGCGCCTTGGACGAAGACCGGCAGCAACAGCTTGGCGCCTTTCGTGGCCTGCTTGACGTCAAGGTTGCCGCCGTTGCCTCGGGGCGGGACGGTGCGAAGCCCGTCGACGGCGGCGGGGCCAGTCCCCGGCACAGCGCTCCGCGGCTCCGGTGGATACGCGCGCCCGCCCCTCGCCGCTGCCTCCGCCTCGCGCATCGTCCACGCGGCAACGAGCGCGTGCGATGGCGCAACCGCGGAGATGCCCATGAACGGCGCCGCCGGGATACGCACGCCAGGAACCTGGGCGGAGGTCGCGAAATTGTCGCTCAGGTCCCAGTGCGCGAGGAACGGTACGTCCATCATGTCGTGGAGGTAGCCGCGCCCGGGCATCACGCCGGTGTAGCCCCACCGCCCGGTCTGGATATCGAGGAACTCGATTTCCAACAGGTCTCCGGGCTCCGCGCCCTTCACGTACACAGGGCCCGTGAGCGGATGGACCCGCAGCGTGTCCATCGCCGGGAAATCGGCGACAGTCGTGGCGGGCGTGAACTGATTGTCCATGCTGGTGCGCGTCTCGAAGACTATCTCCTCGCCCTCGTCCACCTCGAGGACGGGCGGGATGTCCGGGTGGAACCGGTTGTGGCCCTTGGTCGGTTCTTGCACGAGCGACTTGGCCCTGTCTATGGCGATGCTCTTCACGAGTGTCCTGAACGGGAGCGCCCCGGGATAGTACGGCCGGTAGTTTGCCACAAGCGGCGGCGATCGACCGCCGTCGGCCCTGCTATTCGAACGCCGGGCGGCCTGGTAGTACACTATCGCAAAACATCCGACGTCGGGGCTCCCCGCAGTAGGCGGCAGAGCGCCGCGGCGCAGCTCCGAACCAGGAGGCGTGGAATGCTCTCAGCAGTCGAGAACGAGGCCATCACGAGGGTTGGGCGCGGAACGCCCATGGGTGAGACGCTGCGCCGTTATTGGCTGCCCGTTCTCCTGGACTGGGAGCTGCCAACGCCCGACTGCGACCCGGTGCGGGTCAGAGTGCTTGGCCAGGACCTTGTCGCCTTCCGCGACACCAGCGGCCGCCTCGGCTTGCTCGACAACGCCTGTCCGCACCGGCGCGTGAGCCTCTACTTTGGGCGCAACGAACAGAACGGCCTGCGCTGCGTCTATCACGGGTGGAAGTACGATGTGACGGGCCAGTGCGTCGACATGCCCAACGAGCCAGAGGCCAGCAATTTCAGGAGCAAGGTCAAGATGGCCGCCTACCCGTTGGTCGAGCGGGGGAATGTAATCTGGGCCTACCTTGGCCCCAAGGAGCTGCAGCCGCCCCCTCCTGACTTCGACTGGACGGCGGCGCCGGACACGCATCGCGGCGTCACCAAGGTCTGGCAGGAATGCAACTGGGTGCAGGCGCTCGAGGGCGGCATCGACACGTCGCACTCCTCGTTCCTCCACAACAACAACCTCTCCGACATGGAGTCGCTGCGAGCGCGGTCGACGGCCCCGATCCTGGAGGTCGAGCCGACCAGCTACGGGTACACGTACAGCTCGACTCGTCCGCTCGGCGAAGAGGGGAACTTCGTCCGCACCTACCACTACGTGCTGCCCTTCCACCAGCTGCGAGCGCAGCAGGTGGGGAACCACCGCGACGGCTATCAGATCCCAAAGAGCGCAGGGCACTGTTGGATGCCGATCGACGACGAGAACACGATGGTGTTCAACTGGGTCTACACTTGGGGCGACGAGCCGCTCGGCGAATCGGACCGCGCGCTGCGGGGCAGCGGCAACGAGCTGTCCGTCGACATCGACCCCGCGAACCAGTTTCGCTCGCGCCGTACGCGGGCGAACGACTACTTGCTGGACCGTTCAATCCAGCGGACGAAGACCTTCACCGGAATCAGTGGGATCAACACGCAGGACCGGGCTCTCCAAGAGACCATGGGCATCATCGCCGACCGTTCCCTCGAGAAGCTGGGAACGAGCGACCGCGCGATCATCATGGCCCGCAAGCTGCTGCTCCAGGCCATGCGCACCGTCGAGGACGGCGGCACGCCGCTCGGCTCCCAGGGGGAGTACTACGGCATCCGCGCGATTGACCGCATCCTTCCCGTGGACCAGCCGTGGCAGGTGCTCAAGCCTGAGATGTATCCCGCCCTGCGCTAGTCCCAGTAGGCGAAGGCCATCGCGCAGCCCGTGCTCGCCGGCGAGCGGTAGCAGGGCACGTAATCGACGAGCTTCATGTCCTTGTCCTGCAGCATGCCGGCAACCGTGATCCAGTTCCGGATCTCCGAGTTGCCGGAGTTCAGCAGTTCTGGGGGAATCGTGCGCAGGTACTCGGCGTCCTTCTCCCCGAACGCCCTGATTATCGCACGGTCAAGGTTCTCGTCGACGACGAAGTGCGTGAGCCCGCCGGACGCGAGAACGCACACGCGTGCGTCGCTCTCCCACGACTCGATCGCCTTCCGGATGGTCTGGCCGAAGTTGAAGCAGCGATTCGGCAGCGGCTGATTCGGCGGGTAGTACGTGTTCTGCAGAATCGGCACCATCGGGATGGGGCTTCCGTGCAGCAGGCGGCGGCGCACAAACCCGAACGCGTGGCCCTCCCCTCGCGCGTCTGGCAAAGCCTGGGAATGCGCAACGTCGAACTCGTCGCGGATCGCCGTCTCGATGATGTGCAGACCGAGGTCCGCCTGCGCCGGGAACTCGCGGTCCTCGTCGAACTCGTTGCCCCAGGCCGCCATCGCGATGGACGGCGGCATACGGCCTCTGTCCCGCGGCTTGTTCCACACCGTCTCGCCCCAGTAGACGAGCATCGCCGGCATGTTGTCCTCATGGAAAAGCTCGTGCTGGTCGTCGCCGACCGCTACGATCACGTCCGGGTTCACGTCCGCGATGATCTCGCCGACCTTGACGATGGCGGCTTCGGTCGCGTCGTGCCGCTCCCGCCACACGTCCATCGTGAGCTCTTTCTCGATCGACGGGTCGGTCATTTCGACCATCTCGTCGTAGGTGTGCGGCTTGCCGTCCCACGCCCACAGCTGCGTGTTGGCGTGGTCTCGCTTGGCATGCTCAGTCCACAGTTCCGCTCCCGTGCTGAGCATCGGGCTGTGGGAAGTGCCGATCCCCAAGACAATCTGCGCCATGTCGGTTTCCTTTCCTTTGCTTCCGTCCGTGTTGCAGAGGGTTTTGCAGAGCGTACCACACTGTCGACGGGGCAGACTCCAAGGGAGGCTGAGAGAGTACACAAACGAGCACGGGCAGAGAGACCCTGGAGGCGTATTGACTCATTCCCTATGAGTCACCTATACTGTGATCGCCATGGCAAGACGCCTTCAAGTCCTCCTCAATGAGGAGGACTACACAGAGATTCAGGCGGTTGCCCGGAGGCAGCGGATGACCGTTGCGGAGTGGGTCCGCCAGGCATTGCGCGGGGCCATGGCCGGCCGCGAGGGAACGGTCGAAGCGAAGTTGCGCGCTATCGCTGACGCGTCGCGGCACGAATTTCCGACAGCCGGTATCGAGATGATGCTGCGGGAGATCGAGGCCGGGCAACGCATCTCGTGATCTTCATCGACTCCAACGTGCCGATGTACCTCGTGGGAGCCCCCCATCCCAACAAAGATCGCGCACTCTCGGTCCTGATGCAGTTGGCGCGAGGCGGTGAACAGTTGATCACCGACGTGGAGGTCTATCAGGAGATACTCCACCGCTACACAGCGATCCACCGGCCAGACGCCATCGACGCCGCGTTCGAGAGTCTCGACGCCATCGCCGACGACATTCTCACCTTTGGCATGTTCGAGGTGCGCGCCGCTCAAGCGCTCATACGCTCGGTTGACGGTCTCTCTGCGCGAGACGCCTTGCATGTGGCGGTGATGCGCAAGGCTGGGACCGACCGCATCCTGAGCTTCGATCGTGGCTTCGATAGCTGCCCCGGAGTCGACCGGCTGAGCTAAGGGGCTTTCCTATCGGCGCGGCTGCGTGGCTAGGAGAAACGCCACGAACGTCAATACGAACACTCCGCCGAATATCATGAACGCCAGTTCGTATCCGCCCCGCGAGTCCCGAATGAACCCCGCGGCTAGCGGGCCCAGCGGGTTCACCAGCATCATGAACGGGGCCGCGAAGCCTCGGATGGAGCCGAACGACCTGCGGCCGAAGTAGTTCGCGAACAGCATCCGGCTCGTCACCGTCCAGGCGCCGAGCGCAAGACCGTAGATCAGCGCGAAGAGGACCGCCATGGGGAACGAGTGCGCCAGAATCGCAACGACCATCGCGACGGCGAAGGCGGCGGTCGCGAAGAGGCCGATGTACCGCGTGTGCACGTGCTCCATCACGAACCCCCACGGCAACGTCGAGATAGCCGACGTCCCCGCGAAGATGGTGGTCGCCGTCACGGCAAGACCCGCGGAAACCCCTTGGTCCTGAAAGTGTGCGGTGATGTGCAGGTTCGTGGCGTTGATCCCCAAGACCACGCCCCCCTGAGCGGCCATGAGGAGCCAGAGCGCGTGGGTGTGCTTCGCCTCGCGCAGCGTCCACGTCTCCTCGACGCCCGCGGCGAACGCCGACGGGGCGTCCGCGGTCCGTTTGAGCGCCGTCCGCTCAGGCGCTGGCCTCTCTCCGTCGGGCCAGAGTCCAAAATCCTCGGGCCGACGTCTAATCAGCGTGAGGCTCGGGACCGTCAGCAACACGAGGACCACGACGGCGAGGACCAACCAGGCCTCCCGCCACGAGAAGGCAGCCATGATTGCGAAGATCGGCAGCGGCATCACTGTCTGCCCTAGCCGCTGCCCGGCGCCGAGGATGCCGACCGCCCGGCCGCGCCGACGTACGAACCAGGAGGCGAGCGACACCATCGTGGCCAACTGCCCGGATGCCGCCACGCCGCGCGCGAGGCCGAAGAACAGCCAGAACTGCCACGGCTCCGTCATGAGGGAGAGTCCGACCATGCACGACGCGATGATCACTCCCGCCGCCGCGGACACTCCGCGCGCGCCCCGGCGGTCGAGCAAGCCGCCGATGGTCCACGAGAAGATGCCCCCGGCCATCGAGCCGCACACGAACCCCAGGGAGACCGACAACGCCGACCAGCCGAGGTCGTCGCGGATAGGCGTGAGGAATATACCGACGATGGGCCCCTGCGTCGGGACCGCCGCGAACGCGGAGAAGACTCCGGCCGTCAGGACCGCCCAACCGTAGTAGGCACGGCGAAAGGGCCAGGCGCGAGATATTCGCTGCGCTGTATGCGGCGTGGTCTGTGCCATGAGTGGACCGAGAGGCCACCGCCGACGATACCACGTCCGACCCTCTTCTCCGCTGTCCCGGCCCGAACCGGAAATCCGCGTTCGGGAGGGGCCGCGCCCGAGCTAACGGACTGTCGTGTAGCCGCCGGGCGCCCCACGCTTCGCGAGCACGACGTGCCACAGCTGGATGTTGCGGGCCCTGAAACCGCCCGCACAGGCAAGGAGATAGTACTTCCACATGCGGTAGAACCGCTCGCCGTACTTCTCCTTCAGCCCTTCCCAGTTGCTGTCGAACTTCCGGAACCAAGCGACGAGCGTCTTGTCGTAGTCGGCCCCGAAGTTGTGCCAGTCCTCGACCATGAACAGCCCTTCGATGGCCGCGCCGATCTGGGCGACGGACGGCAGGTCGCCATTCTCGAAGATGTACTTGTCCATCCAAGGGTCGATGGCGTCCGAGGAGTGGTTCGACCCGATGGTGTGGAGGAGAAAGAAACCGCCGTTGTTCAGTAGTCGGCTGGCAGTCTCGAAGTAGGCGCGATAGTTTTTCCGCCCCACGTGCTCGAACATGCCCATCGAGACAACGTAATCGTACGTCCCCGTCGCGTCGCGGTAGTCCATGAGCCACGCCTCAATCGGGAGGTGCGCGTAGCGCTCCGCGATGTAGGCTACCTGCTCACGCGAAATCGTCACCCCGGTGCAGCGGGCGCCGTACTTCTCCGCCGCGTAGCCCATGAAGGCGCCCCAACCACAGCCGATGTCGAAGACGGACTGGCCCTCGCGCAGGCCTATCTTGCGGCAGATCAGGTCGAGCTTCGCGTCCTGCGCCGCGTCGAGGGCCAGCGCCGAGTCCATCGCAGGGTCGATGTCCTTCCAGTAGCCGCAGCTGCCCGTGAGCCGCGAGTCGAACGTCGACGCGAACAGGTCGTTGCCCAAGTTGTAGTGCTGGTCGCCGACTATCCACGCGCGTCTCTTGTTCTGCCGGTTGGTCCACTTCGCCAGTAGCCCGAGCTTCAGCGTTTTGAGGTTGCGGGGGAGGTGCGACTGTATGTCGCTGCCCAGGATGCGCGTCATCGTCTCGTCGAGATCGCCGGAGTCCCACCAGCCGTCCATGTACGCTTCACCGAAGCCGAGGCTCCCCTCGGCGAATACCCGCGCGTAGAAACGGTCGTCGTAGACCTGAATATCCCACGGCTGCGGGCCGTTGACCGTGACGCCAACCGTCTCCAGGAGGCGTATCGCAGTGTCCTTGAACTTGTGGTCGGCCATGGGGAGTGCTCTCCGGGCGTGCGCCCCGCGTGTTGTCTGGATAGGAACCGCGTAAATGGTAGCCAGTGCGCCGCGGCGCGCAAAGTCGTTCCAGGGTCGGAGTACAGCGAAAGGGCGACACCGGTTACTTGTGTTAGTACGTATGTTCTATTACGTTCACGTCGACCCTTGCCGGCGCACTCCATCCCCACGGAGAGAGGGCGCCTCGTGCAGCTTGCTATCCAGATGCGGAGGTTGAACCATGGTCGAGATTGCGGGAGCGAAAGCGGGCGCTCGTGCCGTACATCCCCTGAGGGAGAGTGGCGAAGCGGAAGCAGAGGCGCTCGACGCGCCCATCGCAGTGCGCGTCGAAGCCGACGCGGGTTGGCCCATCGCACTGGTGGAGCGAGGCGTCCCCCGCGCGGTCGAGTCGGTCGAGGACATCTGGCGCATCGAGGACGAATGGCGCCGGACCCCCGTCTCGCGCACCTATTTCGAGGTGTTGCTCGAAGACGGCCGCCGCCTCAGCATTTTTCACGATCACCTAAGGAATCTCTGAACAAGTCTATAGGTTGAGGCAGTATCCTGGCAGTCACCCAGTGGCGCCAGGGAGTGAAGCGATGATGGACCAACCGACCTTTGCAGACGTGGACTACGAGAGCAAGAAGCGCAAGACCCGCAGGGAGCGATTTCTCGAACGCATGGGCGGGCTGATCCCCTGGGAACGGCTGGAAGGGCGCATCCGTCCCTTCTACCCCACGGCGGGCCGGGGACGCCATCCGTATGCCCTGTCGGCGATGCTGCGGATTCACTGCGTGCAGCTGTTCTACAACCTCAGCGACCCCGGCATGGAGGACCTGCTGTACGACGTGGAGTCGGTGCGGTGGTTCGTGGGCTTGAAGCTGTCGGAGCCGCTGCCGGACGAGACCACCATCCTGAACTTCCGTCATCTGTTGGAGGAGCACGAACTGGGGGAGGGACTGTTCGCGGAGATCAAAGGGCATCTGGCGTCCCAGGGACTCCTGCTCCAGGAAGGGACAATCATGGACGCGAGCATCATCGAGGCGCCGTCGTCGACGAAGAATCGAGCGGGTGCGCGAGACCCGGAGATGCACCAAGTGAAGAAGGGGAACAGGTGGCATTTCGGGATGAAGGTGCACATCGGGGTGGACGCGGAGACGGGGGTGGTGCACAGCGTCGCGACGACGCCGGCCAATGTGAACGACGTGACGGAAGCGCACCGGTTGCTGCACGGCGGCGAGTCGCAGGTGTGGGGCGATGCCGGGTATCAGGGAGTCCAGAAGCGGGCGGAGCATCGGGGGCTGGAGGTGGAGTGGCAGGTGGCGATGCGACCGGGCCAACGTCGGCAGTTGGAGCCGGGAAGCCCTGAGGCGTTGGCGGAGAAGGGCAAGGCGTCGGTCCGGGCGAAGGTGGAGCATCCGTTCCTGTACGTCAAACGGCACTTTGGCTACGCCAAGGTCCGCTACCGGGGGCTGGCCAAGAACACGCAACGGCTGATGGTGCTGCTGGGGCTGGCGAACCTGATGAGAGCCCAGCGGTGCTTGGCGGCATGACGGAGGCGCAGTGGGTTCAGATCGGGGTTGGGAGCAGGGAATCCGCCCCAGCAGGGTCGGTAGAAGACCCCCAACAGCCCCGTTCACGGCACCAGCAGAGGGCTGCGAATCGCTGAAGAGCCCCCCACCAACACCACTCGGCCGACTGTGAGTTGTTCAGAGGTTCCCTAAGGGAGGAGTGGCGCCGCCAGCGCTACGCCCCCCTCTCCAACTCTCCCCCGGCCGCAGCCAGGAGACGGAACGACGAGGCGGAGGCTACACGTCGAGCTTGAGCAGCCGCCGCGCGTTGCCCTCGTAGATCTTCTGCTTGTCCTCGATCGAGGCCGTGATGTTGTCGATGACGCGGATCGTCTCGCGGATGTAACCGCTGCCGCGCTCCGGGTCGAAGGGGGCGTCGGACGCGAACAACACACGGTCGGAGCCAAAGAAGGCGAGCCCGCATTCGGTCGCGGGGATCGACCCGAACACGGCCGTATCCGCGTAGAACATCCGAAAATAGTCGTAAGGGCGCTTCTCGAGCCGGCCCAGCGCGCCCATGTCGTCGGGGTCGTTGCTTCGCTTGCCGAGCTGATCGAGACCAGGCCCCACCCTCCCCTCGAAGTAGGGGACCATCCCTCCCATGTGGTGCGCGATGATCTTGATGTCGGGGTGCCGGTCGAACACCCCGGACATGACCAGCCGGCCCATGGCGACGCTCGTCTCGTACGGCCAGCCGAACACCCACCACATGTCGTACTTCGAGCGTTGCTCGGCCTTGTAGTCGGGAAAGTCGGCCGCCCGCGTCGGGTGAAGCCAGATGGGCATGTCCAGCTCTGCCATCTTGGCGTAGAGCGGGAAGAACTCGGGGTCGTCCAAGGGACGTCCGTTGACGTTGGAGCCGATCTGGACTCCCTTGGCGCCGAGCTCGACGACGGCCCGCTCCGCTTCGACGAGCGTCGCGTCCATGTTGTTGAGCGGCAGGGCCGCCACGAAGCCCGGAATGCGGTCCGGGCACTCCGAGACGACCTCCGCCATGCTGTCGTTGGCGAGCCTCGCGAGCTCGGGGCTGTCCTCGGGACCCGCCAACGCTTCCACCGGCGGGAGGTTCAGCGACACTATCTGCACGTAGTCCTCGCCGAACTGGTCGATCTTCTCGAACCGGGCGTCGAGGTCGTAGAGCATGGGTATCTCGCGGACGCGCTTCTGCATGTACGCGCCCTGCGCGCTCATGCTGACCATCTTGTCGAAATAGGGCTTTGGGAGGATGTGGTTGAAAATGTCGATCTTCATCGAGGCCTCGCCAGAGCAGGCGGCACGGCTCGCGCCGTCCGCCTGCCCAGCATTCGCGCAGTGAGAGCTACGCCTTCAGGTGCGTGGCGAACCAGGCTAGCGCGTCGGCCCACGCTTCCTTGGCCGCCTCGGCGTTGTAGCGCTCGGGAGGATTGGTGTGATTGTGGAAGGCGTGTCCGGCGTTCGCGTAGATCTTGTGCTCGGCGGTGACGCCCGCGGTGGCGAGCGCCGCGTTGATGTCGTCGATGCCCGCGTTGATCCGCTCGTCCTTCTCGCCGTACGCCGCGTGGACAGCCGCCTTGATGTTGGACACGTCCCCGAGCGGCGGGTTCGCGCCGTAGAACGGGACAGCCGCCGCGAGATCGGGGCTCACGGTTGCGGTCCTCCACACGACGCCGCCGCCGAAGCAGAAGCCGATGATGCCGATGCGGGTCGCGCCCAGCCCTTGCAGGTAGGCGATGCAGGCGAGCGCGTCCGCCGTGTGCCGCTCGCGCGGGATCTCTGACAACACCGGAGGAACGTCCGCGATCGACGCGGTGCCCCCCTCGCGAGTCAGCAGGTCGGGCGCAACGGCAATGTAGCCCTCGCTCGCGAGGCCGTCGGCGACGTCGCGCACGTAGGGAACGAGCCCGCGGTTCTCGTGGATGACGACGATGCCTGGGCCGGCGCCGCCGCCGCTCGGCCGGGCCAGGTGGGCCTTGAGGGGTCCGCCCTCGGCCGGGACGTCGATGTCGCTGGCGTCGATCGCGGCTCCGGTGGCCAATGGGTTGCTAGACGATGCCATTCTTTCTCCTCCTCATGTCGTTGGCGCCGTGGCGCGCAGTGACTCCACGAGCCGCTCGCTGGAACTCAGACTACCCCGGCTCCATCCGGCGGATGTTAGGGGACCGCGAGCGCCGGGTTGAGGTCTCGCGCCGGTCTGTTCCGGCTGTCGCGGCCTGCGCCAAGGCGAACGAACGCGCGCTGCGCCTCGCCTCGCCACAAGCAGGCGGGACTATAGGCGAGGCGTACTCTCCGGTCAAGGCGCGGTCTGGGCCACCGCTGGGCCTTGCGCTGCCGCTCAGCGAATCGGCGCGGACCCTCATGCCGTGCCGCTATCCCCCCGCCCCACCCTGCTCGCGGGCGCCGGCCTGCATCATCGCGATGGCCTGGTCGGCGGTGCGGATGCGCGCCATCATCGGGAAGATGCGCGTCATGAACTGCCGTTGGTTGTCTTCCATGCCGTCGTCGCAACAGTCGCTGACAATGACGAGGTTGAAATCGAGGTCTCGGGCGCCGTACGCAGTGGCCGCTATGCCGATATGGGTGGCCCCGCCGCACAGGACCACCGTGTCGACGCCCCGCGTGCGGAGGCTCAGCTCGAGGTTGGTCTGGTAGAACGCGTTCCACCGGTGCTTCTTGATGACGTAGTCCTGCGGCTTGGGCGCGAGGGCGTCGAGTATCTGGATGGCCCAGGCGCCGGCCACCATCGTCCGGCCCTTGCCGATGTAGTCGTTCTCCGGGTCCGGCCAGGGCGTCATCGCGTAGTTCGTGTCGGAGTACAGCTTGGTTACGTCCGCGCCGTCCGGGCGATGGTCCGCCATGGCGAACGCCACGGGAATCCCCGCCTCGTCCGCGGCGGCCCGAAGCCTCGCGCAGTTCTGCACCAGCGGCTCGTCGTTCTTGTGGTACTGGTTCAACATGTCGAAGTAGAGGACGACTGTCTTCTTTGGGTCCAGCGTGGCGTAGGACATGTCAGCGCTCCTCGCTCGAATCAGCGGACCGTGCGGGCCGCCCGCGCAGCTGTCAGGGGTTCTTCCGGCGGCTCAGCGAGCGGGTCGCCTTCCGCGGACGTTGAGGAACCGGCGCGCTCCGGCAACGATGAAGTCGCGCGCGGGCGCCGTGAGCATCTGAACGCCAAGGGCGCGCAGCCGCTTCACCTGCTGGTCAAACGTCTCGTCGAGCCATACGTAGCTGCTCGCCCACTTGCCAGCCGCGACGGCCTTGCGCACGACGCCGTCGGCGACCTTCTCCGCCTCGGCGAGGCTTGGCGCGCCCCCGAGCCGCCAGATCTCCCGCGGTTCCACCTGCACGATGTCGATGCCGGGAACCTCGAGAATCTCCGCGAAGTTGTCGACGCCGTCCGGATCGTCGATCTGCACCGTGATCAACGTCTCGCGGTTCGACGTCTCGGCGAACTCCTCCTCGCTGATGCCGACGCCGTACCCGCCCGACCTCGACGCGGCGTAAAGCACCCGGGCGCCGTCGGGAGCGAAACGGGAGGAAGCGACGGCGTCCTCCGCCTCGTCGGCGTCGTTCACGCCGGGGACGTGGACGCCCTGGGCGCCCGCGTCGAGAACGCGCAGAATCAGGTCGGGATCGTTGGGGAGCCGTACGAGCGGCGTAACCCCCGCCGACTCGGCAGCGCGTATCGAGTGGAGCAGCGCCAGATCGTCGAACGGCCCCTGCTCGGCGTCCAGCGTCACGTAGTCGACGCCGAGCGCCCCGACAATCTCGATTGTGTCGGGCGAGTGGAACCCGATAGCCATCCCGAGCGCCATCTCGCCAGCGGCGAGCTTCTCTTTCAGGGCGTTCTTTCGCATGGCGCGCCTAGGCCCTCGCCTTCGCGCTGTCGCGCCAGGCGGTGTAGATGGGGTCGCCGTCCACGAAAGCGCGGACGATGCCGTCGTAGACAAGCCAGAAGACATCGAGCGTCGTTTCGAGCGCTCTTCGCACCGCTTGCTGCTCGAGGTCGCTCACTGCGTAGTGTTCGATCACGTACGGGCCCACCTTCATGTGCTCCTCGTCAACCGACATGTGTACGGTCCAGTACTCGATGTCGTCGCTGTCGCGCTCGAAGCCGTAGTGGTCGACGAGGCCGGCGACAACGCGGCGCATGCGCCCGCTGGCCGTGCCCTCGAGCGCCAATCCCTGGCAAGCGTACGTCTCCAGCCACGACCGCTGCGAGATGAGCAGCTCCCGCCAGTGCAAGAGCGCGGCCGTCTCCGGGAGCGGCCGCGTTGCGTCGAGCTCGTCGCGCGGAATGCCCATCGCAGCGGCAAAGCGAACGTAGAGGTCCTTGTGCCCCGCCGTGCCCGTCTCGGCGCCGGCCGCCTCCTCTTGGAGGTTCGCCATCCACATCCGCTCGAGCTCGGAGTCCTCCGGCGACTTGGCGAACATGGCGGCGATAGGCTTCGGGAACGGCTTCGGGAAGAGCAGGTAGAACTGCTTGACGAAGCCCTTGAGCTGCTCCCGGCTCAGCTCGCCGCGCTCGATCATGCCGAACAGCGCATGGTCTTTGCTGTGCTTGCCGGCCACCAGCGCCTGCATCTCCTCCAAGAACGCCCGTCCGTCAACTGCCATGTGCTCTCCACTCCAGTAGAGTCTTGCGCCCTTAGGGGCGTCCGCGGTCGCGGCTCCGGGGCGCGGGCAGGATAGAGCACGCGCCGAGTGGCCGCAACGGCAGGCCATTGCCGCGCGCCAACGCGGAGAATGAACAGAAACGGGCTAAAATGGCCGGAAATCGGCCAAAAACGTGAGGTTTTTCACTCGTAGATCGCGGGATTTACGAGTGGAGGGTTGAAATAGTGCGACACTCTGCGACATTTTGCGACATTTACTCGTAAATAGGGCCGGGGCGCCGCCGCGCCAGGACGCGGGGTTTCGGGGGCATTCGACAGGGCCACAACAGGTCACAACAGGTATGGTAGGGGGATAGGGGCATCGTGGGGAGGGGCGGATGTCGCGGCGAGGAGAGACGGTCGCGTACGTCGGTGTGTCGACGGTCGTGTCGGTTCCCGTGTCAAGCACGAGAATGACGGAGCGGGGCGCGGCCCCCTCTCTAACTCTCCCCCGCAGACGGGGGAGAGGACTTTCGGAGCGGATGACGGAGAGACGGGGGAAACGAGAGGACACATGGCGCTGTACGGCGTTTCGCTGCCTACGATAGGCATGGAGGACCCGCAAGCCATCCGGCTTGTGGCGGAGCAGGCCGAGGCCGCAGGCCTCGATTCGGTCTGGGCGGCGGACCACATCGTCCTGCCCACCGGCGCCGCGTCGCCGTACCCCTACGACACGGGCGGCGAGTTCCTCATCCCGCCGGGGCTCCCCTTCATGGACCAGTTCACCTCGCTCGCGTACGTCGCGGGGATCACCCGGAACGTCCGGCTCGGCACGGCGGTGACGCTGCTGCCGTTGCGGCATCCCCTGAGCGTTGCAAAGACGGTTGCCACACTGGACGCGCTCTCCGGCGGCAGAGTGATTGTTGGCGTTGCAGCCGGCTGGCTCGAGCAGGAGTTCGACGCGCTCGGGCTGGAGTTCGCCGCGCGCGGCCGGATGCTCGACGAGGGGTTGGACGTCCTGCGCGAGATATGGACTCAGCCGTCGGCGAGCCATGCGGGCGAGTTCTACAACTTTGCGAACGTGGCGGCCTACCCGCGGCCCGTACAGCAACCGCACCCGCCCATATGGGTCGGCGGGCACACGCAGCCCGTCATGCGGCGGGCGGCCCGCGTCGGCGACATGTGGTTCCCTCCCCTGTTCCAGACGACGCCCGCGGGCCTCGCGTCCGCCTACGACACGGTCCGGGAGGCCGCGGAGCAGCACGGCCGCAACCGCGACGCCGTCGGGCTGGCGCTACGCGTGTTGGTGGACCTGCGGGACGAGCCGGACAGGGCCGGGGCCGAGCGGCGCGGAGCGCTCCTCGGCCCGCCGCAGCAGGTCGTGGCGACGCTTGCCGAGTACCAGCGGGCCGGAGTCGGCCACTTCGTGTTCTTGCCTCAGGCCCGCACACTGAGCGACGTCCAGCGCACCGTCGCCATGCTTGCGGAACAGGTCGCGCCGCAGCTGCGCCAGGTGGAGGGCGGGGCGTGAGCACGCAGAGCTACCCTACGGGCGCCATCGAGATCGCGAGCGGGGTCTACGCGTTCATCCAGGCGGGCGGCGCCACGGACGCCGGGTTCATCGCGGGCGCGGACGGCGTCGTCGTGATAGACACGCTGATGACGGCGACACTCGCCAACGCGCTCTTGGGCGAGGTGCGCGCAGTGACGAGCGCGCCGCTGCTGCACATCGTCAACACGCATTGGCACGGCGATCACGTCTTCGGGAACGCAGTCCTGCCGGCTGCGCCGATCATCGCTCACGACACATGCCGGGAGGACCTGCTGTCCGAGTGGGACAGCCACCGCGCGTTCCTGCGCGAGCTGTACCCCGCCGCGTGGCCCGAGATCAGCGAGCTCCCCGCGACGCCGCCCAACGTGACCTTCGACAGCCGCCTGACGGTGCACCTCGCCGGGCGCGCGGCGCACGTCCGCCACTTCGGGCGAGCGCACACGCGCGGAGACATCGTCGTCCACCTGCCCGACGACGGAGTCGTGTTCGCCGGCGACATCGCGTTCCACGACTACATCCCGAACGCTCGCGACGGCTTCCCGCGCGACTGGGTCGCCGTCGCCCGGGCGCTGGAGGATTTGGACTGCGACGTCGTCGTCCCCGGACACGGCCCCGTGGGGACGACGGCCGACGTCGCGCGCATGCGCGAATGCCTCGAACTCATCATCGGGCAGGTGGAATCGGCGTTCGCGCGGGGGATGAGCGAGGAGGAGGCTCGCGCGGGCCTTCGACTCGGCGCCTTCTCGTCGTGGGGACGTCAGGAGGACCGTCTGCCGACGCTGGTGGCCCGCGCCTACCGCGAACTGCGAGGCGAGCTCGACTAGCGGTTGAGCTCGATGGGCTCGGAGCACTCGCCCGTGTCAATGTCGATGTGGTTCAGGCGGCGCCCCCGGCCCGCCATCAGCACCAGCTCGAGCGCGCCCTGCGACTCCGCTGCTTGCCGGTGGACGTTGAACGGCTCATTGAATAGATAGCCGAACTCTCCCGGCAGGATGTGGTGATCTTGCGCTACCTCCAGGGTCGCGCGCTTGGGGTCGGCGCCGTCGTCCGTGCGGCGCCAGCTCGTGTAGCGCTCGCTCCCCTCAAGGATCCCAACCACGACCCATCCCTCGTGCGAGTGGACGGCGGTGGGCATATTCGGCGGGTACTCGGCCAGCAGCAGCCGGAACCGCTGGTCGAGGTCGTCGTAGAGCATCCGGCCCGGCAGCCCGCTGCTGATCTTCGCCTCGACGCCCATCGACCGCAGCGCCTGATGGTCGCTCGACTCGATGAGCCGTTGCACGAGCTGCCCCATGCTCAGGACTGCTTCCATGGTATCGCCCCAAGCGTCCAGCGCCGCCGCTACGTCGCTGCCGAACTCCTCAATCGAATACAGACCACTGCTCGTCATAGCCGCCCTCGTCGTATTGGGCTCGTCCAACCATGCCAGCCCTCGCAGGGCTGCGGGACTCCCGCCTCGCGGGAATGCCCGATGTTACGTCCAACCCACTCCGGACGAAAGAGGCGAGCGGCAGACCGTCCCCTCCCTAACCCTCCCTTCGCGGGGTATACTCGCGCGGGCTGGATTCCGTCGACGGACCCGCCGCGGCCGCGGTTGGGGTCACGAACACTGCGATGAGGACGCCGCGTGAGTTTCCTCGCGAGCCGATGACGAACCGCGCCGGGGCCGACGAGTCCGGGCCGCGCGAACCCCCGCCGAAAGGCCGAGGCTACCTTCAGACCTTCCTGTCGCTGCACCTCCCCGCCGTCGCGCTCGGCTTCGGCCAGGGCCTCACGACCCCGGTCCTGCCCGTCATGCTCATCGAGGAGCTCAATGTCCCGGTAGGGCTGGCGGCGATGGTGTTCGTCGCCACGATGGCAGGAGGGTTCAGCGCCAGCGTGCCGGTCGGCTATGCGATCGACCGCTTCGGCCGTCGCCGCATCCTGCTGGCGGGTCCCATCATCATCGCGGCTTCCGCCTTCCTCATTGGCTTCGCGACCGCCGGCTCGTTCGCGCTCCTCATCGTGTACCGGTACCTGGGCGGATGGGGCTCGCAGATGTGGCAGCTCAGCCGGCTCACCGTGATTGCCGACACGGGCGGGAGCAACCGGGGACGGCTGATCACCAGCATGTTCGGCATCCAGCGGGCGGGGAACCTCGCGGCGCCCATCGTCGGGGGATTCGTAGCGCTCAAATGGGGCGTCTACCTCCCGTTCATCATGCAAGGGTGCATCGTGCTGCTCGCCGTGGTCCCGAGCTTCAGGGTCATTCAGGAGACAATGCCAAGCCGGGCCCGCCGCGGCGCGGGAGAACCCGGAGCCCCGCCGGAGAGCTTCGCGTGGCGGTCGCTGCTGCAACCGCCGATCCCGGCTATGTACACCGCGCAGATCATGGCGACTATCACGCGCGGCGGGGCCATCGGCGGAGGGACGATCTTCCTCTTCGGCGTGGCGGCCTACGGAGTCGACAGCGCAACGCTGGGCGTCATGAGCTCGAGCATGGCCCTCGCCGGCATACCGCTCACGCTGAGCGCCGGGTGGATGATGGACAAGTTCGGACGCAAGGTGACGATCGTGCCGGGGCTCACGCTCCTTGGCATGGCCATGCTGTTCCTGGCGGTCACGGCAGCGCAGTCGTTCCCCTTCTACGCGTTCGTCATCGGCTTCGTGTGGATGCAGCTCATCGGCAGCCTCCTGACCGGGTCGATGCAGACGATGGGGACCGACATCGCGCCGGCCGGCGCGCGCGGCCGCTTCTTTGGCGTCGGGCGTATGGTGACGCAGGCCGGGTTCCTCTCGAACCCGCTCAGCTTCGCGGTGCTGACCACGATATCGGGGTTCACCGCTGCGTTCGGGTTCCTCGCGTTCACCGGCGTGGCGTCCGCGGCGGTGCTGGCGTTCTTCGTCAAGGAAACCCTGCGCCGGGACTCGGCCGCGCCCGATCGCCCGGAGCAGCGCGCCGGCGCCCCTCCAACATAACGGCGAGGCGCGGTCCCCTCTCTAACTCTCCCCCGCGGACGAGGCCTTTGCGTAACTCCGTTTGACGACCGCTGTTCTTCCCACCCACCCGCCCCAAACGTTGATGTGGGGGACACCCCCACGCCCCCGGCAGAGGGCAAAGCCCTCTGCACTCCCGTTGAGCGACGAGGAGAGCGGCCCCTGCGAGTGACGCAAAGGTCTCCCGCGCGGCCCGCCGGGGGCGTGGGTTCCCGTGTCAAGCACGAGAACGACGGAACTTTCGAGGCAATGACGGTGGCGGGGCTATTCAGGGGTCCTTCAGGCGAGCCTTAGCTCGGCGGCGATTCCGTACTCGGCGGCGAGCGCTGCGAGCCGGTCCCATGTGGAGTCCTCGACCGTGACCCCGTCTTTGGCGAGGCGCTGCGTGTTCAGGTGTTCGATCTCGCCGGGGTAGTAGACCTCGGAGAAGCCAGGCGCCGGGGCAGAGTTCTTCAGGTAGGCAGCGAAGTCCGCCACCTGCCGCTTGAACTCGTCCAACGGCAGGAACGCCTCGACGTTGAACGCGGCCATGAAGCAGCCGTCGTTGTGGCGACCGGTAGGATCGTGGCCGAACCCGAGCCCAGGCAGGACGCCGGACAGAATCTCGATCATCACCGACAGCCCGTAGCCCTTGTATCCCTCCATGCCGCCGAGCGGCAGCAGCGCGCCGCCCTGCCCCAGCACGGCCGGATCGGTGGTCGAAGCCCCGTCGGAGTCGACGACCCACCCTTCGGGGACCCGTTGGTTGCGAGCGAGAGCGACGTTGACCTTCCCCGCGGAGACGGCGCTCGTCGCCATATCCACGTACAGCGGGCCCTCGAGGGTGCTTGGCATCGCGATGCAGATGGGGTTCGTCCCCAGCCGCGTTTCGCCGCCGCCGAACGGCACGACCTGCTTGGCGGAACGGCCGGAGTCGGCGGTCATTATCCCGATCAGGCCCGCTTCCGCCGCCATGAGGGGGTAGTCCGCGACTCTTCCCACGTGGGACTGGCGCGAGACGGTTGCCGCTGCCACTCCGTGCCGCAGCGCCTTATCGACGGTCATCCGCATCGCGCGCTCCGACACGACGTAGCCGAAGCCCCAATTGCCGTCGACCACGGTCGTGACGGCGGTCTCGCGGGCCACCTTGAACGGGGCGCCGGGCACGATGTGTCCGCGCCGGATGCGGTCGATGTAGGTGGGGATGAGCATGATCCCGTGGGAGTCGTGGCCCGCCAGGTTCGCGCCGACGGTATGCCGAGCGACCGTAGCCGCCTCCTCCTCGCTGGCTCCCGCCGCCCGGAGCAGGCGCGCCGCCGTCTCGCGCAGGCGCTCAGCCGACGCCGTGGGCATCGCTAGCCCCAGACTTCCCGCGCCGTCTCGACGACGAGCTCGAGCTTGCGCCATTGGTCGTCTTCGGCGAGCAGGTTGCCCGCCGCCGTCGAGGCGAACCCGCATTGCGGGCTGAGCGCCAGGCGGTCGACGGGCACGTAGCGGGAGGCCTCGTCGATCCTGCGCAGCAAGCTGCTCTTCTCCTCGAGCTCCGCGCCCTTCGTGCTCACGAGTCCGAGCACGACCGTCGTGTCCTTGCCGACGAAACGCAGCGGCTCAAACCCGCCCGCCCGCTCGGTGTCGTACTCCAACAATAGGCGGTCGACCTGCAACGAGCCAAACAGCCTCTCGGCGATGGGTTCGTAGCCTCCCTGAGCGTACCACTTGCTCTGGTTGTTCCCTCGGCAGACGTGCAGCGCAGTCGTAACGCCGGGGCGCTTGACTCCATCGAGGCAGGCGACGTCGGCGGCGATCGCCTGATCGAGGAGCGCGTCCGGCTCCTCGCCGAGGTCGCGAAGGTGTTGCGTCCACTTGGGATCCACCCAGTAGGCGTAGCGCGGAGCGTCGACCTGTAGATAGGGCACTCCTTCGTCCGCCAGCGCGGCCAGCTCGGCCTTGATGACGTCGACGATGGCCCACAACAGCTCGACGCGCGTTGCGTAGAAGCGGTCCGTCAGGCCGGGTTGGAACCCCAGCGTCGGGAACTGGTTCGCGCTGGGCACGGTCATCTTGAACGGGCCGGGCGAGTTGGCGCGCATGAACGCCGTCTGCGTCTCGGTGAGCCGCCGCACCTGGCGTATGAGGCCGCCGACGGCCCGGGACGACCCCTGCTCGACCGGAGCGCCGCCGGGGCCCTGCCACATCCGCTCGACCGCCGGGCGGCCAATCGACACGTAGCCCTCGACCGACTCCATGAAGTCGTTCTGAAAGCCCGTGCGCCGGAGCTCGCCGTCCGTATACACGTCGATCCCCACACTGCGTTGACGCTCGAGCGCCGCGCGGATGGCGTCGTCCTCAATCTCCGCCAAACGCTCCGGGGTCGTTCGGCCCTCCGCCCTCGCGGCCCGCGCGTCCTTCACGACCGTGGGCCGCAGCAAGCTCCCGACCTGGTCCGCCCGATAGGCGCTTATTTCATTCATGCTTCAATATTCATCCTTCGCATTGCACGCTTTTTTGTTCATCCTTCCGCGTTCATCCCTCGATGTTCGTCCTTCCGTCGCCGCATCCGTAGGTCCTCGTGTCTGCGAACGGCGCATGGGAATGATGGGAATGGACGAGAACGAGCGGGGAATGGACCGGTATGGCGCAGGACGTTTACTCGTAGATTGCAGGGGTTTACGAGTGGAGGATACGAAAAAGTGAGTCATTTCGAGTCATTCACTCGTGAATCGGGCCGACGGCTCGCTGGCCGCAGAGGGGGACTCAGTGCATGGATGTTAGGGGCCGGGGGTGTTGGGGGGAAGGGGCGGATGTTGCGGCGGGCCCCCTCGCCCCGGCGGGGGCCTCTGGATTCCCGCGTTCGTGGGAATCTCGCACGTTGGGCTGACGCCCCACACCACAACCGACGAAAGTTGGCGGGTGGGGCGCGGCCCCCTCTCTAACTCTCCCCCGCAGACGGGGGAAAGGACTTCGAAGGAATTAGCTGACACATACAGGAATGACGCCGTTGGCGAGAGCGGCGTATGATAGCGGCACGCTGCCCGTCAACTGGAGGCGAACATGCTGTCACCGAAGGACATGGACGTGCTGTGCCAGGTGGGGCCGGGCACGCCGATGGGCGAGCTCATGCGCCGCTACTGGCTGCCCGCCGTCTACGACTGGGAGCTGCCGCGCGACGGGCAACCGTTGCGGGTGCGCCTGCTCGGCGAGGACCTGCTGGCGTGGCGCGACACCAACGGCGCCGCAGCGTTCGTCCAGGACCGCTGCCCGCACCGGGGCGCGGGCCTCTACTTCGGCCGGAACGAGGAGGGCGGCCTGCGCTGCGCCTACCACGGCTGGAAGTACGACGTGGCGGGCAACTGCATCGATATGCCCAACGAGCCGGCGGCGAGCAACTTCAAGCGCAAGGTGCGGATCACGGCCTACCGCGGCGCCGATTTCGGCGGCTTGACGTGGGTCTACATGGGACAGGACCAGGACGACGCTCCCGGCGTCCCCGAGTTCGAGTGGGGTTTCGTCCCGGACAATCAGCTCCGGCACAGCCACAAGCTCGTCTACGAATGCAACTGGATGCAGGCGCTCGAGGGGGAACTCGACACAACGCATCTGTACTTCCTGCACAGCAGGCTCAACCCGGAGGACTCGCCGAAGTACGGCATGTACCTGAAGGAGCGAAGCGCCGACTTCCATATCGTCAGCACGGACACGGGCATCACCTACGGCGCGTCGCGGCCGGAGGAGGACGGCAGCAACTACTGGCGGATGACCAACTTCCTCTTCCCGTTCTACGGCATGTTCCCCGGCGCGGAGGACGGCACGACGCCTCTCTCCATCTACGTGCCTATCGACGACACCCACACGCTGCACCTCGGCCTGCGGTGGCACCCATCCCAACCGCTCCCCAACATCGGCAACGGGCCCACGTTGAACGAGCTAGCGTCCGAGCCGGGGGCGCTCTCTCCGGGCACGGGCCCGATGAAGCCGGAGCAGAAGGGACGGTACTTCGCTCATTGGTGGCCGGAGGCGGGACGCGACAACGATTTCCTGATGGACCTCGAGGCGAAGCGGACGCGCAATTTCACCGGAATACCATCGGTGCGCCTCCAGGACTCTGCCGTCATCTCCAGCATGGGAGAGACGATGGACCGGACCCGCGAACATCTCGGGACCGCCGACGCCACGATCATCAAGGCGCGCCGTATGCTGATCGGAGCCGCGCTCGCCCTCCGCGACCACGGCGTCACGCCGCCCGGCGTCGACTCTCCCGAGGCCTACCGCGTCCGTTCCGTCGCGACTACCCTGCCGGGGGACGCCGACTGGGAAGAGGCGCTGGCTGACTGGCGCTACGCGCGGACTATCGAGCACCCTGGCGCCGCCGCCCAACGGGCCGTCAGGGAGCGGGCGTAGGGACCGTCCGAGAACCCCGATGCGCACGAGCCTCACCGTAAACGGAACGCCGCACGACGACGACGTCGAGCCCCGGCTGCTGCTCGTCCACTATCTGCGCGAGGCGTTGGGGCTCACCGGCGTTCACATCGGCTGCGACACCAGCCAATGCGGGGCCTGCACCGTCCTCCTCGACGGGCTCGCCGTGAAGTCGTGCACGGCCTTCGCCGTACAGGCGGACGGCGCCGACATCCGGACTATCGAGGGCGTCGCGACCGATGAAGCGCTGCACCCGTTGCAAGAGGCGTTCCGATTGGAGCACGGCCTCCAATGCGGTTACTGCACGCCGGGCATGGTTATGACGCTCCTTAACGTGCTCGAACGGCGACCAAGCCCAACGGAGGACGAGATACGCCGAGGAATCCTAGGCAACCTGTGCCGCTGCACCGGCTACCAGAACATCGTCGCCGCGGCACTCCGCGCCGCTGATGCCTTGTCCAGCGAGACGAGGGCGCAGGCGTGATCCCCGCCGCGTTCGACTACCACGCGCCGAGCACGCTGCGGCAAGCAATCGCCGTCCTCCGCCAGTACGACGGCGAGGCGCGCGTTCTCGCAGGGGGCATGAGCCTCATCCCCATGATGAAGCTGCGCCTCGCGAATCCCGCCGGACTCGTCGATCTGCGGCGCATCGACGGGCTTTCGTACGTCCGAGAGACCGGCGGACACATCGGCATCGGCCCTATGACGACGCACTATGTCTTGGAGAGCGACCCGCTCATCCGCGCCAAGGCGCCGTTGCTGGCAGACGCCGCGGCTCTCGTCGGCGACGTGCAGGTGCGAAACCGCGGGACCGTGGCAGGCTCGGCGGCGCACGCTGACCCTGCCGCCGACCTGCCCGCCGCCCTGCTCGCGCTCGAAGCGAGCTTCCGCGTCGCGGGAGGCCGCCGGCGTCGCGTCATACCGGCGCACCGCATGTTCGTCGACGCCTACACGACGGCGCTTCGGCCTGACGAGATCATCACGGAAGTCGCCGTACCCACGCCAACGCCTGGAACCGGTTGGTCGTACCAGAAGCTGGCGAACAAGGCCTCCCGATTCGCGGTCGTCGGGGTCGCGGCGCTCGTGACCCGCGGGGAAGACGGCGCCTGCGACCGTGTGCGCATCGGAGTCACCGGGGCTGGGCCGTCGCCCGTGCGCGCCCGCTTCGCGGAGCGCTCCCTGGCCGGCCGCGAGCCCACCCCGGCCAACATCGACGCCGCCTCTCGCCTCGCCTCTCGGGGCGTCGAGTGCCTCGACGACATCCATGGCTCCGCGTCCTACCGCGAGCACCTGACGCGCGAGCTGGCCCGGAGGGCGCTGGCGGAAGCGGCGGAAAGGTCGGTCGCGCCATGACGACTTATCGCGGAACGAATCTCGAGCGCTTCGAGGACGAACGTCTACTGCGAGGGGCAGGCACCTTCGTGGACGACCTGCGGCTCCCGGGGATGCTCTACGCCGCGGTGCTGCGCAGCGTGCACGGCCACGCCCGCATCCGCTCCATCGACGCATCGGCGGCGCGGGCGCTGCCCGGCGTGGTCCTGGTGCTGACCGGACCCGACCTCGAGGGCGTCGTCGGGGACATCGGCGCGATCCGCCGCGAGGGCATGGGCGAGAACCCCGTGCCGGAACACCCCATCCTTGCGCGAGGCCGAGTCCTCTACGCCGGTCAGCCGGTGGCCGTCGCAATCGCCGAGGACCGCTACACCGCTCGGGACGCGGTCGACCTCATCGAGGTGGACTACGAGCCGCTGCCCGCGCTGGTCGATCCCCGCGCGTCAGCGGCCGGAGCGCCTCCGCTCCACGAGCGCATCGGGGCCAACGTTGTCATGCGGGCCGAGGCCGGCTCCGGCGACGTGGCGGCCGCCTTCGAGCAGGCCGACCGCGTGGTGCGCGGGAGCTACGAGGTCCCAAGGCTCTCCGCCGCGCCGATGGAGTGCAGGGGCGTCGTAGCGTCGTACGACGCGGCCGCGCACCGGCTCACGGTGTGGACGTCGACGCAGGTGCCGCACCGGGTGAAGACCTACCTCGGCATGCTGTTGCCGCAGCAGCCGTTGGATGTGCGCGTCGTGGCGCCCGACGTGGGCGGCGGCTTCGGGCGCAAGATCGAGGTCTGGCCGGAGGAGGTCGTGGCAAGCTACGCCGCGATCGAGCTGGGGCGGCCCGTGAAGTGGACCGAGGAGCGTTCCGAGAGCATGGTCTCGTCCCACGGAAGGGGCTTCGTCGCCGACGTCGAAGCGGCGGTGCTCGACGACGGTCGCATTCTGGGCATGCGCATCCGCATGCTGGCCGACCTCGGAGCCTACTTCCTGACCTCGAGCGGAGGGCCGCTCGGCAACGCTGTCCAGCGTGTCGCCGGGCCCTACGACATACCGGCGATGGACGTCGAATGTCTGGGCGTGCTCACCAACAAGCCCCCCACGGGACCATACCGGGGCGCCGGCGGGCCGGAGGCCGCTGTGCCCGTCGAGCGCATGCTGGACGACATCGCCCGCGAGCTGAGCATGGACCCAGTCGACGTGCGGAGAGCGAATCTCATCCCGTCGGACGCCTTCCCCTACACCACGGCCACGGGACTGACGTATGACTCGGGCGACTTCACCGCCGCCTTCGACCGCGCGCTCGCCCTGGCCGACTACGATGGCGTCAGGCGGGCGCAGCGGGAGTCAAACGCGACGGGCATGCTCACCGGCGTGGGCGTCGCGACCGTCGTCAAGGCCTCGGGCGGCAAGGCAGGCGTGCGGGATAGCCTGGCGCGTGTCGAGATCGACGAATCGGGCCTGGTGAGCGTCTTCACCGACATCTCGCCGCACGGCCAGGGGACGGAGACGTCGTTCGCCCAGATCGCGGCTGATGTCCTGGGAGTGGACCCGGACAGCGTCACGGTCCTTCACGGCGATACGGACATGCTCGCCTCGGGCGGCGGCACAACCTCGAGCCGGGGCCTGGCCGTCGGCGGGTCGGCCGTGTACACCGCGCTCGAACAGGCGAAGGCGGGCGTCATCGAGACCGCCGCGCGCCTGCTGGGACGCCCGCCGGACGACGTTTCGCTGGCGGGCGGGACGGCCCGCGGATCCGGCGGGGGCTCGTTGACGCTCGGCGAGGTCGTCGCGGCGACCGGAGCGCGGCTGGTGTTCGAGGCGACGTACACGCTGCCCGCCAACCCATTCGCCTTCGCGGCCCACGTCGCGGTGGTGGAGGTCGACCGCGGGACTGGCGACGTCCGCCTCGTCCGTTACGCCGCGGTGCACGACTGCGGCCCGATGATCAACCCGATGATCGTCAGGGGGCAGATCCAGGGCGGCATCGCGCAAGGACTCGGGCAAGCGTTCTCGGAGGCGATGGCGTACGACGCCGACGCTCAGCCCTTGACCGGCAGCCTGATGACTTACGGCCTGCCCACGTCCGAGTCGATGCCGTCGTTCATCCTCGAGAACCAGGAAACGCCGTCGCCGACCAATCCCCTCGGCATCAAGGGCATCGGCGAGCTGCCAACCGTGGCGTCGCCCGTGGCCGCCGCGAACGCTGTCGCGGACGCTCTGGCGCAAGCGGGCGTTCGTACTCCCGTCGACATGCCGCTGCTGCCGGAGAAGGTCTGGCAGGCGCTCGCCGGAGGCTAGTCTGGCTGCGCGAGCTTGTCGTGAGAAGAACGAAGGCATGGCACACTGGCAACGCCCAGTAATCGCATCGGTAACCTTGCTGCTCGCGCTGGCGGGGTGCGGCAACCCTACCCCCACAGCGTCAGCGCAGTCCTCTGACCCAGAACGAATCGCCGCGCTCGAAGAGCGCGTCGCAGAACTAGAGCGGCAAATCCAAACGCTAGCGGATGCGGGTGGCGCAGTCGGCCCCCAAGGGCTAGCGGGACCACAGGGCGAGCGTGGGCCGCAGGGTCCGCAGGGGCCAGTCGGGCCTCAGGGCGAGCCCGGCCTGGCAGCCCAGCCGGACGCTGGCGCGTACATGCGCTACCTCGTGAATACGTGGGTGCTCGTCCAAGCCATTGATGTCAACTCCCTTCGTAATGCGAGGGTGTCCGTCCTGACGGCAAGAGCCGAACAACGTCTCGCGCAGGCGCTCGTTTCAGGAGTTCCCCTGGAAAACTGGGTAACTTACCTGTCGGAGGAACCGGAGCAATGGAGTTCCGAGGAGTGGGAATCCGCACTTCAAAATCTCAGCTCGAGCTGGGACCCGGAAAGTCAACATGCCCAGCAGATAGGGGACAGCCTCTACGAAATAATGTTTGCGATGGCGCGCGCCGATCCACGGTACTACTCATCCAGTATCTACACTCGGGAGTCTATTCCGAGACGGTTCAAGGAGGCGATTGCCAAAGACCAAATCGACAATTGGGACGGTTACACGACACAAGGCGCGGCAGAGCGGCTGCTGTGGCTGAGATGCGTAGACGGCGTTGACACTACCGTAGGCGGGTTGTGTGCACAGAAGCGCAGAATTGAAGAATAGCGACAATTCATGTAGAGGTATCCCCAGAGCTAACTGCGCGAAAACATGCACTATGTCCAACTACGAAATAGCACGAATCCAAGCAATTTTGCGGTCTCATGGGCGATGTCAGTTCTGCGGCAGCAGAATGCGGGACGAGACACATCACTGGGCGCGCGAGTATCCGCCAGAGGAGGACACCACCGGCAACGACCTCATAGCCCTCTGCAAACCATGCCACGACATTGCGACTGAACTGCGTCGTTACTTTGGCAAGGGAGGAGACATACCCCGACTGCTGGCCGCTTTCAGTGAAGGAGCTCTCAGTCAGGAATTGCGTTTCCCTACCGTAGACCAGACAGAGAAGGAGAAGGCATTCGCAAGATCCAATGGCCAATGCCAGTTCTGTGGTCATCATAGGGCAATTGAGGCGTATCCCTGGTCGCGCTTATATTCTCTAAAGGACAGCGTGAATAGCGATGGCCTCACTGCTCTATGTACGACTTGCTATGAAGTAGTGTCCATTCTACTTCGCTATCTTCTGATGGGCTGCAGGATGCCTCAAATACTGGTCGAGGTCTATGGCGCAATAGATAGACAAACGCCTCTGTTCGATGACAGTGGCGTTCCTGCTCCTCCTACGATACGCACCCCCGGTGCCCCCAATCCGCCACCAATTCCACCCAACACGCCCCCGCGACCCGTGGACGAGGCTAAGTCCTCCCGTCGGCGCGATTCCCTATCAGGTGGACAGACTCGCCTTTCTCTCTGAGGCAGTCAGCCGCATCCCCCTACCCGAGCTTGACCGCGCGCACGACGTATACCGGGTCTCCGTATGGGTCGCCGTCGTCAGGGCTCCGGTCGAGGAGCTGCGGGACGCCCCAGCCTCCCGACTCGGCGAAGTAGGCGGCGATCAGCTGAGCGCGGCGCTCGGGGTCGGGCATCGCCTGCCACACGGCGACGGCCTTCGTCGGAAACATCCGGTCTGAGAAGACTACGTGGAACACGCCGCCCGGCTTCAGCACGCGGCGGACCTCGCGGAACACCTCGATCGGCTGCGTGATGTACTGGATGGAGACCGTCACCATCGCCGCGTCGAACCGTTCGGTCTCCAGGGGCAGCATTGGATCGCTGTTGAGGTCGTGCACCACTCGGACGTGGAGCTGCGGGTTCTCGTCCAACTCGACGCTGTTCATGCCGAGGCCGACGACTTCGCCTCGGACGTAGCTGTCCGGCAGGTGCGACCGCCAGCTGCTCATCAGGTCGAGGACAACGCCGCCCGGGGGCAGCACTTCGCCGAGGTACGCGCCGACCGCCTCGATCGCTTCGTCGTCGATATGGACTACGAGGCGGGGCAACTCGTAGAACTCGGCGTCGGACGACTCATCCTGACGGCGGAAGAAATGGGCGGGGAACGGGCTGGCCGTCACTCGCGCTCCACTACTTCCAGGGCAGGATCGTCACGTGGATGGCGCCCTGGATTCCCTCGCCGCCGACAGCCCTGATCGCCGTGTCCACTTCGTCGAGGCCGAACGCGTGCGTCTGGACCATGTCCAACGGGAACGGCCGCGTCGCGATGAAGGCCAGGGCTCGCTCGACGGCGTCGAAGCTGTGCCCGCGCGCGCTCTTGAGCGTGATGTACTTCCGCGTCAGCTTGCCGAGGGGGAAGTCGGGGAAGTCCGGAGCGTCGTTCCCCTGCGCGACCAACACGCCGCCCTTGCGCTTCATCACGTCGATGCCCAGGAGCGTCGGGATGCCGTTGCCGCCGGCCGTGGCAATCACGACGACATCGACGCCGCGGCCGCCCGTGAGCTCGGCGATGCGCTTGCGGGGGTCCTCCTCGTCGACGTTGATAACGTGGTCCGCGCCAAGCTTGAGCGCGACGTCCAGCCTAGCCTGGTCCTTGGTCAGCCCCGTCACGATGATCGTATCGGCGCCTGCCTGCTTCGACGCGATGACGCAGGCGAGCCCCTGCTGTCCGGGGCCCTGGACCAGGACGGTCTTCCCGGGGCCTGCGCCGCCTTCTATCACGGCCCACTGGACGCCGTTGCCCATGGGCAGAGCAAGCGCGCCCTCCTGGGCCGTCAGGCCCTCGGGGACCTTGTGCACCGCCGCGTTGGGCGGGACCCACAGGTACTGGCCGAAGCCGCCCCACAGCGATGGCGCGTTGTCCACCGGGGTGCCGCCGTACCGGCGCATCTGGGGCGTCCAGTAGTCTTCGTTACGCACGTCTGTGAGCAGGCAGTGCCGGTACTCGCCGACGTTGCAGAACTCGCAGTCCATGCACGAGAGGTATTCTTCGAGCGCCACGAGGTCGCCTGTCTTGACGTCCCAGCGCTCCGCGAACGCGGGGCCCACGCCGACGAGGCGTCCAACGTTCTCGTGGCCCATGATGTGCGGGCCACTGCTGTTCGGCCGGCGGTACCCGCCGACGTCGCTTCCTCAGACGCCCGCAGCCTCGACCCGGAGCAGCGCCGAGTCGTCCGGCAGGTCGCCGGGAAGATCGAACTCCCAGACCTCGGTGCTTCCGGGGCCCGTCTTGACCGCCGCCTTCACCTTCTCAGCCACGCTGGTCCTCCCTGGGGAGCGTTCCTTCCGCCTTGGGGATAGTAACTAAATCCGCAGTGCTTCTCCAGAGGCGGCGGGGGAGATGGCCGCCAGGTGCTACAGCATCCTTACCCACCGTGCGATTGCCGCCAGTTGATCATCGTCGGTCAGGTTGGCAGCGTTGGCCAGCGTATTCTTCTCCAAACGTTCCCATATCTCGGCAGCCATGTTCTTAGCGATGGCAGCGCCAATGAAGAATAGCGCCGGGAAGGTCTCCGCGTCCGAGAATGCTCCAAGGATACGATTGAGCGCAGTCTTTGCGGTCTTCCAGTGCTCATCCGCGCCCGCTGGGTCAATCCCGCCTTTCAGTTCTCCGAGAGCGACGAACGCTCCTGCATTCTTGACTGCGGTCTCGGCCTGCCCTCTTTGGCAGTTGAGCAAGCAGAGGTCTACATTCGTACCTACGGCTGGTACTTTTCGGTCAAGCAGCAGAGTTCTGTTCTTGCCATGCGAAGTCCAGTTCAGACCCCGAGCCCCATTGTCATAATCTGGCGGGGCCTCACTGGCTAGATGCCAGATCCTCTTGCGGTCGACCCAGTAATAAGAATCAGAATCAGTCTCTACGGCCGTCATCATTGCTTGAAGGAATTTCTCTTTAGCAAATTTGCCAGCAGCATTTCTCGCCTTTCCTCCCACGGCATCACCCTTCGTTAGAAGAAAACGATACACTAATTCATCGACGAAATTGCCTCCTGCGTGCTCCTGACAAAGCTGAACAAGTTTTCGTATAGGAGACTCCATTTCTTCGGCACTCAGATGCCCGACAGCCTTCTCTGATACGCCAGCAGCGGCGAGGAGAGCCGGCCGCATCGTGATGTCTCTGACACACTCTTCGATAGAGCCTGCGTTCTCTGCCGCAGTCCTGAGGTCATTCGCGGCATCCAAAAAGGGCAATACCAATTGATTGCGCTCTACAACAAGCCTAAGGAAACCATCTCTTGTCGCACTATGCGTCGTTACGAGATCATCCGGGCCGGTGAGGTGATCATAAGCAGCCATCAGCGCTTCTTCCAGATGTAGATGCATTTCCGGAGGGGCTCTCGATCGAAGCGCCCCATCTGCTGGCTGGAATTGCCTTTCGAACGCGGCAGGATGCGGATCTCCTCAGTTTCCAAGCCCAAGCGAGTTGCGATATCTGACAGGATGAGATCAACAGGTATCGCCACCCCAGCGTAGCGAACATTGTCATTCACCATGAAGACTCTACCACCCGGTCTCAGTGCTCGCGTCAACTCCGTCACAACACAAGCCATCTCAGAGAAGTAGCCTCGGATCATACGCGGAATGCCACCATTGTTCAACTCTCCGCCTGCTCGCTGTGCCTCGAGGTAAGAGTCGATACTGGACAAGAGTGGGTGGTTGATCACTATATCGATAGCCTCTTCCCAATCGGGATTCATCTCCAGAAGGTCTTTCTCACGATTCTCAACGGTGCAGCTCAGCATCTCTTGGCGCAGCCTGGCAATCTCCACTTCGTCAATGCCCAGAACGGCTAGCTCCAGAGCGTATGTCCGGGTATAGTCATAGCGATTACAGTAAGGTGGTGAGGTAAAAACCACATCGTAGCTTGCCGTCTCTATCATCGTCGGAAGAATCTCGAGACACGACCCACGTCGAATCTGCACCTGTCCTACTATCTGCCGGACTCCCGTGCTAGAGGCTAGGTCCTCCAGCATTTCACCGAGTTTGGCAATAATCGCTTCGTCGAAAGAGGGAATAGAGCCTTTGTCGAATCGGTGCTTACGCCAGTCTCGCCCTGCGCGATAGTCCCATCGCAAGTACTGCCCATCCTTGCGAGTGTAACTCACAGATTCTAGAACACACAGCAAAGCAAGTCGTAGCACGGAGGCTGTGTTTATGTCCTCAACCATAAGCGCCTGTATGTACCGTTCGATTGACGCTTTTGTCTCAGGTGGATACGCCCCCGCCGTAATCCGAATTTCGCCAAGAGGGGCACGCGCATCGCACGAATGCCAAGGCATTTCAGAGATCCAGGTCTTGATTGCTTCTATAATCTGTTCACTGTGCTGGTCGGCCGTGTGCCGTGCGCTGATGATGTCTTGCCCTATGGGGAGCAGTTCAATGCCCTCAGCGTTCATGCCTCGCGCAGCGGCGGCGAAGAGCGCAGCTCCGCTGCCCGCAAACGGGTCCAACAAACTGTCCTCGGCATAGCCGTACTCGTCCAGCAGTCCGTTGACCAGAGTCGCGGAGAACGCTTCCTTGAAGCGGTACCACCTGAACCCAGGGGTACTCTTGTTGTCTTGGAAACTCACGAGCGCGCGGGTAAGGCCGCCATCCACGCGCATTACGGGCTTGAACTCCGAATGGAGATGTTCGTTCAGATTGGTTATTCGGCGAGTAGCGGTTTTGTCGATGGGTTTGGCGTTTGCAATCATCGATGAGAGAACTCCCTCAAGCAGCGTTGATCCATCATGTACTAGACCCGCCTCCCTATTCGCTAGTACCGGATGTCGTACGACGCCACGCTGGTCCTCCCTGGGGAGCGTTCCTTCCGCCAATAGCTACGACTTCCACACAGCGGCGAGCGCCCGCTTGGTCGCCTCGTGCGCTGCCCAATCGCTCACGTCCGCGGGGATCAACGTCTCGCCGGGCCGCACGCGGTAGACCTCGCCCTGGCTCGCCGAGGGAGGCTCGATCCCCTCGCGCAGGTCCGTGGCCGCCTTGAGCAACCGGCGGCGCGTCGCGATGATTCCGATGTCGGTCGTGCCGAGGTGCTCGAGGTGCCGCTCAGCGACGGGGCCCATGCCCTCCTGGATGGAGTAGTCCTGCGCCCCGAAGTCCTTGATGCCAGTGTACGTCTCGAGCTTCTGCATCTCCCGGTCGATCTGGTAGTCGTTGCGAACGTTGTGAGTCGGGAAGTGGGTCCCCGGGTAGACCTCGGAGTGCAAGCCCGAGCCCTTGCGGAAGAGGGCGCGCTGGCGTGCGCTCATGGGCGAATCGCTCAACGTGAACGTCCATCGCGCTGTCGTAACGTCGTCCAGCGGAACGAAGGCATGCACGCTCTTCTGTGTCTCCTGGCCCGGCGGGGCCGTGTAGAACGGCATGTAGAAGAGGTTGAAGCGCCAGTAGTTGGCGTCGTCGTCCCCGGCGTACTTGGCGCCGATGACGATGCCGAAGTCGGTGTCCTGGGTCTGCATCTTCGGGGGGTTTCTGTCGGTTCGGAATCGCAGGCGCGGGTTGTTCGTGCGTCTGCCCTCCGCCTCCCAATCGTCGCGGCGACGGTGCGAGTCCATCGAGCTGTGCAGGAAGACGGAGTGGATCGTGTCGATCCCGCCCTCGATTGCCTGGGCGAAGTTGCACTCCTGCACGTTCCACGAAACGTAGCGGTTCGCGTCGGGAGCGTTGGCCCACTCGAACTCGGGCATCTCAGGCGTGAACTCCTTGGGCCCCATATAGGTCCACAGGACCCCGGCCCGCTCCCGCACCGGGTAGGCCACAATGGACACCTTGTCAGCGAACGTGCTCTCGGCCGACTCAGTCGGCATGTCCACGCAATGGCCTGTCGTGTCGTACTTCCAGCCGTGGTAGGTGCAGCGCAGCCCGTTCTCCTCGTTGCGGCCGAAGAAGAGGTCCGCCCGGCGGTGCGCGCATCGGCGCTCGACCAGCCCCACCCGTCCGCTGGCGTCGCGGAAGGCGACCAGGCTCTCGCCCAACAGCGTGACGCGCACCGGGGGCCCGTCGGGCTCGGGCAGATCATGCTGGACCATGAACGGAATCCAGAACCGCCGCATGAGCGACCCCATCGGGGTCCCACGGCCGACACGGGCGAGACGTTCATTATCCTCAACGCTCAGCATGGCGCGCGCCTCCTTGAATCGAAGCCGAGGGACCGGAGCTCCGGTCGAGACGGTCGCATGCTAAAGGAAGCCCTTGGGACGGTCAACGAGCGGCAATTCGGAGGACAGGCGTGACCTTACGGCGGCGGCAGGCTAGAATACCCCAATCATGTCGGATAGGGCATGATTGGACCGGACCATGGGTTGGCCGCAGCGGCCGCCTATGAGACGCCGCCTCACTCTACACAAGGGGTAATGGAGTTCGACATGGCATACGCAGGAAAGTGGACGAACGTGGCTAGGAGCGTGGTCGTGCTTGCGGTCATCGCGCTCATGGCTGCCGCATGCGGCTCGGACCCGACGCCAACGCCGAGGCCTACGCCGACGCCGACGGCGGTGGCTATGGCGGAGCCGACGCCGACGCTCAGCGCCGAGGCGATGTTCCAGGACGAATGGGACGCTCTGGCCGCGGCAGCAGCCGAGGAAGGCAAGCTGATCATCGCGGGCGGCACCTCCGGCTCGCGCGACAATCGACCGGTCTGGGACGTCTTCGCTGAGAAGTACGGCATCGAAGTCATTGTCTCCGGCGGAGCGAACCAGGACACGACGGACCGCATCCTGGCTGAGCAATCGGCGGGGCGTTACGACGTCGACATCATCATGGCCGACCCGCTCCGGGGCAACCAGATCCTCGACGGCGGAGGGCTCCAGCGGATGGAGCCGCTGTTCATCCACCCCGATGTGCTGGACAAATCGGCCTGGTACACGGGCGACTACACCTGGGGAGACCCCGAGTACGGCTACTTCTTCGTGTACTCGGCGACGGTCTCCCGCCGCAACCAGGTGAACGCCGGCTACAACACCGATCTGGTGCCGCAGGAGGACGTGGACGCCATCGTGGTCGACCACGACTTCCTCAAGCCCGAGTTCGTCGAGAAGTACCGGGGCAAGGTCACGATGTACCCGCCGCCCCCCTACGGGACCGGCGGAGGAGCGTACTACTCGCTGACGGTTCACCCGGATCTCGGTTCGGACTTCCTCGAATCGATGATGCGGTCGTTCGACGCTGACTGGCTCGCCGACGCCCGAGTCGCGGCCGACGCCGTTGCGCAGGGGAAGTACGCCTGGTCGTTCCTGGGCGCACTCACGACCCAGACGCTCAACGCCATGTCCCGCGAGGGTCTGCCGACCGCGCGGTTCCGGAAGAACATGCCCCTCCAAGCGCCGCAGCTCTCCGGCGGTTCGAGCGCGTCGCAAATCATGGTTCCCATCAACACGCCGCACCCGAACGCGATGAAGCTCGGGATCAACTGGTGGCTCTCGCGGGAGGGGCAAACGCTCACGAATGAGCTGGCCGCTGTCCGCGAAGGCTCCACGCCGAGGCCGAGCCTGCGCGAAGACGTCTCGCCGGGCAAGACCGACCCCGACGACCGCAGGGAGCCCGGCGTGGTCTACCGGTGCGTCGAGTGCGACCCCGCGGAGACGGAGGCCGCGGAGGCGGCTTACGAGTTCGCCAGGGGCATCTACGAGGAACTCGTCGGCATCAACTGAGGCTTCTACGCCGCTAACGCCACGGGGCCCGTATGCCCGCCCCATCCAGGCAGGCATACGGGTCCCCCAACATCGGGAGGACGAGCGTGAGCTACAACGGTCGCATCGTCGTGGATATGGACTCGCACGTCCGCGAGTACGAGGACCTGGACCGGACGTACCGCGAGCACATCGACCCGGCCTATCGAGATCCGTTCGACGAGCTCTCAGGCGCCGTGGCCAAGCACCGGGACGCGGGCCTGTCCACGATGCTGTTCATGAACCCGTACGCCGTGCTCGTGCCGTCCGACGAGACGCGGCCCCTCGGCGTGTACGACCACTTCGGCAACGCGCGCGGCCGCGCGGCGGTGCGGACCAAGGCGGAGGGCCGCATCTCCGCGAAACGCGAACCGGTGCCCCGCGAGGTCCACTGGGACCCGTCGATCCGGCTGCGAGATATGGAGCGCGCGGATATCGACGTGAGCGTGATGTTCCCCAGCCACGCGACCAGCTTCTGCACGCTCCGGGACGTTGGCTTCGAGTCGGCCCTCCACAACGCCTACCACCGCTACATGAGCAACTACTGCGCCGGCAGCGGCGGGAAGCTGCGATGGGTCGCGATCGCCACGATGCGCGACATAGGCGCGACGGTCGAGAATCTGACGTACTGGGCTGAGGAGGATATGAACCTGGTGGGCGTGCTCGTCCCGCCAGCCTGCCCGGACGGTCGCCTCCTGGACAATCCGGCGCTCCATCCGCTGTTTCAGCGAGCCCAGGACCTGAACCTTCCGGTGCTCGTCCACGGGGGCGTGCTGCGGCCCCCCTACACCGCCGGGGCCACCGAACTCGACAACTCCGGGTTCCTCATCCGCGCCATGTACCAGCCTTGGTCGGGCATGACTGCAGTGGGCGCGCTCATCGGCGGAGGCGTGTTCGACCTGTTCGATCAACTCCGCGTGGGCGTGTTCGAGACCGGCGCCGGCTGGATGCCATGGCTCATCGAGGCGCTCGACGGCAGCTACGACGGCCGCGGGCGCCTCACGCCGCTGTTGGGGCGCTTGCCTTCGGAGGTCGTCGCCGAGGGACGGCTGTTCCACGCGGTCGAAGGCGCCGACCGCCAGCTGCCGCACTGCATCGAGGAGTTCGGGGACGACATGTGGCTCTTCTCGACGGACTATCCCCACACCGGCAGCCCCTGGCCGTTCGGCGTGAGCGAGGTGACCGACAGGCAGAACCTGTCGGAAGAGGCGAAGAGCAAGATACTGGGCGCCAACGCTCTGCGGCTGTGCACGCGCATAACCGCCTAGCAGAGGAACGCAGCGATGGGGTCTAACGGATGCAACTGCCAGACGTAACCCGCCCCCGGTCCGGTTTGATGAGGGTACTCCGTACCCAGCAGACCACGTTCATCATGCTCGCGATCCTGCTGGTCCTCGGGTTCTTCCTGATCTACCCCATCATCCTGATCCTGTTGCTGAGCTTCAACACGTCGGATTACATCTGGTTCGGCGACCGAGTGTGGGGACTCGACAACTGGCGGGTCGCGTGGGAGGACCCGCGCCTGTTCGCCGCCCTACGCAACACGATCATGATCTGGGCGCTGGTCGTCGCCGTCAGTTTTCCCACCGCGGTGCTGATCAGCTGGGTGCTGGCCCGGACGAACATCCCGTTCAGCAATACGCTCGAGTTCCTGTTCTGGATATCGTTCATGATGCCGGGGATCTCGACGACGCTGGCGTGGATGACCCTGATGGACCCGCGGATCGGGATCCTGAACAAGGCGCTGGAGGCGCTCCCCTTCATCACCACCGGCCCGTTCAATATCTTCAGCGTCGAGGGGATCGTCTGGGCCCACCTGATGGCCAACGGCATCAGCACGAAGGTGATGCTCCTGACGCCGGCGTTCCGCAACATGGACGCCGCCCTCGAGGAGTCCGCCCGGGTGTCGGGCGCGAGCAACTTCAAGACGATGAGCCGCATCACGCTTCCTCTGATGGCGGCGCCCATGGCGCTGGTCTTCGCCCTCCAGATGCTGCGCATTCTCTCCGGGTTCGAGATCGAACAGTTGCTGGGCGTGCCGATCGGATTCTTCGTCTACTCGACCCTCATCTTCCAGATGGTCCGCGAGAACTCGCCGCCCCTCTACGGTCAGGCCACGGTGCTCGCGAGCCTGACGCTGCTGGTCGTGGCGATCGTCATCCCGCTCCAGCGGTGGGTCACGACCCGCCGGCGTTACACGACCATCACCGGCCAGTTCAAGCCGGGGTTGATCGATCTCGGCGTATGGCGCATTCCCGTCTTCAGCACGATCATCACGCTCATCGGGGCGCTGACGATCATGCCCGCCCTCACCTTGGTGCTCGGCTCCTTCATGAAGCGGTCGGGCTACTTCAACATCACGCCGGTGTTCAGCTTGGACCACTGGCGGTTCGTGCTGGTGGACAACCTGTTCATGGCGTCGCTCCAGACGACGCTCATCATTTCGATCGCCGCCGCAATCGGGAGTCCGCTGTTGTTCGTGCTGCTCGCGTACATCCTCGTGCGGACGAAATGGCGAGGACGTATCCTGCTCGACCTCATCGTCTGGGGGTCGGCGGCCATACCCGGCATTCTGAGCGGCCTGGGGCTGCTCCTGATATTCCTCGGCACGCCGGGCCTCAGCTTCCTGTTTGGCAGCATCTGGGCGCTGATTATCGTGGTCGTGCTCTCCGGAAACACCACCGGCGTGAACATCAGCAAGGCCGTGCTCGTCCAGATTGGCACCGATATGGAGGAGGCGGGGCGCGTGTCCGGCGCGGGATGGACGCGGACCTACATCCGAGTGGTCTTGCCGCTGCTCATGCCGACGCTGATCCTGCTCGCGACGTTGAACTTCGTGTCGGCCGCCGGCGCGACCAGCACGGTCATCCTGTTGGCGTCGCGGGAGTCGCTAACCCTATCGGTGCTCGCGCTCGAGTATGCGGCGTTCGGCTACCTCGAAGAGGCGAACATCGTTGGGCTCTTCGTCATGAGCTTCACCACCGTCATTGTGGTCATCGCCCGGTACTTCGGGCTGCGCCTCGGCGTCCGGCACGACGAGCGGCGGCGCGCGGCCGACGAGCCGGCGACGCCGCAACAGGCCCCGGTGCGCAACGTTGGCTGAGACCAGCGTCGCCGGCTCGGACGGCTGCTGAAAAGGAGGTCGCGATGACAACGTCTGCCGCGAGTGATCAGGAAGTCCGCATGTCCGGGGACTCGCACGTATCCGAGCCGCCGGACCTGTGGGAAAAGGAGATGCCGCCCAAGTACCGCGACCGCGCGCTCCACTTCCCGCGCGTGCAGTACGGCCGGTTCAACCACTCGCGCGCAGGCGGTTGGGACCCCAAGGAGCGGCTGAAGGACATGGCCGCCGACGGCATCAGCGCCGAGGTGATCTACCCAACGCTCGCCAAGGGTCTCTTCGAGCAGTTCTTCTTCGAGCCGGTGGACCTGCCGCTCTCGCAGGCGGGGGAGCAGGTCTACAACGACTGGATGATCGATTTCTGCAAGGAGGCCCCGAACCGCCTATGGGGACAGGCGTTGATCGGGCTGTGGGACATCGACTACGCCATCAAGGAGATGCAGCGCGCCAAGGACGGCGGCCTCAAGGGCGTCTCGACGTGGATCGCTCCTCCCGACGGCCTGCCGTTCACCGGCGACCACTACGAGCGGTTCTGGTCGGCGGCCGAAGAGGTCGAGATGCCCATCGGCTGGCACATCAACACGGGTTTCGGCGCCTACGTGACGCGGGGCGACGAGGACCGGTTCGGCGTCATCACCCGCCAGGCCTTCGGCCACAAGACCGTTGCGATGAAGGCGCTCGCAGAGGTCGTCCTCTCCGGCGTGCTGCAGCGGCACCCCCGGCTCAAGATCGTCTTCGCGGAGTTCGAGGTCGGCTGGATTCCCTTCTACCTCGAGGACCTCGACCGCAAGTTCGACAAGGGCCGGGACATGGGACTCGATCTGCTGCCTAGCGAGTATTTCAGCCGCCAGATGTACTCGACGTTCATGCAGGACGGCGTCGGCAGCTTCCTGCTCCGGCGGTGGGGCGCCGACAACTTCGTCTACGCCAACGACTACCCGCACGCAGGCGGGATCTGGCCCTACACCGACGACACCGTCGAGCTGACCATGACCGGTCTGCCGTCCGAGACCCGGCGGAAGGTGCTGGGCGAGACGCTTGCATCGGTCTACGGACAGCCGCTGCCGGCGCCCATCGAACGCATGGAGTCGGACTACACGGACCAGATATGGAACCGGCCCTGGCTCAAGAAGGCCGGGGAGTTCACGTTCGACAAACCCACGATGGGCCTCAAGATGTAGCGGCGGGCCCCTCGAAAGGAGCATCCATTGACGACGCCACGATACATCGAGCCGACGGGCAACGCGCGGGCGGGTTGGCACAAAGAGGGCGAGGGCGGCCGCAGCAGCTACACGGTCCGCATGGCCACGGCGTGGGAGAAGTTCCTCAAAGAGGAAGGGTTGCCCGTGTTCGTTGGCGTCGGGATCCGCGACTCCCGTGACCTGCCCCGCGCCGATTGGCCGCGCGTCGGCGGCAAAGGGACGTACATCCAAGTGATCGGCACGAACAACACGACGGGGATGTTTGTCGTAGAAGTCCCGCCCCGCGGCGCGCTCCTCCCACAGAAGCATATGTACGAGGAGCGCTACATCGTCCTCGAGGGCCGGGGCAGCACCGAGGTCTGGCGAAACGGCGACACCGCGATGACCGCGTTCGAGTGGCAGCCGTGGAGTCTGTTCTCGATTCCGCTCAACGCCAATTTCCGCATCGTCAACGCCTCGTCCAGCCCTGCCCTCCTCCTCGCCGTGAACTCGGCGCCGCGCTCCGTCAACATGTTCCAGAACCCGAGCTTCATCTTCGACTGCGACTTCAACTTCGAGGACCGGTTGGGGGGCAACCTGGAGGAGTACTGGAACCCCAACGAGGAGGTCGAGCCCCAGCCCGTGCGAGGGCGCGCGATGGTGACGTCCAACCTGATTCCCGACATCGCCTCGGCCTACATCCCGCTCGACAACAACCGCGGACCGGGCTTTCGCTGGGTAGCGCCGAACATGGCCGGCAACACGATGATCCAGGGATGGATCGGCGAGTACCCCAGCGGCCGCTACGCCAAGGCGCACGCGCACGGCTCGGGCGCCGTCCTGGTGTGCGTCCGGGGCAAGGGCTACTCGATCACCTGGCCCCGTGACGAGGGCGGCCTCACGCCCTGGGCGGACGGCAAAGGCGATCTCGTCAAGATGCAAGAGTACGTGCCCGGCGGTCTCATCAGCGCCGCGCCCGGTCCGTCCAACTGGTTCCACCAGCACTTCGCCGTCGGCAAGGATGTGTTCCGCGTCTTCAACTACACGGGGCCGATGCCCGGCAACCCGGCCTCGAGCGCCAACCGGGACAACGACTTCGCGGAGGAGGGCGCGCTGATCAGGCAGCACGCGGACATCACCGACGGCGGCAACGCGATCCCGTACCACCTCGAAGACCCGTACGTGCGCCAGTACTTCGAGCAGCAGCTCAAGGAGGAGGGGGCCGTGTCGACGATGCCTCCGCAGGTCTATACGCCAGAGGGCGCCAACATCGAGGTTCTGGAAGACTGAGGCGCACTCGCGTTTCGGAGGCAAGGATGCTCTCGATCGAGGACAACGAGCTGCTCACGCGGGTTGGCCCGGGAACGCCCATGGGCAACCTGTTGCGCCGCTTCTGGACGCCCGTCCTGCTGGCCAGGGAGTTGCCGCGGCCCGACGGACCGCCCGTCCGCGTCATGATCATGGGTGAGCAGCTCGTCGCGTTCAAGGACACGTCCGGCAGAGTCGGCCTCGTTCAGGCGTCGTGCCCCCACCGGCGCGCCGGGCTGTTCTGGGGCCGGAATGAGGAGCACGGGCTGCGCTGCGTCTATCACGGATGGAAGTACGACGTGGACGGCAACTGCGTGGACATGCCGTCCGAGCCGGAAGCATCCAACTTCAAGAGCAAAATCAAGCTCAAGGCGTACCCCACCGTCGAGCGGGGACAGCTCATCTGGGCCTACCTCGGCCCATCCGGCCTCGAGCCATCGTTTCCGGAGCTGGAGTGGACCCGCGTCCCGGACGATCACCTAATCATGACGAAGCGAAGCCAGGAGACCAACTGGGCGCAGGCCGTGGAGGGCGGCATCGACTCGAGCCACATCTCGTTCCTGCACGGGGGCTTGCCCCCTGCGCGGCGACACGAGGTCGCGGACGCGCTGAGAGACGAGACAGGGCCGACGGTGCGCCGCTACACTCTCTCGGACACGCACCCGGCGTTCGAGATACGCGAGACCGGCTACGGCATGCTCATCGGGGCGCGGCGCGCGGCCGAGTCCGACACGTACTACTGGCGCATCACGCAGTTCCTCATGCCCTGGTATACGATGATTCCCGGCTCGACCGAGGCGGGGAACAGCATTGGCGGGCATGCGTGGGTCCCCATCGACGATGAGCACGTGTGGGCCTTCAGCCTCACCTGGAACGGAGACAGGCCCATCACGGGCGAGGAGCGCGAGCGTCTGGACGGCTCCGGAATCCACGCCGAGGTCGACGACCGGTTCAGACCGGTCCGCAACAGCGGCAACGACTATCTAATCGACCGTGAGGAGCAGGAGCGGCGGACGTTCACGGGCATCCGAGGCATCGGCGAGCAGGACATGGCGGTGCAGGAGAGCATGAGCCCGATCGTCCGGCGCGAGGAGGAGCACCTCGGGACGAGCGACCTTGCCGTGATCGCCTACCGGCGCCTCCTTCTGCGGGCGGCGCGCGAGCTCGAGGAGGGCCACGAGCCGTACACCGCAGCCCACGGCGAGCTATATCACGTGCGGTCGGCCTCGGTCGTCATCGACCGGGAGGCGCCATTCCACGAGGGCGCCGCCGAGCGGCTTCGAGCGAGAACGTAGACGCCGCTCCCTCGGCGCGGCGTATAGGACAAGCAACCAAGGGGCAAGCACAAGGAGGCGAGTCGATGAGAAACGACGAAGAGTTGGCGCTGATTCAGGTGGGGCCCGGGACGCCGTCCGGCGATGTGTTCCGCCGCTATTGGATTCCCGTGGAGGTCTCGGCCGCCCTCGGAGGAGGACGCGGCGGGTTCAACGGCGCGCTCAACCCGATTAAGCTCACGGTGCTCGGCGAGCACCTCATCCTGTTCCGCGACTCGCGCGGGGCGCCGCACCTGATGGAGGAGCATTGCGCCCACCGCGGCACGTCCCTCTCCTACGGTCGCGTCGAGGGCGACTGCCTCCGTTGTCTCTACCACGGATGGCTGTACGACGGGGACGGCAACGTCGTCGAGATGCCGGGCGAGCCGCCGGAGAACCGCTTCAACGAGAAGGTGAAGCACGTCGCCTACCCTTGCCGGGAAGTCGCGGGCCTCATCTTCGCCTACATGGGGCCCGCCGAGCTCCAGCCGCTCTTCCCGCGCTACCATCAGCTGTTCAGCGAGGACGGCGTCCGCGTCACCGGAAACGGCGGCTACGTCGAGCAATGCAACGTCTTCCAAGCGCTGCATGACAACAACATGGACCCGTGGCATGGGGAGATCGCGCACGGCTGGTACCGCAACCCGCCGCGCGTCGGAACGATGCAGCAGGCCCACGACGGCAAGCCGGCGACGCCAGTGACGTACGAACGCACGCCTTGGGGCACGCGGATGAAGGTGCTCAAGGACATGATGTCTTCGCCCGGCTTCTACCTCTACCACGAGACGCACACCGTCTGGCCCTCGCAGCGCGTCAACAAGGACAACGCCGGCGACATCAAGTGGGCGATACCGCTCGACGACTACCGGACGCGCTGGTTCGACGTCGAGTTCTACCCCTACGTCGACGGCAAGATCTCGGAGGAGGGCCAGAAGGCCATCTACCAGACCAACAATCCCATGCCCAACATCGCCAGGGCCTGGGACCTGCCGACGGACTGGGCCCAGCAGGTCGGGTCGTACTGGAACTACGGGCACAAGTGGCGCCAGGGCAACATCTGGGAGGACGAGGTCGCCCAGCAGACCCAGGGGCCCGAGGAGCGCCACTACCTTCCCAACTGGGAGAAGTGGCACCTCGGCAAGTCCGACGAGGGCCTGATCATGAACCGCAAGGTCTGGCAGGAGCAGGTCATCCGCGTCCGCGAGGGCCAGGACCCCATCGGCATCGTCCGTGCGCCCGAGGACGATGCGGAGGTCCGCATCACGTCCGACAACATCAGCGGCCTCTCGTGGGAAGAGGGCATGCGCCTCTTCAACATGACGCAGGAGGAGCGCTCGGCCGATGTCGGGGAGCGCGGGTTCCACGTCAGCGGACGGCGCGTGGCTGACTAGAGCCCCTTCGGCGGCGAGCCCCCCTCTCGTCCCCTCTCCCGCCTCAGCGGGAAGGGCTAGGGAGAGGGAACAAGGGGGGCTCGCCGCCGAAGGGAACGAGATTCCCGCCTCGATGCAATGACCGGCAGCACCGGAGGGACGTTTGCGGTACCGCCCATTGGGGTCCTCAGGACTCCGAGTCTCGGAGATCGGGTTCGGGTGCGGCAATACGGCTGCCGCCATGATCTCGGGCACGCCCAAGGAGCGTAGGGAACTCGTCGCCCGCGCGCTCGAGTGCGGCGTCGACCACTTCGACACGGCCCCCAACTACGGCGAGGGCGCCTCGGAGCGAAACCTGGGCGCCGCGCTTCGCGAGCTGGGCGCCCATCCCTCGGTTGCGACGAAGGTTGAGTTCGCGAAGGAGCATCTCGGCGACATTCCGGGCACGATTACGCGGTCGATCGACGAGAGCCTGGGCCGCCTGGGGATGGACAGCGTCGACGTCGTCTACCTGCACAACCGAATCTCCATGGAACGCGTAGTGCGCGAGGGCGTGCACGGGAGCAACCTCTCGGTGGACGACGTCCTCGGCGAAGGCGGCGTCCTGGAGGCCCTGGACCGGGCCCGGCAGGCAGGCAAGGTCCGCCATTTGGGCATCTGCGCGCCAGGCGCGGAGCCTGCTGCGGTCAAGCATGTGCTCGCGACTCGGAGATTCGACTGCATCCAGCTCACGTACAACGCACTCAACCCATCGGAAGCGCGCACGATGCCGCCGCGCTTCACGGGCCCCGACTACGGCCAGACGATGATAGCCGCAGCCGAGCACGGGGCGGGCGTCGTCGTGATCCGTCCGCTCGCGGCCGGCGCCTTGGCCGCCGCGGACCTGGCCACGCCGGGGCCGCGCGCCGCCAACCCCCGCACCGCCGATGAGTTCGCCCGCGACATGGAAAGCGCTCGCGCCTTGCGCTTCCTCGAACGGCCCAACGAACAGACCATCGCGCAGGCCGGCCTGCGCTTCATCCTGGCTCACGCGGCCGTGTCCACGGTCCTGGCCGGCGTATCGTCGATCGAGCAGCTCGACGAGGCCGTTTCCTGCGTCGACACTACTCCGCTCACAGCGGACGAGTTGGCCCGGATGGACGAGACGTACGAGACCGACTTTGGGCGCGCCGGCTGAGGCCTGCCAGCCCCTCTCGCTGCGTCCGACGAACGCCCCATACGCCTTCTGTAGGCGTGCAAAGCAGGCGTCCGGCCACCGAGCGCCAGATTGGCGAAGTCTTGACGCAAGGCCTCCGGTGGCGGAATGGGGTACGAGACTCGCAGGACTTGACGAAAACAGCCTCTTGTCACGCGCCTTCACGCGATGAGGCGGCGCCCGCCGTTGGCGGACTGAAAGCACTAGACGGCCACGTTCCCGCACTGCCGACGGCGACGGCGCCAAGTCGCGGCGGCAACCTCGTTCGAGGCCAGCGAGACCAGCCAGCGGCGCCGCTCCCCGTGGACGGGATGGCGTAAACGCCCCTCCGTCACGCGCCAATACGTGAAGGCATCATCGGGCTGCGAGCCCGATATCGATTTCCGCTCGTATCCTCTCATGTCGCGACGGATTCGTAAGTTTGACATGCTCCGGCCCGAGCCTTAGGGTAGCGGAGCCGCGCCCGGCGAGGGCCAGCTGTAGAACAAGCGAGACCAGGCGGCTCCTGATCACTCCCAGCCTGACCCGGTCCCCTCAGCTGTCCCGGCCCCGCCACGCGGTCCCCAGTGTCGTGTGTCGCCACACGAATTGATTGTCCCTCTGCCTGATTGCGCTGACCAGCCAGAACAACGTCGGCAACCAGGACTGGCGCGGAGTGTGTCCAAAGCAGAGCCACGCAAGGGTGGGCGAGGTTCATTCGCGTAGCCGAAGAAGCAAACGCCGAGACCACGCCGCAGCGAACCTAGGAGGCGAAGTCGATGAAGCTAACGAGAATCAGACTGTTCAGAGCCGCATGCCTGCTCGCCGTCGCGATGACAGCGCTCGCGCTGGCCGCAGCCTGCGGCGATGATGAACCAACGTCTGGATCGGGCGAGGGCAAGTACGGCGGTACGTTGAAGGCAACGTTGTTCGCTGACAACACAACGCTGGACCCGATCTACACCACCAGTACGACCGACATTTTCATCACGATCAACACCTACGACAACCTCGTCTTGATCCAGCCCGACCTGTCGTTGAAGCCGATGCTGGCCACCTCGTGGGCCGCCAACGCCGACCTGACGTCATGGACCTTCGAGCTGCGCGAGGGCGTGAAGTTCCACCACGGCAAGGACTTCAAGGCCGAAGACGTGGTGCACTCGTTCAACCGGATGCTCGACCCCGTGCTTGACTCGCCGGTGCGGCCCACGATGGAGATTATCGACGAGATCACGGTCATCGACGACTACACCGTTCGCTTCGACCTCGTCTCGCCGAGCGCCTTCTTCGCCGATACGTTGTCGGAGTACCAGGCCAGGATGACCCCGTCCGACATTGACCCTGAGCGGATGGTCCTCGAAGAGTTCGGCACGGGGCCGTTCAAGATCAAGGAACATCTCCCCGGCGAGCGGACGGTCCTGGTGAAGAACGAGGACTACTGGGAGGAAGGGCGCCCCTACCTCGACGAGGTCCAGCTGCTCCTGATACCGGAGCCTGAGACCCGCGCGGAGGCGCTGAAGAGCGGCGACGTCGACATGATCTTCCTGATGCAGCACCAGAGCGCCCCCGGCGTCGAGGCGAACGAAGGGACCACGGTGCTGCAGACGGCGACTGCGGGCTACTTGAACCTGGCGATGGACATACGCGTCCCTCCCTTCGACAACAAGCTCGTCCGCAAGGCGATACAGGCGGCGACCGACCGCGAGTTGATACGCCAAGCGGCGTTGTTGGGCAACGGCAGCATTGCGTACGACCACCCCATTCCGCCGAACGACCCGCACTTCTCGTCGGAGTGCGCGCCGCCGGACTATGACATAGAGCTAGCCAAGTCGCTCTTGGCGGAGGCAGGCCATCCCGACGGCATCGACATCACCCTGCACACCAGCACAGCGGGCACCGGCATGGTGGAGATGGCTGTCGCGTTCCAGGAGGGGGCCGCGGCCGCGGGCATCAACGTTGACATCCAGCAGCGGCCCGAAGACGCCTACTGGGCGGACGTCTGGCTGCAGGAAGCGTTTGTGACCGTCTTCTGGAACGGCAGGCCTCCGGACCTAGCCCTCAGTATCGTCTACCTGTCCGACGCGTCGTGGAACGAGTCCAAGTACATGAACCCTGAGTTCGACGCGCTTGTCGCACAGGCGCGCGGACAGGCCGAGTTGGCCGACCGTCAGGAGACCTACGGCAAGATCCAGTGCATCCTCGTCGACGATGTCCCGCGGATCATCCCGGTCTTCCAGCCGTCGATTAACGGCGTGCGGGACGACGTGCGGGGCGGCGAGCCCCACCCGCGGAACTGGCAGCCTGTCAGCGAAATCTGGCTGGACCGCTAGACCGGCCTGCGGGAGAGTCAGGGAGGACATATCGAGCGGATACGACGAGACTTCGCCTCCGGAGGGAGCAGCAGCAGGGCGCAATGCCCTCCCTGCCCTCCCTTCGGGGGACAACCCACCGGGCCGCCGCTCGACTGGAGAGTGATTGAGTGACCGATGGCACGTTTCCTCGTTAGGCGCATCAGCCTCATCGGCGTGACCCTGCTCGTGGTGTCCTTCGCCATCTTCGCCATCACCGAGATCCTGCCCGGGGACACGGCGACGTTCTTCTTCGGGCAGGGCGCCACGGAGCAGAACCTCAAGAACTATCGCGAGGAGCTCGGCCTCGACCGGGCCTGGTACGTCCGGTACGCGGACTGGATCGACGGTGTTCCGTTCGGCGACCTAGGAGACTCGTTCGTGCAGAAGCGGCCGGTCACCGAGGTCATCAAGCCTCGGCTGATCAACTCGCTCTATCTGGCGCTGTTTGCCTTCGTCTTCGCCATTCCCAGCGCCGTCGTAGTCGGCGTCTGGTCCGGAATTCGCCATCACTCGTGGGGCGACCACGCCATCGGCGTGGCGAGCCTCGTCGCCATCTCCATGCCCGAGTTCGTCACCGGAATCGTGCTCATCGTCGTGTTCTCGTCGTTCCTCGGAATCCTGCCGTCGTCGAGCGTGATCCTCCCCGGCACCAGTCCCCTATCCCGACCCGAGATTCTCGTACTACCGACCCTTGCGCTCACCGGCGTACTGTTCGCTTACATCATGCGCATGACCCGCGCCAACGTCATCGAGGTGATGGGGACGCACTACGTGCGCACTGCCGTCCTGAAGGGCCTCCCCATGCGCCGGGTGATCCTGCGCCATATGCTGCCCAACGCCATGCTCCCGACCATCAGCGTGATCGCAGTCAACATCGGCTTCATGCTCGGCGGGCTCATCATCGTCGAGACTGTGTTCGCCTACCCAGGGCTTGGCAACCTGCTGCTCGTCGCCATCGACACGCGGGACGTGCCCCTCCTCCAGAGTCTGTCGCTGATGCTCGCCGGCACCTTCGCCGTGAGCAACCTCGCTGCGGACCTGAGCTACGGCGCGCTCGACCCCCGGATAAGGCTTTCCTGATGGCCGCCCCGGCATCCGCCCCCACCCTAGGGAACAACCCGTTGAGCGCCGCGGGCGCGGAGTTGGCGCGGGCGATGCGCGCCGTCCGAGCAGGACTCAGGCTGTCGCTTCGCACGATGGCGGGCAGAATCGGACTGCCGCTCGTGTTGTTTCACGTGATTCTGACGCTGTTCGGCTCGTGGCTTGCTCCGTACTCGCCCACCGCGTTCCAGTCGTACCCCGTCGAGGGAGCGGAAGCCATCGAGGAAGCCCAAAGCGACCCCAACTTCATTGCGTTCTCGACCACAGGCCGCTTGCCGAACGACCCAACCAGGCTCGCCCTTATCCAGTTCTACGAGTCCCAGACCTCCGCGGTCGACGAGGCCGGCGTGCTCGACCTCGACCGCGCGCGGGCCAACCTGGCCGGGGTCGAGGCCGGGTGGACGGATGACCAGAAGGCCTATGTCGACAAGCAGCGGGAACAGCTGCACCAGCTCGAGGGCCCGTCCCGCAAGTTCTGGTTCGGCACCGACCAGTTCGGACGCGACATCATGAGCCGGGTGATGGCGGGAGCGACGTCGCTGGTTGTCGTTTCGGTTGCGGGCGCAGTCCTGGGCATCATCCTCGGCACCGTCGTCGGCATGACCAGCGGGTTCCTGGGCGGCCGGCGGGACGAGATCATCATGCGGATCATGGACGGGCTCATGTCGTTCCCGTCGCTGCTGATCGCGCTGCTCGTGCTGAACAGCCTCGGCCCCAGCGGCGTCAACATCGCCGGCACCGTCGGCGTCGTGTTCATGGCGCCGTCCTCCAGAGTCATGCGCAGCGTGACCCTGTCGGTGAAGTCCCTCGAGTTCGTCGAGAGCGCCCGCTTGCGGGGCGAGCCGACGGCCTACATCACGTTCCGGGAGATTCTGCCGAACGCCGTGCCGGTGCTCGCCGTGGAGGCGTCGGTCCGGTTCAGCTACGCCATCCTGCTGGTTGCGTCGCTGGGATTCCTCGGCCTAGGCGTACAACCCCCCTCGTCGGACTGGGGCCTGATGATCAGCGAGAGCCGGCGGTTCATCGTCGCGGCACCGTGGGTTGCGATCGCGCCCGCGATGGCCGTGGCCACACTGGTCGTCGGCGTCAATCTCCTCGCCGACGGCATCAGGCAGGCCCGCGAGTTGCCCGTGAAGGAAGCGTGACCGTGAACAACGAATCGCACGAAACGAACGGCAACGCCCCGCTCCTCGAAATCGAGCACCTCTCGGTGACGTTCCACACGCCCCGAGCCACGGTGTACGCCGTGCGGGACGCCTCGCTGAAGATTGGACGCGGAGAGCTCGTCGGCGTGGTCGGGGAGTCGGGCTGCGGCAAGTCGACCACCGCGTTCGCCATCATGGGTTACCTGCCCGGGACCGCCACCGTCGAGGGATCGATCCTCTTCGAGGGCCAGGACATCAACCAGATCGGGGCGAACGAGCTGCGCCGCCTGCGTGGGAACCGGATCGCGATGGTCTACCAGGACCCCGCCACGTCGCTCAACCCGACCATGCGGATCGGCGCGCAGATGGAAGAGGCGATCCGTGAGCATCAGGACCTCAGCCGCGCGGGAGCCCGCGAGCGGACGGTCGAGCTGTTCGCCAGCGTCGGCCTCAGCGAACCCGAGACGATCGGCGACCGATACCCCCACCAGTTGAGCGGCGGTATGCAGCAGCGGGTCGTCATAGCCATGGCGCTCGCCTGCGACCCCGACTTGCTCATCATGGACGAGCCCACCACAGGGCTCGACGTCACCACCGAGGCGACGATCCTCGACCTCGTGGCGGACCTAAAGGACCGCGTCAACGCCGGCATCCTCTACGTCACCCACAACCTCGGCGTCGTCGCCCGAGTCGCCGACCGGGTCGTCGTCATGTACGGCGGCCAAACGATCGAGGACGCTCCGGTCCGCGAGCTCTTCAAGCGTCCGCGCCACCCCTACACCGCCGGACTGCTCCAATGCGTGCCGGCCCCGCCGGGCGACGACGCCGAAACGGTGCGGCTGAGCAGCCTCCCGGGCTTCGTGTACCCGTCGCTGGAGCGGACGCCGGAGGCCTGCCTGTTCGCCTCCCGGTGCCCCATCGCAAAGGAGTCGTGCACTGAACAGTCGCCGCTGGTGCTCGAGACCGGCGCGGGCCACCTCTCCCGCTGCACCTTCCACGAGGAGACCGACGCATCCATCTGGGGTGAAGCGGAAGTCCGCGAGGAACATGCGGCTGAGGCGACGGAGCCTGTGCTCACAGCCAACCATATCCGGCGCTTCTACGGTCGATGGCAGCGCAAGTACCTGCTCTTCGGCCCCCGAGTGCGGCCGCCGGTCCGCGCCGTTTCCGACGTCAATTTCACGGTTGCCAAGGGCCGCACGCTGGGGATCGTCGGCGAGAGCGGCTCGGGAAAGACAACGGTCGCCCGTATCGTCGTCGGCCTGGTGCCCAGGGACCGGGGCGAGCTCGACCTCCAGGGAGAGACTCTGGCGCCCGATGTCGGCGGCAGGTCGAGCGACCAGCGGGCCGCCCTGCGCATGGTGTTCCAGAATCCCACGGCGTCGCTCAACCCGAAGCTCCCTGTCCGCCACGCCATCGTGCGCTCGCTCCGCAAGTTCTCACGCCTCAGTCGCGACGAGAGCAGGGAGCGCGCAATCGAGCTGATGCACGCGGTCGGGTTGAACCCCGACTACCTGAGCAAACGGCCCGGAGAGCTGAGCGGCGGCGAGCAGCAGCGTGTCGCGTTGGCGGGCGCCTTCGCCGCGTCGCCCGAGCTCGTCGTAGCCGACGAGGCCGTCTCCGCTCTGGACGTATCGGTGCAAGCGCAGGTGCTCGAGCTGCTGCAGTCGCGCCAGCGGGAGGCGGGCACTTCCTACGTGTTCATCTCCCACGACCTGGGGGTTGTGCGCTACCTCTCCGACGACATCATGGTGCTCTACGCGGGGCACGTCGCCGAATCGGGACCCGCCGAGCAGGTCCTGAACGCACCGTCGCACCCCTACACAGAGGCGCTGATGTCCGCGGCCCCCGTGCCCGACCCGGACGCCCAACGCACCGCGATCCGGCTGCCCGGAGCCGTGCCCACGATGCGCGAGCGGTTCCAAGGGTGCTTCTTCGCTGGGCGCTGCCCGCGCAAGATCGGGGCGATCTGCGACAATACGCCGCCGCCCGCACAGGTCAACCCCGATGAGCCTGGCCACACCATCGCCTGCCATATCCCGATGGCCGAGCTCGCCGCCATGCAGCAGCGCCGCCTCTACGGGGCGGCGGCGGAGCTGTCGGGCGGCGCCTAAGCGCCTAGAACGGGACCGGGACCTGGTGCGACAGCATGATCTCTTTCCGCTGTTGCGACGACTCCCGGATCGACAGGATGACTTCGAGGCTCGCCATGCCCCAGCGCGCGTCCGGAAACGTCGGTCGCTCTTCCGAGAGGGCGTCCCGGAGTTCGGTTAGCTCGCCGCGGCCATGCATCCCGGGGTCCAGCGTGACCTCTCTGCGCCCATTCTCGTCGTAGATGTACAGGCCGTCCGGGGACTGCCGGATGTCTCCACGCTCACAGCTTGCGAGGGTCAGCCCGAAGAACGGCTGGAAACGATGGCTTGCCGCCTCTCGTTGCGCCTGCTCCCGCTCTGCCCTCGTGCCCGCGAAGGCGTACTTCGTGTTCGCCTCGACGGCGCCCGTGAAGCGCTCGCGCTGGTCAGGCACGAGCTCCGCGCGCTGCTGGCCTCCCTCGCCGATGCCCCAGGTCATCTCCGTGATATCGAAGTAGCCGTAACCGTTGAACGCCATCGTCGCGGCGGTCCCGTCCTCGAACTCGAGGAACGCCGTGTAGTCGCCCTCGGCCAGCGGGAACGCGGGATTCCACCTGCCCGCAATCGCCCGGAGGCTCCTCACCATGCCGCCGCCGATGCCCCGGACGATGTCGGTCTGGTGCGGCCCTTGCCGGTAGAGCACGCCGCCGCCCGTAGCCGGGTCCACCTCGGTGTCCAGCCTCGGCTGACCGGAGATCCACGGCTTGTACTCCCAGGTGTTCAACTGGATGAGCCGCCCCAGCTCGCCGCTCGACACCATCTCCCGCATCATGCGCACGGGCGGATCGAAGATCTTCGAGTGGCCCTGGACGTAGCGCACGCTGTTCCTGTCGACCGCGTCGACCATTGACTGCGCCTGTTCCAGCGTCACGGCCATCGGCTTTTCGCAGATCACGTGCTTGCCGTGCTCCGCCGCCGTGATCGTATGCTCCGCGTGGAACTGGTTCGGCGTGCAGACCCAGACGGCGTCCACGTTCGCGCTCTCGCACATCGCCTCGACGCTGGTGAACGTGTCGACCCCGTACTTCTTGCCGACCGTGTCGAGCGCCTCCTGGCGGATGTCCGCGATGCCCGTGAGCTGCACACCCGGGATCGTTTCGATGTTCGAGAGGATCGTCCGTGAGACGCTTCCCACTCCCGCGAGTCCAACCTTCAAGACGGAATCCATGTGTACCTCCGATCAGTCCGGATCAGTCGTGTTTGACCATGCGACAGCACCATACACCGTTGGAGCGTCGAACGTGCAACCGGCGTAACTGTTCAGAGTTGAGGAGGCTCCCCCATTGGGCGGCTACGCGGCTACGAGGAGAGCGACTTCGAAGCAATCGCTCATGTGCGCCTGTCGGCCCACACCACAACCGACGAAAGTGGCGGCGGGGCGCGGCCCCTCTCTCACTCTCCCCGCAGATGGGACCGTTGCGTAACTCTGTCTGACGACCGCTGTTCTTCCCACCCGCCCACCCCAAACGTTGGTGTGGGGGACACCCCCACCCCCCCGGCAGAGGGCAAAGCCCTCTGCACTCCCGTTGGGACGACTCCAAGAGCGGCCCCTGCGCGTTACGCAAGGGTCTCGGCGGGGGGAGGTAGTCGGCGGGCCACCCCACGGGGGCGTGGGTTCCCGTGTCAAGCACGAGCACAACGGCGGCTGCCGGTGCCGATCCTCTCACAACTAACAGTTACCAACCGGCTTCGCGTTGCGCGGGCGGGACGCCCCCGCGATAGAATGCCCGCGTGAATACCGGCGACTTCATCGCCAAGCCGTGGGGATGGGAACGGGTGCTCGACCTGAACGAGCGCTATTGCGTGAAGCACCTCTTCGTCGAGCGCGGCAAGCGGCTGAGCAAGCAGTACCACCGGGTCAAGCGGGAGACCCTCGTCCTCGTCAGCGGCGCGGCGGACCTCGTTCGCAGCGGGCCCGACGGCGACCACGTCATACGGATGGAGCCCGGCGAAGCGCACGTCATTGAGCCGGGCGCGGTCCACCGCATCGTGGGAGTCGCCGAGGAGGGCGCGCTCATCTTCGAGGCGAGCACGCCCGAGGTCGACGACGTGGTGCGCCTCGAAGACGACTACGGCCGCTAGCCGCTATCTTGCGGCGAGACGCCCACGGCTAAGCCTTACGGCAGGCGGAAGCAGCTCGCCGCGTTGTCCCAGAAGAACCGTTGCTTGTACTCGTCGGTGAGTCCGTCCCACCCGACGACGAGGTCGGCCGAACCAGGGAAGCGCGATTCCGCGTGCGGGTAGTCGGAGCTGAACATCAGGACGTGCTCGCCCATGAGATCGCTGACCATGCGGACCATGTCCGGGCCCTCGTGGAGCACCGCGGCGGCGTAGAAGCGACCGTCGGTCATGTACTCGGTCATCGTGTGCTGGAGCTCCTCGGCGACGTAGCCCATGTAAACGACCTGGTCCTCCATGCGCTTCATCCAGAAGGGGAGCCAGCCGAAGCCGGACTCGAGGATCGCGAAGTGGAGGTCCGGGAAGTGGTCCATGAGGCCGGCGCCCATGAACGCGGCGATGGCCCGCATCGCCGCCCACGGGTGCGACGCCGTACGGCCCAGGAAGGGGTTGTCCCAGAGATCGCGGTAGCCCGGGTAGCCCGCCGAGTAGCTGTGGTGCACGACGCAGAGGCCATGCTCCTCCGCGGCCGCCCAGATCGGGAGCATGTCGGGGTGATCGATCGGGTAGTCGAGCGGCAGGTCCGCCTTCAGGGCCACGGCCCAGGGCTTCTTCCCCCACGTCTTGATCTCTGAGACCGCGTCCTCGATCGGAAGAGCCGGCGAGACGTTGATCATCGACGTGAAGCGCCCCGGGTATTGCGTGCACACGTCGTCGACGAAGCGGAGGTGGGCCTGCATCAGCCCCAGGTTGACGGCGGGGTCCCCGTGTCCTCCCGGCGGCGTCGTCACCAGCAGTTGCGTGTCCACGCCCTCCTCGTCCATCTCACGGACGCGGGCTGCGATGTCGAAGTCTTCGGAGCCGACGGTCGGATACTTCTGGCCCATGAATGTCTGGAAGTGGCGTCCGCCGTCTTGACGCGGGCCCGCCTCGCCGAGGTAACGGGGCTCGCGGCCGCCCCAGCCGTCGCCGCGCTCGCGCGGGAAGCTGTAGTGACTGCGGATGTCCTGCTCTTCGATGATCTGCCCTGCCCTGCCGATCTTGCGCGGCCGCTTGAACGGCGCCAACTCGGCCTCGCGGGCCTTCAGGTCGCTGTCGTAGTAGGCGACGAGGCTCTCCACCGACGGCGAAAAGTGCGTGTCCGCATCGTAGACCTTGAATCCGTTCCTCATCACGCCTCCCGCTGTAGGCCATTGTGCCGCTTGGCGGCGGGCGATCGGCCCGCGCACTCACTGAGTCTACCCTACCCAAGTCGGCCCGCGTCGACAAGCCGAGGCGCGCGGCGCGGCGAGAGCTCCGTCGTTTTGGAGTAGACTACTGGCATTACGCAAGACGCTGTTATCGGGGAGGCAATCCATGACCACCGAGAAGACGAGTCAGTGGCATCTCACTCCGTTCGAGCGCTGGGTTGAGTCGGAAGGGCTGAAGGTCATCACCACCCACACGGTGGAGAGCCTCTACACCGAGGAGCTCGCCCCATGGGAACGAACCGGCTGCGACGCCGCGATCCTCGACCTGACGCACCATCCCTCGGAGGAGCGCTTCGTCCAGAACCAGGGGGGCATCCGCTACTTGATCGAGATCCCGCCGGGAGGCTCGATCAATCTGGAGCGGCACATGTACGAGGAGATCTTCTACGTCCTCCAGGGACGCGGAGCGACGACCCTCTGGTACGACGGCACGCCGCGGCAGACGTTCGAGTGGCACGCCGACAGCGCGTTCGCCATCCCGCTCAACGCCTGGCATGAGCTGCACAACGGGAGCGGCACAGAGCCGGTGCGGCTCTATGCGGCCACCAACATGCCGCACATCTTCAACCTGTTCGCCAGCGCCGACTTCGTGTTCAACACTGCCAAGGCGTTCCCCGACCGGTTCGACCCAAGCGACGAGATGTACTTCAGCGGCCAGACGACCCGCGTGGCGGACCGGCTGATGATGGCCAACTTCATCCCGAGCGTCATGAACATGTCGTTGGACCAGTGGAGCTACCGCGGGCCGGGAGCGAACATGTTCGTGATGATGGCCGGCGGGCGCTACATCTGCCACGTGTCGGAGTTCCCGGTCGCGTCCTACAAGAAGGGGCACGGTTTCGGCGGCGAGAATCGCGACATCCGGAGCGGGCAGACCAACGACACCAGCTATCTCTTCCTCACGGGCGAGGGGTACGACCTGCAGTGGTCTCCGGGCGCGTTGCCGGGGCCGGACGCCAAGTGGACGCGCGCGAATTTCAAGCCCGGGTCGCTGATGTCGAACGGGCACGGCGGACACCAGCACTTCAACGTCAGTAACGAACCGGCGCGGTACCTGGTCTTCCGCGAGGGCGCCGCCAGCTACTCCGGCGGCGGCACGCGCGCAGGCGAGGGCCAAGGGCAGATCGAGTTCGAGGACGAGGACCCCGCCATCCGCACGATGTTCGACGAGGAGGTCGCCAAGTTCCGGGCCCAGTCCTAGTCACGAGCGGCCACGCCACGGCAACGACGCCCAGCGCGGCCCGAGCGCGAGCAGCCTCCGCTGACGCCGTCATCGGCGCGCGGGGCTCTCGTCCGGGCCGCCGCTGGGAGGACTACGTTGGGTGACTGGCGCGTTGGCGTCGACGTCGGCGGCAGCTTCACCGATCTCGTCGCCTTCAATACGAGGTCGCGCGAGCTCCGCGTCCACAAGGTCCCGACGGTGAAGGCGGACCCGCCCTCCGGCGTGCTCCACGCCCTCGCGCGGCTCAGCGGCGACGGGGTGGAGCTTGGAGACGTAGGCGCCTTCCTGCACGGCACCACTATCGGCACGAACGCCTTGCTCGAGATGACGGGCGCCAAGGTCGGCATGCTGGTCACGGAGGGGTTCGCCGCCGTGCCGCAGGTGCAGGCCGGCTCGCAGCCCCGGCCGTTCCTGCTCTTCTACCATCGCCCGGAGCACCTCGTACACCCAACGCTCGTCCGCGGGGTCGGCGAGCGCGTGAGCAGCGCGGGGGCCGAGTTGGCCCCGCTCGACGTCCCGGCGACTCGCCAGGCCGTCCGCGACCTGCGGGACGCCGGGGTCGAGTCCATCGCCGTCTGCTTCATGTTCTCGTACGCGGACCCGTCCCACGAGCGCGAGGCCAAGGCGATCATCCAAGAGGAGTTCCCTGGCTGCGCCGTTTCGCTCTCGTCGGACATCATGCCGCGCATCCGCGAGTGGCAGCGGATGTCGACCACGTTGGTGAACGCCTATCTAGAGCCTGTGCTGGCCTCCTACCTGAGCGGGCTGGACGCCCGGCTGGCGTCGTGCGGCGTCACGACGCCGCAGCGGTTCCTCATGCAGTCGAACGGCGGCGTCATGCCGTTTACCGCGGCCGTTCGAGGCGGCCAGACGCATCACACGCTGCTGTCCGGCCCGGCGGCCGGGGCCATGTCGGCGGCGTTCCTGTGCGCAACGCAGGGCTTGGGCAACATCGTCTCTCTCGACATCGGGGGGACGAGCGCCGACGTGGCCTTCATTGAGGGCGGCGCGCCCGGCGAGGTCACGCAGGGCGTCATCGAAGGGCGGGCGATCTACTCGCCGATGGTGGACATTGAGGCGGTGAGCGCAGGCGGCGGCACGATTGCCCAGGTCGACCGCGGCGGCCTGCTCCGCGTGGGGCCGCAGAGCGCGGGCAGCGATCCGGGGCCCGCCTGCTACGGGCGCGGGGGCCGGGAGGCTACGATCACCGACGCCGACGTGACCCTGGGGTATCTCGCCCCCGACTACTTCCTCGGCGGCGACATGCCGCTGGACGCGGAGGCGTCGGAGCGAGCCCTCCTCGACCGCATCGGCCGGCCGCTGGATCTGAGCGCCCAGGAGGCGGCGTGGGGCATCGTGCGCGTGCTCGAGGTCAAGATGGCGGACCGCATATCGGCGCTCGCGGCGGAGCGCGGGGCCGCGCTCCGCGAGTTCGCGCTCGTGGCGGGCGGGGGCGCGGGCCCGCTTCACGCCGCCGGCGTCGCCGAGGAGATTGGCATACGCCGCATCATCGTGCCGCCGCGCCCCGGGGCCTTCTCGGCGCTCGGGCTCCTCTGCTCCGACATCGTCCACGACTACGTATGGACCGCTGTCTCGGAGCTCGCGACCACGCCCCTGGAGCGGCTGAACAGCGAGTACGCGCGGCTCGAGGAGCGGGCGCGGGCAGACCTGGCAAGCGAGGGGATCGACCCGGCGCGGGCCGCCCTCGTCCGCGAGGCCGACGTCCGGTACGCCGGCCAGGGCTTCGAGCTTCGCACGCCGGTCAGGCGGGGCGCGTTCAGCGAAGCGGAGCGGCGCGCGCTGCGCAACCGCTTCGAGCGCCGCCACAAGCGCCTCTACGGGCACGCGTCGCCCGGTCAGGCCGTAGAAATCGTCAGCTTCCGGCTCCGCGCTGTCGTGCCCGTCCGGAAGTTCGAGGCCGGCGAAGACGCCGAGACTCCGGCCGCGGCGTCCACGCCCGAACCCGCCGGAAGCAAGCCCCGGTGGTTCGGCGCAGGACTCGTCGAGTCCGCGCACTACCGGCGCGAGGCACTGGCCGTCGGCGCGGCGTTCAGCGGGCCGGCCGTCGTCTACCAAGCGGACTCGACCACGGTCGTGCCGCCGGGCTGGCGGCTGAGCGTCGACGGCTATCGCAATCTGGTCCTCGAGCGGAGCGCGGCATGACTGGACTCGCGGCGCCGTTTAGCACCGAGATCATCCGGACCAAGTTCCAGAGCATGGTGGACGAGATGAACGTGCTGCTCGCGCGCTCCGCGTTCTCCACGCACATGCGCGAGTCGCGCGACTGCTCGTACCAGTTCCTCGACGCCGAGGGCAATCTGATCGTGACGCCGGGCTCGCTCACCCACGCCTTCGCGTTCAAGCAGTTCGTCCGCTCGGTCTGGCGCGTCTACGGACGGGACGACATGAAGCCGGGCGACCTGTACATCAGCAATCATCCCTACGAGAGCTTCGTGCACCACGCGCCGGACCTCGCGGTGATGACGCCGGTCTTCTACGACGGCGAGCTCGTGGCCTACAGCTGCTCGGCTGCGCACAAGCCCGACTTCGGCGGCGCGATGCCGGGGAGCTCGTACAGCGGCGCCACGGAGCTGATACAGGAAGGGTTCCTCCTTCCCATCGTGCGGTACGCACGCCGGGGGCGCGTCGCCGACGAGATTACGCGGATCATCGAGACCAACGTGCGCAACCCGTACCTCGTCCTGGGAGACATGAACGCGCAGATCGGCATCACCAAGACCGCGGCCAAGCGGTTCCAAGTCCTGATGGACCAGCTGGGCAAGGAGGAGGCGCTGCGGGCGTTCGCCGCGACGCTCGACGGCACGGAGCGGCTGTTCGAGGCCTACCTCGACGGTTGGGAGGACGGCTCGTACTCGAGCGACGTGTGGCTCGACGACGACGGGAGCGGCGCCGGCGACCCCGTGCGCATGCACGCAACGGCCACGAAGCGCGACGGGCGTCTCGATATCGACTTCACGGGGACCGACCCGCAGACCCGCGGCCCCGCCAATATGGTACTGTCCACGATCAAGTCGTCGGTCACCAACGCCGTGATTTCGCTGGTCGATCCGTCGTTCCCCTTCAACGACGGGATGTGGCGGCGCATCTCGCTGCGATTCGGCGAGCGTACGGTCGTGTCGCCCGAGTACCCGTCGCCGGTCGGCAACTCCACCCAGTCCGCACACCGCCTGGTCGACCTGTTGGTCGAGACGCTGAGCAAGTTCCAACCGCAGAAGCGGCTGGCGCACAGCGGCGGGAGCGGGGGGACGCTCGCGCTGAGCTGGCCCGCAGGGGTCGTTGGCCCCCACGCCTACACGCACTATGAGATCCTGGGGGCGGCGACCGCGGGGTCGAACCAGGGCGACGGAGAATCGGGCATCACGACGAGCGCCGGGAGCCTGTCGCTGACGCCGATCGAGATCATCGAGACGGCCGCTCCGGTGCGCATCGTCAGCTTCGAACTGGTCCCGGACTCCGGCGGACCGGGGAGGTTCCGGGGCGGCCTGAGCTACCGACGAATCTACGAAGTCCTCGAGTCGGCCAAGCTCAACCGTCGCGCCGACCGGGTGAAGGTCCCGCCCTCCGGCTCGGACGGAGGCAAGCCGGGACGCACGGGCGAGTTCCGCCTGCACCCGGGCACGCCGCGGGAGCAGAGTTTCGGCGGCTCTGGCTTCTACACCTTGGAAGCAGGCGATACGTTCGGGGTCGCGGCAGCCGGGGGCGGAGGCTACGGCGACCCGTTCGAGCGAGCGCCGGAGGCCGTGCTGGCGGATGTCCGCGCGGGTTGGGTGAGCATAGAGGGCGCCGCGCGCGACTATGGCGTTGCAATCGTGGAGGGCCGGGACGGCCCCACGGTCGACGACGAACCGACGACTCGGCTGCGCTCTCGATAGCGGGGGCGGGACGCTGGCGACATCCGCGCGTCTACCAATCCCAACCCTTGGATTCCCGGTCTCGGAGCCGGGAATGACGAAAGGGGTGGATTCCCGGTCTAGGGAGCCGGGAATGACGAAAGGGGTCCCGCCCAGCGCGTCCTAGGCCCCGCTAGTCGACGAGGTCTGGGGCGGGCCCACGAAACGCGTGCCGTCCAACGTGGCGATGTCGTCGTTGGTCATCAGCGCTTCGCTGCCCACTGCCCCGGCGCCGCCGCTGAGGACCTCGACGAAGCGGACGCGAACCGTCGCCCCGTGCTCGGTGAGTTCGAGCAGTTCCACGATGTCGCCGGACATGGTCACGAGCCGCGTGCCGGCGGAAACGCCTTCAAGTCTCATACGTCTCTCCTCAACCGCGGCAGAGCGCCGCGAGGGGCGGCGCCGCAACCGTGCGCGGCGCCGCATGATCGCTGGGCGGATGCAACGGTCCCGCTAGCCGGGCGAGACCTCGACGACAGTGCGCGCCGACTGCGGGAACGGCGGAGGAATCGGGGCTCCGATCCGCTTGGCGTGTTCGATGTTGTACGGGTTGAACTTGCCTGAGGAGCCCGACCCAATGACGTCGCCGCGTCCTCTCCGTTCGCCCTTGGGGATTGCCCGCATGCCGTCGATGGTCTCATCGTTCATGCGGTCGAACGGGAGCCAGATGATCTCGTTCTTAGCGGGGTCCCGGACGGTGTTCATGGGGTCGCCGCCGTCCTCGACGATCTGCATCTGCTCGTTGAGCATGCGGCGGAACAGGATGAGGCCCACGTCGGACTGTCCCAGCTTTTCGAGGTTGCGATTCATTCGCGGCCCCTGGGAGGTCCAGGCGAAGTGGTCCTGGCCGCTGTTGTTGTCGAGCTGGCCCCAGATGGGCAGTCCGTCGCCGTCCACGCCCGCGATCGGAACGTGGTAGACGGGGATGTCCTCCTCGGCCTGGTTCGTGTCCTCGCCCTCCCGCGGCGGGTTGGCGTAGTAGTAGACGTAGTAGGTGTGCGTGTCGTCAATCGGCACGCGAATCTGGAAGTCGTGCCCGCCGGTGCCCGACTCGAGGTTCGGGAAGAGGATCGGGTGGCCGATGTTCCAGCCGGTCGAGTTATCCTCGGTCTCCCCTTCGAGTAGCCGGTGCTTGAGTATCCCGTGCTCGAAGCGGCTGCACGCCGCCGAAATGTGACGCATGCCGCTCTGGCCCTTGCGCCAGTACTCCATGTCGGGATTCTGCTCGATGGGCCACCTGCCGTAGATGTCGCCGCGGCGCTTGATGACGCCGAGCCGCTCGAGCACGTACTGGGAGAAGTAGCCGTGGAGGTATTCGCCGTGGATGGGGTCCAGCGAGTTCTCCATGATCTGGAGCCAGTTGCACGTGACGACGGTCCACCCGATGCTGCGCACCCTGCCCTCCTCGACGAAGGGGTAGTAGTGAGGCAGCAGCGGGGCCGGCTGCGGGCCGAGGTAGGCGAATATAAGTCCGCCCAGCGTCTGCACGGGGTAGGCCTTGATCTTCACACGGCTGGGGAACGTGGAGTCCGGCGTCTCCGCAGGCATCTCGAGGCATTGTCCGTTCTCGTCGTACAGCCACCCGTGGTAGGGGCAGCGCACTCCGTGCTCCTCCGGAATGCCAAAGAGCAGGTTCACGCGGCGATGAGCGCAGGACGCGTCAATCAAGCCGAGCGTGCCGCTCTCATCCTTGTACAAGACCAGGTCCTCGCCCAGCAGGCGGATGGCCTTGGTGGGGTTCTTCTTCAGCTCGGACAACCCGGCGATGGGCTGCCAGTAGCGGCGCATGAGCTCTCCCATTGGCGTACCGGGGCCTACGAGAGTGATTCGGTCGTTCTGCTCTACAGTTAGCACGCGATTCCTCCTTGGTTCCAGCCCTTCTCAGTCCGGCGGTCCGGCGCGGCGGCCAGCGTCAGCATCCGTTGAAGCATACACCAGCCGCCGCGACCTTGCGACAGGCTTTCGGCGGAGGATGGCGGCGGCGCGAGCGTGTGTTGTCGCACACGTGAGTGTCCGAACGCAGGAAATGAACGGAAATGGGCCAAAATGGCCGGGTTTCGACCCAAATCGTGAGATTCTCCACTCGTAAACTCTGCAATTTACGAGTGGAGGGGGCGAAATAGTGGGACATTCTGGGACATTTACTCGTAAATCGGGCCGACGCCCCCCGGCGCGCACGACGCCGGGGTTTGGGAGGGATGGTAGGGGGATGAGGGCGTTGGAGGAAGGGACGGATGTCGCAGTGGGGAGCGGACGGGGGCGGCGGCCCCCTCCTCAATCCTCCCCCGCGGAGCCGGAGGAGGAGGTCACACAGGGAGGAGGTCAGACGGGGGCCAGGCGGGAGAGAGGAGAGGCCTGGCTGGGCCCTGTTCGTGGACTGAGGCGGCGCGGGTCGGTTATGATTCCTGGCGTGGCGGAGCGCTGAGGGTCGAATCCAGGTCCACCCGGCGCGCGCCCGTAACAGGCTTGACGGACGTCGATTCCCTAACCAGCGCCCGACCCATCCAGCAGAGGGAGTGATGAATGAAAGTGGCATGTGAAGGGCGCCCCTGAACCACGGAGGGAGAGACGGCTGATGAACTCCTCGCCGCGATGATGGCGCACGGCGAGGATGCGCACTCGAATCTCTTCGACGGCAAGAGCGCTGACGAGATACAGGCGATGAAGACGATGATGGACGCCCACGTGCGTCAGATGATCACCGACCAGAACTAGTCCCTCTCGGCCGGCCTGCGTGGGGTACACTGAACGGGGCTCCCGGCGAGCCCCACCCTACTACGACAGAAGGAGACCTCTGATGAAATCGACGACCGAGTTCAGCCCTGCCTACACGTTGCTGACGGTGGAGCTGTCTCCCGGCGAGTCGATCAAGGCGGAGCCGGGAGCGATGGCGGCGCATCAGGGCGTCGAAATGAAGACAGGCATGGGCGGCGGCGGGCTGTTCGGCGGCTTCAAGCGGATGCTGGCCAGCGAGTCGTTCTTCGTCAACACGTTCACCGCAGGACCGAGCGGCGGCTGGGTGAGCCTCGCCCCGCCCGCGCCGGGGGACATCCAGTCGTTCGAGCTCCAGCCCGGCCAGAACCTGTTCGTCCAGGGAAGCTCCTTCCTCGCATGCACCGAAAACGTGCAGACCGACGCCAAGTTTCAGGGGGCTAAGGGCATGTTCAGCGGGGAGAAGATCTTCTTCCTACGCGCCTACGCTGAGGACGGCCAGCCCGGCACCGTCTACTACGACTCCTACGGAGCCATCAAGGAACTGCCCTTGGGGTTCGGCGAGGAACTCGTGGTCGACACGGGCCACGTCGTCGCGTTCACGGACGACGTCAACTACTCGATCGGGAAGGTCGGCGGGCTCGGCTCGCTCATCGCGGGCGGCGAGGGGCTGGTGATGAAGTTCAACGGCAACGGCCGCGTGTGGGTGCAAACGCGGACGCTGAACGCGCTGATGGACAAGCTGACGCCGTTCCTGCCAACCACGAAGAGCTGAGCCCCCCGCTCAGCAGGGCTCGGCGGCCGACAGGGCGGCAGGACGGACGCGGAGCGAGTGGAGCGTCTGGGCGTCGAAGGGGTCGCGGCCAGCTTCGAGGTCGTTGATCCAGGCGGCGCGCGTAGAGCCGTAGCGAGGGGCGCACGACGCCTTCGTCGATGCGTCCACCCAGGCGAGGAACGCCTCGAAGTCCTCCACCGCCTCGCTCGCGCGGCCCATGACCGCGAACACGAGGCCGCGGCTGTCCAGCACAGGCCCTTCGGGCTGTATCGACAACGCCCGCTCGCAGAACGGGAGGGCCTGTTCTCCCAGCCGCTGCAGCCCCAGTTGCCAGCAGAGGGTGTTGTTGAACGTGAAGTCCCAGGGAACCAACTCCTGGGCGCGTCTGAAGTCGTCGGTCGACCGCGCCCACTCGTCGGGAGTCGACAGCAGCGCGCTGGAGACCAGGCCGCGGTTGTAGTAGGCGGTGGCGGCGTCGGGATCGATCTCGATAGCCTGGGAGAAGTCGCCGGCGGCCAGCGTTAGGTCGCCGGACTCGCCGCGCTGCAGGTAGGCGTTGCCACGGTTGACGTAGGCCGCCGCCTGCTCGGGGTCGATCGACAAGGCCTTTGCGACATCGTCGAACGCGCGGTCGAGATCGCCGTCGTCGTCTCGGAGCAAGTAGACGCTGGCCCGATTGACGTAAGCGCTGGCGTAGTCGGAGTCGATGTCGATGGCCCGCTCCAAGTCGTCGAGGGCCGGTTCCAAGCGCGCGCCGTCGTCGAGGTCTAGATAGGCGACAGCGCGGTTGAGATAGGAGCCGGCGCGCCCCGGGTCGAGGCTTACGGCCCGGGAAAGGTCGTCGATCGCCAATGCGGCGTCCCCGCTCCGGCCGCGGCCGAGGTGGGCTAGCGCCCGGTTGTTGAGCGTGTCCACCGACCGCGGCAGCACCGCCAGCACCTGCGTGAACAGCCAGACCGCCTCGTCGAGGTCGGCGTAGGCCCCGCCGAGGTAGGCGCGGCCCAGCCGGAAGCGCAGCCCGGCCAGCGTCGCGGCGTCGATGGACTGCCGGTCCAAGGCCTGAATCAAGGCAGTCTTGGCTACGTCGTGGTCGCCTTGGTCGAGGTAGAGCTGACCCAACGTCATCAGTGCGACCGAGCTGACCTCGTCGGCCAGAGCGAAGTTGACGGCGGCGGGAAGCTCGGACGGCGACGACGCGATGTCCACTACCTGGGGCCCGTGGCTGCCCTGCGCCTGGCGACTGGGCGGCACGGTGACGACGGCCAACACGCGGCCGCTGTCGTACTCCCCCCAGATGACCATTGCTGCGCGCGAACGGACTCCCGCATCAACGGCGTCAGACTCGGCCGCGATCACCCGGGGCCACTCGACCGTACGCACGCGGGAGAGGCCGGCCTCCGAAATCTCCCGGTCAATCTCCTCCTTGAGACGGCCCTGGATGTTGAACCCCTGCTGCCCGCCGGTGTAGTTGGCGAACGGCGCCATCACGATGAGCGATTCGCCAGCGCCGGCGACCGGGTGGTCCGGCGGCCGGTCCTGGATTCCTACGACGTAGGCAACGCCGGCGACGGCAGCCGCGACCAACACGAGAGCCGCGAGCAGAGCGACTCGCCGCGCGCGCCGTGGCCGAAGGCCCGGCGGCGCGGGCGGCAGCGACTCGTCGTCGGGCGCCGCCGCATCAGTCGGCGGAGTCTCCGTAGAGACGGGGGCGCTTTCGGGCGCGAACCCCGCGGCTAGCAGGAACGCGTCGGTCTCCTCGGCTGTCAGCCGCAGCACCTCGCCGCAGCGCAGAACATCCTCCCGGTAGCGGGGGCGAGCGGTGACGCCCTCTCTCCACCGAGCGACCGTAAGGCGGCTGACTTGAACGCGGCGGGCGAGCTCCGCTTCGCCGATGCCGGTCCGCGCCATGTAATCGGTCAGCAATTCGGAAAAAGTGGGCAAGTGTTGCAACTCTGGCTCGTGTTGGGGGCCGAATGTTACACCTCTGCTGTACGCAGTGTGCGGGGCGCCCGGCAAGACTGAGCACGGTTCGGACGATATCATCGCAAGGAGGCACATCATGGACCGTTCGCTCAGTTCCCTCGTGGCAAGGATCGCGGCAATCGTCGCGCTGGCAACCCTATTGCTGACGACCGCCGCCTGCGGGTCGGACCCCACTCCAACGCCCCGGCCCTGGTCGCCAACGTCCACGCCGGCGCCAGCCATGTCGGAGCCCCCATACCCCGGAGTAGCGACGGAGGAGGGGTTCAACACGATAGGCGGCTCCGCGACTGTCAACGACGCCGCCTACGACCTGACGTTCTTCAAGAACTACGGCGTGAACCCCTTCATCGACACAGAGGATGATCACTTCTCCACGTTCGCCGTGGACGTCGACACCGCGTCGTACACGGTCGCCCGGCGGTTCGTGCAGGACGGCAATATGCCGCATCCCGACTCGGTGCGCGTCGAGGAGTTCGTGAACTTCTTCGACCAGGCCTACGAAGGGCCGTCGGAGGGCGCCTTCGCCATCCACATGGACGGCTCCCCATCGCCGTTCGGCGGCGAGAAGCACTGGCTGATGCGCGTCGGGCTGCAAGGCAAGGCCGTCGCCGACGAAGACCGGAAGGACGCCACTCTCATCTTCACCATCGACATCTCCGGGTCCATGGCACGGGAGGACCGTCTGGGCCTCGTAAAGAGGTCGCTGCGGCTGCTGGTTGACGAGCTCCGGCCGACCGACGAAGTCGGCATCGTCGTCTACGGCGATACGGGGCGGGTGCATCTTGACCCCACCAGCGGCGAGGACGGGGAGCGCATCATCGCGGCCATCGACAAGCTGCAGTCGGGCGGCTCGACCTATGTTGCGGACGGGCTGCGGTTGGCCTACGAGATGGCCAGCGACCGCGTCGAGCCCGGGCGCATCACCCGCGTCATCGTGCTGTCCGACGGCGTGGGGAACGTTGGCGCCACGGGGTCCGACTCGATCCTGCGGCAGGTGCAGGATCACGTGGACCAAGGCGTGACGCTCACGACCGTCGGGTTCGGCATGGGCAACTACAACGACATACTGATGGAGCAGTTGGCCAACGACGGCGACGGCGCCTACTACTACGTCGACGACCTGTCCGAAGCCCGGCGCATCTTCGTGGAGAACCTCACCGGCACGCTGCAGGCGATTGCCAAGGACGCCAAGGTGCAGGTGGAGTTCGATCCCGAGGTGGTCAGCCGTTACCGGCTCCTGGGGTACGAGAACCGCCGGGTCGAGGACGAGCAGTTCCGCGACGACACCGTGGACGCGGGCGAGATCGGGGCCGGCCACAGCGTCACCGCCCTGTACGAGCTCAAGCTCCACGACGAGGCGGAGGGCGCTCTGGGCACGGTGTTCGTACGCTACGAAGACCCCGATTCCGGCGAGGTCGTCGAACTCAATCGCACACTGCGGAGCGATGAGCTGTTCGCGGGGTTCGAGGAAGCGCCAGCCCGGTTCCAGCTGGCGGCAGTCGTGGCCGAGTACGCCGAGATACTCCGCGAGAGCTACTGGGCGCTGGACGGCAGCCTCGACGCCGTCGTCTCCCACGCCCGCCGGGTGCAGGGCCTGCTGCCCCGCGAGGCGGACGTGGCGGAGTTCGCCGACCTGACGCAACGCGCACTGCAGATCCAGGACCGAGCCGGCCGCTAGGCTTAGCCCCGCCGGGGGCGCTCTCCGGAGCGCCTCCGGCGAGTTGGTTGGGGGTTGGGGGTCCTTGCCATCCCCCACCCCGCCGCGATGACATGGGCCCGTTGCCCAGTCGTCCCCTCGCCCCTACCCTATCCTCGACGGCCCAGTTCGGGGCCGTCCCCGCCCACTGCCGTCCGGCCCTGACCAAAGGAGAAATGGCGCCAAATGTCACCAAATGTCACCAAATGAGACAGTTTGGAAGCACTATCTCCCGCCTCCCGCTCGTAGACCCATGCAATCTACGAGTCGGAGTCCCACGCCATTCCGGTCCATCCCAGCCCTTTTCTCGTCATTGCCTTGAAGAACACAGCAGCTAGGCAGACTACGCATGCCGAATGACGGGGTAAGGTAGGGCCATGGAGACGACCGCCGACCCGCTTGCGATCCTCAAGGCCCGCTTCGGCTACGACAGCTTCCGGGCCTTGCAAGCAGAGGTCATCAGCAACGTCCTAGCCCGGCGCGACAGTCTCGCGCTGATGCCGACGGGCGGCGGCAAATCGCTCTGCTACCAGCTGCCGGCACTGATCTTCGACGGCGTTACGCTGGTCGTCTCGCCGCTGATAGCCCTGATGAAGGACCAGGTGGACGGGCTCAACGCCAACGGGATCGACGCCCGGGCCATCAACAGCTCCCTGCCGGCCCGTGAGATCGAGGAGGCGCAGGCGCAGGTCCGGCGGGGGCGCGTGAAGATCCTCTACGTGGCCCCGGAGCGGCTCGCCCTGCCCGGCTTCCGCCGGTTCCTCCACAGCATCGACCTGAGCCTCATCGCCATCGACGAGGCTCACTGCATCTCCGAGTGGGGGCACGAGTTTCGCCCCGACTACCGCAACCTGCGGCAGCTGCGGCAGGAGTTCCCGTCCGTGCCCGTGATTGCCCTCACCGCCACCGCGACGGAACGGGTGCGCGAGGACATCATCGGTCAGCTCGACATGCAGCGGGGGCAGGTCTTCCTGTCGAGCTTCAACCGGGCCAACCTCAGCTATGCGGTGCGGCCCAAGGACGAGGCCCGAGGCCTGCTCATGTCGCTGTTGCGGAAGTGGCGGGGCCGGTCCGCGATCATCTATTGCTTCTCCCGCCGGGAGACCGAGGAGTTGGCCGCCGACCTGACCGCCCAGGGCTTTCCGGCGCGGCCCTACCACGCTGGACTCGACAGCGAGGCCCGCCGCCAAACGCAGGAGGACTTCATACGCGACCGGGCGTCGATCATCGTCGCCACCATCGCCTTCGGCATGGGCATCGACAAGCCGGACATCCGGCTGGTGGTCCACTACAGCCTGCCAAGGTCGCTCGAGGGCTACTACCAGGAGACGGGCCGGGCCGGCAGGGACGGGCTGCCCAGCGACTGCGTTCTGTTCTACAGCTTCGCCGACAAGGCGAAGCAGGACTACTTCATCAACCAGATGGAGGACGAAGCCGAGCAGCGGAACGCCCGGCAAATGCTGGCCAAGATGGCGGCCTTCGCCGAATCGCCAACGTGCCGCCGCCGGTTCGTTCTGGAGTATTTCGGCGAGGAGTGGGACGAAGAGAACTGCGGCGCGTGCGACGTTTGCCTGGAGCCCCGAGAGCAGTTCGACGCCACGGAGGTCGCGCAGAAGATACTCTCGGCGGTGGTCCGAACCGGCGAGCGGTTCGGCGCCAACCACATCGTCCAGGTGCTCAGCGGGAGCACCGAGAAGCGCATCCGGGAGCTGGGCCATGACAAGCTGAGCGTGTACGGCGTCGCCAAGGACTTCGGGCGCGCCGAGTTGCGGGAGATGATCGGCCATCTGCTGGCGAAGGGACTGCTCGGCCGGCATGAGTCGGAGTACGCCACGCTGTACGTCACGGCCTCGGGACGGGGGTTTCTCCAGCAACGCCGGGGGCTGACGCTGCCGCTACCGAGTCCGGCCGCAACCGCCGCCCCGCGGAGCGGGTCCCGCGCGTTCGGCCGCCCGGCCGGGCTGGCGACGGAGTACGACGAGACCCTGTTCGCGGAGCTGCGCGCGTTGCGCAAGGCGCTGGCCGACGCACGGAATCTCCCTCCCTACATCGTGTTCAGCGACGAGTCGCTCCGCCATATGGCCGCCGCCCTGCCCCGGAGCCTGGACGGCTTCTCGCGGGTTCCCGGCGTGGGCGAAGCCAAGCTGAGGCAGTACGGCCCAAGGTTCGTGGAGGCTATCCGCGCCCACTGCGAGGCCAACGGCTTGCGGGACCGCGTCGGCGCCTCGGCGGACGGCGAGCAGTCGGCGGTCGAATCGCGGCCTCGCCCGGAGTATCGCCGGCGAGCGACCGAGGATGAGACCAAGTCGCTGTTGGACCAGAAGCTGTCCCTCAGCCAGATTGCCCAACGGCGCAATATGGCCGAAACGACGGTCCTCGATCACATCGAACGCATGAGTTACAGCGGGGTGTCGCTGGACTTGGAGCGCCTGGCCCCGGCGCCGGACGCGCTCCGCAAGATGCGGGACGCCTTCCATGCCTCCGGCAACACGTTGCTCAAGCCGGTCAGGGAGTTCCTAGGCGAGGAGTTCACCTACGACGAGTTGCGGCTGGGGCGGGTGTGCCTGCAGCAGACTGGGAAGTTGCCGCTCCGCGCGTCCGGCGAGTGACGACGGGGCGGAGGCGGCGACGCGGATGACGCGGATACCGGATTCCCGCGCACGCACACGGCAATGACGGTGGGCGTCACGACCCCCCTCCTCAATCCTCCCCCCGCAGCGTGGGGAGGAGGCCAAACGGCGGAAGGGACGACGGGCTAGTAGAGGTAGGGCTGCACCGACGCAGCGATCGACACTTCGATGTCCTGGATCGCTCGGGTCATGGCTTGGCCGATGAGGTCGAGCTTGCGGACTTGGTCGATGCGCGCGGACGCCTGTTCCAGTTCCTGCCGGGACAGGAGCCTTTCGAAGATGCCGCACGCGTCGGCGAGGCAGATGATCACCACATCGCGCGGGTCCGGGATCTCGTCGCTGAACAGCACTCCCATGATGCGGAGCTTCACCTCGCGCTCCGCCTCGCCATGGACCACCGGGTAGCGCCGGGAGCGGAACACCCACAGAAAGCGGCCTTCGCGGCTCTCCAAGATGCCGTTGGCCACGAGCCGAGAGAGCGCCTCCTCCTGAATCTCCTCGGCGCGGCCCGCGGTGTGCTCGACCCAGAAGCGGGCGTCGCGCTCATCTCCCGCTGCGATGTCGGCCAGCGTCGGGTCGAGCAGACTGTCGCCGATGGGCGTGGAGTCGATGAGGACCAGCTTCTCCAGATCGGTGTCGATGCGGTTCTCGAGGGCCAGGTCCATGAGAACGCCGCCGGCGAGAGCATAGTGGAGCGACCAAGACGGCGTGCGGGCGAACATCCCGTCGTCGTCGTTGAGCAGAAGCAGGGTGATCTCCTCGGCGAATCTCAGCATGACGCTTGCCTTCTCCCATGTTCCAGCGCCCCGCTCGTCCGGGGCCAGCCGCCCGGCGCACTGGGGATGCGGCAATTATGACTGACGCGGCGCCGCCCCGCAACGCAGCGCCGCTGCTGGAAACGTCTCCCTCGCGCCGCTCTCATTCCCGCATCGAACGCGCGTGGTCGGCGCCAATGCTGATTGGGTCCCGCTATGCCTGTGCCTCGGTCCTGAGAGCTGTAAGGCTACTGGGGCCAGGCAATGAGAGACGATGCCTCTGGCGACGCCGAGCTTCTTCATCGCGTTGTTCCGCCGCTGGAAGGCGGTCTGGAAGGGCTGGTACTCGGATGCGGTGCGGTAGACCCCCAAACCCTACCGTGGGGAGACATCAGGCTCAGCCGGAGGCAGCCAAGTTTCGGCTGAAGCGGACCTGTCGTCCGTCATCTCGAAACCCGCCGTCACGGCTCCACCCCGTCGCCTCGTAGAAGGCGGTCCCTCGCTCGTAGCCTCCCACCGTCCACACTATCGCCTCGTCGTAGCCGTCCGAGGCGAGATGTCGGAGAGCGAGTGACATCAAGGCCTTGCCGATTCCCATGCGCCAGTGAGGCGGATCGACGGCGATGGAGTCGACTTCGCCCAGTTGGGAATCTACCGGGTCCCGGCTGGGGCCGATGCCGACGAACCCAACGATTGAACCCATCTGCTCCGCAACCCACCAACGGTGCGGGACGGGCCGGGCAAGATCATGATTCCAGCGCTCGATAAGCTCCGGCGTCACAGTTCTATCGTTCCACGACAGCAGTTCGCCATATTCAGCGTTCTGTGAATCGACATATATTCGCGCTACAACTTCGGCGTCAGCCGCCGTAGCCGAGCGGATTGTATGTAGCAACCCTTCTGTCCTGTTCTGTTTGACCATCTCGACCCCCGGAGGACTGTCTCAGGCTTGCCGTCTTCGCCGGTCCGGCACCCATAGGGAAGCCCGCTCTCAAGGCGGTCGTTTCCTAGGGGCGGTAGTGGCCGCTATCCTATGCCAGGGGCGATTGCGTGTAGACCGCCCCGGGAGCCGGCCGGGGCCGCACGCTCTCGCCCTGGGGTCAGCTAACACGGACCATCGGCGTGCTTCAGAAGAACGCCGCAGGCCAGGGCAGCGTAGCCGGGGCCATTGGCGGAGACATGAGGAGTCGTAAACACGGGGCTTACCTGGTGTTCCCACGCCAGTTGCCACTGCCAGCCCAGGGTGCCCGCGGCGCCGACGCTGGGCTCGTCACCCCACGCCTGGGGCACGCGGCAAACGGGGCCAACCGGCGCTGGCGACCACCTTTCTGGAGCAATGAACAACTGTAGAAGCTCCCTCCCAACCCCGCTGACGCCCGAGCATCGGGAGCGTACACTACCTGACGAGTCGACCAAGCCCCCCCGAGTCCCCGCCCCAACCCAGCAGACAACACACCGAGGGAGTTGATCCTCATGCCTACCATATGGCCTGCATGTCTCCGCGCCAGTTTGCGGGGCGCCGCCGCCGTCACGCTTCTCCTTATTGCAGCCTCTCTACTGGCCGTGGCCTGCGGTCCCGATCCGACGCCCACGCCTCTGCCAACGCCAACGCCGACAGCCACGCCTACGCCGACGCCGGTCCCTCCGACGCCGACGCCAACTCCCATGCCGGAGCATGTTCCTACGGGCTCCGTAGAGGATCTCGTCATCACAGACAGCACCACTGTGGGCGACATCATGGCCGTGTTCTCTGCTGAGGAAGTCTCCTGCTTGCGCGACGCCATCGGCGCGCCCTTATTCGATTCGATCCAGGGCATTCCGATAGCGACGGCTCCCCCGGGAACCTTGGACAGCCTCCCGTTCGAATGCCTCGGCCCGGAGAACCTCATTGGCGTGCAGATCGCCCTCATGTCAGCGGAAACCGGCGGGCTCAGTGCGGAGACACGCAGCTGCATCCGAGAGGTTGCCATGGAGAACCCAGGCCTGCTCGGAGGCGCTGAGCCTAGCTCCCCGGATGAGGTTTCTGCCCTGATCGGCGCAGGCATACAGATGCAACTCTGCCTGAGCGATGAAGAGGCCGCCCGCTTCGCAGGGGAAAGCGGCGGGGAGTTGCCTCCGCCAGCTGTAATGCGGTGCCTGGAGGAGCAACTGGGCGGATTAGAAGACTTCCTGGCCATCTTCTCCGGGGCAGAGCAAGACCCCGAGAAGCTTCTGGGGATGTTCGCAGCCGCTCAGGCATGCGGGCTCGAGATGACGCCCGATTCCGCCGACGCCCCGGCGGGGGCTGTCAGCGAATAGCGCCAGCGACGAGGAACTGGCGGCGGGGTTCGAAGCGAACGCAGCGCAGTGGGCGCACGAGGTAGAAGAATACCGTCCGAACTCGGTGGACGACACCGAGTTCGCCAAGCTCCGCGGCGAACTTGCGAAGTACAACCCGGCTCCCGGCGTCGTCGACGCGATCATCGCGCTGCTGTAGCTGCCGTGATACGGAACCATAATGCGTGAGGGCACGACCTGAACGATGCGGGCAGCGTTGTTGCTGCCGGTGGTGCTCGGCGTCGTTGGCACAGCTGTGGTGCTGGCGTATGACAGACACTGGGATGGACGTGGCAACTGGCGCGTCATGGGCGATGCTCGGCTGGGTCAGCATCGCCCTGGCGGCCCTACTAGTTCGGACCACGCGGGCAACGGTCTTTCTTAAGGCCCTGACAAAGGTGTGCTTGCCCACAGATTCTGGAGGAACATCATGCCCCGCGCACGACTACGAGACCTCGGCCTTGCCATCGGCCGCATGCCGACTGGGAAGTACAACGCCATCACCGACGTGGCCGGCACGCTGGTAGGTCACACCACCCTCATTCACGATGTTCCCCGCGTCGCCCGGACGGGGGTTACGGTCGTTGTTCCTCGTGAGGGCAACATATGGAAAGACAACGCCTTTTGCGGTTGCTTCTCCTTTAACGGCAACGGCGAGATGACCGGCATTCCCTGGATGGAGGAGTCGGGGATGTTGGGGTCGATCATCGGCATCACCAACACCCATCAGGTGGGCCTCGTCCGGGATGCCCTGGTCGAGTACTCAATCAACAACGGCTACGTTGAAAGCTGGGTGCTGCCCGTCGTCGCCGAGACTTACGATGGCTTTCTCAACGACATCGACGCCTTCCACCTCAACAAGGAGCACGTGTTCCAGGCCATCGCCTCGGCCTCCAGCGGCGTCCCCGCTGAAGGGAGCGTCGGCGGAGGCACAGGTATGCTCTGCCACGATTTCAAAGGAGGCATCGGCACATCTTCCAGGCTGGTGGAGACGAAGAGCGGTCAGTTCACCGTCGGCGCATTGGTGCAGGCCAACTATGGCGCCCGCGCCGACCTGCGCGTCGATGGCGTACCCGTAGGACTGGAGATTGGCCCAGAGGTGGCGCCGCATCCCGCAAACACCGGCACTCTCGGGGGATCCATCATCATAATCCTAGCCACGGATGCGCCTCTGCTCCCCATCCAGTGCCAGCGACTAGCCAAGCGGGCCACCGTCGGTTTATCCAGAGCCGGAGGATCGGGGCATAACGGCAGCGGCGACATCTTCCTGGCCTTCTCCACGGGAAATCACGTCACCGCCGCCGACGGACTCCTCGACGTCAAGATGCTCCCCCTAGACCAAATCAACCCCCTCTTCGACGCCACCGCAGAGGCCGTGGAGGAGTCAATTGTCAACGCCTTGACCTCTGCCGAGACCATGACCGGCTTCAACGGTCGCACGGCCCACGCTCTACCTCTTGACGCGCTTGAACGAGTGATGGGCAAGCACCGCTTCTGAACTTCCCCTGGCAGCCCCTCTGAACCGGAGGACCGGCTTTCGCCGCACTCCTCCATCCGGTCTACGAGGCGCTAGACCGAGGACGGATTACCTGGCGCGGCACTGATGTGGATGAACCGCGCCATTGGGGGTAGAGGACGCACCTGCTCCAGTAGATAGAGAGCGTTTATGCGCCGACGAGCCCTTACCGAGGACGGTCGCTTCCGGCTACGGCCCCCATTGGAATCGAGGCGTCGGCTCGATCCGCATATGGCAGTGGGTCGCGTTTTCGTCGTTAACTCGGAATCCCAGACGTTCGTAAAGACGTCGGGCATCAGTGTTCAACTTCAATACGCTCAACTCGACGGGAAGGTTCCTGGAAAGAACCTCACGGACAAGGGCCGTCCCGATTCCCCGTCCCTGATACTCGGGGATGATATAGATCTGCTCTATGAAGACCGCTTCTTTCTTCTCCGTGACCCTCAGGAAGCCGATCTCGCGTTCGTTCGACAAAACGATCCGCGTCTTGTCCGGGTCGAAGCCTTGGCGGAAGCGCTCTTCCTAGAAACTCTCGATCCAGCCCCAGATCTGTTCGACGTACGGCCTCATGGACTGGCTTTGGATACGGTAGAGCCGTTCGCAGTCTCCAGCAGTCGCCTGTCGGAGTTCGAACTGCTTCATCACAACGAACGCCTTCTAGGGGCGGCGCCCATCGGGGGTTTCGAAATATCTGGCGCGATAATGGCAGCCCGACCCCAGACGCTCACAGGTTAAGGTACCACAGGAACTGGACATCGTTGGGATACTCAGAGTACATGCCGTGGTGTATGCCCCTTAGCTCACACCCCTTGGCAGCGTAGAAGCGGCAGGCGGGTACGTTGATGTCCTGTGTCTCGATCTTGAGGCGAGTGCACCCCTTTCGCTTTGCCCACTCCGCACACTGGTCGAACAGCTGAGAGCCAATCCCCGACCGGCGATACTCGCGGCGGACTCTGATATCCCACAGCACGGCGAGATCGGTTCGGGCTTCGAGCATGTGAAGCCCGGGAGTGTTCCAGGCCACAGCCGCGCCGCCGACACGTTGTTGCCCGTCGTAGGCAGCGAAGACCGCCCAGTTTGAGATGTCGCGCTTGAGCCATCGCGTCGGAGGGCCTAGCTCATCGTAGTCCTTCTCGTATGGCGGGACGACAGGCTCCTCATTCAGGGTCCAGCCTCCCAGACCTCCATCGACTAACTCGGCGCGGTATCGCGAGCGCACCGTAAGGACCATAGGCACTTGGGCGTAGCCCTGAAGATCGTTCGCCGTCTCTTGCCGAATTGCGATTTTCATTGGTCGTGGGGACGACTCGGCCAGCGTCAGCCGGTGGTTGTGCAGTCCTATTCCCTCTGCGCCAGCGCCATAACAGCTAGTCCGTATCCATCGTGGGTGGGCCTAAGCGTACTGTAGACAGCGCCGCCTTCGAGCATTGTGAGCCCTGAGCGGTCGGTGTGGCGGTGGCGCGGGCGGGCCGCGGAACTAAGGCGGGGGGCCTTGCACGCAGGTCGTCGCCGTCGTCGGGCCGCCAGGGCGGGGTATAGCGACCAGGGCGACCTGCTCGCCGTCCGCAGCAGCGAGAGCGAGCCTCCGCCTCAGCGGACGCGCGTTAAGTTGTGCAACACCGCGTGAGCGTCGGACAAGCGCCCTCCCCACTCGTCCATCCAGCGTGGAGGGGCGTCTGCGTCGAAGCCTAGCCATAAGGTGTCGCTCCCTCCCTGTCCTCCGTGCTGACCGCCAACACCCTCAGGGCGCGCCATCAATACATCCTTTGGGATCACCCAGCACTGGGCGTCAAAGGGGCGTATCCCCAAGCAGATTACGATGTCGTACTCCTGGTCTCGTATCTGCTGAAACCTGAAAATCCCTCCCTGCCATAAGGTGGAGCCCTTGATTTCAACCAGCTGCCCATTGATTACCCGATCTGCGTCTGAGTTCGGTGCTTTAGATACGTTGAACCCTCTCATGGCGAACCACCCCTCAACCAGTTGCTCTAAGACCATGCCCACGGTGCGGGAGGCTATATCCTGCTTGAGCCAGTCGAACGGGCTATCTTGCCATGCGCTTTTGTCAGGAACGTATCTCGATTCGAGAGATACGGCGATGTCGGCTAGCATCTGGACATCTGGATCTGTGATTACGCGCTGTGTCATAGCATTCCGTCCCAAGAGGCCTGCCTGTCTACATGAGCAGGTATGAAGCCGACGCACTCGGGATTGCTAGACGCTAAGCGTCGCGTCATGACCCGAACCGCGTCCAGGCTGCTGTCTACGAGGCAATAGCGCCTGCCATTACGCGCTGCGGCCTCGCCCGTCGTGCCGGAGCCCGCGAAAAAGTCGAGCACTAGGTCGCCAGGGTTAGAGTGAACGCGCACGATACGGTCCAGGATGGCAAGAGGCTTCTGCGTGGGGTAGCCCGTGCGCTCGCGCCCGTTCGTGGGGACGATGGTCTGCCACCACACATCGGTCGGTGTCTTGCCTCGCGCCGCCTTCTCCGGCCCCACGAGTCCTGGCGCCATGTACGGGATGCGATCTATCGCCTCGTAGTTGAAGGTGTAGCAGCCCGGGTCCTTCACGTACCAAAGCAGCGAGTCGTGCTTGGCCGGCCAGCGGTCCTTCGGACGGCCGCCATAGTCGTAGGCCCAGATAATCTCGTTCATGAAGCAGTCGTAGCCGAAGAGTGCGTCGAGCAGCACCTTGCAGTAGTGAACCTCCCTGTAATCGAGATGTAGGAAGAAGGAACCGGAAGGTGAGAGGATGCGGCGCGCCTCGCTCAGGCGCGGTGCGATGAACTCCAAGAAGTCCTCAAATGCGTCGGGAAACGAGAGCGCGCCAAGCTTGATCGTACGGTATCGATGCCCTTGGAAGCCTATTCGGTCGCCGAACGCATCGTCGCGCTCCGTACGCAGGCGCTCGCGCCGTTGGGTCTTGCCAGTGTTGAACGGCGGGTCGATGTAGATGAGCGAGGCAGAGCCGTCCTCAATAGTAGACAGGACATCAAGATTGTCCGCCAGCACAATACGATTCGCCGACACGCTCACTCTCCCGTCACTTTACCCGAATCTTGTACGGGGTGCCTCCAGGGACACGTTTTGGAGGTAAAGGTGGCCCGGCGGTGTTGTACAAAGACACCCCGGGCCGTGACTCCACCTGACAGGACAGGTGATGCGGTGCGTATTCTATCGCTTGCAGACCCGCTCCCGCTAGGCGGACGAACGAGAGGAAGGCAAACCATGGCCGACGCGCCGGAGCCCGCCCGGATATGTCGCTACCGGAGGCTACAGACCCTCCACGGCCCCGCCCGCGTCCACGTCCAGGCTCCGCGGCCTCCCCGGCAGGCCGGGCATCGTCACGATGTTCCCCGCGATGGGGTAGATGAACCCCGCCCCTATCGACGCCCGTACGTCGCGCACCTCGAACGTATAGTCCGAGGGCCGCCCCTTCCGCTCCGGCCGGTCGCTGATCGATAGGTGCGTCTTCGCCATGCAAACCGGCAGCGCGTCCCACCCCAACTCGCGGAACCGCCGCAGCTGCCCGCGCGCGCCCGCGCTCCAAGACACGTCCGAGGCGTTGTACACCCGCCGTGCCAGCGCCAGCACCTTGTCCTCCAGCGAGTCCGACAGCTCATACGCGTAGTTGATCTCTGCCACTCCATCTTCCGGGACCCCGCGCGTCGCCGCCATCAGCGCCTCGGCCAGCTCCACGCACCCCGCGCCGCCCTCCGTGAAGGGACTGCTTTCCACTACCGCCGCCGCGCCCGCCTCCTCGCTGCCCCGCTTCGCTAGGCGCAGCTCCTCCGCCGTGTCCGTCGGGAAGCGGTTCAAGGCCACCACCACAGGAAGCCCAAACGACCGGATGACCCCCACCAGGTGCCGCAGGTTCGACATCCCCGCCTCCACTGCGCCCGGGTTCGGCGAGTCAATCTCCGCCATCCGCACGCCGCCGTGCGACTTCAGCGCCCGCACCGTCGCCACGATCACCGCCCCGTGGGGACGCAGCTGGGACGTCCGGGTCTTGATATGCATAAACTTCTCGAACCCTAGATCGGCGCCAAAGCCAGCCTCCGTCAGGACGTAGTCCGCGTAGCTCAGCGCTAGCCGGTCCGCCACGATGGAGCTGCACCCGTGTGCAATATTCCCAAACGGCCCCGTGTGCACGATGACCGGCTGCCCCTCCGTGGTCTGCACCAGGTTCGGCAGCAGCGCGTGACGCAGCAGCGACATCATCGACCCCACCGCGCCCTCGATCTCCGCCGCCGTCACCGCCCGTCCCTCCTCCGTGAACCCCACCACCATCCGGCTCAGCCGCTCCCGCAGGTCCTCCAGGCCGCTGCTCAGCGCCAGGATCGCCATCACCTCGGACGCCGACACGATGTCGAACCCCGTCTCCCGCATCGGCGCGTTGTTCGCGCCCCCAAGCCCTATCGCCACCTGCCGCAGCGACCGTTCCTCCATGTCGGACACGCGGCGCAGCGTAATCCCCGCCGGCGACAGGCCCGCCGCCTGCCCGCGCTGCACCGCGTTGTCCGTCAGCGCAGCCAGCAGGTTGTGCGCCGACGCCACGGCGTGCGCGTCCCCCGTGAAGTGAATGTTCACCTCGTCTTCGGGCTCCACCCGCGCCATGCCCCCGCCCGTGCCGCCGCCCTTGATCCCGAATATCGGCCCCAGCGACGGCTCCCGAAGCGTCGCCGCCACGTTCACGCCCAGCAGCCCCATCGCCTGCGTCAGCCCCACCGTCGTCGTCGTCTTGCCCTCGCCCGCCGGCGTCGGCGTCATCCCCGTCACCACGATCAGCTTCCCCCGACGACCGCCTCCGGCCACCGCATCCAGCAGCGCCTTGGCCTTGTGGCGGCCGTATGGGATCAGCGCCTTTGGGTCCAGCCCCAGCCGCTCCGCAATCTCTTCTATCGGTCTCACGTGGAACCTGCTCCTCTCCGTTGTTCCGCCGGATTCGCGCCAACGCCGCTCGCCCCCGGCGAATCTCGTCACTCGGTTAGTCCATCAGCCCGGCGTTGCCCTCGTCCCCCAGGCTGTGTGAGCATTCCCCCCGGCTGTGTAAGCATAGAGAGGATAGCCATGCGCGCTCCGATTGTCCTGCTTCTCACGCTGCTTGCCCTCTTGACCGCACAGGCCTGTAGCGATAGGGCGTCCAACGAGGAGGCTTCGCGGACCGACCGGCCGATGCGGCCGTGTATACGGAGCGCTTGCAGGCCTACCTGGAGGGCCATCCGGCATTCTTTGGCAGCGCCGCCGCGCTGCTGGACCGCTCTGGCGCCGTCATCACTAGCCCTTACGTCTACCGCACGGCCGACGGCTACGCCGCCATAGACCTCGCCGTGCCTCCTACAACATCGAGGCGCAGGAATGGGTTACGGCGCCGCTCGCCGCGAACGCGGGCGTTTGGACGGCCCCCTACTTTGACGCGGGCGGCGGCGAGATCTGGATGATCACCCGCTCCGTCCCGGTGCGCGACGCCGATGGCGTTTTCGCCATCGTCACCACCAATCTGCCCGTGGACGCCCCCACCGGGTAACGCCTCGCGTTGGGGCGGCCACGGCCCTTCCTCATACGACAGCATGACGCCCCGACGCGGGTCTCTCACCATGCTCGTCCCATGCGAGGCTATCTCCCCAATCAGGGATTCGCAGCCCGCGGGGTCAGATGATCTCGTTCAGCTTCCCCGTCGCGCAGTCGTAGACGAAGCCGCGGACATCATCCTTATTGGGAAGGAAGGGGCTTGCCTGGATCCGGGCTATCGACTGTCGCACGTCCCCTTCGAGATCGGCGAACGCCTCCAGCGCGAAGGCTGGCCGTAGGCCCGTGTCGGCCATGATCGCGTCCTTCACGTCGTCGTCACGGAAGGTCAACATGCCGCAGTCCGTGTGGTGGATGAGCATGATGGACGTCGTGCCCAGCAGGCGTTGTGAGATCGTCAGGGAGCGGATCGCATCGTCGGTCACCACGCCGCCGGCGTTCCGGATGACGTGAGCGTCGCCTTCCCCGATCCCCAGAAAACTGTGCGTGTCGAGGCGGGCGTCCATGCACGCTACGACCGCGACGCCGAGCCCCGGAGGCGCGGGCAAGTTGCCATTGTCGAATCTCTCCGCATAGCGAGTGTTATTGGCGAGCAGGTCATCAATAGCGGACATTCAATGCTCCTTGCGCCGTTTGCCTGAGTTCGTCCACCATCACCTAGTACAGTACTTGATTGTGGGCAGCGTGGCGGGCCTAGCAGGCTGATGAAGAATGCGAGTTTGGGGAATCGGGAGCGGGCCGGCGCCGGCATTGAGGCGCGCCGTTGGACGCCGATTCGGAGTAAGCGGCGCCCTGGATCGCCCCTGATCGGGCCGCTGGCGTCTCCGGTTGGGCCTTTCATCCTCAACAGGCAGGAACCGCCCCCGGAGATGATGGCGGGGGCATGAGCTTGGCCATGCGCACGAGGTTGTAGGCCGCGAGAGCCATCTCCGCCCAGAGGCCGTTGCGGGCCACGCCGCAGTAGCGCAGCTTCCTCCCGCCCCCGACGGTCTTCAGCCAGCCGAACACTTCCTCAACCCGCTTCCGCACCCGCTGACTCGCCGCGTACCCCGCGTGACGGCTCGTCCGCCGGTCCAGGGCTGAGCGCCGTTGCTTCATGGCCACGTGAGGCGTGATCTGGAACGAGCGGCAGGTGGCCACGAACTCCCGCGTGTCGTACCCCTTGTCGGCCCCAACCGTGATCCTCCGTGCTGTGGGGACCCGCTCCAGCATCGTCAGCGCCGCTGCCGTTTCAGCCGTCCCGGTAGCCTGCGACAGCACCACGTCCACCACCTGCCCATTCCGGTTCTCCATGAGCACGTGGCCGGCGAAGGACAGCTTCGCCGCCTGCCCCTCCCCCTTGCGCGCCAACAGCGCCTCCGGGTCCGTCGTCGATACATGGGTCGCGTTGGAACGCCGCTCCCCCCGGAAGTCCTTCCATGGGTTCCGCCCGCCTGCCCCCGTAGGCGGGTCCCTCTCCTCGTCCCTCGGCCGGACGCTCTTGAGGGAGGCCCACGCCTCCAGCAGGGTCCCGTCCACGCTGAAGTGCTCCTCCGACAGCAGGCGCTGCCGCCTCGCTTCGCTCACCACCGCCCCGAAGAATCGGCCCGTCACCTCATGCGCCAGCAGCCGGGTCCGGTTCTTGGCGAACGTCGACTGGTCGAAGGAACCGCCCCGGATGTTCAGGTCGAGGAACCACCGGAAGAGCATGTCGTAGGTCAGCCGTTCGCAGAACTGGCGCTCCGAGCGCACGGAGTAGAGCGCGATCAGCAAGCTCGCCTTCAACAGGTGTTCGGGCGGCACTGATGGCCGGCCTCTCTTGGCGTACATGCGGCTGAAGGTGGGCGACAACTCCTGAAGCGCGCGGTCTGCCAGCGGCTTGATCCGCCGGATCGGGTGTTCCTGTGGGACCAAGTCCTCGGGGGTGAGCGCCACCAGACTCTCGATCTGTTGGTCGGATGTGCCGCGCTTGGCCGCCTCCCGTTCGTGCTGCGCCAAGCGTAACCGAACGCCTCCCCCATCCGCACCTTCGCGTCCCTACCTTCGCATCCCTACCTCGCAGCCGTTTTTCATCACCCTGCTAGGGAGACTGTACTGCGACCTTTCGCTGGGAGGTCCTGATATAGGAAGCCGGGATGGAGCTCCGGATACGCCCCAGCGAACCTCGCGGCGTGAAGCGCCGCGCTGCCCTCGCCAGTTGAAGCATGGTCTTTTCGTGACGCGGAGGACTAGGAGGGGGCAGCACCTCGTACGCCCAGATCTCGTACCAGATGTCCGGCTCGCCGTGCGGCATCGGCTGGAACGGCGCGCCGCGCTCGAGCAACCGCCAGCGCCCGGCATCCTCGAGCGCGGCCTGCTTGGCGTCGAACCCGCCCTCGGTGAGGTAGTCCGTCCGCATCGAGAAGACGATCGCCCCGCCGGCCTTTGTGACCCGCACCAGCTCGTCCAGCGACTCCGGCGGCGCGTGGCCGATGGTCAGCGTGCCGACGCACGTCGCGGCGTCGAACCGGCCCGTCTCGAAGCCCAGCGGTTTGCCCAGCTCGCCCACCACGAGATCCTCGTAGACGGACTTCTCATTCGCTGTCTTCAGCATCCCGGGCGACAGGTCCAGCGCCGTGATGCGCCTGAAGCCGAGGCGGGCCAACTCTTCGCCGACCATCCCTGTGCCGGCGCCCGCATCGAGCACTCGCGCGCCACAAGCGGCCACGTGGACATCCAGGAGTACGCGGACCACTTCGCTGTGCCGGGCAGCACGTCGGCGACCTCCTCCATCGCCGCAGGACGGGTCAGGGACGACGCCGGAGCAGGCCCGGAACAGACCCTGAGGGCCGCAGTGCTCGACCGGCGACCTGACACTGCAATGGAGGCAGGTGGAGCGAGAAGGGCAGGCCTACTGCGAACACGTCGGCGAACGGCCGGTTCGTGAACTCCGGCGCGCCCGCGGAGCCCGACGGAATCTCATAGAACATCATCAAAAGCCGGCCTTATGTGGCGATAGTTCATTGAACGCCCATAGACAGGATGGTAGCTGTCGTATGCAGCCCGACAATCACAGGCAAGCAAGCCGAGCACGGCAATCCTAGTGGGGAGGCAGGAACATGAAACTCATCGTCCTTACAATCCTCGTGGCCGCCGTGGCCGTATTCGTAGCCTTGCCCGCCGAGACGACGCACGCGTGTGGCCAGCTGACCGTTTACAACACCGTTGCGGAGTTCGTTGCGCATAACAACACCCATGGCACCGTCCATGACAACGGCGACGGCACTGTCACCATCAACCAGGGTCTTTCCGGCCACGAGAAGACTTTTACCCCTCAGTTGGGGGTGGGCGAGTGCCCGCCCGGCGGCGACCGCCCCGCCGGACCCCTGCCGGAGGCGAACAACGGCCCGCCTCCGACCAGCACAACGACGTACACGCCTAGGCAGAGACGACCAACCGTCGTTCGCAATGCTGTCCACGACGTGCAAGCCTCTGAGGGCGACGTCCTCAATATGTCGTTCCGCAAGTTCTTTAGGGGCAACAAGCCGTCCTTCACGGCGGAGTCGTCCGATACAACCGTCGCGACTGTGGGTGTAAGCAACTACAGGTTTACGCTGACCACCACGGCGACCGCGACTAAAGCTGACTCCTCCGTCACCGCTAACTACGTCCTTTGTAACGGCGGCGACAGCGGCAGCCTCGGTCTGCCCTGCTCCGCGCTGCAGATGGCCACTGAGAGGTACATCGACGAGGAGGGTGTGGAGCGGGAGCGCCCAATCGTCATCTTCCCAGGCCACCCGGAATTCAACTACGACGCCGGGCGATCTAATCCACGTGACGTTGCCAGCCGAGCGCGAAACGACGCGCATCACTATGACGGCGACGAACGATGCGGGAAGCGTGTCGGCTAGCTTCGACGTTACTGTGTCCCTCGATCCGAACAGGGAATAGCCCGGGTACAGCCGCAAGAAGCAAGCAATGTCCGTTACCCCAGGCAGGACCGCCACGGTCACCGTGACGGTGACCGTGGACCCGAACTAGTCCTAGCCTGCGGACCAGGTCATTGTGCACGTGTTGGAGCGCCGGCGGGAGATCCGGTTCGAGTGATCATCTCTGCCAGGGATCACGGCCCCCAAGCCACAATTCGAAGGCGGTTCTGTCTACCGAATACGTTGCTGATCCGGGTGAGACGTGCCCGGAGGGGGCTCGCGCGGGTGGCGCTGAATTTCGACATGCGGGCATCAAGCGAGCGGGCTCGATCTCACTAACCTATCATACCCTTTGGTCTACGAGATGGGCGAAGGGCAGCCGTCGAAAGTCCAAACGACAAGGATGCATGAGACGAGCGCTGCACAGCGACTCGGGCTAAGGGGAACGGTCATCACGTTCGGGGTAAGTGATGGCCTGTCAGTGGTCGGCCTAGTCCCAACCATCATGGCCCAGAGCCAGAGCAACGCCGCCACCCTCGGCGGCCTGACGTTGAGCGACATAGATTCCGGCACATTCGCATCCGGCACGACTACCCATGCAGCCAGCGCCGCGAATCGCGTTAGGGAGACCACTGTCACTCCCACCGTGAACCATTCCGGGGATAGCTATGTGGCAAAGCTCGGCGGTGTTGAGGACGCCGACGGGGTGGCTTCGCTGAGTGTCGGAAGCAACGTCATCACAGTAGAGGTCACTGCCGAAGACCACCGAGACATACTTCGTGACGGTGACCCGCGCCGGGAACACGCCCGCGACCGGCACGCCGACCATAAGCGGCACGGCCGAAGTGGGAGAAACGCTGACGGTGGAGCCATACTGAACTACAGATTTTCTGGACGGTCCAGATATAGACGCCAATGGGTCAAACCAGCACTTCACGGCTCAGTTCCGGAAGGCTTACGCAGCCTCCTTTTTTTGAGACCGGTCATGTCTCTTTGGAGACGGAATCCCTGCCGATTGCAGGTGCCTCCGGGGCCGGGCGGAAGCGTTTCACGGTCAACTGGCACGTCGCCCAAAACCTCCTTCTGGGAGATACGAGAAGAGATGGCGTCAGGTCGACGCCGCATGAGATATCATAACCGCTGCCTCTCTTCTAGCTGATCGCCTGCTCCGGCATGTCTACTGCGCTCGCGGGGTATCGGCGAGTTCCCGTTCGGCTCGTGTAAGGGTGCTGCGCAGCCGGTAGTTCTGGTAGGCGGCCCACAGGATCATCGCCGGCGGCACAACCACGATGGCGGCGACCAGCGAGTAGGCTATGGTGATTGCTGTGACTATCCCGAACTGCTGGAACGGCGGCAGCGACGAGAAGATCAGCACCCCTAAGCCGAGCGCGGTGGTCAGCGCAGAGCCCAGCAAGGCCGAGCCCGTGGTCCTTAGGGTGCGCCGCGCGGCGGCCTCGGCGTCTCTGGAGTGGGCGAACTCCTCCTGATAGCGGTGGATGATGTGGATAGTGTAGTCCACACCGATCCCGATGGACAGCGCGGTGATCAGCGCCGTTATCACGTTGTACGGAATTCTCAACAGCGTCATGGTCCCCAGGACGCAGAAAAGCGCCATCACGATGGGAGCGACCGCTATGAAGCCGAGCGCAGGACGGCCCCCGGTGATCCAGAAGAACAGGCAGAGGATGACGAGCGCGGCGACGATGGTGGTGATGATCGAGGTCGTCTGATTGCCGGTCAGCGCGTTGGCCACCTCGACCCCAACTATCTCGCCGGACGTCGGCGTCATCTCCTCCCGCGGCCCGAACCACAGCCCGTCTATGTCGTCGACCATGCGCTCGGCCCGCTCCTGGTCGCCCGTGAGGGCCTTGAACTGGACCAGCAGAGTATCCGGCCCGTTGGGGTCGTCGACCGCAACCTGCGCGAAGCCCTCGGGGCCCAGCTCTTCCAGCCGGTCGACGACCGCTTGTATCTCCGCGGGGTCGAGGCGGAAGTCGTCCGCCGCCAGAGTCATCTCGAGCAGCTGGGAGTCGTAGTTGTCGCCTGGCGTGCCGTCGTCGACGATCCAGTCGACCAGCAGCAGGCCGAGGGAGGACTCGATGTCGCCGACCACGCCCTCGGGCCGGCGCAGGTCGTCAGAGAACGCCACGCTGAAATCGAGGATGTTGCGGACGGCGCGGTTGTTGGTGATCTCGGTCTCTATCAGCACCTTCACCGTCCCGGTGGAGCCGCCGAAGGCCGCGTCGAGGGTCTCGATGTGGCGGATGGCTTCGCCGTCGGAGGGCAGGAAGTCGTTGGTGTTGAACACCGTGACGATGCGGGTGGAGGCGACGCCCAACAGCAGGGTAACGACGGCGATGACCAGCAGGAACGGCGTCGGCCTGCGGGCCAGCATGCCTCCCAGCGCCTCCACCGCCGGGCCCACACCGGGTATGGCGCCGGAGATCGGACGGGCCGGCGGCAGTGAGTCGCGACCCTCCCGCCAGCGATCAAGCAGCGCCCGCGACGACGAGAGCAGCGTCAGCATGACGACGAGGCCCGCTCCCACCCCGATGCCCGCGACAACGCCGAAGTCGCCGTTGGCCGGGATCGCGGAGGTGAGGTTGGTCAGGAAGGCGACTATGGTGGTGACAGCGGCCAGCGAGAGGGGGGATGATTACCGACCGCAGCCCCAGACGAGTGGCTGCCTCGACCTGACGTCCCTCGTTGCGCTGCTCGCGGTACCGCCCAACCGTCTGGATTGCGTAGTCCACCACCAGCCCGATGAGCATGATCGGCACCATGGTGGTCAAGATGTTGGGCGGGCCGATCACCCCGAGGCCGTTGGGTCCGAGCCAGCCCTGCGCACCCATCATCCACACGATGGTCAGCACCAGTCCCAGCAACGACATCAGCAGGTCGAAGAGGGAGCGGGTGAACAACAGCAGCAGCGCGGCTATCACCAGCAGGGCCAGTCCCATCAACAGCATCATCTGAAAGCCGGTGGCGGCCCCGGTCTCCTCGGAAACCGTGGCAGGAGACAGGCTGCCGCCTTCAAGCGGCCCCTGGCTCGCCTCCGCGATGTCCCGGATGGCGAGCTGGGCCTGGGTGAGAGCATCGGCGTCGTCCTCGGCGTCTCCGTCTCCGTCCGCATCCGTGAGCAGACGCACGGTGGCTATCGCAACCCGGGCGTCGTCGGAGTCGGTCCCCACCAGCCGGTCTATAGGGACCTGCGACGCCGCCTGATCGATCTGCTGCTGCGACAGCGGGGCGAAGTCGTTGACGCCGAGGACGGAGGCCAGCATGTTGGTGGGAGCGATGACCGGATTTGGAGGCGCCAGCAGCGGGGCGACCCTGGGATCGGAAGCGACCCGGCTCAGCACGCCGTCCATCTGGCTCAGACCCTCGGGCGTCAGGACTGCGTTCCCGCGAAAGAGCAGAGTTGCCGCTATGGTGTCATTGGAGCCTCCGAACAGCGCCCCGATCTTGCCGGAGGCGGTTGCCGCCCTGCTGTCCTGGGGGAGGAACACCGTTGCTTCGGCCTGGGGAGCGAGCCGGGTGAACCCCGCGCCAAGCGCGACGGTGACAGCCAGCAGCACCAGAAGCGTGGCGATGGGCTGGGCCGTGACCAAACGGCTGAGTACGTCAAGTAATCGTGTCATCTAATGCACATCCTTCCATTCTTTTCCTACATCAAGATAGCAATTGTCAACCAATCTCCGACCACTGGGAGTCTAGCCCAGCCAAGCCGGACAACCCATCTTCATCACGACGTCGATGCTATTCTCCCTGGCATCAACAGGTCCAACGGAAGTCCTACCGTCAGCGTGACCGAGTCCCTGGAGATGCCCGGAGACGGCTTCCGCCGGGGGCTCAGCTCTTTTGTGTTCCGCGGAGGGTCATCGGACGCCTGATCTATGTCCTGGTCCCGCGCCCCGAAGAAGGTCAACCCCCGCCGCATCTCCAGCCCCTACCTGCTCAGCGGCCTCGCCAAGTGCCAGACCTGCCGCAAGGCCATGACCGCAGCCGAGGCCAAAAGCGGCAAGTACACCTACTACATCTGCCACGCTCTCCTCAAGCGAGGCAAGGGCGCCTGAAGACCCCAGGCTCAACGCCAAGAGATTCGAGAAGATCATCGTAGATGAGCTTCGCGCCAACATCCTCACCGGGTCCAACAGCCTACAACCTGGCGCCGATGGCAGGGCTGATGACTGCTGAGACGCCAGCGCCACAGGCCGCGCAGGCCGCATAACCAAGGGCTGGGAGGCCGCTCCTCACGTCACAGGCCCCGAGGCCGGGTCCCTCCACAGGCCGTCACACCACCCGACAACGCGTTGTTTGGCAACAGTGCGGTCCCGCCAGCAGCCCTCCCATCGCCACGAAACCCCGTTCTTCCGCAGCCTGCTAGTCGGAGGCTCTTCCATTTGGTCGGGCCAGTCACACCGCACCAAACAGACATGAGAGGAATCCAGAACCTCTTATCCGAGATGTGCCGCCGTAAAGACAAGACCGACAATGGTGAAGTGGCGGACCTTCTTCGCAACGAGAACTCGAATAGGCACACGGATGCCTGTTACGCATCCGCCTGCTCCTGCATCTCCCCCCTCGCCATCCGGTTAGCCGACGCGGGTTCTGTGAAGATGTAGGCCGGGTTGTCGGCGGCGTCACCCAGCTTGCGGCGGAGCCTCTACACCACTTCGCGGACCAGCCAGAGTTGGCCCGTTTTCTCCGGACCCCAGACCCATTGCAGAAGTTGGTCGTGGGTCAACACGCGCCCTGCGTGGACCGAGGGCTCGTCGGGCCGTCTGCTCGCAATCTTGCCTTCTGTGTAAAGGACTGTACAGAGATTCGACGGGGAATGGAGTTGACTGTTCCACACATCATATGGCTTAGGGTGTAGTATGTGTGGAGTTCTGCGAGCCAGTTCTTTTGGAGGTACCCAGTTGGCATCCGATAAACGAAGGCTCGAACCGGCCTGTGCCGCACCGCCGAGTGCAATCGTGCTTTTGGCGGCAACCACTGTTTCATGTCCATCTACCCGGCTTGCCGCCTGGAGTTGCTGACCGTCAGGCATCGTATGAATCACTTTGCGTTGAGAACCTGTATATATCTCAAGGCTGTCCGATATGCCTTTGACGAACTACGACTACTCAAGGCTGCGTAACATCAGTTAATGAGGACACAAGGTAAATGAATATTCGCCCAACGTCCAACTGGACTCTTAGACGGTCGGGACTCGCCGGCTTGGTGGCTGTAGCAGGGATTGTGCTTTTCCTTGCCACAATTGCGGGCGCATACGCCCAAGGTGGCGGGACGGAGGGTGTCCCGGCCACGCCGGAACAGCCCACGGGGACAGCGATCTGGATGGGGGTGATGGACGTTGAGTGGAATGAGGCGCCAGGGGCGGAGACGTATGAGGTCCAGTACTTCAACATGCGGGGCTGGGTAGACTTGCCGGGCGACGGCATAAGAATCGCGTTCTACGGAGCTGGCGCGGTCGTCAGCGGACTGAGACCAAGCAGCTCCTATACTTTCCGAGTGCGAGCCGTGAACTCACATGGAGCATCCGACTAGTCGAGCTTCGGTTGGGTACCCCAGACCGACGGGCTATCGGCGTGGAGAGATATACCGGAACCCACGAACGTTGCCGCGACAGGTGTCCCGACGATCAGCGGAACGATGGAGACGGGAGAGACGCTGACGGCTGACGTGTCCGGCATCTCGGACGACAACGGCCTGGACCGTGTCAAGTTTCACTACCAGTGGATGGGAAGCGACGGAACTACGGATACGGATATAGCTGGCGCCACCAACGCCAGTTACACGCTCACGAGCAGTGATGCCGGCAACGCCATGAAGGTAAGGGTGTCATTCACCGACAGGCAGGGCTTCACTGAATCGTCGATCAGCGTGGCAACCGGAGTTGTGAATGGTACCACAACATCCGCTGCTGTCCCCGAACCGACTCCCCAAAATTCTCCGGCCTCAGGACAGCCCACCATCTCAGGCACGGCACAAGTGGGCGAGACGCTGACAGCCAACACGTCGGGCATAGCCGACGAGGATGGCCTCGACAACGTTTCCTTCAGCTACCAGTGGATAGCTGACGACGTCGACATAAGCGGGGCTACCAACGCAAGCTACACTCTTTCGGACTCAGACGAAGGCAAGACCGTCAAGGTGACGGTTACCTTCACGGACGACGCGGGCAACGAGGAGTCAGTGACCAGCGCCGCGACCGATGCAGTGGCATCCCCGCCGACCACTCTGACCGCCAGCATTCACGACGCGCCGGAACGTCACGACGGGGAGGATGCCTTCACCTTCGAGCTGAGGTTCAGCGAGACACCAGTCTCCAACTTCAGCTACAAGGCCCTACGGGACCACGCCTTCACCGTGACCGGAGGCGAGGTGACGAACGCCCGGCGGCTAGACCCTCCTGGCAACGTCCGCTGGGAGATTACGGTTGAGCCTTCATCGGACGCTGACGTGACCATCGTCCTCCCTGTGACCACTGACTGCGACGACCAGGGGGCCATCTGCACCGAGGACGGCAGGATGCTGTCCGCCGAGGCGGCGCTGACCGTCGCCGGACCCGAAGAAGAGGAAGAGCAGACGCCCCCGAAGAACAACCCGGCCACCGGAGCGCCCACCATCACAGGCACGGCACAAGTGGGCGAGACGCTGACAGCCAACACGTCGGGCGTCGCCGACGCGGACGGGCTTGACAACGCGACCTACAGCTACCAGTGGCTGGCCGACGACGTCGACATCTCAGGGGCCACCAGCGTGAGGTACAAGCTCACGGACTCCGAAGAAGGCAAAGCCATCAAGGTCACGGTGTCTTTCACCGACGACGCGGGGAATGAGGAATCGCTGACCAGCGTGGCGACGGCTGCGGTGGCTGCAGCCTTGTCTGCAGCGTTTTCTGCGGAGTTCTTGGACACCCCTTCGTCTCACGGTGGGCAAACGGCCTTCACCTTCGAGCTGCGCTTGAGCGAAGAGCCCGTTTCGTCCTTCAATTACGTGACACTGCGCGACCACGCCTTCACCGTGACCGGAGGCGAGGTGACGAACGCCCGGCGGCTGGACCCTCCTGGCAACGTCCGCTGGGAGATCACCGTGACGCCGGACGGCGACGGCGATGTGACCGTTGTGCTCCCCGTCACGCAGGACTGCGACGACCAGGGGGCCATTTGCACCGGGGACGGCAGGATGCTGTCAGCCGAGGTGACGCTGGTCGTCGCGGGCCTCAGCCTGGACGATTTCGCTGCCGGCAACGACCAGGCTGTTCTCGCCAGCGCACTGATCCGGGTGGGCGACCGGGGACGGAAGAACAACGGGACCCAGGACCGCGCCTGGTACGCATCGGAGACCTCTGCCTGGCACGCCTCCGGCCAATTGCGGGACGGGTCGCTTGCGTGGAACGGCATGACGCTGAACCGGGTGGTCTATTTCTCGGAGACAGGTTCTTTCAGGTTCAACGAGGCCGACGACATCCACATCGGAGAGTCTTTCTCCGCAGGGGGCGTCAACCGCGAGCTGACGGTCTGGATTCAGACCCAGACGGAGGCGGTGTCGTTCCTGGCAAAGGACAACATACGGAACTCTGGCTCGGGCTATATCACCTTCGAGGCCCCAACGGCCATCAGGTCCGTGTTGGAAGGGGTGTCGGAGGGCGACTTAGTCATCATCGCCGTCTCGGCCCCAGCAAACTCCTAGGCTAGCCCCGCCCGTAACCGCTGGTTGGTCGACCGTAGAACTTACATTTGATCGTAATGGGGTGGAGCTAGGGGACTCCGATGTCGTGGGCGGATATCAGTCGTAGGCCACGACCAGAGAGTTCGAGTCCCCCGCAGGCCGTAGCTATGGACTGGTGGGCCAAAGTGGACGGTAGACAGAACCGTCTTCGAAATGTGGCTGGGGGCTCTGTGATCCTGGGCATAGAGCCCCTTGCGGGGAGTTCGAGCCTGTTCGGGTGGGCCTAAGGCGACTGTAGACAGTACCACTCTCGAAGTGGTGCTGGCATTGCATGCCCCTGAGTGGTTAGTGGACCGACGTGGAGGACCACAGGGTTGAGGTGGATGCCGACGTCGCGTCGCTGCTCGGCCACAGCTTCCCGTCGGATGTCGAGGGCCACGGTAGACTCTTGCGTGAGTGGACGGCACTTCTCCTGATCGCCGCCCTCTGCCCGATTGCCTCATCGCTCCGCCTGTCATCCTGTCATCACAACAGAGAACGCTGCCACCTCTACCGGCTGTACCCCGAGTCGTCCGCCGGAATGTCTGAAACGCTCATGAGCAGCGCCTCCAACACGTAAGCGAAGTCCTTGAACGCGGTCAGGTGGCCCAGGTCGTCCTGCAGGTCCTCTGTAGGGCCACGCAGGCCACGCAGCTCTTGGGCATAGCCGCTGCGCGGAGCGGGGGAATCGCCCAGCGCGCTGTACCTGTCCGCCGTCAGCGCGACAACCGCCCCGAACCGCAGCAGCGGGTCCTCGTGCGGATGAACGACCTTCCCGCTGCTTACGAGGTCGCTGCTCTGGCTCCAAGCACGCCCGCTCTCCGGCTCGACCCACCGTAGCTCTACCTGCCCCAGCCCGCCCTTCTGCCGGAAATCGTCGTGCAGTTCCAACTCGTAGAAAACCGTCGTGGCGGCTCCTGAGTAGACCTCGGCGAACTCCTTCCGGTCCTGCGTGAACGACGCGGCGGACGTAACGCGGTTCTCATAGCCGATGATGCGCCACGCCCCCACCGCCTCTGCGTTCCAGACCACCTGGGCGCGCGTCTGATCTGCGACGGGTGAGGCGAGCGCGAGCCAGTTCTCACGGCGGAACGTAGAGCGGGCCTGCTCCACGTCGAACAGGTAACGGTACCAGCCGTCGCCATGCTGGGCGAGCTGCTCCAGGAGATGGTCGTTGTAGTTCTGGATGCCCACCCCCACGGTGATGAGCCGCAGCGGGTTCGCGCCGTCCGTCGCCGACGTGGCTTCCAGGATAGCGAACGGATCGGTGGCGTCCACGTTCGCTACGCCGTCGGACATCAGGACGACGTAGTTGAGCGCCTCCGGACGTTCCCGGCGCATCCGGTCCGCCTGCCGCACGCCCAGGTCCAACCCGGCCTGGACGTTGGTGCTGGCATGCGGCGCGAGCCGGGCGATGGAGTCCACAACCGCACGGTCGTCCGGCGCGGCGTTCTTGACCGTCAGGCGATTGAGCACGTCCGTGGTGAAGTGCACCACCGATATCCGGTCGTCCCCGTCCAGGCTCCGCCGGATGGCCTCGGCCGCCTCGCGGGCAATGGCCACCCGATTGCCCTCCTTCATCGAACCCGAGGCATCGAGCACCAGCGTGACGTTGAGCGGAGCATCCGTGGCCGCTTCCGGCGCTTTGAACGCCACTCGCGCCATGTACCTGCCGCCGTCCAGCGGATGCACGAACAGATCGGACGTGATGGCGAAGCGGTCACTGGCGGAGGGGGCGGCGTAGCCGTAGTCGAATGCGTTCACCCACTCCTCGGCTCGCACCGACGCGGGGTCCACTCGGTAGCCGGCCCTAGCCCAGTTCAACGCCAGTTGGAAGGACGTACGGTCAGTGTCCAGGCTGAACGTGGAGACGCCGTCCTCTCCCGCATCGATCAGTGGCTGACGCGCGTAGTCCTCGAACGTGGTCGCCCCTGGCTGCCCCCATGAGGACCGCTGCTCCAACTGAGGCGTAGCACTGCTAGGGCCTTGCGCGGCTGCCGGGCCCGGTGTCGGCGCTGCAGCGGGTAGCCCCGGCGGCTGCGGCGTCGGCGTCGAACGGGCCTCCATCATCGCCATCGGCGTCGGCGTCGCGTGCGGCGTGAGGACCGCCGGACCGTCAGTCCCCGGCACTCCGGCTATGGCCGGCGTGCCGCCATCCTGCCCTGACGCCCCTTCGGGTCCTCGATCTGGCAATGGAGTTGACGTCAGCGGCATTTCCGGAGCCGCGGGGATGCCGATGCCACTGCTGCCGACCACGAACCACACCGACCCCGCAGCCACCACGACGACCGCTGCCGCTGCCGTCGCCGCAAGCGCCAACGCCCCACGGAAACCCGCCGCCGGAAACGCCCAATCGCGGAATCCGGTCCAAGGCGACCGTGGCGTCTGGTCTCCCAACCGGCCTTCCAGCGAGACCCAGAGGTCTGGTGTGGAAGGCACGTTGTCTGCGCCGGAGGCGAAGTGCGCCTCCAGGAGCCGCTCCATCTCCCGGTCGTTCGAATCGTTAGCGTTCATCGCTCACCTCTGCCGCTGCTGAGCGTCGCCCAGTCGCCGCCGCAACGCCTGATGCGCCCGGTGCAGCCGCGACTTCACGGTGCCCTCGCTTACGCCGGATGCCCGAGCCACCTCAGGCACTGTCATATCTGCGAAGTAACGCAACACCACCACCTGCCGGTGCTCTGGGCTCAACCCTCTGATCGCCTGCTGCAATGCTTGCCCCTCCAACTTGGACTCGACCGAGGCCGCGGTATGCTCCGCGTCGTCCGCCCACTCGAATCCCTCAATGGTGGTGGTTTCGACCGACCGCTTGCGGCGATGGGCCATCACCGCGTTGACCAGAATGCGCATCAACCACGGCTTGAACGGACTCCCGCGCCTGAACCCGCGCATCCCCTTCCACGCCGACAGGAAAGCCTCCTGCGCCAGCTCCTCGGCCAGCGCGCGGTTGCCGGTCATGTTGTAGGCCGTGCCGAACACGACGCCTTGATGCCGCTCCACCAGATAGCGGAATGCATCGGGGTCGCCGCGCTGGCAACGCTGAACGGCCTCGCTCTCGGTCATGCCTGCTCCACGGACTCGACTCCCCTATCGGGGACACGAGCGCTCTCTGCTGGATACTATGCGCGTTCCGCCCGAACCGTTCCCTGCACGCCACACGGAACGAAGGACAGCAACAATGCTGCCCTTTGCGTAGGAGTACGTAGCTCTCCAGCGGCTCACCCGGCCAACCAGCCCAAGACCGTGGGCCTAGCCCTCCGATGTCGGACCATCCACTGCATCCTCGGACGATAGTTGTCGAGTCGTGACAGGCATCGTGGATCGCCAGTCTGTCGGATCTAGGTCGTTCTCGGAACTCCAGCGACTACCTGGGTAGTTGCGCTGTAGGTCAGACACGTACCGGCGACCGAGGCCGTCCGCGTTGTCGTCGAGCCCGCTGGCGAGAGAGGGTCCGCGAATGGATAGACAGGCCTCCAGAAGGCGAAGCAACACTCCCCTCAACAGCGGCAGGCCGTTACCAACAGAACCGAGGAGGGTGATGCAGGTAGGGGATAGGACGCAGTGCCGCGGGTCGCAGCGCCATTGTCATTTTCCGTCTACGGCGTCACGTCGAACGAGGCCTCGGCCGCCCTCCGCCCCTCGTAGTAGACGTACACCCAGTAGCGGCCGGTCGCCCACCCGTACCCCGGCCCCGGACGGTCGAACCAGACGTTCACCGTATGCTCCGTTTGACCGCGCTCAACGGTGAACTCCGTGTAGCGCCGCCCGAACGCGAACCCGTCTTCGTAGTACCCCACGGCCTGCAGGCGGACCTCGCGTGGGGTCCGCGACGCTCGGAAGGAGAGCCGCACGGCGAGCTCCGGGTCGAGCACGGGGTCCTGCGCGGAGAAGGAGGACACCCGTCTCCCGTCGCTGGACACGACGAAGGCCGCTTCGATGCGCCCGCCAACGCCGGGCAGCTCCGGGTCGGCCGTTTCGCCGTCCGGCGCGGGCGCCACGTAGGACTCGGTCCCGTAGTACCAGCGGGCTATCGCCGTGTCGACGGCGTCGGCGCGATCCGGTGCGGCGGCCTTGAAGACAGCCTCGAGGCTGCTGACGCCCACGTCGCCCCTCTTTGCCATGAGATAGAGGTCGCGGAGCCCCTGCTGGAACGCGGCAACTCCGAGGCTGCGGTACAGGTCGAGGAAGATGCGCTTGCCCAACGTATAGTTGCAGTCGTAGAAGGGGTCTGCCTCCAACTCTTCGATGCTGCGAACATGGGCGCAGGGGTGATTGTCCGCGTCCACGGGCTTCCCGTCCCGTGCTTCGTCCACGATGTCTTCGACGATGGACGCTGCGCCCTCGTTGATCCAGCCGGAGCTGCTTCCGAAGTAGTAGTGGGCCAACTCGTGGAGGATGGCGCCGTCGAACCAGTCTGCATCGCCGCTGCCTTCCTCGTTGTCAGCCCCGGCGGGCAGGGCGATGTACTCGCCGTAGTGGGCAGCGGAGCCGCCAAAGGGATTGAAGAAGACTCGGACGTCGCTGGTTGGGAGCGGCTCCACCATGAGCGCCTCCACGCCGCGCACGGAGTGTTCCAGCGAGTCCATGCTGCGCGCTGGCCCCGGCCTCGTGCGGATGATGGTCAGAAGCACTTCGCCCGAGAGCGGAAGGTCGATGGAACGTTCTTCTTTACCAATCTGCCAGGGGTGCCCGACGAGGCCGCGCAGGTCCGTGTCGCCTCCGAGCTGTGCGAGGTGCTTGAGCACGAAGAGCGTGGTCTCGTCCAAGCCGCCTTGGGCCTGTACTTCGTTCGCGAGAGCGTTCATGAGGCGCAGGACGACGGTTGCGGCTTCGTCGCGGCCCAGCCCCCCCACAAAACCCCCGATGATAAGCCGTTCTGTCTCGTCCAAACCGTCCTGGACCCAGTCCTCGGCCACCAAGGCGTTGGTCACGCGCACGACGGCGGCCGCGGCCTCCTCGTCCTCCGGAGCCCTCCGACGGCTCTCGATGATGAAGCGCTCCGCCTCGTCCAAGCCATCCCGCACCCACGCCTCGTTCAGGAGAGCGTTGATGAAGTGCACGGCGGTGGCAGCAGCTTCCTCGTCGTCTACAAACCCAAGGCTTCGAAGGCTCTCGATGACAGCGAGCTCGGTCTCATCCAAGCCATCCTGGACCCAGGCTTGGCCAACCACGGCGCTGACGACGCGCGCAACGGCTCCTGGGCGAGCTGCAAACGTAAACATTCGCACGAAGCTCCTAATAGCGGACCTCTCGGTCTCGTCCACGCCGTCTTGAACCCAGGCTTCGCTCCGGAGGGCGTCGATAACGAGCAACGCAGCGTCGGCGTCCTCTTCGCCACCCAGATACGTAGGCGGCGCGACCATCCCGATGATGGAGTTCTCCGTCTCGTCCAGGCCGTCCTGGACCCAGGCCTCGCCCACGAGGGTGTTGATGAGACGCAGGGCAGCCGCAGCGGTTGCGTCGTCGCCCACTGCCCATCCGAAGCGCTCAATCAGGGAACGTTCGGTCTCGTCCAAGCCGTCCTGGACCCAGGCCTCGCGCACTAAGGCGTTGACGACGCGCACGCCAGCGGCACCGTCTTCTTCGTTACTCACATCGCGCACGAGGCTCTCGATGATGAATCGCTCGTTCTCGTCCAAGCCGTCACGGGCCCAGGTTGCGCTCACGAGGGCGTTGAAGAGCCGCAAGGCGCCGGCGGCGCCGGCGGCTCGGATCCGGTCCTCCGCGTTACTTGGAGGCGCCGCAATGTTCTTGATGCTCTCGATGATGAAGGTCTCGGTCTCGTCCAACCCGTCCCGGGCCCATGCTTCGCGCAGCAGGTCGTTGATGAGGCCCCAGGCAGCGGCAGCTTCTGCGTTGTGTGCAAACCCCGACTGCGCGAAGTGAGTGATGATGTAGGCCTCGGTCTCGTCCAACCCGTCCGCGACCCAAGCCCCGCGCACGACGCGTCGAAAGAAGGCGTGAGAGTGCGTCAGACCGCTCAGAGTTTCTAGGTTACCGCTGTCGGCCGGCTCGATGGTCTCCAGGAAAGGCATGGCGGCGACACGGCCCGCGGCGTCTTGGTCTGCCTCCGCGATGCGGCCCAGGCCCTCCAACACGGACCGCTCCGGCTCGTCTAAGCCGTCCGCGACCCATGCCCTGCTCGCAACGACTTCGACGACCAGGGGCGCTCCTTCCGCCAGGTCGCTCAGAGCCCCTAGGTCGTCGGCGTCGACGAGTTCGACGGTTTCCAGGAAGGGCATGGCCGCCACGCGGAGCGCTGCGACCTGGTCTGCCTCCGCGATGCGGCCGAGGCCCTCCAACACGGACCGTTCGGTCTCGTCCATGCCGTCCGCGACCCATCCCTTGCCCGCAACGACGTGAAAGACCAGGGGCGCTCCCACCGCGAGGTCGCTCAGAGCCCCTGTGTCGTCGGCTTCGACCGGCCCGACAGTCTCCAGGAAGGGCATGGCCGCCACGCGGCTCGCCGCGACGTGGTCGCCTTCCGCGATGCGGCCGAGACTCTCCAACACGGAGCGTTCGGTCTCGTCCACGCCGTCCGCGACCCATGCCCTGCTCACGACGTCGTCGAAGACGGGGCCGTGAGACGCCGCCAGGTCCACCAGCTGCTGCGCGGCGCCCCGTTCGGACTCGAGGATGCCGTCGGCGATCCAAGGCAACGACGTGATGGCATCGGCCAAGGCAGGCAGGTCCTGGTCCAAGTCAGCGCTGCCGGGGAGGCTCGCCCAGACTGCGGCGTAGGGCGGCGGCGTGGGCGTCGCAGTGGGCGTGGGTTCAGGAGTCGGCGTCGGGGTGGGCGAGGGCGTGGCCGTGGGCACGAGAGTCGGCGTCGGGGTTGGCAGGGGCGTGGCCGTGGGCTCGGGCGACGGCGTCGCGGTGGGCGTCGGCACGGCCGTCGGCGTGGGCTCGGCGCAAGCCGCTGCGAGCATCGCCGCGACAGCGATCGCGGCGAGTCCCGCAATGGTCCTGCGCTCGTTGCTCATGCCGTCTTGAGGAGGGGCGTTGAAGCGGGGCACGGAAGCCGGCTTCCTCCAAAGCGATCCGTCCGCTCAGTCACCCAGCAGCCCGTTCCGCACAGCCCACACCACGATCTCCTGCTTCGTGCCAAGACCCAGCTTCACCTGAATGGTGTAGATGGCGTTTCGGATGGTCACCACCTTGACTTCCCTTGCCTCCGCAATCGCGACGTAGGACATGCCCCGGCAGAACGACACAAGCACTTCCTTCTCCCTCTGGGTCAGGTTGACCTCCTTCGATTTCCCCCCGCTCCGTATCCTGTCGAAGACCCGCCTCACCACCTCGGTCGGCAGACGCCCCTCGCCCGCAGCCGCGCTCTTCATCATGCCCAGGATCTGGTCCATCCCAGTCACCTTCTGAAGATAGCCGGCCGCTCCCGCGGCCACCGCCTCTATCACCGCGTCCGCCTCCGTCGAGGCGGTCAGCATGAGCACCCGTGTCTCTGGCTGAGACTCCATGATCTCCCGGCACGCCTCCACGCCGTCTTTCTTGGGCATCATGACGTCCATGACGATCAAGTCGGGCGACAACTCGGAGGCCGCCTTCACCGCCTCCACTCCGTCTCTGGCCTGGCCCACCACCTCGAACTCCTCGGACCGCTCCAGCATCACCTGAAGACCTTCCCGCGTGACCGCATGGTCGTCTGCGAGCAACACCCTTATGCGACGAGACTCCGTTGACAACCTATCCCTCCTTTCCGCCGCGAGCCAATGGCATCACGCAGGTCACGCTCGCGCCACCGTCCGGTCCCGTGGGCTCGACGATAAGGCGTCCGCCCAGACGCCCGGCGTACGCCCGCATGTTTGCGAAGCCGTGGCCGCGCTCCTCGTAGTCGTCGGGAAGTCCCGCCCCGTCATCCGACACCGACAGCCTGAGCTCATCCCGTCCGAAGTCGAGCTCTACCAGCACCCTGCTCGCCCCGGCATGGCGGAAGGCGTTGGCGAGCGCGTTGTGAGCTATGGTGAACAGCAGACTCTTGGCCTCTGTCGAAAGGGGCGGCTCCACCCCGTTCTGCGTCAGCTCCGCCTCCACCGACGTGATGGACCTGAACGTCGCAACGTGCGAGTCCAGGGTCCAGCCCAGCTCCCTGCCGTCGAATATGCGCCCCATGTCTATCGGGTGTCTCAGCTGCCAGACGGCGGTCTTCGAGAGCCGTGAGGTCGCTTCGAGCCTGGCGGTGAGCTCCTCGTTCGCGTCTCCGGCAACCTGTTTGGCCGCGTCTATCCCCAAGCCGATCATGAAGGCGGTCTGGGCGGCCGTATCGTGAATGGTCTGGGAGAGCTCGATCCGTTCCCGTTGCAGTTCCCCTTCCCTTTCTATCGCCGCTCTCGCCCTGCGCCGTTGAAACCGGGTGATGAAGTTGACAACCAGGACCACCCCGAACATAGCGAGCACCCTGGAGAACAGCATCTTCTCGTTGGTCCCATCGAAGGCCATGCCCGCGCCGACGGTCAGGCTCACGCCGACATATATGGAGGCGGTGAACGTGGTCCAGGCGAGATTCAGCAGAGCCGAGGTGAAGACGGCGGCGAAAGCGGCAAGGGCGGGATAGTAGGGAATGTACAGGAAGTTGTCGAAACCCCCATCGACGACGACGCTGGCCGTGATCAGGGCTATGTCCATGGCGCTGAGGAGTAGCAGGTGACGCCACGTCACACTGCGCCGGGAGAGCAGACGGTAGTGCACGTAGCCGTTCAGCGCGACCAGCGGCACGTGCATGAGCATGAACGGAATGTACTTGGCCTCCGTGAACGCCGGTCGATAGGCGAGTTCGATCACGGCGCCGACCCAGAAGAGCCAGCGTAGCCACACCGTGATGTTGGCGGCGTACGATGCCTCGTCCGGGTCGAGCCAGAGCATCTGGAGAAGCCGCGTCTGTATTGCGCCCATCGGTGCCTTCATAAAGTACAGGCCCCTATTCCACTACCCAAACCAACCCCCCTGACGCCAAGGGACGCCGGAGTCCGGTCCGATGACACGGGAGCTCCGGTCGTACCGGCGCAGCAACCTCGCGCCGACCTGCCCCCAGCCTTTGCAGCAGGAACAGCGGCGCATACACGACATAGCGCTCCGGCCACCCCGCAGCCGGTACGCCAGCTGCGCAAAACTGAAGGCGACCACGAACCAGTGTGCCCAGACCCTGGCGGCTGCCCTGATTGGACGAGGCCCCAGCTTCGGCAATGTGGCTGAGACATCTCCTCTCCTGTATGCGTGTGAAAACGTGGAGTGTCACGGCGGTGCGGTTATGACTACCAATCTAGCCACTTTCGTTTGTGTCGGCAAGAAAGAAAAGTTGCAGAAACACCCTCTCCAAAAGCTAACAAAGTGCTGACTAAATCACCTCACCAAGAAGTGTGCTTAGGCACTTACCAAATCGATGCAGAGTCTCTAGTGTTTTGATGGGCATTTGCGTAAGAAGAATGACAAGGTAAGCGGAATCACAGGCTGCCACTCTACGTGGGGACAGCGCAGGAGGCCGTAGGTTCCGCTAAATCCCGACCGCGCTAGAGGAGGCGTTTACATAGCGCTCGACAGACCGATCCATGCACCTGAGACGGCGGACGGAGCGATGGCTCGTGCCGTCGCTGCGCCGCTCGCGCTGGGGGGCCGTCCATGGCGGCCTCACATTGACGTTGACCCCCGACTTTCAGTCTTGGCTAGCCGGGGATAAGCCATGATCGCGGCCCGGCGCCTTGCGCCGCTCCTGCTGCTGCTCGCCGCCCTGCTTCTCGCCCCGGATGTCCAGGCCCAGAGCCGGGACTCCGGCAGCGATTTCACTCTGGCCGCCGCCAACGGCTATCCGACCGGCATCTGGTCGGACGGGACCACCATGTGGGTCGCGGACTTCGAGGACGCCAAGCTGTACGCCTACCGGATGTCCGACCGGAGCCGGGATTCGGGCAAGGATTTTGCTCTGGACGCCGCCAACGGCTCTCCGGTGGGCATCTGGTCGGACGGGACCACGATGTGGGCGTCGGACTTCACCGACGGCAAGCTGTACGCCTACCGGATGTCCGACCGGAGCCGGGACTCGGGCAAGGACTTCAACACGCTTTCTGCCGCCGGCAACAAATTTCCCGAGGGCATCTGGTCGGACGGGACCACCATGTGGGTGGCGGACACCGGCAACGACACGGTGTTCGCCTACGACCTGTCGACCAGGGCCTGGGACTTCGAGAAGGACATCACGCTGGGCCCCGGCCACAACTCTCCGATGGGCGTCTGGTCGAATGGATCCACGATGTGGGTTTCGGACTGGCGGGACGCCAAGCTGTACGCCTACCGGATGTCGGACCGGAGCCGGGACTCCGGCAAGGACTTCGCGTTGGACGCCGACGATGAATCTTACGAGGGCATCTGGTCGGCCGGGTCCACGATGTGGGTGGCGTCCCGCGACGACGCTAAGCTCTACGCATACGACTGGAACAATCCTGCGACGGGAGCGCCGACGATAACCGGCGCGGTCCGAGTGGACGAGACGCTGGCGGCGGGCGCCCGCTCCATCGCCGACGCGGACGGGCTGGACGCCGCCATCTTCGAATATCAATGGGTTTCGAACGACGGGAACGCCGACACGGACATCGCGGGCGCGACCGGTTCGACCTACGCCATCGTCACCGGCGACCGGGGCAGGACGATCAAGGTCAGGGTGTCCTTCACCGACGGCGCCGGCAACGATGAGTCGCTGACCAGCGAGTCGACGGGCCGGATCGGGGCCTCGGGCATCTGCGACCGGACGCCTGCGGTGACGGCGGCCATCGTCGCCGGGATGAACGGGGTCGCCGAGTGCTCGGAGGCATCCGAGACGGGGCTCAGGACTTGGACCGGCTCCCAGCGCTTCGGCCCCGATGTCACGCCCGGGCTGTACCTTCAGGGGAGAGGACTGTCGGCCCTGCAGGCCGGTGATTTCCGGGACCTGCACGCGCTGCGCGCCTTGGACCTGAACAGAAACTTCCTCGAGACGGTCCCGGACGGACTCTTCGATGACCTCGGGGCGGTGGAGGAGCTGTATCTGTCGGGAAACCTTCTGAGCGAACTGCCAGAAGGGACGTTCGACGGCCAAACCGCGAATCTGAGCGTTCTGGACCTGTCGGCGAACGGCCTTGAGACGCTGCCGGAGGGCGTGCTGCGAAATCTGGCCGGACTCGTCTCGCTGTCGCTCTCGGGCAACGGGCTCTCGGACCTCCCGGGCGGCCTTTTCGACGACCTGGTCGAACTCGAGGAGCTGGACCTGTCCGCCAACTCGATAGACGAGCTGCCGGACGGGGTGTTCGGCGGTCTCGGCAACCTGCAGAGTCTTTCCCTCGCGGGGAACGACCTGAAGAGCCTGCCGGAGAGCGTGTTCGCCGACCTCGGGAGCCTCGGAGAGCTGGACCTTTCGGGAAACGAGCTCAAGGACCTGCCTGTCGGCGTCTTCGAAGGTCTGTCGGGGCTGACCGACCTCGACTCGGGCGACAATCCGGGCGCGCCTTTCACGTTCACCGCAGAGCTGGAGCGTCGGGGAGACGATACGGTCATGGTCCGATTAGCCCAAGGCGCGACGCCGTTCGATCTTCAGATCGAACTGTCGGCCCGGAACGGAGATCTGTCCGCCGAGACCGTCACCATCGCCTCGGGCAGTTCGTATTCGGACGTTGTCGAGGTTCGTGCGCACGGGCATCATCCCGTCACCGTAGAGATCGACTCCGCTGCTTTTCTGTTGCCTTCCGGGGGTTCAGCGTCGGGAATCCGCGCCGACCGCAGCAGCGCCATGCTTATGTGGGTCGGCAGACCATTGGTTCAGAGGGAATGGATCCAGGATGGACCCTTTGCTCTGCATCCGGAGAACGCGGACCCGAAGAGCATCTGGTCCGATGGCGAAACGCTGTGGGTCGGCGACGACAGCGCCCGGAAGGTCTTCGCCTACAAGCTGTGGGACGACCCCGGCACCGCGGTCAGCGAGTACGGGACCCGGGACCCCGGCTGGGACGTTCCGAGCCTCGGCCAGGAGGACCATTACGTCACCGGTCACGGCCCCCGCCTGTACGTGGCCGAAGAGTCCCTTGACGGCGCCAGCCGGGACGTCTTCGGCTACGACCTGACGAGTTTCACGCGCGCGGAAGATCGGGACTTCGTCTACGGGGGCTTGAACGTCGCCGGGGGAGTGTTCATCGTGCGCGGCACGGCGACGGACGGCCGTCACCTGTGGATCACAAACACCACGTCGCACGCGCACGCCTTCCGTCTGTTCGACGACCCGGAGACGCCGGAGGACGAATACGGGAGGCCGGACACCTCCCGGAAGCTGACGATCCTCGGCAGGGGCCAGCTGAGGGGCCTCTTCACCGACGGGCGGACGATGTGGGGCGTCAGGTTCGCCTCGAACGACGCCTCGGCGCGGAGCGTGAGACTGTCCGACGGGACCGATGCGGGGTACGACTTCCCGCTCCACGAGGACAACGACCACGCCTCCGGCATCTGGTCGAACGGGGAGACCTTCTACGTCGTCGACGCCGACGACGACATGATCTACACCTATCATGGCGTCAGCGGCGTCGTTCGGCCCTCCGTCGAAGACGCGGAGACCGCCGCCGCGCTGGTCGGCAACACGGCGCAGTCCGGCGACGCCGGCCATGACCTGGGCTCGGCCGGCGCGAAGAGGGCCCAGGCGTTCACCACTGGGACCAGCAAAGCCGGGTACGCGCTGGCGTCCGTCGGGATCGGGTTCGGCGAAGTTTCGGACACGTCGTCCGCGCCGTCCGACCTCGAGGTGACGCTCAACGCGGACGGCGGCGGCGTCCCGGGCAACGCTCTCTGCACGCTGATCGCCCCGGCGAGCCTGTCGGAGCGGAGCGTGAACACCTTCGCCGCTCCGGCCTCGGGGACGACCTGCCCGGTTCTCGAGAAAGAGACGACCTACTTCGTGGTCGTCGAAAGGGTCCGCGTCACCGGTTCCGGCGCCATCGCCGTCAGTGGAACGGCGAGCGATGCCGAAGACCCGGAGGACGCGGAGGGGTGGTCCATCGCGGACGGAAGCGCGACATATTCTCTTCAGGACGCCGCTCAGGGATGGGCCTCCGACGCGGTTTCCTACAAGATCGAGGTGCGCGGCTCCTTCATCAACAACCCGGCCGCCGGCGAGGCGACGATCACGGGCACGGCGCAGGTGGAGCGGACGCTCGTAGCGGCGGTCTCCGACGTGTCGGACGACGACGGGCTGACAGGCGCGACCTACTCGTACCGGTGGTTGCGGATCGACGGCGCGACCGAGACGAACATCGGGAGCGGCTCGCCCACCTACACGCTCGTCGCCGAGGATCTGGGCAAGCGGGTCAAGGTACGGGTGGCGTTCGTCGACGACCGCGGCAACTATGAAACGCTGACTAGCGAGGCCACGGCGGCGGTCGAGGCGTTCAAGGCGGAGGACCGGCCCGGAACCGTTTCGCTCTTTCCGGCGAGACCCAGGGTCGGGACGGTGGTCAGCGCCACGCTGACCGATCCCGACGGCCTCGAAGGCGGCGGCTCGGGTCCCGCGGCGTCCCTCGGCGCGGTTTCGTGGAGCTGGGCCAGGTCTCCTGACGGAACCACCTGGACCGGCGTCGAGGCCTACGGCGAAGGAGACAGCTACGTTCCAACCGAAGAAGACGAAGAGATGCTGCTCAGGGCCGAGGCGTCGTACACCGACGGGCACGGCCCCGGCAAGTCCGCTCAGGCTGTTTCGACCGCCGTCGTGGGCGCCCGCGAACCGGGTCCGGAACTGACGGTGACGGTAATCGTCAGGGGCCTGTCCCACCCCTGGGGCATCGATTTCACCCCAGACGGGACGATGTTGTTCACCCAGCGCGCCGGCGTGCTGAACGCGAGGTTGACCGACGGCGCCGTCAAGCAGGTCGACGCGGACCTCGGAGACCTGCTCGTCGACGGGTTCGCCGGTCTGCAGGCGCTGGCCGTGGACCCGGACTTTACGACCAACCGGCGGTTCTACACGCTCCAGGGACACACCGGACGCGAGATGCAGGTGATCGCCTGGACGATCGACGCGAACTACGATGAAGCCACACGCGTCGTCGATCCCCTGGTGGAGGGCATACCGATCGGTCCGGGCCCCTGGCACTCGGGAGGCCGGCTGGTGTTCGGCCCGGAGGGATATCTCTGGATCGTGACCGGCGACGGGCGGGTGGTAACGGGTGCGCAGGACCTGACGTCCCTGGGCGGCAAGGTCCTGCGCGTCGACCCGCGGACGGGCGCCGGGGCGCCTGGCAATCCGTTCGGGGCCTCCTCGCCGGTGTACTCCTACGGCTTCCGCAACCCCCAGGGCCTGGCGCTGCGCCCGGGCACGGACCAGATGTGGCTGGTGGAGCACGGCCCGAAACACGACGACGAGATCAATCTGCTGGCGCCGGGGGGCAACTACGGCTGGGACCCGATCCCGGACAACGGCACATTGGCCTTCTACGACTATTCCGACGAGGCCGGCGTCCCCATGACCGACCTGGCGAAGTTCCCATCTGCCCGCCAGGCCAGATGGTCCTCGGGATTCCCCACTCTGGCAACCAGCGGGGCCGTCTTCCTGGACGGCCCCCAATGGGGAGAGTGGGAAGGGCGACTCGCGGTGGCCACGCTCAAGACGAAGTCGCTTCGTGTCTTCGAGTTCACCGAACAGGGCGATTTAGTGAGTCAGATCGTCGTTCCGGAGCTCGACGGCAGCCACAACCGACTGCGGACCCCGGTGCTCGGCCCCGACGGGGCCCTGTACATCGCCACGTCCAACCTACCCGGCAATGACAGGATTCTCAGGGTGACCGCCAACCATGCCGCGACGGGAGCGCCCTCTATCACCGGCACGGCCGAGGTGGGCGAGACGCTGACGGCGGACACCTCAGGCATCGACGACGCGGACGGGCTGGAAGGCGTCGCCTTCAGGTACCAGTGGATACGCCTCGACGGCGTGATAGAGACGAACATCGGGACCGATTCATCCTCCTACACGCTCGTCGCCGATGATGTTGGCAAGACCATCAAGGTGCGGGTGACATTCACCGACGACGTCGATAACGAGGAGACGCTGACCAGCGCGGCAACGGAGGTGGTGCAGCCCGGTGATAACGCATGGTCCCCCACTATGACCGTGGAAACCAGGGATGGAGTCACAGGGTATTCGTACTGGGGCGATCCCGACCTGGGGTCCCTGTCGGAAACCGCGGTCGAATGGGACGGCAAGACCCACTACGTCAGGTACATCTTTCTCAAGGACGGCGAGCTCTGGCTCGGCCTGAACGAAGAGATGTTCTCCACCGGCTTCGTGCTCTCAGTGGGGGATGAAGAGTTCGGTTCGGCGGACGCCATGGTGGATAAGGGCGGAGCGTCCTACAGATTCCTGTGGGATGACCCGGGATTGGGCTGGTCGGAAGGGGACGAGGTGACGGTGAACCTCGTTCAGTCCGATCAGAACACCCCGGCCCTGGGCGCGCCGACCATCACTGGGACGGCGCAGGTGGACGAGACGCTGACGGCGGACACCACCGGTGTTGAGGACGCGGACGGGTTGACCAACGTGTCGTACAGCTACCAGTGGATTTGGAGCGACGGCAACACCGACACCGACATTGCGGAAGAAAAGGACTCGACCTACACCCTGGTCTCCGCCGACGAGGGCAAGACCATCAAGGTGCGGGTGACCTTCACCGACAACGCCGACAACGAGGAAGCCCTGACCAGCGCGCCGACAGCGGCGGTGGAGGCCAAGCCGAACAGCCCCGCGACAGGAGCGCCCACCATTGATGGAACGGCCCAGGTGAGGGCGACGCTGACGGTGGACACGTCAGCAATTGCCGATGAGGACGGGCTGGACGATGTTTCCTACAGCTACCAGTGGATTGCCAACGACGCAGACATCGAGGGCGCGACCAACTCCACCTATACCCTGGCCGATAGCGACGAAGGCAAGGCCATCAAGGTGAAGGTGTCCTTCACCGACGACGCCAACAACCAGGAGACCCTGACCAGCGCGGCGACGGCGGCGGTTGCAGCCAAGCCCAACTCTCCGGCCACGGGAACGCCCACCATCGGCGGGACGCCCCAGGTGGACCAGACCCTGACGGCGGACACGTCGGGTATTACCGACGCCGACGGGCTCACCAACGTTTCCTACAGCTACCAGTGGATCAGGAGCGACAGCGGCGCCGACGCCGACATTGGGGGTCAGACAGCTTCGACCTACACCCTGTCCGACGAGGACGAGGACAAGGCCATCAAAGTGAAGGTGACCTTCACCGACGACGCCGGTAACGAGGAGACGCTGACCAGCGCGGCGACGGCGGCGGTTGCGGCCAAGCCCAACTCTCCGGCCACCGGACTACCCACCATCAGCGGGACCACCCAGGTGGGGGAGACGCTGACGGCCCTCACCAACGGCATCACCGACGAGGACGGGCTGGACGACGTTTCCTACAGCTACCAATGGATGGCCGGAGGGTCGGACATCGCCGGGGCCACCGGGTCCAGCTACACCCTCAAGGACGTGCAGAAAGGGCAGATAATCCAAGTCCGGGTCTCCTTCCGCGACGATGCCGACAACGATGAGACGCTGACCAGCGATGCGACGGCGGCGGTGGCGGCGAAGCCCACGCCGCTGACCGTCCGCCTGGTGTTTCCCGTGGTCAGCCACCACGGCGCCTCGAATGTCTTCACATTCGACATCCGGTTCAGCGAGGAGATTCCCCTCAGCTACAAGACCCTAAAGTTCCATGCCTTTGCTGTGACCGGCGGGTCCATACTAAAGGCTCAACGCATGGACAAGCCAAGCAACATCAAGTGGCGAATAATGGTGAGGCCAGACTCCAGCGAGGATGTGACCATCGTTCTGCCCGCCACGACGGACTGCGAGGCTCAGGGAGCCGTCTGCACGGAGGACGGCAGAAAGCTGTCCAATAGTCTGGTGTTCACCGTCAGTGGTTCGAGCGGATAGAGCGGGAAGTCAATCGCTCGGTCTTCCTGACAACAGGAAAGGCCCGCATATGCGGCTGCCTGGGGAGCAGCGGCCTCTCCCGGCCCGGGATATGTCCCGGTGGCGTGCGCTGACTTCCGTCTATGTCGGCAAGAGCAATAAGTTGCAGAAACACTCTCCCCAAAAGCTAACAAAGCGCTGTTTTAAATTACCTCACCAAAAGTGTGATTAGGCACTTACCAAAGCCTTGTGGAGGCACTAGTGTTCTCATGGGTACATGCGCAAGAAGAATGCCAGGATAAGCGGAGTCACAGGCGCGACCGCGCCCTCGATGAGAACGGCGTCTTGCACCTCACCGAGGACAACACCGGCGGCAACTCGGCGTACGTCGGTCGACACCAATACCTGGATCGAGTAGTGGGAGAGAACAGTTGAACCTGTCCAACCTGGTGAAGCGAGTGGACCTCCGCAGGGCGAAGGCGGCCCTTGTGGCGCTCGCACTGCTGGCGCTGGGCGCCGTGCTCCTCTGGTCATCGACGGTTCAGGCGCAGACGGCGATCGTCCTGGTCAAGAACACGGGGCAGACCGCCACTGGTACAAGTGGTTTGATTAACGCCGCGTACCCCAGCCAAGCCCAGGGATTCACCACCGGCGCCAAGCCCGCAGGCTACACGCTGAGCTCCATCGGCATCAGCTTCCGGACCATCGGCGACACCACGACGGTAGGGAGCGAGCTGACGGCCAAGCTTTACGACAAGACCTTTGATACGACTTTCGAGGTCGACGCGCCAAACAGTCCGCTGTGCACGCTCACCAACCCGGGGACCTTCTCCGGCTCAGGCGTGCACACCTTCGATGTGCCAACCACGGACCCGTGCCCTACGCTTCTGCCGGAAACGCTCTACTTCGCTGTCATCGAGCGGGCGAACAACAATACAGACGCAATCATTGTCGACCAAACCATTAGCGCTGCCGAGGACTCCGGCGCTGCGGCGGGCTGGCAAGTGGACGGCTTGGCCTTCACCTATGATGGCACGGAATGGTCAGAAGAGGCAGCGGCCCTCCTGATCGAGGTCAAGGGCTCCGTGATAGTCCCACCCGTCCTGGTCAAGAACACGGGGCAAGCCGACAGCGGTGACTACGGTATGGGCGTCGGTGGCAACTCCAAACGTGCCCAGGCGTTCACCACCGGCGCCAACCCCGCCGGATACACGCTGGGCTCCATCGGCTTCAGCTTCGGTAGCATCACCAGCATCTCGACAGCCGGCGGCGACCTGGCTGTGACGCTGCACGCGGACAGCAGCGGCGACCCGGCCGGCACTGCGCTGTGCACGCTGACCGACCCGGGGACCTTCTCCGGCTCGGGCCTGCAAACCTTCGACGCGCTAACCACGGACTCGTGCGGAACGCTGGAGGCGAACAAGACCTACTTTGCGGTGGTTCAGCGGGTGGCGAACACCGCAACATCCACTATCTCTTTGGACGTTACTGCCGACGACAACGAGGACACCGGCGGCGCGACGGGCTGGACAATCGGGGATGACAGCTATGTGGTTGTGACCCCCGGGACCGCGTGGGTTAAAAACGCCAATTTTAACTACCAAGTGGCCGTCAGGGGCTACGCAAACAACAACCCGGCCACCGGCGCGCCGACAATCACCGGCACTCCGCGCGTGGGCGAGGAGCTCACCGCGGACACCTCGGCCATCATGGACGCCGACGGGACAACTCCCTCAAACTTCTCCTACCAGTGGGTCCGCGTCGGCGGCGGCAGCACCACCAACATCGGCATGGACTCCTCCACCTACACCCTCACGGACGACGACGCGGAGAAGCGGATCAGGGTGGACGTCACCTTCACCGACGACCTCACCAACGCCGAGGGGCCGCTCTCCAGCGCACTCTCCGACACCATTGTCCCGGCCGACGTCCTGGTCAGGAACACGAGGCAGACCCGCAGGAGTTCCGGCGAAGATTTTGATTCGCAAAGCCCTGACCTAATTGCCCAGGGATTCACAACCGGCGCGAACGCCGGCGGCTATACCCTGGACTCGATCGGCGTTCACTTCTTCAGCACCGCGAACAACCTCTCGCCAGCCGTCAACCGCATCAGCGCGACGCTGAACGCGGGCAGCAGCAGTGAACCCGGCGCCGAGCTGTGTAGCCTGACCAACCCGGCGACCTTCGGCGGCTCCGGGCTGCACGCATTTGCCGCCCCAACCATGGGCACAACCTGTCCCACGCTTCATGCGGGCACCACCTATTGGGTTCTCCTCAAGAACGACTCGAGGACATTCACTTACCTGTCCGCAACCGACAACGACGCAGAGGACCCCGGCGGCGCGGCGGGCTGGTCCATCGGAGATGGCCACACGCAGCGTCAGGGTCCTGTGTCTTCCAATCCAGGTCGGTGGTTCAGCAACACGCGTCCCCTTCTCATAGAGGTCAAGGGCTCCGCCGCTGACAACAACTTCGCCACCGGCGCGCCCTCCATCAGCGGCGTGCTTCAGCAGGACGAGGAGCTGACGGCGGACACCGCGGGCGTCGCCGACGCCGACGGCGTGGGCACGTTCTCCTACAAGTGGCTCGCCGACGGCACGGCCATATCGGGCGCGACCTCCTCGACCTACACGCTCACGGCATCCGAGGTGGGAGACGCCATCAGCCTCACGGTGACGTTCACCGACAACGAGGGCTACTCGGAGTCGCTGACCAGCGCCGAGACCCACGACGTCGTCGCCACCGGCGCAACGCGGAAGCTGCTCTGGGTGGGAACGCTCACGGTCGGGGACCGCGGCGGCGGCGCGATCGGCGTAAACAACTCCAACAATGAAGGTTCCCTCAGCCCCTACTCGTTCACCTACGGTTCGGACACCTACGCAATCGACCAAATCGATTTCGGCCCTGTCCCGAGCACTGGACTCTCTATCGTCATGAGCCCGATTCCGGGCGCTGACGAAGAGGAGGCGTGGATCTTCGACACGGGCCGCGAGTGGCTTGTGTCGGACTTAACACCACACGAAACTGGGGGCCAAATCTTCTTGCTCTGGGCGGCCGTCGCCGAGGACGTCGACTGGACCATCGGCGAGGAGACCGTCGTCTACCTGCTGGAGGTGGTCAACAACCCGCCGGAGTTCACCGACACCGCGCCCACGACGCGCAGCGTGGACGAGAACACAGCCTCGGCCGCCAACATCGGCGCTGCCGTCGCGGCCACCGACCCCGAAAGCGATACGCTGGTCTACGCGTTGACCGGCACGGACGCGTCTTCCTTCACCATCGACACGTCCAGCGGCCAGCTGAAGACGAGCGCCTCCCTGGACTTCGAGACCGATAGCAGCTACTCGGTGAACGTGACCGTGCACGACGGCAAGAGCGCCGTCGGCGTGGCCGACACCACCGTCGACGCCACCATAGCCGTCACCATCTCCGTCAACAACCTGGACGAGGACGGGACGGTGACGCTGCTGCCGGCCACGTTCACCGGCGGTACGGAGGCAACCGCATCGGTGAGCGACCTTGACGGGACCGTCTCCGGCGCTTCGTGGCGGTGGGCGCGGGGGAACACGGCCACCGGGTCGTTCGGCAACATCAGCGGGGCCACCTCCGCCAGCTACACGCCGGTGGCCGCGGACGTGAGCAAGTACCTGCAGGCCTCGGTGACCTACACAGACCCCCAGGGTTCGGGCAAGACCGCCAGCGCCGTGTCGAGCAGCGCGGTTGAGGCCGGCAACGCCGAGCCGGCGTTCAGCGCAGATTCGGCCACGCGCACCCTGCCGGAGAACAGCGGCGCCGGGGTGGACGTCGTCGGAGGCGTGATCACCGCCACGGACAGCGACAGCGGCGACACGCTGACCTACTCGCTGACCGGCACGGACGCAGCTCGCTTCGAGATCGACTCGGACGGCCAGATCAAGGTCAAGACCGGGTCCACGCACACCTTCAACTTCGAGTCCTCGAAGAAGAGCTACAGCGTGACCGTGAACGTGCGCGACAGCAAGGACGAGGCCGGCAACGCCGACACCGCCACCGACGACACGATCGCGGTGACCATCGACCTGACCAACGTCAACGAGGCGCCGACGATCACGAACCTTTTGGATACACCCAACGTGCCCGAGAACTCCAGCGGAACTATCCTCCTTATGGCGTCGGACGTCGACGTGCCGGATACAATGACCTGGTCCGTGGAGTCCGACGATGATGGGAGCAAGTTTCAAGTCACGAGCGGCTTTCTCGCGTCCCTCTCCTTCAGGGACCAGCCGGACTTCGAGACGCCGGGCCAATCCGGCGAGACCGACAACGAGTACGTTGTGACGGTGAAGCTCACCGACAGCGGCGGCCTGAGTGACACGCTCAAGTTCACGGTCACGGTGACCAACGTGAACGAGGCGCCGGAGATCACGACCAATTCCGGGGCAGCCTACATCTTTAGCGAAGCCGAGAACACGGCAACCTCGGAGGTCATCGAGACATTCCAAGCGACCGACGTAGACGCGTCGACCACGTTGACGTGGAGCCTGCAAGGCGCTGACGCGGGCGACTTCACCATCACGACGAACCCCGATGGGGAAGGGGAGCTCATGTTCAGGAACGTGCCTGACTTCGAGGAGCCGAAAGGCTCGCTCGGGACCGACCGCAACGTATACATCTTCACGGTGAGGGTCAGGGACAACGGCTCTCCAAGGCAGGAAGACACCATTGGGGTCAACCTCCACGTGACCGACGTCAACGAGGCGCCGGTGATCACGACCACCGTGACCAACTTCTTCAGGTCCGAGAACGGCGACGTCGTTAACTCGGTTCACGCGATGGACGTCGACGCGTCGACCACGCTGACGTGGTCGGTGGAGAGCGCCGACGACGGAGACAAGTTCGAGTTCAACACCACGACCGGCACGTCCGCGTTGCTCACGTTCAAGATTGCACCTGACTTCGAGACGCCGACCGACGTCGGCAGCACTGCCATGAACAACACCTACGTCGTGACGGTGAAGGTCACGGACGACGGTTCTCCCGCCATGAGTGACACCCACACGCTCACGGTCGAGGTGACCAACGTCAATGAAGCCCCGGAGATCACGACCACCGCGACGACCTACACAGCCTTCAACGTCGACGAGAACACGGCGAACACGACGGTCATCAAGACCTACATGGCGACGGACTTGGACGCGAGCACGACGCTGACCTGGTCGCTGGAGGGCAACGACGCGGGCGACTTCACCATCACCAAGAATGCCGATGGGGACGGCGAGCTCAAGTTCAGGAGCGCGCCCAACTTCGAGACACCCGTCGACGCCGACACCATGAATGACTACGACATCCGGGTGAAGGTCAAGGACAACGGCATTCCCGGCAACCGCGGCTCAATCAACCGGCTGGACGATACGGTGAGCGTCGAAGTCACCGTCCTGGACGTGAACGAGGCGCCGGAGATCTTCGGGGACCCGGCGCCAAGTTTCGCGGAGATCGAGTACGACGCCACTTCCCCGGACCTCACCATCGGGACCTACACGTATACGGACGAAGACCGGAACCCGACCGACACCATCACCTGGGGCATCATCGGCACAGACGCGCCACACTTCAATATAGGCAGCTCGACCGGCGTCCTCAGCTTCGACATGCGGCCCGACTTTGAGAACCCCTTCAGCGCTGACAACGACTATGAGATCGTCGTGGTGGCGGATGACGGCCAGGGCGGCGTCGGAAGTTGGGCCGTCATCGTCACCGTCACCAACGTTGATGAGACGCCGGAGATCACGACCACGGCAGTGAGCCACACCGCTCCTTCCTTCATGGAGATCGAGTACGACGCCACGACCGCGGTCCTCACCATCGCCGACTACGACGGGCGCGACGAGGAGGGCCAGACCATTTCGTGGTCAAGGACGGGCACGGACGCCGGCGACTTCACCATCGACAGCAGTACCGGAGTCCTGTCGTTTGCCCAGCGGCCCAACTTCGAGATACCGGCGGACGGCGGCGGCGACAACGTCTACAACGTCTACAACGTCACCGTGCGGGCCAGGGACACCGCCTCGAACACCAGGGAGCTCGAGGTTGTCGTCACCGTCACGGACGTGAACGAGCGGCCGGACATCGACGAGGATACCGTGCCCAGCTACGTGGAGGTCGAATACGACTTCACGGGGACGCGGCCCGACGTCCACACGTTTACCGCCACGGACTACGACGACATGGACACCTTTGAATGGTCCCTGCTCGGCACGGACGCGGCCTACCTGGAAATCGACGCCACAACGGGCGTCCTGACCTTCACGCAGGACAGCGGCTTCGGCCACGGCCCGCTGCCCAACTTCGAGCATCCTCGCGACGACGACGTCGGTGACGGCAGCAGCAACACCTACTCCATCACCGTGCGCGCTACCGACGATGACGCCTCCGACCAGAAGTTCACGGACTACGCCGTCGTCATCACGGTGACGAACGTCAACGAGCAGCCGGAGTTCACCGGGACTCCTGAAACGGCGATTACCCTCGATGAGCATGACGCGAACGACAACTACGCTGTGATGGACCAGGCGGACTACGACGCCTACGACGAGGAGGGCGGCGTGACCTGGTCGCTCACGGGCACGGACGGAGGCGACTTTGCCATCAGCGCCGACGGCGTGCTCACCTTCGTCAAAACGCCCAACTTCGAGGCGCCGGAGGACTCCGGCGGCAACAACGTCTACGAGTTCAATGTGGTCGCCACCGACGTCCAGAGCGGCTCGAGCCGCCGCAACGTCAGTGTTGCCGTCACGGTGACCGTCGGGGACGTGGAGGAGGCCGGGACCCTCGCGGTGGAAAACCTGAGTCCGGCGGCGGGAGAGACCGTGACCTTCAGGCTGACCGACCCGGACGGCGGCATCGACACCACCAACATGACCTGGGTTATCCAATCACTGGCGACCGGGGGATCATGGACGAGGGTCTCCGGCGTACTCACCCCCGCCTCGACGACCTTCCCGAGGGTCGTTGACGAGGACGAGACGGGGAAGGCGATCCGCGCCATGGTCACCTATACCGACCGGAGAGGGTCGGGTAAGACGGCCGTGAGCCAGCAGACCGCGGAGGTAACGGCCGATCCCATCGTCAACGCGCCGCCAAGGTTCCGGGGGGGCAGCACCTGGTCTGTCGAGGAGGGCCCCGCCGGCGGGGCCGTCGGCACCCCCACTTCCGCGACTGACCGCGACAACGATACCCTGACCTACGGCATCCAGTCAGGGCAAGACTCCGCGCTCTTCGAGATCGACCCGTCCACCGGGCAGGTCCGGCTCGCCCAGGCGTTGGACTTCGAAACGACGTCGGCTCCCCATGTCTTGTTCTTTTACCTGACGCTTCACGACGGCAGGGATGCCGACGGAAACGCCGAAACCGTTCCCACGATCGACGCCACCAGGTCGGCGACCATCTCTGTCCTGGACGTGGAGGAGGGCGGCGTCGTCACCCTCTCGACCGATGAGCCGGAGACGGAGATGCCGTTGACCGCAACCCTGGAGGACGGCGACGGCGGCGTCACCGGTGAGATATGGCAGTGGGCGCGGTCCGAGAACGGACGAACCGGCTGGACCAACATCTCGGGGGCCGCGTCCAGCAGCTACACGCCAACCGTGGCCGATGAGGACTTCTTCCTGCGGGCGACGGTCACCTACACGGACCGGCGCGGCGCCGGAAAGAGCGCGGAGGCGGTGACGGACGACCCCGTTCCCAGCGTGAACCGGCGCCCCCGTTTCCCGTCCACCGAGACCGGCCAGCGCACCGTGCCCGAGAACAGCAGGGCGGGCGCGAACATCGGCGCTCCCGTGGCCGCTGACGACCCGGAGAATGACAGTCTGACGTACTCGCTGACCGGCACGGACGCCGACGTCTTCACGATAGTGGAGAGGACGGGCCAGATCCGGGTGGCGGCGGGTGCGCAGCTGGACTACGAGACGAAGCTCAGCTACAGCTTCACCATCGAGGTACACGACGGGCGGGACGGCTCCGGCGCCACGTCCACCACCATCGACGACACGCAGGCGGTGACGATCATGGTGGAGAACGTGGAAGAGGAGGGCGTGGTCACGCTCACCACGGACGCCGGGACAATTCAGGCCCGCGTCGAGGTGACGGCGGCGCTGGAGGATGACGACGGCGTCACGGGCAGCGTCGGCTGGCAGTGGGCGCGCTCGCCGAACGGGCGGACGGACTGGGTCAACATCGCGGGCGCGGTGTCCGCCGCGTACACGCCGACGCTGGAGGAGGACCGAGGCAACTACATCCGCGCGACGGCCACCTACAACGATGGCGAAGGATCGAACAAGACGGCCAACGCCGTATCGGCGCGCGTGGGCGACCCGCCGCCGGTGAACTCGGCGCCGGTGTTCCCGTCGTCGGAGAACGGCCGGCGCGAGGTGGCTGAGAACACCGATCCCGGTTCCCCCATCGGCGACCCCGTCGCCGCCACGGACCTGAACGCCGGCGACTCGAATGTCAACGACCCGCTCGTTTACTCCCTGACCGGGACTGACGCAGATTCGTTCACCATCGATGCGGGCACCGGCCAGATCAGGCTGGCGCAGGACGCGACCCTGGACTACGAGGGCAAGCGGTCGTACCGCGTCACCGTGGAAGTCACCGACGGCAGGGACCAGAACGGCGACGACGACATGGACGCCATCGACGACCGGCAGAACGTGACCATCACCGTGACGAACGTCAACGAGGCGCCCGTGGTCACCGGCGATGACGCTCCGTCATTCCAGGAGGACTCCACCACCGCAATCGCGACCTACACCGCCACCGACCCGGAGCGCGATACGCTCACCTGGTCCGTGTCCGGAAACGACTTCTGGATCTCCAGCCGCGGCCAGCTGTACTTCAGCTCGCCGCCCAACTTCGAGGGTCAGACTTCGTACCAGGTGACTGTCACCGCTACCGATGACGAGACGACACCCCTGCCAGGCTCGCTGGCCGTGACCGTCACCGTGACGGACGCGGAGGAAGAGGGAGTTGTGGCCATCACCCCGGCGCGGGGCTGGGTGAACGTTTCGACGCAGTTCAGCGCCAGCTTGACCGACAACGACGGCGGCGTCACCGGCACGACCTGGCAGTGGGCGCGGTCGCCCAACGGCAGGAGTAGATGGACAGACATCGCCGGCGAAACGTCCAGCAGCTACACGGTCACTGCCGACGACGCCAACCAGTACCTGCGGGCAAGCGCCCTCTACGAGGACCGCCGGGGCAGCAACAAGACGGCTGAGGCCGCGCTGTCGTCGCCTGTCGGCGATACACAGCCCACAACGAACATGCCGCCCGACTTCACAGAGGACGACGACGACATGGACACGGGCCGCACGACCACCCGCAGCGTCTCCGCGGGCACGGCGGCAGGCCGGCCCGTCGGCTCTCCCGTACGAGCGACCGATACCGACGAGGGCGACGTCCTCACCTACTCGCTCACCGGGACGGACGCCGGCGCCTTCGACATCGATGCGGCCACCGGCCAGATCCGGACGAAGGACGTCCTCGACAGTGCGGTGAAGGACTCCTACAGCGTCACCGTCGAGGTCCACGACGGCTTCGACGTCGACTACAGCCCGTCTAGCGACTTGGACGACACCATCGACGTGACCATCACCGTGACCGCGGTTGCCCAGCGGACTCCCGGCGGGGGCGGAGGCGGAGGAGGAGGAGGTGGTGGTGGTGGTGGTGCGCCTCAGAACCGAGCGCCGGAGTTCACGGAAGGCGACCGGACAACCCGCTCGGTAGCCGAGAACACGCCGGCGGGCGTCAACATCGGCGACCCCGTCGCCGCCACGGACTTCAACCGCGACACGCTGACCTACTCCCTCCGCGGCCTCGGCTCCGACCTCTTCGACGTCGACGCCTCCTCCGGCCAGCTGCTGACCAAGACCGCCTTGGACTACGAGACCGAGGCGAGCTACTCCGTCTTCGTATGGGTCCAGGACAACAAGAACGCTATCGGCAGACCCGACACGGAGCGGGACACCGTCATCAGAATCGAGTTGTCGGTGACCAACGAGGACGAGGCCGGGGCAGTGGCGCTGTCCTCATCGGAGCCCGATGTCGATATCCCGATCACCGCAGCCCTGACCGACCCCGACGGCGGCCTCGACCGCGTCGTCTGGTCGTGGGCGCGCTCCGCGGACCAGACCGCCTGGACGACCATCAACGGGGCGGCGTCGGCCGCCTACATGCCGGTCGACGCCGACAAGGGCAGCTACCTCCGGGCGACGGCCTCCTACACGGACGGCCACGGCCCGCGCAAGAGCGCGCAGGCGGCGACGAGCGTACCCGTCCCGCCGGATGCCGGCCCCGTGTTCACCGGCGTGCAGGACGGCGTGCTAGAGCGAAGCGTTCCCGAGAACACGGACGCTGGCGAAGCGGTGGGCGCTCCGGTCGCGGCCACGGACGCCGAGGACGACGCGCTCACCTACGCGCTCGGCGGCCCCGACGCGGCCCTCTTCGCCATCGATACGGACACCGGACAGGTCAGGGTCGGCGACGGGACGACGCTGGACCACGAGGCGGACAAGAACGTCTACGAGGTCACCGTCACTGCCACGGACTCGTTGGGCGCTAGCGCCACGGCCACGGTGACCATCACGGTGACCGACGTGGGCTTGGGCAGTCCAGTGGGCGACGCCTACGACGTGGACGGCAACGAGGCGATAGACCGGGACGAGGCCCTCGCGGCTCTCGCTGATTACTTCAGCGGCGGCATCACCCGGGAAGAGGCCATAGCGGTCGTCAGGCTCTACTTCGCCGGCTGATACGGCCGGGCGGGGAGGGGAGAGAGCGGCAGCGGAAGGAGACAGGGGTTGATCAGGACAGCGTTGACCGCGTTGGCGGTTGCCGGGGCAGTGGTTGCGGCGGCAGGGTTGTTGCAATCCGCTCCCGTGGAAGCGACGTCGCACAGCGCTGTGCGGTCCTTCTCCGCGCCGTGGGTCCTTCCGGGCGGCCAGCTCGAGGTGACGATCGCCGCCGCTGGATACGGAGGCTTCGGCCAGGTCGTGGAGACGCTGCCGTCTGGGTTCAGCTACGAAGGCTCCGACCTGTCCGAGGCAGCGGTGGCGGTCGAGGGCCAGACCGTCGCCTTCACGCTGCTAGGGGACGAGCGCTTCACGTATACGGTCGCCGCTCCCAGCGCGGAGGGGCCCCACTCCTTCTCCGGGGTCCTCCTCGACTCGCACTTGGTCGAACAAGCGGTTGGCGGCGATTCCACCATCAGGGTCGGCCCCGAACCCACGCCGACGCCCTCCCCCACTCCTGAGCCGACGGCCACGCCGACCCTGGAGCCCACGGCCGCCCCTACCCCGGAGCCAACGGCCACGCCCACGCCAGAGCCAACGGCCACGCCCACGCCAGAGCCAACGGCCACGCCCACGCCGGAGCCCACGGCTACGCCGACCCCGGAGCCCACGGCCAGCCCGACACCGGAGCCTCCGACCGCCACACCCACTCCCACCGCGGCGCCAGAACCCACCCCCACGTCGGCGCCTCCGGGGCCGGAACCAGAAGAAGACCCGCCACTAGGATTGATCGCTTTGATAGGCGCAGCGGTCGTCGTGGCAGCAGGCACCGTCACAGCGTACGTCCGCAGAAGGCGGCGGTAGACCACGGTCCGGGGTAGGGAACAATCAGGAATAGGACTGCGGTCTGTGAACAGAAAGTCTAGACGCCAGTCTCGACTTGGGCGTCACTCGCGGGCAGTTAGTTCCAGAATGCTACGAAAACCACGGTATTCACGGGCGGTTGGCCTAGGGTTTCCCGGCAGGCCGCGCGCCGGATGCCCGGTGGCTTGGCCATGCTCGTGCCGGAGTAGCAATTGGGACGGTCTTCACTGAGGAGATTGCGGTCGTCCCTGAGAAGGATTGGCGCCACTTTCGTTTATGACGGCGAGAGCGAAAAATTGCAGAAACATACTCTCTCAGAGCTAACGAAATTGCTGCCGCGAAAGTGTGATTTGGCACTTACCAAATCGATGAAGCTTTTCTATTGTTTTTCATGCGTACGAAGAATCACGGGATCAGCGGAATCGCAGGCTTGCACTCTACTGGATGGCAGCGGAGGGGGGGCACGCGCCGCTCATCCCGACTCTGTGAGGGAGGCATTCCTAATGGCGCTCGACAGAGCAGTCCATGCACCACAGACGGCGGGCGAAACGACGGCCCCTACCGTCGCTGCGCCGGTCGCGCTGGGGTCCGCCTTCTCAGGCGAGCGATGGGGTATGCGGACCCCAAACGTTAGTGGGGAGACATTCGCTTGTCTTCAACAAACCGGTCAATGGAATAGAGATGGCCTCCGTGACGACCGCGCTTGAGGCCGCCTGGATCTCCTAGGCTTGGATGGGTAAGGGCGGTTGGTGGTTGTGGAGTTCAAGCGCTGCGGCGGCAGCGCTGAGGAAGGAACTGGAAGTCCGCCGCACCGCCGGCGCCGTGTATTTCTGGGCAGGGGAGGGAGGGCGTCGTGGCAGGCCTCGCAAGAACCCGGTCGAGTAGTCGCGTTTCTCCGAGACTGAGCCATGTCGCCACCATAGCGATGCTGGCTCTGATTGTATTCGCCACCGGCACTGTGTCGGCGGCGCCCCGGCAGCAGATCGTCACCGACATCTGCTCACGCACTGCCGAGGTTCAGGCGGCAATCCTCGCTGAAGTGTCCGGCGCCACGTGCTCGGCAATCACAGACACGCAACTCGCCGGTATCACTCACTTGGCCATCACCGGTTACAGCAGCGCCAGCATCGTCTCCAGCGATTTCGCGGGGCTCACGGGGTTGTCCGAGCTGGATATCACGGATTCGCCACATCTGACCACCGTGCCCGCGAACGCCTTCAGCGAAGTGACCGGCACCCTGACGGATCTCCTATTGCCCCGGAACAAGATCGCAACGATCCACGTGGATGCCTTCGACGGCCTCGCCAATCTGGAAACCCTCAGCTTCGACAACAACGCCATCGAAACGCTCGACGCGGACATCTTCGACGGCCTCACCGCCCTGGATAGGCTCGACTTCGACCACAACGCCATCACAACGCTCGACGCGGACATCTTCGACGGCCTCACCAATCTGGAAGGGCTCGATTTCGGCTTCAACGCCATCGAAACACTCGACGCGGACATCTTCGACGGCCTCACCAATCTGGAAATCCTCACCTTCCGCAGCAACTCCATCACAACGCTCAATGCGGACATCTTCGACGGCCTCACCAATCTGAAAGACCTCAGCTTCCGCAGCAACGCCATCGAAACACTCGACGCCGACATCTTCGACGGCCTCACCAATCTGGAAATCCTCACCCTCCGCAGCAACTCCATCACAACGCTCGACGCGGACATCTTCGACGGCCTCACCAATCTGAAGGACCTCCGCTTCCGCAGCAACGCCATCGAAACACTCGACGCGGACATCTTCGACGGCCTCACCAATCTGGAAATCCTCACCTTCGGCAACAACGCCATCACAATGCTCGACGCAGACATCTTCGAGGGCCTCACCAATCTGGAAGGACTTGAGCTCGCCGGCACCGCCATCACAACGCTCGACGCGGACATCTTCGACGGCCTCACCAATCTGGAAAGGCTCACTTTCGGCTACAACGCCATCGAAACGCTCGACGCGGACATCTTCGACGGCCTCACCAATCTGAAGGACCTCCGCTTCCGCAGCAACCCCATCACAATGCTCGACGCGAACATCTTCGACGGCCTCACCAATCTGGAACTGCTTTACCTCTCCGGCAACGCCATCGAAACGCTCGACGCGGACATCTTCGACGGCCTCACCAATCTGAAAGAGCTTGAACTCTCCGGCAACGCTATCGAAACGCTCGACTCAGACATCTTCGACGGCCTCATCAATCTGGAAATCCTCACCTTCGGCAACACCGCCATCACAATGCTCGACGCGAACATCTTCGACGGCCTCACCAATCTGAAAGAGCTTGAACTCTCCGACACCGCCATCACAACACTGGACGCGGACATCTTCGACGGCCTCACCAATCTGGAACTGCTTAACCTCTACGGCAACTCCATCGAAACGCTCGACGCGGACATGTTCGACAGCCTCACCGCCCTAGAAGAGCTTAACCTCTACGGCAACTCCATCGAAACGCTCGACGCGGACATCTTCGACGGCCTCACCAATCTGGAAATCCTCACCTTCGGCAACACTGCCATCACAATGCTCGATGCGGATATCTTCGACGGCCTCACCAATCTGAAAATGCTTGAGGTCTCTGGCACCGCTATCACAACGTTCGACGCCGACATCTTCGACGGCCTCACCAATCTGGAAACCCTCAGTTTCGACAACAACGCCATCACAATGCTCGACGCGGATATTTTCGACGGCCTCACCAATCTGGAACTGCTTTCCCTCTCCGGCAACGCCATCGCAACGCTCGACGCGGATATCTTCGACGGCCTCACTAATCTGACAGACCTCCGCTTCCGTAGCAACTCCATCACAATGCTCAACGAAGATATTTTCGACGGCCCCACCAATCTGAACATCCTTCGCTTCGGCAACAACGCCATCACAATGCTCGACGCGGACATCTTCGACGGCCTCGCCAATCTGAAAGTGCTTGAGATCTCCGGCACCCCCATCACAACGCTCGACGAGGATATCTTCGACGGCCTCACCAATCTGGAAGTGCTTGAGCTCAGCTACAACGCCATCGGAACACTCGACGCCGACATCTTCGACGGCCTCGCCGCCCTTGAAGAGCTTTACCTCTCCGACAACGCCATCAAAATGCTCGACGCGGACATCTTCGACGGCCTCGCCAATCTGAAAAGGCTGGATTTGGGCTACAACGCCATCGAAACGCTCGACGCCGACATCTTCGGCGGCCTCAGCAATCTGGAAGTGCTTGACCTCTCCGACAACGCCCTCGCAACGCTCGAAGCGGACATTTTCGACGGCCTCACCAAACTACAAACATTGGATCTCTCCGGCAATTCCCTGACTGCGCTTGACCTCGACCGCTTCGATCCGTTCGCCACGACCCTCACCACCCTGGACATCCGGCGCAACAGGTTCACCACGCCGCCGACTGAGACGGATCTCCGAGCCAAGCTGACCAGCCTTACGACCCTGCTCACCCGGGATCCGAGTGTGACGGTTTCAACCACGTCGCTGACGGTCGCCGAAGGCGGCTCCGGCATGTATACGGTGGCACTGGGCACGCAACCCTCCGGCAACGTGATGGTGGCCATCAGTTCCGACAACACGGAAGTGACGGTGTCTCCAACCCCCCTGACCTTCACGGATACGACCTGGAACACTGCTCAGACGGTGACAGTCCGGGCGACGCAGGATATCGACGCGAACAACGACTCTGTGACGCTGACGCACACGACGAGCGGTGCGGACTACACCGGCGTCACGGCGGTGGTCGCGGTGACAGTGGTCGACGACGATAGGCGGCCGCCGCCGCCGCCAAGGAGCGGCGGTGGCGGCGGTGGCGGCGCGCCTGTGAACCGGTCGCCTGAGTTCACGGAAGGCGACAGGACTGCCCGCTCGGTAGCCGAGAACACGCCTGCGGGCGTCAACATCGGCGAGCCGGTCACCGCCCGGGACCGGGAGGACGACACGCTGACCTACTCCCTGCGCGGGGTCGCCGCCGGTCTCTTCGACATCGACTCGTCCTCCGGCCAACTGCTGACCAAAGCCGCCCTCGACTACGAGACTGAGGCCAGCTACTCCGTCATCGTGGCGGTCTCCGACGGCAAGAGCTCATCCGGCGGAGGCAGCAACAGCAACGACGATTACATCACCGTGACCATCACGGTGACCAACGAGGACGAGGGAGGGACAGTCGCCCTGTCCTCCTCGGAGCCCGATGTCGGGGTCGCGATCACCGCATCCCTGACCGACCCCGACGGCGGCCTCGACCGCGTCGTCTGGTCGTGGGCGCGCTCTATGGACCAGACCGCGTGGACGACCATCGGCGGAGCGGCGTTGGCCTCCTACACCCCGGTCGACGCCGATAGGGGCAGCTACCTGCGGGCGACGGCCTCCTACATGGACGCGCACGTGCCGCGCAAGAGCGCGCAGGCGGCAACGGCCGCTCCTGTCCCGTCGAACGCCCCGCCTGAGTTCACCGCTACGGACCTCGACTCCGGCAGGGAGCTGAACGGCGCGATGGAGCGGAGCGTGGCGGAGAACACGGGCGCGGGGGAGGCCGTGGGCGCTGCGATCGCCGCCACGGACGCCGAGGAGGGCGCGTTGACCTACGCGCTCGGCGGCGCCGACGCGGACCTCTTCGCCATCGACGAAGGCACAGGACAGATCAGGGTGGGCGACGGGACGACGCTGGACTACGAGGCGGACAAGAACGTTTACGAGGTGACCGTCACTGCTACGGACTCATCAGGCGCAAGCACGACCGTCACGGTGACCATCACGGTGACCGACGTGGGCTTGGGCAGTCCGTTGGGCGACGCCTATGACGCGGACGGCAACGAGGCGATAGACCGGGACGAGGCCATCGCGGCTCTCGCTGATTACTTCAGCGGCGGCATCACCCGCGAAGAGGCGATAGAGATCCTCCAGCTCTACTTCGCCGGCTGATCCGGTGGGCTGGGGGAGTAGAACGGCAGTGAGCAAGGAGCGAGCTTTGATCAGGAAAGCGTTGGCGGTGTTGGCGGCTGCCGGAGCAGCCTTGGGAATCGTGGGGCTATGGCATCCTGCTCCCGTGGACGCCACGTCGCACAGCGCCGTGCGGTCCTTCTCCGCGCCATGGGTGCTTCCGGGCGGCAGGCTCGAGGTGACGATCGCCGTCAGCGACTACGGAGGCTTCGGCCAGGTCGTGGAGACGCTGCCGTCTGGGTTCAGCTACGAAGGCTCCGACCTGTCCGAGGCAGCGGTGGCGGTCGAGGGCCAGACCGTCGCCTTCACGCTGCTAGGGGACGAGCGCTTCACGTATACGGTCGCCGCTCCCAGCGCGGAGGGTCCCCACTCCTTCTCCGGGGTTCTCCTCGACTCGCGCTTGGTCGAACAAGCGGTCGGCGGCGATTCCAGCATCAGGGTCGGCCCCGAACCCACGCCTACGCCGGAGCCCACTGCTACGCCCACGCCAACGCCGGAGCCGACGGCCACGCCGGAGCCTACTGCGACGCCCACACCCGAGCCCACACCTACCCCGACGCCGGAGCCAACGGCCACGCCAACACCAGAGCCTACAGCCACGCCCACGCCGGAGCCCGCGACCGCCATCCCCACTCCCACAGCAGCGCCGGAGCCTACTCCCACTAGGTCTCGGTCGGTTGCCCCGCCACCGCCTCCGACCTCGGAACCTGAAGAAGGCCCGCTCATATGGTTGATCGCTCTGCTGGGCGCCGGGGCTCTCCTGGCGATAGTCGTCGTCTCCACCCGCTTCTGGCGGTGAATCCCAATCACAGAGGTGGGTTGAGGCCGGGCAGCTCGCCCTCTCCCGGTCCAATTCTTCTGAAGAGCGTTTGTCGTTAGGGGACCCGTAAGGCGTTGAACACTCCGTTGCAAGCCTCCTCTGGGCGTGGCCCATCGCATTCGGTCCCGGTCCATGGTCGACAGCAGCGTCTGCTCCTTTGTAGCACGGCAGACCGGAGGCCACGTCCGAGAGCAGCAGGAAGACGCTGCTGCCGATCAGGGTGTTATGCTGGCCGCCGACAGGCGAATGGCCAGTCTGGCCGCTCGTACAAGGAGGTAGACGGAATGCCCACGTTTGACACCATTCCGCTGAACGAGGCCCGTGCGAACAGCGCAACCGGCCAGCGCGCGGCGTTGCTGCAGGAGTACATCGGGTACATCCAGATCTTAGCCCCCGGAGAGGCGGGGAAGCTGGAGCCCGGAGCCGGCGAGACGACCCAGGCACTCCGGCGCAGGCTGACCGCGGCGGCTGAAGCACTGGGCAAGGAACTGGAGGTCCGCCGTTCTGCCAACGCCGTCTACTTCTGGGCGCCGGAGGCCCCGCGCCGCGGCTGGCCCCGCAAGAACCCGGCCGCGTAGTTCCCGCCACGCTTCCTAGGCCCAGCCGCGCACATGTTCGCTGCATAGGGAGTAGTTGCTATTGCCTAACCTGATCCATTCATGCCGGTTGGACAATAGCAACGAAAAATTGCGGTATTCGTGGGCGGTAGACCTAGGGTTCCCGGCCGGCGACAGCACCTAAATGTCGGCTGATGAAGTTCGGGGCTCGGCTGGTGGGCCTAAGGGGATGGTAGGTGGAACCATCTTCGAAATGTGGCTGGGCTCTCTGTGATCCTTGCCACAGCGATCCTCCCGGGGGTTCGAGCCTCTTCGTGTGGACGGGCAAGAGGCCGCAATGAGTGAACGCGACGATACGACAATACTGAGTGGATGTGCCCCTAGTTGAATGCCTGCATTGGGGTGTGCGCTTCGACCATCTGATCATGACTGATGGAGATCCGCCCAGCTCGAGCTGGACTCATCGGACAAGTTCGAGTCCCCGAAGGTCTTAGGCGTAACTGGTGGAGCCGAGGGGATTCGAACCCCTGACCCCCTGCTTGCAAAGCAGGTGCTCTCCCGACTGAGCTACGGCCCCACAGCCATCAAGGCAGTATAGCGTGCCGCCTACGCCCGGCGGGCTTGCCCCGGCAGGAAGTCCAGACCGTCGAGGGTCTCGTTGACCACCTGATAACGGCCGAACGGCGGGATGAAGTACACCCCCGCGACCAGTCCGTGCACCGCGTCCAGCAGCTCCTGGCTCATCGCGATCCCTTCCTCAGCCGCGTCCGCGCCCGCGCGCTCGAGCCGCTCGAACACGCTGTTCGGGATCGTGATTCCCGGCACCTCGTGATGCAGGAAGCGCGCGTGGCGCAGGCTCCGGAGCGGCAACACCGCCAGCAGCACCGGGAGCGGAAAGCCGCCGAGGCGCGACGACACCCGCTGCACCGCCTCGGGATCGTAGACCGGCTGCGTCAGCAAGAAACGAGCGCCGGCCTCCACCTTTCGTTCCAGTACGCGCAACTCCCGATCGAGATCAGCCGCGCCGAGATTCAGCGCGCCGCCGATGAAGAACGACGTCGGCTCGTCGATCGGGCGTCCGCCCGCGTCGACCCCCTGATTGAAGCCCGATATGAGCCGGATCAGCCCCGACGTCGTCACGTCCGCCAGGGGCGTAGCCTGTGGGTAGTCGCCCGTCAGCGGCACGTCGCCCATCACCGTGAACACATTGCGCACCCCCAGCGCGTGAGCGCCGAGCAAGTCCGAGTGCAGCGCCAGCAGATTCCGGTGCCGGATCGCCATATGCATGATCGTCTCGACGCCCAGCCGCGATTGCACCAGGCTGCACGTCGCCAGCGCGGCCATTCGCCCCTGCGCCCTCGGGCTGTCCGCCACGTTGACCGCGTTCACCCGCCCGGCGATGCCGCGAAGCTTCTCCAGCGTTCCGCTGATGTCGAACCCTCGCGGCGGCGATAGCTCCACCGTCACCACAAAGTCGCCGCGGTCGATGCTCTCGGCGAGTCCCGTCGGGACCGGCCGGAGGGCGGGCCGCTCCCGTGCAGGGTCCGGCCGTTCGCGCACCGGCGCCTGCCGGGCGCGTCCGGGGACCGCCCCTCGCAGCGAGTCCCGCGCCTGCGCGATGAACTCCGGCGTCGTGCCGCAACAACCCCCCACGAGCACCGCTCCGCCGCCGACCATGTGCCGCGCCGTCTCCGAGAAGTAGCCGGGCTCCGCCGCATACGTCAGGCGCCCATCGACGTACGACGGAAGTCCCGCGTTCGGCCGCCCGACGAGCGGGAGGCGGGAGACCAGCGACATACGCTCGACTACACGGCTCACGACTTCGGGCCCGACGCTGCAGTTGGCGCCGAACGCCGCTACTCTGCGATCGGCGAGGAACGCCGCGATCTCCTCGGGCGTGTCCCCGGCCGGCGACACGTCCTCCTCCGTGAACGTCATCTCCGCCACGACCGGCAGCGCCGACACCGAGCCGACCGCGTCGAGCGCTAGGCGCAGTTCCGCCAGCGACGGGAACGTCTCGAGCACGAGTAGGTCCACCCCCGCCGCTTCCAGGGCCGCCGCCTGCTGTGCGAAGGCGTTGCGTCCGGCGCCGGAGCCCAGCGCGCCGAAGGGCACGGGGCCTCGCCCGAGCGGACCCATGGCGCCTGCAATCCACACCTGCTGACCGCTCAGCCGTCGCGCCTCCAGCGCCAGGGCAACGCCCGCGGCGTTGATGGCGTCGACCTCGTCGGCGTACCCTGCCTCGCCGAGGCGCGCGGCGTTGGCCCCGAACGTGTTCGTCTGGACCAACTCCGCGCCCGCGCGCAGGTAGTCCAGGTGGACCGACCGCACCACCTCTGGCTCTAGGAGGTTCGCCCGCTCCAACGGTCGCGTCCGCACTCCGCGCGCGTAGAGCTGCGTTCCCATCGCGCCATCGCACAGCAAGGGCCCGCGCGTCAGCCGTTCGGCGAAAGAGAGGGCCATGCGGCCACCTGCCCCGGGAGTGAGTCGTCTGATTCTAACAGCGCGCCGGGAGCGCCAGCGCGCAGCGCTGCTTCAGGAATACATGAGCGCCTCCGGCGCGTAGTCCCCGGACAGGCGGGGAAGCTTCCTGGAAGGCGGCGGGGCAGACCGTGTTCGCAGCACTCGACGTTGCGCGCCTTCACGTTCCCGTCGTCAGTCCCCCACGGGGCGGGACCTCAGGACGACGCCTGCGCCTTCTGACCAAGCAGCTTCGTGCAGGCGTAGACCGCCTGCGTGTACGGCATCGCCACGCCGGCCATCGCGCCCAGCTCCAGCACCGCTTCCACCAGTCCCCCCAGCTCGAGCGGCTTGGCAGCCTCCACGTCTTGCAGCATCGACGTCTTGTGGGCCCCGAGATTCGCCGCGCCCTGCATGCGCTGTTCGATGGTTATCGGCAACTCGGTCCCCAGCGTCCGAGCGACAGCGTACGCCTCCTCCATCATCGCGTGGACAACGCCCGAGGCGTCAGGATCGGCGGCGATCTCGACCAGCGTCGCCCTCGTGAGTGCGCTCACCGGATTGAACGCGAGGTTGCCCACGAGCTTGACCCAGATTTCCTGCCGTATCGCCGAGCGCACGGGCGCGCGCAGCCCGGCCCTCGTCATCGCAGCCGACAGCGCCTTGATGCGTTCCGTCGACGAACCGTCCAGCTCTCCGAGTGAAAAGCGATTGCTCTCCACATGGTGAATCACGCCCGGCTCAACAATCACCGCCGCCGGGTAAACCACCGTCCCGATAACCCGCTCAGCGGCGATGTGTCCCGCGATCACGCCGCCGGGATCGACGCTCTCCAGCCGCGTGCCCTCCCAGGGCCCGCCGTGGCGTTGGAAGTACCACCAGGGGACGCCGTTCTGGGCAGTGACCACCGCCGTGTGTTCGCCGAGCAGCGGACCGAGGAGCGGCGCCACCGCCGTCACACCGTGCGCCTTCACCGCCAGCACGACGTAATCGACCTCGCCGACCGCCGAGGGGTCGTCGGTCGCGAACGGATGCGCAGCGAAGTCGCCGTCGGGGCTCGAGACGCGCACGCCGTGCGTCTGCATCGCGCGTAGATGAGGCCCACGCGCGATCAGCGCCACCTCCTGGCCCGCAACCGCAAGCTTGGCCCCGAGGTACGCGCCGATGGCGCCGGCCCCATAGATGGCGAATCTCACGTCCTCGTCCCAGCCCTACGAGGGACCGGCCCCGGGGGCGAACGCCTCGGCAACGAACCGTCGCTGAACCTTGCCCGTTGCCGTGCGCGGGATCGACGTCACGATGTGGATCACGCGGGGCGTCTTGAAGTCGGCCAGCTTCGTGCGGCAGTAGGCCACGAGCTCAGCGGACGTCGCCTCCCCTTCGAGCACAACCGCCGCCGAAGGCTCCTCGCCGTGCGTCGCGTGGGGAACGCCGAACGCCACCGCCTCCTTCACCGCCGGATGCTCCAGGAGGACCTCGTCGATCTCCCTCGGCGATATCTTCTCGCCGCTGCGGTTGATGAGCTCCTTCAACCGGCCTGTTAGCGTCAGATAGCCGTACGCGTCGATAACGCCCTCGTCGCCGGTCCGGAACCACCCGCCGCTGAACGACGTCGCGTTGGCCTCCGGATTGTTCTCGTAACCGCGGATCACGTTGTCGCCGCGGATCACCACCTCGCCCTTGCCGCCCGGCTCGAGCAACTCGCCGGCTTCGTCCATGATTGCAATGTCCACGCCAGTGCCCTGTCCCACCGAGCCGGGCCTGCGCTCGCCCGGCGGCAGCGGGTTCGACGACATCTGGTGCGCCGCCTCAGTCATGCCATACGCCTCGACGACGGGCGCGCCGAACGCGGCTTCCACGTCGCGCATCACCGTTGGCGGAAGGGCGGCCGAGCATGAACGGATGAACCGCAGCCTCTCCGCCCCGGCTGGAGGACCGTCGTCGGTCCTGCTCCGCGCCCGGGCCAGCAGGGCCTGGTGCATGGAAGGCACTGCCGAGAACCACGTCACGCTGTACTGCTCAACCACGGGCCAGAAGTGCAGCGGGTTGAATCGCGAGGGCGCCACGACCGTCCCCCCCGACTCGAACGTCGACAGCGTCGAGGCCACCAACCCGTGGACGTGAAACAGCGGCATGATGCACAACGACACGTCCGCCGGCCCCAACCCATACGTCGCGGCGACGTTCCGCGTGGACGTCGTGAGATTCGCGTGCGTGAGCGGCACGCGTTTGGGCCGGCTTGTCGTTCCGCTCGTGTGCAACACCAACGCCACGTCATCAGGCGACGGGGGCTCGCCATTGTCGGCATCGAGGCGCGCGGAAGCTCCGGCGGCGTCGCCCGAGAAGTGCAGCTCGCCGGCGTCATTCATAGCGATGGTGATGTGCAGCGCGCCAGGAGGCGCAGCGTTCACCGCGTCCATCCCGTCGCCCGGCGCCGTGACCACCGCACAGGCATTCGTGTCGTCCAGGTAGAACTCGAACTCGTCCGGCTTGTACGCCGCGTTCAGCGGCGCAGCCGTGGCGACGCTCGAGACCGCCAGGAACGCCGCGATCACCTCGATGCCGTTCGGAAGCACGATGGCGACGCGGTCCCCACGGCGGACGCCGAGCCCCAGGAGCTCGGCCATCAACACCGCGACCTGCTGCTTGAGCGCCTCGTACGTCAGCGCCGGACCATCCGGCGACACCACCGCCGTATGGCCGGGGACCCCGTTCTCCAGCAGAGCCAACAGCGTCCGCGGCCCGGTCTGTTCAGTCATGTGCAGACTCCTAGAAGGCGTCGGGGGCCTCGGCGATCGCGGCCAGATCGGCCCTCGTATACGAGCCGAGGCTCCTGAAATCAAACTCCGCGTAGTTCTTGATCCACTGCATCGTCACCTTCGTCGACTGACGATACCGGGCTGCGGTCCCATCGAGCGACGCGGACGCGCCAAGCTTGCGGACGACGTCCTCCTCCTCGGCAAGGAGCATCCGCTTCACCGTCTCGAGGTCGTGGACAGCGTCAGATGCGCCGTCTTTGGCGCGATGGATGATGCGTTGGCCCGTCTGAGCGACCGAGATGCGAGCGGTGGCGAGGTCCTCCATCAGCGCCGGGTGGAGCCCCGGCTTCCCGGCGAGGCTGTCGATTCCCTTCGCCCCGCGTCCGCCAAGCCATCCCTCCACGTACTCGATGAGCGTGCGCAAGTTACGCCTCGTCCCCTCGAGTGTCGTCGGGCCTTCAGGCGTCTTCAGCTCAATGGGGTAGTTGTCCGGGTCAGCCATCGCAGGGGTGGGCTGCCAGCCGCTGTCCGTCAGCTCTTTGAACGGCGCAGCCGCGGTGTCCATATGAAAAATGTGCGCGACCCACCCTCGGGTGAAGCCCTGGGCGGCCTCCCACTCCTTGTCCGCGCGGATAGACCCAGCTGCCGCCGCGTTCACCTCGTCGTCCCGGCTCGGCAGCGCCGTGGCCATGCCGCCGATGGCGACGGCGCCATGCTTCAGGCAGACCGCGACCAAACGGCGGAAGATGTTGGATAGAAACGGGGTCGTCTTGATATCTACGCCGAAGCGGTCGGGCCAGACCGAATCGGGGTCCGCGAGCACGTACTCGAGGATGCTCGCCTTCAGGTCCCACCGCGCCGCGTTCAGTCCCGCGGCGTACGGCCCGAGCGCGTACAGCATCTCCTCCATCTGATACACAGCCGGCAGCGACTCGATGAGCGGAATCGCCCGGATGACGGCGGCGCGCAGGTGATCGAGGCGCTCCTGGCTCTCCGCGAAGAAATCGCGCCAGAACGCCGCCTCGCCGGCCGACTCCATCTTCGGAAGATAGAAGTAGATGCCCTGCCCGCGCTCCGCCTGAGCCCTGCCCGCGTGGAACAGCGTCAACGCAGTCCCCAAGACGGCCGCCGACACGGGCGACCCGTCGATCGTCACGTCGGGCTCGTCGAGGTGCATCCCGCGCTCGCGGTGCATGAAGAACGGGAGCCTCCCCTCCTGCACTCGGTAGTCGCGGCCGCGCTCGACGTCGTGGTAAGCGAGCGTCCCCTCGACCGCCCGCAGTCGATTGAGGGCCGCCCGGACCGTGTCTACGAGCCGGTGTCCCGCGGAGTCCTCGTCGTCGTCCAGGTCCCCTGCCGCACGGACTCCGCCGGGGCCCGGATTCAGCGCGTTGATGAACATACTGGTTATCGAAACGGGTCCCGTAATCTCGATGCCCGGCCTGCGGAGCTCTTCCGGCACGGTCGGGACCTGCCAAGGCTCGTTGTTGATCGCGGTGGCCGGCGGGCTGGACGGCAGCACAAGCTCGTCCTTCGCGAGGCGAGCCTGCTCCGCGCGACCGGCGCGCAGCTCTGCAACGGCCGGCGAGAACCGGTCGTGCATGTGCGCCAGGTACGACGCAAACTCGGTCGTGAACGCCTCCGGCGCTCCTTCCACATCCGCGAAGGTCACTCGGCCGACGATCGCCATGCAGTCCTCCCGGGGGCCGACGATAGCCGGGCGGCTGGAGTCCGTCAACCGAGATACGGCGCCCCCGCGCCGTGCGTGACGCGGCGTAGAATCGGGCTGGCGCCGAGGAGGCCATCGATGAACGACAGACCCCAGCGAAGCGCGCAAGCGCAGTTCGGCCGCACGGCGGACCGCTATCGCGTCTCGCGCACGCACAGCGGCAACGATCGCTTGGTCGACCTCGCCGAGTTCGCCGGCTTCACTGACGAGCGCTTCGGCGTCGCCGTCGACATCGGCGCCGGCCCCGGCTTCACCGCGTTCGCCATGGCCCCGTTCGCGCGCAGGGTCATCGCCACCGACATCACGCCCCAGATGCTGGAGCAGGTCCGCGCACTACGCAACGAGCGCGGCGCCGACGGCCCGGAGATGGCGTTAGCCGCGGCCGAGGCCCTGCCCTTCGCCGACGACTCCGTCGACCTGATCGCCTGCCGCACCGCCGCGCACCACTTCGTCGATTTCACCCGCTGGCTCAGTGAGGTCCACCGGGTGCTGCGCCCCGGGGGCGCGCTCCTCGCGGCCGACACGTGCGCGCCAGAGGACGCCGCCCTTGCGTCGTGGATGCATCACATCGAGGTCGAACGGGACCCTAGCCACGTCCGCAACATGTCGGCGTCCGAGTGGCTCGGCGCGCTCGAACGCGCCGGACTCGGCGTCGCCGACTCGGCGATGTCTATCGTGCGCCTGCAATACCCGGACTGGGCTGAGCGCGCCGGCATGAGCGGCGAGGCGATGGCGTTAGTCGGCGACGCGCTGCGGTCCGCCCCGCCCGACGCCAGGGCGGCTTTCGGCATCGTTCCGCACGACGACGGGACCATCGACTTCCACTGGGACGTGTTCGCGCTGCGGGCGTCGAAGCCCGGCTTGACGAACCCGGCTCAATAGAGGAAGACGGATAGAGAAAGCGGAGGCGCGAAGCCCGACGCTAGGCGCCGACGGCTTCGCGGACCGTCTTCTGGGCTGCGGCCAGCCCCACGCCCGGCGGCGTCTCGTACCCGTGAGCGGCCAGCGCGTTCTCCAGCCCCGAGAGGAACGTAAACACGTTGGCGATAGTGGCGTTGTGGCCCATCAGCCCGACCCGCCACACCTTGCCCGCCAGCGCCGCCAGCCCGCCGCTCACCTCGATGTTGTGCATCTGGAGCAGGTACTTCCGGACATCGGCCTCCGCCACGCCCTCGGGCGCGAACGCCGCGGTCAGACTGGGCGCCCGATGAGCCGGGGCAGCCAGGACACGAAGCCCCATCGCGTCAAGCCCCGCGCGGAGAGCGGCCGCACTCTGCTCGTGCCGCTGCCATCGCGCCTCCAACCCCTCCTCCAAGCACACGCGAAGGGCCTCCCGCAGCGAATAAATCATCGAGATGGGCGCTGTATGGTGATACACCCGCTGTTGCCAATAGTCGTTCAACGCCGTCATGTCTAGATAGAAGCTCTGGACCTTCGTCTTCCGCGACGCCATCGCCTCGAGCGCCCGAGGCCCGAACGTGATTGGCGCGAGGCCGGGCGGCGCGCCGATGCACTTCTGCGTCCCGCTGTAGCAGACGTCGATGTCCCAATCGTCGACCCGGAGTTCAATGCCGCCCAGGGACGTCACCGCGTCGACGACGAACAGCGCCCCGGCGTCATGCGCGGCCCTGCTGATCTCCGGAAGCGGCGTCACCACCCCCGTCGACGTCTCCGCGTGCACCACCGCGACCGCCTTCACCGATTCGTGCTTCGCCAGCTCCCGCCGCACTGCCTCCGCTCCCACTGGCTGGCCCAGATCGTGCGTGACCGCAATAACGGTGCTGCCTGTGCGGGATGCGATGTCGGCCAGGCGGTCGCCGAAGAAGCCGTTGGTCCCCACGATAGCCGTATCGCCCGGCTCGAGGATATTGACGAGCGCCGCCTCCATCCCTGCCGTACCCGTGCCCGACACCGGCAAGGTCGCGGGGTTCGCCGTGTGGAACACCTCGCGCAACATGGTCCTCACGTCGTCCATCGCCCCGAGGAAGAGAGGGTCGAGATGGCCGAGCAGCGATGCGCTCATCGCGCGCAGCACCCGCGGGTGGACATTCGAAGGGCCGGCGCCCATCAGCAGACGGGCAGGCGGATTGAATTCGTCGTACTGGCTGGCCAACGACAACTCCTCTGAGGCCGACTGGGTTGCCCACCGACGCAACGGCGCCGCCGGGGGCCGTGCGCAAGATGGTGGCGCGGATTATAGCAAACTCGAGGGCAAGATTCTCGCCTCCGCGCGGCAAGACGGAGATGCAGTCGGAAGGTGGGAGGAGACGGCGCCGCGACGGCGGCGCTGCGGTCGCCCGCTATCGAAGCAACGCCGTCCTCTCCCTTGACCCTCCGCCAGGTCCCCTCCGGTCCTGCGGCGCAAGGATTCGGGAGGGCTTTTCCGACTGTCCAACCATCGCTACGATTCTCAATACATATACTAGGTGTTGTACAAATAAATTGGCGCACTACAACTGAATACGCTTAGTAAGCCATACGACCACTGCGTTTCAACGCCCACAACGGTGAGCAAAGTCGTCAGGAACTGATGTAAGTACCATCTTGTACTTATTTTGAACAACACCTACTATTTGGCGCACTTTGGTGGGCAAAGCCTAATCTAGGTGAAGATTGGGGAAGGCTGGCGGCGTGTATGCAGTTCCATGGGGAGTACCCGCACCGGATCGACTCGCAGGGCCGGATCGCCATTCCGGCCAGGTATCGCGAGACCTTCAAGGGCGGCATCTATCTGACTCGGGGATTCGAACCCTGCGTATGGGCCTTCTCCCCAGCCGGGTGGGAAGCCTACTCGGCGGGCTACGCCTCCATGACTCCCAACTCCCGTCTGGCGCGGACGCTTCGCCGCCGCGTCTTCGGGTCCACCTTCGACCTCGAGCTCGACCGGCAGGGCCGCGTGGTGCTGCCGCAACCGCTGCGCCAGTACGCGGGCCTGCAGGAAGAGGTCGTCATCGTTGGCGCGGGAACGTGGCTCGAGCTCTGGGACCGCGCCCAGTGGGCCGAGCAACTCAGCGACATCGAGACCGCGGACCTCGATCTGGGGTTCTCGGAGGAGAACAGGCCATGACGGCGGATGAACGACCTCTGCATGAGCCCGTAATGGTGAGCGAGGTGCTGGACGGACTCGCCGTGCGCCCTGGCGGCGCCTACATCGACTGCACGCTAGGCGACGCCGGCCACGCCAGCGCCATCCTGCAAGCTGCGGGAGCTCCGGCGGCGGGCCGCTTGCTCGGCATCGACGCCGACCCTGACGCTATCGCCTATGCCGCCGCCCGGCTCGCGCCGTTCGGCCAGGCTGCCGTCACTGTCAACGACCACTTCGACCGACTCGAACAGATCGCCGCCCGGCATGACTTCGTTCCGGCCGACGGCGTTCTATTCGACCTCGGCCTCTCGTCGAGACAGCTCGAGGCCGAGGACCGAGGCTTCAGCTTCAACCGCCCGGGAACGCTCGACATGCGGTTCGCCCGCAGCGGCGGACCCACCGCCGATGACCTCGTCAACGACACGCCTATCGACGAGCTCGCCGACATCATCTATCGCCTCGGAGAGGAGCCGCGCTCGCGCCGCATCGCCCGAGCTATCGCAACCGCGCGGCCCATCCACGACGCGCAGCAGCTCGCCGAGATCGTGCGCCGCGCCTCGGGTTACGGGCGCGGACGCACCCACCCCGCCACGCGCACGTTCCAGGCGCTGCGGATGGCCGTCAACGAGGAGGTCGAGCGGCTGCGCGCCGGGCTCGCACAGGCAGTCCGGGTGCTCCGCGAAGGCGGTCGCCTCGTCACCATCGCATACCACTCGATCGAAGACCGCGAGATCAAGCGATTCCTGAACGCGCCCGGCGACGCCGTCCGCGCCCTCAACCGCAAGGTCACGCGGCCCTCCCCCGAAGAAGTCTCTCGCAACCGCCGCAGCCGGAGCGCCAAACTCCGCGTCGCAGTCTGCGGCCCGGCAGGAGCGTAGCAATGGGTTCGCCGAACGAATCGCTGTACGCGGCCATTGACGTGGGCTCGACCAAGGTCGTGACTCTCGTTGCCAGGCTCGCCGCAACCGGGGCAATAGATGTCCTCGGCGTCGGGCAGGCCCCATCCCGAGGGTTAGTGAAGGGCGACGTCGTCGACCAGGACGCGCTCACCGCCTCCATTCGCCGGTCCACCGGACAAGCCCGAGCGCTGCTCGGGGCCAATTTGCCCCCGGTCACGGTGGGCATCACCGGCGGACACCTCTCCTCCATCAACGCCTCGGCCAGCGTTCCCTGCGCCCCCGGCAGGACCGAGTTCACCCACAAGGACATCGACCGTGTCCTCTCGGCGACGCACCCCAGGACGCATCCGCGCCAGCGGGTCGTCCAGGTCGTGCCCCGCGCATACCAGATCGACGGTGTCGGCGGCGTGCGCAGCCCTGTCGGCATGAGCGGCCGCACGCTCTCCGCCCAGGCGCACGTTGTCATCGGCGACGCCGCAGCCATGGACACGCTCGCCCGCGCCGTCGGCGACGCAGGCGTCCGCGTTCGCGGTCTCGTCATCGAGCACCTCGCCAGCGCGGAGGCCGTCCTCACTGCGGAGGAACGCCAGGTCGGCGTCGTCCTCGTCGACGTCGGAGGCGGGACCAGCGAGATCGCCATCTACCAGGACGGCGCCGCGTGGCACACGTGCGCGGTCCCCGTCGCGGGCAACAACTTCACTCACGACATAGCCGTCGGGCTTGGCGTCCCGAAAAGCGTCGCCGAGACCGTCAAGCTCGCGCATTGCGCCATGTCGATCGACGGCGTCAGTCCGTCCGACCTCATCGACGTAGAGACCGAGGGCGACGGCGGCGTTCACTCCATCTCACGGCTCACATTGAACCAGCTGATGCGTGACCGGGCCGTTGAGCTCACACGCCTCGTTCTGGTCAAGGTGCTCGGCTCGGGTCTCGTCCGTATGCCGCCGGGCGGCATCGTCCTTACCGGAAGATCGAGCACGCTGAACGGGTTGGCGGAGGTCTTCGCCGACTATGGCAAATGCGAGGTCCGCGTCGGCGTGCCCGAGCCCGCGTTGGGGCTGCCCCCCGAGCTCGAGGACGGAGCCTTCTCGACGGTCGTCGGGTTGCTCTTGTGGACCATCCGTCACCGGCACGCGGGAGCTGTGGCGACCGGCGTCAAGTCCGCCCAGCCCGTTGGGGGCCGCCTCATGGGCTGGATGAAACGGCTGGGCGCGGACCAGTCCAAGGAGGCGCGGGCATGACTGGATTCAGCACGCCAGCCCGCGAAGGGCCCGCTCCGCCGTGCATACCCAAGTCGGGCGGCGTCCCATGATTGTGATCAGCGCCGGCCAGCGGAGCGAACAGTGTCCCCGGAAGGACACGGCGCCCACACGATTATCCGATCCAGCTAGCTGAATGAACCAAGAGAGGCGAGAGGGGTAACGCATGATGGAGAACTACTCATTGATTCCTATGTCGGCGCACGAAGGGCTCGCTCAGGTGAAAGTCGTCGGAGTAGGCGGCGGCGGATGCAACGCTGTTGACCGCATGTTCCGCGAGTCTGTCCCTGGCGTCGAGTACCTGGCAATCAACACCGACGCCCAGCACCTGCTGCGCCTGAACGTCCCGGTGAAGATTCCCATAGGAAGCAAGCTCACCCGCGGGCTGGGCGTCGGCGGCGACCCGGAGATCGGCCGCGCTGCCGCTGAGGAGTCTCGCGAGGACATCTACGACGCCGTGCGGGGAGCTGACATGCTCTTCATCGCTTGCGGCATGGGCGGCGGCACCGGGACCGGCGCGGCGCCCGTCGTCGCCGAGGTCGCCAAGGAGACCGGCGCTCTCACCATCGCCGTTGTGACCAAGCCGTTCGGTTTCGAGGGCCGTCGCCGTTCCGGGAACGCCGACGACGGCTTGTCGCTGCTCAAGGAACATGTCGATACGCTCATCGTCATCCCGAACGACCGCTTGGTGACCGTTTGCGATGACACCATCACGGCCGACGCGGCCTTCAAGGTCGCCGACGACGTCCTTCGGCAGGGCGTCCAGTCGATCGCGGAGCTCGTCACCGTGCCCGGCGAGATCAACCTCGACTTCGCCGACGTCAAGACGATCATGAGCGGCTCCGGCCCAGCCTGGATGTCCATCGGCTCCGCCTCCGGGAAGAACCGCGCAGTCGAGGCGGCCAAGGCTGCAATCAACAGCCCCATGCTCGACGTGAGCATCAAGGGCGCCCGCGGCGTTCTGTTCAACATCGCCGGCGGCCACGACCTCACCCTCCACGAGGTGCAGGCTGCCGCGGATGTCATCAGCTCTGCCGTCGACCCCGAGGCCAACATCATCTTCGGGATGGTGTCCGACATGAAGATGGAGGACGAGGTCCGCATGACGATCATCGCCACCGGCCTCCCCACGATAGAGGCCGGCACGCTGCGCGACGACAACTTCACCGAGTACCTGCTCAACGCGTTCAGCGAGGAGTCGTCGCTCGACCTGCCGCCGTTCCTGCGCAACAACCGGTCAGCCATCAGCTAGCCGCCGCGATCGCCCACCCGGGGGTCCCCCTCGCGGAGACCCCCCCGGTCTGGGCAGCACAACTGCATACAAGGCCCGGGACCTTCCCCTACTCCGGGCCCGTCCCCCGGGATGGTTTCTCCCCAGACTGTCCCGGATGCACTCCGCTAGACCCCTTCCACGCGCCATTGGGAGCGGGTCGCCACCGGGCCCCGTCTGGATTAACCCCCAACGGGGCCTCTCTCTTCCTCAATCCTTGACTGCTCGACATCCAAACCATTCAAACAAGATGTAGTAACCCATAGACTTCCACCCCAAGATTTTGTACAAAATTCAAGAAATCACCTCTTGACTTGGCGAATGGACCTGACGAACAATACGGCGGTGGCGCAGAAGACCCCTCTATCTGGTAGCCACCGCACCTTACAAACCCCTATATTGTTGTCTGTGGCAAAAGCAACGTCCTTGTCGCCGGCAGCCGTCCTACGGTCGAGTCTGACGGCAAGCGGAGAATGAGCACAACATGCGCTGTCCCCATTGCAGCGCCCCTGACTCGCGCGTGACCGACTCCCGGGATACCGGCGAGGAGATTCGTCGGCGCCGCGAATGCGCAGAATGCGGCGTCCGGTTCACGACCTACGAACGAGTGCAGCACGCCGCGCTCATCGTAGCCAAGCGGGACGGTCGACGTGAGGAGTTCAACCGCGAGAAGCTGCTCAGGAGCATCCAGATCGCGTGCGTGAAGCGGCCGCTCCCTACCGGCGCTCTCGAAAAACTAGCCGACGAGATCGAGAACGACCTTAATCGGCTCGGCCGAGCCGAAGTCCCCGCGTCTGTTATCGGCGCCGCCGCCCTCTCCAGGCTCCAAGACGTCGATCCGGTGGCGTACGTGCGGTACGCCAGCGTCTATCGCGACTTCGATACGCTGGAAGGCTTTATTCGAGCGGTCCGGGAATACCGGACCACCGACGACGCCGACAGCGCGCCCTCCGGCGTCAGTCAGCTCGAGTTGATCCCGAATGAGTACAGGATCCCACCCAAACCCCGCGCCAAGCGAGGCAGGCGTCCCGGCATGACCGGGCCGACCCACACCGCTGAACCGGCCGAAACCGGCTGAATCACAACCGCCGCGCTCGGCGGCCTGTCCAGCGGACACGGGGGCGGACTCGCCTCCAACCGTCCCACTGGGAGGCGCCCATGAGCAACGTGGCCGCAAGCTGGCTCCTCGATTCTGGGTTCCCAAAGGCCGCCTACCCGAATATCGACGTGGTCCAGGTCGACGGCTACGCTCGCGTCCCGGGCCCCGCCGGGCTCAGGGAAGCGCGGGCCTTGGCCCGCACGTTGGTCACGTGCAATCGGAACTTCCTCGGTCCCTGCGACCTCCGCCTCGACCACCACGGCATCGTCATCCTCTCCACCATGCCCGTCGACGAACCCGAGGTCGAGCGCAACCTTCTGCACCTCGAGTTCAGGATTAAGCAGTACGCGGGCGCAGTCCGGCTGACCGGCAATCGGTTCCTGCTCACACCGGACCGCGCCGTGTACCGGATTCTCCCTTCCGGGGCGCAAGTCGACCTCGAACCGTGGAAGGCAGTGCGTGTGCGCCCCGTCCTGGCCCCGGCCGGCTAAAGACTTCAGGAGTTCGCGCGAAAGGACAGACAGCAACATTCGATAAACAAACGCCCCCATATGCAGGGGCTTCCCGGAACGCTCACACTGGGTGTTCTTCGTCCCCCTCCTCCACGCCCCTCTCGACGCGCCACGGGAGTGGGCTAACGGGCCCCGGCGGCTTCGGCCACGGGGCCCGTCTCCTTTTCCCACGCCTCTTCCCCGTACGCGCGCAGTGCGCCCGCGCCGCCGGTATACTAGACGCGCCCCGCCCTATTCGAATCGCGCTCGCGGAACGGTCCACGCAGACATGACCAGCGCACCACCCATCGTCGCAATCACCCTCGGCGACCCAGCGGGAATCGGCCCCGAGGTCGTCGCCAAAGCGCTCTCCCGCGACGCGCTCCGTAGCTCGATCACGCCCATCGTCATCGGGAGCGTCGACGTCATGGATCGCGCCCTCGCCCTCGTCGATAGCGCTCTCGTCGCTCACGCGGTCGAGACGCCCGGCGAGCCGGTCGCGGAGGGCGTCGTCGGCGTCTACGAGCCTCTCTCGATTCCCAAGCTCGCGGCCCTTCCCTACGGCGCCGCATCCGCCGTCGCGGGCAGGGCCGCCGTCGAATGGGCGAAGGCAGCCGCCCGGCTCGCCATGGACGGCAGCGTCGGCGCCATTGCCACCGCCCCCCTCAACAAGGAAGCAGCCCACCTCGCCGGTTACACCGACGTCGGCCATCAGGAGATCTATCAGTCGATGGCGGGCGTCCAGCAAGTCGCGACGATGCTGCTCACCACGGGCCTGCGAGTCGTCCACCTCACCACGCACCGGCCGTTGCGCCTCGCCTGCGACGCCGTGACGCGCGACAACGTGCTGGCCAAGCTCCGCCTCACCCATGAATTCTTCTCGGCGCACGGCTTCGCCGTCCCGCGCATCGCCGCGGCGGCGCTCAACCCTCACGCAGGCGAGGCCGGGATCATCGGGAGCGAAGAGATCGACGCCATCGCCCCGGCCGTCGCCGACGCCTGCGCGCAGGGGATGAACGTCGCCGGGCCCATCCCGGCCGACTCCGTATTCAACCGCGCCATCGACGGCGAGTTCGACGTCGTCCTCGCCATGTACCACGACCAGGGCCACATCGCCGTCAAGGTCCAGGACTGGGCGGCGAGCGCGACCACGAACCTGGGCTTGCCCTTCATCCGCACGTCCGTCGACCACGGGACCGCCTTCGACATCGCCGGCCAAGGAGTCGCCGACGCCTCGGGCATGGAGCAGGCCATCTACATCGCAGCCGAGGTCGCCGGCACAGGACGCCTCCCGTCCCTCTAGGGATAGTCTGAACAACGCGCTGGCGCTCTGAGCAAGCCCCCTCCTCAATCCTTCCTCGGACGCGTGGATTCCCGTGTCAGAGCACGAGGATGGGCCGTGTGTCCGTGTTTGTAGCGCGGGACTGACGTGTATGACGCGAGATGTGTCGGCAATGCCCCGGAATGTCGCAGGCAGTTCACTCGTAGATGGCATCGATTTACGAGTGAACAGCGGGAGATTTTTCCCCGAAGTGGGACATTTTGGGACATTTCGGGACATTGCTGATGCCTCCTGCCAGGGAATAGCGCACCTCCCGCCGCCTCGTTGGCGTGCGCGAGGTGTAAACCATGTCCCCGAACAGGTGTAAAGGATGTCCCCGGTCTATACACCCGCCGGGTGAGGAGGTCAGACGCGGGCGGAGTTGGGCCATTGGAGACAGTGTAGGAGGCGACGGACGTTCGCGGAATGGGCTGGTGTCATAGGAGCGGGACGCTTCGACAGGCTCAGCGGTTTAGGGACGGACGGGCGGGGTCGCCGGGGGCGTGGAATCCCGTGTCGGGGCACGAGAATGACGGATGGTTCGATACGGACCAACTCCTCCACAACGCTCTCGTCGATGCTCTTGGTGCTCACCTCTCCCTCCTCCCTGCCCGGCGCCTCCACCGCATGCTACACTCCCGCCACCCCCGGCCGGAGACGCCGCGCATTGCGAACGCCTATCCTTCTTGCCCTAGCGCTCGTCGCCCTCGCCGCCTGCGAGTCCGCCCCGACGCCTGACATTGACGCAACCGTGAGCGCTGCCAGAGCGGATGTGGAGACAGCTGCCCAAGCGACCATAGACGCGTCGGTAGCCGCGACGATTACGGCTCAGTCCTCAGCGCCCACGCCGACTGAAAGGGCTGCTGCTGCGCCAGTCCCCACTCCCACACCCTCGCCGGCCCCAACGCTAGGCCCGATGCCTACCCCCACGCCAACTCCACCCCCGACACCCACTCCCACACCCTCGCCGGCCCCAACGCTAGGCCCGACGCCTACCCCAACGCCAACGCCGATCCCGACGCCCACTCCTACCCCAGGGCCAAAGCCGTGGACCTCGTTCGGCCCGGGCGCGTGGCGCGTCGGCGATGAGATCGTCCCCGGCGTGTACGAGGCCGCGAACGTATCGGGGACGTGCGAATGGGCCCGGCTCAGCAAGCTCGACGGCGATAGCGCCGAGGTCCTGTTCGAGCAGGCGACAACCGCCCCGGCCCACGTCGCCATCCTGCCGACCGACGCCGGCTTCCGCGCCTCCGAAAGCTGCGGCTGGTGGACAATTCAACTCCCCCCGACCCCGACGCCCACGCCGATGGCGACGCCCACGCCGACCCCGTATCCTGTTCCCGCGGACTTCCGTGCGCCGGAACAGCACACCACGCTCAGCAGTGGCTGGCAGCATACATGTGCGCTGCGGCCTGACGGCAGCGCCGTGTGCTGGGGAAGCGATATCTTCGGGCAGACGTCGCCGCCGGAGGGTGAGCGGTTCGCGTCAATCAGCAGCGGTAGCGTCCACACATGCGCATTGCGGCCCAACGGCAGCCCCGTCTGCTGGGGGTATGACAACTCTGGGCAGGCATCGCCCCCCGAGGGCGAGCGGTTCGCGTCCATCAGCAGTGGCGATTCTCACACGTGTGCGCTGCGTCACGACGGCAGCCCCGTCTGCTGGGGAAGCGATGATGGCGGGCGGGCGTCGCCGCCGGAGGGCGAGCGCTTCGCCTCTATCAGCAGCGGCATGTATTACACGTGCGCGCTGCGGCCAGACGGCAGCCCCGTCTGCTGGGGAAGCGATGGTCTCTACGGGCCGGCGTCGTCGCCCGAAGGCGAGCGTTTCGCGTCTGTGAGCAGCGGCTCGGCGCACATATGCGCGCTGCGGGCCGAAGGCAGCCCCGTCTGCTGGGGCGAGCACCACAGTGGGCAGGCGTCGCCGCCGGAGGGCGAGCGCTTCGCGTCCGTCAGCAGCGGCGATTCTCACACGTGCGCGCTGCGGCCCGACGGCAGCCCCGTCTGCTGGGGGCACGATTATGGCGGGCGGGCGTCGCCGCCGGAGGGCGAGCGCTTCGCCTCTATCAGCAGCGACAATCTCCACACGTGCGCGCTGCGGCCCGACGGCAGCCCCGTCTGCTGGGGGCGTGACGATGAAGGGCAGGCGTCGCCGCCGGAGGGCGTGCGATTCGCCGTCGGGCGGGTCGATACGGCAGGGAGTTAGGGATGGAGGCAGGGTTTCCCTGCACTCCATTTCGGCCTGCACAGGGCGCAGCGAACATGACCGCTCTTCTTGATTCGGGTAGCCTTTGAGTCACCGCTGGGGAAGACCACCTTGCAACATTCACAGCGGAGCAGATGGCTGATGCGGGTCTCCTTCGTTCTGCGCCCTGTCGTGACCCAATACTTCATCACATCGTCGTCTATGGTGATATTCCAGGTTATAGGCATAGAGCCTCCCCTCACTTACAGGGATTGATGATAGCAGCGGCGGGGAATGCGAGCTGAGGGCGAGCGTCGATCTTGCTGGTCAGGAAGAGGGGTCGAAATGGACGCAGACGCAGAGGCTATCTATGACAAACTCCGCGAAGTCGCCAAGAGCAGAGGCATCACCTATTACTCTGAGATAGCTCCGCTGGCGAGTCTGAGTATGGGCTCGCCCGGAGACCGCGAGCGCATTGCTCGCATCCTGGGGGATATCAGCACGGCTGAACACCAAGCTGGGAGGCCGCTTCTGTCGGCGGTCGTGATTCGGAAAGAGGAGAACTTGCCGGGCTCGGGTTTCTTCGGTCTCGCCAAAGACCTGCGTTTGCACAACGGAAACGAAGACTTCCGTTATTGGTTGCAAGAGCTTCAGCGCGTCCACGACTATTGGTCATAGCCGCCCCATGTGCTTCGAGGACTTGGTCCGACGGGCCGCCACGACCCTTCCGTCTCCCTCTCGCTGCTGGGGGCGTGATATGGAGGGCCAAGCGTCGCCGCCGGAGGGGCGGTTTGCCGTCGGGCGAGTGGACGAGCCGGGTTAGGGCGTTACGCACTTGCGTATGTTGGGTTGGCAGCCCCTCCTCACACACCGAGCGCACCGGATCCACCCATTGCGCTTGCGGCCGCTGGGGAAGACCACCTCGCAGCATTCGCAGAGCACGAGATAGAGAATCTTGGCGCTGCCGTCCGTCCTGCGTTCCGTGTCGTGCCAGTAGTCGAAGACGGGCTCAGCTATGGTGATGGGAGTTTGCTGATTCAAATAGCGCTCGTGGTACGTAGCCATGACGGCTCCCTTCGATGGTCTGGCGGCGATGATAGCGCCGCAGGACTTCCCCCGTTGCCTGCCTTCTTGTCCTCCCCTCCCTCTAGCCCCGAAGCCCGAACGCCTCGATGCTATACTGAGGCCCCAGCGTAGACGGCGGCCGGCTACGCCATCGAGAAGAGGCGCCACGGGCTAGGCGCCGCGGGAAAGGGACCCTCCTTGAGGACGGCATCGACGGCGTTCATCGGCGGCGGAGTCATGGCCGAGGCCATGCTGAGCCGCGCGCTTGCGGCAGGCGTTGCCGACGCCGCGAACGTGTGCGTCGCCGAGCCTATCGACGAGCGCCGCGCCTACATCGCCAACGCCTACCAAGTCGCGACAACGCCGCGCAACTCGGAAGCGGCGCGAGGCAAGGAGCTCGTCGTCCTTGCGGTCAAGCCCCAGCACTTCGGCCACGCCGCTGAGGAGCTTCACGGCGAGCTCGGCAGCGGACAGACGGTGCTCTCGATCATCGCCGGCATGCCCATCCGGCGCATCGCCGACGGCCTCGGTCACCCCGACGTCGTGCGCGTGATGCCGAACACGCCGGCCCAGATCGGCGCCGGCGTATCCGTCTGGACCGCGACCGCCACAGTCAGCGACGACGCCTTGAGCGCCGCGGCGAGCCTCCTCGCCGTCCTCGGACGCGAGTGGCGCGTCGCGGACGAGAGCTATATCGACATGGCGACCGCCCTCTCCGGCAGCGGCCCGGCCTACGTCTTCGCGTTCATCGAGGCCCTCATCGAGGCGGGCGTCTACCTCGGGATGCCCCGCGACATGGCTCGGGCGCTCGCGGTGGACACGGTCACAGGCAGCGCCCGTCTCGCCCAGGAGACCGGCGAGCACCCGGCGCTCCTCCGCGAGACCGTGACCTCGCCGGGCGGCACGACCGCGGCGGGGCTGATGGCGCTCGAACGAGGCGGGATGCGGGCAACAGTGCTCGAAGCAGTCGCCGCCGCACACCGGCGAGCGCGCGAATTGGGGAGCAACGGATGATTGCGTCCATTATCAACTTCATTTTCACGGCCTTCCTCGTTGCGTTCATCGGGCAGGCCATCATCTCTTGGCTGTTCATCGCCGGACTCAGGAGTCCGGTCCTGCTCCAGATTCATCGGGCCTTCACACAGATCACCGAGCCCCTCCTCGCGCCGCTCCGCCGCTACATCCGTCCCATCGGCGGCACGCTCGACATCACCCCGATGATCGCCATCTTCGGGCTGTTCATCATACGCAACCTCGCGCTCAGCGCTCTCTCATAGCGCGTCTAACCCGGCCCACCCGCATTGGCGCCGCCATGCGGCCGAGCCTGTCCTCGCCATCGACCCGGCATAGAATCGGCCCGGCGCGCCTTGGCCGGCGGGTACTATAATGCGGCCCCCACGAGACCATCGCCTTACCCATGACCCTCGCCATCGTCACCGATAGCAACGCCTCGCTGCCGCCGGACCTCGTCCGGGACCTTCCGCTGTACGTCGTCCCGATGCAGATTCGTCACGACGGCCGGGTCTATCACGACGGCGTTGACATCGCTCCGGACGCCTTCTACGCGCTCCAGGCCAGCAGCCCGACGCCGCCCACGACGTCCGCGCCGCAGCCAGGCGCCTTCATCGACGCGTTCCACAGGGCCGCCGAGCACGCCGACGAGATCGTCTGCCTCACGCTGTCCGCCCGTCTCAGCGCCGCCTACAACTCCGCCCGCGCCGCCGCCCACGAGGCTGCCGGCGCCCTCGGCTCCACTCGCGTCGAGGTCGTCGATACACAGGCCGCGGCCGCGGCTCAGGGCCTCGTCGTGCTCGCCGCGGCCCGCGCCGCGGCCAAGTACGCCGACGCCGACGACATCCTCCGCCGCGTGCCCGCGTGGATAGCGTCCGTCGAGCTCTTCGGCTGCCTCGGAACGCTCGAGTACGTCTGGCGCAGCGGCCGCGTCCCGCGGGTCCTCATGTGGATGGGCAAGGCGCTGGGAGTGAGACCAGTCCTCCGCCTCACCAACGGGACGATCGGGATGGTGGAGCGCCCGCGCAGCGAGCGCAAAGCCCTGGACCGTGTCGCGCTGCTCGCCGAGCGTAGCGCGGAGGGCGCGCCGACGCGAGTCGCCGTCATCCACGCCGCGGCCCCCGAGCGAGCCGCCGAGCTCGCCCAGCGGCTCGAGGAAACGGTCCGCCCGGTGGAGCTGTTCGTCACCGAGCTCACCCCCGTCATCGGCGCGCACACGGGCCCCGGCCTCGTCGGCTGCGCCGTCCACCGGCTCGGGCCTGACGACGGGCTTGACCCGGCGTGAGCGGGCCGCCGCTGTGATAGCCTGCTCCCCATCCGCCCCCGCCCCCTGACAGCACGGGCCACGAGCCCCAGCCGAGGCGCCACATGATTCGAGTTGCCGCCGTCCCGGGAGACATCGCTGCCGTTGACGCCGACGCGATCGTCGTGAACCTGTTCGAAGGCGTCCGATCGCCCGGCGGCGGCACAGGGGCCGTGGACAAGGCGCTCGACGGCCACATATCCGAGCTAATCGCCGACGGCGAGATCACGGGGCGGCAAGGCGCGATGTCGGTCGTGCACACCTTTGGCAAGCTGCCCGCGAAACGCGTCATCGTCGTGGGGTTGGGCAAGAGGGACCGGTTCGGCGTCGACACCGTCCGCGAGATCTCGGGCGCCGTGGCGCGCCGGCTCAAGGCGGTTGGCGCGAGGCGGGCCGCGACGATCGCCCACGGCGCGGGCATCGGCGGACTCGACCCCGCGGCCTCCGCGCAGGCGACCGCCGAAGGGGCCGTCCTCGGGCTCTACGAGTTCGCCAACTACCGCTCCAAGCGCAGCGGCGACGACGACTCCGGCAAGGACGTCGAGGAGCTCGCCATCGTCGAGCGCGACCCGCAGCGTCTCGAGGAGCTCCAGCGGGGCGTAGCCAAGGGCTGCCTCCTCGCGGAGAGCGTGCTCATCGCCCGCGACCTCGTCAACGAGCCCGCGAACGTCGTAAACCCGGCGAAGATGGCCGAAGCCGCGACCGAGATCGCCGGACGCCGCAACCTCGGCGTCACGGTCCTCGGACGCGAGGACATGCTGGAGCACGGCATGGGCGCCATGCTCGCCGTCGCGCAGGGCACCGCCAACGAGCCCCGGCTCATCATCCTCGAACACCTCGGCGACCCGGACCACCCCGACAACAACATCGCCCTGGTCGGCAAGGGCATCACCTTCGACTCGGGCGGCATCTCCATCAAGCCCGCCGCGAGCATGTGGGAGATGAAGGGCGACATGTCGGGAGGCGCAGCGGTGATCGGGGCCATGAACGCCATCGCCCAGCTCGAGCCCAAGATCAACGTCTTCGGCGTCGTGCCCGCCGTCGAGAACATGCCCTCCGGCACGGCCCAGCGCCCCGGCGACATCATCCGCGCCATGAGCGGCAAGACCATCGAGGTCGACAACACCGACGCCGAGGGCCGGCTCGTGCTCGCCGACGCCATCAGCTACATCAGACAGGTCAAGGGCGCGACGCGCGTCGTCGACGTGGCGACGCTCACCGGCGCCATCGTTGTCGCGCTCGGCCACGTCGCGTCCGGCGTCATGGGGACCTCTCAGCGGATGGTCGACGCCGTGCTCGACGCCAGCAAGGTCACCGGCGAGAAGATGTGGCAGCTGCCCATGTTCGAGGAGTACAAGCGGCAGAACCGCAGCGACTACGCGGACGTGAAGAACACCGGCGGCCGTCCCGCCGGCAGCATCACCGCCGCCTTCTTCATCGCCGAGTTCACCGACGGCGTCGAGTGGGCCCACCTGGATATCGCCGGGACGTTCATGTCCAGCCGCGTGCGCGGCCACGAGGTCAAAGGGGCCACCGGAGTCCCCACACGCACCCTCGTACAGCTCGTCGAGGACCTCGCCGCGAGGGGTTAGCGACACTCGCCCGCTGCCGCCGAGGTCATCGGCGAGGATGGCGATGCTCTTCTCATCCCAACGTGAACCCCCTCTGCAAATACTCGGGGGACAACGCCGTCAACTCATGCCGCCGCCCACGCGGTGCTGTAGGCTGGCCGCGACGGCGGCCAACAGCGGAATCACCATCGAAGCGGCGAGACGATAACCCAGTGCACTATCGGGAGTGGACGAAAGTGGTTGACAGGATTGCGCCGCTGGCGCAGCATCTTGCGTAAGACTCGGTAATAGGGAGCATTGTATGCCGCGAACAACGAGGACCGTCACGTTCTCGCTCCCGCCGGAGATGGCTGACCGCTTGGACGAAGCGATCGGAGAACTAGGGCGCTCTAGGAGCGAGTTCATGCGTGACGCGGTGCTCCGCTACATCGAAGAGTGCGAGTGGAGACAGCTGCTCCACTATGGAGAGAAGACCGCTAGGAGCCAAGGCATTGGCCCCGAGGACGTGGCAGGTCTGGTGGAGGAGTACCGGGCCGAGGTCGGCCATTCCCCGGTATGAGGGTCGTCTTCGACACAAACGTCATCATCTCGGCGCTGAACTTCCCTGGAAACGAACGTCTGGTTCTCGAGCTGGCCATGCGTGGCCGGTTTGATTTGTGCTTGTCTCCCTTCATCCTGCAGGAGGTGAGCGGCGTGCTGACGCGCAAGTTCGGCTGGACAGAGGAGCGCTCACTGCAGGCACTGAGTTCCCTTGGGAACAGCGCCATTGTGATCGATCCCCCACTGCTCGCAGACGCGATAGAAGGCGGCCACGCCGACAACCGGATACTGGAATGCGCAGCGGCCGCATCCGCCGACTACCTCGTGACCGGCGACCGCAGGCGCCTTCTGCCCATCGGGGAACACCAAGGTACGAGGATCGTCAACGCCCCCCGGTTCCTGTCACTGCTGGCCCAAGTCGGATAGGCAAGCGGCGGGCCGCTCGTTCACCGACGGCGTCGAGTGGGCCCACCTGGATATCGCCGGGCGTTCATGTCCAGCCGCGTGCGCGGCCACGAGGTCAAAGGGGCCACCGGAGTCCCCACGGGCGCCCTCGTGCAGCTCGTCGAGGACCTGGCCACGAAGGCGTAGCGACACTCGCCCGCTGCCGCCGAGTTGGCCCTGCTGCTACCATGCTCCGCAATCACGCCCTCCGGCCGGGAGACGGCATGGCTGACTGGAAGAACAAGCTCTACTTCGGCGACAACCTCGACATCCTCAGGGAGCACGTCCCGGACGAGAGCGTCGATCTCGTCTACCTCGACCCGCCCTTCAACTCTAACGCCACCTACAACGTCCTGTTCAAGGAGGCAAGCGGGGAGGGCTCCGCCGCCCAGATGTACGCCTTCGGCGACACCTGGCACTGGAGTATAGAGTCGGAGTACGCCTACCGGGACGTCGTGACCAACGGGCCGAAGAGCCTGGCGGACCTCCTACAGGCGATGCGCTCCTTCCTCGGCCAGAACGACATGATGGCCTATCTCACGATGATGGCCCAGCGCATGGTCGAGCTGCGCCGCGTCCTGAAGCCGACCGGCAGCATCTACCTCCACTGCGACCCCACCGCCAGCCACTACCTCAAGCTGCTCATGGACGCGGTGTTTGGCCCACGCAACTTTCGGAATGAAATCACTTGGCAGAGGACAGAGAGTCACAACACAGCCGGGAAGTATGGGAATGTAGCAGACATCCTCTTGTTCTATGCGAAATCCGACGAGCCGGTTTGGAACCGTGGCTTTCACAAGTATCCCGATAGCGAACAGCGATACGGCGAGCAGCAATTGAGTCGATACCGCAACGTCGATGACGACGGAAGGCGCTACAGACTCGAGAATCTAACCGCGCCAAGACCGGACAGCAATTCCGGGAAGTTCGAGTGGCGGGGCACACTGCCCGGCCCGACCCGTGGGTGGGGCTACAAGCTCGAACAATTGGAAAAGTGGTGGGCGGAAGGAAAGATACGCGCCAAGAGAGACGGAACTCCGCGTACGGATGGGTTGAAGGTCTATCTCGATGAAGCCGGGGGAAAGCCCCTCCAAAACGTTTGGACCGACATTCCGAGAATACCGAATACGTCGTCCGAGCGCCTAGGCTACCCCACCCAAAAGCCAGAATCCCTCTTAGAGCGCATCATCCAGGCGAGTAGCAACGAGGGAGACGTCGTCCTCGACCCGTTCTGCGGGTGCGGGACGACGGTCGCCGTGGCGGAGCGGCTTGGACGGCGGTGGATCGGCATCGACATCACGCACATCGCCATCTCGCTGATGAAGTACCGGCTGCACGACACGTTTGGCGCGCAGCTGTCGGAGTACGACGTGGTGGGCGTGCCGCAGGACGTTGCGAGCGCGCGGGCGCTGGCGACGGAGAGCCAGCACGACGGCCGCTATCAGTTCGAGTACTGGGCGCTGGGCTTGGTCGACGCCCGCCCCGGCAACAACCGCCGCAAGGGCGCCGACGCCGGAGTCGACGGCTACATCAACTTCTTCGACGACGAGTCAGGCAAGGCCAAGACCGTGCTCGTGCAGGTCAAGAGCGGCCATGTGCAGCGGAACATCATCGCGACGCTCAAGGGGGACATGGAGCGCGAGAAGGCGGAGCTCGGGTTGCTCGTGACCTTGGAGCCGCCGACCAAACCAATGGTCGATGAAGCTTTGGCCGCCGGGGTATACGTGCCGGAGCGCTTCCCGGACCGACAGTTCCTGCGCGTGCAGATCGCGACCATCGAGGACCTGCTGAACGGCCACGGCCCCGACCTCCCGCGCCTCGGCCTCGCGGACGCCCCCACGTTCCGCCGCGCCGCTCGCCGCCGCGCCACGAGCTCGTCCCAGCGGATGCTGTGAGACTTCATCCCCTTCGTCGTCCTCGTGCTTGACACGGGGACCCACTCCACCCCGCCCGGGATTCCCTGAGTTCACAAACGAAGTGCAACACCAGATTAGGGTGTTGCCATGGGATACCGACAGCTCTCCATTGAGGAACGGTGTGAGATTGCCCGCCTACGTGCCGAGGACGCCTCGGTCCGGGAAGTTGCTCGACGTCTGGATCGCGCGGCATCGACGGTCACGCGGGAGCTGAGGCGGAACGCCTCGCCAACGGGCGGCTACCGGCCGTCGGTCGCCCATGACCGGGCTTGGGGGCGTCGTTGGTGCGGGCCCCGGCTCGAACGGGACGAGGAGCTGCGCGCCGACGTCCTCGGACGCCTCCGCCGGGGATGTTCGCCCGAGCAGGTCGCCGGCCAGTTGGCCCGGGCGGAAGGCCGGAAGGTCATCTCCTATGAGAGTGTCTACCGGTTCGTCTACGGGCAGTCCACGCGGGGGAAGGACTATGGCTGGCGACGCTACCTGCCGCAGGGGAAGTGGAAGCGGGGGAGGCGGGGCCGCAAGGGGGGAAGCTCGGCCTCCTTCATCTCCCTCCGAAGACCCATCGCTGAGCGTCCCCTCGCGGCCGCGGACCGTCAGACCTGCGGGCACTGGGAAGCGGACACGATGCTCTTTGGGAGGTCAGGGGAGGTGGTGCTGGCCCTGCACGAGCGCCACTCGCGCCTGGTGATCGCGGCGCGGGCGCCTTCGAAGGCTGCGGGGCCGATTGCCGAGACCATCGCCGGGGTGTTGGGACCGTTGCCGCCGGTGTTTCGGCAGACGGTGACCTTCGACAACGGGACGGAGTTCGCCCGTCATCACGAGCTCCACGGTCTGGGCATCGAGACCTTCTTCTGCGACACCTACTCGCCGTGGCAGAAGGGCGGGGTGGAGAACGCGATCGGGCGGCTTCGCCGATTCCTGCCCCGTAAGACGGTCCTGGCGGATGTGTCGGAGGAGCGGTTTACGCTGATAATGCAGACGTACAACAACACGCCGCGCAAGTGCCTCGGCTACCGGACGCCGGCCGAGGTCTTCATGGCCCAGGTGTTGCACTTCAAATGTGAATCCACCTTCCCGCTTTCGCGGGAATGACGGTGAGATAGGCGGGAGTGACAGTGAGGGGTTGCGCGAAGGTCTCGTCCGCGGGGGAGGATTGAGGAGGAGGCGTTTGACCCCTCGCCCGCCCGGCCCGTACAATCAACTCTCCGTGGTGGGCGTAGTCGAGGGGTTAAGACGCCTGGTTGTGGCCCAGGAGATCGAGGGTTCGATTCCCTCCGCTCACCCCACTGAGGCGGACCCCCGGCTCGGCTCGGGCCTTACCGGTCCGTCTTCACGACGAGGACCTGCGCGCCAGGCCGTCCCGCGATGTCGGACGGCGGCGGCACCTCGACGACCTCCCAGCTCCGCTCCGCCTGCACCTGCTCGCCCACCGCCGGCAGCGTGTCGAGTTCCACCTCGTCGATGTACGTCCCGTCCTCCGCAGTGATCCACACCAACATATGGCGCCTCCTTAAAGTCATGGGGAGCGGCGCGGGCCGGTCGGCCACGCTCCGGCTCGCCCCCGGCGCTGACCGCCTCGCGCCCGGCGGCGAGGCCCGATTATCGCAAACAAGCGCCCCGCTTCTCAATGCCGCCATGATGCGAGGAGCGGCCCGCCGCTTGACGCTGACGCGCCGGAGAGCACACCATACGCCTCGCCGCATGGGCGCGGCGTCGCTCCCGCAGCCAGGAGGCACGGAATGGTACTCGATGGTCTGACCGCCGCCGACCTCATGTACGAGTGCGCCGCGTGCAACGGATCGGGGAAGATCTACAACCCCGTCTGGAAGCGCTACAACGCCGCCGCCATCGACCCGGCGCGCGAGCTGCCCCTGCCTCCCATGATCGACACCGAAGAGCCGCAGATGCCCGAGCCGCCGCCCGAGCCTGAGCACATCAACTGCCCCAACTGCGTCGGCAGAGGTCAGCTGGCCACCGACGCCGGGCGCACCGTCCTGGACTTCGTGCGCCTGTTCACCTAGCGCAGGCTGGCCCGGCGCTGTCCCGCCCCGCGCCGTTGCCGTACCATACGAGTGTGGCCGCCCGCCGTGGCCCGGCCTTCCCGCCGCCGCCCGCCCGTAGCTCAGTGGATAGAGCATCGGTCTTCGGAACCGAGGGTCGTGGGTTCGAATCCCGCCGGGCGGGCCAAGGAGCGATTGAGCCAATGGGCCCACCTGCCGCTTGATAGAATGGGGTGCGACCATCCCACTGAGGCTCTACCGCAAGAATCGAGAGGACGCCTCACGCAGGAGTATGCTGAGACTAAGGAAGTTGACCATGCGCAGGCAACGTAGGCGTGAACAAGATCCGGCGATAACCGCAGCTATTGTCTTCGTCGCAGCGGTCATCTTCTTTTCTGTCATCGTTACCTACTGGGAGATGATTGTCCTCTGGACAATCATCGGCTTGGCTCTGATAACTCTCGTGGTGAGCTTGGTGCTGTTGTTCCGGTGGTGGGCCGTCAGCCGGTGGTAGAGACCGCCGAGCATGAGCGTCAGCACAGTGCATTGGCTGAACGCATCGCACGGCTAGAGGGACAGCTCAAGTTTCTGTTGCCACTAACCGTTGTCCTTGCAGGCGCTATCGCTGCTGCCGGCATTCAGTTCGCGCTTTCGCGTGTGCCAAGCTAGGCAATCAAGTCCTTGTGCCGCAATCGCTTCCCCTGACCGCCCCAGATGATGTGCCGTGCCTAGTCAACCGCGTCCCCTGGCCAGTCGGCGACCAGCGAGGCGGGCTGACCCCCGGTACGTCGGGGCGCTCTAATCACGACATCCGCCCTTTCCCCACCGCCGTTTGGCCTCCTCCCCAGAGGGGGAGGATTGAGGAGGGGGGACCCGCGCCCCTCGCCCCCGCCGCGACATTCGCTTCTACCCTCAACGCCCTCTACCCTCTACCATGCCTGTTGAACGACCCTCCGAAACCACCCGGCCCTGGCGCCGCGCGGCGCACCCCGTTTTACGAGTAAATGTCGCGAAATGTCGCAGAATGTCGCACTATTTCGACCCCTCCACTCGTAAATTCCGTGATTTACGAGTGAAAAACCTCACGTTTTGGGCCGATTCCCGGCCATTTTGGCCCATTTCCGTTCATTTCCGCGTCCGGGGCAATCATATGTCCGGCAGCGCGCCCTAGGCTGGCGAAGCGCCGACGCCTCACGCATCCGGCGCCTCTGCTATTCTTGGGCATCGTCGGCGCAGCCATCGACGCCGTCGCGTAGGAGGACCCAATGAGCGTAATGATCATAGGCGGCATGGGATTCACCGGACTGCACACCGTCCGCCGCTTCCTCGACAACGGCGACGACGTCATCGCGACCCAGCACACGACCCGCCGCGAGCCCGATTTCCTCAAGCCGGAGATCGGCAAGCGGCTCAGCATCGAGATCATGGACATCACCGACGCCGCGCAGGTGTCCGAGGTCGTCGGCCGCACGAAGCCCGAGGGGATCGTTCACCTCGCCGCGCCGAGGCCCAACTCCCTGACGCCGACCGAGGAGTACCGCCTCAACTTCGAGGGCCTCATCAACATCCTCGACGCCGCGGCCGCCAACGGCGTCGCGCGCGTGCAGGTCGCCAGCTCCCAGACCGTCTACCGCGGCGTCCCCAGTGGTCCGTTCCACGAAGACACCCCCCTGCCCGCCGAGTCGGCCATGGTCATCGAAGCCCACAAGAAGGCCATGGAGATACTCTCCCTCCACTTCGCCGCGCGCGGCGGCGTCGAGGTCGTCATCTCGCGTCTCGGCGGCATCTACGGGCCCCTCTACCAGACCGTCAACCACCCCATCGCGCGCATGTGCCACGCCGCCGTGCGGGGCGTCCCCGCCGACTTCGGAGCGCAAGTGCCGTTCGCCGACGACGCCCGCGGGTACTGCTACGTCAAGGACTGCGCCGCCGGAGTCCAGTTGCTCCAGAGCGCGGAATCCCTGCCGCACAAGATCTACAACATCAGCGGAGGCGAGGCTTCCTGCGTCACCAACGGCGAGGTCGCCGACTGCGTGCGCAACGTCGTGCCCGACGCCGACATAACCCTCCAGCCGGGGGCCGGGCCCGCCGGCAAGCCCGACGCCTACCTCGACATCTCCCGCGCCGGCGAGGACTTCGGCTTCCAGCCTCAGTTCGACATCCAGCGCGCCGTCGCCGACTACATCGACTGGCTGCGCTCCAACCCGAAGTAGCGGAGTCTGAATAAGTCCGTGGACGTGGCATAGTAGCGCAGCCCCCCGTCATTCTCGTGCTTGACACGGGACGGGAATCCACGCCCCTCGCGACCGGACCGCCGACTACGCCTCTACGCCTCTCCCGCCGGGGCTTGACCTCCTCCCCCGTCTCCCTGCGGGGGAGGACTGAGGAGGGGGCCTGTTGAGAGCGATTGCCCAATCCGACCGGTCGAGGGGTTGCAATAATCGGCGAGCGCGGCCAACATGGGCATATGAGAATTGGCAAGTTCGAACTCAACGAGCCGCTTCCCACACTGAGGAGCCCCCACGTCATCGCGTCGCTCACCCCATGGATCGACGCCGGCAGCGTCGGCTCCCTCACCATCGAACGCCTCGAGCGCTACATGGAGGCCACCGACCTCGGCAAGCTCGAGAAGCCCGGCTCCTTCTTCGACTTCACCCGATACCGCCCCGTCGTCTACTACGACAACGGCGTCCGCAAGATGAAGGTGCCCAACGCCGACATGCGCTACGCCATCGGCAAGCACGAGCACGACTTCATCTTCATGCACATGCTCGAGCCCCACACCCTCTCCGAGGAGTACATCGACGCCATCGTCGAGGTGCTCAGCTACCTCGAGGTCAAGCGCTTCTGCCGGATCGGCGCCATGTACGACGCCGTCCCCCACACCAGGCCGCTGCTCGTCATGGGCACTCTCAACGGCGAGCCGCTGACCGGCGTCGAGGGCATCCAGGGCAACCGGCGCCGCCCCTACCAGGGACCCACCTCGATCATGAACATGGTCGGCGAAAAGCTCGCCGCCGCCGGCATGGACAACATGATGCTCATGGCGCGCCTACCGCACTACGTCGAGCTCGAGGCCGACTTCGCCGGCAGGACGAAGATGATTAAGGTCCTCAGCGCCGTATACAGCTTCCCCGAGGAGTACGCCGCTAGCAACCGCGACACTCAGCAGTACGACCGCGTCACCGCCGAGATGCAGCGCAATCCACAGGTCAAAGCCCTCGTCGAGCGGCTCGAGACCGACTACGACGCCCGCAGGCAGGGCAGCCGCCCGCAGCCCAACAGGCCCAGCGAGAACGAGCCGGACGAAAAGTCGCTGCCGCCCCTCCCTCCGTCCATCCAGGAATTCCTCGGCGAGCTCGGCAACCCCAACCGGGACCTCTAGGGAACGTCTGAATAGCTCCGTCGTTCATTCGCTCCAGTCCGGCCTCCTCCCCCACGGGGGGAGGATTGAGGAGGAGGGAAGCCTTGTTCAGAGGTTCCCTAGCCTCGAACCTGGTCGGACTCCCCCCTGCGCCCCAAGACTGGCCCGGCTGCGGGCCCAATGCTAGACTCCGCCCACCCAGACCATAGGAGGGGGCTCATGGCTACCCGCGAGCGCAATCGCGTCGACTACGACGACATGCGCGGCTACATCAAGCTGCTGGAAGAGCGAGGCATGCTCAAGCGCATCACCGCCGAGGTCGACCTGGACTCGGAGTTGGGCGCCATCTGCTACCGGGACCTGGTCCGCGACGGCCCCGGACTCATCTTCGAGAACATCAAGGACTACCCCGGGATGCCGCTGGCCGCCAACATCATGTACCGCGAGGACCAACTCGCCGTGGCGTTGAACGGCGCGCCTAACTGGGAGGAGCTTCGCGACATCATCCAGGAGGGCATGGAGGAGCGTCTCGCCTCCGCCGAGGTCCCCACGGGCCCCGTGAAGGAGGTCAAGATCATGGGCGAGGACGTGGACCTCGACACGCTCCCAACGCCCAAGTGGCACGAGGAGGACGGCGGCCGCTACATCGGCACCACCGCCGGCTTCGTTACCCGCGACCCAAAGAACGGCAACCTCAACATGGGGCAGTACCGCTCCATGATCATCGACAAGAACACTACGACCGTCGAAATCCAGGGCAACTGGGAAGTCGGCGCAGACCCTCCCCTGGGCTCCGGCTACGGCGGCGTTGGCGACCGCAACGGCGCGGCCCACGTCCTCGAAAACGAGGCCAAGGGCCTGCCGACCCCCTGCGCCATCGTCATGGGCATGGACCCATTGCTGACCCTCTCGGCCGGCACCGCGGTCCCCGCCGATGAGAACGGCCTGATGGAGTACGACGCCGCCGGCGCCTGGGCGGGGCGCCCGGTCCAGCTCGTCAAGTGCGAGACCAACGACCTGCTCGTGCCGGCCAACGCCGAGATCGTGCTCGAGGGCGAAGTCGTCCCCTACGAGCGCGTCAACGACGGCCCTCACGGCGAGTCCACGGGGTTCTACAACCAATGCCCCAAGACCTTCATGGTGAAGATCAAGGCCATCACGCACCGCGAGGACCCCATCTCGTTCGGGCTGACGTGCGGCCGCATCGAGGACTATCCGCGACCGCTCATGCGCTCCAACAGCATCATGGCCAACCTCGTCCGCAAGTCGGGCCTCACCAACATCAAAGAGGTCTTCTTCCCCGACGCCGGCCGCTCCGGCTTCCTGATCATCCGGGCCCAGATAACCGGGGCCGAGCAGCCCAAGCAGATCATCGACGCAGCCTACGAGCACCTGCGCTATCGCTGGGTCATCGTCGTGGACGAGGACTGCGACGTGCGCGACTGGAACGACGTCATGTGGCGCATCGTCTCGTCGGTGACGCCCGAGGAGCACATGTCGATGGGCCGTGAGTTCCCCGAGCGCGAGCCCTACGAGGGCACCGTCGAGTTCGTCCCGCCCACGCACGGCATGGCCTTCGACGCAACGTTCGGCTACAAGCACTACAAGCACCCGCTGCCGCCCATCGCCAAGCCGACCATGGCAATCATGGAGCATGTGGCCTCGCGTTGGAGCGAGCTCGGTCTCTAGCTGAAAGCGGGCCGGCCTCGGACAGCGCGTTTCGGCTGACCTCGGCCCCGCTCCACTCGGTCCGATTCAAGGAGGGGTTGTGCGCAGAATCATCGTTGGCATCACCGGATCGTCATCGCCGATCTACGGGATTCGTACGCTCATGGCGCTCAAGGAGAACCCCGACATCGAGACGCACCTCATCCTGTCCGCCGGCGCGCACGTCTCGATCAAGTACGAAGCGCCCGATTGGGCAATCGAGGACATCATCGCCCTCGCGGACATCAACCACAGCCCGGCCAACATGGCCGCGTCCGTCTCCAGCGGCTCCTTCAAGACCGACGGCATGGCGGTCGTCCCCTGCTCCATGAAGACCCTGGCGTCGATCGCCCACTCCTACAACACGGACCTCATCACGAGGGCGGCTGACGTCGTGCTCAAGGAGCGCCGCCGCCTCGTCGTCGTCGCCCGCGAGACGCCGCTGCACCGGGGCCACCTCCTCAACATGCTTGCCGTAGCCGACGCCGGGGGCATCATCCTCCCGCCCATCCCCGGCTTCTACCATCAGCCCAAGACCATCGAAAACATCGTGGACCACACCGTCGGCAAGATCCTCGACCTCCTCGACATCGAGAACGACAAGTTCACCCGATGGGCCGGCGAGGAGCCCGGCTAGCTCTGGCCCCCTCTCCCACGGAGACCCTTGCGCAACTCGCAGGCGCCGCTCCGGTAGTCGCCCAATGGGGGAGTGCAGAGGGCAAAGCCCCTCTGCCGGGGGCGTGGGGGTGTCCCCCCGCGCAACGCCTCGGGCGGGTGGGCGGGAAGAACATCACTCGGCAAAGAGAGTTACGCAAAGGTCTCCCCCACGGGGGAGGATTAAGAGGGGAACGACCCCTCCGGAAGAAGAAAGAAGCGAGCGTATGTCGGAAGACCTTGGCAGCGAGCTCCCGGACGATCTGTTCCACGTCCTCAACGAGGCCGAGCCCGAGGAGATGCACGGCAAGGCCATCGTCATCGTCACCGTCGACTCGGCGGGGTGGGGCCACCCTGCCCTCCTCAGCTATCGCGAGGTGGGCGCGCGCGACCGCTCGACGCTGCTCGTCGTCACCTTCAACGGCTCCACAACGACTAGGAACATGCGCGCCAACGGCAAGCTCACCGTCCTCTTCATCGACGAGCGCATGACCTACTACGTCAAGGGCGCCGCCGCCGAGATACCGGCCCACCGCATCGGCGCCTCGCCCAACTTCGCGACCATGAGCGTTGCGGTGACCCAAGTGCTGAGGGACATGCCGGGCGAGGGCGAGGAGGAGTCTTTCCTCACATCCGGCGTCACGTTCCGCGACACGCGATAGCCCCGTCCGGCATGTTTCGGAACCCGACCCGAACGGCCGTCCTCGGCGCTGCCCTAGCGCTGCTCGCCGCGGCTTGCAGCAGCCCCCCAACGCCGACGCCGACCCCGGTCGCCTCCCCCACGCCAATATCCACGCCCACGCTTACGCCCACGCCCACGCCTGCGCCAAGCCCCGCCGAGGACGCCGCCGCCGTCGCGGCCCCCACGCCCACAGACAGCGGCGGCCCCGACTCTGGATCCGCGGGCGTCGACGCCCCCGCCGCGAACCAGCCTCCAGGCGCAGCCGGCGATGGGTTGGTCGAGCCCGACCCCAACTTCAGAGAAGCGCTGGACGCGGCCCGCTTCTCAACCGCCGTATGGGAGACCGACTTCAGCCTCCATACCGTGCCCTACTCCGAGATCGCCAGCGGCGGCGTGGGCCGCGACGGCATCCCTCCCCTGGACAACCCGCGCTTCGTCGCCGCCGCCCAGGCCGACGAGTGGTTGTCGCCGCTCGAACCGGTCATCGCCCTCGAAGTCGATGGCGTCGCCAAGGCCTACCCGCTCCAGATCCTGACCCGGCACGAAATCGCCAACGACGAGATAGCGGGCGTGCCCGTCGCCGTGACGTTCTGCCCCCTGTGCAACTCAGCCGTCGTGTTCGACCGCAGGTTCGATGGGCAGGTCCTCGACTTCGGCGTCTCGGGCAATCTGCGCAACAGCGACCTCGTCATGTGGGACCGCCAGACGCAGTCCTGGTGGCAACAGCTGACCGGCGAGGGAATCGTCGGGCGCTACGCGGGCGCGCAGCTCGACTTCATCCCGGCGCAGCTTGTGTCGTGGGAGACGTTCCGCGACAACTACCCCGGCTCGAACGTTCTCTCGCAAGACACCGGCTTCCGCCGCCAGTACGGCGACAACCCCTACGTCGGCTACGACCGCGTAGACCAACGGCCGTTCCTGTTCTCCGGGGCGCTCGACGACCGTCTACCGCCCATGGAGCGAGTCGCCGCCGTCAATCTCGACGGCGCGAGCGCCGCATTCCCCTACTCGCGGCTCGAGGAAGAGCGCGTCGTGAACTACGTCCTCGGCGGGCGCGACATCGTCGTGTTCTTCAAGCCTGGCACGACCTCGGCCCTCGACCAGCGCTCCATCGCCGACTCGGCGGACGTCGGCTCGACCGGCCTGTTCGACGCTCGAATCGACGGCAGGAGCCTCACGTTCGCCCCCAGCGGACCGGCCAATCACGGCGTCTTCCGAGACGATGAGACCGGCAGCACATGGAACATCCTCGGCGTCGCAATCGCGGGGCCGCTGGAAGGCGCGAAACTCGACCGGATAGTTCACCAGGACCACTTCTGGTTCGCATGGGCCGCCTTCGAGCCCGGCACGCTGCTCTACCAGGGCGAACGGTAGCGCGGAGGCGTCACGTATGCCCGCGTAGCGTCAGACCGGGGCGCGCCGCTTGACATCGAGCGTCGCGCACGATAGAAATCTTATTGCGAATATTCGCAACAACGCCCCATGCGACAGCCATCCACTCAGGACCGACAGTCCACTATCGAAGCCATCCGCGGGTCCGGGCATCGGCTCACCGCCCAGCGCGTCCGCATCCTCGCCGCCATCGGGGAGATGGGCGGACACGTCACGGTCGACAGCATCCGGCGCCACATGCTTGGCGGCGACCCTCGCCTCAATCTCGCCACCGTCTATCGCACGGTGGACCTGCTCAAGCGGCTGCACCTGCTCAATGAGGTCATACTGGGGGGAGTGAGCCACTACGAACTCGCCGACCCGGAACACCGGCGCCACCATATGGTCTGCGAGCATTGTGGCCGCGCCGTTCACCTGGACCCCAAGTACCTCGACCGCCTCAGGCGTCAGCTGGTGAAGGAGACGGGGTTCGAGCCCCACATGGAGCACTTCACAATCAGCGGCCTCTGCGCCGACTGCCGGGCGGACGCGGCGCACTCGCACGGCGATCACCCGCACACACACGCGCCGGGACAGGGCCACAGCTACGCGCAACCTGCCCATGAGACGCAGTAGGGAACTCACCAGTGGACTTGGACTCGGGAATCATCGCCGCGCTGACACTTGGCTTCCTGCTGGGCCTCAAGCACGCTACCGACGCCGATCACGTCGTCGCCGTATCGACGATCGCTAGGGAATTCGGGAGCGCGTGGCGCGGCATTTGGGTCGGCGCCTCTTGGGGGCTCGGCCACTCCACGCCGCTCCTCATCCTGGGCGTCGTGATCCTGCTCCTCAAGGACGCGGTCCTCGACGGCTACGCGGACGCGGCGCCCATGCTCGAGTTCGGCGTGGGTGTCATGCTGGTCCTTCTCGGCGCCCAGGTCTTCTGGAATCTCAAGCGCGGACGCCTCCACGTGCACGCCCACGGCCATGACCACGGCCAAGCCGAACACTTGCATATCCACGCGTCGCACCCCATCGGGTCCGAGCCCATCAAGCACGCCGCCCTTGAGCCAAGCCTCGCAGCGGCGTCGCCCTCGCCTGCTAGTGCGTCCCGCAGCCCATCGAGTGGCGCGACCAAGCCTGCATTCCGGCCCAAGTCGTATCTCATCGGGATGGTCCACGGCCTCGCAGGCAGCGCCGCAGTGATGCTGGTGCTCCTCCCTGAGATTGACTCCGTCTGGGTGGGTGTGGGTTACCTCATCCTGTTCGGAGTCGGCACGATCGCCTCAATGGCCGCCATCACCCTTGTCCTAGGCGTGCCTTTCGCCGTCGCCAATCGCTTCCGGGGCATGGAGACCGTTGTCGCGAGCATCGCCGGCGGGGCGAGCCTCGCGTGGGGCGCTGCTCTCATGGCGGATTTAGCCCTCGGCACCGCGCTCCTCCCCTTCTAGTAGCGGATTCCGAGGGCCGACCGGCCCATCGTCTACATGCCAGCCGACCTCCCGCGCCCCCGCCTGAAGGCGACGAGCGCCACGCCTATCGCAACGACGACCGCCAATGCCAGCAGACCCCATGCCGTCCTGCCCGTCCCCTCGTCCGAGGCGGCAATGGGCGTAAGCGTAGCCGCCGCCGTGGCGAGAGTTGACGACGGCGCCGCAGTAGGCGTAGGCCCTGCCGGAGTCGACGTAGCTCCCCGCATAGCGTCTTGTGGCGACGCTGGCGACGCCGTCGGCAGCGGCGAAGGCTGGGGAGGCTCAGCTGTGGCGGTCGCGTCGGCGACGCCCATGGTCCGGTAGACGCTGCCGCCGTAGTCGATGACGTACAGCTCGCCATTGGCGTCCTCGCCGAAGGACGAGACCGAGAAGCCAGAATCCGCGATCTCGACCCCCTCCAGGCCCTGCTGGCCGTCGGCGGGGACCGCCCAGACGCGGCCAGTGCAAAAGTCGCCGTAGACATACCACCCCGCCAGCGATGGGACCGCACTCCCCCGGTACACGTAGCCCCCGGTGACCGAGCATCCCTGCGCATGGCTGTACTCCGCCACTGGCAGGGTCAGCCCGGACTGGTCGCAGACCGAGCGTTCGAAACAGTGGGCGCCCTCCATCGTGTTCCAGCCGTAGTTTGCGCCGGCCCGCACGACGTCGATCTCCTCGAACTGGCGCTGCCCCACGTCGCCGGCCCACAGTTCCCCCGTCTCGCGGTCGAACGAGAAGCGCCACGGGTTGCGCAGCCCATACGCCCACACCTCGGGGCGTCCACGACCGTCTGAAGCGAACGGGTTATCCGGCGGCGCAACGTACGGCTGAGCCTCGCTGGCGTTCCGAACGTCGATGCGCAAGACCGACCCCAACAGCGTCGAGGGGTCCTGGCCGTTCCCCTGCGGATCGTCGGCGGACCCGCCGTCGCCGAGCCCCACATAGAGATGCCCGTCCGGCCCGAACGCAATCATGCCGCCGTTGTGGTTCCTGTACGGCTGCTCGATTTCCAGGATCACGAGCTCGGAATCGGGGCTAGCGCCATCGCCGAGACGTTCGAATCGCGATAGCACCGAGCGCCGCGGCCCAGCCGCGCTGTAGTAGACGAAGAAACGGCCGTTCTCCGCGAACGCTGGATCAAACGCCAACCCGAGCAGGCCTTCCTCGCTCCCTCCGCGGTTCACCCGGTCGCTGATATCGAGGAACGTAGCCGCCTCGCCGGGCGTCGATTCCGACACCGCGACGATCACGCCGCGCTGCTCGACGACGAACAGCCGACCCGACCTATCGCCCGCGTGGGTGATGAACACAGGATCGTCGAAGGGGATGCCGGCGAACACCCGCTCGAAGCGCACGCCGGTCAGGGCATCGCTGCCTTGACCGTGAGCTCCGGCGACCACAAGCAGAGCCGCCGCGAGCAACAGCAGCATCAGACGGGCGCGGCGCGACGGCGTGGGGCTACTCGCCGGGTCCGCGCCGGCCGAAGCCCCACCGCCTGAGGATGGTAGGCATCTCGACGGTCGGGTCGGCGATGGGGGTGCTGGCGTCCGCGACGTCGATTGAGTCCTCGAGCATCTGTTCGAGGGTCCGGCCGAGCACCCGTTCGCCGCCCACGAGGCCGGTGGCAATCACGGTCACGCGGACCTCGTCCTCCATCCGGGGGTCGGCGACCATGCCGAAGATGATGTTCGCCTCCGGGTCGACGAGCCGACTCACGAAGTCTGCGGCTTGCTGCACCTCTTGCAGAGTCAGGTCCGATCCGCCCGTGATGTTGAGCAACACCTTAGTGGCGCCCTCGACCGGCGCGTCGAGCAGGGGACTGGCCATCGCCGCCCGCGCGGCCTCGGCCGCGCGGTCCTCGCCGCGGCCGTGCCCGATCGCCATCCACGCGGGGCCGGCGCCGGACATCACGGTACGAACGTCCGCGAAGTCCAAGTTGATCTCCCCAGGAACCGTCACGAGCTCGGCGATCGACTGCACGCCCTGCCGCAGCACGTCGTCCGCGACGCGGAACGCATCTTCCGCGCTGAGGTTCTCGTCCGAGATCGCCGACAGCCGGTCGTTCGGAATCAGGATGAGCGTGTCAACACGGCTGCGCAGCCTCGCGATGCCCTCTTCCGCCTGCATGGCGCGGCGGCGACCCTCGAACCCGAACGGTTTCGTGACAATCGCGATCGTGAGCGCCCCCGTCTCCTGTGCTATCTCAGCGATTACCGGCGCGGCGCCGGTGCCCGTGCCCCCGCCCATGCCGCACGCGATGAACACCATGTCCGTACCGTTGATCATCTTGTAGAGGTCTTCGCGCGACTCCTCCGCCGCTTCGCGACCCAGCTCGGGGTTGCCGCCCACGCCCAGCCCACGGGTCAGCCGGTCGCCGATGCGCAGCTTCTCCGGCATCTCGATGTGCAACAGGTGTTGGGCGTCAGTGTTGACCGTCATGTACTCGACGCCGCTGGTGCGCTGACGATACATGCGCGCCACCGCGTTCGAACCCCCGCCACCGACGCCGATGACCTTGATCCGGGCCTTCCCGATTGCCGACGTGCCCATTCCCATCGCCGCAGAAGCTGCGCTTTCCGACGACGACGCTCCGTCCTCTGCGGCCCAGGCTTCGTCCGGATCCAGCGCTGTCGCCGGCGGGTCCTCCCGGACAGGCCTCGGCGTGAGCTGCTCTCGTCCTTCGAGAAGCCGCATCAGGTGCACCCAGGCGGTGGACGGTATCTCGGAAGGCTTCAAGAGCCCATGTTCCAGCATGGCCAACTGCTCGTACGGCAGCTGCAGCTCCTCCGCGAGGTCCCGTAGCGAATGCCCTGAGCGGTAGCGCATCCTCCTCATGTATAGGGCGAATCGCCTGATCTCGGAGGTCAGCTCGCCCTTGTAGCCCAACCAGCGCTCCGCCGACTCCATCGCGAACCGCACCCACGCGTTCCGTCCGACAGAGATGTAGGTGGCGTCGCCTGCGTTTTGATTACTCTGTCCGGTGCTCACAAGCTCGGCTCCTCGGTGAACTGCTTCATCACGACACCCGCCTCGCGCTGGTCCATGCCGCTTTGCTCGCAGAACGCTTCCAAACGCTCCCTAGCCCGGTCGAGCCGCATCGTGATAGCGCGAGCGCTCGGCGCTTCCAGCATCGCCGCCATCTCATCCGTCGACCGCTTCAGCATGTACCGAAGCCGCAGCACGAACGCGTCTCTCGGGAACTCCGTTTCGAACCGCTCCCAGAATCCCCCGCCCGCTCCGAAGACTGACGAAGCCGACTCATCCCCTTCCTCCTGCTCGGAGAAGGTGACCGGCGCGCTCAACTCATCGGCGCGCTGACGCTCCGCTGCCTCCTCCTCCGCTAACGCCGTGAGCCGGATAGAACGCGTCTCGAGGGTGCGGGCGTACCATTCTGACACGTTGCTCCGGGCCCTGAACTCGGGCACCTCGAACAGCATGGCTACGAACGCATCGGCTGCCGCATCGTCACGCAAGGCTTCCGGGACCTTCGTGAGGCCCCAATGCCCAGGCGAGCCCAACACCCGCTGGGCGAGGTCGGCCGCTAGGGCCCTCGCCTCCTTCACCAGGGCCTCGTCGGGCCCGGCGCCCGTCATCCTGTCGCGGGACTGCCGCAGCACGCCCTGTAGACGCTTGATGACCTCTTCTTCTGAGTGGTAGCTGGAACCGGTTTTCACGCGGACTGCCTCATCCCCCGGATTTCGCTCTCCCGTTCACGCCGTATCCTCGGCTGTGCTGGTAAGCCAGACGCGCCGGTAGCAGCATGACACGCAGAGTCTACCAGAACATCGCGATTCGGCCCACCAAAGCCCAAGTGCGCAGTTCGGTGGCTTTCTGCGGATTCGAACGCCGGCCACGCCGCCCCCTGAGGGTCTTCTCTCTCGTGAGCTCCCGTACTCTTTCCCTGTTTCTCCCCCGCTGAGTTGGAGAGGGACAAGCCGTCATCCTTCTCCGTGTATTGTCGAGGCGCCCCGGGGACCTGCCCTCAATCGCAGGACCCGCAGCCTGTGTCCGGTTGCTGGCCCTTCGGCGCAGTGCTAGCATCCTCTCTTGCCCCACCCGTTGCCAGCACGCCACGAGACAACATGGCTATCGACAAGAAAACAAGTGACCGCCTCGACGAGTTGGACTCGCTCAAGGAACAGGCCCGCAACCCCGAGGACGACGCGCGAGTCGAACAGCAGCACGCCAAGGGCAAGCTCACCGCCCGCGAACGTATCGCACTGCTCCTCGACCCCGGCTCGTTCGAAGAGCTCGACTCGTTCGTCACCCACCGCTCAGTGAACTTCGGCGCCGCGGACCGCAAGTACCCGGGCGATTCTGTAGTCACCGGCTACGGCAAGATCAACGGCCGCACTGTCTATGTCTACTCCCAAGACTTCACCGTCTTCGGGGGCTCGCTGTCCGAGGTCACTGCCGAGAAGATCTGCAAGGTCATGGATATGGCCATGCGCAACGGCGGGCCAATCATCGGCATGGCCGACTCCGGCGGCGCTCGCATCCAGGAGGGCGTCGCCTCCCTGGGCGGCTACGGCGAGATCTTCATGCGCAACACCCTCGCCTCCGGCGTCGTGCCGCAGATATCGGCCATCCTCGGCCCGTCCGCCGGCGGCGCGGTCTACTCGCCCGCCATCATGGACTTCACGCTCATGGTCAAGGGCATCTCGCAGATGTTCATCACCGGCCCCGATGTCGTGAAGGCCGTCACGGGCGAGGAGATCACCCTCGAGGAGCTCGGCGGCGCCGACAGCCACGGCGTCCATTCCGGCGTCTCCCACTTCACCCTCGACTCCGAGGATGAGTGTATGGAGACGATTCGCCGCCTTCTCTCCTACTTGCCGCAGAACAACCTCGACGACCCTCCCGTCGGCGACCAGGACGACGATTCCGGCCGCACCGACGAAGAGCTGCGCACGCTGGTGCCGGACGACTCGGCGCACGCCTACGACATGCACGAGGTGATAGAGCGAGTCGTCGACTACGGCGAATTCCTCAGCGTGCACCGCGACTTCGCCCCCAACATCATCGTCGGCTTCGGACGCCTCGCGGGGCGCAGCGTGGGCATCGTCGCCCAGCAGCCTGCCTACTTGGCCGGCGTCATCGACATCCAGGCCTCGGTCAAGGCTGCCCGCTTCGTCCGCTTCTGCGACGCCTTCAGTATCCCCATCGTCACCTTCGTCGACGTGCCGGGCTACATGCCGGGGAGGGACCAGGAGCACCGCGGCATCATCCGCAACGGCGCCAAGCTCCTCTACGCCTACGCTGAGGCCACCGTGCCCAAAATCACCGTCGTCACGCGCAAGGCCTACGGCGGCGCCTATGTTGTCATGGGCAGCAAGCACCTCCGCGCCGACGTCAATTTCGCATGGCCGACCGCCGAGATCGCCGTCATGGGACCCGACGCCGCCGTCAACATCATCCACCGCCGCCGCGTAGCCGAGGCGGACGACCCCGAGGCCACCCGCGCCGCGCTCGTCGAGGAGTACCAGGAGCGCTTTGCCAACCCGTACCAGGCAGCGGGACGCGGCTACATCGACGACGTCATCGACCCGGCCGAGACCCGGCCGAAGCTCATCCACGCGCTCGACATGCTACAGAACAAGCGCGACACGCTCCCCCCGAAGAAGCACGGCAACATACCGCTGTAGTCGTCCGAGTCAGCCGTCCCAGCTGGCGCGCCAAACGAGGCGAACGCCTCCTGCTCATTGCCCGCGCGCCTGCGCCCGTCTATAATCGGCGCGCCGCGCTTCCATGCGCGCAAGGATGAGTGCATCGCCGCTGGCGCGCGGCCCCGGCATCACTGAGACCACGCCATTACGAGCGCCTGCAAGCCAGGCGCACTCCGGGCGCGCGCGGAACGCGCGGGAAAGGAACCCCACTTGGCAGACCAGAACAACGCCGCTGTCGTCCAGGCGGCCAAGGACCACTTCGGGGCCCTCGTCGAGGCCCAACTCGAACGTGTGGAGCGCCTGAAGAACGCCAGTCCCCCCACTGACTACGCCTCAATCAAGCCCATCGTCATCGGCACCCTCGGCGGCGACGGCATCGGGCCCACCATCACCCACGAGTCCGTCCGCGTCCTCGAAACCCTTCTCAAGCAGGAGGTCGACTCAGGGAAGATCGTGTTCCGCAACATCGAGGGCCTTACCATCGAGAACCGCGCCGCCAAGCTGCAATCGATCCCCGACGACGTCCTCGAAGAGATCAAGCAGTGCCACGTCACGCTCAAGGGACCGACTCACACGCCCGAGAAGGGCGACGGCTACCCCAACATCGAGAGCGCCAACGTCGCTATGCGCAAAGCATTGGACCTCTTCGCCAACGTCCGCCCTGTCCGCATCCCCGCCGAGGGCATCGACTGGACCTTCTTCCGCGAGAACACCGAGGACATGTACGCCCTCGGCTCCGACGGGATCAACATCACCGGCGACTTGGCGATGGACTTCCGCGTAATCACGAGCCAAGGCTCGCGCCGCATCATCGACGCCGCTTTCGCCCACGCCGTCAAGACCGGCAAGAAGCAGGTCACGATCGTCACCAAGGCGAACATCGTCAAGACCACCGACGGCAAGTTCCTCGACATCGCCCGCGAGGTGGCCGAACGCTACCCCGGCATCTCGTGGGACGCCTGGTACATCGACATCATGACCGCAAAGCTGCTCGACACTGCACGGCGCGCCGATTTCCAGGTGTTCGCGCTGCCCAACATGTACGGCGATATCCTGACGGACGAGGCCGCGCAGATCCAGGGCGGCGTCGGCACGGCCGGCTCCGCCAACGCGGGGACCCAGTACGCGATGTTCGAGGCTATCCACGGCTCCGCCCCCCGCATGGTCAAGGAGGGCCGCGACATCTACGCCGACCCGAGCTCGATGATCCGCGCGGCTGGCATGATGCTCGATCACATCGGCTTCCCCGACATTGCCGCGAACGTGAACATGGCGCTCGATGTCTGCGGACAATACGAGCGCGAGGTCGTCACGACGGGACGCAACACCGGGGCCACCACCGCCGAGTTCGGCGACTACGTCGTCGCCACGGTTGGCGATTCGGCGCTCAAGAGCAAATGGGAAGGCTACGTGCAAGCGGGCTAACACAACCCCTCTCCCCAGGAGAGGGACAGGGCGAGGGAGCATGCGAAAGAAGGCAACGATAGTAGGAGCAGGCAACGTCGGCGCGACCACCGCGCAACGACTCTACGAGCGCGGCTACATGGATGTCGTCTTGGTCGACGTGGTCGAGGACATGCCGCAGGGCAAGGCGCTGGATATCGCCGAGTCCGGCCCGGTGCTGGGGGTCGACGCGAGCATCACGGGCTCCAACGGCTACGAGGCCTCCGCCGGCTCCGACGTCGTCGTCATCACTGCGGGGATAGCTCGCAAGCCAGGTATGAGCCGCGACGATCTGCTGTTCACCAACATGAAGATCGTCGGCTCCGTCGTTGCTGAGGTCGTGCGGCAGTCGCCCGAGGCCGCCCTGATCGTCGTCTCGAATCCGCTCGACGCAATGGTGCAGCACGCCTACAACACCGCCGGGTTCCCCAAGAATCGAGTCATGGGGATGGCGGGCATTCTCGATACGGCCCGCTTCCGCACGTTCCTGGCGCAAGAGCTCAACGTCTCCGTGCGCGACGTGCAGGCCTATGTGCTCGGCGGCCACGGCGATCAGATGGTCCCCCTCACCCACTACACGACCGTCGGCGGAGTGCCCATCAGCGAGTTGCTGAGCCCCGAGGCGCTCGAACGCATCATCAAGCGGACCCAGGGCGGCGGCGGAGAGATCGTCGCCCTGCTCAAGACGGGCAGCGCGTTCTACGCGCCCTCGGCGGCGGTCGCCGAGATGGTCGACGCCGTCCTGCTGGACCAGAAGCGTCAGCTCCCTTGCGCCGCATTGCTCGAGGGCGAGTACGGCATCAACGGCGTCTACATGGGCGTGCCGGTGGTCCTCGGCGCCGGCGGCGTGGAGAGGGTCGTCGAGCTCGACCTCACCGCCGACGAGAAGCGGCTGCTGGAGAGTTCGGCCGACGCGGTCCGAGAGCTCGTCGACGTCATGGCCAACGCCCCGGCGGGCTAGAGTGGCTCCCGCTCGCAGACTCATTCCGCTCGACGACGCCAACGATGTCCCGGATGGCCCCGCCGCTTTCACCGACGTCATCCTCGCCCTCTACCTCGAGGGCTTGCCGTTCGCGGAGGGCGAGGACGGCGGGCCTGCCTACGAGTCCGGCCCTTTGACTGAGGCCGTGATTGGCGCATTCTCGTTGGGATGTGCGCTGGGCGTCGAGTTCCCAGAGCGTGTGCAGCCCATACTCGAGCAGACCCACCCCGAGGGCATCGACCCCATCATCGAGGAGTGCCGCGAGCCCCTCGCAGCTCGGGTCGCCGCATCCCGCGCCGGGTCTACCCCACTGGAGGCGGAGCACTTTATCGACGATCTCCTCCAGGCCATCGACCAGGACGGATACGCCGACAACAACACCGCTCTCAACTCGCTGAGCATCGGCTTCGAGTATGGCTGCGTCGTCGCTCGCCTCGAGCGCGCCGCCGCCATCCTCGTCCGCAACGCGTACAACCGCGACCGTCGGGAAACGCTCGACGAGATCGAAGCGGGAGACGACGTCGAGCCGCCGGAGGGGCCGGACCCCTATCGGTCCCTACAGGAGCTAGCCGTCGAAATCATGACGGCCTACGAGGCGGATATCGGCTTCGACCGCTAGACCCGGACGCTCGCCTTCCGCAGCACGTCCTTGGCGCTCACCACGTGCCGCTGGAGCCCCAGCTGCTTCGATGAGATGCCCATGGCCATGCCCAGCAGCTGCGGCAGATGAAGAATCGGCATGCCGATCTTCTCGCCGCGCTGCGCCTGTGCCTTAGGCTGCTGGCCGTCCAAGTTCAAGTGGCACAGCGGACACGGCGTCACCATCGCGTCCGCGCCCGCCTCCTTGGCGTCGTGGGTATGGTTGCCCACCATGGCCATGGAGTTGCGCTCGTTGATCAGCATGATCGGGAACCCACAGCACCGCAGGCGTCCCGGGAAGTTGACCGGCTCAGCCGCGCAAGCCTCGATGATCCGTTCGAGGTAGTTGTTGCGGCCGGGGTTCTCGTCGAGCCCCAGGGCCCACGACGGTCGAAGGATGTAGCATCCGTAGAACGGCGCCACCTTCAGCGCGTCCAGGGGATTCGTCACGAGCGCCCGGACAGCGTCGAGACCGACCTCCTCGACAACGACCCACGCGAAGTGCTTGATGACCACCCTGCCCATGTAGTTGAGCCCCTCGGGCTTCAGCGCCTCGTTGACCTCCGCCAGATAGTCGGGGTCGGCGAGCAGCCGGTGGTTCGCCTGCGCCATCACGCCCTGGCAAGTCGAGCAAATCGTGAGGACCGTCGTGAGCCCCATACGCTCGGCCATCGCGAAGGTCCGCGCGTTCAATGTATCGCCCAGCTTCTGGCCCCGCTCCTGCAGCACGCCCGCGCCCGTACAGGCGGCCCCGACGATCTCTTCGAGCTCGATCCCAAGCTTCTCCGAGACCGCGATGGTCGAGTCGTACAGCTCGGGGGTTCCCCCGCGGGACACGCAGCCGGGATAGAACGCGTACTTCATCGGGTTCGTCTCTCGCTTTCCTGTTCAAACCGCTTGAAGATGCGGCCGACGTTCTCAGCGCCGGGGCGCTTCTTGTGGAACGGGCCTGGCATGGGGAACTTCCCTCGCACGAACACGCGCAGCCCCAACGGCGCCTGCCCTAGCAGCTTCGGCACGTTGGCCTTGCCCCACGAGTCCACGGCCAGCATCGTCTCGTCAAGCCAACCCGTGTGCGCGACGGAGCCGGCGAACGACTCCACGTGGCGCGCCCCCGCCGTATTCGTGAACCCCGCCTCCATCAACGTCTCGCGCAGCTCCATGATCCGGTCCATCGGCGCGACGCCCTTCGGACACGCCTCAACGCAGTAGTAGCACCGCGTGCAGTCCCAGACCCCGCCCGAATCGTTCAGCGTCTCCGCTCGTTGATGGTCCGCCTGATCACGGGGGTCGGCGACGAACCGGTACGCTTTGGCCAAGGCCGCGGGGCCCAGGAAGCTCGAATCGACCTCCAGCACCGTGCATGCCGACACGCACGCTCCGCACATGATGCAGCCCATCGCCGGGAGCAGATTCAGCATCGCGTCGTTCGGCGCGATGTACTCGTCCTCGGGCTCCGGGCCCTTGGGCTGAAGATATGGCTCGACCGCCCGGATCTTCCCCCAGAAGAGCTGTAGGTCTACCACCAGGTCCTTGACGACCCGCTGGTTCCGCATCGGCTCGACGCTCACCGGCTGGCCGTCGGGCCCCACGTCCCGCAGCTTCGTCTTGCACACCAGACGCGCCGTATCGTTCACCGTCATCGCACACGATCCGCAGATCGAGGCCCGGCACGAGCAGCGCAGAGCGAGGCTGGGGTCAACCTCCTCCCGCACCTTGATCAGCGCATCGAGCACGGTGTAGTGCTCGGGCACGTCGAGGTCGTACTCCTGCACACTGGACGCGGGCTCCGGACCCTCCGGATCGTACCGCTTGACGCGCAGTTTCGTCTGCATTCACTCGCTCCCAACGTGGCCGCGCCACGCGTGATTACGACTCGGACCCTGTCGCTTCAGGCGAGTCGACCAACAAACCCAGCAGGTCCTCGACCTGCTCCACCGAAAGCGCCAGCGAGACGCTCATGTCGCTGCCTGCGCTCTCCACCTGCAATTCGTCCAGCAGGCCGGCAAGCGGATCGTCCGACTCAGCCGCGCCGAACGCTTCGTAGAGCGTCACGAGCGCCTCAATCACCTCGGCAGCCTCTGCAGCCTCCGCGGGACTCGTATACGTCACCGTCAGGACCGCCGAGAAGTCGTCCCCCTGCTTGCCGACCGACAGGGCGAATCCTTCGGTGTCTTCCAGACCGAGGTCGACCGGAAGCGCGTCCCGCACGTCGTCGGCCAGGTCAGTCGCGTCTTCGCCGACGTCAGCGGCAAGTTGCACCCAGGAGTCTTCCATCGCGTCCAACCGGTCCAGCAGTGTGCCGCTGAGCGCCTCGGCTTCGCCTTCAGCCACGTCGATCACGTCATGGACCGCGTCGAGCGACCCTGAGACGTACATACCGTCAATCACGGTGAACGTCGTCTCGCCGCTGACATCCGTCAGCAACTCGTGACCGCCGTACTGCGTCCGCCCCGTCTCGCCTTCCGTCTCCGCCTCGATCGCGGCAAACACCTCCCCGCGGTCGAAGTCCCCCGTCGCGAGGAACCCGAACTTCCCGGCGTCTTCGCTAATGGCGGCGAGGTTTCCGGCAACGAAGTAGACCACTTCCGAGACGTCCTCCACCCCCAAGCCGGCCTTGTTCTCGGTCTCCTCCACGAACTCGGCGAACGTCGCGGGGTCGTCCGGCTCCCTCGGGATCTGGCCGTAGAGCGACGCCACGTCCTCGTCGGCGACGAGCGCGCGGACGTCGATAGACCACACGACGCGGGCGTCGGCGGGCACGGTCTCGATGGGCGTCCGCGTCGGGGCCGCGCTGTCGCAAGCAGCGCCGACGAACACGATCAGCGCGCCCGACAATGCCGTCGCCGCGAGTCGCGCCCGGCCTTGCCGCTCGCGCGTCCTGGTGGGCCTAGCAGCCGTTGGGTCGGCGGCGTTGCGTGGCGGCGCCATGAGTCGCTCCTAGTAGACCCGCTGCTGGGGTTCCCACCGCGTCACCGTGACCGGGAGCGTTCCCATCTGCGGCCCGTCGGGCGTCTGCGCTGCCGTCGTATGCTTCATCCACTCGACGTCGTTGCGCTCGGGCATGTCGCGCCTGAAGTGCGCCCCGCGGCTTTCCTTGCGCAACAGGCCCGACGTGCAGATCGTCTCGGCGCCGTCCAGCATGTTGCCAAGCTCGAGGTGGAAGATCAGATCGGTGTTGTACACGCTGCCCTTGTGGGGCACGGAGAGACGCGTATAGCGCTCCTTGAGCTGCCGGACCGTCTCCAGCGCCTGCTGCATCCCCTCCTCGGTCCGGAACACCGCGAGGTGTTCATTCAACGCCTCGCCCAAGGCGAGCCGGAGCTGCGAAGTCTTGTCTCCGCTGTCGGGACGATCGAACAGCGCCTTGATGCGCGCGTGGCCATCGGCCAGGTGCGCCGGCGACAAGGTGAAATCGGGAGTGTCGCCGGCGTATGCCGTCGCCTCTTCGCCCGCCACCCTGCCGAACACCACCGTCTCGAGCAACGAGTTCGCGCCCAACCGGTTGCCGCCGTGGACGCTAACGCACGCCGTCTCCCCGGCCGCGAACAAGCCCTTCACGCCGCGCCAAGCGTCGGCGCCGCTCGGGTCCCAGGTGCGCGTTTGCGCGTCCGTCTTCACGCCGCCCATGATGTAGTGCTGACCCGGCCGGATAGGCACCGGCGCCTCAACCATGTCGACGCCCGCGAAGTCCCACGCGACCTCGTGGATGTACTTCAGCTTCGTCGTGATCAGCTCTCGGCCCAGGTGGCGCAGGTCGAGCAGAACGCACCCGTCCACACCGCGCCCGTTCTCGATCTCCGTCGCCTCCGAGCGGGACACCACGTCGCGTGACGCCAGCTCCTTCATCTTCGGGGCGTACGTCTCCATGAACCGTTCGCCGTTGGAGTTCAGCAGATACGCGCCCTCGCCCCGCGCGGCCTCCGTCAGGAGCACGCCGTTCCCCGCGAGCGTCGTCGGGTGGTACTGCACCATCTCCATGTCCAGCAGCGTCGCGCCCGCGCGGTACGCCTGCGCGATGCCGTCGCCCGTGCAGATCAGCGCGTTCGTGGACGGCTCGAAGGCACGACCATTGCCTCCGGACGCCAAGACGACCGCCTTCGCGGTGACGACCTGGAGTTTGCCCGTCAGCATTTCGAGCGCAAGCACGCCCCGGCACTCGCCGTCCTCGACGATGAGGTCGATGACGAACCACTCCTCGTACGAGCGGATGCCCGCCTTCATGATCTGCTCGTACATCACGTGCAGGATCGCCTGCCCCGTGATGTCGGCGACGAAGAAGGTCCGGGCGTAGCTCGCCCCGCCGAAGGCCCGGGTGCCAAGGCGCCCGTTCTCGTCGCGGTTGAAGATCACGCCCATATGATCGAGGTTGATGATCTCCTGAGGCGCCTCGTTGCACATGAACTCGATCGCGTCCTGATCGCCGAGGTAGTCGCTTCCCTTCACCGTGTCATAGACGTGGGAGTCGACCGAGTCCTCTTCGCCGCGGAGCGCCGCGTTGATGCCGCCCTGCGCTGCGTTCGAGTGGCTGCGCACGGGGTGCACTTTGCTCATCATCGCCACGTTGGCGCCGGCCCGGTGGGCCGCCACCGCGGCCCGCATTCCGGCGAGCCCTGCTCCCACAACCAGTACGTCGTGGTCTACCATGCGCGCTGTCCTGCCTTCTTTATGAAATCGGTCTCGTGAAATCAGGGGCGCCGCCCCGTGCGCGGTCGTCTAGGGAACCTCTGAACAGCTCCGTCCCGTCCGTTCGCCCTGAGCTTGTCGAAGGGTCCCCGTTCTGGCCTCCTCCCCGACGGGGGAGGATTGAGGAGGGGGGGAACCTCTGCTCTGCTGAGAGCATCAGCGACTTGTTTAGAGTTTCCCTAGGCCACGCCGGACGCAACACGAGACAGCCTCGGACTGTCCTCAGACTATAGCAAAGGCGCGACAGCCGAACAACGCTCAGCCACGCCGTGGAGAGCCCAGCCTCGGCGGCGCGGCGCATCGTCGCCGAGCGGCTGCCCGGCTACCGTGTCCCCGCCAGCCACTCGCCGATGGGCTCGCGGTTCACGTCCAGCCACCTCGCGTTGAGCCGTATCCGCTCGAGCGACTGCTGAATCGTCCGGGCCGCCGACGGCGTCGGGTGCTCCTCGAAGAAACGCTCGACCTCGTTGTGGCGGTCCATCGACGTGAAGCCGCCGCTGATGCCCACGATGCGCATGATGGCGAACCCGCCCTTGCCGTAGCGCCGGTCGAGCTCGGCCCAGTTGTCCTGGAGGAACTGCCATGCGAGGTCGCGGCCGTCCTTGTTGTTCGCGGTCTGCACGATGACGGGCATCGCGTCCTGCGAGCGCACCTCGTCGCCCAACGCGCGGTCCAGCAGGTCGCGGAGCAGTCCGCGGTCCTGGAAGCGGGTCAGGGCGCCTAGGATACGCACCTTCTCCTCGTGGAGCGTCGCCTCCTTTTCGAGCCGCCATAGCGTGTCGTAGACGGCGCGGTCGCCCTGTTGCGCCACGAGCCCAAACACCACGGCGCGGAGGTCGGGGTGCAGCGAAGCCGGGTCGTCGAGGAAAGCGTCGAAGCGGCGTTTCGCCTCCGCCAGCGTGGCCTCGTCGCCGTAGGCGCCGTACTGGCCAATGACGATCGCGCGCCGGATCGCGTCGAGGTGCTGCTCGCCGGGGCCCGCGTCCCAGCCCACCGTGGCCGCGACCTTCGCGAACAGCCCTCGTGCGAAATCGCGATAGCGGTCCACGTAGGGAGCGTCCAGCAGAAGCCCATCGAGTCCCCTGAGGTTCGCCGCGAGGTCGCCCCACACGGGCGCCTCCGTCTCGTTGACGTAGGCGCCGACAAACGACAGGAAAACCGTCGCCGGGAGATGTCCGGCGCGCATCAGCGCGTAGGCGTCGTTCTGCAGACCGACCCGGTCCGGCGCCGACAGCTCCAGCGTCGAGACGGCTTCGCGCAGGCGGTCCCACTCATCAGCGGCGTAGCTCACGCGGTAGAAGCCCGTCTGCCCTGCGTTCGCCTTCACCCATCCGCCCTCGCCGTCGCGGGCGAGCGTCACGGACGCCGACGGCTCGCCCATGAGCAACGATTGCGGTTGGGTCGAGCCCCGTTGACTCACACTCACCGGCGCTTGCCACACCGTGCCGTCGGGCGCCCCGTCGAGGAGATGGTCGTAGAGGAAGCGGCGCTGCTCCATATCCACGACGACCCCCGAATCGGCTCGCGTGACCTCGACGTTGATCACGGGGTAGCCCATCTGCTTGACCCACGTGTCCATGATCGCCGTCACGGGCTTGCCCGACGCGCCCGCCATCGCCATCCACAGGTGCTCGGTCCTCGCGTTGCCGTACGCGTTCGCCGCGAGGTAGTCGTGCAGTCCGCTGCGGAACGTCTCCGGGCCCAGGAAGTCCTCGAGCATCCGCAGCACGGCTCCGCCCTTGCTGTAGCTGATCGCATCGAACAGCTCCCGGATCTCCGCCGGGTCGTTCACCGTGGCCTCGATCGGGTGCGAGCTCCGCAGACCGTCCAGACCAAGCGCCGTATTCGTGTCCTGCGACACGAATTGGGTCCACATCTGCCACTCAGGGTAGAGGTGGTCGACCGCCTTGTCGCCCATCCACGACGCAAAGCTCTCGTTGAGCCACAGGTCGTCCCACCACTCCATCGTCACGAGGTCGCCGAACCACATGTGCGCCATCTCGTGAGCGACGACCTCGAGGATGCGTTGGCGCGCCTGAGCCGCCGAGTTCCCGGGGTCGAACAGCAGGGCCGTCTCCCGGTACGTGATCGCTCCCCAGTTTTCCATGGCGCCCGCGGCAAAGTCGGGGACGGCGATATGGTCCATCTTGGGCAATGGGTAGTCGATCCCGAAATACTCGTTCATGTAGTCGAGGATGCGGACGCTGTTCTCCACCGCGAACCGCCCTTGCTCCTCCTTGCCGCGCGTGGTCCAGACCCCCACCACCGTGCCGTTGGACGCCGTCGCCTCCACTCGCGCCAGATCTCCCACGATGAACACCAGCAGGTACGTCGACATCACCGGCGTCGGCTCGAACCGGACCGTCCGCTTGCCGTCCGCAAGGGGTTCGTCCGACGCCTTCGGCATGTTCGAGACGGCGTCGAGGCCGCCCGGGACGACCAACGTTACGTCGAACACCGCCTTGACGGCGGGCTCGTCCCAGCACGGGAAAGCCCGGCGCGCGTCCGTCGCCTCGAACTGCGTCGTGGCCATCCGGCGCGTGCTTCCGTCCGGGGCGGCGTAGGTGCTCCGGTAGAAGCCGCGCATCTGGTCGTTGAGAAAGCCGCTGAAACGCAGATGCAGCGTCGCGGCGCCCAAGGGCGCCTCCCGCGCCAGCGTCACCGTCGCGCGCTCCGTCTCCTCGTCGATCTCGACGCTCGCTTCGATAGACGCGCCGTCGGCGAGCGTGACCGACGCTTCGTGCACCGTCAGCTCCGCGGCGTTCAGCACGAGGGTCTTCGTGGCCTCCACGATGTCCAGCGAGACCGCCTCAACGCCCTCGAAGGTGAAATCGTCGAGGTCCGGCGTGAGCGTGAGCTCGTAGCGCTCCGGTCGCACGTTCGTGGGGAGTCGAAACTCGTTCGGGGACGTCATAGTTGGCTGCTCCTTCGCCCGGCGCCTGTGCTCCCTCGCTGCGTACATTGCTTCGAAAGTCCTCTCCCCCGTTTGCCTGCGGGGGAGAGTTAGAGAGGGGCCAGGCCCCGCCCCAATTTTCGTCGGTTGTGGTGTAGGGCGTAGCCCCACATGAGAGATTCCCGCGCGAAGGAAGCGCCGAGCCTAGCATAGCGTGGAGGTCGGACAATCTGCTACGTGTCGCCGCGCGAGGCTCCTCCCACACGGGAGCGCCTTCGGCGCCTTCATGACAACTGCCCGTTGCCCAATCGTCCCCGCGCCCCTACCCTATCCCCACGGCCCAACTCAGGCGCCTGCCTCGCCGCCAGCCTCCGGCCCCGCCCCAGAGGGCAAATGCTACAGAATGATACAAAATGATATAGAGAAAAATTTGCCCCCACTCGTAAACCCATGCAATCTACGAGTGAGCGCCCCGCGCCATTCCGATCCAATTCTCGCCTCTAACGACCGCCCTCTAACCTCCTCCCGCGGGGGAGGATTGAGGTGGAGGCCGCATTTGTCTCAAGCGACGCCCGCCACGCCCCATCACAAACTGCTCGTTGCCCAGTCGCCCCCTCGCCCCTCTACACTACCCCCAACGGCCCAACTCCGCCCCGGCCCCAGAGGAGAAATGGCGCCAAATGAGACCAAATGAGACCGTTTGGAAGAACTATCTCCCACCCCCCACTCGTAAACCCGTGCGATCTACGAGCGGGCGCCACGCGCCATTCCGGTCCATTCCCGCCCTTGCCGCCGTATCACCTCGACAATGCAGTGCTAGGCAGACCACCCTTGCGGACGGAACGCTGACCAATGTATCCGACCCTCACACAAGGGTTGCCTCTACGAGTAACATAGGGTGGACGCGCCACTGGAGAAGGGGGACGCCATGCCAGTCATAGACGCTGATGCTCACGTCATCGAGACCGAACGCTCGTGGGAGTTCATGGACCCGGCTGACGAGGGGGCCCGTCCGGTGCTCGCCGCCCCGGACGACGAGCCGGGCACGCTGCACTGGGTGATCGACGAGCTGCCGCGGCGGCGCGCCAACCTGGTCCGCGGCGACAGCCGGCATCGCCCGCTGCCGAGGGGCCGAAACACGGCAGTGCCCGAAGAAGCGCGAGAGATGGCCGACCTCGAGGCCCGCATCCGGCACATGGACCAGCTGGGCATCGACGTCCAGGTGCTCCACAACACCCTGTTCATCGAAGCAATTGCCGACCGCGTGGAGACCGAGGTGGCTGTCTGCAAGAGCTGGAACCGCTGGCTCGCCGACATCTGGAAGCAGGGCAACGGGCGCTTCCGCTGGTCATGCGTCGTGCCCATTCAGAGCCTCGACGACGCTATAGCGCAGATGCGGGAGGCCAAGGAAAACGGGTCCGTGGCCGTCTGCCTGCGGCCCATCGAGGGAGAACGGCTCCTCGTCGATCCCTACTTCTACCCTATCTATGAAGAGGCCAGCCGTCTCGACATGGCCATCGCCGTCCACATCGCCAACGGGAACCGGGGGATGTGCGACGTGTTCCGCTCGACCCCGAACCCGGCGACCGGCTTCGCCACCTTCCGAGCCGTGACGGCGATCGCGTGCCACATCTACATGTCGAGCCAAGTCCCGGACCGGTTCCCCGATCTCCGATGGGGCTTCATCGAGGCCAGCGCGGCCTGGGCGCCGTGGATACTGCAGGACGCGGCGAGACGCGCCGAGGCGTCCGGCTCCGTCCTTGCCGCCGACCTCTTCAAGCGCCACCGGATCTACGTCACCTGCCAGACCGACGACGATCTGCCCTACATCCTCCGCTATACCGGCGAGGACAGTCTCGTCATCGGCACCGACTACGGCCACTTCGATCCCGGCAGCGAAGTCGACGCCATCGAAGTCTTCCGCCGCCGCACCGACATCAGCGAGACCGCCAAGCGCAAGATACTCGAGGACAATCCGAAGCGGCTCTACGGCATCTAGCGGGGAATCCTCATACTCCTCCTCCCCCGTCTGTCTGCGGGGGAGGATTGAGGAGGGGGCCTGCTGAGAGCATCAACGCGTTGTTCAGAGGATCCCTAGCGGGGAGGCGCAGCGCTCCGGCCGGCGGCGGCTTGCGCCGAGGCGCTCCGCTCTCGGGAGAGTCGGTCGATGAGCCGCTTCGTCGACTCGGCCAGTTGACACTCCCAAACGACCTCGACCGTCCAGCCCGCGGCGGCGAGGCTCGCCGCGTTCCGTGCGTCCCGCTCGACGGTGCGGCCTATCTTCCGCTCCCAGTACGCAACGTTGGTCGAGGGCATGCGCGAGCGTCGGCAACCGTGCCAGTGCCACAGGCACCCGTGGACGAACACTGCCGTTCTGTACCTCCGAAGCACCAGGTCCGGCTTCCCCGCGAGGCGCCTATCGTGGAGCCGGAACCGGAACCCCGCCGCGTGCAGCTCCCGCCGGACCCGCCTCTCCGGACGGGTGTTCTCGGAGCGCACCAGCCGCATGATCCTGCTCCGCTCAGCCGGAGAGACCGTATCGGCGCTCACGTCCTCATTGCCTCCGCCTCGTCCGAACCCCTAGTGCGCATAGGCCGGAACGACCTCGTGCCGAGTCGCCGGCCCGTTGGCGTGCGCGGGCTTGCCGGCCAGGACCATCAGGAAGTGTCTGGCGAGCCAGGCCACCGCTGGGACGCACACAGCGTCGCCCAGTGCGAACCGCGCTTGCAGGTCGGACGCCGCCCCCCACTCGAACTCTGGCGCTCCCTGCAGGCGCGCGTACTCTCGCGCCGTCATCCACCGGACGCGGAGGTCGCCGCCTCCCCCCTCGACCAGCGCCTGCTTGCTCGAACCCCCGCGCGTGGTCCGCAGACACCCGCTGATGTTGTCGCCCCGTATCTCCCACACCGCCTTGCCCGCTCGCGTTCGGCGGTAGGCGGTCGCATGGGCCAGCCCGGGAGACCCTCGCAGCATAGCGGCGCGGTCGATGTTGATTCGGCTCAGGCTCGAAACGAAAGCTGCCGTCCGCTCCTCGCTCCACCACGATCCGTCGGTAGGAGCGACCGCCTCGACGACGTCGTCGAGCGTATCGGCCGCGCGCTCCGGCAGCGGGGGAACGGGCAACGAGAACGTCCGCAAATGACCGTTGGACGCCAGCAGCCGGGACGCCCACGCCGGACGCAATCCCGGAGCTTCCGCGCGCGTACCAAGAGCGGCGGCCGGGGGGTCGAGGCCGGCTATCACGAACAGGCGGGGGCGGCTCTGCGGAACGAAGCGGCGAGCGTCCAGGGCCGCGACGTCGCAGTAGTAGCCCAGCTCGTTCAGCGCCTCGAGCGTGGCCGAAAGGTCGGCTCCGCCGTTGGACGTCGCGAATCCCGAGACGTTCTCGAGGAGCACCGCAGCCGGCCTGCGCTCCCCCATCTCCTCCAGCACACGCAGGAACTCCGCCAGCAAGCCGGACTCGCTCCCTCGCAGTCCGGCCCTGCCGCCCGCGAGCGAGAGGTCCGTGCAGGGAAACGACGCGGTCGCCGCCTCGATGTCGGGGACATCCGCTCCGCGCACTGCTCGGATGTCTGCGAGCACGAAATCGTCGCCCCCGAAGTTCAGCTCGTACATCTCCTGCTTCCGTGCGCTGACGTCATTGGCGAAGATCACGCGGAACCCCGCCTCCTCCAACGCCATGCGCACGAGGCCCACGCCCGCGAAGAACTCCGCGACCCTCGGTTTGAACTCCTCGCGGCCCATCGCACTCGCCATGCCGCGTTGCATAGCACACGCGCCCTAGCGTCGCAATGAGCCTCGGTGAAGGAGACGACCACAACCGGCGACATTGACTCTGCTGGTATCGTGAGGGCAACGTGGCTTGCCCAGCCCCCCGGACTCGACATAGCGCCCAGGCCGTTCGGTTGCCTAAAACGTCGAAGGGCGGGTAGAAGCCACGGCGCCGAGGGGGTTGAGCCAAGGCCCAACAGCCACACGGGCGGCTCGCCGTCAGCCCAGGATCACTAGCCCGGCCATCGCTGCGGCTGAAGCTGGCACCCCCGGGGAGACTCGAACTCCCGCCCCCGGCTCCGGAGGCCGGTGCTCTATCCACTGAGCTACGGGGGTATGCCAGAATCCAGTATACCGGAGGCCGCCCCCAGAACACACTGCGCCCGTCCATCGCGTCGCCGCGTCATCCAAAACTGCGGCTCTCCAACACAAAAAGCCCTTGACACTCTCTCAGACCGCTCTCTATCATGCGGCAAGTTCCCATGCGAGCGATACTAGTCTGCTTCCGGGCAACTTAAGACCCCGAGCAGGCCGCGCTAGTTCGGCTATCGACTACGACATCCGGAAAGGGAGTTCGATGAACCGCTTCTTCACGACCCAACGCATAGCCCTAATCCTGCTTTTGACAGTGGTGTCTCTGCTCGCAGCTGCCTGCTCTGGCGCAGACGGCGCGCCAGGCGCCGATGGCCAGCAGGGTCCCCCAGGCGCGGCAGGCCCGGCGGGCGAACAAGGGCCCCAAGGCACAGCGGGCCTACGTGGTCCGGCAGGCAACGATGGTTCCGCTGGCGCCGCTGGCGCTGATGGAGACGCCGGCGCTAGGGGCCCGACCGGCGGTAGGGGCCCGACCGGCGCTACCGGCGAGGCCGGCGCTACCGGAGCCACGGGACGAGACGGCGCTGATGGCGAGTCCACTCACAGCAACGTCCGGTTGAGCAGCAGCTACGTTGAGCCCGACGTCGCATTGACGATTGTCGCCTACCTCACGGGCTGGGCGGGCGGCGAGGAAGTCTCCCTCAGTCTCGTTTCCGGCGGAGACGGTGGGACGACGGCTTGGGGCTCCGGGACCGCTGACTCCACCGGCATGGCCAAGGTTGAGCTGACGCACGACGGCTTGGGGTCTGGCTTCTACAGCGTCCTCGCCACCGGCACCGGTGGCGGCAAGGCGAGCGACGCGCTCGTCTCCGGCGACAAGCCCCTAGCCCAGTAGCGCAGGGCTCCCATAATCCCGGCCTAACGAGAGAGGGCCCCACCAGTGTGGGGCCCTCTCTCTGTCTGCATCCATTGGCTGTTGGCTCTTGATCTTCGGAGAAGGCTAGCTAGGGTTGCGGGGCAGTTGAGCAACACTAACGTTCGAGCCCAACGTCGCATTGACGATTGTCGCCTACCTTCACATGCTTAGGCGGATGGGCGAAGGCGTTCTCTCGGTCTCGTCTCCGCGGCAGACGCCGGGACGACGGCTTGGGGCTCCGGACCGCTGACGCCACCGGCATGGCCATGGTTGAGCTGACGCACCACGGCCTGGGCTCTGGCTTCTACAGCGTCCTCGCCACCGGCGACAGGGGCGGCAGGCGAGCGACGCGCTCGTCTCCGGCGACAAGCCCCTAGCCCAGTAGCGCAGCGCCCCCACAATCCCGGCCTAACGCGAGAGGGCCTCACGAGTGTGGGGCCTCTCTTGTCCGCCGTCCTTGGTTGTCGTTTCCCGATCTTCGAAGATGAGCCATCGGCTGCGGGTCAGTCCTCGATGGGAGCGTCGCAGCGTCGTCTGTCTGAGCCTAGTTTGCGTCCCTGTTCGCGCCTCCTCGTCCGCGCCTCCTACTCGTGATCGCTGGACGCCGACGTCGGGACAGGCGCCACCTGCACCTTCTTGATACGTCGTCCCGCCGTGTTGATTACCTGCAGCCGCAACCGGTCCTCCACGACCACGTCTCCCGCGCTCGGGATGCGACCCAGCCGGCTGAAGAGGAACCCCCCCAGCGTGTCAAATCCCTCCGAGTTGATGTTCACACCGAACTCATCGTTGAACCGGTCCACCGGTATCCGCGCATCGACGACCGCCTCGTCGGCGCTGCCCCGCACTATCTCCGGCTCGTCCACATCGAACTCGTCCTCAATCTCGCCAACGATCTCCTCGAGCAGGTCTTCGATCGTTACGATCCCCGCCACTCCTCCGTACTCGTCAACCACCACCGCCAAGTGCACGCGCCGCTCTTGGAACTCCGACAGCATCTCGTCCACTCGCTTGCTCTCCGGCACGAAGAACGGTTGGCGCACGAGGTCCTGTAGCAGCAAGGGCTCGTCCCCGCTGTTCCGGAGCGACGCCGCCAGCAGGTCGCGGCTGTACAGGATGCCGACGATGTTATCCGGGTTGCCCTCGTACACAGGCATGCGGGAGTGCCCGCTCTCCAGAACGCGCGGCACTGCCTGTTCGAGCGGCGTGCTCAAGTCCAGGCTGACCACGTCGACCCTCGGCACCATCAGCTCGCGCACCGGGGTCTCGTCCAAGTGCAGGATCGCGTGGATCATCTGTCGCTCGTGGCGCTCCAACGGCTCGTCGGCGATCTCCTCCAACTGCACCTCGGCCTCCGGCTCGGCCTCCGTCCCATTGCCCAAACCGTTCGCATCCGCCTGAGCAGGCCCAGGCTTCCGCCATCCCGTCAGCGCACGAAGGGGCATCAACGGCCATAGGATCAGCTGGAACGCCGTCGCGCATGCGATGAGCCGATCCGTTCTCAGCCTCCTCACGAGGTACGCTGACAACGAACCCATGAGTACGAGCGCGATCCACGACGCGGCCGCCAGTCCAATCGCCAGCAGTGAGAGCTCGGTCTCGCGGAGAAGCAACACGGCCATCAGCGCAGGAACGCCGGCTGAGCTCGCCAGCGAGAGGAGGTGGATCGTCTCTTCGTAAGCGCTCCGAGAGGTGCGCAGGCGCCGAACGGAGGCCTCCCTGAGGCCCCGGTCGCTCAGCTTCTCCCGGACAGCGCTCCTCCTGAGCAGCGGCATGGCGGCGTCGGCCCCCTGCACTACCAGGAACGTCGCCACTGAGCCGAGTATTAGTATCGCTATCGCCGTACTACCGCTATCCAAGGGTTTGCCCCCCCTCGCTTCCAATCGCGGCCGCGCGCCGTTTCCGCCCTTCCATGCGCCGCGCGGGTACGCCCGCCACGCGCTCGCCCGGGGCCACGTCGCGTGTCACCACCGACCCTGCGCCCGTCACGGCCCGCGCCCCGATCCGGACCGGAGCGACTAGCAGAGTGTCGCTTCCGATGAAGGCTGCCTCTTCGATCTCTGTCACGTGCTTCGTCACTCCGTCGTAGTTACAGGTCACGGTTCCGGCGCCCACGTTCACGTCGGCGCCCACGACCGCGTCGCCTACGTAGCTGAAGTGCCCAACGTGAGAGCCGCGCCCCAACCGGCTCGCCTTGACCTCGACGTGCGTGCCGACGTAGGCGCCTTCGTCGAGGAACGACCCAGTACGGACGTGGGAAAACGGGCCGACGTGCGCGCCCGTCGCGAGCGTCGTCCCTTCGACCACCGCCGCGTCAACGACCGCGCCCTCTCCCACGACCGCATCGCGGAGCCGTGCGTTCGGCCCGATGCTGGCGTTGGCGCGGATGAAAGATCGTCCGCGGATGGACGTATTCGCGTGGACCACCGCGTCGGGCTCGAACACCACAGCCGCGTCGAGATACACCGTCGACGGATCGTCCATCGTGACGCCCGCGAGCATGGCCGCCTCGCGCAGCCGCCACTGCATCGCTCGCTCGGCGCCCGCAAGCTCCGCGCGCGTGTTCACGCCCAGGTGCTCTCCCTGCGAGGACACGGGGACTGTCTCCACACGCTGGCCGTCCGCCACCGCCATCGCGACGAGGTCGGTGATGTACTGCTCGCCAGTCTCGTGCAGCGGGAGCTCCGCGGCCGCCCCGCGCACCCAGGTCAAATCGAACGCGTAGACGCCAACGTTTGCCTCGAACGCGGCGGGCGGCGAGAGCTTCGATTCCGCAGCCTCGATCACCGCCACGAGCTTCCCGCGGGCGCCCCGGTGCAGGCGCCCCATCTCGGCCCCGCACTCCGTCGCCGGCAACATCGCGCTCAGCAGCGTCATCGCCGCCCCGCGCGACACATGACGCTCGACCAGCGCCGCTACCGAGCGCCCGGTCACGAGCGGGAGGTCTGTGTTCATCACGACCGCGTGACGAATGCCGAAGGGCACGCGCTCAAGGGCAACGGCCAGCGCGCTTCCCGTGCCTAACGGGACCGGCTGCTCGGCATACCCGACCTCATCGCCGAGTTCTTCGGCGATCGCGTCTCGGTTCGTGGGGGAAACAACGATGACAGCCGACGCTATGGCCGCCTCAGCGGCCGCGCTGACGGCGTACCGCACTATCGGCACACCCGCGACGCAGTGGAGCGCCTTGGGCTTCGAGGAGCGCATCCGCGTCCCCTTGCCCCCGGCCATCAGAATGGCTGTCCAACCTTCCATCACAACGCTGGCCCGCCGGGTGACGTGTCCCCATCCGGGAACCGCCAGCGAGCGCCGCGTGCTCTCGACACTCAAAAGAAGAACGGTGGCCGCATGCGACCGCGCAAGCGCGACGCTATCGGGTCCACCGTTCTATAAATCCATCGCAGTGAGCACGTCCAGCTGATGGTAAGTGAGGGCCGAACGGGGTGTCAAGCTCACAGGCTCCCCAAGGGAGACGGCCAGGCAACCCACGCGGCGGCGCCGATTCGTTGTGGACGTAGTCCTCTATACACTCCCTGACCGACATCCGTCCCCGGCTGCGTCACCCCAACAAGCAGCTGGCCGGAGAAGTATTGCCGACGGACGTGTCGCGTTGTTCAATGACCCCGCTCATACCAGAGCGACGCACTACAACCGATTGGACAGCAGAGTGAACGGACAACTGAATGGACGCCGCGTCGTCGTGACTGGCGGCAGCCGCGGCATCGGCTACGAGATCAGCCGGTTGTTTCTCGCGGAGGGCGCTCGCGTCCTGGCGGTTTCGCGAGACCCCGCAAAGCTCGCCGCGGCGCAGGCGCAGCTCCCCGAGCTAGCGTCTCTTTCCGCCGACGTTTCCGTCGCGGCGGACGTCGACCTCGTCGCCGCGTGGGCCGAACGCGAGTGGGGAACAGTCGACATCCTCGTGAACAACGCCGGGGTCCTATACGGCACGGAGCCCGACCTCACGACAGGACTAGACGAGCACTTCCTGTCGGCGCTGCGGGTCAACGTCGCTGGCGCTTACTTCTGCACCAAACGCCTGCTGCCGCTGCTGCTCCGGTCGAGCGACCCCAGGGTCGTCAACGTTGGGTCCACGGCGGGAATCCTAGGGCCAAACGTCCGGAGCGCGTACGGCGTATCGAAGGCCGCCCTCCACGCCCTGACCATCGCCACCGCCGGCGAACTGCGGGGCAAGGTCGCGGTCAACGCCTTGTCGCCGGGATGGGTGAAGACCGACATGGCGCCCGAAGGCCCCGGCGACCCGCGGTGGTCGGCGGAGGGGGCGCTCGCCATCGTCACGGGGCCTGCCGACGTCACGGGCAAGCTCTTCCACGGGAAGCGCCTCCGAGCATGGGCGTCTCGCGCCTCAGCATAGGAACACTTCGAATCCGGAGGGGCGTCGAGACCGTCGCGCCGCTAGCGGCAGTTTGCCGAGCGCTCGTGTGATCCGTACAATCTTTCTATCGGAAGTCAGCCGGAGCGGGTCCCCGCGACTGCGCAGCGCGGCGGCACAGCCCGATTGCAACAGGCTTCAGCGCACACACGGAGAGATGGCTGAGCGGACGAAGGCGGCGGTCTCGAAAACCGTTGTAGGGGGCGACCTCTACCGTGGGTTCGAATCCCACTCTCTCCGCCACTTGCCCCTGTCTCATACCATCTCAGCCGATCCTATCAAGTCCCGTTTAGCTCTTTGTTGCCTGTAATTCCCCCATGAGCCGTGGCGCCATGGTGTCCGGGGATGGCCTATCAGTTCTCCGGCCATCCCACATTTGCTGTGGTATGAACCGTGGGAGGAACCCCGCTCTTCAGTGGAAGCAAACCGCTTCAACGGTGGAAGGAAACAGGTCCCATCGGAGTGAGGGTCCAACCGAAGCAGCCGAAGAACCGATTACCGTTCACACACGACGCCATCGCCGTCGCCATCGCGGGCGCTCGGCGCCTTGGTCGCTGGGAAGCCGCGCCCCGATCCGCTGCTGCCTTGAACACGAGGCTCGTCCGCCGTCTCGGCGTCATCGCGGGACTCGTATGTCGATGCCGGAGTTGGAGAGGTTGACGGCGTACCGCCAGTCTCTGTCGGCGTCGGTTCAGCAGTTTCGATTGGGCCGGCTTGAACGACGGTGAGGGTCTGCGAGGGCGCGCATGTGCCCAGCATCTCGCCAAGCGCCTCCGCCTCGGGCTCAGTCGCGGTCAACTGCCATGTGTTCTTGATGGCTATCCTGTCGCTGAAGCCTTGGTGGCACGCGGAGATTCTGCGGCGTCTCCGGAGGACCGACTTCGAGCCAGTGCCTCGTGTCGACGCGGTACTGCTCTGGCTGATGCGCCGTGATAGGCCCCTACTCCGGGAAGCAGAGGGGAACAGCTACCTGCGGTTCGTCGAGAGCCAAGTGGGCACCGCACGCACGGTGCGGGCGTCACTCCGTAGCATCGTCACGCCCAGGCAGGCGCGCCGGCTTGCCCAGGACCTTCGATTCCCGCTGGACGCGCCGCCTGGCGAGCTGAGCTTCGAGCAATGGCTCGGGGTCTACCGGTTCCTGGCGCTCGACCGATAGCCCAGCGGGGCCAGCAGCCGACTTCGACGTCCGCGGGCTAGGCGCCGAGCTCGTTCAGGAAATCTCGCAGCGCTGCCTCAAAGGCGGCGGGGTTGTCTCCCGGCACACGATGCCCTGCGTTCGGGACCTCGACGAGGCGACTGTTGAAGTTGCGCTCCACCATGCGGTCCGCGACATCGCGGCTGAGCATGTCGCTCTTCTCGCCGCGCACGATGAGCGTTGGGCATGCGACCCGCTCCCAGAGCTCCCACCGTGAGGCGGACTCCGGGCGGGCGGCCTGCCTCTGAGCACGACGGGCCGGGTCGCGAAGCGCGGGATCGTACTTCCACGTCCACCGCCCATCCAGCAGCTGCCGGACGCTGTGGCGCAGGCTGCTCCGTACCTGCCATTCGGGCCGGAAGGGACTGTACTCGATGACTCGCTGCACGAACTCTTCGTAGGTGTCCAGCACGTCCGTCTGAGTCATGAAGGCACTGACAGCCCGCTCTCCGGCACCAGAGGACTCCGGGCCCACGTCCACGACGACAAGCGCGCGTAGGCGTTCCGGGTTCGCCGCCGCGTAGGCAACGGCGTTGCTGCCGCCCAGGGACAGGCCCATCAGCACCAGCTTGTCCATGCCTAGGTTGTCGACGACCTGGCCAACGTCGCTCACGTACGAGGTCCGGTCGTACTCACCATTCGGGGCCCAGTCGCTATCGCCGTGTCCACGCTGGTCGACCGCGACGATGTGGTAGCGGTCGCAGAAGGCAAGGGCGGTGAAGTCCCACATGTGAGCGTTCTGCGCACTCCCGTGCACGCAGAGCATCCACGGTTTACCCTCGTTGCCCCAGTCCAGGTAGTGCAACCTGACGCCAGCCTGGACGTGCTTGCTCACCGGTTCGCGCCGGTCAGCGATGGTCACGCCTGAGGACACTGCCGCCTCGTGCAGTGACAACTCCATGTCCGTCGACACCGAACACCTCCGTACGGATTCAACTGGCCGGCGCCCCGCTTATCGCCCCTGGAAATCGGGTGGCCGCTTCTCGGCGAATGCGTGCAGTCCCTCCTTAGCGTCCTCCGTATTCCTGCCGATGAACCCTAGGAGCTCCGACATCCTGATGCCGTCGGCAAAGGACATCTCGCGGGACCTGTAGGCGATCTCCTTCATGCCCCGCACGGCCAGAGGAGGGTTGGCCGCGATACGGTTGGCGAGGTCGAACGCCGCGTCCAAGAGCTCCTCCTGGGGCACGACACGGTTGACGAGGCCCCACTGCAGGGCCTGGTCCGCCTTGATTCGGTCTCCAGTGAGCAGCATCTCGAGGGCCGCACCGAAGGGGATGAGACGGGGCAACCGCTGTGGGGCGCCCATCCCGGACGGGAACCCCAGCTTGATCTCGGGGATCCCAAACTCAGCGTTCTCCGACGCTATGCGAATGTCACATGCAAGGGCAAGCATGCAGCCAGCGCCGATGGCAAACCCGTTGACGGCGGCGATGATGGGTTTCCGGATCTCGAGCCCGTTGATCAGTGTGAGCGTCGATGGGTCCCAAACGGACCTCACCCCGCCGACGCGGCCCTCCGGTGCATTCTTGAGGTTCGCGCCCGCGGAGAAGGCACGCTCTCCCGAACCCGTCACGATGCAGCAGCGAAGTTCGTCGTCATTGGCATAGTCAGCCAAGAGCTCGTGTATCTCGGCGCCGACCATGCCGAGGTTCAGGTCGTTGTCGCCCTCCATGGTCAAGAGGACCACGCGCTCACGCTTCTCATAGTGGACCGTTGCCATCGGACGCACCTACTTTCGGAGCACTGGTTGAGGAGACCCAACCAGCCGTCTGAGGATCACTAAACGACGTTCTTGGCCCGCAGGTCCTCTATCTCACTAGGGCCGTATCCGAGCTCTTCCAGCACCTCGACGGTGTGCTCGCCCAGCAGGGGCGGCGCCTGGTGCGTCACGGCGTCCGCTCCGGACAACGTGAAAGGCGGTGCAAAGGACAGCACCGGACCAGCTGTCGGGTGCTCGACTCGAACGAACATGCTGTTCTCGACCATCTGAGGTTCGTAGAACACTTGGTTCCGCTCGAGCACGGGCGCCGCCGGCACATCGGCGTCGTCGAGCAATTTCAGCCACTCGGTTGCGGGTTTCGTCTCGAACACCGCTTCGACGATCGGATAGATCTCGTGCCGGAAATCCCGGGAGCCAGTGGGGTCCTTCGCTCGCGGGTCGTCCATGAGGTGCTCTAGGTCTAGGACGGCGCAGAGCCGCCGGAACTGCGGAGGCCGGAGTGCGGTCACGTTGATGTAGGTAGCATCGGCGCAGCGGTAGATGCCGTAGGTTGGCATATCGAGGTCTCGAAGAGGCTCCGAAGAGTTCTCGAACTTGACCAGGTTGGTCATCTGCATGGCGATGGCAGCGTGAAGAAGCGAAGTTTCCACGAGCTGCCCTTCCCCAGTCCTTTCCCGTTGCAGGAGGGCGAGTGCTATCCCATAGCCCAACAGCATCGGGATTGCGGGGTCGGAGAGGAAGATCCCGGTGCTGACCGGCGTGCCGTTTTCCCACCTGCGGTACTGGGCGCCGGAGAAGCCTTGGGTAAGCCGGTCGTATCCGGCTTTCGCAGCGTAGGGCCCCTTTGAACCGTATGCCGAGATCGAAGCGTACACCAACCGGGGGTTCATCTCTCGAACTGCTGGGTAGTCGACACCAAGCTTGGTTGCTGCGGCAAGCCGCATATTCGAGACAAGCACGTCCGACCGCTCGACCAACTTATCGAAGACTGCTTTGCCCTCGGGAGATGCCAGATTGAGCGTCAAGCTCCGCTTGTTGCGGTTCTGCACCACGAAGCCGGCGCCACCGTCCGCCGCTGGGTCGGCGGTCGCGTTGCCGGGCGGCTGTTCAATCCGAATGACTTCCGCGCCCTGGTCCGCGAGGTACACAGCAGTGCCTGGCCCCGCGATGCCTGTGGTCAGGTCGATAACTCGAAGTCCTTCGAGAACGGGCCGCATAGTTCCTCCAAAGAGCGACGCCTGCTGATCTGGCGCCCGTCGCGGTTGGGCCGACGTGGATGGGCAGCGAGCCTCCCTCTACTTGGATGACCACCTACAGCCCATAGAGCCGCTTCGGGTTGTCGTAGAGCATCTTGTCAACGGCGGACTGCGGAATCTCGCCGGCGTCAGCCCTGGACTGGAGCGCCTCCTGGAAATTGCGCTCCTGCGACTGGTCCGCATGCGTGTAGTCGGAACCCGCGACCAGGTTGTCCTCACCCGCGAACTTCAGGATGTAGGGCAGGTCCTCGTCCACGAGGCAGGTCACGAAGATGTTCCATTCCCGCAGCGTATCGTGCAGCGTGTCGAAGCCATCCGGGAGGTCCGCGGGGCTGAGCTGCGTCGAGGACGGGCCCCCCGAGCCTGGGTGATCGAGCCGGCGCTTGATCTGATGCAGCTCGTGTGGGATCCAGCCGGAGGCCGCCTCGATGAATCCCCACCGGATGTTGGGGTACCTGAGGGGCATCTTGTGCATGACCAACGTGGCGAACGCGTCCGGCAGCGAGGCGAAAGGCACACGGGGCCCCCGCGCATCGTTCTCCGTCCGGTTCTCCCTCGTGTTCGGGATACCGCTCCCGATGTGTATGCACACCGGCATCTCGAGGTCGTTGGCCTCCTTCCAGAGGGGCCCGAAGTACTCGTCGGTCAGTCCCTTGTCGGCTTCCCGGTTGCCCTTCTTGAACACCCCCACGGCGCCATGGTCCTTGGCCCAGCGCATCTCATTGATGGTCTCGTCCATGTTCATCAAGGGGGGCACGCACAGCCAGCGGAGACGGCCCTCCGACTGCTCGTAGCGGTCGCCCAGCCACCGGTTGTACGCACGCTTCAGCGCTACGTCGATCTCGGGCTTGGTGGTGGGCTGCACGAGGAAGAGCGTGGGGTACATCACGTGCGCGTAAACGTTGAGCGAGTCCATGTCACGCAGCCTAACCCCCACGTCGAGCAGCTCCCGCGCCTCGACCGTCGTCATCGTCCGGTTGTCATCGCGGTGCAACCGCGGCTGGCGCAGGTCGTCAATCACCCAGAACCGCTGGGTCACTCGCTTGGGGTCTGGATTGCTCGGGTATCCGACAACCGGCTTATAGGCAGCCTCGCTCGGCAGCATGTACTCCCAAGTCCCCTCCGTCTCGTCTACGTGGGTATCCGCGTCAATCGTGGTGGCCATGTCCCCAGTCCTCCTATCGCTCAACCGGAGCTGCTTCCCAACGGTTGACGCGCACCACGCCATCCGCGTCCAGACGCTCCACGTCGGCGTCGCTGTATCCAATCCCGCGCAGGACTTCGGCGGTCTGCTCGCCCAGAAGCGGCGCGAAGTTGCGGAACGCTGTCGGCGTACCTGAAAGGTGGAACGGCGACGCCAGCTGGCGCACCTTCCCCTCCGTCGGATGGTCGATCTCCCAGACCATCCCCCGCTCGCGGGCGTACTGTCCCTCCAGCACTTCGTCGAACTCGAGTACAGGCACGACGGCGATCTCCCTCGGGATGATGGCCATCCACTCGTCGCGCGTCTTGGTGAGCATGTGCTCCCTCACCTTCCTGATTGCCGCCTCGTCCCGTTCCGGCCGGTTCTCCCGCATCTCGGGGAGGCCGACGGCGTCGCAGAACGGCGCCCAGAAGTGGTTCTGGTAGGCGGCGGCGTTGCTGATGTACTTGCCGTCCTTACACTTCAGATTGCCGATGCTGGGCCACCCGCGGCGGCGGAAGCTCTTCTCGCGAAAGTATCCGGGGACAGCGCCGTTCAGGATTGCTGTTCCGCCTTCCACCAGCGCGATGTCTACCTGCTGCCCCTCACCCGTCCGCTCGCGCGCCATCAGCGCCGCTTGGATCGAGATGACTGCGAGGGCCGCCGAGTAGCTGTCTACCGGGGTGAAGAGCATGTCGGCGGGCTCTGCGTCTTGTCCGCTCGTCATCGCGGTGAAGCCGGACATACCCTGGGAGTTGCGCTCGTTGCCGGGCCAGTCGGAGAAGCTGTTGCCGAACCCCCACCCGCTCAGCGTGGCGTAGACGAGGCGGGAGTTGAGGGCACTCAACGTCTCGTAGTCCGCGCCCAGCCGCTTGTAGACGGGGAGCCTGAAGGAGCCGAAGAAGACGTCGGCATCCTCGGCGAGTCTGTGGAGGATGGCTTGACCCTCGGGCTTCTGCAAGTTGACGGCGATGCTGCGCTTGTTCCGGCCGATGTGTTCCCAGGCGTTCGAGCGGAACTCACCCTCGGCGACCTTCGGGTCGATGCCGACTCGTTCCCTCGACTCGCGGGCGGCCTGCTGATTGCGGTAAGCGCTGCGATCCGCGACGTCCTCTATCTTGAGGACGTCCATGCCCAGGTCGGCGAGCATCCACGTGGCGGTGGGCCCAGGGACCAACCGCGTGAGGTCAAGCATTCGAAAGCCTTCTAGAGGCAGGGTCATCTTCTCACCGTCCTCCGCTGCGCCGACAGTCCTACCGCCTGCGTGCCTCCGCTGTCAGCGTGCGAGCTGGAACTTCGGCAGCGTGAACTCCGGGGTGACATCGTCCCAGACCACCTCAACCCTCGCCCCTACCTCGATGTCCTTGGAGTCGGCGTTGACGATATTGGTGTTCATTCGCCACCCCTCTTCGAGCTCCACGATCGCCAGCACGTAAGGGACGTCGTCAGCGAACCCGGAGTGTGCTGGTTGGTACGATACTGTATAGGAGTACACCCACCCCTTGCCGGAGGACTCCACCCAATCAAGCGTGCCGACCCCGAAGCACTGGGGGCCGGGGCAGACGTCCCGTGGGTAGAACACGCGAGTGCCGCACACACGGCAGCGCTGGTACACCAGCCGGTGCTCTCTGGCCGCGTCCCAGAATGGCTGGCTCACCGCGCTTGGGGTGGGCAGGGGCTTGTTGTACCCGCCGTTCGTGGTCACGTGAACTCCTAGGTCCGGTGCTGCTACAGTGCCGCGTCGCTGGAAAGCAGCATGGCTGACTGCTGTGAGAAGGAGCCGCCCGACCCGGTCACGTAGATCAGGTCGGTCGGCCCCGGCACCTGGCGCCCGCCCCCATCGCGCCGGATCTGCCTGACAGCCTCTGTCACCTGGGCGCAACCCCCGGCGGTCGACGCCTGCCCATAGGAGAGCTGACCGCCATGGGTGTTGAGCGGCCTATCTCCCTTGAAGGTCAAGTCGTGATCCTGGATCCAGTCTCCGGCCTCACCCTTCTTGCAGAAGCCCGACTCTTCCAGCTCGCACATGACCGTGATTGTGAACGAGTCGTAGATCTCCATCACCTGCACGTCCGACGATCCGCAGCCTGCCATCTCGAATGCCTTCCGAGCGCCGCGTCCCACGGGGCTGATGGTGATCTCGCCTACGTGGGTCAAGCTGCCGCGGAGGATTCCCAAGCCGCCGCCGAGGATGTAGGCCGGCTTATGTGGCAGGCTCCGCGCCAGGTCGGCGCGCGTGACGATGAATGCGCATCCCCCCGCGCACGGCATGACGCACTCCAGAAGATGCAGCGGGTCGGCGACGATACGTGAGTTGACGACGTCTTCTGTGGTCAGGGGCGTGTCGTGGAAGATCGCCATGGGGTTGTGGTTCGCGTTGTAGCGGAGGTCGACCGAGATCTTGGCGCGTTTCTCCACTGTGGCCCCGTAGAGGGCTTCGTACCGCTGGGCAATCATCGCGTACCACCCGTTCGCCCCGACCGTCGGGCCGAAGGGAGCCTGGAACTCCGTCGTGGCGGTCTCGGTCCGCGCGCCCGCGGCGGGCCGGCGGCGCGTGGCCGGATCTGCGGCGGCACCCATGCCGCACAGCACGTAGTTGGCGAGCCCCGCATTCACGTAGGCGGCGGCCTGCAGGGCCATCGCCACACCCGCGGCGCCCTGGGCGTCGCAACCGGTTGCCCACGTGGGGTAGATGCCCATGTGCTCCGCCATACGGGGGTTGTAGCCCCCGCCACTCCCGACGGCAAGCTCCGGGTCGAAGATCATACCGTCGATGTCAGCCTTGGTGAGGCCTGCATCCTGGATGGCGAGGTAGGCCGCCTCGGCCAGGAGGCTCATGGCGTCCCGGCCGGGACGGGTCCGCTCGGGCTTCAGCTCCCCGATCCCAACTATTGCAGCGGCGCCGCGCATGCTGTCAACCATTGAGGTCCTCTCTACAGCCTCATTGTCTGCAGATACCCGTCAGATGCCGGCGATCGTCCCGGGCTCTCCGGGGCCAACGCATCTCGATAGCGGCCAGACGTGGGCTGGCGGCTCGAACATAGAGTGGGGACATAGGTGTGTCAACTTGGGTCAGCTCGGCGCAGATTCGGCCGGTTGTCGCCGCCAGCCCGGTGGCAACTACGCACCGTCCGTGCCAGTCGCTGGCGGCGGGTCTCCCGCAAGAAGCAACAGGTAGCGCTGGCTGCCGCTGCCAATGAACCGGTGCTCCGGCGTCTCGATGATATCCCCGCTGCCGACCAGGAACTCGATGTGGGCCATCGTCTCGTGCAGGGCAGCCTCATACACGTTCTGCAGCGGTCGACCCTTGAACAGTGCCTTCGTCAGGTCGCTCAACGCCCACGTGGACGTACCCATCGAGTCCAGGATGAACTCGAGGCGCTCGGCATGGTGGTCCGCTATCTCACGGGCGCGGGCCACGGTGAGCACGTTCAACCTTCCCCTGTTCACGAGGCGGTGCGCCGGCATGACGACGGTCCTCTCTGGCATGTCGCCGATCATCCGTAGCGATCGGAGGTAGACGTCGAGCCCGAACAGCCTGTCCTCGTTCCGGTAGCGCTGAGGGAATCGGTCTCTCACCGCCTGGGGCAGCCGTGTCTTGATGGTTGGGTGCGGGGTGATCTCGGGCAGGATGTGGTCACCTGCGAACAGCACCGTCCCTCTCTCGATAGTCAGCTCGTCCGGAGCGTGACCAGGCGTGTGATAGAACATAAACCCGGCCGCGCTGTCGCCGTGCTCGATCAGGCGGGCGACATCGACCTGGCGACGCAGAGAGGACTGCCTCTCCTGCCTCTGCCTGCGCCGCTCGCTGATGCTCCTCTGTGCAAGGGGTTCTTCGGTGGCCAGGTCGTCCTCTACCGCTTCTCGCAACCGCTCCCAGCCATCCCCGAAGAGCTCGGTACGGTCGTGGTATTTGAGGCTGTCCCATAGGACGTGGGCCCAGACCTCGATCTCCCACTCCCTGGCGAGGAGGAGTGCGCCGCTGTCGTGGTCGGGATGACCATGGCTGATGACGACCCTTGTCACCGCGGGTGGGTCCACACCGATCAGGGGAAGTGCCTCGCTCAAACGCTCGACCACGAGACCGCTGCCAGCGTCTATCAGCGTGAGCCCATCCTCGCCTTCTACGACGTAGATCCAGGTCGGGCCTGTATACGAGTACCAGTCCTGAGGGACCGCTACAGCGTGAAACGCGGGCCCATCTGTAGGAGCTACCGTCAGAACCGTCCCGCTGCCGTCCGTCTCACCCTCTCGGACGACATCGACACGGACGTTGGCGGGTGATTCCATGGCGCCTGCTAGCGTACGAAATGGGGTGTGGCCCGGCGAGGTCGAACACGCTTAGCTGCGAGCGTGCCTCCCGCCTCCTCATCCCCAACTCCTCAGCGACCCTGCTGTCCGATGACGGAGCACGAGGCATCCCGGGGAGGCGCCGTCGTCTTGGGAGGTCTGGGTCAGCCGCACGCAGCAGCAGCCCTGCCAGGGACGACTTGGCAGCGTAACGCTAGCACTATAGGGCCCCCTGATTGCCCGCGCAACGCGAGCAACGGACCTCGGCGCATGAGACCAGCCGACGGACATCGGCGTCGGGCTCGCCTGCGGGAACGGGCCAAGCCCCAGCCGCATGGCCACCGTGGTAGGGTTGTCCGGGGCGTCACGAGAGGCGACCGGCCGGCGATGAATCGACCTCGATGGCGACGCCCCGGGGAGCACATATGTCACCCGAACCGACGGCACTGGGTTCGTTTCGGATACTCGACCTGACCCAGGGAATAGGTCAGTACGCGTGCCGGCTGCTGGCAGACCTCGGAGCCGACGTGATCCGGGTCGATGCCCCCAGCGGCGGGCCGGCCCGTCAGGCTCCGCCCTTCGCAGGGGATGCCCCCGGCGTAGAGCGCAGCCTCGCCTTCCTCCACCTGAACACCAACAAGCGCAGCATCGTTCTGGACCTTGAGGCGGACCACGCAGCGGTCGTTGCGCTGGCAGGCGGCGCGGACGCTGTCGTCGAAGATTTCCCGCCCGGGCACCTGACGGGCTTGGGCCTCGGCTACGAGGACCTCCGTGAGGCGAATCCCTCGCTCGTCCTGACATCGCTTACGCCGTTCGGACAGTCTGGCCCTCACGCCCACTGGCAGGGGGGCGACCTCATCGCGCAAGCTATGTCCGACTGGCTATTCAACGTGGGGGACGAGGGTGAGCAGCCATGCGCAGCGCCTGGCGATCCGAGCATCCACCTGGGAGGCGCGCATGCAGCGTTGGGAACGCTGCTCGCGCTCTACGCTCGCCGCACATCAGGACGGGGCCAACATGTCGACGTCTCCTTGCAGGAAACGATGGTTGCGTCGTCATCCGCTATGCCCGTCGGCCGTTTCTCGGCTGCCATCGAGATCATGCGGCGCTTCGGCTCCCGGACCAACCTCGCAGGCGTGAACTGCTATCCCTGCTCGGACGGGTACGCACAGATGAACATTCACTTTGCCCACCTGTGGAAACGGCTGGTGGAGTGGATAGACCACCCTGTGCTCAATGACCCGTACTGGCTCGGCATGGAGGCCCGGCACGAGAACGCCGACGTTGCCGACGAGATAATCAAGGGGTTCGCGGGATCGATGGCGACCAGGGAGTTCGTGCACGAGGGCCGCGAGCGAGGACTGCCGGTCGCACCGATCAACACGTTCACTGAGGTCACCCAGAGTCCCGTGCTGACCGGACGCGGTTGGTTCCGCGACGTGACGCACCCGTCGTTGGGGAGCGTCCGAATGCCGGGCTTTCCGTGGCAAATGAGCGAAACGCCGCCACGGTTTGTACGCTCGGCTCCGCTTCTGGATGAGCATCGGGACGAAGTTCTGCTGGAGGCCCAACACGAACAGAGCCGTCGGCCCGCAACGCCCGTCGCCCACAGCCCCGGGGCGCCTCCACTGCAGGGCGTGCGGGTCATCGACCTGACGAGGGCGTGGGCCGGGCCGTTCTGTACACGGCTGCTCGCCGACTACGGAGCAGAGGTCATCAAGATCGAATCGGGGCTGTTCGACACGCAGCGCGAAGGACGAGCGGGAACGTACACGGAGCTCAACCGCAACAAGCTCAGCATCACGATAGACCTCCACAACCCGGAGGGGCAGGAGCTGGTCAAACGGCTGGTCGACAAGAGCGACGTGCTCGTCAACAACTACCGCCCAGGGACGCTGGCGCGCTTCAATCTCGGCTACGAGGAGCTCCGCAAGATCAACCCGAACATCATCGTGCTCAGCATGCCCGGATACGGGAGCACCGGCCCCGGCCGTGAGTTCGCGTCTCACGGCGCCCAGCTCATGGCGGACTCCGGGATGTACTACATCTGGGGACACCCCGATACGCCCATGGAGATGCGCGGCAGGGTAGCCGTCCCAGACTTCATCAGCGGAGTGCAAGGAGCGCTGGTCGTCATGGCCGCGCTGCACGCCAGAGATACGCTCGGGTCAGGCCAGGAGGTCGAGATCGCCCAGCTGGAGGCGTTGGCAGCGGCGTTGAGCGTCGGGCTGCTTGACTCGTCCGTCAACGGGCGGGACTGGCAACCGTCCGGCAACAGGAAGGCGAGCGCAGCGCCGCATGACATCTATCGTTGCCTGGGCCGAGAGGCCTTCTGTGCCATCGTCTGCACGACCGATGAGCAGTGGCGGGCGCTGTGCGCAGCTATGGACCAGCCCGCACTAGCAGGGGACCGGCGCTTCGCGACGCTGTCTGACCGGCTCTCGAACATCGATGAGATGGACGAGGTCATCAGCGGTTGGACCAAGGACTTGACGCCGCGCCAGGTGATGTTCTCACTGCAGAGGGCAGGGGTCCCCGGAAGCGCGGTGCAATCGGGGGAGGACGTGTACTTCGACGTCCACCTCCGGGAGCGGGGCTTCATCGTGCCTGTCGACGATGCGGAATCCGGCCCGATGGACGTCGGGGGGCTTACCATCCACCTGTCGGCGACGCCTGGCAGGAAGGAGATGAACGGCCGCCCCGTCTTCGCTGGCGCCAATGACTATGTCTTCAACGAACTGCTGGGCCTGTCCCCCGAGCAGAGGCGGCGCCTCGAAGAGACGCAAGCGATTGCTTGAGGGCGCGACGGCGCGGCGCTGTCCAGCGTGCCCACCCGCGTGTCCCACGGCCGAGGCCGGTACCCGTTGCGGTGCGTGAGCCGCTCCGGGCTGCGCTCGCCGAGGCCCGCGCCGGTCTTCCTCTCCACTTCAGCCTCCATCACCGCCTGCATCAACACCCGCAGCCCTTCCCGCAAGAAGTCAAGGTCGGTCAGCCGCCCCCTTGCGTAGCAGCTCCAGCACGTCCATCCTCTCCTTGGCCATCGCCGTCGCCTCCTTCATCTTCGTCGCTGATGAGGGTGACGCGGTGGCCCTTGTCTTGCCAAGCCCTCCTGTCTCTTACACCACTTCCTGGGACTCTACTGGATGGAGACCGTATGGCGTACAACCCTCTTGCCGGGGCTTACCAGGGTCTCCGTGGCGAGCCCACCTGGGCCTACACGGGGCGGTTGCCTGCGTCTGTGATTACGAGTACAACGTGGCAGGCGCCTGTACCCTCGAACCGAGCTGTCTCCGGAGTAGAATGCGGTTCGTGCCTAGGACCATGTGGCGTAGGAGACGCGGGCCCCGTTGCAGACCGGACCGCGAAGCGTCCGGGGAGCTCCGATGGCGGCATCGCGATAGTCTGCAGCATGGACTGCTACCTGAGCCTGGACTGCTACCTGAGCAAGGAAAGTGAGGTTGATTCATTGTCATGGCAGAGCCGTCAGACATACGGGAGAAGGTCGCGAAGGCCTGTCAAATCTTGGGTTTGACCGGTCTGGGTAGAGGGATCCTCGGACACGTGAGCGCCCGGGTACCCGGTACGGACGAGATGTGGATTAGCTGCCGTGGGCCCGGCGCGGAGCACGGTCTTCGCTTCCATCAGCCGGAAGCGGTCCGGCGAGTGGGGTTCGATGGCAGCGGGGAAGGGAAAGGGCCGTACGCCACGCCGGCGGAGTTGCCGATCCACGGAGAGATACTCCGGGCGTTGCCGGACGTTGGCTGTGTCGTCCACGCCCATCCCACCGCCGTATTGCTGTGCGGGCTCGCCCGAGTCGAGTTCCGGCTGGTGTTCGATTCCTTCGATCCCGTTGCCAAGCGGATAGCGAGGGACGGAGTGCCGGTCTTTCCGCGTGCCGCGAGCGTCAGGACGGCGGAGGTCGCGAGGGAGATGATCGCGGTGATGGGCGGCAAGGGCATCTGCCTAATGCGGGGGCACGGGATAACGGTCGCAGCCCCGACGATTGAGGAAGCGACCGTCCGCGCCATTGCGTTCGAGGCCCTGGCCCGCATCTCGTGGCACTTATCGCAGTCAGGCGTGGAGATCCCAGAGATCGAGCCAGAGACGACCTATCGTGAGAACGAAGGGAACGAGAGCCGGGCGGAGAACGGTTTCTGGAACTACTACACCAAACTCTTGGAGTGGAACGGGTACGTTGCGGTCGAACCGTCGATGGGGCTTGACGATATCCGGCTGTGACGATAGACGGCCGATGTGATGTTGGGCTCCACGCGTCCTGAGCGGATTGGTCGATAGCTGTCAGCTAAGGAGGAGGGATCATGGCTAATGTCGTGTTGGGAATAGGCACGGGTCACGCTTCCACGCTGGGAAGCAGGCCGGACCAGGTCAAGAAGATTGCTGAACGCGACGAGCACGACCCGAGAATCGACTACGCAGCGCTGCTGAAAGCCGCTCCGCCGGATGTTCCCGAGAAGATCACAGAAGACGCGCTTGAGCACTACTACGAGCTGTGCCTCCGAGGAGTGGCGGGCCTCAAGGCAGTGCTCGATGAGAGTGCGCCTGACGTCGTCATCGTGATTGGCGACGACCAGCACGAGCAGTTCCTCGACGATGGGCTGCCCATGCTGGCTCTCTTCAACGGGGAGGTCATGAACATTGTCCGGCGGACCCGTCCGTGGGACGACCCCCAAAAGGGCTGGGATGCGCAGGACACACGCACGGAGTTCCCGGGGCACCCAGAGCTAGCCAATCACCTGCTGAGGTCCCTCTGCTCAAAGGGGTTCGATTTGGCCCGGAGCAATGCCCTGCGTCCGAACGTGGGCCTGGGCCATGCCTTCGTCAACCCCTACCGGCGGTACTTCCCCGACCGGTCGATTCCCATGATCCCATTCATGGTGAACACGTACTTCCCACCCAATCAGCCCACGCCGGACCGCTGCTACGCCCTTGGGCTTGCGCTGCGGGAGGCCATCGACGAGTGGCGTTCGGACGCTCGGGTCTGCGTGATGGGCTCCGGAGGGCTCAGTCATTCAGTCGTGAACGAAGACCTCGACAAGCAGGTGCTGGACGCGCTCCAGCGGCAAGACGGGGAGTCACTGAGGGCGCTCAAGCCGGAGCAGCTCACGGGCGGCACGTCTGAGATCAGGAACTGGATCATAGCCGCCGCCGCGGTCGAGGACCTGAAACCAACGACACTGGACTACGTCCCTTACTACCGGTCGCCCGCCGGCACGGGGTGCGGTGGCGGCTTCGCTTACTGGTTGTGACGCCATGCCAGAGCGCGGCCCAGGCTCGCCGTTGAGCCGTTGCTGGCCGTAACCCGGTCCTCTACCCCTGTATAGGAGTCTTGGGCGGGCGAATACTAAGGGGTTCCGATGCGGCAAGAGGTCCGGTTCGGTGTCAGTTTCCCAACGTATCCGCTGAGTGCGGAGTTCCCGTCCCCGAGCGACCTTCGACGGTTCGTGAAGGAGGCGGACGAGCTCGACTTCGACTCGATCTGGCTCATCGAGCGGATCATCCACTCGCGCGTGGCTATCGCCGACCCAGTCGCAATGCTTGCCTGGACCGCAGCCAACACCTCTCACATCAAGATTGGGACGGCCGTGATGCTCCTGGTGTTGCGCAATCCCGTCGTGGTTGCGAAGGCCGCGGCTACGCTCGATCAGCTGTCCAGTGGCAGGTTCGTTCTCGGCGTCTCCATCGGCGGGCACGAAGAGGAGTACCAAGGGAGCGGGCTGACGACGGAGAGACGCGTAGCCCGGCTCCGGGAGTCGATGAAACTCCTGCGCGCAGTCTGGAGCAGCGATAGTGTCGACTTCGAGGGCGAGTTCTACAGCCTTGAGCATGCATCCATCAACCCGAAGCCGTTCCAACGGGCAACGATCCCCATCTGGATGGGCGGCAACGCACTGGCGGTGCGCGCCCGAGTGGCCGAGATCGCTGACGGGTTTTTTCCTGGCCGCTGCGGCCCTAAGGAGTTCGGGAACATCGTCAACGAGATCAGAGGGATCGCCGAGGAGCGCGGCCGAGACCCCGACACCATCGAGTTCGGAAAGGGTATCTATGTCAGAGTGGACTCGAACCGGGAGCGAGGGGTGCGGGCGGTCCGCACGGCCATTGAACAGTACGGCCAGGGTCGTTACGACGTTGAGGGCATGGTGAAGAACTATGCTGTCGTCGGACCGCCGGAGGAATGCGCAGAGCGTCTGTCGGCGTACCTGGGTTCCGATGCTCCTCATGTCTTGCTCGAACTACACGCCATCTCGCTAGACACCGACGACCTCAAATCGCTGGCGGAGGTGGCGGCTTTGGTCAAGAAGGGATAGGGTGAGCCAGCGGTCGAATGGGCCGTGGCCAAGACTCTCTCGGAGGCGACCTGCTTCTCCATGGCCCTGCGGGGGATCGCGGCGCCATGGAGCGATGGCTATGATGTGTACCGCGCGACGCTGGCAGTAGAAGAGGACAGAACGGGAAGGAGGCAATGGGATGGCGAAGTTGACCATCGCTGGGCTTCAGCAGATGAAGGCCAACCGGGAGAGGATCGTCGCAATCGTCTGCTACGACAACCAGATGGCGCAGATTCTGGACCGCGCCGGCGCTGATGTGCTCTCGGTTGGCGACAGCATCGGACGCTACTATTGGGGACAAGCGACACCCTACCAGGTGACGTTGGATCAGATGATTCTCGCGTGCCAAGCCGTGGCGCGCGGGGCTCAGAGGGCGGTGGTGAACTGCGATCTTCCATTCGGCCCTGTCCAGGAGGGTGTTACGGCAGCGCTCCGGGCTGCGATACGGCTGGTCAGTGAGGGCCAGGCCGACATGGTGAAGATTGATGACTCCGCCGACCACCTGGACGTCGTTCGGGCTATCGCGGGAGCGGGCATCCCGCTGTGGTGCCAGTTCGGGTTCTCCGTCGGGACATCGATGGCGATCGGTGGAGACTTCACCGCTCGGAGCGACGAAGCAGTGGTCGAAGGGCGCAACCGCATCGTGCAAGAGGCGAAGGACATTGAAGAGGCGGGAGCGTCGATGCTCGATTTGACGAACGTGACGCCCGACATATATGCCGAAGTACAGCAGAGTGTGAAGATTCCGGTCCTTGGTGGTCAGACCGGCCCCGAAGCCGATGGACGGATACTGGTTGCCGCCCACCGGGCTAGCGCTATCGACCGGGATGACCTCCCAATCAATCCGGGCCGGTACATGTACGAGGCGGCGGTCAAGGCGTTCGATGATATTAGGTCCGGCAACTTCGTTGCGAGCAATCCGATGGTGAGGCCGCCAGGCTAGGGTCGAGTGTCTGGGTATGCCGGTCTCTGCAGCGGGGAGGAGCGGTTGCGCCATTGCCGGGCGCTGTCGACTGTGTTCGCACCAGCGCTGCTCTTAGTTGAGCTGGCACAGGCGAATGGCTATAGTCACTCTGTCATGAGGTGAAAGTCGATGGAACGGAACGAGCTTGAGGACGTTAAGCGTCAGGTGGCGATCGGGAACAGAGTGCTGGCAGAGGTCGGGCTGGGCAAAGGGATCATGGCATCCCTCGGCCACGTGAGCATGCGGCTTCCCTCCGATCCGGACAGGTTCGTTGTGAAGGGTCGCGGGTACGCACTGGATGCGCTCGAAACGGTGCGGCCTGAGGACATGGTAGTTTGCAACCTCGAAGGCGAGTGGCTCGAAGGCCCGGACGGCACTACCCCGTGCGCTGAGGTCAAGATGCACTCGTGCATCTACAAGCTGCGGCCGGACGTGCAGTCGGTGGTGCACGCGCACCCTAAGTTCACAATCGTCATGAGCGTTCTGCAAGTCCCGTTGGTGCCGATGTCGCAGCAGGGGGCAACGCTGGTCCAGCAGCCGCTGCCCGTGTTCCCCCACGTGCGGACCATCCACTCGGACGAAGAAGGGATGGAGACGGCGCAGCTGCTTGGAGAGAATCGTGCGATCATCCTGCGAGGGCATGGCGCCAGCACGGCGGGAAAGTCGCCGTCCGAAGCGCTGCAGGCGATGGTCGCTTTGGAGTGGCAGGCGGAGCTGAACTGGTACGCCTACTGCGCCGAGGGGCGAGACCACAAGCGGATCTCGGACCAGGAGATCAGCGAGATGGTGAACCGGCCCGGCGTCATGACCATGCCGCACTTCCAGAGCGCGGTCGAGCGGGGCGGCCAGCTACGGACCGACGGCTTCTGGTCATACTACACGCACCTAGTCTCGAAGGACCTGTAGCTCCCGTCGCGGCTTGCGGCGTGCGGTCGCGGCGGGCGGGACCGGCTTGGCGGTAGGACTGGCAATCCGGGACGGCTGTCCTGGTGTCAAGCCCGTTGCATCTGTGAGGAGGCGCTATGTACGACGGACAAAGAGTAGTTGACGTTCACGGTCATGTTTCGACGCCGGTGCAGTTCCGGTCGTTCGCGTTCAACCTGGTGATTGGGGCTCCCGGGGGCAGGGACGGGCAGCTAGCCATGTCCGACGACCTCATGGACACTGCCCAGAAACCTCATGTCCAACGGCTCGATGAGTACAACATCGAGGCGCAGTTCATCTCGCCGCGACCCGTCGCGATGATGCTGTACGAACGGCCCAAGGTCGTACAGAAGTGGACGGCCACCACAAACAACGTCATCCACCAAGCGTGCCGAATGTACCCTGACCGTTTCTACGGTATCGGGCAGCTCCCCCAGCAGAGCGGCGAAGACACGAGCCACTGCCTCGACGAGCTGGAACGGTGCGTGATGGAGCTGGGGTTTGTAGGCGCGACCATCAGTCCCGACCCCGGGGGTGAGCGCCAGACGCCCGGCCTCGATCAGGAGTACTGGTTCCCGCTCTACGACAAGGCGCAGTCCTTGGGAGCGGCGCTCATCGTCCACGGGACGGTTGGGAAGGACGTCCGCAGCGACTCGCAGTTCACCTCGCTAGTAGAGCAGACGCTCGCGACAGAGATTCTGAGTCGCGGCGACGTCTTTAGGCAGTTTCCGCGCCTGAAGATAGTCATCTGTCACGGCGGCGGCGCCCCATCGAGGTTCTTGCCGCCCAGCCTTTCGTCCGGTCAGGAGGGAGGCGGTCAAATCGGCGGTGCGATCCAACGCGACGCTGCCGCAGAGGCCATGGATCTGACGAACTCCCTCTACTTCGACACCTGTGTATACGACAAGTGGTACCTGACCACGCACCTGAAGCAGAAGGGTACGAAGCAGTTCCTCTTCGGTACGGAAACTCCTGGCTCCGGGACGAGCATTCTCAATCCGGAGACTGGCCGTCCATCCGACGACCTCGTGCCGCTCATCGATGGCTTGGAGTTCCTGTCGAAGGAAGAGAAGCGGGCTATCTTCTCCGAGCGCGTCCTGGATGCCTTCCCTCTCTACGCGGAGAAGGCGGAAGGCAAATAGATCGAGGCCTCTGTTCAACGGGGCGAGCGAGCAATGGCGTCAAAGCGGGAATGCTTCGAGATCCCAGGTATCGTGCATCATGGCGGCATGTTCCCAGGAGCCATCCCATTTGGAGTGCGGATAGGGGACATGCTCTTCTCGTCGGCGACCTACGGGCAAGACCCAGCGACAAGTGAATACGGTGAGGGCCTACGCGCGCAGGCGGAGCTAGCGTTCCAGAACACCGAGGCGCTCATCACGAAGGCGCGATGCAGCCTGTCTGACATCGGGCACGTGACAGTTTGGCTGCGGGAACTTGGCGACGGCGAGGGTGCTGATGAGTTCTGGAACGCCGCCTTCCCACTGCCGGGCGATCGTCCAGCCCGGTCCGACTACGCCACCGACTCAATGCCTTCCCGCATCATGATCCAGACCTCGATCATTGCCGTCGTCGGGGCTGCACGCGAGGTGCTCATTGTCGACGACGTTCCTGGATATGACCTCGCACCCGTAGGGGTGAGGATGGCAGACGTTGTCTTTTCCTCCCTCATCGCGGGTCCCAGTCCAGCTGCGGGCTCACTGGCAGATGGGGTGGAACGGGAAGCGGAGGCGGTGCTTCGCAACGTTAAGCGGGTCGTCGAGGCCGCTGGCGGCACGAAAGACAACATCGCTCGGGTGTCGGTGCGGGTGCGCGATGCCGAGCACAGGAGCGCCGTGGACAAGGCTTGGGAGAGGATGTTCCCTGACCCGGCGGACCGGCCAGCTCGTTTCGATAGAGTGACGCATCTTACCGAGGGCGCCGGGGTCGCGGCCGAGTTCATCGCAGTGTTGGGCCAAACTCGTGAACCGGTAGAACTCCCGAATGTCTCCATCTCGGGTGCTCCGCCGGCCGTCAGGATCGGGAACCTCGTCTTCTCAAGCGGGATACGGGGAGCAGATAGCGCGACTGGGAGGCTTGGCGAAGACTCCACCCGGCAGGCTAAGCTGGCGTTCGAGAACATCCAGCGAGTCGTCGAGTTGGCTGGCGGTACGACGGACTCGATAGGCCACGTGATGCTATGGACGCGGGACCGCAGCTGTCGAGACGCTGCGAACGGCACGTGGTTGGCGGCGTTCCCGGACGATCACAACCGCCCGTGCCGGCATGCGGTTTCGCTTGACCTTGATTCGGGTGTCCACATCGAGCCGCAGATAATCGCGGTTCTCTAGCCGCCCGCGCCGTCGCCGATATCGAGTTGGGACGCAAGCAACCTTGCGCTGGCTTGCGTCGTTCGGGCGTGTCCGCAACCTGCGTCTAGCTAGCGCGCCGCGGCAGCCCTGCGCCGCATGGCCTCTGTGTACCGGAAGGCCTCGTCGAGATTCGTATCGATCATGGGGTGCTCAGGGTCCCGCATCACAGCGATGGGATCGAGCCCTGATTGGACCTTCTCAATGTTCTCCTTCAGCAGTCGCCGGTACATGACGACACCCCGATCGGAGCTCCCCAGTTGCTCAACGGTCCGATCAGCGATTGGCCCCTGCGTTTCCCATGCCATGTGGTCTTGCGGGAGGACGTGGTGCAGGGTGTAGCGGGCATACGGATACAGCGCGTCCGGGGGGTCCTTGTACGGCTTCAAGTACTGGACCTCCGGTTCCCACGCATCCACCGGCTCGGTGCCGTTCTCGGCGGGTGAACACACTACGAAGATGTGCATCGTGTGTGTGTCGTCGATCGGGACCCGCAATTGGGTGCTCTCGCCTTGCCGCAGGATATTGGGGAAGATCAACGGGTGCTCGTCCACCTCTCCGTCGATCCATACACGGCGCTTCATGATTCCGAAAGGGAACTCGCGGAAGTCGAAGGACTGAACATTGTCGGTTAGGCCGCGCGTGGTGTCGGTTGGCCGGTCTTGACCCGTAAGAAACTCTTGGTGGAGCACCGGAGCATGCGCCGGGTCCGCCGAGTTCTCCATCGGTTGGAGCCAGTTGCAGTCGAGCGTGGGGTGCACGACGATCTTGCGGTGCACGTCCGCCCTGAACAGCGTGTCGTAGTGGGGGAGGGCGGGCGCAGGAGTAGGCCCCAGGTACGCCCAGTAGAGGCCTACGTGGCGCAGCACCGGATATGCCTTCTGTTTGACCGAGCGCATGATTGCGTCGTTGCGCTCCGGCGGCGTTTCGAGGATGTTCCCCTCGCAGTCATACAACCAACCATGGTAGGCACACGCAATGCCGCGCTCCTCGACCCGCCCGTACACCAGCGAAGCGCTGCGGTGGGCGCAATGGTCCGCCAACAGCCCGGCGCGCCCCGACTTGTCCTTGAACAGCACCAGGTCTTCGCCCAACACGCGCACGAACTTCGTCGGCTGCTCATCGGTCAGCTCGGCCGCCACCGCGACGGGGTGCCAGTAGCGACGCAACAGCTCCCCGGCGGGCGTCCCCGGCCCCACCCTCGTCAACAGTTCGTTCTCTTCCGCCGTCAACATGCGCGCGCCTCCTTGCATGCGGCGCCGGACCCCGTCCGGATCGCCACCCTATCTGGGTGCGCTCAACCCGAGCACTCGGTTCGTTCTACCCTACCACGATTCACGCCCCTATTCGCAGAAAGGGGCCGACAGCAGCGGGTCACGTCCAGTCAAGTGGTGTAAGAGTGTCATCCTCGCAATGTGGTCAGGCTGCGCCTGCGGGCAGCAACATCCGGTCCTCGATGCGGTCTGCGGGCTGCACATCCAAAACAGGTGCAGCGAGGCAGCGGCGGGCGACCTGCCACTTCGTTGTGCTGCGCGGCCAACACCGCGCCGATGAGCCTGAGGATGGCGGCCCGGTTGGGGAAGATGCCCACCACGTCCGTGCGGCGTCTGATCTCCTTGTATCTTGGTCTTGTGTGTGAAGCACACTTCGTGTAAGCGGATCGGGGTGCGGCAGACCGATATCTCCTTGGTCATGGAAGACCGCCAACAAGCGAGGGTGACGCTCTTACACCACTTGACGGGACACGACCAACCACGGCTAGCGACAAGGAGTCGCGCAGTGTGTATATTGGCCCCATCGTCCCCAGTAGTAGAGGCTCTGCCTCTCTCCGAGGGCAAGCCCACCGAGCCGATACAGTGGGATGAGTCGTGGGATAATTGCCTATCAAGCCACAGTACCACGGCTAAATGAGCCTTAGTGCGGATGACACTCTCTCCGCCACTACTGCTCGATGCGGCCGCGAGGACGCTCTCGCGCCGCGATTTGTTCCCAGGCCGCATGGCCGCGGAGAGGTGCCGGAGTGGCCGAACGGGCACGACTGGAAATCGTGTAGGGGCCGCAAGCCTCTCGCGGGTTCGAATCCCGCCCTCTCCGCCATCCTAGGACCATCGCCCACGTCCGAAGAGGGAGCCTCTCGGAGGGTCCCTCGTCAGCGGTAGAGGGTTACCGCTGCGGCGAGGTGGTCCGAGGCCAGGCTGCGCGGGACGGAGAAGTCGCGGGCTTTCAGGTCGGGGCTAGCCCAAACGTAGTCGATGCGTTGCCGGGGAGCGTCGGAGGGAGAGGTGAAGCCGTCTCCCATCGCTCCGGAAGCGACGAATGTGTCGTTCAGACCGGCGTCGGCGAGCAGTTGCATCTCCGGGTCGCCGGGGAGCGCGTTCAGGTCCGCGAGGAGCACGACGCTCTGGGTGGCGTCGATGGCCTCCAGCACCGCCAGCGACTGCGGGACCCTCAGCGCCGAGTCGGCCGCGCCGAAGTGGAAGTGGGTAGCCGCCACGTCGAGGACCTCTCCTCCGCCCACGTCGACCTTCACGATGAGAAACGCCCGGCCGAGGCGGAGCTCGTCGTTGTTGGGCATTGCGTAGTTCCCGTGTTCGGCGATAGGGAACCGGCTGAGGAGCGCATTGCCCCACGCCGAGTCGGCCGCCGGGCCCCATACGTAGTCCATTTGCAGACGCTGCGAGAACCACGTCAGCATGTCCACGGAGCCGTTCACGACCCAGCCCCTGGACACCTCTTGCAGCGCAACGATGTCCGGGTTCTCGGTCTCGATGACCCTGGCCATCTCCTCGAGGCCATGTCGTCCATCGACGTCGAACCCCTGGTGAAGGTTGTAGGTCATCACGCGAACGGGGAAACCTGCGCCCGCGGTCGGCGTCACGTCCTTCCAGGCCGCGAGTTGGAACAATGGGAGCATCAGTAGGAGCAGCGCGGGCACGCTGGCGGTCCTGGCTATCGAGGTTGCCGAGACTCCACCAGAGTGGCGCGCCACGCTCGCCCAGAGGGCGGCCAGGCCAACCAACAGGGCGGCTAGAGGGCGTACAGCCTCTTTCGGCGCCAAGACGTCGGTGTCGTAGCTCGCGTAGTAGATGAAGAGCAGCGCCAGCATGAGCGCCATGCCTGCGCTCATCCATACCGAAGCGCCGTCGGTCGAAGGCCGGGCTGGGGACGTGAGCGCTCCCTTAACGACGGACGCCAGAAGGGCCGCAATGACGACATGCCCAACCAAGACAACAAGCGCCGCACCGACGCCAGAGTGCTCGCCCCACACTATCGAAACCAGAAGGCCTCCGAGCAGCGCGAGGACGGGCCAAGGCAAGGGCCTGCCCGATCGCGCGAGCTCGACCGCCGCCGCGATTCCGGCGAGATTGGCCCCGAGGACCCATGCGTACACTGCTGGTTGCGGCCAGCCTATGAGCACCGTCTGTTGGGCAATGTTCTGGAAAAGCAACAGCTCGAGCGCCAGCGCTGGGCCAAACGCCAAGTAGGGAAGGACAGAGGCGGAGACTCCTTGCCCCTCCTCTTCGCTCCTGCCCGATCTGAGTCGCCACAGAAGGAGGCCTTGAGCGGCCGCCAAGCCCAATACGACAGCGTGCGCAGCGTTGCCTGGTGCCCACGAGAGGTCGATGGTCCCGAAGACGCCCTTGAGGGCCGTATCAATGGCGATGCCCAACAGGAAAGCAATCGTTGCATGGGCGGGGCCGCCGGGCAGCCCTCCTGCGCGGACCGACCGGAACATGAGCGGCAAAGACCACAAGAAGAGCACCGTCCCGGCGATCGACAGGCCCAGGTCCACAGGAAGGGACGAGACGACCTGCTCGGCCACCCGCACGAGCGCCAGACTCCCAGCGACAACCGGCAGGGCATTCCGGGCCCCGAGGACCCGGCGCACGACGGGCTCCAGGAATCCGCATAGGAATACGGCGAGACCCATCGCGCCCACGGAAATCGAGCTCATGGCTTGGACCTGAGTCAGGTAGACCGCCATCTCGACGAAGAGCACCCGCATGAGCTGGAGGCCGGAGGTTACAACCAGAGCGCCCAGCAACAGAGCGGCCACGGAGGTTCGGCTAGTGTTGGAGACGGCGCTCAGACGGTCCACGGCTCACCCCACATCGAGGTTGGCAGACACATTACACCCACGGACGGTCGACCAAGACGAGCGCCGCCCCTCACGCGAAGTTGATCGTACGCGACGACTAGGCCAAGAGTGACCAGAGCCGCAATGTGACGCGGCCACTCTCGGCATCTACTATGGACTCGAGTCAACCGGACCAAGTCAGCCCCATCCACAGGGCCGACGAGTAGGACGCCAGAAACGAATGAAACCGAACACAAGATCAGACCCTCACCAACTACCAGCGCCAAGCCGCCTACTTTGCTCTCCGAGAGCGCGCTCACGGCAACTCCTCCTAGCAGACTGCTTGCCTCGCAAAGGCAATGGCCGTCGTTCTAGCAGCGACGGCCGCCGTAGTCGCCCTCGCCCCGGCGAGTACCGCGCGCAGGTTCCAAAGCGACAGAGCCTCTTGGACTCCATGGACAAGCACGCGCCTGAGACGACCTAAGCCCATGAGTAGGGTCTTGGAAGTCCTGCTAGTCGCAACGCGTCTGGGTCTTACGTCGTTTGGCGGTCCGGTCGCTCACATCGGCTACTTCCGCGAGGAGTACGTCGTCCGGCGCGGGTGGCTCGATGAAGAGAGCTTCGGGGAGCTCGTTGCACTCTGTCAGTTTCTGCCCGGCCCAGCGAGCAGTCAGCTTGGCATCGCCGTAGGGATCAAGCGCGCCGGCTATGCCGACGGGGCCGTAACTAGGCCACGGTGCGACGCAGCGGCAAGCATGATGCCTCGGTTGCTAGCACGTTGCTAGATGTGCCATACGCAACCGGCGGCAAGGAACGCCTCAATGTCGCTGGTGCGCCAGCGTGCGCTGGCACCCAACTTGAGCCGAGGCGGGAACTCGCCGCGGCCCTCAAGCCGCCGGATGTGTCCCTTGGAAAGCTGTAGGCGAGCGACCACATCTTTGATGCGGAGCAACTGCGGTGCGGGAGTGTCCATTCGATTCACATTAACATCGGCTCGGTCGCGCTTGGCCTCACAAGCGCGGCCAGTCGTTGCTTGGCCCGCCTAGTTCCTCTCTTGCGGGCTCGCTGTCCTCTCTACCACTTCGCCATCGGCGCGTTGCGCAGCTTGCGGCGCACTGGCAGCCCTGAGCCCTCGCAAGGCGGCTCCGAAGGCCGGATGCGCGGGTAGTGCTTCACGAGCTTGCCGTTGCGGGCCTCGACGCCCATATCACACACCGGGCACACGAAGTGTGTCGCTAGGCCGCAGTGCGGGCAGGCGTACTGTACGGCAACTAACTCTTTCTCCATCACGGCCTCCTTTCCTAGTGCATCCATTTCTCTTCCTCTGGCACATCCTCAGCGGCTCGGTGGCCCATCTGCTTGTCGTGCTCTGCCTCTAGCTCGCGCTTGGCCGCGATCTCCGCGCGGTCATCGGCGCGACGTTCTGGCGAGTGCTCGGCCTCCTCCTCAACAACAATCGCCTTGCGACATACAGGCCACACCAGCATATCGTGGCCGGTGCTCCGGCTCTCCGCGCCAAGGTGTTTTTTCAGTCGCGTGGTGAGCATCTTTCGCGATACCGGCATCATCTTAGGGTTGGAGCCGTATTCTTCTTTATGCCACTGCTCGTACTCCCTGAGCACGTCTGACATCTTGATGATGTCCGTGCTGGCCTGCCCAGTTTCGTATCTGGTTAGCAGGAATTCGCGCTCCCAATCAGTCGCCTCTGCCCTCTTGAGCCGGTCTAGCTCTTTCTGTTGGTCATCGCTCGCGTCGGGCCAAGCGATGTGCCCCGTCTCTTCGTTGCCGTACTTTCCCCAGGCTTGCACACTGTCTTTGATGGTTCGTGCTATCCACGCCTCGCAGCGCGCGCGGTCGCCAAGCATTGCAGACACGAGGCGCTTTTCCGGGTTACGGATGGTGTGCATAATCATCGGCTTGACTCTATCGGCCAGCGCGTCAGCTACCTGGTCGGCTGCACCTAGGCCCAGCATGCTCTTTCCGTCTTGCTTGCCGTTGCCTTGAATCACCAAGTGGGCAGTCACGTATATCAGTTCGTCCTCGCGGTGTATGCGACGAATGGACAGATATCCATCGCCGCCAGAGACTTGATTTAGCTGCTCCGCATCGACCTTCTTGACCTCTGGTAGATAGCACCACCATGCAGGCTGCGCGAGCGCAACGAGGTCGCCATTGTGTTTGCTTGCGCCGCCGATTTGGTGCTGTAGTCCTTCTTCGCGCATCGTTGTGACGTACGGGGCGAGAGCCGCCAAGTCGCCAGAGCGCCAGGTGCTCTTGCCAGACCCCGGCTCGCTTATCTGAGTCACAATCTCGCGCTCCGGCGGCCTGTGAGACATGACCCCGCGGACCTCGCGCCACCATTTCTGCTGCTCGTCTTGCACCTCTTCCAACGGCGGCATAACGCGGTCAACATCAGGATGTGTCGCGTCGGGCTTGTAGTTCCAGCGACAGTTGCCGATTATGTAGACATCCTCGTCTACCGAGCCCACCATCTCGCCAGTGCGCTTGTCCACTATGCCGTTGGCGAACGCTGCGTAACGCATGCTCAAACCGACGTCGCGAGCGTCAACAATACGCGCGCCCTCTGCTATCAGTCGTTCTGGCCCTATCTTGCCGATGGCCGCTGGTATTGCATGGTTGAGCAGCGACATGCCCGCTGGCGTAAAGATGCGATTCAGGTAGCGCACGGCTGCATTCAATTCGCGGGTGCTTGGTATGACGTTCTTAGCTTGGGCTATCGCAAAGTCCGTGCTGGCGAGTAGCTCCATCTGGAGGCCAGCACCTTTGTCCAATAGGCCGTTCGGAAGCCGGATGTACGGCTCGTAACGACGCTCGGCGGCATGCTCTACGTACACCAGCACCAACCGAGGCGCAGCGAATGCAAGCAGCCGCAATGCGTCGCCTGGGCCGCTTTGGTTCTCTATCACGGCTGCGGGATAGTCGTCTTGCATCGCAGGCTCATGATGCGTCCCTTGTATCGACAGGAGCGTTGCGTTGGCGAGCAATTGCGCCTGGAGCACAGGCGGGCAGTCCGCCGCATCGTCGCCGTTGCCGATGGAGTCCAGATGCCAAACCATCCGCACTTCGGTAGCACCAGCGAGCTTAGCTTTGGCCGCTACAACCTTGCCTGCGGCCTCGCCCGCGCTGTCGTCATCCGGCCAGACGTAGACGACCTTGTTGATGCATAGCGAGTAGTCGGCAACGCCCGCGCTGCCTGCGCCATTCGGATACGAGACGGCTACATAGCCGTCCACGTCGAGCGCGGCTGCGGCTTTCTCTCCCTCGCATATCACCAACTTAGACTCAGGCTTGACCGTGTCCCATGCAAGCAGGTGGGCACCTTTAGGACTGCCTGAGCCATACGTGTGCTTGTGTCGGACTGCAGGCGTCTCGCACTTCGGCCAGGGGCAAACATCTTCAACATCAGGAAAGTCCTTCGGCCAGTCGCGCCGGTAACGGCGGAGCGGCTTGCCTTCGCGAGATGTGTACGTCGCCACCAGATAGCGCGGGTCATACGATGTAGGCGTGTCCGCGTTCCTAGACTCTGCGCCAACCGGCAGGCCGACCTCGCGACGGAGATCGACGTAACTACACGCCCCCGTATGGCAGCGGAGCATCCACCCCTGAGTCAGCATTGTTGCCGAGTGTGCACGCGAGGAGCCTGATTTAGCGCAGGGCCACCTGTGGTTGGAGCCGTCCGATATATCACCGAACTTTGGTGCCTCTCCATGATTGGGCACGCGGAGCCTCCTCTGCTCTATTATGTGATGATGCGATATTGAACAGGCCGGTTGTACAACGTACGCCTACAGCCACTAGGCCGTCAATAGTACAGATGCTTGTATTCGGTCAATCAACGGCCTCAATATCGCATCATCACATTGAGTCAGCCGCTTCGGTTGTGTTCCAGCATGGCCCTCGACGGCCCCATTTGCTCGTGGAATGTCACCGTTGGGAATCTAGTAACCGGGCAAGTTCTACTACTATGTTACTCTGTTACACTCGTAAAAAGCGCCAAAACGTGCCCCAACTGCTGCATTGTTGGTGTCGATGCCGTGATGCAGAGCCGACAGCGCGAGCGATAAGTTAGTGCCAGAGAGCCGCCGCTAGTGCCACTGGGCTTGTTGCCGCTGTCTGCTCGTGCTCGTTGCCGCTCAGTGCCACCTAAGAGGGCGCAAGAGCCCTACGTTGCGTTGTTGACTAACTCCAAACAAACACAACGTAAATCGCTTGTAATGGCTGTCGGCTACGAGTAGACTATACGTGTTCCGACAGGACAACCTACCGCGCCAAACTCGTCGTCAGGTGTGCTGAGCGCAATAAAGTGCCACCTAGAGCCTCATTCGGCTCCAGAGAAAAGCCCCTACACCCCCAAAGAGATTTCTACCCTTATTCTGGCACTAAGGACATGCCCCATCATGACAACAGCTACCTGCCAGAAATGCGGCCACACTTGGCGCACTCGCGTTGCCAATCCGCCTCGCTGCAAGGCTTGTGGCACCCGCCGATGGGCCGGTGATAAACCGGTCGCATTGTCCGCGCGCGTGGCGCCAGCGCGTGTGCAGCTTCGAGCGGTCATCGACGACGCGGTAGGCGAGTTCGATTGCCTGCGCTGCGGGCATTCGTGGACAGGCCCGCGTTATCGCAGATGCCCTGCTTGCGATCGACTGAGATGGTGGACGCCGTTGCGCGTGACGCACGCCCAACGTCGCCAGCGCGAGCGCGACGAGATGCACGCGGCTGCTCGCGCCCGTGCGTCGGCGCAGCCGACGTATGCCGCTGTGCGTCGTGCTCCGCAGCCGAATGGCGACTTGATTGTCACCACGGTAGAACGCGGCACCGGCATCGAAGAGACGCGACGGCATCTGTGGGCGGACCTGTTCGAAGAGGCCGACGCTGAGTACGAGGCTGGCGTGCTCGCCGACCACCGCGCCGTCGTCGCGGCTGCGGAGGCCGAAGAGCGCGACCGGGTGGCCGCTGCTGAGGCCGAAGAGCGCGAGCGCGAGGAGCAGGCCGAACGCGACCGCATGGCCGCTGCGGAGCAAGCACGCAGCGACAGAGCGTACGCTGAGCGGCTGCGTCGCCGGGCCGAGGACGCCGAGCGCGCCCGCGAGGACGCCGTCGAGGACGCCCGCCGTGCAGCCGAGCGCGCCGAGGAGAGGCGGCTAGACCAGGAATGGTTGCAGTCCCGCTGGTACAGGCCGCTCGGTCGCGCGCTCGGTCGCGTGCTCGGCCGAGCCGACCTGTCAGTGTTGTTCTCCATCGTGATGTGCGCGGCGCTCGCGGTGTTGGTGCTCTTCGCCCTCCACTGGCTCCGTCCGCAGTGGGAGGACTGGCGAACGGCAGCCGCCCCAGATCCTCCAGCGGCCATCGCAACGCCTACACAGCGGGAAGAGGATTACCTCGCGGCGCATCAACACGCGCTAGAGATGGTCGCGGAGTGGGAGACGGCCATTGAGAGCCGGATTGAGCGCAACCGCTCGCTTCCCAACGGCATCGACCTGGCGGGGGCTCGTGCGCAGCTAGCGTACTGGGCTGAGCGCGCCGATGCGCTCGCGTCCGCGCTGCAACGCTACCAGGAATAGCGCCTAAGAAGGATGTGTGATGAGTACGCAATCGCAAGCACAAGCCCAGTTCGAGGCTCAGCAGCAGGCCCAACGCGACTACGCGCCGCCTGCCGCGCCGCCGCTAGAAGAGGCCGCCGACGACTACTCGCCGAGCGAGTACGATGCGGTAGTCCCGGAGGATCCCGATGACGAGTCCGACGCGCCGCGCGCGACAGCCGACGACGGGCCTCAGGAGCGCGATGCCGTGCCACCCGACACGGAGGCCGCGCCACCGGAGACTGAGGCCGTCGTCGAGCAGGCGGACGTGCCAGCCGAACCCAAGCAGCCACAACTCGACGTTGCCGAGCCGCGCACTGAGCACATGGAGGAGCCGGTCGCGCCGCCACTTGACGAGCCGTTGGAGCCGGAACGCGGCTCCGATGCCGACAACACCTACGGCCCCGTGGAAAAGGCGGCCAATGCCGCGCTCGACGCCTTCACGCCGCCGGATTTCGAGCCCCCGGACTTCAGCGAAGCTGCGAGCGCGACAACGGCTCAAGCCAAGCCGCCAGCGTCGGAACCGCAAGGCGGATACGCCCGGGTCGTCGAGGTCGTCGACCACGGCATTCGGTACACGGTTGACCTTGCGACAGGCGAGAAGAAGGCAGTACGCGAAGGCGAAAGCGGCCTCGGCGACGACGCCACGCTTCGCGTCGTCAAGTGGTCGAAAGAGCCGGTCAAGGCGCGCAATCAGAACATCGGTAACGGCTCCATCGTTGTGGGTCGTGGTGGCGTCCGTTACGTCCCCGGAGTCCGTCGCGAGTCCGGCGGCGCTCGCGACACCGGCGGCCCTCGCACGCGGCCTGAGCGGATGTAGTCGTGGGCGGAAAGAACAACCCGGAGACACAAAAGCGATGGAACGCCGCGCATCGTGAGCAGCTACGCGAGTACAAGGCACGTCACTACGCGGCGCACGGTCGCAAGGACACCGATGAACAGCTAGCGGCCAAGCGCGCCAACACGAGAGCCTGGAACGCAGCGCATCCGGAGCTAATCCGTGAGTACTCGCGGTTCTACCAGCGCCGCAAGGCCGCTCGGAAGCGCGAAGCCGAGGCCGAGGCCGACCGGAAGGCCCAGGCCGCGCTCCTGGCGCGCCTGGCCGCGACGTGTGCGCATTGTGGTGGCCAGATTGTCACACATTGGGGCGACGACCAATGCCTACAGTGCGGTCGCGCTCCGGTGGCCGCGCGCGGGCTCGCTCCGGAAGAGCGACCGGAGGCCAAGGTCGATGGACAATTCCATCGTGTCGCGAGGCTACAAGGTGGCTAGCCCGCCCCAGGTGCTGCGATGGATCGCCGTGCGCGCGTGGTCGTCGCTTGCCGCCGGTGGTGCGCGGAGCAGCGTCCTGAGCGTCGTCGAGGCCAGCGCGTTCTGTGGGCTCGTCCTGCCAATCCGTCCGGGGCAAGGCCGGAAGGCGCGCAGCCCTAGCTCTGCTAGGATGGGGGCATGGCAGCTAACGAGGACCCGCGCAAGCCCGTCATTCTCGATGAAGTGAAGATTCGATGTGCCGATATGCTAGGGGACGGTTTCTCCGCGATCTCCGCACACGACCTCGCCGAGCTTGAGTTGGCGCTCCGGACGGACGACCCTGTCGAGCTTGAGGCCATCTACGAGCGCTGGCGCAACGGCGGCCTCGACAAGGCACCAGGCACGCCCTAGGCCGTGTTTCGGGCCGTCAGGGCACGAGTAGAGCGCGCCAGGAGCCGCACCGGCGCCTTCTAGAGGCATCGGTTGAGTCCTAGCTCAACCTTGGCGGTCAGAGGTTGCCCGTTCAGACGCGGCTGCGGCTTCCTGGCCGCCCGGGGCAATGAGAAAGGGCTGGCCCGCTGGGCCAGCCCCTTAGATACGCGATGGGGGGAACTCGCCTGCCTTCCAGTTGTGGCGGGTGCGGAGCACAGCCATGTAGAATGCGCGGGCCATGTCAGACCCGCACCGCTTCGAGTTCGACCTTGATAGAGGTATCAAGGAGCAGGTCATAGCCCAACTGGAGGCTAGCCCTCTGCTTGACCTCACTGATGGCGTAGGGCCACGCGAGAGCGGCATCTACGCGCTGTACTACAACACCCGTCTCGTCTATGTCGGCAAAGCATCCACGGGCCTGACGGCAAGCGGACGTACGTTGCGTGCACGGCTGGGTGAACACCGGCGCAAGATTGCGGGCCGCCGGAACATCACTCTTGCCGACATGCAATGCCGATACCTGACGTTCGTCAGTGACTGGTGGGTCTTCGCGGCAGAGTTGGCGTTGATGACGCACTACACACCGGAATGGAACTCCAGTGGGTTCGGGAGCAAAACGCCAGGGGCCGGTCGGCCAGGAACACATCGCGTCAGCCGCTGGGATTCAGACTTCCCGCCGAAGTAATCCGGTACTCGCAGCGGCTGCCCTTCCGGCAGACAATCCAGAAGCAATGACGCTTGCGGGCGTGATGCGCGTGCTGCCACTTCGTAGACATCATCGGGCCTTCCCTGACCTTCACAATGAGGTCGCAGACCGTGAAACCTGCTTCCGCAGCCATCTGCATGAAGTCACAGTGCGCCCACCGAGAGCGGTGGTTGTTCACCATATCTGTAATCTTCGCCAGCAGCAGCCCATCCGGTTTGAGTACTCGCATCGCCTGTTCGAGGAACGGCGGGTACAAGTAGCTTAAGTTCCAGTCCTGCCCCTTCCCGCACACTACCGTCGCGCCAAAGTCCACGTCGAACCGCTTACTGCTCTTATCGCGCCCTTGGGGACCGACGTGAGGGGGGTCATAGACGACCACGGCGAATGAGTTGTCAGGGACGCCCGACATCGCTCGGTTGTCTGCCACGATGTCCGGCTTGTATCGAGGGTCTATATCCATCGAGACTACCGGCCTGTCCGAATCACCCCAGATGCGCCCGGTGTTGTACGTTGCATCGAGAATGGGGTCTGGGTCTATGACGGAGTAGAAGTCAAGCATCAGATCGAGGAGCGTGCTGTCGGTGCCTTCCCACACGCTGCTGAGTGGCTGATACCCAGCCTGTGCCGTGGCCATGGCGGTGGCCTCCCTTACGCGATGAGTTGACGAGATAAGCGGGGCCGATACTAGCAGGGGACCGTCGATGCCCTCAAGGGCACGGAGACCAAGCACAAGAGGCTGAAGGCGACCTGTTGCGCCACCCCAGCATGTGGTATGATATCGGGCTCTCGGAAAGAGCCGTCGCCTACTCAGGCCCAAAACGGAGGGAAGTGGTCGGTCGGCCGGTGATGGAGAAGACGGCGTAGACAAGAAGCGGCCCCGGCTATAGGGCCGCCCAGGACGGTTCCGAGCCGTCCGGCCACGCGTAAGGCGCACCCGTGGCCACACGCGCATCGTAGAGGCCTCAGTCGAGCATCGGCCTCGACCGGTCGAACGGCCTACGCGCGACGGCTTGCCAACTCGACAATCTCGGCGTGTTCCTCGCGGCCCTCGACGACGGCGGCCCAACGCTCCATGATGGCCGTCCGCGCGACGAAAAAGTCGCTGCGCTGGTAGGCAAGCTCGGTCGCGTTGCCGAGCGCGTGCGCCAACACCATCTCGGATACGTCGCGGGAGATGCTGGCCTCAGCAGCCCAAGTGCGGAAGCTCGCTCGGAGTCCGTGAATGGTCGCGCCGGTTGCGGCTGTGACGGCCTCAGAGAGCCGCGCCGAGTTCATCGGCTTGCCGCTCCTAGCGGACGGAAAGACAAGCGGCCCTCCGTCCGCGTGTTCAGCCGCTCGGTCAAGCACGTCCACGGCGGAGCGGCTGAGCGGAACAACGAACGCCCGGGCGCTCTTCATCCGAGCCGCCGGTATCGTCCACGTCCGCGCCGCGCGGTCAATCTCGGCCCAGAGAGCGCCGCGCACCTCGCCGGAGCGCGCGCACGTCAACGCAACGAATCGCGTTGCCAGCGGTATCATCGGCCAGAGGCCCATCGCATCGACCTGGGCCAGCACTCCCGCGATCTCCGCGAACGGTAGCGAGGCGTGGTGCTTAGCCTGTCGCTTGCCGGTCGCGAGCGCCGCCGCGACGGCTGAATCGGCAGGGTTGTCCGTGCGCCATTCGGTCAAGATAGCGTGATTGAAGATGTCGCGCAGATTCCGGAGCAGGCGCTCGCGCGTCGCCGGTAGCTCAACCTGTAGCAGCGCCTCCAAGACCTCCTTGCGCGTCGGCGCATCGACGCGCATATCAAGCAGCGGGGCAGCGTGCTTTTCCATCCGTTGGCGTAGGCCGCGCTCGTTGCGGTCGTCCTTCCACTTGGGCCTTTGGAGGTCGAACCATGCTTCGGCTGACTGGCGGACGGTTGGCACGCGGCGCGCTGGCGGTAGGCCGCGAGGCTCACGCAGCTCCTCGCCCGCTCGCAGCCGAGCAGCGTTCGATGCCGCGTGCGACCGGGCTTGCGCGAGCGTCACCGCATCGAATGAGCCCAGGCCGATGTTGACGGTCGTGCGGTCCTGTCGCCAAAGCTGCTGTACCCAGGACTTGCTCGGCGCGCGACCGTCTCGCCCTCTGACGACGAGCGAGAGTCCGTTGCCGCCTCTGCCATCGCCGTAGCGCCCCGGCTGCCGGACGGCCCGGCAGAACCCTTGACTAAGCCGTTCTGGTCGATTCATGAGCCCTCCACAATTGCTAGCAACGGCTAGATGGTTGCTAGCTGGTTGCTAGCATTGTGGACTCGCGGAACCGGCTTGTCAAGGGCTGCGGTGGCGCTCCTACGAGTAAATAGGGCCATTGGCGGCCATACTGAAACCCCGTTGGAGCCGCTATGCCGGCGGCTTCGCAGCGTGGCTCGGCTTCACGCTTCCGTCGGCGTTCGCGTTGATTCTGTTCGCATACGGTGTGCACGAGTTCAATGGACAGGCGAGCGACTGGCTACACGGCTTGAAGATCGTGGCCGTCGCAGTAGTCGCACTGGCGCTGTGGGGCATGGGAAGGACGCTCGCCCCGGACAGGCCGCGAATCACGATCGCGGTCCTTGCGACAGTCGTGGCGCTCGTGACCGACGGCGTCGCGGCGCAGCTGGCCGTGATTGCCGGCGGCGCAGCGCTCGGCCTAGCGTTCCTGCGCCCCTCGGAGTTGCGTCCGAGCAGCGCAACCGGCAAGCGGACCGGAGCGCGCATCGGGGCGGCAGCGCTGATCGCATTTCTCGTTCTCTTAGGGAATCTCTGAACAAGTCTATAGGTTGAGGCAGTATCCTGGCAGTCACCCAGTGGCGCCAGGGAGTGAAGCGATGATGGACCAACCGACCTTTGCAGACGTGGACTACGAGAGCAAGAAGCGCAAGACCCGCAAGGAGCGATTTCTCGAACGCATGGGCGGGCTGATCCCCTGGGAACGGCTGGAAGGGCGCATCCGTCCCTTCTACCCCACGGCGGGCCGGGGACGCCATCCGTATGCCCTGTCGGCGATGCTGCGGATTCACTGCGTGCAGCTGTTCTACAACCTCAGCGACCCCGGCATGGAGGACCTGCTGTACGACGTGGAGTCGGTGCGGCGGTTCGTGGGCTTGAAGCTGTCGGAGCCGCTGCCGGACGAGACCACCATCCTGAACTTCCGTCATCTGTTGGAGGAGCACGAACTGGGGGAGGGACTGTTCGCGGAGATCAAAGGGCATCTGGCGTCCCAGGGACTCCTGCTCCAGGAAGGGACGATCATGGACGCGAGCATCATCGAGGCGCCGTCGTCGACGAAGAATCGAGCGGGTGCGCGAGACCCGGAGATGCACCAAGTGAAGAAGGGGAACAGGTGGCATTTCGGGATGAAGGTGCACATCGGGGTGGACGCGGAGACGGGGGTGGTGCACAGCGTCGCGACGACGCCGGCCAATGTGAACGACGTGACGGAAGCGCACCGGTTGCTGCACGGCGGCGAGTCGCAGGTGTGGGGCGATGCCGGGTATCAGGGAGTCCAGAAGCGGGCGGAGCATCGGGGGCTGGAGGTGGAGTGGCAGGTGGCGATGCGGCCGGGCCAACGTCGGCAGTTGGAGCCGGGAAGCCCTGAGGCGTTGGCGGAGAAGGGCAAGGCGTCGGTCCGGGCGAAGGTGGAGCATCCGTTCCTGTACGTCAAACGGCACTTTGGCTACGCCAAGGTCCGCTACCGGGGGCTGGCCAAGAACACGCAACGGCTGATGGTGCTGCTGGGGCTGGCGAACCTGATGAGAGCCCAGCGGTGCTTGGCGGCATGACGGAGGCGCAGTGGGTTCAGATCGGGGTTGGGAGCAGGGAATCCGCCCCAGCAGGGTCGGTAGAAGACCCCCAACAGCCCCGTTCACGGCACCAGCAGAGGGCTGCGAATCGCTGAAGAGCCCCCCACCAACACCACTCGGCCGACAGTGAGTTGTTCAGAGGTTCCTTAGTTGCCCTGCCGGCGGCGAGCCAACTCACGGACGATACGCTTCTTGCAGTGACGGACAGCTTCTACCGGTCTGGGTCGCTCGTGTTCGGCGGAGGCCACGTCGTGCTGCCACTGCTGGAGGCGGAGGTCGTCCCGCCCGGTTGGGTGACAAGGGACCAGTTCATAGCGGGGTACGGCGCCGCTCAAGCTGTGCCCGGCCCGTTGTTCACGTTCTCGTCCTACCTGGGAACGGTGATGGGGGTCCTGACGCCCAAATGGCTCGGAGGCCTGCTCGCGCTCGTGGCAGTGTTCGTTCCATCGTTCCTGCTAGTCGTGGGAGTGCTGCCGTTCTGGGAGCGGCTGCGGGGATTCTCTCGGGTCAGACAGGGACTGATGGGGGTGAATGCGGCGGTGGTAGGGCTGCTCCTTGCAGCGCTCTACGACCCGGTATGGACCAGCGCCATCAGGGCGCCCGAGGACTTCGCCCTGGCGACGGGCGCATTCGCGCTTCTCGCGTTCTGGAAATCGCCGCCGTGGCTTGTGGTCCTGCTGACCGCCGCCATTGGCGCGCTCATGACGTTGTACTAGACGACTGGTCAACGTTCGACCCCTTCAGGGTGAGCTGGTCTTGAGGGATGCCGGGGCGCTTCCAGAATCTTGCGCTCTGCGCCATTCTCCCCTACCCGCCGCCCGTTGGACGTGTCAGAATGCCAACCGCCCATGCGGAGCTTGTCATGCGCCTCATCTCGGTAAACGTCGCCCAGCCGCAGGTCTTGGCCGGAACTGCCCGGGGCGACGTGCTGTCCGCAATCAACAAACGCCCAGTGAGCGGCCCTGTCGCCGTGCGCCGGCTCAACGTCGACGGCGACGCTCAGGCCGACCCGGAAAACCACGGCGGGCCTGACGCGGCCGTGTACGTCTACGCGCTAGAGGACTACGCCTACTGGCAAGAGCGGTTGGACCGCGAGTTCGGCTACGGGTGGTTCGGAGAGAACCTCACCGTCGAGGGCGCCGCGTCCGACATCATGTGCTTCGGGGACGTCTGGCAAGTCGGGAGCGCTTTCCTCCAGGTGACGGAACCCCGGTCCCCCTGCTTCAAGCTGGAGCACAAGATGGGAATACGCAACTTCGCCGCCCAATTCCAGCGAACGGGGCGCGTTGGCTTCTACAACCGCGTCCTCGAGGAGGGTGTCATTCGAGCGGGCGACGAAGCAAGTGTCGTCGAGCGCCACCCTGCCGGTCTCTCCATCAAACTCATTAGCGACGTCCGGCACGCCGCCCACGTCACGCGCGACGACGCGGAGCGCATGCTGGCCGCAGGAGACCTGCCTGCGGCCCAACGGAAGTTCGCGATGAAGCGCCTGGAGAAGATCCGTCGGGCCGAAGCTAGGACGACGCGATGAACGACATCGAACGAGACCTCCCCTTCTGGATCGCCTTCTCTCAAGTGCCGACCGTCGGGCGCGTACGCATCGGCGCGCTCGAGCAGCGCTTCGACACGCTCGAAAACGCGTGGGCCGCAAGCGAAGGCCAGCTCCGGAGCGCCGGCCTCGACGCGAATGTCGTCTCGTCCATCGTCTCGTCCCGCCGCGAAATCGACCCGTCCCGTGAGCACGAACGCGTCATGAACGCCGGCGTCCGCGCGCTCACGTGGCACGACGCGGACTACCCGACGCCGTTGCGAGACATCGACGACTTGCCTCCCGTCATCTACATCAAGGGAACGTATGGCGAGAGCGACCGCCGCAGCGTTACGGTCGTCGGGACGCGCCGGCCCACCGCCTACGGCAAGGAAGCCGCGACCCACCTGGCCGGCGATCTGGCCAAGGCGGGAGTGACCGTCGTCAGCGGCCTCGCAAGGGGCATCGACAGCGTCGCCCACCGCGCCAGCCTCGCCGCGGGGGGCCGTACGCTCGCCGTTCTGGGCTCGGGACTCGACGTCGTGTACCCGCCTGAGCACGCGAGGTTGTTTGACGAAATCGTAGAGCAGGGAGCGGCGCTTTCCGAATTCGCCCTGGGGACGAAACCCGAGGCGCGCAACTTTCCGCGCCGGAACCGGTTGCTCAGCGGACTCAGCCTCGCTACGCTGGTAATCGAAGCGGGCGAGGGCAGCGGCACGCTCTCCACGGTGCGCTTCGCCCTCGAGCAGAACCGCGATGTCTTCTGCGTGCCCGGCAGCATCTACTCGCCGGCCAGCAGGTTGACCAACCGGCTGGTGCAAGAGGGCGCTAAGCTAGTCATGGATGTCGATGACGTCCTAGAAGAGTTGAGCCTCGCAGTTGCCCCGGAGCAGCAGCTCCTCCTGCCGGAGGCGCTGGCGGCCGAGAACGAAGACGAAGCCGCGGTGCTCGACGCCTTGGAGTTCGAGCCCGTGCATATCGACGAGCTGAGCCGCGCAACCGGGCTCCCCATCACGAGGGTCGTGAGCGCCCTCATGGTCATGGAGATCAAGGGCCAAGTCTGGCAGGTTGGGCGGATGAACTACATACGGGCGCGAGAGGCCGGCGCGGCGCGCCACAGTACGCAGCGCCCCTAGGGTCCCGCCGCGCAAGTGGAGACATGGCTAAACAAGCAACAACCCCAACGCCCCGAGCACGCGCCGGGGCCAAGCGTTCCACCGCGAAGGCAACCGCCCGTCGTACGGCTGCGTCAGCGCCGACGATCCGCACGAGAGGCGGGAACGCCGCAACGGGACACAATCTGGTCGTAGTCGAGTCGCCGGCGAAAGCGACCACTATCGGCCGCTTTCTCGGCCGCGGCTACACCGTCAAGGCATCCATGGGACACGTCCGGGACCTCCCGAAGAACAAGCTCGGCGTGAACACCGACCGCGAGTTCAGCCCCTGGTACGAGGTGCCGGAGGACAAGCGGAAAGTCGTCGCGGAGATCAAGACCGCAGGCGAGAACGCGGACGGCATTTACCTCGCGACCGACCCAGACCGGGAGGGCGAGGCGATCGCCTGGCACGTCCTCGAAGCCGCCGGATGGAAGGGAAAGCCCATACGCCGCGTCGTCTTTCACTCGATAACGGAGGATGCGGTTAAGGAAGCCTTCGAAAACGAGCGCGACATTGACATGGAGCTCGTCAACGCTCAGCAGGCCCGCAGGATCGAAGACCGCCTCCTCGGCTTCAAGCTCAGTCCACTCCTCAAGCAGCTCCTCGGACACGAGCTCAACCGCCTGAGCAGGAGCAACGACCCCGATGCCCTCAGTCTCGACGTGTCGACCAGCCTCTCCGCTGGACGCGTGCAGTCGGTCGCACTGCGTTTGGTCGCAGAGCGTGACAACGAGATAGCCGCATTCGTTGCGGTCGAGTACTGGTCCATCGACGCAAGTCTGAGGACGGACAGCGGCGCCGCTTTCTCTGCCCGTCTGCACAGCCGCCTCGGCGCCAGACGGAAGCTCGAGCTCGCGAACGAGGCCGCCGCTCGCGCTGTCCTCGGGGACCTCGAGGGGGCCCGTTACCTGGTGGCCTCCGTCACCCAACGCGAGGTGAAGGAGACGCCCAGGCCGCCCTTCATCACCAGCACCCTCCAGCAGGAGGCCGCCGGCCGCCTCCGTTTCTCGACAACTAAGACGATGACCGTCGCCCAACAGCTGTACGAAGGCATCGATGTCGGTCCTGGCGGCCCCGTGGGCCTCATCACCTACATGCGGACCGACTCGCCGCAGGTCGCGCCCAGCGCCGTCAACGAGGCGCGTCAGTACATCGTAGAGCGATGGGGGAAGGACTACGTTCCCAAGTCGCCAAGGCTCTATAGGACACGATCGAAAGTCGCGCAGGAAGCCCACGAGGCCATCCGGCCAACATCCGTCGCCCGGACGCCGGCCTCCGTTCGCGCGCGTCTCAGCAGCGACCAGTTCCGCCTGTACCAGATCATCTGGAACCGGATGGTGGCGAGCCAGATGGCCGACGCCTTGGTCGATCGGACCGAGGTAAGCATCAACGCGGAAACCGTTGCGCCTGAGCGCCCCGACTATGAGTTCCGCGTCTCAGGGTCCGTCATGCGGTTCCCTGGCTTCCAGATCCTCTACAGAGAGGCGCCAGACGAGCCGGACGCAGGACCGGAGGGCGGACCGGATGCGGAATCGGACCAGGCGTCGGACACAGGGCCGGACGCACCCGGCCAGCGTCGGTCGCTGCCGCAACTGAGGCAGGACCAGCCGCTCGGCTGCGAGGGCCTTACGCCGGAGCTGCACTTCACGCAGCCGTCCCGGCGGTTCACCGAGGCCAGCTTGGTGCGCGCGCTCGAAGAGCGCGGCATCGGACGCCCCAGCACCTACGCCGCCACCATCAACACCATCGTCAGCCGCAAATACGTCACCCGCGACCGGCGCGTGCTCCAGTCAACCAAGCTTGGCCAAATCGTTTGTAAGCAGCTGATCGCTCACTTCCCGGACATCATGGACGTCGAGTTCACTGGCCGGATGGAGGGGCAGCTGGACGATGTGGCCAACGGAAAGCAGGAATGGGTAGCGTTGCTGCACGGGTTCTACGGCCCCTTTAGCGAGGAGCTCGCCAAGGCGAAGACCACGATCAAGGAGGCGGCCGCCGAGGCGCTGAGCGAACCCTCCGCGGAGCCGTGCGACCTCTGCGGGAAGCCGATGGTCATCAAGGTCGGGAGGTTCGGGCCGTTCCTCGCCTGCACCGGTTACCCGCAGTGCAAGCACACGAAGGACATCGCACGAAGCGGCGAGGATGCTAGCGGCGAGCAGGCCGGAGAAGAGAGCACAGAGGTCTGCGAAATCTGTGGCAAGCCGATGGCCATGAGGCGCGGGCGTTTCGGGCCATTCCTCGCCTGCACCGGCTACCCGGAGTGCAAAGGCAAGAAGAACGTCCGCAAGGAAATAGGCGTGCCCTGTCCGAAATGCAACGGCGCGCTCGTGGAACGGCGAAGCAAGCGCGGGGTGTTCTACGGATGCTCGAACTACCCGACATGCAAGTTCACCGTGAACTCGCGTCCCCTGCCCCAACCGTGCCCGGAATGCGAGGGATTGCTCGTCGCAGCTGCCGACGAACGGTCCCGCTGCACCAACTGCGCGTGGAAAGGCCCGATACCCGAAGCAGCGCCCGTAAGCACTGCCTAGGGTCGTTCGAAGCAGTCCGGCTTGGCGAGAGCACTACAGAGAGCATGGTCCGTGGGACTCGCAACAGAACCATCACGCGACGCTAGGCCAGGCGAGGGGGACGCCGCCGCCCTGCTCGAGGCCTACCGCCGCCACCTCGCTACTAGCCGTGGCCTATCCGACGCCACCATACGCAACTACCTTGCCGACCTCGCGCCCTTCCTCCAGTACCTCGAGCGCGAGCGCATGCCCATCTCGGCCCGGCCCACCGAACTCCGCCGGTTTGTCGAGCGCGACGAGCGGCGCGCGGGCGGCGGCTACCGCGGCCTCGTCCGCGACTACGTGTCGTGGCTGCTCGAGGAACGACCCCTCCGCAGCGGACGGCGCGCCGGAGGCCGAGGACACGCTCGTGCGAGCGTCCTGCGCCAGCTGGCGGCGCTCCGCTCCTTCATGCGCTACCTCATCGAGCGTAAGCTCATGCCCGCATCGCCGATGTGGGCGCCCGGTTCGACTCTCATGCGCCGCTTCACCCCGCGGCCCGCGCGACGGCTCCCCGATGTCGTCTCAGCCCCGGAGGCAGCACGCATCGTTGAGGCCCCGACGACCACTGCCCCCGGCCCGCGCCCCGGTCAGGCGGCAACCCGCGCGCGCGACCACGCCCTCCTCGAACTGCTCTACAGCAGCGGGTTGCGCGTCAGCGAGGCGGAGGGCATGAACGTCAGCGACGTCGCGCTCGGCGCACGGACCGTGCGGCTATGGGGCAAGGGATCGAAGGCGCGCATGGCGCCGCTCAGCAACCCCGCTGTCCGTGCGCTGCGGCGCTACCTCTCCGACGCGCGGCCGAGTCTCCAGACCAACGCATCGAACGCTGCCCTCTTTCTGAACCATCGCGGCGGACGCCTCACCCGCCGCACCATCCAGGCGCTAGTCAAGCGCTACGCCGCCGCCGTTGGCGCGGACGACGGAGTGCATACCCACACGCTTCGCCATAGCTTCGCAACCCACCTGCTCGACGGCGGCGCCGATCTACGCATTGTTCAGGAGCTGCTCGGCCACTCCACGCCGAGCGCCACGCAGGTGTACACTCACATCAGCCAAGCAGAAGCCCGCCGCGTCTACCTGGCCGCGCACCCCTTGGCAAAGAGTTCATGACGATCCTTGTTATCAACGGGCCCAATCTCAACATGCTGGGCCAGCGCGAGCCTGCCATCTACGGCGCCGCCACGCTCGCCGCCATCGAGCAGTCGTTGACCCACAGGGCCGGGGAACTCGGCGTGTCCTTGGAGTTCTTCCAGTCCAACTCCGAAGGCGCTCTCATCGACTTCATTCAAGGCAAGTCAATGCAAAGCGAGGCCGGGGACGGCGCCCAAGGCGTCATCATCAACCCGGGCGGGCTCACCCACACGAGCGTCGCCTTGCGCGACTGCCTCGCGGCGCTCAACATTCCGGTTGTCGAGGTCCATATCTCGAACACGCACGCCCGTGAGGAGTTCCGCCACACGTCCCTCACCGCCCCGGTCGTGCGGGGCCAGATCAACGGACTCGGCCCGCAGGGATACCTGTTGGCGCTCGAGTACCTGACGGCCCAAGAAGAGGAGATCCCTTGAGCAGGCTCAACCGCATCGAGCGCGTCCGCGCCGCCTTCGACAGAAACGAGATCGACGCGTTGCTGGTCTCCTCAGCCGAGAACCGGGCCTACTTCTCCGGGTTCCGCGGGTCGGCGGGCTATCTCTGGATCACCTCCGGCGATGCGATGCTCGCTACCGACTTCCGGTACACCGAGCAAGCCGGCGTGCAAGCCCCCGACTACCGGATTGTTCGCATCGCCGGCGGCTATGGTTGGCTCAAGGACGCGGTCCGAGCGTCCGGGGCACGGCGCATCGGCATCGAAGACGGCTCGATGTCCCTCCAGACGTACACCATGCTGAACGAGCAGCTGCGCGACGTTCAGCCGACGCCCGAGCTCGTCCCCACCGGCGCGATGGCGAGCCAGCTTCGCGCGGTCAAGGAGGCTGGCGAAATCACCACGATTCAGCGGGCCATCGACCTCGCCGACGAGGCCATGGAGACCGTGGGCGCGGCGCTCCGTCCCGGGCTCACCGAGCGGACCGTTGCATGGGAGCTCGAGCGGTGCATGCGCGAGCTCGGCGCCGACGCTCTCTCGTTCGACACCATCGTCGCCTCTGGTCCCAACGGCGCGAAGGCCCACCACAAGCCGAGCGACCGCCGCCTCGAGCTCGGCGACGGCGTCGTCATCGACATGGGGGCCCTGTACGATGGCTATTGCAGCGACATCACGCGGACGTTCGTGCTCGGCAAGGCCAGCAGCCAGTTCCGCAAGATCTATGACATCGTGCTGGCTGCTCAGGAGACCGCAGAGGCCGCCGCCCGCGCCGGCATGACCGGCAGCGAAGTCGACGGTCTCGCGCGCGCCGTCATAGACAGCGCCGGCTATGGCGAGTCGTTCGGGCACAGCCTCGGTCACGGCATCGGGGTTGCCGTCCACGAACTCCCCGGCGTCGGCCCGTCCTCGCCGGGCGTCATCGAAGACGGTATGGTCTTCAGCGTCGAACCGGGCATCTACCTCACGGGCTGGGGAGGCGTCCGGATCGAGGATCTGGTTATCATGGAGAACGGCAGCCCGCGCGTGCTCACCCACGCTCACAAGCGCGATGTCGTGGAGATCTAGAACATGGTCATGGAATTTGGAGACCTCCGCCGCGGCTCGACCATCGAGCAGGATGGAGTCCCGTATAAGGTCGAGGAGTACTACCAGCAAAAGATGCAGCAGCGCGCGCCCGTCTACCACATCAAGATGCGCAACCTCCTCACGGGGCAGCTGTTCGACAAGACCTACTCCGGCTACGGGATCAAGCTCCAGCGTGCCCCCGTCGAGAACCGCGACTGCACGTTCCTCTACGAAGCCGACGGCCTCTACAACTTCATGGACTCCGTTTCGTTCGAGCAATACGAACTCGATCGGGACACAGTCGGCGACGCCCTCACGTACCTCGTCGACCAGACCGAGTGCCAGGTGGTGCTCTACCGCGACAAGCCGATCATGGTCGAACTCCCGACTACCGTCGACCTCGTCGTGAAGGACACGCCGCCCGGGTACAAGGGCGACACCGCCTCCGGGAGCGGCAAACCCGCCACGCTCGAAACCGGCATCACGGTCACCGTGCCGATGTTCGTCAACCCCGGCGACACCGTCCGCGTCGACACCCGTAGCGGCGAGTACGTTACTCGTGTCACCGGCTGACGTGGCCAGCCCAGCACGCCGACAGAGCCGGTAACCGATGGACGCCGTCACGAACACCCTTCGCGCCGACCTGTCGGAGCTCCGGCGCACTGTCGTCGTCGGCACTACCGGCTCCGGCAAAAGCACCACGGCGGCCCGGCTCGCGGCGACGCTCGGCGTGCCGCGCGTGGAGCTCGACGCGATCAATTGGCAGGCCGACTGGATCGCGCTGACCGACACCGACGTCCCCCTATTCCGGTCACAAGTAGCGGAAGCGGTGCGCGGCGACGCATGGGTCGTGGACGGCAACTACAGCGTCGCCCGGGACATCGTTTGGCCCAGGGCCACTGCCATCGTCTGGCTCAACTATCCCTTCGGACTGGTCTTCTCGCGACTCGTTCGGCGCACCCTCCGGCGAACCCGCAATCAGGAAACGCTATGGGCAGGCAACAAGGAGCGTCTCACGACGCACCTGTTCACCCGCGACTCGCTCTTCCTCTGGGCGTTCAAGAGCCACTGGCGGCGGCAGCGCACCCTCCGGAAGCTCTTCCAGGAGCCGGAGCAGGCCCACCTCCGTCTGTTCCGCATGCGAAGGGCGTCCGATACTGAGCGATGGCTCGCCAGCGTGGCGAACGCTAGCGCGTCGGCGTCCGAGGCCGCGCCGCGATGACCGAGCGCCACAGCGTGCTGCTCTACTCCGTCTCCCAGCTGTCGGACCACATACGCACAACCCTCGAGCGCGACGTTCAGCTCCGCGATCTCTGGGTTTCCGGCGAGGTCTCGAACACGTTCGAATCGGCCGCCGGTCACGTCTATTTCGTCCTGAAGGACGCCAACGCCGCTGTGAAGGCTGTCCACTTCAGCGGCAACATCGGCCGCGAGCATCTGGTGAACGGCGCCCAGGTCAACGCCCACGGCCGCGTCAGCTACTACACCGTGCGCGGAGAGACTCAGCTCTACGTTGACTCCGTCATGCCTGCTGGCCTCGGCGCCCTCGCAGCCGAGTTCGAGCGCCTCCGCGCCGTCCTCGAAGCGGAGGGCCTGTTCGACCCTACCCGCAAGCGCCCGCTGCCCGCGTTCCCTGAACGCGTCGGCGTCGTCACCAGCGAGCACGGCGCCGTCATCCACGACATATTCAACGTCATAGGCGCCCGCTACCCCCTCGCCGAGATCGTCCTATGCCCCGCTACGGTGCAGGGCGACGGCGCCCCCGAGGACATCGCGGGCGGCATCCGAGCTCTCAACGCCATCGGCGGCATCGACGTCATCATCGTTGGCCGCGGCGGAGGCTCGATCGAGGATCTCTGGGCCTTCAACACCGAGCTCGTGGCGCGCGCGATCCATGGGAGCCACACGCCCGTCGTCAGCGCCGTGGGCCACGAGTCCGACTACACCATCGTCGATTTCGTCGCTGACTTGCGCGCCCCGACGCCCAGCGCCGCCGCTGCCGCGGTCACCCCGGACGCGCGGGCGCTTCGCCGCGACGTCCTCGACCTTGCCGCGCAGAGCAGCCGCGCCATGACAACCCTAGTGTCGCAGCGGGCGCGGGAGGTCGAGGCGATCGTGGCGCATCTGCGCCACTATCTGCCGGACACCGTCACGCAGCGCCAGCGCGTCGACGACGTACTCGGCCGCGGCAGGACCGCGCTCGCCACGCTGCTGCAGGCCAAACGCGCGGGCGCCGCCGCGCAGGAGGCGACCCTACTCGCGCTGAACCCGACAGCCGTCCTCGAACGCGGCTTCTCAATCATCACGAGTCCCGCCACAGGCGCGACGATTGCCTCTGTGGCCCACGCGCACAAGGGTGATATCGTGCGGGCTACGGTCCGAGACGGCTCGTTCGACGCGGAAGTGCAATGATGACCAACCGGGACAAGCCAACGTTTGAAGAGGCTTTCGTAGAGCTCCAGGAGACCGTCGCGGCTCTCGAGGCGGGAAACCTCACTCTCGGCGAGGCGTCCCGCCTGTTCGAGCGCGGGATGCAGCTGGCCAAGACCTGCAACGAGTTGCTCTCGGCGACGGAACTCCAGGTCTCGCGTCTCCAGCGCAGCTTCGGCGAGCAGATGGCCATGGTCCAGGCAGCCAGCGAGGAGTTCGTTGTTCCCGACGGGGAAGGCGCTGAGGAGGAAGATATCTAGATGCTGCGCGGCGACTTCCACATGCACACACACTTCTCGCACGACTGCATGACGTCGCCCGAGGCCCTCGTACGGCGGTGCGAGAAGGTCGGCCTGACCTGCATCGCCGTAACCGACCACAACAGCATCGAGGGCTCGCGAGCCGTCCAGGCAATTGCGCCGTTCATGGTCATCATCGGCGAGGAGGTCAAGTCCACCGCGGGGGAGATCACCGGCCTCTTCCTCCAGGAAGCGGTGCCTCGGGGTCTCAGCCCCGTCGAGACGGCCAAGCGCATCAAGGAGCAGGGCGCGCTTGTGTCGGTCCCCCACCCGTTCGCCGGCGCCGGACGCTCGTCGCTCAGCCGCACGCCGCTCCTCGATATCCTTCCGTACGTCGACCTGGTGGAGGCGTTCAACGCACGCACCATGGACCCCAAGGTCACCGAGGCCGGACGCTTGTTCGCGGAAGAACACGGCCTCACCGCAACGGCGGTGAGCGACTCGCATACGCTCAATGAGCTGGGCCGCACGTTCACTGAACTCCCCGAGTTCGACGGCAGCCCCGCCGGATTCAAAGCAGCGTTGGCCGAGGCCCGGCTCGTAGGACACGCGGCGGGCAAGCACGTCCATGCGTACACGACATTCGCCAAAGTCGCCCGCAGGTTCTTCGGCCCGCGCCCCGGGGGTCGCACGCGGTGAGCCTCCGCATCGGCTGGTTCACCGCCGGTCGAGGCCCGGGTTCCCGCGGCATGTTCGAGCACACCGTCGCCGCCATCGCCGCCGGCAACCTCAACGCCGCCATCGAGTTCGTATTCATGCACCGCGAGCGCGGCGAGGGCGATGGCAGCGACGCGTTCATGGACCGGGCCCGCTCGCTCGGCCTCCCCGTCGCCAATCTCTCCTCTCTCCGCTTCCGCAGGGAGCACGGTGGAGACTTCGCGTCACACCGCGCCGAATACGACCGCATGGTCCACGACCTTATCCGTCCCTACCACGTGGACCTGTGCGTGCTGGCCGGCTACCTGCTCATCTTCGGCGACGACCTACGGAGCTCCTACACGTTCGTGAACCTGCATCCCGCGCTCCCGGACGGACCGGTCGGCCTATGGCAAAAGGTCATCTGGGAGCTGATAGACGCGCGCGCCGATGAGACCGGGGCCATGACGTTCATCATCAACGAAGAGCTGGACAAGGGACCGCGGCTCGCTTACACGCGATTCTCGCTGGCGGGGCCGGCGTTCGCGCCGTTGTGGGCGGGCATTGGGGGCGCCACGGCTGAACAGCTGCGCACCGCCCAAGGGGAAGCGCATCCGCTGTTCGCGGCGATCCGCGCCGCGGGCGTCCGTCGCGAGGCCCCGCTGGTCACCGCAACAATCGCCGCCGTCGCCGCCGGCGCCATCCGCATCGACGCGCCGCCCGACACGCCGCTCGACCTCACTGCGCAGGTCGAAGGGGCCCTCGCCAGCGCCTCTCCGGAGTAGCGCGCGTCCCCATCGCCGTACAGCGCAACCCGGCGGAGTGGGGCCGCTAGAAGAAGTTCGTCAGGTTCTTGAAGAGCAGGACGCTCTCGTCCAGGTATATCTCCCGCCGAGATATCTTCCAGCCGCGGTCGGTGCGGCGCAGGGTATCGGTGCGCTTGCCGATGAACGTGCTCTCCTCGTCCGCGTGGCGGTTCCGGTAGAACAGGAAGCGGCATCGGACCCGGACCTCGTCGGGCCCGATCCAGCCCAACACCTGCACGTTGGCCACCATATGGGAGACTCGGGAGAACGGCTCCTCAGCCCAGTGGACATGCGTCTGAATCTGCTCGACCCGCTTCTCCAGCGTCTCCTTGTCGTCCGTCGACCACGACAGGTCGGCGTCTTCAACCGTGAACTCCCGGTGCATTTCACGCGAAGGAACGTTGCTCCGCATCGGCATCCAGTAGACCACGTCGTCGGTCAAGAGGTCGAGCCATTCCTGGTACCGGTGCTCGTCGAGCAGGTCCGCCTCGTGCCAGAGGAAGTCCTCGATCTCCAGCCGCAGCAGGTGGTCCTCGATGCTTCGCGGCGTTGTCATAGCGCTGCTCCTACTTTGCGGGGTTGGCGACCCGGATTTCGTCCCAGCTGCTCGCGTCCATGACGTTGGCCCATCGCTCGTAGAACCGGCGGATGTTCTCGTCCGTGGGGCCGGCGTGCCACATACCGGGTAGGCCGAAGGTGGACGGGCCGTGCAACGCCGGCTCCGACATCCGCAGCTGGGCGTTCTGGCGAAGCCTCGTGCGCGTCATGTGGCCCTTGCTGTACCGCGTCAGCACGTACCAGTTCTCCATATCGTCCTTCTGGATCATGCCGTTCGGACCCCATCGCCGCTCGTGGTAGCGCACACAGGCCGCCTTGACCTCCGGGGGCGCCTCCTTGTCCACGAGGATGTACGACCACATCTCCGTCTCGGCGGGCCCTTGGGGGTGCAGTATGCGGATCATGCGCCCCACCGACCCCATGTTGGGGAAGATGTGCGGCGGCTCGTTGAGAGTCGCCAGCTCCCCTAAGCGTTCCTTCCGCTTTGCCCACCGCTCGCGCAGGTAGTCCTGCACCACCGGATAGTCGGGAGCGAAACCGCCGAACTCGCTCCGGGGCTCCTCCCCGGGCGGGTGCATGTCCGTCGTGTGCCCCTCGGGGAACCACACGTGGTAGCTGCGCGAGGCCCCGATCCCAGGGCCAAAGTTGGCCACTCCGCCGCGAGCGGACCGGTGGGTGATCCACCCGTGGGTGCTGTCGTTGTCGGGCATCGGCACCTTCCAGTTCAAGCCGACGCGCCACTTCATGATTCCGCCCGCGACCTCCGTGCCGCCCGCCAATCCCTCCGCGTCAGCCAGCGGAGGGGCCAGGTAGGTCTCGGCGCCGCCGAAGTACTCCATCAAACTGGGCGCGGACTCGTCCCAGTTGGCCCAGATCGTGCCCTGGAACGTCTCCACCCGTGCCTTGAGGAGCCCCCACTCCTCCTTCCGCAAGTCGGGCGCGTACAGGTCCTCGCTGCCCGGCGGGAGGTTCACGAGCGTCCCCGTGCTGTCGTAGGTCCACCCGTGGAAAGAGCACTGGAAGCCCAGGGCGTTGCCGTTATCGTAGCGGCACACCATGTTGCCCCGATGAGCGCACGAGTTGAGCAACACATGTATCCGGCCGTCCCTGCCACGGGTGAGAATCACCTGCTCCTCTCCCATGCGAGACCGGACGAAATCGCCGGGCTTGGGTATCTGGCTCTCGTGTCCCACGAACAGCCACATGCGGGCGAAGACCTGCTCGAGCTCCTGCTCGTAGATGTCCGGATGACTGAAGATGGCGTTGCTGATGGTCCCATTCGCCGTGTCGACGAACGCGCTGACCGAGGAGTCCTTGAGCAACATGAGTTTCTCCTTCCCTACGCTGGCCCGGCCATCGTGTACTGATTTCGAGGCTTGTGGGTATTCTCTGCCAACGACGGCCCATGTCAACGGGGGCAGCCTCCTCTGAACGTCCGATCCCTCTCCGGGCGACGGTCCGCCGTTGATTCCGGCCTAGCGCCGGGAGGGCGGCGGCGCCTCGGTTGTGGGGCTAGACGCAACGCCGACATCAGGCCCCTGAGCTCGGCCTGAGCCGCGGCGGCCGAACAGAGAAATGAACGGAAATGGGCCGAAATGGCCGGAATTCGGCCAAAACGTGAGGTTTTTCACTCGTAAATTGCAGAGTTTACGAGTGGAGGGACGAAATAGTGCGACATTCTGCGACATTTGCGACATTTGCTCGTGAATCGGGCCAGCAGCCCAGCGCGCCAGAGCAGGGTGGTTTCGGGAGCCCTTCAATAGGCTCGGGACAGGCTTCAATGGGCATGATAGGGGGTTGGGGGCGTTGGGGAGAGGGGCGGATGTCGTGGCAGGGGTCTCGTCGTCGTGGATTCCCGTGTCTGCGCTCGGGAATGACGGGGTGGGAGCGGCGTCAGACTGGGAATCCGGCAGAACGGGACCGATGACGGAGGGGCCGCAGCGTCAAGCGCTCTTCATGTCCTCGAGCCTCGTGATCTCAATGACCTGGCCTGTCGACGTGACGAGACGCGGCAGCGACAGCCTGCCGTTGCCGTCGGCGTCGATCACACAGCGCTCGATGTCGTGCAGCGAGGGCAGCTCGAACATGACGTCGAGCAGCGTGTCCTCGATGATGGTCCGCAGGCCGCGGGCCCCCGTCTTACGGCCCATCGCCTGGTCAGCCGCGGCCTCGAGCGCCGCGGGCGTGAACTGGAGCTCGACGTCATCAAGCGAGAACAGGTGCTCGTACTGCTTCACTACCGCGTCCTTTGGCTCGGTCAGTATGCGGATCATCGCCGCCTTGTCCAGGCTGTGCAGACTCACGACGACAGGGAGGCGCCCGATGAGCTCGGGAATGAAACCGTACGCTAATAGGTCCTCGGGCTGCACAGCCTGCCGGAGGTCGTCGTCGTCGGTTGGGCCGGCGCCGTTAGCCTGGAATCCGATGCGGTGGTTCGAGATGGCGCGGCTCGCGATGACCGTTTCGAGACCATCGAACGCGCCGCCGCAAATGAACAGGATGTTGTCCGTCTTGATCTGCAACAGCTCCTGCTGCGGGTGCTTCCGGCCACCCTGGGGCGGGACGCTGGCCACTGATCCCTCGATCAGCTTGAGGAGCGCCTGCTGCACCCCTTCCCCGGAAACGTCGCGGGTAATCGACGGATTCGCGCCCTTGCGCGCGAGCTTGTCGATCTCGTCGATGTAGATGATGCCGTGCTCGGCGCGGGGAATGTCGTAGTCCGACGCCTGGATCAGCCGCAGCAGGATGTTCTCGACATCCTCGCCGACGTACCCCGCCTCTGTGAGCGACGTCGCGTCGGCGATAGCGAACGGCACATCCAGGATTCGCGCCATCGTTTGGGCCAGCAGCGTCTTGCCCGATCCCGTCGGTCCCACCATCAGGATGTTGCTCTTCTGAATCTCCACGTCGGCGGAGCCGGCGTTGGACCACACGCGTTTGTAGTGGTTGTAGACCGCCACGCTGAGGACGCGCTTGGCGCGGTCCTGCCCAATCACGTACTGGTCGAAACGCTCCGCGATTTCCTTGGGAGCCAAGCTCTTCTGCGGCAGCGGAGGCTGCGCCGAGGCCGCGCTGCCCTCTTCCGTAATGATCTGCTGACAGAGCCTGACGCACTCGTCGCAGATAAACACCCGACCGGGGCCCGCAATCAATCGTTTCACGCTCGCTTGCGATTTCGCGCAGAACGAACAGACGTGTTCGCCTCGGTTCCCAGATGAGCCGGGTGTGTTCGGCATAGTCTACCCCTAGCTGGCGCCGCTGGCGCCGTCTCCCGCGGCGGGAGCGGTCGCTCCAAGCACGTCGTCGATCAGGCCATACTCTTTCGCATCAGCCGCGCCCAGGTAGTAGTCGCGGTCGGAGTCTCTGGCTATCTTCTCGTAGGGCTGCTTCGTATGAAGGGAGAGGATGTTGCGGATGATGTCCTGCATCCGCAGAATCTCCCGCGCCGCAATCTCGATGTCCGCCGCCTGACCCGAGGCGCCGCCCATCGCTTGGTGCATGTGAATCGTCGAGTTCGGCAAGGCGAACCGCTTCCCCGCCGCGCCGCCGCACAGCAGCACCGTCCCCATGCTCGCCGCCATCCCCACGCAGATCGTCGATACGTCGGGCTTGATGAGTTGCATCGTGTCGTAAATAGCCAGCCCCGACGTGATCACACCACCGGGGCTGTTGATGTAGAGGTTGATGTCCTTGTCGGGGTCCTCGCGCTCGAGGTAGAGCAACTGGGCCACGATGAGGTTCGACACTTGGTCGTTGATCGGCGTGCCCATGTACACGATCCGCTCCTTGAGCAGCATCGAGTAGATATCGAACGCCCGCTCGCCGCGGGCCCCCGTTTCGATGACCATCGGGATGATGCTCTCAGGCCGCGCAACGCCCTCGCCGTGCATCGGCCCATGAATCGGAAACTCGCGCATGAACTGCCTCCCCGCCTTGCTTCCCACCACCCGCTGGGCGGGAACGTGCCTATGACTTCTCTGGCTCCGCCTCGGCGCCGTCGCCCGAATCGGAAGGACCGTCCACCGGCGCCTCCGATTCCTCTACGACTGCCTCTTCCGCGACCGCCTCTTCCGCGGTCTCCTGGTCCGACGGCGTCTCTCCCAACGCCATCTGCGTCAGGTAGTCCAGAGCGCGCCGGTTCTGGAGCATGCGGCGAATCGACTGGCGCCGCTCCTCCTCGTCGAACAGCTTCCGCACATCGTCGCGGTCGCCGACGTCGCCCAAGATCGCTTCGATCTCTTCGTCGACTTCAGCGTCGGCGACTTCGATGCCCTTGCGCCGCGCGACTTCCCGCAGCACGTGGGCCCGCTTCAGCCGCTCCTCCACCTGAGGCCGCGCGTCGTTCTGAATCTCCTCGGGCGTCATGGACTGCCACAGCAGGTACTGCTGGTACTGTTCAATCGTCACACGCCCCTGCCTCAGATTCTCCTGCCGTTCCTCGATGTAGTGCTCCAGTTCATGGTCCACAATGATGGGCGACATCTCGACAGCGGCGCCCTCAACCACCTTGGCGAAGGTCTGCTCTTGGTGTTCGGCGTTCACCCGCCGCTCTTCCTGCGCCACTAGGTCGGACTTGACGCGCTCGCGCAGGTCTCCAACGGTCTCGAAGCCCTCGCCGACGCCCTTGGCGAACTCGTCGTCCAGCTCCGGGACCGTCTTGCGTTTCACTTGGTGGATCGTCGCTTCAAAGTACGCCTTCTTCCCAGCGTACTCCTCATTCTCGAAGTCCTCCGGCACGTCCAGCGTGAAGGACGTCAACTCGTTCTGTGGAAGGCCAACGAGCCCGCCGTCGAAGTCCGGCACGGGGAACCGCGTCCCGGGCCTCGGGATGTACTCAGTGTTCTCGCTGTGGATGATCTCGCGCCGCTCGCCGTCCGCCTCCTCGATCCAGCCCTCGATCGTCAACTCGATGAGGTCGTCCATCTCGACCGGCCCGTCCGTCGGCTCCCAGACGCCGAAATCGCGGCTCAACTGTTCGAGCGTCTCGTCCACCCGCTCCTCGCTCACCTCGACCGCGGCTTTCTCGACGCGCACCGACTCGAAGTCGCCCAGGTCGACCTCCGGCGCCAGCGGCACCGTCGCCTTGAAGATCGGGGGGTCCAATTGCTCGATGGAGACTTGGGGGATGCCGCCGAGGTCCAGGTCCTCTTCCTCGACCGCCTTCGACGTCGACTCCTGGATCATACTGTCCAGGGCCTCGTTCAGGAGGTACTCGCGGCCGAAAAGCTGCTCGATGATTCTGCGGGGGGCCTTGCCCTTGCGAAAGCCCGGGACGTTCAGCCTCCGGACCGCCTGACGATAGGCTCGGTCCAGGTACGGCTCGACGTCTCGCTCGTCGAGATCCACGGTCAGTACAGCTTCGCGGGGGGGGCGTCGCTCGGAAGAGACCTTCACAACCCATCCTAGGAATCAGCGGGGTTCGACAATCCTTTATAACACGACGGCCGCCGAGGGAAAAGGCTTGACAGGCCTGCGAGCCGAGCGCGGGAGCATTGGAAATCGTAACGCGGGTGCGATACAGTAACGAGCGTCCCCGCTGCGTCCGGCGGGCGGCCCCGGAGGTTCTCGTGCTGGCCTTGATTCGTCTCCTCTTGCGCTTCGTTTGGCTGACGGTGCTGATTCTCGGCGTTCGACGCGCCGTGGAGCTCGCCCAGGGCGGGGCAGCGGAGTTCATCGAGCGCCTCGAAGAGGGCGAGGGCGGGCCGGCCGAACGGCTGCTCGCCCGACTCCACGACGCCTTGCACCATCGCCAGGCCAATCAGACGGGCGGCGAGGACGAGTTCGGCGAGATGTAGCTCTCCGCTGGACCGGCAATCGCTATGCGCACGAGAGCCCGCCTTCCCGGCGGGTTTCGGTTAGGAGAGAAGTGCTCAAGTCCATCGCCTGCGGGGAGTTGCGCCCGGAGCACCAGGGCCAAGACGTCACGTTAGCCGGGTGGGTCCATCGCCGCCGCGACCACGGCGGACTCATCTTCATCGACTTGCGCGACAGCACAGGGCTCGTGCAGACCGTATTCCAGCCGGGCACGCCCGAGACCTTCGCGCGCGCCGAGACGTTCCGCGGCGAATGGGTCGTACAGGTGCGCGGGCGCGTTCGTCCCCGTCCCGAGGGCACGACGAACCCCTCCCTGGCCACCGGAGAGGTCGAAGTCGTCGCCGAAAGCGTCACTGTCCTCAACCCGGCCAAGACGCCCCCCTTCGACGTTACCCAAGAGACGCCGGTCGACGAGCTGCTCCGCATGCGTTACCGCTACCTCGACCTCCGACGCCCGACCATGCGGGATAACCTCCGCCTGCGCCACCGCGCCGTCAAGTTCATCCGCGACTACCTCGACCATCGGGGCTTCATCGAAGTCGAAACGCCCATCCTCATCAAGAGCACGCCCGAGGGTGCCCGGGACTACCTCGTCCCCAGCCGCACACAGCCCGGCAGCTTCTACGCACTGCCGCAGTCGCCCCAGCAACTCAAGCAACTTCTGATGGTCGCGGGAATCGACCGCTACTTCCAGATTGCGCGCTGCTTCCGCGACGAGGACCTCCGCGCCGACCGCCAGCCCGAGTTCACCCAACTCGACATCGAGATGGCGTTCGTCGAGCCCGAGGACATCATCGACTTGATGGTCGACCTCTACACCTTACTGGCCCAGACGCTCGCGCCCGACAAGCGCCTCGTCCTCCCCGTGCCGCGCCTCACGTACGCCGAGGCCATGGAGCGCTTCGGCAGCGACAAGCCCGATCTGCGCTTCGGCCTCGAAATCGCCGACGTCACGAGCGCCGTCGCGGCCACCGAGTTCCAGGTCTTCGGCAACGTCGTGCGCTCAGGGGGAGTCGTAAAGGGCATCGCGGCGCCCGGCATGGCCAACATTCCCCGTCGGCAGCTGGACGACCTCGTCGCGCTCGCCCGCACCTACGGCGCGGGCGGCCTCGTCACCATCGCCCTCGACGCCGACTCCGGCTCGCTCAACGCCCTCACGCTCGACCACGTCCGCACCCCGGCTCGCGCGCTCTCGCTCGATGAAATCAAGGAAATTGCGGCAATCGCCGGCGCCGTCCCCGGCGACCTGCTGCTGATCGCGGCGGGCCCGCAGTCCCAAGTGGCGACGGTCCTCGGCCAGCTGCGGCTGCACGTCGGCCAACGCCTCGGCCTCGCCGACCCCGCCGTGCTCGCCCTGTGCGTCATCACCGACTTCCCGCTCTTTGAATGGGACGAGCAGAACGAGCGGTGGCAAGCCAAGCACCACCCGTTTACCGCGCCCCGAGACGACCACGTGGACCGCCTCGCCGCGGGCGGCGACCTTGGCGGCGTCCTCGCGAAGGCCTACGATCTCGCGGCGAACGGCATGGAACTCGCCGGCGGCAGCGTCCGCATCCACCAGCGTCAACTGCAAGAGCAGATGTTCGCCGTGATGGGGTACACGGCAGAGCAGGTCCGCGAGCAATTCGGGCATCTGCTCGAGGCGTTCGAGTATGGCGCTCCGCCCCACGGCGGGTTCGCGGGAGGCATCGACCGGCTCGTTGTGACGCTGTCGAGCTCGGCGGAGTCGATCCGCGACGCGATTGCGTTCCCCAAGACCCAGGCCGGCGTCGACCCGCTGTTCGGCGCTCCTTCCCCGGTTGCCGATGCACAGCTCGACGATCTGCACATCGCCCTGGTCCCCAAGGAAGAGGAGTAGCCCGACCGGCCGCGGACTGTCGGCCGCCACCCCAACAGCAGAGGTCCTCTCGGTGCTCCCAGAGCTCACCGCAGCGCAATTCGTCTTGCTGGCCCTCCTAGGCGTTGGCGTTGGCACGCTGGGAGCGATGGTCGGCGTCGGGGGAGGCTTCATCCTCGTCCCGGTGCTCCTGTTCCTCTACCCCGACGCTGAGCCCGCCGCCATCACGAGCATGTCGCTGACCGCCGTCGTGATGAACGCCGCATCGGCCACAGTCGGCTACCGCCGCCACCGGCTCCAGGACCTACGCACCGGCATGATCATCGTCTCGACCGCGCTGCCTGCGGCCGTCGCCGGCGCGCTCGTCACTACGATCACACATCGCAGCGTGTTCGACCTCGCCTTCGGGATCGTGCTGGTCATCGGCGCGGCGTACCTGGCGCTGCGGGGCAGCACCCTTCCCGCAACCGTAGCTCCGTCGCGGCAAGGGCGTCTCCGCCGGCTCACCGACTCCGCCGGCCACACATACGAGTACCGCGTGCGTGAGCCCGCCGCTGCCGCTATCGCCGTGGGGTCCGGGTTCGCAGCCGCCTTCTTCGGCATCGGCGGAGGCATCGTCAACGTCCCTGTCATGATGCTGGCGCTCCGCATACCGTCCGTGATTGCGGTCGCCACGTCGCAGCTCGAGCTGATGCTCGCATCGGCGGCGGCCGTCGTCGTGCACCTGAGCCTGAGCCCGGACGGGGACCAATGGGTCCGCGGGTTAGTCCTTGGCGCGGGCGCGGTCGTCGGCGCGCAGATCGGGGTGCGGTTCGGCCAGCGCCTCATGGGACGGCACGTGCTCCTCGTCCTGTCGGCAGTCCTGCTCTTGGCCGGGGGACGCCAGATCGCCAGCAGCGTCGGCTGAGCCTAGACAGCGGGAGCGGCGCCGGCGGCGTACTGCGCGGCGCGAAGCGTATTCCGCAAGAGCATGGCGATCGTCATCGGCCCCACTCCCCCGGGCACCGGGCTGATTGCCGACGCTTTCTCGGACACCGGCCCGAAGTCCACATCGCCGGTGAGCCGATACCCCGCCTTGCGGGACGCGTCGTCGACCCGGTTCATGCCCACGTCGATCACCACGGCTCCGGGCTTCACCATGTCCGCGGTGATTGTGTTCGGACGGCCGACTGCGGCCACGATGATGTCCGCTTGGCGCACATGCGCGCCGATGTCCGGAGTCCCCGTGTGGCACACCGTCACCGTCGCATTCGCGCCGTCCGCCTTCTGCATCAGCATCACGGCGAGGGGCTTGCCCACGATGTTCGAACGGCCCACGATGACCACGTGCTTGCCGGACGGATCGTTCCCTGAGCGGAGCAGCATCGTCTGTACGCCCGCGGGGGTCGCCGGCAGGAAGCGAGGCCGACCCTCGAGCAACCGTCCGCCGTTCAGCGGGTGCAGCCCATCGACGTCCTTGTCCGGGTCGATTGCCATGATGATGGCGCGCTCGTCGATGTGGGCAGGCAACGGAAGCTGCACCAGGATGCCATGGAAGCGGCTGTCGGCGTTCAGACCCTTCACGATGCTCAGGAGCTCGTCCTGCCCCGTTTCCGCCGACAGCGTCAGCGTCTCGCTGAACATGCCCGCCTCGTCGCAGGCCAACCGCTTGTTGCGCACGTACACCGCCGAGGCAGCATCGCCGCCAACCAACACCGCGGCGAGCCCCGGCGTCACGCCCGCCGCACTCAGCGCCCGCACCTCCACGGCGATCTCGGCGCGCAAGTCCGCCGCCATCTGCTTGCCATCGATGATCTCTGCCGTCACCCTATCTCACCTCGATTTCGCCTCGTCCTGCAGTCCCGTCCGCGCGGCGGGGGCCGTCGGGCATGATAGCAGGCCGCCCAACGGCGGGGACGGCCAGCGCCTTCTCGCCGCCGAGTGGGGGCTAGCCTATAATCGCGCCACATGCAGGACGTATCCGTTGGCGTCGACGTCATAGAGATTGAGCGAGTCGCGGCAACGCTCGCTCGATTCGGCGACCGTTTCCTCGAGCGAGTCTTCACCGAAGGCGAGACCGCATACTGCAGGGGCCGCGCCCCACAGCTCGCCGCGCGATTCGCCGCGAAGGAGGCGGTGATGAAGGCCTTGGGCACGGGCACGCGCGGCGTCGGATGGCGCGAGGTCGAGGTAACGCGCAAGCGCACCGGCGAGCCGGGGATCGCGCTGCATGGCCGCGCCGCCGAGCGTGCAGCCCGCCTCGGCATCGACCGTATCGCAGTCAGTCTCAGCCACTCGCGCCACTACGCCGTGGCCTCGGTCATCGGACGCGTGTCGTGAGTTGGAGCGCAACAGCATGACCTTGAGACATATGAGCGTAAGAGCATGAAGATCGTGACCGTCGAGCAAATGCGCGAACTCGAGCGCCGCGCCGTCGACGCCGGCGTCCCGGAGGACTCGCTGATGGAGAGCGCGGGGCTCGCCGTCGCGCGGCGTGTTACGCAGCTCATGGACGGCGTGCGCGGCAAGCGCGTCGTCGTGCTGGTGGGCGGCGGCAACAACGGCGGCGACGGGCTCGTCGCCGCCCGATACCTCGCCGACTGGGGGGCGCTCGTCACGCTCTACATGACGTCGCCTCGCCGCCGCGAGGACAAGTTCGAGGCTTGCCGCGCCCGGCGCGTCCGCATCGTCGAAGCGTCCGACGACCCCGAGCAGCTCGAGCTCGGCAGCTCCGTCCCGCTCTCGGACGCGGTGCTCGACGCCGTGCTGGGCATCGGCGGCGAACCGCCGCTCGGCGACTCTCTCCGCGCTCCGTTCGAACTGCTGCGCTCGGTGAAACAAGCGCAGCCCGACCTCCGCTACGTCGCGTTGGACATCCCCACGGGCGTTGGCGCGGACGGCGCCTGCGACGACGCCAGCTTCCGCGCCGACCTCACGCTCACGCTGGGCGCACCCAAAGTGGGCCTCTACAGGTTCCCGGGGGCCGCCTACGCGGGGCTCGTCGAGGTGCTCGGCATCGGACTCCCCGACGGCGCAGGCGACGATCTGCCCATCGACCTCGCCGACCTCGAGACCGTCTCGCGCCTTCTCCCGCGACGCCCGCTCGACAGCCACAAGGGGACGTTCGGCAGCCTCTTGCTGCTGGCAGGCTCCCGGAGGTTCATCGGCGCGCCCGTGCTCGCGGCTTCCGCCGCCTACCGCACAGGCGCCGGACTCGTGACGCTCGCCGCGCCGGAGACCGCCTCACGGCTCGCCGGGCCGCGCGTCCTCGAACAGGTCCATCTGCCGCTGCCCGAGACGCCCGAGGGTCACGTGGCGGCGAGCGCCGGGGACGCCGTCGCGAGTGCGCTCGCGGTTGCCGAGGCGGCCGTCATCGGGCCAGGCCTCGGCAACGTCGAGAGCGTCCGACACGTGCTCCAGACCGTGTTGCTGTCCGACTCCGCCCCGATGCTCCCCGTCGTCCTCGACGCTGACGCTCTCAACGCACTGGCGGGCGCCTACGAATGGTGGGAGCGGCTGCGCTCGCCCGCCGTCCTCACGCCGCATCCCGGCGAGATGGCGCGGCTCCTCGCGACCTCCATCGCCAGCGTCGAGGAGGACCGCGTAGCGACCGCGCTCTCGGCTGCCGCACGTTGGCGGCAAGTGGTCGTGCTCAAGGGCGCATACACGGTGATAGCGTCCCCCGAGGGCCGCGCGAGCATCAGCCCATTCGCCAATCCGGCGCTCGCGACCGCCGGGACCGGCGACGTGCTGTCCGGCGTCATAGGGTCGCTGTTGGCCCAAGGGTTGGCGCCGTTCGACGCGGCGGTCGCCGGCGTCTACATCCACGCAGCGGCAGCCGGGCGCATCAGCAGCGAGACCGGCTCCAGCGGGCTTATGGCAAGCGACCTACTCCCCGAGATCCCGCGCGCCATGCGCGCCATCCGCGCAGACGGCTGAGCCCGGCAGCCGCGAGCTCTGCCCTCTCTTGACCGGGGTATACTGTTCCCGATGCTGCTCGCGCTTGACATCGGCAACACCAACGTCACCATCGGCGCTTTCGACGGCGACCGTCTGCGCGCCTCTTGGCGCCTCGCCGCCGATAGCCACCGGTCGGCCGACGAATACGCGCTGCAACTCAACTCTCTCCTCCCGCTGAAGGGCGTCGCCCCCGGTGAAGTGAGCGAGGTCGTCCTCTGTAGCGTGGTGCCGCCGCTCACCGCCGTCTTCGAAGAGCTCGCGCACTCCCTGTTTGGCGTTGCGCCGCTGGTCGTCGGGCCCGGCGCCAAGACCGGGGTGCGCATCCTCTACGACAACCCGCGGGACGTCGGCGCCGACCGCATCGCCGACGCCGCCGCGGCCCACGCCATCTACGGCGGGCCAACGATCGTCGTCGACATGGGCACGGCCACCGTGTTCGACGCCATCGCCGCCGACGGGGCCTACCTGGGAGGCGCCATCGCCCCCGGCCTGAATATCGCGGCGGAGTCCCTGTTCCTCAGCACGTCGCAGTTGCGGCGCGTTGAGATGAGCGCCCCGCCCGCCGCTATCGGCAAGAACACCGCGCACGCTATCCAGTCCGGCCTAGTATTCGGCTACGTCGGGCTCATCGAGGAGATGGTGCGCCGCTTCCGAATCGAGATGGACGCCCCCGCAGCCATCGTCATCGGCACCGGCGGTCTCGCGCCCCTCCTCGCCAGTCAGACCACCGTCTTCGACCACATTGACGAAGAACTGACGTTGTCGGGCTTGCGTCTGGTCCATGCCATGAACCGCGAGTCGCCGCTGACAGGCGCCGGATCGGAAGGCGCCGCGTGAAGACGCCGTTCGAGGGCAAGCGCATCCTGCTCGGCGTCAGCGGGAGCATCGCGGCATACAAGGCCGCGGACCTCGCCAGCAAGCTCACGCAGGCGGGCGCGCTGGTCGACGTTCTCTTCTCGCGCTCCGCCGCCGAGTTCGTGGCTCCCCTCACCTTCCGCGCCATCACGCACCGGCCTGTGGTGACCAACCTGTTCGACCCAGCGTCGCCGGAGGCCGTTGAGCACGTCGCGCTCGCCAAGGCCGCCGACGCAATGCTTGTCGCTCCGGCCACAGCCCACATGATTGCAAAGCTCGCGCTGGGGCTCGCCGACGACCCCATCAGCACGACGGCGCTCGCCGCCGCCCCTCTGCTCATCGCCCCCGCCATGGAAAGCAGCATGTGGGAGCACCCAGCAGTCCGCCAGAACGTCGCCGTTCTGCGCGACCGGGGCGCTGTCATCGCGGGTCCCGGCTTGGGACGCCTCGCCTCCGGGCTGCACGGCTGGGGACGCCTCGCCGAGACGCCGGAGATCATGGGACTCGCCGCTCAGCTCCTCGGGCGCGCCGGGCCCCTCGCCGGACGCGCTATCGTCGTCACCGCCGGAGGCACAGAGGAGCCCATCGATCCCGTGCGCGTCGTCACGAACCGCTCCTCGGGCAAGATGGGGTACGCGGTCGCCGAGGCCGCACGCGACCGCGGCGCCTCCGTGACGCTCATCGCCGCGCCAACCGCGCTGGACGACCCGGCGGGGATCGACACCCGCCACGTGGACTCGGCCGAGGCGATGCGCCAGGCTGTTCTGGGAGCCTGCGAGGACGCCGACGCCCTCGTGATGGCCGCCGCCGTCGCCGACTACCGTCCTGCCGAGCCCAGCCCCGCCAAGCTCAAGAAGGAGGACGCGGGAGTCCTCAGCATCGCCTTGGAGCGCACCGCCGACATCCTCGCGGGCTCGCGCCGAGGCATGGTGCGCGTCGGTTTCGCCGCCGAGAGCGGCAGCCTCGTCGAGAACGCCACGGCCAAGCTCGTCGCCAAAGAGCTCGACCTGATAGCCGCCAACGACATTACGCTCGCGGACGCTGGCTTTGGCGCCGACACGAACAAGGTCACGCTCATCGACGGCGAGGGGCCGACCGACTTGCCGCTCATGTCCAAGTACGAAGTCGCTGGACACATCCTCGACCGCGTCGCCGCGCTCTTCACGGCAAGGGAAGGCGCCCCGGCCAGCAGCAGTACCTAACCCGGCGGCGCCTCGTTGGCCGCGCGCGGACTCGGCGACAACCTGAGCGGCCCAGACCGCAGCAACACCACCGCCACGACGAAGATCAACGCGAAGACGCCGACGTTCACCAAGAACACGCTGCGCAGGCCAAACGCCACCACCGTGGCCCCGCCGAGCAGCGGGCCGAACGCCACGCCCATCGAGTGAGCGACCTGACTGGCCCCGAATGCGGCACCGTGCTGCTCCGGCGGGGTGCGCATCGCGATCATCCCGTTCAACATCCCCGAGATGCCCCCTTGGAACAGGCTAGCCATCGCCACCAGCAAGATCAGCTGCACGTAGGTATTGGCAAAGTAGGGCGCCGCGTACGCCGCCGACGCCAAGGCCGCCGCCGTTAGGAATACTGGCCGCAGCCCCAGTCGCCCCGCGAGCCACCCCATCGTCACAGCCGACACCGACGCCGAGACGCCTATGGCCATGAACACGATTCCCGTGTCCGTCGCCCTCTCCGAGCCGCCCCCCGTCGTCGCTACGATCCCCGCGATCGCCGGTGTGATCAGCAGTGCGCCGATCATCACGAGCGCCCCCATCAGCAGCAGCGGGAAGAACGTTCCCGAACTCGCCAGCCGCCACAGGTCTCCGAACGCGCGCAACGGGCGGCCCTCGGTCCGCTCGGGTCGCTTGAAGTCCTCGCGCGCGAACAGCACCACCAACGCCGTCGCCGCAAACAACGCCAGCCCCGTCGCCCAGAACGTCGCGATCATGCCGAAATGGTCGAAAATCACGCCGCCGAACAGCGGCCCGAGCGCGGTGCCCAGGAACAGCGCCGCCATCGTCAGACCCGTTGCCAACGGCAGGCGGTCGCGGGGCGTCTGCCCGGCGACCAGCGCCATGATCGTCGGCACCACGCCGCTGGTCGCGCCGATCAAGAACCTGCTCGCCACCAGCTGCGTCGGATTCTGGGAGTACCCGGAGAGCACCAAGAACGCCCCGCCCAACAACATCGCGCGAATGATGTTGCGACGACGGCCGTACCGGTCTCCGATGATGCCCCAGAATGGCGCGAACAGGCCCATCCCGACGCCCATCATCCAGCCGGACAGGCCCGAGAGAAACGCGGCGCGTTCAACTTCTTCGACGCCGAGCGACTGAAAGAAGATGGGATAGAACGGAAACGTGAACGAGAAGCCAAGCGTCGTGACTACCTGAGCGACCCAAAGCACAGCGAGGTTCCGCTTCCAAGGAAACGTTGTCGTAGTAGCAGCCATGGCCACCAGACGCAGAGGTTGTCGCAACTATAACAGTGCGCCGGAACGAGCGCCGGAACAGGATTCGCCAAGCGGTCAGACGCTCCGCGTTCGTTGACCGAGCAGGCCGCGGCCAGTAAAATGGCGTCTCATCAACCACGAGCGAGCGCCGATGACCTACGCCTCTCCCCGCGACCCGCTCCCCAAGGCCTACGAGCCGGCGTCGGTCGAAGAGCGTCTCTACCAGTGGTGGGAGTCGTCCGGCTTCTTCAAGGCGGCGCCCAACCCCGATAAGCGTCCGTTCGCGATCGTCATGCCGCCGCCGAACGTCACCGGCGAGCTGCACCTGGGACACGCCCAGCGGACCGCGGTCGAAGACTCGCTGACTCGCTACTACCGCATGCGGGGTTACGAGGCCCTCTGGCTTCCCGGGAAGGACCACGCGGGCATCGCCACGCAGATGGTGGTGGAGCGAGCGCTGGCCCTCGAAGGGGTCGCCCGGCACGACCTCGGGCGCGAGGCGTTCCTCGACCGCGTCTGGGAGTGGATCCACAAGTACGGCGACATCATCGACAACCAGATCCGCCGCCTCGGCGCCTCTTGCGACTGGGACCGCCTCACGTTCACGCTCGACCCGGGACCGAGCAGGGCCGTCCGCACCACCTTCAAGAACCTCTACGACAAGGGCCTCATCTACCGCAGCGAGCGGATGATCAACTGGTGCGTCGGCTGCCGCACCGCTCTGTCCGACCTCGAAGTCGACCACGCCGACGAAGAGGGCGCCCTCTACCACATCCGCTACCCGCTCGAATCGGGCGAGGGGCACGTCGTCGTCGCCACCACCCGGCCTGAGACGCTCCTCGGCGACACGGCCGTGGCCGTGCATCCGAACGACCCTCGGTTCGCGGCCGTCAGGGGCAAGCAGGTCCTCCTACCGGTCCTGGGCCGCTCTATCCCCGTCATCGAGGACGACGCCGTCTCGATGGAGTTCGGCGCCGGCGCTCTCAAGATCACCCCGGGACACGACCCGAACGACTTCGAGACGGGCGCGCGGCATGGCCTGCCCACCGTGAACATCCTCAACGCCGACGGCTCCTTGAACGCCAACGCAGGGCGGTACGAGGGATACGACCGCTTTGCCGCGCGCGAGGCCATCGTCGCGCAGCTCGAGTCCGAGGGCCTGATCGAGAAGGTCGAGCCGTACGTCCACGCCGTCGGCCATTGCCAACGCAGCGACGACATCGTCGAGCCGATAGTCAGCGAGCAATGGTTCGTGCGCGTCGCGCCGTTGGCGGAGCGGGCCCTCGCCGCCGTCCGCGAGGGACGGACCGCCATCGTCCCCGACCGCTTCGAGGGCGTCTACGCCAACTGGATGGAGAACATCCGCGACTGGTGCATCTCCCGCCAGCTCTGGTGGGGGCATCGCATACCCGTGTGGTACTGCGGCGCGTGCGGGCGCCAGACCGTCGCCGTCGACGACCCCTCGGCGTGCGGCGCGTGCGGCTCGCGGGACCTCACGCAGGACGAGGATGTGCTCGACACCTGGTTCTCGTCGGCGCTGTGGCCGCACTCTACGTTGGGCTGGCCGGAGCCGACCGAGGACCTCGCCTACTTCTACCCCGGCGCTGTGCTCGAGACTGCCCACGACATCCTGTTCTTCTGGGTCGCCCGCATGATGATGATGGGCCTCGAAAACATGGACGACGTGCCGTTCAGCACCATCTACCTCTCCGGCCTGGTGCGGGACGAGCACGGCGTGAAGATGAGCAAGACCAAGGGCAACGTCATCGACCCGCTCGAGGCCATCAGCCACTACGGCGCCGACGCCCTCCGGTTCGCTGTCACAACCGGCACGGCGCCCGGCAACGACACTCGCCTGAGCGAGGGCCGGCTGCAGGCCGCCCGCAACTTCTCCAACAAGCTGTGGAACGTATCCCGGTTCGTGCTCGGGGCCCTCGAGCCCACCAGCCGCCAGGCGCCCGCGCCGCGCTCGCACCTGGAGGACCGTTGGATCCTCTCCCGCGCCGAGCAGACCGCGGTGCGCGTCAACGCACTCATGGAGGACTGGCAGATCGGCGAGGTCGAGCACGTCCTGCACGACTTCGTCTGGGGCGAGTTCGCCGACTGGTACATCGAGCTTGCCAAGGTGCGTCTCCGGGCCGGCGACGACGACCCGCGCGCCGTGCTCGCGCACGTCCTCGACCAGGTCCTCCGTATGCTCCACCCGTTCATGCCCTTCATCACCGAGGAACTGTGGCAGCGCCTCAAGGAAACCGCGCCCGCCGACGGTCAGCCCGTTTCCATCATGATTGCGCCCTACCCCGCCCCAGACCCGGCCGACGGCAGCCGCGACGATGCGGACGCGCTCGCCGACGTCGAACTGATGATTGACGTCGTCCGCGCGATCCGGAACGTCCGGGCCGAGTTTCGCGTCGAGCCGGGTCGACGTCTCGACGCGGCCATCGTCGCGGCCGACGGCGGCGCGTCGTTGGCGCGCGAGGCCGAGGCGGTCCGCGAGTTGGCCCGGGTCGGCGAGCTCGCCTTCAGCGACGCCGCGGACGCCAAGCCCAACGCCGTCAGGTTCGTCGTCCGCGGCGTCACCGTGTCGCTGGCCATGGGCGGCGCCGTCGACGTCCGCGCGGAGACCGCGCGACTCGAAGCGGAGTCGCGAGAGACGGAGCGGTACGTCGCCGGCCTGTCCGCGCGGCTCGGCAGCGAGCAGTTCGTGAACAAAGCGCCGCCCGAGGTCGTCGAGCGGGAGCGCCAGCGGCTTGGGGACAGTCAGACGCGACTAGACCGTATACGCGAGTTGCTGGCGGAGCTCGGCGGCTAGGTGCGTCCCGGCATACCGCGCGGCGCCGGACCGCTGCCACTGCGACCCGAACTCATCATCGTCGTGGGCGGCCTCGTCGCCACGGCCCACGCGGCGATGATGATCACCATCCCCGCGTTCCCGCGCTTCGTCGACCTAATCGGGGGCTCCGCCGTCGTCGTTGGCTTCGCGCTCGCCATCTCGAGCGTCGGCCGCTTCTTAACGAACATACCCGCCGGAATGCTGTCCGAACGCCTGGGGCGCAAGAAGGTGGTCATCGCCGGCGCCATCGGCATCGGCGTGTTCGCGAGCCTCAGCGGCCTCTCCGCCAGCGTGCCCGCCTTCCTCGCCTACCGATTCCTCATCGGCATCTTCAGCGCGATGACCATCACCGTCGCACAAGCCGTCGCCACCGATCTCAGCACCGTCGAGAACCGCGGCCGCGTCATCGGCCTCATGCACGGCATGCAATTGGTCGTTGGCATCGCCAGCCCCGCGTTCGGCGGCCTCATCGCGGAATTCGTCAGCATCCGAGCGCCGTTCTACGTTTCGGGGGTCGGCGTCCTCCTATTCGCCGTCTGGGCCATGTTCCGCATGCCCGAGACCCGCCCACGCGACCTGCCCACCGCCGATGTCGGCGGGTCGCCGGACCGCTCTCGCTTCGCCTCGCTCGAGCTGCTCCGCGACCGCAACTTCCTGCTCATCTGCATGCTGGGATTCGCGACGTTCTTCTTGCGCGGCGGGGCGTCCATCTCGATTGTGCCGCTCTACGCAACCTACGTCCTCGGCACGGGCCCCGGGCTGATCGGCGTACTCTTCACCGCCGCGTCGCTGGTCCACGGGCTGCTCATCTACCCGTCCGGGGCGATGGCCGACAAGTTCGGGCGCAAGCCTGTCATCGTGCCGGCCGGCATCCTCGTGGGCATCGGGTTCGCCGTGTTCCCGTTCAGCAACAGTGTCTTGACCTACGTGCTGGCGTTCCTGTTCGTCCACGCCGCGATCGGCTTCGGCGGGCAGGCCCCGTCGGCGTACGTTGGGGATGTCTCGCCGCCCGATCTGCGGGGGGTCAGCTTCGGGGTCTACCGCACCTTCGGCGACCTTGCGGGAATCGTCGGGCCGCTCATCGCTACCGGACTCGCCGACGCCGTCTCGTTCCACGCCGCGTTCTTCTTCGGCGCTGGGCTATGGACGGCCACAGTGCTGGTCTTCGCACGGTTCGCCGACGAGACGGCGGGACCACGGGCGCATATCAGACAGCCGCGAGCCAGCCCTCACTGACGGCGCCAACCGGCGCTCCGCGCAGCTCGCTCAACATCGCGAGCCCCTTGCGCGTGTCGCTCGCGGTCCTGGCCGAGTCCGAGCGGCCGACGCGGAGCTTAAACAACCAGTATGTGTATTCCTTCAGCTCCGACAACGAGAACTTGACCGACGGTTTCGCGCCGCGCTCCCTGCGGAACTGGCGCATCAGCGCGGCGGGTTCCGCCCGGTACAGGCGCTGGCTCACGGCTTCCTGCACCCCGTTGAGGTGGTGCAAACCGCGCACGCCCCGCTCCTTCAGCACCTCGCGTTCCACCGCGTGCCAGAGCGCCTCCTCCACCACCACGCCGTAGAAGAAGTTCAAGTGCGCCCGGTGCTTGCCGACCCCCAACGCCTCCCGGAACTGCATCTGCGAAACGTCCGGCGGCAGCTCCCCGGTGAACAGCAGCCGCTCGGCCTCTGCCGCTGGGACTGCGCCGGGGACTGTCACTGGGAGCGCGCGGACTAACCGTTCGGCAAGGAGCAGCCAGTCGAACGCTTCGCCGCCGACCAGATACCGGAGCTCCTGACCGTCGACGTACTCGCGCGGCGCCGTCCACGTCCCGATCGCCTCGAGCAGCGCCGGCGCCCATGGGGCGCCGCTGCTCACGGACCTGGCGAGCCGGGCGACCGTCTCCCCGTCAGAGTCGTTCGACGTTGGCGGCTCGAACGCCGACGGCGACGGTAGGCCGGCGGATATCGCCGTTGCCTGGTCCGCGTGCGCGCCGGCGGGCGTCATGCCGCTACGCAGCGGCGCCGTGGCAGCGCTTGTACTTCTTGCCGCTGCCGCAGTAGCAGGGGTCGTTGCGACCGATCTTCTTCGCGGCGACGCCTTGCATCTGACGAGCGCCGCTGCCCGGCCGCGCGGGCCCGGACTGCGGCTGCCGGCTTGACGCCTGTCCGTTGGTGGCCTGAGCGGCTGGCGCGACACGGAAGATCGCGTGGGCGATGTCGTGACGGATACGGGCGCGCAGCGCCTCGTAGGCCGCGGCGCCCTCCTTCTTGTACATCACCAGGGGGTCGCGCTGCCCGTACGCGTAGAGGCCAATCGATTGCCGGAGATTCGACATCATGGTCAGGTGCTGCACCCATGCCCGGTCGACGGTCTGGAGCAACACCGCGCGCTCGATCCGCCGCATCATCTCCTCGCCGAACTGCTCCTCGCGTTCCGCGTACAGCTCCTCCGCGGCCGTGAGCACCGCGTCCTCGGTCTCAGCGACGCTGTGCGCCACGACGAACTCCTCGTCAATGCCTTCGGGTAGCGGCAACATCGTGCGCAAGTCGTCGAGCATCGGCCCCGGCTCCCAGTCGACCGGGTCGCCAACGAGGGCCGACCGCACTTTGTCGGAGATCTCCTCTCCCACCATCCGGAGTACGTGGTCCTTGACGTCGCCGCCGGCGAGCACGCTGCCGCGGTCGCGGTAGATCTCCGCGCGCTGACGGTTCACCACGTCGTCGTACTCGACCAGGTGCTTGCGAATGTCGAAGTAGTGCGACTCCACCTTGCCTTGGGTCATCGCCAGCGTCTTCGAGAGCGTGCCGCTCTCCAGCGGGACGTCGTCCGCCAGCGCCTTGCCCAGCAGCTTGCCCATCGTCGAAGCGCCGAACCGCACGAGGATGTCGTCCTCGAACGACCCGTAGAACCGCGTCTCGCCCGGGTCGCCCTGGCGTCCCGACCGGCCGCGGAGCTGGTTGTCGATTCGCCTCGACTCGTGACGCTCCGTGCCCAGAACGAACAGGCCGCCCAGCTCGACGACCCTTTCGTGGTCTCGCTGCCACTGGTCGGACGACTCGGCGTGCTTGGGATCGCCGCCAAGGATGATGTCCGTGCCGCGGCCCGCCATATTCGTCGAGACCGTCACCGCGCCGAGGCGGCCCGCCTGCGAAACGATCTCCGCCTCGCGCTGGTGGTTCTTTGCGTTCAGCACCTCGTGGGGGATGCCGCGACGGCGGAGCATGCCGCTCAGGAACTCCGAGCGCTCAATCGATGCAGTCCCCACCAGCACCGGACGCTCCCGCTCATGCAGTTCCTCGATCTCCTCGACCGCCGCCCCGAATTTCCCGTTCTGCGTCTTGAACACGAGGTCAGGCAGGTCGGTCCTGATCATCGGCATGTGCGTCGGGACAGCGACGACCTCGAGCTTGTAGACCTTGAAGAACTCCTCGGCCTCGGTCACCGCCGTGCCCGTCATGCCCGCGAGCTTCGCGTACATCCGGAAGTAGTTTTGGAGCGTCACCGTCGCGTACGTGAATGTCTCCGGCTGGACCTTGACCCCCTCCTTCGCCTCGATGGCCTGGTGCAGGCCGTCGCCATAGCGGCGTCCGGGCATCTTGCGCCCCGTGAACTCGTCCACGATCACCACGTTGCCGTCCTCGACGACGTAGTCCTTGTCCCGCTGGTACACCGAGTGCGCCCGGAGCGCGTTCTCTACGTAGTGCGTCACCACCGAGTTCTCGGGTGCGTAGAGGTTGTCGATGTTCAGCAAGCCTTCGATCTTCGAGATGCCCGCCTCCGACAGGATGGCCTGCCGCTCCTTCTCCTCGATGTGGAAGTCCTCGCCTTTGCGGAGGCGCGGGACGACGCGCGCCATGGTCTGGTAATCGCTCGCCGACTCCTCGGCCACCCCGCTGATGATCAACGGCGTGCGGGCCTCGTCGATGAGTATGTTGTCCACTTCGTCGACGATCGCGTAGTTGAGGCCCTGCTGCACCTGGGCCGCCTGGTCGGTCGCCATGTTGTCGCGGAGGTAGTCGAACCCGAACTCGTTGTTCGTACCGTAGGTGATGTCCGTCGCGTACGCCTCGCGCCGGTTCACGACGCGCATCTCGGCAGGCACGTCGCCGCTGGCCGGCGTTCCCGGTTCGTAGATGTACGACGTGTCGTGCTGTAGACAGCCGACCGTCATGCCCAGTTGGTGGTAGACCGCCCCCATCCACACGGCGTCGCGCCGGGCGAGGTAGTCGTTGACGGTCACGACATGCACGCCCTCGCCGCTGAGCGCGTTCAGGTAGGTGGGAAGCGTGGCGACGAGCGTCTTGCCCTCGCCCGTCTTCATCTCGGCGACTTTGCCCTCGTGGAGGACGGCGCCGCCGATGAGTTGCACGTCAAAGTGACGCATCTCAATGGACCGCCGCGCCGCCTCGCGCACCGCGGCGAACGCCTCTGGCATCAGGTCATTGAGCGCTTCGCCCGCTTCGAGCCGCTCTTCGAATTCGCGCGTCTTGTTCCGCAGCGCATCGTCGGTCAACGCCTCGAACTCCGGCTCCAAGCCGTTGACCTCGTCCACGATCCACTGGTAGCGCTTGACTTGACTATCGTTCGAGCCGAGAAGGCCTCCGAACAGCTTGCTGATCACTCGTAGCTCCCCGCATCCAATTGCCGCGAGAGGTCTCGGCGACGGATCTCACGCATTGCCGCCGCTCCGCGATAGGGACGGCCTGCCCATTCTAGCAGGGCGTTTCCCCGAGGAACGCAGCGCCGCTTGCCCGAACCGGCGTCCTGTCCCTCATCTCCATCGGCCCTTTCCTCCGCCGCAACGCTGATGCATGATGTTTCCCGCATCGCGCTCACTGGGAGAACGACCACCATGCGCATCGACGTCCACGCCCACTTCATCCCGGAGAGCTGCGCCGACCTCGACCGGCGGGGAGGCGCCGGGCCCGCCGCCAACCGGCGCGACTCCCTCTCCGACCTCGACGTGCGCCTGCGCGACATGACCGAGCGCGGCGTGGACATGCAGCTCGTCTCGACGCCGCCGTGGGTCGCCAACTGCGACCCCGCGACCGCTCGCCGGGTCAACGACGCGACCGCCGACGCCATCGCCGGGCGTCGCGACCGCCTGACGGGGCTCGCGACCGTCCCTCTCCACGAGCCGGAGGCCGCGGCCATCGAGCTCGAACGGTGCGTGAAGGAGCTCGGGTTCCGAGGCGCGGAGATCCTCACCAACGTGCGGGGCGAGAACCTCAACGCGGCGCGATTCGCGCCCTTCTACCGCAAGATGCAGGAGCTCGACGCCGCGGTGTTCGTGCACCCGGGCAACACACTTGGCGGCGACCGGCTCGGCGATTTCTTCTTGGGGAACCTCATCGGCAACCCCACCGACACCGCCGTCGCGGCGGCCTCTCTCATCTTCGGCGGCGTCCTCGCCGAAATGCCCCGACTCAAGTTCGTCCTCGCCCACGGCGGCGGCTCGTGCCCCCTGCTGCGCGGACGTTGGGAGCACGCCTGGCGTCTCGGCCTCGTGGAGCAGGCGGCAATCCAACGGCCGCCGAGCGAGTACTTCCGGCTGCTCTACTTCGACACCCTCACCCACAGCGTGCCGGCGCTGAACTACCTAGTCGAAACAGCAGGCGTGGACCGCGTCATGCTGGGCAGCGACTACCCGTTCGGCATGGGCGATTTCACGCCGCCGCGCACCGTCGAGGCGCTCCCCCACGCGTCCGACGCCGAGAAAGAAGCCATCTACTCCGGCAACGCCGTCCGCGTCTTCGGCCTCTCGGATACGTAGGGGGCAGTGCGTCCGCGAAGAGGGCGCTTGCACTAGCCCTGCCGCAGAACCCCTCTGACTCCCCGCTCTCCGTCATTGCTCCGAAGTCTTCTCCCCCGCAGACGGGGAGAGTCAGAGAGAGGGTGCCCGCCCGCCTACTTCGTCGGTTGGTGTGGAGAGTTGGCCCCGATGAGGGTTTCCCGCGCCTGGACCCGGAACCCAGGGACGGGGGGCGGCCAACGCGAACCTCCTCGCCCTGTCGCCGCCATGACAATTATCCGTTGCCGATTCGCCGCCTCGCCTCTACACTATCCCCATAGCCCAACTCCGGGGCCGGTTGCCCCGCCTACCGCCCCGGCCCCAGAGGCGAAATGACGCACAATGACTCTAAATGACTCACTTGAGAAGAAATCGTCTCCCGCCCCACTCGTAAGCCCATGCAATCTACGAGTGGGCGCCCTGTGCCATCCCGGTCCATTCGCGACCGTTCTCGTCCATTCCCGTCGTTCCCACGCGCCCAATCCCGTCATCCATGCGCAACACGACGACGTAGAGAGGCGGCCAAATCCCTGCCAACCATCGCGCACGCGGGAACTGCGCCGAGCCCTGCCGCCGGATCGGTCCCGCATGGCCTCGCGGGAGCTCCGCCCGTTATACTCGCGTGCATGTCCTGGCGAGTAGGAGCGACTATGGCTGACATCGCGAAACGCACTCTCGGGCGCACGGGCGTCGAGGTCTCGACCCTTGGGTACGGAGCGATGGAGCTCCGAGGCGGCGAGTCGGGACGCCCGCTGACGGACGACGAGGCGGGGAGGGTCCTCAACGGCGTGTTGGACAGCGGCATCACCTTCATCGACACGTCCATCGACTACGGCGAGAGCGAAGAGCGAATCGGCAGGCACATCTCCCACCGTCGCGACGAGTACTTCCTTGCCGGCAAATGCGGATGCCTGAACGGGGACCGGCTCCTCAACAAACCCGAGGGCCGTTTCCCACATGACTTCACCCGCGTCAACATCGTCGAGGGGGTCGAACAGAGCCTCCGTCGGCTCAACACGGACCACCTCGACGCCTTGCAGATCCACGCCTCGCCGGCCAAGGAGGTCCTGGAGCAACACGACGTCATCGCGACGCTGCAGGACCTGCAGGCGCAGGGCAAAGTGCGGTTCATCGGCATGTCGGGGACCATCCCGAACCTCCGCGAGCACATCGCCATGGGCGTCTTCGACGTCTTCCAGATTCCCTACTCGTGCCTCCAGCGAGAGCACGAGGAGCTGATCGCGCAAGCCGCGGCGGCGGGCGCCGGCGTCATCATCCGCGGCGGCGCGGCGCGGGGCGCGCCGTCCGAGAGCGACCGCGCCCGCGAGCGCAACGCCGACCTCCTCACGGTCTGGGAGCGCGCGCGCCTCGACGACCTCCTCGAGGACGAATCGCCCATCGAGTTCATCCTCCGGTTCACCGGGACGCACCCCGCTATGACGACCAACATCGTCGGCACAATCAACCCAGACCATCTCGCCGCGAACGTCGCCGCCGTCAGCAAGGGGCCGCTCCCCGCCGGCGCCTACGAGGAGGCCAAGCGCCGGCTCGCCGAGGCAGGGGCTGCGCCGAGCGCGCCGTGACACTCGGCGCCGTCGCCGTCGTCAGTCCGGGCGAGATGGGGGCCGGCATCGGCAGCGTCCTCGTCGCGGACGGGCTCGATGTCGTCACCAGCCTGGCGGAACGCAGCGGCCTCACCCGGACACGCGCGGCCGAGGCGGGCATGCGCGACGCGGGGAGCATTGACGACGTGGTCGCCGGTTGCGACCTGTTGCTGTCCGTGCTGGTCCCGTCGCAGGCCGTGCCCATCGCCCAAGAGGTTGCGGGAGCGATGGCACGCACGGGCGCACGCCCCGTCTACGCCGAGTGCAACGCCATCGCTCCGCAGACTGTCGCCCGCATCGCGACCATCATCGGCGACGCTGGCGCCGCGTTCGTCGACGCCGGCATCATCGGCGGGCCGCCGCGGCCAGGCCGGGCCGGCGCGCGTCTCTACTGCTCGGGCCCCGACACCTCGACCTTCCAGACTCTCGCGGAGCACGGACTCGACGTGAGGCGTGTCGGCCCACGAATCGGGCAGGCATCGGGGCTGAAGATGGTCTACGCCGCGTCCACCAAGGGCACGGCCGCAATCTGGACCGAGCTGCTGGTTGCGGCGAGGGCGCTCGACCTCAGCGAGGCGCTCATGGCCGAGCTCGGCGACGGCGACGGCGTCATCAGCGGACTCGCCGACATGCCGCGGCGCTCCCGCCGGTGGGTGGGCGAGATGGAGGAGATCGCGGCCACCTTTGCGGGGATAGGCCTCACGCCAAAGATCATGGAGGGCGCCGCCGACATGTACCGGCTGGTCGGCGGCACCCCACTCGGCGATCTCACTGCCCGCGACCCCCGGCCGCGCCTCGACGACATGCTCGACACGCTGGCTGAGCGCCTCTCCGAATCGTCATGAGTCTGCTGCCTCCCAACACGCTGGACTTCGTCGTCCATCCACGGCGATACCCCACACGCCTCTCCTACCTCAACGGCTTCTCGTACGGGTTGGGCATCAGCATGCTCATGCTGCTCGTGCCCCTCTACGTGCTCGATCTCGGGTTCAGCCTCGCCGACCTCGGCCTCATCGTATCGTCGGCCGCCATCTTCATGATTGTGCTCAGGCTCGCCGGCGGCGCGGTCGCAGACCGCTTCGGCGAACGGGTCGTGCTCTGGTTCGCCTTCGCGTCGCTCATCTGCTGCTCGCTCGTGTTCGTCGTCTCGGAGAATATCCTCCCGCTGATCTTCGCGCAGCTGCTGAACGGCATCTCACGGTCCGTCTACTGGTCGGCGGGGCAGTCCTACACCAGCAGAAGCGCCGAGGGCAACGCCGGTCTCACCATGGGCCGGTTGCTCAGCTTCGAGAGCGCTGGCGGTCTGCTGGGCGCCGTCATCGCGGGCGGGACCGCCGAACTCGCCGGCTTCGACGCCGCGTTCCTCGCGTCGGCCGGCGTCAACGCCCTCGGCGTAGTCAACACCGCCATGATGCCCGCGCTCCCCCGCAAGGACCAAGTCCGTAGTATCCGCGCGTCGCTCACCCCCGCCCGGCGGCTGCTCGTTCAGCGCTCGATGGGACTCGGCCACTACACCGCCTTCATGTCGGCAGGCTACGCCGCGCTCACCGGCTCGCTGTTCGCCGCCCTGTTCAAGGACGCCGGGTACGGCGACACGATGGTCGGCGTTCTGCGCTCGGCCAACGGCATCGGCGTCATCCTCGTCGCCTACCCGTTTGGCGCGCTCCTAGCCGCCTGGGGCGCGCGCAACGTGGCCGCCGCAGGCCTCGCCGCCACCGGCGGCGTCACCATGCTCATCGCCTTCGCTGCGGAGACGCCGGTCCTCCCTTTCCTGCTGATGGTCCTCGGCGGGCTCAGCTTCGGCGCGCTCCGCTCCCTCTACCCGGCGGTCGCCTCCGCCAACAGCAGCCAGCAAGAGCGTGGCCTCGCCCTCTCGGTCGTCGGCCTCTACTGGGCCGTATCCATGCTCATCGTGCCGTATGCCTTCGGGCTGATCGCCGACGCCATCGGCATCGCGGGCGCGCTCTACGTGTTCGGCGGCGTCAGCATCGCCGCCGCGGCCGCCACCCCCCTCCTTGCACGCCTCTGGCGCGACCGGGACATGGTCGGAGCGCCGGCGGAGGCCGGCGGCGCCTAGAGCGGGGTATTGACAGAAGAGGCAGACCAGCCCCATTATGGCTCCATAACGGATGCCGAAGGGTGAAGAGGCGACCTGGTGAACCTGTCCATCAAGAACGTTCCAGAGGAGACCGTCGAGCAACTCCGCGAGAGGGCCAAGCGGAACCACAGGTCCCTCCAGGGAGAGGTCATGACGATCCTGGAGGCTGCGGTCGCCCCCAAGGGCTTGACCGTCGAGGAGCTAGTGGGGCGCGTGAAGCGACGCGGCCTTTCCACAGGCGACGACGCAACCCGCATCGTCCGTGAAGACCGGGATGCCCGCTAGGGTCGCCGACGCGTCCGTCGTCGCCGCTATTGCCTTCGAGGAACCGAGAGCACGCGAGGCTGCGTCGCTGTTGGACGGCATGGAAATCAGCGCTCCCTCACTGTTGGCCTACGAATTGACCAACGTCGCGCGAACCAAAGCACGCCAGCACCCAGAACAAATCGTCGAAATCGAGCAATCTCTGTACGATGCGCTGGACCTAAAGATCAAATGGGTTGAAGTAGACCACAGTCGCGTCCTCCAGCTCGCGCTGGAGAAGGGGCTCTCCGCCTACGACGCGTCGTACCTCTACGTCGCCCGCCTCCTGGACGCCCCGCTCGTAACGTTCGACCAGCGGCTGGACGCAGCCGCCCAGAGCCCGTAGCCCTACACCACCAGCAGCGTCGCGCCTACCAGTGACACGAACAACCCTCCGAGCACCTTCGGCTCGAAGCTCTCGATCGACCGGTTGATGAGGTAGTTGAACCCGAGTTGGAAAACAACTGCCGTCCGCATCAACGGGATGACGATGGAGACGGGCGCCAGCGCGAGGGCCGAGAACCGGAACACGTTGGCCAGGAACGAGTTCACCGCGCTCACGCCGAACCACACCTGCGCGTCCCGGTCCATCTTCACGACTCCCGACGCCTGACCCGGGATCGCCAGCGCGAACAGCAGCACCGCCGCCGCCGTCGCGTACGCCACAGTGCCGCCCCAAATGCCCAGCTGCGTCGTGTCGAGTCCCGCGCGCATCAACACCGGCCCAGCGCCCCACAGTCCGGCGGCGAGCAATCCAAAGAGGTACCCCTCCGCCGTCTTCGGCGTGAAGGCGGGCGCCGCGGAGGCGCGGTCCCCGCTGCTCCCACCGGTAGGCGCAGCCACCCGCTCAGGCCGGCGCGAGGGCGCCACCAGCGCCGGGCCGATCATCACCAACGCAATGCCAACGCCTTTCACGGCGTCTACCACCTCGTTGAGGAAGACGACCGCGATCAGCACCGTCGCCAAGGTCGACACGCCGACGATCGGCCCCGCCCGGTTTGCGCCGAGCGCCGCGACCGCACGGTAGTTGCAGTAGCGCCCCGCCAAGATGTGGAAGAACCCGCCCGCCACGAGCATGCCGTAGTCGCGGCCGCTCATCTCGCCCGCCCGGAACAGCTGCCCTGAAGCCGCGGACGCGATCACGAACAGCACGAGCCCCAGGTAGATCGTGATGTACATCCCCTGGCTGGCCCGGCCCGTCGCCACGCCCCGCCGGACCGTGGCCCCGTTGAAGCCGAACGCAGCGGAGGCCGCGATCGCGAGGATAATCCCAAGCGTCACGCCCGCGGCTCAATGCCCAGCTCGCGGGCCAGCTCGACGAAGACGCCCACGGCGCCGGGGTTCGCCAGCGCGTCCATGCTCACCGCCTGCTCGACCGGCGCGCCGCTCAGGACCCGCTTCACCGGCACCTCGAGCTTCTTTCCGTTCAGCGTACGGGGCACCTCCGGAATCGCGTACACCGCGTCCGGCACATGCCGCGGCGACAGCGACCGGCGGATGTTGTCCGCGATCCGCGACCGCAGCCTGTCGTCGAGCGCCGCGCCTTCGCGCAGCACCACGAAAAGCAGTAGCTGGCCCTCGTTTCCCAATGCCGACGTGTCGATCACTAGACTATCCAGAACCTCGTCCATCTCGTCGACCACACGGTAGAACTCGCTCGTGCCCATACGCACGCCGCTCCGGTTCAACGTCGAATCGGAGCGGCCGTAGATGATGCACGTCCCGCGCTCGGTAACCTTCAGCCAATCGCCGTGACGCCAAACGTCGGGGTAGACGTCAAAGTAGCTCTCGTGCAGCCTCGCGCCGTCCGGATCGTTCAGGAACCGCACCGGCATCGACGGCATCGGCTCCGTAATGACCAGCTCGCCCACCTCGCCGACGAGCGGCGAGCCGTCGTCCGAAAATGACTCCACCTTGCAGCCCAGTGCGCGGCACTGCATCTCGCCCGCGTGGACGGGCAGCAGCACACTCGACATCGTGAACGCTGTGCAGACGTCTGTCCCGCCGCTCACCGACCCCATCAACACGCTAGGCCCGAGTTGCTCGTACACCCAGGCGTAGCCCTCGGGCGGCAGCGGGGCGCCCGTCGAACCCACCGTCCGGATACGCGAGAGGTCCAACTCACGACCCGGCTCGATCCCCGCCTTCTTGCAGCCGAGAATGAACGGCGCGCTCACGCCGAAGCACGTGACGCCCGCGCGCTCCGCCATCCGCCACAGCGCGTACTGGTCCGGATGCCCCGGGCTGCCGTCGTACAGCACGACCGTCGAGCCCACCAACAGGCCGCTCACGAGCAGGTTCCACATCATCCAGCCGGTCGTGCTGAACCAGAAGAACCGGTCGTCCTCGGTCAGGTCCAGGTGCAGGACAAGCGCCTTGAGGTGCTCCAGCAGCACACCCCCGTGCCCATGCACGATTGCCTTCGGCACACCCGTCGTCCCCGACGAGTAGAGCACCCACAGCGGATGGTCGAACGGGACCGGCTCGAACGTCAGCTCGCCGCCCGGCGCCATGAAGTCGTCCCAGGCGATAGCGCCGTCGGTCCTGTCGAGAGGCGCCGCCGGGTCCAGGTACGGCGACACGACCGTCGCCTCCAGCGTCGGCAGGCCCGCCCGTATCTCGGCAACTGCGCCCTCCGACTCGAACCGCCTGCCGTTGTACGTGTAGCCATCCACCGCGATCAGCACCCGCGGACCGATCTGCCGGAACCGCTCCACCACGCTCGTCGTCCCGAACTCGGGTGGACAGCTCGACCACGCTGCGCCGATGCTGGCAGCCGCGAGCATCGCAATCACTGCCTCGGGCACGTTGGGCATGAAAGCAACGACGCTGTCCCCTCGGCGCACGCCCAGCCGGCGCAGGCCCGCGGCGGCCGCAGCCGTCTGCTCCCACAGCTCCGCGTAGGTCAGGGAGCGCGTCGCTCCCGATTCGTGGGCGAACACCAACGCAACATGTCCGTCTCGGCGCGGGAAGCAGTGCTCCGCGTAGTTGAGCTCAGCTCCCTCGAACCAGCGGGCGCCCTCGACGCGGTTGCCCGTCGCAGACGCCGACAGAATGCTGCGGTAGGGAGCGTGGCCCTTGACTCCGAAGAAGTCCCACACGGACTCCCAAAACCCTTCCACGTTGCTCACCGACCACTGCCAGAGGTCATCGTAGGTCGCGCAGCGCACGCCGCGGCTCTCGGCGAGCCAATGCATGTACCGCGCAACGCCGCTCCGCTCGATCAGCTCAGGCGTGGGCGCCCACAGGAGCGCTCCCTCTGCCGTCGGTCCGGTCGTTTCGCTCATAATCCGACTCCGCGCAGGCTCATGTCCGCGCACGCTCTGCACGCGGCCGGGGCGGCTTCGTCGCCAGTGCGATTGCCCCTGACCCAAGCCACGCCGCCGCGGCGACCAAGAAGGCGATAGTGTAGCCGCCGTGGAGGTCGTACAGCGCGCCGATGATCAGCGGGCTCACCGCGCCCGTTACCATGCCCACCGGACGCATCAGGCCCGCTACCGCTCCCAAGTGGGCGCGGCCAAAGTAATCAGCAGTCAGCAGCGATTGCAAGATGAGATACCCGCCCATCACCACGCCCGCAACCGACATGTAGGCCACCAGCGGGGCCAGCGAGCGCACCTCCAAGAACGCCAGGATACTGAACCCCGTCACGCCAGTCACTGCGGCCATCAGGAAGCGGGGCGCCACACGCTCGCTAACGAATCCCCATACCGGCCGCGACAGCCCTGAGATCACGCCATAGAACAGGATGCCGAACGAGGCCTGCGCAGCGCTGAAGTCCCGCTCCAGCAGGAACGGCACCCAGTTGCTCTGGAACCCCATGATGCCGAACCCCGCAAGCGCGAATGACGCCGTCAGCAACCAGAACGCCGGCGTCCGGAGCGCCTCAGCCCGCGTCAGACTCCTCTCCTCTCGCCGATTGCTCTCTGGGACGGGACTCCCCGCCACCGCCGCCCCGTCGGGCAGCAATCCCATGTCCTCCGGCCGCGTCCGGATGAGCAGCGCGAGCGCCAGCGACACGCCGCCGGCGCCGACGCCGAGCCAGAGCCACGCGTCCCGCCAGCCGACGGCCTCGACCAGCGCGGACACCGCGCCCGGGAACACCGTCGCGCCGATCCCCACGCCGGCGATTGCAATGCCCAACGCCCTGCCCCGCCTTCGCACGAACCACTTCGGCACCAGCGTCTGCGCCACCATGAACCCTGAGCCGAGGTCGGCGAGTCCGCCGGCCACGCCGAACAGCAGCAGGAATTGCCACAGGCTGTCGGTGTAGCGCAGCAACGCCAACGACAGTCCGAGGAGCACTGCGCCTCCGGCGGCGAGCGCTCGGGGCCCGCCGCGCGTATCGGTCCACGGGCCGACGACCGGAGCCAGGACTCCCACGACAGCCGCGCGCACCGTGTACCCACTGAAGAACGCAGCGCGGCTCCAGCCGAGGTCCTCCGTCATGGGTATGACGAAGACGCTCGCGCCCCACAGCGAGACCCCCGACCCGATCCCGGACCCAAGGAACGCGACGCCGACGATGACCCAGCCGTAGTAAAACCGTCCGCGGCGGCCGATCAATCTCAGATTGCCCAGTTGGCGTCGTCCGGGAACACGTTGGACCCCACGCGGCGCACCGGGTCCTCGACGTACACTCCGGCGGTTGCCTCCCGGTACTTCAGGAAGTGCGGCATCTGCCGGTGCGCCTCCAACGCCGCCTGGTCGCGGTACACTTCGAACAGAAAGAAGCGGTCAGGATCCTCGGAGTCCTGCACAACGTTGAACTGGAGGTTCCCTTCCTCCAGGGCCGTCGTGGACGCGGCGTCCTCGCGGACCGCCGCCAGGAACTCGTCCCGGCGCTCCGGCTTCACGTGTAGATTGACCATCAAAACGAGCATGAGACCTCCCTCCGGCGCCCGCAGGCGCACACACAGCCGAGCGCAGATTGTATCGTTCTCCACACGACACCGCTCCGCCGGGACGCTAGCCTATTACGCACGGTGAGCTAAACAACATGGCCAACTCCAAACGCTTGACCAAAATCGTCGCCACGTGGGGCCCGACGGTGGCCACAGAGGAATCCCTGCGGGCCGTCATCGAAGCGGGCGTCGACGTGTTCCGCTTCAACTTCTCCCACGGCACGCACGCCGAGTTCGACGAGGCGATCCCGCTGATCCGCTCAATCGCAAAGGAGGCAGGGCGGCATATCGCGCTCCTGCAGGACATCCAGGGCCCGCGCCTGCGCACCGGCAGGCTCGAGCGCGGCGAGCCGGTCACGCTCGAGACCGGCTCCAGCGTCGCCATCACGACTCAGAACGACACCGGCACGGCCGAGCGCTTCGCCATCGTGTTTCCCGGACTGGCGTCCGACGTCGCGGCCGGCGACCGCATCCTCATCGCCGACGGCACAATCCTCCTCCGCGTGAACGGCGTGGAGGACGGCGAGATACGAGCGTCGGTCCTCCAAGGCGGGCCCCTCGGCGAGCACAAGGGGGTGAACCTCCCCGACACCTCGGTCTCGGCGGAGCCCATCACGGCGAAGGACCGCTACGACCTCGCCTACGGCGCGCGTATGGGCGTCGACTACGTGGCCATGAGCTTCGTGCGCGCCGCGGCCGACGTCGCCGCCTGTAAACGAATCATTGCGGGCCTCGGCGTCGAGACGCCTGTGATCTCCAAGATCGAGCGACCCGAGGCGATCGATAATCTCGAGGGCATCCTCGCTGCCTCCGACGGCGTGATGGTGGCGCGAGGCGACCTCGGCGTCGAAGTGTCGCCGGAGCGAGTCCCGCTCCTCCAGAAGCACATCATCAAGCGCGCCAATGAGCTTGGCGTCCCTGTCATTACCGCCACCCAGATGCTCGAGTCCATGGTCCAGCGCCCCGCCCCGACACGAGCCGAGGCCAGCGACGTCGCCAACGCCATCCTCGACGGCACCGACGCCCTGATGCTCTCGGCGGAGACGGCGGCCGGAGGATTCCCCGTCCAGTCGGTCGAGACCATGGCGCGCATCGCGACAGAGACCGAGGTTGCCTGGTCGGCGCCGGCCCGCATAAACCGCACGGAGCAGCCCTTCCTGCTTGCTCGGGCCGCGCGGGAGATTGCTTCGGAACTCGGCGCCAGCGCCTTGCTCGTGTTTACGCGGAGCGGAACCAGCGCCGCGACGCTCTCCGAACATCGGCCGCCGATGCCCATCTACGCCCTCACCCCTTCCGAGCAGACCGCCCGCCGCCTCGCGTTACGGTACGGCGTCCGCCCCATCATCTCCGCCGTTCCCCACGATATCGAACAGATGTTGGAGATCGGCATCGCCGAGTTGTGGGACCGCGGCGTCGTCTCCAAGGGCGACGCGGTTGTGGCCTTCGGCTCCGCCCCCGTCCGCATCGGCGGCCCACCGAACCTCATCATCGTACGCAGCGTCCCCGGCGCGGAATCGTGGGCCGGGGCCGACGCGGGACGTGTCCTGTACTAGGAGTGCGCCCGCAAGGGAGTCGAGGGCGACGGTGTGGCAGCCCGCGAGCCGTCTGTGTAGACTGACCCCATGGCCCGGCCAGAGACCCACTTCCTACGATTGTTTCCCCTCCAAGCGGTCGTCTTGTTTCCCGATATGGAGTTGCCGCTCGTCGTCTTCGAGCCGCGCTATCTCCAGCTCACGCAGGAGTGCACGGACGCGGACGAGCCGTTCGGCGTGGTCCTCCTGAAGGAGGGACGCGAGGTTGGCGACGGCCCCGTGGACCCATTCATGGTGGGCACGACCGCTCACATCACGAACGTCGCGCCCATCGGCGATGGCAGGCTCAGCGTGGCCGCTGTAGGCGGCGAGCGCTTCAAGACGGTCGAGTTCCTCCGCAACCGCCCTTACCTCGCAGCCGAGGTCGAGTACATTGAAGACAACACGGCCGAGGACGTAGAGCCGTGGCTCATCGATAACGTCAGGGAGGAGACGGCCACCCTTGTGAAGTCGATGACGGCGCTGAGGGGCGGATACGTTAGCGAGGTCCGGCTGCCCGACGACCCAACCAAGCTGTCGTTCTACATCGCGCAGATGTTCCAGGGCAACGCAAGCGTGCAACAGAACCTGTTGGAGGAGAAGACCTTCGGCCGTCTGTGGCAGGAGCTCGACCTCGTCCGCAAGGCGTCCGAAGGCATCGCGCGACGCATCCGGCGGGAGGGGCCTGGCAGCTCGTTCAGCCGCAGCTAGGCGGACGCGCCGCCCATGGCGAGCACAGGACGCTCCGCCATCAGCAGCGCGGCAAGGGTCTTGGCATCGTGAAACCCGCCCGCCCGCGCGAGCTCCAGCGCTTGGGCGAACGGCAGCAGTTCGACCTCGATGCGTTCGTCGTCGTCCGCCGGGAGCGGGGCCTCGCTCAACCCCGTCGCCAGGAACGCGAACATCCGCTCGCTCAGTACGCCGGGCGACGCGTAGTACGACCCCAGCTCCCGCAGCTCCGCGGCTGCATATCCCGTCTCTTCGCGCAGCTCGCGCTGAGCAGACTGCAGCGGGGACTCGCCCGCATCGATCCCGCCCGCCGGCAACTCCAGCAATTCCACCCCCACCGCGCTGCGGAACTGGCGAACGAGCAGCACCCGCATCTGCGCGTCCACGGCGACCACGACGGCGCAATCGGGGCCTTGCACGATCTCTCGCCTGTCCTCCGCGCCGCTGGCGAAACGAATTCGGTTGACCCGCACCGTGACGCGCGTTCCCTCGAACACAGTGGCCGAACTCACCGTCTCCTCCGCCTCAAGCGCCACGGCGGGCCTCCTCTTCGGCGATGAGCCTCGCCAGCGTCACTGTCTGCTCAGCGCCGCGACGAAGCCGGTACACCAACGTCTCGTAGAAGCGCTCCGGCGACCCCGCCCGCAGGAAACGGGCCTTGTACGGGCTGTCGCTCACGACCACCGAGTCTCCTTGCGACATCGGCACGGAGACGAATCCGTCTGCTGTCATCAGCGTCTCCTGGCCGCTCTTCGTCGTCAGCTCTACCTCGCTGTTGCGAGGCAACACGACCGGCGCGTCGAGATCCCCGTGCGTCGCCACGGGCGTCACGACGATGTCGGTGGACTGCGGGTAGAGGATCGGACCGCCCGCCGACAGCCCATAGGCCGTCGATCCCGTTGCCGTCGACACGATCACCGCGTCGGCCTGGTAGGTCGTGAGGTCCACGCCGCTGACCCGGACGCCGATGCGCGCCATGTGCGTCGTGGCGCCGTGTCCGACGACCACGTCATTGAGCACATCGATCGCCGGCCCTAGGCCATCCCGCGAATGGACCCGCGCTTGCACCATGTGGCGTTCGTCGACCCACCCGAACCCCTGCGACAGATACCGCGGCACGTAGTCCAGCGCGTCGGGCGCCTCGATCTCCGTGAGGAACCCCACCCGGCCGAGGTTCACACCCAGAAGCGGGACGCCGTTCGGCGCGACCAGGCGCGCGGCGCGCAGCAGCGTGCCATCGCCGCCGACCGTGATCACCACGTCGGGCGTCGATGCCGGGATGTCCGCCTCGTTGCCCTCCGTGGAATGCAACGGCTTGCGGCTCCCGAGCAGCGCTGCGAGCGCCGCCGCCAACGGGCGCGCCTGCGGCGAAGCGGCGTTGTACAGCACGACGGCGTTGGCGGGATCGATGGCCACAGTCTTGTCCTTGCCTCGGGGGCGCCATTATAGCCGCACGGCGCACGCCTCCGTTCCTTGCGCCATTGCCAACGAACATCGGGCCCCCTGCACTCGAAAGGCGGCAGCCGTGGCTCCCCTTTGCTATCATGGGCCCATCTCCTACGGGAGACGCTAGGCTGGCGCTGGGGCCGAACGACTACACGGAGGGCCATCTTGGAAGTGCAGCTCAGCGCGCCCCGCGGCTTCTGCGCGGGAGTCGTACGGGCCATAGACATCGTCCAAATCGCCTTGGAGCGGTTCGGAGCGCCGGTCTACGTCCGCCACGAGATCGTCCACAACAAATACGTCGTCGAGGCCCTGCAGAAACAGGGCGCCGTGTTCGTAGAGGAGCTCGACGACGTCCCCGAGGGCGCGAACGTCATTTTCTCGGCCCACGGCGTTGCTCCTAGCGTGTGGGGCGCCGCGGAGCGGCGCGGACTCAACGTCATCGACGCGACGTGCCCGCTCGTCACGAGGGTCCACGCCGAGTCCGCGCTGTATGCCCGTGAGGGCCATTCGATCATCGTCATCGGCCACGAAGGGCACCCCGAGGTCATCGGCACGATGGGCCAGTCGCCGACCGTCTCCCAACTCGTCGCCACGGTCGAGGAGGCCGCGCGCGTCGAGGTCCCCGACCCTGAGCGGGTCGTCGCCCTCACCCAGACCACGCTGAGCACGCGGGACACGCAGGAGATACTCGACGAGCTCAAGCGCCGCTTCCCGGCAATCGTCGCGCGGAACGACATCTGCTTCGCCACGTCCAACCGCCAGGATGCCGCGAGGGCCCAGGTCGGCAGCGTCGACCTCATGCTCGTTATCGGCGCCGACAACAGCTCCAACTGCAACCGCCTCCGCGAGACCGTCGAGGCTGCCGGCGTCCCCGCGTACCTCATCGGGGACGCCTCCGCCATCGATCCTGCTTGGCTCGAGGGCGTCCAGCGCGTCGGGGTCACGTCGGGCGCGTCGACGCCTGAGGTGCTCGTCGAGGAGGTCGTCGCCTACCTGGCGCCCGAGCGGGTGACCACGGTCCAGGTGACCGCCGAGGATGTCGTGTTCGTGTTGCCCAAGGCTCTCCAGGGCGCTGGCGACGGGAAGTGGGCCCGCCAGCGCACGGGCAGCGAGGGCATCCGCTAGGCGACATGCTGAACGATGCGGAGCTGCGAGAGATTGAGACCGCAGCCGCGGAGCTCGCCAGCTCGGCGGGCGCCATCTTGCTGCGCTACTTCACCGGCCCCCTCAACGTAGACTACAAGGTCGCCAACAACCGGAGTCCTGTCACGGACGCCGATAGGGCCGCCGACGAGTACCTCCGGGGGGAGATCGCGCGGCGATTCCCGTCCCACGGCATCCTCACCGAGGAGACGGAAGGCGAGGACCAAGCCGCGGAGGTCATGTGGGTGGTCGACCCGCTCGACGGCACCACGAACTTCCTCAACGGCCTCCCTATCTTCGCGGTGCTCTTGGGGGTGCTCGAGCGCGGGCGTCCTGTCGCCGGGGCCGTGTTCCTCCCCGATATCCACCGACCTGAGGGCCGTGTGCTCCACGCCCGCGCCGGAGGCGGCGCATACGACGGCGACAAGCCGCTGAGGCTGGACGGACGGCCCGAGCCCAAGAGACGGATGGCCGCGTGGCCCTCGTACTTCCTCCGCATGTTCGGTTACGGCGATGGCCTGCGGCGAAGGCTGGGCGACGTGCGCAGCATCGGCAGCGCCGGCTACGAGTCCGCGCTGGCCGCCACGGGCGTGTTCGACTACGTCGTCTTCAGCCGATTGTGGGTCTGGGACCTGGCGGCTGGGCTCATCCTGGTCCAAGAGGCGGGCGGAAAGGTCGTCGAATTCGACCGCAAGCGGAAGGAATGGGCCGCATTCGAGTCCTTCCCCGGACAGATCGTCGCTCTCGCGGGGGAGACGCCCACGCAGAGTGAGCTGCGCAAGTGGCGAGGCGTAGTCGTCCTCGGCACGCCGAACGCCGTCGACCATGTCTCCGCTGGGCTGACCGTGCCCTCGTTCCGAGCCCGGGCGGTGCGGCAGCGAGTGACGAGCTGGCTCCGGCGCGTCAGGCACCCGGCAGCGGGGCCGCCCCCTCAGAGCCAGGGCCAAGGCAGGTCGCGGCGCGAGTAGGGGCTCGGCATCTCGGGCCGCTCAATCAGCGCGTCGATCCTCGCTCGGAGCTTGGCGAGCTCACTGGGCGAGAGCCGCTCAGCGAGGCAGGCCGCGGGCCCTGGACTGCCACAGGCCAACTGCTCCGACGCGCAGCGGAGGCCGGCCAACAGCTCGTCCGGCACACGCTGGCCCGCGAAGTCCCAGATGACCGTCCGCAACTTGTAGTCGACGTTGAACGTCAGACCGTGGTCCACGCCCCAGATCCCGCCGTCGCCCGCCATGAAACAGTGCCCGCCCTTGCGGTCGGCGTTGTTCGCGATGACGTCGAAGACGGCCATGCGGAAGAGCTCGTCGGGGTGGCTTTCGCGCAGCGTGAAGAAGTTCGATCCCCCTACCGGCGGCACGTAGAGCTGGAGGGAGCCCACGCCCAACTCGCCGTCCCGATACGCCGTGGGAGGCACGATGGGCCATTGCAGTAGGCGGCTGAGGTCGTAGGCGGCGCACTCGCGGCGGTAGAGGGTCCCGGCGGGGAAGTCCCACAGCGGAACCTCGCCGGACTGCGGCTTGTAGACGCCGAACCCGGTCTTGCCTTCGAGGCGCATCTCGACGATGAACGTGTAGTTCGACGAGTCGGGGTGGAGCCAGCCGTCGCCTATCTCGGCGAGCCGGACGAAGCGGGCGGCGGCGTCTGCGCTGGGAGCTACGTCGTGGGGGCCGGCGTCGATGCGCTCCTTCGGGAAGGCGCGGCTCAGGGTCATTAGTTGGCCCTCGGGCACACGTGGCGCGATTCCTCCGTCATCGGGGCGCCGCACAGCGGGCACCGGGGGCGGCCGGCGTCGTACACCGTGAACGCCTCGTCAGCCATGTGGTCGAGCACGTCAGGGTCCGCCCACAGGGCGATGGCGTCGTCCTCGTTCAACTCGTCAATCTGCGCGAGGAGCATGTAGCGGCCGGAGTCCCGGTCGTAGCCGATGGCGAGGCGGGCGACCTGGAAGTCGAAATCGGCCCGGGTGTCTTCTTGCGCGGGGACGGGGTGAACGCCGACGGACCGGACGCCGCGCCGCAGCATCCGCTTGATGGTCATCGCGAGCTCGTGCAACTCGTGCTTGTCGAGCCACAGCAGCGCGGACCCGCGCTCGCCGGCGGCCCGCAGGCGAAAGCGGCGTTGGCCCGCCGGGCCGACCGCCTCCGCCTGCAGTATTGCGCAAACGCCAATGTCGTGGCGCGCGTGTGCTCTGTCGTCGGGGCTCATCCCGTCTCTTCCTGACCAGTCCCGTCTCGGCGTTGTTCCGTCCCGTGCGGCTACCTGGCCTGCGCAGCTTCCAACGCGGCCTGAACGCCGGCCTCGGCCTCGTCGTCGGCCCAGGCGTCGGCGCCGCCGAGCCCGTGCTCGATGTTCCACGTCATCGTATCGAAGCACTTGCCCGTCACGCCGGAGTTCGCGTCCTGAGCGGCGAGGAACATAGCCAATGGCACGATATGGGAGGCCTTCAGCGCCGTTGGGCCTCGGCGCGGCTCGCCCGTCCCGCGCAGGCGGCGCGCCGCGTTCTGCTCGTCGAATCCAGTCGTGCGCGCGTGGCCGGGGATGAGCACGTTGACGGCGATGTTCTGGTCCCGCACCTCGTCTCCGAGGTAGAACATCATCGTTAGGAGCGCGGCCTTGGCGGACTGGTACGGCATCTCCCGGCTGTTAGGACGGAGGCCCATGTAGGCGCCGCCGCTGGAACTGTGCAGCGCGCCGCTGCTGATCACCGACATGACGCTGCCGCGCTGCTTCGCCAGCATCGGCTGAATGAAGTAGCGGACCACCGTGAGGGCCCCGAACACCGTTACCGCGAACATCTTCTCCCAATCGGAGTTCTTCGTCTCGAGAGTCGTGACGCGCCCGTCCGGCGGGAAAAGGTCGCGCTGCCGCATACCAGCGTTGTTGAGGAGCGCATCGACTGTGCCGAATCTGTCCATGGCGGCGTCGTAGGCGGCCTTCACCTGCTCCTCGTTGGCGATGTCGACCGTTGCGATGACCGCGTCGTCCGGCCGGGCCTCGAGCTCGCGGCGCCAGCTGTCGTCGGTGTCGCCGGAGAAACCGGTCGGCTCCCACGATTGGTCCATTGCAACGACCTTCGCGCCGGCGCCGAGAAAGCCCTGCACATGCGCCTTCCCCATTCCGCGAGCGGCGCCGGATATCGCTACGACTCTGCCTTCTAGGTCCGCCATGTGCTCACCTCCGCGACCGGTTAGGGCTGTCCGCACAGGTTGTATCTCAGATTGCGCGCAACCCGCAACCGGCGGCGCGCGAGGGGCGGCGCCGTCGTTGCCTCGCGAGAGCCCCTGAGCCGACCACATCAAGCTGCCCGAAACGCAGAAAATGAACGGAAATGGGGCAAAATGGCCGGTTCTCGGCCAAAAACGTGAGGTTTTTCACTCGTAGATTGCATGATTTACGAGTGGAGGGGTCGAAATAGTGCGACATTCTGCGACATTTTGCGACATTTACTCGTAAATCGGGCCGGCGGCCCGGCGCGCCTGCGGCGGGTGGTTTCGGGGGGCGTTCAACAGGCATGATAGGGAGCTGGGGGCGTTAACAGGGTGATGAAAAACGGCTGCGAGGTAGGGATGCGAAGGTAGGGACGCGAAGGTGCGGATGGGGAGGCGTTTGGTTACGCTTGGCGCAGCACGAACGGGAGGCGGCCATGCGCGGCACATCCGACCAGCAGATCGAGAGTCTAGTGGCGCTCACCCCCGAGGACCTGGTCCCACAGGAACACCCGATCCGGCGGATCAAGCCGCTGGCAGACCGGGTGCTTCAGGGGTTGTCCTCCACCTTCAGCCGCATGTACGCCAAGAGAGGCCGGCCATCAGTGCCGCCCGAACACCTGTTGAAGGCGAGCTTGCTGATCGCGCTCTACTCCGTGCGCTCGGAGCGCCAGTTCTGCGAACGGCTGACCTACGACATGCTCTTCCGGTGGTTCCTCGACCTGAACATCCGGGGCGGTTCCTTCGACCAGTCGACGTTCGCCAAGAACCGGACCCGGCTGCTGGCGCATGAGGTGACGGGCCGATTCTTCGGGGCGGTGGTGAGCGAAGCGAGGCGGCAGCGCCTGCTGTCGGAGGAGCACTTCAGCGTGGACGGGACCCTGCTGGAGGCGTGGGCCTCCCTCAAGAGCGTCCGGCCGAGGGACGAGGAGAGGGACCCGCCTACGGGGGCAGGCGGGCGGAACCCATGGAAGGACTTCCGGGGCGAGCGGCGTTCCAACGCGACCCATGTATCGACGACGGACCCGGAGGCGCTGTTGGCGCGCAAGGGGGAGGGGCAGGCGGCGAAGCTGTCCTTCGCCGGCCACGTGCTCATGGAGAACCGGAATGGGCTGGTGGTGGACGTGGTGCTGTCGCAGGCTACCGGGACGGCTGAAACGGCAGCGGCGCTGACGATGCTGGAGCGGGTCCCCACAGCACGGAGGATCACGGTCGGGGCCGACAAGGGGTACGACACGCGGGAGTTCGTGGCCACCTGCCGCTCGTTCCAGATCACGCCTCACGTGGCCATGAAGCAACGGCGCTCAGCCCTGGACCGGCGGACGAGCCGTCACGCGGGGTACGCGGCGAGTCAGCGGGTGCGGAAGCGGGTTGAGGAGGTGTTCGGCTGGCTGAAGACCGTCGGGGGCGGAAGGAAGCTGCGTTACTGCGGCGTGGCCCGCAACGGCCTCTGGGCGGAGATGGCTCTGGCGGCGTACAACCTCGTGCGCATGGCCAAGCTCATGTCTCCCCCATCATCTCCGGGGGAGGTCCCTGCCTGTTGAGGATGAAAGGCCCCAACCGGAGGCGCCAGCGGCCCGATCAGGGGCGATCCAGGGCGCCGCTTACTCCGAATCGGCGTCCAACGGCGCCTCAATGCCGGCGCCGGCCCGCTCCCGATTCCCCAAACTCGCATTCTTCATCAGCCTGTTAAGGGTAGGAGCGGATGTCGTGGCGGGGGCCGCCTCTCACGGGCGCGCCGGGGCTATGAGTCGAACATCGCGCCGACTGAGAGTCCGTTGTGGATGCGGTGGATGGCTTCGCCGACGATGGCAGCCACCGAGACGACTATCAGGTTTGCGTTGTGGCCGTTGCTTGGCGTGCGGATGGTGTCGGTTATCACGAGCTGCTCGATGGGGCTCGCCTCGAAGCGCTCGAGCGCGGGGCCTGACAACAGCCCATGGGTGCATGACGCGAACACGCGGGCGACTCCGGCTTCGACGAGCGCTTCGGCGGCGCTGACCATTGAGCCGCCGGTGTCGACCTCGTCGTCGACGAGGATCGCGTCCCTGCCTTCGACGTCGCCGATGATGTTGAAGATCTCTGTCTTGTCCTGGTTTCCCGCGACGCGCCGCTTCTCGACGATGGCCAGCGGCAGGCCGAGCCTTTCGGCGAAGTCGCGGGCGCGTTTGCTGATGCCGATGTCGACGGCGACGACGACGGCGTCTCTCAGCTCCATCTGCTCGAAGTAGGCCGCCAGGATGGGATGGGCCGTCAGCTCGTCGACCGGCACGTCGAAGAATCCCTGAATCTGTCCGGCGTGCAGGTCGACCGTTAGGACTCGGTCGGCGCCGGCAACCGTGAGCAGGTCGGCGATCAGGCGGGCCGTGATAGGCACACGGGGTTGGTCCTTCTTGTCCGTCCGTCCGTAGCCGTAGTAGGGGATCACGGCGGTGATGCGGCCCGCGGACGCGCGCTTCGCGGCGTCGATCATGATGAGCATTTCCATAACGTGGTCGTTCACGGGCAACGAGAAGGACTGAATCAAGTACACGTCGCGCTGACGCACGTTCTCTTGGATCTTGACGAACGTGTTGTCGTTGGCGAACTTGAATACGTCGATCTTGCCATCGGGAATGCCGAGGTATTCGCAGACGCTCGCCGCGAGGCCGGGGTTCGAACTACCGCTGAAGACCTTCAGTTCTTCATAAGGGGGCATCTACTACTCCAAATCCCGAAGATCTCATCGCATCGCCGCGAACCGCCCGTTACGTCCGACGAGGCCCTCCGTGGGGAGTTCGACGCGGCGCTCCGGACCGCTCACCACAGTCCCAACTACCATCGCGGCGCCGCCGGCCGACGCGGCTGCGGCGATGGCGGCGTCCACCGACGCCGGCGCCACAACGACGCAGAAGCCGATGCCCATGTTGAACACGCGGAACATCTCGCACGGGTCCACTCTGCCGTCGCGCTCGATGGCGCGGAACACCGGCGGCGCGGGAGGCAGCGCATCGAAACGATACCCCACGCCGGCGTCGAGACGCAGCAGGTTGAGCAGGCCATCGCCGCTGATATGGGCAAGGCCCTTCACCGCGACGCCGACCTCGAACATCGCCAACACCTCGGGGACATAGATGTGCGTGGGGCGGAGCAGCTCCTCCCCGACGGTTCGGCCGCACTCCTCGAGCCAGCGCCCGGCGCCGCCTGGGCCTTCGTCGAGGAGCACATGGCGGGCCATCGTGAGTCCGTTCGCGTGGATGCCGTCGCTGGGCATCCCGAGGACCACGTCGCCCGGGACGATGTCCCGTCCGGTGACGGGGGCGCGGCCCCGCAGCAGGCCGACGCAGGTCCCGGAGATGTCGAACGCGTAGCCCGGCCGCGGGCCAGCGAGCGTATCCGGATGCAGCGACAACTCGCCGCCCACGACTGCGATGCGCGCCCGGGCTGCTCCGTCGTGCATGCCCTTCCCGAGCCGCTCCAACAGGTCTGGGTGGGGGAACTGAACGCTGATGTAGTCGACTAGGGCGAGCGGCTCAGCGCCGGTGCAGACGATGTCGTTGACGTTCACCGCCACCGCGTCCCATCCGATGTTCTCGTACGCGCCAACCATCTGTGCGACGGCCGACTTCGACCCAACGCCGTCGGTGGAGATGGCGACGGAGAGGTCGTCGGTTAGGCGCAGGACGCTCGCGAAGAATCCCGGAGGGACCAGGGGTTCGCGGGCGTCGCCGCGGAATTGCTCGGTGCGGCGCACCCAGTCGAGCAACCCGCGCAGGCCATCCGCCGCCGCGTCAGTGTCGACGCCCGCGGCGGCATAGGTCAGCGGCTCTTGAGGCTCCGGATCCGTCGGCAAATCGCGGCTCCTGATGATTGGGCCTCTATCATAACCGACGCGCGCCCGTGCGGGACGAGGCAGTCCGCTTGAATCGGGAGCACAATCCGGTTGACCCGCGCCTCGGCGCATCAGGATAATCAATGACGGTTGAACTCGTTATCTATGGGACGCCCTGGCGCCCTTGTGCCGGTCTCGTCGCGGGAGCCACGAGAAAAGGCGTACATGTTCGGCAGCGTTGCCGGTAGCACACACACCCTCGATGACTACGCCCCCTTCGTGGGCAAGGAGGCAGTCGCGTCGCTGCGCGAGCTGGCTGAGCCCCTCCGAGGCGTCCGCGTGCTGGAACTCTCGTCCCCCGGAGCGAGCGGGGCCGTCCGGAGCATGCTCCAGAGCAAGTTGCCGCTCCTCGTAGACTTGGGCTTGGACGCACACTGGCAACAGGTGCGCGTGCAGGCCAAGCACCTGGACATGGACCGCGGTCTCCGATGGGCGCTCTCGGGCGCAGAGATCGCATGGCGGCCCCATTACGAGAGTGACTGGCGCGACTTCAACCAGGCGAACGCTGAGCTGTTCGACGAGGATTTCGATATCGTGCTCGTCCACCACACCGGCTCGGTGGGGCTGCACAGCGCGCTCTCCCGCGTGCGGGGACGCCCCCCCACCGGACGATGGATCTGGGACTCGCACCGTGACTACCGCGCGGCGGCCCCCGCGGCTTGGTCGCTCATCCGCATGCACGCGGACGCGTTCGACGCTTCCGTGTACGACTACAAGGAATTCATCAGGCACGACGCTCCCACCAAGCGCCGGGTGGTCATACCCCCAGGGGTCGACCCGCTCGGACCGCGCTCCCGGCCCGTGTCCGAAGAGGTGCGCGAGACCATTCTGGCCCAGCGCGGCCTCGACGTGGACAAGCCGATCATCGGGCACATCGTCCTAAGCATCCGTGACGACGATCCTCTCCGCGTACTCGACGCCTTCGAGCTGGTCAAGGCGAAACGGCCGGATGTCCAGCTCCTCGTACTGAACCTCCTCACGGACGGACCCGAGCTCACTGAGTCGCTCAACCAGTTGCGCGCACGGGGTAAGGATATCGGCGACGTCTTCGTCCTCTCCGAGACTGACCGGGTCGGCAACGTGGAGCTCTCCGCTCTACGCGACGAGGCCACCGTGCTGGTGCATCAAGGCATACCCCGCGGCATCTCGGTCGAGCTGCTCGAAGAGATGTGGCACTCGCGCCCCATCGTCAGCGGCAGGAGCCCCGTCGCCGAGGCCGTTCTCACGGACCGCCGGACGGGTTTCCTCGCCGACTCGGCGGCCGAGGAGGCGAAGGCGATTCTCGCTTGCCTCGACGCCCCGGACCGCGCGACGCGCATCGGCGCAGCCGCTCACGACCGCATCGCGTCCCGCTACCTCATTTCGCATCACGTAGCGGGCTATCTCAAGCTCTTCCGACAACTACTGCACGTTGCGCCTACCCCGCGGAGCCGCTGATGCCTACCAGCGTTCCAGTCACGCCGAAGTCCATATACGCGTACCGCCCCTACGTTGGCGACGAGAAGATCGAGGAGATCTTCACGATAGCCGATCAGCTCCGCGGCGCGCGCGTGCTGCACATCAACTCGACGTCCTTCGGCGGCGGCGTGGCCGAGCTGTTGAACAGCATCGTCCCCCTCCTGCGAGATCTAGGCCTCGACGCCGATTGGCAGACGATAGAAGCGACGCCGGCCTTCTTCGACGTCACCAAGAGCATGCATAACGCGATGCAAGGCATGTACATCCCGTGGACCTCGGAGATGGCTGACGTGTGGCGTCACGTCAACCGCGCCAACGCCGATGCGCTGACCGGGGAGTACGATTTCGTCTTCGTCCACGACCCGCAGCCCGCCGGGCTGCTGCACTACCTCCGTGAGCGCGATCCGAACATCCTCGGCGCGCAATGGATCTGGCGGTGTCACCTCGACACTACCGAGGCGCTTCCCGAGGTGTGGGACTTCATACGCGGCCACGTCCAGATATACGACAGCATGGTCTTCACCCTCGCCGATTACATCAAAGAGGAGAATCTCGGGCCGGAGCTCTCCATCATCAGCCCCGCTATCGACCCATCGAGCACCAAGAACGCGGAGCTCTCCCCCACGATCGTGCGCGATGTCCTCATGCGGTACGAGATCGACCCAGACCGGCCGATCATCGCCCAGATTTCGCGTTTCGATCCCTGGAAGGACCCGCTCGGGGTCATCGACGTCTACCGGATACTGAAGAAGAAGCGGCCAGGTCTCCAACTGATCATGATTGCCTCCATGGCGAACGACGATCCGGAGGCCTGGTCCTTCTACGAACGCATCGTGCGGAAGGCAGGCGAGGACTTCGACATCCACATCCTGACCAACCTCAACGGCGTTGGCAATCTGGAAGTGAATACGTTCCAACGCGCGGCGGACGTCGTCATGCAGAAGTCGATCCGCGAAGGGTTCGGCTTGGTGATCTCCGAGGCGCTGTGGAAGGGCAAGGCGTTCGTCGGCACCCCCGCCGGCGGCATCCCGATGCAGCTCGACGGCGGCCGCGTGGGGAGGATTGCGTCCACGACCGAGGAGTTCGCCACGACCATCGAGGCGCTGCTCAACGACGAGGCCGCTCGCGAGGAGCTGGGCAAGGCCGCCATCGAGCACGTTCGCGAGCACTTCCTCACGACGCGCCTCATCGAGGACCACTTGCGGCTCATGACCGGGCTCGCCGACCGACGACACGGCCCCCCGCAGACCAACGGCGGCGCGTCGGCCCCACGCTTTGGGCAGCCCACCGTTGGCTAACAAGCCCGGCCCAGCGCTCTTCCTCGGCATCGACCTCGGCGGCACCAAGACTCTGGCCGTCGCCGCCACTTCGGAAGGCGCGGTCGCCGGCCGGTCGGTGAGCCCTACACCCGCTAACGAGTCCGCCGATGAGATCGTCGCCACCATTGCCGCCACAGCGCGCGGGGCGCTCGCCGACGCGGGGGTTGCCTCCGCCCGCGCCGCCGGGATTGCCGCCGCCGGCGCAATCGTCCCGAGCGAAGGCGCGGTGGTCTGGTCGCCTCACATCCCCGCGATGTCCCGCACGCCCGTCGTCGCGCTGTTCCGCGGCCACCTCGACGTGCCCACGGCCATCGGGAACGACGCGAACCTCGCGGCGCTCGGCGAGCAGCGGTTCGGCGCCGGGCGGGGCTACGGGAACGTGCTCTTCGTCACCGTCAGCACCGGCATCGGCGGCGGAATTGTCATCGACGGGGCGCCGTACACCGGCGCGACCGGCTACGCCGGCGAGGTCGGTCACATGACCGTGGACGCCCACGGCCCCTACGGCAAGAGCATGACGCCCGGCGCCTGGGAATCCATGTGCTCCGGCACGGCAATCGAACGGATCATCGCGGAGCGCATCGAGTCGGGGGAGCCGTCCTCGCTGGCCGGGGGCAGCATGACCGCAGAGGACGTGTTCGCCGCGATGCGCGCGGGCGACGGGCTTGCGCGGTCGGTCATCGAGAACGCCATCGTGCATATGGCGGCTGGCCTGACGAGCCTCGTCAACATCATCGACCCAGGGATCCTGATCATCGGCGGCGGCCTCTCGAATGAGTGGGACGCATATATCGCGCCGGCCGTCGCCATCATGCGAACGCAAGCGTTCGCCGGCATGGGCCGCGACTTGCCGGTGGTCCCACCCGAGCTTGGGGCCGACGCTGGAGCGCTGGGGGCCGTCGCCCTGGCGAGTACGCTCGCGGAGTAGGCGCCGATCGCGGAAACGCCGGCGGCAGGTTGCCCCCGGTTTCGGCAGGCGTGGCCCGTTCACGCCGAGGCCGCACCTGATATACTCCGCTGCGGCCTGCGCTCGGGAACGAGCGCGGGCTGGGTTTGCGCGGCCCGGAGCGCACCGCCCAAGCGCTGGTCGAGGGATAGAGTAATGCCCGCTTTCGGAATCATTGGCGCCCAATGGGGCGACGAGGGCAAGGGGAAAGTCGTCGATTTCCTCTCCGAGCGCGCCGACATCGTCGTCCGCTTCTCCGGCGGGAACAACGCCGGGCATACGGTCATCAACGAGAAGGGCGAGTTCGCCCTGCACCTCGTGCCCGCTGGGATCTTCCGCTCGCACGTTGACGCCGTCATAGGTCCCGGCGTCGTCGTCGACCCGGGTTCGCTGCTCCAAGAGCTCGACGACCTGGCAAGCCGCGGCGTGGATACGTCGCGCCTCCTCGTGAGCGACCACGCCCACGTCGTAATGCCCTACCACGTCCTCCTCGACCGTCTCGAAGAGGAGAGCCGCGGCGACGCTGCTATCGGCACGACCGGCAGGGGCATCGGCCCCGCCTACGCCGACAAGACCTCCCGCGAAGGGATACGCGTCGGCGACCTCCTCGACGAGGCGTTCCTGAGCAAGCGGCTCGAGGGCGTCGTCCGCCAAAAGAGCAAGCTCCTGACGAAGCTCTACGGGGCAGGGCCGATCGATTTCGACGACCTTTACGCTCAGTGCCTCGAATACGGCGCACGCCTCCGGCCCTATGTCGTCTCCGTTGAGCAGCGCGTCGGCGAAGCGCTGGCGAACGGCGCGCGGGTCGTCCTCGAGGGGGCTCAGGGCGCGATGCTCGACATCGACCACGGCACGTACCCGTTCGTCACGTCCTCGTCCGTTTCCATTGGCGGGGCGTGCACCGGCCTCGGAATCCCGCCCAGCGAGATCCGCGGCATCATCGGCGTGTTCAAGGCGTACTCGACGCGAGTGGGCGCGGGTCCGTTCACGACGGAGCTCACCGACGAGATCGGCGAGGACATCCGGGAGCGGGCTAGCGAGTACGGCGCGACGACCGGCAGACCGCGGCGCGTGGGGTGGTTCGACGCGCTCGCCGCGCGCTACAGCGCCACGATCAATGGGTTCACCTCGGCGGTGCTCACCCGATTGGACGTCCTCGACGGGATGCCAGTGGTCAAGCTGTGCGTTGGCTATGAAGCGGACGGCAAGCGCCTCGACCACTTCCCTAGCCAGCCTGGACTCTTGGAGCGATCCACGCCCATCTACGAAGAAGTCCCGGGTTGGAGCGAGCCGACCGCCGGGGCGACCGACATCCGACAGCTGCCAACCCAGGCGCTGGCCTACGTCAAACGGGTCGAGCAGCTCATCGGCTGCCCCATCGACCTGATCTCCACGGGACCGAAGCGGGACGAGAGCATCACCGTGCGCTCGATCGTCCCGGAGCGAGCGTAGCGAGCGGCCGTCCTTCCTTGTGCACGACAGGAAGGACGGCGACCGAATAGAACGAACGGGGGGAACGCGATGAAGATCGGCTTCTACGATGACTGGACCTTGGGCGTCGTCAAGAACGACACCCATATCGTCGACGTCTCCGAGGCGCTCAGCGGCGTACACGCCCACTCGGCGCAGGACCTAATCACGCTCGTCATTCAGAACTTCGAGCGGCTCCGGACGCCCTTTCAGAACCTGGTGAACGTCTCCGAGGGCAAGCCGCTGAGCCAAGTGCGCATCCGTCCGCCGATACCCCGGCCCGACAAGATCGTCTGCATGGCCGTCAACTATCTCGAGTACGGCCAACGCCCCATGCCCGTTATTGACGCGTTCCTCAAGGACTCCGACTGCGTCATCGGCGACGGCGACACAATCGTCCTGGACGGCGAGGCGCCGGCGTCGATCTTCCACCACGAGGCGGAGCTCGCAGTCGTCATGGGCAAGGACGCGCCGGACAAGGTGAGCCAGGACGAGGCCTACGACTACGTGTTCGGCTACACCGGGTTCATCGACGTCTCGGCTCGCAACATCGGGCCAGAGGGGCGCACCAGCTTCTTCCAGACCAAGTCCTGGCGCACGTTCGGACCCATGGGGCCGTTCATCATGACCAAGGACGAGGCGCCCGACCCGCACAACATCGACCTTTCCATCGCCAACAACGACGAGGCCCGGCAGTCGTTCAACACGTCCGACATGGCGCACAAGATCCCCGAGTGCATCGAGTTCGCCACGCGCCAGTTCCCACTGCGCGCCGGCGACGTCATCAGCACAGGCACCAACCATCAGGGGCTCGGCGCGCTCCAGGACGCCGACACCATCCGCTTCACGGTCGGCGGAATCGGCACGATGACGCTGCACGTGGTCGACCCGCTCGGACGCGAGTGGGAACGCGGCGTCGACGAGGCAACGGCGGCGCGCGCCCGTAACGCCGGGCGCTGACGCTCCCTCCGCCCCGGCCGACGCATCCATACAGATATAATCGAGCCATCATGGCCAGTCAGGGCAACATACGCGTCGCCGTCCACGGGGCAGCCGGCCGCGTCGGCCGGGAAGTGCTCCGCGCGGTGGAAGACGCGGCAGACATGACCCTCGCCGCGGCGATCGACCGCGTCCCGGCGAGCGACCTTCCGCCCTTGCCAACGCAGGCGCCCTACTTCACGGACGTCGGCGCCGCGCTCGCTCACGCTCCCGCCGACGCCATCGTTGATTTCTCGGTGACAGCCGCGAGCCTGGCCATGGTCCCCGTGGCCCTAGCGGCAGGCGCGCGTCCCGTCATTGGCACCACCGGATTCAGCGATGAGCAGCTTCGCTACATCGACGCGCAATGCCGCCAGCACGGACTCGGCGGCGTGGTCGCGCCGAACTTCACCATCGGCGCGGTCCTGCTCGGCCGTCTCGCGGCCGAGGCGGCCCCGTACTTCGACTACGTTGACCTCGTTGAAGAGCACCACGAGATGAAGGTCGACGCGCCGTCGGGGACCGCCCTCGGCATCGCGAGGGCAATCCGCGAGGCGCACCCCGAGCCGTTCGAGCGCAACGAGCCGGAGCGCGAGCCGCTCACGGGGTCACGCGGGGGAGACTACGAGGGCATCAGCATCCATGCCGCCCGCATGCCCGGACGCATGGCGCATCACCAGGTGACCTTTGCGGGCCCAGGCCAGACGCTTACCCTGCGCCACGACACCAACAACCGCGAGTGCTATATGCCGGGCGTGCTCATGGCCGTCCGCAAAGTCGGCGAGCTCGACGGGCTCGTCGTCGGCCTCGACCGGATCATGGGCCTGTAGCAGCGACCCTTCGTTTTGGGTTTGAGCTGACCTGAGCAAGAGAGAAAGGACCCCCATCGTGACCGACCCCACCGTGGCCATCGTTGGCGCCACCGGAGCAGTAGGCGGCCAGCTCCTGAGCATCCTCGAGGAGCGAGCGTTCCCCCTCGGGGAGCTTCGGCTCTTCGCTTCAGCCCGCTCCGAGGGCCTGCAGCTCAACTTCCGCGGCGGCCAACTCACCGTTCACGAGGCGACGCCCGACGGCTTCGACGGCGCGGATATCGTCTTCTTCGCGGCGGGCGGCGGCACGAGCAAGGCCCTCGTTCCGGAGGCGGCGAAGCGGGGCGCCGTCGTCGTCGACAAGTCCTCCGCATGGCGCATGGACCCGGCGGTCCCGCTCGTCATCCCCGAAATCAATCCGGACGATATCGGCGAGCACAAGGGCATCATCTCCAGCCCGAACTGCTCGACGATCGTGATGCTGATGGCCATCGCTCCGCTGCACGCCGCGAATCCCATCAGGCGGGTGATCGTCGACACCTACCAGTCCGCGTCCGGCGCAGGCGGCAGGGGCATCCTCGAGCTGATGCAGCAGGCGCGGGATACGCTGGACGATCGGGAACCCGGGCACGCCACGTTCCCACACACTCTCGCATTCAACGTGCTGCCCCACGTCGAGGAGTTCGCTGACGGCGACTACACCACTGAAGAGATCAAGATGCAGGACGAGACGCGCAAGGTCATGCACCTGCCCGGTCTGCCGGTGTCGGCGACGTGCGTCCGCGTGCCCGTCCCGGTCTCCCATAGCGAGGCGGTCCACATCGAGATGGCCAACCCGATGACGCCCGGCGAGGCGCGAGAGGCGCTCTCCACGGCGCTGGGGGTCACCGTGCAGGACGACGTGGCGCTCAAGCACTACCCACTCGCGCGGGACGCCGCGGGGAAGGACGACGTGTTCGTGGGGCGCATCCGCAAGGACCTCGCCCTCGACAACGGCCTGTCTCTGTGGACCGTGGGCGACAACCTTCGCAAGGGCGCCGCGCTCAACGCCGTTCAGATAGCCGAGGAGGTTGTGCGCCACGGCGCGTGGACGCGCCAGCACGCGTGAGCCCGGAGCGCCAACTACGCAAGCTCAGGCGCGCGACAGGGAAGCGCCTTCGGCACTACAATCTCGATGTCGCGCCCAGCGGAGGCGCGCGGTTGAGAGCTAGGCGCACGTGCAACAGATAGGCAGACTCCTCACGGCGATGGTCACGCCCTTCGACTCGGAGGGCGAGGTGGACTACGTTCAAGCGCGGCGTCTTGCGAGAGCCCTCGCCGCCTCGGGCAGCGACGGGCTGGTGGTCACCGGCACGACCGGGGAGAACCCATCCCTCTTCGCCGAGGAGAACTACCGGCTGTGGGCCGAGGTGAAGGAGGCCGTGGGCGACTCCACGACAGTCATCGCGGGGTCGGGCACGAACGGCACCGGCGAGTCGATCAAGCTCTCACGGGACGCCGAGCGGGCGGGCGCGGACGCGCTGCTCCAGGTGGTGCCCTACTACAACAAGCCCACGCAGGAGGGCCTCTACCGCCACTTCATGGCGCTCGCCGAGGCGACTCCGCTCCCCAACATTCTGTACAACGTGCCCTCGCGCACCGTGACCAACATGACCGCCGAGACTACGCTCCGGCTGGCGGAAGCGGAGAACATCATTGGAATCAAGGAGGCGTGCGAGGACATCGCGCAGGCCGCCGCAATCGTCAGCGGCGCGCCCGACGGCTTCCGGGTGTGGAGCGGCAACGACAGCGATACGTTCGCCCAGATGGGGATCGGCGGCTATGGCGTCGTCAGCGTCGCCTCCCACCTGGTGGGCAAGCAGATCAAGCGCATGATCGAGCTCGCCGTCGCGGGCGACCTCGAGCGGGCCGAGGAAGAGCACCAGCGTCTGCAGCCGCTGTTCAAAGGGCTCTTCGTCATCACGAGTCCCATCCCCATCAAGTACTGCATCAACCGGGCTGGCTTCCCGGTGGGCGGCATGCGCCTGCCCCTCGTAACGCCCGATCCGGAGACCGTCGAGTTCCTCGACGCGCTCATGGCGAACTACGAGATTGACCTGCCCACGACGGTCGAGGCGTAGGCCGAGCGCGCCGCCCCGCGGTTGACAGCGCAAGGGAGCGTGCTAGAGTCCACGTTGGCCTGTGGCGCGACCGTACCCCCTGCCCGAGCGTTCGTGCGCAGCGGCGCGCGGGGCGTGAGACGCACAGCCAGCACACCCAAAAGGAGAGAGCGATGTTCAAAGGCGCCAACGTCCTCGATGTCCATGGTCACGTTTCCGCTCCGCCCGCTGCGCGGAACTGGATCCTGGGCGGTCTGACCTCCGGTCACGTGGGAGAGAGCCCCTTGCGGGCGACGATGAGCGCCGGGGGCGGTCTCAGCGACGAAGCGTTCGCGGCAACCAACCAGGAGCACGTGGCGTACATGGACGAACGCAACATCGACGTCCAGGTCATCGGGCCGCGTCCGTTCACGATGATGGGTTGGATGCCGCGCCACCTGCTGCCCCGGTGGGCCGAGCTCACGAACGACACAATCCAGAAGCAGGTGCTGAACGGCCCGGGCAGGTTCCTCGGAGCGTCGATGCTGCCGCAGATGGCGGAGGCGGAGTCGCTCGCCAACTGCATCCCGGAGCTCGAGAAGACCGTCAAGGAGTACGGCTTCGTCGCCACATACCTCAGTCCTGACCCCGACGGCAAGCACAACTCGCCCGGGATGCATGAGCGGTACTGGGACCCGGTGTACGAGAAGTGCCAGGAGTGGGACATCCCGGTGTTTATCCACGGCACGAACTGTCTCGACCCGCGCATCGGCCACATCCCCGGCAACTACCAGGTCGGTTTCGTCGTGGAGACGTTCCTGGCCACGCGCATCCTCGCTCACAGCGACTTGTTCGACCGCTTCCCCGACCTCCGCATCTGCATCGCGCACGGCGGCGGCGCGCTCGACCGGTTCGTCTCGTCGTCCAACCACCGCATCCCGCGGGGCAAGGACCTGAGCAACAACCTGTGGTTCGACACTTGCGTCTACGACGTGGACTACCTGGATCTGACGATCAAGCAGTGGGGAGTGCAGAACATCTGCTTCGGGACCGAGGCCCCAGGCTCCGGCCGCGCCGTGCGGCAGGAGAGCGACCACCCTTCGCAGGTCGCCGTCGGCAAGACGTCCGACGACCTGCTCCCGGTCCTCGACTCGCTGGCGAGCCTGTCCGAGGAGGACAAGCTGGCAATCATCAACAAGAACCCTGGGCGGGTCTTCCCCGGCTTCGCCACAGCCGAGAAGCTGCTCGTCGGCTAGTCAGCGGTCTGGCCTCCGGCCTTACGCTTCGGCGTCGTTATAGGGGCGCCCCCTCGGGGGCGCCCCTTATGCTTGACAGGCTCAGACGCTCGCGTCGTCTCCGCCGGAGGGCGTCGAGTGGTCGTGGGAGTCTAGGCCCAATGCGCCGGGAACCGATTCGCCGTAGTCGAGCCGCTTGACGATCTCGTCCATATGCTCGTTGGGCTCGTCCCGGAACTCGCTCTGCACGTTCCTGAAGAAGTTGGCCATGGAGGCTGGGTCCGAGTAGTCGACGCCATCCAGCATGCGATTCTTGTTGAGGCTCGTGGGGTCCGCCGCCGGCCGGCCTATGGCGAAACGCGAGACCGCGCGCCGCAGGTCGACGCCCCCGCACCGTCGGCAGACGGCGTTCTCCTCGCCGTTCATAGTCCGAACGAACACCGATGTCCGCGCGCCGCAGGCGTTGCAGTTGTATTCGTAGATTGGCATAGCGAGCTTTCCTGACCCAGAGAGCCCGGCGCGCGCAGGCGACCCGGCCTAGCGAGGCCGGGAAGGCCGGCGCGGGCCGCGGTCGCCGCCGCGGTCCGGAGCCCGGTCGCCGCCGCGCTGGCCGCCGTTGCGGGATTCGGCCCCGGCCCGGACGTCCTCCGGCGACGCCCCTTCCAGGACGGCCCGGCGCGACAGGTTCACGCGACCCATCCGGTCGACCTCCGTGACCATGACCTCGACTACGTCGCCGACCTTCACGACGTCCTCGACCGAGGGCACGCGCGTCACATCGAGCTCGGAGATATGCACGAGACCGTCCTTGCCGGGCAGTATCTCGACGAACGCGCCGAAGTTCATCAGGCGGGTCACCTTTCCGGTGTACCGCTGGCCAATCTCGACCTCCTTCGTGAGGCCTTCGATCATCCGGATTGCCTCGTCTGCCGCGGCTGCGTCGGTCGCGCCCACGGTCACCGAGCCGTCGTTGCCCACGTCGATGCTCGCGCCGGTCGCCTCAATGATGCTCCGGATGGTCTTGCCGCCCGGGCCAATCACCGCGCCTATCTTATCGACGGGGATCGAGATGCGCGTCATGCGGGGCGCGTTCGCGTTCAGCTCGGCGCGGGGCGCGGCAAGCGTTTCGAGCATGTGGTCGAGGATGAACAGACGGCCCTCGCGCGCCTGCGCCAGCGCCGTGCGGAACACCTCCATGCTGATGCCGGACGCCTTGATGTCCATCTGCACAGCGGTGATGCCCGCCGCGGTCCCGGCCACCTTGAAGTCCATGTCGCCCATGAAGTCCTCGACGCCCTGGATGTCGGTGAGGACCTGGAAGTTGCCATCGTCGTCCGTCATGAGCCCCATAGCGACGCCCGACACCGGAGCCTTGATCGGCACTCCGGCGTCCATCAACGACAGCGTGCTCCCGCAGACGCTCCCCATGGACGTGCTGCCGTTCGACCCGAGGGCCTCGGACACCACGCGGAACGCGTAGGGGAAATCGGTCTCGTCGGGGATGACGGGGAACAGCGCGCGCTCCGCGAGAGCTCCGTGGCCGATCTCGCGCCGGCCGGTGCCCATGCGGCGCGCCTCGCCGGTCGAGAAGGGCGGGAAGTTGTAGTGGTGGATGTACCGCTTCGTGTCCTCGGGGCTCAGTCCGTCCAGCTTCTGCTCGAGGGTCAGCGGCCCCAGCGTCGCGACGGTGAGAATCTGCGTCTCGCCGCGTTGGAAGAGCGCGGAGCCGTGGGTGCGAGGCAGCAAGCCCACCTGGCTCGACAGCGGCCGCACCTCGTTGAGCGCGCGACCGTCCGGACGCTTGCGCTCGTAGAGGATCTTGGACCGGATGACCTTCTTGAGCACGTCGTCGAACGCTTTCGCGACGGCGGACGCTCCGTACTCTTCGCCCAGCGCCGCGACCGCTTCCGCCTCGATGTCCTTGATGGCGGGGTTGCGCTCGCCCCTGCCCTCGCCGCGGTCGACGACCGACTCCAGCCTCGCCTTGGCGATGGCCTCAACCTTCGCCAGCAGACCGGGGTCCGCGCCTTGGGCAGACTTGACCTCAACCTTCGGCACGCCGACCTCGGCGACGATCCGGTCCTGCATCTCAATGAGCCGGACGTTGTTCTCTTGGCCGAGCCGAAGGGCCTCGAGGACGATCTCCTCCGTCACCTCGTTGGCGCCGGCTTCAATCATGATGATTGCGTCCCGGCTGCCCGCGATGCTCAGGTCGAGCTTGCTGCGGCTCAACTCTTCGAATGTTGGGTTGACGACGAACGCCTCGTCGATGTACCCCATGCGGGTGGCGCCGACCGGGCCGTCGAAGGGGATTTGCGAGACCGACAACGCGGCGGAGGCACCGATGATGGTGAGGATGTCGGGCTGGTTGACGTGGTCCGCCGACAGGATTGTCGAGATGACCTGCACCTCGTTGCGCATCCCTTTGGGGAAGCGGGGGCGAAGCGGGCGGTCCGTGAGTCGCGCTGCGAGCGTGGCCTCGGTCGTGGGGCGGCCCTCTCTGCGGAAGAAGCTGCCGGGTATGCGGCCGACGGCGTAGAGGCGCTCCTCGTACTCGATGGTGAGGGGGAAGAAGTCCATCCCCTCGCGGACGCCGCCCATGACGGCGGTGACGAGAACGACGGTGTCGCCATAGCGGACTACCGCGGACCCGTGGGCCTGCTGAGCAAGCAGACCGGTCTCAATCGACAAGGTCCTGCCGGCGACCTCGAGCTCGTGTTTCGTAGGCATCTGTCACTACTCCTCTGTGCCATGCGGTCGAGGAGAAGTTGGAGGCGGGGTGGTAGTCGGGGTTCCGCAGATAGCGGACGAGCGCCCGCGTGGGCGCTCGCTATCGCCGGAGGCCGAGCCTGCCGATCACCGTCCTGTAGCGTGAGACGTCTTCGTTGGCAAGGTACCGAAGAAGACGCCGCCGCTGGCCCACCAGCTTCAATAGACCTCTGCGCGTCGCATGGTCTTTATGATTGCGGCGGAGGTGATCGGTCAGCCCGCGTATACGTTCTGAGAGGAGCGCCACCTGAACTTCGGTGGAGCCGGTGTCGGCCGGCTTGGCTTGGTACTCTCCGATTATTCGCTGCTTTGTCGCGCTGTCTAGCATCTTTTCCCGCGGCCCGATGCGTGTTCTCTTCCGCTCTTTTTCTACGCAGGCCATTATACACATCGCCGTGGGGGCCGCATAGACCCCCGCGACCCCCGCTGCGCGGCGGTCGGCGCTAGGCGTGTCGACCCGGCTCGCCAGCTCGCTTTGACCCGTCTAATGAACTCGAAATCAGCGGGCCGCGGAGCGCTGTCGGTCTCGTCGAACCCGCCGGCTGCGTAATGCCGGGCGACGGCTTCGGTCAGTTCCGGCTGCCGGGCGTAGTAGCTCATCGTGCGCCCGAGCAGCTCGTCCCAGCAGACGGCAATCGCTTTCGCCTCCGGGCTCGACGGGTCGAGGCCGCGCGCGGCGCGCACGTCGGCGAGCAGGGCGGTCCACGCCTCCTCGACGGCTTTCATCTCCTCAGCGGGAGTCTCGTTCCGCAACTCCTCGAACTGCCTCATCTGCTCAGGCGTGTAGTATCTCTCCATCTACCTGCTCCCGTCGTTCCTTCCGGCGATCGCTGCGTCGTCGCCCGCGACCTACTCCAACGTGCGTGGCTAGCCTGGAGTAGCACAGCGCCCAACTCGTCCCCCTCTTGCCGGGGGCGCGCTGCCGAAGACCGAACGCCGCTGGGCTATCATACGCAGCGGGCGGCACAGCCCCGGGAGGTGAGAGCTATGAGCAAGGCGCTGTTCAGTGTCGGCGGAAGCTCCGGACTCGAATGGGCAGACTTCGTCGAGATTTGCCAGACCTGCGATGAGCTGGGCTTTCACGGCTTCTACCCGTCGGACCATCTGATGCAGATCCACGGCGGCAGGGGTGCGACGCCGGCGCGGCTCGAGGGCCTCACGGTGATGGCGGCGATGGCGGGGCATACGAAGCGCCTCCGTCTGGGGATGCTCGTGATCAACAACAACCTCCGCCACCCGGTGATGACCGCGAAGATCGTCAATACGATCGACCATGCCTCCGGCGGCCGCGCGGAGATGGGGATCGGCAGCGGCAACGTCAAGCTCGAGCACGACGTCCACGGCATGGAGTTCCCACCCTTCCGCGAACGGGTCGACCGGCTGGACGAAGCGCTGTCGGTCATCAAGGCGATCTGGACCGAGGAGCCGGCGACGTTCCACGGCAAGTACTACAACCTCGACGAGGCCCCGCAGATGCCGAAGCCGGTGCAGAAGCCGCACCCGCCCATCATCGTCGGGGGACGCGGCGACCGGACGCTCCAAATAGCAGCCAAGCATGCCGACGACTACAACCAGATCGCCCCACTCGAGGAGGCGAAGGTGAACCTGGCGCGTATGCAGGCGGTCTGCGAGGAGACAGGCCGCGACTTCACGTCGATGCGCCGGTCCGTCCAGATGCAGATCATGCTCAGCGACGACACGTCGGTCGTCGAGCGGACGGTCGCGAGGGGCGCGACGTTGGCCACGCAGCAGACGGAGTACTACGCGGCGCCAGAGGACCAGGTGCGCGACAGTATGTTGCTCGGTTCGTCCGAGGCGGTCGTCGAACAGGTGGGGCGATGGGTCGAGGCTGGCGTCGATCACTTCATCCTGATGACGCCGCGCCCTTTCGACAGGGCGATGATGGAGCGCTTCGCGGCGGAAGTCGCGCCTCAGTTCAGCTAGACGGCGCCGGGCCGACTACGAGCGCGCCTGCGGAGTGATGCGCCTGCGAATCGGGAGGCGGCTTGGAACACGAGTGCCCATATCGTCGTGTGACAAAGGGGCATTACGCCGCCGGCTTCATGTAGTGTATTCAGGAAGCGCGACGCTCACAGGAAGGACAGCCCTTTGCCCCTCTCGCCGGAAAGCCTCGCCGACCTCGCGCAGCACCTCGCCTCGCGGCCTGGACACGAGGCCGTCCGCACGGGCATAACGCGCCTGCTCATCGACGGCCTGGGGGCGCACAACGAGGACGTGCTCTTCGAGCAGCGGATCCCGGAGGTGCGCGGGCGCATGGACGCGCTCGTCGGCAGGACGGTCTTCGAGTTCAAGAGCAATCTCCGCCGGGAACGGGCCGACGCCGAGGAGCAACTCACGCGCTACATCTCGCAGCGGGAAAGCGACACTCGCGAGCGCTACATCGGCATCGCGACTGACGGCGCAACGTTCATCCCCTACGAGATGCGCGGCGGAGAGTTGCTCCCGCTGCCGGAGTATCGCGTCAGCGCGGAAGTCCCGCGCGCCTTGCTGGCCTGGCTCGACTCCGTCGTCGTCGCGTCGGAGGACACTGCGCCTGACCCTGACGCCGTCCGGACCCAACTCGGACGAGAGAGCATCGCCTGGATACGCGCGCGAGGCGACATGCGCCAGATGTACGAGGGACTTCGGGCTGACCCGGAGGTGCGCACGAAACGCGCGCTCTGGAGCCAGCTCCTCGCCCGCGTCTACGGCTCGCCGGTGGACGACGACGACCTCTTCTTTCAACACACCTATCTCACCGTCATCGCCAAGACGATGGCCGCTCACGTCCTCGAAGTCAACGACGTTGAGCCTGCCGAACTCCTATCAGGGCACAAGTTTGAGATAGCTGCTGTCTACGGCGTGGCGGAATCCGACCTCTTTGATTGGCCGCTACAGGCGGACGGCGGCGCGGCGCTGGTGAACCGCATAGCGCGGCAAGTCGCCCGCTTCCGCCTCGCGGAGGCGCAGACGGACGTGCTGAAAGGGCTGTACGAGTCGCTGATAGACCCGGATCAGCGCCACGTGCTTGGCGAGTACTACACGCCGGACTGGCTTGCGCAGCGCGTCTGCGAGGCGGCGGTGGGCGACCCGCTGAACGAGCGGGTCGTGGACCCGGCTTGCGGCTCCGGCGCGTTCCTCTTCCACGCCGTGCGCCGCTGTCTCGCGGCGGCGGAGGCGGCGGGGATGAGCAACCGGGAAGCACTCGATCGGTGCTGCGACCGCGTCCTCGGCATAGACGTTCACCCGGTCGCCGTCCAGATAGCCCGCGTAACCTACCTCCTCGCGTTTGGCGACCGGCTCAATCGGGAGCGCGGACCCGTCACTCTGCCGGTCTACTTGGGGGACTCCCTCCAGTGGAACACGGAACCGTTCCTGGCCGACCGCGACGTGCTGATAGAGGCGCCGCCCGACGATGAGACCGGCGCTAAGGGCGAGACGCTTCACTTCCCCGGGACCATCGCCCGCGACCCCGCGCTGTTCGACCGGGTGATAAGCCAGATGTTGGAGATGAGCGCGAGGGAGTCCCCACAACCTCCCGCAGGATTGGAAGTCTGGCTGAGGCGTGAGGGCGTAACCGACGAGCCGACACAGGCGCTTCTGGCGAAGACGTACGAACAGCTGGCGGCGCTGCGGAGCCAGGGGCGCGACCACATCTGGGGGTTCGCGGCGCGCAACCTCGTGCGCCCTGTATGGCTCTCCCAACAGGACCAGCGGCCGCACGTGCTCATCGGCAATCCTCCGTGGCTGTCCTACCGCTACATGGACCGCGACATGCAGGCGCGGTTCAGGGCTGAATGTCAGGAGTTGGGGCTGTGGGCAGGCGGGAGAGTGGCAACGCACCAGGATTTGTCGGCCTATTTCTACGTGCGTTGCGCGGAGTTGTACCTGCGTCCCGGCGGACGGGTAGCCTTCGTAATGCCGTACGCGGCGATGAGCCGCCAGGCGTTCACCGGGTTCCGGGGCGGCGCATTCCCGCGTGCTGTCAACGGGGCGCGCAAGAGGGCCAACGGCAAGAGAACCAACGGGCGGAACGGCGCCAGCACCCTCACCACGCTCCAGTTCACCGAGGCGTGGGCGCTGACCGATGCGGTCTGGCCGCTCTTTCCCGTGCCGTCCTGTGTGCTGTTCGCGGAACGGGGCGCGACGCCGCCAGGCATTCGGGGGGCAAGGGTCTACGACGCCAGCGGCGTGCTTCCGAGGCGCGATGCGTCCACTGCCCAGGCGAACACGGCGCTGACATGGCGTTCCGTGGGTTGGCCGCAGACGCCTGACGATGCGAAGGCCCCAGCGTCGGCCTATCAGGATGCCTTTCGGCAAGGAGCGACGCTGGTGCCCCGCTTCCTCTGCGTGGTCGAACGGCCCCCGCGTACGAGGCTGGGCATGTCCGCAGCTATGCCCATCATCGAAAGCCGCCGTTCCCTACAGGAAAAACCGCCCTGGAAGGACCTGCCTCCGCTCAGAGGCAACATCGAGTTGGAGTTTCTGCGTCCGCTCTACCTTGGAGAATCGATCGCGCCGTTCCGCCCGTTCAGTCCGTTGGAGGCAGTGATCCCATGGCACGCTGAATATGGCCTAATGGACCGTCGTGAGGCAGAGTTGCAAGGGTTTCTCCACCTTGCCCGCTGGATGCGGGAGGCCGAGGCGCTCTGGGCAGAACATGGGCGAAGTCGGATGACGCTTGTGGAACGTTGGGATTACCATCGCGAATTGACCATGCAGTTTCGTCCTGCGGAACTACGCGTGGTGTACACAACGTCCGGCACACATCCGGCGGCGGCAATTCTCAAAGATGAGAGGGCGGTAATAGACACCAAGCTGTATTGGCTTGCCGTATCCGGCATTGACGAAGCGCGCTACCTGACCACCGTACTCAACAGCGGGACGGCCCGCGAGCGCACAGCGCCCCTACAGTCCCGCGGGCAGTGGGGAGCGCGCGATATCCACAAATGGATCCTCACGCTGCCCATCCCGCACTTCGATGGGGAGAACGCGCTGCACCTGGAGCTGGCGTCGGAGGCGGAGCAGGCGGAGCGCATCGCGGCAAACGTTGAGCTGGCGGAAGGCATGAACTTCATCACGGCGCGCCGGATCATCCGCGCCGCGCTCGCGGCGGATGGCGTCGCGGGGCGGATCAACGCGAGGGTGAGGCAGTTGTTGGGGTGAAGCGCAACTATGCGCAACTGCCGCCAAGTGTGGGATATCCGTTGACAATCAGGTTCATCGCCATGAGCGCTGCGTGCGGCGTGGCGCTCGGGCTGGGAGCTTGCGGCGGCGGCGACCCTGAGTCGTTGACGTTCGACGTCGCAATCGAGGACCGGGCAATCGTCGGCGGTCAGACCGAGTTCGAGGCGATGGGAGGCGATTCGGTCACGTTCAACCTGACGGCTGACGAGGCGGCGGAGTTTCACGTGCACGGGTACGACCTGCGGGCGGAGTCGCCAGCCGACGGAGACGCGACGCTCGCGTTCACGGCGGAAGCGACTGGCAGCTTCCCGATCACCGTGCACCTGGGCGAAGCCGACGCCGCTGCCGGTGAAGACGCCATGGGGATGGGGACGCATAGGCACGGGGAGACGGTCGAGGCACCGCCGGGCATGGGCGTTGCGCTCAACGTCCACCCGGACAGCGTGTCCGGCTTCAATGTCCAGATCGTGCCGACGGCGTTCACGTTCGCCCCGGAGGGGGTGAACACGGCCCACGTGCCGGGCGAGGGTCACGCCCACTTGTACATCGACGGCGTGAAGCTTCTGCGGGTCTATGGGGAGTGGGCGCATGTCGATGGACTGTCGTCAGGCATGCGCGAGATCAGCGTCACGCTGAACACGAACACGCACGAGCGGTACGCCGTGGACGGACAACCTATCACGGTCGCCGCGACCGTCCACGTCGAAGGGGGCGAACCGCCAGCGGACACCGGCCATCACGGAGAGGACGCCGCGCCGACCGAGATTACCGTCGGCACGCTGTTGGTCCGGCCTCGTTAGGGCGCGGGGCGATTGCGGGCGGCTGCCCACGCCGGTATGGTTTGGCGTCATCGCCTCGACCGGAGTCCGCCTATGAGAATCGCCAGGGTTCACGCTACGACGCACAACGTCCCTGTGCCCGTACCCCTCCTCCCCGCGCCCGTGATGCGTCCGCTCGTGTTCTGCGCTGTCGAGACCGACGACGGGACCACCGGCTACGGGATCTCCGGGCCAATCCAGCGCCACGCAGTGCGCGAGCTCATCAACCGGGAGGCCGCCCCCATCCTGGCGGGGAAGGACCCGTTCGAGACGGAGCGCATCTGGCAGGAGCTCTCCGTCGACCTCAACCCCCGTTCGCAAACGGGCGCATGGAGCTCCGCCGTCAGCGCGATCGACATAGCCCTGTGGGACATCAAGGGCAAAGCGCTCGGGATGCCGGTGTGGCACCTTCTCGGCGGCGCCCAGAGCCGTGTCCCCGCCTACATCACGTTCGGCCTGCCCGAGTACACCACAGAGCAACTTGTCGAGGTCGCGAACAGCTTCGTGGCGCAGGGAGAGGACAAGCTCAAGATGGTGGTGGGAGTCGCGGGCGACCACCAAGCGCCGCTCGAGGACGCGCGGCGCGTGCGTGCGGTGCGCGACGCCATCGGCGACGGCGTCCAGCTGTCGATCGACGCGAACTACATGTTCCAGCTCAACAACGCGCTAAAGCTGTGCAAGGCCATCGAGGATTGCGCTATCGAGTGGTTCGAGGAGCCGCTCTGGGGCAACGACGCCGCGCTGCTGCACGACTTGCGCATGCGGCAGTCGATCCCGATTGCCGCGGGCCAGAACGAGGGCAGCAAGCAGCGCATGCGCGAGCTCCTGGTCCACGAGGCGGTGGACATCCTCCAGCCCAACGTCGTTTACTGCGGCGGCTTCACCGAGGGGATGCGGATCGCGGCCCTGGCGCAGGCCTTCAACCTCCCGATCGCGAACGGCGGGGGCTGGCCGCACCACAACATGCACCTCCAAGCCGCGGTCGCCAACGGCTGGCGTGTCGAGTACCACTACGCGATGTGGAAGTGCGCCGACCTGATCTTCGACGGCACGGTCGACCCGCAACGCGGTTGGGCGACCCTCCCGGAAGAGCCGGGCCTCGGCCTAGAGCCCAAGTGGGAGGCGCTCGCCGAGTGGCAGGAGTAAGGGGCGGCAGCGCCGCCAACCACCCCGCAAACGCAAGAGGGCCCGGCTCGCGTAGAGCCGGGCCCTCCGTATCCCACGCCGCGCAGCGGCTAGATCGCCTCGGCGCCGCGCTCCCCGGTCCGCACGCGGACGGCGTCGTCGACTGTCGTGATGAAGATCTTGCCGTCGCCGATGGCGCCCTCTCCGGGACCGCGGGCGGCTTCGACGATGGCCGCCACGATGGCGTCCTTCATCTCCTCCGTCACGACGGCCTTGATGAGCGTCTTCGGCACCGACGACCGCTGGACCATCTGGCCGCCGCGGCCGACGAACACCTCCACGCCGCGCTGACGGCCTTGACCCGTGATGTTGTAGTAGAAGAACCCCGGGCAGCCGGCCTCCTCCAGCGCCGCCGTGACTTGGCCGATGCGCTCGGGCCGAACGATTGCTTCGATGCTGATCATGTTTGATCCCCTCTTCGTTCCCCGGGGGCATGTCCTAAGCATACCCCCGGCTTGCTATCGTGGTTAGTCGGCCCCGTCGCTCACATAGGCGCGCTCACCGTGAGCGACCACGTCCAAGCCCTGGTCCTCCTCGTTCTCGCTGACGCGCAGACCCAGGCCCGGAATCTTGTCCAGTACGAACAGGATGACGAGCGAGACAATCAACGAGTACGCAATCGTCGCGCCAACCCCAATCGCCTGTATGCCCAACTGCTCAACGTTGCCCTCGACGAGTCCCTTGACGCCAGCGAAGGCCTCCACCGTGAAGATGCCCGTCGCCAGCGCGCCCCAGATCCCGCCAATGCCGTGGACCGCGAACACGTCCAGCGCGTCGTCCAAGCCGAGCTTCGGGCGAATGAGCACGCCGATGTAGCAGAGGACGCCAGCCCCAAAGCCAATGGCCAACGCGCCCATCACTCCCACCGCGCCCGCTGCAGGCGTGATGGCGACGAGACCCCCGACCGCGCCCGTCGCGACTCCTACAGCGCTCATGCGCTTGTGCTGAATCTGCGACAGTATGCCCCACGTCAGCGCAGCCGTCGCCGCCGCAGTGTTGGTCACGAGGAACGCGTTCACGGCTTGGCCGTTCGCCGCGAGGCCGGAGCCTGCGTTGAACCCAAACCAGCCGAACCAGAGCAGCGCAGCGCCGATGACCACGTACGGGACGTTGCCGGGCTCCGCGCCGGGGTTCCGACGCTTGCCTACTAGGACCGCCGCGGCGATAGCGCCCATGGCAGCGTTGATGTGGACAACTGTGCCGCCCGCGAAGTCAAGGGCGCCTAGGTCGAACAACCAGCCATCGCCGGCCCACACCCAGTGGGCGATGGGCGCGTACACGAGCGATACCCAAGCGACCAAGAACACGAGGTAGGTAGTGAACTTGAAGCGCTCCACTAACGCTCCCGTGATAAGGGCCGGGGTGATGATGGCAAACATCATCTGGAAGACGGCGAACAACATCTCGTCGCCAGGCTCCATCCCCCGCAGGCCGAGGAGGGAGAGGTCGCCAATCAGCGGACCGCCCTCGCCGAACGCCAGGCTATAGCCCCAAAGCACCCACACCACGCTGACAACGGCCATGCTCATGAAGCTCAGCATGATTGTGCTGATGACGTTGCGGCTACGGACTAGTCCTCCGTAGAAGAAAGCCAGCCCTGGCGTCATCAGCAACACCAGCGCGGAAGCAGTGAGTATCCAAGCCGTATTCCCTGAATCCATTCGGCACCTCCTGTGTGGCTTGTATCAACGCAACCCATCATGGCGCACGAGTTTTGCTGTCCTGTTACCGAGTTGTTACAAGTGTGTAAACGGTTTTGGCCCGGATTTCGGGCCGTGGCCGACGAGCGCCGGCGACCGCCAAGGAGGACGACGCCCATGGCGAATCCCCCCGCCGGCGGCCTGCAGGGTGAAACTCGGTCGAGAGTGGGGGAGATTGGAGGCGACGGGCGGAATCGAACCGCCGAATAGGGGTTTTGCAGACCCCCGCCTTGGCCACTTGGCTACGTCGCCGCGTCGTCCGTAGCGTAGCGCGGGGGCTCGCGAGGGTCAACCGTGCGGGGCGCCGCGCCCTTCATGCCCCTCCCGCCGCCGTGGCGGGAAGAGGGGACGGGGCGCTGTCGTTGCGTTGGTGCCGAGGAAGAGATTTGAACTCTTACGGGATTGCTCCCACTGCCCCCTCAAGACAGCGTGTCTACCTATTCCACCACCTCGGCATCGGTCCGGGAGGCGGCGTCGCGCGGCCCCGCAGGCCCAACCAGTCCATTCTAGGAGAGAAGCGCTCCGCCGTCTATCGGGTCGGCGCAGCGTACATCTCCGCGTACCGCCGCTCGACGCACTCTTCGAACGAGACATCGGCGTCTTCGACGAACTGCACGCCGGTGATCGCGTAGGCGTCGTGGGCCCTGGGGGTCTTGGGCTCGATGCCCTCGAGGAGGTCGATGGCCTCTTGGAGCATCAGGCGGCGCGCCTGGATGATCCCGATGTCGGTGATGCCGAGGTGCTCCTTGGTGCGGTCCGCGATGGCCCTCATGGATATCTGGGCCATGGAGTCTTGCGTGCCGGTGCCGGGAATGCCCGTGAAGTTCTTGGTGCGCTGCATCTCGCGGTCGATGAGGAAGTCGTTCGAGAGATTGCGCACGGTGCGGAAGGTGCCGGGAATGCGCTCGTTCATGTGGATGCCGCCCGCGAGGTCCGGGTCCTTGGCGACGCCGGCGTGCGCGACCTCCCGCTCCTCGTCGGTGAAGGGCCGGTCGGGACGGAACGAGAGGTTGAACGACCAGCAGTTGGAGTCATCGAGGGGTACGAAAGCGTGGCCGCCCCCGCCCCGCGGCGTCATGCTGTAGAAGGGCATGAGGAAGTGGTTGAACCGCCAGTAGTAGCGGTCCTCGTCGGGAATGCTCCGCCGGGAGCCGACGAGCAGTCCGTACTCCATGCGCTTGGTCAGGAACTTTGGCGCGGTGTCGGCGGTGCGGTAGAGGAGGTCGAGGTCGTTCGACCCCTTCGCGCGCTCGTCGTAGGACTGCGTGCCCCAGTAGCGGTCGAGCCCGACGTGGAGGAAATTGGTGTGGACGGAGTCGATGCCGCCGTCGATGGCCTGGGCGAAGTTGCACTCGCGCAGGTACTTGGTGTGCAAGCGGTTCTCTTTCGGAACGTCCATGAAACGGAAGCGGGGCAGCTCGGGGACCGGTATGTCCTTTGGGCCAAGGTAGGCCCATATCAGCCCGCCTCTGTCCCGCGCCGGGTAGGCCGTCAGCTGCACCTTGTTCTTGAAGTTGCTGTCGACCGTCTCGGTGGGCATGTCGACGCAGGCGCCGGTGACGTCGTATTTCCAGCCGTGGTAGACGCACCGCAACCCGCTCTCCTCGTTTCGTCCGAAGAAGAGGCTGGTCTGGCGATGCGCGCAGAACTCTTCGAGCAGGCCCACCCGGCCTTGCGTGTCCCTGAACGCCACTAGCTCTTCTCCGAAGATTAGGACGCGAACGGGCGGGCAGTCGGGCTCGGGGAGCTCTTCGGACAAGAGGATAGGAGTCCAGTAGCGGCGGAGGACTTCGCCCATGGGCGTGCCCTTGCCTACTCTGGTCAGCATTTCGGTTTGCTCAGCGCTTAGCATGTCGAGTCCTCCGCGGCGGTCGGTCGACGGCGGCGCGGCGCTGTCGCCGCGACTGCCTCTAGCCTGAAGAATACAGGAAGAATAGCGGAGGGGCCCTGCGAGCGCCAGATGCCTACCGGGGAGGAGCGGCTGGCAGGAGTGGAAGGATTCGAACCCTCGGCCGACGGTTTTGGAGACCGTTGCTCTACCAGGCTGAGCTACACTCCTGCGCGTTGTTTGATTCTACGAGGGCGTCGCACGCTCCGCAACGAGGCCCACGTCACTGAAACGGAAAGCCCTTCCTTGCGGAAGGGCTTGACGGGCGGTAGGACAGCCCTCGGACTGGAGGGTCCAGCGATGCCGTTTTACCGTCAGGGATCACAGACTCAATCCTATCGGGGACCGCGTTCAGCCACATTGCTGGAAAGCTGAATCGGGTGCAGTGAAGTTACTCTCCGCACGATGGCCTGTCAACCCGATTTCACACGAGTTTCGCGGATTCGTATTCCCTTTCCCCGCCGCCGCGACAACTGCCCGTTGCCCCGTCGTCCTCTCGTCGTTACCCTATCCTCACGGCCCGACTCCGGCACCCGCCTGCCCGCCGGCCTCCGGCCCGGCCACGAGGGAGAAATGCTACAGAATGTTACAGAGAAAAAAGTTGGCATCCTGCCGCCCACTCGTAGACCCCAACCGCATTCTCGCGCCAGGAATGACGGCAGGCTGGACGGCAACCCGCCGCTCGTGGGTGTTCCTTTGCCTTGACAGGCCACGAGTCCCGCTCCTAGGCTCCCACCGCGTGGAGGGAATCCCCGTGTCGAGCGACGGGATCATCACTGAGGGTATGCGTCAGGCCATCGGACGCGCCGGCGAGACTCGAACGACAGTCGTTGAGCTGGGCGCAATTGTCCGCTTCGCCGCGGCGATTGGAGACGACAACCCCGCCTACCCCAGCGTCGCGCCTCCGACCTACCTTCGCTCGGTGGGGGCCGCGATACCCGCCCTGCCCGACGCCGAGCGGCTGCCGCGCGTGCTCGACGGCGGCAGCGAGTGGACGTACGGCGCGCCCGTGCGCCCGGGCGACGAGGTTGCGTTCACGACTGTGCTGGAATCACTGGCCGAACGTGAAGGCAGCATGGGCGCGATGCTGATTGCGACCTACATGACGACCTACGTCAACCAGCGCGGGAGGGTCGCCGCCACGCAACGCAACACAGTCATCCGGATGGGACCCGCGGCGTGAGCGCGCAGCCCTACTTCGACGACGTCGGATCGGGCGCCGAACTGCCGCCGCTCGTCAAAACGCCGACCACACGGCAGCTGGTTATGTACGCCGGAGCCTCAGGGGATTTCTACGAGATTCACTACGACAAGGACTTCGCACTGGCCCAGCAGTTGCCGGGCGTGATCCTGCACGGAGCGCTCAAGAGCGCGTTCTTGGCGCAACTCGTCACGGACTGGATGGGGCCCGCAGGCCGGCTCGCTTCGCTCGCGGTTCGCTATCGCGCCATGGACGTGCCCGGCGACACGCTCGTCTGCCGCGGCACTGTCGTCGAGAAGGACGACGCCAACGGTACGATACGCTGCGAGATTACGCTGGAGAACGGCGAGGGCCGTGTAACGACGACCGGCGAGGCTGTGGTCGAGCTGCCACGGGGGAGCAGCGGCTAAGGCAGGGCGGCGCCGTCTCCGCCAGTGTGCAGCGTTTCCCACTCGGCCCGCGTGATCTCCATGAGGACGAAGTCCTTGCCGCCGCGGCGGTCAGGGCCCATCTCGCGCAGACCGCAACCAGCGAAGGCGCGGCGGGCTCGCGCGTTCCAGGAGAGTGTGTGGAGGTACAGACGCTTCATCGAAGGCAGCCCGAAGCACTCACGGATCAGCATCTTCATTGCCTCGCGGCCGTACCCCCCGTTCCAATAGTCCCGGTTGCCCAAGAGGATGCCCAGCTCGCCCTGCCCTGTCACGGTGTCGATGTCGTAGACCATGCAGTTGCCGATGTGCAGGCCGTCGAGCGTATCGACGCCGAAGCGCTTGACCCACGGCGTAGGCGTCTTGAGTTCGTGTTCGAGGTCGCGGCGGAAGTCCTTGAGCGATTGGCGGAGGACCGATGCGGCGTCCAACTCGGCGAGCTCGGGGTCCTGGCGCCATCGGTGGTCGTCCTCGGCATCCTCGATTCGCTTCTTGCGCAGCAGGATCTTCTCGCCAACCGCTACCACATCGTCATCCACGATTGCCCTCCCCGTCCGCGGCGGCGCGCTCTTCCGATTCGCCGACGGACAGCTTGGAGAGCGCGCGGCGCGCGATGCCGGCTTCGGTCGGGAACGTCAGCGTACGCACCGCCTGGAGCGCCGGGACCCACTCGACAACGTCGAACTCGGCGTCGTGGTCGGCGAAGCTGCCGCCCCGCTCACCCATCAAGTAAAAGTGCACGCGCTTGTGGATGCGCCGCGACGAGCGGGTGAACCAGTACTCGATCTCACCCAACGGCGCCTCAATCTCGACTTCTAGCCCCGTCTCTTCACGGACCTCGCGCACCGCCGTTTGCTCCATGGTCTCGCCGTCGTCCGGGGTCCCTTTGGGAAGGCTCCACGTGCCGGTCTGGGTGCGTCCGCAGAGCGCGAACAGCACGCGTCCGTCGTCATGCCGGTACACGACGCCCCCACTCGACACGGCGTTTTCCACCGGAGGCCTGCTCATCACTCGCCAGTCCCCTCGATCCGGAACATGGAGAAGTCGTCATCGTTCTCCATCTCGTCGAGTATCTCCGCCGCTGCGGCTCCGAGCACCTGGTCGTCCTCGCTGGCGGCGAGGCCCCGGAGAAACTTCTTCGCACGGGCCCCGCCGATGCCGCCGATGGCGTGCAACGCGGCAAGGGAGACCTCCGAGTCGATGTCGTTCACGAGGTCGATGAGGGACGGCAGCGCTTCCTCCTCGCCCATCTCTCGCGCAGCGTTTGCGGCCTCGAACCGCATCGCAGGGTCGTCGCTTTCCATCTCGTCGCAGATGAACGACAGCCACGAGCTGTCGCCGGCGCGTCCCATGGCAAAGACCGCGCTCTGACGCATGGCCGGGTCCGGGTGGTCGTAGCCCCATTGGAGCCAGCGATGGATCTCGGGGCGGCGGAATGGCGCCGCCGATTCGAGAGCGCGACGCCTGACAATCACCGGCTCGTCGTCGTCTCGGAGCACACCCATGAGCGCGTTGTACAGCGCGTCGGCATCCCGTTGGACGAACTTGCCTGCGTCCGCAAGCACGGCGAAACGCCCGAGCACACTGGCGGCAGCCGCTCGCACGGCGTCGTCGCCGTCGTGATCGAGCCGCTCGATCAGCCGGGGGAGCGTCTTGCGGTCCTCGCTCTCCCACAGACCGTTCACCGCGGCTTCCCGTACGCGGGGCAGTTCGTCGGTCAGGGCATTGCTGAACACGGCGTGGAAGTCGAGTTCGACGTTGTCGTCCGCCATCTCAGCCAGCCTGGTGAGGAGCTCCAGGCGGCGCTCGCCGGGAATCAGCGGCCACTGCTCTGCGAGCGTCTCGCGGTCCTCGCCCCACAGGCCGATCAGCTGAGTCAAGCCGACGGCGGTGGGCTCCGTCTTGGAGTCGCTCAGCTCCCGTAGATAATCGATCAGCCCCATGGCTCAACCGTTGGCGGACACCGCGACAGCTGCGAGCGCGACTGCCGGCGCGTAGAGACCGCCGCGCATCCAGCGGCCCTCGCTGCCTATCCCCACGAGGTTGTTCAGCGCGTCGTAGGCGTTGCCCGACACCATTGCGTTCTTGATTCGGCCGACGATCTTGCCGTTCTCTATCTTGTATCCGAGCAGCACGTTGGCGTTGAAGTCCCCGCCCAGGATGTTGCTCTGGCCCGCGCCCAACAGCGCCTCGACCACAATCCCTTCATTGATGTCGGCAATCATGTCGTCCAGCAGAGCGTCGCCCTCGTTCACCAACAGCACGCCGGCGGACGGTCCGGGCAGCGAACCGATCCCGCGCTCGCCGCTGCCCGTGCTCTGCTTCCCTGCGAGCCCCGCCGTCTGCAGGTCGTAGAGGAACGTCGACACGACGCCGTGGTCGATCAACGGGAGGCGGCGGCTTGGCACTCCTTCATCGTCGCTCATGCGGCTGGCGGGGACGTAGGGCAACGTGGCGTCGTCCGTGAGGGAGAACCGCTCGTCGACGATCTTCTCGCCCATCTTCTCCGCCAACGGCGACGTGCCTTGCAACACCGTTTTGCCGCTGAGCCCCGCCAGCAGGGGGCCGAGCAGAATGCTGGACACCGCCTGCGGCATGAGGATCACGGGCATGGTCTTCGTTTCGACCGGCGCCTGCTTGCTCGCCCAGGTCAACTGACGAACGATCGACGCCGTCACGTTGCTGTGGTCAGTGACCGGGTGCACGCTCGAAGCGGAATCGAACGTGAAGAGCATGTCCTCGCCGTGGATCACCGTGCCCTCGAAACCGATGCGGAACCCCGACCGGGGATAGGAGAAGCGCCCGCCGTTGCTGTTCATCAGCGAAAGCGTGGATGTCGAGCGCGATACGCCGCCCTCCACCTGCACCTCGCTCGAAAAGCTCCGCAACTCGTCGATAACGCGCAGACCGATGTCGACCATCTCCTCGAGGGACACGTCCTCCACGGCGCTGTCGAACACGGGCACGCCGGGGTAGTCTGTAGCGCCAGGGAACCGGAACGCCGCCTCGGCGCCGAACGGAGCGGTCTCCTCCGCGGCGGCGACGAGGTCGTCGATGTCGTCCAGGTTGCTCGTCGAGGCGAACCCGACGCGACCGTCCTTGATGATGCGCACCGCCGCGCCGACGGCCTCGTTCGAGTCGACAGCCTTGACCTGGTTCGCCTCGAACTTCACGGGCGTGCTGGCAGAGGCCACGTGGAAGACTTCGGCCTGATCGGCTACGGCCGCGGCGCGCTCGAGGATGCGCTCGGTTACCGTTCGGGTGTCGCTAGCGATGGCTACGCTCCTCCGATCAGGCATTGGCGGATCCGAATGTGCGGGCTGCCGTTGGACACAGGCAGTGGGCTCTGGCCCGCCTTGCCGCAACCGCCGCCCTCGTTCATACCCAGGTCGTTGGCGATGCCGTCGATGTTGTGCAACGTCGTGAACACGTTGCCCGACAGCATCACGGGCCGGCACAGCTCCTCGATCCGCCCGTTGCGGATGCGGTAAGCCTCGCCGGCGGAGAACGTGAACATCTCCATGCTGGTCATGCCGCCGTACCAGTTCTTGACGTAGAGCCCGTCCTCGATTCCCGCGAACAGATCCTCAGGAGGCGTTGTGCCGGGGACAATGAATGTGTTGGTCATGCGCACGATGGGAGAGAACCGGTAGTTGAGCGCCCGAGCGTTGCCGGTGGGCCGCTCGCCGAGCTTCGCCGCGGTCTCCCGCGAGTGGAGTCTGCCGACGAGGACGCCGTCGCGGATCAAGTCGGTCTCCTGGCCCTGCACGCCCTCGTCGTCGTAGAGGTAGGAGCCGCGCAGCGTCGGGGCGGGAACCGTGGCGCCGTCCTTGACGTTGAGGTGGGCGCCGCCGAACCGCTTCCCGACCGTCATCAACTCCTGGAGCCGAGGCTCGGCGTAGATGTGGTCGGCCTCGGAAAGGTGTCCGAACGCCTCGTGGATGAACACGCCTGCGAGGATCGGGTCGAGCACGACGGTGTATTCGCCGCCGGCGACCTTCGGAGCGTTCAAGAGGGCGACGGCCTTTTCCGCCACCTCTTTCGCGTCCTGCTCGAGGTCGAGTACAAACTGGAAGTCGCCGAGACTGCCCAGGCTGACGCCCGACTGTTGCACCTCCGAGCCGTCCCTGGCCATGGCCGACAGGCGCATGTTCACGTCGACCCGCGCTTGGTCGATGTACGACCCCTCGGAGTTCGCGAACACCATGTGTCGCCTGGCGTCGGAATAGGTCACGCTCGAGCTCTGGACTCCGGGCGTGCTCATCATGATGTCAACGTATCGGTCGAGCACGCGTTTTTTGTCGACGAGCGAGACGGCGCCGGGGTCCTGGCCGATGCGCGCCGGCGCTTCGTCGACGACTGCCGGTACCTCGGCCAGCTCAACGCGGTCGCCGCCCACGTGCCGCGCTTGGTCGACCGCTTGACGCACCTTCGCGCTCAGATCGCTGATGTCGTTGAACGAGGCGAAGCCCCACCCGCTCCCGGCGAGCGCGCGGACGCTGCCCCCCAAGCCGCTTCCACGGCCGATCTCCTCGAGATCCCTGCCCCGGTAGCGGATGTTGTTGGACCTGCTCTCCTCGATGTGGACCTCGACGTACTGTGCGTCGACGCTGCCCAACGCAGCCGTTACACGTTCGCGCAACCCCTCATCCATAGACATGACTCCTCGCTACGGGCCGTCTGGTTGGAGGCCTCAGTGTACCGAACACGCGCCCCCATGCCTAGGCGCTGAGCCCGCGGTAGACCTTCTCCGCCGTCACGGGCAGGTCGCGCACGCGCAGGCCCGACGCATCCTCCACCGCGTTCGCGATGGCGGGCGCGATCTGGGAGGTGGAATGCTCGCCGATGCCCTTGATCTGGTAGGGACCCATACCGGGCGCGGGGTCGAGCAGGACCGTGCGCAGCTCAGGGACGTCGGCGATGCTGGGCATCTTGTAGTCGGCAAACGAGGTGGTCGTCACCTGACCATCATCGACGACGAGCTCCTCCCATAGGCCGTACCCAATCCCCTGCATCAGGCCGCCGTTGATCTGGCCCTCGTGACCGATGGGGTTGAGCACGGTCCCGGTGTCGTGCACCGTCGTGACCTTGAGCAGACGCACCTCGCCCGTCTCGCTGTCCACCGACACCTCGGCGACCTGCGCGGTGAACGACGTGAACGGGTTGCGCGAGCTGTCCTTGGTCTCCCCGAGGCTGGTCACATCATGACCCGCCCTCGCGACGACGCTCGCCCACTCTTCCGATTCCTCCGTGTCGGAGCGCAGAACTCGATCGCCCTGCACGGTCAGCAGCTCGGGGGCCACGCCGAGCGCTTCGGCTGCGGTCTCCACGAGCGCAGCCCTCGTGTTCTCGATGGCGTCGTAGACGGCCGCGCTCGCCATCCTCGTGACGCGGGCGCCGCCGATGCCCGAGTCGTTGTCAGCTTCGTCGGTGTTCCAGACCTGGACACTGACGCGGTCCACAGGCACGCCGAAGCCGTCCGCGGCGAGCTGTTGCATGACGGTGTAGGAGCCGGTTCCCTGCTCGAACACGGAGGTGTGGACGACAACGGAGCCGTCGGCGCGGAGGGTGACCGCTGCGTGCGTCTCGCCTCCGGCTTGCGAGCGGTCGCCGATGGCGATGCCACGGCCGATCTTCGTGCGTCCGTCACTGGGCTTCGGGTCGTAGAAGCCGGACGCTGCGACCGCCCGGTCGAGCGTCTCGACGGCGCGGACCGCCTGGAACGAGGCCCCTATGGCGTTCGCGTCCCCCTCGCGGATGAGGTTCTTGCGGCGCAACTCGACAGGGTTCATGCCGATGGCGCGCGCCACGCAGTCCATCTGCGATTCGACCGCGAACATCGCCTGCGGTTCGCCGGGTCCGCGCATGTAGCCGCACGGAACGTTGTTCGTGTACACCTGGCGCTCCACGACGCGACCGTGCGGCGCCCTATAAGGCCCCGCCGCGCTCGATGCGCCGCCGAGGTGTCCCTGTGGTTTGTAGCCGGCGTACGCTCCGCTGTCGAAGATGATCTCCGCGTCGTGAGCAACGATGGTCCCGTCGCGCGTCACTCCCGTCCGCATGTGGGTGACGGAGGCGTGGCGAGGGTTGCCGGCGATGAGCTCCTCCGTGTAGTCCATGACCATGCGGATAGGGTGTCCGGTAGCGAGCGCCAGCATCGTGGCGATGGGGATGTGCATGATCGAGCCCTTGCCGCCGAAGTCGCCGCCGATGGTGATGGGGCGCAGCAGGATGCGGTCGGCCGGCAGGCCGCTGGCGATGGAGAGGAACCGCACCGCGGAGTGCGGCGACTTGTTGGGCGCCCATACGTTGACGCGCCCCGACTCGTCCACCTGCACCACGCACGAGTGCGGCTCCATGTAGCCGTGATGCTGGCGCTGCGTCGTGAACGTGGATTCCACGACGACGTCCGCGGTGCGCAGTCCCTCCTCGACGTCGCCCTGCGTCCATTCGAACGTTCCGTAGTTGTTCATTGGCTTCTCGAGAGGCTGCGGGAGGCCTTGATAGTCCAGCATGTTCGGGTGCAGCACTGGCGCCCCGGGGAGCATTGCCTCCGCAGGGTCGTGCACGGACGGGAGCTCCTCGTATTCGACGTCGACGAGCCGGAGCGCCGCATCCGCGGCGTCCTCGTCGACGGCGGCAACAGCCGCAACGGGTTCGCCGACGAAACGCACGACGTCCGCGGCGATGACGGGGACGTCGATCACCGAGCGGCCGTAGCGGGCGTTCGGGAACGTGTCCGCAGCGGTCACGACCGCGTGGACTCCGGGGGCCTCTCTTGCCCGAGTCGTGTCTATGCGCACGATCCGGGCGTGCCGGTGAGGCGAGCGCAGTGTCCTGCCCCACAACATGCCGTCGAGCTGGACGTCGGCGGTGTAGGCCGCCCGGCCAGTCGTCTTGTCGACGCCGTCGATGCGGGGAGTCGGAACGCCAATGGCGTGGCGGACTGTAGGTTGGCTAGTCATTGGCGTCGCTCATGGGTTGCTCGCTCCGGGACTGTCGGCTATATGCGAGGAGAGGATAGCAAACGCGGAAACGACGGGATGGCGAGACGCTCTCCGCTACGCCCGCGGGAGCGCCTCGCGGAGCGAGCCGGCGAACTGCGACCGCTGCCATTCACGAACGTCGGGGGACTCGATCTCGGCGGCGAGCGTTTGCGGCTCGCGGGCGAGCCGCTCGAGGCTTCGCATGGGCCAGAGCAGCGATGGATCGAGCGACAGCCGCGCTCCCTCGGCTGTCCGCCAGTCCTTCAGCAGCTGAAGCCGCTTCATCTGCGCAGGCGTGGGGCGGGGCCGGAAGGGAAACTGCGGCGCAGGCCGCTGGACCGGCGGGGCAGCGGCGCCGGCGGCCAGGGCTCGCTCGATGCTGCGCCCGAGCCGTCTGACGATGCTTGCTGCGAGCTCCGGCACGCAGTCCAACTCAGTGTCCGGGCGCCCCGCCAGGTACACCATCGCCTCGGCGGGGATCACGAACGCCGGAGGACGGTCTGCTCTGCGCGCTTCCGCCTCCCGGACCGCGAACAGCTCCTTCAGGACCGCAAGGCCCTTGCCGTCTAGCGCGCGCGTGCCCTTGACGGCGAGAAAAGCGGTGTCGGGGTCCGGCGGCTCATAGCGCACCTCTTCGATGCGGGAGAACTCCTCGGCTGCCCACCCTCGACGGCCCAGGGCCGCGAGCTTGGAGTCGATGGCGTCGCGGACGGCGCCGAGATGGACCACGTCCTCCACAGCGTAGCCCAGGGCCTCAGCGGTGAGCGGACGCCTCGACCAGTCGGCGCGGCGGAGGCGCAAGTCCTTGGGGATGGTCACGCCGAGCAGGTCCTCAATGAGGGCGGCGAGTCCGAGGCGCTCGAGTCCCGCCATCTTGGCCGCGAGGTTGGTGTCGTAGAGCCCGCGAACCGTGAACCCCCAATCGCGGTTGAGCCCGCGCAGGTCGAAATCGGCGCCGTGCAGTATCTTCTCGACCGCCGGATTCGCCAGCACTCGGCCCAGCGCTGTCAGGTCGAGCCGCGCCAGTGGGTCGATGAGGTACGCGCGCCCGTCCGCGGCGACCTGGACAAGGCACACCTTCTCGGGATAGTGGTGGCGGCTGTCGGCCTCGGTGTCAACGCCGACGCGATCGGCGCGCGCGATCGCCCGCATCGCGCGGTCGAGCTCCGCTTGCTTGCCGATCAGCGCTGGCCGGTCATCAGAATGCTGCACGTCTCTTCTCTGTTGCCTCTCTTCAGTCAGACTGTTCAGTCGATCCGCCAAGTCAAGCCGTTCGGCAAGCTGCTGGGTCAACGCTCCCCGTCCCGGGGGCCGACTGCGGGCGCAGTGGAGTCGGCGATCCGGAAGCGGGACCCGGCCGTCTCGCGGCCGAGTAGGGCCAGAACAACGGCCCCCGCCGCGAGCAGGGCCGCCAGCGTCCCGAACGCGACAACAGGGCCCTCGGCATGGTACAGACCGCCGACGAGCAAGGGTCCGGCGACCGCTCCGGCCGCCTGGAACGACTGCACGACGCCGAGAAACGCTCCGCGGCCCTCGGGCGGCGCCAGGTCCATCGCGTAGACGGACGACGTGCTCATCGTCATGGTGTCGCCCGCGCCTTTAATCACGACGACAAGCAGCAGTAGACCGTACGCATCGCTCGCGGCCAGCATGACGCTGGCGAGGCTCATGAGCAAGAGACCCGGCACGAGCGTCATCTTTCGTCCGAACCGGTCCGCCAACATGCCGCTGGGAAACGCCATTAGGAAACCGGTCACGGCCACAATCGACAGCACGAAACCGACGCGGCTCTCGTCGAGCCCGACAACCTCCTGGGCGTGGAGCGGCAACAGCGTCTGGACGACCGCGGTCTGGGTAATGCTCATGCCGACGACCACGATGGCGAGAGCAACGAACGAGGGTGTCTTGAACGCCGAGAGCGCGGGCCGGGAAGCGGGGCGCGGGGCCGCGTCCGAACGTCCGGCAGAAGGCCCGGGTTCGGGCGACGGCGTACGGCGGGGCCTCGTCTCCGCGACCATGGAGACAACGACGAAGACAATCACGAACTTGGACACCCCATTGAGGACGAAGAGCGACTCGAGGCCGAACGCCGACGCGAGTACGCCGCCGATCAGCGGACCGGCCACGAAACCCGACCGCCTGCACATGCCCCGCACGGCGATGACGCGGGCCCGGTTCGACCGGTTGGTCATGTCGGCGACGAGCACGTTGGACGAGGTGCCCCACATCGAGACGCCGATCTGTCCGGTGAACTCGAGCGCCAAGAACGTGACGTAGTCGCCGCTGAAGGCTTGTGCGATGTTGGTGACGCCGCGCAGGCTGGCCCCGGCGATGCTGAGCGGCTTGCGCCCGAACCGGTCGGTCAAGATGCCGGTGACGGGGCCAACGAAAACGCGGGGAATTGCGTTGACGGAGATGAGCAGCGCGACGAGGAACACGTCGCCGGTCAGCGCGTATGCAAAGAGGGGCCGGGCCAGGTGCTGCGCGCCGGTCCCAAATCCCCACAGAAAGAAGGAGAAGAATATCGGCGCGTTGGCGACGGTGAGAACGCGCTGACTAGAGGGCTGGTTCAAGCAGCGGACTCCGATCGCCCGGGGCGTGGGAATGGCCGGGCTGAGCATAGCACGCTTCCGAAACTCCCCCCTCGCCGCCGACACTCCCAGCGCCTGAACACGGAATCCATCTCCGCTCGCGAGAGGCGCCCCCGCTACGACATCCGGCCCTTCCCCGAACGTCCGTCAGCCGCCTACGATGGTAGACCGCTGAGCCCTCCCCGCCTGCGGGCCGCAACCGTCCGGAACGGCGTCTCAACGCTGCGAGCGAGACGGGAACGAGGCAGGCCGAAGCGCCGCTCAAGCTCAGGAGCAAATGAGACTAAATGAGACCAAATGAGACCGTTTGGAAACGCCTGCCAGCGCCGGAAGGGACGGCAGGCGCCGTCCGGCCTCCTCACTACGGGGCGCAGCGGCGAGTGTCGTGGGGCGTGGCGCTCTACGCGGGCACGGGGACCTGGTGGCGCAGGAGCACTTCCCTGTGCTCGCGAGCCGATTGCATCAGCGCGATCTGGACCTCGAGGGTCGCCATCCCCCACCGTCCATCGTGAAAGATGGGCTTGCCCAACACGATGCCGTCATAGGCCTCCTGCAACGTCGGGTCCGACGGGCCGAGGCCGTCCGCTTCGGAGATGGGCTCCTCCCGCACGCCGTCGTCGTTGTAGACGTAGACGCCGTTGGGCGATTGCCGGAGCACGCCCCGCTCGCAGGTCACAATGAGCAGACCCAGGTCGTTCATGAATCGGGCTTCCCGGCTGGGGCGGCCGCCGCCCGGTCTCCCCTGAGGGACGCCGACGGCGCCGCCGAAGCGCCCGTCGTCCTTGGCCTGCTGCTCATCCCAGTCTCCGGCCTGCAGGTTTCGGCGCGCTTGCGACCGCTGCTCCACCGAGACGCTTGGATCGTCGTGCTCCCAAGGGAGGAGTTCGCTGGCGAGGAAGTAACCATAGCCGTTGTAGGAAATGGACGCGGGCGTGCCGTCCTCGAACTCCAGGTACGCGGCGTAGTAGCCGGGAGCGCCCATCCGGCCTTCCATCCACGTGCCCGTCGTGCCGCGGACGCTCTTGACGAGGCCGCCGCCGAGAAAGCGGATGGTGTCTATCTGGTGAGGCGCCTGGCGGAAGGCGACGCCGCCTCCCAGATGCTCGTCAACCTCCTCGGGCATGCGGGGCCGGAGCATCCAATTGGTGAACGACCAGTCGTTCATTGCCTTCAGCGCGCCGATCTCGCCCGACTGGATGACGCGCGACATGGCCTGCACTGGGGGATCGAAGGCGCGGGTGTGACCGGACAGCAGCAGGACGCCGTTCCTGTCGGCGGCGTCGATCATGGCCGCCGCCTCGCTCAGGTTCAAGGCCATGGGCTTCTCGACGACGACGTGCTTGCCGTGCTCGGCGGCCATGACAGTGTGGGGCCGGTGGAAGGGGTTGGGCGTGGCGACCCAGACAGCCTGGACTTCAGGGTCTGCGCAGAGCTCCTCGGCGGTCTCGTAGGCCCGCCCGCCGAAGCGCTGCTGGAACGCGTCGCGGGCATGGGGCCGGATATCCGCGACGGCGACGACGTCGACGTTTGGGGCGTCGCGCATGGAGGACAGCACGCCGCCGCCGGCGTTGCCGATGCCAATGACGCCGAACTTGAGCGTGGGAGCTGAGGTGGGCCGGTCGGTCATGGTCACACCGCCGTCGATGACTCCCGCGCTAGAAGAAGCTGGTGAGGTTCTTGTAGAGCAGGACGTTCTGGTCGAGGTAAATCTCGCGCCTGGCAATCTTCAGACGGCCGTCGACGCGGCGCAGCGTGTCGATCCGCTTGCCCACGAAAGTGCTCTCCTCGTCGATGTGCCGGTTGCGGTAGAACAAAAACCGGCACTTGACGCGCACTTCGCCGGGGCCGACCTGGGACGGGTCGGAGCTCAACAAGCGGACGTTGGACACCATGTGCGACACGCGGGAGAGAGGCTCGTCGGCCCAGTGCACTCCCGTCTTAATCTGCTTCACGCGCTTCTCAAGCGTCTCCTTGTCGTTGTCGAACCACGACATATCGCGGTTCTCGACCGTCATCTCGGCGCTCATGTCCCGGGATGGAACGTTGCGCCGCATTGGCATCCAGTAACGAGCGTCGTCGGTGAACAGGTCCAGCCACTCGTCGTACAGGTGGTCGTCCAGCAGGTCGGCCTCGTAGTAAAGGAAGTCCTCGACCTCGAACCGGAGGCGGAGTTCTTCGTCGGATAGTGCGTCAACCATGCCTTCGCCTCACTTCGCCGGCTCTTTGACGCGCATCTCGTCCCAGTCGCGGGCCTCCATAACCTCGGCCCACCGCTGGTAGAACCGGCGATGGTTCTCGTCGTTGTAGACGGTCCGGGTGAACAGGCCGGGCAACCCGTAGGTCGAGGGCCCGTGCAGCGGAGGGTCGTCGATGCCCATCTGGTAGTTCAGGTCGAGCTTGCGGGCCATCGGCCCCCTGCTGGCGATGGTGAGCTGGTACCAGTTCTCCATGTCGTCCTTCTGGGTCATGCCGCCCGGGCCATAGTAGTGCTCGTAGTAGTGGCCGAGCGCCGACTTGACCTCCTGAGGCGCGTCCTTGTCCACGAAGAAGTAGGTCCATATCTCGGTCGTGCCTGGTCCGTGGGGGTGCATGATCCGGACCACGCGGCCGAGCCACCCCTCGTTCGGGAAGATGGCCGGGCCCACGGAGAGGCTGGCGAGCTTGCCGAGACGCTGCTTGCGGAGCTCGTACTTCTCGCGGAAGTACTCGCGGATCAGGGGCATGTTGGCCCAGGTGCCGTTGTCCGCCCAGCTCGGGTCGTCCTCTTGGGGCACCGTGACCGACATCGTGTGGCCCTCGGGGAACGAGACGCACGTGCGCGTTCGTCCGCCGATGCTCTCGGACCGGCCTTGCTGCGGGCGAACGGGGTTTCCCGTCGCACCCACGCCGAGCGCCACGGCTATGGAGCGGTGGGTGATCCATCCGTGGGTCGTGTCCACGTCTGGGGTCGGCACCTTCCAGTTGCAGCCGAGCCGCCACTTGACGACGCCGCCGAGAACCTCGGCTCCGTTCTCCGAGCCGTCGGTGCCGAGCAGCTGGGTGCCCAGGTAGAGCTCACAGCCGCCCAGGTAATCGACGAAGCTGGGCGCGGTGCGGTCCCAGGTTGCCCAGATCGTCCCCTGGAACAGCTCCACTCGCGCCTGGAGGAGTCCCCAGTCCTGCTTGGGCATGCCGTCGTAGCCGCCGTCGTTGAAGGGCAGCCCCACGACGGCGCCGGAGGTGTCGTAGACCCACCCGTGGAACGAGCAGGTAAACGCCAGCGCGTTGCCCTCGTCGTACCGGCAGACCATGTTGCCCCGGTGCCGGCACGAGTTCAGCAGGACGTGAATCTGATGGTCTTTGTCCCGCGTAACGATGACCTGCTCTTCGCCCATGCGCGAGCGCATGAAGTCGCCAGCGTTGGGTATCTGGCTCTCGTGGCCGACGAAGAGCCACGACCGGGCAAAGACCTGCTCCATCTCCTGGTCGTATATCTCCTGGTTGCAGAAAATCTCACGGCTTACCCTGCCGCCGTTGGTGTCGACAAGCTTGCTCATGGGACGGTCTATGGCTACCAATTCCGCCTCCTATGTGGAAGGGGTCCGAGTGCAAGGCGTATTGAACCACAACGAAACGGCATACGAAAGCCGCCGCGCACGCGAGGTTGTCGTCCGCGTTCCCCTGGCGTGTCTCCACCCTCTCCGGATGCTGCGCCATCGGTCGCAGTACAGTCTCCTTTGGCCCGCTCACAGCCCTAGTGGCGCGAGGGCGCGACGAGTTTCGCCCGCCCTCGGATACCGTCCTACGACGAGTCTTGGTCCTGCTTGTGGCGCCGGTGCGTGTCCTCGATGAAGACGTCAAGCTCGTTCCACAGGCGCTCTACCATCGAGCGCATCCGCATGTTCTGGTAGGCGCCCCAGACCGTCATGGCGGGCGGCACCACCAGGATTGAGACGATCAGCGCGTAAGCGATCGTGATCGCCGCCGTGATGCCGAAGTGCTCGAATGATTGCAGCGGCGACAGCGTCAGCACCGCGAACCCGAGCGCTGTCGTCAGCGCCGAGCCCAGCAGAGCCGAGCCAGTGGTGGCGAGCGTGCGGATCGCCGCCGCCTCCGGGTTGCGCCGCTTGGCGAACTCTTCCCGGTAGCGATGGATCACGTGGATCGTGTAGGGGGCGGCGACTGCGCCGACGGACGGCAGGAGTCCGCCTACGCCCGGGTCGCTAACGATGCGGCCGAGCAAGCCGTCTATCTGGGCGAGTCCATCAGGCGTGAGCACTTCACCACGGAAGACGAGCGTTACCACGACGACGCCGGAGTCCCCGAAGAGGGTCTCGATCTCCTCCAACGCCTTGGCGACGCCGCTATCCCGAGGGAGGAAGGCCTCGTTCTCCGCCACCGGCGCTCGCAGCGCAAGCCCGGCGGCCAACGCCAATGTCACAATCGCGATGAAGGCAAGCGTGACCCACGGGCGCACCGTCACCAGCCAGCTCAGCCAGTCGAACACTCTGTTCATGGGCGCCATTCTCGATACGCCCACGGGCGGCGGCAAGCGGGGGCCGGAGAGAGACCGGCTATGGCTGCTTCCTGAGCGCGGTTCGCCCTCGCTCCACGGCGTGGCGCAGTCGCAGGTTCTGCCGCGCCCCTCCACACGACCATCGCCGCGGCACTACCCGCACGGCGGGAATCAGCGCGTACGCGATCGTGATCGCTGCCGCCACGCCGGACTGCTGGAGCGGCGCCAATGGCGAGAACACCAGCACGCCAAACCGAACCGATTGGCGCCGAGCTCCGCCCGCCATCTCCTACTGCACTTGGGGCCTGTCGAGCGCCAAGCATGTACTCCTTGGGGGTGGTTACCCTGCATAGGGTCGCAGATCAATATGACAGTACAATGGATCCTTGGCTTCTCCCCTAGTCTAGGCAATGATCCCTGAGCCTTTGTAATTCCGCCGGTTTGTCATCCTCGTGACGCCCCGTTTGGTGGGTCAAGAGCAACTCAGCGTTGGCTTTCGAGCTTTCGGTCAGACGGATGTGGTTGGGGGGCAGAATAAGGGCCCGACCCGGCGGGCCGTTTACGGCTGTTGAATCTGGCGCCACTCATCTGGTCGCCCTTATCGAGAACATCTGCGGAAAGCTCTCGTTGTGCTTCGGAAGCCGCCACCAGCCGTCGTCGCCCCGCTCCATCACGGAGTAGGCTTGGTAGCAAGTGAATGGAAACTCGTGCAGGAACTCGATCCTCAACCCTGCGTCAATCAGCGCACAGACGATATCGCTCAGGCTGTGCGGCCACTCGTAGGTCGGCGTCTCGATTATCTCCTTGCTCGCGTAGCTTGGTTCGCCGCCCTCGAAGAACAGTTCGTGATGGAAGTACCCGTACGTCGGCGCCATGTCGCCCGACTCCGACGGCTCGAACACATCCGCAAACGGGTGGAACTCCACGATGTAGAACACGCCCGCCGGCTTGAGGTGGTTGCTCACGACCTCAGCCCATCTGGCGACGTCGGGCAGCCAGTTCAGGACGCCGTAAGAGGTGAACACGATGTCGAACTGCTCTTCCAGCGCGTCCGGTAGGTCGTAGATGTTGGAGCAGATAAATCGAACCCCCAACCCCAACTCCTCGTTGAGCGCGCGAGCCAGGCCGATTGCGGCATCTGAGAAATCTACCCCCGTCGCCTTCGCGCCCAGCCGCGACCACGACATCGTGTCCAACCCGAAGTGACACTGGAGATGGAGGAGCGTCTTGCCGGATACGTCGCCAACCTCCTGCCGCTCGATGTCGGTTAGCGTTATCCGGCCAGCCTTGAACCCAGCTACGTCATAGAAGTCTGAGACCGCGTGAGCAGGTGTGCGCTCGTTCCAGTTGTTGCGATTAACCGCTAGTCGCTTGTCCACAACTGTTAGCCCCTATCCATCGTGGATGTGTTGCTGATTACACGTCCAGAACGAACCTCAACGGAAGGTTCGCGATTTTGTCCAGTTGGTGGGGAAGGCGGGACTCGAACCCGCACGCCCTTGCGGGCACATGATCCTAAGTCATGCTCGTCTGCCATTCCGACACTTCCCCAGTTCCCGACGGTCTCTGCGATGCGAGCGAGCTAGCGGGCGCGGGCCGGTCCAGCACAAGAGGAGCGCGCTTCCGCTAGAAGCGGCGGCGGCGATGGCCGCGCTCCGGACGACGCCAGTTGGCGCGCGGCGGCGGAGGCAACGGCGACTGCTCGCGTAGCGACTCCACCGGGAGCCCGGCCGCGTCGACCACGGCCGGCTCCGCCTGCGCGGAAGCGGCGGCCGCGGGCGCGGCGGCCGCTTCGAGCGGGGCAACCGCCATCTCGGGCGCGGGCCCATTCGGCCCTAGCAGCTCCTCTCGCGAGTAGCCAATGTACAACGTTGAGTCCTCGAGGATGTTTCCAGCTTTGCGAATCTCCTCAGCGACCCTCGCGTCCCGCTTGGCAATCTTGCGCTGAGCGCCTCTCGCGAAGAACCCGTCCTGCTCCAGGGGCGGGTGATACTCAATTTGAACGCCCAGCGTCACGCCGCGGCGCACCGCCTTCTCGTAGGCGCCGATCGACTCCAGCGCCCGCCGCCACGACGCCTTGGACGCGTCGGTGAGCGGGATGTACATACGGTTGAGTTCAACCTTGATCTCGGCAAGCGGCACGAGACCCGTGTGAATCTTCGACCACTCGTGGCGCGCCGCGGCCGCGTCGATCTCGGAAGTCACGCGCGACAGCCACGTCATCACGCGGAATTGGCCTTCGCGGGCCGTCCCCGCGCGCTTGGCGCTGTCCACCTCGTATGCGCGCCGCGCGGTTTCTTCCTCTTCGGCGACTAGCTGCGCCTCGTCCGGGTCCATGCTGTTCAGATCCGGCCGGGCTGAGAGCGCTAGCGCCGCCAGTACTGTCACCGGTGTGATGAACGGCTGCCCGATGCCCAGCACTAGCGCCACTGCGCTGAGGGGGAGCCACACCTTGAGCCTTCGCTTCTTGAGGAACGCGACCACGACGACGCCCGCGGCCGAGCCGAACAACAGGCCGTAGAACGTCACGTTGCACAGCGTCGAACTGCACGTCTGCCTTGCCGTGGCGCTCGTTGCGCCGGCGCCGGCAGTGGGATTGAAGATCCCCGTGCGCGGGTCCCCCGCCGAGAAGATCCCCGTGCGCGGGTCCCTCGCCGAAGGGAGGTTGTCGATGATGCCCGGACTCGGCGTCGCCGCGCCGCCCACTGCGTCCGGATCTGCCGTCTCGCCCGCCCCCGCTTCGACTGTTGGCGGGCCTGCCGGCGCCGGCTCCGTCAAGGCGTTCACCAACGCAATCAACAGAATCGGCACGCCGATGACCGACACCACCCACGCGAGCACAGGGGGCATCTGCCCGGGGCGAAAGGCTCTTAGGACATCTCCAAGCATTTGCGGCATGCCCTATAGCCTAGCAGCGTGCGGCCATTCGACGCGAGCGCGCACAGCGTCAGACGCGCGCGTCCTCATCCCATGGGACTACATGAAGGAAGCGCCGGGCGAGCGGGACGCCCTCACGCGATGGCCAGCATCCGCTCGATGGGCAGCCGCGCGCGGGCGCTGACGTCCATCGGCACCGTGACCTCGAACACGTCCTCCGCGAGGCTGCGGCGGACCTTCTCCAGCGTGATTATCTTCATGAACCAGCAGACCATCGACTCGGCCACGGCGTGGAACGTCTTGGCCGGTTCCTGCTTGCGAAGTCCGTGGAGGATGCCCGTCTCGGTCGCGACGACAAACTCGTTCGCCGACGACTCGTGGGCGTGCCGCAACATGCCGCCCGTCGACAGGATGTGCGCGCCCGCCATCGACGGGTCGCCCTCGGCGGCGTAGTACATCGCCGGGGTCGTGCACCCGCACTCCGGGTGCACCATCAGTTCGGCCGCAGGATGCGCCTCCCGCGCCTGCATGAGCTCGGGACGCACCGCCGCATGGACATGGCACTCGCCCCACCACACGGAGATGTTCTTCCGGCCGGTCATCTTCTTCACGTGGTTGCCCAGGAACATGTCGGGCAGGAACAGCACCCCGCGCTCCGGCGGGATCGCGTCGACCACCGCCACGGCGTTCGCCGACGTACAGCAATAGTCGCTCTCCGCCTTCACCTCCGCGGTCGTGTTGACGTACGAGACGACGACCGCTCCGGGGTGCTCCTCCTTCCACGTCCGCAACTGGGCCCCGGTGATCGAGTCGGCCAACGAGCAGCCCGCGTCAAGGTCCGGCAGCAGCACGCGCTTGTCCGGCGAGAGGATGGCCGCAGTCTCCGCCATGAAGTGCACGCCGCAGAAGACGATCACGTCCGCGTCCGTCTCAGCGGCTTGTCTCGACAGACCTAGCGAATCGCCCACGAAGTCGGCCACGTCCTGGACATCGCCGACCTGGTAGTTGTGCGCCAAGATGACCGCGTTGCGCTCGCCCTTGAGCCGCTGAATCTCGTCCGCCAGACCGGTCACCGCGCTGTTCCTTCTCGTTCGAGCCGACTCGCACGCCGCACCCGCTCCGTTACTTCCCCTCAGGATACCGTGCGGAGCAAGCGCGTTCGTAACGTTCATTCACAACCGGATGGCCGGAGGCTCCTACACCTATGAGTGCCCTGAACCCCGGAAATGAACGGAAACGGGCCAAAATGGCCAGGTTTCGGCCAAAAACGTGAGGTTTTTCACTCGTAAATTGCAGAGTTTACGAGTGGAGGATCGAAATAGTGCGACATTCTGCGACATTTTGCGACATTTACTCGTAAATGGGGCTGGCGGGCCGGGGGCGCCAGCGCCGCGTGTTTCGGAAGCCCCCTTCGACGGGCTCAGGACAGGCTTCAACAGGCATGATAGGGAGTTGGGGGCGTTGGGGGGAGGGGCGGATGTCGCGCCGGGGGCTCGCGCGCAGCCTGAGAGCAAGGGCATGGATTCCCGTGTCGGGGCACGGGCATGACGGGGCGAGGGGCCTATGGCTCCATGGACTCGCTGCCCGCGCCACTTGCGCAGCCCGAGAGCACGTCGTTCCCCCCACCTCAATCCTCCCCCGTTGGGGGAGGAGGCCAAACGCCGGCGGGGATGGGGCATGGATGCCCGCGTCGGGGCACGGGCATGACGGGGCGAGGCGCCTATGGCTCCATGGACTCGCTGCCCGCGCCACTTGCGCAGCCCGAGAGCACGTCGTTCCCCCCACCTCAATCCTCCCCCGTTGGGGGAGGAGGCCAAACGGCGGCGGGGATGGGGCATGGATGCCCGCGTCGGGGCACGGGAATGGACGGGGCGCGGTTGCCCGTTCGGCGCGCCGAGGGTATGCTAGGGCGCAGTGACGCCGATAACGGCCTCCTTCCCATACTGTAGGTAGACCCGCGGGCGGACTGGACCGAAGCAACGGCCAGGCCCCTGCTCTTCCGCGCGCCGACGGGCGCGCTAATCGTCGTGCGCCAATCTCCGACATCGAAGGATCTTTACCCGTGACAACCAGCAACGAGACCGCAGCATCAGCACTCATCGAGGCCCATGGCGGGCAGCTCAAGCCGCTCATGGCGCGGAGTCGCGTCTCCCCGCGCTACGGCACGAGGCCCTCGGACTCCAGTCCTGGGACCTGACCGAGAAGCAGGTGTGCGACGCCGAGCTACTCCTGAGCGGCGGCTTCTCGCCGCTCGACGGGTTTATGGCGCATTCACCCCGTCGTCGGCATGACCAAGCCGGGCGACGTGGACTACTTCGTCCGCGTGCGGACGTACGAAGCCATTCTCCACCGCTACGCCAGCCACTCCACGGAGTTGAGCCTGCTGCCGCTGGCCATGCGTATGGGCGGGCCGCGCGAGGCCGTGTGGCACGCCATCATCCGCAAGAACTACGGGTGCAGCCATTTCATCGTGGGCCGGGACCACGCAGGGCCGGGCGCCGACCGCTCCGGGAAGCCCTTCTACGGACCCTACGACGCGCAGGAGCTCATCCGCGAGCACCGGGACGAGCTCGGCATCGAGGTGGTCGAGTTCCAAGAGATGGTGTACGTCGAGGATATCGACCAGTACCAGCCGCAATCGGAGGTCAAGCCGGGCAGCAGCGTGCTCTTGCTATCGGGCACGGACCTGCGGCAACGGCTCGCCGACGGCGCGGAGGCGCCGGAATGGTTCTCCTACCCGGAAGTCATGAGCGTACTGCGGCAAGCCTACCCGCCCCGCAGCCAGCAGGGGTTCACCGTCTTCTTCACGGGTCTGCCGAGCTCGGGCAAGTCCACGCTGGCCAATGTGTTGATGGTCAAGCTCATGGAGGTCAGCGCCAGGCCTGTGACACTGCTCGACGGCGACCTCGTGCGCAAGAATCTCTCCAGTGAACTGGGCTTCTCCAAGGAGCACCGCGACCTCAACATCAGCGGATCGGCTACGTCGCCAGCGAGATCACGAAGCACCGGGGCGTGGCCGTCTGCGCGCCAATCGCTCCCTACACCACAGTGCGGCGCGAAGTCCGCGAGATGGTCGGCGCCTACGGGGGCTTCGTCGAAGTCCACGTCGCTACGCCCGTCGAGGTATGCGAAGCGCGGGACCGCAAAGGACTCTACGCCAAGGCGCGCGCAGGCCTCCTCACCGGATTCACCGGCGTCGACGACCCGTACGAAACGCCCGAGCACGCCGAGATCGTCGTGGACACGACCGATATCGAGCCCGAGCAAGGCGTGGAGCTCGTGCTCGATCACCTGCGGCAGGCCGGCTACATCGGGCCGGATCCCGACGCCTAGGAAGCCTCTGGACAACTCGCTGATGCTTTCAGCAGGCCCCCTCCTCAATCCTCCCCCGCAGAGCCGGGGGCGGAGGAGTAACAGCAATCCTCCCCCGCAGAGCCGGGGGCGGAGGAGTAAGAGCAATCCTCCCCGCAGAGCCGGGGGGCGGAGTAGTAAGAGTAATCCTCCCCCGCAGAGCCAGGGGCGGAGGAGTAAGAGCAATCCTCCCCGCAGAGCCGGGGGCGGAGGAGTAAGAGTGGGAGGGCTACGTGACTATGCCGCATCCACGGAGCTATTCGGAGACTCCCTAGCAGCCCGTCGCCCGCGCGCCAGCCGCGGCGGCAACCGGCGCGCACGCCGACAGGTACACTAGAGCCACGACCCTGGCAGCTGAGGTTCGTCCTCAAAGGTTGCGCGACTTGATCCGACGCCCCGACCGAGACCCCCGAGCAATGCCGCTCGCCGCATGGTTCCTGTTGCTGCTGCGGCCCGGCATCGGGCTGAAGCGCTGGCTGCTCCTCGGCGTCGCCGGGGTGCTGATTGTCGCGCTGGGCATAGCGACAGCCTTCTTCGAGCTCAGCGAGACTACATGGGTTGCCCGCGTTGGCCGAGCTATCGACCTCTCCGGTTCGCTCGGGCCGGTTGCCCGTGGCGCGGGCCTCGGCGGCATCGGGATGCTCATGGTCGTTGGCTCCGCGCTCATGTTCTACCGGCGCGTCGCTCAAGGCGCACGATACACGCAGGGACAACGGGGCATCGTCGACAGCCTCTCGCGGCATCGCGCCCGCAGCGGCGGCCTGCGCGTCGTCGCCATCGGCGGCGGCACAGGCCTCTCCACAGCGCTGCGCGGCCTGAAGGAGCACACCGACAACATCACGGCCGTCGTCACCGTGGCGGACGACGGCGGGAGCTCCGGGAGACTCCGCTCGGAGCTCAACATCTCGCCGCCCGGAGACGCTCGCCAGTGCCTCATCGCGCTCTCCGAGTCCGAGCCGCTGATGGAGCGGGCTCTCACTTACCGGTTCGAAGCCGGTCTCGGCCTCGAAGGACACAACCTCGGCAACCTGCTCATCGCCGCGTTGGTGCATACCGAAGGCAACTTCCACGACGCCCTCCAGGCGGCGGCCAAGCTCCTCGTCGTGCACGGACAAGTGGCGCCGTCGAGCGTCGCGTCCGACCTGCGCCTCAAGGCGCGCACGGCGTCCGGAATCGTGTTGGACGGCGAGAGCGCCATCGGTCACGCAGGCGAGCCCCTAGAGCAGCTGTGGCTGGAGCCGGGAACGGCGCCCGCTAACCCCGCGGCGATAGCCGCCATCGACGAGGCCCAGGTAATCGTCATGGGCCCGGGGAGCCTCTACACGAGCGTGCTGCCCAACTTCCTCGTCACGGGCATGAGCGAGGCGGTCCGCAGGTCGAAGGCCCCCAAGGTGTTCGTCTGCAACATCGCCACGCAGCACGGCGAGACCGACGGGCTATCGGCGGAAGACCACCTCCGTGTGTTCGAGGAGCACTCGGGGGCGCCCCCTACCCACTTCCTGGTGAACAATCACATTCAGCCGCTTGCGCCCAGATTCGAACAAGAGCCCGTGACGCTCAACAGACCACTGGACCGGGACTCGACCCGAGTCGTCTTTCGAGACCTACTCGACGAGTCGTTCCCGAGCCGCCACGACCCGCGCAAGCTCGCAGCGGCCATCCTCCGGATCGCCCGGTCATGAGCGGGTTGCGATTACCGCGGCGCAAGAAGACCCGTTCCTCCGAGGCCCGCGTTTCGATGAGCAGCCCGACGACGAGCCGGGGCCGGCGGCCGCTCACGCTGCTGGTTCTCGCCGTCCTGGGAGTTCTCGCGGCGCTGTTGGCCTATGCGTACGCAGTGGAGCCGCGGTGGTTGCGCATCCGCCGCCTCGCAGCGCGTCTGCATACATGGAGCCCATCGCTCGACGGCGTCCGCGTTCTCCACATCTCAGACTTGCACATCGGTCACTCCACCCGGCGTGTGGCGGCGTTCCTACGCCAGGCGAGCCGCGTCGACGCCGACCTGACCGTCATCACCGGCGACTTCTTGGCCGGTCCTTCCGGCATCGACCACGCCCGCTCCGTACTCCGGGAGATCAGCGCGTCGCGTACGGTGGTCGGCGTCCTGGGAAACCATGACCACCGCTATCACACGCGCAAGCTCCCCACCGACGGCCGCTGGCGACGACGTCACCACTTCGATTCCCGCGCCGTCATGGGCTTGCTCGAGGATGCGGGCCTCATCATGCTCGCCAATTCGTCGGTGTCGCTGCCCGTCGGCAGCGGAACATTGCACGTCGTCGGCCTCGACGACCGGTTCAGCGGCGCCGACGACATCGACGGGGCACTACAGGGGATTGAGGACATGAGCTCGGTCCTCATGCTGTGCCACTCCCCGGACATCCTCGAGGAGGCCTCGCGAAGGGGCGTACCGCTCGTTCTGAGCGGACACACCCACGGAGGCCAGGTGCGGCTGGGGCCCTGGCTGACGCCGACGACCGGCACTCGATACCCCCTGCCCCGACCATCAGGGCTCATCGAGCGAGCGCAAACGTTCATGCACGTCAGCCCGGGTCTTGCCACGACGGTCGTGCCGTTGCGCTTCTTCGCCCGGCCAGAGGTCACTGTGCTGGAGCTGAGGGCGCCCGACGCGAGCGGAGCCGACGGCAGCGAAGCGCGATGAACCGCGCCACTCATACGGGCGAGACCGCGCCCCCCCTCACGGGATGGCGCTCGACATTTGCCGCGCTTGGCTACCGCAACTTTCGCCTTCTCTGGCTGACGACGATCTTCACGAGCTCAGGCAACTGGGTCCAGCAGGTGACCCTCGGCTGGCTCGCCTATGACATCACGAAATCGCCGGTGCAGGTGGCGCTCGTGATGGGCGTGCGCGCGGTCCCGATGCTGTCCGCCCCCCTCAGCGGCGTTATCGCAGACCGCTTCGACCGGCGGCGCCTGCTCATGCTCGACCACGTTGTGCTCGTGGCGCTGGCGTTGGCGTTCGCGGCCGTGGTCCTCGCGAACGTCCTCGCCGTGTGGCACCTGTACGCGTTCTCGTTCCTGACGGGCGTCGCGTGGAGCCTCAACAACCCACTCCGGCAGGTGCTCGTCGGCAACTCCGTGCCCCGCGAGTCCCTCATGAACGCCATTGCGCTCAACTCGATGGCGTTCAACTCGATGCGCATGGTCGGACCGGCCATCGGCGGGGCGCTCATCGTGCTACTCGGGCCGGGCGTCAACTTCCTGCTCCAAGCCCTCCTCTACCTTGGCGTGCTCGTGGCGCTCGTCCCCTTCCGCCCCACGTACGCCATGGCGCCGCGAGGGTCGAAGACGCAGTCATGGGCCAGGGACTTCGTGGACGGGCTCCGGTACGTCCGTAGCAACAACACCGCGCTGACGGCCATGCTGCTGAGCTTCATCCCCATGTTCACGCTGATGTCGTTCATCACGACGCAGATGCCGGTCTACGCGGCAGTCGTAATCGGCGACGAGGAGGGCGGCGCGCTGGGAGTGCTGTTCACCGCCATGGGCGTCGGAGGGTTCGTCGGCACGATCATCATCGCGCGCTTCAGCCGTATGCGGCAGAAGGGCCGCCTCGTGATCGTATCGGTGGCTGCGTCCGCCCTGATGCTCATCATCATGTCTCAGATCGAGTCCCTCTATCTCGCGGCGGCCGTCCTCGCCGCCCAGCAACTCTTCTTCATCGGCGTCATGACGACGATCAACACCATCTTGCAGGCGACGACGCCCGACGAGATGCGCGGGCGCGTGATGGGCCTCTTCATGCTGGACGTCGGGTTGCAGCCGCTCGGCGGATTCGTCGCCGGGCTCTTGGCAGAGGCCTTCAGCGTCAGCACGGCGTGGCTGGCAGGCGGGCTGACGGGCCTCAGCGCGCTCTTGTTGGTTGCGGTGTTCGCCCGCTCGTTCTGGAGATTCCGCCTCTAGGGAACCTGCAACCGAGCAATGGAGCAGAGGGACTCTCCGTTCCGGCGGGGCGGCAATACGACAGGCCGGTCCTAAGTCCGGCCAAATCACAACCGCAAGGAGAAATCATGAGACTCCTAGTAGCAGTTCTGAGCAGCATCATCCTGAGCTTCATGCTCATCGGTTGCGGGCCCACCGACGAGGAGCTCGAGGTCATGATTAACGACAAGGTGAACGCAAGGGTCGCGGAAGAAGTTGCAAAGATCATCATCCCTCCGGGATCTCAGGGCCCACAGGGCGCCCAGGGCGAGCGCGGCGAGCAGGGCATCCAGGGCGAGCGCGGCGAGCAGGGCGCCCAGGGCGAGCGCGGCGAGCAGGGCATCCAGGGCGAGCGCGGCGAGCAGGGCATCCAAGGCGAGCACGGCGAGCAGGGTATCCAAGGCGAGCGCGGCGAGCAGGGCATCCAGGGCGAGCGCGGCGAGCAGGGAGTCCAGGGCGAGCGCGGCGAGCAGGGAGTCCAAGGCTCGTCAGCAGACATCCCCTCAACCTTGACAGTGGAGAAGCTGGTCGTAAGAAACTCTAACAGCCATGAAACACTGACACTAAACGAAACGTCTATCACATGGGAACAAGGAGGCATACAAACGCTGATACGCGCATTCCCCGACTTCATCCGAATGGGGAACATCTGGCAAACCCCGGATGGCAGATGGGCAGTAACAAGAGATTGCCTATCGAGAATCACCGGCAAGTTCGAACCCTGCTAGCGCAGAGGGACACCCCCGCTTGGGCGGGGGGCAATGCGACAGGCCGGTTCCAAGCCCGGCCAAATCACGACCGCTCAGGAGAACTCCCATGACACTGCTGCATTTCGACGAAAGCCGGACCGGGGAGCGGGGCTGCGGAAGCTTTGAACAACTCCGTCGCACCCGCCTGTCGCCGCCATGACAACTGCCCGTTGCCCAATCGTCCCCTCGGCCTTACTCCATCCCTCTCCGGCGCCCCCGCCCCAAAGGGCAAATGCTTACAAAATGCTACAGATGGTAAAGAGCGCCGCCCACCGGCGTCCGGCCCCTGGCTCAGAGGAGGAATGGCCCAAAATGGCGCACTTTAGAAGAATTTCCCCATCCCCCACTCGTAACCCTGTGCAATCTACGAGTAAACGCCATGCGCCATTCCGGTCCATTCCTTGCCTATCCTCGTCCATTCCCATCATTCCCATGTGCCAACACGAGACCCTGGAGAAGACTTCCAAGCAGTGACGGAATGGGGTTGTGCAAGGGCCTCTAAGCGAGGGCCGCCCGGACAGCGGCCGCGACGGCGGCGTCGCGTGCGGGCGGCGACGTTCGCGGGTCGAGCAGGACGCGCCCGTCGTCGATGCGGGCCAACACCGACGGTTCGCCGGTCCGCAGCCGCCGGGCGACGGCGTCCGCCCTCCCCGGCACGGCCGAGGGGTCGACGGCGACGAGGCGCGTCTCGATTACGTCTGCCGGCAGGCTGCCGCCGCCCATCGTCGAGTGGCCATGGACGACCTCGGCCTCCGGCCCGATCGCGCTCGCGATGGCAGCGGCCCGCAGCTCCAGCTCGGCGGCGCTCATCGCGAGCATCCGCCAAACGGGGACCGTCGACGGGGCCTCGTCGCGCACGTAGTGCAGCAACGTCGCGTGCAGCGCCGCCAACGTCAGTTTGTCGGCGCGGAGGGCCCGGGCCAGCGGGTGCGCCGCCAGCAGTGCGACGAGCTGCTCCAATCCCACGACGATCCCCGCTTGCGGCCCGCCGAGCAGCTTGTCGCCCGAGAAGAAGACGAGGTCCGCCCCGGCTGCGAGGCTCTCCTCCGGCATGGGTTCGTGGGTCAAACCGTAGTCGGCGGTGTCGAGCAGGGCGCCGCTGCCGAGGTCGTGCAGCACGGGCACGCCGTGGGCGCGCCCTACGCCGGCAATCTCGGCCAGCGCCGGCTCTTCGGTAAAGCCGATGACACGGAAGTTGCTGCGGTGCACGACGAGCAGCGCGGCCGTGTCCTGCGTGACGGCGCGCTCGTAGTCGCGTGCGTAGGTGCGGTTGACCGTCCCCACCTCGACCAGGCGCGCGCCGCTCTGCGCGAGGACGTCGGGTATCCGGAAGCCTCCGCCGATCTCGCTGGCCTCGCCCCGTGAGACGATCACCTCCCGCCCGCCCGCGACGGCGGCGAGGCCGAGGAGCACCGCGCCGGCGTTGTTGTTCACGACGATGGCGGCTTCGGCACCGATGAGTTGGCGCAACAAGGCGGCGACCGCCGTATGCCGGGACCCGCGCCGCCCATCGTCGAGGCGGAGCTCGAGGTCCGAGTAGCCGTCCGCCGCGGAGGCCACGGCGGCGATGGCCGCCTCGGAAAGAGGCGCCCGGCCGAGGTTCGTGTGCAGAATGACGCCTGTGGCGTTGATCACCGGGGCCGGCCATCGCCGCGACGCGTCGAGCTCAGTCGCGACGACCGCTTCCGCCAGCTGGGTAGCCGTAGGCGGCGCGCCGCCTACCGCCACCGCGCGCCTTGCGACGCCCAGCTGTTCGCGTATTGCCTCGACGACCAACTCACGCTTGAGCCGCGTCAGCGCCTCGACGATGGCCGGCTCAGCCAGCACGCGGTCGACGCTGGGCAGGCCGCGGAACCCGGCGCTGGGCTCGCTGTCGCGGCCGTTGTTGGGCGGGGTGGTCACGCGGCCATGATAGGCGGCTGCCGAATCTCGGGCAATGAAGGCTCTCACCCTTCTCCTCGATCCTCCTGGAACAACGAAGCAACGGAGCGCCATGGGGGTATTGCAGCGGCACGCCGTTCGCGTACACTCGTCGCCGTGCTGCACCGGCGGCATACGAGTCTTCGTCCGGAGGCAAACCCCATGCAGGGTTTCGAGAAGGTGGCCAAGCGGAGCGAGGTAGTCCCGGGGACGCTCAAGCTGGTCGTCGCCCAAGGCGAGCAGATTCTGCTCACCGAGCTCGGCGGCGACATCGTCGCGTTCAGCAACATCTGCACCGACGACTTCTGCGATCTGCTCGAGTGCGAGATCGATCAGCTCGAGGAGATCGAGTGCGACTGCCACGGCAGCCGCTTCAAGGTGCGCACCGGGGAGGTCACGGCGCCCCCTGCGCTCGATCCGTTGCCGGTGTACGGCGTGCGCGTCGAGGGCGACGACGTCCTCGTCGGCCCTCCCTAGGTCGCCCGTACAGCGTATGACAGATGGGCGCGTGAGCCGGTCCTAGACCGCCCGGGCGGCCCACACGATGCCGCCCACCAGCGCAATCGGCCACGCCCAGAAGCTCGACACCGCGCAGCCGAGGCAACCGGTGGGGTTGCGGACGAGCCAGACCCGGACGACGCTGAACGCGGCGCCCGAGAGCGCGCCAACCCATAGCGGCTCTTGGAAGACAGACGACCACGCCATCCCGGCGAGTATCCATCCGACGCTCAGGCCTCTCGTAAGGGCCTTATTGCTTGGCTGCCTCATGCGGTCTGCCCTTCACGGCTCCCGACGGCGGCGCCGTCGCGCGGCGCGACCGCTATCTTAGCGCCGACGTCCGCCCACAGCCCACGCAGCACGAGGCGCGAAGGGACACGTATACTCTCGTAGCGCTCCACCGTACGCGCACATTGCCGAGGTGGCGGAATGGCAGACGCTGCGGACTTAAAATCCGCTGCCGTGCAAGCGGCGTGTGGGTTCGAACCCCACCCTCGGCACCAGAACGGCTTTGTTGACGGTTTTCGGCGCTTCCCGCTCGATCAGCCCCGAGACCCGATTGGACACGCATCAGACACGTCGCCAGGCGGACGACGTTGCGGGCTGACCAATGCCCCATTGCTCGGCATGCTTCAGAGTGGGCGCTGGCTCTGCCCCCGCGTCGATCCCCCTTCCACGCTAGTGCTCGTGGTCGCATTACGGATTCTGGATAGTCGGCATGGCGGGGCAGTCTAGCAAGGCTGCGTTCAGGCAGGGCGCGCCGAAGCAACAGCGTCTTCAGTCGGTGTGGGGGTGGTCCTTGAAAGGGTCAGCATCGGCGTTGGGAAGGGCGTGAGCGCCCTCGTGGCGGATCAGGAGAACGAAACGCAGGTGTCCTCAACTACGCGGAGCACTGACTCCTGGTTGAACCGGCGCTTGTACTCATCCGATACCTCGTCGATAAGGCGCATCGAACCGCTGCCCGGAGGCGCCAGGACCACGAGCAGCTTGGAGCGCTCCTGTTGGATCAGCCCGTCTGAGTCGCGCCATTGCCCTTGAGCGTCGAGGACAGTCAAGCCGTCCGGGAACCGGGGAGTCACCGTCTCTCCGAGGAAGGCGGCCCACGCCGCGTCGTCCACAACCTCACCGGACTCGCTGCTGCGGCCCATGAAAAGCTGGTGCTCCACGAACGGGTCGGTCCCTTCAGGACAGGCTGGGGCATCCGCATCGCCGCATGCGGCGGCCATCATGAGGACAAACGCCAGGCAACCCAACACCGCCATCCGCATCGACACGCGCTCCCTGACCTCCCTGGCGCCCCGTTGCAATGCCGGCTAACCGGCTACGAACGGCGCGACCGTGTCGGAGTTTACGCTGACCGTGTATTCCACGCCTGGCTCGAAGTCGGAACCCAGCGGAACGTCGGTCTCCACGGTGGGATAGTCGGCGGCACACACCGCGAACGGGTCGGCGACTTCATGGCGCGTGATGACCACGTCTATCCTGTGCGGCTCTCTCCGCCGGACCTCGTAGCCGTTGAACTGCGAGCAACCGCTGCCCTTGGGCATGCCGGAGACCACGCGCAGTCGGCGCTGAGACGGCGCCCTCTCCAACACTAGGACGACCGCGCTCTCAACGCGCGACTCGGCGACGAACGTGTCCCGAAGGTCCGGCGCTGGCAGAGTAAAGGTAGTGGTCTCTCGGTCGTTCACCACCACCCGGTAGGTTTGCCCAGGCTCGAGGGACTCTCGAATGGGCTCCACGATGTCGAGTTCCACCACCTGCTCGTGACAGGCGATGCCCCAAGGCGTGGGCGGCGGCTGCATCAGTGTCAGCCGGACGACGATGTCGTGGCCGTTGACCTCCAACCCCTGGCTGCCGGGGCGGGCACAGCCTTCTATCGTGGACTGTAGGTACCCAACCCGCAGCAGATGTTCCCGCTCGTTTGGCATCAGGTTGGCCCAGACGACCGGAACCGGCGCCTCCACCCAGGTCCGCCAGTCCGAACCCGCGACGTCGTCTACCAGGCCGGGGGGAGGCTCCACCAGCACCAGCAGCATATCCACCTTGTTGGGATTGCCATGGGTGATGACCTCGTAGGCCGTATCGTTGACGAAGGCAAGCCGTCCGTCGGATTCGACGATCCGGGCGCTTACCGAATACCTGTTCCGTGAGTCGATGTCCTCGCGGTTGTACTGTACCTCGAACTCAATGGGCGCCTGGCCCGGGCCCGAGATGGTCTGGCGGGCGATCAACGGAGCGGGGGCGTCGGCATACGATACGTCCCGCAGCTCCACTATGAGGGTTGCGCCCGGAGTAAGGGCCAACCGCTCCCGATAGGTCACGGAGCCTCTCACCGATGCGTCGGGTTCTCGGCCTGACGTTGCCTCCCAGGTCACGTTGGTTGGCTCCGGTTCGCTCTGGCATGCGGCTGCCGCCAGGAGGACGATCCAGACGCCCAGCAGGGAGAGCAGGGAGTTCTTACCTTTGGTCTTCATCGCGGCAACCCTGGCGCCAGGGCTCAGATCGTTACAGCCCGGTCACACATAGATGTATACACAACCCGGCGCGTATCGGTTCCCAACTCCTAGGGATTGACACGTTCATGCCGATTGGGCAGTGGCGATGAAACGCTGCGAAATCGTGGCCGGTCGGTCTGGATGCGGCTAGCAAGGGCGCCGCCAGACTGCCGACCTCTGATTCTCCTGTCGCGCGCGCCCTGCGGGTTGGTGGTCCGCCGTAGACCGACGATCGCGTCAGACCATGCAGCCATGGGGTGCAGGCCACTGTTCGAGTCTCCGTGAGTGGGCTTGGGCAACGACCGCTTCCACGCCCATTCCCTTGGGATGAAGCAGCGGCTGGGGATAGGCTACGCGCTGCGCGGGCGACCCGGAGATCATGGGCCGGGACGAGCCCACTACAATAGACGGGCTACACGGGGTGCGGGATGACGAACGCTGAGACTCTCGCCGCGGGCATCGCGCGGCGTCACGATCTCGATGCACTGCGGGCGTTCGCGATGCTGCTGGGGATCGTGCTGCACGGCGCCCTCGCGTTCATCCCCGGCGCCTGGGTGGTCGCCGACGCGTCGGTCGAGGGCGACGGGACGCCGTTCGCTTGGCTGACGATGGCGATCCATGGCTTCCGAATGCCGCTCTTCTTCCTGATGAGCGGCTTTTTCACGGCGATGCTGTGGCGGCAGCGCGGGCTGCGGGCGCTAGTGCGCCAGCGGGCGCAACGGCTGCTGTTGCCTCTGGCAATCGCCATGCTCACGGTGATCCCGCTGACGTGGGCCGCGTGGGGTTATGCGGCCAGCGCGTCCACCGTGGACGAGGATAGCGACCCCGGGGCCGGGGTGGAGATGGCGGCGGCGGACAACGTGTGGGCGGCTGCGGCGCTGGGCGAGATCGTTGCGATAGAGCGCCATGTCAGCGCGGGCGCATCGCTCGACGCTTATGACCCGACCTTCGGCGTGACGCCGCTATCGTGGGCGGTGCTGCACGGGCGCGCGCAAGCGTCGGAATGGCTGCTCGACAACGGCGCGGACATCGGCACGCGCAACCGCGACGGCAGCACAGCGCTGCACTCGGCGGCGTTCATGGGCCGACCCGAGATCGTGCGGCTGCTGCTGGAGCGCGGAGCCGACCCGAACGCTGTGGACGCGAACGGCGCACGTCCGCTCGACAGCAGTCGCGCGGACGCGGGGACGACGGAATGGATCACGGAGCTCTTGGGCGTGTCATACGACAAAGCAGAGCTGGAGGAGGGGCGGAAGGAGGTCGCGCAGCTCTTGGGCGTCGCGGCGAAGCGGACGGACGCAGCCGGGGGCGTGGCGCCGTATCGCGACAGCGGAGACGCGGAGGTGAAACCGGAAAGCGGGCTGCTCGCGCCGTGGTACTGGGGCGTGCTGTACTCGAAGGACTGGGGCGAACTATTCTCCGCCGACCTCTTCAGCCACCTCTGGTTCCTGTGGCACCTCGCCTGGCTGGCGGGGGCATTCGCACTGGTCGCGTGGGCTGCGGCACGGCTGGAATTGCGAGCGCCGCGGCTGCCTGAGCGGCTCGTCGTGACGCCGGCGCTCTACCTGTGGGCCGTGCCGGTGACGATGGCGGCGCAGTACTTCATGGGCGTCGAGGGGCAGTATCCCGTATTCGGGGCGGACACCTACACGGGGCTCCTGCCCGCGCCGCATGTGCTGGCGTACTACGGCGTCTTCTTCGCGTTCGGCGCCGTCTACTTTGGCCACAACGAGGGCGGAGCGCGCATCGGGCGAGGATGGCAGCTGACGCTGCCCCTCGCGCTGATCGCGTTCCTGGCGGGCGTCGTGCTGACGTTCCCTGAGGAGGGCGGCATAGCGGAGGGCTGGGCGCGTGCGGGCTCGTTGTTCTTCCAGGCCGCCTACGCCTGGATGATGACGCTGGGGCTGATGGGGCTCTTCCGCGCGGCGCTGGGAGAGGGGAGCCCGCGCGTGCGCTACCTGTCGGACGCTTCCTACTGGCTCTACCTGACGCACCTGCCGCTGATCATCGCGCTGCAGGGCGCGGCGCAGGACTGGCCGCTGCCCTCGATCGTCAAGCTGGCGCTGCTGATCGCGGCGACGGTGGGGGCGCTGCTGCTCTGCTACCAGGCGTTCGTTCGGTACACGCCCCTGGGCACGCTGCTGAACGGCAAACGCGTGCGCGTCCGCGGCGCCGAGGCTTGACGGCGACCTAGCGGTAGGCCGCGCTGACGCGGTCGCGCAGGGCGGGCATCACCTGCTCGGCGATGCGCTTCATGTTTGACCCACCTTCCAAGACTCGAACTCCGCTGCTGCGCAAGCGGCGTGTGGGTTCCAACCCCACCCTCGGCGCTCACGACGCCCACAAGAAGAGGCCCCAGGCGGTCTACCCAACTGGGGCCTCGTCAAGCGTTCTAGTCCTTGTCCCGCCGGATCCCCAGGGCGAGATTGCTACTCGCGGCTCTCGTAGACGGACTCCGGCATCGTGAACTCGACGCCCTCCTTCGCGAGCTCCGCCGCGAAGGTCTCCTTGACGTAGGGGTCTTCGATGTCGTAGCCGATCGTCAGACCGCCATCCCGGATATCGGCATTCTGGGCCACCACGGTCCCGTCCTCTTGCATGCGCCGCCGCGACCGGGCCCCGCCGTCCATGCCTGTGGCGGTCCCGCCGAGCAGCGACAGGAACCTCAGGGGCTCCTTCCCCACGCCGTAGTGCGCGTGGAACCATCCCCCGCCGATGGGCGAGGAGCATACGAAGCCGCCCGGCACGTACTCTTGGGCCATCACCTCTTCGCCCTTGCCGGCTTCCCACGGGCGCATCCCCAGCTCGTGGGGCCAGGTGAACGTGTACCCCCGGCCCGTAAGGCACACCAGCACCGCCGCCGACGAGCCGTCTCCCTCACCGCGGTGGGCCTTTGCGTATCGCCCCGAGGCGTGCTGCCCAATGAACGTGTGGAGAGCGACATTGCCCGCCATATGCGGTTCGATACGCCGGTAGCCAGGACTGCGCTGGTTGTCCAAGGGCAGCTCGCAGTGGACGACGTCCGGCAACAGGTTGCTCCGCAGGACCGCGCGGCCCGTGACCTCATGAGCTTCGAGCTCCTGATTCGGCTTGAAGTACCCTTCATCCTCGTCAAAGCGGTCGATGGCCTCATAGGGATTGTTGAAGACGAAGTCCGCGCTGTGGAATAGGTTGAAGGAGGATGGAGCGCTGGTCACGCCAATGAGCACTACCGGACTGGACGTCGCGTTGACCAGCCGGTGCCATGTGTTGAGGGGGATGGAAAAGACGCTGCCGGTCTGCCATTCGAAGCTCTGCTTCTCGACGCTGCCGTCACGCCAGACCTCGGTTGACCCTCTGCCTTCGACGACGTAGTACATCTCTTCGTACATGTGGCGTTCAGCGGTCGAGGCGTCCGCCGGCGGGATTTCCCAGACGTACATCCCCCTTCCCGTCGTGCCTTGCATGTAGATGAAAGCGCCCTCGCCCCCCATCCGCTCCCAGCGAGCCCGCGTCAGATTCCGCGAGTCGCGCGCGCCGATAAGGTCCGTGTGTATGGGGATTCCCTGCTCCTGCATAAAGCGCTCGTAGGGACTGGCCACCGGTCGATGCCGCAGGACGCCGGCCACCTCCTCTTCGTTGTGCGGAGGATTGAATGCTTGGGCCTCTGGTGTCTGCGTCATTGCCGGTGCTCCTTAGCGACGGATGTTCCTGAGTTATTGTCGTCCTATACCGGACGCTAGGTCTGTGCGTAGAGCTCGTCGATGAACCCGGAGTTATCCAGCGAACGCAGGTAGTGCAGGTCCCAGAGGGCCAACGGATTGATCTGCGCCGCTTCGGGGTGTTGCATGCAACAGAGGTCGTAGGCGTTCTCGATAGCCTGCGCCTCCGGGTACGGCTTCGCCGGCAGCCGCGCCATCCTCGCCGCTTGGGGGTCGTCGGTGTGCGTCTTCGCGTAGTGGACCGCCATCACCAGGGCCTTCACAAGCCGCTCTCCCAGGCGGTCCTTTGCGTCCAACGACTTGTAGGAAGTCGTGATGGTCGGGCCGGTGACCATAGGGAGAGTGTCGACCTCCATCAGATGGAAGCCCGCCTCCGCGAACTTGGCTGCGCTCGGCGACCCATACCCCGCGACGAAGGTCGCATCGGCCTTCCCTGTCTGCATGGCCTCCACCTGCAGAGCTTGGTAGTGCTCGTTGGGCAGGTGGTCCCAGACCTCGAGCCACTCAACATCCCGCGCCGGGTCGAGGCCGGCCTTCTTGACGTGCATCAGGTGATTGCCGCGTATGTGGAGATAGCCGCCGTCAGAATCGAGAATCGTCGTGTCCACGATCCGCTTTCCCCTGAGGTCCGCAAGCGAGTTGATCGGGTCCCGAGAGACGATGGAGTCCTTGACCGAGTTTCCGGGCGACGCCAAGCAGACGATCGAACTCCCCCTGGCGATCTCGGCATACGGCGAGATGTGATTGCCGGCGACGAAGTCGATGAACCCCTCGTTCAAGGCCTTCTCAGCCTTCGACGAGCTGTCGCAGAACTCCAACGACTCCAACTCGAGGCCGAGCTCGCCAAGAATCCCCGCACGGTCCGCAAGCTCCCATATTGTCGAGTGCCCAGCGCGGTAGAAGCCGCGGATCCCTGTTGGTTCGTACGAAGTCACGCGCCCACCTCCATTCGATGCCAGTGCGCCCTGACAACCTCGACCACTCTCCCGACGTCCCTATGAGTGGCGCACACCTAGCCGCGTCCCATAGTGCCGCGCCAGGATCAATGTCGCCAGCGTTAGCACGCCAAGGATAATCTGAGCGGCGGACGCGGCCTCATAGTATCCGATCAACAGCAATTCCAGGATGTGGAGCGACATCGTTTGCGTTTCCCGTGACGCAATGAGCACAATGCTCGCCGTCGTGTGCGCGGCAATGTTGAAGTTCAGCAAGCCAATCAGCACCAAATAGGGAGACATGATCCGCAGCCAGATCGCCACAAAGGTCCTGAACCACCCTGCCCCCGACACTCTCGCAGCCTCCTCCATCTCAGCGCCGACCTGCACAATGTTGGCCTTCATCAGATTCACACCCGTCGTAATTCCCTGGAAGAGGACGACGATAATCAGGGCGTAGAAGGTGCCGTACAACCACGAGAAACCGGGCACCCACAGGAACATGAGGAGAAGCCCGAGGCCCGACAGTATGCCGGGGATTGCGCCAGAGAGCCAGATGAGCGTGTCCAAGGCAAACCGGAACCGCCACCGAGTTCGGATAATAATGTACGCAAGCACGGCGAACAGAAGCGGACTGCCGATACCGGCGGAGAATGCAATAATCAGGGTAGACCGGATTGCGGAGAAGAACTCGCCTGACGCAAACATGAACCGCCAGTGCTCCGTCGTGAACAAGGGATCGAGCATGAACATCCCAACTCTGGTCATGAAGCTCCCAAGGACCATGACGATCAACGTAAACACGTTAAGTACATGGTCACTTAGTATGAACGCAAATGCGAACCACTTCCAATAGCCAAGGTCGATGAGCCCCGGCCTGAATGAACCAGTGATGGTCGTGTAGCGACGCCGCGTGAGCACCCATCGCTGAAAGGGAATGATGATAAGAATCAGGAGCAGCGTTAGACTAGCCAACGCGGTCGCGCTTCCGTACTTGGGCGGGTTGTTGGTCTGAATGAAGTCGAAGATAAGCGTCGAGTACACGTAGAAGTTGATCGGCGATCCAAGAATCAGTTCCCGCTCAAACGATTGGAACATACGCATGAGTTGCAGCGCGAACAAGAGGGCGATTGGCGACACCATAATGGGGATTGTTACGCGAACCATCGTCCTGAGCTTGTCGGCTCCCGAGACGCGGGCCGCCTCCTCCATGGCCGCATCCATGTTGCGGAATATGGGCGTAAGAATCATCACCGACGTGGAGGATGCACCACCTATGACGTTGACGAAGATAATCCCAGGAATGCTAAAGATATTGAATGGCCCCTTATCGACGAAAGGCAGGAGCTCTACGAAGGTGTTGGCTATCCCGGTGTTGGGGTCCAACAACATGATCCATGCGATGAGCCCGCCGGGTGTGACGTAGCTCACCCAGTAGAACAGTTCGAGGGCGTACGCGCCGGGCATGCGCGTACGAGCGAGCAGCCACGCCACGGTGATGCTCATGGGAAACACGATGGCCTGAGAGACGAGGAAGAGCCAGATCGTATTCCACAGCGCGAGGGGGATACGAGGCTCCGAGAAGGCGACCCGCCAGTTGTCGAGGCCCCACACGCGTTCGCCCACGAAAAAGAGCGGACTCGTGTTGAAGCTCAGCCACAGGATCAGGATTACGGGAAAGACGAGGTAGAACCCGAGCGTCAGGATGATACTGGCGACGATGTACGTGCCCTTATCGGGCCACCGCAACCCCCACTTCGTCCGTGCTCGCGGGGCCCCCGTCTTAGTAGCTTGCTCGGTGGCCACTATTCCCCTCGATCTTGGGGCCGGAGGGCCAACTCCTGAACGCTCATGTCAGGCTGCTGAGCGAAAACCGGCCCCTCCTCCAAGCCCGTCCCCCACTCGACTCCCTCGGGAGCATCCGCGGCGGGTTGCGCACGCTACCCGGGCATGGGCGCCGCACGGCGCGACGCGTCAGATCAGCCCGTTGTTTCGGCCGCCAGCGCGAGCCCCCGGCACGACGCTCTCCAACTCCTCACGCATCATCGAGAGGAATGGCGCCCCGCGGCTCTCCTCGCCGCGTCGCACGTACGCGTCCGGGTCGCTTACTCCTCCTCGTCGTCAGACGGCACAAGGGCGGTGGGCGCCGCAGACCCACACCACTCGTTCTCCCGGGCGGAACCGCAGACGACCCACGGGGTCGACGCGAGGAGCTCGTCCGTGTCGAAGTCCCAAAGCTTGACGACCCATACGCCCCCGGGGTCCTCCCAATCGCCGGGCACGCCGAAGAACCGGCCCGGCCTGACGAACGGAGTTCCGACGGCGAAGGCGCCCTCTTCGTTCGCCATCCTCAGCTTGTCCTCAGCGAAGTCTGTCATCTCGCCCAGCCCACCATCGTGGTGGACAGTGATCCGGTACCACTGGCCGGGCTCCAAGCCTGAGCCAACGAACCAGACGTCTCCCGCGGTCCTTAGCCTCCCCTCAGGGAACGCCCAGATCTCCGGGATGACCTTGATCATCGGTTCCTCACCAACGTCCCGCCTCTCCGCCAGCGGCTCCAATAGCGCCTGCGCGGAAGCCTGCGCGACAGCAAGCTCGGTCTGCAGTTGCTCGGTTTGCATTCGGAGCTGGTCTACCTGCTGCCGGAGCTCATCCCGTTCGGCCTCAGCGGCGTCGTCCCCACACGCGGCCAGAAGCCCAGTGGCGAGGAATGTCACCGCAGTTACTGCTGCAAGAACCCTGAAGCGCTTTCTCATACCCCATCTCCCTTGCGTAGTGACGGTGGCGAGGAGTCCCGAGACACTACCCGGCGGCTGCCGTCTTAGCCGTGAATCCCTCTGAACAGAGCACGCATGTCCTCGAACGCCTGCTCGGCGTTGAACTCCTGTTGCTGGTACAGGAATGAGTACTCCACGTTAGGATCGCGGATGTCGGTCGGGTCGACTTCGCCCATCTCAGTCACGTCGAGGCGAAGCGATTGGCTCGGGTTCCTCACGGTGCCCAGCAGGTGACGTTGGGTCTGGCCCTCTTGTGTGAGGAACCAATTCAGGTAAAGCTGCTGCACGGCTGGGTGCGCCGGGTTCTGGGTAGCGCTGACCATGTTGCCGCTGCCGCCGCCCCCTATGACTCCGACCCCCTCCCATGTGTCCTCGACCAAGTCTGACGCCGATGCGATCGGCGCGCCCGACTCCACCAACCGCTCAGCCTCGCCGGGGAGACTCTGGCTCGCAAACTCCACGTCGTACGCCCCCCTCACGAGCCCATCCAAGATGAGACGAGCGTCGTTCAACCAGGTCACATTCGGGTTTCTGAAGTACGCTTCTATCCACTCCGGGCCGAGGTCCGGGTGGTACCACGCACTGTTCCACGCGCCGCCGCTGCCTGAACCGGTAACCGGCGTGGAGACGATGTCCCAATCTACCTCCAGGAACTCCCACATGTTCCTGACGCTCAAGACCTCTTCTTGACTGAGATTGTTGGTGTTGTACCAGCCCGGCCTCAGACCGGGACCAGGCCTGTTGGACGCAAACAGGAATGTGTACAGTCCGTCTCCGTCGGCATAGATACGCTCGCCCGGATACCACTTGGTCAGGTCGGTGACGTTGGGGTGGAAGAGCACCGGCTCGATAGGCTGCATGGCCCCGGCCGGCACCAGTTGCGTTGTAACGGTCTCGAGGCCCGACAGGAACAGGTCGACGGTGTAGCGCCCCGCGGCCCGCTCGGCGAGCACCCGCGCCACAATCGCGGACGACGTTCCTCCGCTGGTGCGGACCTCAATGCCATACTTGTCGCTGAAGAACTTGGCCCACGGGCGCATCTCAACCGCCGCCGATCCACCGACCACCACGAGCTGACCCTCCGCTTGAGCCGCAGCTATCAGGTCATTCCATCGCTTCTGAAGCTCCGGGTCGTCGAACCTGTCGATGTCCGTCGGCCCGTTCACCAACTCGTCGATACCCATCATCATGGCGGGTTCGCTCATCTCCCCCGAGGGAGTGGGCGTCGGCACTGGCGTCGGCGTTGGCGTCGGCTCGGAGGTGCCGCACGCGGCCAATATGAGGCAGAAGCCGACGCCCAGGGCGAAGCCTGCAGCCGGAAACCGTTCCACCGTTCCGCGCCACCGCCGGTTCAACTCGGGAAACATCGCTGCCACCCCCTCTTGAGACTCCTCGGAATCTCCCGATAAAGATCCGATAGCCGACACAGCCCTAGGGCACGCGCCGGGGCACGGGCTCATGGACCACGGCGCAGGGAGGTTCGCACCGAGGCCCGCCTGTGTCAATACTAACCCTCGCGCTCCGCTCGCCATGCCAAGCCGAGATGCCAGGAGAAGTCAGTACGTACATCGATCCCCAGCAGACCAACAAACCAGCCATGCTGTTCGAGGAGGCACGGCCGTCTCGAGACTAGGAATCGTCCCGCTCATGCGCTCGATTCTATCGACACGTCCTCAAATTGTCCCCACCGTTGGCGCCGGCAGGCGCAGCTACGCCCAGCTGCGCAGGTCGACGGACGGGAGCGCCGTAGCCCCCATGAGGTAGGCGTCGATGCCGTGGGCGGCCTGCCGCCCCTCCGCGATCGCCCACACAACCAGCGACTGGCCTCGCGCCATGTCTCCTGCGGCGAACACGCCGGGCACGCTGGTCATCTTGGACACCTCTGTCTTGACGTTGCCTCGTCCGTCGAGCTCAACACCAAGCTGCTCCAGCATCCCCTCGTGCTGGGGGTGTAGGAAACCCAACGCGAGCAACACCAGCGACGCTTCCAACTCGAACTCGCTGCCGGGCGTCTCGGTCATCGTGGGCCGGCCCGTCTCATCCGGCGGACCCCATTCGATGCGGGCTGCGTGGAGCCGCTCGACATGACCGTTGCTGCCCGATAGACGCTTCGTGAGGATGGAGTAGTCGCGGACGCCGCCTTCCTCGTGGGCCGCGGAGCTGCGTAGGATGAGGGGCCACAGGGGCCACGGATTGTTCTTCGACCTCGACACGGGGGGCTCTGGAAGGATCTCCCATTGCACGACCACCTCCGCGCCCTGGCGGTGGGCGGTGCCCAGGCAGTCAGCGCCGGTGTCGCCGCCTCCCAGAATCATGACCCGCTTGCCCTCGGCTGTGATGCGCTGCTCGGGCGGCACTTCCAGACCGCGGTTGATCCTGTTCTGTTGCATCAGGTAATCAACTGCCGGGTGTACGCCCTCGAGTTCCTCGCCCGGGACATTCAGCCGACGAGCAATCGTCGAGCCGCCGGTCAGGCAGACGGCGTCGTATTCGCGCAGCAGGTTGTCCGCGGGAATGTCCACGCCCACGTTGCAGCTCGTGCGGAACTCGATTCCCTCCGCAGCCATCAACTCGACGCGTCGATTGACAACGCCTTTGTCCAGCTTGAAGTCGGGGATGCCGAGCGTGAGCAGCCCGCCCACGTACTCGTCACGCTCGAACACCGTGACCAGATGCCCGGCCCGGTTCAGTTGGACGGCGGCGGCCAGGCCAGCAGGACCGGACCCTACGACGGCGACGCGCTTGCCGGTCCGCTTCTCGGGGGGGCGCGGCGCCATCCATCCCTCATCGAAGCCTCGGTCCACAATGGCCTTCTCGATGTACTCAATCGTGACGGGTTCCTCGTTGATGGAGAGCACGCAGGAGGCCTCGCAGGGCGCGGGGCATATCCGGCCCGTGAACTCGGGGAAGTTGTTGGTTGCGTGCAGCGCCGCCAGCGCGTCCTGCCAACGCCCCTTGTACACCAGGTCGTTCCAGTCGGGGATGAGATTGCCCAGCGGACAACCCTTGTGGCAGAAGGGAAGCGCGCAGTTCATGCAGCGCGCGGCCTGGACCCGAGACTTGTCCGCGGACCACGCCTCGTAGATCTCGCGGTAGTCCTTCGTTCGCTCTCCGGCGGGCCGGCGCTCAGGGGGCTCGCGCTCGAATTCTAGGAATCCGGTCGCCTTACCCACTGCCAACCGCTTGGAGCGCCGATTGCTTGCCCGCTTCGATCACGCGACGGTAGTCCCTTGGGTAGATCTTGACGAACTTCGTCAGGAATCTGTCCCAGTCGTCCAAGACGCGCGCCGCGTTGGCGCTGCCCGTGTACTTACGGTGCTTTTGGACCATCGCGCGGAGCTCCTCGATGTCCTCTGGCTCGACCACCGGCTCGAGGTCCACGAGCTCCTGGTTGCAGCGCACGTCGAAGTCGCCCGCCTCGTCGAGGACGTACGCGATGCCGCCGCTCATCCCGGCGGCGAAGTTCCGCCCTGTCGGGCCGAGCACTATCACGAGCCCGTTGGTCATGTACTCGCAGCCGTGGTCGCCCACGCCATCGATGACGGCGTGCGCGCCGCTGTTGCGGACACCGAAGCGTTCGCCCGCCAGGCCGCGGATGAACACCTCGCCGCCGGTGGCTCCGTAGAGGGCCACGTTGCCGACGATGATGTTCTCCTCGGGCACGAACGTCGACTGCCGGGGAGGGACCACTACCAGCCGCCCGCCGGAGACGCCCTTGCCGAAATAATCGTTGGAGTCGCCCGCCAGCGTGAACGCTATGCCCTTGGCCAGGAACGCCCCGAAACTCTGCCCCGCGGAGCCGGTGAACGTGACGTTGATTGTGTCTTCGGGCAACCCGTCCTCGCCGTAGCGCTGGGCTATCTCGCCGCTGAGCATCGTGCCGACGGTCCGGTTGGCGTTGCGAATCGGCGACTCGAAGGTGACCGGCTCGCGGCGCGAGAGCGCCCTTTGCGAATGCTCAATCAGTTCGTGGTCGAGCGCCCGCTCGAGGCCGTGGTCCTGGTCCTCGCAGTGGCAACGAGCGACGGAGTCCGGCGCCTCGGGCTTCGCGAGCAGGTCGGTCAGGTCGATGCCTTTCGTCTTCCGCCAATGGTCGATGGCGGAGCCAGTCTCGAGCATGTCAACTCGGCCCACCATCTCGTTGACCGTGCGGAACCCGAGCTCGGCCATGATCTCGCGCAAGTCCTCCGCCACGAAGAAGAAGTAGTTGATGAGGTGCTCGGGTTGGCCCGTGAACCGCTTCCGCAGCTCCGGGTCCTGCGTCGCGACGCCTACCGAACAGGTGTTGAGGTGACACTTGCGCAACATGATGCAGCCCTGCGTCACCAGGGAGGCGGTCGCGATGCCGAACTCGTCCGCCCCGAGGAGGCAGGCAATTGCGACGTCGCGGCCTGTCTTGATTTGACCGTCGGTCTGCACCACGATTCGGCCGCGGAGGTTGTTCTGGACGAGCACCTGCTGCGTCTCGGCGATGCCGAGCTCCCACGGCAACCCGGCATGTTTGATTGACGATTCGGGCGACGCCCCTGTGCCTCCGGTGTCGCCGCTGATAAGCACGACGTCGCCGTGCGCCTTCGATACTCCCGCAGCGATGGTCCCGACGCCAACCTCGGCCACCAGCTTCACGTGGATGCGGGCGCGCGGGTTGGCGTTCTTCAAGTCGTGAATCAGCTGCGCCAAGTCTTCGATGGAGTAGATGTCGTGGTGGGGCGGAGGCGAGATCAGCTCTACACCCGGCGTGGAATTGCGTATCCAGCCGATGTACTCGTCCACCTTGTGGCCCGGCAACTGTCCACCCTCGCCCGGCTTGGCCCCCTGCGCAATCTTGATCTGCAGGTCGGACGCGTTGACCAAGTAGTTGGTCGTGACGCCGAACCGGCCCGACGCCACCTGTTTGATAGCGCTGTGCCGCCGGTCTCCGTTCGAGTCGGGGGTGTAGCGGCGATAGTCCTCGCCTCCCTCGCCGCTGTTGCTGCGCGCGCCTATGCGGTTCATCGCGATCGCCAGCGATTCGTGCGCTTCGCGGCTGATGGAGCCGAGGGAAATCGCGCCCGTCGCGAACCGCTTGACGATTTCGACGGCGGGCTCGACCTCGTCAATCGGAATGGGCTGGGCCAGGGTCTTGAATTCGAGCAAGCCGCGCAGCGTGCAGAGGCGGCGCTCGTAGCCGTTGGCGAGCTCTGCGAAATCGCGGTACGCGCGGGAGTCGTTGCTCCTGCTGGCGTATTGCAGCTTCGCGATGGTGTCCGGGTTCCACATGTGGTATTCCCCGTCGCGGCGCCAGTAGTAGAACCCGCCGGGGTCCAGGTCGAGCGCCGCGTCGATCGCGACCTCGGGGAACGCGCGAGCGTGACGGGCCAGCACATCCGCCTCGATGGCGTCGGCGCCAATGCCGCCAATCCGTGAAGCCGTCCACGTGAAGTACTCGTCCACCAGCCGTTGGCTCAGCCCGACCGCCTCGAAAATCTGAGCCCCGTGGTAGCTGTGTATCGTGGAGATCCCCATCTTGGAGATCACCTTCAGCAGACCTTTGGTTGTCGCCTTGATGTAGTTGTACGCCGCCTCCGCCGCGTCCATCCCCTCGGGGAAGAGGCCCTGACGGCGCATCTGCTCCAGAGTTTCCAACGTGAGATACGGGCAGACCGCGCCCGCGCCATAGCCGATCAGCAAGGCCAAGTGGGCCACCTCGCGCGGCTCAGCGCTCTCGACGACGATTCCTACTTTCGTGCGCTCGCCCTCGCGAATGAGGTGGTGATGCACGCCAGCGGTCGCCAGCAGGCTGGGGATGGCCGCGTGATGCGAATCCACGCCCCGGTCGGAGAGGACGAGGATCGTACAGCCCGCTTCGATAGCCTCCGACGCGCCGCGGCGCAGAGCGTCCATCGCCCGGTCCATCGCTCCCGTCCCTCCGTCGGCCGGGAAGAGGAGCGACAGCGTCGCCGCCCTGATGCCGGGCCGGTCGACCGCCTTGATCTTCTCGAGGTCTCGCTCCGTGAGGACAGGGCCGGGCAGCCGGAGTTGACGAGCGTGAAGGGGCGTCTCTTCGAACAGATTGCGCTGAGCGCCGAGGTTGATGCTGACTGACGTCACGAGCTCCTCGCGGATCGCGTCGAGCGGCGGGTTGCTCACCTGGGCGAACAGCTGCTTGAAGTAGGTGAACAGGAGTTGCGGGCGATCGGAGAGCACGGCCAAGGGGGCGTCGTTGCCCATGGAGCCCGTGGGCTCCGCGCCGTTGACCGCCATCGGCTCCAGCAGGATGCGGAGGTCCTCTTGTGTATATCCGAACGCCTGCTGCAGGTCGACCAACGAGTCCTCGTCGAGCTCATGGCGACCGTTGCGGCCCGGCTCGGGGTCCGGAAGCGCGTCCAAGTGCACCAAGTTGTCCCGCAGCCACTCGCCGTAGGGCTGGCGCGCCGACAACTCCGACTTGATCGTGGCGTCGTCGACGATGCCCCCGCGCTCCGGGTCCATCAGGAACATCCGGCCGGGGTGAATGCGCTCCTTGAACAGCACTTTCTCAGGCGGGATGTCGAGAACGCCCACCTCCGAGGCCATGACCAACGTGTCGTCGGTCGTGACGAGGTAGCGGAAGGGACGCAGTCCGTTGCGGTCGAGCACCGCGCCAACACGGTCGCCGTCGGTGAAGGCGATGAGGGCCGGGCCGTCCCAGGGCTCGACGAGGCAGGCGTGGTAGTCGTAGAAGTCGCGTTTGTCCTGCGACATCTGGACCCTCGGGCCGGTGGCCTCCGGAATCAGCGCCATCATCGCGTGGTGGAGCGGGCGCCCGGTGTGCAGCATGAGCTCGTAGGCGTTGTCGATGCACGCGGTGTCGCTCTGGCCCGGCCAGATGATGGGGAACAGCTTGTCGAGATCGTCGCCGAATTCCGGCGAGGCCATGGCGTTCTGGCGCGCCACCATCCAGTTGATGTTGCCCCGCAGCGTGTTGATCTCGCCGTTGTGGACGATGTAGCGGTAGGGGTGCGCCAGCTTCCATGAGCCCAGCGTGTTGGTGCTGAAGCGCGAGTGCACCAACACGAATGAGCTCACGACGAGCGGGTCGGCCAAGTCCTTGTAGAAGCCCTCGAGCTGGGTGCCCATGAGCAAGCCTTTGTAGACGACCAGCTTCGAGGACAGGCTGCAGACGTAGAACTCGCCTCCGCCGGAGAGCTCCGCATCGAGGACTTGGCGCTCAGCGACCTTGCGAATGACGAACAGCTTGCGTTCGAACGCCGCGGAGTCCGACCCGGGGCCCATGCCGATGAAGAACTGGCGAATCGCCGGCTGACACTCCCGGGCGACGTAGCCGATGACGGACGGGTCCACGGGAACGTCGCGCCAGCCGAGGAACCGCTGCCCCTCCTGTTCAGTGGCGCGGACGACGATTGCCTCGCACGTCTCGCGCTCTGCGCTGTCCTGCGGCAGAAACACGACACCGGCCGCGTAGCCGCCGGGTCCCGGCAGGTCGATCCCCAGCTTCGCCGTTTCGCGGCGCAGGAAGTCGTGCGGCATCTGGAGCAGCATGCCGGCGCCGTCGCCGGTTTCGGGGTCGCTGCCCGCCGCGCCGCGGTGCGCGAGGTTGGTCAGCACCTCGAGCCCGTTCCGAACGACCTCATTGGACTTCACGCCGCGGACGTTCGCCACAACGCCTACTCCGCAGGCGCTGTGCTCGAACTCCGGACGGTACAGCCCAAAGGGCTCGCCTTTCCAAACGTTTGCCACCGATTACTCCCCGGCCTCCCAGCGTTGGATGCAAAGAGCGCGCCGCTCCCTGCTCTTGACGTGGAAGTCTAGAGAAAGAGGACGCCGCTCGACCTTACACGTACATCTGCTCTTCAAGCGTAGCAGATTCCGCCTCGTGGCAAAAGGCGCCCCACGAGCATGGCCGCGCTCTCGGACGGGAGCGGCGCAGCCCCGTTCTGTATACTCCACCCACGCATTGGCTTTGCGGCATGGGAGGGCCACGACATGATGGGTGACGGCTCGGAGCTCCGCTACACGAGCGTCAATGGCGTCCGGATTGCGTACGAGACGGCTGGCAGCGGCTTTCCCCTGCTCCTGCTGCACGGCTTCCCGCGCACCCACCGCGTGTGGCAGAGGGTCGCGCCGGCGCTGTCCCGTCGTTTCACGCTCGTGGCGCCCGACCGCAGGGGCTACGGCGACTCCGACAAACCGTCCGACCCCGACGGCTATACGGCCGCGATCATGACCCAGGACGCTTTCGAACTGATGGGCGAGTTGGGCCACGAACAGTACATGGTTGTCGGTCACGACAAGGGCGCGCCCACCGCGCGGCGCCTCGCTGCCGAGAACCCCGACAGAGTCCGCGGCGTCGTGATCATCGACGCGGCGCCCGAGGGCGGGAATCGCCCGCAGCGTCAGGACCCCACCGGCCGCCAGTGGTACTTCGACTTCTTCCGGCAGCGCGGCGTCGCCGAGCAGTTGATCGGGCAGAACCCGGCGCTCTTCTTCTCGCTGTTCCTCGACCGCAACCCCCACCTGACTCCGGAGGAGCACGATTACTACGTTGCGATGTTCTCGCGGCCGGGCGTCGTCGACGCCATCCTTGCCGACTATCGGTCGAGTCTCGAACGCGACCGCGGCTACTGGGCGGAGCGGCTTGCGGCGCATGGCAAGATGACGACGCCCGTCTGCGCAATCTGGAGCTCGCGCGGACCCGAAGGAGACGCGTCGATGTTCGAGCAGTGGCGCGAAGCAGCGGAGGACGTCCGCGGGGGTCCGATCGCCGACACTGCGCACTACGTACAGGAGCAGCAGCCCGGCGCAACGGCCGATCACATCCTCCGGTTCGCCGACGAACTGGGGATTGCCTAGGCGAGGCGAGCGTCGGACACGAGGACAATGATGGACACGAAACCACTCGGACAATCAGGAGTCGACGTTCCCGAGGTCGGGTACGGCACATGGAACTACACCGGCGACCCCGCCACGATTCACCGTGCGCTGGAGCTCGGCTCGTTCTTGCTGGACACGGCCGAGTCCTACAACACCGAGACCCTCGTGGGCAACGCTATCAAGGGCAACCGCGACGCCTACTTCGTCGCGACGAAGGCTTCCGCCCCGCACTTCCGCCATCGCGATCTGCTGAACGCCGCCGAGGGGAGCCTGCGCCGCCTGGGCATCGACACGATCGACCTGTACCAGCTCCACTCGCCCAGCGCGACGATCCCCATCGACGAAACGATGACCGCGATGGACGAGCTCGTCGCGGCGGGCAAGGTGCGTTTCGTTGGGGTGAGCAACTTCTCGGTTGACGAGCTACGCGGCGCGGAGCAGGCGCTCGGACCCGGGCGGATCGTCGAGAACCAGATCAAGTACAGCCTGTTCGACCACGGGTTCGCCGACCAGGCGATCCCCTATTGCGCCGAGAACGGCATCACCATCCTGGCCTACTCTTCGCTCGAGCAGGGCCGGTTCGAGCAGGAACTGTCGCGGCGTCCGGCGCTCGCCGACGTTCTCGACATGGTCTGCGTGCAGGCGGGCAAGACAGCGGCGCAGGTGCTGCTCAACTGGGTGCTCTGCACGCCCAACGTCGTGACGATACCCCAGACGAACCGGGTCGAGCGCGTTGACGAGAACTGCGGCGCGGCCGGGTGGCGACTCACGTCGGAACAATACACCGTGCTGGCCGAGGCAGCCGGCCACACGGCAGTCGCCCGTTGGTGGGTCTAGACCCTCCCCCGCCTATGACGACCACCTCTCTCCCTCCCGCTCACCGCGTTGGCGCCGTCATTGTCGCGGCCGGCGCCAGCACTCGCATGCAGGGCGCCGACAAGACGCTTGCCGACCTCGGCGGCGAGCCGCTCATCGCCCGCGCCGGCGACGCTTTCGAGCAATGCGCCGCAGTCGGCGCTATCGCCCTCGTCACGTCGGAGCGCAACCTCGACGCCATCGCCGCGCTCCGCATTGCGAAGGGCTGGCGCAAGACGATGCCTCCGCTCCTCGGCGGCGCGCGCCGGCAGGACAGCGTCCGCATCGGCCTCCGCGCGCTCCCGCCGGAGTGCGAATGGGCGCTCGTCCACGACGGCGCCCGCCCGTTCGTGACGTCCCTCATAATCGAAGACGGTCTGCGCGCCGCCGCCGACACGGGCGCGGCGATCGCCGTCGTGCCTGTGTTCGACACCGTCAAGCGCGTCGCCGAGGACGGGCGCGTCATCGAGACGCTGGACCGCAGCGAGTTGGCCATGACCCAGACCCCCCAAGTCTTCCGCCGCGACATCCTCGAACGCGCTCACGCCGAGATCACGGACGACGTGACGGACGACGGAGCGATGGTCGAGCGGATAGGGGTCAAGGTGCGGACGTTCGAAGGCGCGCGGTCGAATATCAAGGTGACGACGCCGGAGGATTTGGTAGCGGCGGGGGCGTTGTTGGGAGAGTCTAAGATGGCTGTTTCCCCTGCGTCGCTGGATGACTATGAGGAACAAGCGGCTGCCGCCACCAATAGGAATCATCCACGCGACCTAGAGGTGGTCGAGGCTGCACTGGAACAGATTAAGGGTGGACTCGACGCACTGCCCACCACATGGCCACAAGACGACCGTCTGTATACCGCTAGGTTCCTGCTCGTAGGGCGATGCTTGAACTCGCTCAAAGCCTCGATGGTCTTGCTGCGTCGCGGTTACTACCAACAGCCGCTAGCCTTGGTTCGGATGGTTTGGGAAGACAATCTCACGGCCCTTGATGCGGCGAACCATGAAGAAACGCTCAGTGCGCTCATTGAAGGTGTCCCGGCGCTTGGGAAGGGGGACTTGACATTTAGCGCTATGGCGAAGCGGCAGTCACTGGACGAGGAGTGGAAGGGAAACTACGGTCCTCTCAGTGAGTATGCTGCTCATACGCGGTATCAGAGCCTCCATGTACCGGTTGGGCAAACCCCAGAGGGCAATGAAGTCGGACTAGGCGCGTACTACGATGAGCAACTAACGCTCACTGTGATCCGTGAAGTACTCCGAGCGAGCATCCTTACTTTGAACCTGATGGGTGAGCTCGCCACCTCTGCTGGTGTTGAATGGCAAGGTAGAGGCCTGGCCACTGCCGACGCAGTTGCTCAGCTAATCGAACGCATCGAACGCCGGACTGGCGTTGATGAAGGCCACGGTGGATGACCACCCGTTTCGGCATAGGCTACGACGCTCACCGCCTCGTCGAGGGCGCGCCCCTGGTGCTGGCAGGCGTCCACGTGCCGCATGACCGCGGGCTCGAGGGCCACAGCGACGGCGACGTGGCGACGCACGCGATCATCGACGCGCTACTGGGGGCGGCGGCGCTTGGCGACATCGGCGCCCACTTCGACAGCGGCGATCCGTCGGTCCCGCAGGGCGTATCGAGCATCGAGCTGCTGGAGCGGGCCGCCGCGATCGTGCGCAGCGCCGGATGGCAGGTCGTGAATGTCGATGCTACAATCGTGATTCAGCGTCCAAGGCTCGCGGAGCACATAACGGCCATGCGCACAGCGGTGGCGTCAGCTCTTGGGGCCAGCGTCACCGCAGTCAGCATCAAGGCTACGACGGAGGACGGCCTCGGGTTCACGGGACCCGGGGACGGCGCATCCGCCCTGGCCGTGGCGTCTATCACCGAGCTCACAACATGAAGCTGTCCGACACTCTGACGGGCGAGAAGCGCGAGTTCTCCCCGGCCGGCGACGAAGTCAAGATGTACGTGTGCGGAGTCACGCCCTACTCGTCCGCGCACGTGGGTCACGCCATGAGCTTCATCGTCTTCGACGTGCTCCACCGCTACATCGAGCACCGGGGCTACCGGGTGCGGCGCGTCCAGAACTTCACCGACATCGACGACAAGCTCATCGACCGCGCCAACGAGGAAGGCACGACGGTAACGGACCTGGCCGAGCGGCTGATTGACGAGTACTTCGTCGACATGGCCGCTCTCAACGTGCGCAGAGCCGACGTCTACCCCCGCGCTACTCAGGAGCTGCCCACCATCATCGAGATGATCGAGGGGCTCATCGCCAAACAGTTCGCGTACAGCGCCGACGGCGACGTCTACTTCCGGGTCACGCGGGACCCCGGCTACGGCAAGCTGAGCCACCGGTCGCTGGACGGCATGCGCGCGGGCGCGCGAATCGAGGAGAGCGTCGCGAAGGAGCACCCTATGGACTTCGCGCTCTGGAAGGGCGCCAAGCCCGGCGAGCCCGCGTGGGACAGCCCGTGGGGACCCGGCAGGCCCGGCTGGCACATCGAGTGCTCCGCCATGTCGCTACGCTACCTCGGCGAGACCATCGACATCCACGGCGGCGGTCAGGACCTCGTATTCCCCCACCATGAGAACGAGATCGCTCAGAGCGAGGCGTACACGGGCGCCAGGCCGTTCGTACGCCACTGGGTGCACAACGGCCTTCTCCTCCTCGGCGACGAGAAGATGAGCAAGTCGGTGGGGAACCTCGTCACCATCAAGGACGCGCTCTCCCGCTACTCGTCGGACGCCATCCGCCTGAGCGTGCTGAACTCGCACTATCGCGGCCCCGGCTACTACTCCGACGAGGCGATGGCCAGCTCCGAGCGCGCCGCGGGCCGCATCCGCCAAGCTGCGAGCCTCGAAAGCAACGCAGGCGGCGGAGAGCGGCTGGACCCGTCGCCGTACGAGGAGCGGTTCATCGCCGCCATGGACGACGACCTCAACACGCCCCAAGCGCTCGCCGCGCTCTTCGACCTCACCCGGGACTTGAACCGCGACGCCCGCCGCGGCCTGAACGTCGCGGACGCCCAGGAGATGCTGCGCAGCACGACGACCGGCGTCCTCGGCCTCACTCTCGCCGGCCGCGAATTCGAGGTCGAGCCCGAGGTCGCGAATCACGTCCAGGCCCTGGTCGATAAGCGCGCCGCGCTCCGCGCCGCGAGGGACTTCGCCGGCGCCGACGCCGTCCGCGGCGAGCTCGAAGCCATGGGCGTCGAGGTTACGGACTCTCCATCGGGCACGACCTGGCGGATGGGGGGATAGGGACAAGCGCGATGCTCGACCGGGTCCCGGCTTCCAAGGACTGGCTCACGGCCAATACGCCTTGACGCATTCCCTCGACACAGCCGCGCTCGCCGCCTTCGCCACCATCGTCGGCTCAGCCAACGTGCTGACGGACGCTGAGTCCCGCGAGCGGCTCTCCTTCGACGCCATCGACCCGCGGCGGCTCGGCGGCCTCGGCGCTCTGACCAGCACGCGCGTGGACGCGGTCGTGCGTCCGGCCGACACCGCGCAGACCGCCGCTGTCGTCGCCCACGCCGCCAGGATCGGCGCGCCGGTCGTCCCCTACGGCGGCGGGTCCGGCGTCATGGGCGCCGTAATCCCCGTACAGGGCGGGATCGCCGTCGACCTGCGCGGCATGGACCGCATCATCGACATCAGCGCGGCGGACCGGCTTGCCGTCGTGCAGCCGGGCGTCAACCTCGGCGACCTCGACGCAGCCGCCGCCCAACACGGCCTGATGCTCGGCCACGACCCGTGGTCGGTCTCCATCGCGACCGTCGGAGGCGCCGTCTCGACCGACAGCGTCGGCTACCGTGCGAGCAAGTACGGCTCCATGGGCCAGCAGGTGCGCGCCCTCGAGGTTGTGCTGGGCACCGGCGAGGTCGTCCGCACGCGGGCCATCGCGCGACAGAGCAGCGGCCCCATGCTGAACGGCCTATTCGTCGGCGCCGAGGGGACGATGGGCATCGTCACCGAGGCCACAATTGAACTGTTCGCGCTGCCGGAGGCGCGTGAGTTCGCCACCGTCGGCTTCGAGAGCTTCGAGGCAGGCTACCCGGTCGTCGTCCGCATGTTCGATATGGGTCTCGCGCCGGCCCTGGCCGACCTCACCGAGGAGGAGCCGGGCGAGGACGCAGCCGGGTTTCGTTGCCTGCTCTACCTGGGGTTCGAGGGATATCGCGAGGAGGTTGCAGCTCAGCGGACGCGCTCGCTCGCCGAGGCCATGGCCGCGGGCGGGACTGACCTAGGACCCTCCCCTACTCAGCACTATTGGGACACGCGGCACGCGGTCGCGGAGCGGTGGCGGGACACGATGCGTCCGCTGCGTCCGACCGAGCGCTGGAGCACACGCCCACGGCGCTGGGCCGACTATCTCCACGTGTCGCTGCCTGTCTCGCGCGTGCTGGAGTACAAGCGGCGCGCCGAGGACATCGCCGCGGCCCACGGAATCTCGGTCCGCGAGGCGGCCGTGTGGACCGACCCACGCCTCTTCTCGCTCTTCGTGACCGACCCCCGCGACACGCCCGCCGATTCACCCGGACGGCCGCCGTTGTGGGATGCGGTCGACGCGATGTTGGAGAGCGCGCTCGCCTTGGGCGGCGGCGTTGAGTATTGCCACGGACTCGGCGCCAAGCTCGACCCGTGGGCAACCCGCGAATGGGGCGATGCGCTCATTCTGGCGCGGCTGCTCAAGCGCGCCGCCGACCCTGAGGGCATCCTCAACCCCGGCAAGCTCGGGCTGTAGTCTGCGCTGCTCGTCGGAGCGCCTTCCACTCTGCCCGATCTCCGCCAAGAACCGATAGACCAAGTGGACGAGTGTGCAACTGCCGCCAATCAGTACGAGGGCCTTGCCCGCAAGCGTCGGGCGAGGACCCCAGCGGCGACCCCTTGGGCGGAGCCCTGCCCTACAGGCCAACGAGACTCAGAGCAACGGCACGTGAGGCGCCGCGGTCTTTGGCAGCAAGCCAGTCGCCCTGGGGTCGTCGGCAATCTCGACCTGCCTGCGGAACGGCGCGAACCCGGACCGGATGTAGAAGTCCAGCGCGCTGGGGTGATCGAGGGTGCCCGTGAGTAACCGGAACCGGCGGATAGGACGGGACCATGCCAGCTCAAGCACCCGGTTCATCACCCACCGCCCAGCGCCCTGGCCGACCATCGGCGGCGTCAGCCCGAAGAAGCTGAGCTCACACTCGCCTTCAGTGTCGAAGAACAACTCAACCAGACCCTCTTGTTGCCCTTGCGCCTCGAAGACATAGATATCGCAGCGGGAGTCGTTGATGATGTCCCGAAGCTCGTCATCGTTCATCTGCAGGCGTGAGAACCATAGCCAGTCCTCGCCCACCCGTTGGAACAGGGAGCGGTACCAACTAGCGTCAGGAAGATCGACCTTGCGGAGCGTCCACGACGCCTCTGAGCGTTCGGGCCGGGCCGGCGACCGTTGGAACATCTGCAGATGCGTCACGACCGCGACGGTCTTGCCGCTGGGGATGTCGCTGTAGCCATCGGGAATGTTCATCGCAACCTCAGGGCGAGGGTAGCGGCCAGCGGGCGAGCGTGACAAGCAGCGAAGCTCTATGACTGCCCCTCAGCAGGTCCAAACTGCAGACGGTCGTCGACTATGGAGATTGCATCATGGGAATCGAGAACACGGGCGCCACGATCCGCGACTGTTGTGTGGAAGACATCGAACGGGTGCTGTCGATTTGGGAGACTTCCGGGGCAGGCCGCACGCCGACGGACAATGTCCACGATGTGAAGCGCGCGATTGCCGAGCCCCAGCTGGAATTTCTCGTTGCCGAGGTGGACGGAAGCGTCGTCGGGACCATCATGGGCGGCTTCGACGGGTGGCGCGGCGCAATATCAAGGCTGGCTGTAGAGGCCCCGTATCGACGCCGTGGGATTGGCCAGGCACTCCTAGCAGAGATCGAGGAGCGCTTCGATAGGAACGGCGTGCGCGTCGTTGGCGCGCTGGTCGAAAGAGACCACGCCTGGGCCATGGCCTACTGGGACGCCACGGATTTCACGCTCGATGAGCGCTTCGTCCTGTTCACTCGCCGCAAGTAATTGACTCGGGGTGGGGGGCCATCCATCAGCACCCTCGCCGAACGCGGCGTCATCGGGTTGGTCCAACTCGTTGAGCACCAAGCCCGGTTTCCTTGAGTCCTCAGTCCAACAGCCTGAGCACGTCGCGGATGTCCGATATTGTCCCGCCCGCCCAGCCTTCGCGGGCTCCATCCTCCTGGTCGTACGGAGCCCTTATCAGAACGGCCGTCATCCCCGCCCTCGACGCGCCGCTGAGTTCGCCGCCGCTGCCGTCCCCGACGTAGAGACAGTGTTCGGCGACGACGCCGAGCCCCGTAGTCGCAAGCTCGTAGATGCGAGGGTCGGGCTTTGCAATGCCGACATCGAAGGAGAGCACTGCAGTGTCCACCAACGGCGCGAAAGGGGTCGAACGCCACAGCCGGGAGACCTCCTCTCCACAATTGCTAATCAGACCGACCCTGTAGCCTGAGTCCTTCAGCGTCGAGAGAGTCTCGACCGTCCCGGGACGAGGCGACAGCGCTTCGCGCACGTACTCACAGCGCATTTCAGCTACGGCGTGAATACGGTCTTCGCCCGGCTCAGCGCCTAGCTCTCTGCAGAGGCACCGGAGCGCGGCCTCGGTTGACGGAAATGCGCCGACCGTGCGGTCGGCCAACGTTGCGGCCCACGCCCTGGCAAACCCATCGCGGTCCATGCCGAGCAAGTCCGCCGTGTCGTCCGACTCTTGCTGGTAGACGACGCGGTTAGCCTCGGGATACGTAAGCTCGTCCACCAGAGTGCCCCAGAGATCGAAGACCATCGCCTTGTACTTGCTCACGCTTGTCTCCGTCCTCAAGGATGGGCACTGTCACACTGTGCCTGCAGGGTAGCCGCCCGAAGAGAAAGTGTGGCCTAGGGCGTGTTCACACTAACGTAGGGCATCGTAGATAAGCGCCGATAGGATGAAGCCCATGTAGAGGGCGTCCAGCTTATCGAAGCGGGAGAAGACACGGCGGAACCCCTTCAGCCGCCGGAACAGCCGCTCCACCTCGTTGCGCCTCTTGTACAACTCCCGGTCGTACTGCCACGGGGCGACCCGGAGCTTGAGCGGCGGCACAACGGGCGTGTATCCCAGGTCCATCGCCAGTTGGCGCGTCTCGTTCCCTTCGTACGCCCGGTCCATCAGGAGCGGCAACTGCTCGCGCTGGCGCCCCAAGCGGCGGAGCAGCTTGCGCCCTTCCGGCGCGTCGCCAGCCTGCCCGGGGGAGAGCGCGAGGGTCACGGCCGTTCGAGCATCCGCGGCAACCAGATGAATCTTGGTGGTCCATCCGCCGCGGGACTTCCCGATGGACTGGGGGCCACTTTTTTTCGTGCGCCCGTGCCGTCAGGGTGCACCTTGACGATGGTGCTGTCTAGGGAGACGGCTTCCAGCTTGATGCGCACGATCTGCTCGCGCTGCAGGTGCTCGAACACCCGGTCCAGCACCCCGCTCGTGGCCCAGCGGTTCATGCGGGTGTAGATCGTGTGCCACCGTCCGAACCGTTCGGGGAGCCCCCGCCACTTGCAGCCGTTCTCGGTCACGTACAAGATGGCGTTGAGGACTTGCCGGTTGGAGATGCGCACGTTGCCGCGCTGGACGGGCAGGAAGGGGGCAATGCGTTGGTACTGCGCTTCGGTGAGTTCCATGCCCCCAGCATACCAGAATAGACCCGTTAGTGTGAACACGCCCTAGTCGAGCAGTTTCTCGATGATGATCTCGTCGACATACCGGTCCGCTAGTTTGGTGTGCCGAGCCGAAACGCCCACAACCGTGAAGCCCTGAGCTGCATATGCGGACAGGGCGGCCGGGTTGTCCGCTCGCACGTAGGTCAAGATCTTTTCGTATCCCCGGGCGGGCGCAGCCTGGAGAGTGGCCGCGAAGAGGCGCTTCGAGACCCCCTGACGCCGGAACGCCTCGTCCACAAACGTGCCGATTATCCCGATATGCGCCCAAGCGCTGGTGTGCGCAGGGAACGGCTGCAGTCCTTGGAACCCAACGATACGTCCCTCGTCTGACAGGACAGCAATGTGCAACAGCGCCCGCCCAGAGAGGTTGCGAATGTACTGCTCCTCCTCTTCAACCGAGAACGGAGTGAGGATGGAGGTGTAGAGGCCGCTCTCGATTATCGGATTGAACACATCGAGGATGCCGGTCGCGTCGGCGACGGTCGCTTCTCTCACTATCAAGTCAATCACGGCAGTTACTACTCACCTCACGGCGTGCAGTGCGGATGGTTACTTCCCGCAGCTGCTGGGTCTGGCCCGGGCTGCTATGGGGACCGGCTCGTCTAGTTGACATCGACGGCCACGACGTTGCCGCCGACGCCGAGTTCAGCCGCCGCGCTGCCGTTGCGCGCCGCGATTTCCAGTGTGCCCTGACTCCCCACGATCGCAAGCAGCGCTCCCTCACTCTGGTACGAGTCCACGAGCCCCGTGGCCCGCTGACCACCGACCTCGACGACGAATGCCCGGCTTGACGGCAACAGCGCCGCGCCGATGTTCGTGACGAGGTTGCCGAACCGGTCGACGTGCACAACGGCGCCGTCGATGCGACCGTTGGCAGCCAGGGGCCGCGGCACCCGAAACGCCTGGACGCTGACGGCTGCGGGGCCCATCTTCGCTGCCGGTTCGCCGACGCTCAGGTAGGCCGCGACGGACGCGAAGATGTCCCGGCCGTGGAACGTCGCGCTCACGGGGCGCCGCCAGTACCGATCATTCTTCAGGTGGTAGGCAACCCACCCCGGCGGCAGACTCGCCTCGCCCACTTCCAGCGGCGGGCGGTCGGGCGGCGAGCCGCCCTCGCGCTCGAGGACGTAGGAGAGCAGGCCATTGTCCGGGCAAACGAACGCCGCGTTGGGGCCTGATACGGCCAGCGGCCGCCGCGCCGTGCCGACGCCAGGGTCCACGACGGCGACGTGGATGGTCCCCGGTGGGAGCTGCCGGTATGCCGCGCCGAGCAGGTACGCGCCCGCAACGATGTCGTGCGGGGGCACCTCATGGGTCAGGTCTACGATTGCGGCGTCGGGGTTGACCCCGAGGATCACGCCCTTCATCTCACCGACGAACGTGTCGGCCGTGCCGAAGTCGGTCGTGAGTGTGATGACGGGGCGCGCCATGGCGGGCGCGGCTAGCTGACCGAAAGGTTCAGCAGGGCTAGCGCAACGAAGATGACGCCCAGGGCGATCGTAATCTGAAACAACAGTTTCTCGACGCCGCGCCTGGTCCGGTACTGGGCCTCGCCGCCCCCGAACAGGCCGCCCCCGGCGCCCTTCACCTGCATCAGGGTGGTCGCCACCAACAGGACTACGACGAGAATCACGGCGAGACTGATGAAATTCTGCATAGGTATGCCGCCCCCTAGTTCGCCCCGGGACCGCCGGAGCCCTCCTTGGCCGCGGAGAGCTGCTCAACGATAAGGTCCGAGACGACGCCCGGATTCGCCTTGCCCCTCGTGACCTTCATGACCTGCCCTACCAAGAACTTGGCGGCGGTCTCCTTGCCGTTCATGTAGTCCTGCACAGCCTGCGGGTTGTCCGCAATCGCCTGCGCCACGGCCTCGGCGATCGCGCCGGCGTCGGTAATCTGCGCGAGCCCCAGCTCCGCCACCGTCTCGGCGGCGGACTTGCCAGTGGCGAACATCGACTCCATCGCCGCTTTCGCTTGCGTAGTGCCAATCGTGCCGTTGTCGATCAATCCGAGGAGCTCCGCCAGGTTGGCGGCGGACAGTGGCCCGGCGTCGATGTCCACGTGGGCCTCGTTCGACAGACGGCCGAGCTCGGTGATGGTCCAATTCGCGGCTGCCTTGGCGGCGGCCGGAGACGGCCCATGCGCCGCCGTGTAGTGTTCGAGCACGTCCTCGTAATAGTCGGCCAGGCCGGGCGACGACGTGAGTTGCGCCGCATCGTAGGGCGAAAGGCCCAAGTCGCGCTCGTAGCGCGCCCGCCGCTCAGCCGGCATCTCCGGGAGCAGCTCGGCAATCTGCGCGACCCACGACCGCTCGACCTTGAGCGGCGGAAGGTCCGGCTCCGGGAAGTAGCGATAGTCGTTTGCGTCTTCCTTACTGCGCAGCGACATCGTGACTCCCCGCTCCTCAACCCAGCCGCGCGTCTCCTGGACGATGCGTTCGCCCTGCTCAATGCGGCGGGACTGACGCTCCACCTCGAACTCGATGGCCCGGTAGACGGACCGGAAGCTGTTCATGTTCTTGACTTCGACCTTCGCGCCGAAGGCCTCGCTGCCCCGGGGCCGCACGCTTACGTTGGCGTCGCAGCGGAAGGACCCTTCCTCCATGCTCCCGGTCGATACGCGCAGGTACTGGAGGATGGAGCGGTACGACATCAGGTACTGCCGGGCCTCCTCGGCCGAGCGCAGATCAGGCCGGCCCACCATCTCCATCAGGGGCACGCCCGACCGGTTGACGTCCAGCAGGCTGTATGCCTCGCCCGTCGCCGGATCGGTGCGGTGGAACAGCTTGGCGACGTCCTCCTCCATGTGCACGCGCTCGATGCCAACCCGCCTGGCAACGCCGTCGACGTTGATCTCGATGTAGCCGCCGGTGCAGATCGGGAGGTCGTACTGCGATATCTGATACCCCTTCATCAGGTCGGGGTACGGGTAGTTCTTACGGTCGAACTTGGTGTAGTCCGCGATCTCGCAGTGGAGCGCCAGGCCTGTCATGATGATGGACTGTATGGCTTCGCGGTTGATGACTGGGAGGGCCCCCGGCAGTCCGAGGCACACCGGACAGACGCGGGAGTTGGGGGAGGCGCCCTGGTAGTCGGCAGGGCAGCCACAGTACATCTTGCTGCGGGTGCGTAGCTGAGCGTGGACTTCCAGGCCGATGACGGGTTCGAAATCGGTCATGACGCGGGACAGTATAGCAGGGAGGGAGGACAGCCCTCAACGAGTGACAGGAGCCGAGCGCCCTTGCGCCCGAGAAAGCAACAGCCCCGGCTGCCCGTAGGCGCCAGGGCCGCTGAACCGCTCCAGTCACGCCAAGCTAACCACGCGATCCGCCGCCTGTCAACTCGCGTGTGGCAGCGCGCCCGCCCCGCCGCTCCGCGGCGCTACACTCTACGGGGCTAGAATCGAGAGGCGAGCGCGGGCGCGGCGCCCGCCGCGGGGGTGACAACGTGGCCTTGAAGTACCCGGGAGGAGCGCCGGCGCCGGAGTTCCCCGCCGAGGCGCAATGGCTCAACGCGGCCGAGCGCCCGACGTTGGAGTCCTTCAGGGGCAAGCTCCTGATACTCGACTTCTGGACGTACTGCTGCATCAACTGCATGCACATCATCCCAGCTCTCCGGCGGCTCGAGGCCCACTTTCCGGACGAGCTCGGGGTGGTCGGCGTGCACTCGGCGAAGTTCGACGAGGAGCGCTCCACCGAGAACATTCGCCAGGCGATCATGCGCTATGGCGTGAGCCATCCGGTCATCAACGACGCCTCGATGAGCGTCTGGCGCGTGTACGGCGTACGCGCGTGGCCAACGCTTCTGTTCGTCACCCCCGACGGGAAGGTCATCGGACGCATCGAGGGCGAGCTCACCTACGAGCAGGGGGTCCCGCTTATCGAAGAGATGCTGGCCGAGTTCCGGCAAGCGGGGACGCTCAGGCCGTCGCCCGGCCCGCTTGCGACCGAGAGGGCGCCGCTCAGCATCCTCAACTACCCGGGCAAGGTCCTCGCCGACACGGAGAACGAGCGCCTGTTCATCAGCGACTCCGGCCACCACCGGGTGCTCGTCACGGATCTCGACGGCGTCGTCCAGACGGTCATCGGCAGCGGCAACCCAGGCCTAGCCGACGGCGTGCTCGAGGGCGCGCAGTTCAACGGCCCTCAGGGCCTGGCGGCGGCGGGCGAGACGCTATTCGTCGCCGACACCGAGAACCACGCCATCCGCATGGTGGACCTCGAGATGGGCATCGTCGAGACGCTCGCCGGCGCCGGCAAGCAGGGCGTGGGCCACATCGAGGGCGGGCCCGCGCTCGACGTGGACATGCGCTCGCCTTGGGACATCGTCCTGACCGGGAGGGACCTGTACATCGCCATGGCGGGTTCGCACCAGCTGTGGGCAGTGAATCTCGACACCAACGTCCTCCAGGCCATTGCCGGGACGGGCGCGGAGGGCCTCGTCGACGGCCCGCCCGAAGAGGCGGCGCTCGCCCAGCCCAGCGGCATCGCGGCCGACGAGGACGACGTGCTGTATTTCGCCGACAGCGAGACGAGCTCGATCCGCTCCGCCGACCTGCGTACGACCCACCACGTCGCCACGCTCGTCGGCGCCGGCCTGTTCGACTTCGGCGACGCCGACGGCGACGGGACTCAGGCCCGCCTCCAACACCCCTTGGGCGTCGACTACGACGGTGGTTTCCTCTACGTAGCGGATACCTACAACAACAAGATCAAGCGCATAGCCGTCGAGGACCCGATCGTGACGACGGTCGCAGGCAGCGGGGCCGGGGCGCACGTCGACGGTCAACCCGCGGCGGCGGCGTTCTATGAGCCGGGGGGGCTGAGCGTCGCGAACGGCCGCATCTACGTGGCCGACACGAACAACCATGCTGTGCGCGTGGTCGACATCGAGGCAGGCGCAGTCTCGACGCTAAACGTCGACTTCTGAGGTTGATTTCGAAGGGAGCGCGTTCTGACGACGCGCTAGTGGCGGCCGGAGACGGCGAGTCTCAGCTCCGAGTGCCCGGGCCCCTCATCGTAGGCGGCCCGTTCAGGGGACGCGCTCCGTCTTGGCCCGCGCTTCGGCGGACGCGGCGGCCCCTCTGAGCGGCCCGCCGGCGGCGGAACCAGGTCGCCGCCGCCAACAGGACGATGACGATCACCGCCTGCAGGGTGAACGTCATCCAGGAGCCGACCCTCCCCTCCAACAGCACGTAGGTCGTGATCAGCGCCGCGAAGAGGCCCACGAAGACGAAGCCTGGCCGCATGATGTCACCTGCGCTGATCAAGCGTAACGCCGCCACGCACGTCCTCTGCGGGGCTGACGACGCTGCAAGTGTCCCACCAGTGGACTGCGCGAGTCTACGATCTGAGAAATCTGGATTTCCAGATTTTGAGGTTGCCTAGGGAAGGCCTGGAGAGGGGACGGGCGCATCGGCGGTTGGAAAGTCATTGACGCGCGCAGAGGAGCATCTCTATACTGTTAGTGGGCGGGCCAAGGGGCCGTCCTTTTCGGTTTGGGCGGACCGCAGTCGTGGCCCGAGTGGCGCAACGGTAGCGCAGCCGATTTGTAATCGGCAGGCTGTGGGTTCGATTCCCTCCTCGGGCTCCAGCACACCGGCGCGCGGTCCCAGGCGGGACGTAGTGTATGAGATCGCGTGGGAGTATGGCGCGACGCTGTGCTAGACTGACCGTTGGCCCTGTTGGCCGGCGGTCGCCCAGCTTGGAGGGATGGGAGAGCGGCTAAATCCATCAGACTGTAAATCTGACGCCCGACGGGCTACGCAGGTTCGAATCCTGCTCCCTCCACCACTGATCCGCCGGGTGAATGCTCGCCTCAGGGACCATTGCCCACATAGCTCAGACGGTAGAGCACGTTCTTGGTAAGAACGAGGTCATCGGTTCAAGTCCGATTGTGGGCTCCATCCACCGGACTGGGCCCCGACACAACGACGACACAGACGACATAGATGATGCGGAGGACGAGTTATCCATGGCCAAGCAGAAGTTTGAGCGGACCAAGCCCCACTTGAACGTCGGCACCATCGGCCACGTCGACCACGGCAAGACCACCTTGACCGCGGCGATCACCAAGGTGCTGGCCAAGGCGGGCACGGGCGGAGCGTTCCGTGCGTTCGATTCGATCGACAGCGCTCCCGAAGAGAAGGCGCGAGGCGTGACGATCAACATCGCCCACGTGGAATATGAGACGGCAACCCGCCACTACGCCCACGTCGACTGCCCCGGCCACGCCGACTACATCAAGAACATGATCACCGGCGCCGCCCAGATGGACGGCGCGATTCTGGTCGTCAGCGCGCCCGACGGGCCAATGCCGCAGACTCGCGAGCACATCCTGCTGGCCCGCCAGGTGAACGTCCCGAAGATCATCGTCGCCCTCAACAAGGTCGACATGATGGACGACGAGGAGCTCCTCGAGCTCGTCGAGCTCGAGGTCCGCGACCTGCTCAACAAGTACGACTTCCCCGGCGACGACACGCCGATCGTCCGCGTGAGCGCGCTCCAGTCGCTGGAGTCCGATGGGCCGGCCGACGCCCCCGAGAACCAGGCGGTCATGGACCTGATGAACGCTCTCGACGAGTACATCCCGATCCCCGACCGCCCCCGCGACCAGCCGTTCCTCATGCCCGTGGAGGACGTTTTCTCCATCAAGGGTCGCGGCACTGTCGTGACGGGCCGCATCGAGCGCGGCGTCGTCAAGCCCGGCGACGAGGTTGAGATCGTGGGCATCAAGAACACGCGCAAAACCGTCGTCACCGGCGTCGAGATGTTCCACAAGCTGCTGGACGAGGCGGAGCCCGGCGATGCGGTCGGCACGCTGCTGCGGGGAGTGGAGCGCGCCGACGTCGAGCGCGGTCAGGTGCTCGCCAAGCCCACGAGCATCAAGCCCCTGGCCGAGGCCGAGGCGGAGGTCTACGTGCTGAGCAAGGACGAGGGCGGCAGGCATACGCCGTTCTTCCCCGGCTACAAGCCCCAGTTCTACATCAGGACTTCGGACGTCACCGGCGAAATCGGCCTGCCGGAAGGCGTCGAGATGGTGATGCCCGGCGACAACACGAAGATGCACATCAAGCTGATCAACCCGATGGCAATGGAGCCCGGCCTGCGGTTCGCGATCCGCGAGGGCGGCCGCACCGTCGGCGCCGGCGTGATTACGCAGGTCGAATAGGAGTCCACGTGGCCAAGAAACGGGGCGATGCCCGGGTCCTGATCAACCTCGCGTGCAGCGACTGCCGCGAGCGGACCTACCACAGCGAGAAGAACCGGCGCAACGACCCGAACCGGTTGGAGTTGAACAAGTTCTGTCCACGCTGCCGGAAGCACACGGCGCATCGTGAGGTGCGCTAGCCATGGCCGCACGCGGCGGGAACCTGCGGTCGATGATGGACGAGGGCCAGGTCCGCAGGCGCGGCCGGCTTGCCATCATCGGCGAGGTCTACGGCGAACTGACCAAGGTCACTTGGCCCACCCGCGACACGGCGCTCCGGCTGGCAGGACTGGTCATCGTCGTTTCGATTGCGATGGGAGTCTTCCTGGGCATATGGGACTTCGCGTTCGCCGAGATCGTCGACCGCCTATTCCTCGACGAGTCCCGTTAGCAGTCAGTCGCCACGCCCCGGCGGCGCCGGGGCGTGCAAGGCAGTAGTCACATGGAGCCGCGCCGGGGCAGCCGGGCGAGCAAGGCAGCAGCGGCACGAGCATGACCGACCAGACCGTCACAGACTTCCCGGCCAACTGGTACATCGTCCACACCTATTCGGGCCAGGAGGACCGGGTCAAGCGCAACCTGGAAATGCGGATCGAGTCCATGGACGCCAAGGACAAGATCTACCGGGTCGTCGTCCCGACCGAGGACGAGATCGAGATCAAGGACGGCAAGCGCAAGCCGGTCCAGCGCAAGATTTTCCCCGGCTACATCCTGGTGCTGATGACCATGGACGACCAGAGCTGGTACGTCGTGCGCAATACCCCCGGCGTAACGGGGTTCGTCTCGGCGGAGGACGAGCGGGAGCGGCGGCCAAAGCCGGTGCCCCTCGAACCGCGCGAGGTCGACCTCATCATGAACCGGATGATCTCGCCCACTCCGCGCATCAAGGTAGGGCTGAGCGTCGGCGAGATGGTCCGCATCATCGGCGGGCCCTTCGCCGAGTTTATGGGCGCCATCGACGCCGTCGATCAAGACAAGGGGAAGGTGCGGGTGCTCGTCTCCTTCTTCGGACGCGAGACCCCCGTCGAGCTCGACTTCCTGCAGGTGGAGAAGGCATAGTCCATGGCGAAGCGTGTCCGGGCGGTCCTCAAACTCCAACTGCCCGCTGGTTCCGCGACTCCGGCCCCCCCGGTCGGCCCCGCACTGAGCCAGCACGGCATCAACATCATGCAGTTCGTGAAAGAGTACAACGCTCGGACCGCGAACCAGGCGGGGACGATCATCCCCGCCGAGATCACCGTGTTCGAGGACACCTCGTTCACATTCGTGACCAAGACGCCCCCAGCGCCCGAGTTGATCCGCAAGTCGCTGGGCATCGCGAAGGGCAGCGACCGCGCGCTGCACGACAAGGTCGGCGCGCTCTCCCGCTCCTCGCTGCGCGAGATTGCGGAGACCAAACAGAAGGACCTGAGCGCCGCCTCGGTCGAGGCAGCGATGCGCATCATCGAGGGAACCGCCCGGAGCATGGGCGTCGACGTCGTAGAGGACTGATCGTCATGGCTACAAAACACAGCAAGCGACACAGGGAAACAGCGACCCTCGTCGATCGGGACCGCAAGTACACGCCCGCCGAGGCGGTGGAGCTCGTGAAGCAGGCGGCCACCGCCAACTTCGATGAAACGGTCGAGCTCCACCTGCGGACCAACGCCGACCCACGGCACGCCGACCAGCAGTTGCGCGGCGTCGCCAACCTCCCAGCGGGGCTCGGCAAACCCGTGCGCGTCGCCGTCTTCGCCGTCGGCGAGGGCGTCCGGTTGGCCAACGAGGCAGGGGCCGAGGTGGTCGGCGGCGACGATCTCGTCGAGCGCATCGAGGGCGGGTTCATGGAGTTCGACGTGGCCATCGCCACCCCCGACCTGATGGGGCGCATCGGCAGGCTCGGCAGGCTCCTCGGCCGACGCGGCCTGATGCCCAACCCGCGCACCGGCACCGTCGTCCAGCAAGAAGACATCCCCGGCGCCGTTCAGGAGGCGAAGAAGGGACGCATCGAGTTGCGGATGGACCGCACCGCCATCATCCACGCGCCGTTGGGGAAGGTCAGCTTCGAGGACGAACGCCTCGTGCAGAACCTGGCGGCAGTCGTCGACACCATCAACCGGCTGCGCCCCGCAGGGGTCAAGGGCCAGTTCATCAAGACTGTCCACCTCACTTCCAGCATGGGCCCCAGCGTCCCGATGGACTTGGCGGCTACGTTGACGATGAAGGTCGAGTAGACGAAACTAGCAGACACAACCGCATAGCCGCCGAAGACAGCGGGCGTCCCGCCGCACGAGCGGGGCCTAAGCCGCCAGCCCGCCGAGGCGCACTCCAAGCCATCCGGCTCAACGTGCGACCCGCGTCTTCGGAAACGCGGGTTTTTTGATGCGAGAGTTTCTTGATGCGAGAGAGGTAGTCAGAGGAGCGACATGCCGACCGAGGCGAAGAGACAGACAGTAGAGGAGCTGGCCGGGAAGTTCGCGCGCTCGACGATCGTGATCGCGACCGATTTCACCGGGCTCAACGTGAATCAGATCACCGAGATGCGACGGCAGCTGCGGGCGCGCGATGTCGAGTACCGCGTCGTGAAGAACCGCATCGCCGCCATCGCCGCCGACGCCACCGGCGTCGAGGCGTTCCGCGGCATCATCGATGGCTCCACGGGGCTGGCGTTCGGCTATGGCGAGCCCGTCGACGCGGCGAAGGCGCTCGACGAATTCGCGCGGCAGACCCGCTCGCAGCTCCGCATCCGCCAGGGTGTGATGGACGGCGCGCCGATCACCGCGCAGCAGGTGACCGCGCTCGCGGCGCTGCCGCCAAGGGACCAGCTGTTGGCCAAGCTCCTCGGGCAGATGAACGCGCCGATCACGGGCCTCGTGACGGTGCTCAGCGGACCCGTCCGCGGACTCGCAACGGTGCTGAAGCGTCGAGCCGAGCAGCTGGAGGCGGCGGCGTAGGCGCCGCTGGATACGCGCCGGATAGAAGCAAGGACAAGCTCAGGAGAGCCTCCGCGCCGACGGAGGCCCAGCATCAGGAGGACCACATGGCAACGAAGGAAGAGCTCCTTGAATCGATCAAGTCCCTTTCCGTGTTGGAGCTCGCGGACCTCGTGAAGGCGCTTGAAGAGGAGTTCGGCGTCAGCGCGGCGGCCCCGATGGCCTTCGCGGCGCCTGCCGCGGCCGAAGCCGCCCCTCCCGAGGAGGAGCAGACCGAGTTCACGGTCAGCCTCAAGGAGATTGGGCCGAACAAGATCAACGTGATCAAGGCGGTGCGCGAGCTCACGAACCTAGGCCTGCGCGAGGCCAAGGAACTCGTCGAGTCGGCACCCGTGGCCATCCGCGAGAACGTCTCCAAGCAGGAGGCGGAAGAGACGAAGGCCAAGCTCGACGAGACGGGAGCGACGGCAGCCGTCGCCTAGGGAACCTCTGAACAACTCACTGTCGGCCGAGTGGTGTTGGTGGGGGGCTCTTCAGCGATTCGCAGCCCTCTGCTGGTGCCGTGAACGGGGCTGTTGGGGGTCTTCTACCGACCCTGCTGGGGCGGATTCCCTGCTCCCAACCCCGATCTGAACCCACTGCGCCTCCGTCATGCCGCCAAGCACCGCTGGGCTCTCATCAGGTTCGCCAGCCCCAGCAGCACCATCAGCCGTTGCGTGTTCTTGGCCAGCCCCCGGTAGCGGACCTTGGCGTAGCCAAAGTGCCGTTTGACGTACAGGAACGGATGCTCCACCTTCGCCCGGACCGACGCCTTGCCCTTCTCCGCCAACGCCTCAGGGCTTCCCGGCTCCAACTGCCGACGTTGGCCCGGCCGCATCGCCACCTGCCACTCCACCTCCAGCCCCCGATGCTCCGCCCGCTTCTGGACTCCCTGATACCCGGCATCGCCCCACACCTGCGACTCGCCGCCGTGCAGCAACCGGTGCGCTTCCGTCACGTCGTTCACATTGGCCGGCGTCGTCGCGACGCTGTGCACCACCCCCGTCTCCGCGTCCACCCCGATGTGCACCTTCATCCCGAAATGCCACCTGTTCCCCTTCTTCACTTGGTGCATCTCCGGGTCTCGCGCACCCGCTCGATTCTTCGTCGACGACGGCGCCTCGATGATGCTCGCGTCCATGATCGTCCCTTCCTGGAGCAGGAGTCCCTGGGACGCCAGATGCCCTTTGATCTCCGCGAACAGTCCCTCCCCCAGTTCGTGCTCCTCCAACAGATGACGGAAGTTCAGGATGGTGGTCTCGTCCGGCAGCGGCTCCGACAGCTTCAAGCCCACGAACCGCCGCACCGACTCCACGTCGTACAGCAGGTCCTCCATGCCGGGGTCGCTGAGGTTGTAGAACAGCTGCACGCAGTGAATCCGCAGCATCGCCGACAGGGCATACGGATGGCGTCCCCGGCCCGCCGTGGGGTAGAAGGGACGGATGCGCCCTTCCAGCCGTTCCCAGGGGATCAGCCCGCCCATGCGTTCGAGAAATCGCTCCTTGCGGGTCTTGCGCTTCTTGCTCTCGTAGTCCACGTCTGCAAAGGTCGGTTGGTCCATCATCGCTTCACTCCCTGGCGCCACTGGGTGACTGCCAGGATACTGCCTCAACCTATAGACTTGTTCAGAGATTCCCTAGCTGGACTCGGGCTGCCGCTGGCGCTCCGGGCCCAGTCCGTCCTCGAACGGACCCACGACGTCGCGGGTCACCCACCCGCCGTAGTAGTCGCCCGGCTGCGGCTCGGCCCGTTCGCCGTCGACGTAGCACGCGTCCACTCGCCCGGCATAGAACGCCAGGCGCCCGAGCAGGGCTTCGTACCCCGGCTCGGGCGCTTCGTAGGACCAGGCGGCCGCTTCCTGCTCCCTGCCGCGGACCGCGATGCTCCAATAGGTGGCGAGGCCCTTCCACTCGCACCACGTCTGGCTCGTCATCCGCCACAGGAATTGCGTGCGCGTGTCGGCGGCCGGAAAGTAGTAGACCGGCGGGCTCGACGTCTCGAGGACCCGCAGTCCCCGGACCGTCTCCGCCACGACGATGCCGGCGTACTCGACGCGCAGACGGCGGCGGGTCGGCTCGACCACGGGCGGGCGCGGATAGTCCCAGACCGACTCCTGACCGGGTCCCGGCGCCACAGCGTGCTCCGGACGTTCGCGCCGAACGCCACGCCAGTGGCCCCGTTCGCCCTCGGGTTCACGCGCCACTCTCCCACTCCTTTGGTCTACTACGCCCGGTCTACGTCCTAGGACTGGACACATAGCGTACGACACCGGCCACTGGCGCGGCCGCAGGCGCGCCGTCATGATGCCCACATGGAGCACACAGCGCCTCGCACAGCCACGGACCCCATGCAGACACGACGCCTGCGCGACCCCGACTATCGCCTCATGATCAGAGACATGCCCGGCGCCGACCGCCCCCGCGAGCGTTTGCGGGACTCGGGCGCGGCAGCGCTCGGCAACGCCGAGCTCCTCGCTATCCTGTTGCGCACCGGCACGGCCTCCGAGAACGCCCTCGCGCTCGCGGCGCGCGCCATATCCGAGTTCGGGGGTCTCGAAGGACTGGCACGAGCTCGGTTCGACGACCTGTGCGGCCTGCACGGCCTGGGACAGGCCAAGGCCTCCCAGCTCCTGGCGGCCCTCGAACTCGGCAAGCGCGTCACCATGTCGCGAGGGTCCGCGCGGCCGACCATCGGCGCTCCGGAGGACGTCGCCGCGCTCGTGCAGGCGGAGATGGCGCCGTTCGACCAAGAGCACTTCCGCGTCCTCGTGCTGAACACCAAGAATCAGGTCATGGCCATGCCCGATGTCTTCGTCGGCAGCGTCAACTCTACGACTATCCGCACGGCGGAGGTGTTCCGGGAGGCGGTGCGACAGAACTGCCCAGGCGTCATCGCCGTCCACAACCACCCGTCAGGCGACCCAACGCCAAGCAACGAGGACGTCGCCGTAACCCGGGAGCTCGCCAAGGCAGGCAAGGCGCTGGACATCCAACTGCTGGACCATGTCGTCGTCGGGCGCGACGGCTTCGTGAGCCTCAAGGAGAAGGGCCTCGGGCTCTAGCTTGGCTGTGTCAAACCGCCCCCGGCAGGCCTATACTTGCCTCGAATCGGTACGGCAACCGTGGACAATGGCGCACACCCAAGCGCACACCGTAGGAGGCAAGACATGGTGCAATCGCAACTGCGGATCAGGACCACCGGCATCGACCACGTCGTGCTCTGGGTCAACGACCTCGAGCGGTCCAAGCGGTTCTATATGGACGTCCTCGGCATGACGGTCGCCCATGAATCTCAGTGGCAGAGCTTTCTGCACTGCGGGCCGACTTGCCAGATCGCGCTGTTCGACGCCAAGAGCCGCGGCGTCGACGTGACCGCGTCGCGGGAGCTCAACCATATGGCGCTCCTCATGGAGCCCGCCTCCTACAGCGAGACGCGCGCACGACTCGAAGAGGAGGGGTTGACCGTAACCGGCAGGACCGGCGACGACACTTGTATCTACTTCGACGACCCGGACGGCCACCGGCTCCAGCTGCTGTACAGCGGCGAGTCGGAGTAGCGCGGCTTGACGCAGCGCAGCCAGCAGGAGGCGCGCATGGCCAGCGCCAAGGAGGCCGTCCGAGCGCGGTTGGACGGCGCGCTCCCCGGTCTCGTCGACCTGAGCCACCGCATCCACGGCTACCCTGAGGTGGGCTACGAGGAGGAACGGGCCTCGCTCTGGCTCGCCGACGCGCTGAACCAGGCGGGGTTCGCGGTCGAGCGCGGCTATTGCGGCATGCCGACTGCATTCAAGGCCACCGCCGGCTCGGGCCCGCTGCACGTCGCCGTCTGCGCTGAGTACGACGCGCTCCCCGGCATCGGCCACGCCTGCGGACACAACGTCATCGCGGCGACGGCCGTGGGGGCGGCTCTCGCGGTTGCCGCCGTCGCCGACGACGCCGGCCTGACTGTCAGCGTCATCGGCACCCCAGCCGAGGAAGTGCTGCGCACGGGCGGCAAGGTCGTGCTCCTCGACCGCGGCGGGTTCGACGGCGTTCATGCGGCGATGATGGCGCACCCTGCGCCATGGGACGTGGCGGCGTGGGCCATCGTCGCAGCGTCGTTCTTCGAGGTGCGCTACACGGGCAAGGCGGCCCACGCCTCCGGCTTCCCGGACCAGGGCATCAACGCCGCCGACGCCCTGACGATCGCCCAGACGTCGATCGGCTTGCTGCGCCAGCACCTGCGCCCCACCGACCGCGTCCACGGCATTGTGACGAGAGGCGGCGACGCCTTCAACATCATCCCCGCCCATACGTCTGGCGAATTCGCCGTCCGTGCCCGGACGCTGAGCGAGCTCGACGAGGTCTACCAGCGTGTGCTCCGCTGCTTCGAGGCCGGCGCTCTTGCGACGGGGTCTGCCCTCGATGTCGTGGGCGGCGACAAGCCCTTCGCTCAGATGCAGGACGACGCCGCAATGGTGGACCTCTACCAGCGCAACGCCGAGGCGTTGGGCCGCCGTTTTCCCGCGCCCGGGGAACCGTCGCCCGCCACGCCGGTCTCCACCGACATGGGCAACGTGTCGCTGGTCATTCCGTCGATCCACCCGGCCATCGGCATATCGTCGCTGCCCGCCGTGAACCACCAACCCGAGTTCGCGGCCGCATGCGCAGCGCCTGCAGCCGACCAGGCGCTGTACGACGGCGCCCTTGCGCTTGCCTGGACGGCCGTGGACCTGGCCTCGGACGCTTCAATCAGGGAACGGCTGCTCGCGCGCTCCTAGCGTGCTCTAGGCCCGGAACCCAAAGAGGGAGCCGCGAACGCGGCTCCCTCTTTTCTGTGCGACGACTATCGCCGGGCTGGATCTACAGGACCCACACCACGTAGGCGCGGACAGCCAAGACCAATACGATGGTGATGATGACGCCGGACGTCAACGTTCCCTTGACGGACAAGAGCGGGTTCTTCATGTCTATCTCCTCGCTTTCCGGCGGCCTGGCCGGCTAATTCCAAAGGCTGGGCAGGTTCCGTGCCGCGACCATGAAGAAGAGCATGGGAATGGAGAGCATGGTGTTGGTGCGGGATGCCAGCAGCGCGGTGCGCCCCCACTTGGGTTGGTCCGCGGGCGCAGCCGTTCCGTTCGCCATCGTGTCCTTCACCGCGGCGATGATCTTCTGCTGGTTCGGCCAGATGATGAACCAGACGTTGTACGCCATGATGATGCCCAAGATTCCGCCGATGAGGATCGAGTTCCCTGCGTCGGTCTCGATAAGGTAGGAGCCCAAGCCCAGGTCCGCCCTGTCGATCTCCTGGCCGATGATGTAGAGCAGGCCGAAGACCAACGTCGAGAGCGCCGCCCACCGGAAGACGTTCAGCGAGAACGGGAGGATGGACGTCTGATAGTGGGGCCTGCCTTCTGGCGCCATGCGCGGCAGCGCGATCGCCTGTATGAAGTTGTAGAAGTACAGGATGCCTATCCAGAGGATGCCGCTGAAGATGTGGCCATAGCGAGTCAGGTCGTAGTAGATCTCCCAGATACTTTCGTCCATACCTTGCTCCTTTCGGCAGTTCTGCGTGAGCTTACTCCACGACGGTGATCGTGCCCACCATGCCCGAGCCCTCGTGCCCGGGGATGATGCAGATGAGTTTGAACGTCCCAGCTCTGTCGAACGTGAATGTCTGCGCCTGCGGCGCCTCCTCTTTCGGTACGATCCAGTTAATCCCTAGGTCGTTCACAGTGAACGTATGCGCTTCGTCTACGGAAAGCAACCGGAACTCTACGGCATCGCCTACCTCGAACCGCAGCGCGCCCGGCTCGAAGACGTAGTTTCGCATATCCACGGCCAGCACGCCGCCGGTCGCAGTGGCTGGCGTTGGCGCTGGCCCAGAGCGGCACCCTGCCAAGATGCTCAGTACAATCACTGCTCCCGTGAGGACGAGGGTTGCGATGGTTCGTGTCTTCACGGGCGCTGTTGCGCTGACTTCCAGATATCTGCGTACACGGATGCTAGCTAGTCGGCAATATAGCTGCGCCCTGCCGCGAAACGCAACCGGCTCGCGGCCGGTTCGCGACCGTCTTGAACGGGTTCGTACTCCTCATAGCGCGGCCATTGCCTCGCGCGCCTGGGCTGACACCCACTCAATGTCCTCCGCCGTGTGCGCCAGCGACACGAACGCCGCCTCGAATTGGGACGGCGCCATGTACACGCCGCGCTCCAACATCCCGTGGAAGTACGCGCCGAACCGCTCCGCGTCGGAGGCCGCGGCTTCCTGCCACGTCGACACCGGCCCATCCGTGAAGAACGCCGTTAGCGCCGAGCCAACGCGGTTGACGGCGAGCGGCGTCCCCGTCGCGTCGGCGGCCGCGCGCAGCCCCGCTTCCATCGCCATCCCCAAGCCGTCGAGGCGCTCGTAAACGCCGGGCCCGGCCAGTGTGGTCAGGCACGCGCGGCCCGCGGCCACCGCCAGCGGATTGCCCGACAGCGTCCCTGCTTGGTAGGCGGGCCCGAGCGGCGACACCATCCGCATCACCTCCTCGCGCCCGCCGTACGCGCCCACGGGGAGGCCGCCGCCGATGATCTTGCCCAGACACGTCAGGTCGGGCGTGACCCCGTACAGCGCCTGCGCGCCGCCATAGGCGACGCGGAAGCCCGTGATCACCTCGTCGAAGATGAGCAACGCGCCGTTGTCGTCGGCGAGCCTGCGCAGTCCCGCGAGGAACCCCGGGGCCGGCGGGACCACGCCCATGTTGGCCGCCACCGGCTCGACGATAATCGCCGCCACCTGATTGGCGTGCGCGTCCAGCAGTTCGGCGACCGAGTCGAGCTGGTTGTACTCGGCGACCAGCGTCTCGGCGGCGTAGCTGTTGGGCACACCGGCGCTCGTGGGCACGCCGTGGGTCGCGGCGCCGGAACCGGCCCGCACCAGCAAGCCGTCGGCGTGCCCATGGTAGTTGCCCTCGAACTTGAGAATCTTGGGCCGGCCGGTGAAGGCGCGCGCGACGCGGACCGCGCTCATCGCCGCCTCCGTGCCGGAGCTCACTAACCGCAGCATACGCACCGAGGGCATGGCGCCTGCGATCAGCTCGGCGAGCGCGAGCTCTCCTTCCGTCGCCGCGCCGAAGCTGGTCCCGTCCGCCACGGCCTCGCGCACCGCCGCGACGACCGCCGGGTGAGCGTGTCCGAGCGCCAGCGGTCCCCACGAGCAGACGAAGTCCAGATACGAGTTGCCGTCGACGTCCCAGATGCGGGGGCCCTCGCCCCGAACGATGAACGGGGGCGAGCCGCCCACCGCGCCGAACGACCGCACGGGGCTGTTCACGCCGCCGGGGAGCAGCTGCTGGGAGCGCGCGAAGAGCTCTTGGGAGCGCGAGTGGTCCACGCCGCTATCCGCTCATCGCAATCATCATGCGCAACGCGACAGGATCCGACAACGTCGAGCGGTACCTTGCGTAGTCGGCGATGAGGGCCCACCGCTCCCGGTAGACGCTCAATCGCTCGCGCAAGGGCTCGTCTTCCGTAGTGTCCAGGTCGAGCATGCGACTCTCCGCCAACGGCGCGCCGCCGGCGAACCGTTCGAAGATGCCCGAAGGAAACACCCACGCCTCCGGCGACGCGCCGCTCGGCGAGGCTACGCAGACGAAGAAGACGTACGCCTTGGGCCTGAAGCGTCCCACTCGGAACCGGCCCGGCGCGTCGGGTTCCGGCGACATAACCCGCACCTCGACATACTGCCCGTCCCCCCCGCGCACCGCTAGGTCCACGTCGTCCGCGCCGACCACCGGCACGAACAGGCTCGCGCCTCGGCTCCGCAGCGACTTAATCACGTACTCGCGCGCGTCGGGGTCAGTTCCCACCGAGTTCTCCTATGCGGTCCAAGACTTCCACAGGAGCTATGCGATGCGACTTCCCTACGAACGACACGACGTCACATCCCCCCTCGCAGCAGGAGGGCTGCATCCTTCGCGAAGTAGGTGATGATGAGGTCCGCGCCCGCTCGCTTAATGCTCGTAAGCATCTCCAACATCGCGGGCTGCTCGTCGAGCCATCCATTCGCGGCGGCGGCCTTCAGCATGGCGTACTCTCCGGATACGTTGTACGCAACGAGGGGCAAGTCGAAACGGTCTCTCGCCTTGGTCAGCACGTCGAGGTAGGCAAGCGCCGGTTTAACCATGAGGAGATCGGCCCCTTCGAGCGCGTCCTGCTCGAGCTCGCGGAGCGCTTCACGGCCGTTGGCGCCGTCCATCTGGTACGACTTCCTGTCGCCCGAGCGAGGAGCCGATCCGGCCGCGACCCGGAATGGACCGTAGAAGGCGGAGCTGAACTTCGAAGCGTAAGCCATGATTGGCACATCCGGCATGGCCGCCGCGTCGAGCGCCGACCGCAGCGCCGTAATCTGACCATCCATCATCGCCGACGGCGCGACGATGTCAGCGCCCGCCGCCGCTTGCGAGACCGCAGACCGCGCGAGCAGCTCGAGCGTGGCGTCGTTGTTCACGACGCCGTCGCCGGTCAGCACGCCGCAATGGCCATGGTCCGTGTACTCGCACAGGCACACGTCTGTGATGACGACGGTCTCCGGCGACGCTTCCTTGATCGCCGCGACCGCCCGCTGCACGACGCCGTCGAGCTGGTAGGCCCCGGCGCCCTCCGCATCCTTGTGCTCGGGAACGCCGAACAGCAACACGGACGGTATCCCCAACTCGCCGGCCTCGACGACCTCCTCGACGAGGTAGTCGATCGAGAGCTGGAACTGGCCGGGCATCGGGCCGATGGGGGAGCGAACGCCATGGCCCTCCGTCACGAACAGCGGGTAGATGAAGTCGGTGGAAGAGAGCGACGTCTCACGCACCATCGTCCGCAGCCGGTCGGTGCGGCGCAGGCGGCGCAGACGCACCGCCGGGAACCCCCCTGGTCGTCCCTGGACCGAACTCTGGATTGAACGTTCGCTCAGCACCTTGCCCACCTCACTCCTTCCGATGTCCGGCGAATTCCGGACGCCAGCTCGGCGCCGCGCGCACGAGCGCATCCACGACGCCGGGGACCGTGTGCTCGACCGCCTCAACGTCCACCGCGACGCCCAGCTCACGGGCTGTCCTGCTCGTCACCGGACCGATGGAGACGACCCGGACGCCGCTCAGCAGCTCCAGCCTGCCGCCAATCAGTTCGACGAGGTTCCGCACGGTCGAAGAGCTCGTGAACACCGCAGCATCCAAGCCGCCGCCGAGGAGCTCCGCCGCCCGCGCGGCGGCGTTTCGTGGGACCAGCGTACGGTAAGCGACGACCTCGTCCAACTCCGCGCCGAGACCTCGCAGGGCATCGGACAGCGTAGCGGGCGCGATATCCGCCCGCGGCGTCAGTACGCGCGCCCCCCGTATCCCGGTCCCGCGGAAGCCTTCAGCGATCGACTCGGTCGTGTAGGTGGGCGGCACGAAGTCGGCCGCGATGCCACGGCTCGCCAGTGCCGCCGCCGTCGCGGGACCGATGGCGCACACCTGGGCGCCGCCAAACGCGCGTGTGTCCTTGCGCGCGGCCCTGAGCCGGTCGAACACGGCATCGACGCCGTTGACGCTTGTGAAGACGACCCAGGCATAGGCGCCCAAGCGGGCCACAGCCGCATCGAGCTCCGCATAGTCCTCGAGGCCGGCAATCTCAATCGTGGGCAGCTCCACGGGCGCAGCGCCCTGCGCAGCGAGCAGCCGGCTCGTCGAGCCTGCCTGCTGGCGCGAGCGTGTCACGAGCACGCGCATGCCGAACAGCGGCGACGCGTCGAACCACCGGAACCCGCTCCTCAACGCGGCCACCTCGCCAATAACGGTGACGACGGGCGCCGTGATCCCCGCGTCTGTGCCCTTGGCCACGATGTCGGCAAGCGTGCCCTCCACCGTGCGTTGCCGCGCCGTCGTGCCCCACTGCGTGACCGCCGCCGGCGTGTCCGGACTCCGCCCGCCGTCGATCAGCGCGTCCACGATTGCCGGCAGTGTTCCCCAGCCCATCAACACAATCAGCGTTCCCGGCGCCTTGGCCATGCTGCTCCAGTCGATGGAGCGCTCAGGTTTCGACGGGTCCTCACTGCCGCTGACCACGGTGAACGCAGTCGCGACGCCGCGGTGCGTCACGGGGATCCCCGCGTACGCCGGCACCGCGACCGCAGACGTAATCCCGGGCGCCACATCGAAGGGCACGCCGGCCTTGGCCAGCGTGTCGACCTCCTCGCCGCCTCTCCCGAACACGAACGGGTCGCCTCCTTTGAGGCGGACGACCGTCTTGCCCTCGAGAGCCGCCTTGACGAGCGTATCGTTGATCTGGTCCTGGAAGCCCGACGGCGTGTCCGGTTCCTTCCCCATGAACACACGCTCGGCCTCGGGCGGGGCGAGCGCGAGCAACTCGGGGCTGATGAGCCTGTCGTAGACGACCACGTCGGCGCGGCGCAGGCACTCGGCGCCCTTCACCGTAATCAGCCCCGGATCGCCCGGCCCGGCGCCGACCAAGTAGACCTTGCCGGGCGGGACGGAGCCCGTCACGACGCCGCTCCCGCGAGCAGACCGCCGGCGCCCTGATCGAGGAGCGCATAGTAGGCGGCGCGCCCTATGACCTCCGGGTCGGCTGCATCGCCCGCCACCTCGACGCGATAGCTGTACGAGCCGTCAAGAGGGGTCGCTGTCGCGAACAACCGCACCTCGCTGCCCTCCACCTCCGCTAGAGCGCCGATGGGGACCTGGCAGCCGCCCCCCACCGCCCGGAGGACCGCCCGCTCGGCCTCGACGGCGGCCTCCGTCGGTGGGTCCACCAGTCCGCGCACGAGCGCCAAGAGCGCCGCATCGTCCGTGCGAACCTCGACTGCCAGCGCGCCCTGTCCCGGAGCGGGGGCGCAGACACGGGGCGAGAGGTACTCGCTCACGTGGCGCTCGAGTCCCAGCCGCTTCACGCCCGCGGCCGCGAGGACGGCGCCGTCGTAGTCGGGGCCGCCGGCCTTGCGGACCCTCGTCTCCACGTTGCCACGCATGGGCGTGAACACCACGTCGTTGCGGCCGTAGCTGAGCTGCGCTGTCCGGCGCGGGCTGCTGGACCCGATGCGGGCGCCGGCGGGCAGGTCGAGCAGCGTCTTACTCCAACGGTCGACAAGCACGTCCCGCGGGTCCTCGCGCTCCATGACCGGGACGGCGGTCATCCCGGGCGCCGCCTGGACCGGCAGGTCCTTCAAGCTGTGCACCGCGAGATCGACCCTTCCTTCGGCGAGCGCCCGACCGATCGCCGCCGTGAACACGCCGAAGCCCAAGCTCGAGAGCGGCGCCTCCGCGTCCTCGTCGCCTGCGCTGCGGACCGTTACGATGCTGAAATCGGCGGATGGGTCGAGTTGGCGCAGCGCGGCGACGACCGTCTCAGTCTGCCACAATGCAAGCCCGCTCCCCCTCGTACCGACGCGTACTGGCCCCGTCATGGCAAGGGCCGTCTCCGGGGCGCAGCAGCCGGACGACTACGCATCGTCCAGCGAGAAGAGCTCACGGGCCGACTGTGTGAACGCTTCGTCCTTGCGGTCGCGCAGCGCCTTAGTGGGCGCGTGGAGCAGCTTTTTCACGAGCGCCTTGGACATCGCCTCCACCCTCTCCGCATGATCGGGCGAGAGCCCCCCTGCGCCCGCAAGGGTGCGCGCGACCTCGGCCGCGCGCACCTTCTCCGCGCGGCGACGCATAGCGGAGATCGTCGGGGTCACGCCCCGGGCGTCCCACCAATGGCGGAAGCGCGCAGCCTCCTCGAGCACGATGCGCTCGACGTGGACGGTTTCCGCCTCCCGTTCGCGACGGTTCGCCTCGGCGATGGCCTCGAGGTCGTCGAGTGTGTAGAGTTCTACGCCGTCCACCGACGCAGCGCCCGGCTCGATGTCCCTGGGCGAGGCCATGTCGATCAGCAAGAGCGGAGCCCCACGGCGGAGCGCCGCTGCCTCCTCCAGCTCGCTGCGGCCCACGACGAAATCGGGCGCCCCGGTGGCGCTCACCACGATGTCCGCCTCAGCGAGCAACTCGCGCAGATTGCCGAGGTCGGCGATGCGCGCGCCAACGTCGCCGGCGAGCTCCTGCGCATGTTCCGGCGTGCGGTTGGCGATGGTGATCGTAGCGACGCCGGAGTCCCGCAGCGCCCGTGCCGCCAGCCACGAAGCCTCGCCCACTCCTACGATGAGCCCATGGCAACCGGCCAGGTCGCCCAGCACTCGCCGCGAAAGCTCGACGCACGCCCGGCTTACGGAGAGCGCGTTTCGCCCGATCTCCGTTTCGGTGCGCGCCCGCTTGCCGGCGCGGAGCGCCGAGTGAAAGAGGTGCGCGAGCACGCCGGGAGCCGCGCCATGCCTGCTCGCCATGCCGAACGCATCGCGGACTTGCCCCAGTATCTCCGACTCTCCAATGATCAGCGAGTCGAGTCCCGCCGCGACTCGGAACAAGTGCTCGATCGCCTCGTCCTGCTCCAGTTCGTAGAAGTGGGGGCGGATGCCCAGCGAGTCCACGTGGAACTGCGACTCGAGGAACCGGTCCAGCGCCGCCCTGCCCTGTGCCGCGTCGCGCGCGACTGTGTACACCTCGGTGCGGTTGCACGTGGAGAGGATTACGCCGCGCCCCGCCGTGCGCTGCAACTCATCGAGCGCGGCGGGGTGCTCGTCGCGCGTTAGGCTCATCGCCTCACGCTTCGCAAGGGGCGCCGTTCGGTGGCTCAGCCCCGTCATCAGAATCCGCAAATCGTTACTCCTTACGCGTGTGCCGCGCGCCTCTCGCGTTCCGAGGACGCGACAGCGCGCCGGCCCATGCGCCCATCAGTGCTCTACAGCGCTCAGCAGCGAGCGCAGCAGTTGCTCGCGTGCTTCGCTATCCCGGCCCGCCTTCACCAGCTCGAGCAGCTCCTCGTTCATCGCCAGTTGCCAGGCGTCCGCCGAAACACTGGCGCCGCGGGACTTCAGCTCGGAACGGACCGCGCCCAGCACGCCAACGGCGTCCGCCCAACGGAGGCACTCACAATGCTCGGCGTCGTCCATGAGCTCACGCAGCTTCCGGGCGAGCGAGGGAGTGGTCCCGGCGGTCGAGACGGCTACTGTTACGGGGCCCCGCTCGACGATCGACGGAGCGATGAACCCGCACAGCGGCGTCACGTCCACAACATTGAGCAGCGTCTTTTCCCGCTCCGCCTCCGTGTGCACCTGCCGGTTGACCGTCTCGTCGTCCGTCGCCGCGATCGCCAGCATCATGCCGGCGAGGTCTCCCGGCGCGTAACCCCGTCTGACCCACCGAACAGCGCCCTCCGCTGCCATCTGCTCAAGCTCGCCGGTGGCGTCCGGGCTCACTACCGTGACGTCGGCCTCCGAGGCAAGCAGCTGTCGCACCTTCCGTTCAGCGACGGCGCCTGCGCCGATGACGACGCACCGCCTGCCCGTCAGGTCGAGGTATGCCGGATAGTAACGCGTCACGCGAGGCTCCCCGCTTCACGCGCCCCTTCGCGCTCGAACTCCTCCTCAACGAAGTACCGCACGCGGGTCTTCTTGTACTCGCGGGTGCTGTAGAGCAACTGATACTCGTCGATGCCCGTCGCTTCGGAGATGTCGGCCGCCACCTCCTCGCACCGCTGCTGCTCGGTTGCGTGAATCATGGTGAAGTGGGTGTACGGCCAGTCGGGGAACGTGGGCCGCTGATAGCAATGCGTCACCCACGGGCTCTCCGACATCTTGAGTCCGACCTCGTCGGCGCGCTCCTCGGGCACCTTCCAGACGGCCATGCCGTTGGCGCGGAATCCGGCGCGGCGGTGGTGAAGCACCGCGCTGAACCGGCGCATAATCCGCCGTTCCTGCGCTTCGTCAGCCCATGCGAACAGCTCGGTTGTCGTCATGCCCAAGCGCTCTGCCATGGGGGCGAAGGGCTCGGGGATGAGCGGCAGGTCCTCCTGGAGCTCGCGGATGAACGCGATGTCGCGCGTCGAAATGGGGACCGCCTCGTTCCAATCGCTGCTGATCTCCGGCTTCTTCACGGCCGCCGAACCGCCGCTGCCGTACCCGTCGGGCGAGAAGTACTCGTACGCCGCGCCCTCGTTCTTGACCATGTCGAAGTTCACGCCGATCTTGAAGAAGCGGATTGTCGGCATCATGCGGGCGCTCACTGCTCCCGTCCGCCGCGCGAGCCGGTCGACGACCCCGTTCAGGTCCTCGTGGGGAGGAACAGCGATCGTAAACCAGAGGTTGTAGTGCCCGTTGCGAGCGTAATTGTGGCTCACGCCGGGATGCTTATTGATCTCGCGCGCCGCCTTCTCGAGCGTCCCCGGGCGCATGCGAAACGCCGCAAGCGTCGTCTTGTAGCCGAGCCGCCGCGTGTCGAAGATGGCGCCGATCTGCCGGATCACGTTGTGCTTCTCGAGCCGCGCGACGCGGGCGATGACGTCGCTCTCAGTCACGCCAATCCGCGCGCCTAGCTCGCGGAACGGCCGATCGCACAGGGGAAAATCCGACTGCACCGCGTTCAGCAGCTGCCTATCGATCAGGCCGGAGCGGCCTGCGGTCCGGGTTGCCATGCGTCCCCCTAGCTGCCCTTCCCTGCCGCCTGCGCCAACGGGAGAGGCTCCTGGCGATAGCAGGTGGCAAGGCTCATGAGTACTCGATCGGTAAGGCGGTTGAGGTGCTCGAGCGCGGTCGAGACCTGGCCCGGCGTGGCGCCGCGCTTGCCGAACGCGGGCCTGATCGCCTCAATCGTCGCGTTTCTGAAGAAGATGAACGCTTCCAGTGCGTCGCACAGCAAGACGCCGCGCGACGCAATCTCGCGGCTGTACTTGCGGCCCAGCTCCGCCGCTTCATCGATTGCGCCGGGCCGCGACGGCTGCTCGATGTGGGCCGTGCACAGCTCCAGGAACTCGCGGCCCAGACCCCGCATGAGTTCGAGGCCTTCGAGGTCGAACCGTTCCATCCAGGCGGGGATGTGGGGCTGGGTGGACCCCTTCACTCGGCGTCGGATGCGCGGGAGCGCGGCGGCGCCGCCCGGGACATGCATGCCCGCGGTCGCCTCCGGCTGACCCTCCGCTATCAGCGCGTCGATGTCCTCGGCGGAGAACCGCCGATGCCCGCCAGGCGTCCTGAAAGCCCGGACGAGTCCGTGGTCGGCCCACTGGCGCAACGTGGCTTGGTTGATGCCCAGCAGCGTCCGGGCCAGACCAAGGGTCAGCCACGTGGGGTCGCCGGTCTCATCCGCGCCGTTCGCCAAGACTGCAACTCTCCCATTCCGGCTCTTTAGCCTTCGAGGTGTGACGCCCCGACCAAACCTGTAGAATTCTATCAAAACTTGTACTTCCCGTCGAGCCAGCCGTACCCGTGGCGGGAACAGCGTTGGGCGATGGTCGGCGCGGAGCGTGCGGCGACAGCGTCATTGAGCTGGGATTGGGACGATGGCCGCAAACGGCCCCAAGCAACGGCTGCTGGCATCCCTGCGCCGGGAAATCGGCGACAGGCGAGTCCTCGACGCCATCGCGTCGACGCCGCGGGAAGCGTTCGTGCCGCCTGACCTAGTCGAGAGGGCCTACGACGACACGCCCCTGCCGATCGGCGAGGGCCAGACCATCTCGCAGCCGCTGATGGTCGCCTTGATGCTCGAGGCGTTGGACGTCCGGCCGGACGACACGGTGCTGGACATCGGCACGGGCAGCGGGTATCAGGCGGCGCTGCTGTCGCTGCTCGCGGCCCGCGTGGTCAGCGTGGAGCGCATCCATCCCCTGGCGGAGCGGGCCCGCCGCGTGCTGCAAGCCGAGGGGTACGCCAACGTCGATGTGTTCGATGCGCGGGACGAGCTCGGCTGGCCTCGTGGCGCGCCCTACGACGGCGCCGTCGTGGCTGCCGCCGCCTCCTCGGTCCCCCCCGCGCTGCTCGGCCAGCTCCGCGTGGGCGGGAGACTCGTGATTCCGGTGGGCACGCCGGCGAAACAGCGCCTAGCCCGCGTGGTCCACACCGGCGGAGTCCCGCGGGTGCGCTGGCTGGGCGCCTGCCGGTTCGTGCCTCTCATCGGCGAGGGCGGATGGCAGGAGGACACAGCACGAGATTGGCCCGGCGAGCCATCCGAGCCGTGACCGGCATCTCCCGGTGAGCGCCGCCTCGCTCGACGCCGGCGAGCGGCCTGACCGCCGTTTGACCGTGGGCGCGCCGCCTCTATAACATCTACGCCATCGCCGAGGGAGTGGAGCGATGGGGCATAGACGTTTGGCGCGTCCCTGCTCATTTGCGTCTAGCGCGCAGTACAGAGGGCAACCCTCCGCCCGTGGCGCTTGCGCGGCGCCGGATGCGAGGGCAGGAGCGAGCGTGTGGCAACCCTAAAGAAGCCGGCAACAGCTGCCGAGGCACGGGACATCGCGGAGCGTCTTCTCGCCAGTGTGCAGAAGGTGATCATCGGCAAGGCCGAGGGGCAGCGGCTCGCCGTCATGGCGCTGATGTGCCGAGGGCACCTGCTCATCGAGGACGTGCCCGGCGTCGGCAAGACGATGCTTGCCCGCAGTCTGGCGAAATCCCTCGGCGGCACGTTCCGCCGGATTCAGTTCACATCCGACCTGCTGCCGTCTGACATCACCGGCGTGTCGGTCTACAACCAGAAGACCGAGGAGTTCCAGTACCGCCCGGGGCCAATCATGGCCCAAGTCGTGCTCGCCGATGAGATCAACCGCGCATCCCCCAAGACTCAGGCCGCATTGCTCGAGTGCATGGAGGAGCACCAGATCACCGTGGACGGCGTGACCTATCGCATGCCTGAACCTTTCATCGTGATGGCGACCCAGAACCCGATCGAGTACGAGGGCACCTTCCCGCTGCCCGAAACGGAGCTCGACCGCTTCCTCATACGATTGCAGCTCGGCTACCCGGACCACGAGCACGAGATAGCCATCCTGGAAGCGCAGCGGTACGAGCACCCTATCGAGTCCGTACGGCAGGTCATCGACCAGGATGATCTGCGCGCGCTGCAAGAAACGGTCAAGCACGTCCACGTGGAGGACGCTATCCGTGACTATATCGTAAGCATCGTCTCGGCCACCCGGACGCACCCGGGCCTCTACCTCGGGGCGTCGCCACGCGGCTCGTTGGCGTTGTTCCGCCTGTCGCAGGCGAGGGCGTTGCTCGACGGGCGAGACTTCGTGCTTCCCGACGACATCAAGGCGCTGGTCCAGCCGACGCTGTGCCACCGCGTAATCATGAGCTCGTCCGCCCGGATTCAGGGCGCGACGGCTGCCGCCGCCATCGACGAGCTGCTCGCGCAGGTTCCGGTGCCCGGGAGCTCCCCGACGAGATAGCGCGGCCACCAGGATTAGACAGAAATAGACGCAGCCTATTAGAGGGGGAGTGGCGTGGGCGCAAAGCCGCTGTGGGTGCTCCTGGTAGTCGTGCTGACGCTGCTGGCTTTCACCACCGCCTCTGCCGTCTTCTATACGCTCCTCTTCGCCCTCCTCGCCGTGCCGGCCGTGGGCTATGCGGGCAGCGCCTTTTCCACCAGACGTATTCAAGGCGAGGTCCGCCGCGTTACCCCGTTCCTCCAGGTGGGCGACACGCTAGAGGAGGAGATCACTGTCCAGAACCTCCACTGGTTCCCCAAGCTGCTCCTCGAGACCATCCACGAGACGCCGTTGTTCGGGTCCAGCGGGCGGGTCCTGACGCTGTGGCCCTACAGCAGCACGACGTGGACAGTCGCCAAGCACTGCGACCGGCGCGGCCTCTACGAGTTCGGTGAGCTGACGATAACCAGCCGCGACCCACTGGGTCTCTTCAACCGGTCTCTGCGCCTCGGCAAGCGGCAGACCGAGCTGGTCTACCCTGCCACCGTCGAGTTGTCCGGCTTCTTCGTGCCCAGCGGTCGCGGCTGGACGGAGGGCATGATCCACGGGCGGACGTTCATGCCCAGCCCTGTCGCCTCCTCGGTGCGCGAATACGTGCAGGGCGACGCTGTCTCGCACATCCACTGGCTCGCCACCGCGAAGGCCGGCAAGCTCATGGTCAAGGAGTTCGATCCCGAGCCCTCCGGCCCCGCCGACGCCATCTGGGTCCTGCTCGATCTCTCGGCGCGCTATCAGGCGGGCGACGGCCCGGAGAGCACGGTGGAGTACAGCGTCACAATCGCGGCGTCGGTGGCGAGGCGATTCCTCGAGACGGGCCGCACCGTGGGCCTCGTGGTGAGCGGCGACGAGCGAACGACGGTGCGGCCGGCCGTTGGCATGGCCCAGATTGGCCGTACGCTCGAGGTGCTCGCGTTGGTCCAGCCGGGCGAAGCCGGAACGATCGGCTCCGCGGCGGCGACGGTCTCCAGCGAAATCACGCCGGGCTCCAGCGTCGTGGTCGTCTCGTCGGCGCCTGTCAGCGAGATTGCGGTGGCCGCGTCGCTGCTCAAGGGAGCAGGGGCCAACGTCGTGCCCATCATCGTTGAACGCGGAAGCTTTATGGGCAGCCCGCCGGAGAGCGGCGAAATCTACCGCGTGCCGGGGTCCGTCGAGGCGGCCTACGTCGTGCATATGGGAGACGAGATCGATCGGAGGCTCGACTGGCGTATGCAGGGTCCGGGGCCGGCGTCTAGGGGAGCGGAGGCGGAAGCGAGAGTATGACGACAGCGGCTCGCACGCATACCGTCTCGCTGTGGGACCGGTACATCCAGGGCCGAGGGCTCACGCTCACGCTGGCCGCGTTCGTCGTGCTGGCGGTGGCCTACCCGGTGCAGGACGCGCGCTGGGTGCGCGACTTGGCGCCGCTCGTCGTCGTGGGGCTCGCCTCGCTCTTGACGACGGCTGTGCTGGAAGCGAGACGCATCCGCGCGCTGTGGGCGCACGTGTCCTCGGCTGTCATCGGGATCGTGGCCGCACTGGCGTCCGGCGTCGCGATGCTCCCCGGCGCAACGGTGGTCGATCGCGCAGGCAACCTGTTCAACGAGCTTGACGGTTGGGCCGCCGCTGTCCCATCGAACGAGATACGGGGGGGCATCGTCGAGTTCGGCATCTTCCTGGTCCTCGTGACCTGGATGCTGGGCCACGTCGCGGGCTGGCTCGCGTTGCGACGGCGTCAAGCCTGGACCGCCGTTCTGCTGGGCGGCGCAGTCCTGTCGATTGCCCTCACCAACATCGGCTCTGACACGACGATATCGCTGGTGTTGTTCATGGCCGCCAGCGTGTTGTTGCTGATCCACATGGCGACCTCCCGCCGCATGGTCGGGTGGCGCGCCAGCCGGCTGGCGTTCGACCCGGCGACGGTCCTCACACAGTCGGGGATCATCCTCACTCTGGGCCTCGTCATCGTCGTCGCCGTCTCGGCGATCCCGACACCGTCGGCGGCGCCGCTGGGCGCCGTGGCGGACGCGCTCGAGGAAACCATCGACGGCGCGGCGGCGGAGTTCGGGCGTCTCTTCAACGGACTGCCTTCGCGGCGCGCCTTCAGGGTCATCTCCTACGACGACGACACGATGTTCCAAGGCAACCCCAATCTGACCGACGAGCTCCTGTTCACGGTTGGCGGACCGCGCACGAGCGAGTACTGGCGCGCACGCACCTACACGACCTACTCCGGCGTCGGCTGGGAGTCCGAGGGCGCCGAGTTCGGGCCGCCGGCCGAGTCGGGCGCGGACGACATCCGACGCATCCCGGCGACTTACCGCTTCCGCGTACGTGCGGCGACCGACACGTTCTTCACGGCAGGGCTCCCCGCCAGCATCAACCGTCCCGCGAACGCCCTCGTTTTCGAGGACGCCCCGGACGACGTGCTGCAGTTGCGCATCGCCCAGGGACGCGACTACTTCCCCGCACGCACGAACCTGCGCTATAGGAGCGTTGGCAACAGGTCGCTCGTGCAACCCGCCACGCTGCAGGAAGCGTCCGGCGAGTACCCGGAGGCTGTCGCCGAGCGCTATCTCCAGCTGCCCGAGACGTTGCCTCAGCGCGTCTACGACCTCGCCGAGGAGATCACCGCCGGCGAAGAGAGCGCCTACGACAAGGCCGAGGCGGTCAGGGCCTACGTCAGCTCGTTGCCGTACAACCTCGATATCCAGGCCCCTCCGCGCGGCGCCGACGGCGTTGACCACTTTCTGTTCGACCTGCGGCAGGGCTATTGCGATTACTACGCCTCGTCCACGGCGGTGTTGCTGCGGACGATCGGCATACCGGCGCGCTACGTGCTCGGCTACACCAGCGGGCGGTACGACTCCTCGTCGCAGCAGTACAGGGTGCTGGACCTCCACTACCACGCCTGGACGGAGGTCTACTTCCCGGAGTACGGGTGGATCATGTTCGAGCCGACGCCGCCCAACGGCATCGAGTTCGACAACATCCTCGACGGCTCGGTAGCCCAGCCTCTCCCCTCGCTCGACGCCGGCGGCGCGGGCAGCCTCGACGACGAGGAAGAGGAGGAGGAGTTCGACCTGCTGACCGACTTCACGCCAACCGAGCGTTTCGAGTTCAACGTGCGCGCGCTCGTGCTCGCCTTCTCGGCGTTGGTGGTGGTTGTGCTTGGCCTCTCCTACTATCGCATCTGGTGGTCGCTCAACCGGTTCGAGCGCGCCGACGAGCTGTACGCCAAGATGGCCAGACTCGGGAGTCTGCTCGGCGTGCCGCAGCGCAGAGGGCAGACTCCCTACGACTACGCGGGGGCGCTCTTGGCTGAGGCGCCCGAGGGCGGCGCCGACTTCGCGTGCATCGCCTCCGCCTACGCCGCGAATAGTTACTCCGGCAAGCCGGTCCCCATGCGCGAGGTCACCAACGCAGAGGAAGCGTGGTCGCGTCTGCGGTGGGTCTTGCTGAAGCGCATGTTCCGCGTGACCCCCGGCTAGCTATCGTTCTCCATAGGTTGTCCTGACAGACGAGGGGCCTCATCCGTGTGTACCCGTGTTTGGCGCGGGAACGACGGCGGGGCGAACGAGAGTAACGCGAATTCGGCGGAAATGGACCGGAATGGCGCAGGGCGCTCACTCGTAGATCGATGCAATCTACGAGTGGGCGGCGGGAGATATTCCTTCCAAACGGTCTCATTTAGTCTCATTTGGTCTCATTTCTCCTCTGAGTCTAGGCCGGATCCACATGTGCTGGGGTTGCCGCGCGGAGTTGGGCCATTGGGGACAGTGTAGAGGCGAGGGGGCGTTCGCGGAACGGGCTGGTGTCATGGGGCTGGGTCGCCGGGGGCGTGGATTCCCGTGTCGGGGCACGAGAACGACGAGAGGGCGTCCGTTCGTGGGACCCTTCGACGGGCTCAGGGCGAACGGATGGGACGAAGCTATTCAGAGGTTCCCTAGCGCGACGGCTGTCGCGCCGCGTAAAACAGCGCTCCGGACAGCAGCGTCGTGAGCCCATAGACAGTGAACACGACGGTGTAAGACCCCATCAGATCGAACGCCAGCGCCGCGACCAACGGCCCGGCCGCCATCGCGGGGGTGTGCAGCAGCACCGTGATGCCCGTAATGGCGCCGACGTGACGACGGCCGAAGTAGTCCGGCCAGGCCTGGGCCTGGAGCTGCTGCGCTCCGCCGGTGGTGACGCCCAAGGGGAGCGCCGACAGGAACAGGAGCGGCTCGTTGGGGGCGGCCACGAATCCCAGGACCGTGAGCCCGTAGCCGACGCCGTACGCCGTGAGCGCGGCGCGCACGCCGAACCGGCCGGTCACGTACCCCCAGACCGGCCGGCCGAGGAGTGCGCCGAACCCGAAGAGGCTGAACGCCCAGGAACCCGTCTCGAACGAGAGGCCCCGGTCCTCGAAGTAGGGCAGCATGTTGGAGATGATGCCCGACGCCGGAAACCCGGTCAGGACGAACGCCACGGAGAGCATCCAGAACGCCGGTGTGCGGACCGCCTCTGCCCGCGTCCAGTGGCGCTCGTCGGTCCCGTCGGCCGCCGCCGGGGCGTCCGCCCGCGCAGGGGGAGGCGCGGCGTCGCCGTCCGGGAGCTGATGTTGGTCCTCGGGCCGGCGCCGGATGATGATCCACGCGAGCGGCGCGAGCACGAACAGCTCCGCCGCGCCGAGCAATGCCCAGCCGCTCCGCCAACTTCGCTCAGCGACGAGGTAGGCGATGGGCGCGACGGCGGTGACGCCGAAGACGGCCCGCCCGCCGCTGTACCAAGCGAACGCCGCCGCCCGCTTGCGGACGAACCAGTTCGCGATGACGGTGCGCGGCCCCAGCCCCTCGACCGCTGTCCGGGTCGCGCCGATCCCGATACCGAGCAGCAGGTAGTACTGCCACGGCGCCTGGACCAGCGCCAAGAGCAGGAGGAAGGTCCCGCCAAGCGCAGCCCCCACCGTCATGCCAACGCGGGCGCCGTGCCGGTCGATGAGCGGCCCGACCACCACGCCGACAGCGGCGCCCGTCAGCGTTGACACGGTCAACGCGCCTACCAGCAGCGTCCTGCTCCACTCGAGGTCCTTCTCCATGGGCAGGACGAGCACGCCGAAGAGGTAGCTCGTGGCCGACCCGTGGAGGTAGAGCCCGAGGAACGAGACGCCGACGATCCACCAGCCGCGGAACGTCGGATAGGGCTTGAAGCCCTTCGGAGGCGACGGGGTTGGTCTCACGCTCGGACCACTAGGCGCAGCTCCGACATATGACGGGCCGGACGTGGAATTGAACGGAAATGGGCCAAAATGGCCGGTTTTCGGCCAAAAGCGTGAGGTTTTTCACTCGTAAATCGCGGGATTTACGAGTGAAGGGTTGAAATAGTGCGACATTCTGCGACATTTGCGACATTTACTCGTAAATCGAGCAGGCGGCCCGGCACGCCAGCGCGCCGGGTCTCGGAGGCCCCCCTTCGACGGGCTCAGGGCAGGCTTCGACGGGCTCAGGACAGGCTTCGATGACCATGGTAGGGGTTGGGAGGCGCTGGGGGGAGGGGCGGATGTCGCGCGGGGGACGGAGGGCGCGGCGGGGGACTATGTCGTTCCCCCTCCTCAATCCTCCCCCCGTGGTGGAGGAGGTCAAACGGGGCGCACGTCCTCCCTCGCATGGCTAGACGGCCATCATGGCGACGCCGGCGACGATGAGGGCGGTCGAGCCCGCCTTCATCGCGATTGCGCCGCGGGTCGTCTCCTCGCCGAGGGCGCCCTTCCACACGAGCGCCAGCGCCGTGCTGTAGAACACGACGAACAGCGCGCGCGTGCCGACGAGGGCGGTGACCAGCGCCACCGGGCCAAGCGAAAGCGCCCACAGGAGCAGCAGAAGCCCCGCGTTCGCGATGAGCAACTCGTTCGCCGCCACGAGCAGCAACGCCGGACTGCGAGACGATACGAACCCGCGGACGTCAGCGATCGGAGCGGACCGCACGTTGAACACGAGGAACACGCCGCCCAGCGCGACCGAGCGGAGCCCGTGCGTGAACAGGACGGGGAGATCGTCGAGCGCGGCCTTCCCCGCCACGTTGGCGGCCGCCAGAACGCCGGCGGCGGCGACGAGCACGAAGAAGGAGCGGTGAAAGAAGAGGCCCTGGCGCACGTCGCCAAGCCGGAGCGAGAGGAACGCCGCGCCGCTCACCGTCGCCGCGACCGCCGCCCACTGCACGCCCGACAGCGCCTCGTCGAGGAACAGCATCCCGATGAACGCCGCGAAGATGGGCGACGTCTGCATCACCGGGATGGTCCGCGAGACCTCCTGAACGAACAGCACTCGGATCAGCGCCTGGCCGCTGAGACCGAACAGCACGCCGGAGAGCAGGCTCCAACCGACCGCGCTCAACGCCGCCCCGTCCGGCGCGCGGACCGCGGCCAGCACGACGACCCCTACCGTCGTTTGCGCTATCCCGATGAGCAGGGGCAGCGTCAGGGGCGAGCGGGCGTAGCCGTGGATCACCGTCTTGTCGAAGATGCTGACGAGAGCCCCGACGGTGGCCGCCAACAGCGCGATGACGATCCAGGACACTATCTCCGTTTCCTGATCGCTGTTGCTCCGCGCCGAGCAGGGACGATTGCTTTCTGCGCCATCCGAGGGGCCTCCAGCCTGTTGCTCCGTGCCAGGCTAGCACAGGGGCGAAGGCTCCCCCCTACCCGTGGGCGCTTGTCCGCGGCGGGGGCGTGGGGGCATGGATTCCCGTGTCTACGCACGCGAATGACGAAGGAATCCTATGCCGAGCTTGCGGCGGCGGGCTCCATGGCGGGCGCTTCTTGGAGCTCGAATGTCAGGTGTCCCGCGGACTCGTCCACGAGCACGGTGTCGCCGCCGTTGAACTCGCCGCCGAGGAGCCGCTTCGCGACCTCGTTCTCCACGTGGCGCTCGATGGTCCTACGCAGCGGCCGCGCCCCGTAGACGGCGTCGTAGCCCTGCTCGACGAGCCAGGCCTTCGCGCCCTCCGTGAGCTCGATGCCGACCGCGCGCTCGCTCAGGCGGTTGCGGACCTGATCGACCATGAGCTCAACGATACGGAGCAGCTCGGGCCGGGTGAGCTGATGGAAGACGATGAACTCGTCGACGCGGTTCAGGAACTCGGGGCTGAACTGCTTCTTCAGCGCCTCCATGACTGCCCGGCGATGCCGCTCCTCCTCCGACGCGGTCTGCCCGCCCGGCTGGAAGCCGATGGCGCTCCGAGCGAAGTCCGCCGTCCCGATGTTGGACGTCATGATGATGATCGTGTTGCGGAAGTCCACGGTCCGGCCGTGACCGTCGGTGAGGCGACCATCGTCGAGCAGCTGCAGCATGATGTTGAACACGTCGGGGTGCGCCTTCTCGATCTCGTCGAAGAGCACGACGCGGTACGGCCGGCGGCGCACGGCCTCGGTGAGCTGGCCCGCCTCGTCGTAGCCGACGTAGCCGGGCGGCGCGCCGACGAGCCGCGACACGGTGTGGCGCTCGCCGTACTCGGACATGTCGATGCGCACCATGTTGTCCTCGTCGTCGAAGAGGTACTCGGCGAGCGCGCGGGCGAGCTCGGTCTTACCGACGCCGGTGGGGCCGAGGAACATAAAGCTGCCGATGGGCCGGCGCTCGTCTTTGAGCCCCGCCCTTGCGCGCCGGATGGCGTCGGCCACGGCGGTCAAAGCGTCGTCCTGACCGACGACTCGCTCGTGGAGCCGCTGTTCGAGGTCCAGCAGACGCGCCGCCTCCTCCTCCAACAGCCGCTCCGCAGGGACGCCGGTCCAGCTCGCGATGAGCGCCGCGATGTCGTTCTCGCGCACGACCATGCCGGCGGGGTCGCGGTCGCCCCGGCCGAGGAACGCGCGGCGCTGCTCCTCGAACGACTGCTCGAGCTGGACCCGCTCCGAACGGAGCCGCGCCGCCTGCTCGTAGTTGCCGAACTGGGCGGAGGCCTCCTCCTCGTCGACGAGGCGCTTGACGCGCTGCTCCATGTCCTGGAGCTCGGGGGGCAGGCTTTCGAGGTCGAGCCGCAGCTTCGCCGCCGCCTCGTCCATGAGGTCGACCGCTTTGTCGGGCAAGAGGCGTCCGGTCATGTAGCGGTCGCTGAGCCGGGCCGCCGCGACGAGCGCGGCGTCGTCGAAGACCACCTTGTGGTGGGCTTCGTAGCGGGCCTTGAGCCCGCGCAGTATGTCGATGGCCTCGGCGACGGTCGGCTCTTCGAGCCAGATGGGCTGGAACCGCCGCTCGAGCGCGGCATCCTTCTCGATATGGCGGCGGTACTCGTCGGGCGTGGTCGCGCCGATCACCTGCAGCTCGCCGCGCGCCAGCGCCGGCTTCATGATGTTGGCGGCGTCGATGCCGCCCTCGGAGGCGCCCGCGCCGACGACCGTGTGCAGCTCGTCGATGAACAGGATGACTTCGCGCTGAGCCTCCTTCATCTCGTCGATGACCGACTTGAGGCGCTCCTCGAACTCACCGCGGAATTTGCTCCCGGCGACGATGCCCGCCATGTCGAGCGCCAGCACGCGCTTGTCGCGGAGCGACTCCGGGACGTCGCCGGCGATGATGCGTTGGGCGAGGCCCTCGGCGACCGCCGTCTTGCCGACGCCCGCCCCGCCTATGATCACGGGGTTGTTCTTCGTGCGGCGCGTCAGCGTCTGCATGACGCGGCGGATCTCGGCGGAGCGGCCGATGACCGGGTCGATCTTTCCCTGGCGGGCCAGCGCCGTGAGGTCGATGGCATAGCGATCCAACGCCTGGTAGCGGCTCTCCGCGCGCGGGTCGGTCACCCGGCGCCCGCCGCGCACCTGCTGGAGGGCCTGGTACACCCGCTCCTTGTCGACCCCGTGACCGGCCAGGATGCGCGCCGTTTCGCCGCGCTGATCGAGCGTCGCCGCGATGAATAGGTGCTCCGTGCCGGTGTACTCATCGCGCAGCCGCTCCTTCTCGCCCCGCGCCGCCTCGAGCATCGCGAGCGCCCTTGGCGTTGGGTGCATCTGCGTGGACTGCGCGCCGGCCTTGGGCGAACGTTCGAGAGACTGCTCGAGCTCGGAGCGGACCTGGGCCGCGTCTACGCCGAGCTTTTCGAGCAGTTGGACGGGCACGCTCTTCGCGTTCTCGAGCAGCGCGAGCATGACGTGCTCGACGTCCCACTGCGGGTGGCGGAAGCGCCTGACCACATCGTAGGAAGCGCCGATCGCCTCCCGCGCCTGCTCGGTGAAGTCTTCCTCCCTGAACACCATCGGAACCACCATCCTTTCGCCTTCTCGCATATGTGCGAGGCATATTCGGCTTGCGCTGTTCGACAATTCATCTCGTCAGCGCTCGGCTTCGCCCTCGTCAGCGCTCGGCTTCGCCGTATAGCTGACCGGCGAGCTCCCGGACGCACGCCTCCAGCTCGGCCATGCGCGCGGTCATGCGGATGATGACGTCGACTCCGGCCAAGTTGATGCCGAGGTCGTCGATGAGCGACTTGATCCACTTCGCGCGCTGCACGTCCAGCGGGGAGTACATGCGGATGTTCCCCCTCGAGCGGGCCGGCGCGACCAGACCGATGCGCTCGTAGTACCGGAGCGTTTGCGCATGCACGCCCACCATCCGCGAGGCGACGCTGATGACGTAGCACGGTTCGTCGCCGGCAACGCCGTCGACCGGGCCGACCGACCGGCCGGCGCCCTCGCCTGCTCGCTCAACCATCGTCCACACCTCCTAGAAGACCCTTGCGTAACTGCTGCCTGGCGGGTGTTCTTCTTGCCGCCTGCCCTGTTTGCACTCTGGGGCGCCCTGGATTCCCGTTTCGCGGGAATGACGGAAGGGGCCGGCGTCAGGCCCGCGTCTCGCGCAGCTCGCGGAGCCGCTGGAACAGCTCGCGCTCCTCGTCGGTGAGACCGGCGGGGAGCGTTACGCGGATGCTCACGAGCAGGTCGCCGTAGGCGGCCGCGCCGGCGCGCTGCTTGCGGGGCATGCCTTTCCCTTTGAGCCGGAACACGCGACCGTTCTGCGTCTCGGGCGGTATTGTGAGCGCCACCTTCCGGCCTGTGAGCGTCGGCGCTTCGACCTCGCCGCCGAGCATCGCCACCGCCAGCGGCGCCTCAACGCTCACCGACAGGTCGTCGCCCTTGCGCTCGAACGTCCGGTGAGGGGTGAGGGTCACTTGGAGATAGAGGTCGAACGGAGTGTTCTCGCGGTCCCTCGCGGTGACGTGGACCCGAGAGCCCGACCGGACGCCGGGAGGAATCGTCACCTCGAGCCGGCGGCCGGGGTCGCCCGTGCGCGGGTCGGGCGCCGTCTGGACCATGCGGGACGCCCCGGAGTACGCCTCCTCGAGCGTCACCGTGACGGGGACGTCGACGCGCTCCGGGCGGCGCAGATCGTCGACGTTGACGCCCCCCACAAACACGTCGCCGAACAGATCGCTCAGCGGACCGAAGCCGGTCTCGGTTGACCGCCTCTGACGCCCACGGCCCTTGCCCGCCTGCGAGAACCACGTGAACGGCGACGCTCCGGCGTTCCCGGACCGCTCCGCTCCGGCCTGCCGCCACCCGGCCCCGTGCCGGTCGTACTGCTTCCGGCTCTCGCCGTCCGACAGGACTTGGTGGGCCTCGTTGATCTCTTTGAAATGCGCTTCGGCCTCGGGATCGCCCGGGTTCACGTCGGGGTGGTACTGGCGCGCGAGGCGGCGGTACGCCGTGCGCACCTCCTTCTCCGAGGCGTCCTTGCCCACGCCGAGGACTTCGTAGTAACTGCGCGCCACGCTGCTCTTCCTCTCGTCTCGCGCTCGTTCGCCGGGCGCAGGGTTGCGCGTTTCACGCTCAACAATCCGGCTACCCTGGCGCTACTGTTCTATTGTAGCACGGGCATCGGATAAGTGCGCAAGCATCTTCCATGAGTGTTGCATTGTCAGGGTCCGGTCCGGTCAGTTCGGGCAGACAAGGCCACGGCCACGTTTGACCGCCCTCGCGGCGAAACGTTATCATGAGCGTTCAACGCGTCGCCCCCGGAAACTGCGGGGCGACCGGTCCGCACGGAGTCGGCTAACCGCCGTGCTGGGCCCGCGGGATAAGGGGGTTGCCATGTCCAACGTGATTTCGCTGCGGTGCAAGGAGTGCTCCCGGGAGTTCCCCATCGGAGCATTCAACGTCTGCGACTTTTGCTTTGGTCCGCTCGAGGTCGTGTACGACTACGACGCAATCGCGAAGGTTGTCTCCCGCGAGCGCATCATGGCCGGGCCCCACAACCTCTGGCGTTACGCGGACTTTCTCCCTGCCGACCACAACCCCGACGTGGACATCAACGCGGGGTTCACGCCGCTGATCAGGTCCAAGGGCCTGGCCAAGCACCTGGGGCTCGAGGAGCTCTGGATAAAGAACGACAGCGTGAACCCGTCGTTCTCGTTCAAGGACCGCGTCGTCGCGGTCGCTTCGGCGAAAGCGATCGAGCTTGGGTTCGACATCCTGGCCTGCGCCTCGACGGGGAACCTAGCGTGCGCGGTGGCGGCCCATGCAGCGCGCGGCGGGTTGAAGGCCTACGTGTTCATCCCCTCCGACCTGGAGCCGGCGAAGGTGCTGGGCGCGGCTGTCTACGGACCGACCGTCGTGGCCATCGACGGCTCCTACGACGACGTGAACCGGCTCTGCTCGGAGCTGGCGGACCAGCACCCGTGGGCGTTCGTCAACATCAACGTCCGGCCCTTCTACGCCGACGGCAGCAAGACGCTCGGGTACGAGGTGGCTGAGCAGATGGGCTGGCGCTCGCCGGCTCACGCGGTGGTCCCTTCCGCGTCGGGCGCCATGTTCACGAAGATATACCAGGGCTTCAAGGAGTTCGAGCGCACGGGGCTCATCTCGAGCGTCGGCGTCAAGATGCACAGCTGCCAGGCGCGCGGCTGCTCTCCCATCGTCACGGCCTACGACGAGGAGCGGTTCGTGATCCGCCCGGTCAAGCCGAACACCGTAGCGACGTCCCTGGCCATCGGCAATCCGGCCGACGGCTACTACGCGCTCAAGACGATCGAGGCTTCCGGCGGGTCGGGCGTCATCGCCGAGGAGTCGGAGATCGCGGAGGGCGTCAAGCTGCTGGCCCAGACGGAGGGGATCTTCACCGAGGGCGCGGGCGGCGTCGCGGTCGCGGGACTGAAGCATCTCGTCGCGATGGGACGGATCAAGCCCGACGAGCCGACGGTGATCTACATCACGGGGAATGGTCTGAAGACCCCGGAACTGGTTGCCGACGTGGTGAAACCGCTGCACATCAAACCCAACGTAGAAGCTTTCGAGATGGCGATGGCGGCAGGCGCCGCTTAGTTGTGAGGACCGACACTATGCAACGCGTCCGGTTCACGTTCCTCGACCGGCTCATAAAGGAACCCGTGGTCTACCAGCTCGGACGAGACTTCGATGTCGTCACCAACATCCGGAGGGCGGACATCCAGGAGAACGTAGGATGGGTGATCCTCGAGCTCGAGGGCGAGGAAGAGGCCATCGAGAGGGGGCTCGACTGGGTCCGCTCCCTGGGCGTTCGGGTCGACCCCGCGGTCGGAGACGTCGTTGAGGGCTGAGGCCCGGCCCGCCCTGCAGTGCGGCGGAGACAGCAAACGGAGGACCGATTCATGAGCGTGACGGTGCGCATTCCCGGTCCGCTGCGGCGGATCACCAACGGCGTCGACAAGGTCGAGGTGGAGGGCGCCAACCTCGGGGGCCTCATCGGTGAACTCGATTCTCAGTTCCCCGGCATGAAGGAACGGCTGCTCGATGAGAACGGCGAGCTCCGCTATTTCGTGAATCTCTACCTCAACAACGAGGACATTCGTTTCTTGCAGGGCCTCGACACCGCCCTGAACGCGGGCGACGAGGTCAGCATCGTGCCCGCCGTGGCGGGCGGGCGCTAACAGCGCCGCGCGCTGGCCCGCGTCTCGTGTCGCAGCAGCCTCCCGTCCCGCCCGGCGACGACGACCTCGATGAGCTCGCCAAGTTCAACTCGTCCGGGGCGTCGTCCACGTTCCTCGAACGCCGCTGGTTTCGTTGGCTGGCGATTGCGGCGGCGGCCCTGATCGTCATATCGCTCACCCTGCCCGTGCTCATCCCGATCCTGTCCGCCGGCGGGGACGACAGCGCGAGCAACGGCGCCCCGGACAGCGGCGCTCCCGGCGCTCCTATCGCGCCCGACTTCGTCCTTCCCGCCGCCGACGGCTCAACGGTGCGGCTCCACGAAGTCGCGGCGGAGAACGAAGCGGTCGTGCTCGTCTTTTACCGCGGCTTCTTCTGAGGCATCTGCCAGGCGCAGCTCGTGGAGCTGCAGGCTGCCTACGAGGCCATCCGCGCAGAGGGCGCGGAGGTGGTGGCCGTGAGCGTCGACAGCACGGCCGACGCCCGGCGGATGGCGGACTATGCGCAAGCTGCCTTCCCGGTCCTCGCGGACGAGGGCGCGGCGGTCACGAAGAACTACGGCGTCTACGATCTGCTCGGCGACGGGGTCGCGGCCCCCGCGACGTTCATCCTCCGCAGCGACGGCACGGTGTACGCGCACCGCATCGGGCGGGACATCGCCGACCGGGTAGGTTCCCAGAGCATCATCGAGACGCTCCGCGCCCTCCGCGGCGACACCGCCGCGCCAAGCTAGGAATCCTTTGAACAAGGCCCCCCCATCTTCCCCAGTGGGGGCCTTTGCGTAACTCTGCTTGACGAGCGTTGTTCTTCCCGCCCACCCGCCCGCAACGCTTGGTGGGGACACCCCCACGCCCCCGGCAGAGGGCTTTTCCCTCTGCACTCCCCCACTGGGCGACTATGAGGCGGCCCCTACAAGTTATGCAAAGGTCTCCGTGGGGAGCTTGTTCAGAGAATCCCAAGTCCTTCGCCGGGCGTGAGGGCCAAGGGCGCTACAATGCCGGCATGGCCGGGCGGGAGCGGACGGAGATACGCATCGTCGCGGGAGACGCGGACTGGCAGGCCGCGCTAGCCGTGCGCCACGAGGTGTTCATCGTCGAGCAGGGCGTGCCGCCCGACGTCGAGCGGGACGGCTCGGATGCGACAGCGGTCCACGTCGTGGCGAGCTGGGACGGCGAGGTCGTCGGCACGGCGCGGCTGGCGCGGGACGGGGAGCCGCGGATCGGGCGCGTGGCCGTGCTGCCGTCGCTGCGGCGGCGGGGCATCGCGGGGCTGATGCTCGCCGCGTTGGAGGCGGAGGCCCGGAAGCTGGGCGTCCACGAGGTGAGCCTGCACTCCCAGAGCTACATACAGTCGCTGTACGACAAGCTCGGCTACAAGGTCACGGGACCGCCGTTCGTCGAGGCGGGCATCGACCACGTGCCGATGTCCAAGCGGCTGGGCTAGGGCGCGGGGAAGGCGAGCGCGCGGGGCCGCGCACGGCGGACGGACCCCTAAATCGATGGCTTCATCGCTCGCCCCGAGTCAGCCGGCAGGGCGCTGCTCCGCGCTACTTACTTGGTGGAAGGAACCTATGATGCACTCTGTCCGATGGCTCGCAGCCCTCGCTATCCTTCTCATCGCCGCCTTGGCAGCCTGCAGGCCTGAGCCCGATGCGCCTGCGCCCACGCCTGCTCTGGCCGAGAGGCCCTTGCAGATCGCGTTCAACTCGGACCGTGACGGGGACTTCGAGATCTACGTGATGAACGCGGACGGCTCCGGCCAGACCCTCCTGACCGCTAGCCCGGCCGCGGCCGACTACGGCCCAAGCTGGTCGCCGGACGGACGCCGCATCACGTTCACCTCGGAGCGCGACGGGAACTACGAGGTCTACGCGATGAACGTCAACGGCTCCGGACAGACCCGCCTGACCGGCAGCCCGGCGGCCGACGAATACCCAAGCTGGTCGCCGGACGGAAGCCGCATCGCATTCCACTCCAACCGTGACGGGAACCGTGAGATCTACGCGATGAACACGGACGGCTCCGGCCTGACCCGCCTGACCGATAACCCGGCTAGGGACGGCTTGCCAAGCTGGTCGCCGGACGGACGCATCGCGTTCACCTCGAACCGTGACGGGAACGATGAGGTCTACGTGATGAACGCGGACGGCTCCGGCCTGACTCGCCTGACTGATAACCCGGCCTGGGACGGCAGCCCAAGCTGGTCGCCGGACGGACGCATCGCGTTCCAATCGGACCGCGACGGGAACGGCGAGATCTACGTGATGAACGCGGACGGCTCCGGCCAGACCCGCCTGACCGATAGCCCGGCGTGGGACTGGTACCCAAGCTGGTCGGCGGACGGGCGCCGCATCGCGTTCCAATCGATCCGCGACGGGAACGATGAGGTCTACGTGATGAACCCGGACGGCTCCGGCCAGACCCGCTTGACCGACAACCCGGCGTGGGACGGCAGCCCTAGCTGGTAGGTCTCTCGGGTATGAGCGGCGCCCCGACGGCGCTCTGGAAGCCGCACTGTGCGCTAAGCCAAGGGGACAACCTTCGAGCTTCGTATGATGTTGTCGCGCGTCAGCAAAGGGATGTCGTGCACCACGCTGGTAGCGGCGATGATTTCGTCCGCCGGATCGCTGCTGAAGTCCAAGCGGGTCGAAGCGCGTGCAACGGCCAGGTCAATCGGCCACACGTGCAGCCGGCTCAGGATGCGCACCACCTCCCGGTCGTCAAGGTCCATATCCAACCGGCCGAGTTGAATGAGCTTGGCCAGCTCCCACAGCACGATGGACGAAACGGACCATCTGTTCCCGGCCAATAGGCTGTGCTCTTGAGGTCGAAGCTCGCCGCCAAGTGCAAAGATGAGAATGTGCGTGTCAAGATTGAGCATCGGCGTCCCAGCGGAGGCCGGTCGTGAACACGCTGCCCCTGATCTCCAGCTTGTGCCGTAGGCTCCCTATGAGGTCGGCCCCTTGAGTGTCGTATGGGAGGACACGAGCAACGGGCCTGCCGCGTTTCGTGACAATCAAGCCATCGGCATCGAGGTGGTCCAACAGCGCCAAGCATTGTTCCTTGAACTTTGCGGCTGCAATCTCTTTCATCGTCGCCCCTTTCGATGTGGACATATTATATGGCTAGCTACTTGGTATGTCCACTTGGCTGCGCCACTGCACGGAGCCGCCGTTCGTCAGGCGGGCATCGACCACGCGCCGATGTCCAAGCGGGTGGGTTAGGATGGGGGGCGTAAGCACGCCTGCAATGGCGCTCGTGAGGTCGGCTAACGCAAGGGAGGTTTCATGACTGACACGACGCCTGAAACGTACCTCGAACGCGCGCTCGCGGACGGCCACGCTGAGCTTACGGGCGAGGGCAAGAACGAGCGTATTCGCTACGTCGCCGCCAATCACTCCGAACGCTGGTCCGACCCAGAGGAGAAAGTCCGCGCCGAGCTGTGGGCCGAACTCATCTACAAGTACGATTACACGCCGGAGCGCCTCAGCTTCGAGGTCCCCGTTCCGAGCCGTACGCCCAACTTCAAGGCGGACCTCGTCGTCTATAGGGACAACGAACTCAAAGACCCTTGGTTTGTGTTCGAGTGCAAGAAGCCGGATGTGACCGACGCCGAATTCACGCAGGCGATCGAGCAGGCGTGCGGCAACCGCGGGGGTCTCGGCAACGCACCCTACTGCGGCACGGTTGCAGGACTCACCCGCCGCCTGCTGCGTTTCGACAACGCGCCGGCCGGCGAACGCGACAGGAACCACCTTACTGACATACCGCGTCGATACGGCAGGCCGCCGGACTGGCGCTTCTACAAGAACACCCGCGGACACGACCTGAGCGCCGTTTCCCGAGAGGCGCTCCGCGCCGCCATTCGCAAATGCCATCAGACGCTATGGGAGGGCGGGAAGCGCAGTCCCATAGCCGCGTTCGGCGCGTTCTCCAAACTGGTGTTCATCAAGCACCGTGACGAGAAAGACCTGGACAGGCCGGACGGCGTGCCCTACGAATTCCAACGGAAGGACGGCGAAACGACCGGTCAGCTCTACTCCCGCGTCGTCGGCCTGTATCTCAAGGAGAAAGAGCGGGAACCGGACGTTTTCACTGAAAACATCAACGTCGACCACCCTATACTCGCCCGCTGCGTCGAACACCTGGAGGGCATATCCCTCGATCGCACGGAGCTTGACACCAAGGGCGTCGCCTTTGAGGAATTCATGGGCGGCTTCTTCAAGGGCGACTTCGGCCAGTACTTCACGCCCCGCGAACTCATCGCCTTCGCTGTCGAGATGCTCAACCCGAAACGAGGCGACCTCGTTCTCGACCCCGCCTGTGGCTCCGGCGGCTTCCTGCTCTATGCCCTCGACCACGTCCGCCGCGAGGCGGACAGGCGATATGAGCCAGGCTCGACGAATCACTACCGCTATTGGCATGAATTCGCCGAGAAGAATCTCTATGGCATGGAGATAAACGACGAGCTCACCCGCGTCGCCAAGATGAACATGATCATCCACGACGACGGCCACACCAACGTCGTCGGCCACGACGCGCTGGACTTCATGGAGAACATCGGAGCTAAGAACCCCGGCTTACTCGAAGGCAAATTCGACCTCATCCTCACGAACCCGCCTTTCGGCGCGGTCATCAAACGCACGGAAAAGGGGAGCGGATACCTGGAACAGTTCGAGTTGATGCGTTACTTAGGGAAAGACTACCCGTTGCACACTGATATGCATGGGCACGGGGATGAAACTGATACGAAGCTAGTTCCCAAATCTGTACGATCATGCGCCAGTATCAAGACGGAAATCGTCTTTCTGGAGCGGATACACACATTCCTGAAGCTCGGTGCCGGCCGCGCCGCTGTCGTCTTGCCGGACGGCATCCTCACCAACTCCTCGCTCCAAGGCGTACGGAACTGGTTCCTCTCTCACTTCCAGCTGCTCGCCGTCGTCAACCTCCCTCAATTCGCGTTTAGCCACTACGATGCGGGCGTCAAGGCCAGCATCGTCTTCCTTCGCCGCCTCGCCGTGGGCGAGACCATCTCTGGCGACGAGCCTATCTTCATGGCTATCGCTGATAACATCGGCTACGACGCCACCGGGCGCAAGACGTTCGAGGTAAGCGTGGAGAGTCAGACCGACTACGAGATCAAGGTCGAGCGCCACCGCTGCGACCTCTTTGACTACCGCGTCTTTTACGAGTGGACCGGCGCGATTAATCCGGATGTCCCCGGTTGGAGCGAACGCCGCCGCGAAATCATCCCCGACACCGGCATCGTCGCGCAGTGGCGATCCTTCCTGAAAGATCCAACGCCTTTTTTAGCATGAGCCCCGGCGAGGCAGGCGAGGCCACGTGCTTCACTATCCGGCGGGGAACAGGTGTTAGGCTGGATGCCTCGTTCAATCATCCTCGCTACGAGGCGATCAATGCGCGGCTTGACGCGGCACCGGTCCCCACGCCAGAGCTCAATGAGTTCTTGGAATCAATCGCGGGAGGAGCGACACCCTCTCGCAGCAACGCAGCACTCTATACAGATTCCGGCGTGAAGTTCCTTCGAATACTCAATGTCGTAGACGGTGAGATTCTTGACCGCGACATGAAGTTTATCGTTGAAGGTGTACATACTGGCGCACTCAATCGCTCACAGCTAGCTTCGGATGACGTACTGATGACCATAACGGGCCGAGTCGGATCCGCCGCGGTTGTTGGGGATAGCGATCTTCCGGGGAATATTAACCAACATATTGCTCGCTTACGGGTTGACAAGACCCTGTGCAAGGCCGCGTTCCTCAGTGAATGGCTGAACTGCCCAGCGGGGCTTGATCTGTCTAGCAGGCTGATGAAGAATGCGAGTTTGGGGAATCGGGAGCGGGCCGGCGCCGGCATTGAGGCGCGCCGTTGGACGCCGATTCGGAGTAAGCGGCGCCCTGGATCGCCCCTGATCGGGCCGCTGGCGTCTCCGGTTGGGCCTTTCATCCTCAACAGGCAGGAACCGCCCCCGGAGATGATGGCGGGGGCATGAGCTTGGCCATGCGCACGAGGTTGTAGGCCGCGAGAGCCATCTCCGCCCAGAGGCCGTTGCGGGCCACGCCGCAGTAGCGCAGCTTCCTCCCGCCCCCGACGGTCTTCAGCCAGCCGAACACCTCCTCAACCCGCTTCCGCACCCGCTGACTCGCCGCGTACCCCGCGTGACGGCTCGTCCGCCGGTCCAGGGCTGAGCGCCGTTGCTTCATGGCCACGTGAGGCGTGATCTGGAACGAGCGGCAGGTGGCCACGAACTCCCGCGTGTCGTACCCCTTGTCGGCCCCGACCGTGATCCTCCGTGCTGTGGGGACCCGCTCCAGCATCGTCAGCGCCGCTGCCGTTTCAGCCGTCCCGGTAGCCTGCGACAGCACCACGTCCACCACCAGCCCATTCCGGTTCTCCATGAGCACGTGGCCGGCGAAGGACAGCTTCGCCGCCTGCCCCTCCCCCTTGCGCGCCAACAGCGCCTCCGGGTCCGTCGTCGATACATGGGTCGCGTTGGAACGCCGCTCGCCCCGGAAGTCCTTCCATGGGTTCCGCCCGCCTGCCCCCGTAGGCGGGTCCCTCTCCTCGTCCCTCGGCCGGACGCTCTTGAGGGAGGCCCACGCCTCCAGCAGGGTCCCGTCCACGCTGAAGTGCTCCTCCGACAGCAGGCGCTGCCGCCTCGCTTCGCTCACCACCGCCCCGAAGAATCGGCCCGTCACCTCATGCGCCAGCAGCCGGGTCCGGTTCTTGGCGAACGTCGACTGGTCGAAGGAACCGCCCCGGATGTTCAGGTCGAGGAACCACCGGAAGAGCATGTCGTAGGTCAGCCGTTCGCAGAACTGGCGCTCCGAGCGCACGGAGTAGAGCGCGATCAGCAAGCTCGCCTTCAACAGGTGTTCGGGCGGCACTGATGGCCGGCCTCTCTTGGCGTACATGCGGCTGAAGGTGGGCGACAACTCCTGAAGCACCCGGTCTGCCAGCGGCTTGATCCGCCGGATCGGGTGTTCCTGTGGGACCAGGTCCTCGGGGGTGAGCGCTACCAGACTCTCGATCTGCTGGTCGGATGTGCCGCGCATGGCCGCCTCCCGTTCGTGCTGCGCCAAGCGTAACCAAACGCCTCCCCATCCGCACCTTCGCGTCCCTACCTTCGCATCCCTACCTCGCAGCCGTTTTTCATCACCCTGCTAACCGTCCTGTATCAGGAGGCACACGGATCGCTCTGGACTATGGCGCTATCCGAAGTATCCGCGTTCCACTACCCTCGTTGGCTATACAAGATATGTTAGTGAGGGCTATGGACGCCGCACGGGCCACGCGAAATGCGAGGCTTGCCGAGGCCGATGCGCTGCTCGCGGGGATGGATCCGTTTGTACTTCAAGAGCTAGGTATCAAACGTGATACACCACAGCGGTATACATTTGCACGACAATTGCGGGACCTCAAAGAATCCCGTCTCGACACTGACTATCATTCACTACGCTTCCGTATTATTCGGAACGAGATCGAGAATGGATACTATCCGACTGGGACAGTAGCAGACATCTGTGAATATATCACTACAGGATTCGCCGCTGGACCTCAGGACCAAGCGGCAGGATATGAAAACGATATATCCCATTTACGCCCCCTAAATTTGGACACACAGGGCCAACTGTCTCTTGTCGGAACTAAATTCGTTCCTACGTTTGCTGCCTCAGCCAAAGATCAATGTGTTTCGGGAGAAGTCTTGTTCAATAACACGAACTCGACTTCAGAAGTAGGGAAATGTGCCGTGTTTGATCTAAAACAAGCCTGCGCATGCTCTAATCACATTACAAGACTGATGCCGCGTACTGGAATCAATGCACAATATGTAACTGGTGCATTTAATGCTCTTCGCTCTATTGGATACTTGGGTCTACTGAGTACCAATTTCAACAACCAAGCAGGGATAAACATAGCGGTATTGTCTCGACTCCACTTACCGACCCCACCATCACAAGAACAAGATCGTATCGCATCCGAAATCACACGAAGACGCTTGGAGGCACGTTGGCTCAGGGAAGGAGCAGAGGCGGACTGGCTAGAGGCAAAGCGCTGGTTTGAGCAGCAGTTGCTCGATGGTTAGCAGAATCTCAAGGAAGGCAATCAAATCCCCTTTTGCCCTGCCCCCTTCACGCCCCCAACTCCCGCACGACGCGCTCGACGGCCTCCGCCGGGACGCCGCGATGGACGCGAGACGAGCCTAGGCCGTCCAGGAACACCCATGAGACCTGCCCTGCCGTTGTCTTCTTGTCGCGGGTCATGGCTTCGATGATGGCGTCGGGGGCGACGCCGGCGTAGGCCGAGGGGAGTCCGAAACGGGCGATGAGCGACGCTTGGCGCTCGACGAGGTCCGGCGGCGTGACGCCCTCCAACATGCCCAGCCTCGCCGCGCCGGTCATGCCGATGGCGACCGCCTCGCCGTGCAGGTAGGCGTCGTAGCCCGCCGCCGCCTCGACGCCGTGGCCTATCGTGTGGCCGTAGTTCAAGAGCTGGCGGCGGCCGCTTGTCTCGCGCTCGTCCTCCGTGACGACGCGCGCCTTCACCGCCGCGTTCCGCGCGACGACGCCGGTCGTCAGCTCAGGGTCGAGCGCGAGGAGCAACTCGGCGTGCTCCTCGTAGATGTCGACCAGCGACGCCTCGAGGGCGAGTCCGTGCTTGAGGGCCTCGGCCCACCCCTCGCGCAACGCCCGCTCCGGCAGCGTTTGGAGCGTCGACACGTCCGCCAGCACCATCGCCGGGTGGTGGAACGCGCCGACCATGTTCTTCGCTACGGGCAGGTCGACCCCCGTCTTGCCGCCGATGCTCGAATCGACCATCGCCGTGAGCGACGTCGGCGCCTGCACGAGCCGTATGCCGCGCAGGAACGTCGCCGCGACGTACCCCGCGAGGTCGCCGACGACTCCGCCGCCGACCGCGACGATCGCGTCGCGCCGCTCGACCCGGCGCTCGGCCAGCCACTCGTAGAGCACAGTCGCCGTCGCCAGGCTCTTGCTCGCCTCGCCCGCGGGGAAGGTGAACAGGCCCATCTCGATGCCGGCCTTGTGCAGCGAGCGCTGCGCCGCGCGCCCGTACGGGTGCACGACGTTGCTGTCGCAGACGATGTAGGCGCGCCCGGAGAAGCCGGACTCGGCCAGGCGGGGGCCCAGCTGCTCCTCGAGCGTGCCCCACCCCACGAACACGGGGTAGGCGCCCGCGTCGACAGTGACCGTCGCGGCGAGTTCCGGGTCGCCGCGCCAGGCGTCGACGGCGCCCAGCTTGCGCCAGGCGCGCACGACCTCATGCGCCGCCTGCTCGACGCCCAACGCGTCGGTGGGGACCGTCCAGTGGGCGAGCGCGTACGCCCACTGACGCTCGCGCTTCAGCGACTCGATGCGCGCCAGCGGGTCGCCGGACTGCAGCATAGGGCGGAGCATCGCCTCGGCGCCCTCCCGCTCGGCGATGCTCGTCAGCCGCGCGTAGACCGTCTCCGGCCGGGCCTCGAGCGCGACGACGAACCCGGACGCGAGCATCGTCTCGCGCGACTCGTCGCGCATCACGGAGCCCGCGCCGGTCGAGACGACGACGTTCCGCCTGCCGGCGAGCTCGGCTATGACGGCGCGTTCCATCTCGCGGAACGCGGCCTCGCCGTCCTCGTCGAAGATGCGCTCGACCTGCTTGCCCGCGCGCTCGACGATGCGCTCGTCGGCGTCGGCGAACTCCCAGCCGAGCAGGCGCGCGACGCTGCGTCCGACGGCGCTCTTGCCAACGCCGGAGAAGCCTATGAGGAAGATGCGGTTGCCGGCTATGAGCGTACCCTCGCGCGTACCAGCGCCTCGCCGATGGTAACAGCCTCGAAGCCGAGCGCGCGGCCTGCGGCGCTACGCCGTGGCCGGCTGGCGCTTCGGACCGAGGCCCGCCACGTAGGCGGCGTGGTTCCGCTTCGTCTCGTCGATGTGGTCGCCGCCGAACTTCTCGAGCATGGCGTCGGCGAGCGTAATCAGCACCATCGCCTCCGCGACGACGCCACACGTCGGCACGAACGTGATGTCGCTCCGCTCGTAGTGCGCCTGGTCGAGCTCGCCGGTCGTCAGATCCACGGACGGGAGGGGACTGATGAGCGTCGCGATGGGCTTGACGACTGCGCGAATCACCAACGGCTCGCCGGTGGTCATGCCGCCCTCGAGGCCGCCGGCGTTGTTGGTGCGGCGCGGCCACGGGCGCACCCAACTCCCGTCTCCGTTGCGCTCCCACTCGTCGATGGGCTTGATGACGTCGTGCACCTTCGAGCCCCGCAGGTCGGCCAGCTCGAACCCCTCTCCGAACTCGATGCCCTTCACCGCGTTCACGCTGCCGACGGCGGCGGATAGGCGCGTGCTGAGCTTGCGGTCCCACTGGATGTGCGAGCCGAGGCCGATGGGCAGTCCCGTGGCGACCACCTCGATCACGCCGCCCAGGCTGTCGCCGGCCTCGCGCGCGGCGTCGACCGCCGCCTTCATCGCTTCCGTCGCGACGGGGTCGGCGCAACGCATCTCCGACTCCTCGACGGCCTCCCAGTCGACGGGCTGCCGTGCGTCGGCCTGCACGCCGCCGATGTTCAGGACGCGGCTGTGGGTCTCGACCCCGAACTCGGCGAGGAAGGCCCGGCATATGGCGCCGGCGGCCACCCGCGCCGCGCTCTCCCGCGCGCTGGACCGCTCGAGGATGTCTCGGGCGTCCTCGGTCTGATACTTGCTGACGCCCGGCGTGTCGGCGTGCCCGGGACGGAGACGATGGATCGGCGTCACCTCGTCCTCGACGGGGTGGCTGCTCATCGTGTGGGTCCACGGCTTGCCGTCGGGGCCGTTCCCTGTCGTGTGGTCACGGTTCTCGATGAGCATGGCGACGGGCGCGCCGCCCATGGTGCGCCCGTGCCGCACGCCGGCCTGGAGGACGGCGTAGTCGGTCTCGATCTGCATCCGGCCGCCGCGGCCGTACCCCGCCTGCCGGCGCGCCAGGTCCTCCCGGATATACGCCTCGGTGACGCGGATGCCGGCGGGCAGCCCTTCGAGCAACGCGACGAGCCCCGGGCCGTGCGACTCGCCTGCTGTCATAAACCGGATCATGGTCTGTTCTCCTATCGCTCGCCTGACATTCTACCAACAGCCTGCCGACCGCCTACCGGCCAGCCGGCGCCTAGACTGGCGCGACCGCGTGGACGGCCTCGGGAGGCGCTGCGGGCGCAGGCGCGGGCTGTACGATGTAGCCCTCCCGCACGACCCCAGCCGCCTCGTCGAGCTCCGGCGCGGGACCCTCCGCGCGCGACTCCCCTTGATCGAAGCAATACGCGACCCACGCAGCCATCGCCGCGTCGAGCTGGTCCACCGTCGGCAGCTCGTTGGACTCGAACCGCAAGCCAAGCTTCTGGAGGAGTTCATGGCGCGCCTTGCGGCCGTCGAGTAATCGTTTCGCGGGCAGCGGCGCGTCCGCCACGATCCGCCAAGCCCCGCCGGGGAATACCTCGATCACATTAGCGTCCGCCGCTGCGATGCCCTTGAGCCCGAGCAACCGGAACCGGCTCCCGCTGGTGACGAGCCGGTGGAAGAGCTTGACGCTCCCGGTGATGAACCCTGCGTACGGGGTCCCCTTCTTGGGGAAGGTGTAAGGAGTACGACCCGGCGCGTTCACGATCTGCTCCGACAGGCGCATCACCGCATCGGGAACGCCGGCGAGGCCCTGCGGACCGTCGATAGCGAGGATGAACCCGCGGCCCAAGGCCCGCGACGGGATGATGCCGCGACCGTCCTCGGCGTAGTTCCACAGGTGGAAGGTGCACGCCAACTCCGCGTCCAGGACCGCGATATCGCAGGGACGCTTCTTCGCGGCCGTCGGGTCGGTCAGGTCCAGTCCGATGAACAGCCGTCCGCCCACGCCGCGGTCACCCTGAGCGCGCCGCCGCAGCGAGCGGTGGCGGCGCCACTTGGCGACATACCTAACGCTCACCGCCACTGCTATCAGCGACGCCCCGGCCGTTCCGTACCACCGTGAATCCATGCCCGTATTCTATCGGCCACGCGCAAGCGGCGAAAACGCTTCGATTCGTCGCTCGCCCGGCGCTTGGGGGTGGCGGCGCGCAGGACGTGCAACGCCGCAACAATCAGCGCGCCCGCTGCGCGTCCAAGTACGACTGCAAGATGAGCGTCGCGGCAGCCGCATCGAGCGCCCCTTTGGGGGAAGGCTGGCTGCGGCCGCGCCTGGCTGGACGCGGCGACTCTCGCATCCGCCGCTCCGCCTCTACCGTCGTCAGCCGTTCGTCCACGGTCGTTACGAACAGCAGCGTGCGACGCCGCAGCTCCTCGACGAAACGCGCCACCGACTCCGCCTGCGGTCCGACGGCGCCCCGCAAGGTGAGCGGCATGCCCGCGACGATGGCCTCGGCCTCGCGCGACGCAGCGTACTCGAGCACCGCATCGAAGTCGGCGTCGGTCCCTGAGCGCTCCACGACTCCCACGGGGACCGCAATCGACGATTCGGTGTCGCCCGCCGCGACGCCGATGCGCCGTTCGCCGACGTCGATGCCCAGCAGTCGCACCGCTATCCGGCGCGGTCGCGGACGGAGGCCACGGCCGCTTCGAGCGCCTCGCCCAGCTTCCCGGGCTCCTTGCCGCCGGCCTGAGCGAGCTGCGGCCTGCCGCCGCCGCCGCCGCCCATCGGCGCCGCCGCCGCCTTCACGATGTCCCCGGCGTTGAACCCACGGTCGACCAGGTCAGGCGTCACCATCGCGATCACCGACGGACGGTCGGCGAACACGCCCCCGAGTACGACGATGGCGCTCCCCAGCTTGTCCCGCAGCCAGTCGCCGGTGGCGCGCAGCGCGTCGGCGTCGGGAGCTGACGAGGTCGCCGCAAGCACCTTCACGCCGTTCACGTCTTGCGCTTGGATAAGCAGTTGTTCCGCCTCGCGCAGGGAGGCATCGCGTTGCCCCGCCGAGGCGCCCCGCCTCGCCTCCTCCACCTGCGCCTGCAGCGCCTCGACGCGCTGCGGCGCCTCGTCGACCGTCGAGCGCAACCTCGCCGCCACCTCGTCGAGCGCCCGCAGACGTCCGGCGATGAACGCCTCGCTTCCCCGTCCGGTGACCGCCTCGATGCGTCTCACCCCAGTGCCCACGCTGCTCTCGCTCACGACGTGGAAGAACCCGATCTGCCCGGTGCGGTCGAGGTGCGTGCCGCCGCACAACTCGAAGCTCGCGGGACCCTCGGCGTTCGCCTCGCCCGGCTCGCCGATGGACACCGTGCGCACCGTGTCGCCATACCGCTCGCCGAAGAAGGCGAGCGCGCCGCGGGCCAGCGCGTCTCGCTGCGCCTCCTCCCGCTTGACCACGCCCAAGTCGCTGCGGATACGCTCGTTGACGATCCGCTCGATCTCCGCGATCTCGGCGGGGCTAACGGCGGCAACGTGTGTGAAGTCGAAGCGCAGGCGGTCCGGCGCCACGAGCGAACCGGCCTGGCGCACGTGCGAGCCGAGCGCATCGCGGAGCACGGCGTGCAGCAGGTGGGTCGCCGTGTGGTTCCGCATCACGTCGAGCCGCCGCTCCCTATCGACCGCCGCGCGCGCCTCGCCGCCGACGGCGATAGAGCCGCTCGTGACCGTGGCGCGGTGCGCGATGAAGTCGCCGACGGGTCGTTGCGTGTCGTCCACGCGGGCCGTCCCGCCGGCCGCGACGATGGTCCCCGTATCGCCGACCTGTCCTCCCCCCTCGGCGTAGAAGGGCGTCCGGTCGAGGACGATATCCACCTCGTCGCCCTCCTCGGCCACTGGCGCCCATTCGTTGTCCTTGAGCAAGCCCACGACGCGAGCGTCGGCCTCCAGAGCGTCGTACCCGACAAACGCGGTCGGGGGCGCGCCGAGCGCCTCGTACACGCGGTTGAGGTCGCGAGCGCCGCTGAACCGTGCGGCGGCCCGCCCCCGCTCCCGTTGAGCGTTCATCTCGCGCTGGAAGCCCTCAACATCAACATCCAGCCCGTGCTCGCGAGCGATCTCTTGGGTGAGCTCGAGGGGGAAGCCGTAGGTGTCGTATAGGAGGAACGCGTCCTCGCCTGCCACCGTCGTCCCGAGCGCCAACTTCTCCTCGAGCAGCGGCATGCCGAGCGCGATCGCCTCCTCAAACCGCTCCTCTTCAGCAGCCAGGCTCCGGAGCACGAACCGCTCATGCTCGCGCAGCTCGGGGTAGCGGTCGCCCATGCGGGCGACAATCGCGCCCGCGACGGGGCCCAGAAAGGCTCCGTCGATGCCCAGCTTGCGCGCGAACCGGATGGCGCGGCGGATTACGCGGCGTAGGACATACCCCCTGCCCTCGTTGGCCGGCACAACCCCGTCCGCGATGAGGAACGCCGCGCTGCGCGAGTGCTCGGTCACCACGCGGATAGCGTAGTCAACTTCCGGGTCGTGGCCATACGTCCTCCCCGACAGCTGCTCGACGCGCTGGCGTATGGGCGCGAGCAGGTCCGTCTCGTACGCCGACGGCACGTCCTGGATGATGGCGGCGACGCGCTCGAGGCCCAGGCCGGTGTCGATGCCCGGCGCGGGCAGGTCTGTCCGCGAGCCGTCCGGCGCCTGGTAGAACTGCGGGAAGACGAGGTTCCATATCTCGACGAAGCGTCCTGCGGGGTCGTGGCAAGGCGTCGCGTTCGGGTCGGCGTCGGGATGACGGTCGTAGTGGATCTCGCTCGACGGGCCGCACGCGCCCTCGTCGCCCGCGGGGCCCCAGAAGTTGTCGGCGTCGCCGCAGCGCGAGATGTGCTGCTCGGGCACGCCCACCTCGTCGCGCCAGATGGCGAACGCCTCGTCGTCCGAGTCGTGAACCGTCACCCACAGCAGCTGCGGGTCGAAGCGCAGCACCTCCGTGCAGAACTCCCACGCCCACTGGATCGTCTCGCGCTTGAAGTAGTCGCCGATGCTGAAGTTGCCCAGCATCTCGAACATAGTGTTGTGGGTGTAGTCGCCGACCAGATCGATATCCGTCGTGCGGAAGCACTTCTGCGCGGAGACGAGCCGCCGGTTGGGCGGCGTTTCGTCGCCGGCGTAGTAGGGCTTGAACGGCACCATGCCGGCTGATGTCAGCAGCAGCGTCGGGTCGCCGGCCGGAATCAGCGAGGCGCTGGGCATCACGAGGTGGCCGCGCTCTTCAAAGAAGCGCAGGTATGCGGCGCGAATCTCGTCGCCGGTGAACGGGCGCTGGGTAGTCAAGGGGAGGGCCTCTGCGCGGCGTGGGCGGCCATGCGGTCGGAGAGGGGAACGGCGCACGGGCCGCCAGGCCGCCGCGAACGTCTGCGAACGAGTCTACGGACGGCGCGGAGGAGTGTCAACGAGCGCCCACCGACGGCGGAAGCCCCCGCGCATCCCCACGCGGCCCCCATCGAGCGGAGCGCCTTAGCCGCGCGTTCGCGTTCCCCTAACAACCGCTTGGCATACGGCTGCTCTTGGCCCGACACCATGCCGCTGAGATCAGCCCTTGGAGCCAGTAGCGACCCCCCAAGAGCAGCCGCATTGCTGGCTTTCCGTAAGGCCGTGGCCTAGAAAACGGCGCGTTGACCGTTGCCGCGCTCGGTGGTACGGTCGAACTGAGCGGCGGCGCAGGAATCCTCGTGAACGCCCGCAACGCAGAGCAAGCCATGAGCTCGAGCGCCGGCGCCGGGCGCTCTAGAAAGCAGATCATCATGCAAGGCGTAGGCGTAGTCGACAACGAACGGGGAGCCCTCTGGGCACTGGTCGACGACCTCCTGAAAGAGCAGCGTCTCATCCTCGTGTCGAACCGGGGGCCGATGGAGTACCACGTCGGCCCGGGCGGCGAGCTCCAAGCGCGCCGGGGAAGCGGCGGCGTCGTCACCGCGCTGAGCGGACTGACCCACTACATCGACTTCACGTGGATAGCGTCCGCGATGGGCGAGGGCGACCGGCGAGCGGCCGAGGCCAATCACGGAGCGGCCGCCCCGTCTCCGCTGCCGGGCCAGCGCGTCTCCGTGCGGTTCGTCGCCACTGCGCGCCGCGCCTATCACAAGTACTACAACGTCATCTGCAATCCCCTCCTCTGGTTCCTCCAGCACTACATGTGGAGCTCGGCCTACACGCCGCGCGTCGACGCCGTCGTCTACGACGCATGGGAGTCGGGCTACGTCCAAGTCAACCGGGAGTTCGCCGACGCCGTCGTGGAGGAGGCGAGGCGGTCCCCGCTGCAACCCCTGGTGATGGTGCACGACTACCAGCTCTACCTCGTGCCCCGGATGGTGCGGCAAGAGCTGCCCAACGCCCGCATCCACCAGTTCGTGCACATCCCCTGGCCGGCGTCGAGCTACTGGGAGCTGCTGCCCAGCATGATCCGCACGGCAATCTGCGATAGCCTCTGCCACGCGGACATCGTCGGCTTCCAGGCCTCTCGCGACGTGCGAGCGTTCCTCGACAGCTGCGACGCCTTCCTCGACGACGTTGTGGTCGACTACAGGGAGCGTACGGTGACGTACCGGGGACGGACGACCTATGTCCGCAACTACCCGATCTCCATCGACGTCGACGAGGTCCAGCAGATCGCGACCTCGCCGAGGGCCGCCGAGTACGAGGAGCGGCTGACTCCGCTCCTCGGCGACCAGACCATCATCCGCGTCGACCGCGCCGAACCCAGCAAGAACATCGTTCGCGGGTTCAACGCCTACGAGACGCTCCTCGACCGGCGCCCCGAGCTGCGCGGGAAGGTCCGCTTCCTCGCCTTCATCGTGCCCTCGCGCACCCACATCCGTCAGTACCAACGCTACATGGAGGAGATCGAATCGGTCGTCAAACACGTGAACGATCGATTCGGGACCAGCGAATGGACGCCCGTTCAGGCGTTCTACGAGAACAACTACATCCAGGCCATCGCGGGGATGCGTCTCTACGACGTGCTGCTCGTGAACTCGGTCATCGACGGCATGAACCTCGTCGCCAAGGAGGGACCTGTCGTCAACACGAAGGACGGCGTGCTCGTGCTCTCGGAAGCCGCAGGTGCGCACGAGCAGCTGAAGGTCGGCGCGCTCCCCGTCGCGCCCGCCGACGTCGAGGGCACCGCCCGCGCCCTCTACGAAGCCCTCACGATGTCCGACGCCGAGCGCAAGCGCCGCAGCCACGCCCTGCGCGAGAGCATCGAGCGCGAGGACATCACCGCATGGCTCTACCGCCAGCTAACCGACATCGCAGCGCTGGCGGGGTAGGCGCAAGATTCCGTCGCGTGCGCCCCACCGTCATTCTCGTGCGTAGACACGGGAATCCATGCCCCTCGCGGCGGGACCGCCCACTCACTCCGCCACGGCACGACCTCGCGACTAGCCGACCGGGCGCGCAAGATTGCAACATCGCTGAGTGTCATCAAACAGGAAGTCATGGAACTCTACGTCCTATACGGCCTTCCCGGCGTCGGAAAGCTGACAGTGGCGAGAGAACTGTCGCGCTTGCGGCCCGAATACAAGCTGTTCCACATCCACATGCTCGCGGACATGCTCGAACCGCTCTTCGGCTTTGGCAGTCAGGGCTTCGTCGAACTTCGCGATAGGATCTGGCCCATGGTAATCGAGCGGGCGATTGCCGACGGACTTCCAGGGCTCATCGCCACCATCGTGTTCGAACGGTCCGTGCCGGAAACGATGGTCCCGAACGTCCGAGACCGCGTCGTCGAGGCCGGCGGCGCCGTCCGTTTCGTCCAGCTCGTGTGCGAGAAGGCCGAGCACGAGCGGCGTTTGGCGAGTTTCGAGCGGACCCGCCATCGCAAGCTCACTTCGGTCGAGCTGTTCAACGACATCCTGGCGGCGGGCCAGTTCACGACTCCGGCAGACCTTGGGGACATACTGACGCTCGACACGACGCGCCTGAGCGGCGCTCAGGCCGCCGACAGCATCGCGGGGCATTGGGCGTAACGTCTACGAACGGACTCGTGTGACATTCGCCCGTTGCCCGATCGTCCCCTCGTCTACTACCCTGTCCTCGACAGCCCAACCCCGGCGACGGCCCCGCCGGCGTCTGGTCCCAGACCCAGAATCCCCTATTCGTCTTTCCCGCGCAGGCGGGAATCCATCCCTCTCACGGAGGGAGCGCCAGAGCCGAAATGATACAAAATGACACAGAATGATACAGATAGAAAAAACTCAGCCGTCTCTCCGCCACCGGCGACCGACCGTCCTTACGAGGGGAATGAGACCAAATGAGACTAAATGAGACCGCTAGAAAGGGAGACGCTCGCTAGCGGGCGTCCAAATCGAGCTCGTAGAACAGCGCATCGGGCAGCGGGTTGCTCGTGTACGGCTCGATGCGACGGAACCCTTGGGCTTCGTAGAGCCGCTTGGCGGCGGCGAGACGCTCCAGCGTATCGAGCCGCATGGCGCGGTAGCCGAAACGTTTCGCAATGGCGACTGACTCCTCGCACAGTCTCGTTCCGGCGCCAAGGTTCCGATAGGCGGGCCTTACATACATGCGCTTTAGCTCGCACACGCCTTCGCCCAAGCCTCGGAGCGCGGCAGCGCCGATGACCTCTCCCGTCTCCGCAACCGCCAACAGCGCGGCGCCCCCACCGGACTTCCCGTAACGGCGGCGCGCCTCGGCCATCTCGATATCGACATCCTGGAAGCCGATCTCGAAGTCGAGCGAGACGATGTACTCGCGAGCGATCTCGATGAAGGCCCGGTAGTCGTCTTCGCTCTCGGCAAGCCTGATGTCGAATCCGCCTGTGGTCATCGCGCGACGGTGAAACCTCGGCAGCAGCGAGCCGCGGCCTACAGCGTCTCGGCCAGCCAGACGAGGAACCGCTGGACCCCGAGCGGCCCGTCGAGCGTGTAGTCGGCAGCGGCGAGCAGTTTTGGCGGCGCTTCACCTGACGTGACCGCGACGCTCGATCCCCTCGCCTCCCCCTCCGCGCACATCTCCCGCACGACGCCGAACGCTTCGGCGTCCGTGAGGTCGTCGCCGATCGCCAGCACCGACGCCAGTCCCGCGCGCCGGCTGTACGCGCGCAACGCTTCTCCCTTCGAGAGCGCGACCGGCGGGCGGACCTCGACGACCATCTTGCCCTCGCCCAGCCTCATCCCCTCCGCCGCCGACGCGACGAAGTCGAGCACCGCCGCGCGGGCCGCAGGCCGGTCCGCCGCTTGGCGGTAGTGAATCGACACGCTCGGCCCCTTGTCCTCCACGAACACGCCGTCCATCGCGAGCTCGCGCTCGGCCCGCCGCGCGATCTCGTGTACGCGGTCGACATACGGCGCCGCCAGCGGCTCGACGCGCTCGACGCCGTCCTCGAGCCACTCTGCGCCGTGGTTGCCCGAATAGACCACCTCGTCGAGCCCGACGATCCTGTAAGCGTCGGCGACGCCGCGGCCCGTGAGCGCGACGACCGACAGCCGGCGCGCGAGCGCGCTCAGCGCGGAGCGCGCGGCCTCGGGGACCTCTGCGCAGGCGTAGTCGGGGACTATCGGGGCCAGCGTTCCGTCGATGTCGGTGAACAGGCCCGCGGGGCCTTGGCGCATGAGCTCGAGGACCTCGCCGCGACGGTCGAGGAGGTCCGGCAGACCGGTCACGACGCGCCTTGCCTCGGGGCAAGCTCCGTTGTCGGAGCGTCGCCGTAGACCAGCTTGCGCACCGGGTAGTTGATCTCGATGCCCTCGGCGAGGAAGCGGGCGTGCAACCGCTTGATGAGGTCGTTCGTGACGACGAACGAGCCGACGCGGTCCTTGGCTTGGAGGAACACCCAGAAATCGATGTTGGAGTCGCCGAACCGATCGAAGCCAAACCAGGGATCCATCGTCTTCACGGCGTCGTCGTTGGCCTCGATCGTCTCGCGGCAGACCTCGAGCGCGACCTCGTTCACGCGGGCGAGGTCGCTCGAGTAGCTCACGCCACAGGTCACGAGGATGTTCATCTTGGGATCCGGGCCGCTGTAGTTCGTCAGGATCGTGCTGGACATGAGGGAGTTGGGAATGATGACGTAGTTGTTGAGCCAGGTGCGTATCTTGGTGCTGCGCCAACCGATGCTGACTACATAGCCGGCCGGTCCGCCCTGGAGCTCGATGTAGTCGCCCACCGAGACCACGCCCTCCGAAAGGACGTATGCCCCGGCGAACAAGTTGGTGAGCGTCGGTTGCAACGCGAGGGCGACGGCCAACGCGCTGATGCCGAGGCCCCCCAGCAACGGACTGATGCTCACGCCCAGGGTGTCGAGGACGATCAGTGCGGCGATCCCCGCCACCAGCACCGAGAGGAAGCGCCGAACGATGGGAAACATCGTGTCGTCGAAGGTCGTAGTAGTGGTCGGAGCGACGTTGGCGACGTACCAGCTGAGGAAGGCGGACAGTACGTTGGTACTCGCCCTTGCGCCCATCAGGACGAAGCCGATTGTCCCCGCCCGACCTATCTGGTCCCGCCAGGCCTCCGCGTCAGGCAGGGCCAAGAGGCCCAGAATGACGCCGAGGAAGATGAGGAACACCGCGCCCAAGGTGGACTGGGACCGAATAATCTCCGCCGCAAGCCGGCGGGTTTCGCCCTTGCCCAAACGTCTGGAGATGAACCGCGCTGCCGCGTACCAGACCAGCGCGAGCACCACGAACCCCGCCGGCAGGGCCAACGCGATCAGGCGCTGAGAATTCTCGGAGAATGATTCAATCGGCACGGCGCCTACTCTAGCAGGGCCGCGCCAGTCCGGGGGCCGGTTACGCTCACATCCCACGACGGAATCGCAACCGGTCGGCCAGCGGCCTTGTTCTCGACGGGAGCGTATAGTAGCGTTATGCGCCGGTCACGGTCGTGGCCGCCTCAACCCACTCGCCGGAGGACCGCAACGGATGTCGGTGCAGAGTTCATCACCGCCGCGCGCCGGGCTGGTCTACACGCTCCTCATCATCGCAGGCGTCGCCGCCGCCGTCATCGGCGCCGCGACCGTCGGCTGGATCTCCTATCGGTACGTATCCGATATCGACGTGCGCGAGGGCGACCGTCTGTTCCAGGCCGAGAACGAGGACCACGGATCACTGCCCGTCTGGATCGTCCCCGCATAGCTCACAGGCGCCGTCAAGAGACCCGCCGGCCTTCGCCGGTGTGATGTTGGACGCGGCGGGAGAACACGGCGCTTATCGCATTTCCCAAAGCAGGCGCATGGGAACAGCGTGCAGGCCGTCCCCGAAACCGACGCTCGTCTCACCGTCGTAGAGCACCACTCCGGCGGCGAAGCGCTCTCCACAGGCATCCTTGAGCCTGCGCAGGCCCCGGAAATCTGATCCAGTGACCGTGGCGCCCGCCTTGACCTCGACTCCGGCTACGCGGCTGCCGGACTCCATGACGATGTCGACCTCGATCTGGTCCTTGTCCCGGTAATGAAAGAACTCCACCGGGCCGACATACCAAGTCGCCTGCCGGCGCAACTCCTGGAACACGAACGTTTCGAGAAGCTGTCCCAGCAATGAGCGGTCCGCGAGGAGCGACGGCGCCGTCGCGCCCAGCAGCGCACACGCCAGCCCAGTGTCGCCGATGTGGAGCTTCGGAGTCTTGACGAGGCGTTTCCCCCGATTGCCGTGCCACGGCGGCAACCTCTCCAACAGGTACACCCGCTCCAGCAACGCGACGTAATCGCCGATTGTCGGACGGCTAAGCTGGAACGGCCCCGCCAAGCGGCTCACGTTGAACAGTTGCGCGGTTTGGGTCGCCGCCAGGGCGAGAAGCCTCGGCATTGCATCCAGGCTGCCGATGCGGGACAGGGCGCCAATGTCCCGCTGTACCTGGGCGTCGATGTAGTTCCGGTACCAGTTCGCGCGCCTGCGGCCGGCAGGCCGGGCAAGGGCCGGCGGGTATCCTCCCGACACGACCCGCTCCACTAGCTCCGTCCCCAATCGCTCAGTCTGCTGGACTGGAAAATTGCCCCCAAACAACATGTCGATGAACCCGTCAACGGCGGGGCGGTCCGCATACAGCTCGCACTGGGCCAGCGGGTGTAAGCGGACTGTCTCCAGACGACCGGCCAGCGAGTCCTGCACAGTCGGGACCGCCAGCACGTTCGTAGAGCCGGTGAGGACGAAACGGCCTGGCGCGGGCCGCCGGTCGACTTCCAGCTTCAAGGCGGTGAAGAGTCCCGGCACGCGCTGCACCTCATCGAGGACGATGGACTCCGGGAGGCTCGCAATGAAGCCCATGGGGTCGATCTCGGCGCCCGCGCGGACGACGTCGTCGTCGAAACTGAGATAGCCGTACCCACGGCTCGCGGGATTGTCCGCCCCTGCGGCGCCCGGAAGGAACTCAGGAGCGCACACCATCTGCGCGAGCGTACTCTTCCCGCACTGGCGCGGACCCTGAATCAGGACGACAGGGGAGTCTTCCAGCGCCTCGGCGAACCTTGACTCGATAAAGCGTGAGCGAAGGGCATTCCAGGCCATGGGCTAATTGTAACTTTATGTCCGTCTGATTGCAAGGTTAGCGTCGTATGATTGCAAGGTTATGGTCGTCTGATTGCAATGTTAGCGCCGTTTGATTGCAAGGTTACGACCGCTGGCTGCATGGTCAGCCACGCCGCCCGCCATTCCCTCGCGACCCGCGCCGGGTGTATTGTCTGAACTGGGAGTTGCATGTGAACGTACTTGTGATGGGCGCGGGAGGGGTCGGCGGCTACCTTGGCGCGCTGCTTGCCAGGGACGGTCACCGCGTGACCGTCATCGCACGGGGCCCACACCTCGACGCTATCCAGCAGCACGGCATCCGCGTCGAAACCGCCGCCGAGCCCGACTTCGCCGTGCCGGTGCATGCGCTGCCGGCGCCCGAGCCCGGAGTCGCGGCCGACCTCGTACTGTTCGCGGTGAAATCGTATGACACGGCTGAAGCCATCGACCGCATCCGGCCTGCTGTCGGTCGCGTATCTACGGTCCTCACCGTGATGAACGGCGTCGCCTCTGGCGAGCAGTTGGCCGCGGCGTTCGGCGCTGAGCGCGTCCTCGACGGCCTCATCTACATCGAAACCTACATCGGGCGGCCCGGCGTGATCGTGCAGGCCGGCGGACCGCGGCGCGTCGTATTCGGCAACCGCAACGGGCCCAACGGCGCCCGCGAGCAAGCCTTGCTCGGCGCGTTCGCCTCGGCCGGCTGGACCGCGGAGTTGTCGCCCCACGTGCTCGGCGATTTGTGGTCGAAGCTGTCCTACATCGGCCCCTTCGCAGCCGTCAACACGCTCACGGGCCTCGGCTCCGACGCACTCTGCGCGCAGCCGCAATGCGGCCAGCTGCTGCGCGGACTGGTCGAGGAATACGCCGCCGTGGGCAACGCCGAGGGCGCGCGGCTCGATCCCAGCATCGTGGACGTCACGATGCAGCGGATGAGCGCTTCGATCGCCAGCATGAGCTCCATGCTGCGCGACCGGTCCGCTGGCAAGCGGCTCGAACTCCATGGCCTCGTCGGAGACGTGATTCGCCGGGGCGAGGCGCGCGGCGTCTCGACTCCCATCGCCAACACCGTACACTGCCTACTCGCCCCTCTGCAGGACGGCGGCCCATCGCAACGCACACGGGGCTGAGGCCCGCCCCGCTGCACCCTTGCGGAGAGTTCGCGGGCGAGTCGCCGCCCGCGCGGCGCGGCTGCTATGGTAGCGGGAGACAGGCGGCGAGGAGCATGGGATGGCGTCGGCCCCGTTCAGACTGGATGGCAAGATTGCGGTCGTCACCGGCGGGAGCCAGGGCATCGGCCGGGCCGTTTCGACGGCGCTCGCGGAGGCCGGGGCCACCGTTGCGGTTACGAACCTGCCCAGCAGGCGCGCCGACGTAGACTCGCTGTGCGCGGAACTCGTGAGCGCGGGCGGGCGCGCTTTTGGCTACGACCTCGATGTCGCCGACGCCGACGGGATCAGGCCGGCCATCGACCGCATCGCGGCCGCTCTTGGCGCTGTCGACATCCTGGTCAACAACGCAGGCGTGCGCGCGAACATGCCCGCGTTAGAGGTCACCCCGGAGGTCTGGGACCAGGTCCTCGACATCAACCTGAGAGGCACGTTCTTCTGCGCGCAGGCCGCGGCTGCCCACATGCTCCGCCAGGGCGGCGGCCGCATCGTCAACATCGCATCGCAGCTCGCCGTATCGTCGGCTCCCGGCCGCGCCCCTTACGTCGCGAGCAAGGGGGGCATCGTCGCGCTCACCCAGTCGCTGGCGCTCGAGTGGGTCTCATCCGGGATAACGGTGAATGCGGTGGGCCCGGGCCCGACCGCTACGCCCATGACCGCCGACGCCGACCCGGCGGCGGAGGCCCGGCTCCGGACCCGGTCGCCGATCGGGCGCCGCCTCGACCCGACGGAGATCGCGGGCGCGGTCGTGTTTCTCGCGAGCGCGGAGGCCGGCGCCATCACCGGCCAGCACCTGCTCGTGGACGGGGGTTGGACGGCCGGGTGAGCCCTCGCGCCGCTCCCTTGTCGTTCCCGCCCGGACGCGCTATCGTTCGACGACCGGAGAAGCCAGGCCAAGCAGGGGCGACTCCGCCTGAGCGCGCCCGCGCGATATGAGGGAGGACACCATGGGAACCGTGCTATACCTTGCCACAGCCGAAGGCGTGCTGACCGTCACGGAGAGCGAGGCCCAGTCGTGGGGGATTGGCCAGCGCGGCCTCAAGACCTGGAACGTCAACGAAGTCGCCGTCGAGCCGTCGGTCCCGAACCGCGTCTACGCCGGCACACGGGGCGACGGGGTCTGGCGGAGCGACGACTTTGGCGAGACATGGACCAAGCCCAACCGCGGCAGGGTCGGACCCGGGAAAGTCAAGTGCGTGACGATTGACCCGCACGACGCAAACACCGTCTACGCGGGCGGGGAGCCCATTGCGCTCTGGGTGACCCACGACGCCGGCGAGAACTGGGAGGAGATCGCCTCGGTCCGCGAATTCCCCGGCGTGAGCGAGGTCGACTACCCCGTCCAAGCGGTCGAGCCCCATGTCCGAGACATCGTCGTTGACGCGAAGGATCGGGATACGATGTACCTGAACCTGCAGGTGGGCCACATACTGAAGACCACCGACGGCGGGGCGACCTGGACCGTCCTCGACAAGGAAGTGGACGCGGACGCCCACATGCTCGTGTCGCGCACCGACGACCCCAGCCGTCTCTATCTCTCCACCGGCGGGCACAGCCACCGCCTCGGCACCGCGCCGGGCCGGGCGCTCTACCGCAGCGAGGACGGCGGCGCCAACTGGAGCCCGATGGCCATGGAGTTCGAGCAGGAATACTCGATCCCGATGGTCGTCAACCCGAAGAACGAGGATGTCGTCTACTCCGCCGTCGCCTACGGCAATCCGAACGAGTGGCGCAGGCGCGACAGCGGCGCCGGCGCCTCGCTCATCCGCTCCAAGGACGGCGGGGCGACATGGCAAGCCTTGAACGCGACCCCGGAGATCGCGTGCTACTTCCCGGAGGCCATCACCATGGACCCCTCGGAGCCCGACAACGTGTTCGTCGCAACTCGCGCCGGCCAACTCTTCGCCAGCGACGACGGCGGGGACACGTGGTCGAGCCTCGACGTGCAGACGCCGGAGGTCTCCGACATGAAGGCGGTCCACGTCTAGGTCCGGCGGAGACGCGGCATGTCGTTGACCATCTGGCTCCGGCTTGCGCTTCCCCCCGGCGAGGCCGACTCGCTGCGCGCCGAGTTCCCGGATGTCACGTTCGTCGAGGGGAGCGAACTCGCCGACGAGCAGTTGGCCGGCGTCGACGCCGGGTTCTTCACGGAGATGGTCGGGGACGACGTCATTGAGCGCATGCCACGCTGCGGTGGCTGCACAGCACCTACGGCGGCGCGGGTTCCATCACGAAGCCGCCCGTGGTCGCTCGGGGCATTCTGGCGTCCTCTTCGCGCGGGGTGCACGCGGTCCCGTTCTCCGAGTTCACCGTTGCCGCGATCTACTCTTGGGCCAAGCGCTTCCCGGAGGCTGTGCGCGCTCAGGAACGACACGTGTGGGCCGAGGAAATTACGGAAACCATCGAGATTAAGGGCAAGACCCTCGGCTTGATTGGACTCGGCGCCATCGGTTCGGCCGTCGCACGCAAGATGAACGCCCTCGGCATGCGCGTGATCGCCACGCGCCTGCATCCTGAGGTGAAGCCCGACTACGTGGAGTGGGTCGGTGCACCCGATGCGTTCCCCGAGCTGCTCCGCGAGTCGGACTTCCTTGTCCTCAGCGTCCCTGCCACGGAGGCAACCAAAGGGCTGATCGATGAGGCGGCGCTGCGCGCCATGAAGCCGACGAGCTACCTGATCAACCTGGTCGCCCGCAATGCGATCGCGGACGAAGCGATCCTCGCTCGCGCACTCCACGAAGGTTGGATCGCCGGCGCCGCGTCCAACGTGTTCGACGGGCCCCAGGGCGTCATCCGCGACGACTCGCCCTTGTGGGACGCGCCGAACTTCTTCGTGAGTCCACGGCTCGCCGGACTCGACCCAAGGAAGTGGGAGCGCACGCGTACGCTGTTCGCGGAGAACCTGCGCCGTTTCATGGCCGGCGAGACCCTCATCAACCTGGCGAATCCCGAGACGGGGAACTGAGCCGCTAGGTAATTCCATCGCGGTTGCCGACAGGCGAGGGGCTTCATTCCTGAGTCCCTGTTTGCGCACGTGTTTTGCACATGAGAGTCGCGTGGGAGGACAAGAATGGACGGGAATCGTCCCGGATGGCGCGGCCCGCTCACTCCGCCCTGTGTGGATGCCCGCGCGCGGCTCGCAAACGGGAGCGCGGGAATGACGCATGAGAATGATGGGAATGCACGAGAAGCGGGCGGGAATGCACGTGAATGACGCAGGCCGTTTACTCATAGATTGGGTGGGTTTACGAGTGGGGCGGGAGATGATTTCTTCTCAAGTGAGTCATTTAGAGTCATTGTGCGTCATTTACTCCTGGGGACGGGCCAGAGGGCGGGGCGGAGGCCGCCCTGATGTCGGGCCGTTGGGGACCTTTGGCAACTCTGCTCGACGAGCGTTGTTCTTCCAGCCCACCCGCCTGAAACGTTGGGGGGGGGACACCCCCACGCCTTCGACAGAGGGCTTGGCCCTCTGCACTCCCCCATTGCCCGGCTGCGCCAGCGGCCCCTGCGAGTTACGCAAGGGTTTCCGTTAGGGACAAGGGTAGGAGCCAGGGGGACGGTTGGGCAACGGGCAGCTGTCATGGCGTCGATAGGTGGATGAGTCCGCGTTCGGAGTGGACGCCCCTCCTCAATCCTCCCCCGCAAGATCCGGGGGAGGAGGTCAAGCCCCGGCGGGGAGGCGTAGGGGCTTAGTTGGCAGTCTGATAGCGATGGGCGTGGGTTCCCGTGTTGGGGCACGAGAATGGCGTAGGGGGGCTGTCGGCCCTCACTACAACCAACGAAGTAGGTGGACGGCCTCTCTCACTCTCCTCGCAGACGGGTCCTTTGCGCAACTCTGTTTGACGACCGCTGTTCTTCCCACCCACCCGCCCCAAGCGTTGGCGTGGGGGACACCCTCACGCCCGGCAGAGGGCAGAGCCCTCTGCACTCCCGTTGGGATGACTCCGAGAGTGGCCGCTGCGCGTTACGCAAGGGTCTCGCAGACGGGGGACGGAGCTATTCAGAGGTTTGCTAGCTGACCATGGGGCGCAGGGCGGCCGTCAGCTCCGGGATGAACTCGCGCCAGTCGGCGTGCACGGCGATGTCGGCGGCGCGAAACAGCGTGGTCCTGCGGTTGTTGTTGACGCCCACGATCACTCCCGCGCGCTGCAGGCCCACGAGGTGGTTGAAGTCGCCGCGCAGCCCTACGCCGATATACAGCTCCGGCGCGATCGACCGGCCGGTCAGACCCACCTGCAGCTGCTTCGGCATCCACCCCGCGTCGGCGACGTCCCGGGTGCACACGTACTCGGCCCCCAGCAGGTCGCGCAGCGGATCGAGCTCGCTGATGAACTCCGGCCCGCCAACGCCCTTGCCGACGGCGATCACCGCCCAAGCCGACTCGAGGTCGGCGAGTCCCTCGGACGCGGCAGGGCGCATCTCGATGTGCCGGACCTTACGCTCCGCTGGCGCCTGGACCTCGAGCGCGAGCAGCGACGCTACGCGCTCGGCGTTGGGAGCCAACCGCGCGACGACTCCCGGCCGGACGGTCGCCATGTTCGGCAGCGTCCTCGAGAAGATGGGCGCAACGATATTGCCGCCGAAGGCCGGCTTGAGCTGCACCAGCCGGCCCTGGCCGTCCACCTCCAGGCCTATGCAATCTCCCGTGAGGCCGAGTCCCAAGCGCGCCGCCACCCGCCCCGCCAGATCCCGTCCGTTCGCCGACGACGGGACGAGGACCGCATAGGGCTTGCGCTCCTCGATCGCCGCCGCCAGGGTTGCCGCGTAGGCCTCGGTCCAGTACGTCGACAACGCCTCGCCGCAGGCGGTCGCCACCACGTCGGCACCGTGGCGGGCAAGCTCCTCCGCGTACTGCTCGCAGCCGGGGCCGCCCATCACGATGGCCGCCACCGAGCCGCCTACGGCGTCGGCGACCGGCTGCGCAGCGGCCAGCAGCTCGTAGGTGACTGGCCGCACGCCGCCGGACCCGAATTCCGCAACGACCCAAACCTGGCTGGTTGCCGTCTCGCGCACGCCCTGCGGAGCGAGCTCGAAATCGCGGCGCGCCTCGCGGCGTTCGGGCTCGAAGGTCCCGCGCGCCTGTAGGTAGTCGGCCACCTGTCGCGCGGCCTCGGACGGCGCCATCTCCTCGATGACCTGCTTCTCGCGGGGCGATTCCAGTATCCGTATCTCCGAGACCCACGTCGGCGAACCCGCGGAGCCCACCGTGGCCGGATCGACGCCGATGTCCGCTGCGCCGAGTTCCGGCACGTCCCGCTCCGCGGCCGCGCGTATCTCGTCCCTGCCCGGAAACACTTCCGCGGCGACTCCCTCCGCCACCGAGACTACGACCGGGAGCTGCGCCTCGACGACTTCGGAGCCCTCGTCCAGCAAGCGCTCGGCCCGCACCGTCGACCCGTCAACGTCGAGCTTCGACGCGCCGGTGATCTGCGGCAAGCCGAGCAGCTCGGCGACCTCCGGTCCCACCTGCGCGGTCTCGGCGTCGACGCTGAAGTACCCGAACATGATCAGGTCGTAGTTCCCCCTTGCCAGGGCTGCGGCCAGCACGCGCGACGTCGCCAGGGTGTCGGAGCCCGCGAACGACGGGTCGACCAGATGGACTGCCCGGTCGGCGCCCATAGCCAAGCAGCGCGTCAGCCCCTCGCGCGCCTGCGGCGGGCCCATAGTGTAAACGGTGACTTCGCCGCCTTGGGACTCTCTCAGCTCGACGGCGCGCTGCACCGACAACACGTCGTAGCCGTTCAGCTCGCTGGGCACGCCCTCGCGGACGATTCGCTTGGTCTCGGGGTCGAACTTCGTCCGGGCCACGACGGGCACCCACTTCACGCAAACGGCGATGTTCATCCAGCTCTCCCAGGGATGGCGGCCAAGGGCCGCGGGTTCTCGTGCGCACGCACGGCCCGATTGTATCAGCGAGCTAGGCCCTCGCACGGCCAAGGGCTGCCGCGCGGCGAGAGCAAGCTAGGCCCTCGCACGGCCGGGGGCTGCCGCGCGGCGGGGACCGAGCTAGGTCCTCGCACGACGATGGGCTGCCGCGCGGCGAGAGCGAAGGGTTGGCTGGGAACGATGGGGCATTCTCCTTCCGTCCAAGACCGAAGAGGTCGTGGCCCTCACTGGCCAATCTGCCTAGGGAATCTCTGAACAAGTCTATAGGTTGAGGCAGTATCCTGGCAGTCACCCAGTGGCGCCAGGGAGTGAAGCGATGATGGACCAACCGACCTTTGCAGACGTGGACTACGAGAGCAAGAAGCGCAAGACCCGCAGGGAGCGATTTCTCGAACGCATGGGCGGGCTGATCCCCTGGGAACGGCTGGAAGGGCGCATCCGTCCTTCTACCCCACGGCGGGCCGGGGACGCCATCCGTATGCCCTGTCGGCGATGCTGCGGATTCACTGCGTGCAGCTGTTCTACAACCTCAGCGACCCCGGCATGGAGGACCTGCTGTACGACGTGGAGTCGGTGCGGCGGTTCGTGGGCTTGAAGCTGTCGGAGCCGCTGCCGGACGAGACCACCATCCTGAACTTCCGTCATCTGTTGGAGGAGCACGAACTGGGGGAGGGACTGTTCGCGGAGATCAAAGGGCATCTGGCGTCCCAGGGACTCCTGCTCCAGGAAGGGACGATCATGGACGCGAGCATCATCGAGGCGCCGTCGTCGACGAAGAATCGAGCGGGTGCGCGAGACCCGGAGATGCACCAAGTGAAGAAGGGGAACAGGTGGCATTTCGGGATGAAGGTGCACATCGGGGTGGACGCGGAGACGGGGGTGGTGCACAGCGTCGCGACGACGCCGGCCAATGTGAACGACGTGACGGAAGCGCACCGGTTGCTGCACGGCGGCGAGTCGCAGGTGTGGGGCGATGCCGGGTATCAGGGAGTCCAGAAGCGGGCGGAGCATCGGGGGCTGGAGGTGGAGTGGCAGGTGGCGATGCGACCGGGCCAACGTCGGCAGTTGGAGCCGGGAAGCCCTGAGGCGTTGGCGGAGAAGGGCAAGGCGTCGGTCCGGGCGAAGGTGGAGCATCCGTTCCTGTACGTCAAACGGCACTTTGGCTACGCCAAGGTCCGCTACCGGGGGCTGGCCAAGAACACGCAACGGCTGATGGTGCTGCTGGGGCTGGCGAACCTGATGAGAGCCCAGCGGTGCTTGGCGGCATGACGGAGGCGCAGTGGGTTCAGATCGGGGTTGGGAGCAGGGAATCCGCCCCAGCAGGGTCGGTAGAAGACCCCCAACAGCCCCGTTCACGGCACCAGCAGAGGGCTGCGAATCGCTGAAGAGCCCCCCACCAACACCACTCGGCCGACTGTGAGTTGCTGAGGCTCTCAGCAGGGCGAAGGGTGAGGCTGGAGCCGCCGGGGGCGTGGATTCCCGTGTCAAGCACGAGAATGACGGACGGGGGCGGCTAGCCGCGCCATCCGCCCCTTTCGCGGCGCCCGCCCTGTGCTCTAGCGTCCACTCCAGCCCAACGCGTTCACGGGCAGGAGTAGACCGCAATGCTGACGAAATCCAAGACATGCGCGCTTATCGGGCTCGAAGGGGCCATCGTCGAGGTCGAAGTCGACATATCGCCTGGGCTGCCCGCCTTCACCGTCGTGGGGCTGCCCGACGCCGCCGTCCAAGAGTCGCGTGAGCGCGTCCGGGCCGCGATACGCAACTCCGGGTTCGAGTTCCCGATGCGGCGCATCACGGTCAGCCTGGCTCCCGCAGACCTCCGCAAGGAGGGCCCTTCCTACGACCTGCCCATCGCCATCGGCATCCTCACCAGCAGCGCCCAACTCGACGCCGACTTGGACCAGGTCGTGCTGTTGGGCGAGTTGTCGCTCGAGGGGTGTCTGCGGCACACCGACGGCGTGCTGCCCATGGTCGGTCTGGCGCGCGAGCGCGGCATGCAGGTCGCCGCGGTGCCGGCGGTCGACGCCGCCGAGGCGGGTCTCGTGGACGGGATCGACGTGCTTGGCGTGTCGTCGCTCAGTCAGCTGGTCGAGCACCTCAACGGCGGACGGGCCATTCCGTGGGCGGAGTCGCCGCCGCTCCTGCTCGACGGCGGGCCGGTGAATCACGCCGTGGACCTGGCGGACGTACGCGGTCAGGAACAGGCGAAGCGGGCGCTGGAGGTGGCGGCCGCAGGGGGTCACAATCTGCTGATGACCGGGCCTCCGGGCAGCGGTAAGACGCTGCTTGCCAGGGCGCTCCCCTCGATTCTGCCACCGCTATCGCCGGAGGAGGCGCTGGAGACGACGCGCGTCTACAGCGTGGCCGGCATGCTGCCCAGCCATACCCCAATCGTGTCGGTCCGCCCCTTCCGGTCGCCGCATCACACCATCTCGGACGCGGGCCTCGTCGGAGGCGGCAGGATCCCTCGGCCCGGCGAGGTGTCGCTAAGCCATCGGGGCGTTCTCTTCCTCGACGAGCTCCCGGAGTTCGGCCCCAGCGTGCTGGAGGTCCTCCGCCAGCCAATCGAGGACAAGGTCGTGACCATCAGCCGGGCCCAGGGACGCGTGACCTATCCTGCGAACTTTATGCTCGTCGGGGCCATGAACCCCTGCTCCTGCGGCAACCTCGGCGACCCGCGCAAGGCCTGCACTTGCACGCCCGCCATGCTCTCGCGGCACCGGAAGCGCCTGTCGGGACCCCTGCTCGACCGCGTGGACATCTTCGTCGAGGTGCCCCGCGTCGAGTACGAGAAGCTAACCGCCGACAGCACCGCCGAGCGGTCGGCTGATGTGCGCGCCAGAGTGGTGGAGGCGCGCCTCCGGCAGCACCGCCGCCTCGCCGGAACGGCCCCGAAGTGCAACGCGGACATGGGGCCTGCCGACGTGTGGCGTCACTGCACGCTCGACGAGGCCGCCGAAGGCCTGGCGCGAGCCGCCATGGACCGCCTGCATCTGTCCGCCCGCGCCTTCCATCGCACGCTCAAGCTGGGCAGAACCATCGCCGACCTGGCGGGGGCGGAGACGATCTCAGTGGCGCACCTGGCCGAGGCGGTGCAGTACCGCCAACGCGACGCGTTGGGGTAGGCAGTCCTACTGCGGCATGGGTCCCGCGGAAGAGTTCTCTCGCCACGAAGGGGGCGGACCGATTCACGCCCTCGGCACGAGCACTCCATTCTCGAACTGCAACAACTCGCCCGACAACGACATGTCGGCGGTCGCGGCGACCGCGAACCGGTTTCCGACGACGTCGGGGCCCGGCATGCGCGCGCAGGAGGCTGCGTTGACGCTCCTGCGCACTTCCGATAGCTTGCCGGTCGGCGCGCCCCTCGTCTGACGGGGCGCCTACGGAGGAGTCCGCGATGCCCGGCATGCGCGCTTCGGTGGGTCCGTTCCATCCGCTCCCAGTCCAGCGGCTCGTCACCGACGCCGCCCGGCGTCTCCCCGACAAGACCGCCATCATCGACGGCGAGCGCCGGTTCACGTTCCGGCAACTCGACGAGACGTCGGACCGGCTCGCCGCCGCCCTCGCGGCGATGGGCGTCGGCAAGGGGACCATCGTCGGCGTACTCGCCCCGAACTGCGCTGAGTTCGAGATTGCCTTCTTCGGGATACTCAAGGCCGGCGCAACCGTAACCACGATCAACTCCGGCTATCGCGAGCGCGAGATTGCCGCGCAGCTCAATGGGTCGAGGGCCGAAACCGTCATCGTGCACGAATCGCTCCTCGACGTCTACGAGACGGCCGCCCGCGCCGCGCCCGGAGCGAGGCTCGCTATCGTCATCTCAGAGGGCAGCGGCGACGACGATGGGTTCTGGGGCCGCATCGAGCGCGCCTCGGGCCCCGTGCCCAACCCTGAGATCGACGTCCGCCGCGATCTGGCCGCGCTCCCGTTCTCCAGCGGGACGACGGGCCTATCGAAGGGCGTCATGCTGACCCACGCGAACCTCCACTGCGACGTCCGGCAGATCAGCGACCGCCAGGGCGAGGACAACGTCATACGGAGCGACGACGTCGTTCTCGTCCACCTGCCGCTCTTTCACATCTACGGGATGACCGCACTCATGCAGTGCTCCCTCTACGCAGGGGCGACGCAGGTGATGATGGGCCGGTTCCATGTCGACGCGCTCCTAGACCTGCTCTCGCGTCACCGGGTGACCGCCCTCTACACGGCTCCGCCGGTGTGCCTGGCGCTCTCTCAGGCGCCCGAGGTCGAGCGGTACGACCTATCGGCGCTCCGCTTCGTCATGTCGGGCGCCGCGCCGATGTCGGCCGAGCTCCAGCTACGGCTGTCGGAGCGGCTCGGCGCCACGGTGTTCCAGGGGTACGGTCTCACCGAAACGTCGCCCGTCACGCATATGGACTTCACAGACGCCCGGGCGAGGCCCGGCTCAATCGGCCCGCCCCTGCCCGACACCGAGCAGCGCGTCGTGGACATGGAATCGCCCGATGTTGTGCTCGGGCCCGGCGAGCTTGGCGAGCTGCTGATCCGAGGACCGCAGGTCATGATGGGGTACTACAACGAACCCGCCGCGACTGCCGCGACCATCGGGCCCGACGGCTGGCTCCACACCGGCGACCTGGTCAAGATGGACGAGGACGGCTACGTCTACGTCCTGGACCGCAAGAAGGAGCTCATCAAGTATTCCGGATTCCAGGTGCCGCCCGCGGAGCTCGAGGGCCTGCTGCTCGAGCACCCGGCGGTGGCGGACGCGGCCGTAATCGGCAAGGACGACGATGAGCACGGCGAGATCCCCAAGGCGTTCGTCGTCGCCAAGCCCGGCGAAGCCGTCACGGCAGACGAGCTCATGACCTACGTCGGCGACCGCGTAGCGACGTTCAAGCGCATCCGCGAAGTCGAGTTCGTCGATTCGATCCCCAAGAACGCCTCAGGCAAGCTGCTGCGCCGCGTCCTCGTCGAGCGGGAGCGCGCGAAGGGCAGCACAGCCGGATAGCATGCCTCCACACGCATTGGCTGAACGGGTCGCCCGACTGCTCGGCAAACGAGTAGTCGGCTGGCGCCCAGCGCTCCGGGGCTACACCGCAGCCGAGCGCTATGTCTTCAGCTTCGAGGACGGATCAAGCGCGTTCGCGAAGGCAGCGGCCTCCCCACGGGTCGCAGACCGGCTCCGAGCGGAGCATCGAGCGTATTCCGAGCTGTCCGGGAGCTTCATGGCGCGGATGCTCGCTTGGGACGACGACCCCGACACGCCGATGCTCGTGCTCGAGGACCTGAGCGCCGGGCACTGGCCTCCTCCGTGGCGGCCCGGAGACGTGGAGCGCGTGGCGGCCGCGCTCGACACGCTGCACGGCACGTCGCCGCCCGCAAGCCTCGGCCCGATCCCACGAGAGGCGTTTGAGGGTTGGCCGGCAGTCGCGCGAGAGCCGGAGCCCTTCCTCCGCCTGGAGCTGGCGCCAAAAGATTGGCTCGATCGAAACCTGCCCACACTTCTCGAAGCAGAAGCGGCGGCGCGCATCGAGGGCGGCGAACTGCTACACCTCGACGTGCGCAGCGACAACATCTGCCTGCTCGACGACAGAGTCGTGTTCATCGACTGGAACAACGCATGCCTGGGCAACGGCTCGTTCGACTTCGCGGCGTGGCTGCCCAGCTTGCATGCCGAGGGCGGGCCTCCGCCGGGGAGCATGTTGCCGGGGGCAGCGGAGTTTGCGAGCGCTCTGTCGGGCTACTTCGCGGCCCGAGCAGGACTCCCGCCACCCAGAGGCGCCCCCGAAGTCAGGACCGTCCAACTCCAGCAACTCAGGACCGCGCTCCCCTGGGCGGTACGAGAGCTAGGACTGCCGGCGCCGCGCGGCCGGGACGAGGCCGGATAGCCGCGCCTGCGCAGACTGACCGGCGCTCCCTAGATGGCGGCAAAGCCGCTCATCTTGGCGTCTGCGTCGATCCCGGGGCCGCGTCCGTCCGCGGTCCAGCCGAACTCCATCAGCAGCTGCTGGCTGTAGCCTACCCGGCCCGCGACCCGGTCGAGCGGCGCCGTGGCGAGCAGCAGGACAGCCTGGGCGAGCAGGCTCGCTGGCTCGGCGCGGGGGTCGTCGTAGCCGCTTACCAGGTTGTGATACACCGTGCCCGGCGTCGGCACTACGAGCGACGGCGCCACCGCGCTTACGCCAACCCCGTCGGCGTAGACCTCCGATGCAAGGCCCTGCGTGAAGCGTTCGATCGCCGCTTTCTCCGCCCCGTAGCACGTGCTGCCGCGCAGCTGGGGCGCGCCGCGGTACGGCCCTCGGCCGGGACCGATGGCGGCAACCGACGATATGTTGACGATTCGACCCTGTTTGCGCGGCAGCATGTCTTCAAGAACGAGCTGACTCAGCAGGAACGGAGCGTGGACATTGACGGCCCACGACCGCATCCAGCGGTTGAGCGGAAACTCGGCCACGGGCTGAAAGTAGGTGAGCGCCGCGTTGTTCACCAGCACGTCCACCGGCCCGTACGCCATGCGGGCGGCGCGCACAAGCCTCTCGCACGCGGCGGGGTCCGAGATGTCGACTGCCACGGCGGTGGCCTCGCCGCCCGCCGCCCCGATCGCCGCGACTGTCCGCTCGAGCGACCCTTCCAGCGGGCGCCCGCCCTCCTCCAGCGTTCGGGCCGCGCAGACTACGCGCGCGCCCGCCGCCGCGAACACTCCCGCCGCCTCTGCGCCGATGCCGCGGCTCGCGCCCGTGACGATGACGTTCCGTCCCTCGATAGCTTCCACGCGTGTCTCCTTAGTGGTTGCCGTTTCGCCAAGCCGGCGTGCCGGCGCCTCACGATAGCACCGCCCCGGAGTGGCGCGGAACGGCCAAGAGCGGTAACGTTCCGGGCGACATGCGCAACAAGACCTACGATACATTCGACGCTGCTGTCGCCGACGTCCCCGACGGCGCCACGATTATGTTCTCGGGCTTCGCCGGCCCGGGCACTCCGCGCAACCTGATTGCCGCGCTGCTCCGGAAGGGGGCCAAGGGGCTGACGACTATTTCGAACACGCCCGGCCGTTGGAGCGACCCGCGTATGGACCTCGGCAAGCTGATCGAGGCGGGCCAGGTTCGCAAGGTCGTTGCCGCATTCACGGCCGCGACGCACCCGTCGGCGCAGCTGGCGTTCACTGCGCTCTACGAGGCGGGCGAGATCGAAGCGGAGTTGCTGCCTCAGGGGACGCTCGCCGAGCGCATCCGAGCCGGCGGCGCGGGCATCGGCGGCTTCTACACGCCCACGGGCGTGGGCACCGAGATTGCCGAGGGGAAGGAGGTGCGCAACTTCAACGGGCGAGACTACCTGTTGGAGCTCCCCCTCCACGCGGACTATGCGTTCGTGCGCGCCCACCGCGCCGACGAGCTCGGCAACTTGCAGTTCCATCGAACGCAGCGCAACTTCGGCCCAATCATGGCCCGTGCGGCGACGATTACGGCGGCGGAGCTGGACCTGCCGGTCGAGGAGCCGGGCGCCGTCGACCCCGACGCGGTGCATACGCCGGGCATCTTCGTCGACCGCCTGGTCGTCGTCCCGCCCGACGGCATCCAGGAAACGAGGAGCACGCGATGACGGAGCGAGAGCCGCTAGACAGGCAGGTCATGGCGGACCGGATCGCCATGGAGTTCCAGGACGGCTGGGTCGTCAACCTGGGCATGGGCATCCCGACGCTCTGCTCGAACTTCGTGCACCCCGAGCGGCGGGTGATCTATCAGTCGGAGAACGGGCTCGTGAACTACGGGCCCCTGGCGGTGGAGGGCGAGGAGGACCTGCTGCTGGTGAACGCCGGAGGGCAATACGTGCTATCGCAGCCAGGGATGGCTGTGCTGGACCACGCCGACTCGTTCGCGCTGATACGCGGCGGGCACGTTGACGTGACGGTCCTCGGCGCGTACGAGGTCGCCGAGAACGGCGACTTCGCGAACTGGCGCCTGACCGGGCGCAAGGGCGGCGGCATCGGCGGCGCCATGGACCTGGCCGTCGGCGCCAAGAACGTCTTCGTCATCATGGAGCACACGACGCGCGAGGGCGCGCCACGGCTCGTCGAGCGGTGCAGCCTGCCCGTCACTGCCCTCGGCGTCGTCAAACTCGTCGCGACGAACCTCGGCCTATTCGAGGTCGCGCAGGACGGTTTCGTCCTGCGCGAGATCGCGCCGGGCTACACGCCGGACGAGGTGCAGGACGTCACCGGCGCGCGGCTCGCTGTCCCGCCCGACCTCCGCGAGTTCCACGCAGCGGACTGAGGCGGTCGAGGAACCGCCGCCTCACTGCTTGAACATCTCGTCGCGGTACTCCTCCGGCTCGAACGGCCTCTCGATGCGCTCCCCCGCCTTCTCCATGTTCTGGAGCCAGAAGAACACGTCCGTAGAGAGCGGCCGCAGCGTGGGGCTCATCTCGACTACGCCGTAGGTCTCGCCCTCCACCCAGCGGAACTCTGGGTCTGAGAACCCATTGGGGACGTTGCGCCGGAGGCTGATGTTGTCGTGAATCGTGCCATACGGGTCGATGGGGTCCCGGGCGTGCTCGTGCATAATCGCGGCGCCCTCCGCGCTCAGCAGCCAATTCAGCCACAGTTTCGTAGCGTTCGGGTGAGGGACGTTCCGCGGCACCATGAGCATCCCGAACCCCGAAATCGGGTTCAGCGTACTGACCGACGGCAGCCCTGGCACGATCCCCTGTTCAAACAGGTCCGAGTAGTTCTGGACGGGCCCGCCCTTGTCGCGGATATCCTCGAGGTCGCCGCCCGCGGCGCCGACGCCTACCCCGAAGTCGTATCCCCCAAACGACAGGTTGTCGACGATGACGTCGAAGGTGGGCGTGAAGAACACGTCCATGTCCACGACGAACCTCTCAAACCACTCGGGCCCGATGTTGGGGTCGAGGTAGTTGGCGAAGTCGCCTCCTGTTGCGCCGCCTACGAGCCTGGACGTCCCGATGATTCTGCCAACGTTCTTATCCGCCAGCACGTCGAATTGGTCGTCCCATGACTGGACCTCCTCGAGCGATATGTTGTTCGTGTTCCACCAGTGAGAGGCCCCCGATCCGCTCGACACTCTGACCGCGTGGACCAGTTGGTACTTCTCCTCCGCGTCGGTCCACCAAAGCTGATCGCCAAACCAGTTGGACTTGTTGACCACTTCCGGATGGAAGAGGAACGGCTCCAGCTCTTGCACGATGTTGTTCGGGATGAACCTGACGGTCCCGGAGTTGGCTCCCGTCTGCGCGAGGTCGACCGTGAACCGGCCCGCGGACTGCTCCGCCAGAATCCGCGCGGCCTGCTCCGTGCCGGAGCCCCGTCCCAGGGTCACGTTGATGCCGAACTTCTGGCCGAATATCTCGTAGACCGGCTCCAACTCGATGATGCCCCGGCCTCCGCCTGCCACGAACAGCTTGCCCTCTTCCCCGGCCGCTTCGATGAGCCGCTGCCACTCCGCCTCGAACGAGGGGTCGGTCGTCGGCGTGGGGGGCACTGGCGTCGCGGTCGCGGGCGCCTGCACCGTCACTCCCGGAGGCACGGGCGTCGGCGTCGGCGTCGGCTGGCCGGGGCGCAGGGTTGGCGTCGGCAGCATGGCTGGAGCCTCCGCCGCGGGCGCATCGGGCCGCGGCGTGGCGGTCGGCCTTGGCGTCGCCGTCGGAGAGCTGCCGCACGCTGTAACCAGCATACCGATCACGCCCGCCGCTACGACGGCGCCGAACAGGTGTCTTCGTTGCATCAGTAGCCTCCCAAGCCTGTACCCGGCTGCCTGCCCTCGCGAGCCCTCGTGGACAACTCGAACGAGAAACAGCCGCCTGGCGCCATTTGCCGGGCGAGCGTATCCGGCCCTACGATTCCTGTCAACGAACCAGCCCTGCGCCGAACACGTCCCGTCACCGGGGCGGGCCCTCCTTGCGGGGGCTGCGTCGAGGCGCGGAACGCGCGCTCATTCGATCCAGATGCACGTCACCGTCGAGCGTACCCCCGGAACGGGCCTGACCTTGGTCCTCAAGATCTCCGTCAGGTATTCGGGGCCGTCCGCGTCGAGTTCCACGACGATGTCGTAGGGGCCCAGGACCTCGCGGGCGACGGCGCCGGGGATCGCCTGCAGCCGCTCCATGACGGCAGGCGTCTCCGCCGGGTCCACGGTGACCAGGACGTATGCGCGGGTTGGCTGCGTGGCGTGATGCTCTGCCATAACGACTCCTTCTGTTGCGTATGCGTGCTCAGGCCGGCTCGGCCCCGAGCACGCCGTTCATAAACTGCACGGATATCCCCAGTCCCCGCTGGTCGATGCCGTGGCCGAGGCCCGGGAGGATATGGACGGACACCGGCACCCCCAGCGCCTCGAGGCGCTGGGCCGCCTCCTCTGTGCCGCTCGCGGCGAGCACTTGGTCCTCCAAGCCGTGCACCATCGTAAACGGCGGACGGCTCGCAATCTCGTTGGGCAACGAATCGCCCGTGTACATCGCCCCGCTCAGCGCGACGACTCCGGCCAGCTGGGCGGCGCGCCTGGGCGCCGTGTGGACCGACATGATAGCGCCCTGGGAGAATCCCATCAGCACACACCGCGAAGCCGCCAGCCCGTACTCTTCGAGGCGTTCGTCGACGAACTCGTTGACCAGCCGTTCCGCGTCCCGCATGCCCTGCTCGCGGCCCCCTGCTGCGTCCAGGGCGAACCACTGATAGCCGTATCCCGGGAGCCGGATGGGGGCATGAGGCGAGTGGAACGCCGTTCCAGGAAACACATCGCCGACTGCGTCCGCGATGCCGATCAGGTCATCCCCGTCGGCGCCCCGGCCATGGAGCAGCACGACGACGGAGGACGGCGCGGCGCCGGACTTCGGCGGACGGCGCGGCCCATCGAGCGTGGCCACAGAGAGCACCTCGGGTACTGAGTAGCCGCGAGTCTACCAGGCGGCGCGCGCCCGCGCAGCACTACTCGCCCGACCCGGCGTTTGGTGTCATAATAGGCGCATGAACGCACACCCGAACGAGAGCGACGCGCGGCGCGATAGGGCGCGGGGGAGCCACCCGCGCGTCAGGATGTCGCGCGCGGCGGAGAACTACTTGCTCTCTCTCGCCATCCTCCAAGAGGACGGCGTATCGCCTCACGTCAGCGAACTGGCCGGTTACTTGAGGCGGATTCCGCCAGAGGAAGAGGTGGGCACGACGCTGGCGTCCGTCTCGGGCATGGTGCAACGCATGGCCAAGGAAGGCCTTGTGAACATATCCAAGGACAAGCAGATCGTCCTTACGGCTGAGGGACAGGTCCGCGCCCGGAACGTCGTGCGCCGCCACCGGCTTTCTGAGCGCCTGCTCGTCGACATCCTGGATGTGTCCCTCGACCGCGCGGAGTCGGTGGCGCACCAGCTGGAGCACGCGATATCGGGCGAGCTTCTCGACCGCATCGAGGCGAAGCTCGGATTCCCGGAAACCTGCCCCTACGGCCGCCCGATCTACCGCGACGGCGACAACGTGATCCGCGGGGAGATACCAGGCTCGCTGCGCCTCAGCGAGACGAGCACGGGGCAGACGTACACGGTCCTCCGCATCCCGGACGAGGACTACCCGCTGCTGCACTACCTAGTCGACAACGCGATCCTCCCCGGCGCGCAGGTCGCCATCGAGGACATCGCGGAGTACCGCGGCGTCGTCGACCTTATCCGCGACGGCAACCACGTGTCGCTGGGCATGGAGGTCGCGGCGCGGATCCGCGTCCGGCCTCAGTAGCGCCGCGGCGGGCCTGCAAGCGACGTCCCCCCACCTCAATCCTCCCCCAAGGGGGAGGAGGCCAGATTGGAACGGCGCTTCCCCACCTCAATCCTTCCCCGAGGGGGAGGAGGCTAGCAGCGCGGGGAGCACGCCGCGCTCGAAGCGCTCCCACTGCTCGCGCTGGTCCCATGAGGCGAAGCGCACGATCAGTTCGCCGGCGCCGGCCGCCCCGTAGGCCCGCAGCCGCTCGACGATCGTTTCCGGCGGCCCCCACGGGCCCCACCGGTCTCCCCAATGGTTCACGCCGTAGTAGGCCATGAGGAAGTCCTCGGCCTCCGCGCGGGCCCTGTCCGCGTCTGGCCCGATGTTCACGGTCAGATAGAAGACGCGCTGGAAGCCCGAGAGGTCGCGCCCCTCCGCCGACGCGAGCTCGTCGACTCTCGCAATCGTACGAGCGAACTCGTCGGGCGAATCGCTGATGCCGATGATGCCGTCGCCGTAGCGGGCGGCGCGCCGGGCCTGGCGCTCGGACCCCGTGCGGTAGTGGGTTGCGAGCAGCAGGGGCACTCCTCCGGGCTGGACCGGCCTCGGCAACAGCGTCACGTCCGCCAGCTGGAACCGCTCGCCGTCCCAGTTCACGTGCTCTTCGGTCCACAGCCGCTTCATCACGCGCACCATCTCCGTGAAGCGCCCGGCCCGGGTCGCCGGGTCAACCCCCGCCGCCGAGAAGTCCTGGGCCTGCTCCGGCGTGAACGCTCCGCCGACGCCGGCCCCGACCACCAAGCGGCCATGCGACAGCACGTCCACCGTCGCAAGGCTGTGCGCGAGCGGGACGGGATGACGGATCGCGGGCAGCATGACCGCCGTCCCGATGCGCACGCGGCTCGTCCGTACGGCGATCGCCGCCAGCGCCGCCACCGGCTCGAGCCTCGGCTTCGACAGTAGGCTGTCGCCCACCCACACGGAGTGGAGCCCGGCCGCCTCCGCCCGTTCGGCCAGGTCGAGCATGACCCCGGCGTCGACCGCCGTCCCCTCGCGCCGCGCGCGCATCACCAGACCGCGCGTCCCTAACAAGAGACCGATCTTCATCGCGCCGTCCGTCACTCTATCCGTCTCTCTATTGGTCAAGAATTCTCCTCCCGCAGCCAGGTCTGCCACGCGTCGAGCTGGGCAGCGAACCCGACCACGTTGTCTCGTGTCCAAACGTAGTCCTCGTAGGTGTCCATGTCGAACGCGACGCCCGGCGCGCTGGCTTCGACGAGAGGCGTGCCCTGGCGCTCCGCCGCCTCCCGGTGACGGGCGAAGCTGTCCTGTCCCAGAAGCGGCTCGAACGCGCAGGCCGACGGCGCCAACAGCGCGTTCGTCCCGCCGTCGCGCTCGGCCCGCACTCCCGCCGGACGGCTAAGCCCGGCGCTGGCCGCAACGACCGCTCGCACGTCCGCGGGCCGCACGCACGGCAGGTCGCCCGGCAGGAAGAGCGCCGCGGCGCACCCGTCGGCGTATGCCTCCCGCATCGCCAGCCATAGGGTCGAGTTGAGGTCCGCGCCGCGCTCCGGGCGCCACTCGGCGCCGACCAACTCGGTCACGCGGCGTACGGGACCGCTGCCGCCAACGACCTGACACGCGCTCGGGCCGAGCGCCTCGGCGCTCGCGCGCAGCACCCGGGCGAGCATGAGGAGGACTACTGCTTGCCGCTCGATTGCCGGCACTCCGCTCCACAGTCTGCTCTTCGCCTGCGCGAGCGGTTTCATCGGCACGAGCACGCGAACGGGGTCCGGCACGCGGCCACTCACGCCGCGCCGTCGATCAGGCTGCCCATCAGGCGCAGCAGCTCGCGCGCGAGGCGCTCCTTGTTCTCGTCGTCCTGCATAACCGTCGAAGTCACGACCGCGCGCATTCCATGCCCTTCGACCGCGCCGGCCTCGCCTGCGTCGACAGTGTCGATGACCAACGCATCGCAGAGGCCTGCGTAGCGAGCCGCGATGCCAGCCGAGCTTACGGGTTCGCCCAGCTCCGCCATCATCTTCGCCGCCGGTCCCCTGAGCGCCCGGCCGCCAACGAGCGGGCTCACCGCGATGCGCGGGCCCCGAAAGTTGCGGATTGCCGCGGCAACTCCCGGCAGCGACAGCACCGGCCCGACGCTCACGATGGGGTTCGAGGGACAGAACACAATGGCGTCGGCTGACGCCAGGGACGCCCTGAACCCGGGCGACGGTTGCGCCGTCTCGGCGCCGTCGAACCGCACGCCAGTGATCGGCGGCTCACACGCCCTCCGCACGAAGTAGTCCTGGAAGCCCAGCTCGCCGTCCGCGGTCACCGCGACGGTTCGCACCGGGTCGTCGCTCATCGGCACGACGGCGTGCGCGACGCCCAGCCGCGCCGCGAGTTCGCTCGTGACCGCCGACAGCGTCCAGCCTCGACGGAGGAGGTCGGTGCGTCGGATGTGGGTCGCGAGGTCGACGTCGCCCAGGCCGAACCAGGTCTCCGCCCCCAGCCGCCCGAGCGCCGCGAGCGCGCGAAAGCTATCGTCCGCGACGCCCCAACCTGTCTCCGGGTTCGTAAGACCGGCGAGCGCGTAGGTCACCGAGTCCACGTCCGGCGAGACGTGGAGACCGTGGAAAGTCTCGTCGTCGCCCGTATTGACCACGACCGTGAGTTGCTCAGGGGCCAGCGCGCGCGCCAAGCCGAGCGCCAGCTTGGCGCCGCCGACACCTCCGGCGATGGCGAGGACGTGTGGCCCAGGCATTGCGCGCCTAGTCTAGCCGTCCCGCCGCCGGCGGACTTCGAGGAGCGTTGGGCCGTCCAGCGAGGGGGCGCGCTGGCCCGAGTAGCGGAACTCGTCGAGCTTGACGAGCTCGTGGTAGGAGCCGAACAGCTCGGCGGCCTGCTCCTTGGCTAGGTCCAGCGGCTCGGGCTCCTCCGGCTCCTGCTCAAAGCTGCGGCGCACGCGATAGAGCGTGTCGCGCTCGACCGGCACGCGGCCAAGGTCGCGGACCCACCGCCGCAGCTCCGACGGCGGGACCAGCTGGCCGTACGACGCGCCCGCCGACGTCGATATGCTCTCGTTGATGAGGGTGCCGCCGATGTCGTTGCACCCGGCGCTGAGCAGCACCTGCGCCAGCTTCGGACCCTCCTTGACCCACGAACACTGGATGTTGTCGATCCACCCGTGCAGCATGATCCGGGCGATCGCGTGCATGCGCACGACCTCGGCCCCCGTGGCGCCGGGGCGAACGCCGTCGACGGTCCCCCGAGCAAACATCGGGGCCTCCTCATGCACGAAGCTCAGCGGGACGAACTCGGTGATGCCGCCTGTCTCCTTCTGGATGTCGCGTATCGTGCCAAGGTGGGCGGCGCGGTGGGCGTTCGTCTCAACGTGCCCGAACATGATGGTCGACGTCGTCGGAATGCCCACGCGGTGCGCGGTGGTGATCACCTCCGTCCACTGGTCGACGGTGATGCGGCCGGGCGCGATCCGGTCCCGCAGCGGCTGGTCGAGAATCTCCGCCGACGTGCCCGGGAGCGACCCGACGCCCGCATCCAGGAGGGCGCGGAGATACTCCTCGATCGTGCAGCGCGAGCGCACCGCTCCGTACAGCACCTCCTCCGGAGAGAAGCCGTGGACATGCATATCGGGGAGCTCCGCCTTGATCTCCCGGGTGAGGTCGATGTAGAGCGAGCCGTTCATCTTGGGCGGGAGCCCGGCTTGGATGCACAGCTCGGTCGCGCCGAGCTCAGCCGCCTCGCGGCCGCGCCGCATGATCTCGGTGAGCGGCAGGAAGTAGCCCTCCTCCTCTCGGAAGTCCCGGCTGAAGGCGCAGAACCCGCAACGCTTGATGCATACGTTCGTGAAGTTGATATTGCGGTTGACCACATACGAGACCGCGTCGCCGTTCACCTGCCGGCGCAATTCGTCCGCCGTGGCCATGAGCGCCTGGAGCGAAGCGCCCTCCGCCTCGAACAGCCGCGCTCCCTCGGGGACGGTCACTTCGCGTCCACTGAGGACGCCGTCGAGGATGTGACCGATGTCCGGCTCGACGCGATCCAGCATCGCGGCCAGGGTCTCGTGCAGGCGGGGGAATCGCTGCTCTACCATCGTTCGAGCTCCTGTCGCACCAGGCCGTCGTCTCCCGTGATTGCGTCGAGTCTCCGGCGCACCGGCGCCGACACGCTCCAGCGCGAGTCCGTCACGTACGCGGGGTAGAGCGCGGTGCGCTCGCGCAGTTCGTAGCCGGCCTCGGCGGTCAGGAGACGCAGGCGTCCGAGCTCCGGCCACGCGGCTTCTGGGTTGATGAAGTCTTTCGTCAGCGGCGACACGCCGCCCCAATCGTTGATGCCCGCCAGGAGGTAGGCGCCGCACCCGTCGGCGTTCAGGTTCGGCGGCGCTTGGATGCCCATGTCCGGCCCGAGCAGCAGCCGCGCCGCCGCCAGGGTTCTGAGCATCTCCACTGTGGACGGCTCCGGCGCTCCCCGCATCCGCGTGGCGTTCTTGGCCCGGAAGTTCTGCACGATCACCTCTTGCACGTTGCCGTACCGCTCGTGTACGTCCCGGATAGCGAGGAGCGCATCGATGCGCTCCTCGCGCGTTTCACCGATGCCGATGAGTATCCCGGTCGTCATCGCCATGCCGAGCTCGCCGGCCGTCTCGAGCGTCGCGGTCCGCTGGGACGGGTGCTTCGACACGGTGGCGTAATGGGGACCGCCCGGCTCGTGGAGCCTCAGACTGGTCGATTCGAGCATGATCCCCATGCTCGCGTTCCACGGGGCGATTGAGGCCATCTCCTCCGAGGAGAGCACTCCGCAGTTCGTGTGCGGCAGCAGGCCCGTCTCCTCGAGCACGAGCCTCGACATGGCGGCGACGTAATCGGGCGTCGACGCGAAGCCCAGAGCGCGCAGCGTGGCGCGCATCTCGGGGTGCCGCCACTCGGGATGATCGCCCAGGCTGATCAGCGCCTCCTTGCACCCGAGCGCAGCGCCCGCCCGCGCGACGGCGAGAACGTCGTCCGGCGTCATCGTCTTCGCGCCCTTTTGGCGGGGTCCGCGGACGAACGTACAGTAGCCGCACCGGTCGCGGCAGAGGTTCGTCAGCGGCAGGAACACCTTGCGCGAGTAGGTGACGCAGCGGCCGGGCCGGGCCGCGTCGTTAAGAGCGCACGCAGCAGCCATGACCGCCGCGAGATGGGCGCCGTCAGCGTTGATCAACGCATAGCCGTCAGCGGCGGACAGCGGCGCGCCGCCGAGCGCGCGCTCGACGGTCGCAGGGACGGAAGGCGCAAGTGGGGTGGACGTAGCCTGAGTCAAGAGCGTGAAGCCTCGCCAGATGGGATAGGTCCGCGTCCGCAGACCACGAGGCGCGATGGGCCTCCGCTCAGAGCAAACGGATGGTAGCATACGCGCCCGCGCCGTCAACCGGGCCGGGTCGTACCTGTCGATCCCGTCCGTGGATTCCGGCTCAGGACACAAAGACGCGTTGGCCCCCCGCCGTCATTCTCGTGCGGAGACACGGGAATCCATGCTCCTCTGCGGACGAATCGCGATGAGACGGTTGACGCGCGAGCCAGTTGGCGTGTGAGATAGGCGGCATGACGACGAACATAATCTGGGGCTCGTTGCTGGTGCTGGCGATGGCCGGCGCCGGAGTCGTGTCGCTGGACATCATGAACAACTGGGTCGGCGACTGGGGAGCGCTGTTGTGGATTTGCGGGGCCTTCTTCTTCCCGTTCGTTGCCGGGCTGGCGTTGGGGCGAGCCGGAGTTGGCCGGCGCGGGCGCGCAATCGGCGCGGTGATCGGGGCGGCGGTCGTCCTCGCCCCAAGCATCGGGTACGCAGTCACGGCCGCTCCGGACATCGCCGAGCTGCGGCTGCCCTTACTGTGGGCCGTGTTCGGGCCTCTGGCAGCCGTGCAGGGCGCCATCGCCTTGCCAGTCGGGACGAGCGCGCGGTCAAGGGCGCCACAGGCCCAGTGACTGCCGCTCAGCGCGGGCGGCGGGCGGCGTGCTCAGGACTGAGGTCCTGCTCTTGGGAGCGGGACCTGCCAGGACCTGTCCCACGAGAACGATGCGTCTCTTGCCTCGATTCGAAACAGGTCCGGGTTCTTCATTGTGTAGAAGGACTCATTGAACCCATAGGACTGGTCAATCCAGTTCAGCAGCAGGGAGAGCGCACTGCCATGGGAGGAGACGAGCAAGGTCTCCCCGGGGTGCTTTCCCACGATGTCCGTCACTGCGGCAACGACCCTCAGTTGGCACGCCGCGCTCGATTCCCCGTCCGGGAAGGCGAACTGAAAATCTTCCCAAGTTTTCTCGATGGCGCTCCGAAAGTCCGGCAACCAACGGTTCGCCAACTTGCGCTCCCGCAGGTCATGGCGGACCCGAATGGGCAAGCCCTGCTGATCTGCAAAGGGGCGCACGGTGTCGATGGCTCGCGGAAACGGACTCGAATAGATTGCGTCGATGCCGAGCTTGGCGAGTTGGGGCACGATCTCCAGCGCTTGCTGACGCCCCCGCTCGGTGAGCGGCCAGTCAGGCTCGTCCATCTCAGGACTCGGCTGGCTCTCGGCATGCCGCAAGAGATAGACCGTAGTTGCTCCGCCCATCGACTGGTCCGGGGTCCGTGAGGCGCCAATCATAGATCGGGCCAGACGGAGCGATGCTCCTTGCGCACGACGAAACGGAGCCCCGACCAGGTCCCGTCGATTGCGCAGACCTTGTTGTCGACCATGCCGGTCGGCAGGCATACCTCCCGCAGCACATCCTCCGTGAGGTCCGTCGGGACGCCCGACGACCGCTTGGGCCAGGCGATCCAGAATGCCCCGGCGGGGACGAGGCGCCGGGCGCGGACCGGAAACGTCGCGCTCAACTCGGCCCGGCCGGCGTAGAACGCGATGAGTATCTCGACAGGATCGGCCTCCGGGTCGAGGCGCTCGACGCCGGGGGGGCAGTTCGCCGAGCGTTGCGTCGAACTCGGCGGGGGCGTCCAGCACCAACAGGCGCGTTCCAGCCCTGATGCCCAGCTTGGCGGGGAGCGGCGTCCCGGAATAGCCTGCCGTAGCCACGAGTACGGTCAGACCTTGGCTGCTACGCCCTCGATGACCGCATCGTCCTGATCGAACGGCACATCGCGATTGAGCTCGCCGGTATAGGAGCGCACGCGGTAGGCCTCGCCCCTATGCACGATGACCGGCACTGTGCCCTCGAGGAGATCGACCGCCGCCGTCATGAGCTGCTTGCGGGCCGACTCCACAGCGGCGTCGTTCGGCCCCAGCGTCTCTTGGGAGCGGTCCACGATCGTTCCCATGCTTTCCTGGCACGCCATCGCCATCTCGATAGGCGTGGCGAAGAGGTCGGTGAACGGCACGAACCCCCTGCGGGGCTTGTCGCCTTGATAGCCGTTCTCCTTGTTGCGCTTCCGGCGAACGGTCCCATCCGAGAGTAGCTGGTGGACGCGTTTCCCCTGCCGTATCTCCGTGAGCACCTTCTGGCTTAGAGGGCGCTTCGGGTTGTACGTCACTGCGAACGCCATCGTCGACTCGTCGTCGATCGGGACCCACGCGACGCCCTCGAGCACGTTCGCGTCGGCGGCGGGAGTGGTCGTGTAGAACGGCATCAGCCAATGCGTCACCTGGAGATTCGGGTTGACCTTCCCATCGGCGTCCAACGCCGTGCCGATCAACAGGCCGTAGTCCGTCGACTTGGCCTGTACCGTGTGCGCCGGCTCGTCTGCCATCGGGTCTCTCGCGTCGAGCGCGCCCGCCTGCTCCAGCGCCTCCACGCGGCCGGCGTCGAGCCCACCCTCGACGCCCTGCATGTAGTTGCACTCGACGAGAAAGCGGGAGACGTAGCGGTGGGAGGGGGGCACGCGGGTCCATTCGAACTCGGGCAGGTCGGGCAGGTCGTCGGCCGGGCCCATGTACGCCCAGATCATCCCACCGTACTCCCGCGCCTTGTACGCCTTGGCGGAGACCTCATGCCAGAGCGGGCTGTCCTCGGGCTCCATCGGGAGGTCGAGGATCTTGCCCGCGACGTCGAACTTCCAATAGCACCGGGGGCAACGGAGCCCGCCGTTCTCGCTTAACCCCATCGACAGGTCCGCGCCGCGGTGAGGACACCGTGCGTCCAGCAACCCCAGGACTCCGCTGGTGTCCCGCCAAGCCACGAGGTGCTCGCCGAGCACGCGCACGCGGACCGGCTCACAGTCGGGCGCGGGCAACTCGTCGGCGATCAGGATAGGAAACCAGAAGCGGCGGACCAACTCGCCCATCGGCGTGCCGGGGCCCACCTGGGTGAGCAACTCGTTGTCCTCGCGGGAAAGCATATGTGCGCGCTCCGTAAGGGAAGGTGGAGGACATTCTAGCGCAACGCCGAACTTGGCCACACCGGCGAGCGGGCGGCCATGTATGTATCTCGTCCTTCGCATCTCGTCCGTCCCATCGCGCGCGCCTAGCGCGCCCCCGACCGGCGGCGTGGATTCCCGTGTCGTGGCACGAGAATGACGGGAGAAGAGCGCGCGGCGCCTCGCGCGCCCGGGCCGGCGGGACGGGCTAACGCGGCGTTTGGTCCTTCAGACCAACCGTTGCCGTGACGCACGGCTCGTCGCCCAAGGCCATCGTCCGGTGACCCTTGCCGGTGACGTTGTCCATGAGGCGGGCGTCGCCCGGGCCGAACACCTTGGTCGAGTCGTCGGGGAACGTGATTTGGAGCTGCCCTGACAGGATGACGACGTACTGCCGCTGCGGCGCGGGATGCCAGTCCTGCACGACGTTGGGCGGGCGCAGGCCGAACCGTATGTTCGTCGTCTCGAATCCTTCGAGCCAGTCGGCGCGTTCGTTCAGGTCGATCGGCTCCCACGTCGTGTCGCCGGAGCCGTAGGTATACATGCGGTACGTGCCCATCCGCGCCTCCCTACAAGACCTGCGTGTAGATATCCACGAGCGCCACGCGGCCGTTCTCGACGACCTCCCGCTTCGCTCGCTCGAAGGCCGGCTTCAGGTCTTCGGCCCGCTCGATGGGCCCCTCGGCCCACGCGCCGAACGAGCGGGCCATGCCTACGAAATCCACATCGGGGTCGTCGATGTCGATGCCGATCGTCTTCCGCTCATCGGGGCGCCCGCGCACCTGGGCCATCGTGCCCTGGTGCCCGAGGTCGTTGCCATAGGTGCGGTTGTTGTACATCACGATGAGCAGCGGGATCCGGTGATGCACCGCAGTCCATAGCGCCGCCGGCGTGAAGAGCAAATCGCCGTCGGACTGGATGTTGATGGTCAGCCGGCCCGTGCCGCGGTTCGCCAGGGCAACGCCGATGGCGTGCCCCAACCCCTGTCCGAGCCCGCCGCCGCCGCGCGCGGCCATGTCCTGGTGGGGCGACGTGAAGTTCCACAACCGCTGCACCCAACCCCGGAAGTTGCCGTTGCCGATGACCCAGTCCTCGTCTTGGACGACCTCCCACAGGTTTTGGGCGATGGTGGAGAGCGCCAACGGGTACTCGCCGGCCTTGGCGTCCGCCGCCGCCTGCGCCTTGGCAAGGCCGGCGGCGTTCAGCGCGCTCACTCGCGCCCGCCGCTCCTCGATCTCCGCCGCGTCGGCCGCGCCGTCGTCGACCCTGCGTTGCACGATGTCCGCCAACGCAGGCGCGGCCAGGGCCGTGTCGGCCGCAACCGAGAGTGCGGTCGGGTACAGCTTGCCGTGGTCGTCGGCCCAGCTCTTCACGAGCAGATGTCTCAGCGATAGGTCGATGAGCTTGGCGTCGGGCTTCAGCACGTCGACGTTCGTCCGTGTCGCCCAGTTCTGGCGGGTCAGCACCTGTTGGAGGTCGTAGATGTCGAGGGCGAGCACGACGTCGGCGTCTTCGAGCACCGCATCCTTCGACTCGCTGGCGTTCAGCGGATGGCGAGTCGGGAAGTTGAAGAGGTCGCTGCCCGCGATGACGGGGACCGCCAAGGTCTCGGCAAGCCGCACGAGCCCGTTGACGGCGTCCTCGGAGCGGCCCAGGAACTCCGCCATGATGACGGGGTTCTTGGCGTTGACGAGCAGGCCCGCGACCTCATCGAGCGCCTTCGGGTCTGCCTGGAACCGCGTCGGACCGGGGAACCGCGAGAGGTCGGGCATCTCGAACGGCTCCGCAAGCCTCTCCTCCTGCACGTCCGAATCGAAGCAGACGTAGACGGGCCCCTTGGGCTCGGCGTTCACGAGATTGTAAGCGCGGACGAGCGACTCGACCGACGCGGCGACGCTCGCCGGCTGGTCGTCCCACTTCACGAAGTTGCGGACGGCCTCGCCCTGGACATTGGCGGTGTGGATCCAATCGATCCAAGGACGCCGGTGGTTGGCGTCCACGGGCCCCGTCGCGCCCAAGAGGAGCACGCCGGCGCGCGACATCCACGCGTTGAACACGGCCATCGTGGCGTGGAGGAGACCAACGATGTCGTGGACGAACGCCGCCATGGGCTTGCCCGCCGCGCGCCCGTAGCCGTGAGCTATGGCCACGGCAATCTCCTCGTGGTTGCACAGAATCAGCTCAGGCCGTTCGTTCCCCACGTAGTTGACAATCGAGTCGTGGACGCCGCGGAACGAGGCTCCGGGGTTGAGCGCCACGTATTCGACGCCCAGCCCCCTCAGCGTTTCGACTATCACATCGGAGCCGTACTCCGCCTTGCTCACTCGCGTTCCAGGCGCAGTCGTTGCCATGCGTCCCTCCATCAGAGAATGCGGCAGGCCGGTCGCCGGTTAGATGACCGGGCGGCCTCCGAAGCGCTCGCGCCAGCGGGGGAGGACCTCGGGGTTGAACACGTGCTCGGGGTCCTCGCCCCGCAGCGCGTGCAACACGTCCTGCGTGCCCCAGACGATGCCGGGGCCCAGCCCGGCGCCGTTGTTGTTGGCCGCCATGTGCGGCGTCGCCAGCACCTTGTCGCCCATCTTCAACAGCGGATTATCCGGGTCGATGGGCTCTTTCTCGAACACGTCCATCGCCGCGGCGGCGATCCGGTCCTCCTGGAGGGCATTAATCAGCTCCGCCTCGTCGATTGCGGGGCCGCGCGATGTGTTGATGATCACCGCGTTCGGCTTCATCAGGCCGAACTCCCGCGCGCTGATCATGTGAAACGTTTCCTTCGTCAGGATGACGTGCAGCGTCACCACGTCCGATTCGCGCAACAGCGTATCGAGCTCGACGCGCTCGACGCCGAGCTCGGCGAAATGCTCGTCGGCGACGTAGGGGTCGTAGGCGATCAGGCGCACGTTCCACGGCGTCATGAACCGCGAGAAGCGGCTGCCGATGCGCCCCAGGCCGATGATGCCGATGGTGAGTCCCTCGTAGCCGTCCTCGCGCCGGCCGATGTAGGTGCCCGTCAGCGCCGGGTCGCGCCAGCCCTTCCCCGCCTTGAGATGGGCGTCGCGCTCGCGGCTCTTCTTCAGAACGGTCAGCAGCATGGCGACGGTGCTCTCGACGACGCCGCCCCAGTTGGCCTCCGTGGGGGCGTGGGTCACGACGATGCCGAGCTCCGTCGCCGTCTCGACGTCGATCTCGTCGACGCCGACGGTGTACTTTGCGATGATGCGCAGGTTCTCGGACGCCATCATGATGTCCCGGTTGATGCGCGCGCCCTTGATCGACGTGCCGAGCAACGCGTCGGCGTGACCGGCCATCTCGGCGAGCTTCGATTCGTTGTCGCCAGTCGGGTCCGCCCAGGAGGCGGAGCCGAGCACGAGCTCGCAACCGGCGTCGGTGAACTCAGCGTGGCTCGCCGTGTCGGCGGGTGCGAAGATGACGACCTTGGCGTCGGCCATGGAGCTTGCCTCCCTCCACGAAGTGCGCCCGGGCGAGCCGGGCGGCGCGGCGCCCATGATGCCGTCTGCCGCGTTTCAGCGCAAGGCCGACCGGTCGCCCCGGGCCCGCGCGGCGGTTGACCGTCCCTCGGGCTCTTGGGTACGCTGAATGCGGCCCCGGCGCCTCCCGGGGCATCCCCCGTCAGCCAAAGGCCACCGTAGCTCAGTGGTAGAGCAGCTGTTTCGTAAACAGCAGGTCAACGGTTCGAATCCGTTCGGTGGCTCCAGCGGCGCTGTCTGTCGTGGCTTAGCGGACCCGCTTCTTGGGTCCACTCGGCGCCCGCTCCCGCTCGGATCGGGGCCGACGACCTCGTCGAGTCCAAACGAGGCCCGCCAAGCGCCTTCCAGAGCGTCAGTCCAGTCCATAGCGGCGCATTGGCGCCGCAGAAGCCGGGGGCCGGTCGATGAGCGAGGGAGAGAAGCCCCAGGGTTCCGGGCCTGAGGAACGAGGTCAGCCGCGAGAGCGCAGGCCGGCGCCCAGCTGGCGGCCCGCTGCGCTGGAGCTGCTGCGCGTCCGGGGATTCCCTACCTTCATACTGTCGGTCACGGCAGAAGAGCTGGCCTTCTCGCTGCGGAGCTTCGGACGCAGCTGGCTCGTGCTCGAGCTGACGAACTCGCAGCTCTGGGTGGGACTCGCCGGGGGGATCGGCGCGGTCCCCAGCATCCTCCTGTCGCTGGTGGGCGGCGCCGTCACCGACGCCAGCGACCGCCGCCGCACGATTGCCGTGGCCTGGGGAATCCAGGCCGTGCTCTCGTTCGCGATCGCCTACCTGATCACCGCAGAGCTCATTCGAGCCTGGCACTTGGTCGCGCTCTCGGCTGTCTTCGCGGCCACCATGGCGTTCGAGGGGCCGGCCCTGTTCTCCATGGTCGTCGACCTGGTCGGCGAGCGGCGCACGCTCAGCGCCAACGCGTTGATGTCAGCGGTCGCCTGGGGCGGCTCGGTCATGGCCCCGGCTGTCGCGGGCTACCTGACGGCGTCCTACGGCGTCGACATCGTGTACTACGTGGTAGTCGCGGCGCTCCTGGTCGGCGTCGTGGCGATACTGCGCGTGAGGCTGCCAACCAAACACCAACCCACGGCACGGGAACCCATGCTGGCCAGCATCCGGGCTGGTCTGGCGTACGCACGCCGCACGCCGCCGATCACTGCGCTGCTGATCATCGTGCTCACGCAGCTTCCTGGGAGTTTCGTGCTCCCGCTGATCCCCACCTATGCGCGGGACGTCCTGGGCGTTGGCGTAACGGGTTTCGGCACATTGACGGCGTTGCACGCAGCGGGATTCCTAAGCGGGTTCGTATTCTTGAGCCTTGGCGACATCCCAAAGAAGGGTCTGGTCCTCGTCGCCACCGGGATCATGTGGGACGCCTCGATGGTGGCTTTCGGGTTCTCCCGGGTGTTCCCTCTGTCCGCTGCGCTGCTGTTCGTGATGGGCGTCATGGGCGGGGTACATATGAACACGCTCACGACACTAGTCCAGCTCAGCGCGGAACCGCAGATGCGGGGCAGAGTGCTGGGGCTGTACCGCCTGGTGTCCGCGGCCTCGCCCCTGGGACTGATCGCGGGCGGCGCGCTGGCGTCGGCGGCCGGCAACGAAGTCGCCCTCGTCATCGGCATGACTCTGTCGACGCCAGTGCTGCTGCTTGCGTACGCGCGCTCGCCAGCGCTCCAACGGTGGTAGACCTGGCGGAGCTGGCCGGAACGAGCGCGCACGCCATCGCTATACTCCCTAAGGTCCGCCGTAACGAATAGGTGGGCCGAGCCATTCCCCGACCCGCGGCCGCCCGCGCGTCAGGACTACCCTACGATGGAAGTACAGGAGGGCCTCGCCCTGACGGACGCAATCGAGTTTCGCGAGATCGACGGCGACCGCTGGGACCACCTAGCGCGGCTGTTCGAGTCGAGGGGCGGCCCCAAGTACTGCTGGTGCATGGTGTGGCGCGCCATGCCGCCAGGCGCCTCCCGCGCCGACCGCGACGCCAAGAAGGAGGCGTTGCGGCGGCGCGTCCAAGAGGGCGCGCCCGTCGGCATACTGGGTTATATTGACGGAGAGGCCGCCGCGTGGCGCCAATAGCGCCGCGCGAGAGCTATCGAGAGCTCGGCGGCCTGTGGACGCGCCGGGAAGCGTCTGGTCCATCGTCTGCTTCTTCGTTCCCCGCAGACTGCGGGAACAGGGGATGGCCAAACGACTCACCGGAGCGGCCGTGGATCACGCCAGGGAGAGAGGCGCGGCGGTGGTCGAGGCCTACCCGGTCGACCCCGACTCGCCGAGCTACCGCTTCATGGCGTACGTCGGCTCATTCGAAGCGATGGGCTTCCGAGCGATAGGAAGAACCGGGGCTAGGAGACACCCCCACCTCAATCCTCCCCCCAGGCGGGGAGGAGGCCAGGCAGGATAGCAATCGGCAAATGGAGAAGCACAATGACCAGTCAGCAAGAGGAAACTAGGCGGCAGGGCAACGGCCACGACGACCCCGAGCGGTGGCGCGAGCGCGCGTTCATCGACTCGTGGGTGAAGGAGGACGACGAGCGCCCCAACGACCGGCTCGAGCCGATGCGAGAGGCGCTCGCGGCTACGCCCTACCCCCGGGACGAGGCGCTGCTCGCCCTCGACATCGGGGCGGGACACGGCATGTTCGCCGGTGAAGTCCTCCGCGCCTTCCCGAAGGCGACCGTTACTCTTCAGGATGTGTCCGAGCCGATGTTCGACATCGCGCGCGAGCGGCTCGCCGACCGCCTCGGACAGCTCCGGTTCGTCCAAGGCGACCTGACCAAACGCGAGTGGGTGTCCGGGATCGGCGGGCCGTTCGACCTCGCCGTGTCCTCCATCGCCATCCACAACCTCTACAACGACGGGCTCATCGCTCAGGTGTACAAGGACATCTTCGGCCTGCTCAAGCCGGGCGGGACGTTCATCAACCTCGATCACATCCGGCGAGTCGGCGGGGCGGAGGGACAGACCGCGTGGCTGCGCGACGCCGGGTTCGCCGAGGTGGAGTGCGTCGAGGTCACGACGCGCATCGCCCGCCTGCAAGCCCGCAAGGCGAGTTAGCCGGCCAAAGCGGTCCGATCACGCGGGAATGGCCGCGTCGACCTGATAGAACGCCGCAGCGTTGCCGACGGTCATCATGTAGACCTCGTCTTCGGGCACGCCTGCGAAGTTCACGGCGATGACGCGGTCCGAGTTCGGCCAGTCGGACTCCTGGTGCGGGAAGTCGGACGCCCACATCAGGTGGTCAACGCCGACGTGATGCCGCATCTCGACGCCCGAGCGGTCCTGCTGGAAGCCCCAGTTGAAGTGCTCCTTGATGATCTCGCTGGGCAGAGCGGGGAGCGGCTTGTAGCCGAGCAGCTTCTCCGACCAGTGGATGTGCCGGTTGTAGCGGACATCCGCCATCTCGAGGAAGAACGGCACCCACCCGAGGTACGTCTCAAGGCATCCGATACGCAGACCGGGAAAGCGGTCGAACAGGCGCGAGAGCACGAGTTGCACGACGTTCGTGCCGCCCACGCGCGCGAAGCGTTGGACCTGAAACGCGAGCTCCGTGCTCCTCAGCGCGTCGGGGTCCTCGATGGGATAGTCGAGCAGCCGGCCGTTCGGGTCCGCCGAGCGGTCGAGCTCCACGTGGATCGTCACCGGCATGCTCACGTCTATGGACGCCGCCCAGAAGCGGTCGTCCTCCGGCAACGGCCGCACGCCGCCGTTCGGAAACGTCGTCAGCATCACCGCGCGCAGACCCAGCTCGGCGCACCGCTGGACCTCAGCGACCGCGGCGTCGACGCCGGTGGGCGGTATAGCGCCAACTCCGAAGAGGCGCTCAGGCGCGTAGGCGCAGTACTCCTCCCCCAGCCAGTCGTTCCATCCGCGGAAGATCGCCTGAACCGCACGCGGGTCGGGCAGCTTCGACCAGTAACGCGGCCCGACCACGACCGCCGGGAACAAGACTTCCGCGGACGTCCCGTCGAGGTCCTGCTCGCGCAGCCGCTGCTCCGGACTCCCTGTGCCGGGCGTGTCCTCGTACCGCTGCCCGAAGGGCTTCCACACGTCGCGCCCCTTGCCGCCGTAGAGGTCCATCGGATTCTGCCGCGGCGGCAGATCGCCAACGACCGTGGCGTCGGCGCCGTCGGCCAACGTGAGCGTCCTCGGGGCCACGTCGCGATAGGCGGGCGCGACGCGGTGAGTCCACCGCTCGGCCGGCACCTCGAGATGCGAGTCCGCGGAGATGCGTGCGTAGTGCTGAGCCATCTGCGTCCCTCCCGTCGTCGTCCGCCCGAAGGCGCCCGTAGTATACCGCGCCGGGGTATACTGGCGACGGAGGCACCATGAGCGACACACGCGGCGATAGGATGGCCTTGGCGGTGGGCGGCGCAAGCCCACGGGAAGGAGAGAGCATGCCTGGGCGTACGTTCTGCGTCCGAGCGGGAAAGGACGCCAAGTACACAGCCGACTTCGTCCGCGGAGGCTACGTGGCTATAGGCGGGCCGAAAGTCCGAGAGCTTCGTACGGCGGACTCCTACGCGGATATCCGGGCGCTGATGATGGAAGCCTATCCCGAAGAGTTGCCGGAAAGAGTCAGAAACCGCACCGGCCAGATTAACAATTTCATCCGCGCAATCGAGATCGGCGACTTCGTCTTCACTCCCGACCGCGACAACCTGCTCCACGTCGGCGAAGTAATCTCCTACCCCATCATCGTGCTGGGCGCCGGCGATTCCTGTCCCTATCCCCACAGGCGCATAGTCGAGTGGGGGAAGGACATCATGCGCTCGGAGTTGCCCGACGCCGTTCAGCGCTCGCTGAGGTCTCGTCTCACCGTATTCCGCATCGAGGGGGCCGCGTCGTGGATCGAGGAGAACGCCCACTGGTTGTTCCCCCCGGAGGCGGAAGATGAGTTGGTCGGCCCGCCCGGACCGCCCATACCGTCGCCTGTCGAGGTAAAGGCGTGCGAGGGCTACCGCATCTGGGTCCGGTACGACGACGGCGCGTCCGGCGAGGTCGACCTGTCTCACCTAGCGGGCAAAGGCGTCTTCGCCGCCTGGGAAGACCGCACCTTCTTCGAAGCAGTGCGCGTTACCGACTACGGCGCCGTTGCCTGGGGCGAGGACATCGACATCTGTCCTGACACCCTCTATATGCGGCTCACGGGCAAGACGGTTGAGGAACTGATGCCCGCCCTGCGGGGCGTGGCGACCGATGCCTGAGCTATCCCGCTTCTACGGAATCACCATCTGTATGTTCTACGACGACCACGGCCCTCCGCACTTTCACACCGCCTACGGAGGACAGTGGGCAAAGGTCCAGATGGACACACTGCAAGTCGTTCAGGGCCGCCTCCACCCACGAGTGCACCGACTCGTGGTGAAATGGGCGTCGCTCCACCGGGAAGAGTTGCAAGAAGCCTGGGAGCGCAGGACCCGCGAGGAGCCGTTAGGCCCGATTGAGCCGTTGCCGTAGGCGTGGGGGCATCATGCACTATAGATTCACCGGCGGAGGAGGGCATGACCGAACCGACAATTCCCCAATCACAAGAACGGGGGCCTGACTATTACAAGAACCGCCTGTATGTAGGCAACATCCCATTCAGCACAACACGAGACGAGCTCCGTAGCCTCTTCTTACGGGCAGGACATGTAACGGACGTATTCATCCATTTCGACCGTGAGACCGGGCGGTCTCACGGATTCGGATTCGTCCAAATGCAGGATGGGACGGGCAAGAATCGAGCCATCCATACGCTCAACAGCTACTCGCTGCATGAGCGGGCGCTCGTGGTCAACAACGCGTGGCCCAGCAACTCTTCTCGCACTCCATGGGACGAGTTCGTCGAACTAGCACGGCGGTACGTTGACAGCGGACGGCTTGACGAAGATGAAATCAATTACAAGCTGGCAGTGGGGGAATTGGGCGCAAACGCACGGACTGCTGTGTTATCCGGCGCGGATGATTGGATCGATCGAATCAAGGCTCTAGTCTTCGAGACTTACAACCTCATTACACACTTCCAAGCCTACCCAATCGAGCGATGGCTCGACGCGCGTCCGAACGATGTCTTGGAGGCCCTGCGAATCCTGTGGGAGAGTAGCGACCAACTGGTCACTGAGCGAATCCGTGCGTTTAGTGAGCTACTCCCCAAAGACGAGTTACGCGGCGCTGGAACTCGTATGAACGTGATATCAATCTTCCTGATGGGACTGGACGCCGAACAGTATCCCCCGTTCAGGACTCGATGGCTGAAAGAGACGTACACCCGCACGAACTACGGGTCTCCCACGACAGACGCCGACGAAGCGGCTCTGTACGAGCACGCCCTTGGCTTCTTTGACCGGTTCATTCAGGAAGCGGACCAGCGTGGGCTCAAATTGCGGCACAAACTCGACGCCCAGTCGGTTGCTTGGAGTGTCTATCAGAACCGCCCAGGCCCGAAACCTGCCACCGTGCCACGCGACCTAGATTCCCTTGCGGCTGACCTCTTACTCGCTCCGTCGTTCCTCAAGGAGATCAACGCCCTGCTGGATGAGAAGAAACAAGTCATCTTCCAGGGTCCACCCGGCGTGGGTAAGACCTACATCGCCCAAGCGCTGGCAAGGTACCTTGCCGGCTCGGAAGGCAGTGTGACACTCGTGCAGTTCCACCCATCCTACTCCTACGAGGACTTTGTCCAGGGTTTCCGGCCCGTGGTCGTGAGCGCCGGCAACCAACCTGGATTCGAACTCAGGGACGGGCCGCTGTACAGAGCCGCGGAGCGGGCACGCAACGAGCCGGACGAGAATCATTTCCTCATCATCGACGAGATCAACCGGGGCAATCTCGCCAAAGTCTTCGGCGAGTTGTACTTCCTCTTAGAGTACCGCGACAGCGAAATGGACCTCTTATACTCCGACAAGCCGTTCTCGCTGCCGCCCAATCTCTAAATCATCGGGACGATGAACACCGCCGACCAGTCCATCGCCTTGGTCGACCTTGCGCTGCGCCGACGGTTCTATTTCGTGGAGTTCCACCCGAACAAACCGCCGGTGAAAGACATCCTCCAACGCTGGTTTGACGAGCACCCGCCCGCCGAAAATGGTGTGGCTGAACGCGTTGTTCGCGCATTGAAACTGACGAACGCGAAATTGAACGGTTGGAACGCCGTCATCGGGCCAAGTCACTTCATGAAGGAGGGCCTCGACGAAGCTCGCTTCCGCCGCATATGGGAGCACAGCGTTCTGCCCTACGTCGAGGAACACCTGGAATGGCGGCACGACCTTCTGAAGGAGTACGAACTCGATCAGATTCTTGGGAGCGGCGAGGGCGATAGTGAGCCAGCCCAACAGACCGCCGAGCCGGAGGCCAACGGCAACGACGGCACCGGCAATCAGGGCAACGTGAGTGATGGGCCAGCTTAACCTTCAGGAGTACGAGCGGAGCGGTCCGCACACTCTGTCGGAGGACCAGCGCTACGCGCTGCGGGAGATTCCCTCGCTCACTATAGAGCGCGACGATGTCAACAGCACGGGAGCCCAATACTACCTCACGCCCGGCTCCACCGTCGGCGCGGTCGAAATCGACGGTCTGTCCGTCCGCATCAAACCCAAGATAGGCGTCCCGAAGCTGCTTTCGCTGGCGTGCTACGCGTTCGATCGGGTCAAGCTCCAGCCGCGCGATTCCGACTTCCCTGAGGAGACGGCCCTGCCCGACTTCCTAGCCCTCGCGCTTGCGTCGGCGGCCCAACGCGCGTTCTCGCGCGGGCTGCTGCATGGGTACCTCACCCGAGAGGAGGCGCTGTACACGGTGCGCGGGCGCATCCGGTTCGACGAGCAGATACGGCGGAGATTTGGCGTCCCGCTGCCGGTCGAGGTGCGATACGACGAGTTCACCGACGACATCACGGCGAACCGGCTCGTGAAGGCGGCGACGCGCCGGTTGGGGCGGATGCAACTGCGCTTGCCGGCAGCGCGCAACGGCCTGGGGCGAATCGCGGGGACGCTCGACAACGTCTCGCTCGTCGAGTTCCCGCCCGCGCATGTGCCAGTGGTCGAGTTCGACCGGCTGAACGCGCACTACCGGGAGGTCGTCGCGCTGTCGAGGATGGTGCTGCGGCACAGCGAGTACCAGGCCGAACGGGGAACAGTGCGCGCACCGGGATTCCTCGTGGATATGAACAAGCTCTTTCAGGAGTTCGTGACAGTCGCGCTCCGGGAGGAGCTGGGCGTCTCCAAGGACAGGTTCGGGGAGAGCGGCATCGACTCGCTCGACGAGGGCGGCAAAGTGAGTCTCAGGCCGGATCTCGTTTGGCGGGATGGCGCCCGCTGCGTGTTCGTGGGCGACGCCAAGTACAAGAACATCGCCAATGAACGTGTACCCAACGCCGACCTCTACCAGATGCTCGCCTACGTCACGGCGCTCGACCTGCCGGGAGGCCTGCTCGTCTACGCGGAGGGCGAGGCGGACGCTGCGACGTATACGGTGCGTCACTCCGGCAAACGGCTGGAGGTCGCCGCGCTCGACCTGTCCGGCTCGCTCAACGAGGTGCTCGACCACATCCGCCTTCTGGCGGAGAAGGCGCGGGCGTTGCGCGACGAGGCGTTGAAACCACGCATCGCCGCGTGAGCCCGCCTGCGCCCGCCATCGCTTGCCCGCCCCTCGGCGGCGCCGTATCATCCCGCCCGCTACGCACTCCCCGACATCTTCTAGGACGCCCATGGACTTCCACTACCGCTACACCGTCAACGCCGACCCCGGACTCCTGTGGAACGTCGTCAGCGACGTGCCCGCCGTCAGCTCATGCATCCCCGGCGCCGCCGACGTGGCGCAGTCCGGCGACGGCGCCTACACCGGCGTCGTCAAGGTGAGGGTCGGGCCCGTATCGCTCGCGCTGAACGGCAAGATGGCCGTGGACAGCGTCAGCGCTGAGGAGCGGCGGATCGCGCTGAGCGGCGAGGCCGCCGACAAGCGCGTGCCCGGCAGCGTACGCGTCCGCATCAACATGGCCGTCGAAGCGAGCGGCGACAACTCGTCGGAGCTCATCGTCGACTCCGAGGCCCACGTCATGGGCAAGCTGGGCGAGTTCGGCCAGGGCATCATCAAGCGCAAGGCCGACGCCCTGATGAAGGAGTTCGGCGAGAACGTCGCCGAGCGCGTACGGTAGGCTCGCAGGCCTAGTTTCTCCCGCGCCGCCTGCGGGTCCCCGGTATGCCGACGACGATCGTAATCGTCTCGCGGACCCACTGACCGGCGAGCCGTCCCTCCGCCACGGGATCGCCGCCTGCGGCGACGCGAAGCACGTCCCTGGCGGTCGAGGCCGCCTCGGGCAGCTGTGCTCCCCTCAACATCCTGCTCAGCTGGAAGCCGGCGCCGAACGCCACTCCCGCAAATGCCGCGCGCCGCACCGCGGAGCGCCCGACGAGCCGCGCCAACGCCCGCGCTCCCCTACCCGCCACAGGCGCGTTGTGACCGCGCCGTGCAATCCCCGCCGGTCCGACCGGCGCCAGTGCGTTCGATTCAGCGCCCGTTCCACTCGCCTCGCTCATCGTCTCATCCCACTCGAGTCCGCCACTCCGGTCGTCGGTTCGACAATCAACGCGACCGGCGGCGCGGTCGCGGCGCGTTCCTACTAGGCGGCGGCCCACCCCGGCTGGGCGGCGGGCCGCTCCTGCTGGCCGGCGGCCCACCCCGGCTGGGCGGCGGGCCGCTCCTACTGGCCGGCGGCCCACCCCTGCTAGGCGACGGCGCTCCCCTACTGGCCGGCACCCCACCTCTGCTAGGCGGCGGCGCTCCCCTACTGGCGGGCCCACTCCGGCTGGGCGGTGGGGCGCTCCCACTGGCGGGCGGCCCACCCCTACTAGACGGCGGTGCGCCCCGACTAGGCGGCCGCGGCGACCGCGCGGCGCCGGGACTTCGGCTGCGGCCTCGGGCCGGCGGGCCCATTTGCCCCCGGGAGTCCAGGCGCAGCCGGCGGACCTCGATTGTCGTGAGCTCCCGCGACTCCCCCGGACGCAACCCGCGCAACCCGAGACTCCCGATGCGCACCCGCTGAAGCTCCACCACCTGCCGTCCGACCGCCCGGAACATGAGCCGCACCTCGCGGTTCTTCCCCTCCACCAGCGTCACGTGGTACAGCGGGACCGCCGCGTCCCGGGCAACCCTTCGCACCGCCAGCGCCGTCGCCGTCCCCATCGGAGTCCGCACGCCCCGCAGCAATGCCGTCACTGTCCCTGGGGACACGGGCGAGTCGAGCAGGACACGGTATTCCTTCCGGACGCCGTAGCGCGGATGGGTCACGCGGTAGACCAGGTCTCCGTCGTTGGTCAACAGCATGAGGCCGGAGCTTTCGAGGTCGAGCCGCCCCGCGGGCACGAGCCCCGGCGCTCGCCGGGCCTGCGGCACGAGGTCGAGGACCGTGGGGCGGCCGCGGTCGTCGCGCACGGTCGAGAGGTAGCCGAGCGGCTTGTTCAGCAGAAGGTAGACCGGGGGCGCCGACGCGGCCCGGACCGTCTGGCCCTCCACCTCGACCCGGTCGCGCGAGCTCACGGGCAGCGTAATGCTCTCGGCGCGCTCGCCGTTGACGCGGACCTTGCCGACGACGACGAGCTCCACGACGTGTCGTCGCGAGCCGGCGCCGGCCGAGACCAAGTACTTGACCAACGTCAGATCGGGGGCCGTCTCGTGGGGTTTACGCCGCGCTGCATCAGCCATGCCATCAGCCTATCACGCCCGCCAACCGTCCCGAGCGCTCAGCTGCCCCGTGCTAGAATGCTGGCGCCCGCGCTGCCTTGGCGGCGGCGCGGTCTCCCAACGTCGTGGCGCTGCAAGGCCGGCGCCTAAGGAAGAGAGCAGATGGGCCAACTGTTGGACAAACTCGAGCAAGCATCGCGAGGCGCCGCCCAACCCCTGGGATTCGGCAGGGGACCCGCCCGCCCCAAGATCGCGCCGCTGCTGTTGCTTGGGGCAGTCGACCCGGGAGACAGCGCCCAGACCCAACTCGCCGCCGAAGCGGACCTCGACGCTGTCATCGTCCTGGCCGCGAAACCCGCCAAGAAGGCGGACATCGACCGCGCCGTCAAGGCGCTCAAACAGACGACCGTGGGCGTGTGGCGGGAGCAGGCGCAGCCTGGCGGCCACCCTGGCGCCGACTTCCAGGTCTTCTCCTCCGAGGCCACCCCGATTGGCGCGCTCGGCGGCGAGGACCGCACAAACGTGATGCAGATCGTCCCCGAGGCCGACGACAGCCTGCTCCGCACCATCGAGCACCTCCCCGTCGACGCCTTCCTCGTCTCTCTCGCCGACGCCGACTCGCTCACCGTCAGGCAGCTCATGCGGCTGGGACGCGTGCGCGGCGTCACCTCCCGATGGCTGCTGGCCCAACTCTCGACGCTGCCCGCCAAAGACGAACTCGAACAGCTCCGGGAGGTCGGCGTGGCCGGGATTGTCATCGGGCTCGCCGGACGCGCCGCCGCCGAGCTGAGCGCATGCCGCGAGGCGCTACTGGCGTTGCCGCATCAGCCGCCCGAGCGTCAGCGCCGCCGCTCCACCGCGACCCTGCCCTCCCCCAGCGCCCCCGCCGCGCCCGAACGGCGCCGGCGCGAGCCGGACCCCGACGATGACGATTGGGACGACGATCCGTAGCCCCACCCGCTCTTACTCCTCCTCCCCCGTCTGCCTGCGGGGGAGGATTGAGGAGGGGGCCTGCTGAGAGCATCAGCTCATTGTTCAGAGGTTCCTAGCTCGATATGCTTCTCGCCAACAGCGACCTCCTATTCGACGCCCCGCGCGCCTTCTTCGTGTGGATGTCCGCAGTCTCAGCCGCGCTCCTGATCGGCGTCACGTTCCACGAGTTCTCCCACGCCTTCGCCGCCAACCGGCAGGGCGATCTCACCGCCACCCGCTTGGGGCGCCTCACCCTCAACCCCAAGGCGCACCTCGACCCGGCCGGAACGGTCATGCTCTTCATCGTCGGCTTCGGTTGGGGGAAGCCCGTCCCCGTGGACCCCCGCCGGCTCAGGAGCGGACGCCTGGGCATGGCCATCGTGTCCTTCGCCGGCCCCGCCGCCAATGTCGTCTTGGCCCTCGCGTTCGCGTCGCTCTTCCAGTCGGGGCTCCTCGAACCGAGCAACTTCAACCGCGGCTCGTTGGGCGCCATCGACGTGCTCGGCTGGCTGACCCTCGTCGCGACACTCAGCGTTCTGCTGAACCTGATCCTCGCCGTCTTCAACCTGCTGCCGGTGCCCCCGCTCGACGGCGGCGGCATCCTCGCGGGCATCGCTCCGCGCGCCCTGCTCCCCACCGTCGCGAAACTTCAGCTCATCGGCCCCATCGTGCTCCTCGCCGTCATCGGCGTCTCCATCCTCACCAACTACAGCCCGCTGAGGTTCATCTTCGGCCCCGTGCTGGATTTCGCCGTCTTCTTGATGACGTAGGGGTGGGGGCGGGGGTGGAGCGCTCGCCAGCCCCGTCGCCTCATCTGAGTATTGACATCGCGTCTACTGTAACTACAATCATGTAATGACAGAGCAGGGGCCGCTGAGGGAAAGTGGGCCGCCGCGGTGGAATGGGACCCGGTCAAGAGCGAGACGAATCGGCGGAGTCACGGTCTTGGTTTCGAGACTGCCGTACTTGTCTTCGATGATCCGTTCGCCGCTACGCGTGAGGACCCTTATCCGTATGAACAACGCTGGCGAACGATGGGAACGATGGGCACAGTGGTTGGATGGTCGTCCATACATGGCCAGAGCAGACCCGGAGCTTGGCGATGAGGCCGGACGGATCATCAGCGCACGAAAGGCGACCGGTCGTGAAAGGAACGCTTATGAAAAAGGGGGTTGCTGAGCTGACGGTGGAGCAGAGGTCTGAGATCGAGACTCTGGCGAGGCTGCCCGATGCCCGGATCGACACGACGGACGTCCCCGAGCTCCTCGACTGGTCGGACGCCCGACGAGGCGTGTTCTACCGGCCTGTGAAGCGGCAGGTCACGCTGCGACTGGACGCCGACGTCGTGACGTGGTTCAAGGCGCACGCCCAAGGCGGGCGCGGCTATCAGACGGACATCAACCGCGCCCTTCGCGAATACGCGCAACGCCGCGAGTCGTGAGATGAACAGATAGGGACCCCACTATGTGGCGCATCGCTGCTCCCGAGCCCCTAGCCTGCGCAGGCTGTCAGCACGCCATCGCTGAAGGCTCGTCGCTCCTATCCGACGCGCCGGAGGCGCTCCCTCCGGGCGTCGATCGAGCCCAGCTTCGGCATTTCCATCTCGCCTGTGAGGAGTGCGAGTCTGGCAACGTGCCGTGCTACCAGACGTACGCCTCCCGGCAGCCCACGCACGTGGCCGAGGAAGAGGTTAACTGCATCTATTGCGGAGAGGCCATCTGGCTCCGACAGAGATTCACAGTCGACTACGTCCTCCTGCCCGGAGGCGAGGACGACGCTCCGGGCGAACCAAGCCCGGTAGTTCTTTTCCTACTAATCAGAATCGCAAGCAAGCGCACACCCTTCGATGGTTTGAGCCGCGCTACCCAGTGGAGATTCATTAGCGGTGGATTGCGAGGCAAACGAGGGCTACGCAATCTCGCTGAAGCGGCAGATTTCTACAAACATAGCGTTCCTTGGGCTATCCAAGCACAAGGTGAGTAGGCCGTCCTGGATTTCCTAGATGGGAAGCAGGCCAGCCACCTAAAGTCGGTCGCCAATAGTCCGCATCTAGTGCAGGATCCACGGAACATAGTCTGGGAAGCCGCAAAGAAGAACCAGACCCGCGGCGCCAAGGATATGTCCCGGCTCGACAAGCTCAGCACTCAGGCCAGAAGTATGGCAGCTACCGGGAAGCTCGCCGCGAGATCTGCTCTGCGTGCGGCAGTGTGGGAGGCTCCGATAAGCGCGGTGGAGAACTCCATCCGCGTATTCCGGGGCGGGCTTTCCAAGAAGCGGGCCGCTGAGAACACCGCCAAAGACACCGCACGAGCAGCAGCCTCCACCGGCGTAATCATGTTTGCTATGGCAGTCACCGGGATGAAGGTCGGATTCCTTCTCCATCCCGTTACACGCACGATTGGGACAGGCATATTCGCCGTCTCGACAGTCCAACGCCTCAGACGCGCGTGGCAGGAATCAAGCGCGGTACCGGAATCGCCGTTGACGCCGCTCGTCCTCTACTTCCACCCCGACTGCTACTCCCGCTACGCCGCCGATGTGTCGGCGCCGCCCACCGATCCCGGCGAGTCCGAGCCCTCCCCGTCGGCCGCCTGAGCCCCCTACCCTCGCCCCGTCGCCTTGGCGGAGTGAATCTCGTCCAGTAGCATCCGCTTCGTCGTCTCGGCGATTCGGGTAAGCTGGTTCGCGGTCAGCTTGGGACCCATGATCTCCCGCTCGTATGCCGCGACGACATTGACGAGCGCGCGGTCGTTGGGTGTGTTGAGCGCCATGCCGGCCACCTCCGAAGGAATGCCGACGCATGATAGCGCAAGGCCACATCATCCACGTCACGACCCCGGACGCCTGGCGGCGCGGGAGCGGCTCGCCGTTCTATGAGCCCGACTCACTCGCGGTCGAAGGGTTTGTCCACAACTGCCGCCCGGACCAGTTGCGCGGCGTCCTCGCCCGGCACTTCGCGGGCCACCGCGCCCTCGTCCTCCTCGTCGTCGACCCCGCCAAGCTGACCGCCGAGCTGCGCGTCGAGGAATCGCGCCCCGGCGACTGGTACCCCCACGTCTACGGCCCCATCGACCGCGCGGCTGTCGTCGACGTGTTCCCCGTCGAGGCCGACTCGACTGGGGCCTTCACCCTGCCGGACGGCGCCGGTTAGGCGGCAAAGCAGCAATCCCAAGCTAGGAGACTCAGCGGGCGGTCACCCCGTTAGAGCAATCCGCTGAGCGCCTCCTGTGGGCTGACCGCGCGTATCGGAGACCGTTCGTAGTCCCTGACGTTCCTCGTCACAATGTGCCGAGCGCCGCAGGCGCGGGCGGCGGCGATCTGCAGCGCGTCCTCGAAGTCCGCCACCGGAAGCTCGGCGGCCCAGCGGACCGCTTCCCTGTCGGTTGTCGCCACCGCCACGAAGCGCGTCAATTCGACGATGAAGTCGCGAGTGCTCACCCCGCCGCGCGACGGGGCCACGATGTAGTAGAGATTCGACACGGTGTGCCACGCGATGTATGCGCTCTCCGCGCCATGCTCGATCCGCTCCAGGAGCTCCGATGCCGGGTCCGAGTGCGGATGCCTGTCGAGCGCGACGTCGATGAGCACATCGGTGTCCAGAAGCATCATTGGAGATACTTCTTGGCCAGCGCGTCGTAACGCGGGTCGTCACGCTCCGCCGGCCGGAACCGGCCCCGCCAGCGCGAGGCGAAGGACGGAGTCGGCTCTCCCGCTATCTCCCTGAGAGACTGCTCGATCAACGACGAAAGCGAGACGCCCCGAGAGCGGGCGTACCGCTTGGCTATCGGGAGCAGATCGCTATCCACGGTGATCGTGAGCTTCTGCTTCATGGCTATCGGATCCTCCCATAAAATGTATACGTATTCTCTCTGTCAGTATGCGTATCCACGAAGGGCGTTCAATGCCTCCCGAGTGGAGATTACATCCCAGTTTACCCGGGACCGTGGGAGATTGCCTCTGTGAATGGGGGATCGCCCCTTTGCCCTCTCCCCGTGGTAAGATGACAACAGCGGCCTGACCAACGGGTGCGGTGGGCGACCGCCGCCTGATAGGAGGGGCCGAATGACCACGCTAGACGACCTAGGCGAACGCTTCGACAGTATGGAGAAGCAGAACGCCAACGAACACCGGCAGCTCTTCGAGAAGACCGCGCGCATCGAGGGGGTTCTGCTCGTCGTGTGGATCGGAATCGGTCTTGCATCCATGGGCGTCGCAGTTCGGTACATCTTCAGTTGACCCCCCAACGAGCCGAAACGCGCCCCATGACGATGCGCCCCTCCCGAGTCTGGGCCCACTCTCAGTGGCCCCCCCTTCCCGAGCAAGAACGAGCGTTGTAGCCAGCCGCAAAGCCAACGCCGCATGCCCTGAGTGCGACATCCGGCCCTTCCCCAGTCGTCCCCTCGCCTCCTACACTGTCCCCAACGGTCGGCCTCCGGCGGCAGCCCTGGCCCCCGCGTCCGGTCACCTAAGGGCGGAATGAGACCAAATGAGACACTTTGACGCACTTTGAACAGGCACTCCACTCGTAAGATCGCACGCCCTACGAGTAGAGCGCCTGTGCCATTCCGGTCCATTCCCGTCTTTCCCGCGGTCATTCCCGCCCGCCCCGCCGTCATTTTCGCGCGCATGCCGTCATCCTCGTCTCCCCTCTCGTCATTCTCGTGCGCCGACACGGGAATCCAGGACGACCGACCGCCGACTGCGCCAGCTTGGCAACGTCGATGGACCGCCACGTCAGCCGCCGGAATGGCCCGGCGCGGTGCTAGAATCTCCGCCAACACCCGCGCGGAGTTGCCCATGCAGATAGCCGTCCGCCGCCCCAAGCGCCTCGTTGGCGAGATCACCCCGCCAGGGGACAAGTCCATCTCGCACCGGGCCGCCATCTTCAACGCCATAGCCGACGGCGAGGCCCGCGTCGACAACTTCGGCCCCGGCGCCGATTGCCAGGCGACGCTGCGCATCCTCCGCGCCCTCGGCGCCGGGATAGCGACGTCGGGCAGCTCGTTCACCGTCCGCGGCGGCGTGCCCCACGAGCCTGCCGACGTGCTGAACGCCGGCAACAGCGGCACGACCACCCGCCTGATGGCAGGCATCCTGGCGGGGCAGCCGTTCATGTCCGTCATGTCCGGCGACCGGTCCATCCGCTCGCGGCCCATGGGCCGCATCGTCGAGCCGTTGCGCCAGATGGGCGCAGTCATCGACGGGCGCGGCGGAGGCGCCCTCGCGCCGCTCGCGTTCCGGGGCGGGTCGCTCCGGGGCATCCGCTACCGGATGCCTGTCGCCAGCGCCCAGGTGAAGAGCGCGCTGCTGCTGGCGGGACTCTTCGCGGACGGCGAGACGGTCCTCGACCAGCCCGCGCTCTCTCGCGACCACACCGAGCTCATGTTCCGGGCGATGGGCGTGGAGGTGTGGGAGGACGGACTGACCGTCGCGGTGCGGCCCGGTAGGCTGAAGGCGATGGACGTGACCGTGCCGGCGGACATCTCGTCGGCGGCGTACTGGCTCGTGGCCGGCGTCTGCCACCCCGACGCCGAGGTGCGCGTCGTCGGCGTCGGAACGAACCCGAGCCGCACGGGCGTCCTCGACGTCCTCCAAGCGATGGGCGCCGACATCAGCGTCGAGAACGAGCGCGCCGAGGGCGGCGAGCGGGTCGCCGACCTCGTGGCGCGCTCCAGCGAGCTGCGCGCCACGGAGATCGCCGGGGACCTCATCCCGCGCCTGATCGACGAGGTCCCCGTACTCGCGCTGGCCGCCTGCTTCGCCAAGGGCACGACCGTCGTACGCGACGCATCGGAGCTCCGCGTGAAGGAGTCCGACCGCATCAAGACGACGGTCCAGGAGCTGACGCGCCTCGGGGCCACTGCGGCGGAGACGGAGGACGGCATGCGCATCACCGGCGGCCGGCGGTTGCGCGGCGCCGCGGGCCGGAGCCACGCCGACCACCGGATCGCCATGACCATCGGCATCGGCGGGCTGCTCGCGACCGGACGCACGACCGTCAGCGGCGCCGAGTGCGCCTCTGTCTCGTATCCGACGTTCTGGGACGAGATGCGCGGGCTCGGCGGGGGCAGCGCGAGGTCGTGAGCGGCGGTAGTCCCGGCGGCGGACCGCTGTTGGTCGTGCTCTCCGGCCCCTCCGGCGTCGGCAAGGACGCCGTGCTCATCGAGTTGCGGCGGACCCATCCCGAGCTGTTCATCTCGGTCACTGCCACAACGCGCCCCCAGCGCCCCGGCGAGGTCGACGGCCTCGACTACTCCTTTCTCACCGCGGACCGCTTCGAGTCGCTGCTCGACCGCGGCGAGTTCCTCGAACACGCCGTGGTGTACGGGCGCCGCTACGGCAGCCCGAGGGCGCCGCTGCGGGACGCTCTCGCCGAGGGCCGCGATGCGCTCGTCAAGGTCGATGTCCAGGGCGCGGCGAGCATCCGGCGGCTCGCGCCCGACGCGCTGCTGATCTTCCTCACCGCGCCGAGCATGGAGGAACTCGAGCGGCGCCTCATCTCGCGCAAGACCGAATCGCCGGAGCAGATGAAGCTCCGCATCCAGACAGCCCGGGGCGAGCTCGCGCAGGCGGAGAGCTTCGACTTCGTCATCGTCAACGAGACCGACGCCGTCGCCGAGACCGTCGAGCGCATCGTGGAGGTCATCGGCAGCGAACGGCAGCGCGTCCCGCCGCGCCGGGTGGTCCTGTAGGCACGCTGCCCCTCCCCGGCGGAGGGCAAATCTACGATATGCGATAATGGGACGGACCCGGTCGCGCGGACCAATTCACGCGCTCTCTGGCGGACTCAGATGCTCTTCGCTCTAGACGTCGCCCATTCCTTCGGCGGCGTCGATCTCTTCAGGGACGTCCTGTTCAACGTCGCCGACGGTGAACGCGTCGCGCTGGTTGGGCCGAACGGCGTCGGCAAGACAACGCTGCTGCGCATGCTGGCCGGAGAGGAGACGCCAACGTCGGGCAGCGCCGGGCATCGCGGCGGATCGTTGGGCTACCTGCGACAGGAGTCCCGGTTTGACCCCGAGCTGACGCTGGAACGGGAGATGTGGTCGGCGTTCCCCGAGGCGCTCGCGGTCTCCCGACGGCTCGCGGCGATCGAGGCAATGCTTGTCGACGCCGGGGACGACGCGCCGGCCCTCGTGGCGGAGTCACTCGACCTCTACGAGCAGTTCGCGCTCCTAGACGGCCACACCGTGGCCGCGCGCGTGAACCGTGTGCTCGCCGGCCTGGGGTTCAAGAAGGAGGACCACGCCAAGCTCTGCGGGACCTTCAGCGGAGGCTGGCGGATGCGGATATCGCTCGCCCAGCTGCTCGTACGCAGGCCAGACCACCTGTTGTTGGACGAGCCGACCAACCACCTCGACAGCAAGGCGCGCGACTGGCTGGCGCGCGAGCTCCGCGACTACCAGGGCACGCTCGTGATCGTCACGCACGACGGCGCCTTCTTGGACAGAGTAGCCCAGAGGGTCCTGGAAATCGGGGACGCCGGGGTCGTGTCGTACACCGGCAACTACACCCACTACCTCCACGAGAAGGAGAAGCGGCGCCAGATCCAGGAAAGAGCAGCCGCGAGACAGGAACGTCAACTCGCCTCGCAACAGCAGTTCATCGACCGTTTCCGCGCAAAGGCGACGAAGGCGACGCAGGTGAAGAGCCGCGAGAAGGCGCTCGCCAAGGTGGAGCGCATCGCTCGGCCCCGCAGCCAGGCGGCGGCGAAGTTCCGGATCCGGTCGCACGGACGCGTCGAGCAACGGGTCCTGACGCTCGACTCCATCTCCCATGTCTTCGACGACGAATTCGTGCTCATCGACGCCAGCCTCACCGTCGAGCGCGGACAGAAGGTCGTACTCGTAGGACCGAACGGCAGCGGCAAGTCGACGCTCCTCCGCATCGCGATGGGCCAAGTGGACCCGTTGGAGGGCGAGGTGCTGTGGGCCGAGCGGGCCCGGCCGGGGTACTACGAGCAGCACCAGGATGAGGCGCTGGACCCGGAGCGCACCGTTCTCGAACAGGTCCAAGCAGCGGCCGATGGCGCAACGGAGGAGCGCGTACGGACGGTGCTGGGCGACTTCCTATTCCACGGCGACGACGTGTTCAAGCCTGCGTCGGTGCTCTCCGGCGGAGAGCGCAGCAGGGTGGCGCTGGCGAAGTTCCTGATCCAGCCGAACAACGTTCTGCTGCTGGACGAGCCGACGAACCACTTGGACAGCGCGACGCGCGCGAGCCTCGTGCACGCCCTCGATACCTACGACGGCACGATCATCTGCGCTACGCACGATACGGCGATCCTGGATACGATCGCGACGCACGTCTACGAGATGCGCAACGGCGCCTGCGTGAATACGCGCATCGTCTCGCCTGCCGCCCCCGTCAAGGCCCGGCCCAACAGACGAAAGAGGTAGAGTGAGGCGGAGCAGGCGCGCGAGGCCAATCAGCCGACGATGATCATGTGCACTTGGCCGGGGCCGTGCACGCCAATCGTCAGCGTCTGCTCGATGTCGGCGGTGCGCGAGGGGCCGGAGATGAAGTTGTAGTAGCGCGGCGCGCGCCCGCGCGCCAGCTGGTACTCGAGCCGCGTCAGCGCGAAGAAGTCGTCCAACGACTCGATGACCTGTTCCGCCTCGACCACGAGGGCGAGCGCCGGCGGCGCCAGCGACGTCAGCCGCGCCACACCCTTGCGTGGCGTCACCGCGCAGCTCGCCGTCTCGGCGATCGCGTAGGAGACCCCCGTAACCCCGAGGTCAGCGGCAAAGGCGAGTCGCTTCAGGTCGTGCCGCGTGCGCGAGCGTCCTACCGCAAGGACGGTCGACGGAATGTTCTTTGCCCGCAGCGCGCCGTCCACGTCGACGGTCGAGAAGACCGGCTCCGCCGACCGCACGACGCTTCTCGCCCGCAGCCGCGCGGCCACCTCTGCCACCGTCGCCGCGGCGCCCTGCGGCGTGTTGACGCGGTGCACGTGCCACGAGGCCGCGGTCGCCGTTTCGGCCAGGCGGGTCAGGAGCTGCGGACGTCTCGCCTCGTTCTTCGCGCGGACCGTCCGCACCTTCTCCTCCTGACGGATGGGCGTCGCCTTGAGCGGCGGGTGGTCCGGCGTGTGAGAGATCGGCTCGGTCCTGCCCAAGGCCGCGCGGACACGGCCCAGGAACGCAGCCTTGTTCGGGTGCTCTTCCGGCGGCACTAGCGGGCCCCCGGGGCGCCGAGGCCCTCGCGCCAAAGCGATCCGAATGACTGCCGGGCCACGGCCGGGAAGTCGCGCCCCTTCGTCCAACCGGAGGCGGTCGGCGCGAACCGGAGCTTGCGAATCCTCCCGCGTCTCGTGATTGGCCGCTGGAGCAGCCGGGCGAACCGCGCGGAGCGTTCGAGCGTCTTGCGAGTCTTCATTGCGTTGTGCCAGCGCTTCACCGCCCAGCGCTCCGTCCAGGAGCTGGCCCGCTCGATCCCCGGCGCCCCTTCGGCCAGGCCCGCGCGCAGGTGCAGCAGCATCCGGGGCAGGTCAATCGCCACGGGACACACGTCGCGGCACGCGCCGCAGAGCGTCGAGGCGAACGGCAGGTCCTTCGCCTCCTTCGCGTTGGTCAACACAGGCGTGATGACCGCGCCGATGGGACCGGAGTACACCCAGCCGTACGCGTGCCCTCCCACCTTCCTGTACACCGGACAGTGGTTGAGACAGGCCCCGCACCGGATGCAGTGCAGCGCCTCGCGCAAGGCTTCGTCTTGGAGCAGCTTGAGGCGGCCGTTGTCCACGAATATCAGGTGGAACTCTTCGGGTCCGTCCTCGTCGCTCGGTTGCCGCGGCCCGCTGACGAAGCTGTTGTAGCTCGTGATGCGCTGCCCCGTGGCCGACCGCGGCAGCAGCCGCAGGAACAGCGCAACGTCCTCGATCGCGGGGAGCACCTTCTCCATGCCGGCGATCGCGACGTGCACCCGCGGGACCGACGTCGTCATCCGGCCGTTTCCTTCGTTGGTGACGAGGACGATAGAACCGGTCTCGGCGACGACGAAATTCGCCCCGCTGATGCCCATGTCAGCGTTCGCGAACTTCTCGCGCAACACGTCCCGCGCGATGCCGCACAGCCGCTCGATGTCGTGCGTCGGCGCGCTTTGGAGCCACTTCTCGAAGAGCGCCGACACCTGCTCCTTCGACTTGTGCACGGCCGGCGCGATGATGTGGAACGGCGTCTCGCCCGCCAATTGGATGATGTACTCGCCCAGGTCCGTCTCGACCGTCTCGATGCCCTCGCGTTCGAGGATGGGGTTCAGCCCCATCTCTTCACTGACCATCGACTTGCTCTTGATCGCCATGCGGACGCCGTGACGTCGCGCGATGTCGACGACCATGGCGCTGGCCTGCGCGGCGTCGTCGGCGAAGTGGACGTACCCGCCGTTGCGCCGGACCGACTTGTCCGCCATGTCCAGGTAGTAGTCGAGGTGCGCGATAGTGTGGGCGCGTATCCCTGCGGCGCGCGAACGCATCGACTCCCAACTCTCGTTGGTGTAGTCGGCCTCGATCGCGGAGGCGCGTCCGTCGACGAAGTGCGAGAACGGCGTCCCTAGGGCGCGCTGTATCTGGGGATCGCGCACCGCCTTGGCGGACGCCCTCTTGAACTCGCGCGGCGTTGTGACGGACACAGGGGCTCCCTTCAGGCGGTGGTCAATCGATGCCCTGCGCGAGGAGCTCGGCGATGTGCATAGGCCGGGCGCGGAGTCCGCGGCGCGAAGCCGCTCCCCGGATTTGCATCAGGCACCCGCAGTCGTTGGCGACGACCGTATCCGCGCCCGACGCCTCGATCGCGGCAATCTTCTCGTCCAGGATGGCCATCGACACCTCCGGGAACTTGACCGAGAAGAGGCCGCCGAAGCCGCAGCACGCGTCGCTGTTCTGCATCTCCTGGAGCTCGACGCCGCGGACGCCTTCAATCAGCGCGCGGGGCTCCGTCGAGATGCGCAGTTCCCGCAGCAGGTGGCATGCGTCGTGGTACGTGACGAGCCCGGAGAAGGTCGAGCCGATGTCCGTTATACCGAGAACGTTGACGATGTAATCGGTCAGCTCGTGCGTCTTCGCAGCGAGGGCGTTTGCCCGCTCCAGCGTCTCGGGATCGTCCGCGAACAGATCACGGTAGTAGACCTTGATCATGGCCCCGCAGGAACCGGACGGGACTACGACCTGCGGCGCGTCCTCGAAGACGTCGATGAAGTGTCGTGCGACGTCCGCCGCCTCGGTGCGGAAGCCGCCGTTGAACCCGGCCTGTCCACAGCAGGTCTGCTCATCGGGAAACGACACATCAACGCCAAGGCGCCGGAGCACCTTGACGGCTGCCTCGCCGACTTCCGGGAAGAACTGGTCCACCAGGCACGTGGCGCAAAGAGCGGCGCGGGTCCGGGGCTGCCGACGCTGTTGTTGCCCTCGGCGGGGCGGTTGCCGTACCACGCCGCCACGGTAGCAGACGCCCGCTCGCCCGCGCAAGCGAGCCTTGGCTCGTCCATCCGGGCAGGGTCTCTCCGGCCCAAGCCTCAGTCCAACCGGGCTCCCCGCGGCCCCGGCGCCTACAGGGCGTAGAACGCCTTCGGGTTGTCGTGGAGTATCTTGTCGACCGTGGACTGCGCAAGCTCCCCCGAGTCCGCGCGCGCTTGGAGCAGACGGCGGAACTCGTGCGCCTGGGACGAGTCGTTGTGGCTGTAGTCGGAGCCGATAAGCAGGTTGTCGTCGCTGATGTACCGGAGGATCATCGGCAGGTTCTCGTCCACGAGGCACGATACGTAGACGCGGTTCGCTTTGAACAGGTCGTCCGCGACCTCGTACCCGCGTGACTGGGCCGTGCCGGCGAAGTGACGCAGGTCGTGCCGCAGCGAGTGGTCGATCATGGGAATCCAGGACGAGCCGGCCTCGATGCAGCCAAAACGCAGCTTCGGGAACATGCCTGGGATGCTGTCGGTGAGCAGCGACACGATGCCGTTGATCGCAGGCGCCTTCCTGCGGATGAACAACGTCCCGCGGTTCGCCGTGGGGCCCGATTCCGCGGCGGCCGTCGACGTGTGGAAGCAGACCGGCATGTCGAGCCGCTCCGCCTCTTCATACAGCGGGAAGAAGTACGGGTCGGAGGGCCACCTGCCCGCTTCGAGGTCGCCCTTCTTGAAGATGCCGCACGCCCCGTGGTCCTTGGCGAAGCGCAGCTCCCGCACGGCCTGCTCGATGCTCAGCATGGGAGGCACGCATATCCAGCGCAGCCGCCCCTTGGCCTGTGCGCAGCGGTCGGCGATCCAGCGGTTGTAGCTCTGCGTCACGCCAAGGTCGGCCTCGGGCCGCGCCGCCGCCTCTGTGATGAACAGCGTCGGGTAGACCACCTGCACGTCGATGCCGAGCTCATCCATGCGCCGCAGGCGCGCCTCGACGTCCAGAAGCTCCCGCGTCTCGACGGTCGACCGGGCCATGGCGTCGTCCCGCACCGGCCGGCGCTTCTTCACGCCGTCGATGAGCCACGATGGCGTTGGCGGCTGCGTCGGGTCGGCGTTCGGCGTCAGGTCGAGAACCGGCTTGAACGCGGCCGACTCGGCCGGGATGAACTCCCAGGTTGCCTCCGTTTCATCCACATGCGCGTCGCTGTCGATGACTGGCGCCGTTGTCACGTTCCGCCCCCTTCCTCGCACCCGGTCCCGCTCAGGCCCTATCCAACCCCCGCTCAATCACGCGCGTGGGCTCGATCACCACCTTCATCCGCGTCTCGCCAACGAGGCGGTCGCGGGGGTACTGGTCCTCGCCCCGGTACTTCCGCGCGAGGCTGTCGATGAACGCGAGGTCGGCGTCCTCAGCGATGCTCGTGACGCGGCCACGCACGTACAGGCATCGGTACGCGTTGTCGGGAGCAGCGATGGACATCGACACGCGACCGTCCCGCTGCATGTTCTTCAGCTTCACGCGGTTGATCGAGCTGTTGACGAGGACGTTCTCGCCATCCGTGTCCACCCACACGATCGTCGAGTGCGGCGACCCGTCGCGCATCAGCGTGGAGATGTGGGCGTAGACCTGCTCGTGCAGGAAAGCCTGGGCGTTGGGGGATAGAGCGACTCCCATATGGCGCCTCGCTTCGTCGGCGGCGGTGTTGCTGTAGAGAATACGGCGGGTGCGCAGGGAATGCCAGCGCCGCCGCGCGTGCCTCTCGTTCAACACACTCGCTTTTAGTACACGTCTAGCGTGAAGCGGGGGCCGTCGGGAGGAGGCTTGAAGTCGAGCACCGCGCGCCCCATCTTCTCGGCGATCTCCTGCTCGATCAGCAGGACCGTCCGGCCCTCGTGCGCGACCGCCACGTCCATCACGCCGCGGGAGTCGATCACGATGCCGAAGTCGCCGCTGCCGGTCCACACGGGCGGCACCGCGAGGCGCAGAAACTTGCCCGGGTCCAATCCGCGGGCCTTCGTCACCTCGCCGAGCTGCCGCTTCGCGGCGTCGGTCACCTCGAGCATGGGCGCGCTGCGACGCCTGGCGAGATCAGGCGCCGTGACACTTCTTGTACTTCTTGCCGCTGCCGCAGGGGCAGCGCTCGTTGCGCCCCACCTTGCGGCCCATCGCCACCAGGTCGAAACGGCGTTGCGAGGCATTGCGCGCCGTGCATTCGGCGCACGTGCACGCGGGCGGATGGTCCGAGTACCAGTTCGTTCTTTCGGTGCCGATAACCATGTCCCAGGCCTACCGCTCCACCACCAGCTTGCCGTCTTCGAGTGTCAGCAAGCTCCCCGACATGTCCATCCCCGCCTGCGCGGCCAGCACGAAGCGCGGCCCTGCGCTCTCGGGCCCGGGCATACGCGCGCGGGCCTCTTCGGGGGCGTCCTCCGTGGCGATGGCCCCACCCGGCGAGATGGCGACGACGCAGATGTTGGCGTCGCGCACCTCTTCCGCGTGGAACTTCGTGAAGACGACAATCGCCTCTTTCGACACGACATACGCCGCGGCGCCGGCAGGCGTGAGGCCGCCGCCGCCGTACAGGTTGACGATGTTTCCGCCGCCGCGCGCCTCGAGATAGGGCGTCACGTGCTTGCTGCACAGGAATGTGCCGCCGAGGTTCGTCCCCAGGACATTCTGCCAGAAGCCCCGTTCCATGTCCTTGACGGCAGGCCACCGCGGCACGCCCCAGTTGAAGTGCGGGACGATCCCGGCGTTGTTCACCAACGCGTCGATGCCGCCGAGCCGCTCCGCAGCCTGCGCCATCAGCGCACGCACTTGGTCCTCGTCCCGCACGTCCGTGGGGACGCCGATGACGTCGCCGCCGAAGTCGCGTAGCTCGCCCACCGTCTGGTCCAGCCGCGCGGCGTCCATGTCCCCAATAGCAACCTTGGCGCTCTCCTGAGCAAAGCCTCTGGCCATGTAGCGCCCGATCCCCTTTGCGCCGCCCGTCACCACTACTACCTTGTCCTGCAGCATGCTGTCCCTCCCGTCAAGCGAGGAGGACGCTAGGGCCTTGGCGAGCCGCCGTCAAGAGTGGCGCGACCCGAGGGCACGTCGTTCCCCTCTCCTCAATCCTCCCCCGTGGGTGAGGAGGCCAAACAGCAGCGGGAGGCCAGACTGGGGCGGAGTGGGTTCCGCACGCGCCGCTGATGCGTCCGGACGCGGAAATGAACGGAAATGGGCCAAAATGGCCGGTTTTCGGCCAAAAACGTGAGGTTTTTCACTCGTAAATCGCGGGATTTACGAGTGGAGGGTTGAAATAGTGCGACATTCTGCGACATTTTGCGACATTTACTCGTAAATCGGGCCGGCGGACCAACGCGCCAGCGCCGAGCGGTTTCGACGGTCGTTCAAGGGGCATGGTAGGGGGATAGGGGTGGTTGGGATAGGGGCGGATGTCGCGTCGGGGGTCGCGCGCGGCGGGCGTTCCCCCCTCCTCAATCCTCCCCTCGTGGTGGAGGAGGCCAACCAGCGGCGGGCGCGTGGCCAGGCGACCTTGCACGGCCGGAGGGTACGTCGCTCCCCCCTCCTCAATGCCCCCCCCCCCGTGGTGGTGGTGGCCAACCCGAGGCGGGGGGCGTGGCCAGGCGACCTTGCGCGGCCGGAGGGTACGTCGCTCCCCCCCTCCTCAATGCCCCCGTGGTGGTGGTGGTCAACCGGCGGCGGGCGCGTGGCTAGGCGACCTTGCGCGGCCGGAGGGTACGTCGCTCCCCCCTCCTCAATCCTCCCCCCGTGGTGGTGGAGGCCAACCGGCGGCGGGCGCGTGGCCAGGCGACGCTTGGTAGGGGCGGATGTCGTCGAGTTGACACGGCAAGCCCGCGACCGCTACTGTCGGCGCACGGCAGGACTACGCGCATGGACAGGAGACCACGATGACATCGACTCAACAGGAACCGGTGCCCGGACACGAGTGGCTGGAGCCGGGACGCGTCACCGAGTACGTGGAGCGGATGGACGCCCAAGAGGAGCAGCGCAACGAGCTGTTCACGCTCATGGCCAAGCTCACGCCAGGGTACCCCGACGCGCCCGTGCGGATGCTCGATATCGGGAGCGGCTACGGGCCCGTCGCGGCGGGCGTGCTCGACAACCTCCCGAACGCAACCTGCGTCGCGCTCGACATCTCCGACGCGATGATGGACGTGGGGCGCGAGCGGATGGCCCGCTTCGGCGACCGCTTCCGCTACGTGGTCGGCGATTTCGCGGACGGCGTCATGCCCAAGGCGGCGGCCGCCGAGGGGCCGTTCAATCTGGTCGTGTCAGCGAGGGCCATCCACCACCTCTCGGCAGAGAAGATGAAGAGCTTCTACGCCGAGATATACCGCGTCATTGAGCCGGACGGGGCCTTCTTCAATCTCGACACCGCCTCGCCCGCGGGGGAGCACCTCGGGCAGGCGTTCCGCGCGGCGGGCCGGGGCGAACCTCGTCCGCAGCGGACCGAGCGAGAGCGCACCGTCCATGACATGCTGCCGCACCACAAGGACGCGACGCTCGCCCGTCATCTGGAGTGGCTGACGGCGGCTGGATTCACGTCCGTCGAGTGCTTCTGGAAGCGGTTAGGCCAGGCGCTCGTGGGCGGCTATCGCCTCGCGTGAACCGGTCCGCTGACGTCGTCATAGTAGGCGGCGGCATCGCGGGCGCCGCTGCCGCCTACTACCTGGCCCACGCCGGAATCAAGAGCACCGTCCTCGAACGGGACGGCTTGGCCAGCCATGCCTCCGGGTTCGCCTACGGCGGTCTCGGCGGCGGCATCTCCGGCGGGCCGCATCCCAACTACCCCGTGATGGCCGAGAGCATGCGGCTCTACCGCACGCTGTCCCGTTCGCTGCCCGAGGAGACGGGCATCGATATCCAGTACCGCGACACGCCAGCGCTCAAGCTGGCCTTCTCGGAAGAGGAGGCGGCGGCGCTGACGGGGCGCCTCGTCTGGCAACAACAACAGCCCGGCTACAGCGTCCGGTGGACCAATGCGGACGACGCGCGGTTGATCGAGCCCCGCATCTCGGCCGACGCGGTGGGCGCGCTGCACATCGAGGGCACGGCAGACGTCGAGCCGTACCGCCTGACGCTCGCGCTGGTCCAAGCCGCCGAGCGGCTCGGCGCAACGGTGCGGACGGGGCGCGTCACGGGGCTCGTCCGCGACGACGGACGGATCTCCGGCGTCATTACGGAGGGCGGGCAGATCGCGACCGACTGCGTCGTGCTCGCCATGGGGCCGTGGAGCGCCGACGCTTCGGCGTGGGCGGGCATCGACATACCGATTCGCCCGCTGAAGGGACAGCTCATCCGCCTCCGGGCACTGGGCGCTCCCTATCGGGTCAGCGTCGGCCACGGGTCGAACTACGCCATGACCAAGCCGTCCGACGGCCTCGTGTGGGCGGGGACGACCGAGGAGGAGGCGGGCTTCGACGAGTCGACCACCGTCGATGGACGCGACCGCATCGTCGATTCGACCCTACGGATGCTCCCCGCGCTCGTGGACGCGGAACTGGTCATGCAGACGGCCTGCCTGCGGCCGGCGGCGCCGGACGGGCGCCTCATCCTCGGCCGCGCGCCGTCGGTCGAGGGGCTGCATATCGCGACCGGCGCGGGCCGGCAGGGGATCATGATGGCGCCCGCCATGGGGAAGATTACGGCTGATCTCATTGCGAACGGCGAGACCTCCATGTCCATCGACGCGTACGATCCGTCCCGGTTCACCCCGTAAGCGACACTGGGCAATAGGAGTGGTCGATGGACTACCGCGAGTACGGCAGCGGCGGCTCCGCCGTCGTTCTGCTCCATGGCGGGCCCGGCGCGCCGGGGTTGGAACGGCTCGCCCGCGGCCTCAAAGACGCGTTCCACGTCCTCGAGCCCTACCAACGCGGCAGCGGCGAGGCGCCCCTCTCCGTGGCTGTCCACATTGCGGACCTCGACGAGTTCCTCGCCGCGCACTGTCCGAACGAGCGCCCAGCGCTCGTGGGCCACTCGTGGGGAGCGATGCTCGCGCTCGCATATGCGGCCGCCCACCCCGACCGCGTTGCCAGCCTGACGCTGGTCGGCAGCGGGACCTTCGACCTCGCGTCGCGCCGCCGCTACGAGGAGACGCGCAACGAACGCATCGGGGACGACTTGCGGCGAAGGCTGGCGAGGCTCGAGAGCGAGACGCCGGACCGCAGCGAGCGGCTCAAGCGGCGGCACGAGCTGACCGTCCACACGGAGTCGGTCGACCTCGTCGCTCCCGAAGAAGACGGCGAGGTCGATGGGCAGGCGAACCGCGAGACGTGGGACGACATGATGCGGCTGCAGGCCGACGGGACGTACCCCGCCGCGTTCGCGGCGATTCACGCGCCGGTCCTCATGCTGCACGGAGCGTACGACCCGCACCCGGGGACCATGATTCGCGACAGTCTCGCTCCTTACATGCCGCATCTCCAGTACCGGGAATGGGAGCGATGCGGCCACATGCCGTGGCTCGAGCGGGCCGCGCGCCGCGATTTCTTCGGGGCGCTGCGCGATTGGCTCGGCGCCCACGCCGGCTGAGGGACGAGGACGCGAGAACGTGGGGCCTGTCGTCCCGCGGCCCCCTCTCTAACTCTCCCCGCAGACACGGGCGCTATTCTTCCCGCCCACCCACCCCGCAACGCATGGGTGTGGGGGACACCCCCACGCCCCCGGCAGAGGGCTGGCGCCCTCTGCACTCCCCCACTGGGCGACTGCGAGAGCCGCCCTCTACGAGTTATGCAAGGGGTTCCCCTCCTCAATCCTCCCCCCGTGTGGGGAGGAGGCCGGACGGGACTTTCGAGGCAATCGCTACGCGTCGACCGGCACGATCTCGAGGTCGGAGTCGTAGTCGGGGTGCACCGGCGTCTGGTGGGTGAGCTCCACGATCCCGCCCTTCTGGGACGACTCGATCATGCCAAAGATCGCCTCGGCCGTGCCCATACCCCAACGCCCGGAGTGGTAGACGGGCTTGCCGTGCACCACGGCCCCGTACATCTCGTGAATCTCGCCCCGTGAGTGGACGCTGGACTTGCCGGTGACCTCGCGAACGCCGTCGTCGTCGTAGATGAAGACGCCCCGGGGGCCGATGCGCATGTCGCCGCGCTCGCAGGTGACCACGATCGAGCCGGGGTCGCCCGTGTCGTTCAGGCCGCGACGGTCGCCGGGCTCGCGCTGGATCTGGCGTCCGAAGTTCCCGCGGCTCGGCCCCGCCTGGAGGGCCTCTCGGTACTGCTGCGACTCGGTCTCGCCGCCGATGCGCAGGTCCTGCTTCGCGGCCTCCTCGTTGCGCGTGCCGGTCCGCAGCTCCTTGCGGATCTCGACGAGGCTCTCCATGGCGCCGCGGCCTGTCGCCGGTCCGTTGACGTCGCTGAGCAGGAAGTAGCCGTACCCGTTGTGGACCGCGGTCGCGACGGCGCCGTCCTCGAACTCGAAGTGGGCGTTGTAGAACCCGGGCATCGACCGCTCGGGCATCCACCAGCCGATCTTGGCCCAGACCTTCTTGAGCATCCCGCCGCCAAGCAAGCGGACCGTGTCCAGCTGGTGGGGTCCCTGCCGGTAGGGGACGCCGCCGCCCTGGTTGAAGTCGAGCTCGTCCGGGGTCCGCGGCCGCAGCATCCAGTCGGTGTACGCGAACAGATGAATCGACTGTAGCTTCCCGATCTGGCCGGACTGAATCACCTTGTGCATCACGCGGTAGGGCAAGCCGTAGCTGGCGGTGTGGGCGCAAACGAGCTGGACGCCCGCCTTCTCGCACTCCTCGACCATCTGCTCGGTCTCCTGGAGCGATATGGCCATGGGCTTCTCGACCATGACGTGTTTGCCGTGGCGGGCCGCCGTGATGGTGTGCGGCGCGTGGAAGCGGTTGGGCGACGCGATGTAGACGGCGTCGATGTTCGGGTCTTCGCACAGCTTGTCGACGTCGTCGTAGACCTTGGCGTCCGGGAACCGCTCCTGGAAACGCTCGCGCGTGACTGGCACGACGTCGCAGCCGGCGGCGAGGTTGATCGTCTCGGGCTGCTGGACGGCCGAGCGGATAATCTCCAGCCCGCCTACGCCGATGCCGATGACGCCGATGTTGATCTTTCGAGTCGCCTGTTCTTGAGTGACCATAGCCGTGACCTCCCGTGCCGGTGCGCCAATGTGTTGCGATTCTACTCTTCTGTGCGTAAGTGTTCAGAGTTGGGGAGACTCCCCCTTGGGCGGCTACGAGGAGAGGGACTTCGAAGCAATCCATGTGGGCCTGCCCACACCACAACCAACGAAAGTAGGCGGGCGGCCCCCCTCTCTCACTCTCCTCGCAGACGGGACCTTTGCGTAACTCTGTTTGACGACCGCTGTTCTTCCCACCCACCCGCCCCATACGTTGGTGTGGGGGACACCCCCACGCCCCCGGCAGAGGGCAAAGCCCTCTGCACTCCCATTGGGCGACTCCGAGAGCAGCCCCTGCGCGTTACGCAAGGGTCTCGGTGGGGGGGATAGTCGGCGGGCCGTCCCCCGGGGCGTGGATTCCCATGTCAAGCACGAGAACAACGGCGGCTGCCGGCGCCGATCCTCTCACGAACTCTGAACAGTCACTTCTCTGCGTCTCTTCCTTCTGTGTGTTCTCTGTGAGGCCCGAGGGCAGCGGCGGCGGCTCTCTAGCGTTGGGAACGGGCCGTTTCAGCCGACGTGACCATCTCGAGGAGCACGGGTCGCCCCTCCTCCTCGTTCACCCGGCGCGCCCTGAGCAGCGCGGGGCCTACCTGCTCGGGGTCCTCGACGCGCTCCGCGCGGCCGCCGAGCGCGCGCGCCATATCCGCGTAGCTTCCGCCCAAGTCGCGGGCACCATACATCTCGTGGGATGTGGTCATGTGCGACGTCTCGATCGCCATCGTGGAGTTGTTGGACACGATGGTGATGATCGGGATGTTGCACCGGACCGCCGTCTCGAAGTCGAGACCCGTCATGCCGAACGCCGCGTCGCCCATCCAGTTGATAGCGATCTTCTCCGGCGCGGCCATCTTCGCGCCCATGGCGAAGCCAAGGCCGGTGCCGAGCGCGTGAGACTTGCCCCAGCCGATGTAGCTGCGGGGGCCCGCCGCACGGTAGAACGGCGCCATCTGGTCGCGCGGACTGCCGGAGTCGTGGGTCACGATGGCGTCCTCCGGCGGGATCGCGCGCATCAGTTCCCAGATCACCCGATACGGGTTTATTGGGGTCTCCGCGGAGGTCAGCTTGGGCATCCAATCCGCCAGCCACGGGTCGCGCACCGCAGCGACGCGCGCCGCCGTCTCCGCGACCTCGCGCTTCGGTCTGCCGGCGAGCCGCTCGCGGACCGCCTCGACGATCTGGGCGAGCGCTAGCTTCGCGTCGCCGATGACGGGGTACGCCACGTCGTAGTTCTTGTTGACGTCGGCCTCGTCGTTCGTGACCTGAACGAACGTCTTGCCCTGCGGGAGGTCGGCGGCCATCGCGTGCTTGGAGAACGAGCACCCTGCCCCGAGCACGACGTCGGCGTCGGCGAGGAAGCGCCGCGCCTGCAACGTCGCCGTGCCCGCGGCCATCCCCAACGACAACGGATGGTCCTCGGGGAACGCGCTCTTGCCGAGCAGCGTCGTTACGACCGGCGCCGCCAGCAGCTCTGCGAGCTCCGTGAGCTCGGGCGTCGCCTCGGCGTACAGGACCCCCTGCCCCGCGTGGATGACCAGCGACGAGGCGTCGACGAGCGCCACGGCCGCGCGCTCGACGTCGACGGGGTCGGCGGCGCTCCGTCCGCCGCGGACCGGGGCGTAGGGCGCGGAGCCGTCCACGTCCTCGGCGGCGACGTCGGCCGGGACCTCGATCATCACGGGGCCGGGCCTCCCCATCCGCAAACGCGAGAACGCCCGGCGCATCGCCTCGTTCACCTGCGACGCGGCGTTCACCTGCTCTACCCACTTGGTCACGCCGGAATAGCCGCGCGGCGCGGTGAAGTAGCGCGGCCACCCCTCGCGGTCGCGCGGGTACCCGGACGGCAGGATGAGCACGGGGGAGGAATCGGAGAAGGCGGTCGCTACGCCCGGGAACGCGTTCTCGGCGCCGGGCCCCGCCTGCATCCCGAACACCCCGATCTTCTTGCCGTTGGTCACGCGGCTGTAGGCGTCGGCCATGCCTAGGCCCACCCGCTCCTGGCGGCAGATGACGGGCCGGATCCCGACCGAGGCCACGGCGTCGATGAGCTCCAGCGTCGGATAGCAGAATAGGTACTCGACGCCCTCGAGTCTGAGCGCCTCGGCGACCGCGTCCAGAGCCTTCACCCGTCACCTCCCACTCTTGGCGATGCGCCAGCCCTCGGCAAGAATCCCTCATGTGGCCTGTCGGCCCAGACCACAACCGGCGGAAATGGGGGGCGGGCCTGGCCCCCTCTCTAACTCTCCCCCGCAGGCAGACGGGGGAGAGGACTTTCGAAGCAATGTACACGACGACGCCAGCGGCCGACGACGCGCACGGCGTCCACAGCGACGCGCGCGAACATCGAGTACGGCCGGGGGCCGCGCGCATTGTACTCGACGCGGGGAGCGGGGGAGGCCAGGCCCGCGGTTGAAGGGGCGTACGACGACGGGTAGGCTGTCGTCAGTGGCGCCCGCGCCGATGCGTGCGCGGCCCTCGAAGCGGTGAAGGAGGCGAGCGATGACAGTGGTCGATTCGGACGCCCATGTGGTCGAGACGGAGCGCACTTGGGACTTCATGGCCCCGTCGGACGCGAAGCACCGCCCGGAGGTCGTGCGAGACCGCGACGGCATGGACTACTGGGTCATCGAAGGCGTCAAGCGCGGTCTCGCCCGCGGGCCGGCGGCGGCGAAGGGGCTCTCCGACAAGGTCAGCCGGCGGATGGTGGTGGACGACTCCAAGCGGCTGATGGAGGACGTCCCCGGCCGCGTCGCCCACATGGACGAGCTCGCTATCGACGTGCAGGTGCTCTACCCGACTATGTACATCGGGCGCATGTGCTCGCAGCCGGACACGGAGGTCGCGCTCTCCCGCGGCTACAACCGCTGGCTCGCCGACATCTGGCGCCAAGCAAACGGCAGGCTGCGCTGGACCTGCATACTGCCGCTGCACACGATGGAGGAGGCGATTGCCGAGCTGCGCTTCTCCGTCGAGAACGGGGCCTGCGGCGTGACGTTGCGCAGCCTCGAGGACGACCGGCTGGTCATCGACCCCTACTTCTATCCGATCTACGAGGAGGCTGCGCGCCTCAACGTGCCCATCACTGTCCACATCGGCAGCTCCAACGACTACATCAACGACCTGTTCGTGAAGGACGGCCTCGGCGGCACCTTCGGCCGGCTCCGGCTCATGTCTGTCGCCGCGTGCCACATGCTCATCACCAACCGGCTCACGAAGGAGTTCCCCGGACTGCGCTTCGGGTTCATCGAAGCGAGCGCGCAATGGGTCCCCTACGTGCTGCACGACCTGAGGCGCCGACTCGAGACGCGGGGCCGCGAGCTCGAGGAGTACCCCCTGCGAGAGCACAACATATGGGTCACAGCCCAGACCGACGATGACCTGCCCTACGTGCTGAAGTACGCGGGCGAGGACAACATCGTCATCGGCACCGACTACGGACACCAGGACCAGTCGAGCGAGATCGAGGCCCTGCGCATCATCCGGGACAAGGGCGACGTCGCCCCGGAGGTCGTCGACAAGATTCTCGGCGCGAACGCAATCGCGCTCTACGGGCTTTGAACCGCCTCTGCCAATCGGCTCCTCGACGCGGTCGTCAGGTGCGGATACTCGTCGCGCCAGTTGGAGTCCTTGGGGTAATGCAGTGCGAAGGTGTCGATGTGGTCCATCGGCTCCTCCGGGTCCAGCGTCCGGTGCGGGAGCGGCTCTCCCTTCTGGAACGCCTCGACCGCCTTCAGGAGACGGTTGCGCACCGCGATGACGCCCTTGTCGCTCACGCCCAAGTGCTCGGTCGTGCGGTCGTATATCTTGCCCATCGACTCCGTTGCCATGGCGTCGTGGTTCAGGAAGTTCGCGCCCAGACCGAGGAACGTCTTCGTCCGTTGCTCCTCGCGGTCGATGAAGTAGTCGTTGGAGAGGTTGGCGTAGCGCATAAAGCCAGGACCGACCTGGTCGCGCCTCGGAATCGGCTCATTGGGCGGAATCGGCGTCGGGGACATGCCGAAGTCCCAACGCCACGAGCTGCCGTCGGTGATGGGCACGTACATGTGCACCTCCCGCGTCCGCGCCGGGACCCAGACGGAGACCGGCATCACGAAGCTCGACACGCGGCAGTAGGTCTGGTCGCCCGCCTCGCGCAGTGCGACCATCCGAACGCCGAAGTCGGTCTCCTCGGTCACGTACTTCGGCATCTGGCCGTAGTAGAGGTCCTCATAGCCCCTATCGTCGAATATGCGGTGCAAGAAGTTCAGGTGCGCCGAGTCGCTCTCGCCCTCCAGCCCCTGGAGCCAGCTGCAATCGAGGTACGACTTCGCGACATACGTGCGGTCCAACGGGAGGTTCGTCCACTCGTAGTTAGGGAACGCGGGCATCTCCTCGCGCGGGCCGAGATAGGCGAAGACAATGCCCGCGACCTCGTGGGTGGGGTACGCCAGATGCTTCACCTTCGCCTTGAACCGGCTGTTCGGCGGCTCGGCCGGCGTGTCGAGCACGTTGCCGTCGACATCGTACTTCCACCCGTGGTACCCGCACCGGAGGCCGCACAGCTCGTTGCGGCCAAAGAACAACGACGTCCCGCGGTGCGAGCATTGCTCCCCGAGCAGGCCAACGCGCCCGTTCGAGTCCCGGAACGCCACGAGCTCCTCGCTGAGGATGTGCACGCGCACGGGCGGACAGTCGGGCTCGGGGACCTCCTCGCTCATCAACGCGGGGACCCAGTAGCGGCGCATCACGTCGCCCAGGGGAGTGCCGGGGCCGGTCTGATTGAGGATTGCGTTCTGCTTCTTCGTGAACATCGTTTCTCGCTCCTGTCGCCGCAACTCGCCCACGCCGGTCTGCCTCGCAATGTTACGACAGACGGCGATGCTTCGTTAGGGCTTCGTAACTATTCAGACTTGGAAACCCCCACACTGCGCCCGTTCTACAGGGGAAACGGCGCGGCGCGGCCTCCTCTCGCCTCGCAGACGGATCGCTGTTCTCCCACCCACCCGCCCCAAACGTTGGTGTGGGGGACACCCCCACGCCCCCGGCAGAGGACTCAGCCCGCTGCACTCCCCCACGGGCGACTAGGAAGCGTACGTCGGTGTCGACGATCGTGTGGATTCCCGTGTCAAGCACGAGAATGACGAAGGGAGTGCTCGGGAGCCTATTCTCATCGCAATGACGGCCGCCTCAGTCGAACGCCAGCACCGACGGCTCGAATCCCCGCTCCTCGCCGATGATGTCATGGAAGGCCGCGAGGACCGCGTCCGTCAGGTCCGCGGCGCTCGCGCCCCTCATCGCCCGGACGTACACGCGGGCGCGCCCGCCAGTCTCCACGGGCTGGAACTCGCGCGCCGCCAGCTCGCGCACGGCAGCCTCGGGCAGAAGCGAGCCGACGTCCTGCACGCCGACCTCTACTCCGTCGCCGCCGGCCCAGACGTGCACGTGCGAGCCCCGGGCGCCCGTCAGCACGAGCATCGCCCCTCTGGCCACGGCTGCCGCTATCCAGGATTCGACCATGGACTCGACCATGGCGCCGGGGCCGGACAATGAGCCGGCGGGATCCTCGGAGAGGCGGACCTCCTGCTCCTCGAACAGCGGCGACAGCATATCGAGGATGGCTTCGCCGCTTGCGTCCGCGGCGCTCGCAGGCAGCTCGACCACGATGGGATCGGGGCGTTCCTTGGGCGGCGGGCCCCATCCCTCGGCGAGCGCCCTCGCGACCGTCCGTTCGTCGTTGGCGTAGCAGAAGCAGCGGTCGGGCTCGACGCGGAAGGCCAGTCCCATCTCGTCGACCTCGCCGGCCCCGCCGCGAGGCCGCAGTACGTTGAGGACGTAGTCGCGCCGCCGCCGGTTCTCGACGGGCCGCGCGAAGAATCCCACGCCGGTGAGGGCGTCCCGCACGGCGCCGACGATACGCGGCGGGAGCACTGTGACGAACGCGGCGGCGTCCGCGCCCCTCCCCAGCGGGGCGCGCTCGTAGGCCCGGACGCGGCAACCCTCGTTCATCGGCGAGACGTCGAGCTCGCCCCGCGTCACGCGCGCGCCCAAGGGCACGGTCACCGAGAAGTCGAATCGACGCGATTCGCCGGGCAACAGGTCGAACCCCTCGGACACCTCGATCGTGGCGAGCGTGTCGCTGGACATGCCGGCCATGCTGCCGGCGACGCGCTCGGGCCAGTACTCCTCGACCACTAGGTGGAGAGGCCGCACGGCAACCGGACGCTCCCCCGCGGTCGCGGTCACGCCGCCGCTCACAACGTCGCCCGCGCGCACGACGGGGGTGGTTAGCGTCACCGCGATCCTGGGCCGCCTCCCTCCACTCAACCGCGAGCCGAGCGACGCCAACCGCCTCACGAGGCTATCGAGGACATGTCGTTTCGCGCGCATCAGGGGAGTATAGGGCCAGCCGCGCTCGGCGGGGGGGACTGGCGATGGCGCCTCTGGAGATCAGATTTTGTTAAACCACTCGGCGTCGATGGTCACCTGCTCCACCATCTCGGTCTTGACCCCTAGGGAATCTCTGAACAAGTCTATAGGTTGAGGCAGTATCCTGGCAGTCACCCAGTGGCGCCAGGGAGTGAAGCGATGATGGACCAACCGACCTTTGCAGACGTGGACTACGAGAGCAAGAAGCGCAAGACCCGCAGGGAGCGATTTCTCGAACGCATGGGCGGGCTGATCCCCTGGGAACGGCTGGAAGGGCGCATCCGTCCCTTCTACCCCACGGCGGGCCGGGGACGCCATCCGTATGCCCTGTCGGCGATGCTGCGGATTCACTGCGTGCAGCTGTTCTACAACCTCAGCGACCCCGGCATGGAGGACCTGCTGTACGACGTGGAGTCGGTGCGGCGGTTCGTGGGCTTGAAGCTGTCGGAGCCGCTGCCGGACGAGACCACCATCCTGAACTTCCGTCATCTGTTGGAGGAGCACGAACTGGGGGAGGGACTGTTCGCGGAGATCAAAGGGCATCTGGCGTCCCAGGGACTCCTGCTCCAGGAAGGGACAATCATGGACGCGAGCATCATCGAGGCGCCGTCGTCGACGAAGAATCGAGCGGGTGCGCGAGACCCGGAGATGCACCAAGTGAAGAAGGGGAACAGGTGGCATTTCGGGATGAAGGTGCACAGCGTCGCGACGACGCCGGCCAATGTGAACGACGTGACGGAAGCGCACCGGTTGCTGCACGGCGGCGAGTCGCAGGTGTGGGGCGATGCCGGGTATCAGGGAGTCCAGAAGCGGGCGGAGCATCGGGGGCTGGAGGTGGAGTGGCAGGTGGCGATGCGACCGGGCCAACGTCGGCAGTTGGAGCCGGGAAGCCCTGAGGCGTTGGCGGAGAAGGGCAAGGCGTCGGTCCGGGCGAAGGTGGAGCATCCGTTCCTGTACGTCAAACGGCACTTTGGCTACGCCAAGGTCCGCTACCGGGGGCTGGCCAAGAACACGCAACGGCTGATGGTGCTGCTGGGGCTGGCGAACCTGATGAGAGCCCAGCGGTGCTTGGCGGCATGACGGAGGCGCAGTGGGTTCAGATCGGGGTTGGGAGCAGGGAATCCGCCCCAGCAGGGTCGGTAGAAGACCCCCAACAGCCCCGTTCACGGCACCAGCAGAGGGCTGCGAATCGCTGAAGAGCCCCCCACCAACACCACTCGGCCGACTGTGAGTTGTTCAGAGGTTCCCTAGCTGTAATTCCTTCAGCTTGTCAGCCAGCAGGTTGCCGTCAATCAGGTCTATGGGCGGCACGCCGTCGCGAGTCGCCTCCTGTTTAGCATCGCGTGTGAAGCCTCCGGTGGTAATAAGCAACCCTCTATCACTGCGCCCCGCCATCGCGCCGCGGAAGTCGCGGACGAGGCCAGGCGTTACGCTGCCACGAAAGCGTTTGCACTGAAAGAGAACCGGGAAACTTATCATCCCGCCCATGCGGATGATGCCATGCCCGTCAATCCCACCGTCGCCCGAACGCCCGGTAACCGTTACTTCAATGAAGCCCGACTCCCTAAGCATTCGTTGACACAGCCGCTCAAAGGCGTCCGGCCGCATATCCTGCAGCGTCGCAATCAATGGCTCTCGCCAACTCTCTGGGTCGTCGCCGACGCTTTCCACGTCTTCGCCATCCGCCTGAGCAGAGGAGTGGGATTGCCTCCTATCTTGGAGAACCTTCTGGACAACGTCGTTCGGAACTACTCGTGACGTCTCCGTACCTTGGGGCGTCAAGGCCCAAATTCCTCGAGTGGAGTTGTTAGTCAGACCTTGCTTCTTGAGATAGGTTCTGGCCCAGGCTAACTGATACTCGAGTTCGGTTTGAGGGCCGTCTCCATGGAGTTGATTCGTCACCTCTTCGGATAGGTTGAGGTCTCGACCGACTCGGTCGGCGATCTCACCAATCGAGGCGCTTCCGCCTGCTTGGCGGAGGGCCGCAAGCGTCGGATTCATTAGGTCTATGAACGATGGCACAGACATATGGCCCCTCCCGTCCTACTTGCCCAGGATGTTCAGGGCGGCGCCGGCGCGGAACCATTCGAGCTGTTCGTCGCTCATGGTGTGGGTGAGCTGGATCGTCTCGTCGGGGGCGTTGGCGTGGTGTATGACGGCCGTGACGGGCGAGCCTGGGGCAAGGTCCGATAGGCCGGTGATGCTGACCGTGTCGTTCTCGAGGACCTTGTCGTAGTCGGCGGGGTCGGCGAACGTCAGGGGGAGCAGGCCCTGCTTCTTGAGGTTCGTCTCGTGGATGCGGGCGAAGCTGCGGACGATGACGGCCTTGCAGCCGAGCAGGCGCGGGGACATCGCGGCGTGCTCGCGGCTGCTGCCCTCGCCGTAGTTCGTGTCGCCGATGGCGATCCACGCCAAGCCGTGCTCTTTGTAGTAGCGGGCGTTCGCGGGAAACGACGCTCGCTCGCCCGTTGCCTGGTTCAGCCCCTCGCCCGCGTCGCCCGTGAAGGCGTTGACGGCGCCGAGGAACGCGTTGTCGCTCAGCCGGTCGAGATGGCCGCGGAAGCGGAGCCACGGGCCCGCGGGCGAGATGTGGTCGGTCGTGCACTTCCCCTTCGCCTTCACCAGCAGCTGCAAGTGGTCGAAGTCGTTGCCGTCCCACGCGGGGAACGGCGAGAGCAGCTGGAGGCGGTCGCTGTTGGGGTCGACGACGACGGAGACGCCGCTGCCGTCCTCAGCCGGCGCGACGTAGCCGTAGCCGCGGCCGATGTAGCCGTCCTCGGGGACCTCGGGCGCGTCGCCGGGCGGGGCCAGCGTGAACTCGGCGCCGTCCGCGCCGGTGAGCGTATCGGTGAGCGGGTTGAACGAGAGCCGGCCCGCGATGCTGAACGCCGTCACGATCTCAGGGCTCGCGATGAAGTTCATCGTGCTCGGGTTGGCGTCGTTGCGGGCGGGGAAGTTGCGGTTGAACGAGGTCACGATCGAGTTGACGTCGCCCTTGGCGATGGTCGGCCTGCGCCACTGGCCGATGCACGGCCCGCACGCGTTCGCCATCACCGTCGCGCCCGAGGCCTCGAGCTCCGCCATCTGCCCGTCACGCTGGATCGTCGCGTGGACGGCCTCCGAGCCCGGCGTCACCAGCAGATCGACTGCTCCCTTCAGGCCGTGAGCCGACGCCTGGCGGGCGACCGCGGCCGCGCGGGACACGTCCTCATACGACGAGTTCGTGCAGCTGCCGATGAGCGCCGCGGAGATCGCGTCGGGGTAGCCCTCCCTGGCGACGGCCGCCGCCATCTCTGAGATCGGGCGGGCCAGGTCGGGCGTGTGCGGGCCTACGACGTGGGGCTCGAGCGCGCTCAGGTCGATCTCGACCACGCGGTCGAAGTATCGCTCCGGCGAGGCCTCGACCTCCGCGTCCGCCGTCAGCAGACCGCGGTGGGCGTCGGCCAGCGCTGCGAGCTCGTCGCGCCCGGTTGCGCGCAGGTACACGGCCATGCGCTCGTCGTAGGGGAAAATCGAGGTCGTGGCCCCGAGCTCAGCCCCCATGTTGCAGATGGTCGCCTTGCCCGTCGCACTGATCGAGGCGGCGCCAGGGCCGAAGTACTCGACGACCGCGTTCGTGCCGCCTGATACGGTCAGGATGCCCGCGAGCTTGAGGATCACGTCCTTCGGGGCGGTCCACCCCTGCAAGCGGCCCGTCAGCTTCACGCCGATCAGCGTCGGGTAGAGCACCTCCCACGGGAAGCCGGCCATGACGTCGACCGCGTCGGCCCCGCCCACGCCGGACGCGAACGAACCGAGACCGCCCGCGTTGGGCGTGTGGGAGTCGGTGCCGATCATCATGCAGCCGGGGAAGGCGTAGTTCTCGAGGATGACCTGGTGGATGATGCCGGAGCCGGGACCCCAGAAGCCGATCCCGTACTTCGCCGCCGACGTGCTGATGAAGTCGTAGACCTCCTTGTTCGTAATCACCGCCTCGCCGGTGTCCTCTCGAGCGCCGGCGAACGCCGTAATCAGGTGATCGCAGTGGATCGTCGTCGGCACGGCGGCAGAGGGCCGGCCGGCCTGCATGAACTGGAGGATCGCCATCTGTCCGGTGACGTCCTGGAGGCCGACGCGGTCGGGACGGAGATTGAGGTAGCTCTCGCCAGCCGACAGCTCCGCGTTGGGCGGGTCGTCGAGATGGCCCAGCAGGACCTTCTCCGCGTATGTCAGAGGCCGGCCCAGACGTTCCCGCACCTGTTGCAGGCGAGCGTCGAACTGACGATAGGCCTCCGCCACGAATGCGGGCGTGGAATCAACGAGCGGAGCTGGCATGGAATCGCCTCCTGCGCACACGGGCGTGCGTAACTGTAATGGAATGAACGGGCGCCAAACGGCCGCGCCGCAGCCGCAGCCTCAATGTATCACACGGCCAAGACGCGCCACCCTAGATGTAGCTCCCACAGAGGTTGTTGGGCAAACGGGCGTCCCCTCGCTCGTGCTCTCACTCGTAAATATAGGGGGTTTACGAGTGGAGGAGCGAAATAGTGGGACATTCAGGGACATTTACTCGTAAACCGAGCGGGCGGCCCGGCGCGCCAGCGGCGCGTGGTTTCGGGGACCCCCTTCGACGGGCTCAGGGCAGGCTTCGACAGGCATGGTAGGGGTTGAGAGGCGTCGGAGGGAGAGGCGGATGTCGCGCGCTGGGCTGGAATGCCCCTCGCCCACGTGGGGGAGAAGGCCAGGGCCGGCCTCCCGCCTGTAAGAAACATGTCTGGGAACTACACCCGCTCCGGGCCCCAGAAGCGTCCAACGTGTCAGGGCGGGGTTTGCTCGAAGGTCGAGAAACCGTCGCGTCGCAGGCAGACCAGGCAGCTCATCGCGAGTCCATTGAACGTGGCGCGTCTCTAGTCTTAGCATTGCCAAGTGTTCTGCTGGCGAAAGCGACGCCAAATCCTCTCTAGGAGGCATCGATCATGTTGCGACCAGCTCTGGCAGCCGTCCTTGGCGCTGCGTCGCTTGCGATGCTCGTCCATTTCGTCGCCAACCCGCTGTACGACGATTGGGTAGACGTAGGAGCCGTTTGGGATGCGTTCTCCTATGTTCTCGCGGTTGGATATCTTCTGGCATTGGGCATAACCTACCGCCTCAAGGCAGAGTCGGAAGCCTCCAAGAGCGGCTCCACCCAGTCAATCCTCCTCACCATTGCCTTCTATGCCACCGTCTTCCTGACCATCGTGTTCTTCCGCAACTGGACCAGCAGCCTCATGCACCTGGAGCCGGACGAGGCCACCCGGCGCGTCTGGTGGGTGGCCGTGGACGCATACTTCGTCGTCATTACCGGATATCTCGCCATCCGCCTCTGGCGTAAAGACGCCTAAGGGCGCTCGACGAGAGTAGATTCCCCTTGCCTGGACCAATATCTAGAACGGCAACTCCGCTCCGAGCCCCCACTCCCGCGCCTTGCGGAGCACGTATGCGTAGCAGGCCACATCTTCGGTCCCGATGCCCTGGCTCTCGAACAGCGTGACGGCGTCGCTTGACGGACGCCCCACTACGACGCCGCCCACGACCTGATGCAGCTCGACCGCGTCGCGCCAGCGGAACGCGCCGCGCTCGACAGCCGCTATCAACTCGCCGCACTCTCCCTTTGCCTGCTCGAGGTTGTCGACGACGACGCGAGCCGCCCGCGTAATCGTTGTCTCGTCGATCTCGCAGCGCGTCCAGCTGTTGGCGCCGGCCGCGTTGACGTGCGTCCCCGGCTCGAGCCACTCGCCGTCGATGACGGGCGTCCGTGAGTTGGTGATGACGACGACAATCTGCGAGCCGCGGACGCTCTCCTCGGCCGAAGCGACAGGCGCCACATCGACGCCGAGCGCTTCGGACATCTCGCGAGCGAACTGCTCGCGCTTCTCCGGCGTCCTGCTGTAGGCCTTGACGCGCTTGACGGACCGGACCGCGCACACTGCTTCGAGTTGCGTCACGGCCTGACGGCCTGTGCCAATCAGCCCCACCACCGGCGCGTCGGCCAGCGCCATGTGCTTGGTCGCGACCCCGCTGGCGGCGCCGGTGCGGAGCCACGCCACCGTGCTCGGCTCGATCAACGCCTCGAGGCGGCCGGTGTCGGTGTCGTGGAGCAGCGAAAGGCTGCCGTGACGCACGCCGTAGGCCTTGGAGCCGAGCGCGACGCCTCCCATGAGCGTCGCGGCCCGCGGGCCGCCGAACCGGTAGCGGCGGCGGGGAATGTTCTCGACAAGACCGTCCGCCTCCTGCCGGAAGAGGTCCTCCAGCACATCGATACACTCTGCCATAGGCAGCAACTTGCGCACGTCGTCGTTGCTGATGAACACGGCCATCGCGCTCTCCTAGTGCCCGTCCAAGATTGAGCGCATCTTATACAAGGCGCCGCCTTTCGGCCCTCTCTCGTATCCGCGAAAGTAGGTGCCCCAAGCGTGCAACGGTTGGGGCTGCCCCCACGCGCGCTCGGCGCTTTGCTATGCTCGCGGCCATGTACGTCATTGGGACCGCCGGACACGTCGACCATGGCAAGTCGACGCTCGTGCTCGCCCTCACGGGGATTGACCCCGACCGCCTCGACGAGGAGAAGCAACGCGGCATGACCATCGACCTGGGCTTCGCGTGGCTCACGCTGCCCAGCGGACGCGAGGTGAGCATCGTCGACGTCCCGGGACACGAGCGGTTCATCAAGAACATGCTCGCGGGCGTCGGCAGCATCGACCTCGCGCTCCTCATCGTCGCGGCCGACGAGTCAGTGATGCCGCAGACGCGCGAGCACCTCGCCATTCTCGACCTCCTCGGCGTCGGCCACGGGCTCGTCGTCATAACCAAGCGCGACCTCGTAGACGCGGACCTGCTCGCGCTCGTCGAGCTCGAGGTGGACGACGTCCTCAGCGGCACGACGCTGGAGGGATCGCCCGTCCACAGTGTCTCGGCAACGACCGGCGACGGCGTGCCCGAGCTGCTCGCCGCCATCGACGACGCCCTCGACCACACCGGCCAACGGCGCGACATAGGGCGTCCGCGCCTGGCGGTGGACCGCTCGTTCAGCATCTCGGGATTCGGCACCGTCGTGACCGGCACGCTCGTCGACGGCGTCCTGCAGACCGGCCAGGAGGTGGAGATCGTCCCGAGCGGCAAGCGGAGCCGCGTGCGCGGGCTCCAGTCGCACCGGAAGAGGATCGACTCCGCCGACCCCGGGAACCGAGTCGCCGTCAACCTGGGCGGCCTCGCCTCGAACGAGGTCGTGCGCGGCGAGGTGGTCACGACGCCCGGGTGGCTTCGGCCCACCAATGCGATCGACGCCCGCATACGGCTGCTGTCCGACGCTCCCCGGCCCATGCGGCACAACTATCCCGCCACGTTTCACGCCCACGCGTCCGAGACGCCCGCGAAGGTCCGGTTACTCGACCGCGACGAGCTGCGGCCAGGCGACGACGCGTGGGCCCAGATATGGCTCCGAGACCCCGTCGCGCTCGTCCGGGGCGACCGCTTCGTCGTCCGCTCGCCCGACACGACGCTCGGCGGCGGCACGGTCGTCGACGCCGACGCCCGACGCCACCGGCGGAACCACCGCCCGACGCTCGAACGCCTCGAACGCATCTCGCTGGGGAGCCCCACCGCGCAGCTCCTGACCGCGCTCGAGACGCGAGAGCCCGCGGACCTCGCGACCCTCGCGCGGCGCGCCAACGTCTCAGAACAGGAGGCGACGGCTCTTGCGCGCCAGGCGGTTGCCGAGGGCTCGGTCGTCGCCCTCGGCGGGAGCGTCGGCCCAGCCACCCAGCTCTACACGCTCGCCGGCTGGTCCAGGCTGTCGGGCCGGGCGCAGCAGGCTCTCGCCGCGTTCCACGGCCAGAACCCATTGCGGGCCGGCATGACGCGCGAAGAGCTCCGCAGCCGGCTCGGGCTGACGGTCCAGACCGCGCAGCCGGCCCTCGCCCAACTCGCCGCGATGGGGACCGTTGTCGACGATGCCGGGACCATTCGGCTGCCCGACCACCGCGTAGCAGTCAGCGAAACACAGCAGCGGGAGATGGACGCCTTCGTAGCGCTGCTGGCGCAGGACCCCTTCCCCGCGAGCCAGCCGTCGATCGCGCCGCAGATCCTCGCGCTCCTCGTGGAGCAGCGGCGCGTCGTACGGGCCGCGGACGGCGTCGTATTCGAGGCGGCCGCGTACGACCGCTTGTCGGCCGCCGTCACGGACCACATCCGCCAGCACGGGAAGGCGACCGTCGCCGAGGTCCGCGACATGCTTGGCACGAGCCGCAAGTACGCGCTCGCCATCCTCGAACACCTCGACGAGGAGAAGGTGACGCGGCGCCAGGGCGACGAACGGGTGCTGCTCAGGGGGTAGCTCGAGTGCCTTCCAAACCGTCGGCGGAGGCCGCCACATCCGCCATAGGCGCTGGGAACGGGCCTACAGGAGCTTGATGGCCGTCACCGCCAGCGATGAGATGACAGCGATCCCTCCTAGCCCGCGCCAGAGGAGACGGGCCTCCATCTGGGCGATCTGAGTTCCCAGTTCATAGTGCTGGCGGTCGTTCTCCCGCATGTACGGGATGAACCACTGGGGGGTGTCCGGATGAACCTGCGTTGGCGTGGTCATGGGGGCCTTGTCATCTTCTCTATCCCAACGACGGGCGGTCAGGTCCGTCATTCTTGTAGATGTTAGGTAATTCGCTGACAGACTGGTGTGAGGGATGAAGCCAGTCGGAGGCGAAGATGCGCGACAACAGCGATGACCGCACGATCGAGCGGAACTACGTCCAGAAGTGGCGATTCCTGGTCCGGGACTACGAACGGGTCAAGGCCAAGCGGCATCCCCAGTTCCGCTTCGTCCAGGACTTCTACGCCTTCCACGGGACCAACCGGCAGACCTTCGCCAAGTACTACAACCGCTACCGTCAATCGGGGGCGGACGATGCCCTGCTGCCCCGTAAGCGGGGGCCCAAGTGGAAGAGCCGCCGCACCCTCCCCCTCATCGAGGAGAAGGTGCTCGAGCTCCGGCGCAAGGGCATCAACCGCTACGAGATCTATGCCATACTCAGGCCGGTGCTGAAGTCCCACACCCCGGCGCCCTCGACCATCTACGCCATCGCCCAGCGCCACGGCCTGAACCGGTTGACCAAGCCCATGCGGGAGTCCAAGCGCCAGATCATCAAGACCCGTGCCGGGGAGCTGGGCCACCTCGACTGCCACTACCTGAGCAGGGACCTGATCGTGGGAGCGAAGCGGCGCCACTACCTGGTGTCGGTGCTCGACGCCTGCACGCGCCTGGCCTGGGCGGAGGTGGTGGACGACCTGAAGAGCCTGAGCGTGATGTTCGCGGCGCTGAAGAGCATCAACCTGCTGAACGCCGAGTACGGAGTCCGGTTCGAGGCCATTCTCACGGACAACGGGGCCGAGGTGGCTTCGCCGGCCAACAAGGCCAACCACCCGATGGAGCGGATGTTCCAGGAGCTGGGCATCACGCACCGCTACACGCGGCCCTACCGGCCGCAGACCAACGGGAAGATCGAGCGGTTCTGGCGGACGCTGAACGAGGACCTGCTGGACGAGACGACGTTCGAGTCGGTGGAAGAGTTGCAGCGGGAGCTGGTGGAGTACCTCCTCTACTACAACACGGAGCGGCCCCACCAAGGCCTCGGGGGCAAGAGCCCCCTCCAGTCCTTGGCGCTTCTGTCAACGAATTAGTTGACATCTACAATTCTCATGATACCACTTCGCCCTTGACGATCTACAATCCGGCGCAGGCACTGGAATGACGTGCAGAAAAGTCGTACGATTCGCCCACTAGGTCAGCGTCGGCATAGTCGATGTAGAGAGAGTCAAGGAGGAGAGCCATGGCCACTCGTGAGAAGCAGCAAGAGGCGATGTCGCCCGGCGAGTACATCGAGCTCCTCGAGCAGACCCGCGCCGAGATCCTCGAGGGCGCGTCCGTGTGGTCGCGGGGGACCGGCGACCCGCGCACCAAGGAACAGATCGCCGAGGGGAAGCGCCGGTCTCACTTGGGCGGCGACGGGAACCACCGGTTCGAGGGCGAGCGCTACTTGCACACCGAGGACAAAGAGGTCCGGCGCAAGCAGCTGCGCAAGCTGATCGACGAGGGCGGCCAGACCACGGTCGGCGGAGACATTCCGAGCCATCCCGAGCTCAGCCGCTGGCACTCGGTCGAGTTCGGCGTCACTCGCGAGGAGATCGACCAGCTGGAGAAAGAGGACGCGCCCGCCGAGGCGTTGGTGAAGCTCGGCTGGTGGTACGACCTCCAGCGCGAGTCCCCGTGGCAGGTCGCGCTGGCAAGCGCCCTCCCGGGCGAAGGGTCGAAACGGTTGCCCGGCGCATTCGAGCACTTCACGAAACAGATCGAGGACGCCCGCGCCGAGTACGCCGAGATGGGCATCAAGGACATCGACCGCGCCGTGCAGCTCATGATCGAGCACGCCCCCTTCGGCGCCGACGCGGAGCACGCCCGCTTCGCCGAGGACGTCATCCGCGAGCACGTCGATACGCCGGAGCTCCAGGAGGCCGCGCGGAAGGCGTTCATCCTCACGATGCACCGCAACCAGCGCGGCCGCGTGTAGCCGTGGGCTCACAGCCGCCCTACGGGCCCGACGACCTGCGACAGCCGCCCATGGAGGGCGCCGACTACGTGCGCTTCTTGCAAGCCGAGGGCAAACGCAAGTACCCCGGCCCTCCCCCGTTCCTCCAGGCGATGTTCGACGGCCAGCTCACGACCGACGACGTGCACCGCTGGGTGAAGGACCTCTACGCCTACTGGGACGACGCCATCGTGTACTCCACGGGCGCCATCTACATCAAGACCAACGACGAGCCGCTCCGCACCCACATGCTGCGGCGCATCGTCGACGTTGAGGGCGAGGAACTCGCCAACGACCTCACCGGCTGGACGACCCCCTCCTACGAGGAGCTCTGGCTCCGTCTCGGCGAGGGTCTCGGCCTCACGCGCGACGATGTCACGTCGTGGCCAAACTTCACCCGCACGCATTTCTCCATGCGCGCCCTGCGCACCTACTCCCGCTATTGGGACTGGAGTTGGCTGGACGGCGTCGCCACCTGGTACGCGGCCGATCTGTACTGGCGGGAGTACTTCACGCGCGTCCGCGACGCGCTGCGCGACCAGTACCAGGTCGACGAGAGCGCGTTGGAGTTCTTCACCGTGCTGCTCGGCGATGTCGACAGCCACATCCCGTGGGAGGAGGAAGGGCTCGCCTACTGGGCGTGCACCACCGAGCGCCAACTGACCGCGGCGCGGGCGTTCCGCGAGCGGCTTGACATCGAGCACCAATTGCTCGTCGCCCTCGAGGAGGCGCGCAAGGGCGAGAGGATGCCCTACCAGGTCCCGGTCTAGGCCCCACGCGGGCGATGGCACTCGACCTGTCCAAGACCGCGGCCCGCGTGTACGAGGCCGCTCCACGGCTCGTCGCCGGTCGTGAAGCACAGGTCCGGGCAATCGCGACCGCCGCGACGCTCGCCGCCTCGGCCGACTCGGAGCTCATCGAGCAGCGGCGCGCCGCCGGCCGCTCCACGTGGTTGGTCGCCGGACTCGACGGCGCTATCGCCAAGGCCGTCGCCGCTCCGCCGCTGCCGCCCGATCACGCTGTCGTCGCCGTTGACGGCTCCCACATCGACGTCGATCGCAACCTGCCACTCGGCTGCTACGTCATCAACACCGGCTACGTCTCGCTGCGCTACGGAGAGCTTCCCGGCGCGGACCTCTGGAACGAGCCAACGGTCGCCCTCGCAGACGACGACCTGAGCATCCTCGACAGCGACAGCCTCCGCGAGCAGCCCATCGAGGGTCCGGTGCTCGGGATGCTGCGCGCGGTGATGGAGGTCGAAGCCCTCCCCAGCCTCGTGCGCGCGGCGCCCGAGGGCCTCCCGGTGCTCGCGCTGCTCGACGGCTCGCTGATCCTGTGGGGCCTCACCGGCGGCGCATTCCCCGATTTCGTGCGCGACTACCTCCTCGGCAGTCGCTTGCTGCCCACCCTCGACGAGCTGCGCAGCCTCGCCGAGCAGCAAACGCTGGCGGTCGCGAGTCATGTGAGCCTGCCCCGCAGCACCGACGTCGTCAACGCGTTGCGCATCTCAGCCGACGCCTGCCGTTGGGATGTCGTGAACTGCGATGGGAACTGCGGCGGCGTCCGGCGGGGCGAGCGCAACTGCGACATCCTCGCCGGCGTGACCGACGCAGACCTCTTCGACGCGCTGCTCCGGCCCGGCGAGCGCTCTCCCGTCTTCCGCACCTCATCGTCCGTCGTCGAGCAGCACTACGCCGGGCATCAAGTGCGTTTCTTCTACGTCAATCTCGGCGAGGAGATTGCGCGCATCGAGCTCCCGGAGTGGTCGGCGCAGGGTGAGGCAATCGACCTCGCCCACGCGGGAATCGTCGCGCAAGCGGCGAAGGGCCACGGCTACCCGCTGGCGCTCCAAGAAGCCCACGAGCAAGCGGTCATCAACGGGGCCGACCGTCAATACTTCGCGCAACTGATCGAGGAAACGCTCGCTGAGGAGCGCCTGCCGTCCCGCACGTCCCAGAAGCTGCGCAGCAAGCGAACGCGGTTCGTGTAGGGGGGGGCCGCATCGTACGATAGACTTGCCGTTGTGGTGTGGGGTAGGACGGCGAGACGGTCCACAACGCATTCATCGATGGGGAGGCGGAGCGATGGTTGGCGCGGTAGTGCGAAAGCCAGAGACCATCTACGACGAGGAATCCGACATCCTTCGGATCCAGTTCGAGGAGAAGCCTAGCGTCCAGTCGGCCGAGGTCGCCGAGGGCATAGTCCTAGACTACGACGAGGAAGGCCGCACTGTGGCGATTGAGATCGACGGCGCGGGCCTACTTCTACGTGACTTCAGGGGTCAGAGCTGACGCCGTGTTCCCGCCGACAGGAAGCGGGTGACGCTGCTCTTCGATGATTGTCGAATATCCGCCGGGATAGATACCCTTGCTCACTAACTTGGCGCAGTGAACTCCCCTATCCAGCGAATGTTCCCGCTGCCAGGACTCGCCGCGCGATAGAATCTCTCGTCAGCGGTCCATAGCTCGCAATCGAGGGTCTCCGCCAGAGCAAGGTAGTGGGCGTCGTAAACTGCCCCCTGACGGAGCTGGCTGGCCAGCTCCAGGGCCCTTCCGTGCAGGTGGGAGGTCTCATGCAGTTCGAGGCGCGACGACAGCAGGCTCACGATGAGGTCCACGGCCACTTCGACGCTTATCTCGCCTCGCATCACCCGATGGTGGAGCGCATTGGACACTTCCACCGGCATAAGAGGCGGGGCTGTCACCCTCACGTCTTGGCGTTCCCAGGACTGGAGGATTGCGTGGGCCTTATCGGAGTGCTCCTCTTCCACCAGCCATTTGAACGCCACGCTCGCGTCTACGACGACCAAGCCATTCACGATATGTTCCTGGACTCGCGGGCCTCGCGGATGAAGTCAACCCCGCTTCCCGGCAGCGCCTTGCCGCCAAAGTACTTCTGCCGGAGTTCTGCGAACCGCTCCGAGTCGGAGCGGCTGCCGAACACGCCGTTGGCCTCGTCCATCGCCAACTCCTTATCTATGGCGGTCAGGCAGTACTGGCGCATACTTATGCCCTTGAGCGCGGCGACCACCTTCAGGCGCCGCTGCACCGGCGAATCCAAGTCCAAGGTGAGTCGCTTCTTCTTGGCTTCCATCGTTGGGCCCCTTCTCGAGATGACTCGCTGAGACAAAATAGTGCAAACACAGAAATGCGTCAATGCTTCAGCCCAAAGGAAGCAATAGAGAGACTCGCACACATGGGCGAGTAGGGTCTCCCATTCCCGCTTCACGCCGAGCGGCCCACTCGAAGAGGGATGCGGAGCGAGCTTGCTCACACTCTCGCCAGCATCCCTCCCGCCCTCTGCTTCCCGCTCCGGAAGCAGATAGTCGGCTATCTACAGAGCGACGCGACCTATAGAGTGGAGAAGAAGCGAGTGACGTTGATCCTCGACAACTACATCCACAGCATCTATCAGTCGAGAGCCGAGGACGAGCACAGCAGTCTTCAGAAGGTCACGTCAGAGGCGCTGAAGCAGCACGTGCTGCCGAGTTCCCTCGGCCGCAAGGCGCCGACGGCCTCCCGGTGGGCCGCTTCGCAATCATCGACGGGGAGCGATCCCATCCCGCACGTCCCAGAAGCTGCGCAGCAAGCGGACGAGGTTCGTGTAGCCAGGGGGGCGGAGCGGGGGCACCAGATACGATAGGACTGCTGCCGTTCGGAGTTGATCAGTGTCCTCGCTCACCAACGAGTTCGGCCAACCTCTTGGGCCTGAGGTTCCCTCTTGGGCGCCGCCCGCTCGTCCGGGCCGCCGGACTATGCAAGGCGCCTATTGCACGGTGGAGCCGTTGGAGCCGGGCCGGCATCTGCCGGGCCTGTTCGAGGCCTTCGGCGGGGCCGACTCAGACTGGACCTATCTGCCCTACGGTCCGTTCAGCGATATAGCCTCGTTTGGAGAGTGGGCGCGGGCGACGTGCTTGGGCGACGATCCCTTGTTCTTTGCCTTGTTGGACAACGAGACGGGGAAGCCGGGCGGCATGGCTAGCTATCTCCGGATCACGCCCCAGTCCGGCACGATCGAGGTGGGCCACATCCACCTCGGCTCGCCGCTGAAGCGGAGCAGGGCGGGGACCGAGGCGATGTTCCTCATGATGGAGTACGCCTTCTCGTTGGGGTATCGCCGGTACGAGTGGAAGTGCGACGCCTTGAACGGACCATCGCAGGCCGCAGCGCTCAGGCTCGGGTTCACGTTCGAGGGCGCCTGGCGGCAGGCGACCGTCAACAAGGGACGCAATCGCGATACTCAGTGGTTCTCCATCATCGACGCCGACTGGCCCCGACTACGGCGAGGATTCGAACGCTGGCTTGACCCGGCCAACTTCGACGTAGGCGGACGCCAGCGGCGCCGGTTGCAAGACTGCCTGCGGTCCGAGGACTAGCGCCGCGCGGGACGCCGTCGCCCCGCCACTCGTGCTCCATACGCTCTCGCCTTGCGCCCCGCCGCTGCCGCTGCTACCATTGCGGCGTGATGAAGCTTCGCGACCCCCAACTTGCTGACGCCGCTCCGAGGGCCGACCGACGACGCTTGCTTACTACGGACGCCGCTGCTGGCTCATAGCTTCTTCCCACCGACGATTGCGACAGCCCGCCAGCGACGGCGGGCTTTTTGTTGTCCCTGGCGCCACTAACAGACCTACACTCGAGAGGAGTACGAGCAATGGTAGAATCCCACACTCACGAACAGCACGACCATCCGGTCCCCGAGGCGAACGCAATGACTGGCGAATCCCCACTCGTCGAAGGCGGCGGCGTTACGACACCCAAGGGGTTCGTTGCCGGATCCGCCTACGCGGGCATCAAGACCTACGCGAAGGACAAGGCCGACGTGGGCATCCTGCTCTCCGAGAAGCCCTGCGCGACCGCCGGCGTGTACACGCTCAACCAGTTCGTCTCGCCGTCGGTGACACTCACGAAGCAGCGCGTCGCGGAGGGAGCGGTGCGCGGCGTGTTCGTCAGCAGCGGCATCGCCAACACCGGCGTCGGGGAGCAGGGCCTGATCGACGCGACCGAGTCGGCGAACCTGGCCGCGGCGCACGCGGGCGTCGAGCCGGGAGCGATGGCCATCGGCACCACCGGCGTCATCGGAGTCGAGTTGCCGATGGCGCTGATCCGCGGGGGCATACCGAACATCCCGCTGAGCAAGGATGGCGGCGCCGGGTTCGCCCGCGCCATCCTCACGACCGACCGCGTGCCGAAGTCGGTCGCCGTCCGGGTGAAGGCAGGCGGCAAGGAGATTACGATCGGCGGCTGCGCCAAGGGCTCCGGGATGATCCACCCGAACATGGCCACGCTGTTGGCCTACCTCACCACCGATGCGGCGGTCGATCCGCCGTTCCTGCAGTCGGCGCTGAAGGAGACGGTCGACGACACGTTCAACATGGTGACCATCGACGGCGACATGAGCACCAACGACACGGTGATGCTGTTCGCGAACGGCGAGGCGGGCAACGAACCGATCGCCGCGGGGACGCCGGCCGCCGCCGCGTTCACGAGCGCCCTCTATCAGGTGTGCGGCCACCTCTCGCGCGAGCTCGTGCGCGACGCCGAGGGCTCGTCGAAGATATTCTCCGTGCGCGTGAACGGCGCCCTCAGCCGGGAGGACGCCAGGCTTGCGGCGCGGGCCATCGCCTCGTCGGTCCTCGTCAAGTCGGCCATCCACGGCAACGACCCCAACTGGGGGAGGGTCATCGCGGCCGCCGGCTACTCCGGCGCCAGCATCGACGTCGCCAAGGTCAGCTTCTTCATCAACGACATCGTCATCATGGAGGCGGGGACGCCCATCTCGTTCCACCGCGACGCGGTCATCGCTATCATGAACAACCCGGAGGTGGCATTGAGAGTCGACCTCGGCCTCGGCGACGGCGAGGCTGTCGCCTGGGGTTGCGAGCTTACCGAGGCGTATGTGGTTTTCAACAGCGCCTACACCACGTAGGCTGCTCCCTGCCGCCGTGCGATATGAGCATTGCACGGCGGCGCGAGCCACGCCATGACAGAACACGCGACGCATACAGTCCTCATCAAGATTGGGGGAAGCACGCTCAGCACGGGCGACACGACGTTGTCCGACGCCGTGGAACTCCAGCGCGCCGGCGCGCGCGTCGTCATCGTCCACGGCGGCGGGCCCGAGGTCACATCGTGGATGGCGAAGGTCGGAGTCCCCGCAGAGTTCGTCGACGGGTTGCGAGTGACCGGCGAGCAGGGCCTGGACGTCGCCGCGGCGGTGCTCGCGGGGCTGATCAACAAGCGGCTCGTAGCCCAAGCGCTGGCAGCAGGCGGGCAGGCGGTAGGCCTCAGCGGCGCGGACGGCGCCATGATGCGCGGGCACGTTGACCGGCCAGAGCTCGGTTACGTAGCCAGCTCCATCGATGTCGATTGCGCTGTGATCGAGCAGGTCCTCACAGGCGGCTACATGCCCGTCATCGCGCCCATCGGCGTGGATGCGGCCGACGGCCATCACCTGCTGAACGTGAACGCGGACACCGCCGCCGGGGCCATCGCGGCGGCCATGGCCGTCGAGCGGTTGGTCTTTCTCACCGACGTGGACGGCATCCACGACAACCAACGGCGGCTCCTGCGCCGGGTCCCCGTTGACGACGCCGACTCTCTGATCGGCTCGGGCGTCGTGACAGGTGGGATGATTCCGAAGTTGCAAGCGTGCCTGCAGGCCGCCCGGGCGGGCGTCGCCGCCCACATCGTCAACGGCGCCGAGGCGGGGGCGCTCATGCGGTGCTTGGACGGATCGGCGACTGGCACGACAGTGGCGTAGCAAGCCGGGCGCGTCCATGCTTGACTGGAACGAAGGTGTGAGCGGAACGGCTAGCTTGGGCAATGATTGACTGGAACGGTGTGAGCGGAACGGCGTCAGCGCGTTCCGCTAGCAGAAGGGACCAGCCGTGTCGATGTACGTAGGCGGGGGGAACGGCGGCGGGGGCGAAGCGCCGGACGACGGGTTCCGCGGGGTGCCCCGCTCCGTCATCCTGGCGCTTCGCATAGCGGCGGGCCTAGCCGCGCTGCTGATCTTTTACCTGTTCATCAGCTTCTGGAAGGGTGCGTACGCGGACTGGCTGTGGTTCTCCAGCCTGGGATTCCGCGACGTCTTCCGGACCGTGCTCCTCACTAGGACCGCGCTTTACTTCACGGGCCTCGGTCTGAGCGGGGCTGTGTTGGCCATCGCCTACCGGTACGCGTGGCGGTCCGCATGGGGCCCCACCGCGCTCGCGTTGGGGCCACTGGCCATCCTGTGGATCCGGCGCGCGATCCTAGTCGCTCTCGTCCTCATGAGCGTCATCATCGCCGTCAGTTTTGCCGGGGCCTTCGCCGACCGCTGGCAGGTGTTCCTGCGCTTCTGGCGCTCCGTCGACTTCGGCGTAACAGACCCCCAGTTCGGCAATGACGTCAGCTTCTACGTGTTCCAAATGCCGCTGTGGCACGCGCTGCAGGGCTGGTTCATGGGGCTGGCGATCGTCATCCTGCTCACCACTACCGCCCTCCATTTCCTCATCTACAGCGCGCGCGGCGTGAACGCCGCGTTCACCGACCGCTCCAAGAATCAGCTCGCGGTGGTGGGCGCTTTCCTCATGGTCACTATCGCCGCGGCCCACTTCCTCGACAGGTACGAGACGCTCTTCTCTCTGGGGGGCGCGGTGACCGGCGCCACCTATGCCGACGTCAACGCGCGGATCCCCGCACTCCAACTGCTGACGGTCGTCGCGCTCATCTCCGCGGCCATGATGCTGTTCACGCTTCGTATGGGGAATCTGCGCCAAGCGCTGCGCCTCATCGCGGTCGCGTTCAGCCTATGGGTGGTGGCCGGCATACTCGCCGGCCTCATATGGCCTGCCCTCGTTCAGCGGTTCGCTGTCGACCCATCGGAGCTCGAGCGGGAGCGTCCGTACATCGTGCGCAACATCGAATGGACTCGTCGCGGCTTCGATCTCGAACGGATCCAGGCAAGCGCCTACAACGTTACCGAGGACACGTTGCGCAGCGACATCGCCAACAGCCCGGGCACGATCAACAACATCCGCCTCTGGGACCCGCGTCCGTTGGAAAACGTCCTCAACCAGATTCAGCACCTCCGGCTCTACTACAACTTCCTCGACGTTGACGTCGACCGTTACACCGTGGACGGCAGGTACCGCCAGGTGCTCGTCGGCGCGCGCGAGATGTTCCAGAACGGCCTCGACGACAGCGCGCAGAACTGGGTGAACCGCAAGCTGGTCTACACGCACGGCTACGGCGCGGTCATGTCGACGGCCACCGACTTCACGCCGGGCGGACAGCCCAACTTGCTGCTCAAGGACGTGCCCCCCACCGGCGTGCTGCCCCTCGAGCAGCCGAGGATCTACTACGGCGAGAGCTACGGACTCGACGCCAACCTCGTCCAGCCCGTCCCGGAACGCGGCGGCGCCGTCACCGACGACGTCGTTATCGTCAACACGGACGAGCCCCAATTCGACCGCCCCGGAGACAGCGCCGACGCCCCCCCGCTTTTCATCGACCGCTATGACGGCGCCGGGGGCGTCGCGCTCGACAGCTTCTTCAGACGTTTCGCCTACGCCTGGGAGCTCGGCGACGTAAACATCCTCATCAGCAGTCAGCTCACCTCGGATAGCCGCGTGCTCTATCGCCGCAGCGTCGCCGACCGCGTCCGCAGGGTGGCCCCCTTCCTCGAACTCGACGACGACCCCTACCTCGTCATCGCGGACGGCAGGCTCCAATGGATTCAGGACGCCTACACCCAGACGGACCGCTTCCCCTACTCGAAGCGGATCGGCGCGTCCCCGCTCACGGACAATCTCTTCTCGCAGCCCGTGAACTACGTGCGCAACACCGTCAAGGTGGTCATCGACGCCTACGACGGCTCGATGACCTTCTACACCATCGAGATAGGCCAACCCGACCCTATCCTCCAGGTCCACCGCAACATCTTTCCTGGTCTGTTCACGCCCATCGAACAGATGCCGCCGAGCCTTCGCGAGCACATTCGCTACCCGGAGGAGCTCCTCGAAGCGCAGGCGGATACGTTCTTGCAGTACCACATGACCGACCCGAAGGAGTTCTTCCTGAAGGAGGACCAGTGGGAGCTGGGCGAAGAGACCGTCGGCCAGGGGACGACGCGGGTCGTCGACCCGTACTACGTCATCATGAAGCTCCCCGACGCCGAGTCCGAGGAGTTCGTGCAAATCCTCCCGTTCACGCCGCAAGACAAGCCGAACCTCGTGTCTTGGATGGCGGCCCGCTCGGACGGCGAGCACTACGGGGACATCACCGTCTTCCAGTTCCCCACCGACCGCCCGTTCGCCGGCACCAGCCAGATCGAGGCCAGGATCGACAACGACCCTCGTATCTCTGAGCAGTTCACGCTTTGGGACCAATCGGGCTCGCGCGTCATCAGGGGCAATCTGCTCGTGATCCCGATCGGCGTCCGCACCGTGGACGGCGACAGCAACCGGCTCGAGGGGGGCCTGCTGTACGCCGAGCCCATCTACATTCAGGCGGACTCGCTCACGTTCCCCGAGCTCAAGCGCGTAGTCCTGGCCACGAACACGGACGTCGTGATGGAAGCAACTCTCGACGAGTCGATCGCGGCGCTGCTGGGCGGCGCGGCGCCGTCGCGGCGTCCCGACGACGGTGAGCCCGTGCCCGGCGGCATCCCGCCCGAGCAACTGCAAACCGCCCTCGAGGGCATCTCCGAGGCGATAGAATCGCTGCGCGGCGGCACGGACGAACTCGACGACTCTATCCAAGCTCTGCGCGAGCTTGCGGGAGAACCATCTACGCCATGACTACTCACAGCTCCGATTGGATGACCCAGGAGTCCCAGTACTACATGCACGTCGTGAACCGCCAGCCCGTGGTCATCGAACGCGGAAGCGGCGCGCGCGTCTGGGACGTCGACGGCAAGGAGTACCTCGACTTCACCGCAGGGTGGGCCGTCGTGAATCTTGGCCACAGCCACCCCGCGGTCACGAAGGCGATCCAAGAACAGGCCGGAAGGCTGCTCCAGTCGTCCAACCAGTTCTACACCGTGCCGCAGCTCGAGCTCGCCCAAGCCCTGGTCGAGAACAGCTGCATGGACAAGGTGTTCTTCAGCAACAGCGGAGCCGAAGCCAACGAAGGCGCAGTGAAGCTCGCGCGCAAGTACGGCAGACTCCACCGGGGCGGCGCCCAGGAGATCATCACGGCCCTCAACTCCTTCCACGGCAGGACGCTGGCCATGGCTGCCGCGACAGGTCAACCCCACTACCAGGAGGCTTGGAAGCCGCTTACTCCCGGCTTCGTCAACGTCCCCTACGACGACCTCGACGCAGTGAAGAGCGCAACGAACGAGGGGACGTGCGCCGTCATGGTGGAGGTGCTCCAGGGCGAGGGCGGCGTCAACGTTCCCACCGAGGGCTACCTCAAAGGGCTGCGCGAGTGGTGCGACGCCAACTCTCTTCTGCTGATATTCGACGAGGTCCAGACGGGAGTGGGGAGGCTTGGGACGCTGTTCGGCTATCAGTCGTTCGGCGTCGAGCCCGACGTGATGACGCTGGCCAAGGGGCTTGGCAACGGCGTGCCCGTAGGGTCGTTCCTGTGCAAGGACAGCTGCGACGTGCTCGAGCCGGGGGACCACGGCAGCACGTTCGGCGGCAACGCGCTCGCGACTGCAGCGGCGAACGCTACGGTGCGCTACATGGTGGACAACGACGTGCCATCCCACGCCCGCTCCGTCGGCGCCTACTTCCGCGAGCGGCTCGAAGCGTTCGCGGCGAGTCATCAGCCGGCGGTCGTCGACGTGCGCGGGATGGGCCTTTTACTGGCCATCCAGTTCGGTGATACGATTGCGCGCGCGGTGGTCGCCGCCTGCAACCTCGAGGGCCTCCTCCTCAACCCCGTCCGTCCCGACTCCATTCGCTTCATGCCCCCCCTGCTCATCACCGAGGCGGACGTGGACGAGGCGCTCGACAAGCTCGACCGCGGACTCGCCGCCGCGCTCGCGTCGTAGGACTTCCGCCGCGAACCCTGAAAGGACTGCTCTATGGCTGACAAGATCGTTCTCGCCTACAGCGGGGGCCTGGATACCTCCGTGGCCATCCGCTGGCTCCAACAGACGTACAACGTCGAGGTCGCCACACTCACCATGAACCTCGGCGGCAAGGTCGATCTCGAAGAAGCGCAGCAGCGCGCGATCGGCATCGGCGCCGTCCGGGCGGACGTCATCGACGCGCGGGAGGAGTTCATCAACGAGTACGTGTGGCCCGCGCTCCAGGCAGGCGCGCTCTACGAGGGCGTCTACCCGCTCGCCACGGCCCTCGGACGGTACCTGATCGCCAAGCACCTCGTGCGCATCGCCCTCGAAGAGCAGGCCTTCGCCATCGCCCACGGGTGCACCGGCAAGGGCAACGATCAAGTGCGCTTCGACGTGTCGGCCGCGGCCCTCGCCCCGCAGATCAAGGTCGTGGCCCCGGCGCGCGAGTGGAATATGACGCGCGACGGGGAGATCGCCTACGCCAACGAGCACGGCGTCCCGCTCGACCTCAACAAGCGCAGCCCCTACTCGGTGGACGAGAACCTGTGGGGCCGCAGCATCGAGGCAGGCGACCTCGAGGACCCGTGGGGCGAGCCGCCCGAGGAGGCGTACGCCTGGACCGTCGCGGCGGGCGCGGCCCCCGACACGCCCCGCTACGTCGAGATTGAGTTCAGCGGCGGCGTCCCCATCGCCATCGACGGCGAGACGCTCCCCGGCACGGACTTGGTCGAGTTCCTGAACGAGGTCGCAGGCAGCAACGGCGTCGGCCGCATCGACCACGTCGAGAACCGGCTCGTGGGCATCAAGTCCCGCGAGGTTTACGAGGCCCCAGCGGCCGTTGTGCTTCATCAGGCGCACCGCAGCCTCGAAGCGTTGTGCATCACCAAGGAGCAATCGCGCTTCAAGGAACGGATGGCGCAGGAATACGCCGACATGGTCTACAACGGGCTCTGGTTCTCGGCTCACCGCCACGACCTTGACGCTTACGTCCGAAGCACGCAGACCCACGTATCGGGCACAGTCCGGATGCGGCTGTTCAAGGGCGCTTGCGCCGTCGCCGGCCGCAAGAGCGACGCATCGCTCTACCGTCACGACCTCGCGACCTACGCGGAGGGCGACACCTTCGACAGCACAGCGGCGGTCGGCTTCATCCGGCTCTACGGCCTGCCCGTGCGCACCCAAGCCGAGGTCCAAGGCCACGCGGATTAGCTGGGCGCGCCATCGCGGCCCGTTCTGCCGCGTCCGCTTCGGCTGGTAGAATAGGCCCGCGATGGCTGACTACGCGACGCACCACTTCGAGGCGGACTCCTCGTACACGGTTTCTATCGGCTACGACCGCCGTCTGTACGCCCACGACATCGACGGGTCGATCGCTCACGCCCGCATGTTGGGGAGGCAGGGCATCATCACCCAAGAGGACGCGGGGGCGATCGTCAGCGGGCTCGAGGCGCTTCGCAAGGAGATCGAAAGCGGTCTCTTCCGCTGGCGCGAGGACCTCGAAGACGTACACATGAACATCGAAGTGCGCCTCCACGAGCTCATCGGCGAGCCGGCGGCCCGCCTCCATACAGCGCGCTCGCGCAACGACCAGGTCGCGACCGCGACACGCCTATTCGTGCGCGGCGCCATCGAACGCGCGCAGGCCCGCATCGGCGACGTGCAGTCCGCGCTCCTCACGCTCGCCCGCAAGCACGCCGACGCCATCATGCCCGGCTACACGCACCTCCAGCGCGCGCAACCGGTGCTGTTCGCGCACCACCTGCTCGCCTACTTCGAGATGCTCGACCGCGACTCGGACCGCCTGAGCGACTGCCTGCGCCGCGTCAACGTTCTGCCGCTCGGCAGCGGCGCACTGGCCGGCGTCCCCTACCCCATCGATCGCGCCTACGTCGCGCGGGAGCTCGGTTTCGACTCGGTCAGCGCCAACTCCATGGACGCAGTGTCCGACCGTGACTACGTCGTTGAGTTTCTCGCGACGGCGGCCGCCTGCATGGTCCACTGCTCGCGCATGGCCGAGGAGATCGTGCTGTGGGCCTCGCGCGAGTTCGGATTCGCCCGCCCGGGGCGGGCCTGGGTCACGGGCTCGAGCATCATGCCGCAGAAGCGCAACCCGGACTTCGCGGAGATCGCCCGGGGCAAGACGGGCCGCGTATTCGGCGCGCTGATCGGGATGCTCACCGTCCTCAAGGGACTTCCGCTCACCTACAACCGCGACCTCCAGGAGGACAAGGAGGGACTGTTCGACGCCGCGGACACCCTCGAAGCGACGCTGTCCGCGTTCGCCGGTATGCTCAACGACCTCGAAGTCGACGAAGCCCGGATGCGGACGGCGGCCGAGGACAGCTCTCTGCTCGCGACCGACATGGCAGACTACCTCGTCGCCAGGGGCGCGCCTTTCCGCGACGCTCACGCCGCCGTGAGCCGCCTCTACGACATCGCAAGCGCGCGGGGCGCAACCCTGGCCGATCTGTCGCTCGAAGAGTTCCGCGCGGAGTCGGCGCTGTTCGACGCCGGCGTCTATGACGTCACGGCGCTCGCCAGCGCCGCGGCGCGCGACGTCGCGGGCGGCACGGCGCCGGCCCGCGTGGCTGCCGCGCTCGACGAGGCGGAGCGCCGGCTCGCCGCACGCGCACAGGCGGAACGGGTGGGACCGTGAGCGCGGCGAAGCTGGCTCCATCGATCCTCTCGGCCGACTTCGCCCGCTTGGGCGAGGTCGTACGCGAGACGACCGCCGCCGGCGCCGACTCCATCCATGTCGATGTCATGGACGGACGGTTCGTGCCGAACCTCACCATCGGGCCCGCCGTCGTCGGCGCCATTCGTCCGCACACTGACCTGCCATTGGACGTACACCTGATGATTGTCGAGCCTGAGCGGCTCGTTGCCGACTTCGCCGCCGCTGGAGCCGACATCATCACCGTCCACCAGGAGGCGACTCCGCACTTGCATCGCCTCGCGCAGCAGATACGCGGCCTCGGCGCGCGCGCCGGAGTCGCCATCAATCCCGCCACGCCCGCGTCGGCGCTCAGCGAGATCGTCGCCGAGGTCGACCTCGTGCTCGTCATGACCGTCAACCCGGGTTTTGGAGGACAAACGCTCATCCCGAGCGTGCTGCCCAAGCTGCGCCGCGTTCGCGCCATGCTGGACGACGCCGGCAGCGCGGCGGAGCTTGAGGTCGACGGCGGGATCAAGGCCGACAACGCCAGCTTGCTCGTCGAATCGGGCGCGGACGTCATCGTGGCGGGCTCTGCCGTATACAATGACCGCATGAGCATCCACGAGGCAATCAGCGCCATGCGCGCCGGCATGAGCAAGCCCGCCGCGTCTCCGAGAGCGGCGGGGCCGTCATAGCCGCGCCTGCCCCCTCCTCCGCGGGCGTCCGCCTCGCCGCCGCGCTTGTCACGCTGGCGGCGAGCGCTTTGCTGCTCGCCGCGTGCGGCAGCCCTCCCGTCGCGATTGAGGGCGACGCCGTTACGGTCCACTACACGGGCACGCTGGACGACGGGAGCGTCTTCGATTCGTCGCGCGAGGGCGAACCTGTGCAGTTCGTGATCGGCGACGGCCGGATGATCGGCAGGTTCGACTCAGCAGTGCGCGGGATGGCGGCGGGGGACACAGTGACTGTGCGCATCGAGCCCGCCGACGCCTACGGCGAGCCGCGGGCCGATCAGATCGTCGACGTGCCAATCAACATGATCCCCGGCAGCGTCAGCGTAGGGACCACGCTGATCGGCAGCACCGGACAGCGGTTCGTTGTGACCGCAATCACCGGGGAGCTGGCTACGCTGGACGGCAACCACCCCCTGGCAGGCGCCGCGCTGACGTTCGAGATCGAGTTGGTCGAAATCGGAGACGGCGCCTAGCGCCTGCGTCCTTGGGAACGTTGACTCCGGGCACCGTCATGACAACTGCCCGTTGCCTAGTCGTCTGCTCGCCCCTACCCTATCCCTACGACCCGACTCGGGCGCCTCGACGCCAGCCTTCGGCCCTGCCCCAGAGGGCAAATGCTACAAAATGTTACAAATTGTTACAGAAGAAAAAGCGCAGCCCTCGCCCGTCGTCGGCTTTCCGTCCCAGACCCAGAAGAGAAATGGCTCACAATGGCTCACTTTATTTCGTCACCCACTCGTAAACCGATGCAATCTACGAGTGAGGGCCCTGCGACATTCGGGGCCGTTTCTGGCCATTCTCGTCCATTCCCGTCATTCCCATGCGCCAAAACGAGCCAACTATGGAATAGCTAGGGGGTATGGGTTCCCGTGTCAAGCACGAGAATGACGAGGGATCTCAGTAGAGCGGAGGTTCCCCCCTCCTCAATCCTCCCCCCGTGTGGGAGGAGGCCGGAACGGGGGAATACGGCTGGCGCCGGGTCAGACGAGGAGCTTCTTGTTCTGAGCGGTCCGCAGGCAGCGCGTGCACAGCTTGACGCGTTGACGCTTGCCCTTCACGACGATGACCGCCCGCTGCACGTTGGGGAAGAACCACCGGTTCGTGTGGCGGTTGGAGTGGCTCACGTTCTTGCCGGCCCTCCGCCGCTTGCTGCAGATCTCGCACATCGCCATAGGACCACCTACATCGCGAACACGCTCGCGAACGCGTTCGCGGATACGAAGATTCTTGCCGACCCCAGGCGCGCTCAATACAATGCGGCAACCGCGGCCGTCGGTGCAGTCTAGCATGGCCGTGGCGAGGTCGCCAATTCCATGGACTTACCCTTGGACCGATCCGTGGACCGACCGGCCGGTCCTTCGAGCCTTTCCGGCGACTTGTTCCGCAGGATGGTCGCCGCAGGCGCTGGGTGCGTCGAGGAGCACGTTGACGCTATCAACGCCATGAACGTGTTCCCCGTTCCCGACGGGGACACCGGCATCAACATGCTGCTCACACTGCGCTCGGCGAACGACTCGAACGAGCTCCCCGAGCCCGGCCAGGGGAGCGTCGCGGACGTGAGCAAGGCGCTGGCGCGCGGAGCCCTTCTGGGGGCGCGCGGGAACAGCGGCGTCATCCTGTCGCAGTACATGAAGGGGATGTCGGTGGGCCTCGCGGGCTGCGACGAGTGCGACGGACCCCAGCTCGCGGCGGCGCTCGCGGCCGCATCCAGCGCCAGCTATCAGGCAGTCGGCAAGCCTGTCGAAGGGACGATGCTCACCGTGATGCGGGCCGCCGCGGAGGCCGTGCAACCGGCGGACGGGCTGCCCTCCGGCGTGCTGCGTGAGGCGCTCCAAGCCGCCGAGCGCGCGCTGGCCCAGACGCCCGAACAACTGCCGGTGCTGAAGGAGGCGGGCGTGGTCGACGCCGGCGGCCAGGGTGTCGTCGCGTTCTTAGCGGGGTGTGTGGGCTACCTCGAGGGGCGGGTCATCACGCTGGAAATGGGCGCTCCGGCCGGACGCGCGGGGGAGGCGAGCGTTAGTCACGCCTTCCTCGAGCACACCGAAGATGAGATGTACGGCTACTGCACGCAGTTCATCATCCAGGGTCACGCGCTCGACGTGGAAGCGGTCCGTGCGCTCGTCTCGTCGATGGCCGCGTCGACCGTTGTGGTGGGCGACGAGCAGACGGTGCGCGTCCATGCTCACGCCGAGGACCCTGGGCCGCTCCTGAGCATGGGCGTGGGCTTCGGCGCGGTCGATCAAATCAACATCCAGAACATGGACGTTCAGCACCAGGACTTCATGGGGCGCCACGGGTACGCGCCGGCCGACACAGCGCTTGCGGTCATCGCGGTCGCGTCGGGCGTGGGGATCGATCGGGTGTTCCGGGACCTCGGCGCGCACGCGGTTGTGCCGGGCGGACAGACGATGAACCCGAGCGCCGCCGAACTGTTGGAAGCGGTGCGACGGAGCGGCGCCGAGCACACCGTCATCTTGCCCAACAACAAGAACATCTTGCTCGCCGCCAACCAGGCGGCCGAGCTGAGCGAAGGCGCCGTCACCGTCGTGCCGTCGACGAGCGTCCCCCAGGGGGTCGCCGCGTTGCTGGCGCTCAACCCAGACCTCGACCCGGCTGAGAACATCGACGCCATGGTCCGCGCGGCAGCGGACGCGCGCTCGGGCGAGGTAACCGTCGCCGTACGCTCCACAACGATCAACGGCATTCCAATCGCGGAGGGCGACGCGATGGCGCTGTTGGACGGCGACGTCGTCGCGGTCGCCGCCTCGCCGCACGAGGCGCTCATCTCGCTGGTAGAGCGAGCGGCGCCGGAAGACGGCGCGCTGGTCACCCTCTACTACGGCGCGGACCTCACGGCGGACGAAGCGCACTCCGCCGCTGGCAGTATTGCCTCCCGCTTCGAGGGCGTCGAGACGGAGGTCGTCGAGGGCGGACAGCCCTACTACCACTACCTGGTCTCTTTCGACTAGGCTTCGCGTATCAATCCCCGAGGTGAAGTAGGCCATGGCCGTCAAGATCGTCACCGACAGCACGTCAGACATCCCGCCGGAGTTGGCGGAGTCCCTAGGCGTACACGTCGTTCCGCTCACCGTGTTCTTCGGCGACGAGGCATTCAGGGACGGCGTCGAGATCACTCGCGACGAGTTCTTCGAGCGCCTCGCGAAAGGCGATGTCCTCCCGAGGACCACGCAGCCGACCGTGGGGGACTTCGAGGTCGTGTACAGTGCGCTTGCCGCGGAGGGCCACGAGATTGCCTCCATCCACGTATCGAGCAAGCTGAGCGGCACGATCAACTCGGCGTTGACGGCGTCGGCGCAGTTGAGCGACGCCCACGTCGCCGTTATCGACTCGGGGCTCGCCTCGCTCGGACTGACGCTGGCCGTCAAGGCAGCGGCAGAGGCGGCGAATGCCGGGGCGTCGCTCGACAAGACGGCGGCCGTGGCCCGGGAAACCGCCGAGAAGGTCGACGTCTACTTCGTCCTCGACACGCTGGAATACCTCCAGAAGGGCGGGCGCATCGGGAAAGCCGCGGCGCTGTTCGGCGGCCTGCTCTCCATCAAGCCCGTGCTGAAGATCGCGGACGGCGAGATTCACCCGCACGAGAAGGTGCGCTCCCGCGCGAAGGCGCTGGCCCGGATGCGGGAGATCGCCTCTACCGGCGCGCCGTACGAGGAGATTGCGTTCATCCACGAGATTTCCGAGGACGAGGTCTCCTCGATCGCAGCCCATCTCGCGCCGCTGGCCAAAGCGCCCCTCATCATCGGGCGCATCGGGAGCGTCATCGGCACGTACACGGGCCCCGGCGTCGTCGGGTTCGCGCTCCGGCGGGCCTAGCCCGGCTCCGGGACCTCGACCGCCCGGACGTGATTGATCGTCGCCGGGCCGGTCCGTTGAAGCGCCACGCCCACCACGTCGATCCGCCAGTTGTGTTGCTCGAGCCCGTGCAGCTGCAAGTAGGCGGCGGCTACCTTGGCCAACCGCGCGCGCTTGCGCGGCGTGACGGACTCCTCGGGAGCGCCAAACGCCAAGCTGCGCCTCGTCTTAACCTCGACGAACACGAGCGTGCCTGCGTCCTCGGCGATGAGGTCGACCTCCCCGTACCGCGTGCGGAAGTTGCAGTCGACGACGTTGAGTCCCTGCGCCTCGAGGTGCGCCGCGGCCACCGTCTCGCCCAACGCCCCGAGCCTCGACCGAGGAGTCGTCATGCCAGGTCGAACAGGGCCGGCTTGAACGGCGAGAAGCTCATGCGGTGCACGGGGCTTGGCCCGTAACGGGCCACCGCGGCGAGGTGCCCAGCGGACGCGTAGCCCTTGTGCGCAGCGAGGCCGTACTCCGGGTAGCGGGCGTCGAGCTCCACCATCAACGCGTCGCGGCGCACCTTCGCGACGATGGACGCGGCTGAGATGGCGAGGCACAGCGCGTCGCCCTTGACAATCGCGGTGCACGGCATCTTGCGCCAATCGAGCGGGAAGGCGTCGATGAGCAGGTGCGACGGCGGTTCGGGGAGGCAGTCGAGGGCCAGCCTCATCGCCTTCCGGGTCGCGGGCGCGATGCCCAACCGGTCGACTTCGCGGCTGTCGACCTCGCCGACGCCCACCCCCACGGCGATGCGCCGCACCAAGGCTTCGGCGGTCGTTCGCTGAGCCGGGGTCAGCGACTTGCTGTCGCGGACCAGCCGCAGGTCGTCGTCGCCGCGCCCCGACAGGTCGGGCAGAACGACGGCGGCTGCGACGACCGGTCCGGCGATGGGCCCGCGGCCCACCTCGTCGATGCCGGCAACTCGGGCGTAGCCCGCTCGATGGAGCCGACGTTCCTCGTCTTGGGTGGGGAGGGCCCGGCGTCCCGCGATCGCCGTCTTCGCCGTCGTCGTGTTCCGCCTTCCGAAAGAGACCACATTCAACCCCCGAAACCTACATATGCCACGCACACCTTCTGCTAGCCTAGCCCACCTAGTCAATCCAGCTACACCCCTGAAGGAGCAGTGTTGAACTCGACGACGAGCGGAAGGGCCATGCTGCTTGCATTGGCCGTTGTGACCCTGCTGGCCCTCGGGGCCTGCGGCGAATCGCCGACGCCAACCAAGGTAATCCCGCCAACGCCGACGCCCGAACCAACGCCCACGCCCGAACCAACGCCAACGCCCGAGCCGACACCTACGCCCGAGCCAATGCCGACGGATAGGCTTCCCCTCAGCATCGACCCGGACACGCCCTTCCGCACGCTGACTGATTCGCTCACCGATGCGGAGGTCTCATGCATCCGGACCGAACTCGGCGACGAGATGTTCGAGGCGATGCTCGACCAGCCCATATCGGGAGGGGGCGTGGACCCGGAGTCGTTCCCTCTCCAGTGCGTTGCTCCTGAGACTGCCGGCGCCCTGATGTTGGCCGTGCTGTCAGCCCAGACCGGGGGACTGAGCGACACGAGCCAGTCCTGCTTGCAGGCCTTCCTCGCGGAGCATGGAGCCGTTCCCCCCGCCGGCGACGATCCTGCCGCCGAGCTCCGCTGGGGTCTCAACTTCCAACTCTGCCTGACCGACGAGGAGGCCCAAGCCCTCGCCCCGCCGGACGACGACGGGTCATTTCCCTCGCCTTCCGAGCTTCGATGCGTGGCCTCGCATACCGACATCGAGAACTTCGTTGCACTCGTTAGCGGCTTTGAACAGGCCGCCCAAGGAGGGGGAGCGCCACCGCAGGAGTTGCTCGCGGTAATGGGAGAGTTGAGCGCCGCTTTCGAAGCGTGCGGGCTCGAATTCATGACGGCCGGGTAGGCGCTACGCGATGTAGCCGCCCCCGATCACACGGTCGCCGTCGTAGAACACAGCCGCCTGGCCCGGCGCGACGGCCCGTTGCGGCTCGTCGAACCGCAATAGCGCGACGGCGCCATCGCCGCGCGCGGCCTGAGGCTCGAGCGTAGCCGGGGCGTCACGGCCGTTGTAGCGTATCTTCGCCGTGACCCGGACATTCGACGCAGGCGGCGCCCCGTCGATGTAGTTCGTCTGTTCGACCCAAACGTCGCGGCGGAGCAACGCGCGCTCCGGGCCGAGCACAACGCGGGCCCGCTCCGGTTCGACGCCCGTCACGAACAGACGCTCAGTGTCGGGCGCGACGGGGGTCACGCCGAGTCCGCGGCGCTGGCCAACGGTGAAGAACTCGATTCCGCCGTGGGCGCCCAGGGAACGTCCGGCGGCGTCCACGAACTCCCCAGCCCGCGGCTCGATCTCGTGCTTGAGGAACTCGCGATAGTCGCCGCGCGGGATGAAGCAGATTTCCTGGGAGTCGCGCTTGTCCGCCAAGTGCAGCCCAGCCTGGCTCGCCAGGCTGCGGATCTCCGTCTTGGTGAAGCGGCCCACAGGCAGCAGGACTCGGCGAAGCTGCGCCTGTCCCAGCCCGAACAGCACGTACGACTGGTCCTTCGACACATCGACTCCCCGCATGAGACGGAACCCGCTCTCCGAGCGGCCCCGGTCCTCGATGCGGGCGTAGTGGCCGGTGGCGACGTAGGACGCGTCCATGGCGGCCGCGCGCTTCATGAGGAAATCAAACTTGATGCTGTCGTTGCACGCGATACACGGGTGCGGCGTACGGCCCCTGCGGTACTCCGCAACGAAGTAGTCGATCACGTGTTCGCGGAACTCCCGCCGCACGTCCATGACGTAGTGCGGGACGCCGAGGGTCGCGCACACGCGGCGGGCGTCCTCGATGTCGTCGATCGAGCAGCAACCCTGGTGGTCCGGCGTAATCTGGCTGTCATCGGCTGACCAGAGCCGCATGGTCACGCCGACGACGTCATACCCCTCCTCGCGGAGCAGATACGCCGCGACGGACGAGTCGACGCCGCCGCTCATGGCTGCGACGACTCGGGGCTTGTTCGAAGAGAGAGCAGGCATGCGTGGGTGCTCCTTGGGTCGAGAGGCCAGTATAATGGCGGCGTGTCCAATCTGGCTCCAGTACCCGTCCAGAAAGTCCAGAAGCCCAGCGCCAGTCCCGGAGACGCGGCGAGGCGGGCAGTGGACGTCGCGGCGAACCGGCAGGCGGCGGATGTCGTGCTGCTCGATGTCCGGGGCGTCAGCGCGTTTAACGACTACATGGTCATCATGAGCGCGGACAACCGCCGCCAGCTAACGGCGCTCGTGGCCGAGCTGGAGCGCGTCGTCCACGCCGCCGGACTGCGGCTGCACCATCTCGAGGGGACCGCGGAGTCCGGGTGGGTCCTCCTCGATTTCTCGGATGTGATCGTCCATGTGTTCAGCGAGGAGCAGCGCGCCTACTACCGGCTCGAACAGGTGTGGCGCGAAGCCAAGACCCTCGTCACGATTCCGTGATCCAGCGTTCCGTTTCCCGGTCGTAGCCCAGTATCTCGCCGTCCGAGAAGAAGATGCCGAGTTCGCGCTGGGCCGATTCGACCGAGTCCGAGCCGTGGATGAGGTTGCGGCCGATGTCCTGCGCGAGGTCGCCCCGGATGGTGCCGGGCGCCGCCTTCCGCGGATCCGTTGCCCCCATCGTGTCCCTGACCACGTTCACGGCCTCATTCCCTTCTACAGCCATGGCCAGGATCGGCCGCGAGGTCATGAACTCCGCGAGCCCCACGAAGAACGGCCGCTCGACATGCTCGGCGTAGTGCCGTCTTGCAATCTCCATGTCCATGCGCATGAGCTTGAGCCCGACGATCTTCAGACCCCGGTCCTCGAGCCGTGCGATGATCCTGCCAGCGAGACCACGCTGGACTGCGTCGGGCTTCAACAAGACAAGCGTTCGTTCAGCCAACAGAAACCTCAGTCGATGGCGGGATATGCGGACGCGTCGTCGTGACGGTTTCCGTAGCCTATCACACCGCAGCTCGTCATGCGACTGGTGGGCAGAACCCCTCCTCGTTGGCCGCACGGCGCGTTCGCCCCGTGCCGTGCTCGCCGCGCGGCGGTCATTGCCGCAGCGACGCAGGCCGGCCAATGGCGGGGGCTCGCAGGTAGTGCGGCCGGAGCGACGCAACGTCGTCGCCGTCGCCGCTGTCGAGCCGGGCGGCGCCAAGAGCCGCCAGCCCCTCGATCCGCAGCCCGGGACCGCCCGGCTCGATGATGTGGGCCCGCGCGCCCATCGCCGCGCGCAGCTCCTCAGCGTAGTCGTGCGCGCCCTCGCCGCAGAACAGCGCATGCCGGCCCCTCGCGGCGAGCAGGCGGCCGACGGGCGTGACCCGGTCGGGAGCCCGGCGCACCCAACCCTCGTCCGTCTGCTGGAACCGGGCCCACGCCACCAGGTCGCGGCCCGCGCCTATCAGCGGACAGACCGGCAGACCGGCGCCGCGGAAGGCGTACGCCGTGGCCTCCAATGTGCTGACTCCCGCGAGCGGCGCCGAGACGGCGAACGCGAGCCCCTTCGCTACAGCGAGACCCGCTCGCAGCGCGCTGAACCCTCCGGGGCCTCGTGCGGCAATCACGCCAGTCAGATCGGCCGGCGCAGCATGCTCCGCATCCAGCAGCCCTTGGACCGCCGGCATGAGCTCGGCGGTGTGGTTGTTGCGCGTGCTCCAAGCGGTCGTCCGCGCGAGGCCGTGGCCGCGCCACAGGCCAACCGCGCCGTTGTGGGTCGACGTGTCGATGACGAGGTACATGAGAGGCCGCTCAGCCTGGCCCGGCCTCGGCGGGCGCGGCCACCAACTGCGCCGCGATCCACTCGTACCGCTCGCCGGTGGGCAGCAGCGCGATGGTCCGGTCCTCCGGTCCATCCCCGAACTCGAGCGATAGCTCGAGGCGCTCCCGGGGGAAGGCTTCGGGGGCCCTCTCGGACCACTCCACTACGCAGGCTCCGCACGCGAGAAGTTCGTCGATGGCTAGGTCCTCAACCTCTAGCGCGTTGTCCATGCGGTACAGGTCGAGGTGGTAGATGGGGATGCGCCCCGCGTAGTCGTGGACAATCACGAAGGTCGGACTATGGGCGTAGCCCTGCACGCCGGCGCCCCAAGCGATGCCCTGAGTCAGCGTCGTCTTCCCGGCGCCCAGCGTGCCGCGCAACAGGAGCACGTCGCCAACCTCGACGAGCGCCCCCAGCCTGCGGCCGAGGCGCTGCGTCTCCTCAGGGGAGTGCGTGGCGAACAGCACCTGCGCGGTCAACGGAGGTGGTCCCAGCCGAGGCCCGCCGTGTCCACCGGCGCGCCGCTCTCGTCGACGACCGTCACGCCAACGCCCGAGGTGATCTCGCCAATCACGGCTACGCCTTCGATGGCGACGGCGGCCCGCTCCACGGCCCCGGGCGGCCCGGCAAACAGCACCTGATAGTCCTCGCCGCCGTCCAGCGCCATGCGCAGAGCCTCGCCGGGGAACACCTCGGACAGCTCGGGCGCGACCGGCACGCCGGCTCCATTGACCATCGCTCCGGCTCCGCTCGCCGCGCACAGCTTGCCGAGGTCGGCGACGAGTCCGTCCGAGACGTCCATAGCGCACCTGATGCCCGCAGCCACGAGCGCAACGCCGGACTCCACGCGGGGGCGAGGACGCCGGTGGGCCCGCACGAGAGCGTCGGCCGCCGGCCCAGACGGAGTCGACGCCGAGAGCAGTAGACGAAGTCCGCCCAACGATGCGCCCAGAGGCCCGGCGACGGCGATGGCGTCGCCTGGCTGGGCCGTGTCGCGCCGCAGCGGTTCGCCTGCGCACAACCCGTTCATGGCAATCGTCACGAACACATCGCGCGAGGCGACGATGTCGCCGCCCACCAGCAGCGTCCGGTAGTACGCGCACGCCTCGAGCATGCCGTCGCAGAGCGCGTCGAGGGCGTGCAGCGGGAGGTCCGACGGCAGTCCCAACGTGACGATGCCCGTGAGGGGGACGCCGCCCATGGCCGCAACGTCGCTGACGTTGGCGGCCCACGCCTTCCACCCGAGGTCCGCCCAAGGCGTGGTGCCGCGGGTGAAGTGGACGCCCTCGATCACCGTATCGGTCGTGGACACCTCGACTCCGTCAGCGATGCGCCAGGCCGCCGCGTCGTCCCCGATGCCCAGCAGCAACTCGAAGCCCGGCGCCGACGGCGGTCCGAGCTTCCAACTCGTCACCTGAGCGGCGATCCGGTCGATCACGCCGGTCTCGCCTATGTCGCCGACCGTGGCCATGCCGTCTATTGTATCGCGGGCCGTGGCCCGTGTTTGGACGCGGCTTGGACAAATGAAAAAGGCGGGAATACATCCCGCCCTCTTCCAAGGTCGCTTCCGCCGACCCACCGGAGACGCCGCACAACCCGTCCGTATGCTCCATGGGTCTGATCAACGGGTGGAGCGCCCATACCGTGTAGTGCGTCTCGCGTCAGAACCAAGCATAGGCGCCCGTTGTTGCGACCGGGTTACCGGACTGTTACATGTTTGTTAAGGGTGGCCGTTTGCCCTCCGGCCGTCAGTCGCGCACAGACCGCCAATCCATGCGCTTGGCCGCTTGCTCTACGCCGAGGCCTCGGCGTACATCCGGTCCGCCAGCGCGTCAAGTCCTCTGACGTCGCTGGGCAGGACAGCCTCGATGGCGCGTATCGCGTAGTAGGAGTCGTTGGCGCCGGGCGGCGAGCCGCCGTCCTGGACGAGCTTCGCCGCGTTCAGCAGCAACTTGCGCGTCATGATGATGGCGCGGTCCGTCTGGCCGAGATGCTCATAACGCCGGTCTACGATAGGCTTCATCGCCTCCTGCACCGCGCGGTCCTGCTGGTTGATGCCCTGGATGCCAGTGAACGTGTCGGTCCGCTGGCGGCGCCGGTCGAGCAACCAATCGTTGCGCTTGTTGCCCCGGCTCTGGAACGTCCGAGGGTCGACGAAGTCCGCCCCGTTGCCGCTCGTCCGTTCCTCCTTTTCGGCGATGGTGAGCGGCTCGTCGAGGCTGTAGAACCAGTTCCACACCATGGTGCGCTCGTCGTCGATGGGCACCCAGTGGTGGCCCGATATCTTGAACTTGTACCAGGAGCCGTCGCCGTTGAACTGCGACGCCCTGATCTGCACGTGAGGCATGACCCAGTGGTAGGCGCGGACGTAGTTGCGGTCGCCGCCCGGCAGCGGGCGCGACGACGTGTAGCGGTAGCCGTAGTCGGTCGGTTCGACGTCGACCCGGCTTGAGGTCGCGTCGGCCCGCAGACCGCTCAGGCCGATGCCCTCGCCCGAACCGAATTTGCGGTGCAGGAACGACGAGTGCACGGAGTCGATGCCGCCCTCGAGCGCCTGAAGCCAATTGCACTCCTCGATGACCTTTGACGCGCTCCGGTGCGTCTCGGGCTGCTGTGTGAACTCGAACCGCGGTTCCGGAGGGCGCTGCGCCGGCGGCCCCATGTACGCCCAGATCACGCCGCCCAGCTCGACAGTCGGGTACGCCGCAGTCCTGACCTTGTGCTTGAAGTCGTACTCTTCCGGCTCGTTGGGCATCTCCACGCAAGCGCCGTCTACGTCGAACTTCCAGCCGTGGTACACGCACCGGATGCCGTTCTCCTCGTTGCGGCCGAGGTAGAGCGACGTGAGGCGGTGGGGGCACCACTCGGCGAGCAGGCCGACCCGGCCGCTCGTATCCCGGAAGGCGACGAGATCCTCGCCGAGGACCCGCACGCGGACCGGGTCGGAGTCGGGCTCCGCGGCCTCGCGCGAGAGCAAGACGGGCTGCCAATACCGGCGCATGAGTTCGCCCATCGGCGTGCCCGGTCCGACTCGGGTGATGGCTTCGTTGTCTGCCTGCGAGAGCATGGTTCCCTCCGGCGCCTCCGATCGGCGCTCGTGATCACTTGCATCATACCAACGCCGACCGCCGCGCGCCCGATGCCAGGACGCGACGAATACGGCATACTACAACCCATGCGCACACTCGTTGTCAGCGATATCCATTCGAACATCGCGGCCCTCGACGCAGTCCTCGCCGACGCGGAGGCTGAGGAGCCCATCGATGGAATCGTCTCCCTTGGCGACATCGTGGGCTACGGCCCAGCGCCGATGGAGTGCATCGATCGCCTACGATCGCGCGGCTTCGTCTCGATCATGGGCAATCACGACGCGGCGGCCGCGGGGGTCATCGGACTCGAGGCGTTCAACCCGATCGCGGCGGAGGCGTGCCGCTGGACGACCGCCCACCTCAGCGCGGAGGCGCTGGTCTTCCTGGCGGAGCTGCCGCGCACGTTGGTGGAAGACAGCTTCACGCTGGCGCACGGCACTCCAAACGACCCAATCTGGGACTACCTCATCTCCTACTCGCAGGCGGTCGAGGCGTGGGAGCGAGTCGATACGTCAGACGTCTTGGTGGGGCACAGTCACATACAGTTCTCGGTCGAAGCGGGCCGGGGAGTGGAGCAGCCGGGCGCTGGTGGACTGACCGTGCCGCTGGGGCATGCGCGTCTTGTGGTGAACCCGGGCAGCGTCGGACAGCCGCGTGACCGCGATCCGCGAGCGGCGTACGCTGTCTACGACGACGACGCGCGCATCGTTTCGCTGCGAAGGGTGTGGTACGACGTCACGGAGACGCAGCGGGCCATGGCGGTAGCGCAGTTGCCGGAGCCCCTGATCACCCGGCTGAGCCTTGGACGCTAGTTGCGCCGTCACGTTGGTCACGCTGTGTTGCGTATGCTAAGATTCTGCGACACGTCCCCCGAGGAGTCGCGCCGAAGACCATGCTACGCATCAGACTGCGCCGCGTCGGCAAGAAGAAGCAACCGAGCTACCGAATCGTGGTCGCCGATGTGCGCGCTCCCCGAGATGGATCGGTCGTGGACCAAGTCGGTCACTACAACCCGCTCACTGACCCTCCCACGGTCGTCGTTGACCAGGACAAGGTCAAACACTGGCTCAGCGTTGGCGCACAGCCCACGGAAACGGTCGGGCATATCCTCCAGCGCACGGGCGTCGTCGAGAAAGCCGAGCCCTAATGAAGGAGCTGGTCGAGTACGTCGCCCGAGCCATCGCTACGCACCCGGATGAGGTCTCGGTCACCGAAGAGATCGAAGGCGACGGCCACATCATCGTTAAGCTGGAAGTCCACCCAGACGACAAAGGAAAGGTGATAGGGCGTCAGGGACGCGTCGCTCAGGCGATGCGCGTCCTGCTCCGCGTCGCCGCCATCAAGGAAGACGCCCGAGTCACCCTCGAGATTGTCTAGCCTTCGCGGCAGTCCAAGTCCTCGTCCGGCCATGCCCCACGACCGCGATGCCGAGCTGCCGATTCCATTGCCGTCCGCCGACGGTCTGCCCGATCAGGTGCAGGTCGGCACGGTAGCCCGGGCACACGGGCACGACGGCCGCTTGCGAGTCCAACCCGAGACGGACAATCCCCAACGCTTCCGCGCCGAGGCGTCGCTATGGCTCGCGGGAGTGCGCTACACCGTGGTCAACGCCACCTCGACGGGCGACGGGGCACTACTGGTGAAGCTCGCGGGCGTGGACACGCGCGAGGAGGCCGCAGCGCTCCTTGGCGAGCCGCTCTTCGTCCCGGCCGGAGACGTGCCGCCGCCGCCCCCCGGCGCCTATTACCACTACCAGCTGCTGGACATGGCCGTCGTGGACGAGGCGGGCGCCTCCCTGGGCACGGTAACTGAAATCCTTCACACCGGGGCCAACGACGTCTACGTCGTCGCCGACGGCGAGGGCGAGCTGCTGCTGCCGGCGCTCGCCGACGTTGTGCGCAACGTCGACGTAGAGGCGCGGCGCATGAGCGTCGCGCTGCCTGACGGCATCGAGCGCCGTCGGCTGAGCGGACCGAAGCCCGCCCGCCCCGCCCGCCGGCGTCGTCGAGGGCCAGCCGGGCCCTCGACGCAATGAGGGCATAGGCGCCCCTGAGATTCCAGCGGTCGCGTTTGGTATCATGGCGGCGAAAGCATCACGACGGCCAGAGCGCCGCGGGGCGGAGCTATGTCAGGTCATTCCAAGTGGTCAACGATCAAGCACAAGAAGGCGGCGATCGACGCCAAGAAGGGCGCGGCGTTCACCAAGCTCGCGCGGGACATCACGGTGGCCGCGCGGGAAGGCGGGAGCGGCGACCCGACGATGAACTTCCGGCTGCGCCTCGTCATGGACAAGGCGCGAGCGGCCAACATGCCCGCGGACAACGTGGACCGCGCCATAAAGAAGGGCCTCGGCCAGGGCGCTGACGGCGTGGCGTTCGAGGAGATCGTCTACGAGGGTTACGGCCCCGGCGGCGCGGCCATCATGCTGATGGCGCTGACCGACAATCGCAACCGCACAGCCTCCGAGGTGCGGTCTGTCTTCTCGCGCGGCGGGGGGAGCCTCGGTGAGACGGGGTCGGTCGCCTGGAACTTCGAGAGCAAGGCGGTCGTCGCCGTGGAGGAGTGCGGCGCCGACAAGGCCGAAGAGGTGGCGCTCGACGCAATCGACGCGGGCGCGGAGGACGTCAAGGTCGAGGACGGCGGCATCGAGATCACCGGCCCGCCCGCGGCGCTCGAGCCGATCACGGAAGCCGTGCGGTCGCACGGGCTCGAGCCCTCCAACGCGACGGTGACAATGACGCCCAAGACCGTCACGGCGCTCGAGACGGCCCACGCCGGTCAGACCCTGCGTCTGCTCGATCGCATCGACGAGCTCGACGACATCCAACAGGTGTTCACCAACGCCGACTTCCCCGACGAGGCGCTCGAAAAGTACAAGGGCGAGTAGCCCGTCCTGCTTCTGGCGAGAACGCCTGTCAAGAACGTCTCAAGAGCGCCGGAAAGCGCCCCCCTGCCGGGTCGTCATCATCGAGAAGGTCAGCGACATCGCGCCGTTGGGCGGAGGGAGCCGCCAACTCCCCTGCCTGTCGCTCGTCATCGAGGGGAACCCCTGCCACAGCAGGCCCCGATGATCGTGGACCAATGCGCTCTGTTGGCTTCAAGGTAGTGTTCCCACACGGCGGCGCATGGTAGCCGCTCCTGGTCAGCCTCACAGCCGGCGCCGGCCCACGGCGGACTCTGGGGAGACGGACGGCGAGACGCCTGTCCGCTCGCGGGAGCGAGTGTCTACAATGGCGGCGGCGACTCTGTTCGCCCGCTCGCCCCTCCCTGGACGCCGACTTGCACCGGCGCGGCGGGACGATGGAGGCCTGTATGCGCGTACTCGGCGTCGATCCAGGAACGCAGTTCCTAGGGTACGGCGTGCTCGATTTTGACGAGGACGACATGACATGCGTGGCCTGGGGCACGCTGGAGGGTGGCAAGGGCCGCGAGATGCACGAGCGGCTGCACCGCCTCCACCAAGAGCTGGAAGCGGTCGCCGCCCAGTGGCGGCCTGACCGACTCGCGATCGAGGAACCCTTCGTCGCGCGGGAACGGGGGGCCAAGTCCGCGGTGGCGGTGGGACAGGCGCAGGCGGTCGCCCTGCTGCTCGCCGCGGCGTACGGCATGACCGTCCACCGCTACTCCCCAGCAGAGGTGAAGAGCGCCGTCGCGAACTACGGCGCCGGCGACAAGGCCCAAGTGCAGCGGGCGGTCCGCACGCTCCTCGGGCTCGGCGCCGATCTGATCTCCGAGGACGCGTCGGACGCGTTGGCCGTGGCCCTGTGCGACCTGCAGCAGTGGCGCGCCTCCGCGCGGGTGCGGCCCCTGTGAGCCTGATCGCCGCAATCGAGGGCGTCCTCGAGGCGAAGTCGGGCGACGGGGCGATGGTCCGCGTGGGAGGCGTAACGCTCGCCGTATCGGTCCCCTCCAACGACCTCGCCGCGCTGCCCGGCCCCGGCTCGGTCGTCCGGCTCGTGACGTACCTCGCTGTCCGGGAGGACGACCTGCAGCTGTACGGGTTCGCGGACGAGCGAGGACGGACACTGTTCGAGTCGCTGTTGGGGATCAGCGGAATCGGCCCCAAAGCAGCGTTGGCGGTCCTGTCGGTGATGACGGTCGACGAGCTGGCCTCGGCAATCATCGCGGGCGACGCCACGGCCATTACGCGCGCTCCCGGCGTGGGGCGCAGGAGCGCGGAGCGCATCATCGTCGATCTCAAGGGAAAGCTCGAAGACGAGTTTGGCAGCTGGCCGACTGCGGTCGCGGCGTCCGGCGGGTCCGGCGCCGACCCCGCGCTTGCATGGCTCCTCGGTTTAGGTTTCTCCCCCATCGAGGCGCGGCAGGCGCTCTCGCTCGACGCGGATGAGGAGTTGGATGTCGATGCGCGGGTGCGGCGCGCGCTGCAGCGTATGGGGCGTTCTCAATGACTGACGCAGACAGCGCCGACCTCTACGATGGCTGGGCCGACATCTACGACCGCGTCTACACGTACCTCGACCACGATCTGCCGTTCTATATTGAGCGGGCGAGGGCCGCTGGGGGCCGAGTGCTGGAGATGGGCTGCGGGACGGGACGCGTATCCCTCGCGCTGGCGCAATCGGGGATCGAAGTCGTCGGCGTCGACATCTCGCCGCGCATGGTCGAGGCGGCGCGGGCAAAGGCGGAGGCTGCGGGTCTCTCGCACCTGGCGCGGTTCACGGTGGGCGACATGGCGGACGTCGAAGCCGGCGGGGAGTTCGCACTCGTCGCGTTCCCCTTCCGGTCGTTCCAGTCGATGCTGACGATCGAAGACCAACGCGAGGCGCTCGAGAACGCCGCGGCGCATCTGCGCCCAGATGGTCTGCTGGCGCTCGACGTGTTCGCGCCCGACCTCGCCCAACTCGCGGACCGGCGGGACGAGGCTGTGCCGTTCCATATCCGCGATGTCGACCAGCCGGACGGCACGTCCATCGTCGTTTGGGGACAGAACCAGTGGAATGCGGTCGACCAGGTCAACAGCGCCCGGCTCATCATCGAGGAACTGGACGAGACCGGCATGATGGTGCGCCGACTGTATCGCGATTTCGATCTGCGCTACACCTTCCGCTACGAGATGCAGCACCTGCTCGAGCTAGCCGGGTTCACGGTCGAGGAGCTCTATGGCGACTTCGCGGGCGGGCCGGTGACTGAGGAGAGCGACGACCTGGTGTGGGTCGCCCGCAAGCAGTCGTAGGAAGACTGGCCGGCTCCTCAGCTGCAACGCCACTGCATCAGCGCTACAACTAGGCCGGATACCCTCGCGGTCCGCTACCGAAAGGGCTCAAGCCACGAGACGATGCGGGGCGCCAGGGCGTCGAGCGCGCGACGGTTGAGCACCAGCCCCCAATGCGACGCGCCCTCGACCTCGACGTAGTCCGCGTCGAGCCAGAGTCCGTCGTAGGCGCTGCGCGGCCAGCTGGCGTCGGCTGTGCCGGTGGCGATGAGCAGCGGACAGGGCAACGATTCGATCACGATCCCCGCTTTGCGTTCGTCCCGGGCCAGCCGCGATTCGGAGGCGAGCGACGCAAGGGCGACGTTGCGCTCATCAAGGTCGAGGTCGGGCATGGCGGGTTGATCGTTAGGGTCGCGGCCGGCGATCCCGTACTCCTCCGGCCCGAACACGCCGGTGCGGAGAGGCGGCGCGGCGTCCACCGACCTGGCGGGAGTGCTCGGCGCGAGGCCGATGCACGCGGCCGCGATTCCGGCTCGCGCCGCCATCATTGCAACGAGCCCTCCCATGCTCCAGCCCATCACCACGGGCGGCGCGTCGAGCGACTGCGCGAACTCCGCGACGTCGGCGGCGTAGTCGTGCATCGAGACCGCCGACAGGTCAGCCGCGTCGGCGCCATGGCCTCGCAGGTCGACCGCATGGGTGGTCCAGCCGTGTCCGGCCAGCGCCGTTTGCCAGAACCGCCACACCCCAGCCGAGTTGGCCGCGCCATGCACCAGCACGATTGCGCGGCCTGGCTGCCCGCCGGCTGCCTCGACGCTCGTTACAGGAAGGCGCATAGGACTGACTATCTCAGTCGCGCCACACGCCACGCAAGGGATCGGGTGGGTAGCGCGCCGCCCCGGCGGGGCAGCCAGCGTTGAGACCACGCGAGAGGAGTACTCTGTCGGCATGACGAGACAGGAGGAAGGTCATGGCCCAGCGGCAGGCGAGTGGACGCATCCTCCCCCGGCCCTTCTCCATGCATTGGGGCGGTGGGCAGATTGTCGAAGAGGTGAGCGCGGACACGCCGTATCACGAAGCGACCATCCAACTCCTGGAGTTTGACGACGGCTCGCTGACCCTACGGTTCTGCTACTACCACGGGACCCGGTTCGGGCGCGGCGCGCTGATGGTGTCGGCGGAGTACCTTGACCAGTTCGCCGAGGGCTTGAAAGAGGCGCCGCGCACCAAGGCGCTGCTCGAGCGCATGCTCGGCCGGGCGTAGCGTCAGCCCGAGCGGGCGATGTCGAGCGCTCGTCGCAGGTCGGGCGGCAGCGGGGACTCGAACTCGCGGCGCTCCCGCTCATCAGGGGGCAGCCAGAAGGCAAGCCGCGCGGCGTGCAGGAAGTGCCGCTCCACGAGCGGAGACCGTTTCCCGTAGACCGGGTCGCCGACCAACGGATGCCCCAGCCACGCCATGTGGACGCGTATCTGGTGTGTCCGGCCGGTCACCGGCGACGCCTCGATCAGCGTGACGCCCGGGTGACGCTCGACTACGCGATAGCGGGTGAGGGCATCCCTCCCTCCGGCGACGACGGCCATCCGTTGACGGCGCCGCGGGTGACGGGCGATGGGCTCGGCGACCTCGCCTTCGTCGCGGCTGACCGCGCCTGTGACGAGCGCCAGGTAGGTCTTGCCCACCACACGCCGCTTGAGTTGTGCCGTCAGCGAGCGGTGCGCGGCGTCAGTCTTGGCCACGGCCAGCAGACCTGACGTGTCTTTGTCGAGCCGGTGCACGATGCCGGGCCGCTCGCTGCCGCCGAGGCTGGACAGACCGGGCATCGCGCCGAGGAGCGCGTTCACCAGCGTGCGGTCCGGGTGCCCGGGCCCCGGATGGACGCTGAGCCCGGCCGGCTTGTCGACGACGGCCACGAATGCGTCCTCGTAGACAATGGCAACCGGGATGTCCTGGGCGGTTGGCTCGGTTGCGACGGGCGGGACCTCGATGACTTCAACCGCGTCGCCCGTGCGCACCGCGGAGGAAGGCTTCGCGAGCGCTCCGTTCAGCGTGACGCGGCCGTCGCGGATGAGCGCCGCGCCGTGCGAGCGGCTGATGTCCGGCCACGCCGATTGGACGAGCCGGTCCAGCCGCTCGCCGTCGCGGTCGGACGCTACGCGTACGCGGCGCGGCTCACCGGCCTGCGACATCGTCCTCTTCCGAAGGCTCTGGGGGCGCAACTCCTGAAAGCGGAGCGTCGCCGCCTTCCGGCACCGCAGCGGCGGGGGAGCGGTCCACCCACATGCTGACCGCGAGCACCGCCAGCCCGCACACAATCGACGCGTCGGCCAGGTTGAAAATCCACCAGGGGCCAATGTCGATGAAATCCGTAACGTGGCCGCGGACGAGCCGGTCGGCCAAGTTGCCGATGGCGCCCGCCACCATGAGCCCGAGACTGAGTTGGACGGGCAGGCCGGGGTTGGGGTGAGCGCGGTAGAAGTAGCAGAGCACGGCAAGCCCCAGGAACGAGGCGACGATGAGGGGGAGGTTCTGGTTGTGAAACAGCCCGAAAGCGCTGCCCGTATTGCCGACGTGCGTGATGCGGAAGAACCCCTCGTCGGGCCACGACGAGCGCAGCGGCAAGTTCCGAACGACGAGGTACTTGGTGAGTTGGTCGAGGGCGAATCCGGCGAGTACGACCCCTACGACAAGGCGATTCATCGATAGCGTCCGCAACATCACGCCGACCTCGCGCAGGCAATCGCCTTCGACAAGATTCTAGCACGGGGCTGTTTCGTGGCCGGGCCGTTGGGCGTTGCGCTAGAATCGCGGCGGCCTTCCGAGGAGGTCCCGCTCCGCGTCGCCAGCCTCGCAGCGACCGATTCACAAGGACGAAGGAGTACCGCACATGAGCATGGCGCCCCGGGTCATCGACCTGCGCAGCGACACAGTAACCCAACCGACCAACGCGATGCGGCGCGCCATGGCCGAGGCGGAGCTCGGCGACGATGTCTACGGCGAGGACCCGACGATCAACAGGCTGGAGGAGACAGCGGCGGCGCGGCTGGGGAAGGAGGCGGGCCTGTTCGTGGTCAGCGGGTCGATGGGGAACCTGGTCTCGGCGCTGTCGTGGTGCAACCGCGGGGACGAGGCCATCATGGGCGCGGACGCTCATCTCCTGGTCAACGAGATGGGGGCCATCGCCGCCTTCGGCGGCGTGCAGATGCGCCCCACTCCCAACGATCACCGGGGCCTGATGACTCCGGAGGCGGTCGAGGCGACGATCTCGCCGCCCGGCCTATTCCCGCGCACGGCGCTGCTGTGCCTCGAGAACACGCACAACCGCGGCAACGGGGCCGCGTTCACGGTCGAGCAGCTACGGCCGGTCGTGGAGGCAGCACGCGCCCACGGCATGGCGGTGCATATGGACGGCGCCCGCATCTTCAACGCGTCGGTGGCCCTCGGCGTTCCCGCCGCTGAGCTGGCGTCGGTAGCCGACTCGGTGAGCTTCTGCCTCTCCAAGGGGCTGTCGTGCCCGGTGGGTTCGGTGGTGTGCGGGAGCAGCGAGTTCATTACGAGGGCCCGGCGCATGCGCAAGATGGCGGGGGGCGGGATGCGACAGGCCGGGGTCCTGGCGGCGGCGGGGCTCGTGGCGCTCGATACGATGGTGGACCGGCTGGCGGAGGACCACGCGAACGCGAAGCGGTTGGCGGCGGGGCTGGCCTGCCTGCCCGGAATCGTCATCGACCCGAGCCACGTCGAGACGAACATCGTGTACGCCGAACTCGAAGACGGCCGCGGCCCGGAGACGGCGGAGGCGCTGAAGGCGCGCGGAGTGCTGGCCAACGGGCGCTTCAACTGGGTGCGGTTCGTCACCCGCAACGGGATCACCGCGGAGGACGTCGACGAGGCGCTGGACGTGATCGGGCTAGTGGCGCGGGAGGGGGCCGGTACGCGCTAACCCATAAACGGAGGCGCCGGAGCGACCGCTGTGGGCCTCTCCGGCGCCGACGAACCTCCCCCGGACTTGCCGGGGCCGGGCCCTACGCTCCGTTGCCGCTCCCGGCCTTAGGGCCGGATTACCGGGTGGCCAAGCCCCGTTGGGGCTCCTCACCCGCTTTGAGGCGGAGGTTCAGGCCCTGATGTTGCCCCCGTGCCCGCGCCCGCACGGGGGCCGCAGAGGGAAGTGCCAACGATGGTTCACGACGTACAGAGCGCGGTTCCGCATCTGCCACCTCCTTCTATAGCAATTAGCCTCCGGATCGTCGTGGAGGGGGCGCGCCCCACTCCCTGCCGATCCGTCAATTCAAGCGTACCGCCGCATGGTGTTTCGGTCAAGCGAACTAACGCGCAGTAACTGTTCAGACTTCGGGAGAGGAACACTGTGGATATCCTTCCTTAATCCTCCCCCAGCGGGAGACTATGCGTAACTCCTGACGAGTGCTGCTCTTCCCGCCCACCCACCCGAAACGTTGGTGTGGGGGACACCCCCACGCCCCCGGCAGAGGGCAAAGCCCTCTGCACTCCCGTTGGGCGACTCCGAGAGCTGCCCCTGCGCGTTACGCAGGGTCTCGGTGGGGGGTAGTAGGGGGGCCGTCCCCTGGGGGCGTGGGTTCCCGTGTCAAGCACGAGAACGACGGTGGCGGGCGTCTCCCTCTTCGCGGATATGACGGTGGCTTTGGATACCCGCTTCGCGGGCATGACGGCGGCTGTCCGCGTGAACGATTTGAGGCGGACTCAGCCGTTGTCGCTGGGCGGGCGTTGCGTACGTTGCCGCCAGGACGCGAGCCGTTCCCGTACGGTGTGCTCATAGCCGAGATCTGTCGGCTCGTAGAAGCGGCGCTCCGCGAGCTCCGGCGGGAGGCTTTGCTGGCCGGCGAAATGGCCCTCGTGGTCGTGCGGGTACTGGTAGTCCTTGCCGTACCCGAGCGACCTGGTCAGTCCGGTCGACGCGTTGCGCAGGTGGAGCGGCACGGGGTACTGCACGCCGGTGCGCACCTCCTCGGCGGCGGCGTTCAGCGCCATGTACGACGCGTTGCTCTTGGGCGCGGTTGCGAGGTAGACCGTCGCCTCGGTCAGCGGGATGGCGCCCTCGGGCATGCCGATGAAGTGGACCGCCTGCTGCGCGGCGACGGCGACGGGCAGCGCCTGCGGGTCGGCCATACCGATGTCTTCGGCGGCGAGGATGACGATGCGCCGGGCGACGAACAGAGGGTCCTCGCCCGCTTCCAGCATCCGGGCGAGCCAGTAGACCGCGGCGTCGGGGTCCGAGGCGCGCACGGACTTGATGAACGCGGAGATGGTCTGGTAGTGGGCGTCGCCGTCCTTGTCGTACATCGGGGCGCGACGCTGCAGGACCTCTTCCATCAGGTCGCGGCTCACCCGCTTGACGCCGGCGTCGTCCGGCCTAGCGACATGCGAAGCGAGCTCGAGGGCGTTGAGGACAACCCGCGCGTCGCCCGAGGCGATGGTCAGCAGGAAGCCGAGCGCGTCGTCGTCGATCTCGATGCGCTCGCGTCCGAGCCCGCGCTCCGTGTCGGCGAGCGCCCGCTGCGCGACGAGCGCGAGCTGGCTGTCCGTGAGCGGCTCGAGCCTGAGCACACGGGTGCGCGAGAGGAGCGGGGCGATAACCTCGAACGAGGGGTTCTCGGTGGTCGCGCCGATGAAGGTGATCGTGCCGTTCTCGACGTGCGGGAGAATCGCGTCCTGCTGGGCTTTGTTGAAGCGGTGGACCTCGTCGAGGAAGAGGATCGTGCCGCGGTCGTCGCCGCTCCGGACTTCGCGGGCCTCCTCGACGGCGTTGCGGAGGTCGGCGACGCCGGAGGTCACGGCGGACAGGGCGATGAAGTGGCACCGAGTGAGGCCGGCGATGAGGCGCGCGAGGGTTGTCTTTCCGACGCCGGGAGGGCCCCAGAGGACCATGGAGGGCACCTGATCGGCGCCAACGGCGCGCTCGAGGATGCGGCCGGGCCCAAGGAGGCGCTCTTGGCCGACGAATTCGTCGAGCGTGCGGGGACGTATGCGGGCGGCCAATGGCGCAGTCTCGCCTTCACGCTGCTTCCGCAGGTGCTCGAACAGGGTGTGGTCGCCCCGCCTCGCCGGCATGGTCACGCTCCTCGGCACGAGTTTAGCACGCGAGCCAGACTCGAACATGAGCGCGACGGGACGATGCTCTCCAGCACGCCCCCTCCTCAATCCTCCCCCGGTGGGGGCGGAGGCACAACTATCCCTGAAAAGGTCCTCCCCCGGGTCGGAGGCGGCACGAGAATATCCCTGAAGTCCACGTTTGGCGCATGGGAATGACGGGAATGGACGAGAAACGGGCAGGAATTGTCCTGAATGGCGCGACCGCTCACGCGCAAACTGTACGGGTTTACGAGTGGGCGGGCGAACAAGGTGGGACATTTTGGGACATTTGGGGACATTTGCTCGTGTGAGTCAGGGGCCGGGCGCCGGTGGGCGGTCGCCGCCGGGGTCGGGCCAATGGGGACAGCGTAGAGGTCAGAGGCCGGTTTGGCAACGGGCAAGTGTCGCAATTCCGTCATTGCCGGCGCCTGCGCGGGAATCTCTCACGTTGGGCTGACGCCCCACACCACAACCGACGAAGTTGGGTGGCGGGACCTGGCCCCCTCTCTAACTCTCCCCCGCAGACGGAGGAGAGGACTTTCGAAGCAACGACGGAGGGGACTCGGTTGGCGGCGGACGACTCACGGACGGGCGCGCGTCCCCTGCCCTATAATCGCGCCATGCACGTGCACATCCGGCTCTACGCCAGCTACCGCGAACAGGCGGGGCGCGACCATGTCGACGTCGCCGTGCCCGACGGCGGGACGGTGGCCGAGGCCATCGCGTCCCTGGTGAGCGAAGCCCCGGGCCTGCCGCACGACTTCAAGCCGCACCTGATCGCGGTGAACGACGAGTTCGCCAACTTAGCCTACCCGCTCAGCGACGGCGACGAGGTGGCAATGTACCCGCCGGTGAGCGGCGGGACGGACGTGCGCGTGGGGTACGAGTCGATCGACGCGCGCGAGGTCGCCGACGCGGTGCGCCGGTCGAGCAACGGCGCGGTGGCGACGTTCGAGGGGACGACGCGCGACAACACGGACGGGGAGCGGGTGCTGTACCTGGAGTACGAGGCGGACCGCCGCATGGCTGAGAAGGTGCTCGGCCAGGTGTTGGAAGAGACGGCTTGCCGGTTCGGGGTCCAGGAGATGGCGGCACGCCACCGGATCGGGCGTCTGGAGATCGGCGACGTGAGCCTGGTCGTCGCGGCGGGCGCGCCGCACCGGCTCGAAGCGTTCCTGGCGGCCCAATACGCCGTGGACCGCGTGAAGCATATCGTTCCGGTGTGGAAGAAAGAGCACTTCGCGAGCGGCGCAGTGTGGGTTGGCGCCGCGTGCGAGCCGGAGCACCACGCCCGCGAGCTGGCCGAGGCGCCCTACGCCGCGTTCCTCGCGCACCGCGAGGGCGAGGGTGTTCACAGCGACAGCGATTGAATCCGCCGACGGAAGCCGCGAGTGAGCGCGCCGTCGCGGAGACGATGAACGACACGGGAGGAAGGCAGATGGCGACACAGGCGGACATCGATACGCTGAAGCAGCAGGTGGCGGACAGCTCGCATATCCTCGACCATCAGGGGCTGGTCGACTTCCACGGTCACGTCAGCGCCCGCATCCCCGGGACGAACTCGATCCTCATCAAGCCGGTGCTCCGGCCCCACAACCAGATACGGGCCGAGGACATCATCGAAGTCGACATGGGCGCGTACATGGCGGGCGGGGGCAGCCAGTGGAGCCCCGCCGAGCAGCGGGGCCGCGTGATCGACGCGCCGGTCCCGCCGCGCGAGACGATGCTGCACGTGTCGGCGTACCAGGCGCGTCCGGACGTGGGGTCGGTGGTGCATACGCACCAGCTGATCGCGACGTCGATCGGCGCGGGCAACGTGGGGATCAAGCCGCTGTACAACCAGGCGCTGCCCTTTGCGCCCGAGACGCCAATCTACCCGCGGCCGGACCTGATCACGACGCTGGAGCTGGGCAACGAGGTCGCGGCGGCGCTCGGCGACTGCAACGCGCTGCTGCTCCGCAACCACGGCGTCATGGTCGTCGGCGAGTCGGTCGATCACTCTGTGAGCAACACGGTCTACCTCGAGCGGGCCGCCATCATGCAGGTGATCGCGACGATCGTCGGCACGCCGATGCCGCTCGAGCCCGAGTACGTGGCCCGGTTCGCGGACGACTGGAACCGGCGGGCGTCCCACGCGTACGAGTACTTCCGCTCGCTCGTGCCGAGCCTCAGGACGTTGGAGTAGGGCCCAAGAGCGCACTCCCACGTCGGCTCATTGATTGGCGAGTTCCATAAGGACGTCCCCGTGACACGCCTGGGGAGCACACCAGCAGGTCAGATTCTTGCCTGCGAGCGGCTCTAGCCATCGCGGCTCCGACGCCATGCGCTCGACGGCGTACGCGCGGAACTTGGCAAGCACTTCCTCTCGCGTCCCGTCTCTGCCGATGACGAACGGATTGCCCCATCGCGACGGACGCCCGACGTAGACGGCGTCAGCGGGCGGGTTGCGTCTCCTGTGGTAGACGGCGGGCGTCACGCTTCCTCTCGTTGCATGACGCCCGCTATGAATCCCCCTGCCCTACTCGTCGTCGTCCTCATCCTCGTCGTCGTCGTCGAAGACGCTGGCGAGGGCGGCGTAGTGGAGCCAGATGCCGCTGGGCTTGCGGAGGGTGGGGGCCAGCTCGGGTTTGAGGTGCGGCTGGTCGCGCATGGTGCGCATGTTGGCCGCGGCGTCGGCGATCTGCTCGGGGGTGATGCTCTTATGGCCGGGGCCGGCCGCCGTGTAGGCGTACCAGTTCATGCGGGCCTGCTCCTCGAGGTGCAACATGCCGATGACGGAGTCCTCCATGTCGGCGCCGACGGTCGCTGCGCCGTGGCCCTGGAGGAGGACCGCCGGGCCGTCGCCGATGAGACGGGCGACCTCGGCGCCGTCCTTCTCGCTGAGGATCAGCCGAGGGGACGGGAACACGGGAAGCGGCTGGGTGAACATGTTCATGCCTTCGAGGCACATGGGCACGAGGGTGTTCTGCAGCACGCTCATGAGCACCGTGAAGCGCGGGTGCACGTGGACGACGGAGTTCACGTCGGGGCGCTCCCGCAGGATGCACGAGTGCATCTTGACCTCGTTGGGCAGGTTGAGCTCCGGGGGGCCGTCAACCTTGAAGCCTTCGAGGTCGACGACGACCATGTCCTCGTCGTACGTCATGGAGAGCGCAGGGCCCAGGCCTTTGATGATGAACCGGTCCGGCTGGCCGGGAATGCGGAGGCTCACATGCCCGCGCTCGATCGTGGGGCCATCGGCGAGGCCCATCTCGGCGAGCATACGGTTGGCCAACGCCACGTCGTGCATCAGGTCGTCAAGGTCAGGCATCACACTCCTCCTCGCCCAGCGGACTCGCCGTATTGTGCCACAGGCGCGGGGCGGGATGTTGCCGTCATGCCCACGGCTCTCCGGCCACAGGAAACCTTTGCGTAACTCTGGTTGACGAGCTCAGTTCTTTCCCGCCCACCCGCCCCAACGTTTGGTGTGGGGGACACCCCCACGCCCCCGGCAGCGGGCAAAAGGCCCTCTGCACTCCCCACTGTGTGCGACTACGAAAGCGGCCCCTGCGAGTTACACAGAAGTCTCGACAGGGGCGCGAGCGAGATGCCAGTCGGTTGCGGTCTGGTAGGCGTGGGCGGCGCGGAGCGCGCGGGCGTCGTGGAACGCGGGCGCTGCGATCTGGAGGCTGAGCGGGAGGAGGTCGGCCGAGAACCCGCAGGGCACGGCCACTGCGGGATACCGGCAGATGTTGAAGATGCGCGTGTCCCGCAGCAGCGACTCGCGCACGGGCGCCGTGCGGCCGCCAATCTCGACCGTGTCCAGTCCCTGCCGGACGGCCGACATGGGCACAGTGGGCGTGGCGATGAGGTCGACGTCTTCGAAGGCGGCAGCCATGCGGCGCTCGAACAGCTTCCGCGCACGGAGCGCATGCACGTAGGCCTCGCCCGGAACGAACATGCCGCTCTCGATGCGACGGCGGGTGGCCTGGTCGAGGCGGTCTCCCTGCCGGCGCGCGAGGCCGCCGTAGAGGGCCGCGGCCTCGACCGACGTCACGGCGGCCGCGATGGGGGGCGCCCACGCAAGCTCCGGCATCGATATCTCGCGCACCGACGCGCCCAGCTCTTCGAAGTCGGTCATGGCCTTGCGAAAGGCGGCCTCGACCTCCGCGTCCATGACGTCCCAGACGTACTCCCGCGGCACGCCGATGCGGAGGCCCTTCACACCGCCGTCGATGCCGTCGGCGTAGTCGACCGCCGGGGCGTCTACCGAGGCTGAGTCCAGTGCGTCGTAGCCTGCCAGAACGTTGAGTGCAAGCGCAGCGTCCAGAGCGGAGCGGGCCATGGGGCCGGGGGTGTCGAGCGTCCAGGAAAGGGGCGTGACGCCGAAGCGGCTGATGAGGCCGTAGGTAGGCTTCATGCCGGTAAGACCGCACAGAGCGGCGGGGATGCGGACGGAGCCGCCGGTGTCGGTGCCGAGGGCGAGGGGGGCGAAGCCCGCGGCGACAGCGGCGCCCGACCCCGCGCTGGAGCCGCCAGGTATGCGGTCGAGCCGCCACGGGTTGTTGGGCATGCCAAAGTGGGCGTTGCGCCCTGTGGGGTCGAACGCGAACTCGCAGGTCCCCGTCTTGCCGATGGGGTACGCGCCAGCCTCGCGCAGGCGGCTGACAGCGGTCGAGTCCCGGTCGGGGACGAAATCGGCGTACACCGCGGAGCCGGAGGTCGTGCGGACGCCCTTGGTCCAGTAGATGTCCTTGACGCCGACGGGGATGCCGTGGAGCGGACCGCGGTAGACGCCGGAGGCGATCTCCGCCTCGGCGGCCCGAGCCGAGGTAAGCGCCTCGTCCGCCATGCGGGTCACGAAGGCGCCGACGCGCGGCTCGAGGGCGTCCGTGCGCTCGATAAACGCGACAGCGACCTCGACCGGCGATATCTCCTTCGCGCGCATCCTGCCGCCGAGCTCGGCGACGCTCTGGCTCGTGAGGTCGCTGTCGCCGGGCATGCTAGGTCGCCCGTGTCGCGAGGAGCGCTTCGCCGGGATCGACGTCGGAGACGTCTATCGCGCTGAGCGCTGCGAGTCGGTCGCGCATGGCCCGCACCTCGGCGTACAGCAGGTCGAGGTGGTCCTCCCCGGCCTCGATGCTGAGAGCGGACGCCCATTGGGCGAAGGCGTCGCGGGTCAGCTCGTTCGTCACGTCAAGACTCCTCGCCGGGGGATGCGCGGCGCTGCCTAGGATGACGGTTGAGGGGCAGGCGTGGCAAGTGCAGGGCGCGAGAGCTTGGCGGACGAGGACCGTGGCCGTACGATAGATGCGCGGGGTTGTTATGGAGACGCCAATCCGATATGCGGACCGCGCTGTGAGCCTGACAGACGCGGAGTTCTTGTGCGAAGGGCTCGGCTCCGACGCTCCCGATCCGCGCGAGCTTGCGCGACTGCTGGCGGAGGACGAGGCGTATCGGGCGCGTACGCTCGGCGACCGTCGCGTGTTCGACGCGGTGTTCGCGCACGACGAGGCGCTCAGCGCGGTCTCGCCGCGACTGTTCTTCGAGATCCTGCTGCGCCGTGCGGTCCTCGACCTACAGGGGGTCCGCTATACGGTCGAGCGTTCCGGCTCGGACCGGCTGCCCATCTTCGACGCGGCGGAGGTCGTTGGGGTGACCGCGCGACCGCCGGTGCTCCACTACCTGGCGGGGCTGTTGGCGTCGTTCACGAAGGTGCACAGCTACACGGAGCGCGTGCGGGTCCGCCGGGGCGTCGTGCGCAAGGTGCGCTACAGCGACCTGGACGTGCGCAGCATGCTCCGGCTGGTCGAGCAAACCAGCGAAGAGGAACGGCTCCCGCTGTACCGCCGCACGGCCGACCTGTGCCTGTTCATCCTCGGCGTGTTCCCGGACTTCGCGGCGACGGCGCATCGGCGCCCGGGCTCGGGGGCGCTGCGAGGGCCGTCGAACGCGCGGCGCAGGCTCGGCGTCGAGGAGTACGAAACGGTCGCAGCGCAGATGTACGGCCTCGCGGCGCAGCGAGCGGGCGGCGATGAGCTGCGAGAGGTGTTCCACACGCTCGGCGCGCACGTCGCCGAGGCGAAGAAGCCAATCAACTTCCTCGCGGAGCACTACGTCGGGTTCCGCCGCGAGCGGCTGTTCGGCGCGGGCTAGGGCGTGTTCACACTAACGGGTCTATTCTGGTATGCTGGGGGCATGGAACTCACCGAAGCGCAGTACCAACGCATTGCCCCCTTCCTGCCCGTCCAGCGCGGCAACGTGCGCATCTCCAACCGGCAAGTCCTCAACGCCATCTTGTACGTGACCGAGAACGGCTGCAAGTGGCGGGGGCTCCCCGAACGGTTCGGACGGTGGCACACGATCTACACCCGCATGAACCGCTGGGCCACGAGCGGGGTGCTGGACCGGGTGTTCGAGCACCTGCAGCGCGAGCAGATCGTGCGCATCAAGCTGGAAGCCGTCTCCCTAGACAGCACCATCGTCAAGGTGCACCCTGACGGCACGGGCGCACGAAAAAAAGTGGCCCCCAGTCCATCGGGAAGTCCCGCGGCGGATGGACCACCAAGATTCATCTGGTTGCCGCGGATGCTCGAACGGCCGTGACCCTCGCGCTCTCCCCCGGGCAGGCTGGCGACGCGCCGGAAGGGCGCAAGCTGCTCCGCCGCTTGGGGCGCCAGCGCGAGCAGTTGCCGCTCCTGATGGACCGGGCGTACGAAGGGAACGAGACGCGCCAACTGGCGATGGACCTGGGATACACGCCCGTTGTGCCGCCGCTCAAGCTCCGGGTCGCCCCGTGGCAGTACGACCGGGAGTTGTACAAGAGGCGCAACGAGGTGGAGCGGCTGTTCCGGCGGCTGAAGGGGTTCCGCCGTGTCTTCTCCCGCTTCGATAAGCTGGACGCCCTCTACATGGGCTTCATCCTATCGGCGCTTATCTACGATGCCCTACGTTAGTGTGAACACGCCCTAGGGCATTCGTCCTCTGGGGCCAGGACCCGACCCCTGAGGGCGGCTCCCTTTTTCTCTGTAACATTTTGTATCAATTTGTGTCATTTCCCTTCTGAGTCCCCGGCCGTACGCCGGCGCCCCCGAGGGGGGGCAGGATAGGTAAGAGGGGGAGAGCAAACGGGCAATGGGCGCGTGTCGCGGCGGCAATGCGATAATCAGAGCATGAGTCCTCTCCGAGCCATCGTCTTCGACTTCGACGGCCTGATCGTCGAGACGGAGCAGCCCATCTATAACACGTACCGGGCTATCTTCGCGGAGTCCGGCGTGGAGCTTGCGCTCGACGTTTGGGCGGGCGTGGTCGGGGGATCGGGGCATCGCGATTCTCTGTTCGACTACTTCGAAGCCCGGTTGGGCCGCGCGGTCGACCGAGAAGCGGTGCGGACGCGGGCGCGGCAGCAGCAACACGACGTGGTCCAGGCGCTCCCAGCCCGGGAGGGCGTCGCGGCGCACATCGAGCAGGCGAAGGAGGCGGGGCTTCGGCTGGCGGTGGCGTCGAGCTCGAGCCGCGAGTGGGTGAACGGACATCTTGGCAGGCTCGGGCTGCTGACGTCGTTCGACGTGGTATGCGCGCGGGAGGACGTGCGGCAGACCAAGCCGGACCCGGAGCTGTACACGCTCGCGCTCGAACGGCTGGGGGCCGAGGCGCAAGAGGCTTTCGCGATCGAGGACTCGCCGAACGGGGTGACAGCCGCGAAGGCCGCGGGGCTTCGTTGCGTTGTCGTGCCGAACCCGCTGACGGCGCAGATGGCCATCGGCCACGCCGACCTGCGGCTCGGCTCGCTGGCGGAGATGTCGCTCGCCGAGGTCGTCTCGGCTCTGGCGGGCTAGGGCGGGCTAGGCCCCCGCTGGGCCGAGGGCTGCCGCTCAGCGGGCGAGGGGCGTGCCGTGCTTCGCCGAACTTCAGCGGTCTCTGCCCTCGCTCCCTCACCAATCCCAGGGACCAGACCTTCACGTATCACGTTCAATGCTGCCTCCACCTTCCCGCCTCTTCGCCGGCATTCCTTGCGTTATCCGCTTTCCCTCTTCCTTCCAATTAGGGTCAATTTATGGAGTCTGCCTGGCTGATCAGGCGATCATTGCTCTGCACAGGCGACGATAGCAATCGACGCACTCGGGCAGATTCTGATCTAGTCGGAAGCCACACTGTTTCCTCCCCTACGGCCGATCTGACCGTCAAGCCCTCCTTCACTAAGAGATCGAGGACATCTGGCACTAGACTCCTCGCCCTGTGATCTAGACCACGAAACAACGCCGACTGTTTTCTGCCTGCTCCGGGCTGTAGGTAGAGCTTTTTCAGAACCGTCAAAAGAACCTTAGGGCCCGTTGACAACGGCAACCTCAGAATCGCTGCCGTGTTTTGCGAGCCCTCTCCAAAGGAGTCGAAGACGCAGGCATCATCGAACACATCTTTCGGAAGGTCCATCTGAGATACTCGGCCATCGAGTATTCCTACATACGATCCATAGAACTTCGGCAATAACGCAGTTTCCGCCGAAACGTCAATCTCCAAGCGCTGGAACAAACAATCCCGAAATGAGATGCTGGAAAAATCCAGTGAGTCATCGCCAAATGAGACGCTTCTGATTGCAATGTTTCGTATAGTCACCGGATGAACTTCAGTTCCGAATCCCATTTCCTTGCCTACCTGGACTAGGTCCATGCACAGCGCATTCTGTTCTCCGTCCCTAGAAGCTCGTTGGAGGGCAGTGCGCAGCTTCCCTTCATTGAAACGGCCCAAGTGGCACCGTCGGGCAGCAATCTCTATTCCAAGTTGGTCCAAAGTTGTTTGCCAATTTGTAGGACTATCAATTTGGAACGAATATGGGTCCTGCACAAATCGCCAAATGTCGCCCGCTCTAGCCGCGTCCGCAAGGTCAGCGTCTATAAAGTCACGAGAGCCGTCCTCCGCCGTAGCCGCTCCAAGTCCAGGCAATCTTTGGAGGAGCAGCATGCCTCGGTCATCGGGCGCAAAACCGCAGACGCTATGAAAGGAAGTGAGTATTTCCTCCAACGACAACGATCCCATCCCATCATTCCTGATGCGCGCCTTGGTCGCCAGGGTCTCTATAATCTGCCTAACCGCTAGTCCATCTACTCCCGCCTCAATCTCAGCTTCCCGATTCGCGACTAGTTCCAAGAGGGCATCCCATCCTGCGGCGGGAGTAGAGTACTGGTCGACGGCCATTACCTCCTGTAGCATGCCTTTCGCGCATAGATAGCCGAGCAGAAGAGGCCTGGACGGGAGCCAACTAGGTATGCGTGCCGCCCAGCCTCTCTTATCTAGGAACTCCTGGACTTGGTCGTCCGTAAAATCGCGAAGGTCGAGACGGCTGTAGCGTTGGTTCAAACCCAAAGCACTGGCAAGTTCACTGTCGCTATCAAAGTAGTGTTGCCTTCCTGCAATAACGACTCCTGTATGCGAAGGACCCCGAAGGAAGTTGCGTATTAGTTCCATTGACGCGAATCTCACATCACGCAGTCGCCTAGCTTGCCCTGACCAGCCAACAACACCAATCTCGTCAAACCCATCCAGAATCAACGTTAAGAAACCCGCATACCACGCCCTAACCAGGTGATGTGGTGATCCAAACCCTATGTTTCGGGCGTGTCTTTCTAGTGCCTCAGCAGGATTGGTCTGACCATTGTGGTCGCGCAGATTGAGGTGTACGGGGAAGCGACCGGTGCCCTCCGAAAAATAACGCGACCTTAGCTGGGCAAACACCTCACGTAAAGTGGTACTCTTACCTGTCCCATAGTCGCCGACCAAAAGGAGTGTTTCGCCGTCATCTATTTTCTGACAGATATCCGCTACACCAAGAACGTCCCCAGATTGCGTAATGAATTGAGGTGGTATTAGTTTCGAAGGTGTGACACGAGACTGTGTTTCAGGGTCAAACATGCTGCCAAAAGGATATTCCATTCGGCAAGCCAAATAGGAATGAGCATCTATCATCTGGCCACGGAATTGAGCATACGAGAGGCTGACAACAAGGGAGGCTCCGAGCTTGCGAACTACCTGTCGTTGTTCAACTGTCGGTTCTTCGCGGGTCAAGAAGTATCCCTTAACGCCCTTGGTCGGAAATCTCTTTAGCATTACGTGGCATAGGTCTACAAGTTTCTTAGTGTCGTATTCAGCCTTGTCTTTGCGGCGGGAAGTAGTACATTCGATTAGATGTACCATTTCGTCAGTGACAAATACTCCGTCACGCTCACGGCCACCTTCCTTGGCTGAACCAGAGAACGCGGAAGCGGGCCATAGAAGACGTGCTATTACTCTTACTTCGTTCTCAAAGATTGCATCCGCGTTGTTCATATCGTCGCCTCGTACTAAGGGGCAGTTTCACCGCCGTAGGCCAGCATCTTGGACATGGACAGACATGAGCCTCGGAAGCCTGCGAGGAATCTCTCGCAAGTCGGGCGTGCAGACACTGCTTGACCTCAGGGTCATCTTCTTTGAGCCTGTCGCACTGCACAGGGTGAAGGCCACCAGCACCTGTTCCCGCCGTCCATGCGCCTCTCCTCCAACCCTCTCAATTTGCATGCAACCCGTCGCCATCTGCGACAGCACCGTATGAGTCTACCCATCGGGCCCCGCCCGCGCCACGCCGCGTGGGGCGGCAACCTCCCCGCCACGAACCTACCCAGGCGGCGCGGGAACCCAGAAGGCGAGGCGACCGTCGGCGACGGAGCGCGGGGGAGCGTCGCCGACGGCGTCGAGGATCCAGACTTGCATGCTCGCGCCGCCCTCGACGCTGCCGGCGAAGGTGAGTTTCGTCGAGTCGGCCGACCATACGAGATGGGACGGGGCGAACTGGTCGAAGAACTGGAGGTGGGTGAGGAAGTCCGCGGTGGGCGTGAAGTTGGTCAGCCGACGTGTCTCCCGGGAGGCGAGGTCGACTATCTGCCACGCTGCGGGGTCGCCTAGGGCAACGTGGGCTAGGCGCGAGCCGTCCGGCGACCAGTAGAACGCCACCGTGGGGCCGCTCAAGAGCGGCTCGTCAGCGCCTGCGCCGTCCTCGTCCACAATGAACAGTTTGTCGTAGAGCGGCGCCGACGACTGCCTCATCGCGACGGCGATGTGTCCGCCGGCGGGCGAGTAGGCGAAGGCAGCCTCGCCGGGGACGTCCATCACCGTGACGCGGTCCGACCCGTCGACCTTTGAGGTGACGAGCTTGCCCGTGCCGCCCTCGTCGACGACGTAGGCGATGCGCTCGCCGTCGGGGGTGAACGCCGGCACGCGATACCGGAGCGAGCGGGCGCCGAGGTCGAGCGTCGAGTGGTCCCCCGAGTCGTGCAGCAGCAGGTCCTCGCGCCGGTGCGCCAGCATGAACGTCCCGTCCGGCGACCAGACGTGGTAGAGCGGGGCGTTGGCCGCGACCTGGTGGGGGTCTCCGTGCTCGGGGTCGACGGAGAAGAGGCCGAGTCCCCGGCCCGGCGCCCTCGGGGCTACGAAGGAGAGGAACTGCGAGGTCGGCGCCCAGAGAGCGTAGTGCGGAGCTTCTCTGGCGACGAAGCCCAGGGAGCCGCGGCGCGTCTGGTGCAGCTGCCGCTCCGGTCCGCCGGTCGGGTCGCTCACAACGAGTCCGGCGACGGAGTCCTCTCCAAGGCCGGGGATGCGGGAGAGCGCGACACGCGTTCCGTCGGGCGACCACGTGGGCCAGGTGTAGCGGGCTCCCTCGGCCCGCTGGGGACGGGACGATGCGAGGGTCACGGAGCTGTCAGAGTCGCCCTCGCCCGCGATGTGCTCGAGACCCTCGCCGTCCTCCCGGACGGTCCAGACGTCAAACCGTGGCCCTACGAAGACGATGCGCTGGGCGTCGGGGGGCGCCGGGGCGTCGGGCGCGGCGCCGCCGCACGCCGCGATGGCGAGCAGCCCTGCAGCGATGAGGCCGAGGCGGAGCGGATTCACCCGTTTGGGCGGACTTCCAGGCTGATGTCCAAGGCCTTGACGGAGTGGGTGATCGAGCCGGAGGAGAGGAGGTCGACGCCAGCCTCCGCCGCCTCGCGGACGTTGTCGATGGTGATGCCGCCCGAGGCCTCGGTGAGGGCGCGGCCCCGGCAGATGTCCACGCCCTCCTTCATCTGCTCCGGGGTCATGTTGTCGAAGAGGATGATGTCGGCGCCCGCGTCGACGGCCTCGCGGACCTGGTCGAGGGTGTCGCATTCGACCTCGACGCGGATGGTGTGGGCGGCCTCGCGCTTGGCCCGTTGGATGAGGGCGGTCATGCTCTCGCCGCGCGTGGCCATGGCCGCGATGTGGTTGTCCTTGATGAGGACGCCGTCGCCGGTGCTCATGCGATGGTTGTGTCCGCCGCCCATGCGCACGGCATACTTGTCGAGCATGCGCATCCCGGGGACCGTCTTGCGCGTGTCGATGACCTGTGCGGGAAGGCCTTCAATCCTGCGGACGAACTCGTTGGTTGCGGTCGCGATGCCGCTCATGCGCTGGACGAAGTTCAAGGCGGTGCGCTCGGCGCGGAGGATGCTCGACATGCGGCCGCGTATGGCGGCGACGTACATCCCCCGCTCGACGGGCGAGCCGTCGTCGACGAACCGGGCTGTTTCGAGGTCGGGGTCGACCTGCCGGAACACCTCGAGGGCAATGTCGACGCCCGCGAGCACGCCGTCGGCCTTGGGCATCATCAGCGCCTCGCTCGTCAGGTCGTCCGGCAGCAGCGAGGAGGTGGGGTCGTAGGCGACCTCGTCTTCGGCCAGGGCCATGTGGATGAGCTGAATCGTCCCGTGCCAGTGGTGGAGCATCGCGTCACCTCGTGCATGGATCGCAGGGTGAGAGGATTGTACAGCGACGGGACGGAGGGATTGTGACGGCGGTCACACGAGCGGCGTGCGAGGCATCCGCGCCTGCCGCCCTTTTCGTCCATCAGAGATGATTTCTAAACGGTCTCCATTGGTCCCATTTGGTCTCATTCCGCTCCTGAGTCTGGCAGGCGCTCCAGACCGGGCCGTTGCTGTCCCGCCTCGCGCAGACGGGAGGAGCCGAAGGTCTCGACCATCGTAGGCGGTCGGGGAGGGGCGGGGAAGGGGCGGTTGTCGTGGGGGGGAGCATCACGAAATGCTCAGACTGTGGGCGAGGCAACGCTGGGCGGCACTCGATTGACTGGGCCCCTGCCCTGGCTACACTAGTCGCATCCCGTGGTGATTCATCGCTACCCCAACATCGCCTGTGCATCCGCCCAATCTCCGCGCCAATGGCCTTGTCGGAGAGAGTAGCGAAGGAAGTCTACTTTCGGTCAGCGATCAACGATTGGAGTTGGGCCGTTTGGGGCCACAAGGCACACAATTCATTCCGTATCTAAACGACGTGAGGTCGTTCCGTATACGCGAACATAGTCGCCTCAAATCTACATCATAGAATCGGTTGATGAGCGGTTTCTTCAGAATTCGTGGCGAGCCTCAGACGGAGGGGTAGCAGAATGAATCAGGCGCGACGAGAGCAAGTGTTGGAGAGGGTCGAACGCTTGACGGAGACTCCTTTAACCATACTGGCCATTCTGACTATACCATTGCTCATGAGTCCGCTATGGGATGAGGACGTAGGCGTCTCCGGCCAATTGGACCTAGCCGTTTGGCTTATGTTTGCGGCGGACTTCTGTGTGCGGCTTGGTCTTTCTACACAAAGAGGGTCATATCTCCGGGCTCACTGGGTAGATGCGCTGCTGGTTGTAGCAGCCCCTCTACGTCCCTTTAGGGTACTCAGGTTAGTAGTCTATGCTTTCCGCGTGCACGCTGGACTACGTCACGCTCTCTCGGTGGAACGACTAGTCATCTACATGATCCTCCTCGTAGTCTTGTGCGCCTGCATTGAACGGACGATAGAAGCCGATACGTTCCCGACTTTCGGCGACGCGCTTTGGTGGGGCGTCGTAACCATATCCACAGTCGGATACGGAGATCTCGCGCCATCTAGCGGCGTAGGGCGTTTGGCGTCCGTGCCTTTGCAGTTGGGGGGAATCGCACTCTTCGGAACGCTCACTGCGCACTTGGCGTTCCTATTCACCAGGGAGGAGCGAGTGGCATCCTGACTCGCAACCACGGACCGTCGTTCAACAGGGGTAGGAAGAACGGACAGCGCGCGTCGCCGCCACAGTCAGACAGTCTCGAACTCCAAGGCGGAGAGGTTCAGAGTGGAGGACCGTTTCGAGAGATGGAGCATCTCGACGCCCACCACTTCGTTCGATTCGTTGTAGTCGAGCACGACCCCTGGCGAGACCTCCTCGGACTCGACTATGGGGGAGTCGTCGAGACGCAGGTAGAGGGCGTCGGCTTCCTTGTCAACGTTCAGCTTCATAGCCTTCGGCTGGTAGACGAGACTGCTTGCCACCCAACGACCACGGCGTGGTGCGGGTGATGCGGACATCTCGCACGTCGCCTAGCGTCACGCCGTCGCCGTCGGCGGCGTCGATGAAGACGAGCTTGTCGTTGCGGGTGCGGGATTGCCAGCGATCGCCTTTGCGGGCGTCTACGAGGACCTGTTGAGTGGTGCCGAAGTAGGCGTTGTTGATCTCGGCGAGGATGGATTCCTGGGCGGACTCGATGGCCTTGAGACGGCGGTGCTTCTCTTCTTGAGGGACGTCGTCGGTCATCTTCCGCTCGGCGTAGGTGTTTGGGCGGGTCGAGTACATGGCCACGTGGACCTTGTCGAAGCGGAGGTCCTGGACCATCGCAAGCGAGTCCTCGAATTGGGCCTCGGTCTCGCCGGGGAAGCCGACGATGAGGTCGGTGACCATGGCGACGCCTGGGACAGCCTCGCGGATGCGGGCGGCGAGCTCGCGGTACTGAGCGTTCGTGTAGCCGCGCCGCATGTTCGCGAGCACCTCGTCGTTCCCCGCCTGGAACGGCAGGTTGATGTTCTCCATGACGCGCGGCAGGCCGGCGACGGCGTCGATGATGCGGTCGCTCATGTCGTTGGGGTGCGAGGTGAGGAAGCGGATGCGGGCGAGCTCCGGCACACGATCGTGGACGGCCTCGAGGAGGTCGGCGAGGTCGGTGGGGTCGGTCAGGTCGTGGCCGTAGGAGTCGACGTTCTGGCCAAGGAGCGTCACCTCGCGGACGCCGCGGGCCGCGAGCATCCGGCACTCCTCGACGAGCTCCGCGACGGGGCGGGAGACCTCGCGTCCGCGCCGGTAGGGGATGATGCAGAAGGTGCAGAACTTGTCGCAGCCGTGGATGATTGGGACGTGGGTCGTCACCGAGGGGTGGCCGGGGACCAGGGGGCCGACGCATCCGTCCGGGTCGACGCCGGTCTTGTCGCCGACCATCTCGATGAGGGGCTCGAACTGCTGCGGCTGCATGAAGAGGTCGACGTAGGGATAGCGCTTGCGGAGGTCGTCGGTCTTGGGGCCGACCATGCACCCCATGAGGGCGAGGGTTTTATCCGGGAAGCGCTGCTTCCAGGGCTTGAGGGACGTGAGCATGCCGACGACGCGGTCCTCGGCCTGCTGCCGGACGACGCAGCTGTTGAGGACGATGACGTCGGCGGTCCTGGGGTTGGGGGACCATTCGAGGCCGAGCTGTTCGAGGCCGGCGCCCATGCGCTCGGAGTCGGCCTTGTTCATCTGGCAACCGACGGTCCAAATGTAGTAGCTAGGCATAGGTTTACTTCAGCAACGCGTCCACGCGTACGAGGCGCTGAGCTGGCATGTCCACGGCGAGGCTGAGGTCCTCCAGCGCGGTAGACCCCAGCAGCGGCGACGCCGATTCGTCGCCGAAGACTACGAGCACCGGCAGATTCTCGCCACCGTACCGCAGATTGGCTACTCCCGCCTCATACTCCACGTGTGAATGGTCAGCCAGGCGGAAGCGGCGCCGCACTGATGGCTGCACGCCGATAGACCGGAGCGCAACGCCCGGAATCACCGAGTACGTCGCGCCCGTGTCCACGAGCGCGTCGACGTCCACCCGTCCGGCCGGCCCCTCAAACGCAACGCTTACCGAGAATGTTCCCATGGTTTCGCAGTCTGCTTGGCAGGATGGCGGAGGGAGCGGGATTCGAACCCGCGAGGGAGCTCATCACCCCCAACCCGCTTAGCAGGCGGGCGCACTAGGCCACTATGCGATCCCCCCGACCTGCCGCTCAGGATACCAGAGCGAGCGGCGGAGCGCCCGCGCGGAGCATCCGCGGCGGCTAGTCGTCGATGAGCGCGAGCGCGCCTTCTCGGAGGATGAGCTGTTTGCCGCTCAGCTCCATGGGCGCTTCGGCGGCGAGGAGGTAGCGTTCGCCCACGACGTCGGCGACCCAGTTCATGTGGTCGCGGTTCTCGACGGGCGTTTCGTCGGTGGCGATGCCGCGGCGTCCCGGCACGACATGGCCGCCGCCGCCCGGTCCGAGGCTCACGATGCAGATATTGTGCTCGCGTTCCTCCTCCGCCACCTCCTGGGTGAAGGCGCGGATGGACACTTTCGAGACGTGGTAGACGCAGGCGCCGAGCGAGTCGGACGCCCGGTCGTTATCCACGTTGCCCTGGCCAAAGTTGATGATGTGGCCGTAGCCCTGCTCTTCCATGTAGGGGATCGCGTGCTTCGTGCAGTGGAAGGTGCCGATGAGGTTGGTCCGCATCACGTTGTCGAAGAAGCTCGACTCCATGTCGCGGATGTGGGCCCACCGCGGGGAGCCGGCCTGGAAGTGGGTCACGATGGCGGCGTCGTTGATCAGCACGTCGATGCGGCCGTAGTGGGCGTGGACGCGCGCCATCAGGTCCCGCACCTGCTCCTCGTCGCGGATGTCCGTATGCACGGGCAGCATCTCGCCGCCCAACTCCGCGATCTCGCTGGCCACGTTCTCCATGGACGCAACGTCCGCGATGGCAAGCTTGGCGCCCGCCGCGGCGAAGAGGCGGGCGTTGTACCTGCCAATGCCCATCGCTCCGCCGGTGATGATGACGACCTTATCTGCAACAGCCACGGCGCATCTCCTTGTGTACTCGTCCGGCCGCAACCGGCTCGCGCTAGTCTTCTTCTTCGTAAGCGAAGGCGTAGTCGCGGTCGGCGTAGGCCTCCTCCGGCATGAGGCTGGCGAGGTTGCGCTCGGCGAGCTCGGCCTCGAACTTCTGTCGGATGTACGGGTCTTCGTCAGGGTATTCGATCTGGTCGTTCTGGTACTGGACGCGTTCGCTCTGACCGGTGCCGCGGGGAGCGTGGAAGGCGAGGTAGCGGGCGGGCGCCTCGCCTACGTTGAAGTGCTGGTGGAACCACCGGTTCGGCGGGACGAACACGCTGCCCTCGTGCCACGGGACGACGACCCGCTCGCCGCCCTCGGGCCACATGATCGAATAGCCCTCGCCGGCCGGGATGACGATGACAACGCCCGGCCCGTGGCGGTGGCCCTTCTTGTAGGTGCGGGAGGGGAACACCGACATGTGACTCCACATGGCCGACCCGGCGAACATGACGCCGACGCGGTGGCCGCCAGCGCCCCGCTCCTGGTAGGTGTGGAGCTTGTCCCACGCGCGCATGTCGGGGAAGAAGCGTCCGTTCCAAATCACTCGCCCCTGTCCGTTGGGGCTCGGCGTGGAGGTGGCCTCAGAGTAGAGGTCGCCTTCGCCCATGATCTCGGTGTTCACGAAGTCGTTCTCGAAGAAGAACTTCGGGTCCGGGACGATGCTCATGGAGATCGGGAGGTAGTTGTAGTGCAGGAGGCGCACGGGGACGGCGCCGCTGGAGTTGGCGAGCTGGTAGTGGTAGCCCCGAGGCACGATGAACATGCTGTGCTTGCCAAACTCGAAGGTCCGCTTGGGGCCGTCCCCGCCCCAGATCGTGGCCATGCCCGTGCCCTCGACGACATACGTCGTCTCGTCGAGCGCGAACCGCATGGGGGGCAGGGTCGTGGCGGGCGGTATCTCCGTCACCCGCGCCTCGGTGACGCCCTCCTGGCCCGCGAGGACGAGGAAGGCGGCGTTGCACTCGCGCTCAGGCCACGGGCCCACCTCGACGGTGCGCACGTCCTCCACGAAGTAGCCGCGGTGCACGGGAACGCCGGTCGAGGCGACCCACTGCTCGTACGGCGATGGCTGCCGATAGGGGTTGACAGGCGCTTGCTGCTGCTCGTTCACCGTCGTCACGATTCACCTCCGCGAGCGCTGGGGTCGGGCTTGGATAAAGTGCGCAATCGGCGCCTACTCAGGCGCGCCAGCGCGGGGAGCGTAGGGAGTCGGATGCGGCGTGTCAAGCGGAGGAGGGGAGAGGGAGGAGGGACCGATCCGGGCAGCCCTACCCGCGCTCCTTACCGCTCGCCCCCCTACCCTCGCAGCGCGCGGTAGACGCGCTCCGCTGAGATGGGGAGGCGGCGCACGCGGGCGCCGACGGCGTCTTCGACGGCGTTGGCGATGGCGGCGGCCACAGGGACGACCGGGTTCTCGCCGATGCCCTTCGTGCCGTACGGACCGGCGCCCTGCTCGGCCGGCACGAGCACGGTGCGAAGCTCGGGTATGTCGCCCATGGCCGGGACCTTGTAGTCGACGAGGGTCGGTCCGACGACGCGCCCCTGGTCCAACGGGAGCTCCTCGATGAGCGCGTAGCCGACGCCCATCATCACGCCGCCGTCGATCTGGCCCTGGTGCAACATCGGGTTCAGGATTCGCCCCACGTCGTGGGCCGACGTGAAGCGGCGGAGCCGCACGCGGCCTGTCTCCGCGTCCACTTCGACCTCGGCGATCTGGGCGGTGAAGCCGGTGACCGCCGCGGCGCCGGCGTCGGCATGATCGATCCGCCGCACCAGTGGCGCATCCATACCGGCGACCAACTCCTCCCACCCGAGGCTCGCGCCCGAGCCGGAGTCCCGAAGCCGGCCTCCCTCGACAATCACTCGGTCCCGGCGGCAGCCGAGCGCGCCGACCGCGAGTTCGACGAGCGCCTGTCTTACCACCCGTGAGACCTCATAGGCGGCGTGGCTGATCTTGCGCGTCACACTGCTGCCGCCGACGCCCGAGTCCCATGGGACAGCGTCAGTGTTCCACACTTCGACGCGGACGCGCTCAACCGGCAACTGGAGCTCCTCCGCGACGACCTGGCGGAGCGTTGTGTACGACCCGGAGCCCTGTTCGAAGATGGGCGTCTTGACGGTCACCGCGCCGTCGCGGCCGAGTTCGACCTCCGCCCACGTCTCGCCTGTGCCGGGCGCTCGGTGCCCGATGGCGATGCCACGGCCGACGCCCGGGGCCTTCGGCTCGGCGTATCCGGCGGCCTCCACGGCTGCGAGCAGCACTTCCTTGACGCGGATGTCCTCGTACTGGCGTTCGGAAGCCGTCTCCTCGCCGTCGTTGATGAGGTTCTGCATGCGGAAGTCGAACGGGTCGACGCCGAGACGGTGGGCGACTGCGTCGATGTGCGACTCCGCCGCGAAGCGGGCCTGTGGCTCTCCCGGCGCCCGCATCTGGCCGCCGGGCACGTTGTTGGTGTAGACGCGCGCCACTACGTGGGCGAGATGCGGGATGCGGTAGGGGCCGAGCGCGTGGAACGTGCCTGTGAGGTTGGCGGCCCGTCTGTACCCGGCGTACGCCCCGCTGTCGAAGACGACGCGGGATTGATGGGCGACGAGCGTGCCGTCGCGCTTGACGCCTGTCTTGAGCTCGAGCACGCCCGCATGGCGCGGGGCGCCGGCCGTCAGCTCCTCGGTGTAGTCCATGACGACCTTGACGGGGCGTCCAGAACGCAGGGCGAGGAAGTAGCAGAGCGGGACCTCCATCAGCGAGCCCTTGCCGCCGAAGTCGCCGCCGATCGTTGTGGGGTTGATGCAAACGCGGTCGGGAGGAACGCCGATGGACTCGGCGAACGCCCGCTTGAGGTCATAGGGGCGCTTGTTGCTGGCCCATATCTGGATGCGGCCGTCGTCGTCGACCCAGACGACGCAGGCGTTCGACTCCATGTAGGCGTGATGGACGCGAGCTACTTCGAACGTCTCCTCGACGATGACGTCGGAGTCCGCGAAGCCCGCCTCCACGTCGCCGCGGGACCAGGCGTCGCGGACCACCACGTTGGACGGCGACGCTTGAGGCTCGGGGATGTTCGCGTAGTCGTTGAACCCGGGATGCAGGATGGGGCTGTCCTGCTCCATCGCCTTCACCGGGTCGAATACAGCGGGCAACTCCTCGTAACGCACGTCGATGAGCTCGACCGCCCGCTGCGCGGTCTCGAGCGTCTCGGCGGCGACGGCCGCCACCCGGTCGCCCACGAAACGGACGCGGTCCTTTGCGATGACCGGAACGTCGCGGAGTCCGCGTCCGTGGAGGACATCGCCGACATCCTGACCGGTCAGTACGCAGTGGACGCCGGGCAAAGCCGAGGCGGCGGTCGTGTCGATGTGGACGATCCGGGCGTGCGGGAGAGGACTGCGCAGGGACCTGCCCCACAGGAGACCGCTCATGCCGAGGTCGGCGGTGTACTGCGCGGCGCCGGTGACCTTCTCGGCCCCGTCGACTCGAGGAACAGACTCGCCCAGCACTCGCCGCGTGGCCATCGAGGCGCCTCTCTACTGTTCTCTTGCTATTCCCTCGCCTACCGGCTGAGACCGGCGGACTAGGTCCGCTGCGACTGGCGCCCCAACTGAGACCACCCCACAGGTGCGCTTGCCTTTGCGAGGTTGTCGTCGACAGACCGGGATTCGTCCCAATCGGCGGCGATGACGCGCATGCCGGTGAACCCATCGGATGCGTCCGACGCGAGCCATGCCGCGGGCGGCCCCATGACCTCCGGCTGGATCAGCGCGCTGAGATCGCGGTCGGGACCACGGTCGATGAAGTTGGTGTTCGTCCCGCCGCCGGGCAACAGGGCATTGACGGTAACGCCGGTCCCGTCGAGCTCGCGGGCCATCGACGCGATCATGGCCTCGTGCGCGGCCTTCGAGGGGCCATAGGGCATGCCGCGCATCATCGTATCGAGACTCGTCGTGACGCCGATGATCCTCCCCCACCCCTGCGCTACGAGGCGGGGGGCCGCGGCGCGCGCCATCATGAACGGCCCACTGACGTTGACCGTGATGACGCGGGACCAGGCGTCCGTGGGCAGCTCCCAGAACTTGAGCGTCTCGGCGCCGCCCACGAGCAGCCGCGGATGAACACCCGCGTTGTTGACGAGGATGTGAAGTCCGCCGAGCTGGCTCACCGTTTGCTGGACGGCGCTGTCGGCATCGTCCCATGAGCTGACGTCGCCGACGACCGTGAGCACGGCGTCGTCGCCGCCGATCTCACGGGCCTCGTTGGCTGTTTGGGCCAGCGACGCTTCGTTCACATCCATCATTGTCACGCGCGCGCCCGCACGAACGAACGCGAGCGACATGACGCGCCCCATGCCTATGGTGCTGCCTGCGCCGGTGACAATCGCGACCTTGCCTTCGAGAGGCCCTGTTGCCATTGTGATCCCTCTCTTCGCCCGATGGCCTGACTCCTGAATTCGACATGGCGGCCCCCGGGGATGCTCCCCTCGCCGCCTGGGTTAGCCGAAGTTGAAGCCCAGTCCGATCGAGTCGACCTTGTAGCCGCCGTGCTCGAGGGTTGCGAGTAGGCCAGCCCAGCCGCCTCCTCCGCCGCCTTCGCCGCCGCTCCGCGACACGCGGTCCCGCCGATGCCACTCGGCCTTGTCGACGTCGGAGATGTCGGGCGCGCCGCCGCCGAGGTGGGCCAGCCAGTTGAGGCGCGCCAGGTGCTCCAGCGTCAGTGCCCGCGACGTGGCCTCCTCGACGCTCCTGCCCGTGACGACGATGCCGTGACCGGTCATGAGGCACATATTGTGGTTTGCCATAAGGTCGAGGAACGGCGACGTCTCCTCGGCGGTGTGCAACGTGATGGACCGGTCGAATACGGGGGCCTCGTCGTAGAGGGCGATGCGCATGGCGCCGGGCTCGTATCCGCTGAAGATGGGCCGCAGCTTGACCTGGTTCATCGTGCACAGGAGGACCCCGGGCGGATGCGCGTGAATCACGGCGTTCACGTCCGGACGGTACTTGTAGACGTCCGTGTGCAGGTAGATCTCGCCGATGCGGTTGACGCCGGCGTTGTCCCCAACGGGCTGCGCGTCGTCGATGCCTACGCGCATGACGCTCGCCGATTCGGCGAAGCGCAGGCCCCTGTCCACATCGGGGCGCCCGCGGATCAGGATGTTGTCAGTCCCCGGCTCGCGGGTGCTCACGTGTCCGGTCGAGCCCTTGACGAGGCCGTGCTGCGCCAGAATCTGGCAGGAGAGCGCCACCTTCTCCCGAAGCTCCTCAACGGGGTCTTGCTGGGTCATCGTTCGCTCCTCTCCACAGGGTTGACGCGGGGAGCATACCACCTCCGCGACGGGAGCGTCGGGGCGTCCGCGCGGAGCGCGCGGAGGCTGAGGACCGCGTATGCGCGTGCTATCATGGGGGGCGTCCCCTGCCAGCGTGGGCCTGTGGCGCAGTTGGGAGCGCGCCTCAATGGCATTGAGGAGGTCGAGGGTTCGAATCCCTCCAGGTCCACCACTTTTGACCGAAGGCAGAACCGCACCGTTCAGGGCCACCTTTTCGGTGGCCCGTCCCGGTATGAGACTATCGTCGGGCATGGGCACGGTGTAGCGCATCAGGGCGTCGTCGGGCGTGACGACGATCTCCTTGACGAAGGACTCGATGAAGGCCCGGCGCTCGGTCAGCTCGCTCTCGACCAGGAAGTCCCTCATCTCCTGGGCGTAGGCCGCGATGGTGTTCACGTCGTCCAGGACGGACCTGCGCTCGGCGAGGATGGCCCTGGCCTCCTCAGCCGAGTCCTCAAGGCGCTCCTGCCGCTCCCTGTGGTCCCTGATGCGGGGCCTAAAGTCGTCGATGTCCATGTCGGTGGTCTCCACGAGGTTGTAGAGCCGGTCCAGCCTGCGCCTCACGTCGGCAAGCTCCGAGTCGATAGTCTCCAGCCTCTTGCGCTGCTCACGGGCCACGCCGTCCATCTCCTCGTCCACGGCCTTCACCAGGTCGGTGATGCTCCCCTCGGTGAGGATGTTGGAGCGAATCTTGCCGACGACCAGTTCCTCGAAGCGTCTGGCGTTGAGCCTGGGAGAGTCGCAGGCCCCGCTGCCCCGCTTGATGAGGGACTGGCACACGTAGTAGGCGAATTGGCCGCTCTTGGCGTCCTGGCCGCTGAGCGCCCGGTTGCACCTGTGGCACTTGACCAGCCCGCTTAGCAGGTAGGAGCTGCTGACCCTCCGGGGGTTGGCGACCTTGGGAGCGCGGGAGCGCATCAGCTTGGCTACGCGGCGGAACTGGGCCTTGGAGACGATGGCGGGGAACGCCTTCTCCACCCGCACCGGCTCTGCCTTGTCCTTGGCCGTATTGCCCCACACCATAGCCCCCGTGTAGACCTCGTTCTTGAGGATGTAGTGGACTCCGTTCTTGGACCAGAGCTTTCCCGTTGGGCTGGCGATGCCCTCGCCGTTCAGGGTGCGGGTGGTGTTCAGCATCCCCTTTCCGGCCTCCGCCAGGTCGAAGATGCGCTTGACGACGGGGGATGTGTCCGGGTCGGGTTCCAGCGTGGGGCGCTTCTTGGCCCCGTCCTTCACCATGACCTTGCTGTAGCCGTAGGGAATAGTGCTGCCGACCCAGAAGCCTCTTGACGCGGCCTCCCGCATCCCTCTGGTGACCTCCTGGGCCAAATTTTCGCTGTAGAATTCGTCCACGGACTCGATGATGGCCTCCATCAGCTTGCCGGTGGGGGTGTCGTCGGCGTGCTCGGTGATGGAGACCACCCGGACGCCCTTGCGCCGGAGCAGGGACTTGAAGGCGACGGCGTGCTCGCGCTTTCGGGTGAACCTGGAGAACTTCCAGACCAGAATCTCCCGGAATGGGGCACTGGGCTTAGTGGCCGCGTCGATCATCTTGCGGAACTCGGGGCGGTCGGCGATGCGACCGCTCTCGGCCTCGTCCACGTACTCGCGGGCGACGAGGTAGCCGTTCTTGCGGGCGTGGTCCCTGAGCGCCCGCAGCTGGGCGGCCACGGACAGGTCCACGTCCTGCCTATCGCTGGAGACCCTGGCGTAGAGGGCTGCGGGGGTGTAGTCGGCGTTCTGGTTCATGGGTGCCTCCTCCTTGCTCATTCCTGTTCGTTCCTGCGGGCCTTCGCCCGTTGGCGGCGCTCGTGCCGCAGCCACTCCCGTTCGTCCATGTATAGGCGGATGGCGTCTCGGAGGAACTCGCTCACGGTGCGGCCCTCCTCGTCGACCACCTGCTGCACCTGCTCGGCCATCTCCGGGGGCATGGAAAAGCTGATGACCTTGGACTTTCTGGGCATGGACACTCTCTCTTTTTTGCTTTCCGGTGTATTACAATATCATACTCTTGTCATGAACGCAACGGCTGGGCGTCTGTAAGAGGGCCTCCAAATCGGGTAAAATGGGATGGTAGGAATAGCAATGGAGAGGCTTCCCTATGGGGACTTTCAAGTGGCCGCTGCGCATCTCCAGCATGGACGGCCGACAGGCCCAGTACATAGAGGCGACGGTGGACACCCGGGCCGCCTACACTATGCTGCCCTCCAGCCTTCTGCGGGAGTTGGGGGTTGAGCCGATGGGACAGCGCAGGTTCCTGCTGGCCGACGGTCGGCGGGTCGATATAGACTACGGGAGGACGTGGGCCACGATCAACGGCAGCAGCGAGGTGACCATCGTAGTCTTCGGAGAGGACGAGGCCCCTCCTCTGCTCGGGGCATATACCCTGGAGGGCCTGGCACTTGTGGTGGAACCTACCTCGCAGAGACTGGTCCCCACCCATTTCATCATGTACTAAACCAAAGCCATGGTGGGATGTGCATTGGCTGAGTTTTGAGAATCCGGCTGGAAGTTCAGGGGGACTCGCAATGCAAGTCGTTGCAGCGAACATTGTAGTCATCTCGGTAGCGCTATTGGCTACCACACTCGTTGTGTTATCCCCCACGTGGCAGGGGTTCTTGCGTTACATCGGACTTCTGTCAGCGCAAAGTCGCCGCGAAATCAGGACACCACTTTACTATTCCCTCGGGGTATCCGCAGCGGTCTTCGGGTCTGTGATAGCCATGGGAATTGTAGACCCTTACCTGGTGCAGAGTGCCGCATTTTTCGTGATGTTGGGATTGGCTGTATTGGGAATCGGATACATTGCCGTCCTATTCACATGGAATCTCCTCCGGCATCGACGGTTCCCTAGATTTCGACGTTCTGAGGAACCGGAGGTTAAGCCATGGGAAAAGGCGGGCACATTGGCTTACACACTCTCGTTGGTTCATTTAGTGTTCGCGGCATTCCTTTTCGCGGTGTGCGTGATTGGTGCAATCGATACTACAGTCGGAATCAGTTTAGGGCCGAACACAGCCGAGGATTTTGATTTCTCACGATGGACACTTAGAGCGGCAACCATGGCTTTTTTCTTCGGTTTGTTGCTTTTCGGATTTGGAAGGTTCGTTGACTTCCAGAGGCTCGTCGCTCCGGCCGATGAGGAGGCGCGAGAATCTGTTCCTGAAGACTACGGCCTAGGAGGCCACGATGAAGCGTAACGACATAGCGGTTGGAAATTACTAAACTAAAGCCAAGGTGGGATCTACATTTCTGAGATGATGAGGGCAGGTCAGCGCTGGCCAAGAATAGCTCTCCCGTCTACACATTGAAGTCAGTCAGTCTCCAATCACCGGGTATCCTTCAAATGCGCATCTCACCTTGCCTTTGGTTTAGGACGCTGCGGCGCTCGCCGCGTACCTTCTTCCTGCACATCTCAACGTCCCGAGTCCTGTGGGAGCCATCAGCCCTCCTCCTCGCCGCCGTCCTCCCCGGCTTTGGGCCGGGGCGGTGCGGCCCCGTGCTTTCGCATGTAGGAACGTATGGCGACCCTTGCCCAGATGCGCAGGCCCTTGCGGATGAGCCTCCGCTGCTCCGGGGTGTAGGACACCTCCGGGGCGTCCTCGCCCGTCGTCTCCTCTCCGTTGTGTTCGTTTTGTCCGGTGGTATCTTTCATGGTGCATAGTCGCAGCGGCGAATCGGTTGGGCCGCTGGCCTCTCGTTTCAGGTCTGTGCCGGGCCGCCTGCGCCGACGGAAGGGGCGAGCGCAGGCGGCGTCGGTTCCGGCCCCGCCGCGCCGCCGTTGCGCGGTGCGCCCGGCGGGGCCTTTCGTCTAGCTAACGTCCTCGAAGAGGGTCATCTGGAAGCCGTCGCCCATGAGGATCTGGACGCCTCCGGGGACGCGGCTGGCGAAGCGCAGCAGGGAGAGCATGGCTCCCCCACCGGGCTCGACGCCCCTGCGCCACCTGCGCAGCTGCTTGGGGTCGACGCCGAGGGCTCTGGCCATGCCGCGCCAGGAGAGGCCGCTGGCCTCCTTGAGGCGCACGAGGCGCTGGGGGGAGTCCTCCGGGTAGACGCCGCTCTCTATGGGCAGCGCCAGGTCTTCGAGGGTGGTGTGGTGCGTGGTCCCGTTGTGACGGGACGGGTCGTTGAAGTTGTTCATTGCTACTCCTCCAATCTGAATAGGTCTCCGAACTCGGTCAGTTCCAGGGCCTTGAGCATCCGGCGGCGGATGCGACCGGAGGGCGAGCGCCCCGTGTTGACCAGCATCGAGACGTATCCGGGGCTGACCCCGATCTCCCTGGCGAGCCAGTTCTGGGAGCGGTTCAGCAGAGCGAGCCGCTTCCAGACGGCCGCCGTATCGAGCCGGACAACAGTCCGTCCTCCGCGCCTCCGGGGGCCTTTCGATTGGTTGGCGTCTTTATGTTTCATATCTTCCCGTCCCTCGTCTTTCATTGAGGCGGCAGGGCCTGGGTCGAGTTCCAGTCGCCGGGGGAGCGCCATGCGCGTCCCAGCGGCCCCAGGGCGTCGGTGGCCTCCCTGTGGGACACCCACAGGGGCACGTTTACTCTCGATTCGTGCGTCTCCTCCCGCGCCACGCGCAGGAAGTGGGTGGCGGCGATGTCGTCGTCGAAGACGACCAGGACCGCGGGTCTCGCGCCGTGGTCGTCGGTGGGCCTGTGAGATGAGTAGTAACGCAGATATGGAGCGAGACGCTCCGACATGGTTGAGGGCCGCACCGCGCGGCGCTCCCACTCCAGGAAGAAGGGCCAGGTAGTCTCGTCCCTTCTGAGCACGCCGAAGGCGTCGGGGTTGACGGCGCGCGCCCGGTCGTCGTGCCGGAAGTGGCGGGAGGCCCTCCTGGGCGGGTCGAGCTGGACGACCTCCCACCCCAGGAGGGGGGCCTGGGCGGTGAGCGCGGCCAGGAAGCCGTGGACGGCGGCGGTGTGCTCGATGTTCCTGAGAAGCTGGCGGCTCCTGCCACCGGACAGGTTGCGCCACTCGAAGGGGGCGTCGGGGTCCTGCGGGGCGATGCTCCACCGCCTCCTGGCCAGGACTACGGAGGTGCGGTCCCTGCGGGCCAGCAACGCCAGACCCCGGTCGGTGAGGGCCAGCCGTCCGCCCCTGTCGCGGTGGCGGGCTGCTAGGCCGAATCCTTCGAGGGGTATGACGACCTGGGACGCCCTCTGGGGCGTCACGCCCATCAGCCCGGCCAGCTCATCGAGGGCGGTCCAGGGCCAATCGGATATCAGGTCCAGGGCGCGCTTCTCGGCGGAGCTGAGGGTGACGGGCAGCATGTGGTCGGGGATGTCCGCCGCCGCTGCCCTGCCGGAAAGGTCGGAGGGCGCGTCGGCCCGTCCGGGTTCCGGCTCGTGGGGCAGCCCGCCTCCGGGGGCCGCCCGTTCCAGCTCGTAGCGCAGGGAGATGTCGGCGCTGATCTCCGAGGGCGTCCATATCCGCTCGTCCGCCCCGGCTCGCACCACCTCGCGTTCCACGGCGAGAAGGGCCGGCACGTCGATGTTCGACAGCACCCTGCGGGCGTGCCTGAGCCGCACGTCGTCGGCCATGAGGACCAGAAGCGTTCCGGGGATGGGGCCGCCTTGCAGCCGCATGAGCCGCCCGGAGAAGCCCGACCTGTCGGCGGTGAGTCCCTGCCGGACGATGCCCACGGTCCTCCCGTCGGGCAGCGTCATGGCGGCGTCGAGGGGGATGGAGCGGTACCAGCGGAACCGGATGGGGTAGGCCACGTCCGAGACGGCGGAGGCCAGGTGATATATGACGGCCACGGCGTCGAGGCGCTCCATCAGGCTGCGCCGCCACTGGGCGGACACGGGATGGGAGCGCACCAGCTCGTCCAGCGCCATGCCCTCCTCGTCGGCGAGCCTGCGCAGGCCGGATTCGGTGAGGTGGAATCTGCGGGCCTGGGGGACCAGCTCCGTGGCGTGGAGCACGGAGGCGCAGAGGCCGGAGGCTTCCAGCCTCTCGACAGCCTCGTAGACCGCGCCCCTGGACCGGCCGGTGACGGCGACCATCTCCGTCCTGTCCAGGAAGGGCATGGACGCCAGGGCGCGGAGCAGCCGGGCCTCGCATCCTTCGGGTCTCATTCCCCGGCCTCCTCTCCCTGCTCGTCGCTTTCGAGGTCGTCTATGCCCTTGCGGTAGTCGTCCACCTTCCTGTGGCCGTCGGCGTCGCCGTAGTCCACCCGCCTGTGGGAGACCGTGTATGCGGAGGCGGCCTCGCGGATGCGGTCGGCGACGGCGGCTTCTCCCTCCTCGGGCTTTCTGACCATCATCGAGAAGGCGGGCATCCGCTCCGTCCCCACGGTGGCGCGGACGTAGCAGTGGTGGACGGGCAGCGAGGTGATGTCGTCCTCGGTCACCCGCTCCTTGCCCAGCTCCCACACCAGCGTCCTGGCGTCGTTGCCAGCGACCTGGAAGACGGCCAGGCAGCCCACGTTGGCGAGCAGGGTGTCGCGCATGGTGGGTGAGAGGTCGTCCAGCTTGGCGAGGCTCTGGGTGGCGAGCACGAAGGACGCTCCGAACTTGCCCAGCTCGGAGAGCATCGACTCGTAGTCCACGCCGGGCATCGACTGCATCTCGTCCACCACCACCAGCGCGCCCCGCCGCTCCCTGAGCGTCACGCTTCCCTGCTCGCGTATCACCGCGTCCACGAGGTTGAGCAACGACGCGCCCACCAGGGCGGCCACGTCCCTGCCGACGACTCCCTGGGCGGTGGAGACGAGCAGGACGCCGCCGTCGTGGATCGTCTTTCGCAGGTCGATGGTGGAGTGGCGCTGGCCCAGGATGGCCCGCGCCCGCTTGGAGGAGGCGTAGTAGGACAGCCTGGTTTGGACGGGGGCCAGGGCCTCGGCGCGGTACTGGCGGTGCCAGCTGCCGAAGTCCCTGGCCCACCACTCCAGGAGATAGGGGTCGGAGACCTTCTTGAGCACCTCCTTGCGGAAGGGCTCGTCCGACAGGAGCTTGAGGCCGTCGAGGATGGTGTGCTGCCTGTCCGCCTCCACCTGCTCGTTGGCCTCGTGAAGGGTCTTCACCGTCTGTTCGAGGATGGACTGCATCCTCGGCCCCCACTGCTCCCAGAGGCCCTTGGCCACGCGCACCACCGAGTCGGCGGTGCGGTCCCGGTCGGCGAAGACGCGGGTGTCCAGCAGGTTGATGCCGGGGGAGCGGGTCTCGTCGGACAGGTCGATGAGCCGCACCCTGCCGACGAGGGACTCGGGGACGTGTTCGAGGATGCCTGCCACCAGGTCGGTGTGGGGGTCTATGACCACGATGGCGTCGCCGTCCCTGCCCTCGGCCTTCTCCTTCATCTTGTGCGTGACGAGGTGGTGCATGAGGGTGGACTTGCCCATGCGGGTGCGGGCGACGTAGAGGTGGTGGCGGCGCAGCAGGTCTGCGGGGAAGCGGATCTCCCTCTTCGCCCCTGCGGTGGTGTCTCCCACCAGGGCGCCGCCCCTGACGCCCTTCGCCGAGGGGCTGAGCGCCCTCGCGCCGGACCGCTCCACCAGGGGCGTCTCGTCCCCCGCTCCGGGCGGGTGCCAGAGGCAGGCCGCCTCGCGGACTCCCAGGACGCTGCGCCTCCCGAACAGTCCGGGGCCTGCCGGGTGCAGCATGTCCGGGTTGGGGACGACCGGCTTTACCTTCCCCACCTTGAACCGCGCCCCTGCGGGGTTGTCGTAGTGGCGGTAGGCGGCGGCCACCGTTCCCAGAAGCTCCCTGGCCCGCTGCGGCTCGGCGTCCGCGGGCACGACGGCGACGACCTGAAGCTCGGCGTCGAAGGCGATGCGGGAGACCTTCTCCTTGATGAGCAGGGGGTCTTCCACCCGCTTGCGGGCCTTCTTCCAGCGCCACCATCCCCAGCCGCCTGCGGCCAGCCCCAGGACCGTTCCTGCGCCAAGGAGCGCCGCCTTCCATATCTCCCCGTCCTGCACCCATAGGTAGCCCTTGAGGGCGGCAAGCGCGCCCAGGCCGAGGACGGCCATCGTCACGCCGTCCATCTGCAACGGCTTGGTCTGGTAGGTGTAGGCGGGCTCCCTCGGCTCCATGCCGGGCCGCTTGTGGGCCTTCTCCATGTGGGGCTGCGACCAGTCGGGACCGAGGGAGCGCAGCAGCAGACGCGCCACCACGCGCTCCCTCTCGTGGAGGGCCGACAGAGCGCCCATCAGGGCGATGAGGGGGTCCGAGCCGGGGTCGAGCAGGTCGTCGTCCCTGAAGGTCCTCAGGGGGACGTACTCGGGGCCGTCGGCCCGCAGCGTGATCGACCACGCCTGCTCGCCCTCGTCGAGGCGCAGGGGATCGTCCTCCGGCTCCACCTTCCGGATGCGTGCCTGGGGGTAGTGGGCCGAGAGCTGGCCCCGCACCACCTGGTCGTCCAGGCAGCGGGCCATCAAAATCACGCCGTCCACGTCCCCGGCCAGCTCTAGGGAGAACGGTTCGGGCACCGCGATGGACTGGAGGAGGTTCTCCACGCCCAGCAGGGTGCGCTCCCCGGCCCTCGGCGGCGTCACCGCCAGCAGGACGGGGCCTTTCTTCTCTTTGTCGTCTCCAAACAGGATGTTCTTCGGGTTCAGCTTCAATGCTCTACTCCTCTCTATTGGCGTTCTCTCTGCGTGTCCGTCGTTGCGTTCTCTACCTGTGCTGGCCCGGCCGCCACTCGATTACCGCCGTCTCCTCCGGGGTCGCCTCGATGCGGACGGGGAAGCGGTTGCCCTTCGCCAGCAGCAGGCCGTCTCCCCTGGGGCAGGACAGCAGCCAGCGTTGGAGGTCTTGGGGAAGGTCGAAGGCGTCGCCCACCGTGCTGATGGCGGCGGCGTCCTGCTGAAGCAGGAGCTTGAAGGCGGCGTTCTGGAGGAGCGCCCGCCCGGAGTGTCCGGTGATGGTGCGGGACGAGTCCTCGCTCAATAGGTCCTGGACGTCCTGGGTGATGAACTGGAGACCCAGGCGATGCTTCCTCGCCCGCTTCGCCATAGACACCATGAAGGCCGCGCCCTCGGGGTGCTGCATGATCGACCACACCTCGTCCACCACCAGCAGGCGGGGCTTGGGGTCCTGGGCCGCCGCCGCCCACACCGTCTCGGTGCAGACCATCGCGGCGGCGGGCCGGAGCTCCGGCTCCAGCAGGCGCAGGTCGAAGACCGTCACCAGGGCCTCGTTGCCCAGCAGGTCGTCGCCCTCGTCGGAGAGCAGGTGGCGCAGGCTGCCGGTGGCGAAGGGCCTCAGCAGGCGGGCCAGAGCCTGCCCCGAGCTCGATTCGGGGTCTCGGTCTCCCGCCTCGTCCTCTTGCAGATATGCGTAGAAGTCTCGGAAGCCGGTGCGTTCGCGGGGTTTGGCGTAGTAGCCCGCCAGGGCGTGGTCGAGGGAGGCGCGCCGCTCCGCGCCGAGGCTCTCTCCCACCATGACCTCGATGAGCCTGCGCAGGCTGCCGATGCGCTGGAGCATCTCCTCGGAGTCTCCCTTGTCGATGACGAAGGGGTTCATGCCCTCGCCCGGCACTCCGGGAGAGAGCACCCGTCCGCCCGCTGCGCGGGCCATGTCCGCGTACTCGCCTTCGGGGTCGATGACGTAGGCGGTGACGCCGCGAGTGATGCCGCGCAATACTCCCAGCTTGGTGGCGAAGGATTTGCCTGAGCCGGAGCGGGCCAATACCGCCGTGTTCGCGTTCAGGTGGGTGCCGTCCCAGGGGTCGTAGACCACGGGGGAGCAGGCCCGCATGTCGATGCCGTAGAGGGTGCCTGAGCGGGTGTCCAGGTCCGGGGGCGAGAAGGGGAAGAGACGGGCGATGCTGGACGTGTCCAGGCTGCGCCACTCGGCGACGGCGTTCAGGCCCAGGGGCAGGGTGGACAACAGGCCCTCGCGCTGGCGGAAGGCCAGGTTGTCGAGCTTGCCGAGCGTGGCGGCGAAGTGGGCCTTCGCCCGCTGGGTCATCTCCTTGAGCGCCGCCTCGTCCCTGGCGTGGAGGGTGACGGACAGGGACGCATGAAACAGCCTCTCCCTGCCCCGCTGCACCTCGTCACGCAGCCGTGTGATGTCCTCCAGGGCGATCTCCGCCTCGGGCGACATGGTGCGGCCCCGCTTGAAGGAGAGGGACTGGGCCGACTCGAAGCGGACCTTCTGCCACTCCAGCGTCCTGGCCGCCTGCTCAGCCGGTATCGGGCCGACGTGGACGGACAGGTCCATCGGCGCTCCCGCCGCCATGAGCCCTTGCAGGAAGCCGGGGGCCAGCGACCGGGGCCACTTGCCCAGGTGGAGGGAGCGGACCAGCCGGTCTCCGACGCGCACGTCGCGCCGGCCTATCTCCACCTCGACGGGACTCTCCTCGTCGAATTCGGAAGGTGAGCCGCCCAGTGCGGCCGATACGAGCATCATCCGAAGCTGGCGGCCTCTGAGGGTATGGACGGACAGCCCGGCCCTTGCCAGCAGGCCGCGCAGATCGTCGATGCGCGAGAACTCGCACACGGCGTAGAAGCGCCGGTCGAGGATGCCGTCGCGGGCCTCAAGGTCGGTCAACAGACGCTGTAGGGACTCGGCGGCGGCCCTCGTCTGCGGGGGAAGGTCGTCCGGCTGGGACTGTTGCAGCTTCTCCCGCATCCCTGCCAACCGTGGCGGGTGCTGGCGGACGAGAAGCTGAGCGGGGAAGTCCAGGGCGTTGAGCGCCCCGGCGAAGGCCCCCAGCTTCGGCTCGTCTATTTCGAGGCCCATCACCTCGCACACGCCGAGCTTCACCCCGTCCAGGCGCACCGGTCCGTCGTCGTCCAGGTGCGACAGCATGAAGAAGAGGGGCAGCTCGGGAGGGAGCTTGGGAGCCGTGGGCTCCCGTTCCGCGTCGTGCGGGTTGGCCGAGAGTCCCGCTTCCGGCGTCTCAGGCGGAGCGGAGGTCCCGTCCGGGATGCTCCCCGCTCCGCGCCTCGTGATTCGTTCAATCAGCTTCTTCAATTCGTTTTGCTTCCTTTTCTCTATGGGGTTGGGAAGGATGGGATAACGCCGTGACTCAGGAGAGCGGCGACGCCCTTGGCCGAGAGCACCAGCGCCAGGCCGACGACCGCCATGACGACGGCGGCCTTGGCCCGGCCCCCGCCGCGCTCCTCGCCTCCCTCGGCCATCAGGACGAACCCCGCCCAGACGATGGCGAACAGGCAGAGGCCGGAGGCGGCGTAGGCCATCGCCGTGAGCACGCGGTCGAACTGCTCCAGCATCGTGTCGTGCTCCTCCGGCGCAGCCCCCGTGAACACGAGGGCCGCGCCGGTGAGAATCAGCAGAGTCGCGGCGCGTCTCACCAGGGCCACTCCCAGCCCAGCGCCTCGAACCAGCCGCGCAGCCCGTCCGCGGGCTCCTGCTCCGCGGGCGGGTCCACCGGCTCGGGCTCCGGCAGGACCAGGACGGCGAAGGTGTCGTCGCTGCCGACACCGGACGCCAGAGCCAGCGTTTCGCTCCTCGTCCTCGTGATGGGCGACCGCTCCACCGTCTCGGCCTTGACGTGCTCCTTGTGCAGGACGTCCACCGTCACCTCCCTGGCGATGGTGGCGCTGGGGACGTAGGCGTAGGCCGTCGCGGTGGCGGACGCCGTGGCGCCGTCCTCGCAGGTGGCCGTCGCCGTCTCACTGTCGGAGTCGCTGTCCCCCGGGCGATGGAGGTGCACGGTCCTGGTGACGTGTTCGACCCGCTCCGGGTGGTGGATGAGCTGCGTCAGCGGGGGGATGGGGATGCGTAAGGACGCCTCAAGGCTCACGTCCAGGCTCACGGCGTGGATGGCCTGACCATCTCCCACAGACAGGGTGAACCGCGTCTCTCCATTGGGGACGAACGGGACGCTCGCCTGCGACGCCCCGGTCGCGGCGGAGACCGTCCCCGTGATGGCCGTCACCTGGGCGTCCATCAGCGCCGTCTGGGTGACGCTCTCGTATCCGGCCACCGTCTGAAGCTCCACCGGGTGCTCGATGCTCGTCACGCACTCGGACTCGACCACGCCGCTGACCGCGCCGGGCGTCCAGCCCAGGGAGGTCACGCGAAGGCCGCAAAGCTCCCCCTCCACGACCGGCAGGGGGAAGGGAAGCTGTGCTTCCTCGAAGGTCAGCGCCCCGGCCTGGCCCAGCGTGTCCTCCCAGGACACCGTGAAGGACGGCGCTGGGCCGTGAAGGGGGAGCGAGTAGTCGATGCGCTCCCCCTCGGCGAGGGTTGCCGAGCCCCAGAACTGGAGCCACGCGCCCTCCGGCCCGCCGAATGCCCGGACGCGGATGTCCAGTTCCGTGGCGGCCCGGAGGGTGACGGCGGCGCGGTCGCCGGAGACGGTGAGCCCCTCGACGAATATCCGACGCCCCTCCACCGGCTCGGCAAGCTCGAAGTCGATCTCGTCCCGCCAGTGGTCGTCGGCAAGGGCCGACTGCGGGACGGCCACGACAGCCGCCATCAGGACGGCCAGGGCCACGACCGGAATCCAGCCCATGCGGGGCTTCCGATTCCTCGTCTCCAGGGTTTCGGCCCGGTGGTCGTGACGCTGGCCCCTCCCTCCGTCCTTCCCCCTGCGCTTGCCGAACCAGCGCATGCGCCCATTGCGGCGCTCCTTGTTCTTGCGGGTCTTCCCCTTCTTGCGCAGCCTGCCCAGGCCGCGCCCGGCGCGTTTCGCCATCAGGCTCAGCGGGCCGGGGCCGCTCTTCACCGGCTGCGCCGGCGCGGGCGGCTCGCTTCTCGCCAACTGAGCGATCTGCCCGGCGTAGAGCCGCGCCCCCAGCCGGTACTTCAGCAGGTCGGCGGCCACCAGGGGCAGCCGCCGACCGCCTATCTTGCCCACCACCATCGCCACGCCGACCAGTCCGAAGACGACGGCCAAGGCCATGCGCACCTCGGACGGGCCGACGGGGGCGTAGCGGTAGGCCCCGTAGGACAGGGCGCACACGGCCACCACCGCAACGACCTGCGGGAAGGTGAACCCCAGCAGCACCCTGTCCTCGGCCTGGACGTGAGTCGGTACCTCATGCTCTCTCATGTCTTTTTCCTCCCTTCTCACGTCCGCCTAGCCGTCGGCGGGTGCGTCCGGCGCTTCGGGTTCGGGCAGTACGTCGTCGATGTCGATTCCCGGGTCCACGACGGCGTTCATCACCAGCTCCACCACGCCGTAGGCGACCAGGGCCAGGACGATGCCCGCCAGGGCGGTCATCATTGCGCTCTTGCCGCGCTCCATCTGGTGGGGCGCTCCGCTGGCCGTGAGGTACAGGTACGCGCCGTAGATGAAGAAGCCGACGCCTATCGCTCCCACGACGCCCAGCAGGATTCCCACCAGGTTCGATATGGTCTGAGTCAGCTGTTCCATTCCTTCTTTCTCCTCTCTCGATTCGAGTGCTTTGCTCGTCTCTACCGGTCGGTGTCCGTAAGCTCCGTTTAGCTGCACATCTCTCCGCCTCCGTCGTGGTATTGCGGCTATTCGCCGCTGCTCCTGGGCTCGCCGCCGCCGTCTCCCCCGCCTGCCGATGGGGTCGCCATCGAAGCCGCCGAGCTGAGGCCGCTGGCGGCGGCCGAAACGCCCGCGCTGGCCGCCATCGCTCCCACCGCCATGCCTCCCGGCCCTCCCGCCGCGCCGCCCGCCACCAAGCCGATGGTCCGGGCCGAACGCATCAGCGACGAGGGCAGGTTCATGCCGAAGTAGAGCATCGAGAGCCAGGAGTCGAAGGTGCCGTGATTGCCGAGCATCGACGGGACGCGGGTTGCCATGTAGACGAAGGCCAGGGACATGAGCAGCTTCCAGATCAGGTCCTGCACCGGCTCGAAGGCCGCTATCCCCGCGAACTCCTTCAGGAAGCCGAACCCAAGCGCCAACGCGATGAGCTGGATGGCCTGCTGGAACACCGTCGTCATGAAGAGCCGCAGCCAGTGGCGGCCCCAGCCCGCCGTGTGGGGCAGAATCCACAGCCCCAAAGCGATCGGGGCCAGGGCAAGGAGGATGTCGATCAACGCGAGGCGCAGCACCATCTGGACGATCACGTAGAGGACGAAGAAGCCGTAGACCAGGTAGAGGACCGCCAGCAGCAGGGCCATGCCCACGCTCCCGGCGTTCACGGCGGTAAGCAGGGTGCGGAGGGTGGAGCGGAGCATGTCTCCCGCCGTCACGTCGAGGGAGACGGCTATGAACCCGGACACGGCGTCGGCCACGTCCAGGACCAGGGCGCACCACCAGAGGGACGATGCGGCGGCCACGAGGCCGAGCACCAGTCGGGGCACCATCTCCCGCCAGCCCGCCTGACGGGTCCCCAGGTGCTCGGCCATGATGAAGCTCAGCCCCATCCAGCCGAGGATGACCACCAGCGCGCCGGAGGTGATGGCCCAGACGACCATCCACGCCTGGCGCACCAGGTCGTGGGCGTAGGTGAGGTCTGCGGGGGTGCCGGTGAGGATGTCGCTCATCTGCCGGACTCCCTCCGGCAGTTGTCGGCGTCCTCGCCGGACGCTCTTTCAACGACGCCGCAGAGGGTCCCGTGAACCCCCTCGATCATCCAGCCGGCGAAGGCCCTCGCCCACCGCGCCGGGTTGAGCGCGGACAGAATCTTGTCCCAGATGCGCCCCGGCTGGTGGATGGGGACGACGGCGTAGAACTCGCCCCGCTTGCCGTCCTCGGCGACGGCCAGCATCACCAGCAGGTAGGCCCGGTCGCGGTCGAGCTCGGGGTGCTCGTCCAGGTCGGGGTACTCCCAGGAGTATTCCCAGCCGTCGCCTCTCTTCTTCTCGCCCCCCTTGACCCGGTACATGGCGGTGATCCAGTCGCCGGTGTCGGCGTCGCGGACGGCGTAGAAGAGGTCCACGATCTTGCGGTCGAAGACGGGGCGGGCGACGAACTCGCCGCCGCCCTTGCGCTCCACAAACTCCCGCTCGGCGTTGACGAGGGTCAGCTCGCTGCCGGGCGGGGCTTGGGCCAGCGCAGGGTTGCTCGTTGGAATGGCCACCAGCGCCGCCAGTAGCAGCGCGGCTGCCAGGGGTAGAAGCCGCCTGATAGACCGGAGTTTCGATTTCAGCGCCAACTCGTTCACCTCCCTGCGGTTTGCTGCGGTTCACCGGACCGCGGCACTCGCAAAAGAGTGTGAACAAATCAAACGAGAAAAAAGACCTCCCATAGGGCCGCGCACTTCTGCGCGCCCTTATAGGCCCGCTCCCCCATAGGGCCGCGCACACTTGCGCGCCCTTATAGGCCCTCTTTTCGGCGGACTTTTTCGTGCAGTATTGGGGGTGTACAGGAAAAGGGGTTTTGTACCGGAGTGGTGCATGTGGGTCATTTCCTATCTGGAAGGTGGTACATCTCCCCCCCTACAGGAGGGTAATCAGTGAACACTTTGTGAAAGGGCCGGTTCCGGTCGGCGTGTACAAGTCGCACCTTTGGATGGGCCATTTTGTGCCACCGCCGGTGCGGGGCCTCTGGCACATAGCCCCTTCCTGAGTGGCCCGTTTTTGTGCCAGGGGTCGAGAGGGGCCGGAATCGGGGTCGGAGGCTATGGTCGAGTCGAGAGAAGGAGGATGAGCCATGAGAACCACGGAGCACGGCATCGAGAAGAGCAGGGACGTGGAGAACGTGCACCACATGCGGCTGATGACGCTGCTGCAAGAGCTGGTGCGGGAGAAGGGCTACAGAGGCGCGGCGCGGGTGCTGGAGTTGGACCGCCGGACGGTGACCACCTGCGCGACGACCGGGAGGCTGTCCCGGCGGGCGCGTCACGCCCTGGAGCGTGCGTTGCAGGAGGGCGTCGGGTCGGCGGCGGCACGTCAGCGGGAGCGCAACGACGGGCTGGAGGAACGGGTCGAGGCGCTGGAGAAGGGGCTGGCGAGCGAGGTGGACGCGCTGGGCAAGGAGATGCGCAGGAGGATGGCAGCCGTCGAGGGCGTAGTCCAAGCCCTTCCACGAAGCGAGACCCAGGGGACCGGGGCCGGTCATGCCGGCGCCGGTCCCTCCCAGCCGGGTTCAGGCAAATCGGAGGCCGGTGCGCCGGACGGCGGAAGGAAGCCTGCGGCGAGGCCCAGGGTGCGGCGGGAGTACCCCGACCTGGTGACGCGGGAGCCCGCCCCCGACGACGCGGATGTGTTCGGCGACGCCTTTCCGCTGGTCGTCGAGTGGCGGGGGCTGAAGGACTCGCACTCCACGAAGGGCAGGGGCCTTGCGTGGCTGGCGGAGAAGGAGCGTTTGCTGGCGGTGGAGCTGACGCTGCTGGAAGAGCACGACATGACGCTTCCCCCGGAGAGGCAGCCCCTCCGGGGCCTGGACCGGAGCGGGCAGACCAACTGGCGCAGCACCGCGCTCTTCGACACGCGGAGAGCGATCAGAAAGCGGGAGCTTCTGAACAGGGTGAGCCTCGGACTGTTGTGGCGGTAGCCGGTCCGGGCGGTCACGGGGTTGTCATTTAACTTTTGTGAACGATTTGGGGGCAATCTTGGAAAGGGGTCTCCCAGGCCCTCTCCTGCGGCGTCGTGCGCGGCGACAATGACTTCACTGTTTGGCTTTCTCCAAGGTTTCCCGCCATAGAAACCTGGGTGCGTGATCTCCCTGTTGCACGGGCATGACCGTAGAGTCGCCCAAGAGGGAATGCTGCTGAAGCGGAGTTTGACGTTGGTCCTTCGCAGGCAGCGCGGATCGAACCGGCGGATTTGACGTAGCTCTCCGTCCTCGGTCCAGTCCTGCGGGTCGGAGTTGACGTTGGTCCTTCGCCCGCTGGACACCCGTCCGGCGCGTTGGAGTTGATCGCTTCACACGTCGGGCACCGGTCTGGCGGCTGGGGTTGATCGCTTCTCCCGCTGGACTCTGGTTCGGCGCTTGGAGTTGATCGCTTCTCCCGCCGGACACCAGGGACGGAGCGCTCCCCGCGCCTCGTCCTCAACCAGTCGGTCGGAGTGCGTCTGTCGCCCCGACCGGCTCCTCATGCCCGCGGCATGGCTGACACGCAGCCGGGCCGCACCTTCGACACGCGCCGGTCTGCCGTTCCGAGCAGGCTGGCCGCTTCACGTCTCGCAGCTTTCCCTTTGACGTTCTGCGCCCTGGGCAAGCTTCGTCTTCTCTCATGCGCTGACCTGCGATGAAGTCGTAGGCCGGCCGCTCCCCTCATAGCAGCTCCCCCGGCAGTCGATTCCCCCAACGAATCGCCCCCGTATCAAGTACGGGGCAGGCTCTGGGCCGAGCTGCGTCTTTCTTCACGCCCCACTCCGTTTTCCGCGTCCGGCATCCGACCGTGGGCGGAGTGCGTCCAGCGTCAACCAGTCCGATCAAGCACGGCCCGCGCCACGGATGCCCGGCACGGGTCAGCACCTGAAAGGAGGAGTCCATGCACGTCAACGAGGTCCATCGCCGCTGACGGCGGGGCCTCCGGCACTCACCACACATCCCAACCCACAAGGGTCGTCTCGTTCGTTCGAGGCGGCCCTTCTTCTTTGCCCGCAAGCGGGCGCAGGTCAAAGGCAGCACACAACACAACAGAAGGAGGACGGACCGATGACGACGGCAACGACGGTAACCGGAACGAGGACGGCGGAGAGCGAGCTGAGGGCTACGGCGAGGCGGCGGGGGCTCACCATGAAGGAGCTCGCGGCCCTGATGGGCGTGAGCGCGGGCTACCTGTCGCAGTTTGCGAACGGGGGCAGGCAGTGGACTCCCAAGATGCGCCAGAAGGTCGCGGCGGTCCTGGGAGAGGTCCCCGGGCAGGGGACCGTCTACCGACAGGGCGGCGTCGTGACCGGCGAGAGCAGCTTCATCCGGGAGCGCGCCCGCGAGATGGGAATGACCATGCGGGACCTGGCCGACCGCGCCGGGGTGTCCTACGGATACATGTCGGGGGTGGCCCGCGGCCGCGTCAACATGGGCGTCAAGGTCCAGACCCGGATCGAGTCGGCGCTCAAGGCCCCGGCCAGGATCGCTCCCGCACGGTGCGCCAACCGCCCGGCGAGCGTGGTGAGCGGGCAGAGCAGCTACGTCCGGGAGCGCGCCCGCGCCCTGGGCATGACCATGCGGGAGCTTGCCGAGCGGGTCGGGGTGTCCGCCAGCTACATGTCAATGGTGTCACGGGGCCGCCAGAGCATGGGCGTGAGGGTCCAGGCGCTGGTCGAGGCGGCGCTGGAGGCAGAGGCGACGGTCGCGTCCGCGCAGCTTGCCTGCGTCGACCCGAAGGCCCTGTGGGACCGGATGGACGCTCACGGGTTCAGCCAGAACGAGGTCGCACGGCGCGCCGGCATCAGCTCCTCGTACCTCTCCCAGATCATGAACGGCAGGTCCACCCCGTCGGCGGGCGTTCTGAAGAGGTTGCACGCCGTGCTGTTCCGGCGCGCGAAGTCGGAGGAGCGGGTCATGCCCGCCGAGCTGAAGGTGCTGGGCTGGCGCAAGGGCGAGCGGAGCGGGATGGTGGTGCACGGCGCCGGTGGGCCTGGGCGCCGCGGCAGGCTCGGCGGCCCCGCCGTCCGGGTCGGCGGGCGGGTGCCCTGGGGCGCGAAGGCGGAGTACGCCTACCGCGCCGGGTATGACGGCGCGGGCCGGGTGTCGGTGACCCCCGTCCTGATGCCGGGCTACTCCGCCATGCTGACGCAGCCGGAACCGGCTGCCGCCTAGAGAGTCCGGGGGTAGCACACCACGATTCGGTGTGCTACCCCTTGCGGTCATGTGTGTCGCCTTCTTTGCGTTTCAGGCCCCGCCGTCGCGGGCTGTTGCACCGGCTCAGTCGGTGAACAGGTGGGCGAGGCCCAACTCCTCGGCCAGCTCAAGCAGGGCCATCATGTGACGCATGCTGGGGCGCGCCCGGCCCAGGACCCAGCGCCTCATGGTGTAGGGATGGATGCCGAGTCGACGGGCGATCTCCGCCCACGACAGCCCCGACTCCGCCTGGAACCGCTTCAGGCGCTCCGGGAAGTCGGCGGGGAAGCCGTAGGTCTCTCTGCTGTGGTGTATGCGCTGTCTCGGCATCGAGCCGGTCCTTCCAGAGGACGATTCGCAGAGCCCTCTCCCCGATGGGAACGGCCAGGCCGTCCAGTGCGCGGTGCGCGAGCGCCTGCTCTCCGCCCACCTCCAGGGGGGTGGGCCAATCCTCCCCGGGCGAGGCCGCAGCCCTCGCCTGCCGGTTCATGTGTGCGGCCTTTCTTGTTGCCCGGAAATCGGCGGTGTCTCCGGTTTCCGGGATCGAAGGGCGTGGGCTGCCCGATACGGGCGCCGGAGCAGCCCGGACTCCTCCACCGGCGGCGCGACAGCACCGTAGGCTCGCCCTCCCCGACGCCGTTGCGACGCCGGGAGCTTGGCGCGGTCAGCCGGAAAGCGGCATGGCAGTCCGCGACCTCTTACTGGATCGTTGCGGTGTCCTCCCCGATGAGCAGGCCGGTGGTTGCGCTGGTTCCCCCGCACCTGATACGGACGGGTATTTCATTTCCTACTGCATAGGTATGCGCGGTTGAAATGACGACGAAGGTCCTTTCAGCCGGGTCCGTATCAATATGGGTGATGCCTTCCCAAAGAAATCCCTCGCCTAACCTTATATCTCGGTAGACCTTGTAACCTTCGGGGCATACGCCGTAGTGGAGGCTGCCATCGCCGAGAGGGTAGGCGGCGTCAGTCCAACTGACGCGATACGTGAGTTCGTTATTCTCCCCAAGAGTCGCCCTGGCCCTGACGATGCCCCGGTCCATGGTGGCCGGGAAGGCGTAGGACGCCACCTCGCTGCCGTCGCTGAACACCGCCCAGACCCGGTACAACACCAAAGAGGAGGCCGGCACGGTCGTGTCTTTCCAGGATGACACGTCGGACCCAACCGCTGGCCGGTCGTCGCCTCTCAGGTCGGCGTGGGTAAGCTCGGTCGCGCCGCCTGGCGCGGAGCGATCTATCTTGTAGCCGGTCAGGCCGTCCGTGTCGCTGCCGGCGGCCCATTTCAGCACCACCGCGTCGTCGGCGGCGTCATAGATTGCGTACGTAACGCTGGGTTGGCGGTTGCCGGTGGGGGGACGCAGCTCGTCACCGTCCTCGATGGTGACTATCGCCCCCTGCGTGGTCGCCGTCGACGCGGAGGATGCCGCCATCGACACGGATATGATGAGTTGTTCGTCACCTTCGGGCGTATTGTCGTCCACGATCGTGAATCGCGCTACGTACTTGATAGCCTCGAAGAACCCGCTGTCATAGTAACCAAAGAAATCGTCAGGACCGAACGTTACCGTTCCGGTAAACGGAAGGTAGTCGGTCCCGGGTTTCGCCGAGTCCGAGAGGGATTGCACAGTCAAGGTTAAAGACCCTTGCGGTTTTTCGTAGGAGTCCGTCCTCACCCTGACGGCTACGATGACCCCTCCCTGAGGCTCGTAGACCGTCCCGGTGACTAACACTTTGGCCTGTAACGCCGCGTCGGTCGAAGTCCCCGGCAGCGGATGATGAAAGAGCTTCCGGTTGCCGATGCCGGTGTTCCCCACCCACATGGTCGTTCCATCGGACCATGCGCCCCAATTGTTACTGGAAATGCGCAGGCTCAAGTCCAGGTCGACGTTGCGGCTCCCGCCGCTGATCGTATAGGCGATGGCTTGGCCGAGTGCCGGATATACCACCCACATGGCCGTTCCGTCCGACCAGATTCCACCGAGGGGCTGGCTGCCGGGCCTCGCGCTGAACTCCTTAGCGTTGTCGCGGGTACCGTTGGACAGCGTGTAGGCGTAGAGCTTATCGTCGGTCGCGTCCGCCACCCAGATCGTCGTGCCGTCCGACCAGACGCCTGCGGGATTGCCATTGTCGTCCGCCGCGAATGTTCCGTCCGAGGGCTTGCTCGCCAGGCCGAACTCCTTGCCCGAGTCGCGGGCGCCGCCGGACAAGGCGTAGGCGTAGAGCTTGTCGTCGCTATCGTCCGCCACCCAGATGGTCGTGCCGTCCGACCAGACGCCGGTAGCATTGCGGTTGGCGCCGTCCAGCGTGATGTCCTTGCCCGAGTCGCGGGCGCCGCTGGACAGCGTGTAGGCGTAGAGCTTGTGACGTTGGCTATCCACCACCCAGACCGTCGTGCCGTTGGACCACACGCCCCGGGGATTCGCGTTCTGGGAGTCGAGGGTGATGTCGACGGGCGTGGCCTGCTGCTGCGCCGAATCCGGCGGGTCGTCTTCCTCTTCTTCCGGCTCCGCCACGCTGAAGCTCGCCCTCGCCGAGGCCAGCTCCACGCCGTCTGAAGAGGAGATGCTCGCTTCGAGGGTGTAGTCGCCCGCCGGACAGCCGGCGGAGATGGTCCCGGTGTGGGTCTCCGGGTCCTCGTCCACCTGGTGGATGTAGCGGTCTACGCCCAGGCCGTCGCCCTCGCAGGCGTCGGCGTCCACCACGTCGGCCCGGAAGATGTAGTCGGTGGTGTCGGCGTCGGCGTCCGGGGCCAGAGACCCGAAGATCAGGGTCAGGACACCCCCGGCGCCCTGCTCGGTGACAGGAATGGCCAGGCCGATGCTGGGCCCGATTATCGAGAACTCGGCGCTGGTCGAGGCCACCACGCCATCGACCTCGGTGGCGATGCTGGCCTCGATGGTGTAGCCGCCGATGGGGCAGCCGGCGGCGATGGTCCCGCTGCGGGTCTCCGGGTCCTCGTCCACCTGGTACATGTAGCGGTCGATGCCCAGGCCGTCGCCCTCGCAGGCGTCGGCGTCCACCACGTCGGCGCGGAAGATGTAGTCGGTGGTGTCCCGGTCCGAGTCGGCCTTCAGACCGCCGAAGAGCATGGTGACGCTGATTTCGGTGTTCCACGGCGCGAAGCCGACCGGGGAGAGGGCCAGGGCCACCGACGGGTCGGGGCCTTCCTGGTCCGGCGTGGGCTCGGGCGTAGGTTCCGGGGCCGGCGCAGTCACGGTAAAGCTCGCCCTCGCCGAGGCCAGCTCTACATCGTCGGGTGAGGAGATGCTGGCCTGGACGGTGTAGTCCCCGGCCGGGCAGTCGGCGGAGATGGTCCCGGTGCGGGTTTCCGGGTCCTCGTCCACCTGGTACATGTAGCGGTCCGCGCCCAGGCCGTAGCCCCCCGCCTGGTCCTCGCATTCGTCTGCCCCCACCACGTCGGCCCGGAAGACGTAATCCCTGGTTGCGGTGTCGGCGTCGGACTCCAGGCCGCTGAAGGACATGGTGACGGCGATGGCCGATCCCTCTTCCACGGAGGCGGAGGAGAGGCTGACCGCCACCGACGGCGACGCCTGGGCGTGGGCCGGATAGGGCAACGGGACGCCGGAGAGAAGGACGAGCGCGAAGGCTCCCAGGGCGGCAAGGACGGCGAAGGACAGTTTGCGGTTCACGACAATGACCTCACTTTCGGCAGCTGAAAAGTCTGGATGGCGGGCAGGGACGTTGCCCGGAAGGCAGGGAGAGACGTTCGGGCCTGCCCGTGCGCGTGCAGGGGCAGACGCTCAGGGCAAGCGGCGATAAGGGGGAGAAGGGCGGTCCGAAGGAAGGAGCTGGACGGGGGTGTAGGGCTATCCGGTGACGATATTCGTGGGGGGGGGGTAGAAGGATTGCGTTCGCAGAGGCGCGCGCTCACGACGGCGGATACCGCCGGTGCGCTCTCTGACGCTACTGCAACTTGTATCCTACGCGGAAGCCAAGACAATAGAACCCCTCTAACGGGCAGACATAGGCCAAGCGCTCCGGGCAAGCAGCATCGGGCGGCGCTCGAGCCCAGTGGATATTGTAGACTACCCATGTGAGTTTAGCGTGATTATCAACCCCCTTTTCCGTGACGTTATTGTGAGTATTTCGCCCGGCTGTAACATTGGCACCGGCTGGCCGAGGGCGTCTCGAAGTCGGTCTCCGCATCCGGCCTGGCGCGTGGCGACGCGGAGCCGGGTGGCGTCCGCAGTCCGGGTCAGGGAGGGAAGATGAAGGAAGCATGCGGGCTTTTGCGTTTCAGCAAGGTTATGCCCGTGTCCGGGCTGTGCATAGGGGACTAACTGACGTGGGTGCGCCGCGAGAGTTAGCAGGCTGCGGGAGAGGGGATATTGTCGGTCACGCGTAGTCGGTCGAGCGTGTGATTGCGGCGGAGTGGTCGGTCAGGAGGTTGAATCGGCGGCGGCTAGGGACGTTTCAGAGGAGGATTGCCGGGGTTTGGCAGGCCCCGCCGGTCATTTTGGGTCTCATCAGGTGTTCACCCCTCTACTGTTCTATGCTCGACTTCTTATCTTCCCAAAAAGAATTGTTTCCCCGCAGCCTGTAAAATTCTCTCGGTCAGAACCGCACCATTGGCGCTATCGTTCGTTTCATTCCACCTCTCCCCGCTGTCGGGGTTCGATGTCGGCGCGGATTCCCTCACTTATGCGGTCCGTCTCAGCCTGGAGGTCCTCGATGCGCCGGAGCGCGTCCGCCTTCGGCAGCTCCAGCAGCCCATCCAGACCCTCACAGAGGGCGTCGAACCGCTGCCACTCCGCCGCCTCGAATCCCTCCGGAGCAAGCTCCCCGCCCGACGTGACCCACGAGCACATGGCGAAGGCGCCTCTCTCCGTATCAACCGCCTCGTCGCAGTTGTCCTCCTCGACGCACTCCTTCAGGTCGCCCAGGCGCCCGTCGAAGCTTCGTGCGAGCGTCTCGGAGTCGGTGATCCAGTCCTCGACGCCGGGAAACAAACGCTCGCACCCAGTCAGGGCCAGTACGGCGAGAGACGCGACCGCGATGAGCAGGACGGTCCGAATCAACCCAGCAGCCGCTTCATCGCCAGGTCTCACCCACCATCACGATTGCGTCCGTGTCGTCGTCTTCGTTCACCATGCGGGTCTTTCCTATCTCTCATAAGGCGATCACCCACCTTGTTCTATGGTCGTCTTCCTATCTTCCCTAAGGAAACTGTTTTTCCGCAGCCTGTCAGTCGGTAGCTTGTTAGTGGGGAGGCCGGATTACGCGGAAGAATCCATGTATGCGGGCTCTTTTTGTTGCCCGGAAGTACCGTGGGCGGGAGGCCGGTTGCTATTCGTACAAAATGAGACTGTCGCGCTGGTTCACCCAATCAAGCCAATTGTTGGCGAACCCGCCTCTGAGCTTGGCCAGAAGCACACGTCCCTCGGCGTGGATTTCCGATCTCTCAACGTCGATGTAGTCTGACCATGAGATGTCGTGGAGCATCGAGCCCTCCTCCTCGATGATCCGGCGCAGCAGTCCCACGTTCTCTTCCGCAGAGGCGTCGTCGGCATGGACCAGCACGAGGGCCATATAGTGCCCGTTCTCATCCTTGCCTGCGCCGGTGGCAAACGCCTCGTAGGGACGCAGCCAGGGACCCCCCTCCGCGACATAGCCATCCGCATCCCAGACCTCGACGTCATCGCTCAAGAGCATGGTGTAGGCCCCCAGCCGGGACATCCCGCCTGCCAGAAGCCGGAACTCCTCCACATCCGCCAGGGAGGCTCCCTCGTTCAGGCCAGCGTCTATCAATGCCTCCATACCGGAAGTACCAAGGGTGCGGAATACGTACTCGTCCAGGACTGCGACACGCCCTCCTCTGCCAATCTCGTCGAAGGCCGGGGGCGCGAATCTCAGTTGCGGATTGAAGGCGTAATCCTCGCCCCAGCTATAGTAGGAGACGCCCCCGTACTCCTCCCGGCTGTGCGGTTCGCACTCGGAGCAGGACTCCAGGGCTTTGCCGGTAGCCTGGGGATCGAAGCGGCCCCGGACTACATCCAGGGTGGCGGGGAGCGCAAAGGCTACGATGCTCTGGTCCATGCTCCGCACGTCGAAGGCAAGATGTCGGAGATTCTCAGCCGTAATGTTCCTGTATCGGTTGAACGGGCCGAAAAACGAAACGGCCCCAAACCCCCTGACCGGAGGATCGTCAGCCTCCCCCGCGAATCTTGTTGGAGGAGGCCGCTCGTAGAATGCCGCCAGCGCATCCTCGTCGTCCCCCGGCCCAGGCAGGGGGATGTCGAACATCTGGCGGACCAGAGCGTAGTCATTGATGTAGACCTCCCGGCGCAGTTCGGGCGTGTCGGGAATGGTTCCCAGCAGCCCTTCATAAGCTGTGTCAGCCGGGGTGGCGACGGGAGCACCCGTTGGTGTCGGCGGGGGGGTGTCCGTGGGAGTGGCGGCGGGAGCACCCGTTGGCGTGTCCGCCGGGGCAGGGGCGACGGCAGGCGTCGGGGTGAAAGTGGGACTCGGAGCGGTACCGGCTGACCGCGTGGGCGCGGCAGCCCCGGAGGGCTGCCCATCGGAAGACTGGAAGAGTGAGCATCCGGCCAAGAGTACGGCGAGCATCACGCCGGCGACCGGACTGGTGACGGACCTCGGCATTTCCTTCCTTTCCTGTGTGGGACGCTCTACATGTTCAACCGGAAAGCGGCATGGCAGTCCGCGACCTCTTACTGGACGGTCGCGGTGTCCTCCCCGATGAGCAGGCCGGTGGTTGCGCTATCGCCCCCGCACCTGACCATAAATGGTAATTCAGCCCCCTTCACTAGCGCGGTGATGCCAGTGGCTACGTATGTTCTCTCAGCAGGATCAGTATCATTTGCGGATACATCATGCCAGCTGGTAGTGCCGCCAATACTTACTTGCACATAGACCTTGTAACCTCCGGGGCACACGCCGTAGTGGAGGCTGCCATCGCCGAGAGGGTAGGCGGCGTCAGTCCAGCTGACGTCGTACCTGTTGTCGCCGCCCTCGTGAGTCACCCTGGCCCTGACGATGCCCCGGTCCATGGTGGCCGGGAAGGCGTAGGACGCCACCTCGCTGCCGTCGCTGAACACCGCCCAGACGCGGTACAACACCAAATAGGAGGCCGGCACGGTCGTGTCGTTCCAGGATGACACGCCGGCCCCAACCGCTGGCCGGTCGTCGCCTCTCAGGTCGGCGTGGGTAAGCTCGGTCGCGCCGCCTGGCGCGGAGCGATCTATCCTGTAGCCGGTCAGGCCCTGGGTGTCGCTGCCGGCGGCCCATTTCAGGACCACCGCGTCCTCGTCGGCGTCATAGATTGCGGAGGTAACGCGGGGTTGCCGGAGGCTGGTGGGGGCGAGCGGTTCGTCACCGTCCTCGATGGTGACTATCGCCCCCTGCGTGGTCGCAATTGACGCGGAGGATGCCGCTATCGACACGGATATGAGGAGTTGTTCGTCACCTTCGGGCGTATTGTCGTCCACGATCCTGAATTGCGCTACGTTCTTGATAGCCTCGAAGAACCCGCTGTCATAGTAGCCAAAGAAATCGTCAGGGTTGAACGTTACCGTAGTAGTGGTAAACGGAAGGTAGTCGGTCCCTTCGTGCGCCGTATCCGAGAAGGATTGCACAGTCAAGGTTAAAGACCCTTGCGGTCTTTCGTAGGAGTCCGTCCTCACCCTGACGCCTACGATGACGCCTCCCTGAGGCTCGTAGACCGTCTCGGTGACCAGCACTTTGGCCTGTAGGGTGATGTCCGAGGGCGCGGCGCCCGTCGCGGCCCGGGCGACCGTCACCGTGTAGGTCCGGGTGGTCACGCCGTCCGCGGCGGTCACCTCCACGGTGATGGCGTTGCTGCCCACGTTCAGACCCACCTGGTATCCAGTGGCGCTCGCGTCCGCGTCGTCCGGGGTGATGACGACCGTGGCGGCAGCCTGGTTCTTCGTCGCAGTGACCGTGGTGGACGACACGCCGTTGGCGACGGAGGCGGTGTAGCTGATGGTGTCGCCGGCGAAGGTGGGCGACAGCGTGACGCCGCTCAGACTCAGCCCGCTCAGGCTGGCGTCGCTGGACACCGCGGGCACCAAAGCCGTGGCCCGCGTGACCTTCACCGTGTAGGTCCGGATGGTCGTGCCGTCCTCGGCGGTCACCTTGACGGTGATGGTGTTGAAGCCTGCGTTCAGGTTGACCTGGTACCCCTCCGCGTTGGTGTTCGCGTCGGTCGGAGTGATGAGGACCGTGGCGGCGGCGTGGTTCTTCGTCGCAGTGACCACGGTGGACGACACGCTGTTGGCGACGGAGGCCGTGTAGCTGGTGATGGCGGCGGAGAAGGCGGGCGACAGCGTGACGCCGCTCAGACTCAGCGTGCTCAGGCTGGCGTCGGTGGACGCCGGGGGATCGGCCCTGGTGACGGTCACCGTGTAGGTCCGGGTGGTCGTGTCGTCCTCGGCGGTCACCTTGACGCTGACGACGTTGTCGCCCACGTCCAGGTTGACCTGGTGCCCCTCCGTGTTGACGTCGGCGTCGGTGGGGGTGGTCACCGCCTCGGCGCCGGCATGGTTCGGCGTCGCCGTTACCGTGGTGGACGTCACGCCGTTGGCGACGGAGGCGGTGTAGCTGATGGTGTCGCCGGCGAAGGTGGGCGACAGCGTGACGCCGCTCAGACTCAGCGCGCTCAGGCTGGCGTCGCTGGACGCCGTGGGCGCGTCGTTGGCCCGGATGGTCACCGCCACCGTTGAAGGGGAGGCCAGGGTGACCTTGGGCGCGCCGCTCTTGGTCAGCGCCACGTTGAAGGTCTCGGCGCTCTCCTGGGTAGTGTCGTCCTTGACGGTCACCGTTCCGGTGTACACCCGCCACCAGCGTTGGCTCCCGCCGACGGTGACGACGCTGAACCCGTCGGCGTCCAGGGTGTAGGACTGGCTGAAGGCGTCGTAGTCGTTGCCGGCGCTGGCCGTGACGTCGCTGCTGGCGACCGTCAGCGTCCCGCCCGGGCCGTGGGGCATCTCGTCCCGCTTCGTGTTCACGGTGACGATCACCGAGACCGCGCCCGGCTCGCTCACCGTGGTGGGGGTGACCCTCAGCACCGCCGTCGCCGCCGGGAAGTCGTCGTCTTCCACCAGCGTCGAGGCGGTGGCGACGCCCAGGGTGTAGCCGGCGCTGGACGGCGCCGTGACGCTGACCGTGGAGTGCTCCTCCCAGTCGCTGTCGTCGGCGCCGGTGGCCACCGTCATGGTCGCCGCGGTGGCGTTGGCGGCGATGGTCACCGGGTAGGCGCCCTCGGAGGCGGCGGGAACCAGGTCCCCGCTCTCGGCGACGTTCACCGTCAGTGTCAGCGCGTCCCCGGCGGCGGGCGTGCGGGTCACGGTGAAGGTCAGGGCGTCGCCCTCCCCGGCCGTGCCCGCCGCCGCGCCGATGCTGACCGCGGGCGCCGTTCGCGTGAGCGTCAGGGTGTAGGTCTGGCTGAGGCCGCCCTCGGTCACCCTGACCTTGATGGTGTTCTCGCCCACCGCCAGGTCGAACTGGTCGCCGGCGGTGGCGGCGTCAACGTCGCTGAGCGCGGCGCCCGCCCCGTCCTCGTAGGAGACGGTCGCGTCGGCGTCCGCCGTGGCCGTGACGGTGATGCGGTTGTGGCCGTAGGCCAGGCCGGGGACGGCGTACTCCAGGGTGCCGCCGGCGAAGGTTGGCGTCAGCGTCCCGGCGCTCACCGTCAGACCGCTCAGGGTGGGGGGCTCGCCGGCGGCCGAGCTATACCTGCCGGGAATGACCCGGTTGTTGGTGGCGGCGTTGGAGGGGACTGCCACCTCCCCGACCATGCGGCCCGAGCCCCGCTCTCCGCACCAGACCTGCACCACGCCAACGTTGACTAGGCGATCGTAAGTCGCCGTGATGACGTCCGCCGTGCCCGTGGCATCGTCCACGATCTCGGTGGCGCCAACGACCACCCCATTCGAGACAAGGCCCAGATAGGCCTTGTACCCGTCAGTGCAATCCTGCGTGTCCACCCAGGTGACCTCGAATGCCCTGGTCCCATCGGTAGCCCCATCGGGGGCGGTGACCACGACTGTCGCCGAGTTCGCCGCCCGGGTCACGGTCACCGTGTAGGTCCGGGTGGTCGTGCCGTCCTCGGCGGTCACCTTGACGCTGACGACGTTGCTTCCCACGTCCAGGCTCACCTGGTACCCCTCCGCGCTCAGGTCGGCGTCGTCGACCGGGGTGATCACCACCGTGGCGGCGGCATGGTTCGGCGTCGCCGTCACCGTGGTGGACTCCACGCTGTTGTATACGGATGCGGTGTAGCCGGTGGTGGCGCCGGCAAAGACCGGGTCCAGCGTGACGCCGCTCAGGGCCAGCCCGCTCAGGCTGGCGTCGCTGGACGCCACGGGCGCGTCGCTGGCCCGGATGGTCACCGCCACCGTTGAAGGGGAGGCCAGGGTGACCTTGGGCGCGCCGCTCTTGGTCAGCGCCACGTTGAAGGTCTCGGCGGCCTCGGTGGCCGCGTCGTCCCGGACCGCCACCGTTCCGGTGTACACCCGCTGCCAGCGTTGGCTCCCGCCGACGGTGACGACGCTGAACCCGTCGGGGTTCAGGGTATAGGAGGGGCTGAAGGCGTCGTAGTCGCTGCCCGAGGTCGCCGTGCCGCCCCCGGCGGTGGCGGTCACCGTCCCGCCCGGCCCGTGGGGCTCCTGGTCCACGTTGGTGGTCACGGTGACGCTCACCGAGACCGTGCCCGGCTCGCCCACCGTGGTCGGGCTGACCGTCAGCGCCGCCGTCGCCGCCGGGAAGTCGTCGTCCTCCACCAGCGTCGAGGCGCTGGCGGCGCTCAGTGTGTAGCCAGTGCTGGGCGACGCCGTGACGCTGACCGTGGAGTGCTCCTCCCAGTCGGTGTCGTCGGTCTCGGTCGCCACCACCAGCGTCTCCTCGGTGGCGTCGGCGGCGATGGTCACCGGGTAGGCGCCCTCGGAGGCGGCGCTAACCAGGTCTCCGCTCTCGGAGACGTTCACCGTCAGCGTCAGCGCGTCCCCGGCGGCGGGCGTGCGGGTCACGGTGAACGTCAGGGAGTCGCCCTCCCCGGCCGTGGCCGCCGCCGCGCCGATGCTGACCGCGGGCGCGGCTCGCGTGAGCGTCAGCGTGTAGGTCTGGCTGGCGCTGCCCTTGGTCAGCTTGACCTTGATGGTGTTCTCGCCCACCGCCAGGTCGAACTGGTCGCCGGCGGTATCGGCGTCAACGTCGCTGAGCGTGTTGCCCGCGCCGTCCTCGTAGGCGACGGTCGCGTCGGCGTCCGCCGTGGCGGTGACGGTGATGCGGTTGTTGCCGTAGGGCACGCCGGGGACGGTGTACGCCAGCGTGCCGCCGGCGAAGCCCGGCGTCAGCGTGCCCGCGCCCACCGTCAGCGCGCTCAGGGTGGGGGGCGTCACGGCGGCGGCTACCTGGAAGACGGAGGAGAGGCCGTAGAACGCATGGGTGTTCCCTGGAAAGAGAACCGAGTTTACGAAGTGCTTGCCAGAAGTCTTGGCTCCAGCGCCGACTCCACTAGTCGACCCCAAAAAGTTGCTGGAGGCGGTTCCGTCGTTGTTGGTCCCGGTCCAGACCCGATGGGGTGAGGTTTCATGCCCGGTTTGCCCTCTGAATACGTAGCTGTCCAACGACCCGTCGTAGAAATCTTCGTACTCGTCGGCGGCCTTGGCGCCGCCCAGCCAGTAGATGGGCACGCCCTTGTCGGCGCTGGTATAGGTCGTCTCGGTATGGTCGCGGGCGGCAACACTCGCGGTGCTGCCGAGAACCTTGAACTGCGAGCTGTGGCTCTGAATGCCGGCATGGCCCGCGGCGACGGCGCTCTGCACGTGGCTGTCGTAGTCGCTGATGTCGGTGGAACTGGCGTTGCGGGTCGTCGAGGTGACGATGAGCAGCCGGAACTGGTCGCCGACGCCCAGGCCCGACGGCTTCAGCGACCAGTCTGCGGGGACGGCCACCACGTCGCGGGGGGGATCGGCCCGGGTGACCTTCAGGGTGTAGGTCTGGCTGGCGTCGCCCTTGGTCAGCTTGACCCTGATCGTGTTCTCGCCCACCTCCAGGTCGAACTGGTCGCCGGCGGTGCCCGAGTCAACGTCGCTGAGCGTGTTGCCGGAGCCGTCCTCGAAGGCGACGGTCGCCCCGGTCTCCGGGGTCGCCGTGACTGTGATGCGGCTGTCGGCGTTGGGGACGTCGGGGACGGCGTACTCCAGGGTGCCGCGGGCGAAGACCGGCGTCAGCGTGCCGGGGCTCACCGTCAGCGCGGTCAGCGCCGCCGGCAGCTTTGGCAGCGCGTAGGCGTAGAGCTTGATCTCGGTGAGGTCGGCCACCCAGACGATGTCGCCGTTGGACCAGACGCCCAGGACGTCGACGTTCTGGCTCGCCAGGTCTCGGTCCAGGCCGGGCTGGCGCGTCCCGTCGACCAGGGCGTAGGCGTAGAGCTTGCCGTCGAACGTGTCGGCCACCCAGATGGTGGAGCCGTCGGACCAGGCGCCCCGGGGAGCGGAGTTGTCGCTGTGCAGGTCGAACTCCCGGTTGGGCTGGCGCGTCCCGCCGGCCAGGGCGTAGGCGTAGAGCTTGCCGTCGACGTAGTCGATCACCCAGATGGTGGTCCCGTCGGACCAGGCGTCGCGGGGATCGGAGTTGTCGCTGTGCAGGTCGAACTCCCGGCCGGCCTGGCGCGTCCCGTCGGCCAGGGCGTAGGCGTAGAGCTTGTCGTCCTCCCGGTCGATCACCCAGACGGTGGTCCCGTCGGACCAGACGCCCCGGGAATCGGCGTTGCCGCTGTGCAGGTCGAAGTCCCGGCCGGCCTGGCGCGTCCCGTCGGCCAGGGTGTAGGCGTAGAGCTTTTCGTCGCTGAAGTCGCCCACCCAGATGGTGGTCCCGTCGGACCAGATGCCGTAGGGAGCGCCGTTGTCGCTGTGCAGGTCGATGTCCGACGACGGCGGGCCGGGCATGTCCAGCTTGTGGACGGCGCTGCCCGCCTTGTTCACGCCCCACATGTCCCGACCGTCGGACCAGATGCCGTGCAGGTCCGTGAACGGGAACTGCAGGTCATTGGCGGGGTCGCGGCTCCGGTCCGACATCTTGTAGGCATAGGCCTTGCCGTCGGTGCTGTCCGCTACCCACATGATGACGTTGTCGGTCCAAAGACCGTGGGGGGCGTCGTTCTCGGCAGCCAGCCTGAAGTCCTTGCCAGGATCCCGGGCGCCGCGGGCGAGGCCGCTCGCCACGTAGGCGTAGAGCCTGTCGTCCTCGCTGTCGGACACCCACAGGGTCTCGCCGTCTCCGGCAATCCCCTTCGGCTCGTCATTGCCCGCCGCCTCCAGCGTGTCGATGTCCCAAGAGCTGTCGGCGACCATCGAAGACCGATCAAAAGCGCTGACCTTCTTCTCCCCGCTGTTCACCACGTACACACGAACGTCGTCGCCCCACAAACCGGTCGGAGTGTCGGTTACGGCGAAGTCCAGATCGTCAACCTGCTGCCCGGAGGAGTCGAAGGACACCAGGTGGTCGCTGTAATCCGACGACACCCACAAGTTGGTCCCGTCGCCCCAGATGGCCTCCGCCTCGGGAGGAGCAGTGGGGAAATCAAAATCGTCGTCCCGGATAGTGAACCAGCAGCGCGAGGGCGAGGCGACTCCATTGGCCATCGTGACGCTGAAGCGCTCGAGGGGCTCCGCGACCTCGTCCTCGATCGTCTGTATCGTGACGCTCGCGGTTGTGCCTCCCACGATCGAAAACGAAGCGGGTCCTCCGATGAAGTCGGTGCCTATCTGGGCGGAATCGCTGGCATACAGTGCAGAGACTGTCCCCACAACAGAAGATCCCGCCAAGGGACCGTAGCGGAGCGACACGGTGACGCTATCGCCTTCCTCGACAAGTGGCGACGGACATGTCTGGCTCCACTCCCAATCGCGCATCACTTCCAGCGTGTAGGTCCGCGTGGTGGCGCCGTCCTCGGCCGTCACTGTCACCGTGATGGTGTTGTAGCCCGGGCGCAGCGGCAGCTGCGCCCCCACCTCGTCAGAGCCACTGTCCGCCCGGGCGATCACCACTGTGGCGGAGGCGTGGTTCGCCGTGGCCGTCACGAGGATCTTCGTATGCTCGTGGTACACCCTCGATGCCATATACGACGTCACGGCAGCGTCAAACGACGGGGACAGCGCGAAAACGGCATCCGACGTGGGATGGCTCAGAGCCAGCGTGCTGAGGCTGGCGTCGATGGACGCCGCGGACGTCGCCCTCGTGACCGTCATCGTGTAGGTCCGGGTGGTCGTGCCGTTCTTGGCGGTCACCTTGACGGTGATGGTGTTGCTGCCCACGTTCAGGCTCACCTGGCGCCCCTCCGCGCTGGCGTCCGCGTCGGCGGGGGTGATCAACACCGTGGCGGCGGCATCGTTCGTCGTCGCCGTCACCGTGGTGGACGCCACGCTGTGGGCGACGGAGGCCGTGTAGTGGGTGGTGTGGGCGGCGAAGGCCGGCGACAGCGTGAAGCCGCTCACGGACAAGTCGCTCAACGTCGCGTCAGTCTCCGGCAGCGGATGATGAAAGAGCTTTTGGGTGCCGGTGCCGGAGTTCCCCACCCACATGGTCGTTCCATCGGACCATGCACCCCAATTGTTTGAGGAAATGCGCAGGCTCAAGTCCAGGCCAGCGTCGCGGCTCCCGCCGCTGATCGTATAGGCGAGGGCTTTGTTGAATCCCTGATATACCACCCACATGGTCGTACCGTCCGCCCAGACTCCAGCGGGGGTCTCAGCGCCCTGCCTTATGCTGAACTCCTTCGCTGTGTCGCGGCTACCGTTGGACAGCGTGTAGGCGTAGAGCTTATCGTCGGTATTGTCCGCCACCCAGATGGTCGTGCCGTTGGACCACACGCCTACGGGTCTAGTATTGTCGTCCGCTGCAAACGTTCCGCCGGAGGACCTACTCGCCAGGCCGAACTCCTTGCCCGAGTCGCGGGCGCCGCCGGACAGCGTGTAGGCGTAGAGCTTGTAGTCGCTATCGTCCGCCACCCAGATAGTCGTGCCGTCCGACCAGGCGCCGGTAGGATTACGGTTGGCGCCGTCCAGCGTGATGTCCTTGCCCGAGTCGCGGGCGCCGCTGGACAGCGTGTAGGCGTAGAGCTTGTGACGTTGGTTATCCACCACCCAGACCGTCGTGCCGTCGGACCACACGCCACGGGGGGACTTGTTCTGGGAGTCGAGGGTGATGTCGACGGGCGCGGTCTGCTGCTGCACCGAATCCGGCGGGTCGGCTTCCCCTTCTTCCGGCTCCGTCACGCGGAAGCTCGCCCTCGCCGAGGCCAGCTTCACGCCGTCTGAAGAGGAGATGCTCGCTTCGAGGGCGTAGTCGCCCGCCGGACAGTCGGCGGATATGGCCCCGGTGCGGGTTTCCGGGTCCTCGTCCACCTGGTACATGTAGCGGTCCACACCCAGGCCGTCGCCCTCGCAGGCGTCGGCGTCCACCACGTCGGCGCGGAAGATGTAGTCAGTGGTGCCGGTGTCCCAGTCGGACTGCAAGCCGATGAATCCCATGGTGACCGCGATGGCGGTTCCCTGCTCCACGGAGCTGGAGGGGAAGAGGGCAATCGCCACCAGCGGCGTCTGCTCAGGCGTTGGCGCCGTCACGGTGAAGCTCGCCCTCGCCGACGCGAGCTCTACACTGTCGGGCGAGGAGATGCTGGCCCGGACGGTGTAGTCCCCTGCCGGGCAGTCGGCGGAGACGCTCCCGGTGCGGACTTCGGGGTCCTCGTCCACCTGCCACATGGAGCGGTCCACGCCCAGGCCGTAGCCATTGGCCCGGTCCTCGCATTCGTCTGCCCCCATCACGTCGGCCCGGAAGACGTAATCCCTGGTTGCGGTGTCGGAGTCGGACTCCAGGCCGCTGAAGCTCATGGTGACGGTGATGGCCGATCCCTCCTCCACGGAGGCGGAGGAGAGGCTGACCGCCACCGACGGCGACGCCTGGGCGTGGGCCGGGTAGGGCAACGGGACGCCGGAGAGAAGGACGAGCGCGAAGGCTCCCAGCGCGGCAAGGACGGCGAAGGACAGTTTGCGTTTCACGACAATGACCTCACTTTTGGCAGCTGCAAGGTATGGGTGGCAGGCAAGGACGCTGCCCGGAAGGCAAGGAGAGACCTTCGGGCCTGCGCACGGGCGTTCAGAAGCAGCCGCTCAGGGCAAGCGGCGATGCGGAGGAGCGAGGCGGTCCGAAAAAAGGAGATGGACGGGGGTTTGGGGTTATCCGGTGACGATATTCGTCGGGGGGGGGGGGTAGATAGGTTGCGTTCGGCGAGACGCGTCCTCACGGCGGCGGATACCGCCGGTGCGCTCTCTGACGCTACTGCAACTTGTATCCTATGCGAAAGGCAGACCAATACAACCCCTCTAACGGGCAGACATAGACCATGCGGACTGCACTATAGCCCAGCATCCATTGTAAACTGCTCATGTGAGTACGATGTGATTATCAACCCCTATTTCCGTGACGTTATTGTGAGTATCTGGCCGATCCGGTACAATTGGCACCGGCTGGCCGAGGGCGCCTCGAAGTCCGATCTGCATCCGGCCGGTTCCTGAAGACGGCGAACCTCGGGTCTGCCACAGCCCAATTGAGGTGGAGAAATGAAGGAAGCCGACGAGCACCGGCGGGAGATGGAGGCGCTGCGGGAGCGGCTGACCAGGTTGAGCGAGGCCAGCCTGCGCGTCAATGAAAGCCTGGACCCGGACACCGTGCTGCAAGAGGTCATGGACAGCGCCCGGTCGTTGACCGGCGCCCGGTTCGGCGGGATTACGGCCTTCGACGAATCGGGCCGGCTGCTGGAGTTCATCACCTCCGGTCTGCCTCCCGAAGAGCAGCAGCGGATGTTGGACCTGCCGGAGGGTCCGGCGCTCTTCGAGTACTTCAGCTCGATTCAAGGCTCCCTGAGATTCGGGGACGTCGCCAGCCAAATGAGGTCGCTGGGCTTTCCCGACCTGCCGATCAAGACCCTGCTGGGAGCGCCGATGCGTCACCGGGGCGAGCACGTGGGCAATCTCTACGTGGCCGAGAAGGAAGGCGGCCGGGAGTTCACCCGGGAAGACGAGGAGACGCTGGTGATGTTCGCCTCCCAGGCGACGATGGTCGTGGTCAACGCCCGCAGGCACCGGGACGAACAGCGGGCGAGGGCCGATTTGGAGGCCCTGATCAACACCTCGCCGGTGGGCGTCCTGGTGTTCGACGCCGCGACCGGGGCCTTGGCGTCGCTGAACCGGGAGGCGAGAAGGCTCTTCAACGACCTGCATACGCCGGGCCGCCCCCTGGAGCAGCTCCTGGGCGTGCTGACCTTCCGGCGCGCCGACGGGAGGGAGATTTCCCTGGAGGAGTTCCCCCTGGCGCAGGCGCTGAGCACCGGTGAGACGGTGCGCGCCGAGGAGATCGTCATCCAGATCCCCGACGGGCGGAGCGTCACCACCATCATCAACGCCACGCCCATCCACTCGGAGGAGGGTCATGTCGAGTCGGTGGTGGTGACCCTACAGGACATGACGCCCCTGGAGGACCTGGAGCGGCTGCGGGCCGAGTTCCTGGGCATGGTCAGCCACGAGCTGCAGACGCCGCTGGCCTCCATACGGGGCTCGGCAACCACCCTGCTGGACGACGAGCCCGACCTGGACCCCGCCGAGATGCGCCAGTTCCACCGGATCATCGAACGAGAGGCCAGCCGGATGCGCGGCCTGATCAGCAACCTGCTGGACGTGGCGCGGATCGAGACGGGCACGCTGCCGGTCGCTCCCGGACCTGCGGAGGTGGCCGTGCTGGTGGACGAGGCCAGGAATGCTTTCCTGAGCGCAGGGGGCAGTAACCAGCTCCTCATCGACATGCCGCCGGACCTGCCCTGGGTCATGGCGGACCGGCGGCGCATCGTCCAGGTGCTGGGCAACCTCCTCTCCAACGCCGCCACTCACTCGCCGGAGTCGTCCTCCATCCGGGTGGCCGCCGTGCGGGAAGACATTCACGTCGCGGTCTCCGTCGCGGACGAGGGCCGGGGCGTGTCGGCCGAGCGCCTGCCCCACCTGTTCCGGAAGTTCTCCCGGAGCGGCGACGAGGACCTGGGGCGCGGTCTTGGGGGTTCGGGGCTGGGCCTGGCCATCTCCAAGGGGATCGTGGAGGCCCACGGGGGCCGCATCTGGGCCGAGAGCGACGGAGAAGGTCTGGGGGCGCGGTTCACCTTTACGATTCCGGTGGTGGTGGAGGCCGGGACTGACGCGGCAGCCGGACCCGCCCGGCGCTCCGCCCCCTCGCGGCGGTCGGAGCGTGGACAGAAGCGCATACTCGTCGTGGACGACGACCCGCAGGCGCTCAGGCTCGTCCGCGACGCCCTCTCCAAGCTGGGTTACGCGCCGATAGTGACCGCCGACCCGGAAGCGGTGGGACGCCTCATAGAGGAGGAGAAGCCCCACCTGGTGCTGCTGGACCTGATGCTGCCGGGGACCGACGGGATCGAGCTGATGAAGGGCATTTTCGATATTGCCGACGTGCCGGTCATCTTCCTGTCGGTGTACGGTCAGGACGATGTCATCGCCAGGGCCTTCGATGCGGGGGCTGCCGACTATGTGGTCAAGCCCTTCTCTCCGACGGAGCTGGCGGCGCGGATCAGGGCGGCTCTGCGCCGGCGGGGGGCCGCCGCCCGGCCCGAACCCACGGGACCCTATGTGCTGGGCGAGTTGACCATCGACTACGCCGAACGCAGGGTGACGGTGGGCGGACAGCCGATCCGGTTGACCGCCATCGAGCACCAGCTGCTCGTCGAGCTTTCGGTCCACGCCGGTCTGGTATTGACCCACGACCATCTGCTGCAACGGGTCTGGGGCCTGGGAAGCTCCGGCGACTCGCGGCCGGTGCGCACCGCCGTAAAGAACCTCCGCCGCAAGCTGGGCGACGCCGCGGGCAGCCCCAAGTACATCTTTACCGAGCCGCGCGTCGGCTACCGTATGGCGAAGGGCGAGGAGCAGATAGGGACGGAGGAATCGTAGACCAAGGCGCTCTCACTGTTCCCTTGCTACCGTACGAATTCGCGGCCCGGCTGGTCGCCGTCAAGGAGATCACCGGCCTCCGCTCGGAGGGGATGGCCGGCTGCCTGCCTGGGTGTGGACCCCGGCAGTTGAAACACTGGCGGGATGGCGGAACGCCCAGCGG